>NZ_CM170070.1:1975000-4959511 GCF_057197785.1 Pseudoalteromonas sp. MMG033
GTGAAAGGCTGTAGGCTGGTGACTTAGGAAAATCCGGGTCGCTAAGGCTGAGAGTCGAGACGAGCCACTACGGTGGTGAAGTTGTTGATGCCCTACTTCCAGGAAAAGCCTCTAAGCTTCAGTTTATATCGAATCGTACCCTAAACCGACACAGGTGGTCAGGTAGAGAATACTAAGGCGCTTGAGAGAACTCGGGTGAAGGAACTAGGCAAAATTGTACCGTAACTTCGGGAGAAGGTACGCTCTTGTTTGTGAAGGACTTGCTCCATAAGCAGACGAGAGCCGCAGTGACCAGGTGGCTGGGACTGTTTATTAAAAACACAGCACTGTGCAAAATCGTAAGATGACGTATACGGTGTGACACCTGCCCGGTGCCGGAAGGTTAATTGATGGGGTTAGACTTAGGTCGAAGCTCTTGATCGAAGCCCCGGTAAACGGCGGCCGTAACTATAACGGTCCTAAGGTAGCGAAATTCCTTGTCGGGTAAGTTCCGACCTGCACGAATGGTGTAACCATGGCCACGCTGTCTCCACCCGAGACTCAGTGAAATTGAAATCGCAGTGAAGATGCTGTGTACCCGCGGCTAGACGGAAAGACCCCGTGAACCTTTACTACAGCTTGGCACTGAACATTGACCCTACATGTGTAGGATAGGTGGGAGGCTTTGAAGCACAGTCGCTAGATTGTGTGGAGCCGTCCTTGAAATACCACCCTTGTAGTGTTGATGTTCTAACTTAGGTCCCTAATCGGGATTGAGGACAGTGCCTGGTGGGTAGTTTGACTGGGGCGGTCTCCTCCCAAAGAGTAACGGAGGAGCACGAAGGTTGGCTAAGTACGGTCGGACATCGTACGGTTAGTGTAATGGTAGAAGCCAGCTTAACTGCGAGACAGACACGTCGAGCAGGTACGAAAGTAGGTCATAGTGATCCGGTGGTTCTGAATGGAAGGGCCATCGCTCAACGGATAAAAGGTACTCCGGGGATAACAGGCTGATACCGCCCAAGAGTTCATATCGACGGCGGTGTTTGGCACCTCGATGTCGGCTCATCACATCCTGGGGCTGAAGTCGGTCCCAAGGGTATGGCTGTTCGCCATTTAAAGTGGTACGCGAGCTGGGTTTAGAACGTCGTGAGACAGTTCGGTCCCTATCTGCCGTGGGCGTTTGAGAATTGAGAGGGGCTGCTCCTAGTACGAGAGGACCGGAGTGGACGAACCGCTGGTGTTCGGGTTGTTATGCCAATAGCATTGCCCGGTAGCTACGTTCGGAATCGATAACCGCTGAAAGCATCTAAGCGGGAAGCGAGCCTCGAGATGAGTTCTCACTTTAACTTTAAGTTAACTGAAGGGCCGTTGAAGACTACAACGTTGATAGGCGAGATGTGGAAGTGCTGTGAGGCATTGAGCTAACTCGTACTAATTACCCGTGAGGCTTAACCATACAACGCCAAAGTGGTTTGACTTGTTAGAAGTTAAGAATAGAAGTAGACGAAAAGAATTTAATTACGCTTCCAGATTTTAGTAAGGTGTTTTAAACATCTTGCACACAGAATTTCCTGGTAAACATAGCATTTTGGAACCACCTGACCCCATGCCGAACTCAGTAGTGAAACGAAATAGCGCCGATGATAGTGTGGGGTTTCCCATGTGAAAGTAGGACATTGCCAGGGCCCAATTAAAGAAACCCGTTGCAGAAATGCGACGGGTTTTTTGCATTTAAGTCCCTTAGCAGCGGTTAAACTGGTTTATTTCACGGTTATATGTTTCATTGCATTACGTTATTTCTTTGTAGATAGTTCTGCGTTGTCTATTTATACCAATCCGCTTAAATATCTGATCTAATATAGAGCATATAAAATTACAGACTAAATAACGTTGAACCCAAGTATATCTGAACAGCTTTTAGCGCTTTCTCGAAAAGAACCCAACGCACGTAAACGTATGCGATTACTTGCTGTGTCATTATTTTATGAAGGTCATAGCAGAACCGACATTGCAAAACGCCTTAATATAGCACGGAGTAGTGTTAATAAATGGGTCTCTAGTTACCTAGAGCATGGGCTCGATGGCTTAGACAATAAGCCTATTCAAGGACGTCCATCCAGACTGCAGCAGTCTCAGCTTGATCAACTGTCTGAATTTATTAAACGCACAAACACGGAGCTTCAAGGTGGCCGTCTAACCGGTGAGGACATTGTGCATTACATTAGCAGTGAATTTGGTGTTCATTACCACTTAAATCATGTCTATAAAATCCTAAAGCAGCTTGGCTTTAGTTGGATCACAAGTCGTTCAAAACACCCTAAGCAGTCATTACAAAGCCAAGAAGCTTTTAAAAAACTTCCAACTGGAAACGATCCTTCACACACCAGGACACTTACCTCTTGATCGTATCGACGTATGGTTTCAGGATGAAGCTCGATTTGGCCAGCAAAATCCGACTACACGCATTTGGGCTAAGACGGGTACTCGGCCAAGGATTGTGAAACAACAACAGTTTGAATACGGGTATTTATTTGGTGCAGTATGTCCTGCCACGGGCCAAACAGAAGCGCTAGTAAGTCCATTCGTAAATAAAGAAGCGATGACGCAGCACATGCGTCAAATATCACAAGCTACACCAATTGGTAGGCATGCAGTAGTGATAATAGATGGCGCAGGCTGGCATACACATGATACTGCGTCAGAATTCAGCAACTTAACGCTAATAAAGCTTCCCCCTTACTCACCTGAGTTAAATCCAATAGAACAAGTATGGAGCTGGATAAGGCAACATTGCTTATCCAATAGAATATTTTCGGGCTATGTAGAAATAGTTGACGAAGTTTCAAAAGCTTGGAATCAATTTATTTCAATACCTGAACGAGTTAAGAAAATGTGCAGTCGTGAATGGATAAAGCTGATTTAATCTTTATGCGGAATGGTATTAGCGCAAGGTGAAGGGAGCATCCTTCACCGCCGACAAGGCAAACTCAAGATTTCCTCAGCAACAGCTAAAACGGCTTATTTCACCTTGCGCTAAAAGAATGCCAGCGCTTCGCGCTGTGTCATTAACCTTTCGCACGATATTCACCTTGCGCAAAGTAAATGTACTCGCTTCGCTCTATGTCACTGTACTTTGCACTTAATTCATCCATGAATCTAATCGACATTAGTACATCCATGTACGTCAAACCCGTTGCAGAAATGCAGCGGGTTTTTTGCGTTTAAGTCCCTTGGCAACAGCTAAAACTGCTCATTTCACCTTGCGCAAAAAGAGCGCTCTCACTTCGTTCACTTTCGCTAACCTTTTAGATCATAGACCCTGAAACGAGTTCAGGGTGACGAGGAGGGTAAATACAGCTCAGTTGTTTAATATCGTCGTCCTGAGCTTGTTTCAGGATCCATGTTTATTAATGTTGGGCATGTTTTGGCGGTGACTGTAGATTTTAGAGGTGGTTGTCTCAGCAATAGCTAAAACAGCTTACTTCACCTTGCGTAAAAGAACCGTACTCACTTCGTTCGCAGTCGGTAACCTTTTGCACGTTATTCACCTTGCGCAAAAAGAGCGTGCTTACTGTATTCTCAATAATTAATCATTTTTATTGCGTCTTCCTGAGCTCATTTTAGGATTTATTTATTACATAGTTAGATAGAATAGTACTGTCTAAATAGCGTTTATTTGGTTCGGTTCTTATACAGAAATAGCTGGCTTAGGTTGATATTTGAACGAACAGCGTTTTTTCATAAGTTTTTTATAAAAATTGCTTGCACTATTTCCTAAGCTCCCTATAATGCGCACCCACTGACACGGCGGGATGCGAGAGAAAACGCAAACCAAAGTGAAGGTTAAAGTTAAATTGAAAGGTTAATTAAAAAATTAAATTTTCTAGTTGACTTTAAAAGTGAAGCGGTTATTATGGCGCTCCACTTCGCAGCAACGCTGCGGTAACTAACCAAGGGTTAGTTACATTGTTCTTTAAAAATATGAAGCAATCATCTGTGTGGGCACTCGTACAGATTGAGTTCTAACAGCTCTTGATTCAGGAGCAAAAGAATTAGAGTCTCAATTTCTTATGAGTGACTATATAGTCAATTTATACAGAATTCATTGAGCACGAATCTTCGGATTCAAAAAACTTTTAATTGAAGAGTTTGATCATGGCTCAGATTGAACGCTGGCGGCAGGCCTAACACATGCAAGTCGAGCGGTAACATTTCTAGCTTGCTAGAAGATGACGAGCGGCGGACGGGTGAGTAATGCTTGGGAACGTGCCGTAAGGTGGGGGACAACCATTGGAAACGATGGCTAATACCGCATAATGTCTACGGACCAAAGGGGGCTTCGGCTCTCGCCTTATGATCGGCCCAAGTGGGATTAGCTAGTTGGTAAGGTAATGGCTTACCAAGGCGACGATCCCTAGCTGGTTTGAGAGGATGATCAGCCACACTGGAACTGAGACACGGTCCAGACTCCTACGGGAGGCAGCAGTGGGGAATATTGCACAATGGGCGCAAGCCTGATGCAGCCATGCCGCGTGTGTGAAGAAGGCCTTAGGGTTGTAAAGCACTTTCAGTAAGGAGGAAAGGTTAGTAGTTAATACCTGCTAGCTGTGACGTTACTTACAGAAGAAGCACCGGCTAACTCCGTGCCAGCAGCCGCGGTAATACGGAGGGTGCGAGCGTTAATCGGAATTACTGGGCGTAAAGCGTACGCAGGCGGTTTGTTAAGCGAGATGTGAAAGCCCCGGGCTCAACCTGGGAACTGCATTTCGAACTGGCAAACTAGAGTGTGATAGAGGGTGGTAGAATTTCAGGTGTAGCGGTGAAATGCGTAGAGATCTGAAGGAATACCGATGGCGAAGGCAGCCACCTGGGTCAACACTGACGCTCATGTACGAAAGCGTGGGGAGCAAACAGGATTAGATACCCTGGTAGTCCACGCCGTAAACGATGTCTACTAGGAGCTGGGGTCTTCGGACAACTTTTCCAAAGCTAACGCATTAAGTAGACCGCCTGGGGAGTACGGCCGCAAGGTTAAAACTCAAATGAATTGACGGGGGCCCGCACAAGCGGTGGAGCATGTGGTTTAATTCGATGCAACGCGAAGAACCTTACCTACACTTGACATACAGAGAACTTACTAGAGATAGTTTGGTGCCTTCGGGAACTCTGATACAGGTGCTGCATGGCTGTCGTCAGCTCGTGTTGTGAGATGTTGGGTTAAGTCCCGCAACGAGCGCAACCCCTATCCTTAGTTGCCAGCGATTCGGTCGGGAACTCTAAGGAGACTGCCGGTGATAAACCGGAGGAAGGTGGGGACGACGTCAAGTCATCATGGCCCTTACGTGTAGGGCTACACACGTGCTACAATGGCAGATACAGAGTGCTGCGAACTTGCGAGAGTAAGCGAATCACTTAAAGTCTGTCGTAGTCCGGATTGGAGTCTGCAACTCGACTCCATGAAGTCGGAATCGCTAGTAATCGCGGATCAGAATGCCGCGGTGAATACGTTCCCGGGCCTTGTACACACCGCCCGTCACACCATGGGAGTGGGTTGCTCCAGAAGTAGGTAGCTTAACCTTAGGGAGAGCGCTTACCACGGAGTGATTCATGACTGGGGTGAAGTCGTAACAAGGTAGCCCTAGGGGAACCTGGGGCTGGATCACCTCCTTAACGATTTAGAACAGATTTGTTCGAAGTGTCCACACAGATGATTGTTAGTTAGCTTTAATAGCTAATTAATATTGCTCTTTAAAAATTTGGAAAGCTGATAATTAAATTCTCGAATAACAAGTAATTGTTATTCAGAGTTTTCGAAAGAAAATGCCGATTAATCATTTAGTTGATTAATTAGCGTCTACTTTAGTATTACTTAACTTCTGGCGAAGTTAAAACTGTCTTTGACGATACAAACCATTTTGGGTTGTATGGTTAAGTGACTAAGCGTACACGGTGGATGCCTTGGCAGTTGGAGGCGATGAAGGACGTACTAACTTGCGATAAGCTAAGTCAAGCCAGTAAGAGGCACTTGAGACTTAGATTTCCGAATGGGGAAACCCACCGCTTAGCGGTATCTTGCAGTGAATACATAGCTGTAAGAGGCAAACCGGGAGAACTGAAACATCTAAGTACCCCGAGGAAAAGAAATCAACCGAGATTCCGAAAGTAGCGGCGAGCGAAATCGGATTAGCCCTTAAGCTTCAGTGTAATTAGTGGAACCTTCTGGAAAGTTGGACGACACAGGGTGACAGTCCCGTACACGAAAATTTATCTGAAGTGAAATCGAGTAGGTCGGAGCACGTGAAACTTTGACTGAATATGGGGGGACCATCCTCCAAGGCTAAATACTCCCAACTGACCGATAGTGAACCAGTACCGTGAGGGAAAGGCGAAAAGAACCCCTGTGAGGGGAGTGAAATAGAACCTGAAACCGTGTACGTACAAGCAGTAGGAGCCCTTCGAGGGTGACTGCGTACCTTTTGTATAATGGGTCAGCGACTTATATTCTGTAGCAAGGTTAACCATTTAGGGGAGCCGTAGCGAAAGCGAGTCTTAACTGGGCGCTTAAGTTGCAGGGTATAGACCCGAAACCCGGTGATCTAGCCATGGGCAGGTTGAAGGTCAGGTAACACTGACTGGAGGACCGAACCCACTAACGTTGAAAAGTTAGGGGATGACCTGTGGCTAGGAGTGAAAGGCTAATCAAACCGGGAGATAGCTGGTTCTCCCCGAAATCTATTTAGGTAGAGCCTCGGACGAATACTTACGGGGGTAGAGCACTGTTAAGGCTAGGGGGTCATCCCGACTTACCAACCCTTTGCAAACTCCGAATACCGTAAAGTAATATCCGGGAGACACACGGTGGGTGCTAACGTCCATCGTGGAGAGGGAAACAACCCAGACCGTCAGCTAAGGTCCCAAAGTGTATGTTAAGTGGGAAACGATGTGGGAAGGCTAAAACAGCTAGGAGGTTGGCTTAGAAGCAGCCATCCTTTAAAGAAAGCGTAATAGCTCACTAGTCGAGTCGGCCTGCGCGGAAGATGTAACGGGGCTAAACATACCACCGAAGCTACGGCTGCATACATTAGTATGCGGGGTAGGGGAGCGTTCTGTAAGCGGCTGAAGGTGAACTGTAAGGTTTGCTGGACGTATCAGAAGTGCGAATGCTGACATGAGTAACGATAATGCGGGTGAAAAACCCGCACGCCGGAAGACCAAGGGTTCCTATCCCATGTTAATCAGGGTAGGGTGAGTCGACCCCTAAGGCGAGGCTGAAGAGCGTAGTCGATGGGAAACGGGTTAATATTCCCGTACTTGGTATAAATGCGATGGGGGGACGGAGCAGGCTAGGCAAGCATGGCGTTGGTTGTCCATGTGAAAGGCTGTAGGCTGGTGACTTAGGAAAATCCGGGTCGCTAAGGCTGAGAGTCGAGACGAGCCACTACGGTGGTGAAGTTGTTGATGCCCTACTTCCAGGAAAAGCCTCTAAGCTTCAGTTTATATCGAATCGTACCCTAAACCGACACAGGTGGTCAGGTAGAGAATACTAAGGCGCTTGAGAGAACTCGGGTGAAGGAACTAGGCAAAATTGTACCGTAACTTCGGGAGAAGGTACGCTCTTGTTTGTGAAGGACTTGCTCCATAAGCAGACGAGAGCCGCAGTGACCAGGTGGCTGGGACTGTTTATTAAAAACACAGCACTGTGCAAAATCGTAAGATGACGTATACGGTGTGACACCTGCCCGGTGCCGGAAGGTTAATTGATGGGGTTAGACTTAGGTCGAAGCTCTTGATCGAAGCCCCGGTAAACGGCGGCCGTAACTATAACGGTCCTAAGGTAGCGAAATTCCTTGTCGGGTAAGTTCCGACCTGCACGAATGGTGTAACCATGGCCACGCTGTCTCCACCCGAGACTCAGTGAAATTGAAATCGCAGTGAAGATGCTGTGTACCCGCGGCTAGACGGAAAGACCCCGTGAACCTTTACTACAGCTTGGCACTGAACATTGACCCTACATGTGTAGGATAGGTGGGAGGCTTTGAAGCACAGTCGCTAGATTGTGTGGAGCCGACCTTGAAATACCACCCTTGTAGTGTTGATGTTCTAACTTAGGCCCCTAATCGGGGTTGAGGACAGTGCCTGGTGGGTAGTTTGACTGGGGCGGTCTCCTCCCAAAGAGTAACGGAGGAGCACGAAGGTTGGCTAAGTACGGTCGGACATCGTACGGTTAGTGTAATGGTAGAAGCCAGCTTAACTGCGAGACAGACACGTCGAGCAGGTACGAAAGTAGGTCATAGTGATCCGGTGGTTCTGAATGGAAGGGCCATCGCTCAACGGATAAAAGGTACTCCGGGGATAACAGGCTGATACCGCCCAAGAGTTCATATCGACGGCGGTGTTTGGCACCTCGATGTCGGCTCATCACATCCTGGGGCTGAAGTCGGTCCCAAGGGTATGGCTGTTCGCCATTTAAAGTGGTACGCGAGCTGGGTTTAGAACGTCGTGAGACAGTTCGGTCCCTATCTGCCGTGGGCGTTTGAGAATTGAGAGGGGCTGCTCCTAGTACGAGAGGACCGGAGTGGACGAACCGCTGGTGTTCGGGTTGTTATGCCAATAGCATTGCCCGGTAGCTACGTTCGGAATCGATAACCGCTGAAAGCATCTAAGCGGGAAGCGAGCCTCGAGATGAGTTCTCACTTTAACTTTAAGTTAACTGAAGGGCCGTTGAAGACTACAACGTTGATAGGCGAGATGTGGAAGTGCTGTGAGGCATTGAGCTAACTCGTACTAATTACCCGTGAGGCTTAACCATACAACGCCAAAGTGGTTTGACTTGTTAGAAGTTAAGAATAGAAAGTAGACGATAAGAATTTAATTACGCTTCCAGATTTTAGCATTGTGAATAGATGAGCTCTTATGAGAAATCAATTCACCTTGCGCAAATGAAATGACAAAAAGACGTCATTAACCATTTGCACGAAAAGAATTTGCTTGGTAACCATAGCATTTTGGAACCACCTGACTCCATGCCGAACTCAGTAGTGAAACGAAATAGCGCCGATGATAGTGTGGGGTTTCCCATGTGAAAGTAGGACATTGCCAAGCGCCAAATAAAAGAAAGCCCGATTCGAAAGAGTCGGGCTTTTTTGCGTTTATAGCTTAAAATTTTGGAACCACCTGACTGGAAGGCCAGCCCCGCCCATGCCGAACTCATACCATTCCGCATAAAGATTAAATCAGCTTTATCCATTCACGACTGCACATTTTCTTAACTCGTTCAGGTATTGAAATAAATTGATTCCAAGCTTTTGAAACTTCGTCAACTATTTCTACATAGCCCGAAAATATTCTATTGGATAAGCAATGTTGCCTTATCCAGCTCCATACTTGTTCTATTGGATTTAACTCAGGTGAGTAAGGAGGAAGCTTTATTAGCGTTAAGTTGCTGAATTCTGACGCAGTATCATGTGTATGCCAGCCTGCGCCATCTATTATCACTACTGCATGCCTACCAATTGGTGTAGCTTGTGATATTTGACGCATGTGCTGCGTCATCGCTTCTTTATTTACGAATGGACTTACTAGCGCTTCTGTTTGGCCCGTGGCAGGACATACTGCACCAAATAAATACCCGTATTCAAACTGTTGTTGTTTCACAATCCTTGGCCGAGTACCCGTCTTAGCCCAAATGCGTGTAGTCGGATTTTGCTGGCCAAATCGAGCTTCATCCTGAAACCATACGTCGATACGATCAAGAGGTAAGTGTCCTGGTGTGTGAAGGATCGTTTCCAGTTGGAAGTTTTTTAAAAGCTTCTTGGCTTTGTAATGACTGCTTAGGGTGTTTTGAACGACTTGTGATCCAACTAAAGCCAAGCTGCTTTAGGATTTTATAGACATGATTTAAGTGGTAATGAACACCAAATTCACTGCTAATGTAATGCACAATGTCCTCACCGGTTAGACGGCCACCTTGAAGCTCCGTGTTTGTGCGTTTAATAAATTCAGACAGTTGATCAAGCTGAGACTGTTGCAGTCTGGATGGACGTCCTTGAATAGGCTTATTGTCTAAGCCATCGAGCCCATGCTCTAGGTAACTAGAGACCCATTTATTAACACTACTCCGTGCTATATTAAGGCGTTTTGCAATGTCGGTTCTGCTATGACCTTCATAAAATAATGACACAGCAAGTAATCGCATACGTTTACGTGCGTTGGGTTCTTTTCGAGAAAGCGCTAAAAGCTGTTCAGATATACTTGGGTTCAACGTTATTTAGTCTGTAATTTTATATGCTCTATATTAGATCAGATATTTAAGCGGATTGGTATCAGTAGTGATACCATTCCGCATAAAGATTAAATCAGCTTTATCCATTCACGACTGCACATTTTCTTAACTCGTTCAGGTATTGAAATAAATTGATTCCAAGCTTTTGAAACTTCGTCAACTATTTCTACATAGCCCGAAAATATTCTATTGGATAAGCAATGTTGCCTTATCCAGCTCCATACTTGTTCTATTGGATTTAACTCAGGTGAGTAAGGGGGAAGCTTTATTAGCGTTAAGTTGCTGAATTCTGACGCAGTATCATGTGTATGCCAACCTGCGCCATCTATTATCACTACTGCATGTCTACCAATTGGTGTAGCTTGTGATATTTGACGCATGTGCTGCGTCATCGCTTCTTTATTTACGAATGGACTTACTAGCGCTTCTGTTTGGCCCGTGGCAGGACATACTGCACCAAATAAATACCCGTATTCAAACTGTTGTTGTTTCACAATCCTTGGCCGAGTACCCGTCTTAGCCCAAATGCGTGTAGTCGGATTTTGCTGGCCAAATCGAGCTTCATCCTGAAACCATACGTCGATACGATCAAGAGGTAAGTGTCCTGGTGTGTGAAGGATCGTTTCCAGTTGGAAGTTTTTTAAAAGCTTCTTGGCTTTGTAATGACTGCTTAGGGTGTTTTGAACGACTTGTGATCCAACTAAAGCCAAGCTGCTTTAGGATTTTATAGACATGATTTAAGTGGTAATGAACACCAAATTCACTGCTAATGTAATGCACAATGTCCTCACCGGTTAGACGGCCACCTTGAAGCTCCGTGTTTGTGCGTTTAATAAATTCAGACAGTTGATCAAGCTGAGACTGTTGCAGTCTGGATGGACGTCCTTGAATAGGCTTATTGTCTAAGCCATCGAGCCCATGCTCTAGGTAACTAGAGACCCATTTATTAACACTACTCCGTGCTATATTAAGGCGTTTTGCAATGTCGGTTCTGCTATGACCTTCATAAAATAATGACACAGCAAGTAATCGCATACGTTTACGTGCGTTGGGTTCTTTTCGAGAAAGCGCTAAAAGCTGTTCAGATATACTTGGGTTCAACGTTATTTAGTCTGTAATTTTATATGCTCTATATTAGATCAGATATTTAAGCGGATTGGTATGAAACGAAATAGCCGAAGGGTCGGCCCCGACCGATGATAGTGTGTGGGGCGGACGGCGAGTCTTTCCCATGTGAAAGTAGGACATTGCCAGGGCCCAATTAAAGAAACCCGTTGCAGAAATGCGACGGGTTTTTTGCGTTAAGTCCCTTAGCAGCGGTTAAACTCGCTCATTTCACGGTTATATGTTTTAGTGCATTACGTTATTTCTTTGTAGATAGTTCTGCGTTGTCTATTCATCCCTGAAGCTGGGTTCCATCGCGCCAATAAGTCAATCGGCGATGTTTAAAATAGCTTATTTCACCTTGCGTAAAGAGAATGTACTCTCTTCGTTCGTTGTCATTAGCCCTTTACACCATAACTGAGAAGCTTCGCTTCGGTCTCATTTCGCCCATGTGAAAGTAGGACATTCTACTGCGTAGCGCACCAAGGGCCCAATTAAAGGTCGATTAACAGCATTCATCCATGAACCTAATCGACATTAGTACATCCATGTACGTCAAACCCGTTACAGAGATGCAGCGGGTTTTTTACGTTTAAGCCCCTTGGCAATAGTTAAAACGGCTTATTTCACCTTGCGCAAATTGAACGTACTCGCTTCGCTCGTTGTCGTTACATTTTGCACGTTAATCACCTGGCGCGAAAAGAATGCCAGCGCTTCGCGCTGTGTCATTAACCTTTCGCACGATATTTACCTTGCGCAAAAAGAGGCGTACTCACTTCGTTCGCTGTCGCTAGCCTTTCGCACCATAGACCATGAACCGAGTTAAGGATGACGGCTAGGTTGAGTGCGACGGCATAGTTTAAATACGTCGTCCTGAGCTCGTTTCAGGATCCATGCTTTGCTTATTCTGAGTTGGTTGCTGCGTTTATAGCGGTGTATTGATTACCTCTCGTTAAAACTGCTCGTTTCATCTTAAGTAAAAAGAGCGGATTCACTTCGTTCAATGTCGCTAACCTTTTGCACTATGGTTTCTCACCCATAAAGGTTGTTTTCTGCATCATGTTGGGCAAGCCTCGCGTATCTAACCTACAAGATGCGATATATTAAAGATGTTGAGTGGGAAATAAGTTTATTTTGTGAAGGACAGATTGAGGGAGGATGGTTGCTGTGATGGGAGCGAGGAAGTATATCTACTTCCTCGATACAGATTAAAGTTCGAAAGGTGCAACACCAACGGCTTTCATTGTATAGCCAGTTTGCGCTAGGTCACTTTTATGACTTTCTACCTTGATGGTGCCTGTCACGGTTATGGCATCATATAGGCTGTCAATTGGGACACCGTTTTTGATCTTCACGTGCACGATCTGATTGGGCGGTGGTGGTGGCACATGGATGCAGGCTCCAAAATATGGCACGAGTAAAAACTCAGTAATGACTTCACTATTACCTTCAAGAGGCACCACGAAGCCAGGCAAGCTAACGCTTTTACCATCGAGTGCTTTTACTACAGGTGCATCTAAATCGGGTTGCACCCAGTTTTTATCATCGCCATCATGGCTAGCGGCTTCCTGATTGCTGATCTGCTCGTGGCCTTCAGGAATTAAATCGTCCCAAAAGATCTCTTTAGGTGGTGCCGCTATTACGGATAAAGACATAAGCATCACAGTGAGTGAGACAAACCAAGATGCTAATCGAGTTGAATACATAAAAATCCTCTTAAACTTTGATACTCATGCCATCATTGAGTGAGTAAAAATACGCACGAATAGCAGGAATTGCACCGATAAATGTGCCTGACACCATAATAACGCCTAGCAGGAGTAGTTCATAGCTGCTGAGCATGGATATTGTGATAGAAATACCAAATTGTGCTTGTAGTATACCTTTGCCAATTATTATCAGCGAGTAGAACAGTGCAACGCCTAACATACATCCAAGCGCAGTGATCAGGACTGCTTCACTGGTCATTAAAGCAAATATATGTCTAGGCCTGGCTCCTACAGATCTGAGTATTGCGAGCTCTCTGCGGCGTTGGTTCAATGACGATAATAAAGTTGTTAGCATACCGAGTAAGCTTATCAATACAACCACACCGGAAAAAAGGAGTAAGATTTTTTCCACGATATCTAGCATGCTCCAAAGCTCTCTGAGAGTAACGCCTGGCATAATGGCAGAAAGTGCCTCAGGTTTATATATATTGATATTTCGGCGTATTTGTAATGTGTAAAAAGGAGAGTCAAACCCCATTAAGAAAGCGGTAATTTGCTTAGGCTGACCGATTAAATCTCCAGGTTGACTGTTCAGGTTCTCATAATTATGACTTTGGTGGTCGTGGTCGTGGTCGTGGTCGTGGTCGTGGTCGTGGTCGTGGTCGTGGTCGTGGTCGTGGTCGTGGTCCTCAGAGGTGTCTTTGCGCCCGACGATGTGTTGAGTACTGTGCTTTGGGCCATGCATTAACTCAATGGCTTTGAGTGGCACGTGCAATGTTTTATCTACCGGTGTCCCTGTCGGTTCTAAAATACCCACAATCACCAAAGGGTTGTCATCATGATGATGAAAGCTAGTGTTGCCCATGCCATGCGCGACCACAATCTCTTGCCCTAGGTAGTAGTGAAGCTGCTTTGCTACTTCACTGCCGATAACCACTTCTTGTGCGTTGTGATAAGGCCTACCGTGCTCGAATTGCAGCGTTTGTTTACTGCCATAGCGATAATGTTTGAAGTAGTTTTCGTCACTGCCAAGTACTGAGAAGCCTTTATGGCTGTCTCCCAAGCTGATTGGGATTGTCCATGCCACGCCTTTTTGTGCTTTGATATATTCATAGCTTTGCCAAGACAGGCCATTATTTGCATGACCAATGCGAAAAACACTGGATAGCAGGAGTTGAATATCTCCTGTGCGTGCACCCACAATCAAATCGGTACCTGAAATTGTATTGCTAAAGCTTGTCTTGGCTTCCTGTCTTACTCTTTCTATTGATAGTAGTAACATGACACTAATTGCAATAGTAAAGAGGGTAAGAAGCACACTGGCTTTTCGGTTTATGATGCTTTTAAATGCGAGGTTGATTAATGTCACAGGCTCGCTCCATTTATCTCTGCTAGGCTTACTTTTCGATCAAATAAAGGTGCAAGGCTTGCGTCATGGCTGACGAACAATATCGTCGCTTGATACTGTTGTGCTTGTTCAAAAAGTTGTTTAATAAAAATATCTCTGTTATCTGCGTCCAGTGCAGAAGTAGGCTCATCGGCGATAATGAGCTCAGGTTGTCCTATGAAGGCACGCGCTGCTGCAACGCGCTGTTGCTGACCAATACTCAGTTCATTAACTGCACGGTGCTGAGTATTCTCATCTAACCCTAATTCAGCGAGTAACCGTGTTGCTTGCAATGTTGCAGTGGTGCCCTCAGTTTTTAAGTTTGCTTGCCGACGTTTAGAGAAATTACAGCCTAAGACAACGTTATCTATGGGGCTTAAATAAGGCAGCAAGTTAAAGTTTTGAAAAATAGTGCCAATGTGATCGGCTCTAAACTTGTCTCTTTTGGCATCATTGAGTGCGCTAAGATCTTCATTCAATATTTTTATACTGCCTTGCTGGGCGCACTGAATGCCTGCAAGTAAGCTGAGTAATGTCGATTTGCCACTGCCACTGGGGCCATGCAAAAACAGCCGCTCACCGGTTTTTATTTGTAGGTCTTTGATTTGTAGTGTCGGGTTGGATTGCCCCGGCCAGCTGAACGTGAGATCTGATATTTGGATCATGTAACCATCTCTTAGTACCGAGTTTTGTTCATGTTAGCGTAGAACAGTGCAGGACTAAACTAAGTTTCGCTAGGTTGGTCTAGTATTGCGTTAAACAATTGTGATTTTAGTTGTGCTCGATTATCATACCCCCCTCTAACCCCCTCTGTATTATGCGTCCTTTAGCAAGATGCAGCCGTTCTCTATGGAGATACAATGAGTAGCTACAAAGTTCTAGACGTCAATGACGATCTACCAATTCGCACTAAAGGTGCAGTTCACAGTGGTAAAGTACGCTCGGTTTATTGGTTAACCGATCAAGACAGCGCCAGATTAATCGAAGAAAAAGGCTATGATGTTCCTCAAGGAACTGAGCTTGCGATCATGGTTATTTCAGATCGTATTTCTGCGTTCGATTGCATCTGGCAAGGTGAAAATGGCTTAAATGGTGTACCAGGTAAAGGTATTGCATTAAACAGCGTTGCAGCCCACTGGTTTAAATTATTTGATGAAGCAGGTCTTGCCGGTAATCATATTGTTGATATTCCTCACCCTTACGTGTGGATTGTTCGCAAAGCGAGTACCGTTCGCGTTGAAGCAATTGCCAGACAATACATTACAGGCAGCATGTGGCGTGACTACAGCAAAGGCATTCGAGATTTCTGCGGTATTCAACTGCCAGAAGGCCTACAAGCTCACCAGAAATTAGAAGAAGTACTTATTACACCTTCGACTAAAGGCATTATTTCAGGTGTTGAAGGTGTGCCAGAAGTTGATGATGTAAATATTACGCGTGCTAATATCACTGACAATCTAGATGCATTCAATTTTAAATCAGCTGATGATGTCACACGTTATGAGCAGTTACTCAGCGATGGCTTTAATCTGATTTCTAAAGAGTTAAATAAACTTGACCAAATCTTCGTTGATACCAAGTTTGAGTTTGGCTATGTTGAAGACTCAGATGGTAAAACTCGCTTAATTTATATTGACGAAGTTGGTACGCCAGACTCTTCTCGAATTTGGGATGGCCCAGCTTATCGCGATGGCAAGATTGTGGAAAACTCGAAAGAAGGCTTCCGCCAGTTATTAATTAACAATGTGCCAGATAGTGACGTATTGCTAAATAAAGATCGCATGCCTGAAAGAGAATCTTTGGCTCAGTCTTATAAATTACCACAAGATGTGATGATGTCTGTATCAGACACATATGTTGGCATTGCGAGTAAAATTGTTGGCAAAGATCTTGTCATCCCTCAAGACCCTCGTGCAGAGGTCATCGCTATTCTTGATGAGCAATATGCTCTTATAGACTAGTGTTTAAAGATGCCTAGCAGTCAATAATTTAAATGATTGCTAGGTATTCGTGCCCCCTTCTCCGATTTTCTTTTCCAAGCAATTGTGCTGAGCAACACAACATCACCGAGTAGAGAGTTACTCACTGTTCCAAGAGCGTTTTTGATAAAGAGCATTTATTGTTAAGTGCGTTTTTAAGTATTAAATATTCGTTTTTTCTTAACTAGAGCACACGATTTGATGGCTTTCAGCTATATTTTTAATGGCAAGCATCGATTTATTTTTGGCAAGTAATAGTAGCAACGTGACGAGTGTTGAAATAAATGAAATATATTACTAAAAATAACGGTCTATAAATTGGATTAGCCATAACTGTGTATCAATGAATGCATAATATAGATCCAATAATTGGGTCTGTATATCACCGTCTGCAATCTCTACTCGTTGATATCTGAAAGGAACATTATGGGCACAAGTTTTAAAAACCGAATAATTATTCTGTGTGTTGGCCTCGTATTAATAACCGCGATAGCCAGTCTTGCGGGCTTCTGGTGGTCGACCAGTGAATTCAAAGAGCGCCAAGTGCAACAGGATATTCAAAAAGCGCAGAGCGTCTATCAACAGTATTTAGTTGCCAGAGAACGATTATTGGTGACGGCTGCATCTGTTTTGACTCAGGACTTTGGCTTCAAACAAGCTGTCGCAACTAGAGATGCCTCTACGATAAGTAGCGTGCTGTATAACCACAGTCAGCGAATTAATGCAGAGCTGATGCTGCTATTGGATGTACGCGGTAAGCTTATTTCTACCAATCAAAATCAGCTTGAGTTACCGCAAGATATGCGACCCTTAGTGAAAGAGCTGCTCGCATATGAGAAACGCTCTGCATTTGTGGTGTTAGATAAAAAATTGTATCAGGCCATCATTTTACCAGTTAAAGCGCCCAGAACCATTGCATTTACGATTGTTGGTTTTGTCGTTGATGAACCCATTGCAGAGCAGTTAAAGGGGCTTACGGGGATGGAGATGAGTTTCATTAGTCAAGGCGAGCGGATGAAAGCAAGCTCTATTCAACTGCCTGAAGATAGAGATTTATTTACTTATTTGCACGATCAAAAAATTAGCCGTTGGTTTGGTGAGTATCCTATTTATGTCAATGCAGAAGTGGCTTTGCCCTCCTTAACTGCAGTGCCTGTTAGTTTGGTGCTCAGCGCTGATTTGCGGGCTGAATATGAAGAGTTTGACCAACTTGTTCTGACGATTGTGTTTCTTTCTTGTATTACGATGTTATTTGGTTTTGTCGCCAGTGGGTTTTTAGCGCGTAATTTGGCGACTCCGCTTCAGCAGCTTACTGTTATGGCGAGGCGCTTTGCAAAAGGTGATTATCATGCGCAAATTCACGAAACGCGCCCTACCAAAGAGATCTGCCAGCTGGTCGATGCCTTTCATGAGATGGGGGATGATATTCAAGCTCGGGAAAAGAAAATTCGCTATCAAGCAAGTCATGATGTTTTGACTGGCTTTTATAATCGTACTTCGGCATTGCCAATATTAGATGCTTTATTTTCAACTGAGCAGGTTTACTATCTGCTGGTAATTGATATCAAAGGGCTTAGGCACATTAACGATAAGTTAGGCCCACGTATTGGAGATAGTTGTATTCAAGCTGTAGCAGAGCGAATCGAGCAGGTCACCGCTGATTTTGAGGGGCTTAATGTAAGACTTGGAGGAGATGAGTTTTTAACGGTACTTTTAGCCAAATCTAACTCAACGATGGAGCAATGCGTTGACAGCTTTTTGAATAAACTTAATCCTAGTTATACGGTGCATAACTTTGATATAAATTTACGCTTTAGCGTCGGTGTGGTGCATATCCCAGAGCAAGCAGATAACGCGGATGATAGTATCCGTCGCGCTTTAATCGCTGCCGACAATGCTTCTCACGGCGTGGAGGATGTCTATTTTTATCAAACAGGAGAAGATGAGGCATATTTAGAGAGGTTAGAAATTGTCGATGAGCTTAAGCAAGCTCTAGTCGCTGATGATGGGCAGCTTTTTATGACATTTCAGCCAAAGTTGAATATGCGTACAGGCGTAGTTGATAAAGTAGAGTCTTTGATACGTTGGAAGCGCAGCAATGGGGAGTGGGTTTCACCGGAATTGTTTATCGACCTCGCGGAACAATCAGGTTTAATCGTTGACCTAACACAGTGGGTGTTACGGACTGTTGTATCGCAAATATCTGCGTGGTCTTCGCAGGGCCTTACAATGAAAGCGGCAATTAATGTATCAGCGCAAGATATTGCGGATGCTGAGTTTATACCTCACCTTTTGGCTATGTTAAAAGCATACTCCGTGCCTGCCAATCTCATCACGATTGAGCTGACCGAACGAGACATGATTGAAAATGAAGAAAAAGGGATCGCTGCTTTAATCGCGCTCAAAGAGATTGGTGTCCACATTTCTCTAGATGACTATGGTGTTGGACAAACTTCTCTTGGTCGCCTTAAAATGTTGCCAATTGACGAGTTGAAACTCGATAAGGTGTTTATTTTAAAGCTAGCTGGGTCGCATCAGGATCAATGCATTGTCCGCTCTACTATCAGCTTAGGGCATCAACTTGGTTTTTCTGTGGTCGCAGAAGGGGTTGAGGACGTCGAGTCGTTAAAACTCCTAGAAGAAATGAAGTGTGACTATGCGCAAGGTTATTACTTAAGTCGCCCATTAAAGGCGGATGATTTTACTCAGTGGTTAGGGCAACATCACAAGGCTGTTTAAGTATGCTCAGAATACTGTCGCGAGCGCGTCAGTAATTGCTTTAGGGGTGATGTCTCTTATCATGTCTGGTTTGGATAAAGACATTGAATTATGATGAAGTGCGATCAAATTACTTTGCTTTGGTGTGACATTAGACCAAGGAGACGTGCCTTGACCAATAACGGCGACACACGGCGTTCCGCATGCAGAGGCAATATGCATTGGGCCAGAATCGATAGAAATCATCGCGTCCATAGCGCCGATGGTATCAACTAATATATCCAGTGACATTGAGCCAGCCAAATTCGTGATTTTTTCTCCATTTTTACCGGCCTTGAATCGGAGTGTTTCCATTTCCTCTCGCTCCGTTTTATCACCTAATAAATACAGATGTATATCATCACGCATGGTTAAATTGTTGATTAATTCTAGCGACAAGTCATGGGGATAATGACGGTCCCCTTTAACTGAACCACCGAGATAGAGCGCGATATTGCGGTTTTTACTTAAAGCGCATGTTGTTTTTTTAGGTATTAACTTTGGGGCGCTAAATTGCTTGAATGGTCGGCCATGAGGAATATTGATAAGCTGGCAATAACGGTAAATATAGTGCTCAGATTGATTAAGTTTTAATGCGTGACTCAGTAGTGGGCTTCTTGCATTTTGTGCATAGCCGATAACGTTTTTAACACCAGCCAGCTTGAGTAGTAGCGCTTCTCGAAGTGAGCCGCGCAATAATACCGCGATGGAAATATCAAACTGCTTTAGCTCTTTGGCCATTTTGAACAGACTATGCTTCTCTTCTTCACAGTAGCGTTTATCACTAATAAACTCAGTGCCGTAATGCGCTGCGCGAGTGAATAAGTGTGACATAAATGGCCTGCCCAGCACGTAAACGCGTTGCGTGGGATATAGTTTTTTCAAAAGCTCTAAAGCTGGTAGGGTATTGATCGCATCGCCGATGAACTTTGGCAATACAACTAAGATAGCGCCATTTACTTGACTTGAATCAATAATTTGATTACCCATAAACATTATTTGAGATATGCATTAAAGCCCCCTAGTATAGCGCTTGCAGTGCTGGAATTTAACTGAAACTAATTAAATAAGTGTTCGAAATGGTAAAAAACTTAAAAAGTAGTCAGTGGTTATACGAACATAGAGAGGATGTGATTGTTCTTGATTCAGGGATCGTGAAGCCTGGTGAGTCAGGTGACTATCAGCCAGCAGCGATTATTCCTGGTGCACTTCGATTCGATATAAGTCATACCTTTAGCGACCATGCATCGACACTACCTAACATGATGTGTTCAAGCAGAGTTTTTCAAGCTGAGGCCAGGCATCTGGGCATAAATGATTCGGACACGATCATTGTATATGACGATAAAGGTTTGTTTAGTGCTGCACGCGCGTGGTGGATGTTTAAATCAATGGGGTTTGAGCATGTGTATGTGTTAGATGGAGGGTTAAAACATTGGCAAGCGTGTGGCTTTGAGACTGTCTCTGACTATGCTAGTGCTCAAAATCTTGGTAATTTTACAGCAAAACCAAAGCCGCACTTTTTCATAAACCATAAAGCGGTTCTGAACGGAATAAACTGCCAAGATACTTTACTGTTTGACGCCAGAGGCGCAAAACGGTTTGAGGGTAAGGGAAGTGAACCTCGTCAAGGGCGTCAAGGTCATATCCCTAAGAGTGTTAATTTGCCCTATAGTAGTTTGTTGACCGAAGAGGGGCTGTTAAAACCCATCTCTGTAATAGCTGAGCGCTTAGCTTCGCTGGGCGCAGAGTCAAATAAAACAATGCTCCAATTTAGCTGTGGTTCAGGCGTCACTGCATGTATTTTGGCTTTAGTCGCGACAGAATGTGGTTATACACACCTACAGGTATATGATGGCTCGTGGAGTGAATGGAGCAAGCTAGAAGGCGCACCGGTTGAGATAGGCCCTTCATAATTAAGCTTGTTGTGCAAATATCACTGCGAAAAAACTGTGCTTTGCAATGTATTTCCTGACCACAAAGGGGGGATATAAAGTGTTTGCATGTTTTTATTATTAAGCGCAGCATGTAGAGGTAATGTTGCAATACCAGTCAGTGCGATGCTATCGATATTTGGCACTTTGATGAGTCTGACTATGTCCCTTTTACCAAGTTGAGCGATAGAGGGGATAAAAGGCCTCAGTGAAGAAATAAGTGCATCAAGGCATGCTTCACTAATATCACTGCCGATGATGATAGTCTGAGTATTCAGCAATGACTCTAAGGTGTGAATCGCAATTCGCAGCGGCTCAGTCGCTTGCGTTATCCACTTTTTACACATTGGGTGACTTAATGGATCTAATTGCTCAATGGGGATCGTGTCCTCATCACAGCCGTTGAGAAAGGTTTTTAGTGCGTTAATCGACGCGTATTTATTTAAGGTTCCAAGTTCTGCTGTGCTTTCATCTTGATCGGGGGTGACAAATATATCGCCGATCGCCCCTGTAAGCCCGTTTTGTCCAAGCATGATCTGCCTATCATATACGACCGCAGCTTCTACTTTGTTGCCCAAATGCAGATACACAAAATTATGCAATGTTTTGGCTTCGCCAAATAGCATTTGGTAAACCGCGCATGCCGATGCGGTATTTTCTAATGCGATAGGTAGATTAAGTAATTCACTTAATTGTGATTGTAGATGTTGATTAACTTGATGCTGAGATATTGCATCAGTTTGGTCCGTTTGAATAGATAAGCCGCCAGCGAATATCTCTTCAAAGCTGATATCACTTGTCGCTATGAACTTTTCTAACTCTTGCTTGATGTCTTGGGCGTTAGGTTGAGTTATTAGGTCTTTGGTCGTTTGGCTATGACATTCACCATTGAGGTAATACAAGCCCAACTCTAAGAAACTGGGGCTCACTCTCATTGCGCAGGTAAATGCCGCATGTTTATTTAAACACAGCATTTTTGATGGTTTGCCTGCGCTCTCTGTCCGCTTGACGCCGATTTCCTCAACAAGATTGACCGCTAACAAGGCTTCAACCATATTCGTAATGGTTTGCTTAGTCAGTAAGGTATTTCGTGCAATATCAGCACGAGAAATTGGGCCTAACGTGACAATTTGCGTCAATACTAAACGTAAATTAACGGCTTTATTCTGTTTAGCATTTGACCCTTTCACTCTGTATCCTTTTTCGTCGACACGTATCTAAATCATATTCAAGACGCTCTATCTTATTACACATGGCACTATTTTCGAATACTTTAAATGCTTTAGCTTCTCAGATAGTCCATTCAGGGTTAAGTAAAATCATTTGACAAACATAGGAGTGCTGATCAAATGTACTGAATCAGGTTTTCATTAAAGGAACTATTGAGTGAAGCGCTGTTGTTTTATGTATAAATATTGCCTTCAATACTGCACAAAACTGCGACTACGTACATGGGCTTGTTTGTTTTTTGTGATGTTAGCTCAGTATGCACATAGCAATACCAGTTACGTCCTATCAACGAAGCAAGAAGCCGATGTTAAAACTGCAAAACTTACCGCAGCGATGGCTTGGCATGGTTCTAGTCCATGGGTAAATGCGGTGACATTGGGTGCCCAACAAGAGTTTGAGCGTTTGGGGATCGAGGTGTTGGCTGTGACAGAGGCGCACTATGATCCTGCAAAGCAAGTAACAGACTTGGAGACATTGGCCGTTTTAGAGCCGGATATTTTGTTATCGCTGAGTATTGATAGTTTTAGCTCTAAGCCCAGCTATTTACGCTTGAGTAGAAGCGGTACGCAATTGGTTTTACTCAGTAATCCAATAGCTGGTTTTATACATGGTGAAGATTATGCTGGGTTAGTTGGTGATAATGTTGAGGGAATGGGACAAGCCGCTGCCAAGTTAGTTGCAGAAGCTATCTCACATCATGGCCGAGTAGGGATGATTTATCACGAGGCCGATTATTATATTACCAACCAACGCGATGCTGCTTTTGTACATGCACTTGCGCAATACGATGATATAGAACTGAGCGTACAAAAAGGATTTGTGAGAAAGAATCAAACCGCGCAGCTCACTTCAGCAATGCTCATCCAGAACCCAAATATTTCCGCCATCTATGTATCGTGGGATGCTGCTGCTGAAGGGGTGATTGAGGCACTTAGGATTGCAAATCGTAAAGACATTAAAGTGATCACCCATGATTTGGGCACGAACAACCTTATTGATATGGCCTTGCATGGCAATATGTATGGCACAGTCTCTGATCGTCCGTTCGAGATCGGAACCTTAATGGCAAGAATTGGAGCAGGCGCTGCTACTGGTGTTACGACACCCTTATACACACAAGTGAGCTATCATGCGGTGACTGCCAATAATATCGCCGCTTCTTGGCAGCTTGCTTTTCAGACTCCACTACCACAAATATTACAAACAGTATTAAAGCAATCTCAAGCGGATGCTCTGACGCAAGATAGGGGGAGCGATGTTCAGTAAGCTCAATAGACAGACATTGATATATTATGCATGTACGAGCGCGATGCTGATTTTCATGTTATCGCTGTCCGGCTCTGCCTTCTTTTCGCCGACAAATCTATTAAATATTTTACTCCAAACCGCGCCGATTGCGGTCATGGCAATTGGCTTAAGCTTCGCTTTATCTGTTGGCTATATTGATTTATCAATCGGTGCAATTGTAGCTATTTGTGGTATGGCTGCTGCTTTTTTGTTACCGCTTTATGGCCTGCCGGTGGCCGTTGTATTTGCATTGTCTTTAGGCGTGTTTATTGGGGCAATAAACGGCTATTTGTGTGAACGTTTCGCTTTGCCACCGTTAATCGTGACCTTGGGCATGTTGGGTGTTTTGACTGGGTTTGCAAGAAAAATTTCAGATCTTCAGTCTATTCCAATTATTCATACCCATTTTATTACTCTGTTTGGGCATGGCACAGTATTGGGTGTGCCAATTTTTTTGTTGTGGCTTGCTGGACTGGCGATGATGGCTGCGTTAATTATGACTCAAACTCGTTTTGGACGTCATTTATTTGCAGTGGGAGTAAGCTCATCGTTAGCACACCAAATGGGGCTAAATGTATCTCGAGTCCGGATGATTGCCATGTCATTGTGTGGCGGGTTTTGTGCGTTTGCTGGTTTGTTATATGCGGCAAGAATGCAAAGTGCCAAATACACAATTGGCGAGTCTGACTTGATGGTCGCTATCGCTGCTGTGATCATTGGTGGCTGTAGTTTGCTTGGTGGCAAGGTCAATATCTTCGCTGTTGTACTGGGGGTATGGTTGCTTGGTTGTATTAATAACGCGCTAATATTCAGCGGCTTTTCTAGTAATGAGCAGATGATGGTAAAAGGCGGTATTTTAATTGTGGCTGTGGCCATCACAACAAGGGCACAAAAATCATGAAGCGTACTGCGTTAGACCAAGTGACCCTAGAAGTCCGTGGGTTGTATAAGAGCTTTGAAGGTATCAATGTGCTTAGCGGGGTTAACTTTACGGTTAATCGAGGTGAAGTGGTTGCCTTGCTTGGGGACAATGGGGCGGGTAAATCGACGCTAGTGCAGTGTTTGGCTGGGTTAACTCAGCCTGATCAGGGCAAGATCCAAGTTGGTCAAATTGAGCGCACTTTATGCACGCCAAGTGCGTCTTATCAAGCAGGAATCGCCGTCGTCCATCAAGATTTAGCATTGGTGCAAGAGCTCAGTGTGGTTGAAAATTTATTTTTAAATCGCGAAATATTACATCAACATAGGGTGTTAAGGCTGCTAGGTTGGTTAGATAAAAAAGCCATGGCAAGAAAAGCAAAAAAATTATTGCAGCGACTTGGCATGCCGCTGATCAATATCAACGCACCAGTAAATACACTCTCTGGCGGTCAAAAACAGGCGGTTGCGATTATAAGAGCTGTGTATGCTGGTGCTGAAATCATTGTCATGGACGAACCAACGGCGGCTCTGGGGGCAGAGCAGTGTGCGCGCTTGGTGACATTGATCCGCTTGCTTAGCTCACAGGGGATAGCCATCATCCTGATCAGTCATAATTTACAACAAGTAGATACCTTGTGCGACCGTGCCGTTATTTTATTTCAAGGACAAAGCGTTGCTGATGTTGCGATAGATGAGGTCAGTCAGGCACAATTACTGGGTTATATGAATGGCATTGAACTAGACATAGCTCAAGCGAGTTAATCAATGGGGACAGAGTGAATTATTCAGAAGCGGTTAGCTGTTTTGCAGAGTTTGGTGAGCATCGTGATGATGCAATCTCCATTATGTTGGGTACCAAGCAGCAGGTGGGTATGTATAGTGTGTCGATAGCCACATTTAAACAAGTGCTGCAGCGCACTATTGATGGAGAGATCTGTATTGCAGATTTAGAGCTATGGGCGAATGTTTTATTGCAGCGTGAGGAGTATAACGTTGGCGAACTGGAGGGGAGCCTTTATGCTCTGTCGGATCCAGATGTAATGGGTGGAATAGATGAGGCCAAACTCACACGTTTATTAACGCTGTTAGAATGACCTCATACGATGAAGTTACTTATGATAGTTTAAGCAAGTTTCAACTTCATTTTTTGAACCGAGAATAACCGCCACTCGCTGGTGGATTGCATTGGGTTCAATGTCAAGAATACGCTGCTCACCTGTATGTGCCAAGCCACCAGCTTGCTCTACAAGCATTGCCATTGGGTTTGCTTCGTATAGTAATCTTAGCTTGTAAGGTTTTTCAGGGTTTTTAGTATCCGCAGGATAAGTAAATAGGCCACCGCGACACAATACACGATGCACATCGCCAACCATGGCTGCTATCCAGCGCATGTTAAAGTTTTTGCCTCTAGGGCCTTCTGTGCCTGCCAATAAATCCGCCATGTAATTTTTCATCGCAGGTTGCCAATGGCGCTGATTAGAGGCGTTAATTGCAAACTCTTGCGTATCTTCAGGGATTTTTGCAAAGTCTTCGGTTAATAGGAAGCTGCCATGTGTTTTGTCTAGCGTGAAGATACGTGTGCCTTTACCTGTGGTCAAAGCGAGTGTTGTTGAAGGACCATAAAGTACATAACCTGCTGCAACTTGGTTTTTACCAGGTTGCATAAAAATAGCCGGATCAGCTGCATCTGAACCTTCTGGCGCTTCCATAATCGAGAAAATGGTGCCAACTAATGAGTTGATATCTGTGTTTGAAGAGCCATCTAATGGGTCAAAAGACACTATGTATTTGGCGTTTGGATCGCCTGCAACAGTATAGTCTTCTTCCTCAGACGCAATTGCTTTTACGTAGCCAGATTCTAACAAGATGTCTTTAATGAGTTGATTTGATAAAACATCTAGCTTTTTCTGGGTCTCACCTTGGATGTTTTCATCTAGGGTAGAACCTAACACACCTGATAGTGCACCTTGTCCTACACGGAAGGAGATCTCTTTACAAGCGGCCAAAAGAGTACGGATAAGAGAAACTAACTCTCTAGAACATCCATCTTCAAATAACACCGGCGGTAATCTACGCATATTTTAAATCCTGATAACGTTTGTCGGGTCGCAGTGATTTTAATGTGAGAGAGGCACTGCGAACTGCGCTGAATTTCGTCTTGAAACACTGTTTTTTGTATACAATTTTATATACTAGCCAAAAAACAATCACAAAACATGAAAATAACAAAGACAAAATTATGATTAAGAGACGCTTTACCCCTTACCTCGTTTCTGCTTTGTTACTGCCTATGATAACGCATGCGCAGGCAGCAATTAAGTCTATTGACGAATTTACTGATAAGTTTAACCATTTCCCCGGGTTTTACTCATTTTATGCAGATCAAAGCAGCGGTAAAATTTACCTAGATGTAGATAAATTTGCACAGCCTTTTTTACTACAGCACAGTTTGCCTTATGGTGTTGGGTCCAATGATATCGGGCTGGATAGAGGTCAGCTGGGTGGTACACATTTGGTACAGTTTGAGCGCTTTGGCAATAAAGTCATGTTGCGTGCTAACAATACGTATTATCGCGCCAGTGCAGATAATCATGCCGAGCAGCAAAGTGTTAAAGAGGCATTTGCATCAAGTATTTTGCATGGTTTTAAAGTCGTTGCCGAGGACAGTGACAGTGTTTTAATTGATTACACGCCTTACCTGTTGTCGGATGTGCATGGTGTATCGCGTCGATTAAAAGCCACTGAGCAAGGTAGTTACAGTCTAGATGCAAGTCGCAGTGCGGTTTATTCTGAGCGCTCAAAGGCTTTTGTAAAAAACACCGAATTAGAGGCTGTGCTGACGTTTAAAGGCGGCAATCCTGGTAAGTATGTGCGCCAAGCCGTGGCAGATCCTTATGCCATCACGGTGCATCAGCGTCATTCACTTATTGAGTTGCCTGATGAAAACTATCAGCCACGTCAGTTCCACCCTCAGTCAGGGTTTTGGAGCATTGAGCACAAAGATTACTCGGCACCTTTAGGAAGCTCGATGTATGTGCGCTATATTCCACGTCATCGCCTAGAGAAAAAAGACCCTACGGCAAAAGTGTCTGAGCCAGTAAAACCGATTGTTTACTATTTAGATCCCGGTGTGCCCGAACCGGTAAAAACCGCATTGCTTGATGGTGCGCGCTGGTGGGATGATGCATTTGAAGCGGCTGGTTATAAAGGCGCATTTGAAGTGAAAATGTTACCCGAGCATGCAGATCCGATGGATGTGCGCTATAACGTGATCCAATGGGTTCACAGAGCGACGCGTGGCTGGTCGTATGGTGCATCTATTATCAACCCATTAAGCGGTGAAATCATCAAAGGACATGTGACATTAGGGTCATTGAGAGTGCGTCAAGATATTCTCATTGCAGAAGCCCTTGCTGCACCTTTTATCAAAGGCGATGAAGTCACCCAAAAACTACATGATATGGCGCTGGATCGCATTCGCCAACTCAGTGCACATGAAATTGGCCACACTTTAGGTATTGCTCATAACTTTGCAGCATCAGCAGATGGCCGCGCATCCGTTATGGATTACCCACACCCACTGGTGCAATTTACCAATGATGGACAGCTTGATGTGAGCAAAGGTTATGCCTCTGGTATGGGGACTTGGGATATCCAAGCGGTCAAATACGGCTATGGTGACTATCGTGCCACAGATGAAGCGCAAGCGCTGGCGCAAGTGATTAAGCAGACCAACGACATGGGATTGGCGTATATCTCTGATGCAGACGCAAGACCGCAAGGTGGTGCTCACCCGACGGCACACTTGTGGGATAACGGTGAAGACCCAACAGCTGAACTACGTCGTGTGATGGGCATTCGCCAACAAGCCCTGGCTCAATTTGGTCCTAATAACATCAAAAAAGGCGTTGCCTTATCACAGTTAGAAGAAAAGTTGGTGCCACTGTATTTATTCCACAGGTATCAAGTTGAGTCTGCTGTGAAGTTGATAGGCGGCGTTGATTACGACTATGAAGTACGCGGTGAAGACAAAGTAAAAGGTGCACATGTTGTGGCAAAAGCACAGCAAGTGGATGCATTGCAGGCACTGTTGGAGACATTATCTCCTGAGTCACTGAGTATTCCTGAGTCTGTACTGGCGGTGATCCCACCTAAGGCTTACGGTGAGTCGAGAAATCGCGAAAGTGTTCATGGCAGAACTGGCTTGACGTTAGATGCTATGGCATTACCAGAAATGGCAACCCAGCACACATTGAAGTTATTACTGAATGCCGAGCGTTTAAATCGCGTTGCTCAGCAGTATGCGCGCAATGACCGCTATTTAGGCAGTGATGAAGTATTGGCAAAGGTCCATGCGCATGTATTTGAAGCCAATGCAAAATCTACTATGGCGAAAAAGTTAAACCAACGCGTGCAGTATTTAACGGCCTATCGCATGGCGGATCTGAGCCTGAGCGATAAAGTTGCACCAGAGGTGCAAGCACAGCTTCGCTATTATTTGCGACAAGTCGCGCAGGACACAACAGAACAGTCGCTGTTTTCAAGCCCAAGTAAAGCTGATGCGTTTTCGCTCTATTTAGGCGAGCATATTCAGTATTTCTTAAAAGAAGGTAAATGGCCTGCAAATTATGCGCCTTTGGCTATGCCTCCTGGGTCTCCGATTTAAGCGCTGAGTTATCATGAAAAAAGCCCCATTTTGGGGCTTTTTACGAGATGAATGGTGTACTGAAATGATTAAGCGATTTGCTTCTCTGCCAGTTGCAATTCCATGGTGGCTTTGAGTAGGCGATACAAATTGATAGAGGCATCAATTTCTTCTTTACGGTTGGTTAAGCTCTCAATGTTTAGGCCAAGAGGAATATCCAAGTGCGCGCAACTTCGTAAAATCAAATCTAAATTCTCACGGCAAATTTTTATTGATTCATTGAGCGTATTGTCGGCATCTAACATGCGCCATTTAGTTGCTTCTGGCACTGAGATACCCAACCACTGCATAAACTCGAGTGTCTTTTGCCCACCACAGGGGGTGAAGGTCAAAATAATGCGCTTTGGTTCATTGCCTTGCTGACGACAAGTACGTGCATAACTGGTTAATAAATCAATCGTTGCTTGCGCATCATACACTGCTTGAGATATGAAATACTCGCAGCCTTTGGTGGTTTTATCGATCAGTCTCTCATGCTCATTGCGTTTGTTTGCATGGCGCTCAGCGATAGTAACACCGCCCAAGAAAAAGTCTTGTGTATGCTCACGTAAAGTTTGATAAGCCTCAGGCAAACCTAATTTTATGTCGCCTTTTGAAGATGGGCTGCCCACTAGCACAAGGTTGTTCAAGCCAAAATCTTGTTTTGTTTTCTGTAACCATTGGGTGAACTCTTCTCTGTCCCGTTGTGCAACACTTTTATAGGTGATGACGTCTAGATTAGATAAATCACGGACTAATTTACTGTATTCAACCGGGTCGACTGTTTGCTTAAAAGGAAAAGGTCTTGGCACCTGTGTACGGCTGCTTTCATCTTGAATGTCGTAAATCACCACCCCATCATACTCGATTTCATGCAATCGATTTAACAGCTTAGTGGCAATCGTTTGAAGCTGTTCGCTATCTGTGCCTAGCTTAGGTGGAGTTGTACCAATTAAATATACGCCTTGATTAGGGTCTAATATTTTCTCTTGCAGCGTTAAAGCCATGTCCTCATTCCCGCTCATTCATCATTACAGGGTAAATATAGCAGCCATTTAGACGTCTAGATAGATTTTTTTATTGAATTTACTTCATTAAATATGATTTTTTTTCATAAGGACTGAAATTAAAGAACATTATGGTGCAAATTTTTAATGCAATCCGAGGTAAGTTTTTTTCACCATTTATCGAGATATATGAGATTTTTGCTTTCTTTAAGGCATAATCAGGGAATAAACCTGTGCTTTGCACTGGCATACAGAGACAAAATGATAAATTTAGGGACGCATATGAAATTTAAGCTTTTGGCAACCAGCCTTGCTGTTACCTTGGCACTGAGTGGCTGCGCTGCAAATAACGCAAACAATACCAATAGTCTTCAAAGCAATGCCGTAGCTGCGGTGAACACTGCTGAAAACAAAGTGTTTTCTCAAGACTATGTCTTGGAAGAGCTCGATAATGGGCTACGTGTGATGGTGGTTAAGACTGATTATCCCGATGTTGTATCTTTACAGATCCCAGTATCCGTTGGTTCGCGCAATGAAATCGAAGATGGCAAAACAGGTTTTGCACACTTCTTTGAACATATGATGTTTAAGGGGTCTAAAAAATACCCTGAAGCAATCTACAAAGACATCATCAAAAATTCAGGGGTTGATAACCGCGCTTATACAACCAACGACTACACCAATTATTATTTAAGCTTCTCTAAAGAACATTTAGAAAAAGTATTAGAGATCCAGTCTGATATTTTCCAAAACCTACATTTTAGCGAAGAGCAATTCCGTACAGAGGCGTTGACCGTAAAGGGGGAATACCTTAAAAATAATGCCAATCCGCTTCGCAAATTATTAGGTGCTGTACGTGAAAAGGCGTTTGATGAGCACACCTATAAACATACTACGATGGGCTTTTTTGAAGATATAGAGGCAATGCCAGATCAAATGGCCTATGCGGATTTATTCTTCGAGCGCTTTTATAAGCCTGAATATGCGACCATCATCATCGTGGGTGATGTGGAGCCACAAGCCACGATAAATATGGTGAAAAAGCACTGGGGTGAGTGGCAGCGTGGTGAATATCAAGCAGAGATCCCAGTCGAGCCAAAGCAGCAAGCAGCAAAATACCAGCATGTCGTCAATGAAGGGCAACCGGGTCACTGGTTATTAGTCTCTTACAAAGGACCAGCTTGGCAGCCAACTGAAAAAGATCGTGCGGCAGTAGATTTAATTTCCGAGTTATATTTCTCAGAAAACTCTAAGTTATATCAAGAGTTGGTCGTGGATAAGCAAATTGCGACACAATTGATTACCTATAATGCAGAAACAAAAGATCCCGGCCTTTTACATGTGTTCGTTAAAGTCGAAGACGAAAAAGACCTTGTGACCGTGCGTGACGCAATTAACCGTACTTATGCGACAGCACGTACGGAATTGGTAGATGAAGGCAAGCTGGCGGCGCTTAAATCAAATAAGCGTTATAGCTTTGCCAATGATTTAGACTCATCAAAAGCAATTGCATCTATGCTAGCAAGCTATGTGCACTTTGAACGTGATCCTGAAGTTATCAACCAAATGTATGCAACGGCAGACACTGTCACCCCAGAAGACATTCGCCGCATCGCAAACAAATACTTTGTTGATTCTGGACGCAATACCGTCACCATGTCAGCAAAAGCTGAAATCACTGGTTTTGATAAAGAAGTAGCGCTTGATGCACTGACGGCTGAGCTAAACCGCCCTACAGAGCAGCACTTTACTGTACTAGATAAAACGTCAAATTCACCGCTTGTTGATGTGAATTGGTTATTTTACACGGGCGCGGCGGCTGATCCGGTTGGGAAAAAAGGGGTTGCTGCTTTGACCGCAGCAATGCTGGCTAAAGGTGGCAGTGCAACTAAGTCATATAAAGAAATTCAAAAAGCCATGTACCCGCTAGCGGGTAGCTTTGCTCATCAAGTAGATAAAGAAATGATTGCATTGCGTGGTCGTGTGCATAAAGACAATGCACAGCAGTGGTATGCATTAGTTGGTGAGCAACTGCTCAATCCAGGCTTTAGAGAAGATGACTTTAGTCGCCTGAAAAAAGAGCTGATTGATAACATTAATTCAGACTTAAAGTCGTCCAATGATGAAGAGCTGGGTAAAGAGGTGCTTTATCATAAGTTGTATCAAGGTCATGCCTATGAAAGTCTTAATTTAGGTGATTTGTCAGATTTAGAAGCCCTAACATTGCAAGATGTGAAGGATTTCTATCACAGTCAGTTCACTCAGGCGAAGTTAAATCTAGGGTTAACAGGTGCGTTAAATGACGATTTGAAGGCGCAATTGATACAAGACTTAACGCGTTTACCAAAAGGTGAAGAAAAGCGTTTAAATGTTACGGATGCACCTGCACTAGATGGGATCCATGCGACCGTAGTTGAGAAAAGCGCTAAATCAACGGCGGTGTCATTTGGTTTCCCAATTGACACCGTACGTAGTAGCAAAGATTGGACTGCGTTATGGTTAGTACGTTCATACTTTGGTGAGCACCGTAATTCAGGCGCTTTCCTATTTGACCGAATTCGTCAAACTCGTGGTATGAACTATGGCGATTATGCTTACATAGAATACTTCCCACGCGGTATGTACCAAACTATGCCTGATGCGAACTTAGGTCGCTCTGAGCAGATCTTCCAAGTTTGGTTACGTCCACTGCGCTCAAATAACGACGCGCATTTTGCCACTCGTGTCGCGGTGTATGAGCTTGATAAGATGATTAAGCAAGGGATGAGTGAAAAAGACTTTGAAGCTACGCGTAATTTCTTAAACAACTATGTGCCGCAGCTGGTGGCGAGTCAGGACAGACAACTTGGTTATGCATTGGATAGCCAATTCTATAATACCGATGAGTTTGTAAGCCTAGTTCGTTCACAGCTTGCGAGTTTGAGCTTAGATGACGTCAACCGTGTGATCCGTGAAAACCTACAAACTGAGAATATGCACTATGTGTTTGTGACAGGTGACGGTGAAGATATGAAGCAGCGTCTTGCTAGTGAGCAGGTGTCACCGCTGAAGTACAATGTCAGCAAGCCGCAGGCTTTACTTGATGAAGATAAGATAGTAGAGAGTTATAAGCTGTCTGTGCCTGCAAATAACATTGAAGTCATACAAGCACAGGATTTATTTAAATAAACCTCTAAGTTGTATGACAGAACAAACGCCTCGCTTATGCGGGGCGTTTTTATTGATTAGCATTAAGTTGCATAAGCGTAAAAAAAACACCATTATAGGAACCTTCAGTTATAATTAATAACTAGAAATTCGAGGCTGGCTAGTGCTATCAAAGGGTGATGCACGCTAAGATAAGAAACGACAGTAAATGACAGACATGTGGAAATTATGAGACACGAAATTTGGCAACAATTGAGAGAAGAAGCCCAAGAGCTTGTACAAAGAGAGCCCTTACTCGCCAGTCACGTTTATTCAAGTGTGCTCAATCACGAATGTTTGGGGTCAGCGTTGAGTTTTATTGTGGCAAATAAGCTCTCAGATGCCGTTGTGTCTGCATTTACGATTCGAGAATTGTTTGATCAAGCGTTTGTTGATTGCGATCGAATGCTGACTCATGTGGCTCATGATATAAAAGCTGTTAAAGATCGAGACCCCGCTGCCGATAGTTATCTTAACGTGATATTAAACTTGAAGGGTTTCCATGCATTACAAGCACACCGTCTCGCATACTGTCTGTGGCGACAACAGCGCAAAGAGCTCGCCCGCTTTATTCAAAGTCGCACCTCTGAAGTTTTTGGCGTTGACATCCATCCTGCTTGTAAAGTCGGCCATGGTATTATGCTTGACCATGCGACTGGTATAGTCATTGGTGAAACCGCGGTAATTGAAGATAATGTATCTATTTTGCAGTCAGTCACACTCGGCGGTACGGGTAATGAGCAAGGTGATCGTCATCCTAAGATCCGTGCCGGTGTTTTAATTGGTGCTGGCGCAAAAGTACTTGGTAACATTGAAGTAGGTGAAGGGGCACGCATTGGCGCAGGCTCGGTAGTATTAAAAGCCGTTGCACCGCATACCACGGTAGTGGGTGTACCTGCCAAAGTGGTCGGTAAACCAAATTGCCCATGCCCTGCAGAGAGCATGGATCAAAACTTCTTAGATGATGCGATTAGTCGAATTAATGACTCTCATACCAGCGCCATGCTTTAAGTTGCGCTTTGTATGATGCGCTCGAAGCGCTCTTTGGTATATGCGTTTGCCACGGGTGTTTTGTTAACCTGTGGGTTTTATGAAATACGCCATACTGAGCTTGACGCTCGAGATGAACCGTCCGATAAAGTACTTCATTTGAATGAAGTCACTCGCGAAGTGGCTGAAGAACACTTATTGAAACAAGCTATTCCTCCCGTTCTACCAAGAGGAACGCACAGTAATGCGCTACCTGTTTTAAATCACACCACAGAACTTGAACAGCTGGTTCAACGCAATCAGCAATTAGAGCAAGAAAACTCACGTTTGAAAGCGCAGTTATCGCACCCCAGTGAGCCCTCACCTTCAAGTTATAACGTCCCAAATCAATTGAAAAATATATTCGCACACCAGCGGCGCGATGAAGTGTGGGCCTCGGAAGTGGAGCTATTTGCGGAAGACTTTCTATATGAGGCAGGTCTGCATGGTGATGTAGAGATGTTATCTGTAGAATGTAGGCAGCATATTTGTCAGCTTAACTTTGCGTCGCAATCAAATAGTACTTCACCAAGGTGGCAGCAGCTCCACAATGCTTTACTTAACATGCCTTGGATGAAGCAGTTTAAAACGGTGACAGCCGTACAAAACCAAGGTGTTATGCAGATACACCTGAGTCTAAAAACCAGTGAGCAATTAAAAAGCGAGTACTAACTTACTCGCTTTTTAATTGCAGTGACTTTAGTATGCAGTTGCCCATCAGCGAGCTGTGTAATAAGCGCATCACCGGCTTTTACCTCTGATACCGAACTAAGCACATGTTTGCCTTTTTGAGTAATACTGTATCCTCGAGATAACACAGTCAGAGGGCTAACGCTATCGAGTCTCGCAGCAAGGAGCGCCAACTGGTTTTGCTGGCGGCTTTGCTGTTGCTTCATGGTATTGTGCAAAGCTGATTCCAGTCTCTGTAGCTTTGCTTTGGCTTCATTCAAGCGCTTTTCAGGGTGGAATTTTAGTAGCGTATGGTCAAGTACATTCACTTTGTGATGGTGTTTTTGTTGCTGATATTGCCATGCTCGGATCAAACGTTGCTGCAATTCATCGACGCGCTGTACTTGTTGCATTAATTGGTTCTGAGGGTGCTGCAGGCTTAATCGCTGTTGCAATCGTGCAATATGTTGCTGCTCATCATATAGCTTGCGCTTTAATGCAGTTGTTAGGCGCTGTTTTCTATCCTTTACATAATTTATCAGCTCACTACTATCAGGGCTCACTAACTCTGCGGCTGCGGAGGGGGTAGGGGCTCGTAAATCAGCGACATAATCACTGATGGTGGTGTCTATTTCGTGGCCTACAGCACTTATCACAGGGAGACTACAGGCAAAAATAGCACGAGCGACGACTTCTTCGTTAAAGCACCACAGGTCCTCCAGCGAGCCACCTCCGCGACCTACTATCAATATATCGACTTCATTACGTTTATCTGCCAGTGCAATCTTTTCTGCGATTTGCACTCCAGCACCTTTTCCCTGTACGAGTGTGGGGTAGATGGTGACTTCTAATTGAGGCGCTCGGCGCTTTAGCACAGACAAAATATCTTTGATGGCAGCGCCGGTTGCGGAGGTGACAACCCCAACGCGATTGATTTGTTGCGGAAGTGGTTTTTTATGGAAACTATTAAAGAGCCCTTCAGCGGCGAGCTGCATCTGTAGCACTTCAAACTGTTGCTTCAGTAAGCCTTCTCCGGCGGGTGCCATCTGTTCGACGATAAGCTGATAATCTCCACGGGGTTCATACACAGAGACTCGGGCTTTGACTTGTACTTGTGCCCCATTTTCTGGGCGATATTTACAATATCGGTTATTGCCTCGCCACATCGCCGCTTTAATTTGCGCTTTTTCATCTTTTAAAGAAAAGTACCAATGCCCAGATGCAGGGGCGACAAAGTTTGAAATTTCACCCGTCAATTCAAGAGAAGCGAAACCTTGTTCTAATAAACCGCGAATTTCGCGATTTAGACGCGAAACTGTATAAACTTTGTTGTTTTGTGGCAACGACATACCGAGCTCCATAAAAAATTCACAGACACTTTAGCACATTTTTTGCTAAATTTTGTTTACTCACATAAGGAACGCTGATAAAATGCGCACGCAATTCCTTATACTCAGAATTCACTTGAGAGAAGCCGCACACATGCTAAGAATTGCAAAAGAAGCCCTTACTTTTGACGACGTACTATTAGTACCCGCTCATTCAACTGTTCTACCGCACACAGCGAGTCTTAAAACTCGTCTGACACGCGATATCGAGCTTAATCTGCCACTTGTTTCTGCGTCAATGGACACAGTAACTGAAGCACGCTTAGCGATTGCCTTAGCGCAAGAAGGCGGCATTGGCTTTATTCACAAAAACATGACCATCGAAGAGCAAGCCGACAATGTTCGTAAAGTGAAAACTTACGAAGCGGGTATTGTTACTTTCCCGGTTACTGTGACAGCTGACAAAACAATTGCTGAAACAATTGCCCTTGCTGAAGAAAAAGGGTTTTCAGGCTTCCCTGTAGTGGGTGCTGATAACCAGTTAGAAGGTATTGTGACAAGCCGTGATATGCGTTTTGAAACTCAGCTAGACAAGCCTGTTTCGTCAGTGATGACAAAACAAGCAGACTTGGTAACTGTGAAAGAAGGCGCAGGTCGTGAAGAGATCCTTGGTCTTATGCACGAGCACCGCATAGAAAAAATCTTAGTGGTTGACGATGCTTTCGCACTGAAAGGCATGATCACTGTTAAAGATTATCAAAAAGCACAAGAAAAGCCGAACGCATGTAAAGACGCACAAGGTCGTTTACGTGTTGGTGCTGCTGTGGGTGTTGGTGCTGGTACTGACGAGCGTATCGCTGCATTGGTTGAAGCTGGTGTGGACATCTTATTGATTGATACATCTCATGGTCACTCTCAAGGTGTAATTGACCGCGTTAAAGCAACGCGTGCAGCTTACCCTGAGCTACAAATCGTTGCGGGTAACGTTGCAACAGGCGCAGGTGCCCTTGCCCTTGCCGATGCTGGTGCAGATGCCGTTAAAGTAGGTATTGGCCCTGGCTCAATCTGTACAACACGTATCGTTACAGGATGTGGTGTACCACAAATCACAGCTATTTCAGATGCTGTTGAAGCGCTAAAAGATCGTGATATTCCAGTCATTGCCGATGGCGGTATTCGCTATTCAGGTGACATTGTTAAAGCGCTTGTTGCTGGTGCAGCATGCGTCATGGTTGGTTCAATGCTTGCTGGTACTGAAGAGTCACCGGGTGAAGTTGAACTGTATCAAGGCCGTTACTACAAGTCTTACCGTGGTATGGGTTCTCTAGGTGCGATGAACCAAAAAGAAGGTTCTTCAGACCGTTACTTCCAGAAAAGCAACCAAGCAGACAAGCTTGTGCCAGAAGGCATTGAAGGCCGCGTTGCATACAAGGGCCCAATTGCTGCGATCATTCACCAGCAAATTGGTGGTATTCGCAGTGCAATGGGCTTAACTGGTTGTGCAACAATCGCTGAGCTGAACATCAAGCCTGAGTTTGTACGTGTTACATCAGCAGGTATGGGTGAGTCTCATGTACACGATGTACAAATCACCAAAGAAGCACCTAACTATCGCTTAGGTTAAGCCGGCCAACGTGCGTTGAGCCCGCAAAATTGTCAGGGCTAGCAGCTGCTAGCCCTTTTTAATTCTGGTAAAGCAGGTTAGCTGTGCTTTACTAATTTTATCGTTTCCTAACTAACGAGATTATCAATGAGCAAAGACATCCATGATTCCCGTATTTTGATCTTAGACTTCGGTTCTCAATACACGCAGTTAATTGCACGTCGTGTACGTGAGATTGGCGTTTACTGTGAACTTTGGGCGTGGGATGTAACGGAAGAGCAGATCCGTGAATTCAACCCGCAGGGTATCATCCTGTCTGGTGGTCCAGAGTCAACCACAGAGGAAAATAGCCCAAGAGCACCAGAGTATGTGTTTGAGGCAGGTGTACCTGTACTTGGTGTATGTTACGGCATGCAAACAATGGCGATGCAGCTTGGTGGTAAAGTACATAGCTCTGATAAGAAAGAGTTTGGTTACGCAAAAGTTGAAAAAGTTGGTAACTGTGCTTTATTCGAAGCGATTGAAGATCACATCGAAGATGGCATTGGCCAACTTGACGTATGGATGAGCCACGGCGATAAAGTAGTTGAAGTCCCTGACACATTTGTAACAAGTGCAAAAACGGATACGTGTCCACACGCGGCAATGTCTTGGGAAGAAAAACGTTTCTATGGTGTGCAATTCCACCCTGAAGTAACACATACGCAGCAAGGTACTCGTTTGTTAGAGCGTTTTGCGATTGATATCTGTGGCTGTGAGAAGCTTTGGACACCTTCGCAGATCATTGAAGATGCGGTTGAGCGCATCAAAGAGAAAGTCGGCGATGACGAAGTTATCCTTGGCCTTTCAGGCGGTGTTGATTCATCGGTTGTGGCTATGCTTATTCACCGTGCGATTGGTAAGAAGTTAACGTGTGTATTTGTTGATAACGGTTTACTTCGTTTAAACGAAGGTCAGCAAGTAATGGAGATGTTTGGTGATAAGTTCGGCCTGAATATCATCAAAGTAGATGCTGAAGAGCAGTTCCTAAATGACTTAGCTGGTCTCTCTGATCCTGAAGATAAGCGTAAAGCAATTGGTCATACCTTCATTGACGTATTCGATGCTGAATCTAAAAAGTTGAAAAATGCTAAATGGTTAGCGCAAGGTACGATTTACCCAGACGTCATCGAGTCAGCGGCATCTAAAACAGGTAAGGCCCACGTGATTAAGTCTCACCATAACGTAGGCGGCTTGCCTGACGATATGGAAATGGGTCTAGTAGAACCACTTCGCGAGCTATTTAAAGATGAAGTACGTAAGATTGGCCTTGAGTTAGGTTTACCTTACGACATGCTTTACCGTCACCCATTCCCAGGTCCAGGTCTAGGTGTACGTGTACTTGGTGAAATCAAGAAAGAATACTGTGATTTACTTCGTCGTGCAGATGCTATCTTCATTGAAGAGCTTCATAAAGCAGACATTTACCACAAAGTATCTCAAGCATTCACAGTATTCCTTCCGGTTAAATCGGTAGGCGTAATGGGTGATGCACGTAAGTACGACTGGGTTGTGTCATTACGCTGTGTAGAAACAATTGATTTCATGACGGCGCGTTGGTCACATTTACCATATGACTTCTTAGGTCTGGTATCAAACCGTATCATTAATGAAATCGATGGTATTTCTCGCGTCGTTTACGATATCTCAGGCAAACCACCTGCGACTATCGAGTGGGAATAATGATAATTAGCACAAGCTAATTGAATGAAAAAAAGGCGAATATAATAAATATTCGCCTTTTTGTTTATAAAAAGCGCAAACAAACAAAAAAATGCATTTTTCCTCTTTACCTTTTCTAAAAGCTCTTTATAATGCGTCGACATTGCAGGGGCGTAGTTCCAATTGGTAGAACAGCGGTCTCCAAAACCGATGGTTGCGGGTTCGAGTCCTGCCGCCCCTGCCACTTCTTACTTTTCCCACGTAATTGAATCTTTTACTACTACCATTTAGACTCAGTATAAAAAGTGTTTTTATCATGCATCCGATACATGCTCAATTACTTGGCTTAACACCACTCAAACTCAAAGCGCGCTATGACACACAAGTGGCTTCGGAAGATGGGTCAAATGCGCCAATCCATTTGCAGCTGCCTGCGCAATTGACAGCAGACATTTCCCTTGCTTTAAATTGTACTGACTTAGTGGTGGTGTCAGGGGATTCAATCGCCTTAAACGGCAGTACACTGATGCTGCCTAGCGACACATTAAATGCTCAGCAAAAGCAACATCTATGGCAGGTGATATCTCATGCAATATCTGCATAAAGACGTGCTCGGACAATTTCCGATAGATAAGGTCATGGAGATTGAAAATGCTTGCCACAGTCATCCTTGGAGCGAAAAAACGCTCGTCTCATGTATTGGTGGACGTTATTTTAATATGTGTCGCGATAGTGAGCAGGGATTGGTCGGGTACTTTATCGCTGAGCGAGCGGGCCCTGATTATACTTTGATGAATATCTGTGTGCATCCAAATAGCCAAGGTCAAGGGATTGCAACTGAGTTAATGCAGGCCTTGATCACTTGGTGTCGAGATGAGCAGGCGGAAAACCTATTTCTTGAAGTTAGAGCATCGAATACATCAGCGATTGCTTTGTATGAAAAGGTGGGTCTGAATGTGATGGGTAGAAGAAAAAACTACTACCCGACACAAACTGGTAAAGAAGACGCTATTTTAATGGGGCTGCAGTTCACAGAGTGAATAAAGCGTAGTTGCGCTTAGCGAACAGCTTGCAGTTGCACATTTTCATTGTCTAAAGTGTATTGAATTGCTTGAGTAAGCTGCAGTGTGGTGTATTGCCACTGTGCTTTGTTATTACCTTGCAAGCTATTTTCTAAATCTCCGGCAGCACAGTGAATGTTGCTAAAGCCAAAGCAGCCAGCACTGCCTTTCAAGCTGTGCGCCAGGGCGCGCAGCGATTCCCATTCTTGGTTTTCATAAAGTGCTTCTACAAGGTCTAGTTGTTCAGGTAGTTTCTCTAGATAATTTTGGCTTATCTGCAGGAACTTTTCACTTTTAAGCAGGTTATTCCACTTAGAGGCATTTTCGCTGGCGAGCTCTAAAAACTCGAGTAGTACCGCGCCTAACTTCTCCCTATCAATGGGCTTGCCTAGTGTGGCATTGCATCCTGCTGCTAAGTAGGTATCAATATCGTGCTTCATGATGTTCGCTGTCAGTGCGACAATCGGACCATCATAAGCGGCATGCCTTAGCATCTCAGTCGCTTCTAAGCCCCCCATCACTGGCATCTGCATATCCATCAGGATTAAGTCGTAGTCATTGATGAGAGACATCTCTACTGCTTCCGCGCCGTTATTGGCAATATCGGGAGTAAGCCCCCAAGAGCTTAACAACAAGGAGATCAGCTCTTGGTTATCTTTGTTATCTTCTGCTAAGAGTATTGTTGCTTCAAGCTGAGTCTCTGCGAGTTTTTGCGAGCTACTGGTTTGGCTGTGAGTGTGGGTATCACATTCAATCCACTCTATGTCTTGGTTTACATGATTCGCTGAGATGGTAATGGTAAATGTACTGCCATTGCCTTGCTCACTGCTGACCTGCACATCGCCACCAAGCAATTGGGCAAGGTTTTTGGAAATACACAAACCAAGCCCTGTACCGCCAAACCGTCTCGTGGTGGTGGTATCTGCCTGTTCAAAAGGTTTAAATACACGTTCCATCTCACTTTTTGACATACCAATACCCGTGTCCTTGATAGTAAAGATAAACTGATCATGCTGGGTATTAAAATCAATGTTAATAGATATAAACCCTTGTTCGGTAAATTTAACGGCGTTACTGGCAATGTTAAGTAAAATCTGTTTCAGACGCGTCTCATCACTGTGAAGCACTTTTGGTAGCGGGAAGGCGTAATTGAGATTAAGTTCAAGATGCTTTTCTTCTGCGAGTGGCTGAATAATGGACTCAATGTCTTTTATTAAAGGTAGGAACTCAATGCGGTTTTTTTCAACTGCGAGCTTTTCTGCCTCAATCTTAGACAAATCTAGGATATTGTTGATAAGTTCTAATAAATGCTTTGAATTTCGCAAAATGGTGTCTAAGTGTAAATCTGAATTTTTAGCGCCAGGGTTGTGCAGTAGCTGTTCAGTAAAGCCCATGATTGCAGTTAAAGGGGTGCGGATCTCGTGACTCATATTGGCCAAAAAGCGGCTTTTAAGTTGGTTGGCTTGCTCAGCTTCGGTGATGGCGATTTCTAGCTGACTGTTCATTTCTTCTAGCGCTCGGGTACGGCTTTCCACCTTTTCTTCTAGATGGAGTTTATAATCTTCTAATTCGCCTTGGAAATCACGGATCTGTTTTACCATGTGGTTGAAATCATCAAACAAGATGCCAACTTCGTCGTCGTCATGGGCTGGCAACGAGACAGACAAGTCTCCGTCACCAACACGATGACTTGCCTCGCCAAGTAATTCAATTGGTGTCAGCAGGAGGTTCCGAACCACAATAAAGATGAGTACTGGTAAGGTCACCACAGAGAGGATAACGATTAAAGCGGTGATCAAGCTGATCGCTTTCCCAGATTGGTAGAGAATACTTTTGGGGATCGTGGAAATGTAATAATAACCACCGCTGAGTTGCGCGCTGTAGGTCATGCGCTTTAGTCCATCTACCGAGGGCAGGACGACTGAATCTAACTTGCCTCTATCTGCCAAGGAACTTATCTGGGCCATTTCCTCGTCAGACAGATAAGTCGATGTGAACTGCCCATCAGAAGAGAACAGGACTTCTCCTTGAGTAGAGACCAATAAGTTTAACGTATTGTCGTAGGGCGCCTCAAGTATACTGCTGCTGATGATTGAGGGAGCGACACGAACAATTATATAGCCTTGGCGTTGTGGCCTTTTCAGATGAAAGTTAACGCTATAAATTTGTTGCACAAAATAGAGTTGCGTTCCGCCCTCTTTGGCGGGCAGCATATACTGTTGCTGTCTTAAGTTGCTTTTGAGTACTTGGTCAAAAAATGGGTAATCATCGGGTGCAAAACTTAAATTACTCGAATAGAAAGCATGGCTTTTACCATCTGCATCGACCAAATTGATACTGAGAATATCTGGATAGGCTTCACTGTAACTTGCAAAGACATCCATAAGCGCACCCAAACGCTTTGTTTTAAGTTTCTGTTCATCAGACGACGTAAGCAGTACGCCTAAATGCTTTTTTTGCAGTGGTTCTTTGTCAGGTGGAGAGAGTAGAAAATCACTCAGCACTGGGGATGTGGAAAGCAGTTTTGTGGTTGATTGGTATATTTCCATGTAGTTGAACATTTTTTGTTGCTGCTGTTCAACAAAACGGCCAACTATCAGTTTTGCTTGCTTTTGAGTAGAGCTCGTAACATTGGTTAGCGTAAAGCCACCTAAAAACAACAAAGGCAAAATCACCAGTGGTGTTATATACCAAAGTAACCTGATACTGAGCTTACTGGTTTTCATCTTTCCCGATATCCATATTTGCTTTAAAATCCGCCAAACGATCCATTCACCGTGCAATATTGGATCATATGATGGCTTGTCTGATTTCTCAAGTTTTTACGCTGTGTCGGATGATGTTTGGGATTAAATAAAAGGCACTATAACTGTGTAAGGTTTGGCAAAGAATAAAGGCAAGGTAAAAAAACCTTGCCTCCACTCATTACCTATTTAGCGCTAAAAAAGCCTATTTCTGATAGTTGAAGTAAGTTATTGCCATTACTGTCAGTAGCAGTGTGCGTTAAGTCAATACGGTAATGGGTAAACGCAGTGGTGTTTTCAATACGAAAAGTACGTGTTTGATTGCGTTCAGTAAATTGTTCAGATTGACGTGTATCCATGATATGCCAATGCACGCCATCATTTGAACCATGTAACGTCCAGCTTGACGGGTCTCGTTCTGGCGCATCGTTGCCACTTGTTATGCTGTATGCACTGAGGATACGAGGTTGATTGGCAATAAATTGCAGCCACCCCTTGTCCGTAAGCGCAACATACTTGTTTTCATAATTGCCATCAAATGCACTTTGATAGCCCTCGCCCCATTGGCTAAATCCTTCATGCTCAGCGCTGAGCTCACCGCCAAGCAAAACAAAGTTTTCTAATACGACGGGTAAAGTTACTGTGGCTTTATCAGCTAATAAGTCGATTTCGGCGATTTGAAATACTGACTCACCATTGCTTTGTTGTCCGCTATTGGTGAAGTTGAATTGAAAGTATTGATAACTTGGTACTTGGTCGACTGAGAATTCTCGTGTTTCTAACCTTTGGCTAAATACTTGACTAGATTGGCTATCCACCTCATGCCATGTGACACCATCTTGAGAGCCTAATAAGGTCCATGCACTTGGATCCCTGCTTGGTTGGTTATCACCGACAGTGAGTCTATAGGATTTAAGTTTTCCTGCGCCATGGGTAGAAAAGGTTACCTCAGACTGACTATTTATCGTCAAGTATTTAGTATAACGGTCGCCATCGATTGCTTTTGCAATATCATAGATAGGGTCTGCAGGCTGTGCTGAGGCACTTATATCTGTGCCTAAACTCACCAAGCTAATTTGATCTTCTGGGATAGCGGGGGCTTCAGGTGCCGCGCCCAACGTTGCTTGGTACTTCTGCCATAGGGTATTGATATCTTGATTTAAGGTGCGTTTAAGTGCTTCTTCTAATGTCCATTCCCAACCTTCACGTTGACTCGTTAGCACCATTTGATTGATCTTATAGGTAAAATCATCATCATAATTGTCTTGGATCCATGATAAAAAGAACCCGGTATTGGTGTAACCTCCTAGCCAGTTTTTAGACGGTGAGGGGCTGCGTGTGGCGTGGAAACCAGCTCGGATCCGAACAAGGTCGGCAATGCCTTCAACAATGGCGTGAGTTTCATTATCATCGGCCATTGCGCCTGTTGGAAAGTGTTGATAACCGTGAACAAGCTCATGCCAGAATACACCGAGCAATTCGTAAATAACTTCTTCATCGCTGGCGTTGGCTAAAGATTCCGTAATATATTTGGTACTGAACGCAATTTCCATATTTCGGCCAGAGCCTGCTCGATAGGCTAGGGTATCCATCCACTTAAGACTAAATGTAACAGAGTCAAACTCAGGTGATTCACCATAGTGCTTATATAAATATTGGTTTACTTGTAATGTAACGTCATTGATGGTTTTTTCTAAATTAGGAAATAGCCTGTGAATGCGTTTATAGCCTTCGCTTTGCGTATCTTCGTGGGCAAATTTGATTTCCGGGTAAGCAAATCCATGCCAAGGGTTTGCGGGGTCAACCACTTTTACTTTATGACTAGCCGTGTCACTTTGACCATGCCAATTATATGTGACCAATTCTACTGTTTTCACACCGGGTGTATTAAAGGTGACTTGTGGGTCTTTGGCCAAACTGGTAGCTGGTGTGCCTTGCTCAAATCGCCATTCAAAGCTATTTGGTTGATTAAGGCTGGTGTCTTTCAGCGTTAATGCTTCATTAATAAATATAGTGCTTGCATCGCTGGCAATACCGGCAATAGGGAGTTGCGTGTTGGTAAATAAATCAACTTCAGCAATTTGTAGCAAATCATACCCCCAATCATCCGTGCCTTTGTGGGTCATATCAAAGCGATAATGTTGATAAGGCTTGACCGCATTTAAATGATAGGTTTTTTGCTCGAAACGTTTACTGAAAGTTTGCTCGGACTGTGTATCAATGACATGCCAGTTTTCGCCATCGTTAGAACCTTGCAGCGTCCATGTGTGTGGATCTCTACCCGGCGCGTCGTTTGCTGATGTGAGTTGATATTTCGCTAAACTCTGTGGCTGCGCTAAAGAGACTTGTACCCATCCTTGTGGTTTGAGTGTGACATATTTAGTGCGGGGATCGCCATCAAAGGCATTATCTATAGCCTCGCCTGCAGGTGATTCCGCTTTTTGTTCACTGAGCACAACGTCATTGCTAATTAGGCTCATTTGCGAAATTGGATCGTTCTTTTTATCATGGGCGATTTTGGCCCAGACTTGGCTTTCATCTGGGGTTTCATTCAATGTCCACCATTTAGCTGCAAACAACTCACCCTTATAGGCAACGATTTGACCTTTGGTGTATACCTGAGCATGCAACCAAGGGTTTGGGGTATTATTTTCATGATTGATGAATTGTACAAACTGCCATGCCCCTGAAGTATTAATGGCAGGCGAGTCGCCCTCAGACCACCAGTTTGCTTGATAAATTGCACCTTGGTGCGTGACTCGTTGGCCTTTTTTGTAGTTGTTTTTATCTTGCCATTCGTTGATTTCATTGTTGTGTGATGGCGAATGTGTATGACCTGTGTGCGCGTGTATAGATACAGACTGGATAGCAAGTGCCAAAGCACAAAGTGCAAACCTTTTCATGATTAACTCCCATTCTCTTGATTGTTATTATTTGGAACGTTCCATTTATTATTGGCACAAAATAACAGCAATTCAAAGCATTAATTACACTAGAGGAGAGATAAAACAGAAAAAAGTAGGGGGTTAAGTTACAAAGACAATAAAAAAGCCGGAATAACCGGCTTGTTTATTTCGATAGGTAAAATTAACTATCTGCACGACTCATGAATTTAACTTCAGTCGTGTTGATCTTGATTTTATCGCCTGTTGAAATGTGCTCAGGTACTTGGACAATTAGGCCTGTCGTAAGTGTTGCCGGCTTTGTACGCGCACTGGCAGATGCCCCTTTAATTGATGGTGCCGTTTCTTCAATCACAAGCTCTACGCTGGAAGGTAAGTCAACCGATACAGGGCTGCCTTCAACAACCACAACAGATAGGCCTTTAGTATCTTCATTGATAAATAAAACCTGCTCTGAAATCGCTTCTTTATTGAGGTGGTAAGGGGTGTAGTCTTCCTCATCCATAAAGACATACTCTTCACCATCGATATATGAAAACATCGCAGGGCGACGCGTTAAATCAGCGAGTTTAAGCATTTCTTCTGCTTTAAACGTCTCGTCTACTTTACCATTGTTGACAACATCGTACATGCGCATACGGTATAGGCTACCACCTGCGCGACCCTGTGGTACTGAACGCTCAATATCACGTACAATCATGACGCGACCATTGTATTCAATCGCCGCATGTTTTTTTATTTCACTGGCCTTTGGCATAGTAATTCCCAAATTTATTTTGTTTTGCAGCAAACTAGCATGAAGCCGGCTCTAGGCCAAGCACCACTTGCATTTTATTGTGTTGTAAAGCACTGTTAGAGTGTATGAAAAGCAACAATATGAACAAGCCTAATCCAGTGGAGAATACGATGGACAAGTGTGTGAATGTGAAATGCCAATGTGGCAAAGTGCGCGGGGTTGTGTCATGTGGCAATCGGCTTTTTCACAATCGTGTGGTTTGTTATTGTGATGATTGCCAAGCCTTTGTGAAACACTTAGCGAAGCAAAATGTTCTTAATGAATATGGCGGTTCAGATGTGTTTCAAGTGAGCGCATCACAACTCACATTTACGCATGGGCAAGAAGAAATAGCCTGTCTTACCGTCACGCGAAAAGGTGTGCACCGATGGTTTGCAAGTTGTTGTAATAGCCCACTTGGCAATACGATGAGCGCGCGTTGGCCATTGGTTGGGCTATTACACAGTTGCATTGAAGATAATTTAGATGAGGTTGTAGGTCCGCCCTCAGGCAGTGTATTTTGTAAATTTGCAAGTGCAGCGATCCCAACAGAAATCAAAGGGCCTTGGTCACATAAGCGGGTGGTTGCCAATTTGGTATTGAAATTGGTGCTTTGGCGACTGCTGGGAAAAAACACCCCATCGCCTTTTTATCGACAAGGTGAGCCATTGGTGAAACCCTATTGCCTTGTCGATAAGAAAAGCTAGAGTTATAGTGCGTACAAGGTCGCCATTTCTTGGTAATTCAAACCAAACTGTTTTTTAAACCAACTGTTTACAAACTCATTGTCGGGTGAGATTTTGCCACAACGTAAGATGTATTCGCCATATTGTGCACCGATTAAGCCATTACAATGGGTGTCAATCCACACGCGATCTAACTGAGATTTAAAATCTTGTTGTAGTGTGGTTAGTTGCTTATCAAGTTTACTGTCTACATCTAAAAAGGTTGCTTTCATTGGCTTGATATTGAGCTGAGGGAAATCAGCCTGATGGCTTTGTGTATAGTGGGTTTGACTATCATCAACGCTAAACTCTATCTGCTGTTGACCAATGATGCCTTCATATTTTGCACTGACACTAAATTGCTCTGTGAACTCGGTAACAGGATAGCGAAATGCTTTTTTCACTTCGACGTCTAATGTATCCGAAGGGTTTGTTTTACTTTGTTTTTCTTCAACGAGTGTGAAGTGAGTATGCCTATTTACAAGCTTTGCTTTTCTTGTGTGTTCTAGGTGTGCGTCAAATTTGAGTTTGAATGTGTTTTTACCTACAGGGTTATACCAAAGGCTTTCTCGAAATATTTGCTTTAACTCTGACGAGGCGGTTTTGAGCGAATTTGACTGCCTGCTTGTTCGGTGTAAATTTACTTTGAAGTGCGGCGTAAGCTGGATATTGGAGTAACGAGTTGGGTCTTGTGTAATTATGGCCAATTCTTGCGGTAGATCCCATGCCATGCAGTACTTTTCAGTGAACTGGCGTAAGTAAAAACGTTCATTAGTCGTTTTAGTCGACATACGCGTGCACTGAGCGTGGGCTTTATTTTGCAAAGCGGCACGATAAGTACTGAATTGACTGTGCAATTGAGCATTACTGATTAAAAAAGCATATCTATGTTCAAAATAGCGGAATTTATCAGGAAACTGAGATTGACCAAGCTGTGCAGCTCGCTGCTTTAACCAGAGAGTTGCGTAGTCGATTTCTTCCGTTTGTGTATTCGCGATTGGCCCAAATGGTTCGATTTGCCATGCTATTTGATTACGCAACAAAGATTCTAATTTAATGACTGCACCAGTTGGGTTGCCACCTAACCGTAACATTCGCACATCAATTAGGCCTTTATCTAAAATTTTGTTGCGAGCTTGCAGTAGACCTTTTTGTGCTTCAATGTCATGGGGGTCTTCTTGTAATGCTTGTTCATAATATTCTGCTGATTGCGTATACATGCCTGCTTGGAACAGATTATGTCCTTTCTCAACTAAGCTTTTACAACCACTTAGAGTGAGTATCAGCATAGATAACATCAATACATTTCTCACTTTTGCTTCCTTTTTCTCTGAATGACACGGCTTCGACTTTTCATCAACCTGACTTTTATATATGGATTACAATTATAGGTCGAATGTTAACCTAGCATTATATATTAAATATTAATGTGTACCTAAGTCTATGACTGTCGAAAAAAGTTAGCGTAAAGATAGGGGGGAATGAATAAAAAGAGGAGATAGAGGCTCGATTGAGCCTTTCTTAGTTTGAGGGAAGTAGCTCTGATACTGTTTTGACCACAGTTTCACTGTGGGTGTTAATGAAGAAGTGGTCGCCATTGAAAGCATACTTCTTAATTGGTAACGCAGATAGTGCTTGCCAAGCATCAACCATTGGGGGTGTTACATCGATATCGTCATGACCAAAAAATACATCAATGGGGATTGGAAGCGGTTGCTCTTTTGCCTGGTAACAATCGGCAATTTCAAAATCAGCTCGCAGCAGCGGTAAAAATAACTCCATGAGCTCCGCATTATCTAACACTTCCTTTGGCGTGCCATTGAGATCGCGCAGTTCAGTGATAAATTCAGGCTCAGGTAAATGATAGATGGGAGTTTTGTGACTTTCTAAATGTGGTGCGCGACTGCCTGACGCGATTATTTTTAAAGGCAATATCTGGTTATTTTTCTGTAATGTTAACGCGAGTTCATAGGCAACTCTACTGCCCAAACTATGACCGAAGAAGGTACAGGGCTTTTGAGTGATAAAACTACTATGTTGCATTAACTCATCGATAATCGAACTCATTTTATTGTGAGGCGTTTCCATTAACCGTGCACCGCGTCCCGGTAATTGTACCAATACCAGCTCAATGTTGTCTGGCAGCTGGTTTAGCCATGGCATAAAGATACTAGGTGATCCGCCAGCATACGGAAAGCAAAATAATCGCAGGGTTGCATGCGGGTTAGGTTTCGGAATTAAAAAGAGTTTTGTCATTGGTTATATTTTTATTATGTGTTGATGGCGCTTATCCTAGCAACTTGAGCACATTTGTATAGTGGGGCTTTTGTGATGAATTGATAATTTAAATATGACACTGAGCGGTTAGCTGATATTGGTTATCAAAAATAGCCGTATTTCGCTCAATATCGAGCATATTGATTTTGTTTATGTAAAAGTTAAGCCGATTATCGGCAATTTATACGCCGATAAGTTGTTAAAATAGTCAGGATCAGAGACAATACGCGGATATGTGTTCACAGCCGAGTGTTATCAGTGAATAGTCACACTCAGATAAGCCAAAAGTAGAGTTTTCAATGTCAAACAACAGTATCCAGCAAGAAGTATCGCTTCGCCGTACTTTTGCCATTATTTCTCACCCGGATGCGGGTAAAACCACCATTACAGAGAAAGTGCTTTTATTCGGAAAGGCGTTACAAAAAGCCGGTACGGTAAAAGGTCGTGGTTCAAACCAGCACGCAAAATCTGACTGGATGGAAATGGAAAAAGAGCGTGGTATCTCGGTAACAACCTCGGTGATGCAGTTCCCGTATAATGATGCATTGGTAAACCTACTAGATACTCCGGGACACGAAGATTTCTCTGAAGATACTTATCGTACGCTGACTGCCGTTGACTCATGTCTAATGGTGATCGATGCGGCAAAAGGTGTTGAGGATAGAACACGTAAATTAATGGAAGTTACTCGCTTACGTGACACGCCAATCGTGACTTTCATGAACAAACTTGACCGTGATATCCGTGACCCAATGGAAGTGATGGACGAAGTTGAAACAGAACTGAACATCATGTGTGCGCCTATCACTTGGCCAATCGGCTGCGGTAAGGAATTTAAAGGCGTTTACCACATTCATCGTGATGAAACGATTTTATACGCAACGGGTCAAGGCCATACTATCCAGGAAAAGCGCATCATTAAGGGCTTAGACAACCCAGATCTAGATGCCGAAATCGGTGATGAGTTAGCCGAACAGCTTCGCGAAGAGCTAGAGCTGGTGATCGGTGCATCCAATGAGTTTGACCATGAGTTATTTTTATCGGGTGAGCTAACACCCGTTTACTTTGGTACTGCATTAGGTAACTTTGGTGTTGACCATATGCTTGACGGTTTAACAGAGTGGGCGCCTACGCCAATGCCACGTCAAACGGAAGAGCGTGAAGTCAAAGCGGAAGAAGAAAAGTTCTCAGGCTTTGTATTCAAAATTCAAGCGAATATGGACCCTAAACACCGTGACCGTATTGCCTTTATGCGTATTGTTTCGGGTAAATATACGCAAGGCATGAAGATGGATCATGTGCGTATTGGCAAAAAAGTCAGTATCTCCGACGCGGTAACCTTTATGGCGGGCGACCGTGAGCGTGCTCAAGAGGCATACGCTGGTGACATCATTGGCTTGCATAACCACGGTACAATCCAAATCGGCGATACCTTCACACAAGGTGAAAAGCTGAAATTCAGCGGTATACCAAATTTCGCGCCAGAATTATTCCGTAGCATTCGTTTAAAAGATCCGCTTAAGCAAAAGCAGCTGCTAAAAGGCTTAGTACAGCTGTCAGAAGAAGGTGCGGTACAGGTATTTAGACCACTACAAAATAACAGCTTAATCGTTGGTGCGGTCGGTGTGCTTCAGTTTGATGTGGTTGTAGCGCGCCTCAAAGCTGAATATAACGTAGATGCAATTTACGAAAGTGTAGCGGTACAAACAGCCCGTTGGGTGACGTGTGACGACGATAAGAAGATGGCTGAGTTTAAACGCAAGTGCGAAGCAAACTTGGCCCTTGATGGTGGTGATAACTTAACTTACATTGCACCTAGCCGTGTAAATTTAAACTTATCAATGGAACGCTATCCTGATGTTAAGTTCCACCATACACGTGAACACTAATAAGCGCTTAAATTGAATTTAACCTTGCTGGTTTGATGGCTGGCAAGGATCACAGGATAACAAATGAATATCAAAACTCTATTAATTGAAAAAGCCAATGCAGCGATGCAAGCTGCGGGCATTCCAGAAGGCACAAACCCAGCGGTTACACAATCTACTCGCCCGCAATTTGGTGATTACCAAATCAATGGTGCAATGGGTGCCGCAAAAGCATTAAAAACGAATCCGCGTGAAGTTGCACAGAAGATCATTGATAACTTAGATATCGACGATGTTGCTGCAAAAACTGAAATCGCAGGCCCAGGCTTTATCAATATTCATCTAAAACCTGAGTTCTTAGCATCTAGCTTAGAATCAGCTAACCAAGATGCAAAACTTGGTGTAGCAGAACACACAACGCCACATAAAGTTGTTGTGGATTATTCATCGCCAAACCTTGCAAAAGAAATGCACGTTGGTCATCTGCGTTCGACCATCATTGGTGATGCCGTTGTGCGTGCCCTTGAATTCCGTGGTGATAAAGTTATCCGTCAAAATCACATGGGTGACTGGGGTACTCAGTTTGGTATGTTGATCGCACACCTTGAAGATTTACTTGAGCAAGGTATTGATCTTGAGGCGGTAGCGCTGGCTGATTTAGAAAGCTTTTACCGTGATGCGAAAAAACGCTTTGATGATGAAGAAGGTTTTGCGGATAAAGCCCGTGACTATGTTGTAAAATTACAAGGTGGCGATGCGCACTGTGAAAAATTGTGGCATTTATTCATCGATACATCAGTAAAACACTCTGAAGAAGTCTACCAAAAGCTGAACGTAACCCTTGGTCGTGAAGACATCAAAGCAGAGAGTGCATATAACGCGCGTCTTAATGGTGTGATCGAACTGCTCAAAGAAAAAGGCATTGCGGTAGAAGACCAAGGTGCACAAGTGGTCTTCCTTGATGAATTAGCGAATAAAGATGGTGAGCCATCAGTATTCATCGTACAAAAATCAGGTGGTGGTTTCTTATACTCTACAACAGATTTAGCGGCGTGTGATTACCGTTCAAATGAACTTGATGTTGACCGTATCTTGATTTTTGTGGATGCACGTCAGGGTCTTCACTTCAATCAAGTTGAGATCACAGCGCGTAAAGCAGGTTTATTAAAAGAAAAAACCAGCTATGAGCCAAGCTTATTTGGTACCATGATGGGTGATGATGGTAAGCCATTTAAAACTCGTACAGGTGGTACGATTAAGCTTGCAGATTTGTTGGATGAAGCGGTTGGCCGAGCGTCGGATAAACTGGCTGAGCGTGCTTCTGAACTGTCAGAGGAAGCACGTGCGGAGATCGCCCGTAAAGTGGGTATTGGCGCGGTTAAATATGCCGATTTATCAAAGCATCGCACCAGTGATTACATCTTCAACTGGGATACGATGTTGAGCTTTGAAGGCGCAACAGCACCATATCTTCAATATGCATATACGCGTGTTAAGAGTATCTTCCGTAAAGCAAATGTGGATAGTGCAACCTTGGCTGGTAATATCGCTATCACAGAGCCGCAAGAAAAAGCGCTTGCGCTTAAGCTGCTGCAGTTGGAAGAAGTGCTTGATCTAATGATCAATGAAGCGACGCCACACGTATTATGTGGTTACTTATATGAGCTTGCGAGTTTATATATGTCTTTCTACGAGGCGTGCCCTATTTTGAAAGACGATGTCACAGAACAAGCAAGAGAAAGTCGCTTGATGCTATGTAATTTAGTGGCTAAAACACTACACACAGGTCTAGATTTGTTAGGCATTGAAGTGATGGAGCAAATGTAAGCTTTATCTATGTGTGATGTTAAAAAAGCCGCCACTCTAGGCGGCTTTTTGTTTATGTAATACTTCCTTTGAGCACAAAGAGAAGTCGTTGAAATATGCTAAGGAATCGCCAAGATGAAATTAGATGATATCCGCAGAGAATATGTGCAAGGTGGGTTGCGCCGAGAAACTTTGCAAGATGACCCTATTGAGCAATTTGAGATTTGGTTGAAGCAAGCGGTTGACGCTAAGTTCAGTGCAGATCCAACAGCCATGGTGGTTGCGACTGTTGATAAAGATGGTCAGCCTTCACAGCGCATCGTATTACTCAAAAATCTAGATAAAAATGGCTTCGTATTTTTTACTAATACGGGCTCAAAAAAAGCACAAGATTTGTCTGAGAATAATAAAATCTCTCTACATTTCCCTTGGCATGCAATTGAGCGACAAGTGATTGTTTATGGTGAAGCTAAGCCTTTGAGCACTGCAGCTGTGGCAAAGTACTTTTTATCTCGCCCAAAAGAGAGCCAGCTAGCTGCTTGGGCTTCTCAGCAGTCGCGTCCAGTGTCATCAAGGCAGGCATTGATGCAAACATTTGAAGGGATGAAAAGTAAGTTTGCTAAAGGTGATATTCCCCTACCTGATTTTTGGGGCGGATACTGTGTTGTACCACATAAAATAGAGTTTTGGCAAGGTGGAGAGCATCGCCTTCATGATCGCTTTATGTATGTGAAGCAATCAAATGGTAGCTGGTCTATTGAGCGTTTAAATCCGTAAATGCGCTTTATAGACAGTCATTGTCACTTGGACTTTGACGAACTTGCCGATAACTTAACGGAATATATGTCAGATGCGAAAGCGTCTGGCATTGAGCGGTTTGTGGTGCCTGGTATATCACTTGCACAAAGTGAAAGTTTACTGGCGTTTCAACAGCAGCACCCAAGTTGCCATATTGCATTTGGCTTACATCCGTACTTTTTGACTGAGCGAAGTGTAGAAGACATGCCACATTTGGCTGCTTTGGCAGCGCAACAGAAAGTAAAGCTGGTCGCCATTGGCGAGTGTGGCATCGATAGTCATTGCGATAATTTAGCACTGCAACAAGTCTTATTTAAAGAGCATATTAAGCTGGCTAATCAATTAGGCTTGCCGCTCATTGTTCATCATCGCCAAAGTCACCACTTAATTGCACAAGCGTTTAAGCAAGTGATCCCTCAATTTGGTGGTGTGATCCATGCATTTTCTGGCTCACAGCAGCAAGCTGAGTATTATATAAAGCTAGGATTTAAACTGGGTATTGGTGGCACGATAACTTATGCACGTGCGAGAAAGACCCGTGATGTCGTTAGTTGTTTGCCATTATGCCATTTTGTATTAGAAACCGATGCGCCATCAATGCCGGTTTGTGGGTTTCAAGGACAGATAAATGTGCCAGTGCGTTTGGTGGATATTTTTGAACAGGTATGTCAGCTGCGTACTGAACCACCAGAAGTCATTGCGCGAGCTCTATATAAATCGTCCAGAGAGCTTTTTTCGCTTTGACGTCTGCAAGTTTACTCTAGCCTTCACTGCATTGAGTGAGTTTTGCTAGCGTGCCATCATTCGTTAATATCTTTTTCGGTCTTATCCTCTTGTGCACTTTTGTTAATGTGCTTTTTGACATCACGTCGCGTCAATGCTCTGCCTATTTGCCACGTAAACACCCCGACAATAATGAGCATGAGTAGCACGATACGGCCAAGCTGGTGAAAGTGCTTGTGGCTTTCATTCATTGCGGCGTCAGTCAGGTATTCAATACTGACAAAGCCAATTGTACGTTCGTTATCGACAATGGTACTGACAATGGCATCTTTACTCGGGTTGATCCCAGCAAGTCCATCAGGCAAGCCCGCAATCACGGGTGATTGAGTGATACCATCATTGCCAATGACGAATTCTCCCTTGTGATTATAAACCGCCACAGACAAGACGAACTCATCACTTGCGAGATGATTACTGAGCGTTCTGAGTCTGGGCGTATCCATCTTCGTCAGTGGTTCAATCGCATTTAATGCAAACTGATTGATTAAGCTTTGTCCAGTATGGTTGGCATTGGTATGAAGTAACTGGTGAGAGCGAAAACTGGTATTGGTCGCAATCCATAACAGCGCAATCAAACAGCCTGCTGCGATAATAAGTCTCAGTAATCGTTTACTTTTTGATGACTGTAAAAAGGTGTTCGCTTGTGTATTTTTCATAGTTACAGCTTGTTGGCTGACTTTATTTTCATTAGATGTTAAAAAGAGCCTATATCATTATTAGGAGTGCTCAATGCCAATGCTAAATATGCCAAGTCTCGACCAACTTGATGTCCGCCCTGTTGAAAATCAACTTACCTTATCAAAGTGGTATGAATTTGAAAATGCCCAATCTGTGAAAGAGGGGGGATTAGAAGAGGGCGCAGCACACTGTATCGTGTTATTTGGTACGACTATTACTGGGTCAATTTTACTTGAGTTTTTAAACGCATTGGCATTGGTAAACATCGTGCCTACACAGGTATGTGCGTACCAAGCACATGAGGATTTACCCGCCGGTGTCGCCATCATGGCATGTTTTCCCTCTGCTGAGTTGCCTAAATCAGACATTCGTCAAGCGGCTAGCAAACTTGGTTGTCAGGGGGCGATCTTACCTTGTTTGCCTCAGCTACATACTCCAGGTTTACTGGTCATGGATATGGACTCAACAGTGATTGAGATAGAGTGCATTGATGAGATTGCGCGTTTGGCCGACGTATATGATGAAGTCGCTTCAGTCACCGCAGAGGCCATGGCTGGTAAATTGGCATTCAGTGACAGTCTGCACAAGCGAGTAGCGAAGTTACAGGGGATTGAATTGAGCTTAATCTCACCGCTTAAAGAAGATCTACCTTTAATGTTGGGTATTAAGCAGTTGTGTGAGGTGCTAAAGGCACATCAATGGCGATTAGCAATCGCATCGGGGGGATTTACTTGGTTTGCAGAGGCGTTGCAACCTAGATTGGGTCTAGACCATGCATATGCCAACACGCTAGAAATCGATGGGCAGCGTCTAACTGGCCGTGTCATCGGAGAGATTGTGGATGCTGAGAAAAAAGCTGAGGTGTTAAATGCCTTACGTGAGCGCTATGAAGTGAGTGCAGGGCAGACACTCGCGATTGGTGACGGTGCGAACGACCTTGTCATGATGGCTGCTGCGGATCTAGGGGTGGCGATCCATGGCAAGCCCAAAGTAGTAGAGCAGGCCGATGCTGCAATTTGTGAAGGTTCATTATTACAATTCCTGTATTTTCTGACAGTACCATTACCTTAACTTCTTAGTTCATAATCGAACGGGTTAGTCTGTACCTAAAATGCACACTAATCACGAACATATAATGATAACAAGCGAAGAAGAGGAAATTAGAGATGAGCACAAGTTAACCCTGTGAGAAGTTGTCCACCCTGACGTTGATTTTAGGACAGCTTCTCCTCCTCTTTTATTATCCATTCGATAAAACACTATGTTTCTTCATACTATTTAAATTTGCCAATTGGTTTTAATTTGTATTTCGCCCCCTCTGGTCTGACCATTTTTATTTTTCTTTGCAATCATTTTTAATTGTATAAAGTTTAATCTGAATGGATGTCAAAAAAAGGATATTAAAAGCGATTAAAAGGTGTAATTTTGACAGCCGAGCTTGATTTTGATAACTTATTGTCCAAATTTGGTATGACCAATTTACCTACCTGGTCACAATATACTAAATGATTAAGTAAATATTGCTAAGTTTTAAAGACTTACGATGTAACGTAGGGACTTCTTACTTAGTTGGTGGATATAACCCAAACTGGCGTGTTATCAATGTCTTTGAAGATTAAAGCTGCGAAACTCTCGGATGTGATTTTAGAGCAATTGGAAAACATGATTTTAGAAGGATCATTGCTTCCTGGTGAAAAGCTTCCTCCCGAAAGAGAACTTGCTAAGCAGTTTGAAGTATCCCGCCCGTCGTTAAGAGAGGCGATTCAAAAACTCGAAGCCAAAGGGTTAGTGACGCGTCGCCAAGGTGGCGGTACGTACGTTAAAAATCAACTAGAAGAAGGATTAACTGATCCACTTTTTGACTTGATCAGTAAACACCCTGAGTCTCAGTTTGACTTACTTGAATTCCGTCATGCCTTAGAAGGTATCGCTGCTTATTATGCTGCGCTTCGAGGCACAGACAATGACATGGATAAAGTAAAGCAGAGCTATGACAATATCGCTGAGGTGGGGGATGATTTAGCCCTAAAAGCCAAAGCAATCAATGCGTTTCATTTCACTGTAGCAGAAGCGTCACATAATGTGGTGTTACTGCACCTAGTGAGAGGAATGCAAACGTTACTTGAGCAAAATGTATTGCAGAATTTAACCGTGTTGGTGCAAAAGTCAGATGTGAGCGAACAGCTTGCACAGCACCGAGCGGTATTGATGGATGCCGTGATCCAAGGGGATCCGGAAAAGGCGAGGCTTGCGAGTAACGCGCACCTGGCCTTCATCGAAGAAGCATTACTTGAAGCGGGTAGAGAACGCTCTCGTATTGAGCGGAGTCTACGTCGCACTAAGCAGCAATAAGTTAGGTAAATTCGGTCTTTTAAGCAAAATCGAGCAATTATGCTTGATTGCGTCATTGACGCATTGAATAAATTTGCATTTAAAACATAAGGAACACTCCATATGTCTGAAGTCAATAAGTTTGACGTTGACGCGTTAGAAACCCAAGAGTGGTTACAAGCGCTTGAGTCAGTTGTGAAAGAAGAAGGCGTAGAACGCGCGCAATTCTTACTTGAGCAAGTGCTAGAGCAAGCCCGCCTAGATGGCGTGGACATGCCTACAGGTATTACTACAAACTATGTAAATACCATTCCGGCAGGCCAAGAACCAGCATATCCTGGTGATACCACGATTGAACGCCGTATCCGCTCTATCGTACGTTGGAATGCGATCATGATCGTACTTCGTGCGTCTAAAAAAGACCTAGAGTTAGGCGGCCACATGGCGTCTTACCAGTCTTCAGCAGCATTTTATGAAATGTGTTTCAACCACTTCTTCCGTGCGCCAAACGAGAAGGACGGTGGTGATTTAGTCTATTACCAAGGTCATATTTCACCGGGTATCTACGCACGTGCGTTCCTTGAAGGTCGTTTAACTGAAGAGCAGTTAGATAACTTCCGTCAAGAAGTAGACGGTAAAGGTATCTCTTCATACCCTCACCCTAAATTGATGCCTGAGTTCTGGCAATTCCCAACAGTATCTATGGGTCTTGGTCCAATCGCATCAATCTATCAAGCACGTTTCCTTAAGTACCTAGAAGGTCGTGGTCTTAAAGAGACTAACGAGCAGCGCGTATATGCGTTCCTAGGTGATGGTGAGATGGATGAGCCAGAATCACGTGGTGCAATCTCATTTGCAGCGCGTGAGAAGCTAGATAACCTATGTTACCTGATCAACTGTAACCTACAGCGTCTTGACGGCCCAGTAATGGGTAACGGTAAGATCATTCAAGAACTTGAAGGCCTATTTAAAGGTGCTGGTTGGAACGTAATCAAAGTTGTTTGGGGTTCAGGTTGGGATACGCTACTAGCGAAAGACACAACTGGTAAGCTTCTTCAGCTAATGAACGAAACAATCGATGGTGACTACCAGACATACAAAGCGAAAGATGGCGCGTATGTACGTGAGCACTTCTTTGGTCGTTACCCAGAGACAGCAGCACTGGTTGCTGATATGACGGATGATGAAATCTTCGCACTTAAGCGTGGTGGTCATGATACATCTAAACTATACGCAGCTTATAAAGCGGCGCAAGACGAGAAAGGTCGTCCAACAGTTATCCTAGCTAAGACTGTAAAAGGTTATGGCATGGGTGAAGCTGCGGAAGGTAAAAACATTGCACACCAAGTTAAGAAAATGGACATGTCTAGCGTTGAGCACTTGCGCTCACGCCTAGGTCTAGAAGATCTAGTTTCTGACGAAGAAATTGCAAACTTACCGTACCTAACGCTTAAAGAAGGCTCTGCAGAGTACGAATACCTGCACGCACGCCGTAAAGCGCTACACGGTTACACACCACAGCGTCTACCTAACTTCACACAAGCACTTGAGCTACCAAAATTGGAGCAGTTCAAGCCGCTACTTGAAGAGCAAAAGCGTGATATCTCAACCACAATGGGTTACGTACGTGCACTAAACATCTTGTTAAAAGACAAGGGTGTTGGCAAAAACATCGTACCAATCATTGCGGATGAAGCGCGTACTTTCGGTATGGAAGGTCTATTCCGTCAAATCGGTATCTATAACCCACATGGTCAGAACTATACGCCTCAAGACCGCGACATCGTTTCTTACTACAAAGAAGCAACATCAGGTCAGGTACTTCAAGAAGGTATCAACGAGCTAGGTGCAATGTCTTCATGGGTTGCTGCTGCAACGTCATACAGCACAAATGACCTGCCGATGATCCCATTCTATATCTACTACTCTATGTTCGGCTTCCAACGTGTTGGCGACATGGCGTGGATGGCGGGTGACCAACAAGCACGTGGTTTCCTATTAGGTGCTACAGCAGGTCGTACAACGCTAAACGGTGAAGGTCTACAGCACGAAGATGGTCACTCGCACATTCAAGCGGGTACGATCCCTAACTGTATTTCTTACGACCCAACGTTCGTATTTGAAGTAGCGGTTATCTTGCAAGATGGTATCCGTCGTATGTACGGTCCAGAGCAAGAAAACGTGTTCTACTACCTAACGCTGATGAACGAAAACTATCACCAGCCAGCAATGCCTGAAGGCGCTGAAGAAGGTATCCGTAAAGGTATCTATAAGCTTGAGTCAAACGCAGGTGAGAAAGCACACGTACAACTTATGGGTTCAGGCACAATCTTGAACGAAGTACGTAAAGCGGGTGCAATCCTAAGCGAAGAGTACGGCATTGGTTCAGATGTATTCTCTGTGACGTCATTCAACGAGCTTGCTCGTGACGGTCAAGACGCTGAACGTTTCAACATGCTTAACCCAGAAGCAGATGCAAAAGTACCTTATATCTCAACTGTACTGGGTGAGTCTCCAGCGATTGCAGCGACTGACTACATGAAGAACTATGCAGATCAAGTACGCGCATTCATGCCAAGCAGCTCTTACAAGGTACTAGGTACTGACGGTTACGGTCGTTCAGACAGCCGTGAAAACCTACGTCGTCACTTCGAAGTGAACGCAGGTTATGTGGTTGTTGCTGCACTTAACGAACTTGCTCAACAGGGCAAGGTTGAAAAATCAGTTGTTGCTGACGCTATCAAGAAATTTGATATCGACACAACAAAAGCTAACCCACTTTACGCATAAGAGGCAAAAACATGTCAATTGAAATTCATGTTCCAGATATTGGTGCCGATGAGGTTGAAGTAACCGAGCTCCTAGTAAGCGTAGGTGACACGGTTGAAGTGGATCAGTCATTGATCACAGTTGAAGGCGATAAGGCTTCAATGGAAGTACCAGCAGCCGCTGCGGGTACTGTTAAAGAAATCAAAGTTGTTGAAGGTGATAAAGTTTCAACAGGTTCTTTGATTATGATTTTTGACGCAGCCGGTGCAGAAGCACCTGCTGCGGCAGAAGCGCCAGCGGCTCCTGCTGCAGCGCCAGCACCTGCGGCACCTGCTGCGGCAGAGCTTAAAGAAGTACATGTACCAGATATCGGTGGCGACGAAGTTGAAGTGACTGAGATCATGGTTGCTGTGGGCGACGCAGTTGAAGCTGACCAGTCAATCTTAAACGTAGAAGGCGATAAGGCTTCTATGGAAGTACCAGCACCATTTGCAGGTACTGTGAAAGAAATCAAAGTGGAAGTTGGCGGTAAAGTGTCAACAGGCTCTTTGGTATTCGTATTTGAAGTTGCAGGCAGTGCGCCAGCAGCGGCACCTGTTGAAGCAGCACCTGCGCCAGCGGCGGCACCAGCTGCGGTAGCAGAAGCGAAAGAAGTACATGTACCAGATATCGGCGGTGATGAAGTTGAAGTGACTGAAATCATGGTATCAGTTGGTGATTCAATCGAAGAAGAGCAATCTCTTATCACTGTAGAAGGCGATAAGGCTTCTATGGAAGTACCAGCACCATTTTCAGGTACTGTTAAAGAGATCAAAGTAAATGCTGGCGATAAAGTATCGACAGGCTCTTTAATCTTCGTATTTGAAACAGCAGGCAGTGCACCAGCGGCAGCAGCACCTGTAGCAGCGCCAGCACCAACCGCAGCGCCAACATCGGCTCCTGCGGCAAAACCTGCTCCGGCAGCAGCCCCTGCATCTGCACAAAAAGATGAATTTGTTGCGAACGATCAGTACGCACACGCATCACCAGTTGTGCGTCGTCTAGCACGTGAGTTTGGTGTAAACCTTGCGCGCGTTAAAGCTACCGGTCGTAAGAACCGTGTTGTTAAAGAAGACGTTCAGAACTATGTGAAAGAGCTAGTGAAGCAAGTTGAATCAGGTCAGCTATCTAAAGGTGGCAACACCGGTGGTGGCGAGCTTGGTCTAATTCCTTGGCCGAAAGTAGACTTCAGCAAGTTTGGTGAAGTTGAAGAGAAGAAGCTATCTCGTATTCAAAAGATCTCTGGTGCAAACCTACACCGTAACTGGGTACAAATCCCGCATGTTACACAGTTTGACGAAGCAGATATCACGACACTAGAAGCGTTCCGTAAAGAGCAAAATGTGCTGGCTGAGAAGAAGAAAATGGGTGTGAAAATCACGCCATTGGTCTTCGTAATGAAAGCCGCTGCAAAAGCACTTGAAGAGTTCCCAACGTTTAACTCTTCACTATCAGAAGACGGTGAGAGCCTAATTCTGAAGAAATACGTGAACATCGGTGTGGCGGTTGATACGCCAAATGGCTTGGTTGTTCCTGTATTCAAAGACGTGAACAAAAAAGGCATCATCGAGCTTTCTCGTGAACTGATGGAAGTGTCTAAGAAAGCACGTGACGGTAAGCTGACTGCTGCTGACATGCAAGGCGGTTGTTTCACAATCTCGAGCCTTGGTGGTATCGGTGGTACGTCATTCACGCCAATCGTGAATGCGCCAGAAGTGGCTATCTTAGGTGTATCTAAGTCTGAGATGAAGCCGAAATGGAATGGTAAAGAGTTTGAGCCGCGCTTAATGGTGCCGCTAAGCTGTTCATACGACCACCGTGTAATTGACGGGGCGCTTGCAGCACGCTTTACTGTGACACTTGCAAACTACCTGAGCGATATTCGTCAGCTAGTGATGTAAGATGAATCAAAACCGCCCAGCCTAAGTTGTGCGGTTTTGTTGTATTTTTAGTGTCCTGTCTGATAATTGGACGGGACATTAGTGAGTGCGAATGATACACTTTCGCGCACAAAAAACTCTCTCTGTTGGATTTGCCCTAATTTGGCGACCGGCAGGCAAATTGGGTGCGGATACTCAGTTGAGTAGAGTCCCGTTCGAATAATAGTTAAGGTAATAACATGAGCAACGAAATCAAAACTCAAGTTGTTGTACTAGGCGGTGGTCCTGGTGGTTACTCTGCAGCATTCCGTGCAGCAGACCTAGGTTTAGATGTTACATTGATTGAATCTCGCGATACCCTAGGTGGTGTTTGCTTGAACGTAGGTTGTATTCCTTCAAAAGCACTTCTTCACGTCGCTAAGGTTATCGACGATGCAGCTGAAATGGCTTCTCACGGTGTAACTTTCGGTGCTCCACAAATCGATTTAGATAAAATCCGTACTTGGAAAGAGTCTGTAATCGGTCAACTTACTGGCGGCCTAGCTGGTATGTCTAAAATGCGTAAAGTTAACGTAGTTAACGGTTACGGTAAATTCACAGGGTCTAACACTATCGCAGTTGAAGGCGCTGACGGCACTAAGACAGTGACGTTTGATAACGCAATCATCGCAGCAGGTTCACAACCAGTAAGCCTTCCGTTCATCCCACAAGATGAGCGCATCATTGATTCAACTGGTGCACTTGAGCTTAAAGACGTGCCTGGCAAACTACTTGTACTAGGTGGTGGTATCATCGGTCTTGAGATGGGTACTGTTTACCGTGCGCTAGGTTCAGACATCGACGTTGTTGAGTTTGCTGATCAGCTAGTACCTGCTGCTGACAAAGACATCATCAAGGTTTACCAGAAGTACGTTAAGAACAAGTTCAACGTAATGCTTTCTACGAAAGTTGTTGCTGTTGAAGCGAAAGAAGACGGTATCTACGTTTCATTCGAAGGTAAGCAAGCACCTGAAGGCCAAGTACGTTACGACAAAGTATTGGTTGCTGTTGGTCGTACACCAAACGGTAAGCTACTTGACGCTGACAAAGCTGGCGTTGCTGTTGATGAGCGTGGCTTCATCAACACAGACAAGCAAATGAAGACAAACGTTGACCACATCTTCGCGATTGGTGATATCGTTGGTCAGCCTATGCTTGCGCACAAAGCGGTACATGAAGCGCACGTTGCTGCAGAAGTTATCTCTGGTAAGAAGCACTACTTCGATCCTAAGTGTATTCCTTCAATCGCTTACACAGATCCAGAAATTGCATGGGTTGGTGTAACTGAGAAAGAAGCGAAAGAGCAAGGTCTTAAGATTGAAACTGCGGTATTCCCGTGGGCAGCATCTGGCCGTGCAATTGCTTCAGCACGTACTGAAGGTCAAACTAAGCTTATCTTTGATAAAGAGTCAGGCCGTGTTATCGGTGGTGCAATGGTTGGTATCAACGCAGGCGAAATGCTTGGTGAGATCGGCCTAGCGGTAGAGATGGGTGCAGACGCAGAAGATGTGGCACTGACTATCCACGCTCACCCAACACTGAATGAGTCAATCGGTCTAGCTGCTGAAATTTTCGAAGGTTCAATCACTGACCTTCCAAACAAAAAAGCAGTTAAGAAGAAGTAATTCATACTTCTTTTTGAATTGAAAAAACCCGGCAATTGCCGGGTTTTTTGTTTGTTACACGGGTGTATCGTTGTGAAAAGTGAGCTCCAATCTACTTATAAGCACGCTCAGCTGCCTTTGTTCAACCACGTTCAGGCAGTCACTGCGACATTCGATTGCAGCGGATAACCTTGATACTCCTTGAGGACAGCTAAAAAGCTTTCTAGCTCGCCGGTATCACTTCCTCGGCTTTGCTCAAAGGCGATTTCGTTTTCAATTTGTGCTAAAAAGTTTCTACTGCTAGAACCTTGGAGTTCACCATCAACCAATTTAAAGGTGTCATGAGGGAGCCTGAACAGGAGTCTATCGTCTCCAGTTGCCTGTATCAGTGCATTGAGCTCATTCATGCCGATATTGCTCATATCGATGGCCTTTGTATTGATTGACTGTGGCGTTGAGTTTTGCGGCAGTGTATTGCCGTGTTGCGTTTTTGCCTTAACCTGGCTGTTCGTTGGGGTATATGCAGTATATGCACCATCAATTTTCATCCTGTATCCTTACTCAAGTGTGGTTTAGCATAAAAATAAAGCAAGATATGTGCACAGAATATTAAAAAGTTGCTTTCCTATATTTTTTCGGCAATTCAGCTTTTAATTTTTTTGGATGTGAGTCATCTTGATTATATTTTTATGGTCAAATTTCAGTTTTAATTAGCAATGAAAATGATGTGCTATGAGTATCTTTACTTTACTGTTAATTAATATTTTAAATATGGCATAAGAGTAAAGCTTGTTGGTAAAATATATTGTAGTAGTGTTGGTTGTTTTAATTATTTTTATTTTAAGGTTTTTATTAATCGATTTGGTTTTAGTTGTTTTCAAATTGAGGTTGAGGTTTTAATTGGTTTTTAAATTATATTGTTTTCTTTATATTTAAATGTTGGTTAAGGAAATAACAATTCCTAAAGCAAGTGTTATTTTTGGTTTATCCATTGCACGTGCATCGCAGTGCATTATTAATTATTCATAGGAAAGTATTTTTTATTTGTGTCAGTTTCTTTTGGATTTTAAATGGTAGCTAAATTTAAATATAGCTACCATATTTTAAACTAATTAATTTTTATTGTATATCACATTTAAGTTGACGATCAGATGGGACAACTCTGCCACTAGCACCTGCAATTTCATTAGTTTGCTCTTTATTTAGATTTTTTCTGTTAGATAACTCTTTAATGTTGTTTTTAGTTAGTTTTAGTTTCATTTGAATTTCCTTTTAAAATTAAATTTTATTTAATCATTATTATTAATGATTTTTTAAATCTACTATGTTTATTTTTTTTGATCAACTTTTTGATTTTTGTTTTTTTGATATTTTTAATCAATATATTTATTTTTCTTTTATTTTTCTGCTTTTTTTCTCATTGCTTATGCTTGTAAATAATTATATTAATAGTTGAATTCGCTTGCCGTTACTATAGTAGGATGGACTGCTTTCATAGAAGCTAGCCCACAATACTCGATATCTATATTTTAAAAATGGCTTCAATTCGTTTTAACTTCAGCTTATCCATCTCAACTTTAATTTTTGGCCCTTTTGCACCCAATGCAATAACCTCTTGTGCTTTGACGTTGTTGGCCGCTTTATATGCTTTGTTGAGTTCGATGGCCCTAACAGCGCAGGTATCATCAATCACACGTGCAGTGCTAATAAACACACTTAATCGCTCTGGGCGGCGCCAAGCATCAAGCTGATTTAATATGGTCATGACGGTGTCAGCTTGCCAAGTATCTGATTGCAATAATGGTAAGTTTGCCTGCAAATCACGTAAGCTATCAGCATAGATTTTTGGGATCTTATGATCTTGCTCTAGATTGTATTGGCTCAGATCAGCTTGATATTGCCAAAGGCTAAGTGCAGATCTTAAATAGGTATCGTTGCTTGGATCTAAGCGCGCGAGTTGATCCGCTAATGTCTTAGCGGTTTCTTGATCCCATTTGGTTTGCCAAGGTGTGACAAATGGCAGGGCATTCAGATCCGCAAGCACATTGGCAAATATGTGGATAGCACCATCTTTGAGTGATTTTTCTATCTCCATCCATACCCGCTCTTTAGTGAGCGTTTTAAGTTCACCAGCTTGAACCATGGCAGTCATTAACTGCATGGTTTCATCCGCAATGGTAAAGCCCAAGTAGTGATAGCGCGCAGCGAATCGCGCAACACGTAAGATCCTCAGTGGATCTTCGCTGAAGGCGTCGCTGACATGGCGCAAGATCTTATTGTCGAGATCTGCTTTGCCATGATAGGGATCGATCAAATTACCTTGATCATCTTGGGCAATGGCATTGACGGTCAAATCACGGCGGATCAGATCATCTTCTAGGGTAATGGTCGGTGCAAAGTCGCAAATAAAGCCCGTATAGCCTTGTCCTTGCTTGCGCTCGGTGCGTGCTAAGGCGTGCTCATCTTTACTTTCTGGGTGCAAAAACACAGGGAAGTCTTTACCAACTTGCTGATAACCAAGTTTGAGCATATCTCTGATTGTCGCACCTACTACAACATAGTCTCTTTCTAATATAGGTCTGCCGAGTAATTCATCTCTGACGGCACCACCGACCAAATACACCTTCATAGTTATCCTAATACGTCATTATTTCATGTTTCACTATGGCACTATCATCTTGAGTTTAAAATGTTTGTTCCTAAATTTGTGAAAAATTCAGTGTCGATTAAGCAAACAATGTTTTAACTTAAAGTGATTTTTTGCCATTATAGGCAGCATTCTAACAATAAAGAGACAGCACGTGTATTTACGCTATTTTGGTTTAACGGAAAAACCGTTTTCAATTGCGCCAAATCCTGAGTTTCTATTTTTAAGTGATCGCCACAAAGAAGCGTTGGCGCATTTAACCTATGGACTTGGTGACGCCGGCGGCTTTGTATTATTGACAGGGGAAGTGGGCACAGGTAAAACCACCGTGACGCGCAGCATGTTGGCGCAATTACCCGAGTCTACGCAGGTTGCGTTTGTTTTAAACCCCGCACTGTCTGAAATGGAATTGTTAGCCAGTATTTGTGATGAGCTGCACATTGACTATGATGCAAAAGAAGCAACGCTGAAGTCATTAACCGATGTGATCAAAAAGCGTTTGTTAGATAATCATGAGCAAGGTGGCCACACTATGCTGATTATTGATGAAGCACAGCACTTGGCTGCAGAAGTGTTAGAGCAGCTTCGTCTATTGACTAATTTAGAAACGGATCATAAAAAGCTCCTGCAGATTGTATTGGTTGGTCAGCCTGAACTCCAGCAGTTACTACAACGTAATGAACTGCGTCAGTTGGCACAAAGGATCACTGCGAGATATCACTTACTGCCGCTGACTGAGTCGCAAGTGTTTTCTTATATCAAGCACAGGTTGAATAAAGCAGGTTGTCAAAACCATTTATTTAGTAATGAATCGGTTGCCTATATTCACCAAGTCACTGCAGGGATCCCTAGGCTTATCAACTTACTGGCAGACAGATGTTTGCTTGGCGCTTATTCTGCTCAGCAGCAAGAAGTCACTAAGCAGATAGCGCAACAAGCAGCCAAAGAGGCTTTGCCGCTTAATTTGATCCCAGAACAACAAACCAAAAAACTCAATGTGCCGATGTTAGTGTCTGGTTGGGTGGCCGCAATGTTTGTCTGCGGTTTTGGTCTTTCATATATTTTTTAATGGTGTGCCATGTCTTATCTTGTTAATGCATTAAAACAATCACAACAACAATCAAAATCTGAGCAAGACTATGTACAAGCACGTCAATCTGCACAGGTCGCATTTTATAAACGTTTGAGTCTTGGACTAGGCGGTGGGCTTATTAGCATTTGTGCGCTAAGCGCAGGGTATTTCCTTGGTCAGTCGGTGCAAACACCTGACAATGATCCAATACTGGTGGCTGTTGAGCCAGTATCGGGTGCTGAGAAAACCAAGGAGACTGCAGAGGTTGAGGCGGTTAAAGCGGACTCGGAGATTACTCATACTGAGTCCAATGCGCCTGATCAAGTTGTTGCAAACACTGCACTTACAACCCCCAATGTTGTAGCTACCGCACCTGTTATGACCAACCCAATGCAACAACCGGTATTGATGCAGCAACCTATGGTACAAAACCAAATTCACTATCAGTGGATGTCAGTGCAAGTGGGATTCGATGCCAGTGGCCGAGCTGTTTATTCTCAACAGTTGGTCCCTGTGAATAGTCAGGGCCAAATTGTTAATGTACCGGTACAAGCGCAAATGCCACAAACACAGCAATTTGCAGCCGCAGGGCAAATTGTGCAGCCAAATATGGCTTATACACAGCAGCCTGTCGCGATGCCTAATACAGGACAAGTTTATAATCCGAATATGACACAAGCATATAACGGAGCGCCGCAATCTAATCAGTTTAATAGTACTCAAAATCGTGAAGAAGAGGAGCTATCGGGTGTATCAGATGAGCTAAAAAAAGCCTTTGCAGCAGCTGTGGAAGAAACCCGCCCGACGTTTTCGGTGGGTTCAGATGAAGACAGTGACGTGGTATCTAGTAGCAGAGAAACAGCACAAGCCACGCCTGTTGAACTACTTCCTTTGAAGCTTCAAAATAGTATTCCATCTTTGCGTTATCAAGCACATATCTACGCCACTGAGCCTGACAAGCGTTGGATCAAAGTGAATAACCGTGAGTTGTATGAAGGTGACAATTTGGGGGCTTTAACTATAGTAGAGATCACACCAGAGCAAGCTTTATTTGATTTTGATGGCATTGAATTTACTCTAAATGCTATGCAGGACTGGATCCCATAACTCAACAGAAGTGGCCTTAGCGCTTTGGGGCGCTAAGGTAGCATAGAGTGGCGGAAAAACTTGATTAAATCCAAACCAAACTCTTCAGGTTTTACCGCTGCTTCTAACTCATCATCAATGCGCTTATCGCTTAAGTCGACATCTCTTACTTCAACATGAAACATGTTCTTTGCATTGTAAAACACTTTCACCACAGGTTGTAAAGGCGACACTGGGTTGCTCGCTGCAACAATACCTACTCGGTGGCTTTTGAGCTTAACTAAAGTGCCTACCGGATACATGCCAATACAGTGAATAAATTGGTTAAGTAAGTTCTCATCAAACTGATGTGGGCATCCTGCTTTGAGCTTTTTGAATGCTTTTATGGGGGCCATACCCACTTTGTAGACTCTGTCTGCAGTCATGGCGTCATAGACATCGACAATAGAGATCATACGTACATACTGTGATAATTCGTCACCTTGTTTTGAGTACGGATACCCTGTTCCATCCAGCCTCTCGTGATGAAAGCCTGCTATTTCAGCGGCAATTTCACCTAATCCACTGTCTTTAACAATATCGTGACTATATTTGGCGTGCTCTCGCATGATGGCAAACTCATTTTCACTGAGCTTGTCCGGTTTTTGCAATATTTCATCAGGGATTTTAATTTTACCTATGTCGTGCAATAACGCGCCTGTTGCCAACTCTTCTATGAGCTCGCGATCAAATCCGAGGTGCTTGGCAAAGATACTCATTAAAATGGATACGTTTAGAGAGTGCTCCAGCAGGTAGCCATCTTTTTCACGGATCCGTGCGATGCAGGCGAGGGCGTCTTGATTTCTAAACACTGAATCGATAAAACCTGAAGCCGTTTCTTTAAACTCCGCGATATTGATTTTTCGGCCTTCTTTTATATCGGAGAACGCTTTTTCTTGTAGCTGCTTTGCTTGCTCGTACATTTTCACAGCTTGGCCAAGTTCAGCTTCGACTGGGACGGATTTATGCCAGGGATCAGGTTTAGCAGAAGTGATCACTTCTTCGATGATCTCTGGTTCGGGCTTAGACTGATCTAATGTTTTGTCGGGATCGATCTCGACTTCTAATACACCGGAATGGATCAGGTTGTTGATCCCTTTTTCATCTCTCACCCAGCCCTGATTTTTTACCCGTACGTGTCCGGCTTGTTTGATCACGCCAACAACAAACATACCAGGTTGCAACTCTTTGATATTTATTGTTTTCACAGTATAAAAACCCCTTGTATAGAATTTAAGCTTAGCAAAGGCATATCAAAATGAAAGCGCAATAGTGCACAGATTATAATTTTTGTCCAGCGTGAATGGCATAAACAGTTGCATTTATCAGCAATTATTTGCAAGCTGGAACGACTTTTTCAATTCAATAATAATAACGTTATGAAAACATTGCTCACATCAATGGCGCTATTGTGTTGCGTACATCACGCTGCTGCTAGTAATCTAGAATCCGCAGTAAACCAGTCGCTTCCTAAATTAGAAGCGCTGTATTTACATCTACATCAGAACCCTGAGCTGTCTATGCAAGAACAGCAAACGGGCGCACGTTTGGCGCAAGAGTTAAAAGCATTGGGCTTTGACGTCACTGAGCGTGTGGGCGGATATGGTGTAGTAGGGCTGATGAAAAATGGTGATGGACCCACAGTGATGATCCGCGCTGATACAGATGGTTTGCCAATTATTGAGCAAACCGGAAAGCCTTATGCCTCAAAAGTGCGTGTAAAGGATGCCAACAATAACATGGTCGGTGTGATGCACGGCTGTGGCCATGATATTCATATGACCAGCTTTATTGGTGCTGCAGAGCAGTTGGTAAAAAATAAACATCAGTGGCAGGGTACATTGATGATGGTGGCGCAGCCTGCAGAAGAAGTGGGCGCTGGCGCTAAAGCTATGCTCAAAGAAGGGCTATTTAGCAAATTTGCCAAGCCTGATCATGTGCTTGGTTTACATGTCAGTGCATCGCTGCCAGCAGGTAAAGTTGCCATCTCTCCTGGCTATGCGTTAGCCAATGTTGATTCTGTAGACATTACTGTTAAAGGGCAAGGTGGTCATGGCGCCTACCCGCATACAACCATTGATCCCATCGTGTTAGCGTCGCGCATTGTACTTGGGATCCAGACCATTACCAGTCGCGAGATCTCACCGCTTAAGCCTTCTGTGATCACTGTGGGATCGATTCATGGTGGATCTAAGCATAATATTATTTCTAACGAAGTGAAATTACAGCTGACATTGAGATCTTATGATAGAGAAGTGAGAGATCAGCAAATAGCAGCGTTAAGGCGACTGACGAAAGGCGTTGCCCTTAGTGCTGGATTAACGCCTGAGCAAGCGCCTGTTGTACATGTGCATGAATCAGAAAGCATTCCATCAACTTATAATGCACCTGCTCTTGCTAATGCGGTGACAGCCAGTATTAAAAATGAATTGGGTGCTGAGAATGTGGTGAAAGCAGAGCCTGTGATGGCGGGTGAAGACTTTGGCTTATACGGGCGCACGAATGATAATATTCCAATCACCATTTTCTGGTTAGGGGGCGTCGAGCCACAAGCTTATGCTGATGCGCAAACACATGGCACAAGTTTGCCTTCACTGCATTCAAGCAAGTTTGCGCCAGATTATCCATTGGCTTTAAAAACAGGGGTACGTGCTATGACGGCCAGTGCGTTAGATCTCTTTAATCAAAAGTAAGGATTCGTGCCAGAGCCTAAAAAGGATCTGGCGCATTAAATTGCATCATCTCGCCACTGACAGGGTGGCAGATCTCTAACATTTGTGCATGTAGCTGCAAACGCTCTGCGGCTTTGAGGGCGTCACCAGTCGCATATAGCCTATCACCTAGAATAACATGACCCAGTGATTGCATATGTACCCTTAGCTGGTGAGATCGACCAGTAATGGGCGTAAGTGAAACACGTGTTGCATTTGGCTCATATTCAAGTACTTCGTAATGGGTCAGTGATGGCTTGCCCGATTCATGACAGACCTTTTGTTTGGGGCGGTTAGGCCAATCACAAATGAGTGGCAGATCAACTGAGCCTGTCTTACTTTCCAATCGACCATGTACACGGGCCACATAGCGCTTCTTCGTCAGTCGGTCTTGAAATTGAATACTTAAAAAGCGGTGTGCTTCTTTATGCATGGCCAAACATAGGATACCTGATGTCGCCATATCTAGGCGATGCACGATTTTTGCAGTTGGAAATACCCGATTGATGCGGTTAATGACGCTGTCTGCATGTTTTGGATCTTTGCCCGGCACTGTCAACAAACCACTTGGCTTGTTGATCACCAACATATGATCGTCCTGATATAAGAGGCCTAGATAGGGATCGGTTGGTGGGTTGTAATTTAATAGCACTGCAAAATTCCAAATTTGATCGAAAACGGGCGTATTCTAACTGGCTACGGTCAAAAGGCCAAGTAAACCCTAGTTGCTTGGCACAATGGTTAATTCAATCCCAAGCGCTTGGATACTGTTTTGTACATCTTGTCGTATGCCCTCATCGGTGATCACATGATTGATCTTATGCGCAGGCACAATCTGGTAAGTTTTGGTTTTATCTAGCTTATCATGAGGCCCCATTAAAACGGTGCGATCAGCTTGCTCAATGGTGGCTCGCAATACTTCAGCTTCTTCAAGGTAGCTGACGCAAAAGCCGTGCTTGGCATGAAATGCACAGATCCCCATAAAGACGATATCAAAGCGGATCTGTTTGAGCATCTCAATGGCACTGTGACCAACAGTGCGCATGGCAGGCTTAAACATTTTGCCGCCAATTTGGATAACCTGCACCTGAGGTTGTTGCATGAGATCTTGCACAATCAGCGGGCAGCCAGTGACAACGGTTAAAGGCAAGTTGGCTGGCAAGTTTTGTGCGAGATAACGACACGTTTCACCAGAATCAATAACAATGGTTTGTCCTGCTTCAAGCATATTGAGTGCGGGTTCTAAAAAGCGCTTTTTTGAGGGATCGGGTGTATTTAATCTGTCAAAATAATCAGGTGTCTCTTCTTGCATCACCAAAGCACCGCCATGAACACGATGTAACAGTTTTAATTCACCTAGCTTGTTGAGATCTCGCCTGATCGTGTCTTCACTAACAGCCAGTGATTTAGCCAACTCCACAGATGTGATCCTGCCATGCAGATTAAGTTGTTCTAAGATTAATTGATGTCGTTCCGCCAATAGCATTTTGCATGTTCCTGCGCTTTTTTGCCGAATTTTACTTGATCTTAGGGGGATCGCAAGCGTATTATTTGCATGTACATGCGTTTTTTTGCGTTTTTAAGTTTTAATTTGCGTGTTTTTGCCTGTTTTGATGGAGAGAAATATGGATTATTACTGTAATTTGTCAAAGTACCGAGGTGCTATTTTTGATATGGATGGCACACTTGTTGATTCTGATACCGCGATTGCCAAAGCCATTGCACCTTGGTGCCAACTGCATCAGCTCGATATTGAACAAGTATTAAGAGATGGCCGAGGTGTTCGCTTTGAAGACTATGTAAAGCAACATTTACCACATTTGGACCTTCACCAGGAAGTTAAGCATTTAGAAGGCGCTGAGACCACATTTGCAAAGTATGTTGAAGAGATTGCTGGCGCAAAGGCCTTCCTTACTCATTTACAGCAGTTGAACTTACCGTGGGCGTTAGCGACTTCAGCAGATCGTGATAATGCATTGAAGAGGATGCAAACATGCCACCTACCTATACCCACGCATTTAATCGGGGCGGAAGATGTCCGCCAAGGTAAACCAGATCCAGAGCCTTTCACCGCGGCTGCAAGTAAGCTGGGCTTGCCCTGTGGAGAATGTGTGGTGTTTGAAGACTCAGATGCTGGCGTACAAGGAGCATTATCTGCCGGGTGTGACGTGGTGGTAGTCGGGCGGTTCTGTCAGCTATCACATCCCAACATTGTAGCTAGGATAAATGACTATACAAATTGGAATGCAAAGCTGTTGCATGGGAGGGGAGCATGCTGAAAGTGACTTGGGCGCACTTTTTAATGAGCAGTGAACGTCACTGGGATATGGCTGGCGTATTGTTTGGGGGGATAGGTGCGTTTGCACTGCTTGGACAATTACTCAATGAACTTAATCATCAAGGTGATAGCACTTTATCGATGAGCTTTTTATTGGGTTATGTCGTGGTCTTTATGTTTTGGCTGCTTTATGGCTTGAGGTTTAAACGTCCAGCCATTGTGGTAACGAATAGTGTATGCTTGGTGTTGCAAGCTTCACTTTTACTGGTCGCTATCGGGTAAAAATGGGGAAAATAGGCAATAAATGAAAAATACTTTATTGCCTATTTTAAAGGCACTAATTACTGGTTAGCAACCACAATTAAACGGATCGCATCCAGTTTTACCTGTGCTTTAGAGATGTGCTCATTGAGCTGTGCTTTTTGCTTATCAAACACTTGGATCTCCTCATCACGGATATTTGGATTAATCGCTTTGAGTGCACTTAGACGAGTTTGTTCTTCGTCTAAGCGTGTCTGCATATCTGCTTGAGCCTGACTTTGCAATGTGTCTAGTTGCTGGTTGGCAATATCTGTTGCCTGGGCTATAAGTGGGTGGATCCCCGATTGCAATGCATTGGCTAGCTTGCTGGCAGTTTGACGGCCTACCGCAGAGAGCTGCTGATTAAATGCATCAAATGCGACATTCTCAGCCAAGTTATTACCTGCTTTATCCATTAATACACGAATAGGTGTAGGCGGCAAGAAGCGACCCACTTGCAGCGATTTAGGCGCAGAGGTTTCGGCAACATAAATCAGCTCAACAAAGAAAGTGCCGACAGGCAGTTTGTTGTTTTTCAATAGCGCCACGGATGCACAGCCAAAGTCATCATCACAGATCATGTCCATAACGCCTTCAACCATTGGGTGATCCCAACTGATGAATTGCGCATCTTCTTGCGACAGTGAAGTTGATCGGTCAAATGTTACTGTCATACCATCGTCTTTCAGACATGGGAATGACGGATTAAGCATGTGTTCTGTGGGCTTGAGAATAATGGTGTTCTCGCCTTTGTCTTCTTGGTTTACACCAAAAATATCAAACACATTAATCATATAAGCAGGCAAGATCACATCATCATCGAGTTTTTCAATCTCAGTGACGATTTGCTCTGCACGGCCTTGGCCGCTTGAGTGCAGTTCAAGTAATCTGTCTCGACCTTGCTCCATTTTTGCACGCAGCACTTTGTTCTGTTTGGCGACTTGCTCAAGTAATGGATCAAGCTCTTCCTCATCACAGTTATGCGCCGCGATAAATTCAAGCAGATCTTCAGAAAACTCTTTATACAGCATTTGGCCTGTTGTGCTGGTGGTCTCAAATGCATCTAACGCTTCGTTGTACCAACGCAATAACACTTCTTGAGCGGTATTTGCAAAGTAAGGCACGTGAATATTGACGTCATGTTGTTGACCAATACGGTCAAGTCGACCGATACGCTGCTCTAGCAAATCTGGATTTAGTGGCAGATCGAACAACACTAGGTGATGTGAGAACTGGAAGTTACGACCTTCAGAGCCTATCTCAGAACATAACAATACCTGTGCACTGTCATATTCATCAGCAAAGTAAGCGGCCGCGCGGTCACGTTCAATGATTGACATGCCTTCGTGGAAGACTGCTGAACGAATGCCTTCGCGCTCGCGTAAAGTTTGCTCGAGGCTAATTGCTGTTTGTGCTTCGGCACAGATCAAAAGTACTTTTTCGTGCTTTAGTTCTTTAAGCTTTTCAATCAACCAATTAACGCGTGGATCAAACTGTGTCCAACTGGCGCTTTCACCTTCAAACTCCTGAAAGATTTTTTCAGGGAATAGGGCGCGTAATGCGCTTTTCTCTGCAGTTTGGATACCGCCCATACTACCCAGCACAGACATCGCCGTTTTATATTGCTTTGGCATGTCAACTGGGTGCGCATGGACTTTACGACCGGGATAGCCATCAATGCCACTGCGACTGTTACGGAACAAGATACGGCCTGTACCATGACGGTCAAGCAACATGCCTAATAGCTCTTGCTTCGCCTCTTGCTCTTTGGCAGCAACGCGCTTAAGAAGCTCTGAGATATCTGTTTCTTTTAGAAGCTCAGTAATGGTCGCGGTTGCTTTGTCATCTATCTGCGCATCTTGCAGCAATTGATTTGCGGCATCCGCAATTTCTTTATAGTTACTTTCTTCTGCAACAAACGCGTCATAGTCATAGAATCTATCTGGATCTAATAACTGTAGGCGAGCAAAGTGGCTGCGATGGCCTAATTGATCAGGTGTTGCAGTCAATAAGATGAGGCCCGGGATATCTTGGCTGAGTTCAGCAATGCGCTGATATTCAGTACTTGGCTTATCTTTTTCTACGGTAAGGTGGTGCGCTTCATCGACCACAAGCAGATCCCAATCTGCCAGCGTTGCTTGCTCAAACCAGCGGCGTTTCTTAGTGATAAATTCAAGACTGACCAAAACCAATTGCTCGGTTTCAAACACATTGGGTGAGTCTGCAAATGCTTCGTCGCAACGCTCTTCATCAAAGATGGAGAAACGTAAGTTGAAACGACGTAACATCTCTACTAGCCACTGATGTTGTAAACTTTCAGGTACCGCAATGAGTACACGGCTAGCACGACCCGTTAGGATCTGCTGATGCAAAATCATACCGGCTTCAATGGTTTTACCCAAGCCGACTTCATCAGACAGTAAAACACGTGGTGCAAAGCGTTGTCCCACTTCATCAGCGATATACAGCTGGTGTGGAATTAAGCTGGCACGTTGTCCGATTAGGCCTTTAAGATGAGATTGTTGACGGTTAAATTGGTGCTGCCATGTTTGATAACGCAATGTATAGCGATCAAACCTATCCACTTGACCTGCAAATAGTCTGTCCTGTGGCTTATTAAACTTAATAAAATGATCTAAAAAGGTTTCTTTTAGGCTGACAGTTTCTTCTGTGTCTAGACGAACACCATGATAGCAAAGCAGATCCCCTTGCTCTTCGATGCTCTCTACACGCATTTCCCATTCTTCAACACTGCGGATCACATCCCCAGGATTAAATGCTACTCGAGTCACCGGCGCTTCTTGTACAGAATAAACGCGGTTTTCTCCACTGGCGGGAAACAGAATGGTTACTTGTCTACCTTCTAAGGCGACAATGGCCCCTAAACCCAAATCTGATTCGGTATCGCTTATCCAGCGCTGACCTAAGGAAAAATTCATGGTTTTCTCATCTTCGCAGAAAAAAGGCGGCTATGTTACCGAGAAGCAAAGCCTTGTTCAAGATTGTAAAAACACAATAAATGTGCCTTACCGCGTGGTATTGCGTGGGTTTTACAAGATAACTGATTCATATTCTTCGTTTGCTCACCGTTGATTGTTTTTTATTGTGCAATAGTGGCTATTAAGCATAGTCAAACATCACTGTTATTGGAGATAAAATATACGAATTGAATCATTAAAAAAAGTGGTACAGGGGGAGTGTGGAAATAATTAGGGACATTTCGGCAAAAGGTTTTTTGTCATGAAAACGACTTTTGTGACAAATAGACTAAAATTAAGTTAGAGCGATGTATTGTGTGGCGAGCAATACACAGTTCAATCATAGAAATTGCAGACGAATAGGAATGCACTATGGGAAAAGATGACCTCGACCGGAAAATTTATGTACTAGACACCAACGTTTTACTTCACGAACCCCTCGCTTACCTTTCCTTCCAAGAACATGATGTTGTGATCCCCATGACTGTGTTAGAAGAACTTGACCACATCAAGGATAGAAAACGTGATGTAAGTCGAGATGCAAGAGTTGCCATTAGAAGTTTGGATGATGTTTTGACCAATGCGACTCCAGAGCAAATGCTAGAGGGTGTTGATTTACCAAAAGTACAGCGTGATCCCAATAAACCAGCCAGCAGTGGCAAGCTTATAATCGTAAATGACCATTTGTATCCAGATAGTATTTCTGGACTGCCTGGCAATGAAAACGACCACAGTATTATCAACTGTGCGCTACAACTTCAAAAACAATACACAGAAAAAAAAGTAACCTTGGTAACCAAAGATATAAATATGCGCCTCAAAGCAAAAGGGGTGGGGTTGAAGTTTGTTGAAGACTACAGAACAGATCAACTCATTGATGATATTAACTTACTGACCTCAGGGTATAACAAGTTTGAGGGAGACTTTTGGGCAAGTGTAGGTGAGTGCCAAACTGAGCAGCAAGGGAGATATAGTTTACATAAAGTACCAAAGTCTCGGATGCCAGAGGTATTTTATAACGAATATCTTCTTGATGGCGGCGAGCACTTTGCGGCACGTGTAGTGGGGTATGATGAATCACATGTAACGTTAAAAGACATCAGCGTCGAACGGTTACTGCATCAGCAAGCTTGGGGCGTTAAACCAAAAAATGTATATCAAGGGATGGCATTGGATGCGCTCTTAGACCCTAACATTGAGCTAGTGGTATTAACCGGTCCTGCTGGCTGCGGTAAAACACTATTGGCATTGGCCAGTGCCCTTGAAATGATCATCGAAAAGGGCATATATGACAAGGTGATCGTGACGCGAAATACCCCTGAAATCGCAGAAAGTATTGGCTTTTTACCCGGTACAGAGGAAGAGAAAATGGCACCATGGCTGGCAGCCATTACAGATACTTTGGAGGTGTTGCATAAGCATGACGAAAGCCCGATATCTAGCCGTAATTACATTATGGAAAAGGCCAATATCCAGTTTAAGTCGGTTAACTTTATGCGCGGTCGCAGCATTCAAAACGCAGTGGTGATTTTAGATGAGAGCCAAAATTTAACGGCTTCACAGCTTAAAACCATCATTACGCGTTGCGGTGAGGGGACCAAGCTTATCTGTACAGGCAACTTGGCGCAAATAGACAGTAATTACTTAACACCAGTGACTTCTGGACTAACTTATATAGTGGAGCGATTTAAAGACTTCGAGGGCAGTGCGACCATCAACCTAAATGGTGTTGTTAGAAGTCGATTGGCCTCATTTGCCGAAGAAAACTTGTAATATTTAGCCCATAAATATCAACCAGTGTATCCGGTATACACTGGTTTTTTATTTGCAAATATAGGGGTTACGATGTGAATCACTTGCTTATCTGAACACTGCTCGCTAACCTTTCAAAAAAAAGATGGAAAGAACTACTACAGGCCAGTGAATGGACATTATGTCAGAGTTTCAGCCACTCAAAACTTATCGAAAATCTATCTGTGTTGCGTTATTAATTCCTTTAATTCTCGCCATTGTACTGTGTTTTCATTTATTCAATATTAAGTTAGAGCGTCAATACGCCGTTTACCAGGTGCAATTTGCTGCGGTATTGGCGCAAGTTGATCAAGCAGCCAGTGCCGCAAGCACGGTGATCGGTAGTATTAAACGCGGACTAGAGACTCCCATCAAATACCAACTAAGTCGTGATGTCCAGCAACAGGTACGCCAGCAATTAGGTTACTATTATCATCGTTTGCCAGAGCAAGGCGGAGAGCTGGTTGGACTGGGGACATACAAAGCCTCCCCGCATGTGTTAGAACATTGGTTGCATGTGATGGCACTGGGTCCGAGTTTTGATACTGCTTTGGCGTTGATCAGTGAGCTAGAGGCGGTGGCTTATTTTAATGAGCATGGCTTTGCATTCGTTAAACGCCGTGATGAAACACAAAGTCATCTATTAACTGCCATCGTCGAAGGGCGTTTTAGTCCCAGAAAGGGCGTTTTGAGTAACCCAGATAGCAAGCAAGCTAGGCTATTTGGTAATACCTACTTCAGCATTGCTCAGCCAATTAACAGTGGCGGAAAGTCTCATATTATTTTGATTTACAACGCTGAAAAAGTGACGGCTTTATTAGATAAATTAACCTTTGATGGCGGATCACTGGCGCTGGTAGATGACAATGAACAAGTGCTAGTGCAAAGCAGCTCGCCAGCGGGCTTACTAAAGCCTTTGCCTTCGGAGCGTGCTCGGGTATGGCGCGGTGGCATTGAGTTAACAGGGGATATCCAAAATGCACCTTATGTACTTAGGTTTCAGCAAACTGAAGGCGCGTTTACTGCCGCTGTTTTCGAAGAAGTCATGGTTGAGCTTAGCTTCTTAGCACTGTTTATTTTATTTACTTTTTGCTCCTTTTTATGGCTCAACGGGCAGGTTTTTATTCGTCCGCTCAAACATTTTGTTAATTATCTAACGAAGCAAGATTTAGTCGACTCAGAAACGCTTGATTATTCTGTACCAGTGGATTGGCAGCCTTGGTTTAAAGAGATCAAAGATGTTGTGGTGCAAAGGCAAGCACTGATTGAACAGATGGAAACACATAATGCGCGATTGGATGAGCAGGTACGGCGACAGAAAAAAGCGTTATCACGAAGCTTTGAAGCTAAGGAGCGCCAAGCTGCGCTGCTTAATACCGTGCTTAACTCAGTACCTGATCTGATTTATTTTAAAAACATTGATGGTTCATTTATCGGGTGCAACCAAGCATTTGAGCGCTTTATTGGGGTAGCGCAAAGTGATCTGGTTGCTAAAGAACATCAAGAGGTGAGTCAAAAGTACCTAGCGCTATTGGATCTTGAGCAGGCAATGGAGAGCCATAGTATTCCACTGACTGAGATCTTAGATTTTGATGACAAGGCCTATTTAGTCAGTGTTTCTCCTTTATTTGATGAACAGGGGAGCAGAATAGGCAGCTTGGGGATTGCTCGTGATATTAGCGAACAACAGCAAGCTATGAATGCGCTACGGGCTTCGGAGCAAAACTTTAAAGCGGCGATTAAGCATGCACCCAATGGTATTTTACTTGTTTCTACTGATGCAATGGTTTTAGAGTTTAATCGTGCCGTGCGCAAGCTATTGGGTGGAGTGGAAACCGGTCAGCTTTTGAGTACGCTTTTTGCTCAAGGGGAGTTGGAGACGCTCAATGGGGTGTTGGATCAATTACTTGAAGAGCGCAAAGGCGTTAAAGTGCTGAGCTTGTCGCAAAGCGAGTCATCTTTGTGGCTGCAATTGAGTGTGTCCTTGGTATGGGATAAGCAAAAACAGCCTAAATACTTTGTGATCCATGTGCAAAATGTCACCGCGCTGACTAAAGCCAAAATAGAAGCTGAGCGTGCCAATAGAGCTAAAAGTCGCTTTATTGCCAATATTAGTCATGAGATCCGCACGCCGCTCAATGCGATTCTTGGGTTAGTTGGAATATTAAAACCGAGCCTGACACAGCCGCAAGACAGTGAGAAGTTAGTCCATATCGAAACCGCCGCAAAACAATTATTGACTATGCTCAGTGATATATTGAGTTTTGCTCGTTTGGAGAGCGGTCGTACCAAAGTGCGTAATAAACCTTTCACTATCTTGAGTTTAATGAATAGCTTAAATGCTTTGATCCAACCACTAAGTGATGCCAAGGGATTAGCACTGAACCTGCAAGTTGCAGCGAATGTTTGGCCTGAATTTGTTGGCGATGAAGCGCGTATTAAGCAAATCTTGGTTAATCTGATGGGGAATGCCGTTAAGTTTACGCAACGTGGTGAAGTTGGCTTAAGGGTTGAGTCTAAATGGAGCAAAGAAGGAGAGCAGTGGCTGTCTTTTTCTGTATTTGACACAGGTCCCGGTATTAAAGAAGACGAGCAAGCGCGACTATTTGATGCCTTTACTCAGGGCAACGAGTCAAGTTCAAGAGAGTATGAAGGGATTGGTCTAGGCTTGGCGATTGTTAAGCAACAAGTAACGCTGTTAGGTGGGAAAATTGAGATCCACAGCGAGGAAGGCGTTGGTAGTAATTTTGAATTTGAGCTTATGCTACAAACGCAAAGCCGTGCTCTCATGGCCAATCAAGACACGATATGTTTGATATCGACACATCAGCCTCCTGATTATCTCAGTCATTATCACATTACTTGCTTTGCTAATTTTGGAGAAGCGTTGGCACAGTTGGATAAGTTTGCTTATATCGCGTGTGATGATGCTGATGAAATGAGCTATTTGTGCCATCATTTTAGTGATATCGCGCCTGAAAACTGTTTAGGGCTGGTGGTCCCGAGCGATTTAAACTTGGCGTCAGCGCATCAAGCATCACTGAACACTTTGAAGATACCGCAGCATATGTTCTATCAGTCTCTGTGTTTGGCACCGTTTGAGCAAGGCGTCACAGAGGTTGAAGGCCAAACGCGTCTGGTAAATTCGCTTTGTTTGGTGGTGGATGATAACGCGTTGAATCTAGATATCTCTAAAACGGTGTTGGAGCAGCATGGGGCGGTGGTTGTAGCGCTTTCAAGTGCACAGGACATAGTGCAGATATGCCAAGCCCTTCAGCCAGATATGGTGCTTATGGATATTTATATGCCGCACATTGATGGTTACCAAGCGACAGAGTTATTGCGTCAAGAATTAAGTAAAGAGGATCTTCCCATTATTGCCTTGACGGCTAATGCACATGAACATGAAAAGGAAAAAGCGTTCAAGCATGGTGTTAATGCTTTTTTGGTAAAGCCTATCTCTCCTCAAGAACTGTGTTCAGCACTGTTGCCCTATGTAGGCACTCAGCTATGTGTTTTTGATAAAGCCTTTGCAATGGCGCAGCTGATGGACAACCCAAGTCTGGTAAAAACAATGTTGAATAAGTTTGCTAAACTATGTGATGAATATGTGAGCGAGCTACTCGTAATAGAGAGTAACCAACAGTTGGCAGATATTGCACATAGCATCAAAGGCGCATCCGCAGGCATAGGGTTAACGCGCTTGGCCGAGTATGCCAAATTAGTAGAAGCGAATTCTCGTTTAGACACTGCGGTAAATGCGCCAGTTGAGTATCAAGGTGTGATACCGCAAAACGCCTCTTTGAGAGATGAGCTGATTAGACTTATCCGCCAAGCTCAGCAGTTTATTTTATTGGAAACAAAAGGAAGTTAAATGCAAAAATCGGCCAATATATTAGTGTTAGATGGGGATCCTCTCAATCGTGTCGTGCTTGAAAATACGCTATCTGATGAGCACTTGGTGATCAGCTGTGCTAACAGCGACAAGGCTTTTGAACGGCTACTACAAACACAAATTGATTTGATCATTGTTGATATCCTCATGCCTGATGATGAAGGGCTCGATTTTTTACTGCAACTAAAAGCAGATCCAAGTTGTTATCAGATCCCCGTGATTGTTATCTCAGCAAGCAACAGCTATCAAGATGAAGCCAGAGGGCTATTGCTCGGCGCAGTCGACTATATAGTTAAACCATTTAGCCCCAATATCGTTAAAGCCCGGGTAAAAATACATTTAGCGATTAAGCAAAAAAATGATCTACTTGAGCGTTTGGCAAATATTGATGGGTTGACTGAGGTTCCAAATCGCAGAGCCCTTGATGAGACTTTAGCTCAGCTTTGGTATCAAAGTCGCGACCAGCAAGTCCCGCTGTCTATTTTGCTCGTAGATATCGATTATTTTAAAGAATATAACGATAGCTGCGGGTTTAGTGCGGGCGATGAGTGCCTAGTTAAAATTGCTAAAGTGTTGCAAAGCATGACGCAGAAAGTAGAAGGATTTGTTGCAAGATACGACGGCGTGCGCTTTGTTGCTTTGATGAATAAGCGCAGTGCAGATCAAGCCATGTCACTGGCATCGGCCATGCATCAGGCTGTCGATGCGTTGTCTATTCCACACCCGAGTTCACCGATTTGCGCACATGTGACCATCAGTATGGGGGTTGTGCATGTACATGAGGACTTTTCTGGTGATCAAAATGACAGCTTGGAGTTAGCAGATGAAGCGCTACTACAAGCACATCATCAGCAAGAGCGGGTTGTTTTAGTGAGCCGCTGACCAAGAAAAAAGCCGCACAATGCGGCTTTAAGTAGGGAAGTATGTCAAATCTGTTTACAGGTAATTGTCTACCGCGGCCTGACCGAAACCGATAAGCTGATCATCCTTAAACACCAGTGGCGTGCACTCATCTTTGGTAATTTGACCATCAGAGTGCTTTCTGTTGGTGGCGAAATAAAGCACTTGATAAGTGTGACCATCTTTAGACACTGCTTCATTAAAGTCAGGTGTACCAAACTTACTGGTGACTGCTTGGTAACTTGTGCCTAGTTCAAGTTTACTGATCTTTGCTCTGTTTTCTTTGTGAGTGCTATTCCAGGCACTGTGGTGACTTACTTCACCGTCAGAGACGGCAACAATACAGCCAGATAAGAAGGTTGTGCTCAAAAGCGCAGTAGCGACAAGTAGTTTTTTCATTTTGTTATCCTCATGACCTGATGTGTGATCCATCATCCAGATCTTTATTTTTTACTTAGCTTAGAGGTTGCAATTGCTTTGCCAGAATTTTTTATTTAATAAAAACAATGGCTTGTGAGTTTTTGATGTTTCGGGTGGTGTTAGTTTTCACTAATAAATAACAATAATGAACAATATGTAGTGAATAAAGCCACTTGAATACGAAGTGGCTTTATTGTATGAAAGGTGTGAGGTTACACGACGCGGTTGTGCTGACCACCGTCTAAGAAACTGGTGATGTTGTCTGCAATACCTTGTATTAGGCGCGTAATAGACTCATGACTGGCCCAAGCTGTGTGCGGGGTGAGCATAAGGTTATCACCTTGGTATGTGATCAGCGGGTTATCTTTGGTTGCTGGTTCAATAGACAAAACATCGACGCCAGCGGCAGCAATTTGATTTGCTGCAAGCGCGTCCGCGAGGGCTTGCTCATTGACGATACCGCCACGGGCTGTATTAATCAAAATGGCATGTTGAGGCAAAAGTGCGAGCGTTTGTGCATTGAATAAGTTTTCTGTCTGGGGGGTAAGCGGGCAATGTATCGAAACGATATCGGCTATTTGCATGGCTTCTTCAAATGTTACTCTGCCGCTGCGTGTCGCCTTGCTGTTTGGGCGTTCTGCAATAATGACTTTTGCGCCAAATGCCTCTGCGACTTTAGCGGTTGCTTGGCCGAGGTTACCATAGCCAACGATCACGAAGTTTTTACCTGCTATGTCATTGATGCTGTAATCTAAGCGACAAAACATCTTGCTGTTTTGCCAAGCGCCTTGCTTGGTATCTGCAGCATATCTATGAATATTACTCATTAAATTACCAAGCAAGGTAAAGGTATGCTGAACCACCGATGGCGTCGAGTACCCAGCTACATTGGTAACCGCAATACCGGCGTCTTTTGCGGCGACCAAATCAATGTTATTGGTGCCCGTAGCTGCAACGCAAATCAATTTTAAATCAGGGGCTATGGCAAAATGGGTGGCATTTAATTGTACCTTGTTTGAGATAATGATGTTTGCCTGCTGGATACGGCTGTCGACTTCACTTGGTTGGGTATATTCATAGGTGGTCACTGTACCAAAAGCGTGCAGTGGAGAAAGGTCGACACCTGCCAAAGTAGCGGCATCCAAAACAACAATGTTCATATTTTTATCTCGTTATTGACTTTGGAGTAAACTCCAAGGTTTATACTCTGTATTAGTGATGAATTTGACGAAACGGTGATGTTGGATTTTAGGCCCTTTTTGAACAAGGCGGATTAAAGATCTCTACTTTACAGCACCATTTGCAGAGTTCATTTGTGTATGTTCAGCAAATTGCAAACACCAGTGTATCACTTTTAGCGCTTAAAATTTATTAAATATGGCGATGAATACAGCTGGGGTAAAACCGGTTTGCTGGTTGGTTTTAATACTTAGTTGGAAAGCAATGACGATGTTTCGAATAGGACAATTAGCTAAGCTCTTGGGCGTGTCGACTGACACGTTGAGATATTATGAGCAGCAAGGATTATTGACTGCCAGTGAAAGAAGTGCAGCTGGTTATCGTCTATATGATAAGCAAGCTGTCGATAGAATGCGCTTTATAGTGCGCGCCAAGGAAGTTGGGTTCAATCTTAAGGATATTCATGAATTACTGAGTATTAAAATTGAAAAGCAAATGCACAGCTGCGAAGAGGTAAAAACACTTACATTACAAAAGCGCGATTGGGTAAGAGAAAAGATTGCACAATTGAGTATGTTTGAGCGCTCATTAACGTTATTGGCAAGCCAATGTTGTGGTGGCGATGAACCTGCAAATACTTGCTCAATTTTGACCGCATTGGAGGATTTAGATGACATTCATCAGTAATTTTTGGCAGTTATTTGTGATTTCGGCACCTTGGCTCATGCTAGGGTTATTGTTGGCTGGGCTGTTAAATGTGTTTATTCCGAAAGATTTTTTACAGCGTCATCTAGGTAAAGAAGGGCTTTGGACCACAATTAAAGCGGCGCTTATTGGCGCGCCGATGCCGCTGTGCTCTTGTGGTGTCATTCCGGCTGCCATTGGACTAAGGCGTGCGGGGGGCTCTAAAAGTGCAACTACTGCATTTTTGGTATCAACACCAGAAACGGGTGTGGATTCAATTTCAGTATCTTATGCGTTACTTGGGCCTTTTATGGCGATTATCAGGCCCATTGCTGCGGTAACCAGTGCCATTACTGCTGGCTTGCTAGTCGGTAGAGATGCTCAAGATGAGGCAGGTAAAGAGACATCAGAAAACCCTTCTGCCAATCAATCTAGTTGCTGTGCTCAAGAGCCTCAAGCAGCCACTTCTTCATGCGCAACACAACCTAAGAGTTTAGATGAGGATGTAAATAAAACTTCTTGCTGTGCTCAAGAGCCTCAAGTATCCGCTTTTTCATGTGCGACTCAGTCTAAGAATTTGGATGAGGATGATAATAAGGCTTCTTGCTGTGCTAAAGAGCCAGTCATTGCGCCAAAGCTTGAACGTAAACAAGCAAGTTGCTGTGCATCTGAGAATAAAAAATTCGAGACAGAAGTAAGCACTTGCTGTACTTCCAAGACTCAGAGTGAAGACAGTTTGCTGAGTAAGTTTTGGCAAGCAGTAAAATTTAGTTGTAACAAGCTGTTATCTGATACTATGGTTTGGCTTTTAATTGGTATATTCTTCGCTGCATTAGTCCAAACATTTGTGCCAACTGCATTTTTAGCACAGTGGGGAGATGGCATTTTAGCCATGGTCGTGGTTATTTTGATCAGTATTCCCATGTACATTTGTGCCACGGCATCGACGCCCATCGCCGCAGGTCTGCTATTAGCAGGCGTGTCTCCTGGCGCTGTTTTGGTGTTTATGCTGGCAGGCCCGGCAACCAATGTTGCTACCATAGGCGTCGTTGCAAAAGAGCTTGGATGCCGCGCTGTTGTTGCCTATATCACGGCCGTCATTGGCGTCGCGATTGTGTTTGGATTTTTAACGGATTACCTAGTCTCTCACTTTGGCTTTGAAGTGTCAGCCATGGCAGGGCATGAACATCAACTGCTCCCAAGCTGGATGAGCCAACTCATGGCGCTTGTGTTGGTGATGCTTATGTTACGCTTGTTTGCAATGGATGTTATGAAACGCCGGGCCGCCTAGTGTGGTCAGACTTGATATTCTTAGCATCCGAATAAAGAGCGAGATAGAATGAGCCGTTTTTTTGTCATACGCCCAGATCAGTAAGAGTAATTTAGTGGATAAATACGCAGATATCAGACCATATAATGATGATGAAGTGCCCGCAGCCCTAGCGAGGTTATTGGCCGATGAGCAATTTTTAGATGTGATTGCCGAGCATAACTTACCAAAGTGGCTTGCAGCCTTTTCTGCGATTAGCAGACCTTTGGTAAAGGCAAAATTAAAGTCTAAATGGAAGACGGTGAATAACGTTGAAGCGGTACAAAATGAAGTGGCGCAGTACTTGTCTATGTTGGTTGAGCGTACCACGTCAAAAGTCACCTATTCGGGACTCGACCGTTTAGATAAAGACGCTGCGTATTTATTTATCTCAAATCACCGAGATATTGTACTCGACCCTGCATTAGTAAACTGGGGACTTCACCAGAATAACTTGCCAACAGTGCGTATCGCGATTGGCGATAACTTGTTGCAAGTACCCTATATCACTGAGCTGATGCGTTTAAATAAGAGCTTTATCGTTAAACGCTCAGCAAAAGCGCCAAAAGAAATGCTCAAAGCGCTATCTCAGTTGTCTGGTTATATCTATGATTCACTGCAGTCAGGTAATTCTATTTGGATTGCGCAAAAAGAAGGCCGTGCCAAAGATGGCATTGATTATACCGATCCTGCCTTATTGAAAATGTTGCAGTTACAAGGGCGACGTTTGAAAGAACCATTTGCTGATTATGTGCGCAAACTCAAAGTGGTACCGGTTTCTATCTCTTATCAATATGAGCCATGTGCGTTAGCAAAAGCCAAAGAGCTTTACCATAAACAGCAATTTGGTGAATATCAAAAAGAAGAAGGCGAAGACATCAAGAGCATCATTGATGGCTTTAGTGCAGACAAAGGAAACGTGCACGTTGCATTTGGTACGCCGATTGAGGATGACTTTGACACCCCTGAAGAGCTGGCGCAGATCATCGATAAGCAAATTATTGATAATTACTATCTGCATTCAAGCAATTATTTAGCAGCGGGTGATAAAACAAACAGCAGCAGTGAAGAAACAGCGCGCTTTAATCAAAGTATTGAAACGCTGCCAAATGAACTAAAAGAGTTTGTCTTGTCTATGTATGCGCAGCCTGTGAAGCGAAAATCGACAATATAAGCGATAGCTAAATACGACTGGTAAGCCCATGGGACTATGTTCTGTGGGTTTTTTATTTTTCTAACTGCGGTAACGCAAAGAAATAAGCGGGCGATTCTATAGGTATGAAAGGTGTCCCCGGCTGCGTGGATGCGGATATAAGTCCTTGAACCCTAAGGTTCAAGGCGGAAGGCAACAACCCACCGTAGGCTTCTCGGTACATGCCAAGCTTGCGCAAAAGTGGATAAACTGCATTCCTAAAAAAAGTTTATCGGCTCAGGGACATAATCCACGGTCCAGCGAGCTAGGGAACACATTCAGTATATAAGACAACATCGAATGCTTAAACCTTAAAATGAAAAAATCTTACTTATTTGCTGGCTAATTCACCTGCTGAGTATTGTCTGTGCAGCTTTTGCTTTTTTTCCATACACAGCAGATATCCACTTTATAAATTGAGTAAACCAATACGGTATTTTAGCCCAGTTAAAGACGGGTTTTTTCCAGCAGAATAAGACAATGCATTGTAGTTGCTATACTTCGAGTGGTAGCATTAACCTTATCAAGTGAATGAGAATTAAGCCTTATGATCGAATTAAAAGATTACCAACAAGCCCAGTTATTACTCGAAAAACACGGCATCTTTGTCGCACCAGCAGAAGTGCATGGCACCATCAGCGGTATTTTAGCCTGTGGATTGAGCATTGATGACAAAGAATACCTAGGTTTACTCAGCGATGTATTCAACGATGGCCAAGCATTTGGCGTTGAACTTAAAGACTTTTTAGCTGAGTTATACAAGCTTGTGGTAGAGCGCTTTAACGATCCTGAACACACCTTTGAAGTGTACTTACCCAATGATGATGAAGCACTTATCGACCAAGCCAATGCCTTAGTATCTTGGGTATCTGGGTTTTTACTTGGATTTGGCTTAAAGCAAAAAGATTACGGCAAGCTGTCAGCTGATGTAAAAGAAGTGATCAGCGACTTCAGTGAGATCACTCGCCTTGATACGCATTTCGATGATACAGAGGAAGACCAACAAGCGTTCCACGAAGTGGTCGAGTATATTCGAGTTTCTGCGCTATTATGCTTTGCGGAGATGGGCCGAGAGCAAGGAAATGGCGCGACATCAAAAACAGTGCATTAATTATGATAAAAAATGAAGAGTTTGTAGCACGTCGCGCGCGACTGCTAAACAACCTGGATAATAACTCAGTTGCCATTATTCCGGCGGCGGCTGAAATTACCCGAAGTCGTGATACCGAGTTTCCATTTCGCCAAGACAGTGACTTCTTTTACCTCACCGGCTTTAAAGAGCCGGATGCAGTGCTTGTGCTGAGCAAAGACAAAGCAGGTAAGGGGCTGAGCACCTTATTTTGTCGTAATAAAGATAAGTTGGCTGAAATTTGGCACGGCAGGCGCGTTGGCTTTGAGCAAGCGAAAACCTTGTTTGCCATGGATGACACCCATGCACTGACAGAGCTTGATGATGAACTGTTAAGTTTAGTGAATGGCACCGCGACACTGTATTTTGGCCAAGGCACTTATCCCGACTTTGATGATAAAGTGTGGCGATTACTGAGCACGCTGCGCGGCGCACCTAAAAAAGGGTATAGAGCCCCTGAGACCATTAAAGATATTCGTCCGCTCGTACATGAAATGCGTCTGTTTAAATCCGCAGACGAAATCGCTGTAATGCGCAAAGCCGCAAAGATCAGTGCACAAGCGCATATTCGCGCGATGCAGTTTGCCAAGGCAGACGCCACTGAGTATCAATTAGAAGCTGAAATTCATCACCACTACGCGATGAATGGAGCGAGATACCCAGCGTATGGCACCATTGTTGGCTCAGGCAATAACGCCAACATATTACACTACACTGAAAACAGCGATGTATTAACGCAGGGCGATTTGATCTTGATCGACTCAGGCTGTGAATTGGAAGGGTATGCTGCGGATATTACACGTACTTTTCCTGTCAGCGGACAGTTTAGTGAAGCACAGACAGAGATTTATAATCTGGTATTAAAATCACAGTTGGCTGCATTTGAAGAAGTGAAGCCCGGCGGCACGCTGGTTAAAGCCAATAAGCAGGTTGTGCGTGTATTAACAGAAGGCTTAATTGAGCTTGGCATTCTTTCTGGCACCTTAGAAGAGCTAATAGAAACACAAGCGTGCAAGGCGTTTTATATGCACGGAGTGGGCCACTGGCTTGGTTTAGACGTACATGATGTCGGTGAATATAAACTGGATGAGGCAGACAGACCGTTTGAAGCGGGCATGGTGTTGACCATAGAGCCGGGTTTATATTTTGACGAAGATGCTGAAGTACCAGAAAAATACAAAGGCATTGGTGTGCGCATTGAGGATGATTTACTGATCACTCAAGATGGCCATGAAAACTTAACGGTTGATGTGCCAAAATCTATCGCTGAGATTGAAGCACTGATGCACAAAGCCTAACTGCAAGATTTGGGAGTATCAGGCTTGCAACAATTCGACGTCCTTATCGTCGGCGGCGGCATGGCGGGTGCCACTGCTGCTGTCAGTATTAAAAAACAAATTCCCGATTGCCGTATCGCGGTGGTAGAAGCGTTCGCTCCGAAAGCTAACAGCCACCCAAGTTTTGACGATCGCAGTATTGCTTTGGCTGAGCAATCGGTTGATTATCTGAGCAAACTGAACCTATTCAATAAAACATGGTCATTCGCTGAGCGGATCTCGCAGGTCAACGTGTCCGATAGAGGGCACTTTGGTAAAGCTTCCATCACACCTGAGGAATATCAAGTTGATGCGCTTGGCTATGTGGTTGAGGTAAATCCATATGGTCAGTTTTTACATCAACAATTACAAAGTCAAGATGTTACCTTGTTTTGTCCTGCAAAGGTCAAAGCTGTCACGCAGCACACCGAGTATGTTGAAGTTGAACTCGATGCGGAGCAATCACCTGTTTTGCAAGCAAAACTCTTGGTGATAGCGGATGGCGCGCACTCGCCTACGCGGGGCTTATTAAATTTAGAGTTTGATAGCTTTCCCTATGAGCAAGGGGCGTTAATTGCCAACGTGAAAGTGTCACCGGGTCATCAGGGGAAAGCGTTTGAGCGTTTTACATCGCAAGGGCCCATTGCACTGTTACCCATGAGTGAAGACCGCTTTTCAGTCGCTTGGTGTATGAACAAAGATGCCTTGGAAGAGGTACTCGCACTTGATGACAGCGCCTTCTTAGCGCGATTGCAGCAAGAGTTTGGTTACCGAGGTGGGTTGTTTGAAGCCGTTGGTAAGCGCAGTCGCTATCCATTGGTGCATGGGCGGATCTCCAGTGTTGTGCACCACCGCGTGGTGGTCATCGGTAATGCTGCGCACGCCATCCACCCCATTGCGGGGCAAGGCTTTAACTTGGGCATGCGCGATATTCAATGTTTGGTATCGCAGCTACAAGCCTCGGACATCGCAACCTGGGGCGATCATGCATTTACGCAGGCGTATAAGGTTGCCAGAGATAGTGATATTGGTCGGGTGATGACACTCACTGACGCTCTGGTACGACTCTTTTCCAATGAGTCCCGCAGCGTGGCGTTTGGACGCAGCTGCGGCCTGATGATGATCAGCCTCTTCCCTAATTTAAAAGCACCATTGGCCAGACAGCTAATGGGTCGAGTGCAATAAAAGGAGCTCTCATGCAGCAAGTGCAAGTATGTATTGTTGGCGGTGGCTGTGTCGGTTTGACGTTAGCACTTGGGCTAGCACAGCAAGATGTGTCGGTCATGGTATTGGATGCGGGCAGTGCACCTAAGCCGCTGGCTGAGGACTACAGCATGCGTGTTAGTGCAATTAGTTTGGCCAGTCAGCAGCTATTTGAATCGCTAGATGTATGGCAGGATATTTTTGCCAGTCGCGCCACGCCTTATACCGCGATGGATGTCAGAGATGCAGATAGCTTTGGTAAAATCGCCTTTGACGCGCAGTCTTTGCAGCTACCACAACTGGGTCACATCATTGAAAACGATGGGATCCGCTACGCGCTCTACAATAAATTGCAGGCCTTCGACAATGTCACTTTGGCATTTGAAAGCCGTTATCAAGCCATTCATCAAACCGAAACGGATGTGTTGATCACGTTGGACTCAGGCATGCCCGTGATGAGTAAACTGCTGGTGGCAGCAGATGGCGCGAATTCAGGTGTACGCAAATTATTTGATATGCCGCTGAGCTTTTGGGATTACGATCACCATGCCATTGTGGCGACAGTAAAAACAGATTGCACACATCTGCACACCGCCCGTCAGGTCTTTTTACCTACTGGCCCATTGGCGTTTTTACCACTGGCTGAAGAAAATATGCATTCTATCGTATGGTCTACGTCTCCTGAGCATGCTGAGCAGTTAATGGCGCAAAGTCCTAGTGAGTTCAATAAGTCCTTATCTGCGGCCATTGATATGCAATGTGGCTTGTGTGAAGTGCAAAGTGAGCGAGCGGTATTTCCATTGACCATGCGTTATGCCCAGCAGTGGCTCAAAGGTCGCGTGGTGTTAATGGGCGACGCTGCGCACACCATTCACCCACTGGCAGGGCTTGGCATGAATTTAGGCCTAAAGGATGCGGCGCATCTGATCACAGCTCTGGGTGAGCAAAGCCAAGAATTCGCCGCGCATAAAGTGCTGCGAGAATATGAGCGAGCGCGCAAGCTTGATGCGCAAAAACACATCGCGATGATGCAGGGCCTAAAAGATTTATTTGAAGGTGCCCATCCGGCTAAAAAGCTGATCCGCGGCTTAGGATTGAGCTTAGTAGATAATCTAGGCCCAATTAAAAGCTTGTTTGTAAAGCAAGCAGTCGGGCAATAGCGCTACGCCAAACGCAGCGCGATAAACTCAGCGAGTTTGTTCACCGCATGGGCAGACTCTTGAGTATTCTTGATTAAACTGATCCCAATCTCCCCAAGTTTCGGCAGCTCTGGCGTATGCTGCTGATAGGTCAGCTCTGCGGGCACGGTGTTTTTGGCCAGTACCGTGATCCCTAAGCCTTCTTTAAGCGCAGCGGTTAAACCGGTTAAATCGGCATTGCTGTAGACGATGCGAAAAGAACGCCCGCTTTGCTGTAGCGCTTCGATGGCACGGCGACGGTAAATACAGCCCTCCGGTGCAGCCACTAACGTGATGACTTCTTTTTTTGCGAGGCTTAAGTCGCCGACCCAGACCAGTTGGTCACGCATAAAGATTGGATGACTGACAGACTCAAGTTCTTCATTGAGTGCCAATACCAAGTCAAATTGATCTTGCCTTGATACTGAAAGTAAATGCTTACTTAGCCTGGACTTTACCTCTAACGCTACATCAGGGTAAAGAGAGACAAAGTCACCAATAATGGCGGGCAGAATGCGCGCGGCAAACTCACTGGGGATCCCAAGACGCACGCGTCCTGTGACACTTTCAGATGTAAACTGCTGTAAAATAGCGTCATTGTATTGCAGCATTTGTTTGGCTTGGGGCAGCAGTAGCTCGCCATATTGATTAAGCACTTGGCGTTGACCCTGCTTTTTAAACAGCTTACAGCCAAGTAAATCTTCTAAGCGGCGGATCTGTAAACTCACCGCGGGTTGCGATAAGCCCAGTAGTTCGCCTGCTTTTGCAAAACCTCCGACCTCTACAACCGTGACGAGTGTCCGTAGGCCATCAATTGATAAGTTCTTCATATTTAAAAAAGCTATTTATAAAAGTCGAATACATTAATATTATTTATCAATTGATAAATAATTACAATTTGTTGTTGCCATTCACCCCCCCTATACTTTTGCCTATCTTCATTTCACTAAGGTGGTTGTATGACGTTTTCTCCAATAATTTTTGCCAAGCATCGTCAAGGGACGGTACCTGCTGAAAATGCCTACAGTGCATTGGCCGGTCAGGTGGTATTGGATTTTAGTGGCTTTGAAACAACTCCTTTTCTTAATCAAGAGCTTGGCATTAACTTAAACAAGTTAATTGCACCGGGTTTAGGCATTCAAGGGTCGTTTGCAAATGGCCATCGTTATGCAGTTTATTACTTTAGTGAAACCGCTTATCGCTTCATTTTGGACCAAGACGCAGCACATACATTGCAAGCGCTGGTTGACCAACATGAGCAGGACTATGACATCGAATTGATGCGCCGTGATGATTTGGCCATTGCACAACTCAGTGGTGCGGCAGCATTTGAGTCATTGTTAACCCATTTTTCGCTCACACCGGGCTTAGGTATTTCTGACTTGCAGGCTTGCTATGGCAAGCAAAGTGGCGATGTGTTCATCACCACGCTATTGCAAGACGGTGTGCAGCAGCATCAACTCATCGCGCAGCCAGAGCCACTATCACTGTGGCAAAAGAAGTTAAGCGATGCAGGTTTTTGCATTAACTAATTCCGTGCATTTGAGCTGATTATCAGCTCATGATTAACCCCATCGAGACTATGTGCTCGATTATATGTGAGCAACTTAAATTGCTTACATAAACCAAAAAAGTGAAGGACAAGTATGACTTCTAAAACAGTACTACATGCTAAGCACCTAGAAGCTGGCGCTAAAATGGTTGATTTCCACGGTTGGGAAATGCCAATCAACTATGGCTCACAAATCGAAGAGCACCACGCAGTGCGTCAAGATGCTGGTATGTTCGACGTATCTCACATGACCATTGTTGATGTAAAAGGTGCTGACGCACAGGCGTTTTTACGCAAGCTAGTGGCAAACGATGTTGCTAAGCTAACGGTTGCAGGTAAAGCGCTTTACACAGGCATGTTGAATGAGCAAGGCGGCGTAATTGACGACCTTATCATCTACTTCTTCACAGAAACAGATTATCGTTTAGTTGTTAACTCAGCAACGCGTGAAAAAGATCTGGCGCACATCGGCGCAGTCGCGGCTGATTTTGACGTGACAGTGACTGAGCGTCCTGAGTACGCGATGATTGCCGTTCAAGGTCCAAATGCAAAAGAAAAAACAGCAACTATCTTAAACGACGAGCAGCGTGCTGCGGTTGAAGGTATGAAGCCATTCTTTGGTGCACAAGCTGGAAAACTATTTATTGCAACAACAGGTTACACTGGCGAAGCTGGCTACGAGATTGTTGTGCATAACGACGATGCTGCTGAGCTTTGGCAGCAACTGCTAGACGCGGGTGTGCGTCCGGCTGGCTTAGGTGCACGTGATACGCTACGTTTAGAAGCAGGCATGAACTTGTACGGCTCTGATATGGATGAAACTGTATCTCCACTGGCTGCTAACATGGCTTGGACCATTGCTTGGGAACCAGAAGATCGTGATTTCATCGGTCGTAAAGTGGTTGAGCAACAACGTGCTGACAAGAGCACTGATAAGCTAGTTGGCTTGGTGCTTGAGAGCAAAGGCGTTTTACGCGGTGGCTCTAAAGTTATCGTAGAAGGTGGCGAAGGTGTTATCACTTCTGGTACATTCTCTCCGACTTTAGGTTTCAGCGTAGCATTGGCACGTGTACCTCGTTCAACTGGGGAAACGGCACAAGTTGAAATGCGCAAAAAGCTGGTAGACGTTAAAGTAGTGAAGCCTTGCTTCGTACGCAACGGTAAGTCAGTGATCTAAAATCATTGTAACGAGTAGAATAATGGGCGGTTGCCCAATTAAAACGACCAAAGGAACAAAAAATGAGCAACATTCCTAGCGAGTTAAAATACGCATCTTCACACGAATGGGTTCGCGCTGAAGGCGACGGTGTATTCACTGTAGGTATCACTGAGCATGCACAAGAACTTCTAGGCGACATGGTATTTGTTGACCTACCTGATGTGGATGACGAAGTAGATGCTGGCGAAGACTGTGCAGTTGCTGAGTCTGTAAAAGCGGCTTCTGATATCTACGCACCAATTACTGGTACTATCGTTGAAATCAACGAAGAGCTAGAAGACTCTCCTGAGTCTGTAAACAACGACCCATACGGTGACGGTTGGTTATTCAAAGTGAAGGCGTCTGACGAGTCTGAGCTTGAAAACCTACTTGACGCTGAAGGTTATTCAAATTCAATCGACGAAGACTAATTCGTTGAATGACTAAAAGCCCCATTTTTTGGGGCTTTTGTTGTTAAATCAAACCGCTTTGGTTTGGTTTACTCTCAAAGCATTATTTGTGACTGCGTTACCAAGGCCTTTGTCTGGCAACATTGCTAGGCATCAATGCAGGAACACCCATTTTATTTGGATCATAGGAATCTGGACTAATGTCAAACGCCAAATCTCTTGAACAGTTAGAGCAAAAGCAAGACTTTATTCGTCGCCATATCGGCCCGAATGCCGCACAAGTAAGCGACATGCTTGCTGAGCTTGGAGTATCAAGTGTTGAAGAGCTGATCGGTCAAACGGTACCTGACTCTATTCGTTTAGAAACAGGTCTTAAGATTGGTGAAAGCCGTACAGAAGTTGAAACGCTGAGCTACCTAAAGTCAGTAGCTGGTCAAAACAAAGTATTTAAATCATACATTGGCCAAGGTTATCACCCAACACACGTACCTAATGTTATTTTACGTAATGTGTTAGAAAACCCAGGTTGGTACACCGCGTATACGCCATACCAGCCAGAGATCGCACAGGGGCGTTTGGAGTCTCTTCTTAACTTCCAAACTCTAACAATGGATGTCACGGGCCTAGACTTGGCAAGTGCATCTTTGCTTGATGAGTCTACCGCAGCGGCAGAGGCAATGGCCCTAGCTAAGCGTGTAGCAAAAGCGAAAAAAGCAAATACTTTCTTCATTGCAGATGACGTACACACTCAAACGATTGACGTAGTAAGCACTCGTGCTGAACAGTTTGGTTTTGACGTAGTTGTCGCACCTGCAAGCGACGTGGTAAATCACGAGATCTTCGGTGCACTATTCCAGTACCCGTCAACATCAGGTGAAGTGGTGGACGTCACTGACCTAATCGCACAAGTACAAGACAAAAAAGCGATTGCCTGTGTTGCCGCAGACATCATGAGCTTAATGCTATTGAAAGCACCGGGTAAACTAGGTGCAGACGTGGTACTTGGTTCGGCACAGCGCTTTGGTGTACCTATGGGTTACGGTGGTCCACACGCAGCCTTCTTCGCAACTCGCGACAAGTACAAGCGTTCACTGCCTGGTCGTATCATTGGTGTTTCTAAAGACCGTTTAGGTAACGATGCACTGCGTATGGCGATGCAGACGCGTGAGCAGCACATCCGTCGTGAAAAAGCGAACTCAAACATTTGTACAGCGCAGGTATTGCTAGCTAACATGGCTGCATTCTACGCGGTGTACCACGGTCCTCAAGGTCTTAAAACCATTGCACAGCGCATCAACCGCTTTGCAAGCATCTTGGCGACGGGCCTTAAGTCAAAAGGCGTTGCACTGAAGCACGACACTTGGTTTGATACCATCACGGTTGTGGCTGAAGACGCAGACAAAAACGCAGTCGTTGCACGTGCTGTTGCAAATGAAGTGAACTTTGCAATTAACCACGCAGGCGAGTACTCAATCGCACTGAATGAGACAACCACACGCGCTGACATCACAGAATTATTCGACATCATCCTTGGCGAAGGCCACGGTCTTGATGTGGCTGCGCTTGACGCAGAGGTTGCGGCAAACGACATCACAGGTATCCCAGCAAGCTTGGTACGTGATGACGAGATCCTAACCCATCCAAACTTTAATGAGTATCACAGCGAAACTGAAATGCTGCGTTACATCAAGCGTTTAGAGAACAAAGATTTAGCATTGAACCACTCAATGATCTCTTTGGGCTCTTGTACTATGAAGCTAAACGCGACAGCGGAGATGATCCCAGTAACCTGGCCTGAATTCGCTGAGCTTCACCCATTCTGTCCACTTGAGCAAGCACAAGGTTATCAAACTATGATGACTGAGCTGCACGACTGGCTTGTAGATATCACAGGCTACGATGCCGTATCACTACAGCCAAACTCAGGTGCACAAGGCGAATACGCGGGTCTTATCGCGATTCGTAAATACCATGAATCACGTGGCGACGCGCACCGTAACGTCTGTTTGATCCCAAGCTCTGCGCACGGTACTAACCCTGCATCTGCACAAATGGCAAGCATGAAAGTTGTGGTTGTTGGTTGTGATGATAAAGGTAACATCGACCTTAACGATTTACGCACTAAAGCGGAAGAAGTGTCTGAGAACCTATCTTGTATCATGGTTACTTACCCGTCTACACACGGTGTATACGAAGAGACTATCCGTGAAGTATGCGACATCGTTCACCAGCACGGCGGTCAAGTATACATGGACGGCGCGAACATGAACGCGCAAGTAGGTGTAACAAGCCCTGGCTTCATCGGCTCTGACGTATCGCACTTAAACCTACACAAAACATTCTGTATCCCACACGGTGGTGGCGGTCCTGGTGTTGGTCCTATCGGTGTTAAATCGCACCTTGCGCCATTTATGCCTAACCACAGTATCATCAATGTTGCGGGCACAACAGAAGGCAATGGCGCGGTATCTGCTGCACCTTACGGCTCAGCGGCGATTTTACCTATCTCATGGGCATACATCGCAATGATGGGCAGTGAAGGCCTTAAACAAGCGACTGAAATTGCGATTGTTAATGCGAACTACCTAACGGCTAAACTTGCGGATCACTACCCAGTGCTATACCGCGGCCGTAACGACCGTGTTGCGCACGAGTGTATCGTTGATTTACGTCCACTTAAAGATGCATCTGGCATCACTGAAATGGATGTAGCGAAGCGTCTTATGGACTACGGCTTCCATGCACCAACGATGTCATTCCCAGTTGCTGGCACACTGATGATTGAGCCGACTGAGTCTGAGTCTAAGGTTGAAATCGACCGCTTTATCGAAGCGATGATCTCAATCCGTAAGGAGATTGCAAAGGTTGAGTCTGGTGAGTGGTCTGTTGAGAACAACCCACTTGTATTTGCACCGCACACACAAGCTGACGTATTAGGAAACGAGTGGGAGCGTGCATATGACCGTTTTTACGCGGCATTCCCAGTACCTGCTGTAGCAAAAGACAAGTTCTGGCCAACGGTAACTCGTATCGATGACGTATACGGTGACCGTAACCTGATCTGTTCATGTCCAGCTGTTGAGACATATGCAGAGTAATTGATATCTGATTGTCGGGAGAAATCCTGACATGGATTTTGATTTGAAAACCGCCTTAAGAAATTAAGGCGGTTTTTTGTGGGCGGGTTTTGGGTTCAGTTGTAATCTCGCCCTTGTCATCCTGACGGAGGTCAGGAGCCATTTTGCAGAGGTGCTGGGTTCAGTTGCAATCTTGCCCCCGTCATCCTGACGAACGTCAGGAACCATTTTGCAGAGATGCTGGAGTCAGCTGCAATTTCGCCCTCGTCATCCTGACGAAGTTCAGGATCCATTTTGCAGAGGTGCTGGCTCAGCTGTAATTTCACCTTCGTCATCCTGACGAACGTCAGGATCCATGTCTATTAGGGTTATCAGGTTAACAACAGTTATGGTGTCGACAGCAGCCTTCAACTAAACATTTTGTCGCGTTGGCGACGACAACCAAAGAGGGGCTGACGCTGGCCTCTCGGGTGCGACCTTCGCTCTGGACTCTCCCAGCGCCCCGCTATCACGCTTAATCTTCAAATAATCAATTGATGTGAACGTAACCGCCATGTATTCGCCATCCTTGGCGAAGTCATGGCTTGGCTCGCATCCATGCGAGCGCATTACTCATCAATTGCTTATTTTCAGGCGTGATAGAAGGGGGAGTGGAGTTGTCCGTGAGTTTGTTGGCTTGGGTTGGCATATAGATGACCTTGAACTGAGAATCTAGGACTCAACTGTAATCTCGCCCTCGTCATCCTGATGAATGTTAGGAGCCATTTTGCAGAGATTCTGGTCCAGCAGCAATCCAACCCTTGTCGTCCAGACGAGCGTCAGGATCCATATTTATTATAGCTATCAGTTTAAGAGCCGTTTTGATATTAACCGAAGCCTTTGAACAAAAGGGCTAGAATATTCTAACCCCTTCAAAACTACTCGATGCCAATTAAAATGACAAAGCCCAGTGAATATTTGAATGAGGTCATGAAGCTTAAACTACATTATTGAGCAACAACGCTGGCCTCACAGGTTTGTGCTTACCTAACTGCTTTATCAACTTGTGTGTGCAAGTCGAAGAAATTATCAAAGTTCATTTTAGCATCCATGACTACTTTAAATACGCCAGGTCTTTCTTTTGTCAGAATTTGGCCTTTCCATTTTTTATTAAAGTATGTGCTGATTGTGCTCTTCTTCCAACCCGTAAGGCTTTCCAAAGTTGCGATTTGAAGTTCTTTACCAAGGTTTGAAGAGAATAAATGGAATGCTTTTTTACTTTGACAATATCTGCCATAAACTACTCCTGTAGGTTGATTTTTTAAAGGAATAGCTCTACTGAAAAATGAGCTTACTAATACATAAGGGTGGTTAAAAATAATACAAGAGTGGTTATTTAAAATTTTTCCTAATTATTTTGGATTAAGTAAAAGCAGATGAAGTTTGTAGTCAGAACGCTGCGCAAACATGGCGGCGGGGTAGATAGCGTAAGTAAATGAAGCATCATTTACAATGATGCCTTTAATTTAAGGTTGAGAAATAATTACCTAACCTTAACGATTGTCTGAACTTTTGGTTTTGCTGGTCTGTAAGGACCACCTCCGCTAATCTGTCTACAGTCTTTTTGGTTTAATAGAGTTTGCATTCCTTACCTCTCTTAATAGTTGAACATTTGGTTTAACTTTCATTCATTTGCTTTGAACAGCTTCGAATTATCTAAGCACTATTCTTGTGCCTACTTTATCGTAACATCGAAAAGAATATAAGCCCTAAGCCTCGCAGAGATCAGATTGATCTATTTCCTCTATAATCACCCGATACAGCCTTTAAAAGAACTCTCCACACAAAACACCACACTTATCCACTCACTCTGATCCCACTCCCCCCCATTTCATGTATCATCCTGATATCAACCATTTAGCACAGCTATCCATGTCAAAACTAACTGCGAAGCAGAACATCAATACAATCGTGACGGCGATAAAAGCCGAAGAGGCAGCACTTAGGGCGCGTTACTCAATTCTTAAATGGCAAAACGGTATTGCCATGGTTATTTTGCTGTTGTCATTGTGTGCATTCATTGGCGTTGCGGCGCTGTATTATGTTGCGGTGGTACCTGCGTGGGTGTGTATAATTTTAGTGGCTTTGATCACCTCCATTGCGCATGAGCTTGAGCATGACTTGATCCACAAACAGTATTTTAGTCAGCGCCCGTTTGTGCATAATTTTATGATGTTATGCGTGTGGTTGATGCGGCCAAATACGGTGAACCCTTGGTATCGTAGGAAGATACATCTACACCATCATAAAGTGTCGGGGACTTCGCAGGATTTAGAAGAGCGTTTGGTGGGCAATGGCATTCAATCGCCTTTTTTACGGGCGGTGGTGATCCTTGATGGCCTTTTAGGGCTACTTATAAATTCAAAGCGCTTTAGTAAAGAAATTCGTGGTTTTAAGTTTTTTCGGGTCTTTAATGCAGGCGCGCCCCTTGCAACGGCTTACTTTGGTATTTTGTATGGGGTGTTAGCTTATTATGCGCTGCAATTTGTGATGCCATTCACCTTGCCAGCATGGAGCGCGGAGCTACTGGCGGTGGCTGAGTTTTTAATGGTGGTACTGATATTACCGAATATGATCCGCTCAGCGTCACTGAATTTAATCACTTCTTCTATGCATTATTATGGTGGTGTGACGAATGTATTAGAGCAAACCCATGTGATCACCAGCCGCTGGTTTTTACCGTTTCAATTATTTTGCTTTGATTTTGGTCGCACACATACCATTCATCATTTTGTGCCAAATCAGCCCTTTTATATTCGACAAGTGATCAGTCAAAAAATACGCCCAGTGATGGCAAAACATGGCGTTCGCTTTGATGATTTACATAGTTTAAAACATGCAAATAGGTATTTGGAGGAGGGAGAGTGAGGGGGAGAGTTTAGGTGGGCTATGGTTAAAATGGCTCACTTCACCTTGCGCAAAAGTAACCTTGCTTCGCAAGGTGTATTTTGCACGAATTCACCTTACGCAAAGAGAATGTCCTCGCTGCGCTCGTAGTCATTAACCCTTTGCACGTATTCACCTTGCAGCTGGTACGATGAGTTGATACTCTCGAATTAAATAATCATAATTTGAGGCAAGATCATGCAGGAGTTTTTCGAAAAGTTTGCAGTTAACACCAAAATTAAGGTGGTTTGGGGTGAAATGGATGCGTTGGGGCATGTGAATAATGTGTCGTATTTCCGTTATTTTGAAACCGCGCGAATTGATTTTTTAAAGCAAACCGGGTTGCTCTCTATTTTATCTGAGCCCAGTCATAGTCCTGTTCTGCGTGATACCTACGCGCAATATAAACGACCCGTTACCTTCCCTGACACTCTGTATATTGGCTCATACATTACCGACATCAAAGAAGACCGTTTCACTATGCGCTATGAGGCATTTAGTGAGTCGCAGCAAGCAGTCTGCACAACGGGATATGCCACTGTGGTGATGTTTAATATGAAAACAGGGCAAAAAGCGGCCATTCCAGATGATATGCTCGCGATTTTGAAGCAATACGAGATGTGAGCAAAGGGGCCAGACCCCTTTATAGGTTATGCATTCATAATTTGTCATCCTGACGCAGATCAGGATCCTTGTTTTTAAGGCTTGCTCTTTTCTCTACCACTCATTTAATAATCACCACTAACTTAATAATTATCCTAGTAATTTATTGTTCGATTGTTGATAATGCGGAGTCCATAGGGTACTTCCTGCCTTTGTGATAAGTCATATACGATAAAAATAATGATTACTTATGCACTATTATTTTGAAAAGTACTATTTTGATGATGATACTTTTACGCTCTACCACAACGATAAGCCGATAGATTTAAAAAGTAATGAAGCTAAGTTATTAGCTTTATTTATTAAAAATAAAGATAAAATTCTAAGTAAAGACAGGATCCTCGATGAGGTTTGGGGCGAGCAGGTTGTTTCTGAACAGGTTGTTTTTCAAAATATTAGCCATCTTCGCCGTGTTTTTGGAAATGGTGCGATAACAACATTTTCTAAAAAGGGTTACGTGTGGCAGTTGTCATTTGAGCCCAAAGAACTGAAAAATGAGGAAAAAGCCCCAGTTCAGTTAATGAATAAATGGTATACATCGTCATATTATCTTTATTCTGTTATTACGTTGCTCTTAGTTATTATTTTTGTTTTATTTTTTGGATTGTCTTCTAACGGTTCCCTTTCTAATAAACAATTGAAGGGGCAGGTTTACGTTATCCCCTTTTCATTTTCAGAAGCTTTGGATGAGTTACAAGTTGATCGTATTGACACTTTGCTCACTCGTAATAAGCTTTTTCAAAGCGATGACCATGGCATAGATACAGATGTTGTATTTCGCTATTCAGATAAGGTTAGAGAGCAGACCCAGCTCAATAATACAGCAATATTACTATCCGGGTATGTATCGCAATTAGATGAGCAAATGGTGGTTGAATATAAGTTGCTGGGTGCAGAACGTGAGTGGCACGGTTATATTCTTGCAAAGAATGAAGCGTTAATGACGAATGCGCTTGATAAAACCATTGGTAATGTACAAAGTTCGGGATACCTAAACGAGCCCAACTCAGCATTATTGGCTGCAAAACTACAATTGCTTTTAGAGCGTCAACCAGATGATTTATCAGTTATTTACCATTTGATAAAGCAAGAAATAACTCATCAAAACTTTGATGTTGCTAGGGCATTGATTGAAAAGCTGCTTATTGAATCCAAGCTGCAAAAAAACTCCCCTTATACTGTATTAGCTTTATATCTTAAAGGTGGCATTTTTCATCAGCAACATGCTTACCAGCATGCCGAACGATACTATAAACAAGCATTGGCATTATTAGCTGAAACGCCCTATTCAAAGGTTGCTCATAATATAGAGTTAGCCTTGGCGTGGTTGGCTTATGCGCAGCATAATACTAGCCAGCTACAACATCATATTAGTAATGCGAGTGAGCATGCGAGGCAAAGTGGTGATGTATTGTCAGAGGTTAAAGCGCAAACGACGGGGTCGATTTTATCTCATAAACTAGGCGACTTGGTAAACCGTTATCAATACTTAAATACTGCCAAATCTCTGTTGATCGCGCATGAAATTGAACAAGCACACTTTGCGGTTATTCATTATCACTTGGCGTTATTTTCACCGAGTAAGGTTGAAGCGGAGTCTTATTTTTTAAAACTGCTTGGTCTAAACAAACTTGCCAAATATCAGTGGATTTATGAAAGCAGTATTGAAGATTTACTGTCTTGGTATATTGAACAAAATAGGTGGGAAGAGGCTATTGGTCTTTTCAAAACGCAGCCAGAAAGTAGTTTTAATCTTAATCAAAAAGCGAGGGTATTACGTGCACAGCAAGATTTCAGGGGAGCAATACAAGCTGCGAAGCAGGCATTTGATAGTGCGAGATTAAGCTATGAGCATAATAACGCCCTACATAGTGCTCTGTTACTTTATCAAATGAAGCCGTATATGAATGAACTTAAAGTAATTGAATATCAAAATTACATCAAAATACATGCCTCAAAGTTTTGGATTGAGAAACACCGTATTGAGCTGAGTGAAGTTGGGTATTTTGATGACCTAGCGGTTAACTAAGTCATCAAAATATGACGGTTTTTAATTAATTTTTGGCTGTGTTAAGTAGGGTGTGATAGTTAAAGCTTTCCCCCATTTTTAGCGTTTTTATAATGAAGTTGGGTGGCGTTTGCTCTGCTGCCAACGCGAGCCGTCTAAGAGGTTCATGGACATGTTCACACCCTAAAGTCCATGTGCCATAGCCCCATGGAATAAATACCTTACAGCCTAAATCATCGGCAGCTTTTATAGCATCTTCTGGAGACATGTGTACCCGTCTTTTACTTTCATGATAGGCGACGATTGGCATCAAGCAAACGTCCATTGGGCCCATTTTTTTTCGAATATCTTTGAATACGTCGCTGTAACCGGTATCACCAGCAAAATATACTTTGTATTTCCCATCATCTAGCATCCAGCTGCCCCATAAGCTGTGATCGGTATCAAACATCCCTCTAGAGGAGTTATGGTTACTTGGTAAAAAGTGCACTTGCGTTTTATTGTGCTGAGTATGAGTGTACCAGTCCATTTCGGTTATTGGCCCATTTTCGTAGTCAATATCGCTGGCACTGTCCAAAGGCAAATATAATTGTGTATTTTTACTAAATTCATTAAGCGTAGTGTTACTTAAGTGATCAAAATGGTCATGAGAGATCAGTACGCCAGATACAAAATCCAGCTCTTTAGCGTTGACAGGGGCTTCTCCCAATCGAACAAATGAGGTGCTCAATTGCTGTCCTAACCAACCTAAAAAGCCATCGAATTCATGAAATACAGGGTCGGTAACTAAGGCGTCATTATTCATTTGTTGGATCAAAAAGCTGGCATGGCCTAACCAGGTTAATTCACCTCTTCTATCTGGGCTAATTTCAATATTTGAATAAACCAAATCATTGAAGTTGTAGCCATAACTCTTACTGTATTTATGCGAAGGGACTGGATCTAAAAATGCTCTTTCAATCACCTTTTTTTCTTCAGGCTTAAGGAGATCTAAATCATCATTGATATGGTGGGGGCCATTATCGGTAAAATGACTTGGGAATAAGTTGGTATAAGCGCCTTTTTTATTTTTTGTAAGTTCAGGGTTTTCTATACGTTCTATTTGTGTTGTGCAACCTGTTATCAACATAAGAGAAATAACATGTGTTAGTGTTTTAAGTTTCATAAATAAGAGGCCCTGTTTTAGTTTTACAGCATCTTAAATGCCAGTGCCAATTGGGTCTTATTTAAAACCTATTTTTAGCTAAATAGAAAATGGATAGAAAATTTATCTATAAAAATCAATGCTTAATATGGGTTTTGTGCACTTTTTATTAATCTAGGGCAAAGCGTTATTGGTGGATAGAGCGCAGTGCATATAGAAAATCATTCGCTCTGTTCATCATGATTATAGCCATCAATTCAGGTAGATATACGAAAAGTTGGCGGTAGAATAACTCAAACCGCCAACGTGTTGATAAGGTGCTCTTACTGATTACGGTTAACCTAAGATAGTTAATCTAATCTTTTATTTTTACTGATCTTTTCTTGATGGCCTATGATGCGAATTGACCAGCTGTTTAGGCTGCCTGCTTGCTCATTATTATCCATAACGACATCCTCATTGCCATGGCGACCTGATAATTGAAAACTGCGATGCGCAGCGCTCATATCCGTCACATGCAACTTCCACTGACCATGTTCGGCATTGGCCTGCTCATTCCAGAACTTGTAGCTCAGCATCAAGTGATCGTCATAGCCCTGCGTACTTGGCATGCCATTAATGACAGAGCTCAAAGCTTGACCGTTTAAATTACCAAAGGGCGACATTAAAATACTGCGGGTCCCACTGGGTGATTCCAGCTCTATTTTCAAATCTGATATACGGCTGTGGGCAATATCTAACCTAACCTGCACCGCTTCAATAAACAGTTCATCATTTACAGTAATGACCGACGTCACCGTCTGTTGAGAATCCGGTATTTTAATCTCTGATAGGTTCAAGGCTGAAGCGGCCCAAGTCGATTCAACTAAGTCACTGGGTAAATTTTCGATGGTGTATCGTCTTATTAGTTCCACAGCCTTATCAACATCAATTAACCCAAATCCATAATGAGGGCTATACCAATGACCAGCAGCATTTTTAGACCAACCTTCTAATCCAACAATACCGTTAACCGAAATAGCACTCTGATTAGGGTCTATTCTTGTAGCGGTATTTGCTAATAAATGGCGTATATCACGAGATGATAACTGATGATTTTGCATATTCGCTGCCGACATTAACAAAGCAACCGCACCAGTTGCATTAGCAGCAGCTGAAGAAGTCCCATCTATTGCATAGCTAAAATCTGACTGTTCAGCGATGTATGACAGCAGTGATCCATGACCTTGTACACTGCTAAACTGCGGATTTACTATTTGCATCAAAATCAACTGGTTAATCACTTGGTGTTCTTGGGCAGTTAATGTTGCTTCAATCGACTTAAACTCTGGTAATGTGTAGATCAGCCCTAAATCAATACTTTTTGCGCCAGTTCGCTGCATATAAATTTGTTCAACATCAAGTAGCTTTAATAGCAGGCTACTATGAGTACATGAGATAAATGGCGCATTCCTTAGATCACTGATAAACATACTAGGCTCTAGAAGGCCTTGTTTTTCCAAGTGTTCGCAGGTAAAGGTCGTTGAAAGATTTTTAACACCTGTGTTAAATGAATCTCCGCCTGGCGCTGAAATAAATACACTGCTGCCAGGTGTTGAATAAGACGTTCTTTCACCAAAAGCATTGACGGCGCCAACAACCATATTCCAATAGTTGGCATTCTCATGGTCTGAATTAGTATTTTGCCAAGGTAAAAAATGATTATCGTCAATGGGTTTACTGTTTTTTGGATATTTTTTGACTCTATTGTCATTCGCATCAAGATAAAAAACACTGCTTTGTAAATACCCATTACCCGCTGACTTTACAAATAGCGCGCTCCGTTTATCTGCTGGGTTTTCAAGAGAGACTTTTTTTAACACGGATTGCATTTCGATATAATTTAACTCAGGTGTATTTAACGTATAAGGCACACTATGTGACCAGGCTAAACCATAACTTTGATTGAACACTTGAACATCGTATGAGCTTTCATGCAGGCCATGACTCACCATAAAGTCGTCTAAGTCATTAATACCAGAAAACGAAACTATTTGACTCTGTGGAGCTACGCCACGAATTCCAATGTCATTTTCTGAGGCCGCGATAATTCCTGCCATCTTGGTACCATGAGCGTCATTAGTAGCCGACGAATTAATCTCACTAAAAACAATTAAGTTATCAACTAATTCTGGGTGTTTAACGTCAACACCAGAGTCGATGACTGTAATTTTTATATCCTTACCTTTATGTCCCCATATATGTGTTTGCCAGAGGTTTAAGTCGCTAGGTGAATTATTATATTGCGATAAGTTTTGATTTAGTAAATTCCATTGGTGTTTTAAAAGAGGGTCGCCTTTTGGATTAATCCAGCGATCCTTGTAATTCCTGTCGGTCATGGAACTTGCATCAAATATACAAGATAGTGGCAAGATAAAGGTTATAAGTTTTAACGTTTTCAAAACTAACCCTCCTATATTTTATATTGGTATAATTAAAAAGCCCCCATTTGGGGGCTGTTTGTTATTGGATATATTGATTTAAGAATGCTTTTGAAGCGTTAGAATGAATATCGACCCAAAATGCACTACCGACAGAGCCACCACTGGTTACGCCTAAAATTCCCTGAGCAGCAAAAATAGGACCACCAGAGTCACCACCACCCGTTAAGGATGTACCTCTTGTCCAATCTTGATTTGAGCCACTGTTACCATCATGTCCGTAAGCATATATCATTGCGCCATCAACATAGCTCACGGTAGCAATACCAAGGCGCTTTACGCCTGCACCTGTTTTCGTTACTTGGTTATTATTCCCAAAGCCAATGATTGCAGCTCTTTGTTGTGCTACTGCTCTGGCTGATTGCGGTGCTAATGCTCTGTAGCTTGAAGAAACTGGCGAGTCAAACTTCAGAACAGCTAGATCGTATTGATAAGTGCCATGCCAATTTGAATCATCATAATTAGGGTGCACATAGACATTTGAAGGGCTTTGACCTTTAGCTTCCCCAGTTAATACTTCTATGTTATTTGGATTATATTCTGATGAGGCAGCACAGTGGCCTGCCGTAAGAATAGTTTTTGAATCAACAAATGTACCTGTACAAATATAGCCATTAAATCCAAACATTACTATTTCAGGGTACACGTTATTACTGATTTCAATACTATTAGTAATTAAACCGTCATAGATTGAATTAGTTTGAGTGTTATTGTTAGATATATCCGCGCTTGCAACGCTACTAAATAGAACGGCGCTTGAAATTATTGAAGTTAAAATGTTTCTTTTCATGTTGTATCCTTCTTTGTGTTTTATATTAATTCAAATAAAGTTATTTTTAATTTAAAAGGTTATTTCCTTGAAATTAAAATGTATTTATAACTGTTTATAAAATTATTTTTTGCACATATAAAAGAACGAACAAAAAAAATTAAAATAACAAGTGGGTTTGAAAATGTTTTATTTTTGTGTTTTTTTTGTTTGTTTTATGTTGGTAAAGGTATGTAAAACAAAGAGAAAGGTTTGTTTGAAAAAATAATCAAAGAGGGCTGGGTAACTCGACCTTGCATTTATTAACTTTCAGCCTGATCAAGAGCAAAGTGCTATTGGCGGAAAGAGAGCCAAGTGTATGAAAATTAATTGATTGTTAGCTTGTTGGTCTAGTTGAGGTTGTCGCTCGGTGTGTTTTTGATTAGGCTAGGGCAATCATATATACACTAATAAAAACAATAATGAGTGATATAAAGCAAAGGCGGGTAGATATCTCGTCTGGGCTAAATGCGTGTTTAACTTACTACCCTGCGAATAGCACGATGGCGATGCATGAGCATGAGGGGCATCAGTTGTCTATCGTGCTGTCAGGCGCTTTGGCTGAGTCTAGCAGCGGCTTGCAGCAGCAAGTGTACACACCTAGTCTTTGCACCAAGCCGGCTGAATTTGGCCATGCAAATCAATATGGTAAACAGGGCACTCTGATATTTGCATTAAACTTTAGCAAACAAGCTTTTGATGAATATGCTGAGGGTGTTGCGCTAGATTGGCACTGGCAACCGCTCACAAGCAAACCCTTGCTGCAAATGATCAAGCAATCAGTCAAAGGGGTGATGATAAATAATGATTCATTCCAAGAGCAGTTTTTGTGGGATTTACTCGCCATTAGACAAGGCAGTACCGTCACAACTGAGCGGCAAAAAGTAGCTTGGCTATTAAAGGCTAAGCAGTCTATTGAATGCTCCCCCGATAATCTCAATTTAACGCAACTGGCAGTAGAACTAGATGTTCATCCTGTATATTTCTCGCGAAGTTTTCATAAGCACTTTGGCTGTACGCCCAGCTTGTACCAACAGCGTTGCAAGGTCTCTCGCGCGATGCAGTTACTCTCAAAAAACAAAATGCTAGTAGAGGTGGCAAATGACAGCGGGTTTAGCGATCAAAGCCATTTAACACGATTGTTTAAGCAAGAAATCGGCTTTACACCGCGCCAACTCAAGCAATTCATTACAGGTTAAATCCATACAATAAAATAGCTGGGCGTGCGGCTATGCTATTGCTTATTTTTTACAGTCAGGAGCCAGTTATGGGCAAAAAAGCGCAGGCGATTTTATTTCTCTCTTTAATCGGTGTGAGTCAGTTAAGCTATGCGGTGACACCGCAGCAGGCAGCAGAAAAATTAAAGCAATTTATCGAGGATGTGCCAAGTTTAGAACCAGGCTATGCCGTTGTTGCTGTGACTAAAAATGAGGTGCTTTTAAATCATGTGCAGGGCATTCGTAATATCGATACTCAGCTGCCACTGACGCTGGATACACCCATATATATTGCCTCTCAAACTAAAGCTTACATGGGGCTACTTGCAGCGAAGTTAGATAAACAGGGCATACTCAAACTTAATGATACAATTGCTAAGCACTGGCCGCATATAAAACTACCTGAAGGCGTTGACCCTAATCATTGGACGCTGAGTGATTTGCTTACGCATCAGTTTCCTGTCGAGGCAGACCGTATTACTGCACTAGAAGCTTATATGACGGAGGTCGATCATAAAGACTATCCTGCATTATTAGCTAAACACAGCGTTAAGCGTGATGAAGGTTTCGACTACACCAATCTAGGCTATAACATTTATGGGGCCATTTTACACAAGGTAACAGGTAAAGCATGGCAAGATTGGTTGCAGGATGAAATCTTTACACCCATGGCAATGGTAAACACTTCGGCCCGCACATCTGACTTTTCAATGAAGCACTTATCTTGGAATCATATCTGGCAAGGCGAGGAGAAAGGTTGGCATATCGTGCCGCCAAAAACCGATGGAAAAATGCAATCTGCAGGTGGCTTAGTGGCATCACCCCGAGATATGGGGAAGTGGTTGCAGTTACAGTTAAACCGAGAACTTGCGCGTAAATCAGGGTTTAGTAGTGACATGATGAAGTTAGCTCATACATCAGTTGCTCAGCTTGACCCCAAAGCAAGAAACCCTTACGAGCTTCCCTGTCATGGATATGCATTAGGTTGGACTGTGTGTGATATTGATGGTCATACCGTGTATACCCATGGTGGTGGCTATACAGGTGCACGCACAGTGATGGCCTTTTCGCCTGATTTAGGTGTGGGGATCGGTGTTTTTTCTAATTCGGATAACATGACAGGTTGGCTGAGTAGAAAAACCATGGTGCAGTTTTTTCAGTATTTAACAGCACATGAAAAAGCCGATGAGATGGCTGAGCAGCGTCAAGGTGATTACCCTGAGCGAGTGCAGTGGCTGTTAGATAGAAGGCTGCAAAGACAAGCTGATGGGATTAATGCGTTAGTAAAGCAGTCAGGTGTAGATGATTACCAGCCTACCAAAGCTGAGTTGGTTAAGCTCGTTGGCAATTATCAAGGTCAAGACAAGTACAGTAAATTGGCCATATCCATGTCTTCACACGGTGTTTTAACCGGGCAGTTATACGATTATGAGTTTACTATCCAGCCTATATCTATGAACTTATTTGCAGAGCGAAGCAGTCCATTTAGCAAGATAAGGCCGATTAATATTAAATTTGATAACAACTCAAAACAAGTGAAGAGCTTGACTTGGTTTGGTACAGAGTATATGAAAATCAGCGACTAAAACGCACCAAGCGGGTTAAGCGTGATGTGTTGGGCATAGCTACAAATTATTTGATGTGGTTTTGGGGTTGTGGAAAGCCGCAGCTAGGCTGCGGTTAAAATGGCTCATTTCACCTTGCGCAAAAGTAATCTTGCTCCGCCAGATGTATTTTGCACGAATTCACCTTGCGCAAAGAGAATGTCTTCGCTGCGCTCGCAGTCATAAACCCTTTGCACGTAATCACCTTGCGTAAAGAGAGTGTTCTCACTGCGTTTGTGGTCATAAACCTTTTTCAACGAGATCTTTTAAAGTAGTGAGTGTGGTTAAAATGGGTCATTTCACCTTGCGCAAAGAGAATGTCCTCGCTGCGCTCGCAGTCATTAACCCTTTGCACGTAATCACCTTGCGCAAAAGTAATCTTGCTCCGCAAGATGTATTTTGCACTAATGCACAGTGATCGGTTGGTCATTCACGACTAAAGATTGGCCATTTTTTTGGGCGCGCTGAAAGCTGGATATTAACACGTCATTAGACAAAGCATTGATGTCGTCGACCTCTTCAACCATGCAAAAAGTGATGGAATCCCACCCTAAATCTTGGATAAAGTTTTTAAGATTGTTGATATTCTCTTTGTAATTTTTATCGGTCGTTAATAGGCCGATAGAGTGTTTGTTGCCAAGTTTGTATTTGTCTTGGTCTGTGGTCGAGCATTTTGCGTAACCGCTCAGTACATACACTGTATTTGTGCTTTCATTCATGGTGGTGTTATCACTCAATTTGGTTTTGGTTCTTAGTTGGTTTCTAATGCATTTTTCAAACCAAGCTTTCCAAGTTTTGCGACATTTTATATCTAAGCCTTGAAAGCTGCAGATAAAAGCTATTCTCGACTTGAAACAACAAGCGACAACTCAGCCGAGGCGTCAATTTTTTGCTATATGTCAGTTTTTTTATCATTAGAAAATGAGTGGTCGTTGTTGCTTTAGAAATAGTGGGGAGCAAATAGCAAAGCACACGTCAGGCAGGTCAAAGCAGAAATATTCAAATTCTAGTGAGGTAATGTGCTTGATCGAAAAAGGCTTAATTTGATTGTATGTGTACGGATTACGCGGTACCGCGATGAAGTTTGTTGTTGAATGATCAATTAACGAGATTAATTTAGCGGAGCATAGACAGGCATTGGGTAAAAACTTTCTTAAAAATTAATGTACCACATTTTTATGATGAAGCGTTTATTATTAAAAGCTCATTATTTTTTATTAATTGATAAGTGTAACCTTCCATTTTTTTGTTAATGCTTTCATTTTTTATGGCTTGTAAGTGTATAATAAATATTACAATACTGAATTATTAACTGCTTGCTATGGTATTAGGTGACAACTAAGCATTCTATGTCTTAGCAAGTGGCTTGTCTTTATCATTATAGGGAACTAGCGATAAGCTATTTTATTAGGTTGAGAAATGGAACGGCAGATATACTGGAACACTTTAGTTGCTTTACATAAACACATTAACTATTTGCAACTCTATGTGCATAAATGCGACAAATTGGATAATTCAATCAATATGGTGGTCGCAATTGCTTCTTGTGCAAGCATTGCGACTTGGGCTGTATGGGATAAGTACCCTTTAGTTTGGGGGGTTATCATTGCATTGTCACAAGTGATTACGGCGATAAAGCCTTACTTCCCATTTGCTAAAAGAAAAAAGGCTGCGCTTGACCTTTATAAGAGCTTGCAAACACTTTCTTTAGAATGTGACAGAACTTGGTTTGACATAGCAAAAAATAAATTGAGTGGCGATGAAATAAAGGAAGCCGCTTTTAGCTTACAAGCAAAAAAGACCAAGATGAGAGAAGAGTGTTTAACTGGAATGATTTTGCCAATTAATGAAAAGTTATCAGCAAAAGCAGAGCAGGTTTTACAAGTTTATCTAAATAAGAACTTTTATTTTAAATAAGGAAAACGAGTGTATAACTATAATTTTTTACCTGGTTCAGGCGGTGGCTGTGATGATCTTCCTCCAGTGGACGGAGAGTTCCCGATGCCTAACTATGACGGTGATTTAGACCCTCAGGATAATGATGATTCCAATAAGAGTGATGAGACAAAGCATTAATCTATGTTTTAGCGATTAAACTAAGGGTCAGAGCCATTGATTTTATATTAATCGAAAAGGCAGACCCTTATTTAGTTTTTTATTGTTTATCGACACATTATATATGTTTGAGAGCGCCGTAAGGTTAGCTTGTCTTGCTATTTCTGCTGCGCTTATTCGCTGACTGACTGAGTGCCTTTGAAACGTATGATAAGTGGTTTGATAGCAAAATGTGCGACCACCGATGCCAATACAAACACCACTACGCCAACAAATGGGATCATCGGACCGGTAAAATAGGCACCGCCCAAAACATAGCCGACGATGGCTTCAATACGATATAAAGGCAAAAACAGAGCTATAAACGCAATGACCAGCAATAAAGAGGCTGCGATGGATGAGTAGCCTAGACTAAATATGGTCGATTGAATCAAGCTAATCAGTAACATGCCGACAAAGCAGCGCGCGGCTACGGTGCGAAAAGCTAAACGGCTCTGCTCATCTTCTATCTGATTACTTCTGTGTTCAATACTATAAGCGGTAAGCCACACTAACATGGGTAATATCACAAGTCCCCACCAATTGGATAAACCGGGCATGTCCTCTTGCGCTAAAAAGTGATGTGTAACAACACCGCCATTTAAGCTCTCCCAAGTGAGTAGGGCGATTTGACATGCGACAACCGCGATCATTAAGTAGTTTCTTATTTTTTTGATATCCAAAATATAGTTCCTTATCTTGTAGAGTATGACCTTATTCAGCAATTAGCAGACCACAAAATAAAAGCATTATTTTTCAATGTTTTATTTATTTTTAAATCAAGGTGAGGAAATTTTGATACTAATTATTAGTGATTTTAATGAATAAGTGGTGGTAATAAACAGTGGCCGTTGGCAGCTGGTTCAATTAAGGCCAGTTTGTAACAATAGTGTGCAGCGCGTTTGAGGGGGGAGCGCATGACATTGTTGCTCAATGTTTTAGTTAGACATACCGCTTCAGGACAGTCTCCATTTTGCTTTACCTCATAGGTATTCACCCTGCACCTATTTTTAAGATTTATACAGCTGGCCGCTACTTGTTATTACCAAGTGTTATCCATAGCTCTTTATCTTCAATTGGTGTGGACTGAGGTAAAAACGGATTATCTATGGTTAATATCGTTTTATTGTCCCACTTGCTCAGAGGAAACAAGTGCTTAGTCGTAGGGTGCGTTTGCATATATTCATCAAAGCTACCATCTTTGATTGCCAGCATTAAACCCGACTTCAGGTCATCAATGAGCTGCGTGTTTTCTTTATGGGTAAAAAAGTACATTGGGAAGTGATAGTGCAAAATTACATCATCAAATACCTGTAACTTAGGCATGATTTGCTTTCGGCTTGCTACTTCGGAGAAGGCCTCATTAATCCCTCTGGGAAAAGCTCTACACCGATCGACATAAACTTGCTTAAACATGTTTTCATAGACGACGTTGGTGATCACGCTAAGGCCAGCGGCTAGCATGATGTCTGTATCAGGCCAGTGCTGTCCCTGACACAAAGTGATATTTTTTAGCGATTTTAAAGACTTGATTTGAGAGAATAGCGGTTCTTTATCTTGATGAATGGTAAAAACGCGATAGCCAAGTAACCCTTTTATCAGTGGTATAGGCACCACCCCTAACTCTGACTCTCTTTGCTGATCGGTGCCTGCCCAGTACAAGTCAATTAAACGATTAGACTGCAGTTCTAGTAGCGCTCTCTCTTGTACCATATAAGGTGCAAATTGAATTCTAATTGGTTTGTTGATTTTATCGAAAGCCAGCTCTATGAGCCCAACATAATAATTATGTGTACTATCATGCTCTGATTGGCTGCCTCGAACGCGAATTGTCTCAGTGGCAATGGACGTGTGGCTTATTAGCAAAAGCCAAATAAGTATGAGCTTGTACATTGGTCTCTCATCATTGTTGCCCAATACTACTAGCGTAGTGCATCTTTTGACATTGCGTGGTGTTCATCTGGTTATTTACTTTTTTAGTAATTTAGCCTTTAAATGTGTTGCTTATTTTTTTCGTGCCTTCCAAGTGCCACCGTATTGATAGGTTTGAGCGAATTGCTTTTTGATGACGGTTAAACAGGGCCCACAAATAAACCGCCATTGGATATTATTGTCATAGCGACACCGGTACATGACCGCTTTGCTTTGCTGGCATTGTGCGCAAGTTTTATGGCGTAATCGCATGATCTCTATACTTAATGTTATATGAGAAAAGTGCCGCTAAATCACGTACTCAGGGTGTTCTACTCTCCATTTACTCTTATATCTAAGAATACAATTTATAAAATGGGTTTTGAGTGAACGTAATTTAGCTGGCAATATAGATACGAAACTGCTTGCGGTTCGATCAACATAGGCAAAAAGGCAATCAATATCGGGCTTTGTGGTCAGTCAATATGGCGAGTGTTACCGCATGTATTCTGTACTTTAAATGAGTTATTTATCCAATTTTACGCAGCACAAAAATATAGGGATGGTAGGTGCTTGCTGTTAGCGAATATAACGGTAATGAACTATTGTTTTCTCGATGAAAAGTACAACACATATGCTGAAACACAGCGGGTGTAAGGATTTATGCACTCTTCATTCATTGCATATTGGTGTATTATTGCGGTTTCGAAAGCGAAATCATTCAGACAGTGAGCAAAGAGACATATGGCCAGTACAGCACATGCGTTACATATTTTAGTAAAGCATAAAGAGCAAGCGGAAGATATCCTGAAGCAGTTAAAAAAGGGCGCTAAATTTCAAACTCTTGCGAAGAAGCATTCGACCTGTCCATCTGGTAAAAAGGGCGGAGATTTAGGAGAGTTTAGACGCGGCACCATGGTTCCTCAGTTTGATAAGGCCTGTTTTTCTGGAGAAGTGTTAACGCCTCAATTGGTCAAAACTAAGTTTGGTTGGCATATTATTAAGGTGTTATACCGCACGTAATAAACCCATATTCATGATGCGGTTCCGTTGATTTCATAAGTAAAATATTGGCCACATTAGATGTGGCCAATACAAAGTTAGTTATTTAAAAACATCTATATTCTTCACCGCCATTGCTATAGTCTCGTTGCCAATAGCAAGTTCTAGTGATACGTTCTTTACAAATGTGGGCAAAATCGTGATTAAACTGATATTGATTAGTGCCATTTGAATCTTGAAGGATAAAGTAGTATTCGCCGAGCTGAAAGGTAATATCCCACCACAATTCAGGGTTTGTTGGTGTACCGCGATAGCTTCTATTGCGTTTATTAACCGTATCTGTCCCAGCACAGTCAATCAAATCAAGGGTGGTAGAAAAGTTGCCTTGGCTATCTGAAACTAGAGCTTGGCCCCCTAAATTTTGACCTTGGTTAGATACACCCAATAGCACCACTGGTGCAAAGGGGACTGCAGCGCCATTTGCATCAATAACAGTTCCTGACATACCCAATTGATTATGTGCTTCAAGTAAGGAAGGATGTAATAAGTTAGTCAGGTTTTCATTATTCCACACTCTATTGTTTGATATTCTTGCTCCCGCATCAGGGTTTGATAGCGTAAATGCGTATTGTGCGGAAACAGGTGGCAAGCTTGCTGGATTTGCACGTGTGCGCAGTACAAGTGTTGAGTTTCCTGTTGTATTAAGGGTTACCAGTTGGTTATTTGGTGCCTGTAACCAAGAAGAGCCACCCCAAATTTCAAAAATAAATTGATCACTGGCGCTGAAATTAAGTCTCACCTGACTTTGGTTTGCATCGGTTTGATATGTGAAAAAATCCAAGTCGTTTTGGTTGTCCATATTGCCTTGCACAGTTGCAATAGAGGTCAGTGCTGTTGCCTGTGATGGCTTATCATTTGACTCGTTTGCATCAAAATCCGGATGACTAAACCAACCCATGATTGCGTTATTGGCAGCAGCCCATTGCGTTGATTCTGCTGCGATAATATAGGCACCTGGTTCTACTTTAAATACAACTTGTTCAGTGACTGAGTTTGCTTGATTTGATATGTCCAAAGGGGTGAGACTGTCATCAGCTTCTAGTTTAAATAGGAACAAGTTGTAGTCAACATTGGCAGGTATGTCGACCATGAGCCCTTCGATTTTTGTCGAGGTTGTAACTTCAACGCTATAACACTGTATTTGTCCCTGTGCTGTAAAGGCGGTGTAAACGGCATTGTTTAAGTCTAAATTAGGGCATCCGCTACGCTGTGCTGGTGTGGAGCTAGGTGTCGTTAAAGGCTGAGCAGTGTTTAAGTGACTTAGCTGCGGCTGTTGTTTAATTTGGTCGGGGTTTTGAATTTGAACTGCTAATGGCTGTCGTTCAAGGCTCGGGTATATTTCGTTAAGCGTTCCATCATGTTGCACTGGGCTTGCTATATCTTCAATTTTTAATTGTGGTTTATAGTCTGTTTCAATGTGCAAATTATGTTGATCAATAGCCGATGCAGTAAAGCTTGCTAAAATCGACATAGATGCACTTATTATTAGTTTATTCACGATCTAAGTTCCTTTCGTTAAAATAATAAATTACACACTGTTTAAAAAGCATGCATTTTTACTGTATTTAATATGCAAGTTATAAGCAATAATGATGTGTGAAAAATAATCACATTAATTGCGACTGATCAGATTTTATACTTGTTAGAGCGTAATTTTTGGGCTATTTTTGACTAATTCATATTTATAGATTAAGCCAATTACTCATGCGTGGCTTTCAAGGATTGGAGCAAACTGATGGAAATTAATCGAAATAACATCGTTACAAATCAGCAAACACTCACTGGCAGCGAGCAGTCATCACTTACAAAGCAACTGAAAGAATCAAGGATACAATCTGAAGCGCCTAAAACCTCGGCAAAAGTGACCTTAGACACTAATGTGGGCATCAAAGAAGAGCATTTCAAAGCTGCTCAGGAAGAAGCGGTAAGAGCCACGCTTGCTTATATGGAGACAATGGAAAAGACACAGCAAGCACTGAAAACTAGCCTAAGTGAATTTGATAAGTTCAAAGCAGAGCAGGCTAATCAAAACCCGCATTTAGATTTAAAGGATTTAGACTTATACCAAGATAAAGAAGGTAATTTAAAGCTCAGTAGTGGCAGGCTTTCTTCTTCACAGATAAATGATTTGGAAGCGGCTTTGGCTGGCAATGAAAAGTTGAAAGACGCCTTTACTCAAATACACAGCGGTATTGTTGACAGTCTCAAGCATAGAGATTCTTATCTATATGCTGATTTAAATTCGTCTTCTTTAAATGGGTCTATCAGATTAAATGAACTGACACAGCAATATGATAAACAATTTCATCCTGAAGGTTTTGGAGAAGAATATAAAACACTCTCTGAGCGCTTAAACGTAGACACAGGATTGTTTGGTCACCTTTTATTCGAAGCTGTTAACCCAAAAGTACGTACATCTGCATAGATATATAATCAAAGAAGGCAATCTCTTTAAAATAGCAATAAGTATGTAGTGATAGGCCATTGCCAAAAAACTAAAGAGTTATTAATTATATGGTGAAATTACCGAGGTTAAAATTACCTAATATACTGAAGTTCGCCATTTAGTCTGGTAATAATTGACAAGTGATATTTTTTGAAGCGAAGGCCGCGTTGCTTGTTTGGGCTAGTTAAAACCGTATGAAAATTAATGTTACGTGAAAATACATGCCTGTTTTTTGATAACGAGCTATGTCCATATATGGTTGAAACCTACGACGCCTAATGGTAAAGGTAAGTTTATTTAGTCAGTGGGTTGGATTGTGTTCTCTATTTTAACTATATTTATCAAAGGGGTGGGCTCTAAGTAGGTATAAATCTAAATTAGTAGATACTGAGGGATATTTTCTGTTAGTAAGTCGATATATTGAATTAAATCCTGTTAGAGCCAAGTTAGTGCCATAATCTCTGGAATAAAGGTGGTCTAGTTATCGGCATAGCGTAAAGTGTATTTAGATTTTTGGTCTTCACCGTCAAATAAGATAGATAAAGTATATAGCTCGGTTAGCAAGAGAAAATTTATATAAAGTAATGACTTAGATCCATGATTCGACAAATAACGTGTGGGTGCTTGGTGGTGAGTACTTTAAACATCAGCTTGAAATGCTATCAGGTAGAAAGTGGCACCTTTACAGCGTGGAGGCGAGAGAAATTCATCGAGTTATAAGAGCTAGGTAGATAACCAATGACTATGACCTCATTGATTTAAAGTGCATGGTCAAGCGACCCATGCACGGCTTTAGATTTAGCAGTGATTAATAAATTCTTCCATAAGTATGCCACTGGCTATCAAAGGTATAAATACCACCATTGTGATATATTGGACCTTGACACTGAATGTGACCTCTATGCCTGTATCTGAGCATATACGCTTGAATACCAATATCTACTTTTGCTTTCGCGTCTACAGACATAGGGGTGCTATCAGCGTATTCATATTGGCATATTGTTATTGGTCCATTGTAATACTGAGGAGAAACGTCTAAGTCTTTTGCCGAAGCTGATGCAGCAAGTGGTGCTAGTAATAATAGAGAGGCAATATATTTTTTCATTTTATTTCCTTATTTTAAGTTTGAAATTAATGCTAATTTCGAGAGGGAATATACCTTGGTTGAGATGTGAGTTCAAAAAATGAAATTGATTTTTTGTGGGGTAAATAAGTAGTATAAACAATGGGTTGTTTATTTTGGGTTGTTTTGTTCACATGTTAATTAATAATTGGTTCAGTGGTTTGGGTGTGAATATTATTGTTTTACTAATCGTGTTGTTATTTTGTTTGTAACTTTTTAATTATATGTTTTTTTAAAATTGGCGCTCTAGGCGCCTAGTTTAATATTATTATTTATGTTCTATGTTAATTATATTGGCAGGCTTTTCGTCTTTTACAATCTTTCCATCTTTAATTTCTATAATACGATCCATCATTGAAAGCACATCATAAGAGTGGGCGATAGAGATAACGGTTTTACCTTTCATGAGTGTTTTTATTGAAGTAATAAACTCGGATTTTAGCTCAGGATCTAAGGCACTGGTGGCTTCATCTAATAACAGTATTTTTTTGTCTCTTAATATGGCTCTGGCAAATGCTAGACGTTGGCGCTGTCCGCCAGATAATTGCCCACCATTTTCACCTATAAAAGCAGCTAGCCCTTTTCGACCACGCGCGTCGCTATAGTCTTCTACAAACTCTAACGCATTGACTTTTTTGAGGGCTTGTCTGACAGACTCTCTGCTGACATTATTTAATCCAAACGCGACATTTTCATAAATACTTTGATTAAACAGCCCGATATCCTGATTTAAAAAGCTGATTTCATTACAGACTTTATCGGTTGGGTAATCTTCGATATTTTTACCATCAATATAAATACCACCGCTTTCTATTTCATCGATGCCTGTGAGCATATTAAGCAAGGAAGATTTACCAGCACCAGAGGGGCCGATGATCCCGACTTTTTCACCTGATTTTATTTTTAAAGACAGGTCGGTAAATAGAGGGGCTTTGTTTTCATAGGCGAATTCGACATTTTTAAAGGTGATTTTACCGTTTGATACATTGAAATTGCCTTCGTCTTCGAGCGGCTCAATATCTTCCAAAAATTCATTGACGACTTCTCTGCCTACGGTGACTTGGCCCCAAGAAACAAAAAAGGCATCAAACTCTTCTTGGCACCACTCAGACAATGAGATCACACGATAAACCAAGGCTAACACCATGGAAAACTCACCAATGGATAGGGTGTTATTGAGCCAAAGCTGCAAACATAAAGCCCCAGTGCCAACGACTAAAATCCCATTGAGTAGCCCTACGACGGACGCAAAGTTAGAGAAAACCCGATACTCTTTTGCTACTACTCTACGATGACGCGTTGCCCACTTCTGCGCAAACTGTTGCTCATAGTCATCATTTGAGAGCATTTTTACTGTGCGGATACGAGCAAAGCGCTCAGTGAATTTGCCAGTGATCTCTGCGCAGCTTTGTGCCTCTAATCGGTTGGTGGTTTTGGCTTTTGGGATCCACTGCCCTAACAGCATGGCCAAAAATAAGCCTGTCCATATTAAAAAGGGCAGTGTCAGCCAGCCGTCAATATTCCCCACATAAAGTAGTAAAGCCCCTAAAAATGCCAGTAAAAAACCGGCAAAACCACAAAACTGCAATACCACATCGATGATGGCTTCAGAGGTATCGACTATGACAATGGCGGTTGAGCCGGGATCGTCTTCTTCATGGTAGCTTGCAGGTGAGGCAATGAGCGTACGATAGAGCTTAATTAGGGTATTTTTTTGTAGGTTTGGCCCTAATAATTGATGAAAAACGAGGTTTTTAACTAGGGTAATGGTGGGAATGACCACGGCAATCGCAATGGCGACAAACGCAAGTTCATAGCCTTTGTCATTGAGCGTGATGCTACTACTTGCGGTATCGAGCCAGTCAACGAGCTCACCCAAAAAATCGAAAGTGACAATCTGTAAAATGCCGCCTAGCAACGAGATAAAAAAGGCGACCACTATCCAGCCAGAAAACTCCTTAGTGCATTGTCGGATAAAGGATAGGTTATGATCTGCTTCATTTAACTGGCTATCAAAAGCGTCTTTGTGGCCTAGTTTTTCGAATAACTTAAATAGTGATTTCATTGCTTTGTATGGCACCTAGATGTATCTAGTAAAGCTCATGCTAACTTGCGTGGGCTCAGAATGAATAAGCCACCGAGACGAATATAATCTTTCGTTTCAGTGGCTTGAAATGCATACCCAGCTGCTTTTAGGGCAGACAAGGCTAAGCTTTATTCGTCGTCATCATCGTCGTTGGATGTTTCTGGCGTATAGTCATCCCAGTCACCGGCTTCTGGCATAGATAACTCATCGACGTTTTCACACTTGACTGCTTGATTGACATATTCTCTCATGTCTTTAGATAAGAAAAATGAGCCAAAATGTGCTTCAGGCGAGTAATATTTTGTTTGAATATCTGCCTTGTTATAACGCGCTTCAATTTCTTCCAGTGACAGGGTGTTAATGGTGCCACTGCGTGTTGCCCAGATAAATGCATGTGAGCCGCCAAAGTAGTCATAGCAACCACCCATATAAATACCAGCCGGATTGTTAAACGCTTGCGTTAAGCGCGACACCATAGACTGCATCATATAAGGTTCGAAGTAAGGTGTGCCGCCTTGAGCGACTAAAATACCGTCTGCTTTTAGCGCAGTTAAGCAATTGCCAAAAAATGACTGAGTGAAAAGTGTTTCAGATGCGCCACCGTCTGGATCTGCGGCATCTAAAATGATTAAGTCAAAGCAGTCGCTATATTGTGAGATGATGTCAGCGCCATCACCAATACGCAGGACAAATCTAGGGTCATCAAATGCGCCATTGTTTATCTCTGGTAAATACTTGCGGCTCAGTTGGATAATTTGCTCGTCAATATCGACCATAACGACGTTTTCTACGCTGTGGTGTTTTAATACTTCGCGTGCGCTACCGCCGTCACCACCGCCAACAATCAGTACATTTTTAACCTTGCCATGAAATAAAATCGGCACGTGCGCCATCATTTCGTGATAAATATGTTCACCCTTGGTGGTGACCTGAATGCCATCGTCAATGCGCATTACTTTGCCAAGGTGGCGAGTTTCAAAAATACTGACATCTTGGAATTCAGTTTCCACATCGACCAAATCTTTTTCTGAACGAAGTGCAACGTGAACGCCACTTGTCATTTGCTCGTAGTGCCATTTAATCTTAGTCATTTGCTTGCGTACTCCGTTTATTATGCGGTTTGTAGGGGTGGCTGAAATTGGCTGTGTAAAAGTGGCTGAAAATCTCCTGCATCAGTGACAGAGCCTCCTCTGGTGAGGGAGTTAACGAGCATTTTGCCAGGCTGAAAGTGTGCCTCTATCACTGGTAGGCATAATTCAGGTTGTGCATCGCCACACATAAAAATATCCATAGCGGCGAAGTTATATTCAGGCCAAGTGTGAATAGAAATATGACTCTCTGCCAAAATGATCATGCCTGATACACCGCCATTGGTTTCAAATGGGTGTAAGTGGGTCTTTAAAATGGTGGCATTGGCTGCATTAGCACAATCAATCATCATCTGCTCTATATTCTTTTCACCAATTAGGTTAGTGGCGTCGAATATATCGACAATAATATGCTGACCTAATGGGTTTACTAACTCAGGTTTTGATGAAGGTATATTCATGCTTTTACTCTGTGTTCTGTTTTAATGTGGCTTTGGCATTTTGCCTTTTTCATTACTAACGCAGTGATAAGGGCGCCAAGTTGACAGCCAGATCACAGGGGTTGAGAATTTCATCATTGATGATTTCCAAGTGCGGACATTGCAGCATTGAAATGTGCAATGATTGTGGAAAAAACACGGTTCAGTAAAAAGTACGGTTATACACTCTTTTAATTCATTGATTTTATTCGGCTCTAATAGCTTTGCGTAAACTGGCTGTGTTTGAGCACATCATAAGCGGCTTAATCAATCACTGATTTCTTAATCTATAAATCACCACACATTACAATGTAAATTCATCACAAAGTGCGTGAGATCAAAGTGTTTTACCCAGTGTTTTTATATAAAACCTTGGTTACTGTTGCCTGATGAGCTTAACCGCACAGTTAATACGGCTTTGCTAAGGGTCTGTGGTTGGTGGTTTATTACTTTTTACACTTTGTTGTTAAATAATATATGCGAAGCTTCGTCATGGTGATAGATAAAATAAAAGGTCTTGTTACCACATTTATATTGAGTGAAAAAATTAACAAAGTGATGTTGTCTCAGTGATGTGGTGAAGTGTGCTTTTTTATAAATGATTTCAAATCTTTTATTAGGGTGGATTATTAATATATTTATATTAATGCGATTTTCTAATGATTTTTGATGGTGATTGGTGCCTTTTAAGCTTCGGGCATCGCAATGAACATAATCGTATAAAGGAATAATATACAATGAAATATTTAAACAAAGCGTTAGCTGCAAGCGCGCTTGTACTCGGTATGTCTGCAAATCTAGCATCAGCAGCGCAAGTAACGATTACAGAGCAAAATTATGGTGGTGGTATCATCATTGAAAAGCTAGATGCGGTGCTAGACGATAGCCAAGCGGGTACGTTTTCTATGACGGTAAGTGAAAACCACTTCACTGTCAGTGCAACAGATAGTAATGGCCGTAGGTTTAGTTGTCGCATGAATGGCATTGTTACTTACGACAAGCCTGATTTACTTGAAAAAGTAACGAATATTGCATCTGCTTTCTCAGCAGGTGACAGAGTGCAAGTTGAGGTACAAAAAGGCGTTTTACCTCAAAAATGCCATGTCAAAAAAGTCTTAAACTTCTAATTTAGTTTGACGGGCAAACTTGCATAGGCAAGTTGAATTCTACTTTTTGGGTCAGCTTTGCTGGCCCATTTTTATTTATATTAAGTGTGAATACGAGAGACGAACAGGTCTGCTAACACCAATTTTGATACCACAATAAGCATGATATCTTGTGGTGCTACGAATTTAGACAAGAGCGCCTTCAGTGACTAATATTTGCTTGAAAGTATCTCGCCTTAACTGTCGGTGTACATAAAAGGGGATGCGGCTGCGGCTAATTTCACGTAAAATTACGCTGTTATTTATTGGCATTTATTTTAGTGCGCAATGCGCATGTATAGACTCACCTTATTACTCAACAAGTTAACGCTCGTTAGCGTATGGCTTGTTTGAAGGCAATTATGAAAAAAACATTTGAATTAACTCACCCGAAAGTAAAACTAGCAAGACGCGTTGACGCGGTTAAATTTGAAATCAAAAAATACCTAAAGCGTGAGCGTAATAAAACGCTACCAGAAGGCGCGGACTTTTGGGACTTTGATTGTAAGTTTGGTAATACAGAAGCGGAAGCACAGCCTGTTCATGTCTCACAAATCAACAAGCTAATAGATCAAACTCAGCAAGAAAACCTGACGTCATTTTATGTTGAAATCCTAGCAAAAGCTGGTCACAGACAAGCACGTACTTCAGAAGATGATGCTGAGCTGTAACGCAAGCAGTCAGTAAATGAAAGCGGGGCCGATGATAACATCGCCCCTGTTTTATCTGGCATTTTTTCGTTGGTCATTCGATAGCGTATTGCGCCGTATTTTAAGTAAGACTAGCTAATAACAGCATCTGTCCTTAAAGCATAAAGTGACACTTCTCCAAAGTTAAAACTCACCAATGCCATTGAGCCCTCTCTCGCCATATTCCAACCCATAAATCTCATACTTATCAGATACAAAGTTATACAGTTTGTTACAGGAAAAAATTAGAAAAGCTGCAATTATCTTGGCAGTTTAAAAGTTGAGATGCTAGTAAATAAATCTAACCCAAAAAAGGAACTTGTAATGAGATTAAAAAATCAATATGTAGCAGGCTTGGTTTCAGCGCTTTTATCAGTGAATGCATTGGCAACAACCGATCGTGATTATGAACACCGGTGGCTTGACCCAAATGGCGATCCTATGTTGGCTCTACAGTGGAACTTGCTTAATTCAGGTTTACTGAATAACTCACAATCAGGGGTCGACTTGAACCTTTGGCAAACCCATATTTGGGGTCACAAAGGTCAAGATGTACTCGTTGCTGTGATTGATACTGGTGTTGATGTGAGTCATGGTGACTTAAATTCCAATATGGTTGATGACCCATTAATAGATGCAGTTCCTGGGCATCGTTCAAGTCATGGCACCATGGTCGCAGGTATCATTGCTGCGGTGCAAAACAATGTTGGAGTGAGAGGGGTTGCACCTGAAGCGACTATGGCGTCCTTTGCGAATTTTGGTGGAACGTTTGACAGTCATGAGCAATGGAAAGTGAGTCACGGCTTTGACGGGAATAACTTGGATAACTCAACTGCTGATAGGGTGCGAGTTTTTAACAAAAGCTATGGTATGAGCCCAGTTGTAAGTTTGCCTTATACGTTCTCAAAAACCGTGAAAGATGGGCAGGGTAATGATGTTTTATTTTTTAACCTGCCAGAGCAAGAAAAAATCTATGAGGCGGTATCTTTATCAACACATTTAGACCCGCGTACAGCGGTGTATGTTCAAGCGGCTGGTAATGCTTATGAACGTGCTCGCATTCATTATTTCACTGAGAACAGCATCGCATATTTAGGTTATACAGTTCCAGCTCAAGGCAATCATGGTTTGCCATGGACAAATAGTAATTCATTTTACACAACGGCTAACTTTTGGAATTTATCTGTCAGTGCACTCAGTGCAAATGGTACTTTATCAAGTTACTCAACCGTTGGCAGTAGTGTTTTCCTAACCGCTCCGGGTGGCGGTGACAGAGGAACGCCAGGCCATGCGACGCCGCGGCTCTCTTGTGATTTTATCGTTGAAAATCTAGATGCGAATTTTGATTGTAGTGACTATGATGATTTCACCGTAAGAATGAATGGCACCTCTTCAGCGGCACCAAATACATCAGGGGCGATTGCATTGCTGTTATCCGCAGCTGAACAGCAAAACCATGATCTGACACCGCGTGATATTCGCCATCTACTCGCGAGAACCGCGACTAAAGTAGACCCAACTCGTGGCGATATTGAAGTTAATGGCATCACAGGTCTGGAGGGCTGGTCAACGAATGCTGCTGGGTATGACTTTTCACCTTACTACGGTTTTGGTTTAGCTGATGTAGATAAAGCGACCGAGCTGGTTCGACGTTTTGCCATTGAAAACTTGCCATCTGAACTGGTTAAGACCCCATGGTATGGACTAAATAATACTGTCGATGCAGTCATCCATGATGACGCTACGCGCAAGACAACAGCGAGCATTAAAGTAGAGGATGATCTGTTTATTGAAGGTGTGCAAATCCGTCTCAATGCGACACATACCCGTATTTCTGACTTGAAGGTAGAGCTTGAGTCTCCAAATGGTACTCGAAGTATTGTGATGTCACCTTTTAATAACTTAATCGGTCAACACCTTAATTTACCAGTGCAGGCCGAAGGCAGCTCAGATGGTTATAACGATCACCTGATGTTGAGTTATAAATTCTGGAATGAGAAAGCTAATGCTGGCAATGGTGAGTGGAAGATTCATATTACAGATATGAGCAGCGATCCGTTGAACTTTACTTTACACAGAAATGGGACAAGCGAAGTTGTTACGGTTAAAAATAGCACACAACCAGGAACACTGGACAGCTGGTCAATTCGCATCTTGGGTCATAAAAATAAAGTGACAAAGAAAAAAGCGCTTTAACTGCTTTGCGAGCTGAACAAACTCATTGTTTAACTTAATATAAAAGCTGAAGTTATGGGGTCACGGTATGGCCCCATTTTTATGCACCGTTCATTTGCTGTTAGATACCTTAGATTTAAAAGTGGTATATAAAAAACGCTTACTAGCGCTTTGATAAAACAGGTCATGATGGCTATAGGTTTGTGGAGACTTAAGAGGCCCCCACAGTATTAAACACGTTACTTAGTTGGCCGCTTGAGGGGCGCTATTCGCTGTTTTTAATCTGTTTTCTAATCGTTCCAGTTGTTCAGCGAGGGCATTTTGCGTCATTTCTAGCTGTGCAATGCTACTGCCAATTTCAACTTGTTTAGCGTCACTGCCGCGAGAGTGAGACTTTAACTTATCTAAATCTGTGTTGATGGAGGTTAGTTGATTTTTCAGGGTTTCGGCAGCTTGCAGTTGTTCTTCTAAAAGTGACAACTTGAATACCAAGTCAGTTTGGCTTTGAGCGAGCGTATCAACGCGGGTAGCGACACCAGATTGTGCATTCACGTGCTTGCTTTGATTGCTTGAAAGGGTAGCTGTTTGCTCTTTTAGCTTTTTGATTTCAGATTGGTTTCTGCGCCAAGCTGATGCCCAAAGCTTGTCCATTTGTGACCAAAGCTCATCAGTGCGCTCACTTAAGGCTGTTAAGTTTGCTTGCATTGCACCTGCTGAAAGACCCATTTCTTCCCCAGTGGCAGAGAGCGTGCGTTCCAGCTCAGCAATGCGTTTTGTTGACTCAATTAACTGTGCTTGTGTGGCTTGGTTTTGTTGATAGAGGCCATAAGAGCATGCCGCCAAGGCGATTAAAGCTGCGCTGCCAAGCCATGTCATTAAGCCTGATTGTTTAGCTGGTGCACTGGGCTGCTCAGGATCTTGGTCTGGCAAAGGCACTTTATTCGATGGGTTGAGGGACTGTTTAAAGGTTTCAACCTGATCTAAGTCGGGCGTAATACTGGGCAATTCAGGTTCAATTCTTTTATCCAACGCACTTTCCTCTTCTGAGCTCTTTATGGAATAGGGCAGCTTACTCGAAAATTTAAATAGATGGAATCGACAAAGTATGGGCGTGAGATAGGTTGGTTGATATTTAAGCTCAACTACGCCGTGTAGCTGTTGACTCGATGCAAAAAAGTTGGGATTGACCCTATCTGAGCAGTGCTCTGCTGCTTCACTCCTTACCTACCCTACCCAGAGATGAGGATGAGTGAATATCATGCTAACGTCGTTTCTAAACAAATGTTTTTGAGAGTGAAATTACTCAATATGAATAATATTCATAACTCTATCTTGCGATGTACCGAACAATAGAACCATACTTTTTTCTTTCTCATTGTGTCTGTGTTACTTTCATGTGTATGTAATTAATAGGTATTTTTTACTTTTCCCGCTGTGCGACAGATACCAACAAATGTGAATTTTTTAATAAATGCACTTTTTCCATCATGACTTACTGGCGAGTCGTTTTCTTCCTGCTACTTTTTTGTATGAACCAGTCAAAAAATCGTAATGATAATTGATTGCACCGCCAAGGATCTATCCGGGGTTTGGGTAGAAGCTTGACTAAACGGACTCTTTATTTACAGGCTAGGTACTATGGGGATTTCATACCACAGTTACATTGGGACAACTGTTGATCAGTTGCCGCAGCTTCCGTGTTCGACAAGCGGACACCTTTCATTAAGCACGCCAGTTGGCAGTTGTGTTGATAAATTTGGCCGAGTTTGGTTAGCGGATACCGCGCACAATCGCGTGCTGGTATTTGATGCCAAGATGGATCAAATTTTGGCAAGCTTTGGCACCGTTGGGACGGGGCCTGAACAGTTTAATATGCCCTTTAGGTTAGTCACGCACCCAGAAAAGAATTGGATATACGTCACCGATATTGGCAATTTCAGAGTGCATATTCTGTCTTATTCCGAGTCATTAGAGATTAAAACCGTGAAGATCTTTGGCAATGAACCCGAGGTCGCACTGAGAGGTCCTAACGGCATTGTGGTGCATAACGGTAAGTTGTGTGTGGCTGACGAGTTTTATGAAGGTCAACACAGTGAATCTCGATTGGTGATTTTTAGTGAAGATGGCCAATTTGAGCGCACAATTGAAGAGATAGTGCCTGAAAACGGCGGTGATACGGTGCATTTACTTTGGCCGCAAGGGCTGAGTTTAGATAAAGATGGCAATATTTACATTTCAAATACGGGCTTTTCGACAGTCGTGCGCTGCGACTGGCAAGGCAAGGGCGTGACCTTTAGCGCCACAGGTAAGTGCTATATTGATGGCTTAGCGCTTTCTCGCGGCGTGACAGTGATACAAAATCGCGTATTGATCCCCGGTGGTAAAGCCAATGCGATTTCTGTGTATGACTTAAATGGTCAATTTATGGGGAGCTTAGACGGCTTTTTTGCGCCAGTGCAAATTACTGAATTTAACGACCCGCAAACCATGTTGATCACTGAACCGTTTTTAGCTTCATTGCAAAAGCACACGGTCAACCTTGCCACGCTCAAAGGCGGAAAGTCACGCTCAACCAAGGTGCTTAAAGCAGTTGGGGACGAGCGGGATAACCCAGGCCAGTTGCACTTTGTGACCTCGGTGGTGGGTGATGTGACGCAAACCCAATCTGGCTACTCGAGCAATGCGCCTTTGCTTGAACACTGGATTGAACATCAACTTGCCTTGCAAGATCAACTGCTTAAAGTAATGCAGCCACCGGGTTTGCCATCTTGGCTGAGTATTGCACTGTCAGCGCAAACTGAGTGGGTGCAAAGGTGGCAGCAGACCATGGTGCGGGTTTTTCTCAACGATAAGTTTGATGACCCAGAAGACTTACTCTGGATGATGGACTCAGGCAATTATCAATTGCAAGCCACTGAAGACGGTAAAAGTGATTCAGCCAGACCGATCAGCTTGCCCATGCTACCGGGCTCTTTGGGCATAGCGGCACTGACACCAACTAAACCGCTGCCAGGTCAGCTAGATTACAGCGTGCCCTTGCTGGTGGTGAGTAACTACCTCAGTGGCATAGTGACCATTTTACAATACAACGATACCTTGGGGGAGCTTGTGCCTTACACCGTATTTGGTGGCCTTGGCACAGGCGACGAGCAGCTCAATCAGCCACAGGGCATTGCCATAGATCCAACCAACAACGACATTTTAATCGCAGATTCGGGCAATAACCGCATTTGTCGCTGGCGACTTTCTGATACTGGCGGGCCATTTTTAGTCCACACCTTCGGTCGCTTGGGCGCTGAGCATGGGGAGTTTCACACGCCATCGGATATCACCGTCGATGAGCAAGGTCAGTGCTTTGTTACAGACCAAAATAACAACCGCATTGAGGTGTTTGACAGTCATGGCAAGTGGTTACGTAGCTTTGGTAAAGAGGGCTATGGCACTGCCAGTGAAAGCTTTTTACTGCCCACCAGTATTGACCACGAGAATGGCTACTTATTTGTCTCTGATTTAGTGAATAGAGCCATAAAAGTATTCAATTGCTCAGGTGAGTTTTTAGAGTCATTCAGTGGGTTTGGCGCTGACAGAGACAAAGGCCAGTTGTGGCTGCCGTACTTGTTGCATGTGAAAAACAACAAGGTCTACTTACCAGATTGCGCCTTGAATAGAGTCAACGTGTATCAATTTAATATTTAACAAGGACTGTACATCCGCTATGACTGGACGAGGTATGTAAACATAGCCATGTGTACAGGGAATGCCTGGGGGAATTATGGAAAGTGTATTTAAGCGTGCACAGGGTAAAAAACTGTCACACCGCAAATCTCAAGAGTCGAACGGCGTTTGCCAAAAATCAGAGGCAGACTCTAAGCAATTATTACAGCAGTTTCAGGATGTGATTAAGCACGTTGAAACCAATGCCGAAGATGAAGGGTCGTGCAAAGATGCATTGCGACGCTTGTATACCAGTCATGAGTCCAGCTTTTCTGCTAAGAAAGTGACTGGTCCGCACGAGTAACAAGGAGGTGTCATGAATTTTTCAATTCATAATGCGCCCATCAGCACGCGGGCGTGGATGATAGTGGTGCTATTTGCCATTGGTTTGTTTGCTAATTCCTTGTTGGATGCCCATAACACCAACAAGCATATGCGTGCCAATTATGAGTATGGTGTGCAGCTCATCATTGAAAGCGCACTGGGTGTGATCAACCACTATTATGAGCAAAGCCGAAGCGGTGCATTGAGCGAGGAAGAGGCAAAGCGGCTCGCTTTGGTGTCTATTTCGGCCATGCGCTTTGACAATGGCAATTATATCTTTGTTGCCGACAAAGACGGCATACAGCTCGCATCGGGGCTGAAGCATTTATTGGGGACCAATATCTTGCCGCTCAAAGATGGGAACGGCAAACTCTTTGTTGAAGAGCTGTACGCCACCGGTAAAAGCGGCGGTGGGTTTGTTGAGTACCTTTGGAAAACATCCCCTGATGCCACTGAGCTGACTCCCAAAACCAGCTATGCGGATTATTTTCACGAGTGGGATTGGATGATAGGCACAGGCATTAACATTACCGCTTTAGAAGAAGACATTGCGCACTCGCAGATGATCTCCTTAATGAATGTCGTCATGGTATTGGCTGTATTGTCGACCTTGGTGATTTACTTTATTCGCAGCATTACAAAGCCCATTAAGAGTACGGTATCTGCGATGCGTGACTTGGCCAGTGGCGAAGGAGACTTGACCCAGCGATTAAAAGAAGAGGGTAGCAAAGAGCTGATTGACTTGGCGCAGTACTTCAACCGCTTTGTTGGCTCCATTCAAGATATTATGCTCAGTGTCAGTGCCGCAGGCACCCAGTTGTCGGACTCAGCCAATCGCTTGTCATCCTCGGTATCATCGGTTGATATGAATTTAAATCAACAACGAAGCGACACCGAGCAGCTTGCGGGCGCCATGAGCGAGATGCTCACAGCCGTGACTGAGGTGTCTGGCAGAACGGTGGATGCCTCAGAGTTTAGTGTCAAAGCGGCCAAGCAAACCGAGCAAAGCTTAGAGATTATTGAGTGCAATATTCAAAAATCGCAATTACTGGCACAAGACATTGGCGAAGCCAGCCAAGTGATTGCGCAGTTGGCAGCAGATAGCCGCAATGTGGATACGGTATTAGAGGTGATCCGAGGTATTGCTGAGCAAACCAACTTGCTGGCCCTTAACGCAGCAATTGAAGCAGCCCGAGCGGGTGAAGCTGGACGAGGCTTTGCGGTAGTCGCAGACGAAGTACGCACCTTGTCACTGCGTACGCAAGAGTCAACGATTGAAATTCAAACCATCATTGAGAAGCTCCAAGCGGGGGCAGAGCAAGCGGTGGAGGTAATGAGCAAAGGCGCAGAAAAAGCCTCAAATACCTCAGAGATTTCTTCATCAGCAGGGGACGCCCTGAATGAAATAGCCCAAGAGGTTCACGCCATTCAAGGCATGAATCAACAGATATCCGCCGCCACAGAGCAGCAAACCATGACGGTGAATGGCATCAATCAAAACGTGGCGAATTTAAATGACGGCTCAACGTCCCTTGCCAGCGAGTCGACCTTAATGGCGACCGCCAGCGAAGAGCTCAGTCAGGTCTCTGAAGACATGATGAGAATGATCAACCGTTTTAAATTAGCCTAATGGCTCGGTGGGAGTACGAGTGTTTTAAGAGCAGATATAAGAGCAAACAAAAAACCAGATTGAGATCTGGTTTTTTGTTTTTGGGTGTTAGGATAATTTGGGTTCTTGAGAGTCGTTAGGTTTTGAGGCACAAATCATCATAGTTAATAAAGCACCACAACACAGTGCCCATGCAATGTAAATCAATCCTTCGAAGTTATCGTAAATGAATGTCCAAGATTTCATGTTGAAGTGAGACCAAGCTATATTTTCGAGTAATGTTAATATGTAAACAGCAGTCATATATAAATACAACCAATGAAAGATTCCATCAAAATTAGTTAATTTGATATTCTCTGATTTTGATAAAAGCCTTGATAGCTGTACTCTGAATATCAAAATTAAAGCGGTAGCAACTGTGAATGAAATTTGTACACCATAAATTATATTACCCTGTACTACGGCGTTTTCAGCAGGCGTCACATAATTAATAATGCCAGATTTAAAAGTAAGGAGCTCCATACAAGCTAGTAATAAAATGAAGCTAGCTATATGAGTTATGTTTATATCTCTGATATAGATACCATAAATAACGGACGCAGATAGCATACTTATAAATATTGGTGTAACTAAGTTAGGGTCCCATAAACGAATATAAAAAAAAGCCAAGGAGGCTATGCTAAGCAGAATTAAGTTCGACAGCTTCATTACTTATCCTTTTACAGTCTTACCAGAAATACTATGACTATCGATACTTTGAACTTGAACGGCTCTCGGTGTTTTAAATGCCATGGTTCCTCCCGAGATTGAAGAGCAATCAGCATAAAGAAGCTGTCTAGGTTTGCTTGATAAAGAAATATGAAAGTCACTAGACCCATAGGGCCTTCTTTTAGCCTTAAAAGCCCCTGTACACCCTGACACTCGTTGACAGTTTTGTAGATTTACTTTCTTCTTATGTGAAGTTTTGCAGTGCACATCTGAATAACTACTTTTTTGAGTCATTAGATTGCAACTCATGTACTTAACTGCTTTTAAGATTATGAGCGGAATTATCTTTTTCATGATTTTGCATCCTATATCTTTGTACATTTATCCTTAAATACTCTTGTTTGACGTAGTATGTATATCGATACTTTGAACTTGTATTGCTCTCGGTACTTTATATGCTCCTCCTCCTGATATTGAAGAACAATCAGCATGAGGAAGTTGCCTTGTTGTTTTTGACGAAACATACCCAGTGTTTACACTAGAAAGCTTTCGGTTAGCTGTTGTTTTTTCAAGCTGCCCACCAGATACTGTATTACACTCTTCGAGTGGCAGTCCTTTTTTTAGAAATTTATTCATTATTTATCAGTCCATAATTTTAACATTCATGAGAATTGGGGTTTACTGTTAGCTCTCGAGGCGATTTGGTGTCTCTATCGAGTACATGAACAAAGATACCAGCTTTAACAAATACCTTTTTCATGGTTCGTCATCCTGTACCTTGGGTTTGGTTGCTTTAGCTAAATCGCATCTAATAAGCTTAATTTGATTTAATAAAGACCCAATATTTAACTTACAATATATAACCCAGAGGCAAAGCTGCTTAAATTGGATTGCATCTATGCCCTGTTCGTAATTGCCGATGGTCTCGTTATCACAGCCTAACTTGCTTGCCATTACATCTTGAGTTATGGCGGCAATTTCCCTCATTGCTTTTAAATCGTTGCCATTAATCACGTCCTTTTCCTTGTTTTATTGTAACTGGAGTACTTTTAATTTATGAAAAACTTTATGTTAACAATGTTGTATCTAAATTTAAACAAAAAAATTAAGGACTATTATGGGTAGTAAAAAAAATTATTTTAATCACCCTTTATGGCTAACTATTACACGATATTTCTAAATAGTCGAAAGGTCAACAGCTTGTTTACATTGCTGTGGTATTTATCAGGTTTATTCGTTTCTTTGTGAAAAAAACGTATCGTTTTTTATGGCGTGAACCTTAGCTGCAAGCCAAACCGCAGCTCAGTTTTAGAATAAGGGCGAGTGAAAAGGTCGGTTAGTGATTGTTGTTATTTCTATTTACCCCCAACTTGCGTTGAGGGCAAAAAAGTGTGCGCAGCACAGGTTGATAAGCCTTGTATTATTGCTTTGATCTTAGCGTGTCGATGATTTTGGCATCGACCCAATGTGGGCCGCCAACGACATATCGGCTGCCATCTGCGTTGGTTTTGACATCGCCTTTCCAAAAAAACAGGTATTTACCATCTGGGGTTACCTTGGGTCTTTGCTCATAAAGCGGCGTATTGATTTTATCGCCCATATTAATCGCTTTGCCCCAAGAGCCATCTTTTTGCTTAAAGCTAATATAGATATCTGGGGTGCTTTCACCTTCTTTTTCGGCGTCCCACATTAAATAAGACTCATCTGGGGCAACAAAGGGGTGTGCAATGTATTTGCCTTGGTTGACCGCGTTACTCATTTTGATTGGGGTTTCATACTTGCCGTCAATAAGGCGCGAATAACTCATGTGCCCGCTGCCATCTTTTAAATCTAACTCATAAAAAAACTGGGTGCCTGCTGATGAGGTTGTATAGCCCACTACGGGAATATCTTTGAACACCGCATGCTGCTTGAGTGTTTCAACACTTGGGCTAAATTGCGCGTTATAGTTTTTGGCGGCCTCTGCTGAGACAAGGTGTTGGTGCCATTGGTTGTTACGGTGCTTTATGACATATAAGTCAGGATAGGTGCCTTTTTCGTAACGCGTGAAAGACAGTGCACTCATATCGGGTAAAAACAGCACTTCACTTTCAAGGGTCTGCTCTGTGCTAACAAGTCCAGGTGCGAATGGCTTAGGGGTTAACCCTGGCGGTGTTTGCCCAAGATAAGGCCCTGTAACTGAGAGCAACTTGGTTGTGGTGCTGCTTGGCGAGTTTTGTGCTGCAGCGGCTGTACTGGTCATTAATAATAGCGTGAGTGCAATGGCGCTTTGTCGTTGTAATGGTTTGCTCATAATAGCCTCTTTGTTAAACGCAATGACATCAAGGTGACATGGACACTGGTACTGGACAACTTAAAGCACCTTAAATCTTCCAAAATAGGGAGGTTAGTTGTTTTTAATAAAATATATTTAAATATTTCAGTTTGTTATGATTGGTTTGACTCTGTATAAGTATTAACCTGTGGTTCAGCGATGTGTTTGGAGAATGAGAAAATACATCGTTAGGGGTTATTGATATGCTGATTTTTGCGTAGCACAATGCCTGTATCACCATATTGACTCAACGTGATTAACGCACGTGTAAAAGAATAATAAAAATAGGTCTCTAAATGGACAACCGCCGCTCAGAATATGTGCCCAATACAGAATGTGATACGCCTTTATTGGTGCATGCCTATCAGCTTGGCCCATGGCAGATATGCCCGAAAACCAATCGCATAAAAAGCGAGTCGCACACATGTGTACTTGATAACAAGAGCATGCAATTCCTGCTGTTGTTAATTAAACACGCAGGTCAAACCGTTGATAAAGCATCTATTTTTGAGCAGGTTTGGGCGGGTAAAGTGGTGTCTGCGGATATTTTGTCTGTCACCATGAGTAAGATCCGCAAAGCCCTCAATGATGATGCACGCAATCCCAAGTTTATCAAAACCATCCCCAATGAAGGCTACGTTCTGATAGCGCCCGTTGACGTTATTGCGCAGTCAAACGAGAAGACTGTACAACCTAGGTATATCAAGTATGGTGCAATGTGTGTGCTGTTACTTATTGTTTTGGTGGTTTGGTTAGGACGACTGCCAAGTGACCAAGCCAGCACCGCGCAGGTTAATGTGAATTCAATCGCAGTGTTACCATTTGAAGATTTAAGCCCGATGCAAGATAGCCGCTATTTTGCAACAGGTTTGTCGGATGGCATTATTCATCAGTTAGCGCAGATTAAATCGCTTAAAGTGATCTCCCGCGACTCTTCATTTGCTTATCAAAGCAGTGATAATGCCACAGAGGTTGGCAAGGCGCTGCAAGTTGACGCTGTTTTGACGGGCAATATACAAAAAATGGCAGAGCAAATACGGGTACAAGTACGTGTAATAGATACGCAAACAGGCCAACTGCTGTGGTCAAAAATCTTTGATGAAAACAGCAAAAACAGTTTTAAGCTGCAAGATGAAGTGAGTGCTCATTTACTTGGTGTGGTTTACCCTGATTCAATCTCCTCTAAACCCATTATAAAAACGCTCGATGCGCAGGCCTATGAATGGTATCTGATGGGGCAATACCATTGGCGTCAACGCAGCCCTGATGCGCTGCAACAGGCTGTGAGTTACTTTCAACACAGTTTGGAACGTGAACCGGATTATGTCGATGCCCATATTGGTTTGGCTGTGAGTTATGCATTGTCCCATACCTATGGCAGCATGCCTGAGCTTCAAGCCATTGAGGCGGCGATGCCCCATATTGCACATGCGCTGCAACTGGCCCCTGATTCGGCCATGGGGCAGGCCGCGTATGGCATGATTTTGTCAGATAAGGCCAAAGCAACGGGGGATTTTGCGCTTTACCGGCAGGCTGAAGCGGCCTTGGTGCGAGCCCTTGAGATTGAAAACAGCGCCATGACACACCTTTGGTACGCTACCTTACTGACTCGTCTTGGTAAGCAACTAGAGGCTGTAGCGCATTTAGAGCAGGCCATCGTACTCAACCCATTGTCGGCCTCATTAAAGCGTGAACTGAGCTTTTTATTAAAGGCAATGAATAAGTCGGACTTGGCACAGCGCATGTATCAGCAAGCACTTTTGCAACAAACGGATACAAAGACGCGGTGGCTGGATTTTGCCAAAGTGCATCGACATAGCAAAGACTCTATTTTAGCCATGTTGGCGTGGCAGCAACAGACGCCTGAGTTATTTGAGAGCTGTAGTAGTATCGAGGTGTGTGAACAGCAAGTATTGGCCTATTTGAGTGTCGGCGCTACGCAGGCAGCCCAAGCACTGTTAAACAAAATGCAGCCATTACATGGCCACTTTAGGCATTCACTCACGCTTTTTGAGCTTGGCTCGCAGCAGCAAGGCGCGCAAATATTGGCATTGATCCAAGCAAGGGTGTTTAAGCTGCCCTACAACGCACAGGCACGGTTTGAGTTGGCACACGCTCAGTTTCGTGCAGCGCAATTTAAGGCAGCTAAAAATACGCTCTTGCAACTGTACCCCCAGTGGCAAAACCAACGCGTGGGTGAGTCTTTTTCGGTGACGGCTGATAATTATCAAGCGGTGACTTTATACGCGGCGGCCTTAAAGCAATTACATGATGTCGAAAGTGCAGAGCAACTTTTACATGCGGTAAAGACATTTATTTTGCAAGGCGATATACTCGACCGAGCTCAAGCGCAGCTGGTATTGGCGCAGGTGCATGCTCAGCTAGGGCATACCTCACAGGCTTTGGCATACTTAAATACTGCACTTAAGCTGGGCTGGATGGACTCGTTTAATCAGCAGTGGTGGACGCTTGAGCATGATCATTTGCTTGCGCCATTACACAATGATGCCCAGTTTTCTGATTTGCTAGAACAGCATATGCAAAATAAAGAGTTGCTGCGTATTGCAATCGAGCAGGAGAATTGATCGCTTATTTAAATAGATATAAACGCAGACAGTAAGGTTTAGAATGAATTACCTCAGCGTTATATCATCTTGCAAAGCCCAAACTCTCAATGTGCTTGGGCATGTGTTTTGTTATTTACCAGGAAGCACAAGTCCGCATCCTATTCTGCTACCAGAGCCGCCAATCGGCTGTGTTAAGTGGTCGTCTTGATTCGCGTGGATCATCAATACAGAGCCATCTTCATCAAGCAGCGCCGGTTTGTTGCCTCGGCCACTGACAGATACCAACTCGGTATACAGTTCAACGTGCACTGACCCATCCTTGCGGACAATCAGGTTTGGTAAGTTACCTTCATGGGGGCCTTTCGGATGGTAATAACCATGTGGTTTGCCTGATGGCATGATATGGCCTTTGGCTTTTTTAAAGTGATGCTTGTCAACACAAGTACCGACTTCGTGAAAGTGCATGCCATGTTTGCCAGCTGGTAGGCCATTGGCAATGATTTCAATCACGACACCCTCGTTGCCCTGTGTGTACTGTGCAGTACCGACTTGCTTGCCTTGGTTATTGATAATTTTACTGTGCGCAACCTCGCCAATTTGATGCTCGGCGTGCGCGTGAGCTGAGAGTGCTGCAAAAGACAGGGCTAAAAATGTTTTTTTCATTTTCCATTCCTTAATAAATTCACCCGTACAGTGTATGTGGGGCAAACAGGCGTTAACTATTTAGCATGAACGCTAAAAATTTGAATGTATTGAAGATATGATAGGGCGCTAATATATGATCATGTGTTGAATTATAAAACCGAGTATCTACAGGGTTATTCAGGTTTACTACTTTATCAGTAGTTAAATATAAAAATATTATTGAACCTTAGGTTGTAGGAATGTGCTGTGTAATTTTAATACAGATTAAATGGTGTTTTATTATTACTTTGCCTGATGAACCCTGGAAATAGTAATTACTTAGGTGTCTGAGTTTTTATTTTTTATCATCCTAAGTTATTGGTCATGCTGATTTAACGCCTTTGTAATGTTTTTATTCTATTGTTGACATGTTTTTATTGTGTATGTAGTTTATTAATTCCAAGTTAATTTAAGCTTGGTTGATTTAAGGAAAAAACAATGAAACTTAACTTTTATAAGAAAAAATTAAAGTCTTTATCTTCGGACTCGCAAATCATGCCTAAGCAAACACGTGAAGTTGCTGGTGGTGACGGGAATTCTAACTACGGGCGTGAATGCCTACCAACTAGAGTTTATAAGTGTACTTCTTGGGGTTGCCCTTCAACACCTGAAGCTGTTGGTTGCGGAAACTCAAAGCAAGTTATTTGCACAGATACGTGGCCATAACTCGCCATAGACTGCTTTGTTAAGGTGATAACAAAAGTCGCATTCAAAGTGGTAAATTACCAAATTTGTCAAAGACCAAGGGGCTAGGCTCCTTGGTCTTTTTGATCAGAAAAACTCATTCTTTTTGGTTTTTATAAAAAATATTTTACTTTATTAAAATAGCTAATTGATATTTTATAAGTGGTTATTTTTTTTGGCTTGTAAATTTAAATATTAAAAATTTAATTTTATTGTTTTTTTAAATTCTTTGAAAATTAACAGTGTTTTGTTAAATTAACGCTTGAAATTAATTCTAGGAAAGGAATTACTTTAAATGGATGCCTCATATAGAATCGTATTTAAAGGACAAACCCAGCCAAATATCAATATTGATAATGCTAAAAGTGAACTATGCAAATTAATGGGGTTATCGCCACAATCGTGCGATAAGCTATTTAGTGGGCAAGCGTTTGCGTTAGTTAAAAACCTCACCAAACAAGAAGCAGATATACAGCTAGACAAGCTGCAATCAATTGGACTCATTGTATATTTAAAAGGCGGTGATAGCGCAATTCAACCTGAAAAACCATCCAATAATTTAAATTTAGGTGGATTTTCTAACACAGTTAAAAAATCTTTATCAAGTGCTTCCGATGCATGTAAAAGTGCGACCAGTGTGCTTAAAAATAAAGCGAATAAAGCAAGCTCTGGCGGCAGTAGGAAACCTGCGTCGGGTGGTACTCAATCAGTTTCTAAGCAAAAGAAACCTAATCTTTGGCAAAGGCAATACTTCAAGATTGTTGCTTACATTAGTTTCTTCTGGGCGACAGTGTCGATTATTGCGGCGATTTTGTTCACGACGGGAGCCAGTGTAAATATAATGGATGCGCTCGTTGGGCCAGATGTTGAAAATCAAGAAACGACGTACCACTACTTAGCTGATTATTTGAAACAGCAAGAAGAGCAGAAGTATGCTGTGGACGAAGAGGGCGGCAGTTACGAAAGTGCGATAAACGCCTCTATCGAAGAGCAAAAACTATTGGCGGCAGAAGCTAAAATTATTGATGATTACTTTAAACAGTTTGAAATCAATATTAATGCGTATGCAAAAGAGCTTGGACAGCAGTCTTTGAAAGGCTCTGGTCAACGAAAACGATTGAAAAGCACATTTACCAAGCTGGATAAAAATACGCAAGAGCATGCTTTTTGGAAAGACATTGTTGCCTTTACCAAAGATCTCTCCGAGGATGCGACGTCTTTGGAGCAACTAAAAGACAAAAATATGCGTAAAGTTGAGTGGATGGATGCCGTTAAGTGGTTTGTTAAAAGGTATACCGCCAATCTAGAAGCGCAAAAGCAGGCAGAAAAGCAACAAGATCAAAAGTTGGTCAGTGTGTTTGAAGCCGTAGGCCCACAGTTGATAGCCATCGGTGTGACATTTGGCATGTTTATGAACTTCACCATGATCTTGGCATTGCTGCGGATCGAGCGAAATACAAGGATAGAGTCATAATCAAGCCGAACGTCCTTGCTTAACCCATATTGCCGCTTTAGCTGTTTAAAGCGGCAATATGAGTAAAACTGACTGAGTTAAGCAGTGTTTACCCTCTTTTTAAAGCAAACATGGGTGGCTTTAATCTTCAGGCCCATTCATAGTAAACACCAAGTGTTTGCGCATATCTTTTAAGATCACCCCTTTTTTCACCATGGCGGCACTCAGGCGCTTCTGCCATTTGAGTAGATCTGGTTTTGCAGCTTCTAATGCTTGTTCATTTTCGAACTGAAAGCACAGTAATAAAGAGCTCGGGAATAGATGAAACTCCATATCAAACCAACATTGCAGCATACCTGGGATTTCTTCACGCGCTTGTGCTTCGAGTCTGTCAGCAACATCAAGTACCAGTGCTTGTTGTTTTTCTTGCACTTTAGAGAGTTTTTTCATTTTTGAGCTCCGATCCAGCTTTAAAATAGGTTGGCAGTGCTGCGGATTATACCCAATTAAGGCTAGGGACAACAACGTCAAAGCACCGCGCTTTATTCAATAGCAAGATGTCCTACTTTGACCAAGATTAAAGTAGGTTGCACGACATAGGGGGTATGTTGGCTCAAGTGTGGGCTTCGAAGCCAAGTGCCTTGAGGGTACTGACCTCGCTCATCGATAAATTCGCCTTCAAGGACTAAGATCTCCTCGCCACCAAAGTGCGTGTGTGGGATAAATCGCTCATTGGCAGGCCATTTTACCAGTGCTGTATGTTGCTGCTCAAAGCTGTGCAGTGGCATCACTTGCAAATGACCTTGCCCTTGCTGCCAAGGCGTTTCATGGGTGTTTACTCTGATGGTTTTTGAGTCTTGGGCGTCAAACTGGTTGAGTTTGACAAAAAGCACACAGCCATGTTTGCTAAATGGCGCATGTACACTATTTGGCGGATTACGTAAGTATGTGCCAGCAGGGTAGTCACCATGCTCATCAGAGAAGACGCCTTCAAGTACAAATATTTCTTCACCAAGCGGGTGCGGATGAGGTTTAAACGCAGATCCTGCTTCGTATTTAACGATGCTGGTGGTATGTCCTGACTCTTTGTCTTCGCGCTCCAACGGCTTTCGCCAAACTCCTTTGGCGGGGCTGGCAAGCCAAGGCTGAGTGGCGGTGTTAATCACAAGCTGCTGTGCAAAATTCATGTTTAGCATAGAGTTACCCTTTTGAGTCATGCCCTGTTGTTATATTTTAGTTTCTACCCGCCATAACGCCGCCATCGACGTCCATAATGGTGCCCGTTATCCAGCTTGATTCATCGGATAATAAAAATAAGATACTGTTTGCGACATCAACGGGTTCACCAATTCGGCCAATGGGATGAAAGTCGTTAAATGAGGCAAGTGCCTGTTTAATCTCTGCGGGCGGTATGAATGCGCCGTAAATGGGGGTTTGCACCACCGCAGGGGCAACAGCATTGACGCGAATGTTGTTATCCGCCAATTCCATTGCGAGATGTTGTGTAAACGCATGCAGCCCAGCTTTGGCCATTGAATACGCACTAGAGGGAGTTGCCTTGATGGCTTGCTTGGCCCACATCGAGCCAATATTGACAATGTTCCCGCCATCAAAGCGGTGCATATTTTTTACCACTGCTTGGGTGAGTAAAAATGTCGCCTTATTCAAATCATGGTACTTGTCATAGTCTGCAAGGGTATGGTCAACAAAGTGTGTGGGAGAGAAGTATCCTGCGGCGTTAACAAGGTAGCGATAGTGTGTTGAAGACTCTACTATCTGCTTTGCCAGCGTCATCACCGACTGGGTATCGTATAGGTTGATTTGTTTGCCAGTCACAGTGCCTAGCTCGCTCAATGCACTGATTGCCGAATCCAACTTGTGTGGGTTATTGGCCACAATCTCGACTGCAATTCCGGCTTGTAATAGTTGCTTGGCGGTGGCGTACCCCATGCCGCTTGAACCACCAATGATGAGGGCTTTACCTGTATTTGAAAAAGTCATAATCACGTCTCTTGTTTTAAAAAGTCGTGATAAGATTAAGTTTAATAAAAGCCTCTGAATAGTAAGTACAATTTGGTTAGCTAGGTACTTTTTGGTACATCTTTATGACATCACAAGAAAAAAAATTTTCAAGAAAATTGGCACCGCAATCCAGTGCGCGCATGGTCGAGACTATCTACGGCTGTAAATGGTCGTTGACTGTATATCAGTTACTGCATGCTGGGGTGAATCGACCGGGTGAAATGGTGCGCCAAGTCGAGGGCTTATCCACCAAGGTACTTAATCAATGTTTAAAGCGTAATGTTGAGTTTGGCATTTTAGAGAAACAGGTTTTTAATGAATTACCGCCACGAGTGGAGTATCAAGTAACGGCCTTTGGTGAAAAGTTTTTGGCGATTTTGGCGCAGTTAGAGGCTCTGCAAGCGGAGATAGATGGTGACTAACTAGTAGCCTTTTACATGTAAAACTGCACTGGGGCTAGGATATGAGCAGGTTTGTATTGATTTTTGAACAGTAAAGAACAAAGCCAGTCAATAAATCACCATATCCATAACTTGAAAATATATATCATTCCGAATCATTCTTTTCAGTGTCGCAATAATTTATTACTGTGCGCGCTAGATAAAAATTCCGATTTATCTTCTTTTTAGATTTTCTCTCGTACGAATCATTCAAAGGTAACGATATGTCCTTCATCGCCATGGTGAGTCTTGCTGTTTTTGCTGCAATCCTCATTGTTTTATTTCAAACCCAGAAAAAAGGGGCTACGCTTTCTCGCCTCGTTTTAATCGGCCTGTCATTAGGTAGTGTATTTGGCTTCGCCTTACAGTTTTTCTTGGGGGAAGGGCATCAAGCCATCACAGAAACCTTAAATTGGACGAATGTGGTCGGTAGCGGCTATGTCGCATTACTCAAAATGATCATCATGCCACTGGTTTTAGTGTCTATGGTGGCTGCGGTCGTGCGATTAGATAAGTCAGGGGCACTTGGCAAAATCAGTGGCATTACGATTTCAGTGCTGGTGATCACCACCATGATAGCCGCGCTTATCGGTATTCTTATTACGCAATTATTTGGCCTCAGTGCTGAAGGCTTAACCGAGGGCGCACGCGAAACATCTCGCATTGCGGTGCTTGAGTCCCGCAGTGAAACAGTCAGTGACTTGTCTATTCCACAAATGTTACTGAGTTTTATCCCGACAAATATTTTCCAAGACTTAGCGTGGGAGCGTTCAACATCCATTATCGCAGTGGTGATTTTTGGTATTTTGGTGGGCATTGCAGCACGCAAAGTAATGAGTGAACGTGAAGAGCTAGAAGCGCCAATTCGCACATTTGTAGAGACCCTACAAGCCGTTGTGATGCGTTTGGTGAAGATGGTGATTTCATTGACACCATATGGTGTTGCGGCCTTGATGGCCAAAGTGGTGGCAACATCAAGCTTGGCTGATATCACTAATTTACTGGGCTTTATCGTCGCTTCTTATGTGGCTATTTTCTTAATGTTTGTCGTACACGGCTTATTGGTTGGCTTATTTGGCGTGAGTCCTAAGCAGTTTTTCCAAAAAATCTGGCCGGTGCTGACGTTTGCATTTACGTCTCGCAGCAGTGCAGCAACCATTCCACTGAACGTGGATACGCAAATTAATAAGCTTAACGTGCCGCCAGCGATTGCGAACTTGTCTGCATCATTTGGCGCGACGATTGGTCAAAATGGCTGTGCGGGTATCTACCCTGCGATGCTGGCTGTGATGGTTGCACCTAGTGTGGGTATCAACCCGATGGATATTTCGTTTATTTTATCGCTTGTGGCCATTGTCGCGATTAGCTCATTTGGTATTGCTGGCGTGGGCGGTGGTGCTACATTTGCGGCACTGATTGTGCTGCCTGCAATGGGTTTGCCTGTGACTATCGCAGCGTTGCTTATTTCTATTGAGCCGCTGATTGACATGGCTCGTACAGCGCTGAATGTATCAGGGTCGATGACCGCAGGTACGATTACACACCGCATTTTAGGTGAGAAAGCCGCAGCTCAAGCGCCCACTGAATCGGTTGCTCAATCTTCATAATAAGAAAAATAAGGGGTCTACATGACCCCTTATTTTTACTTTGTCACAGTACTGTTTGACCCACGGATCCCACTTTGTTGCATAACTTTTTGCTTGTTTCCATTTAAGAACCTACCTATCACTGTGCGCCTGACAACAAAATGGTAGCTCAGCAGTGACACGCCCATGGTGGCCGCCATACTGATGAAAAACTTGATACCAGCAGGCAGTGTCACATTTATGAGCGGCATTTGTATGTAAAGCAGCACCGGAACATGAACTAAATACACCCAATAAGAGGCATCGGATAAATAGCGACTAATGCGATTTTCGTGATTTAAAAAGTGATGGCCGAGTAACAGTATCAGGGCTGTCCAGCTGACAATGGCCACCGCTTGAATGGCGACGATGTATGCATGCTGTTTGCCGCTTGGTGTCAATGCGCCTTGCTTTGCCGCTGCGATGACCTGATCGATAGTGGGGGGATCGGGTAAGTAAATTAAGTAGGCAGTGAGCGATAAAATCGCAACCAATAATAAGGGCAGTATTGCGCCAGCAGAGCGTGTTAACGCGCTTTTATGATGATACAGGATGATGCCAAATACATAGAATGCGCCATAAAAAGCCAGTGCCCAAGGTTGAGGAGAAAGTTTATCCGGTGCTGGAAATGGCGTGGGTTGCCAAAGCAGTGCCGCAAAGCTGATAACGACTAACGCTAAGCTCAACACTAGGCCCCAAGCAAACAAAGGCAGTGTTATTAGGGGAAGCTTTGCTTTGAAGGCGCTCATTGCACGGGATACAGCCCAATGTATGAAGCAAAATTGCATTAATAGCCATAAAAACCATAGATGCGCAGTGCTTACTTGAGGCTCTGTAATAGCGCTAAAGGCGGCATAAATAGGCGGTAAAGGCTTGGCGATTTCAGCGCCCCAGCTGAGGACGTGAATAAATGACGCAATGACTAGAGGTAAAAAGATCAAAAATGGCAGCAAGATCCGTTTTAACCTGTGCTTTATAAATAGCGTATTGCCCTTTTTGACTATCACTAACGCACTACAAAATCCGGCGATGACAAAAAAGAGTGGCATACGAAATAGGTGTAGCCAATGGGTTAAGCCATCAAAGATAAAGGCTTTGTTGGGATCTGCACTGAGCCAAATGGTGTGAAAATAAGGGCTATAGGCCAAAGCTGCATGAAATAGCACGCCAAGTAATAGCGCGATGCAACGTAAGTTATCGATAAAATAAAAGCGTGGTGTGGACGACATGCTTGCTTTCCTTGATGCTGAGAATGTTGACATGCTAGCGTGCACAGGGTTGTCCTCACCAGTCACAAATGGTCTATTTTACCTATGACATCTGTCACTGTTTTTGGCCCGTGATATTTGCAATAATGATGCAAAAAATAACAACCTCCCAACGGCAATGGATACTCAAATAAGACATACAACGGACTGGCGATTTTCAACCATCGCCTCGTGGTTAGGCGTAACCTCTGCCTGTGCCTATTTTGCTAATTCGCCGATTGCCTTGATGTTACAACTGCCAATCAGCTTGTCGATATTATTGCTCCTATTTTATGTGTTAAAACACCCAAATGAGCGTGTTATTACCGTGTCGATTGGGTATTTTGTGTTGATACTTGCCCTTATCCCTTTGACGTCGACCTCTCTGATTTTTATTCATTTAGTGATGTTTGCAGCGGTATTTAGCCCGCATTTTTCGTTGCTGAAAATCATGACAGCCATCATCTTGGCAATGAGTGTGTATGGCATTGAGCATGCTGATAGGTGGCAGGGGGATATCCCTTGGATCACATTTGTTGTTTGGCTCTTTTTTTGTAGCATGAACTGGTTTGTGAGCCGCCGCATTGTTGAGAGCTTAAATATGCATTATCAATCGCGACAAAACTATAAAGAGCTTAAGGCGGCACAGCATGTGATGGGGGCCATGTCGGCGCAACAAACGCGTCAACATATTTCTCGAGAGCTGCACGACTCGCTGGGTCATAAACTCACAGCTTTGAGTATTCATCTTGATTTTGTAAAACGCACTGCGCCCCAAAGCGTGGCAGAAACCGTGAATACTTGCCATCAATTAAGCCAGCAAGCACTGTCTGAAGTGCGAGATATAGTGTCTACACAGCGCAGTGATAAACCTCTTTTAAAACAAGCGCTAGAGGGCATATTTGCATTAACGCCAACACTGGCATGTAGTCTAGATGTTGAGGTCAAGGATACGCTTATTTCACAGCAGCACGCCTTATGTATCGTACGTTTTTGCCAAGAAATGGTCAGCAATACGCTAAAGCATACTCAGGCAAATCAGTTTCATTTTGAAGTTCACATTGTTAGTCAATCAAACAAACCTTATGTAATGGCCAAGGCATGGCACAATCAGCCTGAGTCCAGCCTCCCTAAAGCGGGAAATGGACTGTCTGGGTTAAAAGAGCGTATGGCCCAACATCACGGGCACTTTGAGCAGTTGATAGAAGGTAGCCGCTTAATCAGTGTGATCTCTTTGTCGCTTGAACAAGGAGATGGACATTGATTTCCTGTTTGCTGGTTGAAGATCAGACGCTTGTGCGGCTAGGACTTGCAAACCTATTAAATTTAAGTGATGAGATTGTGGTTGATGGTCAAGCTCAAGATGGCGTAGAGGCTTTGCAACAACTTGAATACAGAGATTTTGATGTGGTGCTTTTAGACATGCGCATGCCTGAGTTAGATGGCTTAGGGGTCTTAACTGCCTTACAAAAACGTGCCTGCCTTGCTCCGAAAGTGTTAATTATCACGACCTTTGAAGATTGCGACGTGCTGGTCGAAGCGATGGCTCTGGGCGCGAAGGGCTATGTGCTGAAAAGCATCGAGCTCGAAGAACTCATTGATGCCATCAAGCTGGTGGTTGCTGGGGGAAAAGTGCTGCAACCTGCACTGACGGATTATTTGCTGCAAAAGCAGATAGCCCCACAAGTGATATTGACAGCCAAAGAGCTTCAGGTATTAAAATGTCTATCTTTAGGGATGGCAAATAAGTCCATTGCCCATGCGTTAAATAACTCAGAGGGGACAATACGTAATCATGTGTCAAATATACTCGCCAAACTTGAAGTGAAAGATCGTACGCAAGCGGTATTAAAAGCGATAACCAATGGTTTAGTCTAGTCTCCTACCATTATGAGAATGATTGCTTAGTCAGTATTACATACCTTCTATTCATCTCATTTTATTCATTCGACTTGCTAATGAAAAATCATTAGTATTTTGATGAGTTAATTACAAGGAGAAAGTAATAATGGCGGAACAGGTGATCCCACTTAATATTAAAACCAAATGTTTATTTTCAGCACTCGCTGAGCATGTTTTCTTGTTTATAGGAATTTTGATGTTTTTCGCCTCAGGTGTACTGCTAATTTATGTAGGCTGGACTGATGATGAGGGCATCGTTTTCTTGCCAGTTTTTGCGGGTTGTGCATTTACGTGTGTTAGCTTTTTTATAGTGAAGTTATCAGGTTTATCAAGCATCCGTTATTACTACAATAAAAAGCTCTGTGAACTCTGTGGTATTGATTTTCGTGCTGTGATCACGGATAAGCGGCAAGAGGTCAATTCGTATATTGAAGAAGTCGACGGACGTAAAATAGAGAAAGAAGAGTTCTTTTATTTCGTCGGTTTTAAATATCAGTATAAAGGGGAGCACAGCAGTGAGTTTGTGTTGGACAGCGAAACTTTATACAGCAAACTATCCGAAGGGGATAACTTACCAATCAAGGTGCTACAAAACCAGCCAGAGACAGCCTTTCCTGAGCTAGTGAAGCTTGGTAAAGCATACAGCTTAAAAGATAAAGAGTGTTATTAGCGCCAGTACTGAGCGTCTGAGATAAACATTAAAAAAGGTTAGGGCCACTTTATTCCCTAACCTTTTGTGTTTTAGGCAGCTCGTCTTATCTTTTTGGCAGCACGAGCTGAGGTAATGGCAGGTTTATTGGCGCTTTGCTTGTGTGGCGACCTGCTAAAAAGGCTTTCATGCGGGCAAGCACTTCAGGTGAGCTGGTATACAAGTTATGTCCAGCATGATTGACTGTGATATAGGTGAGGTTGCTAAGACCCTTTACCGCTTGCGCTTGCGAGTCTGGATAGGTACGACCATCTAAGCTCCCAGAAAATAACAAAGTTGGGATAGGGGATTGCACCTCTGTTCTGAATTCATCGCCTAAATCGAGTTGGCTATCTAACATGTTCAAGTGTGGCATAGGGAAGTTCAATTGCTCTGCCAGCAGTGAGGTACGTGCTTGTTGCTTAACTTGTGCTAAGCGCTCAGCGGAGATCCCTGATGCAATATCCATTGCCAGTGGCATCAGTTTAAACGTGATGAGCTCATCGTTAAACATACCACGCTGAAGCACCGCATTTAATAGCTCAGTATTGCCATTATCTAACCCGAGATAAATATGCAGCAGTATTGCTAAGAAGTGATTAGGATCCGCTATCATTTTACTGGCCAGTGTTTGCAGGTGATGAGTTTGAAAAAGCAGCTTGGTAACAGAACCATCTCTATTTTGTATGGCAAGCTGCATGGGCGTTTCATCTAATTTTGCATGTACTCGTTTGATCAGTGCAGGCAAGTTAGGTATGTCCGTTTTTAGTGCTTGTTGATCGATGACTGTTTGTAACTTTTTGAAATAGAGGTCAGTTTGCGCTGGGAGCTTGACGGTTTGATTCAGCCCTTCCGCACTGGCCATGATCACCTTATCAATGTGCTTTGGCATCAGTTTCATGGCGGCCATGGCTAAGTGACTGCCATATGAAATGCCCCACAGAGTTACTTTATCAGCGTGTAAATGCTTGCGTATATCGTCTATATCTAGCGCGTTCTGGATGGTGTTATATCCATAAATATCAATGCCTTGTGATTTCCATGACGCAAGGCATTCGTTTGCAGCAGCGCGGTAGCTTTGGGTTATTTGCGCTGAGCTACTGGGCTTATCTAACGGGATTTTATAGTTTGATACGCAAGGTGCTGCTTGCTCAGAGAGGCCTGTGCCTCTTTGATCTAAGGCTATCACATCGCCAAATTCTCTGAGTGCTTGAAATAGCGGATAGCGTCGCCATTTAGCCGTGCCAATACCTGAACCACCGGGTCCTCCAGATAAATATATGATAGGTGGGCCTGATAGTTCACCCGTTGCTGGAAAGCGCACATAGTTGATCCTAATTTTACGGCTTTGCGGATTTGCTCTATTTTCGGGCACCCATAAGTGACCTTCAACGGCATCCGTTGTTTCACCACTGTTTGCTTTGAATTGAATTTGTTTTTCGTTTTCATAAAGCTGCATAGTGGATGTTTGCTCATTAGCGGTGTTATAAAAGCTACAAGCCAATGTTAAACTGGCTACTAAATGATGTGTAAATCGCATAAGATTGCTCCTGTATTGGTCTGTGCTTATTAAACGCAATAGACACTTTACTGGGTAGCAAACTTCTTTGAATGGCCCTAAATTAAAGGGCTACAGGTTGAACGGTAGTGGATCTTCGGTAAGTGGTATAAGGAAAAACAAGCGGTTGTGAATAGTCATTCTATATTTTATTTGGTGTTGCTATGGTTTGTGAGTGGCTTGGTCAATCTTGCTTATGGCGCTCAAAAGCTGGTGCCTCTTTCTCGTAGTATGGAAGCGACGGTTTGTCCGTTCACCACTTCTTATCCTCCTGATTTTTTAAGCCCGCAATGTAAAACCACGCAATTATCAAAACTTGACCCGCAAAACCAAGCGATATGGGTGAAATTACAATTTGAGCGCACACTAAAGATGGATGAACTCGCGCCGCCATACGGGTTGTTTTTATTTGCTAAAGCGGCGTCTCGCGTTTACCTCAACGGGGTGTTCATCGGGCAAAATGGTCTGCCCGCTTTGGATAAATCAGAGCAAGCGGGAAAAATGGATGAGGTTTTGTATGTCCCTGAACACCTGTTAAAAGCGCAAAATACACTGGTTTTAGCCCTATCGGCTCAACACAGTTTAATCACACTCAATTATCCCATTCATTACCTAGGCATTGGCCAATTTGGCGATCCTAAGCAATATATTCAATCATTTAGCAGTCTTGGTTTGATCTTGGTTGGGGCTTTTTTACTTGGCGCTTTATATTTTTTGAGTATCAGTTTTGGACTGCAGGGAAGGCGAAACTTTAAATTATTTTCTGCGTTATGTTTGCTTGGTGCTATGCAGCTGAGCGTGGAGATGTCTCGCGGATTATTCAATTACGAATACCCTTGGCAAGACATCCGGTTACTTTTGGTGTCAGGGTTGTCGTTTTTATTTGGCATGGTTTTACTGGTCTATAGTTCGTTTAAAGTTGCAGGTAGCCGTGCTTGGCATTGGATTTATATTGGTGGTTTTTCATCTTTAACTATTTTTGCATTTGCACCGGGCTTTGATGTTAAAACCACAGCGGGCATATTTATTCCTTTGCTGATTAGCTTGCTGCAAATTGGGGTATTTTGGCGACAAAGTCGCGAACAATCGCTGTTAGTTTGGTTTGGCGTTCAGTGTGTGGTTGCTGTGACCATTTGTATTGCGACAGTCCGCTTTCATGAAATTATCTATTTTGTGATTATTGCCCTTTTGCTGGCTTACTTGTTTGTGCGCCAGGCAAGGGAGTACAACGCGCAACAAGTGCAGAATACACTTGATCAGACCCACATCGCAAAGCTGGAGTTTAAGCTTGCTCAGAATGTGCAAGAGAATACGCCGACTAAACTTGAATTGTCGGTGGCGGGTAAAACAGATTATGTCACGATGACGGATATCGTCTATTGCAAAGCCGCAGGTGATTATGTTGAGCTGTTTATGAAAGGCGGCACTGAGAAGCTCTATTCGGGCACCTTAAAGCAGTTAGAGTCTATTTTGCCTTCAATTTTTGTGAAAACACACCGCTCATACCTAGTTAATTTAAACGAGGTCGTCACACTCGGCGGGCCAAATAACCAGCATGTTTTATCGCTCAGTGGTGGTGAGTCTGTGCCCGTGAGCCGCCGCTTGGTGCCCAGTGTGCGGGCAACGCTCAAGGAGTCGGTGAGTTAGGCTAGCAATGCCATTACTGAATGTATCAATACACGGAAGATTTTAAACTGGATGCTTATTTTAAGGAGGATGTTTGCTTTGCGTATATTAAAAACCATATTTAAAGGTGTCGCTGTGCTTATCGTACTGAGCATAATGGCACTCGCTATACTTGCTTTGCTTATATTTGCTGACTTTTCGACAGCCCCACCAACGCCCAAGCAAGAAAAAAACTGGATTAATGACGTCACTCAATTAAACCCGATTAAAGTCGCCAAGGTGATTCAGCCCACCAGTATTGAGGAAGTGCAAAAAGCAATTACATCGAGTACTGGTGAGGTTTCTATTGGTGGTGGTCGGTATAGCCAAGGTGGCCAAATAGGCAAGGAAAATAGCTTGCACATAGACATGAGGGCGCTTAATCAGGTTGTTCATTTTGCACCAGAGCAGCAGCTAATCACCGTACAAAGCGGTATGCGGTGGCGGGATTTACAAGAAGTGATAGACCGAGAAAACTTATCAATCAAAATCATGCAGACGTATGCCAATTTTACAGTGGGCGGATCTTTAAGCGTCAATGTTCATGGTCGATATATGGGGGAAGGTCCCATCATTCGCTCTGTAAAGTCTATTAAGGTGGTATTGGCCGACGGTCGAGTCGTGACGGCTTCTGCCAAAGAAAATACAGAGATTTTTTTTGGGGTGATTGGTGGCTATGGTGGACTAGGTGTGATTGTTGAGGCGACGCTTGAGTTGGCTAAAAATGTCAAAGTCGCCAGAGAAACCCAGACAATGAACATTGCTGAATATAGCGCTTATTTTCAGCAAAACATTAAAAATGACAGTCGTGTGATTTTTCATAATGCTGATATTTATCCACCAAATTACACTCAAGTAAACAGTGTTAGTTGGCTAACATCGGATAAACCACTGAGTGTCCAAGCGCGTTTAATCCCCAAAGATACCAATTACTGGTGGCAACCTAAAGTTACTGAGTTTGTTGCTGATTATAAGTTTGGCAAGTGGCTGCGCCAGTACTTGTTTGACCCAGTACAATATGCGTTTGAGGTAGTTCAATGGCGTAATTATGAGGCAAGCTATGATGTTAAAGAACTTGAACCAAGTAGCCGAGTAAACACCACGTATGCATTGCGGGAGTATTTTGTGCCAGTTGCGCATTTTGACCGCTTCTCGACAAAGATGGCGGATATATTTACACGCTATGAGGTGAATGTCCTCAATGTATCTGTTCGACATGCCTATGCGGACACTGGGTCTCTATTGGCATGGGCAAAAGAAGAGGTGTTTGCATTTGTTGTTTATTATCGACAGGGCACATCAGAGCATGCGCAGCAGCAGGTGCAAACCTGGAGTCGAGCTTTGGTTGACGCTGCTATTGCTGAGGGAGGCACTTATTATTTACCCTATCAATTGCATGCGACGACAGCGCAATTTCATTCAGCGTATCCAAATGCAGAGGCGTTTTTTGCACTTAAACATCGTCTCGACCCTAATAATCGCTTTAATAACCAGCTGTGGGCACAGCATTACACTCCGCAGAGAGGGTGATCTTTGCAAGTGATGTGCTGATTGGTTTTCACGACATATTTTGAGTCTGAGTGAGGCGAGTTGAGCATGCTCGCCTATCCATTTTCACGCTTAACACGTCAGGTGAATGAAAGGTGTCTAGGGTCAGGAGATTAGAGTAAGTTTTTACTTTTTAATTGTGACTCTAGTGCGGCTTCATTAAAGCCTCTGATCAAGCCATCAGACACTAAAATAATGGGCAAAACTTCGCCCCCCAATGCTTCAAACTCTTTCAATGCTTCGGGGTTTTTCTCAATATCGACTTTGATAAATTCGATTTTTCGACTGACTAAATATTCGGTGGCTTTTTTACAAAACGGGCACCATTGTGTTGTATATAGCTTCACCTGTGTCTGTTCATTTATCCCATACAATGCATAATCGCCTTTTTCTATTTGTTGACTGGCGAAAATATTTTGCACAGCTTGCAAGCCATAAGTGCCACCGAACCAGCCTAGTCCTAAAGTGATCACAAATAAGGCGAGGTATTTTATTATATTCATTAGGTTACCTACTTATAAATAAGTGAGCGATAACGACAGTTATCGCTCTGACTTGTGCGTATTATGCACAATCACGCATACATTGAGCTTTAATGGTGCGGCAGTTATAGCCTGGTGTACCACCCCACTGACATGCATAAAACTGATAACCACAGTAGTTTTCTAGTGTACCAAACCTTTTCCAGTTACAACCATCGGTATAATTAGCAAAATTGCTTGCTGATACCGCAAGTGAAGTACCCAGTCCCATTGCAGCGCCGATCACCGCCATTGCGATTTTTTTATTCATGTTATTTCCTTTATCATTGTTTTAAGTGAACGAAATTTGTTCACCCAGAAAAGGTAATGTTTTTGTGTATTTTTTGTCAATAAATAAGGTGGTGATTTAAATTCATATATATTCGAGATATATGGATCCTAGTTTTTTAAAGTGAAAAATGTGCATAATAAATTTAAGTTAATGACATTATTTATTTAAGGAGCTAATGAATTTATCAGGCTATTTTGTTCACGTGTGGACGTGATACATTTGAATGAGTGATAAGCTAGCTTATCACTCGGGTTTATGTTTATGCGCAATCAATCATGCATTGTGCTTTAATAGTGCGGCAGTTATGTCCAGGGGTTCCTCCCCATTGGCAAACATAAGCTTGATAGCCACAGTATGCTTCTAAAGTGCCATGTACCTGCCAATTACAGCCATGTGTATAACCGTGACCATTACTTGCAAGTACCGCTATCGAAGTACCTAATCCCATTGCTAGACCTACCACTGTGGTTGCTAATTTCTTGTTCATTGCATTTCCTTTATCATTGGATTGTTGGTTAAAAATTAATCTTTCTTATATATCTAACCCTGCTATGCGTTTTTGATCAATTCAAATTAGTCATTTCAAAAGTGAGAAATGTTCAGGTATTAACAATGTTCATAGCGTTTTTAATTTTATGAATAATAATTAGTCTGACTCATTTTGGTAAGGTGGTTAAGAATTGGTGGAGTACACTCCATGTGTATCTAAGTTTACGGTTTTTAACAAAACATAGTGTTTTTTGTGTGTGGGTTACCATATTTATCACGTTGCCTTTTGGAATTAAAATTCAAATTTAAAGAATAAAAATTCTTTTATTTTGTTTTTTTATTCCTTATGATGAAGCTCTGTGTGATTGTGATTTGTCAGTGCTAAAAAGGTAACTAGCTCGTGCGTACTACAGAACTTGTCGATGGTTTTCGTCAATCTACCCCTTATGTTAACGCTCACCGTGGTAAAACATTTGTTGTCATGCTTGGTGGGGAGGCTGTTGATCAGTCTGGCTATCGCAGCATTATTAACGATGTGGCCCTATTAACTAGTCTAGGCATTAAAATTGTGTTGGTATTTGGGGCGAGGCCTCAATTTGATACAGCATTGGCTAATGCTGGGATCCACAGTGAATTTCATAACCAGATCCGCGTCACAGATAGTGAGTCATTGCAGATAATCAAGCAAGTCAGCGGCGCCATGCAGCTTGATATTACCGCAATGTTGTCAATGTCATTGAGTAGTACGCCAATGTCTGGCACATCATTGAATGTTGTCAGTGGTAATTTTGTGATCGCGCAGCCGATTGGCATCGATGAAGGTGTAGACTATCACCACTCTGGTCGCGTAAGGCGTATTGATGTTGAGGGCATTCGTCATCAGCTGGACAATAATAGTATTGTTTTACTTGGGCCTATTTCAGCCTCTGTGACAGGAGAGAGCTTCAACTTAACCGCAGAAGAGATAGCAACTCAAGTTGCCTTGCGTCTTGATGCAGACAAAATGCTTGGATTTTGTCACGAAGCGGGCATCTTAGATGAACGTGGTGAAGCCGTCGCCGAATTAATGCCTAATGAAGCGGAGCAGTTGTTAGCCACAGAGCACGGTGGTAACTCACCTTGTAAAAGCGCAGCGGTATTTTTGCATGCTGCGATTGATGCCTGCCGTGGTGGAGTACACCGCTGCCACCTTGTTAGTTATCAAGAGGATGGTGCTTTGCTACAAGAGCTGTTCTCTCTCGATGGGATAGGTACGCAGATAGCGCCGCAAAGCTCTGAGCAATTACGTAGTGCGACCATTTCAGACATTAACGGCGTGTTGAATTTACTAAGGCCTCTGGAAGAACAAGGGTATTTAGTTAGACGCTCTCGAGAGCAGCTTGAGATGGAAATTGAGCAATTTACGGTCATTGAGCGAGATGGCGTGATCATTGCCTGCGCAGCACTTTATCCTTTTGCTGAGGAGCAGGTTGGGGAGTTTGCCAGCTTGGCGGTTCACCCCCAATATCGCGATGCGGACAGAGGCAGTTTTTTACTGCGTACTGTCATTAATAAAGCTCGTCGTAAAGGCTATAAAGCGTTGTTTGCACTGACTACGCGCAGTATTCATTGGTTTTTAGAACAGGGCTTTGACTGTGCAAGCATTGAAGATCTACCCGCTAAGAAAAAGTCCCTGTACAACTATCAGCGGCGCTCTAAAGTTTTGAAGTTAGACCTGACTCGGTTACCAAAAAACCGAGAAAGGGTATGAAAAAGGGGCCTAGTTAAGCCCCTTTATCGTAAATATGCACACACTTGGTTTATTGTTCAATAAACATGTCTTCCATTTTTAACCCCGTGAGCTTTTTTAGTGAGTTAATTAGGTAATAGAGTGCAACAAAGAAAATCACCATGGTTGGCAGTACGATAACTGGATAACTCAATGCGGTCATGCGACCCAATTCATTGTTGTAGGCTTCTGTGCCTGCAGGGCTGACGACAATCATTTTTGCAAGTACATAGTTCAGTACTGATGATAAAAAGAATGAGCCTGCCAAAATATTTGACGCAACAATTTGCACTTTAGGCAATTTGTCTAAATTTCCTTTTTCTTTTAATGCTGAGTCAATTTTGGGGATGTCCATGACATTTTCATTAAATAGCATGGTTTTTAATAATGGGTATTTAGTATATTGGCTTACCACAATGGCAACCCCTATCACACCAGGGATCAAGGCTTCTTTGATAGCAATATATTTTGCATCTAATTCGAGCAAACTTATGCCGCCTGTTAATAACACAGACACGATCCCTAAACCGGATATAAAGTTAAACTTGCCTGTTTTTTTGCGTTCCCATAATCCAAAACCGACCGGGAAAGCTAAAGCGACAATGACACCAAGAGATGGGCCTAAATGTTCTTCTCCTGAAAATCGCGTTAGGATCACGACTGGGAGTATGATGTTAAATAGCATCTGACTAAAGAAGCCAGAGGGTTTATTGTCAGGTTCAGCCATTACAACCTCAAAAATAAATGCATTAATGGCCATGAGTGTACGGCAAGAGTGGGTTGCGCGGCAATCCCAATAATTGAATGTATTACTTTAATCATACTTTTTAAGCGTTTTGATGCTTAACCTATAAATGCCTAAGTGGCTGGTGTGCATAATGCGGGATATAATGGCCTTTAATACAGATGTGCTTGTGTTATCAATTCAAATAATGATAACCAACAAGCAAAAGAGAGCATTAAGAGAGTAAATAGATATGATCACTGATCAAGATGAAATAACGAGCTTAGCAGAATTAGAAGCATTTTTACTGTTAGTAGAAAACGGCGGCCTAGGTTTAGAAAATGTCGAAGGGGTTGCATTAGCTACGCATAATAGTAATGGCCGTCCATTTGTTGCCGTGCTTGATGATAAACATCAATTGTTACTAGGACGTTGGGTAACCCAAGATGTATTTGAAAATGGCAAAGACTTAGTGCGAATGGGGCCTAGAAAGCGTCATTGATTTCTGACGTCTTAAGTGAGTTAACGTGTAATAAAAGACCATGATATTACGCGCTGACTCACTGTTAAACGATGTTGTAATATGCTCTATTACCCTATCAATTGAATTAATTGTGTCATACTTTGTTGAAACGCTTGCTTCGCTTGTGTCGTGATTGCAATTTGGCTTTGTTGTAAGATGTCTTGTTTTACACTTTGCGACATAGTGTATGCGAAATCAGCATCTACGATTTTTTGATTAGCAGTGCTTAACTGGGTATGTTGATTGCTTTGATTGCGAAATATACTTTCAAGGGCATTCATCTTAGCACCTATGTCTGCTCTAAACTTCCCCACTTGCTTAAGTGCTGCATCAATGGCGGTGATAGATGTTTGCGCACCTGCTTGCGTATCCGCTGAGAGCTCTGCAATATTAAGGCTTTGCGTGCTGGCATCTATGTCGTCAAAAATAATAAAGCCATCTTCGCCAATGGCATCGTCTTTGGCTGTTATGAGCATGGGACCATCTTTAGCGCTGGGTAATGCAGGTGCTGAAATGCTGTCGGGCATAGAGTCCCAGCTAGCTCTTATTTCAAATATACCGTTTGTGACTTCAGTAACACTGACGAGCAAGTGTTCTGTCACCTCATCAATAATGACTTCTTCGCGATAGTCTCCACCGCCATGACCATCACCTGAAAAAGTAAAATTCATGCCATTAATTTGCCGTATATTTGTGGCTGGAAAGTTATACCCACCACCGTCGAATAAAAGACTGCTATCATACTTTTCGTGGCCGTGATAACCGTTTTGTGAAGTAAACAATTTAGCTTCTATATTGGCACTGTCGTGCGATAAGTCTTTGCCAATTAAATGTTGGCCTTGAGCATTAAAAAGTTGCAGGTCATCATTCGCGCCATAAGAGTCAATATAAATTCTCACATTGGTCGAGTCTGCGGGGATCAATCCAAAGGAGCGATACCCTGAGGGTAATGTTGCTGATATTCCGTTACTAAAGGCTTCATTAAGTAATTGCACGTTATCTAATGGAGTGGGTTCAGGCTCTTCTTGTAAGCTTAATAACGGTTTTTTACCAAAAATCTCTGTATTCATGGCTACGCCATCAATGGCTTCAATGTTTTGCTGCATTTCCAGATTAATCGCTATTCTATCTTCGTCACTGTTACTGCCATTGGCAGCCTGCAAAGCCAGTACTCTCATGCGCTGTAGCAACTCAGTTACTTCAGAGAGGGCCGTATCGGCCACTTGACCATAACTGATCCCGTCATTGATATTTCGTTGAGTTTGCTCTTTGACTAGGGCTTGCGTTGTTAAGCGATTACTTATTTGCAAACCTGCTGCATCGTCTTTGGCAGAGTTAATGCGCTTTCCTGTACTTAATTGCTCTGTGAGCGTTTCTTGTGCTTGTGCTGTTTTATGTGAAGACATTCGATGTCTGTTATAAAAGTGATTGATTGAAAGCATGTTTGTCCCAAAAGTCCGTTTTTAGGAACTAAGCAATATATGTACCCTTATTTGGTAATTTAGGTAATCGCAATATAGGTTGGCTATTGTTGCGAATGGTGACGTAATAAGTAGCTTTATTGTAATGACTGTTTAATTTTTGCGTGTTGGGCGGCAGATTTTTGTCAGATGTTGATTATTTAAAATTAATAAAATCATAATGTTGCCGTTATTTATCCAATGGGTAGCTGTTTAGGAAGGTGGGGTAATTATTGTCAAAATAATCTAAATATATGATAAATAGGGTAGCATGCTACCCTAATGTATTAGTTATTTTGCTTCTATAAAATCGATTAGATCTTGTTCCAACGATAGATCAAGTAGGTGCGATTTAGTGAAGCCTATACCTTGGCCTTGGTCCTGTGACGAGGCCATTCGAGTATGGGATTGCGTGTGATTTTGACTGAGCACTTTGATCTCATCCTCGCTGATCAGAACTTTATCACCAGCATTAAAATAAACGCCCTCAACATCATCTATTAATATTCCAGAGTAACCTAATTTTCCTGGAAGCAGAGGTTCACCTGGCTGCGCGACTTCTTTACGAATAATGGAAGTGTCTTGCAACGCTGCAACTTCAGAGAGACGGTATTTTAAATAATCATCAAGTTGTGAAATGGGTACGGATGGGTTTTCACGACCTGAGTATTTAAGCAGTGTAACCGTCGATTTTGGTTGCTCTATGGAGTTTGCAAGGCTTGGCCCGAAAGGGTCATCAGCCTCAAATTCTCCAGTTACAAAGGTTTCCCCTCGGTTTTGCGTGACGTAGAATTGGATTTTATAAGGAAGAAATAGCGATGATTGTCCTTCAAAATAGCCACAGAATGTCGTGTATATACCGCGATCAGCGTTTTCTGGATCGGTAATGACACGGCCGGAGTTATCTAGGTGAGTAACAGCTGTACTTCCAGGTTTGTGGGACCATTGACCACTAAAGTCTCTGCGGTACCAGTGATAGTCTCTGTTAGGTGCTAACACCAAAGCCATCAGGGTTCTTACACTATTGGTATTGGCCTTTTTGCTAGCCCATTGAGAGCGAGGGATTGGCGTAAAGCCATCTCTTCTCGCACCCTCCATGACACCCGCGCAAGAACGTCTATTCGTATCAAAGCCTCTGTGTCCACTGGCATAGCCAGGTTGAGATTTGGCTTTTGTGGGGGAAATGCGGTTTGCTGCATAGTTATAACAGTTGTTTGACCACTGGTGGGTATCGCCTGTATTCCAATATCCTGCAAATAATCTTGGGACGAAATACTCCACTTTTGGGTATTCACCAAACCAAATATCTGCGATGTTGTTTTCTTGTAGAGGAGCCGCATTCACATTCAAGCAGGTCATTGTAAGCAGGGACAAAGTATATATTTTATTTATTTTCTTCATGTTGATTTCCTTTTTGTTCTTTGTGGTTCCTTTTTCATCGCAGCACTAAATTGAGAGTTTTCAAACTGTTTAATTACTGAACTTTTTGTTTTTGTTTATGATTTTATTAATTTTTTCTGAATATGGCGCTTGTGTAATATTGTTTTTTAATGGAGGGAAAAAGTGAGAAATACGCTATTAAAAAAATTTATGTATAAAGCTTAGTTGTTTAAAAAAACATGCCGCATCTCTGTATTCTTTCGCCTCAATAATAAGCTATCTCAACTAAAATTTTTCTCAATTGAGTAAAAATTGAGTAGAATGCCACGTTTGTACCTTGAGAAAGCACAGCTAATTATAAATTTTTTAATACTAAGGAGGTTAAGTGTCAGCTACTGATACAGCAAAAATGAATGGTGGTGGGGTGATATCATTCATTGAAAAAGCAGGTAAAAAAATTCCAGATCCCATTATTATTTTTATGTGGTTTATAGTCGGTGCATTTGCGCTGACGGCTTTGATCGGCGGGTTAACATTCGAAATCCAAGGTGCCGATGGTAGCCCAATCACGCATACCATCAAAAATATGACTGATGCTGAACATGTTGTTTGGTTTTTTGATAATGCATTACTGCAAAACTGGCTAGGCTTTGGCAATGGCATTTTAGGCGTTATCCTAATTGTTATGCTGGGTGTCGGTGTTGCAGAAAGCTCAGGGCTGTTTAATGCGATTATCAAAAAACTAGGTACTCGTCTAAAAGACACTTACTTAGCGCCAGCTTTGATTTTTTTGGGGATCATGAGTTCCATAGCAACCGACGCAGGTTACTTAATTTTAATCCCACTGGCAGGCTTACTCTATGCAGGGCTTGGAAAGAATCCATTAATCGGGATGGCGGCAGCATTTGCCGGTGTGTCAGCAGGTTTTAGTGCTAACTTGATCCCAGCTACACCGGTTGATGTGATCATCGGTTTAAATGCGCAAATCTTTGCAGAGTCTCAAGGCGTGCCATTTGAGTCCTCAACAGGTGAGTCACTTACGCCAGCGACTATGCATTATTACTTTATTTTTGTTTCGACATTTATGTTGGTAGGTATTGGTGCATGGGTGACGAAAAAGTTTGTTGAACCAAGGTTTAAAAATGTACCTTATGAATTACCAGAGGGCATGGACCTATCAAACTTTGCTGTAACAGAAGAAGAGAAAAAAGGGTTAAGAGCGGCGTTTTGGGGCTTGTTGTTATCACTTGGGCTTGTGGTTGCACTTGCTTTAGGGCCATTGGCACCATATGAAACGGCTTCAGGTAAAGTTGTCACACCTTATTTGAACAATGTCATCCTATTGATCACTTTAGTTTTTACCATTGTTGGTGCTGCATTTGGTGTGGCAACAGGTAAATTCAAGAGCTTGATGGATGTCGTACAAGCGATGATCGCGCAAATGAACACCATGGGCTATATCCTAGTGCTGACATTCTTTTGTTATAACTTTTTGGGTATTTTAGGGTATTCAGGTTTAGGCACTTATATTACCTATATTGGTGCAAGTGGCTTATCAGCACTTGGCTTACAAGAGTTCCCAATCCTACTTATTATCGGCTTTGTGATCACCACGGGTCTGATCAACTTGTTTGTTGGTGGGTTAACGTCTAAATGGATGCTACTTGGTCCCATCTTCGTTCCAATGTTGTATCAAGTAAACCCAGCGATGACGCCTGATCTGGTTGCTGCGGCTTACCGTGTTGCAGACTCCTCAACGAATATCATTACACCTATGATGACTTATGCTGGGGTTATTTTAGCCTTTATGCGTAAGTACAAGCCTGATTTGAGTTTTGGTGATGTGATCATGATGATGGTGCCTTATTCAGTGGCGTTTTTACTGTTTTGGACATCACTATTAGTTGGTTTCTTTGCATTTAATATCCCGCTAGGTTTCTAACTCTTTCTATTCCAGTGCAGTGGCACCGCTACTGCACTGCTACTGCACTGCTACTGCACTGCTTTTCAATATAAATACTGATTTTTCTTACTTTAAGAGGGTTAATCAGCTAGACATTAATTAATCTAAATTTGTAAGTGGTAATGATTTGCGTTAGCATTTGTTCACGTTTAAGTTTAGGTATTTGATATGAGAAAAGAACGGCCAACTAATTTGGCGATACAGACAATGGCGCTCCCTATTACAGCCTATGCGTCTATTTTGCATCGCGTCAGTGGTGTCATTGTATGGGCTGCTTTGGTTGTTTTATTGCCACTATTAATTTTTGCAATTCAATCGCAAGATAACTTCACTACGTTATCAGCCTTGTTCACTGAGAACTTTCTTGTACAGTTTATTGTGTGGGGACTGCTTACGGCACTGGGCTACTATTGCCTAGGTACTGTGAAGCATATCATTCAAGAGTTTGGTTACTGTGAAGAGCTGGCAAGTGGCTGCATGATTTCCCGTGTCGCTATTGGTCTTGGCATTGTATTGAGTGTTGGAATTGGAGTGTGGATATGGCTATAACTGGAATTGCGCGCTCAGGGACTAAACAGTGGGTATTGCAACGGGTCAGTAATGCTTTAATTGTTTTATATACGTTGATTTTGATAGGGCTTTTGGTAAATCAGCCAGTTACCGATCATCAAAGTTTACTGGCTTTTTTTGAGCCCATTTGGTTCAAAGTTGCAACCACGTTATGTGTCATTATTTTTGCTTTGAATGGCATACTAGCTGGATGGCAAATTGCGGGTGACTATGTGAAAAGTGCAGGTGTATATAAGCTATTTAATACGCTTTGCGTTGTATTGAGTTTCACTATTATTGTTACTGGCATTAAGCTACTTTGGCTTTAAGCCTTAGTGAGAGTGCTCTTCTTCTAGTGAGAAGAGCAAATCTAATGCCGGTAATAACACGCTAACGGCTAATAAAGCGGCGCATAATGCCCATGCATAATTGAGTTCGGTATGGGTTTTTATTAGCCCTGATACACAGGTGCTGAGCCAAAAAGTATTGATCAGCATAATGCTAAAGTTAGGCTTCAATGGTTTTGCACAGTATTTACACGTCAATGGCTCTCGGTTAAGCAATGCCAGCCTATCACTCAGCTTGAGTGGTTTGTTGCAACATGGGCAAGTTCGAGTAGCAAAATCTTTAATCATACGCGTAGACTTGAATGATAATTGTTATCATTCAAGTCTACGCGTATTGCATCTGAATTAAAACCCCTAACAAGGATATATTTGGCTTTGTTCTCAATCACCATGAGCACTTACGCCAAAGCGTAAATAAAGGTTGAGAGGGTAAGTCGCTAAAGTCGCGTTAATTTGCTGCAAACCTCCCTGTTTGCAGTAGCAGAAATTAGATCAGACTTATTAATGCGCCCGCCGACATGAAAGTGACGACTAGCCAGATAATGGGCAGTTTTATTTGCTTCATTAAGAAAAAGCCAAAGAGTACCAACGCGATATCGATTGGCGTAAATACCGCACTGATAAACACCGGTTGATATAAAGCCGCCGCTAATAGTCCGACAACCGCAGCGTTAACGCCAGTGAGTGCGCCTGCTACTTTTGGTTTTTGTGCCAGTGCTTGCCAGTTTTTTAGCACCGCGAGCAGCAGTAAAAAACCAGGCAAAAAGACCGCGATGGTTGCAATTAAAGCCCCCATAATTGGACTGCTAGGTAGTAGCTCATAGCCAATGTAGGTTGCAAAGGTAAACATGGGGCCAGGCACTGCTTGTGCGGCCGCATACCCAGTTAAAAAGGCATCTTGGCTGAGTTGATCACCGACAATATTTTGCAGTAAGGGCAGTACAACATGGCCTCCACCAAATACCAAACTACCCGCTTGATAAAAGTCATTGAATAAAGCAATTGACGGCAGAATATGTGCGGCGAGAGGCAATCCAACCAACAGCGCGATAAACAAGCACAGTGGTACATAGCTAGGTTTAAATGTGGCATTGACTTGTTCTGTTGCTGCGTTTTTTAAATAGCAGGCACCAATAATAGCGGCGATGGATAGAACCGCGATTTGCATCAAGATACTGGGTGCGATAAGCAAAGCAATGGCGGTGACTAAGCAGAGGCTAGTGGTGAGGGTGTTTTTACAAAAGTTTTTGTACATACCCCAAGCTGCGTCAGCAACAACGACGACGGCTAACAACTTTAAGCCATGGACGATGCTTTGAAATACATCGTGCTGCGTTACCTGGCTTGCCACAACTGCCAACCCGATCATGATTAATACAGATGGCAATGTGAAGCCTAAAAAGGCTGCGAGTGCACCGGGTAGTCCGCCGCGTTTGTAACCGAGCGCAAAACCTACTTGGCTAGACCCGGGACCAGGTAAGAACTGGCTTAAGGCAACAATTTGACCATATTCGTGGTCATCCAGCCATTTGAGCTTTTCGACAAAAGTTTGTCTAAAGTAGCCAATATGTGCTGCGGGTCCGCCGAAGCTAACCCAGCCGAGCATAAAAAAGAGTTTAAATATGGTAAACATGTTTGGCACCGTGTTGGATGCTGCTGTTGAGAATGCCACTAGGTTAGAAAATGCATTATAATTAATCAAATTAATAGTATTGATTGTAAATATGAATAATATGGGATTAGGATGAGTTTTACAGATGTGCCGTGGCGCAATATCGATTTAAACCTACTGGTTGCTTTTGCTTATTTGTATCGATATCAAAGTGTGAGTATTGCCGCTGAAAAAAGCTATGTGAGCCAATCGGCAATGAGCCATAGTTTATCTCGATTACGGACCTTGTTTGATGATGTATTATTTGAGCGCAAAGGGCATAAAATGATGGCCACAGAGCGCGCTCATCAATTAGCCCCCACGGTTAACAAGTTACTCGATTGTGTGAGCAACGATCTTTTAACCAGTGCCCCATTTGATCCTGCTGACTATGACGGCATTTGTCGTATTGGCCTCACTGATTATGCCGAGTTTATATTTGCGCCAGCCATTTTTGATGCCATCAGGTTACAGGCACCAAAGGCGCAGGTAAGCTTTGTGAACGTCAATCGCAGCAATTACCTTGTTTTGGCCGAGCAGGAAAAACTCGATATCGTCATTGGCAGTATTACTGCGCCTGATCCCGCTTTTCAATCCCAGCATTTATATACAGAAAGGCATGTATGTATTGCCGATCCGCATTGCATCGCATTTGAGCAAGGTTTATCAGAATATGACTTTGCCAATATTGAACATGCGCTAGTTAGTCCAGATGGACGCCTAGCAACAGGGGTTGATGATACACTACAAGCTGAGGGATTAAATCGCAAAGTCACGGTGGCAACACGCAATTTTATGACCATTCAAAGCTTGCTCAAAGGTCGCAAGTTGATCGCCATCGTGCCGAAGAAAATGGCTGATGTCGCTTGCGAGCAGAGCCAGCTGCGTTATTTTGACCCGCCGATAAGGGTGCCTGATTTTGATATTTCGATACTGTGGTTTCAACGCAAAAACAGTGATGATAAAAGCATATGGCTTAGATCATTGTTGATGTCATTGATGGCACAGCAATAACTGGCCGCCACACTGGATGGCGGCTTGTATTTTTATTGCATGCGTTTAATGGTGATAAAACCGATGTTTTCGCCACTGTTAAAATGTACGCCCTCGGTGAAGTCAGTATCGCTTCTTGCACTATTAAGTAAAGTAATTGGGGTTTGTGGATCTGTGGTTGAGTCTGCTGCACTAAACGTAACGCCATTGTCACTGCCTGCATCATATACTTTAAGCTGTATAGTTTGCTCGTCTACCCATTGGTTGTCATTAAAAAGCAACAGGCTGTCTATCCCGATAAACCAATCCGGACTCGGTGCAACCATAGAGACAATGCTTAGATGAGGATAAGTTTGGCTTGCCTCAAAGGTTAGCGTCACACTTTTACTGCCATGGGGGATCCCCGCTTCATCAATTAGGTAGCTGGAATGACCAAGGTTTTGTATATCACTGATCTCGCCTTTAAGTAGCGTTTTAGACCCTGTTTCTGCCATGCTGACAATACCGGCGCTCGCTGTGCTGTCGCGCTGAAAAATACGCCCTTGATCATTGTGTGTTAATCCGATCATGGGAGAGAAATGGGTGCCATTAGGGTAATTGGTTGGGAAAGTGGTTCGCTCCCAAGTTTGGGTAAATTTCAACTCATAGGTTACTGAGGTCGCAGCGGGAGCCGGAGTCGAGGTATCTGAAGATGAAGTGGTTGAGGACGTCGTTGTCGTTGAGGTTGTGGTATTTTGCGATGCCGAATCATTGGTGGGCGTCGAGGCGGGCGACGAGCTGCTGCTGCCTCCGCATGCGGTTAATCCAAATACCATAAACAAAGATGCTAATTTAAGCGGATGTACCATAGTCATGCCCTCAAGCGGTGAAGTTGTCATCTTTTCAACAGACCTTACAAAACGAGATCCACTTTCAAAGTTTTGTTCTTTTTTTGAACAAACTATTAAATCCTAATGGCGCTTTGCATGATCTCGCGTCCTTCGGTCTCCACATACGTTAAAAACACACTGGCAATAGGCGACAGCGTTTTGCGTTTGGTCCAGGAGAATGACCATTTAGAGCGAATGGGTAAAGACTCGACATTGATGACATTAACATCATGGATCTCACCAAAGGCTAGCGTATGAGACGATAAAATAGAAACCCCAAGACGTGATAATACGGAGTGAATAATGGCTTCATTACTGGCAATGGTCATTTTTATGTTTGGCGTCACAGTTTGGTTTTTGAAAAATGCTTCTGTGGCGTAACGGGTTCCCGAACCTGATTCTCGAATGAGGAAGTCTTCTTGACAAAACTCCTCTAAGGACACAGTGTCTTTTTGGCTAAATGGATGAGAAGCGGGCGCTATGGCGACTAAGTCATTGGACATAAATTCAATGACTTCTAAATCTAGCCCTTCAGGCAGGTGGCTGAATACATAAAAGTCATCTAGTCCTTGCTCAAGGCGCTCAATGACTTGTTGTCTATTGGCCACCGTAAATTGAATATCTATACCTGGATATCGTTCGCAAAAGGGCCCCAGTAAATGCGGGATAAAGTATTTAGCCGTGGTGACGCTGGATAGCCTCAAAGTACCTGATTTGAGCCCTCTCAGGTTAGAGAGGTGCATGTCTAACTCTTCGCAACTTTGCAATATTTGCTTTGCCGTCGCAACGGTGGCAAGGCCTGCATCGGTAAATTTTAGCTGTTTACCTACTTGCTCATAAAGCGGTAAACCAATTGCCTCGGCCAGTTTTTTTAGCTGCATGGATACCGTTGGCTGGGTTAAAAACAGCTTTTCTGACGCGGCTTTAACGCTACCGCCTTGATGTAAGGCTAAGAGGATTTCAAGTTGTCTAAAAGTCCCGATATGGGCATGTAATCTTGAAGCCATATTGCAACTAAATCCTTAAATTAGAGTTTTATCTATGGTTATCTTAGTTACTATCTATTTTTATCTATATTTAGACTTTTGTAAAATCCTCAAAAATACAGAGGAGAGAGTTATGACATTTAAAAGTTTGGCATTACCTTTAATAACGTGCTTCAGTCTGTTGGCATTTTCGTATTTGAGCAGTGTACTTGGACATGGTAGTACGGGTTTTATTCTGCTGGCTTTATCTATTTTCAGTTTTTCAATCGTCAGTTTGATACAGTCTTCACGTGATAGCCACACATCAATGCGCGCCTCGTCTCGCCAGTTAAAAGAGGCAAAGTAGGTTATGATAGATGCGGTCGTCGCTTTTTTTTTACTGGGGATCATTGCGCAATTATTAGGTGCAAAAATCCCCTTTCCTGACGGGTTATATAAAACACTCAGTCTTTTTTTGATGGTCGCGATTGGTCTAAAAGGCGGTATCGCATTACAGCAGCATGTCGATCCTGCGCTGTTAACCATGTCTATCGCCGTTGTGGCCTTTGGTTTATTGTTACCACTCGTTGCCTACCCATTATTACGCTATTTTGGTCAGTTAGATAAAATTAATGCAGGCGCCATTGCTGCGCATTATGGCTCGGTCAGTGTGGCGACTTATGCTGTTGCTGTCGCTTTACTTGAAGCGGGCGATATCGCGTATGAAGCTTATTTCCCCTTGTTTGTGGTGTTGTTAGAGATGCCTGCGATCTTGGTTGGTTTAGTACTCGCCAAAGGTAACTTGAAGGTCATAAACCGTGCTTTTATTAAAAAAGAGCTGGTGGCTAATCAAAGTATTTTACTTATGGTGGGCAGCTTGGTGATTGGCTTTGTTGGCGGCGATAGCGTGCAAAAACTCACGCCATTTTTTGTTGAGTTATTCTCTGGTGTATTAGCGCTATTCTTATTAAAAATGGGATTGGTGGCAGGTAAGCAATTAGGCACTTTAAAGAAGAACAGTTTGTTTTTAATCAGCTTTGCGATATTGATGCCAATGTTAGGTGGCTTAGCTGGGACTGGTTTGGGTGTGCTATTGGAGTTAAGCGCGGGAGGTATTGCGCTGATGGCCGTATTGGGGGCGAGTGCTTCGTATATTGCAGTACCTGCGGCAATGAAAGAGAGCTTGCCTGAAGCCAATGCCGGAATGTCTATCACAGCGTCACTGGGTATCACTTTTCCATTCAATGTGTTATTGGGCGTACCGTTTTTCATCGCTTTGGGACAACACCTTGGCGCTTAAGCGTTTAGCATTTTGATACCAAAAGGGATTAATTAACGGTTTTATGCTGACGTCTTTCGGGCGTCAGTGTAAATTAGGCACACAGCAATGAAGAAAGTACTTTAGGTTAATACTTGTGCCGGAAAAAAACTTATTAAAAGCGGAACGCGTAGCGTATATCTTGGCAGATTTACAAGCACGTTATCCAAAGCCGCCTATTCCTCTAGATCATAAAGACCCTTATACCTTGCTTGTGGCCGTTTTACTCTCTGCGCAATGTACTGATGAGCGCGTGAATCAGGTGACGCCATCGCTATGGCAACTGGCAGATAACCCCTTTGATATGGCCAAGCAATCGGTTGAAGATATTAAGCAGATCATCCGGCCGTGTGGTTTATCGCCGCAAAAATCGAAAGCCATCAAAAAGCTTTCTGAAATCTTAGTTGCAGACTATGACGGCATTGTGCCCAAAGATATGGATGCATTGGAAACGCTACCTGGGGTGGGGCATAAAACTGCAGGGGTGGTGATGGCGCAGGCATTTGGTGTCCCCGCTTTCCCTGTGGATACTCATATTCATCGCTTAGCCCAGCGCTGGGGATTGACCAATGGTAAAAACGTGGCGCAAACAGAAAAAGATTTAAAGCGACTGTTTCCTAAAGAATGCTGGAATGATCTGCATTTGCAGTTTATTTACTATGGCCGAGAGTTTTGTACAGCCAGAGGCTGTGACGGTACGGTTTGCCCAATGTGTACGACTTGCTATCCAAATCGCAAGCGACCTAAAGTGGTTAAAAAGCCTTAATCGTTTAGTCTTGGTGGTTGGCGTGCTTACCTCTAAGCACGCATAACGAAAAAACCAAACGTCAAACTGGTAACTTAGAGCTCATCAAGCTGTTGATGGATAGAGTGTACCAGCTCTTTTGGGATGCAAAGTTGATTCGCCAGAGTTTGCAAATATTGCTGTGAAATCGTTTGCTGCAGATCGATGGCACTGGCACTGGCAGCATAAACTTCAATGCCTGTTTGTGCATTAGGCACTGCTTGCACCAGCTCAGAGAGACTCATGGGTTGTCTTAATTCATCAAATAACATGGCTTTTTCTTGCACGCTGAGCGTCATGGTTTCAACTTGGGCAAATATTTTCTGGCGCTCATTGTCATCTATGTGCCCATCTGCATAAGCGGCTGCTATCATGGCCCGCATAAGTAAGAGTTGCCCAGAGCCACTTTCATCTTCGACAACCTGTTCGAAGCTATGCTCTTGTATGGTGGCAGGTTTAAAATCGAAGTGACGCGCTGGTTGTGAGCGTGTTGCCATGGCTTTATCAAAGGCTGCGCTATCTCGCTTTTGTGCGGCTGCTTCATTTTGTTCGCTATATTGCTTGTAAGCTTTCCAAGCGAGTCCGCCGACAGCTGCAAGCGCGCCATATTTTACGGCTTTTTTACCCGTCTTTTTGCCTTTTTTACTGCTTAATAAGCTACTTACACCGCCGCCAGCAACGCCGCCCAGTAAGCCGCTCAATGCGCCTGATTTGTTTAAACCACTGACCAATTTTTGTAAATCTTTCATCGCGTTCTCCATTTGCTCTTATGTTTCTAGAGTAGGGCAAAGTGATCAGTTTGAGAACACTCAATTTGTTACAAATCGATTCAAATTGAATTAGCTGGTTTGCTCACACAGCAGATCTTTTACAGGGATTTGATAAAAACGGGCAAGCTCTCTGGCGGTGCGGTGGTACACTTTACAGCCGCATTCAGCGCGTTTTAGTGTTGCGATGGAGACGCATAGGGCTTGCTCTTGGCAGGCGCAAGCCAGTTTCTCTTGGCTCAGCCCCATATTTCGTCTCAGTTGCTTAAGGATTTTACAATCCAGCTTTACTCTGCCATCCATTATTTGACTCCTTGAGTAGGGTCCTAAAGCCTAGTAATGACCGATGACTTTCGCCAATGCGCTCACCCTGAATGGGTGTGCGTTTTGGTGTACACATAAGGCGCAAAAGTTGCGTGAAATTTACGCTTTTTATCTGATACCAAAGTGATACTAAACTGATGCCAAAAAACCAACTCATTACGCCTAGACTAGGTCGCATCTAAAGTCGCTCCACAGACTGGAGCACCCATTCATCTATGACATAAAAGGATAAAACAATGTCTGAAGCAAATCGTATTTTAGGTGGTTTTGGTCCAATCGTTTTAGCACAAGATTTTGATAAAGAGTACATCAATGCATTTGAGCATATTAACAAGCGTGATGGTGTCGAAATAAAACCTTTGGCAGCACAATCTCAAGTGGTTAATGGTAAAAACTTTGCGTTTTACTGCTTCGTTTCACCTGTGGTTGCGCCAAACGTGCCTAAAGTAAATCGCTTAGAGCTGATTGTTGTTAATCAACAAGGTGAGCACTTTACTCAACTCTCAGATCGTACATTCAGCGAGCCAGTATTAGTGCCGCCGATTGGTTCTTTTGATTCAGTTGCACTGCGTGAAAACTTCACTGATGCTGAGAAAAGTGCTGCTGAGCAAATTGAGTCGTTAGTTGGCGTGAACTACATGATTTTAGCCGCACAGCAGCAAGTGGTGGCAGGATTAAACTTTGCGTTTTACTCAGTCGTTATCCCAGTAACGCCGAATGCGCAGGCTTTCTTCGCGCGAATTGATGCGCACCGTAATTTTGAAGGCAAATTGGTTGATACCGAGCTGCATCATATCAACCCTTAATTTTGCACGGCCAAGGTGTTAGGTGATGCGACACTTTGGCCATTATCTTCTCCATCTATTCTATGAGCTGGCCAGAGACACTGGCGTTGAGGTTTGTGATTTGATCGCATTTAATACGCTCACCAATGTGTTGTGTTCACTTTGCTCATGCGCCTTTAAACTGATAGAGGTGATCTCCCCTTGTGCTGCAAGTCGAGCAATATTGACCGCGATGGCATTAACTTCAATGCGCTTGTGATTTAAATAAATACGATTTTGCTGGTCGATACGAAACAGTGGTACGACTGATTGGTTTAAGGCCTGATGTGATTTCGCGGGTTTATTAATATCAAGTACATGGGCTTTTTGAAAGCTGGCAGTCACGATAAAAAAGATAAGTAAAATAAACACAATATCGAGCATTGGGTTCATGTCTACATCCGAATTAGCAGGAGCTGTGGGCTGATATTTTTTCTTCATTATTGTCACCTTACGTCATTAAACATGGCTATTCAGTATGGGTAAAACGACACAGCGTCCAAAAAGGGGTGAAATCACCAGCAATTAAAATGCGACACGCTAGCCATTATGTTTTGTTTTATCGAGACGCTCAAGAATATTAATGGCACTGGCGTGAGCGTTTTTTGATGCCTGTGTGTGGCCTCCTAGGGCATTTGAAAGCTTGAAGGTATGCTTCATATTATTGAGCAGGTCATGCTTTTTCAGCTTCGAGCCGTCCATTGAAGAAGGCGCCATGAGTATCATCATTTGTGTGGTATTGATAAAGCCTGAATCGAATAACTCGCGAGACATAGCGCCAGCTTCAGCGTCTGAAATATTGTGCACATCGTATTGATTGGCAATAGATTGCCACTTTTCTTGGGCATGTTTTGCATTATCGCTGATTTGCACTTGTGTTGAAGCCGATTGCATGGTGCTTTGTGGTACCTCAACGTCAGAGGGCTTGCTTGATGGGGTGTGTGGCGTATAAAAAGTATGGTGTGTACTGTTTACATTCATGGCTTGCGTATCCTTTGCTTTCGTAGAGTGTAAAAATTAAGCAGGGTTGATGCCATGTATTTACTGACAGTTTTATAAACTTTGTCACAATAGTGAACGTTTATCGAACAGTTTTACGAAGGTCTAAGTGGTTAAATATTAGGTCCTTATTAAGCCACAAGGATGCAAAATGAAACCTTCTATCATAGTTACTGTACTCGCCACTGCTTTATCTCTTGGGACGATTGATGTGTTAGCAAGTGATGGGGCTCTATCTAAAAAAAAATTTACCAAAGTCATGCGTACTGAATTGAGCAAAGGTGAGCCGGGCGCAGCGGCGATTATTAGTAAAGAGGGAGAAGTATTATTTAAAAAAGCCATAGGACGTGGCAATTTGGAGCTCAATGTCCCACTCAAAGCTAAAAGTGTTTTTAAGATTGGTTCTTTGACAAAGCAATTCACGGCCGCAGCCATTATGATATTACATGAACGTGGAAAGCTATCCATTCATGATGATATTCACCAGTATGTGCCTAACTTTCCAACACAAGGGCATGTCGTCACCATTGAACATTTACTCACACATACTTCAGGTATTGCTAATTTCACAGAAGACCTTGCGTTACTTTATAAAGAAGCGCCCGCACCAGCTACATTGGACGAGATCCTAGCACGGTTTGCCCAGCATCCGATGAAGTTTCAACCAGGTGACAGTGTGGCGTATTCTAACACTGGGTATGTGCTGCTTGGAAAAATCATTGAAGTAGCGAGCGGTCAGCCATATGCCGAGTTTCTAGAAGAGCATATTTTTCAAAAATTAGGCATGAAAAATAGCCATTATGCAGGTCGAAAAATCATTAAACATCATGTGTCTGGCTACGATTTAGAGGGTAGTGACTATGTCAATGCACATCATTTGGATACGATTTGGCCGCATGGTTCTGGCGCACTGTCTTCGAATGTGTCAGATATGAGCACTTGGTATCATGCACTGGCGAATGGGCAGCTGATTTCAAAGGCAAGTTATCAAAAAATGACGGCGCCAGTTACTTTGAATGATGGCAGTGTTTCTCCATATGGCTATGGCATTTGGACGTCGACCTTGGGAGATTATCAAATAGTAACCCATAATGGGGCAATCAACGGATTCAAATCAGATGCTTTATATGTGCCGGAAGAAGCACTATATGTCGCCGTGTTATCTAATAATACCAATGTTGTGCCAGAAGTAATGAGCCGTCGTTTAGCAGCCAAAGCTTTAGGCCTGAATGTGCCGAGCTTCAAGGAAGTTGTGATCGATGAAGCGCAAATAAAGGAATTTATTGGACAATATCAAATGCAAAATGGTGCGCATTATAAGGTTATGTGGAATGCCGAAGGCGTATTTTTGGACCGAGGGTACGGTTATTCAGAAGCCATGTTTGCGATGTCTGCAGATAGCTTCTTTTTTGAAGATAATAACGTGTATATCAAGTTTACTAACAATGAAGGTCAGCTGACACTCAATGAGTATATCAACTTTTCTTCAACACCCCACACAGGAGTTAAGCACTAGGTAGTTTATTTAGCGGCCTTCTTAAATATGCAAAAGGCGCTTGTAGCCTTTTGCATATTGTTCGGCTGATTAATTTAACAGTGTTAACTTACTGACACTGCGCACGCCCGGATGACTCATATAGTCATTTTTAATACCCTCAACTCTTAAGCTTTTGCCAATAAGCTGTGGGTTCAACAATGGACTAAATGTATCACGCTGAGATGATTCCAGTTTGATGTATAGCTTATTCCCCGCATTATTCGGATCGCTCAGCTCAAGCGCATACTTATTGTTAATGGGGGCAGTGATGGTGCCTGATAACACAACTGGCTGGCCATTACTCATTGCTCGTACCTCAGATACTGACAGGTCATTGCCTTGATCAGGATTGCTGCCATTGTCGCTCGATACTTGAGTAATACTAGATACCTGACGGACACCTGGTTGACTCATGTAACTATCGCGTACGCCTTTGATCACAAGCGTTGCATTTAGAATATCTGGGTTCAATACCGGACTAAATTCTGCACGTTGACTGCTTTCAAGCTTAATATTAATGGTAAAACTTGGGTCGTTCAGATCTTCTAATACCAGTGCATAGATATTGTTTAAACCAGATTTTACGCGCCCTGTCAGTTCAATCGACTCACTTTGTGCAGTTGCCAAAGCTTGCTCAACGGACATGAAAGACGGTGCAATCTGTAAATCAGTGACATAACGAATACCCGGCTCACCCATGTAACTATTGCGCTTGCCTGTCACTATGATGTTCTGATTTAAAATCGCAGGGTTTAGTTGCGGATTAAAATCAGCCCTTTGATTGCTTTCCAATTTCACATAAATATGCGCAGCGGGATTATTAAGGTCGCTCAGTTCTAGACCATAAATACCGTTGACAGCATTCGTGACTTTACCAATGATAACCAGTGACGTGTTTTGCGCCGCAGCGAGTGCATCACTGACTGAGACTGTATCACCCGGTGTTGGCGTCGGATCTGGGTCTGGATCGGTTTGGCCATCGCCATAAGGGGCATTAAAAGAGTTGTTTTTGTAAGTATCTGTATCCCATGGATTAAAGCCATTTGCTGGGGTGCCCCAAGGCTGTCCATTATTTGGATCAGACATTTCTTGGATATCCATCGGTGTCGGTGTCGCAACACCGCTAGTATGGCCATTTTGTCCATCAAAGTACTGGTAGCTTTCAGGTGTTGCAAGCCAGTTTATGATGTTGACGGCAAGCACTGAGGCATGGCCAGGGTCTGTCCATCCCGGGTAGGTTTTTTTGGTACTGCCGCTGTCTTGGCGACGATATTTAGGCGTGGCATCTTCAATTGGAGAGGAGTCGCCAATAAAGGCTGCTTTACCGGCACCAGATTTTGCAATCGCGACATAAGGCCCTTCGGCTTTGCCACCAAAATATAATCCGTCATCTTTGGCATGTCGCCACTTCACGGGGGTATCAGTTTCTGAAAAATAAACTAAGCCTTTGGCTTTTTGTGGGTCGACAATCGCAAGTGTCGCACCTGCGGCCATAAGAATAGGGTCAACGCCTTGGGTGATCCCTTCAGTTTGTGTGCTTGGCTCTACACCACTGACACCTTGCTTGTAGTCTACGCCATTGAAGCGAAAACGGATCCCGAAGTTTTCGACTAACCAACCTGCATAGGCTGATTTTGGATTACGCCAGTCGCCATAAGCGCCACCCATGTTGTATTTGCTTAAGTCTGAGCGGTTATAACCATTGAAGACTTCAGTGGCATCCCATGTATTGAGATTACGGTCAGCATCATAATGATCGGCGACGAAAAATATCCCTTTGCCGCTTGCAACGTATTGCTCAAGCGCAGCCTGCTCTGCAAGCGTAAAAGGCCTGTTTGTTTCTGCGAGGACAAAGACGTCCGAGTCTTTAATTGCGTCATAAGTAATGATGGCTTCGTTGTTTTGATTGCCTGTGCGGTCGTCAAAAAAGCGAATACGGCCATCGTTATTTAGGTCAACACCGCGATACTCTTTTACCGTGTAGCCTTGCTGGACTAGTGCATCTGCAAAATCAGAAAACGCACCATCGATAACCCAGTCTGCATTGCCTTCGACACCGCCGTGGGATACGTCAAAGTACACGGTTTTACCGTTGTTGTTTGCGGCACTCGGTACTTTGACTGGTGCAGTATTATTCCAATCATAGGCGGCTGCCATGGCAAAGCCAGAATGTACAAGCATGCCTGCACTGAGCAATACCGAAAGGGTCAGTTTATTTACAGTCATTTTTCAATTCCCGTTGGTTTGGTTTGTTGTTACAGCCAACTTCCAAATAGCTGTAGAGGAGGAGAGGTATGCATTTAGGCATACCTCAATTGGGTCTTTTTCTGGGTTTTATTATTGGTTTTGAGATAAGTTCAATAGGTACAGTGCAAAGCCGTCTTCATTGGTTTTGTCCAGTGGTTGGATATGACCAAACTGTTCACTGTAAGCTTCTGCATTGGCACTGTTAGAGGTTGTGAATTGGATCTGGACGTTTTCAATCGCGGTAAATGACCAGTTCATATCAGCTGATGGATCAAGACCTTTGCCATCATTTGCCTCACTTTGATGCGTAATATAGTTTGCGACCACTTGGCGGTTTTCATCAGGTGAGTCGACCACGATTTTATCTGCGCCAATTGCAGGGAAGTTACCGCCGCCGGATGCACGATAGTTATTAGTGACAACAAGGAACTCTTGCCCATCAGCAACGGGCTTATCTTGGTAAGATAGCGCCACAATACGCTGACCATCAGAGACTTTCTCACCTTTACTGTTGTATCTTGCAGGCTGAGTGAGGTCGATTTGGTAGGTCACACCATCGATAACATCAAAGTTGTAAGACGGGAAATCTGGATTGATTAAAGACTGCATATCCGCAGAGTCTGGGTTGATTTGATTAAATTGCCCAGCAGACATTTCTAGCCACTCTTTCACCTGAGTGCCGTTTAGTTTTAGCACTTTTAGGATGTTAGGGTAAATATACAGGTCTGCTACGTTACGATAGGCAATGTCACCTGTGGCGATGTAGGTATAGTCGTCTGCACCGCCACGACCAGCTCTAAATGGCGCACCGGCGGAGAGAATTGGCAGGCCTTCTAATTCAGTGCCTTGCACTATTTTTTGCGTGTACCAAGCTTGGGCATCGGTGACGATTTGAATTGAAGGATCATCATTGACCAGCGCAAAGAAGCTATTAACTTGATTGGTCACTTTTGCAAAAGGCTTGTTGACCCAAGTTCGGGTTTCTTCGTGCTCATGGTACACAGCGGCTTCAACATCAGCGTCATTATCAACTAATGCAGTGATGTTTCTATCGGCATCTTGCTCAAATATCGGCATCAAAGAAGACTGAGAATCAGTCACTTGCCAAGCACCTGCTTGATAGGTCAACGTGACATCAATCACCCCTAAGTGATTACCCCAAAAGCCCGGCATGACCGCTGCCACACCATTGATGGTGCCTTTTTCTAGATCGATGCCTTTATCTTCCATCCCCTCGTAGCGCGAGCTTGGGAAGTTTGCATGAGCGTGACCAAACATGATTGCATCTATGCCTTCCACTTTTGATAGATGATAACTGGCGTTCTCTTTTTTATCCGTGTGTGCTGAGGTATCCAATCCTGAATGTGGGATCGCAATAATAATATCCGCGCCTTTTTCTTTCATTTCTGGCACATATTTATTGGCCATAGCAATGATGTCTTTGGCGATAACTTTACCTTCAAGGTTGGCCTTATCCCACTGCATGATCTGTGGCGGTACAAATCCGATGTAACCGACCTTTATGGTGTGTGTGTTTCCGTCATTATCTACAAATGCTTTATCTTGAATAAGGTAGGGTGAGAAAAGCGGCTCGTCGTTACTTTCGTCCTCATCGCCATCGTATTTAAAGACGTTGGCTGAGATGTATGGGAAGTTGGCATCATCGATGGCTTCTTGTAAAAATTCTAAACCAAAATTGAACTCATGATTACCGATGTTTGCAACGTCATAGTCTAAGGTATTCATGGCTTTGTACACTGGATGCACTTCACCGTCTTGAAGGTTTTTAATTTTCGCCATATAGTCACCCAGTGGACTACCTTGAATTAAGTCACCATTGTCTACTAGTACAGAGTTTTGTACTGCATTTCTTGCTTTGTGAATTAATGCCGCAGTTTTAACCAAGCCAACCTTGTCATCTTGGCTGTCAGAAAAGTAGTTAAAGTTTAAAACATTGGCATGTAAATCTGTGGTTTCAAGTAAACGCAGCTCGATAGCGGTGCCCGCAATCACTTCTTGATTTGGCGTTTTTGCTTGTGCTTTAACATCATTATCATTTGAATCAAAACACCCGGTCAGTAATGAGCTTGCACCACATAAAATTGCCAGCGGCAGTAATTTTGTTTTCATATTCCTTTCCATTTATCGGTTTTAGTGCCGCTACTATAGAGAGCGAAAAAGACAAATAGGCTAAGGAAAAATGGCAAGTTGGTTCCAAAATTATGACAAAATAATGAGAGGCTGCTATGCATTGGCTAGATGCAGGTAAGGTTTGTTATTTCTTTAATTTTAATGACTTTTTTCATATTTTTCATCACCAAAAGTCAACTCGGTATGTATGGGGTTACGCGGTTCTGATTGAGCAGATATCAGCTCGAATAAACCGTTTAATAAGCATTGGTGTGGCTTTGTGAAGTCGATATCAAAAGCGTTGTGCCAAGGTTTTGGTGACTTTGGTTAGGTACGGAGCCGTTTGTGTTTTTAATGCGCTAGTGAATGTTCCAGCCGACGTTCGTGCGCTTTTTTCACTGAATATCAGAATCGAGCAATACTGTTTATCAATTTAAAGCACATAAATTTACTGGGTAAGTATGGGCGATGTTTATGCATGATTTCTTTGAAACATTTTGTCTGGGGCAGGCTAAACGCATCTAGTTACCTGCCTTTTGTAGAATAGATACGTTATTTGCTCACTTTCTCATTAAATCGGGTATACCCTTTGTGCGCTATTTTCCACTTGCCTTCTACCTCGAGAAAAAATAAATAGTCTGTATAGGCGATACCTGTTTCAATATTGACGTTATAAACTTTCGCAATTGCAGAGTCACGAGTAATGTCAATAAAGTAGATTTTTGTTTTTAACTTTTCTGGCTCACGAGATTTTAAACCTTCCGCTAATTTACTGCCTTCAAATTTCCAAGGTTTACCTCTGACATTGCCTATCATATCCATATTAGGCAAAAAAACGTTGTGTAAATTTTCCGGTTTTGCTTCGGAAAATGCTTGGAAATAGGTATGGATAACTTCTCTGATTTTTACTTCATCGTCGGTTTGAGCCCAGCTAATAGAGGTATGAAGTAGCGTGAGGAATAATAAGCAATATCGCGTTGCAGTTTTCATGTATAAATCCTTCTTATTCTTTATAGTTAGTAGCATCATACGATGCTTAAGGGAGTGTCTCTAATAGCCTAGAATGTTAATGTATGAGGTACAAGTCGAGTTGGCTTAATAAATAGGCAGTCTAACGATAAATTACAAGAGGCATGGACGTGATAAACTTGAAATGGATGACCGAAAATAGGCCATCCAATGGTTTTTTCGGGCTATAAATTACCGGTATTTACCAACTGATGAAGCTCCTCAAGTGAAGCCGCAATTTTTACGCCTGGTACATTAGTACCGATGGTTGCTTCAAATGAGCCTTCAACTTGTGACCGAAATGAGGTAAAAGATATGCGGTAGACGCCACGAACAAGAGATTCCGTAGGGTTGTTTAAGTTTGTGGTTTGCCTAAGCAGGGAGTTGTAGTATGCGCCACTTGGGTTAGCGGGTAATTCTCGCGTGTCATCATTGTACCCGAGCGGTTGCAATACTTTTCCGCCCTGAGCAATGCTTTTACTATCTATGATATTCATACGATCAAACACAATGTAAGTATCGAAAAACTTTGCTTTGTCTTTTTCCATACCTGGTGCAAAGTTGGTATGGACAAAGTCTTTATCCGTTGGCTGTGATTCAACGGGAGATTGCATTGAAATACCAATCTCATCTACAGCAGCTGGTACCCATGCATATAAGTAATAGGTATCTTTGCCTTTATACACGCCCTCAGGCTGTACAGTGGCATCAACGTAGCCAAAATAATTCACGTAATTGGCATAAGGGGCGCGCACTTCCAGTGGTCCAACCCCTTCAGAAATAGAGCTTTTTAAATAGGGTGACGATGAAGTACTCATACATGCAGTTAAAGTAGTGAGAGAAAGTACAGCAATTACCTTTCCAGTGGATTTAAGCGTCATTAAATAACTCCTTGTTCTGATTAAAATCAAAGCAAGCATAGTTGTGTTTTAAGGCATTGCAATGTGAATTGGGTGGTTTTTTTCTTACAGAGAGGATGCCGGTATTTTACGTGATTAAATGCTTTATTCGGACAGGTGTTTTAGGTACATTGAATATAAATCAAAAGGGATAAATACCAATCACTTAGTGGATTTGATGCAAGTAGATCTGCAATGTGTCAATGCACTATTTAGCTGTGGAGAAGCAATCATGTCAAAGGTAGTCATCATACTTGGTGGGTATGGTAATTTTGGTAAACGCATTGCTGAGTCATTATCACATCATGACATTACTTTGCTGATAGCAGGAAGAAACGAGGCTAAGGCGCAGCAATGTATTGCACAGCTGCAAAACCAATCACGTGCAGTGCTCAAGCCTTGGCAAGTGGATATTCACGCAGATGACTTTACCGAACGACTTGCTGCCCAGAATCCTTTTATGGTGATCCATACCAGTGGACCTTACCAAGGTCAGAATTATACTGTGCCGCAAGCGTGTATCGCTTCTGGCGCTCATTACATAGATTTGGCCGATGATAGACGGTATGTGTGCGATATTAGCGCTCTTGATAGGGCTGCGAGCACTAAAGGGGTGTTGATTGTCAGCGGTGCCAGCTCAGTACCTGGGTTATCCTCAGCTGTCATTGATAAATACTCAATTGCTTTCAAGCGTATTCAAAGTATCGATATTGCCATTGCTCCGGGAAACCAAGCGCAAAGAGGTGTGGCGACAATTGCAGCCATTTTAACCTATACAGGTCATCCATTTGAGGTGTTTAAAGAGGGACGGTGGCAATCAATCCATGGTTGGATGGATGCAAAGAGTCATGACTTTGGAGGTATCGCCAAACGCCGACTTTTAGCCAATGTCGATGTGCCAGATTTGGCACTTTTCCCTAAGCGGTATGCTGTCGCTGATCGAGTGAGCTTTCAAGCCGGGTTGGAGCTGCCATTGTTGCATTGGGGCATGGTGGGGATGGCTGCATTAGCTAAGTGGGGCATAGTAAAAAATTGGTCTCCACTTGCAAAACAGTTAGATAAACTGAGTAATTGCTTTTTACATTTTGGTAGTGATATTGGTGCTATGGAAGTATCTATATCAGGGCTAGCAGAGAGTGAAAAACCGCGTAAAGTGACTTGGCGTCTTTATGCTCCAAATGGACAAGGGCCTTATATTCCAACACTTTCCACCATTATTATTGCAAAAAAGCTCCTCAATGGAACACTGGATAAAACGGGGGCGCTTCCCTGTTCAGGGTTGTTAGAGTTATCTGAATTTGAGCCGTATTTTAAAAAATTTGAAATATATCAAAAGACGCAGGTGGAGGAGTGATGGAACCGTACTTTATCGCAAAGTTTATTCATATTTTGGCCGCGATAGTGGTGATGGGGACAGGCGCGGGCATTGCTTTTTTTATGTTTATGGCGAACCGCTCCAACAATCCACAAGCAATTTATGTGACAACGCAGCATGTTGTTTTAGGAGATTGGCTATTCACAACCCCAGCGGTGATAACGCAAATAATCAGTGGCCTATACTTGATGCATTTGCTCGGGTACGCTTTTGACTCTCCTTGGTTTTTAACGGTTGCAGGGCTGTTTGCGTTCATAGGCTTATGCTGGCTTCCTGTGTTGAAAATACAGTATCGCCTGCGTGCGTTGGCACAGATCGAACTGCAAAAAGGTGAAGTCTCCGCCGAGTTTAAAAAACTGATGCGACGGTGGACGTTATTGGGTATTCCTGCGTTTGCAGCCATTTTGATACTACTTGCCTTGATGGTATTTAAGCCTTTATCGGTCGTGTGATTATGATAATGAAAGCCCATAAACTTGACCTGTATGCGAGTTATAGCTTAGCGTTTGTGTGGGTGTTTACCGGTCTTACATCGGTATTTTTTGCCCCTGAGGTTGGCTTTGATATTTTGGTAAGGGCAGATATTACAGGGCTTGTTGCACAGGCGGCTGTGTATGGCGGTGGCGCACTAGATGTTGCGCTAGGGTTGTGGATTTTGACAAGGCGCTATATTAGATTATGTTGCTTGGTGCAGGTGAGTGTGATCCTCGTGTACAGTGCTCTTTTGACTCTTATTGATGCTTCATTTTGGTTGCACCCTTTTGGTCCTGTGACTAAAAACTTCCCTATCATCCTACTTATTATGTGTGTTTATCACAATGCCGCTGAAAGTGAGAAGTAGTGCGATTTATGTGTTCGGCATATTCGATGTTTTGAATATTATCCGCCATCTATCTATATTTTATAAGTATCGTAACAATGAGGAGGTGGTGTGCGAACAGCTGCTCAGTTTATCTTGGTTGGACTGTTATCCAGTTCAGTGGTTGCGGCACCGCTTGATGAGATAATCAAAGAGGCGGAGGATTACTTGCGTGTCGAACCTTCCCGCTCATTAAAGCTACTCAACGCGATACCTCATGTGCATTCGTTAACCGATATTCAGCAATTGAGATGGCATATAGCGGCCATGCGAGCGTCAGTACCCACGGGGGATATGACACAGCTAATTGATTCTTTAGAGGTGATCTTTCACCACCAAAAACACCCTTATTTTATTGATAAATTGGTTTCTATCACCAGTGCGACAGGTATTTGGCTGCGAAAAAAACACTATATCAATGATGCGCAAATCAGCCTTGAATGCTCTTACAAGCATGCCATCAATGATCGTCAAAAACTGACGATAACTAACAGCCTCGCGTTGCTTGCACGGCAGCTTGATGAGTTAGAAAAAGCCAAGTCGTTATATGTCAAAGCGAAGCGGCTTGCACGTGTCGCGGATAGAAAAAATTTACTGGCAATCATAGAGAATAACCAAGGCATGATAGCGTTAGAGGAGGGGAATATTGGGCAAGCTGAACAGCACTTTAGAATCGCGTTAGCGGGGTATCAAAATATAGATAAGCGTTCAGGTCAAATATCAGCGGGTATTAATTTATTGTTTGTTTTTGCTGTTCAGCAGCAGTGGGTGAATTTTCAAAGGCTGTATAGTCCGACTGAAACCTTGGCACAGGCTTTTCCCAACAAAGCTAAACAGGCATTATTATTATGGCTTAATACCCGTTTTAAACATATGCATGGAGAGCCTTTATCTCGAGAAGAAAAAGCGCAGCTTATCAGTGCGTATAACCAATTAGATGACGATAGAATTAGAGCCTTGGTATCGCTGCATTTGACTTCAGGCATGGATATATCAGTCCCAGTGATTGAGAAGCCAAAAATCAAACGTTTTAATCGCCCCTGGTTCGAAAAAGTAAAGCGCTGTGAATGGTGAAATGCGTATTTATTTTGGCTGGTCTGACATACTCATCAATGCCGTACAGCAAACGCGGCATTCATTAACAGGGGAATCAGCTAGAGATTAATAATCTTGACACCAGCCACGTGTATTACAGCCTTTGTATGGCGTTGTGATACATGGCCCATTCGTCCAACATGGCATTTGGCCAGACTGACACCAATAATCTTTAGATTCAATGGCACCGCCCCCTACTTGCTTTGTCGCATCTGAGTTAATTTGCTTTTGGCTAAGTTGCTTAATGCCTTTTTTATTTAATTTTAATTTCATGTTATATCCTTCTGTTTGTTTTTTGTACTGCGCGCTTAGAGTCACAATTTACCCAATATCAGTCAATTGCAATTTTTTGATAATCGTACTTTTAGCTTAGTTGGTATGTGGATTGCTAGTGTTTAATTGTTGATGATGTGACCATGAAATGACACAAATACACTCAGTCATCGGGTGTGGTGGTGATTAGTCGCAGTTGCTTTGAATCGCAGTTCAGTTTAAGGCATCTTAGAATTGACGATAAAATTGATATAACATAACAAAATCAATCGCCTTAAGAGGGATACATTAAGTATTCAGGCGGTGAGTATAAAATTAAGAGTTTGATTATGAAAAATAACAACAAACTATCACTGACATTGCTTGGCGCTCAAATGCTTGCTTTACCCGCGCTGGCAAGTGATATTAATACTGACAAGACGTGGCAGTATGAAGATGTATTCAATATCGAGTATGCAGCGGCGCCACAAGTACACCCTGATGGTTACAAGGTTATTTATGAGCGCAGAGCCATGGATATTATGGCTGACAGCACACGCATAAATTTATGGGAAGTGGATTTAAAAACCAATACACATCAACCGGTTTTATCTGGTAAAAATCAGTACCGTAGTGCCAAGTATTCACCAGATGGCAAGCGACTCGCTTATATCACCAATGCTGAAGGCGATAATCAATTATATGTACGCTGGTTAGATTCGGGACAAACCGCACGTGTTACCAACGTACATCAAAGTGTTGGTAACATAAGTTGGTCACCTGACGGTAAGTGGATTGCATTTACCATGTTTAAGCCCGAGAGCAAAAGTGGTCTGTTTAAGGATATGCCTAAAAAGCCGAAAGGCGCGCAATGGGCTGGGAATGCAACTTATATTGACGAGATGATTTATAAGCGTGATGGCGGCGGCTTTGTTAAGCCGGGTTATCATCATGTGTACGTGGTGCCAGCTGAAGGGGGAACGCCGCGTCAATTAACGCAAGGTGCGTTCCATCATCGTTCATACCTCACTTGGAGTGAGGATGGTAAATCACTCTATTTTAACGCTAACCGACACGATGATTGGCAAAATAAACCGCGCCAGTCAGACATATACCGCGTGGATATTCACGATCGTCAGATAACACAAATCACGGATGTGAATGGCCCAGAATATCGCCCCAAAATTAGTTATCAAAGAGATAAGGTTGCTTATTTAGGTTATGAAAATAAGCACTTATCAAGTCAAAACTTTGATATTTTCATGATGGATTTAGATGGTAAAAACCCCGTTAACCTAACCGCTTCGCTAGACCGCCCAATTAGCTCACATCAGTGGGATAAAAAAGGGCGCGGGCTTTATTTTAGTTATGATGATCATGGTCAAAAGTATGTGGGTCACGTTACTTTAAAGGGCAAAGTGACGGAAAAGCTGGCTAAACTAGGCGGGCAGTCTTTAGGGCGTCCATACACATCTGGTCAATTTGCCGTTGCAGGCAGTAATCGTTTGGTAGTGACAACTGGTGATACAGAGCGCCCAGCTGATCTGGCCTTGGTTGATAAGCGCCAGAAGGTCACTCAGCTTACAGATTTAAATGCTGACTTACTAGATCACAAAAATATTGCAAAAGTTGAGCCTATCACTGTAAAGTCATCTGTGGATGGTCGTGATATTCAAGCTTGGTATGCATTACCGCCTAACTTTGATGCCACTAAAAAGTACCCAATGATTTTAGAGATCCATGGCGGGCCACATACGGCATATGGGCCAAACTACAGTACAGAAGTACAGCTGATGGCATCTAAGGGCTATGTTGTGGTATGGGCAAACCCACGAGGCAGTACGTCTTATGGTCAGGAGTTTGCAAACCTAATTCATCATGATTACCCATCAAAAGATTACAATGACTTGATAGATGTTGTAGATGGTATGGTCGCTAAAAAGTTTGTTGATGAAGATAATTTATTTGTCACAGGTGGTTCTGGCGGCGGTGTGTTAACAGCGTGGATCATTGGTAATACAGATCGCTTTAAAGCGGCGGTGGTTGCCAAGCCTGTGATCAACTGGATAAGCTTTGCTTTAACTGCAGATGCCTACAACTACTATGCGAAATATTGGATGCCGGGCATGCCATGGGAAGCAACAGAGCATTTATGGAAGCATTCACCTTTGTCGCTGGTGGGGAATGTGAAAACACCAACCATGTTGTTAACGGGTGAGAATGACTACCGCACTCCGATGAGCGAAACAGAGCAATACTATCAAGCATTGCAGTTACGTAATGTGGAAACCGCCATGGTACGTATTCCTAAAGCGGGTCATGGTATTGCTGCAAGGCCAAGTAACTTGATCCAAAAAGTGGGTCATATTGTGGCGTGGTTTGAAAAATACCGCAAAGCGGATAAATAAAAATATAATAGGGCAGTGTTTTGCTGCCCTAACTTTAGTTAAGCCAGACTCACTTGTGGCTTCCCCTCGACAGACACACTGCGTTTGGCAACTAGCCATAAGCTGACGGTGATGGTGATGCTCATCATGACAAAAATAGCCAACATAATCATCAGTTGATATTTAATCGCCACCATAGGCGATGCCCCACCGAGGATTTGACCTGTCATCATACCTGGAATTGTCACCAGTCCCGTCGTTGCCATTGTGGCGAGAATGGGTGACATCGCCTTGGTCAAAGCATCCTGTACAAAAGGTTTTGTCGCATCGCTTGGTGATGCGCCCAGCGCCAATGCGGCTTGATACTCGGGCCAGCGTTCTTGCAGTGCACTAAAGTAACTTTGTAGGCAGATGATATTGCTAGAAATGCTGTTGCCAAGGAGCATACCGGCTAAAGGGATAACGTAGCGGGCATGGTAAAAAGGTTCTGGCTGAATAATGCCCAAGGCAAGAATAGCCATTAGCGGCAAGAGCCCCGCAACTAAGCTAAGCACCACAGGAAATAAAATCATAGATTTTGGAAAAGGCACCTTGTTGATAATGGCACTGCTGCCGACAAGTACCATGGCCATCATCCAGGCGAGGTTTACCCAAACACTGTTGAGATCGAAAAGTAACTCTAGGTATAGGCCGATTAAGATGAGCTGTAATGTCATTCTACTCAGGCTGATTATGGTTTCTTTTAATAAGCCCAGCTGATAGTGCCTATTTATATAATAAGGGATGATCAACGTGAGGCTGAAAAGAGCCAACTGCCACCATTGAATATCTATGACGCTTTGCATACTGCCAACTACTTTGTCTGAGCCTAATACAGGAATTAATTAACTGAGCGCTCACGCTAACATGCCTGTATGACACTTTTATTTTAAGTGTCATACAGGCATATGCATTGATTTTATCTGGTTATGTAGTCTGCAGGGTATTAAATTACACCACTTTGGCTAACACAATATCGTAGCGATATTGATTGGCGATTTCGGTGGTTTTTGCGGTCATTAAGGCTTGCTCTTCAGGCGTTTTACGTCTGAATAAGCCATCTTGTTGGTTGAGTGGGTGATCGGGAAAATACATTTGCGTAAGGAGCGAGTGATAGCCTCTTTTTGATATTTTTAGATGAATATGGGGTGTTCTCTGCTGCGCTGCATTGAGCGGGTAAGCCCCTGGGAACACAGTTTTAAAACGAAAGTGCCCTTGTGCTTTGGTTTGTATAATTGCCCAAGCCTGAAAGTGGGCATCAACTGGGGCATCACTGTTGTCATGGGGGTGATGGTATTTTCCAAAGCTGTTGGCTTGCCACAGATCAATGGTGACATCCTCTATGGCATTGCCTTGGTCATCGAATACTTGGCCAAATATGTCTATGACGGTGCCGTTTGCTTTACCTTTTTTACCGGCAACTTGCGTTAAGTCAGCGTCTTTGTCTTTTTGTGGCGTAATCGGGTAGTAAGGCCCCTCCATCTCTTTTGGTGTTATGGCGCGCGCTTGTACATGTGTTCCAACAAGGCCCGCAAGTGAACCGAGCGTTAAATTGCGAATAAAGTGACGGCGATTGAGTGTTGTCATTATTAATCCTTCTGCAAGATGGTTAAAGCACCCTTACAGACGTTACGTCATGCCCACGCAATTGGCCAGCAATGACCATTGTCGCGTGCAAATGTAAATTGGGTGCAAAAAGCAAATGGAGTATTAGATGCTGAGCTCAGCCGTGTCTTAGTATTTCTCTATTATTTTAAATCATAGAGTTTTAATAGAGCTTTAGTGTGTTGAAATTTATACTTATTTTTTATTTAAAGACTGTGTTTGGTATTGGTAGTTGTCAAAGGTCACGGTGGATGTTTCCTCTATGTCAATAAAGAAGGAAAAAGTCCCCCGCATGTCCATTTGGGTTTGCTGTATAAGAACAGCATCACTCACCGTCATAAATTGCATAGCAAGGTTAAACTCGCTGATCTCTGCCAGTGCAACAGGGCTGAATGAGGCGGTATTGTGTACAGAAATTTGCTCAATATGCTGATTGCTTTTATCAATTTTAATGTGGCCGGTTAGCTTGCCAATGGCATCACTCCCGAGATCGGCCAGCTCAACAGGGTAGCTTAAGGTGATACTGTTGGGGGTTTCTTGAATAAGGGTGAGAGAGTGCGTTTTCACCAGCTCCTTAATGCTGACTGAAAAGCCCTCATTTTCACGTTTTTGTGCAAACTCTTTGGCTTGTTTTGGTGATGGCTGCTGGCCATTAAGCTGAAGTAGTTGCCAGCGCAGATAGGGGTCGTTGTTTGGCTGGTGTTTGGCATGAATTTCGGTTTTGTTACCTTCTTCAATTTCAATACTATGAATTGTGTAAGACCAGTGCTGTTTGCTGGTTTGAGAAAAATGCTCAAGTGCAGACTCCACTAACTGAATATGTTCGCTGGATGCAGACATGGCAGGTTTGGTGAATACAATAAGTGAGCAAATGATGGCAATGCATCTGAACGGTTGAAACATAAAACGGCCTCCTTTTTGCGTATTACTTTGCAGGCCGTAGCGTGAAATAGTCGTGAAGATGAAAGGCGAATTTACCTTATAAGTTTATAAAGGCGTTGTAAACTCTTCGAGCGCTAAGAGGATCTCTTTTCTTAAAACGTCAGTGAGTTGCCCATTTGGATAGTGGCCAGCTAGGTGCCTATCTACACTGGTTGAAGCATGTGGGTCATAGCGGTTGTCAGCGCCAGCAAGTTGATAAAATTGATTGACGATTGCGGTTGTGTCATGGGGATCAGCTTCTATCATGATCATTGCTTGTGCCAAAACTGCGCGGTATAAACCCTGTTCATTCTTTGGTGATAGAGCGACTCGCTGCGCAGTACCTGTGACTTTCAATGCATCTATATTGAGATTAAAGCGACCATCGCAATACGCGCCAGGTGTTTCCCCGTACTCACTTTGCAAGCCAAGACTGCGCAGTGCGCTGCGAATGGGCTCACATAACGCGATATAAATGGCATCCAAGTCCAGAGGCTGTGACTTTGTTTGCGCAAAAATCACAGAGAAGTTTAAAATGCCGGGACCATGAGGGACGGCAGTCCCACCACTTTGCCTAACTGACACTGGCCAATCTAATTGTGCGAGAGTATCGCAGGCATCGTTAAACATCGGCAATTTGGCTTCTTTACGACTGACGATCAGTGATTGAGGGCACTCCCATAACCTAATTGTGGCAGGCTGTATGCCTTTAGCAATTTGCATCAGTAGTATTGAGTCTTGCTCTAATGCGCGCTCAGTAGATGTTTCAATGGGCTCATTAAGGACAGACCATGAATAGGCGCTATATAGCTGAGTTGCTAATTCTTTTTCATTCATATGTACTTGTCCCTAATTATCATGACACTTTCTCTAGTATAGACGCCGATACGGCATGGTGATTTACTCTGAGTTTGATGTCTCTGCCGTTGGCATCATCATACTTTGATAACGCAATTCACCTAAAAACGCTCTGGCTGCTGGGCCTAAGCTATCACCATCGACAAAGGTGAGATGCAGCTGTACTTTTCGTGTCTGGCCTGATTGCAGGTTGAGTGGGACAAGCTCACCATTTTGCAGTTCTTTTGCAATTAAAGGCACTGGCAGCCACGCAAAACCAAAACCATTTTTTATCATATCAATAGAAGTGCGCATATGGCTTACTGTCCAGCGCTGAGAGGCCTGCAGCCAGCCTGAATCATGACTTTTTGATACCGCAGAGTCTCTCACGACAATCTGGCGATGAGACTTTAAATCTTCTAAGGTCAGTGCTTTTTCAGTTTGATTGAGTGTGTGCTCCGGGCTTGCAACGGCAATAAACTCAATTTGGCATAACTCTTCACTAAATAGACCTTCAAGGGTAAAAGCAGAGACGGCGATATCAACTAAGCCACCTTGCAGCTGCTCATTGGCTCCATTGAGTACAGACTCGACAAGTTCGATACGCAGAAATGGAAATTCTTGTGATACTTTATCAAGCACCTTATAAAGTAAGTGCGATGGGAAAATGGCATCGATGGCGATACGCAGTTTAGTCTCAATGCCTTCTGCGAGCGTCTGTGCAATGGTTTCGACTTTTGAAGCTTCCTCTAACAGGTAATCAACTCGGCGCAGCATTAATTCACCAGCAGGCGTTAAGAGCGTTTTACGGCCTTCGACACGAAATAACTTGACGCCAAGAGAGGTTTCAATTTTATTCACCGCGTTGTGAATACTGGATTGGCTCTTATGAATTTGAGCCGAAGCTTGGTTAAATCCGCCATGCTCGACGACGGCTTTAAACATACGCCATTGCTCGAGCGTTACTTTAAGCATGAGCCACCTATTTGCTGTTTGTATAAGGACTGTGTGTTAAGCATATTACACGAAAAAAAGCATCAGGTTCATATTGTTCAGACAAAATTAATAGCGCTGCTCTAAAGCGTTTATTTTCATTTTTTTGAGTACTTTAGCGGAAAAGCTTTCTAGTATTCAGGTACAGTAAACTTTCTCTCGCGTAATTTAGGTGCTCCCAAGCAGTGAGGCTCATTCGTTCGTGAATGGGCTTTTTTTATTGCTAGAAGGGCGCTGATCCCCAATGCGCTTTTTGCTTTTTTTCAGCCTGTTTTTTAGCACGTTTAAGCTCACTTTTACGCACGTGCTTCGTTATCCATTTGATCATTTTGGGCGCCAACTCTGGCGGAATGTTGTGACCCATTCCTGGGACTATTTTTAGTTTTGATTTACGGATCTGCTGTGCCGTTTTCACTCCTTCTTGGCTCGGAATTATGGGGTCTGACTCACCGTGTATCACTAAGGTCGGTGCCTTAACTTTGGCCATCAGATCCTGACGACTACCGCTTGCAGCCATCGCGGCAAATTGGCGATGAAAGCCGTGAGGGTTGTTTGCGCGCTCAACGGTATCGATTGCCTGACTTTTCAGTGTTTTTTCATCTTGGGGGTAAGCTGGGCTGCCGATCAATTGATTAAGGCGGATATTGTAGCGAATTGCGGCATCTCTATTTGGTTTGTTAGGGCGTAATTTAGCGAGCTGCAAGAAGACTTTTAGGTTGGAATGAGTCAACTTTAGAGAGGAAGAAGAAGACATAATAGAAGTGAGACTAAGCACCTTTTTCTTCTGCTTTGCGGCAATAAGCTGCGCAATCATACCACCCATGGAGGCACCGACAAGGTGGGCTTTTTTTATTTTTAAGGCTTTCATTAATGCCAAGGTATCTTCGGCCATTTCTTCTAACGTGTAGGGGACTTTAGTGCGCATCGGCAACCGCGCGCTAATCCAGGTTTTAAATAAGTTAGGGGTACCATACTGCTCTAACTGAGTTGAAAGGCCTGCATCTCGGTTATCGAATCGAACGACTCTAAAGCCTTGCTCAACCAAGCCATAAAAGAGTTCATCGGGCCAGAGAGTCATTTGCGCACCAAGCCCCATGATCAAGACAATAGCAGGCCTGTTTTTATCCCCTTCATCTTGATAGCTAATAGAAATATTGCTGCTGATAGAGATTGATTTCATAGTGATATAATTGCAAAAGCCCTGAGTGCAGTTTAGGCGTAAAAATAGCAAATGCCTATGAACTAATTTGTTTTAGAAGGGTGTATACTTGATGCTGATAGCGCCGACTATAGCAAAAATAAAGCGATAGAAATTGGCCGTTATTCTGAATATCAATTGTTATTTCACAACCGTATTAATAGGATGAATGATGAATAAAAAAGTACATCACAGCCATGAACATCATCGTGGTGAGATTAAAGATAATGCCTTAAAAGCCTTGGTAACTAGTCCAGTATTTAAGAGCAAAGTTGAGAAAGCGAAAAAAGGTAAGGGGAGCTTTCGTCGTAAAGCAAAGCATCAAGGCCAAGAGCCTTATTTTATGGCAGCGTAATATACGCGGCGAGCCATAAAATAAGGCTTTTTAAATCGTATTCATGGCATGAAATTTTGGAGATAAAATGCGAAAAAGGACGTGTGCACTGACTATTATCGCTATTGGACTTATCGGATGCCAAGCCGCGCCGTTTACTTATAATCCAAAAGGGATAGAGCAAGCGAGTTTAGCACACATCGTTTTAGAGCAAGGCCCTCGTCAGTATGCACAGGATTATATTGCCAAAATTGAATTCATTTGGAATGAACAAGGTGAGGAACTCAGCGGGCGGCTGCCTTATGTCAGTGCCAAGTTTGATAGTATGAAGGTCGCACCTGGGGTCTATCGTATTCAGGCATCCTGTGCCAACAAGCAATACAAGGGCAGTGTGGAAGGGATTTTCCATTTTGAGCCAGCCAACCACTATCGCTTATTGTGTGAACCGAAAAAAGACCGCCACACATTGGGGTTTGCGGTCTCAACGCATGTTGCACTTAAGCTGGAGCAGCTAGCTGATTAATCTGTGCTTTGAATTTGCTCCGATGTGGTTGTGTCAGGCAATGCTTGTTTACTCCAAAAGCTTGCTAGTATTGACCCACTGATATTATGCCAAATTGAAAAAATAGTGCCCGCAATGGCCGCTGCCGGTGAGAAAAACTTCATTGCTAAAGCCACTGCCAGTCCTGAGTTCTGTAACCCAACTTCAAAGGCAATAGTTCGACAGACGACTTCTTGAAATCCACACCACCTTGCAGCCCAATAGCCACTTAACAAGCCAATGCTATTGTGCACAATCACCGCACATAAGATTACAGGCCCTATCGAAGAAAGCTGCGCTTGATTGAGCGCCACAATGATGGCGATGATAAAGACAATAGCCAACATGGATAAAAGTGGCAAAACAGTTTGTATTTTTGCTACTTGCTTTCGTAATAAGGTATTGAGCAATAAACCAAGGAGCACAGGCGCAAGCACTATTTTTAGTAGGTTTAAAATCATCGCTTGGATGGGAATATCCACTAGCTGCTGGGCATACAATGAGATTAAAAATGGTGTGACTAAAACACCTAATAAGGTGCTGATGGCCGTCATCGTGATGGATAAAGCGACGTCTCCTTTGGCCAAAAAACACATCACGTTACTTGCCGTGCCACCCGCTACACAGCCCACCAGAATAATGCCAAGACTCACTGTATCGTCTAACCCAAATGCATAAACAATGGCCAGTGCCACTATGGGCATGACTAAATATTGCAGTAGCACACCAAGCATAATGGCTTTGGGCGTTTTAATCACGTTACTAAAGTCAGACCAAGTGAGTGTCAAACCCATGCTGAGCATGATCACAGTTAACAGTGGAATGATGGCAGATTTAAAGGGAGTAAAAAAATCTGGGCTGATATAGGCGATGGCACTGAGCAAAAGTGCCCATAGTGGGAAAAGTTGAATGACTCGATTTAACATAGAGCTCTCATTTGGACTGATTAGTGTGATCATTGAATCGCGAAATTGTGGAATGAGTATGTTGTTGTGCATCTATTTATGCATTTGTATATTTTTCACCCCACTGTTATGTTAACAAGCAGTAAACCTTAGTCAATCATGTTCATTCAACTTCATTAAATTTGATGTTTATTGGGTGGCATTCACAGTGATAGGAAACTCTATGGTCGAGCAGAGTGTGGCATTCATAAACCAGTTATTGTGGGGGAAAGGGCTGCTCCTGATTTATGTACTCCTATTTGCCGGTGTTTGGTTTACATATAAATTGCGGGCTATTCAATTTACGGGCTTTAAACATATGTTCTCGCTTGCAAAAGGTAGTGGCAGTGCAAACCCCAATGGGATCAGTTCCTTTCAAGCTTTGTGTACCGGACTAAGTGCCCGAGTGGGGACTGGGAACTTGGCAGGTGTTGCGATGGCCATTTCTTTGGGTGGCAGTGGGGCCGTTTTTTGGATGTGGGTGATTGCATTACTTGGGATGGCGACGGGGTTTGCCGAGAGTGTGCTTGGGCAGCTTTATAAAGTAAAAGATAGCCGCAAAGAGTTTCGTGGTGGGCCTGCTTACTATATTCGGGCTGGATTGGGTAAAACATGGCTTGCGGTGTTGTTTTCGCTGTGCTTATTTTTGGGTTATGGCGCCAGCTTCAGTGCGATGCAGGCAAACACCATGGCGGAGGCATTGAACAATACATTTGCCATACCAACTTATCTTAGCGGGCTAGTCATAGCAGGTGTTGCCGGTATTATTGTACTGGGGGGTCTTAAGCGAATAGCCCGCTTTGCAGAGATTATCGTGCCTTGGATGGGGGCGGCATTTATATTCACCGCGATCATGATCAGTGCTCTCAATTTTAATCTATTGCCCGGGCTTTTGGCTGATATTGTGCTGTCCGCGTTTGGACTGACAGAAGCCTCAGCAGGGGCGCTGGGGGCAGCAATCAAAAGTGGTATCCAACGCGGTATGTATTCTAATGAGGCGGGGGCTGGCAGTGTGCCCCATGCGGCAGCGGGGGCAGCACCTAACCCAAATCATCCGGTTGTACAAGGTTATATCCAAATGCTGGGCGTGTTTGTGGACACCATTGTGCTGTGCAGCTGCACTGCTGTGATCGTATTGCTCGCGGGAGTTGGTGCGACTGGAGAGATGGCGGGGATCAGTGTAACGCAGCAGGCGATGGCAGTGCATTTTGGCGAGTATGGAGATGATTTTATTGCTTTGGCTATTACGTTATTTGCATTCACTTCGGTGGTCGCTAACTATGCCTATGCTGAGAGCAACCTGCACTTTTTTAAACTCGATAATACCTTGGGGAGATTAAGCTATACAGGTATTTATCTTGCAATGGTCATATGGGGTGCAAATGCCAGTTTGCAGCAGGTATGGAACTTGGCTGATATGTCTTTGGGATTGATGACCTTGGTAAATGTCTATGCCATTGTGTTACTGACGCCAACAATAAAGAGCCTGACTCAGGACTATTTGGATAAAAAGCGAGCGGGAGTGAACGCCGAGTTCCACCGAGGGGATGCAAGCATACAGGGTAACACTGCGCCCGGGGTTTGGGATTAAAAGCGTATATAGCGCAAGTTAGCTAGCAGCGGCAGTCTTGCCGCCGCTACCCATCGTTAAGTGTTGAACCACGCAGCGAGTTGTTGCTGATACGGCGTAATATCCCCAATGTTATTTTTAACCCATTCTGGGTTGTAATAGGTATCTAAATAGCGCTCGCCACTGTCGCAAATTAAAGTGACGATAGCACCGCCTTTATTTTGATTTTTCATTTTTTCTGCACTTATTAAAGCACCCCACAAGTTGGTGCCTGTGGATGGCCCAGCTTTACGCCCCGTGAATTGTTCAAGCCATAACATCGCTGCAATACTTGCTGCATCCGGCACCTGCATCATATGATCTATGACATCGGGCTGAAAAGACTTTTCTACTTTGGGGCGGCCAATGCCTTCGATACGGCTAGAGCGGCCTGTGCAAATGGTGTCATCATGAGTCGTATAGCCTTGATAAAATGCAGAAAACTGGGGGTCGACGACCATGAGCTTGGTATCATAGCCTTTGTACAGAATGTAGCGGCCAAGTGTTGCAGAGGTACCGCCTGTACCAGCGCCCATGACAACTAGGCTGGGCACAGGGTAGGGCTCACACTTCATTTGATTAAAAATACTCTCTGCAATGTTGTTATTTCCACGCCAGTCTGTCGCCCGTTCGGCGTACATGAATTGGTCCATAAAATAGCCATCGCATTGCTTTGCAAGCGCGGCGGCGGTGTCATGCATTTGCGTTGCGCAATCCACAAAGTGGCATTGCCCACCATAAAATTGGATTTGATCTATTTTACTTTGTGCCGTTGATGCCGGCATCACGGCAATAAAAGGCACGCCTATCATCTGTGCAAAGTAGGCTTCGGACACTGCAGTGCTGCCAGACGAAGCTTCGATGACAGTGGTGCCCTCTTTTATTTTGCCATTGCACAGCGCATACAGAAATAACGAGCGAGCAAGGCGGTGTTTTAAGCTACCGGTAGGGTGGGTGCTTTCGTCTTTAAGGTATAAATAAATATCGTTGAACTGTGGTAGTTGAAATTTAAACAAATGCGTGTCTGCAGAACGATTTTGATCGGCTTCTATTTTCGCAATGCTTTGCTTTACCCAGTTTTTCATATTTATGAACTCCTATTGTGCGTTACCCAGATTAAAAGTTTTTTATTCTTTTTGGTTATAACTTATTCTATATGTAATTTGGAGATAATTTAAGCTTTATTTTTGCATGCAAAAATAGGTTTGTCGTTTCGCCTTGTTACTTTTTGTAGCAAATTAATATTCATCAACACCAAGGGCGCTTTTTAATCATGCCGTGAATATGGCACACTGAGCATCATAAGTTGACCTGTTTACCAGCATATACATCTAGGTAAAGGAAATAAATTGAGCGATATACCCCCAAAAAAACAGCAAAAAGCCATTGCGAGCTTGCTACCCATAGTTACGTTTATTAAGCCGTATAAATGGGTTGCCTTATTAGCACTGCTGGTTTTATTAATTACCGCAGGTCTTAATTTGTCCATTGGTCAGGGGGTGAAATTTGTTATTGATAGCGGTTTTATCGCTGGATCTAAAGAGCAATTAACGCAAGCTATTTCTGGGTTAGTGGTTTTGATCTCGTTAGTTGCTGTAGGTACATTTTGCCGCTTTTATTTAATGAGCTGGCTTGGCGAGCGCGTCAGTGCGGATATTCGCAAAGCGGTATTTAATCAAATTGTGCATTTACATCCGAGCTATTTTGAAGAGAACCGCAGTGGCGAGATGATGTCACGCTTGACGACGGATACGACTTTGCTGCAATCCATTGTCGGGTCTTCTTTTTCGATGGCACTGCGCAGTGCTTTGGTGTTGCTCGGCGGCTTAATCATGTTACTTGTCACCAATATTAAACTGACTTTGCTGGTGGTTGCTTGTGTGCCATTGACACTAGTACCTATTATGATTTTTGGTAAACGGGTACGCAAGCTGTCGGAGAACAATCAAAGTGCCATCGCGGATATCAGTACCTACGCAGGCGAGATCATTCAACATATCAAGGTGGTGCAAAGTTACACCCACGAAGCAAAAGAAAAACACGCTTTTGGCGGTGAGGTAGAGAAAGCATTTAATGTCGCAAGACAAAGTATTAAGCAGCGTTCTTTTTTAATCGCGGCTGTGATTTTCCTGACTTTTGGTGCCATTAGTGTGATGCTGTGGGTCGGTGGTATGGATGTGCTTGAAGGACGCATGACAGGCGGCGAGTTAGGCGCTTTTATCTTTTACGCCATTATGGTGGCGATGTCGGTAGCAACCATTGCAGAAGTGTACGGCGAGTTGCAACGCGCAGCGGGCGCAGCCAGTCGTTTATTGGAACTATTGCAAATCGATAGTGTTATTAAAGATGTGGCCGAGCCAAAGCCAATGCATCATGGAAATGAGGTGAGTATTGCATTTAAAAATGTGGATTTTTACTATCCCTCAAGGCCAGATACACCTGCACTCAAAGATATTAATTTAGCTATTTTGAAAGGAAAAGTAGTGGCTTTGGTTGGCCCATCTGGTGCAGGTAAAACCACTTTGTTTGAGCTATTACAGCGTTTTTACGATCCTCAGCAAGGGACGATTGAGTTTAACAATGAAGTGATCACGCAAGTATCACTGACCGAATTACGCCACTCAATGGGCATGGTGCCACAACATCCTGTGCTCTTTAGCTCTGACGTTTGGCATAACATTCGTTACGGTAACCCTGACGCATCTGATGAGCAAGTGATAGAGGCTGCGAAGCGCGCCCACGCTCATGACTTCATCGAGCAATTACCAGATGGCTATGGCAGCTTTTTAGGAGAGCAAGGTGTGAGATTATCTGGTGGTCAAAAACAGCGTATCGCCATTGCGCGTGCTATTTTAAAAGACCCCGATGTTTTGTTATTGGACGAAGCCACCAGTGCATTGGATGCGCAGAGTGAATTTCATGTGCAAGCAGCACTCAATGAATTAATGCAAAACAGGACAACTCTGATTATTGCCCACCGCTTGGCAACCGTGACTCATGCGGATGTGATAGTGGTGATGGATAAAGGTCAAATTGTTGATATGGGTACGCATCAGGGGTTACTTGAGAGCTCCGTGCTTTATCAAAAGTTATGCGAATTACAGTTTGATAAAGCACAGAGTAGTGAGAGTATGGCTACTTAAAATTGGTAGATAATATTACCATTAACGAGGGTGTCATTTTCATTGCGGTTGAACCAATTGGAGCGACTGTGTACGACTTCCAATGAGCCAAGAAAGCTGCTTGTGAATGAATACTCAAAGCTTAAGCTAAGGCCATATGCGGAGCCATCATCTGAAAAGTGACTTAGAGTGCATTCTGGTGCGTATGGCTCATTACAGCCCTCGTATGTTGTTTGGTAATAAGTGCCGTCAATGTCACCAGTTTGGTAAAATACACTGCCATATAATAGTGCATCCTCTGATAATCTGTAGCCAGTTACCCACGCAATATCAATTAGATCATGGTCCAACTCCCAAGCTCTATTAGTTGAAGGCAAGAAGTTACCTTGCTCCTTGCTTTCTATACCAGACTCATGATCAGATAAATAACCAAAAGTAATGGCATGAGAAACATTACCGACTTGTGCAGATTCGGCATGTTGTCCTGAAAACTGGTATTTAAGCGTTGCTTTAACAGCCTTGCCTGTTTGGTACTTGGCTGAAAAGCCGGCACCAAGAGACATTTCACCACTAACGTAAAGGCCTGTATCGTTTGATTTAAGCGGCGTATTACCAATTGGGATTGGCTGACCTTTGTCTAGACCGATTGCTAATTTTACATTGAAAGGTTGACTGTGTACTTCTGGGCTATCGAGTCGAACTGAACCCGTGTCAGCTTCTGGCGTAGAGTTACAGCCAGTGAGCATGACAAAAGAAGCTAAAGCTGCAGCGCATTTTTTCATATACTTATAATCCCTATTGAGCTTTTAAATGATAATTATTGCGGTTATGGATAGTATCGAGTTTTCCTGTAATAGCAACATAGTGAATTAAAAATAAGCTATTTCATGAAAAACTACATTGGCTTAGTTAGGTTGTGCCGTTTGCAGTAAGGTGGTGCCCCATGCGCGTGTGGTTGTGTTAATAGATAAGGGGCAAATTATTGATATTGGCACACATCAGGGGACTAGTTGAAAGCTCCGTACTTTATCAGAGTTTATGTGAGTTGCAGCTTGATAAAGTACAGAGTATTGAGCGAATTACTGCTTAAAATTGGTAGATAAAATTACCATTAACGAGGGTGTCATTCTCGTTGCGATTAAACCAATTCAAGCGGCTGTGACTTACTTCCATTGAGTACAGAAAATGCTTAGTCAATGCATATTCTACGGCCACGCTGAGGCCATATGCAGAGCCATCATCTGAAAAGTGGTTTTGGGCGCACTCAGGCGTATTTAGTCCGCTACAGCTGTTATAAAAAGCACCATCGATTTCGCCAAATTGATAAAATGCGCTGCCATATATAAGCGCGTCTTCTGAGAAGCGATAACCTGTTATCCATGCAATATCAATAAAGTCATGGTCAAGTTCCCAATTTCCATGAATTGTAGCGGAGTTGTGATTCTTATATTCTCCGTAACCTGACTCTTGATCGGATAAGTATCCAACAGCTATTGCATGAGAGATATTGCCAGCTTGTGCTGTTTCTGCATGTTGTCCGGAAAATTGGTATTTTATCGACCATTTGACTGCTTTGCCCACTTGATACTTTGCAGAAAAGCCGCCTCCTAGAGACATTTCTGCACTGGCATAAAAATCTGATTCATTTGATTCAAGCGGGGCATCGCCGATAGGAATGGGGCGACCTTTATCTGTGCCGATTGCCAATTTTACATTGAAGGGCTGGCTATGTACTTCTGGACTATCTAAGCGCACAGAACCTGGGTCCGCTTCTGGTGGTGTCGATTGGCAACCAGTTAAGACGATTAAGGAGGTCAAAGCTGCAGCACATTTTTTCATATACTTCTGATCCCTGTTAAGATTTTTGATGAGATTTATTGCGGCTGTGGATGGTATCGGTTTTTCCTTTAATAGCAACAGAATTATTTTGAAAGATGCAATTTAATGAAACATGCCATCTCATTTAGTTAAGGTTGAGAAGGTTAAGGTAAGATGCAATCATAGAGTCAGCTTGTTGATGACTTATCAAAAAAGGAAAGGCAATGAAAAAATACATGGTGTTAGTAATGGGGCTACTCCTCACAGGGTGTTCAGACAGTGAGGTTGGTGACGTTTCTTTGGGGTTATTTACGCTAAAAGACATTAAATTAGACTCAATGATTGACCCTGTGGTGACAGGTGTTACATGCCATGTTGCCAGTGTTGAGGCTGACTTAAGCTTATCGGACCCAAGTGATAGTTCTATCTCATGTCGTCAAACGGGTGAGATCACAGCTGCCATGATAGCCAGTATTGATAAATCGAAATCTGGAGAAGTGGTATTTAAAAAATCCAAGAGCATTTTTTTAAAAAGTATGAAGGTGCGTCGAATTTATGATGCTAAAAGTCAGACGCTGATGTACTTATCATATAGTACTAAAGAAACATCTGGCAGTTTTAAGCACAGCCTATCGACGGTGCCGTTATGGGGCACTTCCGCCTATGTCACTGCAAAGACAGAGCAATAAATGGATGTCATGGTCGAACTGAGTTCGGCCATGACAAAGCAATTACTTTTCGCCTAATACTTCAAACTCGTCATATATCAGACGTGCATGGCCATCTTCTTCAATGACCCAATGCTCTTTATGCACCACCCCATAGGCTTTATTCATGGTCCATTTTGAAGTCAGAATATAGCCGCCTTCAGGAGACGGCTGCCAATCAACGTCGCTGTAGTCGACACTGTGAAAACCTTGATCCATGATATCTTGCCAAAACTGCGCAATTTGCTCACGACCAGTGAACTCTCCAAATGGCAGTGCTTTCATCGTGGCGTGTTTTGTATATTGCTGCGCACACGCTTGCGCATCTTGACGATTAAAGGCTTGTTGCCATGCGTTAATACCTGCTTTATAAAGTGCCAGTTGCGTTGTGTGAGTGCTCATTCGATTGCTCCGATAAATTAAACTTGTTTTAGCATAGCGATTTAATTAGATTTAAAAAACAAGGTAAAAAGAACGTACTGTTTAGTCTGGAAGAACAATTAATGAATAAGTTGCGGCATATGTCTTTGTTTGCACAGATTGTTGAAAGTGGAACGATTACAGCTGCCGCCAATGCCCTCGGGTTATCCAAATCTGTATTGAGCCAGCATTTAAAAGAGCTAGAGCAAGCGCTTGGGGTAATGCTACTGCGACGCACAACGCGTAAGCAAAGCCTAACCGTTGCTGGGCAGGCCTTTTATGAGCAATGTAAGTTAATTAATCAAACTGCTCAGTTAGCTTGGCTAGAGACGGCACAATTTAATGATGTGGCCAAAGGCAAGGTCAAAATAACCGCACCGAACGTGTTAATGACGACCTTAGTCGCGCCCGCACTGGCTGAGGTGTGCATCGAATATCCAGCGCTTGAACTGGAGCTGGTTGCTGATGATCAACAGCTTGACCTGCAAGCACAAAATATCGATTTGGCAATTCGTGTCGGGCGGTCGAAAAACAGCGATGCGAAGCAGCGTTGGGTGGGAGAATTTAAAGATGTGCTGTGCGGCTCATCAACTCTCTTAAAAACGCAGCCTCCTGAAGCGTTACGCTATATTGCTAATATTTGGCAAGATCAGCACATTGAGCATGTTTTTACTTCTTCTACAGGGCAGGAAAAAGTATTTTCAACTCGCGCCAGCTGCCAAGTAAACACGTTTGATACGTGCTTTGCCATGATAGCGCAAGGAGCGGGTATTGGCTTGGTGCCCGACTTTAAGTTGCCAGAGCTCGCCACGCAAATATGTGAGGTGTTTCCAGAGTATAGTCTAAAAGCAAATCCGATATTTGCACTGCACACATTTGATAAGCAAGTACCAATGAGTATCAAAGTATGTTTGCAAGCGATTGAAAAAAAACTAGCCCAGAGCATGGACTAGCCTGTTATCTTATTATCTTTAATTGGTGATATGTGATTGTGCGTTGCTATAAGCTTCAAAGTCTCGCTGTGGCACATAAACAGCATAACCTCGGCTGGGCGCCGTGAAGTACCCTCTGCCATCATCGTAGATGGTGACTCTGTCATTCTTATCGAATGCATTTACGAGCGTTTGACCCGCTAGGTCACTAAACCCGGTTGCATGGGTTGTCACCCATACGCCTTTTCGTTCGGCGTCATGATTGTTTAATACAATAATGGCACCTTGTTTGTTGTGTTTGCCAAATCGCCTTGCAACATAGACATGCTGCACATCACCATAAGGGGCACCTTGCTCGGAAAGTACCACTAAGCCGCCATCCATATAGGTGTTACGAGCGAATATCAATTGCTTGATATCTTGTTGTAAACTCACAGGCGCGGTCGTTGTAAGGGTTGGATCATGATAGTCGTGCTGTTTTACCGCAAAATAATGGGAATAGAATACAGTGGGTTTTCCCTCATGAGTTAATATATAGGCATAGGCTAACTTATGATCTTTATGTACCCATTTATCATGCTCTTTGCCTGTGTCGTGGTTTTCAACAAAGGTGACCACTGACGTGCCCGCTAGATGATTACCGCGATTATTTCGTACAAGTCCGGCATGGTTGAGTGTGCGCATATCAAAACTTTGATCTTGATTGCTCATTTGCGTTAGCACTGATTTTAGAGGGAAATCAAACGCATCGATATCTGCGCCAGCGCTTTGTACTGATTCTATCCATGACTTAATACTGCTATCGCCGCCCCAATATTCAGCGACGACAAATGGCTGCCTGCCATGATTTTTAGGCAAGCTATTGACCCATTTTGCTGCAAACTCTGGCTGAAAACCGCGTACAAAATCGAGTCGAAAGCCATTAAATTTATGCTGTGCTTTAAGCCACTTCCCCCAATCAATTAACTTCTGCTGCACGCGTGGTGAAAAGGTATTGGTATCATTACCAAAAAACTTGGTATTAGTGATAACCTCATCATTACCCAATTCCCCTAGCCAGTCATCACCATTCACTGGGTGAAAGTCATCATATTGCCAGCCATCATCGCTACTGGGGTAATTACCGTCGGTATGTCTTGCTGGTGGGGTTATCCGAGTATTGGTATAAGCATACAAATGTGTATGCGTGATGTTTTGGGCCGTTTGATTGGGCGCGTCTTGTTGCCACACTTCGATTGGTAAAAAGCCATTATTTTGTGGCGCATCAAACCAAGCTGTGGGGCTATTTATGTCTCCTTGCTTTGCGCTAAGCTTGATATATAAATCCGCTTTGTGTGGTACATCCAACCAGTATTCATCGATATCAGCTTGGTCAATAATGCGCCCACGTAGTGTGGTGTTTAAACCAGAAAAAGCGTTACTGCCAGGACGGGTAGTTGCATAATTACCGTCATTTGGTTCTTGCTCTATGTAAATCGTAGTTGATGTGACGGTATTTTTAGCCTCGGTGATACTCAGGTTATACCCTCTGGAGCTGATGTGTTGCGTCCATGGCATGGTAGAGCCATAGCCTTGAATCTTAATATAAATTCGCCCATGTACACCTTTGAGTTGCCAGCTAATTTCATTACTAGGGTAAGCAACGTGCTGATGTTGGTGGGCTTTGCTCATGGCATATGCTTTGACCGCAGGGTTAATTTCACTGTCTTGTTCATTGCTGTAGATATGATTGAGTACCACATCTGCATAGACTTCGATTTGATGGTGTTGCATGGTATTGATCATATTTGTTAGCTCACTTTGGCTGCCAAAACGCGTTTCAATACTGCCTTTTTGCAAGTAACGGCCAAGATCATAATGGTCGTATACACCATAGCCCATATCGATGATCCCCCAATTACCTTTAGAAGGTGGCGGGATCCAAATGCTGGAAAAACCCGCACGGGATAAGCTGGGTGCCTGCTCAGTTAAATGATCCCACCAAATGCCATTTTTGTTTTTTTCATCTACAGGCACATCCCAATAAAAGCCTTGTAACATCACATCATCGGTTGCCAAACATAACGTTGGCGTACAGCAGAGTAGCGCGCCGCCAAGCAGATATTGTGCAGCAGTTGGAGAGTAAAAGGTTTGGGGTTGAATGTTTTTTATCATATCGCATGTCCTTGCAGGTTCACTTGGGGTGTTTTTTGTCCAGTTCAATTTTAACCTAGCATGTTTGGCGAAGAACGGTGCTGAATACGTATGCAAAGGTCACATTGGGGGTGTAAAGTACAATGTTTCAGTCTGTTCGGATAAATTTGCCTCGCTGTTTTTGGTGTGTTATATCATATCTATTAGGGTGTTTTTTAGGGACTGATTATGAGAGCTTTGGCATTATTTATTCTTTTTGTGGGCGTTCAATTTTCGCCTTTAGCTGCCACAGATATTTTAATCCCGCTTCGTGATAACACCCAATTGGCGGCCACGCTATATTTGCCTGAACAAGAGCAGAATCAATTCAAGAAGTTTCCAGTCATTGTGCAATTTACCCCTTATGGACGAGCCGAAGCTAAGTCGAGAGGTGAATACTTTAGTCAACATGACTATATATTTGTTGCGGTAGATAGCAGAGGTTTAGGCGATTCTACTGGACAATTTGTGCCTTTTATTGATGAGGGAAAAGATGGTTACGATGTCATTGAGTATTTGGCTCAGTACCCACTAAGTAATGGTAAAGTCGGGACTTTAGGTGGTTCATATCGAGGTTTTGCGCAGTGGGCGATACAGAAATACCGACCGCCTTCACTACACTCTATGGTTGCCATTGCATCTGTGTATCCGGGATATGATTTTCCCATAAGAAACAATATCTTTTCTGATTACGCGATATCGTGGTTGGACTTTGTGCTATCCAAAGATGAGAGTAAGCGCTATGGCTCAGGAGATGGTTGGAGCAATGCATATTTACAGCAAAAAAATAATGGCACAGCATTTAAAGATTTAGATAAATATAACAGTCATTTATCCAAGGTCTATCAAGCTTGGCTAGCGCGCCCAAATTACGATAAATATTGGCAAAATATGGTGCCAGAGCGGAGTGATTATACTGAAATATCAATGCCGATTTTGTCGATAACAGGTCATTATGATGGCGATCAGCGAGGCACTTTAAAATATTATAAAAACCATCAGCAATGGGCAAAACAACAGGCGTTTGAGCAACACTCTTTAATCATGGGGCCTTGGGATCATAGTGGCACGAGAATGCCTAAAAGGCAGGTACATCAAGCGCAGTTTAAGCCCCAATCTATGCTTGATATGCCAAAGGTTTATTTAGATTGGTTTAATTGGACATTGAAAGGGAAAAACAAGCCTGATTACTTAAACCTGCCGGTGATCCAGTACATACAAAGTAAAGGACAGTGGCTTGGTCAGCATAGCCTGGGATCCGGCTCCAATATAGAACTTGTCTCTTTACAAAGCATGCTAATAAATCAGGGGGAACATAGCGTTAGTCCAGTACCATACAGCAGTTATAACTATGATCCAAAAAAAGAGATTACTTTGCCTAAGGAATTTGATATGACAGGCTCGGTGGACTTACCGAGCGAGCAACGCAGTTATGCAGCGTTTGAAACTCCGGCACTGGAGCAAAATAAAGTACTATTTGGTCAATTTGAGGCGCACATTTGGCTTAGCATAAATGTTGCCGATACCGATGTATATCTAGAGGCTTTTGAAGCCTGCCCAGATAGCGCAATGCGTTTTTTGAGCCAAGCACAGCGGCGCATTAAGTATAGAGATACGCTATCCTCACCTGTTTCAACCCCTATCAATGTACCTTTCTCTGTCAAATTTGATGATTTTGATTGGGTCGCAAGAGAGATTAATCAGGGGTGTAAATTACGGTTTCTCTTTCGCTCATCAAAGTGGCATCAACAAAAACACTTTAATAGTGCTTTACCCGTCGCTTTTCACACCATGGCAAATGCGCAAGAAGCTGAGATACGCATACTACATAGCGATGATTATTCCAGCCATATTCAGATCCCGTGGTTAGCTCCAAACGCCGATGTGGTAAAGCCTTTAAACCTGCCACTTAGCCAATAAATGATTACGCCATGGGGATACTGACAAAGACAGAGGTGCCTGATTGCTCATCGCTGCGATACTCGATATAGCCTTTTTGCTGCTCAGTGAGCAGTTTGGCGGTGTATGTACCTAAGCCTGAACGAGTCCCCTTACCATGAGATACAAACTTGTCTAAAAAGTTTTGTCGAATCGGCTGAGCAATCGCATCTGAGTTGTGTATTTCTATGGTATGAAATTGATTGTCACTTTGTGCACTGACTGTGACTGCTTTGTCTTTAGATGAGGCTTCGAGTGCATTTTGCAGCAAGTGGGTAAATACAGCGAACAACAATGACTGTTCCGCTTTTACTTGCAAGCCATCAGGCACGGTATTGGCTATGTTGATTTGCTGCTTGGAGATGATGTGACTTAATCCCAATATCACTTTATCGAGAATGCTATGGACTGACAGTGACGATGGGTTGTATGGATATTCGTTACGTTCAATTTTTTGCAGCGCTTGCATATTATCTAGGTGTGACTGCAATTGCTGGCAGTTTTGCTGAATAAAGTCCAAATATTGCTGTGCTTTTTGCGGGTCATTTAAATGGGTTGATAGCGCGTTGCTGGCGGTTTGGATTTCTTTAATGGGGTTAACGACTTCTTGTTGGTTTACCGTATCAAATTGATCTCTCAGTTTTGCATTTTCCATCATGGTATCAATTTGTGCACGCATGAGGCGATTAGAGTCGATGGCACGGCAGTGGGCTTTTACCCGAGAACGAACAATAGAGGGATTGGCAGGTTTGGTAATGTAATCAACAGCCCCTAATTCTAATCCTTTGACGATGTGCTCTGTTTGCTCTAATGCAGATAAAAATATCACCGTAATATGTTGCGTATTGGGATCGGCTTTAAGGCGTTTACACACCTCAATACCATCCATATCTGGCATCATAATATCCAGCAGTACCAAATCAGGCTGCGGTTCCATTGCGCATATTTGAAGTGCTTTTTTACCGTTCAGTGCCGCTTTTACTTTGTAATCTTTACGCAAAATATCACTGATCACTTTGATGTTATCAGCGACATCATCAACTACTAAGACTTGTGTAATGTGTTCTTTTTGCTCTGTTTGCTCAGCTGCTTCGGCTTTCATGGGACGAACAGGCTTACTCAATGCTCGTTGTAAACGTGATAGTAAAATTTGGCTTGAAAAGGGTTTGACGATGTACTCGGATACGCCGCATTGAATCGCTTGCATTACATTGCCTTGATCTATGGTGGCGGACGTCATAACGAATGGGATCTGGGCTGTGCGCGGGTTACTGCGCACATATTGCAATAATGAAATGCCATCGAGCTTTGGCAGTTTCCACTCTGAGATGATTAATTGTATGTCGTTGTAATTGAGCTTTTCTCTTGCATCTACGCCGTTAGAGCTTTGCACAACGGTAACGCTTGGCGCTAGTTTTTTTGCCGTACTGGCTATCATGGAACGGATGGTTTCATGAGGTTCCACAATTAACACAGTCAGTGGTTGAGGGTTATCACTCCAAGTCATTGAGCTCTCCACGTCAAATTTGCTTCATGAGAATTACTGGCTAATTGACTGTCCTTAGCACGCGACTGCATAACTGAGTGATTGATAGACAAAAATTAACTTCTTCTTATTTTGCACATGTTATCGAAAAGTGTCTAATAATTATGCATACACTTACCCAATTTGAAAAGTACGCACTATGCTAATTGGGCGTGGTGAAACCTTAAGGTTTAGTGTGTCATTCAGATGATTCAAGGAGTCAGATATGCGCCTTTGGCGGCTGTATTTTGTTTTGCTAGTTTTATGTGTGTTTGCAGGAAGTGCCAGAGGCACCACTGAAGTTAAAGTGGAGGCTATATCCGCTTATAACGGGTTGGCTAATCCGCAGATTTACGCGGTATCAAAAGATCCCCAAGGGTTTATGTGGTTTGGCAGTGCAGATGGAGTAAAGCGCTACGACGGCTATCAATTTGTCAGTTTTAACCATGATCCGAATGACGACAACTCTCTCTCAGCAAACAGTGTTGGGGCGCTGTTGTTTGATAAACAGGGGCGACTTTGGGCGGGCACTTGGGGCGGCGGATTAAACTTATTTAATCGGGATAAGCAGCAATTTACCCATTTTAAACATGATGAGGCAAACCCCAATTCATTGGGGGCAAATAAAGTACAAACGCTATTTGAAAGCCGAGACGGTACCTTGTGGGTGGGCACAAATGGCGGCGGCCTTAACCGCTTGAAAGAAGATCAGCAAAGCTTTGAGCGCTTTGTGATGCAGCAAGACAACCCATATAGTTTGGGCAGCGATCGTGTTTGGAGTATCAGTGAAGGAAATAAAGGCGGTATTTGGGTAGGGACCTCCAATGGTTTGTATCGATTAGACCGAGATACTGGACAATTTCAGGGGTTTAGCGTGGCACCTAACTCCTTGGATCATGCTGAGGTACGTCAGGTTTCTGTTGATAACCTAGGCCGGGTATGGGTAGCGACGCGCACCAGTTTTGGCTTGTTCAACCCGGAAACTGCCGAGTATCGAATTTATAATATTCCATCAGGTGCATTGCCCAGCGTGACGCGCTTACATCACTTTAACGAAGATATTTTGTTGGCCACTTTTGCCGGGGTTTATCGTTTTTCGCCCCGAGAAAATCAATTTGTGCCTGTGATTGAAAACGGCGATATTACCTTATTACAAAATCGCGATGTGAGACAAATATTAATTGATGACAGTGGCTTATTATGGGCTGCCACGCGCTACTCCGGCGTGCAAAAAGTCTTTCCAAATCCTCCCGCGTTTATTTCGTGGCAAAACTTTTTAAGTGAGCAGTTACTTTCAGGGTTATTCAATCAAGTTTTGACGATTGAACAAGCCAAATCGGGCGGTGTGTGGCTTGGCACTGGTCGAGGCTTGGTGCATTTTGATGGTCAGTCTCAGTTCACGCCATTTGCAGATGAAAAAACCTTACAGGGAAACTACCGATTACGTGTACACAGTATGGCTCGAGATCTTAATGGGCAACTGTTTGCTGCGACAAGCTTTGGTGTGTACCGTGTTGATGAAGATAATAAATCTTTGAGTATAGTTCCGTTGTCATGGCTGGAGGATTCTCGCCGCTCTGTAGAGCACATTAGCTTTGATAAGCAGGGCAGTATGTGGTTAGTCCTATCTGGACGAGGTGGCTTAACAAAGCTGGATATGGGTAATAACGCAATCGTACATTTTCTCGAAGGGCAAGATCTAGAGTTTACATTTCATGACAGTGAAGGGTACATATGGGCGGGTAGCGATGGAGAGGGGGTGTTTAGAATAAACCCCATCACTTCTAACTTTGAGCAGTATACCGCCCATGGCGAGCAAGTGGGACCAAATGGGAATTATGTCAGTCATGTCATGCAGCAAGGCGACTATATTTGGCTGGCTACTAATTTAGGGATCACCCGTTTTGATATTGCGACCCAACAATTTAAACAGTACGACAATACCGCCTCACAGGTAAATTTTGCCGTGCAATCGATAGCCCAAGATAAAGAGGGTTTTTTGTGGTTTGCCAGTGCCAGTGGTGTATTCAAGTTTGATCCTGTTTATGGCATCTTTCATCAATTTACCACCAATGATGGTTTGATAAACCATCATTTTTTAGCGCGCTCTTTTATTGTCTCTGACGAGCAAATTTTGTTTGGCAGCATTGATGGGATCACAGGGTTTAACCCAAAAGACGTGAAAGTGAATACCAGTGCGCCTCCTGTTGCATTTACACAGGCTTTTGTCGATGGAAATCCCATTGAAATTGACAGTGGTGAAATTCGTCTGGGCCATCAAGATAAAAATTTATCAATTCATTTTGCTGCACTGGATTTTCAAGCGACAGATGATAACCGCTACCGTACTTGGCTGGTGGGATATCATGATCAATGGAGTGACATCACACCAGAGCATATTGTTAACTACCGAGAGCTCCCCCCAGGAGAATATCGCTTTAGGGTGCAGGGGAGTAATAATCATGGTGTTTGGAATCAAGTTGGGATTGAGCTGAAGGTGATAAGCGTGCCGGCATGGTATCAAACCTTGTGGTTTCAAATTTCCATGCCGGTCATTGTCGTAATTGCTTTGTTGCTTGGGTTTTGGCTGAGAGTTAGGCAGTTACGTGAAAATAGCATTGAGTTAGAGCGTAAAATTGCTAAGCGTACGCGCGATATTGTGGTCCTTGGTGAAGTAGGTAAAGAGGTTGCAGCTACTTACGATATGCATGTGATCAGTGAAACCATTTACACGCACCTAAGCGATATCCTTCATTGCGAATTTTTTGCCGTTGGCGTGTTTTATCCTGAGAAAAACTACATAGATTACATTTATGCCATGCAACAAGGAGAGCTCTATGAGGCATTGGAAAGCCATACTAAGGTAGTGAGCAGTGCCGATGTTTATTGTGTATCTAGTGGCCAAGAGTTTTATGCTGCAAGCGATGAGAGCTGGCAAAAAGTGGGGCTCAAAGCCTGTAATAACCTCTATGGTGAGCAGACCAAGTCTGTATTTTGTGCGCCATTGATTGTTGATGGCAAGGTGATTGGGGTATTTACCGTACAGTCAAACAAACCAAGGGCGTATAAAGAAGTGCATTTAAATGTTTTGCGCTCTGTCGCCAATCATATTGCAGTGGCACTTGCCAATTCATTGTCCTACAGCGAACTCAAAGAGGCGGAGCAGAGGCTAGATTTGGCCATGCAAGGCGCTAATGCAGGCACATGGGAATGGGATTGCCAAAGTGACTTACTCGTCACCAATGGTATTTGGTCGACCATGTTGGGGTATCAAGAAGGGGAGCTTGAACTGCGTTATGGCAACACCATCAAGCGTTGGCGGGAGCTTATTCACCCAGATGATGTGGCATTGGTAGAAAGTGCACTTCAGGCGCATCTTAGCAAGCAGTCAGACACTTACCGCTGTGAACTGCGCATGAAAACCGCCAGTGGAGAGTGGAAATGGATTTTGAGCATGGGACAAAGTGTATTTGTGAATCAAGATAGCAGGCGCAAAGAAATGTTTGGTATTCATATGGATATCTCAGACTCGAAAGGACTAGAAGCTGCACTAAAGCAAGCCAAAGAGCGCGCAGAAAGTGCCACCCAAGCGAAGTCAGATTTTCTGTCGAATATGTCTCATGAAATACGTACACCAATGAATGCCATTATTGGCATGAGCTACTTAGCATTGGAAACAGAACTGAATTTTAAGCAGCGTAACTATGTGGAGAAAATTCACCGTAGTGCAGAGTCTTTACTTGGCATCATCAATGATATTTTGGACTTTTCTAAAATTGAAGCCGGAAAGCTAGATATTGAGCAAGTAGAATTTTCAATAGAAGAGACCTTGCGCAGCTGCTTAGATTTAATTGCAGTGAAAGCGAAAGAGAAGGGGTTGGAGCTATGTGCGCATATTGACCCGAAAGTGCCTAGTAAGTTAATTGGCGATCCACTGCGTTTGTCGCAAATACTGCTTAATCTCGGTAGTAATGCGGTGAAGTTCACCGAGCAGGGTGGCGAAGTGCTGGTGGATGTGCGTGTGGAGCAGCAATTGGCCGGAGAGTTAACCTTAAAGTTTGCTGTGGTTGACTCAGGTATTGGCATGACACAAGAGCAGCAAGCGAAATTATTCAGCTCTTTCTCTCAAGCCGATACGTCGACGACGAGAAAATATGGTGGTACAGGACTTGGGCTGGCCATTTGTAAAAAGCTAGTGGAGTTAATGCAAGGTGAGATCCATTGTCAAAGTGCGCAGGGAGTGGGCAGTACTTTTAGTTTTACACTGGTACTTGATGATGCGCTGTGTGTACCTGTAGCGCTAGAGAAGTTACCAGCGACACAGGCGCTGATCATTGATGATAACTTTAGTTCAAGCCGTTATCTAGGCTCTTGTTTATCCCGCTTTGACATTGAATCACGCAGTGTATCCTCTGCCGACATTACGGATTTCGGTGACTTATTATTACCCGTAGACATGGTGTTCATTGATATGCGTGTTGAACAGGCCCATGGTTATCTTCAGCAAGTACAGCAGGCAAAGCCTGCAGTGCCTTGTATTTTGATGCCCTTATATGAGGCGCAAAATGTTGACGCTTATTTGAAGCATATTGAGCGAGGGAGCTATTTACTCAAGCCATTTTTAGCAGATGATGTGTATAGTGCGATGCAGCGAGCGTTTGGGTTTAGCGAACAGCCAGCTGAGCAAAGTCACGAGCACGACGAGCAAGCACATCAGCTGGCTGGTGCTCGATTGTTATTAGTAGAAGATAATGATTTAAATCAAGAGCTAGCAGTGACCTTATTAACAAGCAAAGGTATCGCAGTTGAAGTCGCGGAGCATGGGCAGCAAGCACTAGATATGTTGGCTAAAAGCTCGTTTGACGGTGTATTGATGGATTGTCAGATGCCTGTGATGGATGGATATACGGCGACGCGAAAAATACGTGAGCAAAGCCAGTTTGAGTCTTTGCCAGTAATCGCAATGACCGCCAGTGTTATGATGGATAATCAAGATGCGGCACTTGCTTGCGGCATGAATGACATTATTAGCAAACCGCTCAATATCGAAAAAATGTTCGCAACCTTACGAAAGTGGATTTCAGTCTCTAAGCCGCCTAAAACCGATACGGAACAGCCTCAAACGGCGATGGGCGATACGGATTATCCCGATATTGAAGGCATCGACACCGGTATTGCCAAGTCTATATCACAAGGCGATTCAGCCCTATTTAAACGCTTACTCAAGCGTTTTGTTGATCGTCAGCAGCATTTTCATGCACACTTTGAGGAGGCGTTGGAGCAACAACATACCGATCCCGATGCGCCGATGCGTTGTGCTCACACCTTAAAAGGGACGGCAGGCAATATAGGTGCGACGCAAGTACAGACCGCAGCAGGTGAGTTGGAGCAGTTATGTGCTGATAAACAGCCACATGCATCTGCATTAAATCAAGTACATGAAAAATTGGAGCCCTTAATCTTTGCGATTCAGCAAGTTTTAAATCATCAGTCCAATGAGGATAAAGCACCAATACCTCAACCGAGTGCCTTAACGGAGCAGCAAGTCGCAAAGATGTTGGCTCAATTAACAGTATTACTTGAAGATTATGATACCGATGCCATTGATTTAGTTAGTGAATTGCTACCTGTGTATGAAGGTACAAAATTTGTTGATGCGTTCCAGCAACTGGTGAGCTTAATTGATGATTACGATTTTGATGCAGCCAAGGCGCTGTTGGCAACCATCCAACCTGAACTGATGGTATCAGAGCAAGTATAAGACTAACTTAGGTGAGGTGTCGCGCATTGGAAAAACTCTGCGTGCACTGCATTGTCAAACTTGCTGATATTCTTTGGAAAGTGCTGGGCGTACTGGTCAAGGTACGTTGGCAAGGATTGACGAGGTGTACGCCCAGCTAAAAGCGCGTTTAAATTGTCATTAATTCATCTTTGTTAAAAATGCTGGGCGTACTGGTCAAGGTATGTTGGCAAGGATTGACGAGGTGTACGCCCAGCTAAAAGCTTATTTAAATTGTCATTAATTCATCTTTGTTAAAAATGCTGGGCGTACTGGTCAAGGTATGTTGGCAAGGATTGACGAGGTGTACACCCAGCTAAAAGCGCGTTTAAATTGTCATTAATGCATCTTTGTTAAAAATACTGGGCGTACTGGTCAAGGTATGTTGGCAAGGATTGACGAGGTGTACACCCAGCTAAAAGCGCGTTTAAATTGTCATTAATGCATCTTTGTTAAAAATGCTGGGCGTACTGGTCAAGGTATGTTGGCAAGGATTGACGAGGTGTACACCCAGCTAAAAAGTGCGTTTAAATTGTTTTTACGTCATCTCTATTAAAAATGCTGAGTGTGCCAGTCAAGGTTATAGGCAAGGATTGACGAGGTGTACACCCAGCGAGACGATGTGGGTTCATTCATGCGTCACTGTGCCTGCTGGTATGCTGATTGAGTGACATAGTGATGGTTATTCAATTCATGGCGTATTACTGCGTCATTCAAATAAGAAAAGGTCTTAGGCCTGCCTGCCGAATCTAATGTGCCATCATTTTCTATGCTGTTTTCAATGATTAAATGCGCTGAATTGGTGTTGACGGCATATAACTTCAATGCATAGCTGCCAGGATGAACGATTAAATTTCCTTTATAAGCATGTGGTAAGCCATTGCTGATAGTACTATCTTGTTGTGCAGCATTGCGGGCAAATATGCCATTTTCACCAGCATAAATAATATGGTTATTGAGCACTTTAATCCCATCTCCATCTATCATCATGCCGTTACCACCGCTGCGATAAATCAAGTTGTCTCTTACTTCCACACCATCACCGCCAACTTGAATACCTGTGTTTTGCCAGTGTGGATCAAATGGACTGACTCCAGTGCGGTATAGGGTGTTATTGGTGATAAATGCATTGCCTTGCACTGAGTTAAGCTGTATGCCATCGGCAGCGATGTTCTCAAGTTTATTATCAAAAATATGTACATCTTGAATTTTGTGTGGGTAGACCGTAGTTAGTGCATTGTCACACACCAAGTTACGGGATTTACCCGTATATCCGATGTACATGCCTTCGCCGCTTTCGGTACTGTGAATATAGTTATTATGAATACGCAGGCCTGTCATGGTAAAATTTTCAGCCCATGTATTGGCATCGCAAGTGGGATCCGTCTTAATTAACATGCCAGCAAAACGAGCGCGATAAATTTCGAGGTGGTCGATTTCAATTTGTTCGCTCAGTGCGCCAACCCCCAATGTACCGCCAAGTCTCAACCCATACTCTGACTCACCCTCTACTGGAGTTGAGGTAACCCTTAGCCATTGGCTGTTTTCAATCGCGATGCTGTACTCATAAGGAGAAAAAGTAACGACATCATTTTGGTTACGTATTGTGATAGGTGCAGATGCTGTTCCTTGCATATTGCGCACTCTCAGTGGTCCTCGTGTGCCCGCTTCTAAGCACACGGTCTCTCCAGCTTTAATTGCCATACTTTGGCCATCAATTAGATGTTGTGCGCTGCGAATGTAATGATCACAGTGTAAATTATTTGTTTTCACTACGAGGTTGTTTTGCGTTGTGGTACTTGCAAAACTTGGCGTTGCTATGAGTATATTTATTAGCAGCATGGCTTTATGAGTAGGCTTTTTTGTATTCGTCATTGGACACTCCATTATCAAATGTTTGAATTTATTGTTGATTCAAAGTGAATAAGAAATTGCGTTTATATTGGTAATAAGATGCAGAAAACACTAGAAAAACAGGGTAAATAAAGAGTAAAATTACTTTTACCGGATTTGGGTAAGTGTTACTTGTTGATATTTATGGATAAATTTTTTATGGATGAAAAAAAGTGTAGTTTAGAAAAATGTAAAGGTTTGTGGATAGGTGATGTTTATGCCGATTTAAACACTAAATCGTTACATAAAGAGACCTTGAGCCAGCCACTATCTGAGCTGTCTTTTTCACTTCTTTTGACTTTAGTTGAGCATCAAACTACGCCTCTAACTGCTGAACAGCTGCAAAATATGGTTTGGCAAGGTGTTGTCACAGGTAATGAAAATGTAAAACAGCGAATAAGTATTCTAAGAAAAGCTTTTTCTGCTTTAGATGACTTAGAGCATATCAAAAACATCCGAGGTAAAGGGTATTTGCTCGTGCAGCCTGTGAAGTTGGATTATACGGATAAAAACGTCAATATTTGGCCTATTGCCGTGGCAGGTATCATTTTGGCACTTTTCATCATTCTTGGGCTGTTTTGGTATAATTCTTCAACATCGAAAGTGCTAAAAAGTGAGCAGTACCAGCTGTCAGTTGAAACGGGTGACAGCATAAAACTTGCGAATAAAAAATCAAATTTGGCCTTTTGTTTAGATGGTTTTGACGATTATGTAGAGGTGTTTGACTCTGAACTTGATGTGAGTACAGGGGATTTTTCGTTAGCAACTTGGGTTAAAACGTCATCGGAAGGTCAGCACATCATTGTGGATAAGCGCTATGAAGATCAAGTGTCGGATGTTCAAGGGTATGCTTTTTATATCGATGAAGGATACTTGGCGCTGCAACTCGCCGATGGTGATGGCAGCTGGTATTGCCAAGAGCCCGATTCTTCTTGTACTTTTTACGACTCGAAGGCATTTGTCTCTGATGGTCAGTGGCACCATGTTGCTGTGAGTGTAGATAGGGATCGCAGTAAAGGGCTGCGCTTTTATCTTAATGGACAGCTCAATAGTGCTTTTGATCCAACAGGTCGGCAAGGCTCGTTAAGCAATGAAAAGCCGTTGCGTATTGGCAGTCGTTCATCGTTCAAAACTGGATTGTTCCATGGTGCAATAGGTGAAATACAGCTTTACCATCGGGTTTTGACCCCTTCAGAGATACGGCTGCAGTATAACAAGGGGAATTCTCGTAACTGCAGTGGCTCAGGCAGTAAAGGCGGCATTTAGCGCGCATTTTAAGTGAACGGTTCTCTCTTGGGGGAAGCTGTTCACTCCTTCTGAGCTTAAATCCCAATGAACTGCGTTATTTGGACCTTCTACGCTCTTCTAAGATGAGGTTAATCATTTCGGTGCTGATCTCAGCTTTTTGGGTTTTAAGGTCATTCAGTTGCTGTTCCAGCACTTCAATCAAGTCTTCTTCTTGTGTGTTCTTGTAGGCTTTGCTACCAATATGCTCTGGCACTTCACTGCTTTTTGGTGTGTCAGGTGCGGAGTCTGTCGCGGGCGCATGTATGGTCAAGGTTCGCTGTAAAGGTGGTTTTTTTAACTCGTTAATTTCTTTTTGTAGATTGCGGATTTTTTCTTGTAAAAGTTCCACAACTTTTTCAAGATTTTCGTATTGCTCTTTGAAAACGGGATTTCGCCTTTTATAAGCCGCGGCCTCTTTGTCTAGTTCCTTACTAATAAGGGGCTGCTTTTCTTCATCGTCTTCTTTTTGTTGATATTGTGATTTTTCGCGTGGTGTGGGCTTTAGGACGTTTTCAGGTAGCTCACTGGTTCTTTTATGACTCAGAATATAGGGCTGAGATGTTTTATTTTCAGTGGCTTTGGGCTCATTAATATGAGAGTGATGTAGGATTTTAGACAACATGATGATTCCTTATCTGTGTGTTATGTACCTTTAGTATCTATCGGCTGGCTATCCTTTTTATAAAGTCGAATAAGTTGATATTTATCAAAAAAATTGCCGGATTTCTCCGGCAATTTATATTTTAACTTATTTTATTTTTTATACATCTCAAACCAAGCAAGGGTGTGCTCAATTTTTGAAATCATACGCGATGGCCGACCTGCAATACCGTGTGGCGCGCCAGGAACACGAATAAGTACCGTGTCTACTTTACGCAGTTTTAATGCTTGGTAGAACTGCTCTGATTCGGACATTGGAGTACGTCGGTCTAATTCACCTGTCATAATTAACGATGGCGTAGTGACATTACCGACCAGAGATAGCGGTGAACGCTGCCAATAATGTGCAAGGTTTTCCCAAGGTAGGCCCGGGAATTGATTGCGAATTTGGCCAAGGTAACTGTCTGCTGTAAGTACCTTACTGATCCAGTTAATCACAGGCTTTGTGATGGCCGCGGCATTGAATCTGTCTGTTAGACCAACCGCATAGGCTGTTGCAATGCCGCCCGCAGAACCACCAGCAATGAATAAGTTATTTTCATCGATAAAGCCTTTTTCGATCAGGGCATCGACGGCTGAGTTATGATCTGCAAAGTCTTCTTTAGAGCTATATTTGCCGTCCAGTAACAAGGCAAAGCGCTCGCCATAGCTGGTTGAGCCACGATAGTTGACGTAAACTACAACGTAACCTTCAGCTGCATAACGTTGCAATTCTGCACTAAAGTGAGGGCCATACGCTAAATGTGGGCCACCATGAATTTCTACTAATAGCGGGTATTTTTTTGACTTATCAAAGTTAGGTGGTGTGATATACCAACCTTGGATCTGCTCCCCATCAAATTCTGATTTGTAATTGAATTCATGTACTTCACCTAATGTGCGATGGGTTAATAGGTCTTGGTTTAACTGTGTCAGTGTTGTTGTTTTCCCTTTTCGCCAGTATGCCACATCTGCTGGTGCTTGACTGCTGCCTTGGGTGTAAGCCAATGTACCATTGTTAGCCATGGTAAAGCTGCCGCTGACATAAGGACGACCCAGTGTTGTGCCTGATACATCGTCTACGAGTGGCTTAACTTTGCCACGTGAAGACACCTTGGCTAGGACGCGCTTACCTAGGTCATCATATTGGATAACAAAGTCACCTTTGCCAGCCCAGCGATAATCCGCAACAGAGCGGTCTAAGCCCTCGGTCAATGATTTAAGCTTTTTATCTTTGATAGACAGTAATGTTAATTGGCTATTGATGTATGGCACTGGTGCGTTACCGCGACTGATAAATGCTAATTTATCGCCTTTCGCAGAGAAGGTCGGGCTGTACTCAGCTCCCGGTAAGTCTGTTAGCTGCATCAGTGTTTGGTTCGCTAGATTAACCTGATATAAATCGGTTTCTGTAACTCTGTACTCCCATTCAGGGTGTTGATCTGATGAGAAAACGATGTTTTGGTTATTTGGGCTCCAAGCCAAGGGCCCTCGGTGTTGAAAGTCCCCTTTCGTAAGCTGTCTTGGTGTACCGCCATTAGCTGGCAAAACAAAAACATGTCTGAAAGCTGGCTCAAGATAGCCTCGTCCATCAGCTTGGTATCTGGCTTTTTCGAAAATTTTAACCGGTTCAGACCACTGAGCGCCCTTTGGCTTGCTTGGTAATTTAACTGATTTTGCAAACTTAGATTTACCTTGAGGTACGTTCATAGTGAATGCAATTTGTGCCCCGTCAGGTGACCACGTTATATCGCCAATGGCTTTGGGCAGCTGAGTGAGTACAGCTTGCTTATCTTGCTCTACCCAATACACATGTAATTGGCGAGAGCCGCTGCTATTGCTGGTAAATGCTATTTTGCTGCTATCAGGTGACCAGCGAGCTTGGCTGTAGCTATATTGATCGGCAAAGAGCGGATAGTGACTCTTTTTCGCTATGTCATATAACCATAAAGTACGTTTTGGCACATCTTTCATGATGTCATAGCTGCTGCGCTCATAAACAATTTTTTTGCCATCTGGGCTGATCTGTGTGCTGGCTGCATATTCTAGGGCAAAAATATCATCAGACTTAAATGTTGTTGTGCTTGCTGAGCTGTCTGTTGCTGTTAAGGCAAGCATCACGCCGCTGAGGGCGAGAGAAGTGATTGGCTTCATAAGTAGAACTTTTATTTTTAATTTTCTCTACAGTAAATTTGAATCGTCTGATTAACAAGCATTATGAGATAGGCTGACCTAGCCTGTGGTCGAATGGAGAAGGTGAGATGATTTAAATCAACCTTAGTGTACTTTGGATTATTGCTAATTCTAAAGTATTGATTCAGCTGTTCACGCGCTCTGATCTCATCAAAACATCGGTGGTAGTTGAAACAGGGACATAATAGTTTTTTATCATTATTGGGAATATCACACTTTTTTGTTTTTTAATTAATCTATTATTCCATGCTTGGAAAATGTCGGGGTAATTTATTTCTTGATATTTAATTTTTTTGGGGTATTTTATTCCCACCATTTAGGTGGTGTATTAATTTAATTAAATAAGGAAATTTTTATGAAACTTAATCTTAAAACTAAAAAGCTAGCTAATTTATCTAATAAAGTTGTAACTCAGCAACTGACAGACAAAGTTGCAGGTGGTGCGGTTATTACAGGTTGTTACTTTCCATGTAAACCACAAACGAATACAGGCAAATAAGCGTGCGCTGATCAACACGCAATAAAGTGAGGTGCGCTGTGCGCACCTATTTATGAGTCTATCTTGTATGCGGCTGTATAACTTTAATGTTGATCTTGTGATATGCAGGTAGCAGGGATATAGCGCTCCCTTAAAAACTCGAGAGATTGCAGATCATCAAACCCAAATTGTTGATAAAGTATATGGGCATCATGTGTTACCACTGTAATGTGACTAAGTCCTTGTAATTTAGGATGTGTGACCACAGCATCTAGTAGCTGTTTGCCATGCCCCATTCCTCTAAAAGGTTCTAAAACAAATATATCGAGTAGATTTGAAAATGTTGCATAGTCTGTGACGACACGGGCAAATGCAATGAGCTGGTTGCTTTGTACCAGTGCAAAATACAGCGAATTATCTATGGCTGTTTGTAACCTTTCGCGATTATGCCCCTACTCCAATAGCTCCGCTTAGACAAAATGAATGAACTTACTTGAATTGTGGTTGCGAAAGTCGATTGACGAGTTGCATCTTTAAACTTCTATTGCGCACTGAGGTGGATAAGTGGAAGGCAAGCGAGTAACAGACTGGCCATTGCATAGTTAAAACGCTGCATATGAGCGGGGTTTTGTAATTTGTTACTGAGTACTTTGCCAAAATAGATCCAGCTTAAACCACTGCCAAGGGCCACGATGTTGAATACCACAACACCGAGTATGGCTGAATGCCAATAATAATCTCCAGGGAGTGTCAAAGCCGTCGTCAATGATAGTAAGGTCGCCATCGATTTTGGGTTAATAAGCTGAAAGAGCGCACCTTGCATAAATGAAAGCGGCTGTGCTTGCTGTTGTTTTTGTGAAGATTTGGTGTACTTAAATGCAATTTTATAGGCCAGATATACGATATAGCCACTCGCCAACAGCTTAAAGGTAAAGTGTAAAGGCGGTATGGCCAGCACCAAGTGCCCCAGTCCCATAAGCATCATAATGTGAATGATGGTCATTCCTGCTCGGATCCCGACAATATGAGGAAGTGTTTTTTTAATGCCAAATTTCGACCCAGAATATGTCAGTAAAATATTATTTGGCCCGGGTGTAATGGTAGCGGTGAAACTGAAGAGTATCAGTGCAGGTAACAGTGTTGATAGTTCAATCAATGGCAAAATAAACCCCTTTAATTGTATGGATACAATTGTTGTTTTTTGTTCTGTGTTTAATTATTTTCTAACTACAAATAGACATCAATTTATTTATTGTTATGGGTACAATTTAACCCCAGCAAAAAGCAGTACTTATGCTTAGCTGCTTCGCAACCAAAATACATGGCGTTAGCTGAACTCATCGAGAAAACGATTGCGCATAAACGGCTCGCATATGATCAGCGTCTTTCTACGCAAAGAGTCTTTGCTGGTCTTTTGCATATCACCCATGGCACGGTGACAAGCACTAATGATTTATTGGAGCAGCGCGGATATGTTCGAGCAAGGTTAGGGGCAAGCACTTATGCGTCACAGGCAAATAAGCGTGTGCTGAGCAACACGCACTAAAGTGAGGTGCGCTGTGCGCACCTACTTATGAGGCTGCCTTGTATGCAGCAGGGATGTGGCGTTCCATTAAAAACTCGGGAGATTGCACATCATCAAACCCAAACTGTCGATAAAGCGTATGGGCATCATGCGTTACCAGTGTGAAACGCCTAAGTCCTTGTAATTTAGGATGTGTGACCACAGCATCTAGTAGTTGTTTGCCATGCCCCATTCCTCTAAACGGTTCCAAAACGAAAACATCGAGAAGATTTGCAAATGTTGCGCAGTCTGTGACAACACGGGCAAATGCAATGAGCTGATTGTTTTGTACCAGTGCAAAACACAGCGAGTTATCGATGGCTGTTTGTAACTTTTCAGCGGTTATGCCCTTACTCCAATAGCTCCGCTCTGACAAAAATGCATGAACTTGTTTGAATTGTGATTGCGAAAGTTGATTGATGAGCTGCATCTTTAAACTCCTATTGCGAACTGAGGTGGATAAGTGGAAGGCAAGCGAGTAACAGACTGGCCATTGCATAGTTAAAGCGCTTCATATGAGCGGGGTTTTGTAATTTTTTATTGAGCACTTTGCCAAAACAGATCCAGCTTAAACCACTGCCAAAGGCCACGATGTTGAACACCACAACACCGAGTATGGCTGAGTGCCAATAATAATCTCCAGGGAGTGTCAAAGCGGTTGTCAATGATAGTAAGGTCGCTATCGACTTTGGATTAATAAGCTGAAAGAGTGCACCTTGCATAAATGTAAGTGGATGTGCTTGTTGCTGTTTTTGTGAAGATTTGGTGTGCTTAAATGCAATTTTATAGGCCAGATATACGATATAGCTACTCGCCAACAGCTTAAAGATAAAGTGTAAGGGCGGTATGGTCAGCACCAAGTGACCCAGCCCCATCAGCATCATAATGTGAATGATGGTCATCCCTGCTAGGAGTCCAACAATATGAGGGAGTGTTTTTTTAATGCCAAATTTCGACCCAGAATATGTCAGTAAAATATTATTTGGCCCGGGTGTAATGGTAGCGGTGAAACTGAAGAGTATCAGCGCAGGTAACAGTGTTGATAGTTCAATCAATGGCAAAATAACCCCTTTAATTGTATTGATACAATTGTTGCTTTTTTTTCCGTATTTAATTATTGTCATAACTACAAATAGGCATCAATTTATTTATTGTTATGAATACAATTTGGCATCCTAGTAAAGAACAATACCAACGCTTAGCTACTTCGCAACCAAAATACATGGCGTTAGCTGAACTCATTGAGCTGGCGATTGAGCATAAACAGCTCGCATATGATCAGCGTCTTCCCGCGCAAAGAGTTCTTGCTGATCTTTTACATATCACCCATGGCACGGTGACAAGAGCTTATGATTTATTGGAGCAGCGCGGATATGTTCGAGCAAAATTAGGGGCAGGTACTTATGTCTCAAAAAATAACAGCTTGCACCACGACATGCAGATAAGCGATTTGGCAGCCAGTGTTCAGCCTTTAATGGGCCAAGAAAGCATTATAGCGAGAGCAATGCAGTCTCTGTCGCAAAGCCAAACGGAGCTTGGGGAGCTACTGACATACAAATTGAATGGTCTACCTAGGCATCAAAAATTTTATCGGGATTGGCTATTACAACGCGGTTTTGCCTGTGAGCAACACGAAGTTATTTTCACCCAAGGCGCGCAGCAGGGGATTTACAGCTGTTTATCAGCCTTGTGTGAATCTGGGGATCTCGTCTTACATGAATCGCTCACGTATCCTGGTTTTTTTAGAGCATGTAAAAGCCTAAAGTTGCAATCACAAGGGGTGCCTGTCAATTCGCAAGGTATTGATTTGGATAAGCTTGAGTCTATTTGTCAAAGCAACATGGTCAAAGCGATTTATATTACCCCAAACTGTCAAAACCCAATTAACGTACAATACAGTGATGAAACATTACAAGCGATACTGGCATTGAGTCGTAAATATCATTTTTTTATTCTTGAAGATGATGTGAACTACTGCTTATCAGAAAACTGGCGCTTGCCATTGTGGCAACAAGCACCGGATCGTGTGTTCTATTTAGCTAGTTTCTCAAAATATTTTAGTGGCGGCTTGAGAACTGGTTACATGTTGGCACCTCTGTTGTGGCAACAGCAGATCATTGAAACTGTGCATGCCCAATGCTGGTCTGTGTCTATGACAAACTTTGAGTTGATGATGCGCGCATTGCAAAGTAAAGAGTATCAGTATGTGCAAGTTAAACTAGAAGATGAGATCCGTTACAGGCAAGCAGCGCTTGAAAAGACTCTGATCCGTTATGGCTTTGAAGCGGTATTTTTTGGTTTGAATGTGTGTTGGTATCTACCAGCACATCTGAATATGCATTATGTCGCGGCGCAGTTTAAAGCTCAGCTAGTTGAGGTGCGTGCACTGGACGTGTTTGCTTCGCCGAATGAGGTGTGTGAGATAAATGGTATTCGCTTTACACTGGGTGGGCCGACAACAAGAGCTGCCTTTGATGTTGCGATAACTCGCATTGATAGCGTACTAAAAGAGCTGCTGGTTCGTAATGATGTGGTGATATAAAAAGTTAGCCGACTTATCGGCTAACTCATCAAGATTAGTCTTGCTTTACGGCTGCAACAACAGAGACTTCTACCAATAGTTCAGGTCTTGCCATGGCCGCTTGCACGCAGGCTCTTGCCGGTGCATGCCCCTCTGGCACCCATGCATCCCATACTTCATTCATTTGTGCAAAATATTGCATGTCGCTGATATAAACTGTGGCGCTTAAGATATGTTTTCTGTCACTGTTCGCTTCTTCAAGAAGTGCATCAACCTTGTCTAACATGGTTTGCGTTTGCTCTTTGATTCCTTGCGTTGCGTCTTTACACACTTGGCCACACAGATAAATCGTATCATTATGTACCACAATTCGACTCATTCGCTGGTTGGTGTGTTTGCGAGTAATGCTCATGTTTTTACCCTCGGTAACGGGCAGACTAGTCGCCCTAATTTACTGACTGTTGCGAGGTGGCACTGTTTAAGGTGTAAGCATTTGTTGGCCACCTAGCGGTTTATATGGCTGTAATTATATGGTAAGTCAGAAAGTTATTTAAGCACTAGAAATTGAATATTGTTAGGAAGTTACAAAAGAGATGTTATCAAGACCAAACGGCGTGCGCTGTTTGGTCTCATTCAATCAATGTTTTATCCGCAGTAACAGGTAGGGATATTGGTGGTTGCCGTTGTTTTGCATTTCGGTTCATCCGTTAAACACAAATATGGACCAAATGAAAAGTCTCTGCAAAATTGATCATGTGTGTATTGATAACCGCCAGCTATCGCGGGCGTTGCATTTACAGGCAGTGACTTTGCATCAGCAGTGAGTGATTTGATCTTCTTTTTATTAAGCTTCAATTTCATTTTTTGACCTTTTCCTTAGTTTAAATGAGTACTTTGTCTAATATTTAGACGGCATTAAGCTATCGTGTAAGTAATAAAGTTACAATGATTTATTTCATTTTTATTACTATTTGTGAGACTTAGACACAGAATAAATCGTTATATTGAAGGCGTGAATACTTAGTGTAGGATCATTTGACCAGCTATTTTCAGCTGGTCAAATGTTTTACACACATGTTTATACAGAAATCATTAATAAGCCAATGGCACAGATGATAGTCAGCCCAATAAAGATATTGGCGAGGTTACCTGTATCTGCTATCGGTTCTGGGACAAACTCAGGTTGGGGGATGTCTTGCTGCGTCATCCGGTAGTAAAACCCTTCACCATAACGTGTTTTTAAATCTTCTCGTGTAGTCCATTCAAGTTGCTCAGTCAGAAAAACCAGCACTTCGCTGGAGACCATTTCTTTATCATTTTGGCAGGTTTTTTGATGATTCAATACTTTATCAAATACCAATGCTGCTAGGTCATTTCTCAAAGACACAACCTCGCAGGCAGGATGGTCAACGAGTAATTGCCATGAAGACACTTGTGTATGTCGATGTGCATTGCCAAGTAAATCCGTGAGTTCATCACTAAACTCGTTAAACAACGGATTGGCTAAGCTGTCATCAGATGGAGTAAAAGGCGCTACTAGGCTGTTTAAAATTGACTGGTATGCAGCATGGAGCGCAGATTCTCGCTCAGCGCGAATGTCATCTGATTCAGTACTTAAGTTTTCGAGTTTTTGTTGATACGCCGCTTCAATTGCTTGTTTATCTGAAGTGGGCGCCAATTCTAATTCATTCCAAGGATCTGTCGACACGGTTTAGCTCACCTTTATCAATCTGTTAGTTTACGCTGTCATAATTTATGACATTAAGACTACAGTCATGAGCTGAGTGTAGCAGACTCACCTTACTTTTCTAAACTAGAGGCGATGGGTTGTGTGGTGATTTTCGGTAAAACCACAAAACGAGCGTTAAATTAAGGATGAATATAAATGGTTTGCTTGTCACATTGTGACCGTACACAAGCCGATATTATCGTCTCGCCCAAATATTGTTCGAGTGCGATTTCGGGTTTCGCGATGGGCTTGTGGTTGATAAACCAGCTTACCTGATCTGTGTGCGTTGACTCTAATGGTAGCGCACCGATCTGCGAACGATAGTAATGCTGGCCGCTGCGCACCGATGTGATGGCAATGGTTTGGTGTGAAGCTGACTCCAAACGGTGAGTGTGTTTACTGTCTAGCCAGTGATTGAGTTTTTCGGGCCAGCTTAGTGTGGTCGTGAAGTCGCCATAAATATCCATACTTGGCGGAGTCATGTGGTCAATGGTCATTGCTTGATGTTGTGAGTCACATTGCTCTTTTGGAATATGTGCAAGCGCTAAACCACTGGGCCAACAAATCAGCGTGTGGGTGACAGAGTCAGGTTGGGTGAGCTGTTGGCGGTCAGGGGGCAACAAGTCAAATGCGTCGAACATCAAAGGTGCGGCTTGTGTGGCACCAAGATAACCAAGCATGGGGCTTGCATCTGGGCGACCGACCCAGACTGCCACGGTATAATCATGGCTCACGCCAACAGCCCAAAAGTCACGATAACCGTAACTGGTGCCAGTTTTCCACGCTATTTTACGGCGTACTGATGGTACGACACGATCGGGCGCGCTCTGTGCGCTGAGCATTTGAAACGTTATCCAGCTACTTTGCGGACTTAATATTTGCTTGCCAGTTATATCGTTTGGTTCATTGCTGAGTATTTTTAGTGGGGCGACGTGCCCTTGACTGGCCAATGCACGATACAGTTTAGCCAGTGTTAATAATTGCGTGCCTGTCCCCCCTAATCCAACAGATAAGTTAGCATGTTTATGGGCGAGGTGAATGCCCGCACTGGCAAGGTTTTGCTCAAAGCGCGCAGGCGTGATGCGATTGAGAAGTTGAATTGCTGGCACATTTAACGATTGCTGCAATGCGCGCTGAGCACTGATAGGCCCAATAAAAGTGCCATTTAGGTTTTGCGGCTTATAACCATCAAAATCAGCAGGGATGTCACTTAATAAACTTTGGCTATGAATAAGGCCTAAATCTAACGCTTGCGCATAGATAAAGGGTTTCAGAGTTGACCCTGGAGAGCGTGTTGCGCGTGCCATATCAACGTGGGCAAAGCGGCTCAGGTCGCTGAAATCAACGGAGCCTTGGTATGCGCGGATCTCAGCGCTGGGATTATGCAAGATGACCAATGCGGCAGATGCTTTATGCGGCAAGCGCTGACTGGTTTGTTGCAGCAGCGAGGACAAACGTTTTTGCAAGGCATAGTCTATTGTGGTGTGCAGTTTATGCGCATTTGGATAGCGTATTTTTAAATAGCGGCTTAGCAGAGGTGCAAGCACAGCAGGCCTATTAGGTTGAAGGTTCATCTGTTCCTTTACCATTAGGCTGTGCTGCTCAGTGCTGATTAAGCCTCCTTGATAGAGGCGTGTCAGTACTTTATTGCGCATCGCGATTGCACGCACAGGATATTTATCAGGACGGTATTGTGAAGGTTTTTGCGGTAGTACAACTAGTAAGGCGGCCTCATTTTTAGTGAGCAACAGTGGAGATTTGCCAAAATACTTATTGGCTGCTGCTGCAACGCCCTCGATATTGCCGCCAAATGGCGCTAAATTGAGGTAAAAGGTGAGTATCTCCTCTTTGCTGTAATGCCATTCAAGTTGTATTGCTCTGGCGATTTGGTGCAGCTTTCCTGCAATGGTTCTTGAATGTGGGTCGATAAGGCGTGCAACCTGCATGGTCAGTGTTGAGCCGCCAGATATAACCCGACCATATCTGATCCATTGCCCAGCTGCGCGTAATAATGAAAACGGATTCACGCCATAGTGATGATAAAACCAGCGATCTTCATAGTGCAGCAAGGCCTGTAAATAAAATGGGTGAACTTCTTTGGGCGTGATGTTATATCTATGTACACCTTGTTTATCGCCAAAAGAGCGTAGAGTTTGCTGGTTACTCGACGTGATGAGGGTTGCAGGACCATCTGGGTAGATAGGGGGCAATGGGTTATTGGTATGCCAAACAATCGCACTCATCACAATAAGTAGGCAAGTATAGGCTGCAATGAGTAATGTTCTTTTAAAGGTCATTTGGCATCAATTAGTTGGTAGTGGTAAGCGCCCATATCAGGGCGCTTGAAGTTACCTTTCGATAGTGAGTGTAGATGGGAATTGACTATAGAGCACATGTTTTTGCGGTCTGTACATCGATTCCATGAAACTTGGCGGGTTGGCATAGGTGCCCGGAACTTCTGCACGCAACAAGTAAGCAAATTGCTGCCTTGATCTATCATCACTGTACCTATGATACTGCTGGCGTGGTTTTAGATCTGTGACTGCAACATATCTATCATGACGATATTCTTGGTGCTCAATGTGGCTCAGTACTACGCCTTCAGGGAGCAATTTTTGAATATCTAAATCTTGCAGCAAAGCGGGGTTTTCAAGTACAAAGCCTGCAGGGATCCTATCTACAATCATGGCATCATGAATGCGTTCTTTACTTTCCACATCGAGTACGACAAGGACGCGATCACCCACTTTTAAAGACACTTGTTCATCAATTGGTTTGCCTTCAAGCGTAAACCAGCGCCTTAAGAAATGTTTCATTTTAACGGTATTAAAAGGGTTAATTTGGTTGGCGATAGCAGGGTTAAAGTCTAGGTAACCGGTATGCAGCTGCTGCACATATAAGGGGCTATTGGTGGTATTTTCTAACACGAGCCCGGCTGTAAGTGGGTGCGTTAATAGGCCTTTATGCTCAATTGTTTTGCCATTGATCACGACGCTCAGTGGTTGTTTATTTTGCTCATCAATGGCAATAGCCGAGCGTAATAATGCCGCTTGTTCCTGTGTACTGAGCCATTGCTTATTGATGGCGAGTGCAGGTAAAGAGGTGGCCAGTGTATTTGCAATACGACGTGCTTTGCTTTGTATACCTCTTAATTGCGCCATTTGATTCAAAGCGATAATAGCCATGGCATCGTCACGCACTCGGCTGCCATAATCGTAGATATAGTCGTCGACTCTGGCTTGCGCATCAAATTGGTTGAGTAGCGCAGATGCTTGTGCAATAGCGCCAGTATTGGCTAGTGCAGTGGCAAACTGTATCAAACTCAATTGTGATGGAAATGAACTGATCTGCAGTGCTTCGAGGTCACTGTAACTGAGTTTTCCAAGGCTACTCGATAGGTAGGCCGCATAAGTCGTCGCGGCTATGGCGGCCTCGGGTTGTGAGGTCAAAGTATTTACAAAATCGCCCCTAGCGTAGCGTAACACGCGATATTGGGCTTCTTGAAGCATGTCTCTTGGCACAATTTCTGGGTATTGCGCACTGACTTGAGTGAGAAAGTCAGTGATATAAACGCTCAGCCAAGGAGATTCTTTGCTGTAGCTGCCCCACGTGCCAAACCCGCCAGTGGTCTTCTGCATGGTTTTTAAACGGCTCACAGCGGCACTGAGGTAGTCTTTGCTGGTGGTTAATTTACTACTTTGCAGCAGCGCGTTTTGCTGAAATTTATCAAGCTGCGAGTTCTTTAAAATAAAGGGCCATGCCTTACTGGTGGTTTGCTCAGCGCATCCGTATGGGTAGCTATGCAAACCTGATGCAAATTGCGAAATATTGAGAATGGGGGTATGGCTGATGAGCAGTTTGCCTTCTTTGCCGCCAATGACTTTGAGGCCATCCCAATTGGATATATCTGCCGTTAAGGTCTCATTTGGTTGTAATTGCGTGTTTTTAGCTTGGGTTACCCAGGGCTCGATGTAGCCAACAGGCACGCGCCAACTGCGTGTTACATCTAAGTTGCCTCCAGTGACATGGAGGGTAAATGTTGCGATGCCATCTGGATTATTAGCTTGGGTTTGAATGGCAGCTGTTTTGCTCCAATGTTGCCCCTCATCTAATGTCACAGTGTGCGTCGTTTGCTCTGCTATTGTTACATGATTATCAACGCTGAGCACCACATCAAATGTTTGAGCCTGACCACTGAGGTTATGAATATCCAATGTGACCGATGACGCATCACCTGGCACCAAAAAACGTGGCACACTGAGCTCTGCCACCAGTGGCATTCGGATGATTTGACCTTGTACTAGCTGACCTACTTGGCTGTCGTTAAATGCGGTAACAATAAGTTGCGCTTGTCCGTTATAGTCTGGCAGTGTGAGCTCAACGAAGGCTTTGCCCTGTTCTAATCGCACAGGTCGTGACATCAATTGAATGGTTTTACTTTCGACTAGGTCATCGTTCCGGTTGGTATTGTTTTCAATACTGTCGCTACCAAATCTGGATTGTGCAAACGGGTTAGGGCGCGGATCGTATTGCCGAGAGTAGAGATCGATTATGTCGCCACTGTAACGACGCTGTGCAAAAAAGTAATCAAACGGGTTTTCTGGTTTAAAGCGGCTGAGATTAATGATCCCTTTGTCAACCATAGAGACGGTTACCCAAGTGGCCCCTTGATCTGTTTAACCTTCTGCTGTCACTGGGATCTGTAAAGTTTGCAGTGGCTCAACATGATCTGGGAGGTCGACTTTTAGCTGGATCTGCCGCGCGCTTCTTTCTAAAGGAAGTGGTATCACGCCTAAGTAGCGTTTAGGTGCCCCTTGCTGCTGACCAAATACGGTGGCAGTGACATACAGATCATGGCGACTCGGTAGCTTGTTAAGTGGAATGGCAACTTGGTTTTGGCCTTTTTTTACGGCAAGCTTTTGTGACCAGATGATTTTATCGGACTCAAGGGTCACCATGAGTTCGCCATTGATGGGTGAGGTCAGAGTAAGAGAAGCTTGCTCACCCGTGTTGTAAGCTTTTTTATTGAGAGTGAGTTGCAGATGCTCTGGTTTAACAGCGTATTGGCCATAACCGCGATACCAGCCAGCATAGAATTCATAGTGAGTTTTACTTCCTGTGTTTAGATCTGTGGCTTCAAGGCGGTAATTTCCCCATTTAACCGGTAGTTCGATGCGAGCGATACCAGCATTTAAATCAATAACACTTTGTTGTTCCTGTCGCCATCGATCTTGCTTTTTGCGCTGCCACCCGATGCCTTCTTCGTACATCCAGTAGTAGTTGCCCTGATCATAGTAAAGCTCCAATTTGACGCTACCAGTAGAGAGAGTTTGACCATCTGCGGAGAGTAAAGCGATTTCAAAGCCTGCATCTGAGCTGTATTTAACATTTTTGCTTAGCGGTTTGATCCCTGGAATTGTACTTTTTCGCCAGCTAGTGAAGGTGCTTGTGCGCTGCACAGCTGCGCCACCGGCTTCTTGCAGGGCAATAAATACTTGGGTTTTTATAGGGCTTTTAATTTGTTCTGCACGGGGTGTGCTAATTTTAATTTGTGCTTCACCCTGCTCAGAGAGTCGTTTATTTTCCAGCGACTTATAACGACCAGACAAATAAAAATCTTGGCCGACAACAAACGCTTTGTAAGGGCCGGTAAAGTGCCTTATTGGCTGATGGCTTACGTCTGTTTTAAATGTATTTCCCGCAGCTGGGCTGCCAAATAAATACTTCCCATTTAATGTGAGGGTATTTTCTTGGCCAGCGAAAATAAAGGGAACCTGCTTTGTTACCTTAAGATCCATACGCTCAGGCACGAATTCTTCCAATTGAAAGGTCATCTCCGCGATAAAGTTGCGGGCACTTGGGTCAAGTTTAACGCCAACCGTGTAACGACCTGTTGGCCAGTCATTGGCGGTTTTGAGTGACTTGCTGAAAAAACCAGCTTCTTGAGCTTGCAAAGTTTCTGTGAGGATTTGCTCTTGGCGTGAATTTTTGACCGATAGGGTCAGTGTCTCAATACTGGTTTTATTGCCATCAAAGTCGCGCAGTAAGATATTGATAGGCAGGCTGTCCCCAGGCCTGACAAGATCTCGGTTACTATAAATATAGGCTTCGGTTTCTTGATATAAACGACCGCCAAGTTGATAGGCTGACAGATCAAGTGGTACTTCTTTGAGAGGTAAAATGGCCAGATGGGGAGTGTTGTCTTCTTGTTCTAATTCAGCAATAACGATGTCGTTTTGCTCTAAGGTGACCGTAAAGTCGATGTTGCCTTGTGCATTTGTTGTGCCCTGGCGTATGAGTTCGTGTTTACGATAAATACTGACTTTGGCACCTTTCGCGCTGCGGCCATTTTGTAAATAATTGACGCTGAATGTGGCATGATGCTTTTGTACTCTTGCTTGAATGCCTAGCTCTGTCAGGAGCATATGCTTTGCTTGCAAGTCACCAAATTGACCTGCGGCTTTGAGTGTCACAATATACCATCCCGATGGTAAATTTCTTGGAACAGGCAATTTCGCTGAGTGTATTTTATCTTCTTGTCCTGCAGGTAAGGTATAGCGGTCAGCAAAGACACTTTCGTAACTGTAACTCAATCTATCTAAAGAACTTGGATAGATTTTGTCGTTCAAATAGTGACGTTGTAAAAAATCATGGGCGCTGGTGATATGTAAAATTTCGATATCGACTTCACGGGTATTTTTGTAACTAATGGGGATCGCTTGCGCGCTACTTTTTGGCACCAACGGACCCGATCCGACGATTGAAATTTGAGGTGCTTGTCGTTTTTTAGACTCGGCTACAGCGGCGTGATGCCAGCCAATAGTGACAAATAATAAAGAGATGATTAACCAGCTGGTATACACACTCCTTGCGTTCATGACTTTCCCCTAACAATACTGATATGAAATAAGTTTACGCAACTTACATGAATATAGCGTGATTATCGTATTAATGTCGTATACGAGTAAAGGATTAGTACAAATTTATCAGTAACTTAATGGGGTTTAGTACGAAATGTATGCTGTACAGCGAAAATACTGGTGCCCGTGCGTCTAAATCATAAGGGAGGATGTATATCAGCCACGGGCATAGGTGGCTGATATACATGTATGTTTTATTCGGCGACTAAAAAATTAATTCGTGTAAGTAACTCTTGTGGTGCGGTGTCTTTTAAATCGTTTAAATACTCTTCAAATGGCGGAAAGTCAGCGAGCTCAAATTGGCTTTGGGGAAGCCATTGGCCGTATAGCCAGTTGTAAGGCTTTTCCAGTTCTGTGTAATCACCTTTAAAGAGAATGCTGACAGTTTTTCCTGCTGGGATAGTCAGGCGTTCAAAACCATGCTGCTCTGGCAGCTTAGTTTTATCGACTGCAATACAGGCCATAGATTTGAGGTTGGCATGAGGCACAGACTCAGGATCATCAAAGTAAATGCCAAAAAAGCGCGTATCTTGGTCAATTAAATTTGCTTTTGCGGCCATGACAGAAAGCTTTTCGAATGCTTGGCCAATTTGCATGTAATCACCGTGATGATTTAAGCCAATTAATTCAATAGATTCAATGTTTTGTTGTTCAACTGTATACATGGGGTGATACTCCTTCGAAGACGTTGGATACAACGCAGAGACCTCAGGCGTGGTATAAGCACGTCGCTGGCGATATTGATTCGGTGTTTCGCCATAATGCTTAGTAAAGGCTCGGTTAAATGCCTCAACACTGCCATAGCAAACTTGCTTGGCGATTTGCTGTTGGCTTAAGTCGCTGCGAACTAGATAAGTTGCCGCCTTCAACATACGCATTCTTCTCACTGTGACATTGATTGTCTCTCCCGCATACTCACGATAAATACGATGAAAGTGATAAGCAGACATACAGGCTATATCTGCCAATGTATTCACATCAAGTTCTGAACCTGCATGCTCGTATAGGTAGTCGATAACCCTTAGCATTCGGTCTTCGTAATAATGTTGTGTACTTAACTTGTGTTTCATCTGTCGCTACTCGTTACGGTTAAGTGTTGCAATGCGTCTAGTTGATTTTGACGACATGGCTAAAGTAGCGCAAGCTGGATTGATAATGTTTGCGAATTTTGGCGATGAGGAAAAATAGGGGCCCGACATGGGAACCCCTCAGGAAGGATCACAAACGTGTGTTGAAAAACGGCAGCATATGGTGCTCTAGACGCTCAAGTGCTTTATCACTGTGACCACCCGGGAACACTTCAAAGTGAATGGACACCTTGTTAGCCTGCGCTTTTTCTTTGAGTGCAAGGACACCTTCAGTGATCCAGATATAATCATCTTTGTCGCCCACATCGATGCGTACCGAGCTGAGCTGCTCAACAACAGCAGGGGTTGAATATAGTTCGACCAGCTCTCCAAACCCTTTGTACCACAGCGGTTTTTGAGATGCGTCCACGCTATAATGCACGCCAAAAGGTTGTCCTGAGTGGCCTGCAAAGGCGCCTGCATAAGCCATTAAGTATGCGCTGTAGCTATTTTCTTGACCATTGTTCCAAATCTCACGACCTTGGAAAGAGGCAAACTCAGCGTCCATCAGTGCTTTTGGATCTTTTGTGGTCGCGAGTTTTTGCTTAAATGCTTGGTAACGCTTAATTGCTGCTTCTGAAGTTAGGTATGATTTAGCCATGCCTTTTTCATCAAACATGCCTGGACTTAAAGCGTATACATGTGAGAACAAGTCAGGGTGTTTTGCTGCAAATCGAAGCGCGCCCGTACCGCCCATTGAAAACCCTGCGATACCGCGATGCTTAGCGTGGGCTTTAGTGCGATAGGTACGATCTACCCAAGGCAATACTTCTTTGATGACATAGTCGCTAAAATTACCATGGACTTCTGAGTTGACGTAAAAGCTGCCTCTGAGCGGTGTGTTGCCTTCCAACATAACAATGATCATTTCCATGTTTTGGCCATTTTTTTTATGGTTTTCTAGCATGGGCTCAATGCGTGCACTGTATTTTACTGGCCAACTATAGGCGCCTAATAAATATAAAACAGGGTAGCGTTTGTCGCTCTCGTGGTAGCCATCAGGCAAATAGATATGAATATCACGGGTACTTTTGGTGCCAATTAAGCTGTTTTCCAATGCTTTTGAGTGAAAAGGTACGTTGATGATTTCGGCTTTAAGTGTACTACTGATAAAAATAAGCAGTAAAAATATTAGTGTTTTCATTGTTATGACTCCTGCTGATAAAGCTTGCAGTTAACTTACAATGTGCCTAAATTAATAACAAATATAAAAATAGATTGATTTATATGTAATGAATATAAATTGGATGGATATAAAAAAGCTCCACTATGTGGTGACTGTGGCGCAGGAGCTCAGTTTTAGCCGAGCAGCACTGAAATTGCATATGTCTCAACCACCTTTGAGTCAACAGATCCGGCAAATAGAAAGCCATTTAGGCATGGCTTTATTTGAGCGTTCAACCCGCTCGGTGAGCTTGACGCCTTTTGGGGCGACATTTGTTAAAAAAGCCCAGCGGGTACTCGCAGCGCATGCTGAGCTCGGTGAGTGTGTGCAAAGCTTTCAAACGGGTAAGCAGCAGCCGATTAAGCTGGGTTGTATTGGCTTAGCGTTTGAAGCCTTGGTGGCTAGTAAGATGACTGTGTTATCTGCTCAATCCCCTAAATTAAATTTGGCATTGGAAGAGGGTACAAGTGCAGAGTTGGTATCGCGATGCCAATCAGGACAACTACACGGGGCGATTATTCGCTTATTTGATCCGGAATTACCTGCAAGTGATATTCACTACTTATGTAGTGAGCAATATGTCTTTGCCTGTCCCAAGCAGTGGCAGCTAAACTTGACTAAGACATCGATAAAAACCTTTAGTGGCAAGCCATTTATTCACTACCCAAAGGCATTACAGCCTAAATTATATGAGACGATAGCGGCGGCATTCACTCAGGTAAAGGCAACAATGAATGTTGTACAAGAAGTCAAAACCAAGTCGACGACGCTGTCTTTGGTGGCGGCGGGGATGGGGTTTGCGATCGTGCCTCAATCTATGCGGGGAAAATATGCATCTCAAGTTGATTTTATTGAGATAACTGAGCACTTGCCGAGTGTTGACTACTTTCTCTATTGCCAAGATTGGCAAGTGCATGAGCGAATGACCTGTTTATATGAACTGCTCAGGACTTAATGCATTATTTAAAAAAGTCATCTTCGTTTTTCGCAAGCATTGCCTCGATGTCTTCGATGAGCGCTTGCGGATCGGGCTGGGCAAGATCTGTACTTTGCACGGGACTAGAAATTTTATTGTTTTCTTCAGACCACTCACCTAAGTCGATAAGTTGACAGCGCTTAGAGCAAAATGGACGATGAGGGCTTTGTGCCGACCATATCACCTCTTTTTGACATGTTGGGCATTGGACAGCTGTTGGCATAATGGATACTCATGGTGTGATAGACCCGTATAGTTTACTGCTTTGCAGTAAACTATACCAGTGAGTCTGAACGCAATTAGTAGTTTGTGACGCGGTTGATTTCAGCTAAAGAAGTCACGCCAGATGCCGCTTTTCTCAAACCAGATTTACGCAGATTATCAAACCCTAATTTGTCAGCGAGTGCTGCAATCTCCAAAGAGTTCGCCCCTTCCATAATTTTGTGCGACATTTCAGGAGTAATTTTTACCACTTCATATACCCCGACACGGCCTTTATATCCGTCTGTGCAGTGGTCGCAGCCTTTGGGTGCATATAGCGTAAGGTCTTTAACTTGTTCTTCAGTAAAGCCTTGTTTGAGTAATTCTTCTTTTGGTAACTCTTCTGGCTCCTTGCACTTTGGACACAGGCGTCTTGCTAGACGCTGGGCGATAATTAAGCTTACAGAGCTTGCTACGTTATAGGCTGGTACACCCATATTAAGCAATCGAGTGAGTGTTTCTGGTGCTGAGTTGGTGTGCAGGGTACTCATTACTAAGTGACCTGTTTGGGCTGCTTTGATGGAGATCTCAGCCGTTTCTAGATCTCGGATCTCACCCACCATGACCACGTCAGGATCTTGTCGTAAAAATGCTTTAAGCGCGTTGGCAAAAGTCATATCTGCTTTTGTGTTGATCTGAACCTGGTTGATTCCTTCAAGGTTAATCTCAACCGGATCTTCCGCGGTACTAATATTGCGCTCGGGCTTATTTAAAATATTGAGGCCAGTATAAAGGGATACGGTTTTACCAGAGCCTGTGGGACCGGTAACTAGGATCATACCTTGTGGCTGCTCAAGGGCATTTAAATACAAATCTTTTTGTTCAGGTTCATACCCTAATACATCAATCCCTAATTTAGCAGCAGAGGAGTCGAGTATCCGCATTACGATTTTCTCACCCCACATGGTGGGCAGGGTACTGACACGAAAATCGATGCTTTTACGCTCGGATATTTTGAGCTTAATACGGCCATCTTGCGGCTTTCGTTTCTCAGCAATATCGAGGTGAGACATAACCTTGATACGAGCAGACAAACGGCTGGCTAAGGTATTGGGTGGGCTTGCCATTTCATGCAAAATACCATCGATACGAAAGCGCACTCGGTATTTTTTCTCATAGGGTTCAAAATGTAAATCTGAAGCCCCCTTTTTAATCGCATCCATGAGAATCTTGTTGATATAGACAATAATCGGCGCATCGTCTTTCTCTTCATCTTGCTGCTGTGACGGCGATTCATCCTCTACATCTAGACTGGCAAACTCTTTAAATTCGTCTTCACTGAGTGACAGGCCTGAGCTGGAGTCAAAGAGTTGATCTATTTTTTGTTCAAGAAGTTTGTGATCAACTACCACGATCTCGCACTGTAACCCGGTACTGAACTCGAAGTTTTCGAACGCGCCATAGTCGGTTGGATCCGAGGTCGCGATAAACAGTTTGCGATCTTTTTTAACTAATGGAAGAAGGTAGTGTTGCCTGATTAACTTTTCTTTGATTAGATCTTTGGGCACATTTGCTACATCAAAACCATTGAGATCAAAATATGGCACGCGGAACAAATCAAGGCATTGTTCAGCTAATTCTTGCCCAGACATACCGCTACATAAGCAGATTAGCTCAGCAGTGGTCGTTGCCTCGGATTGCTTCGCCTTTATCTGATCTGGCGTAATTCTACCTAAGGTAATGAATTTTCTCAGTAATGGAGAGTGATGTTCCATAATGTCCTTTAATACTTCAACAGCTTACACAAATGTAGCAAATAATCAGCGACTGCGCTCACACAAAGCAAGCGCAATTATAATCATTCTAGAGAATGATATAAAATTCAACAAATAAAGTGTTTAATTGGTTTTGGATGCAGCTAAAAAAGTTTGATGTAAGTTATCCAGCTCAACTTGAACCTCGGTTAACGGTCGGTTGTTATCGATAATATAATCAGCTTTAAGGCACTTATCTTCCCGACTCATTTGTGCGGCAATGATATTTTTGACTTGCTCCTGTGAGACCTTATCTCTAGCACTAGTACGTGCAATTTGAACGTCATTAGGTACATCAATTAATAATGTTTTATGACATAGCTTATCTAAACCATTTTCAAACAATAAGGGAGCACATAAAATGCAGTAGGGGCTTGCAGCGTTTGCCAACTCTGAGAGCATCTGTGCTCGAATAAGAGGGTGTAATAACTCGTTGAGCCAGGTTTTTTCTGTTTCATCATTAAAAATGATATTGCGAAGTTTGGCTCTATCTAGAGTGCCTTCAGCTGATAAAATGCTGCTGCCAAATCGCTCTACAATGCTGTTTAATCCAGTCGCTCCCGGCATCACGACTTCTCTTGCCACAATATCGGCATCAACTACATCAATGCCTAAACTTTCAAAATGCCGAGTCGCAGCTGTTTTTCCGGCACCAATACCACCAGTGAGGCCTAATATCCAAGATGACATGTTATACCCCTAATAAATTCAAGTACCAGCTTTTTAACGATTCACCATAAAATAGGCATAACCAACCAGCAATGGCTAAGTAAGGTCCGAATGGAATAGGGGTGGCTTTGTCTTTGCCTTGCACACTTAATTGAACGCTGCCTATAACAGCACCAACGACGCTAGAAAGTAAAATAATGGTAATAATTGCTTCCCAGCCAAGTAATGCACCGAAAATGGCTAACAATTTGAAGTCGCCATAACCCATGCCTTCTTTGCCGGTGAGTAATTTAAAGAGCCAATACACACTCCATAAGCTTAAGTACCCAAGGGCTGCGCCCCATAAAGCGTCAACAGGAGCTATGGTATAACCCAGAGCTGCACTTAATAAGGCAAGCCACAACATGGGTTGGGTGATTTGGTCTGGGAGCAACATCTTGTCAATATCAATGAAGATAAGCGCAATCAAGCCCCAAGTGATAAGGATGTATAATAGCGATATCGAAGTGGCACCAAAATGCCAGGCGACCCACAGTGAAGAGATGGCAGTCAGCATTTCTATACTTGGGTACCTGACTGAAATTGGCGTATCACAGTATGCGCAGCGGCCTTTTAAAAACAACCAGCTCAGTATTGGAATATTATGTTGTACTTTAATTTGCGTGTTACAACTGGGACAGGTCGACCTTGGGGTGATTAGATTAAATGATTTAGAGTTGGTTTGGGCGTTATTGTCATTGGACTCTTGCTGCCCAAGAATGACCTTACATTCGGTTTTCCACTCGGTTTCCATCATGACTGGAAGGCGATAAATGACGACATTTAAAAAGCTGCCAATACAGGTGCTTACTAAGCCAACCGATAACAAAAAAAACCAAGGTTGTTGCTGCATTAAATGCCAAACATCTTGCATAGGAATACTCTTATTATTGTTAAACAGTGAGTTTTATTAGATAACGCTACCCAATTGGAATATGGGTAGGTACATGGCGATGATTAAACCGCCTACTAGAACGCCTAGTATGGCCATAATGAGAGGCTCAAGCAAGGTAGATAAGCCATCAACAGCATCATCTACTTCTTGTTCATAAATACTGGCTACTTTGCCAAGCATGCTATCAAGTGCACCAGATTCTTCACCAATGGCTACCATTTGCACCACCATATCTGGGAAGATTTTAGAGTTACGCATTGCCCAGTTCATTTGGTTACCTGAGCTGACTTCACCTTTGATGTCTAAAATGGCGTTTTTATATATTACATTACCAGCGGCACCTGCCGCCGAGTCTAATGCATCAACGAGTGGGACACCTGCTGCAAAGGTGGTTGAAAGTGTGCGTGCATATCGGGCAACGGCTGCTTTTCTTAAGATTTCGCCAATCACTGGGAGTCGCAAAATCATGCGGTCGTTGGCATGTTTGACGTTTTTATTACGAATGAGCATCTCTTTGTATATGTATCCGCCACCGCCAATGGCGATTAACATGATCCACCAATACTCTTGCATAAACTCCGAAATACTGATCACTAAACGCGTAAAAGCGGGGAGCTCTGCGCCAAACCCGTTGAAGATATCTTCAAATTGCGGTACCACAAAAATGAGGAGGATAGAGGTGACAATTAATGCCACAGTGATGACCGCAATAGGGTAAAACATGGCTTTTTTGATTTTCGATTTTAACGCTTCTGCTTTTTCTTTGTAGAGGGCGACGCGGTCAAAAATTCGGTCTAAGGCACCTGATTGCTCACCAGATTGAATCAAATCACAGTATAATTCATCAAAATATCTAGGGTGAGCTCGCAAACTTTTTGCTAAAGGCTGACCCGCTTTGACTTCATCCGCGATAGAGCCGACGAGCTTGCTGACACTCTTATTTTTTGCACCAGAGGCAATCATATCCAAAGATTGCACCAAAGATACTCCCGCTGTCAGCATGGTCGCAATTTGCCGAGTGACAATAGAGATATCTTTTGGGGTAATTTTTTGTACGCTTTTCATGCCAAACAGAGGCTTTGGCTTGCGCTTTACTTTTGAGGGAGTAATGCCCTGTTTACGCAATTGTGCCTTGACTAGCGCAACACTGGTACCGGTCATCTCACCTTCGAGCTTTTTACCACGGGCACTGACACCCACCCAGATAAAGGTATCAATTTTTGCTGCATTATCTTTAGAGGAGAGAGCCATAAAACCTGTTCACGAAAAAGGGAAGAGGCTGACACTAATGTCAGCCATAAAATACGAATTTATTAAGGTGCAGCTGATGCCGAGCATGTCGCTGGGAACCAATTTGGATTTACAGTGGTACCTGTGTAGGTTGCAGCACAATCCCAAGAGTGAATGGAAAAGCCCGCAGTGAAATCGTCTGCATCAGCTTCTGTACTTGCTGCTGAATTTGGTGTTAACGTCAATGTGATGTCTGCTAAATCACTAGCTCCCGCGATCGTGATTTTACCCACAGCACTTACAGCTATTGATGCAACATAAGTGCTTTTTGATTTATCGGAAATATCGTCACATGTTCCAGGTGCTGTCGCCAGCTGTGCTCTTTCTTCTATACATGCTTTTGGCATGGTAGAAGATGCTAGCATTTCAGTGACTTTTGCCCGGTTAACATAATCTGTGTAAGCTGGCAGGGCTACTGCTGCTAAAATACCGATGATTGCAATTACAATCATTAGTTCTATAAGGGTAAAACCACCCTGTCGTTGTTGCGTCATGATGTGTCTCCTAAGGGATGTTAGACCCGGTGGCCGTGTTTACTTACACCAGGATTTTTTAAATTAGTTTAATGGCATTGGCCTAATTTGACTTAATTTAAAGTACAGGCCAAATGCAGTATGTACTTTTTGTAATTGTAAAGAATTAATCTATATCACTAATTTAATTCTTTTTTATTAAAAAAGTTTTGTAAATAAATGTCAATATCTAATTGACACATTTAGTTACATTTACATTACATGCTCGATTATATTATTCAAAGCGCATTGATAAATCGATGCTCTGCACGTGCTTAGTCAGCGCGCCACTTGAAATATAATCGACGCCTGCTTGTGCATACTGCGCCAAAATATCTAATGTCATATTACCCGACACTTCTAGTTTTGCTCTACCTGAGGTTAGTCTAACGGCGTTTTGAATGTCCTCAACGGTAAAATTGTCCAGCATAATGATGTCACTACCTGCATTTAAGGCCTGTTCAAGCTCATCTAGGTTTTCCACTTCCACTTCGACAGGCTTGTCAGGGTGTGTACTTTTAGCCTGTGCGACAGCTTTATCAATACCACCACATGCGGCAATGTGATTTTCTTTAATTAAGAAGGCGTCAAATAAACCGATACGATGGTTTTTACCGCCACCACAGGTAACCGCATACTTTTGTAATGCTCTTAAACCTGGGATGGTTTTTCTGGTATCTAGTAGCTGCGTGTGGCTGCCATCAAGCGCTTTGACATAGTGCGCTGTTGTTGTTGCTGTGCCTGACAGGGTTTGTACAAAGTTCAAAGCGGTACGCTCTGCGGTCAAAATTGCGCGAGCAGATCCCGTTGCGGTAAAAATACGTGAGTTTGCTTTTAATACATCCCCATCATTGACTAATACAGTGACTTCAACGCTCGGATCTACCTGTTTAAAGACTTCTAAAATAAGGTCTTTACCACAAAATACACAGTCTTCTCTGGTGATCACATAAGCATTAGCTTGCTGTTGTTCAGGAATTAATGCTGCGGTGATATCACCTTGTGCAGCGGTTTGATGGTTAAGGTCTTCATCGAGTGCACTTTTAACAAGTTGCGAAATAAGTTCTGATTGCATAGGTAGATCATCATTGTTTTTACTGCCTTAAATTCTACTTTGATTAACGCAATGAAACAATTTTCTTTAACAAAAGTCTGTATACTTTTGCAAAATAAATTTGCCATAGTGCTTGGGAGAAATTCTTGTTATGGTAGATGTGATGCAATTTAAAATTAATTTTTTATATGGAAAATCAACACCAATGGCTTAATTATGCCAACCAGAGACCTTCACCGCATTACGATGAGCGACCCGTTAACTGTGATGTTGATTTATTAGTCATTCATAATATTTCCCTACCAGCAGGTCATTTTGGCACTTCTTTCGTTGATGATTTGTTTATGGGGAGTATTAATTGTCACGCGCATGAAAGCTTTGCGTCTTTAGAAGGGGTTCGTGTTTCAGCGCATTGCTTTATTCGCAGAGATGGTTCGGTTAATCAATACGTACCCTTTTCGAAAAGAGCGTGGCATGCGGGGGTGTCAAATTTTGATGGGCGCCAAAGGTGTAATGACTTTAGTATTGGGATTGAGTTAGAAGGGACAGATAACACTCCGTATACCCAAGCACAATATGAAGCACTGGTGAAAGTGAGCCAATCTATCATGGCGCAATTTCCAAAAATAACGCCTCAGCGCATTGTCGGACATTGTGATATTGCCCCGACACGCAAAACCGATCCCGGTGAGGCGTTTGATTGGCAGTACTATTTAAATTTATTACAACGTGAATTAAGAGTAATAGAGTAAAAATCATGATATTAATTTCGATATTAGTGGCATTGATCATTGAACGTTTAGGTGCCAAGTCAACGCGTTGGCAGATTGACTACTATTTGGCACAGTATCAATCACTGAGTTATCAAAAAGGCGCAGGTGCTTGGTTATTTAAATCGAGTATTGGCGCTGTACTGTGGCTGATGCTACCAGCACTGTTAGTCGCATTTATATATAGTTTGTCTGATTTTGTTTTATGGCAGTTAGCACTCAATGTTGTGGTCTTATTGGTGTGTTTTGGTTGCGCAAAATACCGTAAATCATATAAGGGGTATCTTAATGCCCTTGCTCGAGATGATAATGAAGCGGCAACCTTGTATGCTTTGCAGATGGGGCAGACTAGAACAGAAGATGAACCCAATGGTGAAACGTTTGGCCAGACATTGGCATGGATTAACTTTACACACTATTGTGCAGTGATGTTTTGGTTTGTGCTGCTTGGTGCACCTGGCGCAATTATGTACGCAGTTACCCGTGCGGTCGTTGAGGTGCTAAGAGACGAAGTTAACGGTGAGCCTACAGACAGTGACAAAAGGTGCATCGAGCTGATGTCACCCCATGCACAGCGTTTTTCTCTGTTATTTCATTGTTTTAATTGGCTACCTGCTCGTCTTGCTGGGTTTGGTTATCTGATTATTGGCAACTTCTCAAAAGGCACGGGCAGTTGGCTCAAATACTTGTTAGATTTTAAAACTTGCAATCGCAAAGTGGTAACCGAAACGGCATTAGCGGCTGAGCAAATTGAACAGCAATACTTTGGTTGCACCTATGAAGCCGCCTGCATGATGCGTCTTGTCAAACGTAATGTATTGTTTTACTTGTTCTTAGTCGCCGCGTTGACCCTATTCGCTGGACTTAATTAATTTTGAGACTTGGCTGACTAAAAGTGTTTAGTCAGCCATTCTTTTTTGCGTTGCTGCATTCTTTCAATGAGATGTGGTTCCAAGTCTAATACTGGCATCATCACATCCGTCACATCGATGACATCACACACGCCATTTACTGACCACAGTGCTTCTTCCAGCCCTTTGGCTTTATGAAGAGCATAGTGGCTAACATAGCGTAGTTCATTGGCTAAATGGTCCATATCAGGTCTACCGGTCTTGGAGACATACAGGTGGCAAATAAATAACATGCCATTTTTAAGTGCTTTTTTAGCAAATAAAAACAGTTGCTCAATTGGCTCTCCAAAAGGAATACACTGAGATTTAACCCCATGATTTGGCTCATTGATTTGTTTTTCATCAAAGTGAATGAAAAGGGTAAATCTGAGTGGTTTATCTTGGCGTGATTTTTCTCTTAAAAGCTCACTGAGAGGATCTGCAACATAGTTACTTGGGAACAGCTTATCTGGGAAGAGGAGTTCTTGACCGTTGTGGTGTGCTAAGTGAGGAAGCAAGATATTGTGCAGTGGTGACGGGTATAAGCCGTGTCCCACAGCACCAATTTCCATGTGTGATGACTTTTTGTGCAAATACAAGGGAAGTTGGCATATGCTTTTTGTAACCATATTCCTCAAAGCCGTAGAGAGTCCTGGTATTTTAGGAGCTTCTTCGCTTGGCTGCAGTTTATCTTTATTGTTTTCAATTAATGCGGTGAAAAACTCCATTGCGGTGTGTGTGACCCCCGCGACCTGCTTTACTTTGAGGTTAATAATGGTGTTGGACTTACTGACTGCCATAATCTCGTATCTTAGACCAGACAAGACATGTTGCTTGGTGATTTTTTGCAGATCTGGTAAGTCCAGCGTAACAAGATCGCCCTTTGTCACGTCAACAGCTTGTTCGACTTCAATTTGTAGCCCCATGACGGAAAAATCTCTTGTATTCCCGCTCACGGAGAGTGTCTCTGAGATGTGTAAGGTGGCACCTGTGCGGTATAAAAATCGTTTGTGTGATCTAAGGTTGACGTATTCTAAAGCGACTTTTTCTAGATGAGGTGGGTTTTTCGATTTTCCGTGACCAAACTCTTTTAAGCGATTAATGCTCTCCTGAGGATAGGATAACTTATTGCAATGTGATTTGTGTTCAGCAGTGGTAATTTCTGTAAGTAGCATCAAATGGTGTACAGGCTGAATCATACCTTGAGCGCGAGGTGGTGGGCGCTTGTTGAGCTTCTCAACGTTTTTCCCTGCACTTTTTGGCAAAGATAATGGAATAAATGCATCTTCATGGTGGCTGGGCATGAGTTGTACTTTAAAAACACGCCAACTTTCTTTTTCGCTGCCAAATCCCAAGAATAAGTTTTTCAGTTCTGGTTGCTGATCTAGTTCCCAATCAAATGCCGAATAAAAGTATATTTTACCGCTATTTGAATGGGTAAATGTATAACAGTAAGCCTCTTTCACTGGTGCCGATTGTAATAACATTTTTTGTAGGCGTTTATTATTAAATACGCTATACAAGCAGGAGGTTTTACGTTCGTCCTCAAAGTAATAGTTAATAAACGCATTGTTTTCGTTGGTGAGCGTCATGCTGGGTAACAGCATATTATTGATGCGGCTAAAAAAGACAAACAGAGAGCTTACTCTGGGTAAGTAATATTGCTCATATCCTTTGCACACCACGGCGTCCATGGTGTTGTCTAAATTAATTTTGTAGCGCCGTTTGTTACCGTGAATAAAGCTTTCTAAAAATTCATCGAACCCAGAGTTATTTTCTACGAAAGTTCGCTTTAAACGAACGTAATTGTAATCCGCACTAGACTCTTCTACTGCGACGACCTCATATTGAATGCCTTCTTTCAAGCCCAATTCAAAATCTTGTTCTAGCCCAACTAGACGAAGCGTAATTACATTTTTAGCCTGTACATGATAATTTTTCCCCAGCTTTATTTTGGCGCCACTTAACGAAATATCTGAAGTACTTGCGGGGATAGTCGTGCCGCTTTTCAACTCAACCGTGATTTTGATTGAGTAGTTCATGCGCTCTTCTATGCGACTTTCATAAGACGCGAAGCGGATCAACTGTGCTTCATGCTCAAAAACGACCTCAGGCTTTACATCCTCTTGTTCCTGAGCATTCTTTTGCATGACTTTGTAATTGTTGTCAGTATGCATGACGGCTTCATATACTGCCATCGTATAGCCCCCATGCTGGGCAACTTCGCGTTCAAATACGCTGATCGCTAGGTCGTCCATGAAGTGTTGTTTGCCGTCGTGTTCGTAGGGTTTAACATCTCCTGATACTTGCCCACGTAAATCAATGAAGCGTGCAACGGGCTGTGAGAGACGTGTCATCTCCATTTTTAGTAAAAATTGATCAGGCTTGCTCAGATGAGATGTTTTTTGTTTGAAGATAAAGTCAAAATTTGGATCGCCTAAATCTCCTTTTAGGTCATTAATAAGGTCTTGATGTAGTTCTAGTTTATCTTCACTCATAGCCGTTCGCAGTTTGTCCGTAGACAATGTCTCTTTGTTATTATTTCAGCCTTCGCCAATTTTATGTCAGTATAGCTACATTCTTAACTTATAAGCTTAACTGGGTTTTCCATTTAAGCAATAACTATGCCTTGATTTATATGGGAAAAAAGAAAACCGCATTTGTATGTAGTGATTGTGGAGCGGAATTTGCTCGTTGGCAAGGGCAATGTTCTGAATGTAAAGCCTGGAACACGGTAACAGAGTTTCGTGTCCCTTCTGTGAAAGCTGCGCCACGCAGTGCTGGGACCACGGGCTATGCAGGCGTTGTAGAAGCAAAAATACAGACATTAGATGAAGTAAATCTAGAATCTTTACCAAGATTTTCAACGGGTTTTAAAGAGTTTGACCGCGTTTTAGGTGGCGGGGTCGTGCCTGGAAGCGCCATCTTAATTGGTGGTGAGCCAGGGGCTGGTAAAAGTACACTGTTATTACAGACTATGTGTTTGTTGGCGCAATCTATGCCGACGTTATATGTGACAGGTGAAGAATCATTGCAGCAAGTTGCGATGCGTGCAAAACGTTTAGGGCTACCTACAGATAAATTAAAAACACTGGCGGAGACCAATGTTGAAACGATTTGTCAGTTAGCATTGAGAGAGAAGCCGGCCATCATGGTTATTGACTCTATCCAAGTTATGCATATGACTGACGTGCAGTCAGCGCCAGGTAGTGTCTCTCAAGTACGTGAAAGTGCGGCTTATCTAACGCGCTTTGCGAAGCAAAACCAAGTGGCAATCATTATGGTTGGTCATGTAACCAAAGATGGCACACTGGCTGGGCCTAAAGTGCTAGAGCACTGCATTGACTGTTCAATATTACTTGAAGGCAGCAGCGATAGTCGTTTTCGGACATTGCGTGGGAATAAAAATCGCTTTGGTGCGGTGAATGAACTTGGGGTTTTTGCAATGACGGGGCAGGGCCTCAAAGAAGTAAATAACCCGTCGGCTATATTCTTAAACCGAGGTGAGGAGCAAACTCCGGGCTCGTTGGTTATGGTGATTTGGGAAGGTACTCGGCCGCTTTTGGTTGAGGTGCAAGCACTGGTTGATTACTCTCAGCTTGCTAATCCAAGGCGTGTTACCGTTGGTTTAGAACAAAACCGCCTTGCCATGCTACTGGCTGTTTTGCATCGTCATGGCGGCTTACAGGTCGCAGATCAAGATGTATTCGTCAATGTTGTGGGTGGTGTCAAAGTGAACGAAACAAGCGCAGATTTGGCTTTGATCACGGCATTGGTCTCGAGTTTTAAAAATTATGCATTGGATAAGCAACTAGTCGTATTTGGCGAAGTTGGCTTAGGTGGCGAGATCCGCCCTGTTCCAAGTGGTCAAGAAAGGTTACGAGAAGCGGCGAAACATGGCTTTAAACGTGCTATTGTACCTGTTGCTAATAAACCGAAAGAAGATATCGAAGGCATGGAAGTGATTGGTGTTTCCAGCTTAAACGATGCATTACAAGCGCTATTTTAAGGAATTACTATGAATAAAGCGGCTCTCACAGGTGTAGCACTTGCGGTTGCAGGTGGTGTGATTGGTGTTAACTGGTATGCAAACAAAACTGCCAGCGATGTTGTGGCACAGCAAGTAAAGCAGTTTTCAGAACAAACAGGCTTTGCAGTAAACTATCAAAATGTTGATTACAGTTTGCTTAGCAATACCGTTGTATTGGAAAACATCTCGTTTAAAGAGCAAGACGGTGAGCACACGTTAATTGATATTGAGCGCTTTTCTCTTAAGGGATATGAAGAAGGAAAAGTGAGCCCATTAACTGAGTTACAAATCACCGGCTTGTCTATGGCTCGCGAATTAAAATCAGTTTCTGCTCCCGTAATGCCCAGTACATTGCTTAATGCAAAATACAATTTGAATTCGACCATGCGTTATGAAGATAGCACGGGCGACAGTCAATTTGATTTTGCCGTGTCAGCTGATCAAGTTGTGAACTTTTCTATGGATATCGCTTTGTCCAATAGTAAAGACTTAATGGACTTACAAACTGATATTCAGCAGCTGCATAGTCAAGGTGAGATGTCTTTAGAAGCTGAATTGCAAATGCAGAGTAAAATGCTCAGTGCATTACAGTCTTTGCAACCCGTGGATATGTCTTTTTCATTAAAAAATGAAGGTGAACTCAAAGCGTTAGTTGATGAGCTATTAATGAAAAATGGTTTAGATCATGAGCAGCTTAAAGCAATGCTTGCGATGCAAATGGAACATGTGCCTGCAAGTGAAAATGCCAAGCAGGCGATCCAGTCATTTGTTGCTGGGCTTTCGTTATTAGAGATCAGCATGCAGTTCCCTGAGGATACAAGCTTTATGCAGTTGGGGATGCAGCTTCAGCCACTTGCAGGCAATCCACAAGCGCTAGAAGAGTTTCTTAAGCTGAAAATTGTGGGCAGATAACAAATCGCAAAAAGCAAAAAGGCGAGGAATACCTCGCCTTTTTTGTGTTTTAATTTTGTTTACTTGTCGTTTAGTGCAAGCATGAGCTCTCGTTTACGCTCCAGTCTTACTAACATCTGCTCAGCCAGTGGCTTGAACTTAGCAAGCTCTTGCTTAGGCAGTGGTAAAGACTTCGGTAACTTAACCGTTCTTGGGTTGCGGTGTGTACCGTCAACCAAAAATTCATAATGTAAATGAGGACCGGTTACACGGCCTGTCGCACCCACAGTACCAATTTTTTGTCCCTGTTTAACTTTCTGTCCAGACTTGACATGTAGCTTATGTAAGTGAAGGTACTTAGTCGTGTATTGGCTACCATGCTCAATAAACACATAGTTACCATTGAGGCGATTAAAGCCTGCTTTAGTTACGCGACCATTACCCGCTGCGACGACAGGTGTACCTACTTTTGCTGCGTAATCAATACCTCTGTGAGGGCGTACTTGCTTAGTAACCGGGTGTAGTCTGCGAGGGTTAAAATTAGAACTGATATATTTAAAGTTTACTGGTGCTCGCAAGAAGGCTTTTTTCATACTGCGGCCTTCTGGTGTATAAAACTCACCATTGGTGTGTCTAATAGCCGTGTAGCGGTCGCCTTGGTTCATAAATTCTGCGGCAATGATTTTGCCATTACCAATTTCTTCACCATCCACATAGTGAGACTCATAGACTAAGGTAAATGAGTCGCCTTCACGAATATCGTTGGCAAAGTCGACATCCCATCCAAAGATATTGGCAAAGTTCATGATCTGTCTTTGCGTTAAACCTGCTGAAATGCCCGCAGTCCAAAAACTTGAACGGATCTTTCCGCCTGCCGTTTTTTCACGCGTTTCAATTTCTTTACTGGTGATTTGTGTCGCGTACTGGCCGCTTTCGTTACGTGTGACGTAAAGCGTATCCGTTTTTGATAACACGTATTTGAGTTGAGCAAGGTTGCCCTGTGCATCACTTGCAAAGCTAAGTGTTTCACCTGGATGGATTTTGGTCAGTTTGCGAGTTTCTTCATTGGTATTAACGAGATTATGGAGTGTCTGGGCTGAATATCCTGCGCGTTTAAATAAAACAGCTAGGCTATCGCCAGAACGCACTTTATGATCTACATAATCGTAAGTTATTGTATTTTCTTGCTCTTCAGGTTTTTCAACTTCAGCACTTAGCGTCGTTAATTGCTCTGGCTGTTGCTCTTCAACTTTGATTGGAAGCTCATAACGCTTGCCAACTTCTAATGCATCATCTTTATGATCTTTAGATGCAGTGGCTTTTTCTGAGGGCAGCAAGGCTATCCCAACCATCGCAGCTAACAAGCCGACAATAAGCATTTTGTGTTTTTTGGGAAGCTTATTTACTGCAGGTACCATAACGTGCCTTTTTCGCTGTCAAGAAATTTTATGAATAATAGTGCAGCATATACGTAATAAAGCGTTAATACCAGTATTTTGTGCATTTAAACTCCGTGCAATATAGGCTAGAATCGAGCGATAAACTGAATATTGTGTTGGAGTGATAATGGTGGACATTGAAACTGCATTTGCTGAAATTAAGCGTGGTGCAGAAGACATATTGATTGAAGACGAACTGAAAGAGAAATTAAAGTCAGGGAAAAAGCTGCGTATTAAGGCTGGATTTGATCCAACAGCGCCTGATTTGCATTTAGGCCACACAGTACTAATTAATAAATTAAAAACTTTCCAAGATTTAGGTCATGAGGTCATTTTCTTAATTGGTGATTTTACCGGCATGATTGGCGACCCAACTGGTAAAAATGTCACTCGTAAGCCACTTACTCGTGAAGACGTACTTGCTAATGCAGAAACGTATAAAGAGCAGGTATTTAAAATTCTAGATCCGGAAAAAACGACGGTCGCGTTCAATTCTCAGTGGATGGAGAAATTAAGCAGTGCGGACATGATCAAGCTTGCATCACGTCAAACTGTGGCTCGTATGCTAGAGCGTGATGATTTTAAAAAGCGTTATGCTGGCGGTCAGGCAATTGCTATCCATGAATTCTTATATCCACTTGTTCAGGGCTGGGACTCTGTTGCATTAGAAGCGGATGTTGAGCTTGGTGGTACGGATCAACGCTTTAACCTATTGATGGGCCGAGAGTTACAAAAAGAAGAAGGCCAAAAGCCGCAAACAGTTCTGATGATGCCTTTACTTGAAGGTACTGATGGTGTGCAAAAGATGTCAAAATCTCTAGGCAACTATATTGGTATCACAGATGCACCAACGGAAATGTTTGGTAAAGTCATGTCGATTTCTGATGATCTAATGTGGCGTTACTATGAGCTACTAAGTGCTAAGTCTTTGTCAGAGATTGAAGCATTAAAAGAAGAAGTGACAGCAGGTCGTAACCCACGTGATATCAAAATTGATTTCGCAAAAGAAATGATTGCTCGCTTTCATAGTGAAGAAGACGCACAAGCCGCTCATCAGGACTTCATTAAGCGTTTCCAGAAGAATGCATTGCCAGATGATATCCCTGAGGTATCAATTAGCATTGAAGGCGACACTACGTTTATCGCTAATTTATTAAAAGAAGCGGGTCTTGTAGCGAGTACGTCAGAAGCCATGCGCATGATCAAACAAGGTGCAGTGAAGCTTAATGGTGAAGAGAAAATCACTGATACTAAGTTAGAAGTCGCTAAAGGCAGCTGTGAGATTTACCAAGTTGGTAAACGTAAGTTTGCTAAAGTAACGGTAAACTAACTGTCAGATTAGATAACCAAGTAGCAGCTGCTGCTTGGTTATATCAAATTAATTGCAAACCAAATTAAAACAGTCAACCCTAACCAAAACAACCGCATGCTGCCCAGCAGTTTAATCATTTGCTGTATATCATTTATCTCAGGCTGCCTATCACTGCCAATCCGGATGTTGTCAAAACGCTCGTTGTTGTAAAATCTCGGTCCCGCAAGTTGCACATTCAAGTTGGCTGAGAATAATGCGAGTACCCATCCTGAGTTTTTATTAGCGTAATGCTGTGCATAGTGCTTAAGGTAATGATTTGTCTTCGATAGGTTTTGTGTGAGTGCCATGATAAGGATAAAACCACGCAGTGGTAGCCACTCTAAAATATAGATTGTGCGTTGTACAGGTCGCATAAACGGGTGCTGGATGCTGAGTTGTTGTCGCCAACTGTGATCGCATAGCAATAAGAGTTTGTAAACTAAGGCGAGATAAGGCCCTGCAACAATATAAAAAATGAGGATCAGATAAAAGTGACGTACGGTATTCAATGCTAGAGAATCCAGACTGGCTTTGATTATTCCGACCTCAGAGAGTTTGTCTGTATTTCTATTGACTATGCTGGTTAAGAGCTGCTTTGCAGACCCTTTTTGGCCAAGGGACAAAAGCTTTGCTATGCGTTTGGTGCGTCCTTCAAAGTGGGTATCTAGGCACAAGAATAAGATGAGCCCGCCAAACCATTGAGGGTAAAAAGAAATATATGACAAAGCATAAAGTAAAACGACAAGCGTAATAATGGGTAAAAAACAGGCCAGCGCGCCGCTGAGGGTGTGGTGAGCGTCAGTATTTTTTTGCCTTACTACGCGTTTCGCTAAATTACTAGCAAGCAGAGAAAACACCGTATTAGGGTGATAGAGTTTAGATAATTTTAAGCCAAATGCAGATAAGAGTGCTAGGCAAAAGATAAGCAAGCCCTCTTGGGCTTGCAATACAGCGAGGGTCACTTACAGGGTTACCTGTTGTAGTTCTTCAAGTAAAGCGACAACTAATTTTGAAGAGTTCACAGAAGCAACCTCTAAATATTCATCAAAAGACTGCGGTGACTCTTTACCTGCAATATCAGACAGTGAGCGGATCACAACAAATGGCGTATTCAGTACGTGGCATGCTTGTGCAATTGCTGCGCCTTCCATTTCAACGGCAAGCATGTTTGGGAAATCTTGGCGAGTCTTTTCAATGCGCACAGGGTCGCACATAAATGAATCACCTGTACAAATTTGCCCAACCATAGTTTGGATATCACCGACAGCATGAATGCTCGCTTCAGATGCTTTGATTAGTGCTGGGTGCGCTGCAAAGCCTGCTGGCATTTGTGGTACCTGACCAATTTCATAGCCAAATGCAGTGACGTCAACATCATGGTGGCGAACTTCGCTTGAGATCACTACATCACCGACATTCAAAGAAGGCTCAAAACCACCGGCAGACCCTGTATTAATAACACAATCAGGTTCAAAGTTGTCGATAAGCAATGTTGTTGCTACTGTCGCGGCTACTTTGCCAATGCCTGATTGCACAAGCGTTACTTCATGACCACCAAGCTCACCGGTATAAAATGTGAACCCGCCTTTTGTAAGTGTTTTAGGAGATTGCATGGTGTTACGTAAAATTGTAACTTCTTGCTCCATCGCACCGATAATGCCAATCTTCATAATTAATCTCTTAGTATTTTAGTTACTGCTCATTATATACATTCTTATTTTGAAAGCATTATTTTGATAGTAAAACTGTGGAAGTCGCTGCTGAAATATCCAGCAGCGACTAGGGGGTTAGATTTCAGCAAGCTGGGTGCTAGCTGCTTTTGCTTGAGATGGAGATAGAACCGCAGGTTTGTTGTTACGATTGCGTACTGGTTTGGTCTTGTCAGGTTTTTGACCTAGTTTAAATAAGATAGCTGCACGCACCTCAGGGCTTTTATAGCCAGACTTTATCTTCATCCTAATGTGTGGGATGCCCGCAGACTCTAATGCGCCACTGACAAACCAGTCTTTTTGTGCTTTGTGACCATTTTTATTTGAATTGTTTACCAGATCTACAGCGGCAACAATATTTAACGTGCTTTTGTCGACTAGGACGTAGTCCAGTTGCTTGTTCTGTGCTTTTGTAATCGCAGAACGGCGTGCTTTTTTAGATAGACCAGGCTTGCACTCAATTACATCAACCAATTTTACTCGGCTAACAATTTTGTACCTATCACCGACTGCGCGTTCGAGAAGTTGTAAAAAAGACGCTTCGACAGTGGTAAAAACCGACTCTTTTCGATTAAACGGATAAGGATTGCCACCCACGTCGGTATATTTAGAAATTACGATAGAGGCAATAACTACGAGCGCTAAAATAGCTAAAAGTGTTAATTCCATAAATCACTCCACGACAACAATTTGACTTTGATAATTTATAAGCAAAGAGTGTGCCGAAAGTGATTTGATGGCGCTAAAAACGATATTTAACGCCAGTCAGATGGTTATGCTGTGTAACCTTGCTCTACGCCCTTGACTGCGTAGGCAACTGCATCGTGTGCATGCAGTGATTCGTAGTGATTAATTTTGACGTAAAAATCTCTGTAATCTTGCTTATCAAGCAGTGCTTTGAGCTTTCTTGCTGCGTCCTCACAGAACATTAAGTTTTGACCATTTAATCTTGCAAACTCTTGTTCGTCTTCTCTTTTTACTGCCGCTTGAACTGGGGTTTTAAGCTCTTGTTCTGCAATGTCAATTAAGCCTTTAATATCAAACTCTTTTACATCAGTTGGTAGTTGTACCTTGATATTAGCGATAGAGCGTTGTGAGTGTGGTGTGGCAAGGATCCCTTCAGTTGTACCAAGCCAAGCATGCACACTTTCGTGGTCCAGTGGTTGACCAGCAAACTTTTCTTCAAATGCATTTTGGATAAGCTGCCTTGCAAGTGCTGCAGAGCAAGGGCAAGTGGATGAATAGGTGACATCAACAGCCAGTTCAATGCTAAGCGCTTGCTCTTTCATTGTGGCGGTAATGGACACAGGATAGCTTTTCCAGCCTTGTTTGCCGCTTAATAATGAAGCTCTGCGCAGAGGCAGCTCGAAATTAAGGACAACTTTTGCCGCATTACTGAGATCTTTATGCGTTGTCACAAATTGGTCAAGCACAGCCGCTAATGTAGTTGGTGTCAGTGTTTGTTCACAAGAAAGTGTATCTAAAGCTAAAAACAACCGAGACATATGAATGCCCTTTGCATCAGGCTTGTCTAAACTGACAAAGGCATCGGCCTTAGCATTAACTGGGATCTCATTGAGGTCTTTACTCGCTAACTGCAGTGGTAGCTCGATATCCCCCATTCCTACCCATTCTAAAGTTCCTGTTTGCAGCGCATCTGCACTGTGCGCAATGTCCGGCATTGAAGTTGGCATCTAAACTCTCTTTAATCACGACATCAAAAATGCTTTTATATTACACTAAAACGAGTTTTTTTTCTGTGGATATTCTCATTTTGAATAAAGAAAATGTCATGTATTGTGCAATATTTGATACATTATCACATTTTTTGTAAGGTTAATTGTGTTCAGTATTTAGCTAAGCGTTTGAGATTTTTCAACAAAGTTACTCTCCTAGGTTGCTCGCATATGTGCTCAGCTGAGGTATAATAGCTGCGTTAACAAGGTGACTATTATTATGCTTGATTCTTCATTCGGGTCTTGGACTCGAATTCTTTCTAATTTGGTTCGAAAATACGGTGAGCGAAAAGCGGGTGCCATTGCCTATGTACTCGTTCTGGTCGCGTCATTGGTTTTATCCTGTATGTTTTTTTATGTGGCATTAGGTTCGGTAACACTCGTTAATGTGCTCTCTGTCGTTGTGTTTGCTGCGCTCACTTCGCCATTATTGATTTCTGTTGCTGTATTTGCCATCCGTCAATTGGAAAGCTCAAAGGAGTATTTAGATTCAGCAACACAGCAAGAAAAGCTCTTGAATCAGACTCTAAAAGATAATATTAATCGCCTTAACAATGAAATCGACGAACGTAAAATGGCGTTGCATGCCAAACATCGTGCAATCGCTGAACTGAGAAATGAAATAACAGAGCGCCGTAAAGCCGAGCAAGAGCTTGCGCAGCAAAGTATGTTATTGCGCTCGATTGTAGATTCCTCCCCTGATTTATTTTATTACCGAGATGAGCATGGTGTTTTTGCTGGGTGTAATAAAAAGTTTGAACAAGTCATCGGTATAGACAGTGAAGGGTTAATAGGTAAAACAGCTGATGAGATATTCGTAGATCAAGTTATTCCTAAGGTGCTGGAAACTGATACGCAAGTCAGTGCCACTCAGCAAACGCTGTCTCTGGATGTTGAGTACCCTGTAAAGGATGAAAACCGCTGGTTTGAAATGCGAAAGCTTCCCTTTATCAATAATGAGGGAGAATATATTGGCTTGCTTGCGTTTGGACGTGATATTACAAGCCGTAAGGAAGCAGAGCAAGCGTTAGAAACAGCCTATAAGGACAAAGGAAAGTTTATTGCCACTTTGAGCCATGAGCTAAGAACGCCACTCAATGGTATTGTTGGCTTGACCAGAATGCTGCTTGATACTGAGCTGACGCAGCAGCAAAAAAGTTGGTGCAATACGGTTTTTTCGAGCGCTGAAACGCTTGGGAATATTTTTAATGACATTATTGATTTAGATAAGATTGATAGAGAGCAATTAGATATTGCGACTGACAGTATCAATGTCTCTGATTTTATTAATGACGTGGTTAACTTCTCAGACTTGATCGCTGGTCAAAAAGGGTTGGAATTTAAGATCCAACGTTCAGGTGTTTTGGATGTCTATGCGCTTTTAGATCCAACACGATTACGCCAAGTACTATGGAACCTTATCAATAATGCCGTGAAGTTTACGCACCGCGGCAATGTGACATTAGAGTGTCGTAGAGAAAATCGCGAAAGAGGGCCTTGGCTATCGATGAGTATTATTGATACAGGGGTTGGTATATCTGCTGAGCAGCAAGATAAGATCTTCGATATGTATTATAAGGCACCAGACACAGAAGGTAATAATGCGATTGGTTCTGGTATTGGTTTGGCGGTAACCAAGGCGCTCGTTCAGGCTATGAAAGGTTCTATAACGGTCAGCAGTTTGCCGGGGCAGGGTAGTCGTTTTGATGTTGAAATACCTTTAGAGCTATGTGCTGCGCCAAATCAGCAAAGTTATGCAGGAAGAGAGCTATATATACTGCTCGTTGAAGATGTTCCGCTTAACGCTGAAATTGCCACAAACCTTTTAGAGCAACGAGGCCATGAGGTCATTTGGGCAGAGACAGGTGAAGATGCGTTATCACTGGTACAGACAGAAGATGATTTGGACCTCATTTTATTAGATATGCAATTGCCTGACTTGAATGGCGACGAAGTTGCAAGGCAGATCCGCGCAGATAGTCATTTTGATGCGCTCCCTATCGTGGCTTTAACTGCCAATGTGCGCAGTGCTGAGCAAGAGCTTCAGGGGATCAGTATTCAAGGTGCGCTGGCAAAGCCAATCAACACCACTAAGCTTGATAAAATGTTAGCTGAGTTATTTGGCATAGACAGTGTTAAAGAAGATGCCAACACACATCAACAGAATACGATTGAAGTGTTAGAAATAGAGCGAAACTTGCTGGATATAGAAACAATCACCGACTTTGTTGCCTCAATGGGAGTCGATACTTTTAAACGCAGCTGTGAGCTTTTTGCTAAGCTTAACCCTACATATTGCGACGAGTTAAAAGAAGCAAATAAAGAGGGGGATGTGGCTGAGTACGGTTCGGTTGCGCATAAATTAAAAGGCGCTGCGGGATCTGTTGGTCTCAAGTCTGTTCAGCAACATGCCAAGGTTATGGAGACCGACTGTGAAGCAGTGACTGGTGAAGCACGTGAACTTTGGGTGGAAGAATTGGAAGAATTAATAAGAGAAGGGCAGGGTGCCCTTCACTCATTAATTGCAAAACTCGCTGAAAACTCTTAGCGAACTATGGTTGAGTGCTATCGATTTTACCGATGAAACGGTAGCCTTCACCATGAATTGTGCTGATAAGCTCAGGTGTGTTACTGTCAGTTTCGAAATGCTTACGAATACGACGAATAGTAACATCAACAGTACGGTCGTTTGCACGTAGCTCACGTCCTGTCATGTGCTTGATAAGCTGTTCTCGGCTGAAAATGCGACCTGGAGAGTCAAGCATTAAGCGAAGGGCTCTATACTCACCTTTCGGTAGACGCTTAGATTCACCTGTCGGTGAAGTCAAGCAGCGACTATTTTCATCTAGTTCCCACCCGTTAAAAGTGATCACACCATTACTGTCGATAGCCGACTCTTCTGGTGTTGAACCTGTACGTGAAATTAAGTTACGTACACGAATAGTTAGCTCACGAGGGTTAAACGGCTTTGTGACGTAGTCATCAGCACCGATCTCTAAACCTAAGATTCTATCGACATCGTTATCACGACCTGTTAAGAAAATTAAGCCTACATTTTTTTTCTGGCGTAACTCACGAGCTAAGATTAAGCCGTTTCTACCAGGAAGGTTTATATCCATGATTACACAGTTGACATCGTCGTTTGCTGTCAATTTTTCATGCATATCATCGCCATCAATGGCTTCAATTACCTTATGACCTTCGGCTTCAAATAAACTAACGAGGTTCAGTCGAGTTACGTCTTCATCCTCAACAATTAGAATGACTGGCGTTTGCATTATTAATTAACCTTTTCGGAATGTTTTATTTACAAAAACTTCGGTGTTATATAATAAAACCGAATGTTAACGATTATAGGAGTATATTCAATTGTTAACAAGTAAAATCAGTTAGGATAGAACTTAGAAACTGCGAGTAGTCGAGAGAGCACTTTAAAATTGTGTTGTGCAACTTCTTGCCTGTTAATATATAACCGAATTTTACTCCCTTCTTGGACCAAGGAAGCAATCCCACCCCCTTCTAAAAATTCGATACTTTCGCCTACAGTTACCATATTTAAGGTAATTGTATCGGTCCAAGTGGATAGTATATCATCTTCCATTGTTTCATCAATGTATGTGATATCGCAGCGCTTGGAAAGTTCCCTAAACGGGTCGGAAATATTAACTTTTATTATATCTATCGGTTTACCACGTATTTTTAAGTTATTATTTTTATTTAAAATAGCGCCCGGGCCATGAGTTAAATCATAAAAGCAAAATCTGGTTACTTGCTTATTTTTTTGTTCTGGAAAATCGATTAGCTTTGCCATTTGATATAAAAAAGCTGAACGAATTTCATGTGGTGATTTTGCGTCAACATTTAAACTACAAAAAATAAAAATAAATGTAGCTATCAGGTACATTATTTTCATTAAATTACCCCTTTTAGAGGCAGGGTTATAATAAACTTAGTACCTTTTTTATTATCATCAGAAAGGGTTATAGTTCCACCTAAAGCTTGCGTGATTAAATTATAAACTAGGTGCATACCTAAGCCACTGCCGCCTTCTCCACGTTTGGTGGTGACAAATGGATCGAAGATACGTTTTTTTACTGCGTTAGAGACGCCAACCCCATTATCTTGGTAGATAATTTCTAAAGATTGGCTATGTTGCTCAACATGAATGTGAATTTGGTTGTCTTTTAGATCTAAAAAGCCATGGATAAGTGAGTTAGACAATAGTTGCTCAAACACCTGTTGCAGCAAACCAGCTTTGGTTCTAACGGTTAGCTTCTCAGAGCAAGAGAGTTGCCACGTCACATTTTTAATATCAATTTCAGCGCGCATGCTGCTCACAATTGCGTGGAAAAGTTTGTTGATATTGACTTCTGAACTGACTTCTACGTCTTGGCTTACCGCAACCTTTTTAAAGCTGGAAATGAGTTCTGCAGCGCGATTTAAATTACGGTAGATTAAATCTAAATTCTCAATACCATCATGAATAAAGCGTTCTAGCTGTTTTGATGTTAAGGTTTTTTGTTCAAAAGCTGCGTTTATATCAGCAAGCTTGTCTCTTAACAATGTTGACCCAGTAACCCCTAATCCAATAGGTGTGTTTACCTCGTGGGCTACGCCTGCGACCATTTGGCCAAGGGAAGCCATTTTTTCATTTTCGACAATCTGATTTTGGTATTGATGCATTCGCTCTAATGTATTCAGAAGCTCTTGGTTTGCCTCTCTGAGCGCGATAGTCCGTTGATTGACCTTTTCTTCTAGGTTTTGATTGAGCTGCTTTATTTCAAGCTTGTCAGCTTGATGACGCGCAAGTTGGTTTTGTGTCCGTGCGAGCATAATATTGAGGTTATTTGCCAACATGTTAACCTCTTCAATATCGCTTTTTGTTGCTCTTGCGGAGTAATTATGGTTCTTAGACACATCTTGCAGCATGATCGATAGCGAGTCTATTGGGTTGGCAATGCGCTTTTGAATTGCACGTGCAACGAACAATACCAATATGAGTACGATGAGTGTTAACGCAATGTCGATTAATATCTTTTGATTGATATATTGTGATAGGCGTTCTAAGCCGCCTCTTACGTAGACATACCCCTCGACTTTTCCTTCGTATTCAACAGGAATGATCAGCTCAACATAGTCTGTCGATACCTTAGGCTCTTTTAATGCTTCAATTTCGTTTACTTTCAGTGGTACTGGTGGGGTTTTACTCGCATTGTAACTGGTAAAAAAGACTGGCTTGTTGGTCACATCATCAATTGCATAAATATGAATGTTTTTAACCAGTTCAACTTTGTTAAAGGATTTGAGGCGTTTTTCTTCTGTCTTTCTGTCATCAAAAATAAGGGTGATCTGGGCGTTAAAAGCGATGATTTCAGCAATCATTTGCAGCTTATTTACGATCAGCTTTTTTTGCTCTTTAACATCTAGGTAGGTTGAAATAGATATGGAGAGTGAGAGCGACAAAGCTGTTACTAACATAACAGCACTTATCAAAACTTTTCTTATACTTGTTTTTGTTGCGTGTTTTCCCATTGTGCGCTCATAAGTGGACCTCTTAACAGCTAACCTTAGTTTAGCAGCTTAGTTAAGTAAGTTAACAAAAAAGCAGACAATTCCCTTGAACTTATCGCTAGCATTTAAGTTGAAGGCACATTTGGCTAGCGGATATAGCAGAGTTTTATACTTTCTGTGCCTGATATACCGCGAACTTGGTATTTTTAATTTCTGTTTTAAAGTGCGCAAAGTGATGCTCTATGATGGGGGGGTATTTTAAAAAGCTATTGGCAACGATCTGTAAATTAGCGCCTTTTTTCATCATATGCTTTGCATTTGCTAAAAACGTCTCAGCGATGCTGTAATCTGTGCTCAGGCCAGTGTGAAATGGAGGGTTGCTGACAATCATATCAAATTTAGTTGTTACTTGCGTTAGTCCATCGCTCAGGATGAACTGTCCATTGTGCCCATTTAGTTTTAGAGTTTGCTCACTGGCATAAAGTGCCAGTGCACTGACATCTAAGCAGTGCAAGGATAAATTGGGTTGCGCATTTAACATGAAAGTTGCTATCAAACCAGCGCCACAGCCAAAATCGAGTACATCACCTTTGTTTGGTATTGTTAAATGGTCAAGCAGTAACTCTGTACCAATATCAAGCTTGCCATGATTAAAGACGCCAGGCACGCTAATAGCATCAAAGTTTTGCTCTGCTACCTTAACGTTGAAAGTATGGTGGTAATTGGCAATATCAAAGCTGGCTTCTGCTGTAAGCTCATTGAATTCGTATAAGATACAATGTTTAGCACTGTCTAATTTATAACTAGCTTGTGCATAGGGTTTGAGTTGTTTTTCAACTGATTTAACACCGCCTTTATTTTCTCCAACAACGAGTAACCGAGTTGCTTCCCCAAGGTTGGCTCTAATGTTAGTTAACATCATATTGGCCTCAGGTTTAGATTTCGGATAGTAATAAATTACCAAATCTAAGTTATCTATGTTAGGCAAGCTATGGCTAACAAAGCTAGTCACGTTTTGATATTTGGAGGCTGCAAGGTGGTCGGCGAAGTTATAACTAAAAGCGTAAATTTGCGCAGCGGGGTTTACCTTAGCTAGTTCAGACAAAAAACCATCATCATTATGATTAATAACTAGCACTTTTTCGCCATGGAGTTCCTCTTCATTGCGAAGTAAAAGTAGGCTAGGGTTTGATAGTTTTTGCATGATATATCTCAGGTAGTTAACGTGTATCGATTATGAAGTGAAAGGGGCAATGAAAGCCCCTCGGGAGTCTTGTTAAGCTGTGCGCTCAAACATTAGATCCCATACTCCGTGACCCAGTCGGTGGCCGCGCTGTTCAAATTTTGTAAGCGGTCTAAAGTCTGGTCTAGGTACATAGTCATTGTTTTCAGACTGGTTACTGTAACCTTCGGCTTGTTGCATGACTTCCAACATATGCTCTGCATAGTTTTCCCAATCAGTTGCCATATGAAAGACGCCGCCTACTTTTAATTTTGCTCTGATCTTTTGTGCAAATTCGGTTTGTACAATACGACGTTTATGGTGACGCTTTTTATGCCAAGGATCTGGGAAAAAGAGCTGTAATTTACTCAAGCTGCTATCAGGGATGCAATCGGCCAACACTTCTACCGCATCGTGTTCAAAAACACGTAGATTGGTTAGGCCATGTTCATCGGCTTCCATTAGACAAGCGCCAACGCCTGGGCGGTGAACTTCAATACCAATAAAGTTTTGGTCAGGGTTATTTTTAGCCATCTCAACCAGTGATTTACCCATACCAAAGCCAATTTCTACAACTACATCATTGTCGTTGCCAAATATTTCACTGAAGTTGAGTAGGCCTTGGCTGTGCTCAAGTCCAAGAGTTGGCCAGCACTTCTCTAGCGCTGCTGCTTGACCTTTAGTTAGGCGACCTTCACGTTTTACAAAGCTGCGCACTTTACGGATGTATTTACCTTCTTGCTCAGCCTGCTCTAGTGCTTGTTTACTCGATTCGTTCATTGTCATCATCTGCGGTGTAAAAATTGGGCGCACATTATCCCTGTTCACGCCGATAAGTACAAGTGCTTGACGTTTTTAAAAACCTTCTTACACTGGCGCGTGAAGCAAGTAGATTGAGAATTAAGATGCCCGTTGACCGTCAAACAGCAAATTGGTTTGCAACACAAGTTGTAGATTGGTACCACGTCCATGGCAGAAAAACATTGCCGTGGCAAATAGATAAGACCCCTTATAAAGTATGGGTGTCTGAAGTTATGTTACAGCAAACACAGGTTGTAACCGTGATTCCCTATTTTGAACGCTTTATGTCAAGGTTTCCGACCGTGATTGACTTGGCTGATGCGGATGAGGATGAAGTGTTGCACCATTGGACTGGCCTGGGGTACTACGCGAGAGCTAGAAACTTACACAAAACAGCGAAAATTATTCGTGATGAATATCAGGGGAAGTTTCCTGAGACTTTTGAGCAAGTTGTAGACTTGCCTGGTATTGGGCGTTCAACTGCAGGGGCCATACTGTCACTTGCTCTGGGACAGCATCACTCTATATTAGATGGCAATGTCAAAAGGGTATTGGCACGCTTTTTTATGGTAGAAGGTTGGTACGGGGTTAAGAAGGTTGAGAACCACCTATGGGATCTGACTAACGCGGTGACGCCCTCTGGTGATGTTCGTGAGTTTAACCAAGCAATGATGGACTTGGGAGCAAGCCTTTGCTCTCGCTCTAGATTTCAATGTGAACCGTGTCCGCTGGTTGATAAATGCATGGCTCACAAGAGCAATAGAGTAAAAGAGTTCCCTAATTCCAAGCCCAAAAAAGAGAAGCCTAAAAAAACAGCTTATCATTTGATGGTCAAAGTCGGTGATAAAGTGTTGATGGAAAAACGTCCCAACAGTGGTATTTGGGGTGGGTTATTTGGGTTTTTTGAATTTAGTGATTTAACCGAGCTGGAGGCGTTTTTAATGCAGCAAGGAATTGATGTGACAACGCGCACTTTGGAATCATTTGTTCATATTTTTACTCACTTTGAGCTAACAATAAACCCTATTTGTGTTGAGCTTCAACAAATTCCTGATTGTGTCCATGACAATCAATTGCTTTGGTATGATGTTAATCAGCCTCCTGAAGTAGGACTTGCAGCGCCAACGAAAAAGTTAGTTAAAGTATTAAAGGCAATGGGGTAAACTGTTCTCATCAAAAATATAGAGAATAGGTGAGAAAATGGCACGTACAGTTTTTTGTCAGAAATTAAACAAAGAAGCGCCTGGTTTGGATTTTCAATTATATCCAGGGGAAGTTGGCGAGCGTATCTTCAATAATATTTCTAAAGAAGCTTGGCAGCAGTGGCAACACAAGCAAACAATGCTTATTAATGAAAAGCACTTGAACATGATGGACCCTGATCACCGCCAGCTTTTAGAAGAGCAAATGGTCGGCTTTTTGTTTGAAAATAAAGAAGTTGAAATTGAAGGTTATAGACCTCCAGAGAAGTAAAAAAGCTGCCTCGGCAGCTTTTTTATTGTGTGGTTAATACTCTCTATCTACAGAAAGCTTTGCTAATGCAATGAGCGCATCTTTAAATTGAGAGTCTGCTAAAACATTCAGTTGTGTTATTGCTTTTTCTGACTCTTGTTGCGCTTTTGACATAGTTTTTTGCAATGCTTGAGTTTCTTCAAGAGTTTTCAAGATATCAGGTAAGTTGTCGATGCCATTTCCTGACTCAATCGCTTCTCTTATCTGAGCTACCTGAGAGTCTGAGCCTGATTTCATGGCATAAATAAGCGGGAGTGTCGGTTTGCCTTCTGCCAAATCGTCACCAATATTTTTGCCTAGTTGCTCAGCGTTTGCACTATAGTCCAGTATGTCATCAACTAATTGAAACGCCGTACCTAAGTGCATCCCGTATAGTTTTAAAGCATCCTTAACAGTTTGGGACTGCTCCGAGACAACCGCGGGCAGCATAGTCGCAGCTTCGAATAATTTAGCTGTTTTGCTATAAATGACCTGCATATAGCTTTGCTCAGTGGTGTCCGGGTCGTTGCAATTCATTAATTGCAGTACCTCACCTTCAGCAATAATATTGGTCGCATCTGCCAATATTTGCATCACTTCCATGTTATTAAGGCCAACCATTAACTGGAAGGAGCGCGTATATATAAAGTCTCCAACAAGTACACTTGCAGCATTACCAAACTCGGCGTTTGCTGTTGGCTCACCACGTCTTAAATTTGACTCATCAACGACGTCATCGTGTAACAAAGTTGCAGTATGGATAAACTCAATGATGGTAGCTAAAGTAATATGCTTATTCTGGGCTTCAGCTGCTAGTGCCTTTGCAACCAGTAAAGTCAACATTGGTCTTATGCGTTTTCCACCGCTATTAACAATGTAAAGACCCAATTGATTTACTAACGCAACATCAGACTGCATTTGTTCGAAAATAAGTTTATTCACAGAGAGCATATCCTGCTCAATCAGTGATTGGATAGTCTTAATATCCATAGTATACCGTGCTAAAGCCCCAGTTAGAGATAAACGCCGCAGATTGTACATTAAAATTTCAGTCGACTCGAATTTTATGCGTATTGATAGGTAAAAAAATAGAGGGTGGTCTAAATATTAAGCATTTTTGAGAGTGTTATATGTACGGATATGATCTGTCAAGTGTTTTGGTTAAAAGTTTTTACAGAAAAAAAGAGTTTAGCAACGCAAACTTTTTAGCTAGAATAGGCAAAAATGAATTAATGCTCTCAAACAAGTCAATTTTTATTCATTATTTTGTCTTTAGGGTATTGCGTGTAGTTCGACATTAGCGTAAACTTCGCGCCCTATTGAAGAATATTAAGTTGCGTCGATTTGAGGGCGCACAACGGAGTTAATTATGTACGCGGTTTTCCAAAGTGGTGGTAAACAGCACCGTGTGACTGAAGGTCAAACAATTCGTCTAGAAAAACTAGACGTTGAGACTGGTGCATCAATTGAATTTGATTCAGTACTTCTAGTTGCTGATGGTGAGAAGATCGAGATCGGTGCACCATTCGTAAATGGCGGTAAGGTAACAGCTGAAGTTGTTTCTCACGGTCGTGGCGAGAAAATTAAGATTGTTAAGTTCAGACGTCGTAAGCATTCTCGTAAGCAGATGGGCCACCGTCAGTGGTTCACTGAAGTTAAAATCACTGGCATTAGCGCTTAATTTTTAGAGGTACAGAAAGATGGCACATAAGAAGGCAGCTGGTAGTACTCGTAACGGTCGCGATTCAGAAAGTAAACGCCTAGGTGTTAAGCGTTTCGGTGGCGAATCAGTTTTAGCGGGTAACATCATCGTTCGTCAACGTGGTACTAGATTCCACGCTGGTTCTAACGCAGGTATCGGTAAAGACCACACTATCTTTGCAAAAGCAGATGGTAAAGTAGTTTTCGAAACTAAAGGTCCTTTAAACCGTAAATACGTTAGCATCGTTGCTGAGTAATCGGTAAAGATTTATAAAAACCCCGCTTAGGCGGGGTTTTTTGTTTTTATAGCTACATATTATTTATCAGCAGCTAAGCGTACCTTGCTATAATAGCTGTTGCTATTCCAATCCAGTAAGAGAGTAACCATGAAGTTTGTCGATGAAGTAGAGATCCGTGCTGAAGCCGGTGATGGCGGAAGCGGTGTTGTTTCGTTCCGTCGAGAGAAGTTTGTCCCAGATGGTGGTCCAGATGGCGGTGATGGCGGCGACGGCGGCAGTGTATTTTTAGAAGCCGATGAAAACCTCAATACTTTAATTGACTACCAGTTTGAGCGCTTCCATCGTGCAGAACGTGGAACAAATGGCCAAGGTCGTAACTGTACTGGTAAAAAAGGCACCGATCTAGTATTGAAAGTGCCAGTGGGTACTCGAGTTACTGATGTGGACACGCAAGAAAGCTTAGGTGATTTAACTCGTCATGGACAAAAGTTACTTGTTGCTAAAGGCGGCTATCACGGTCTAGGTAATACGCGTTTCAAATCAAGTACGAACCGAGCTCCAAGACAAAAAACATTGGGCACACCTGGCGAAGTCAGAAACCTAAAACTAGAGCTGATGCTGTTAGCTGATGTTGGGCTACTTGGTTTGCCAAACGCGGGTAAATCAACTTTTATCCGTAGTGTATCTGCGGCTAAACCAAAAGTTGCTGATTATCCATTTACGACTTTAGTTCCAAATCTTGGCGTTGTGAGACCTGAAGCAAATAAATCGTTTGTTATTGCTGATATTCCGGGACTGATCGAAGGTGCTTCAGATGGGGCTGGTTTGGGTATTCGGTTCTTAAAACATTTGGAGCGCTGTAGAGTCTTATTACACGTTGTAGATGTGATGCCAATAGATGGAACTGACCCAGTTGATAATGCATTTGCGATTATTAATGAGCTGCATCAATATAGCCCTAAGCTTGCAGAAAAGCCTCGCTGGTTGGTACTTAACAAAATTGACTTACTAGCTGAAGATGAGTTGGAAGAGGTGTGTGAACGCATCGCTCAAGAGCTTGATGCGAAAGAAGTCTACCGTATTTCTGCAGCAAATAAATTTAACACTCAGCAATTGTGTTACGATATTCAAGGCTTATTGGATACCTTACCAAGAGATAAGTTTGATGAGGAACAGCAAGAAGAAGTTGAATTCAAGTGGGATACTTATCATCGTCAGGCAACCCAAGAGAATGATGACTGGGATGACTGGGATGAAGATGACTATGATGTAGAAGTTATCTACGAAAGATAATAAAGGGCCGTTTGGCCCTTTTTTAATACAAAATTATTACTGGAGTAAATTGTGGTTATATCAATGATAGCAGCTATGGCAAAGGATCGAATAATAGGTGATGACAATAAAATGCCTTGGCATCTACCAGCAGATCTACAACACTTTAAAAAAATCACGTTAGGCAAACCTGTGATTATGGGGCGTAAGACATTTGAATCGATTGGCCGCCCTTTGCCTGGCAGAAGAAATATTGTGATTACCAGAAACGCTCAGTATCAAGCTGAAGGTATAGAAACTGCATCTTCTACTGAAGAAGCACTTGCTTTGGTAGATAAAATAGACGAAGTTATGATCATCGGAGGTGGAAATATTTACAAACAGTTTCTACCATTATGTACAAAGCTGTATTTGACATACATTGATTTGGATATTGAGGGAGATACTCGATTTCCTGATCACACCTCTTCGGGCAATTGGGTAGAAGTCGAAAGTGAAGTCCACGAGCCAGATGATAGAAATAAATATCGTTATAAGTTCGTAACTTTGAATAAAGGATTATGACTTTGTTGCTAACAGTTGTGTGTGTTGCTACAATAGTGTTTGTCCTTATGTAATAAAAAAGTGCTAGGTGAATTGGCAATGAAATTTGTACCTGTTTTGTTAAGTGTTTGTATTGGTTTGGGCGCGTTTTCTTTTAGTTCTGAGACTAAAGCAAACGATCAATTGGCTGTTACATTATGCGAGTACATCGCTGTTGATGATAAAGGTCGTGTTCGTAAAGCGTTAAAAAGTTCACGTGTAAAAGTACGTAACATTTTTGGTTCAATCCAATGTAACGGAAATAACATTCTTCGCCACGCAATTGCAAGTAATGCAGTTGAGACTGGCAAACTAATTGTTAAAGGTTTACCGAAAAGCGCGCTTTCAGACGGTGCTGATATTGCTTGGGCTGAAAGCAATGGACATGGTGCTTCACCGCTAATTGCAGAAATTAAGAAAAGAGCAGGCTTATAATTTAACACTTGTTCTTATTGTTAAAAAGCTCCCACTTTGGGGGCTTTTTTAGTATCTGTAAACCGGCCCAAATCCCACGCTCTATGAGTGCTGAATACTGCAGTTATAGTATGACCTAAATCAAATAGATAACTACATCATGACATTTTTCTTAAATCAGGCCTTGAGAATTGGATAGTCTGCTCCAATACTTATTAATAGGGTAAATAAAAAAAGGAAGATCCTATGAAGATTAATCTTTCTGGTCATCACGTTGATATGACAGATGCAGTGAAACAACATGTACAAGAAAAATTTTCTAAAATTGCCAATCATTTTCCTTCATTGTTGTCACTAGATATTATAATCAGCAAAGAACATAAAAAGTTTTATACGGAAATAAGTACAAACTATGCTGGCTCACGAATTTCTGTAAAGGGTGAAAATGACGTGATGTATCCAGCTATTGCTAATGCTGCAAAAAAATTGGATGCATCATTGAAGCATAGAAAAGGGCAGTTAAAAGCCAACAAACATGAAAAGCCGGTGAGTACGACACCGCCCATCGCACATGAAATAATACAAGAAATGAACTTGAACTGATTTATTAGGGGTCGCCAGGCCCCTTTTTTGCAATAGCAATTTGATAAGTTTTTATTTTACTTTAGACATTTCACACAATTGCTATGTAAGATAGAATTAGGTTTTACCTTAAAAAATATAATTCGATAGCGAACACATATGAAAGCAGTTATACCTGTTGCGGGTTTAGGGACTCGCATGTTGCCAGCAACAAAAGCAATCCCAAAGGAAATGTTACCGGTTGTAGATAAGCCGCTTATTCAATATATCGTCAAGGAGTGTGTATCTGCAGGTGTAAAAGAAATTGTTTTGGTAACTCACTCTTCTAAAAATGCAATTGAAAACCACTTTGACACTAGCTTTGAGTTAGAAGCTACGCTAGAAAAACGTGTGAAGAGAAAACTATTAGATGAAATCCGCTCAATTTGTCCTGAAGACGTGACAATAATGCATGTAAGACAAGGTGAAGCCAAAGGGCTTGGACATGCAGTCTTGTGTGCAAAACCAATAGTTGGGGATAATGACTTTATTGTTGTGCTTCCTGATGTCATTTTAGATGAGTACAGTGCTGATCAGAGAAGCGAAAACTTAGCTGCAATGGTTAAACGCTTCCAAGAAAATGGCAGTAGCCAAATTATGTTGGAGCCTGTGCCGCATGAAGATGTTAGCAAGTACGGTATTGCAGATATCAATGGTGTTGATTTGTCGCCAGGGCAAAGCACAGCTATTAAGTCCATGGTTGAGAAACCAGATCAAGAAAGCGCGCCATCAAACTTGGCTGTAGTTGGGCGTTATGTCCTATCTAGTAAAATTTGGCCGCTATTGAAAAAGACGCCTGTAGGTGCAGGAAGTGAGATCCAGCTTACAGATGCCATCGATATGTTAATGGAATCTGAAACGGTTGAGGCATTTCATATGAGTGGTATATCTCACGATTGTGGTGATAAGTTAGGCTACCTGAAGGCGATTGTTCAGTACGCTATGAAAGATGAAACGCTTGGTAGTGAATTCACCCAGTACATCAAATCACTATAAATGATAAAGTAAGCAGACTCCTATAGAGTCTGCTTGATACGATACTTTGCGGCTAGTGGCGTTCGGTAAACCTTTTCCAGGTTATGTTGCTGTTTAACACTCTAACGGGTTTTACGACTTTGGCTAGCAAGTCAATACTTGGTGTATCAACGACATCCCCATTTTCTTTCAAACCAAGTAAATAACTCATAGCAGAACGATTTCCCAGCTGAATCGCAGAAATATATATCTGTTGCTCAAAGTTCAACCTCAGGCTACTAATTGCAGTTTTAAGACCTTGTTGATCAATGTTTGGTAGACCGCATTTTTGCAAGTAACCTAAACGCTCACCTTCCCCAGAAAACCAGATCCGAACTTTTTCACTGTAACGATTTGACTTAGATGGTAGATCGAATAGCAGCCTATCATGTCCCGACTCTTTAACAAGTTGAATATAGTGCTCCAGCCCCGCGTGCCATAATGCACTATGGATTGGCACTACTCTAGGCTGGATCTTTCCATGTGTATGAAATTTAAAAGTGTGGATTGACTCTATGGTGTCTATGTCACTCAAAGTGAGATTACCGAGCTCATCGCTGTAAGCGCCAGTATAGTAAGCGAGTAATGGAAGCCAAAAATGCCAATGTTTAGGCTGTTCTCGTTTGAGCTTTTCGTCGCCGTAAATATAGCCATTAAACAGACTATACAGTTCCATGTGGGTAAAGGCGCGTCTGCCAAACTGAGATTTCATAAGTCAGTGCTTTAGCTATTAAATATTTGGTAGACAAGTCTATAGCGTTTAATTGTAATGTGAAAGGACTATAAAAATTATTTGTAAATCCTTCTGTAGTAGTGGGTTACTACCACAGTTATCTTTCTATTCTGTACAATTTTCTAAATAGGTAAGGCAAGATATTCGCAATAACGAAGCAAGGTTAGTTACTGTCCCGTGTCTTTCAATAGATTCTTGATACAGGGTTGAAATAAACTGAGCAAGCGTGGTGCGCTCTTGTACTGCGATTTTTTCGAGTATCCGCCAAACCTTATTTTCAAGTGCTAAGCTCGTGACAACCCCTTGTATACGAATAGACTTTTTTGTGACTTGATATAATTCAGGTGTTTGAGATGCGTAAAGTTCGCACATATAGGAAGCTCCCATGGCTAAAATGATACATTCAATGATCCGAGTACAGGATTTATCACAATCTGTGCAATTCTATCACGAACTTTTTGATTTAGAGGTAAAAAGACAGGTAGATTTTGATAGCTTTTCGCTTACTTATCTGGCTAATGAAGAGGCTAGCTTTGAGCTTGAGCTAACACATAATTATGATAACGAAAAAGCATATGAATTGGGTAATGGCTATGGTCATTTGGCTTTTAGTACTGAGGATATTAATTCAATATGGCGCATCGCAAGTTTACATAACTACGGTCCTTCAGACATTAAATCGCTGCATCATAAGGACAAATTAGTGGCGCGATTCTTTTTTGTTGCAGATCCCGATGGCTATCAAGTCGAAGTCATTGAAAGAAACGAAACGTATTTTTAAGCCATCGCGAACTCCCCTCGATTACCCATCCAGCGCAGGATCAAAGGGTCTACAGAATCTTGGTATTGATTGAGTAATGAAAATGCAAGTGCACGAATACTGGGCAGCATATGTTTATCACGAGTTAAATCTGCAATTTTTAGATCAACAAGTCCTGTTTGCTTGGTACCAAGTACTTCACCAGGCCCTCTTATTTCTAAATCTTTTTCAGCAATGATAAACCCATCATTACTATCTCTGAGTACGCCCAGCCTTTTCTGAGCTGTGTTAGACAGTGGCGCGTGATATAGCAGTAGGCAATGAGAGGCGATATCGCCACGTCCGACCCGACCTCTAAGTTGGTGCAGTTGAGCAAGTCCAAGGCGTTCTGGGTTTTCAATAATTATTAGGCTGGCGTTTGGGACATCTACGCCCACTTCTATCACGGTTGTTGCAACGAGTACATGATATGTACCAGCTTTAAAGTCTGCCATGATTTGTTGTTTTTCTTGGGCTTTCATACGGCCGTGGACGAGTGCTATTTTCAACTCTGGCAGTAATTTGGTCAGCTGTTCAGCAGTATCTTCAGCAGCTTGGCATTGCAGTACTTCAGACTCATCAATAAGTGTGCATACCCAGTAAACTTGCCTATTTTGTTCGATACATGCGCTTTTGACACGCTTTATAACTTCATCACGGCGAGTATCAGGTACTGCTACGGTTGTAATAGGTGTTCTACCTGGAGGGAGCTCATCTATGACTGACGTTTCCAAGTCTGCATACGCAGTCATAGCTAGTGTACGGGGGATAGGTGTTGCCGTCATCACCAGTTGGTGTGGATAGCAATCGCCAAATTTGCCTTTTTCTCTAAGAGATAGACGCTGATGTACACCAAATCTGTGTTGTTCATCAATAATGATAAGCGCAAGATTTGAGAATATCACCTGTTCTTGAAATAGGGCGTGTGTGCCTACGACCATTTGAGCTTGTCCAGAGGCGATTTTTTCAAGTGTTTCTTTGCGCTCTTTCCCTTTGGTCTTTCCACCCAGCCAGCATGTTTCAACGCCTAATGTAGTAAACCAGTTTGTGAAGTTGAGCGCGTGTTGCTCTGATAGGATCTCTGTAGGCGCCATCAATGCAACTTGAAAGCCTTTAGATATTGCCGTTAAAGCGCTGAGCGCTGCGACTAAGGTTTTACCTGAACCGACATCACCTTGTACTAAGCGAAGCATTGGCTCTGGTTTTTGTAAATCCTGTTTTATCTCACTGACAACTCTGCTTTGCGCATTGGTTGGCTTAAATGGAAGTTGGGCCAAAAACTCAGTTTCTAGTGGGTTACTAGGCGGCAATGCAATTGCTTTGACGGCTTGGCTTTTTTTCCTGAGCTTTAATAAGCTTAAGTTTTGTGCCAGTAGCTCTTCAAAAGCAAGACGCTGCTGTGCGGGATGCTGCCCTAATTCTAATTGGTTTAAATCAACGTCGTGTGAAGGAGAGTGTAATAACAGTAACGCTTCTTTGAGGCTTAACTGATTCGGTCTAAATTGAGCTGGCAAATGGTCTTCTATATCGTATTTTTGCAGTAATTTTACTGCTTGCTCTGCAATTGCTCGTATGCTGAGCTGCTTAAGCCCTTCAGTCGTAGGATAGACTGGGGTGAGTGTGTCACCGGCTGCGTTATTATCTTGTAGTGTATCCTTGATACTATACTCAGGGTGTGCCATTTCAAGGCCAACTCGACCACGGCGAGCTTCTCCAAAGCAGCGCATGATTTTACCAGGCTGCATGGCATTTTTTTGTGCCGCGGAGAAATTGAAAAAGCGCAGAGTGAGCCTGCCAGTACCATCGTTAATTTGGCACACAAGCATACGGCGTTTACCAAAAGTGATGTTTGCCTGCTCAACCTCTCCTTCTACACTGACGTGCATATGCGGCATCAATGTCGCGATAGAGTAGGTTTTTGCTCTATCTTCGTATCGTAATGGCAAGTGAAATAACATATCTTGAACACTTGCTATACCTAATTTAGCTAACTTCTCAGCAGCTTTAGGACCAACACCTTTTAGATCTGTAATGGGGTAATTAGCTAAATTAGGAGCAGACATGAGTTTCCTTACTTTTTACTGAATTTGAGCGTATTCCAAAATGCATCATCAGCGACAATTTCGCCATCTTCATCTAACTCAGGGTAGGGAAGGCCTTTTTCATTACAGCGGTTTGCAATAATTGGGTGGCATCCCTCAAAAAGCAGCGTGTGCTTTACTTTCGGGTCCAACATGTCTTTACGTTGGTACATACCGGCTTCCTCGCGTTGCCTTTGCGCTTCGTAGAGAATGAGCGCTGTTGCAACAGATACATTTAATGACTGCACCATGCCAGCCATTGGAATGACGATATGCTGGTCAGCATGCTCAAGCGCCCTATCGGATATACCTAAACGCTCTTGACCAACAATCACAGCAGTTGGTTTGGTGTAGTCAATTTCTCTAAAGTCGACGGCGGTATCACTTAAATTGGTAGCAAGTAACTGGATCCCTGAGTTTTGCTCTCTGATTTTAGCAACAGCTTGGTCGATATCATCATGCATTTGTGTGTCGACCCAATTTTTGCTGCCACCAGAAGTGTTGTTGGTTAAGCGTCTTTGATCTTGCGGCCATACGGCGTGAACATAGTGACAGCCAACTGCGTCAGCTGTGCGTACGATAGCGGATAGGTTATGGTGCTTGTGCACTTCATCGAGGCACACAGTCAAATCCGTTTGTCGTTGTTCCAATATTCGTTTTACGCGCTGAAAGCGATTTTCTTTCATCAAGGACTGCTCTTAAATACAATATTGTGGCTATTATACCAAAATAATTACTGTATAAGTACACACCTATTTGGTCTCAGAGCTGACAAAAGTTTATGGCTGGATTTCACGCATAATGGGTGCTTGCAAGGAGATTAAGGTCTCGGTCGATTGAATAGCCTCAATCGATTGTATTTTATTGACAAGTACATCATGTAAATGGTCCATAGATTGACTTAAAACCTTGATAAAAATACTGTAATTACCGGTTGTATAATAGGCTTCGACAACTTCCTCAAAACTTTCTAACTGCGCGATGGTATCTTGGTAATCTCTTGCGTGCTTGAGGTTAATACCGATAAAGCAACACACATCATAGCCAAGTTTTTTTGCATTGATGCAGACTTTAGTCCCTGTGATGATCCCAGCTTGCTTCATCTTTTCGACACGAACGTGAATTGTACCCGCACTCACAGCAAAACGTTTGGCCAATTCGGCATAGGGAGTTCTGGCGTCATTCATTAGTGCATGCAAAATAGATTTATCGAGATTATCGATCTGATAATTTTCCATGGTTATTGTTATCTATAATTGTTGATTCAATAAATATATACCACTTTTTTTATTGATTGAAGTTGTGTTTCAGTATTTTTGTTTTTGAATATTGAATTTTATCTAAAATTTGTTGACGATGGATATATCAGATAATTAATACACAGAATCATCAAAAATTTGGAATGGGGATCAATATGAAAGCACAATACTTAAAAACACAGCAGCAAATCGCTCGCGTAAAAAGCGTTTTTTCAGCACAGTTAACTGAGCAATTAGGTTTAGTCGAAGTACAAGCACCGATACTGGCAAAGGTAGGGGACGGTATTCAAGACAACTTAAGCGGCACAGAAAAAGCGGTATCAGTGAAAGTGAAAACGCTCGCTGATAGTGAGTTTGAAGTTGTTCATTCTTTAGCCAAATGGAAGCGTAAAACGTTGGGAGATTATGGTTTTGAGGTGGGTGAGGGTTTATACACTCACATGAAAGCACTTCGCCCAGATGAGGACCGTTTATCACCTATTCATTCAGTGTTTGTTGATCAGTGGGATTGGGAAAAAGTCATTTGCGGTGATTCACAACGTAACCTTGTTGCACTGAAAGAGACTGTTCAAACACTATATCAGTGCATCAAGCACACTGAGAAAACCATTTCTAAAGAGTTTGGTACAGACGTGTTTTTACCTGAGAAAATCACATTTGTTCATGCCGAAGAGCTAAGAGCTATGTACCCTGACTTTACAGCAAAGCAGCGGGAAAAAGCGATTGCTCAAGAATATGGCGCGGTATTTTTAATTGGTATTGGTGGTGAGCTAGGTGATGGTAAAATCCATGATGTACGCGCGCCGGACTATGACGATTGGTCAACGGCAACATGTGAAAAATACCAAGGTCTAAACGGTGATATTATTGTTTGGAACCCGGTTCTTGAAGATGTTTTTGAGATTTCATCAATGGGTATCAGAGTGTCACCTGATTCTCTGGCACACCAATTAGAGATAAGTGATGCGCAAGAGAGACTTGAATTTGATTGGCACAAAGCGCTGCTTGCAGGTGAGCTACCTCAGACCATTGGCGGTGGTATAGGTCAATCTCGTTTAGTGATGCTGTTATTGCAAAAGCAGCACATTGCGCAAGTTCAAGTTGGTGTATGGCCAGAAGCGCTTAAGCAAGATATTGAAGGCGTACTTTAATTGACTTAAGAGGGGTGGGCTCCCCCTCTAAATTTTAAATTCTATCTCTATTTGCCCATCTGCCAATTTTGCTGTGCAAGGTGGGTAACTCCGGTTGGTGGTATAGATTTTGTCAAAAATATGAATCTCAACACCGGAATGTAGTGCTGACGTTGCTTGTAGCTGTGTACCTTCAAGTAATTCATGAAGCGTATGATCCAACTCACTGAGTTTATTTTCAAGTGCTTCAGCTTGCTGACAATAATGGATTTGCGTGGCACTGATTTTGGCCATGAGCATTTTCTTTTTTTCGATATCTTTGAGTTGTTCGGCTTTTTCGACCGCTTTTTGTAAATTTTCTAATTGCTCGTCTGTGTCGCCTAAGTCGCGTATACATTGGTCGGTTTTATTGGTAATCTCGACGCCTGAATTGGCAAGGTATACCGACATCGTTGCTCCAGAAGGACTACCTATTTCGCCCGCTGTGACAGATTGCGCATCAAATACGGTTCCACCAATTAATTTACCCCGAGGATTGTCTTCTAAGCCAACGCGAACTGTTCTGAGTGCCTTGATATCACAGTGGTTTGCTTGTTTTTGAATATAGATATTACGGGCTTCTAAATAAGTGTATTGGCCGTGAACTATATTGATATTACCTTTGGCGATGAGTTTGCAGGTTAAGCTTTGATCATTGTCGCTGTGATCAAGGTGACCAATGACACCGCCGCGTACTTCGATATTTCCTTCGCTGATAATTTCACCGGACTCGACTGTGCCCATGATAGTAATGTCACCGCTGGCTTTGACTTTCATGCCGGGTTCGACGTTATGGGTGACAATTACACTGCCGCTAAATTCAATATGGCCAGATTTCACATTCACATCTGCAATGGTAAATATGTCATCGACTCGCATACCATTTTGAATATCTGAGGGGCAGCCTGCAATGGTTGAAATTAGCTCGAGTGGATTGGTTGGTGAGATTTCAGTGCCTTCACCTGCAACCAGTTGAAACGATTCTCCAGGCATTGGTGTAATGCTATCCCCTGTTACTGTGAAACCCTCTTTGCCGGGAGTAGCTGGGCGCTGGGTAATAAGTAATGTTCCAGGTGAGACACTTGAGAGCGCGCCAAAGTCTCGCATGTCTACAGTACCGTCTTCTCTTAATTTGGGCTGTTTTAAACGCTCTTTGAGTGTTAAAACGTGTGATATTAGCTTGGCTGGTAGGCCATTTTCAGGAGGACGACCTTGGGCAATAATACCGCTATGCTCTGTACCAGGAGGTGCGTCAAATTGCTTTGCGAGTAGCTTTTCTAAAAAAGCTTGCTTGTACCCTCTACAAACTCCAGCTTTAACAATTATTTTCTTAGCTTGCTCTAGACTGATAAGGCTACCGCCTTGCGCCGTTGTAATGGTGGCTGAAGCTTGCATTTTATCTTCGGAAATTGAAATTTTTAACTGCGCGTGCTTTTGCTTTGCGACTAACAGCTGCTGCTCTGCCACCTCGCTTTGAAAGTAAGCAGCTATTGAATCATGATCGACTTCACAATCGGCATAGGGAGAACACTCAAGCGCTTCGACAATGAATGCCTGACTGGGTGGTGTTGCAGAAGCAACGTCCATTAATATTTGGCCATTTTTAGTGACTTTAAACACAGACTATTCCTTATAGACCGAGCGGCTCAAAACTGAGCTCACACTTAAACTTACCCTTTGCGCTGTGATTGCAGCGCATGTGCGCTTATGAGCAATGAATTAGTTAGTATTAGTATGACAATCAAAAATTCAATAAATTCCGAGCGTCCATTTTATGTCATCATTTCTTATGATTAGGTTGACTCAAAGCATTTTATTTTTGCTGTTCGCATTATCAGCTTGCTTAATTAATATTATGTAGTCAAGCTGTTAAGATCAAAGTTGATGGGCTATTTTTAGAAGATTTTTCAATGTATGGCGTTATATATGTTGTACGCAAATGAAAAAGGCCTAATGGGTTAGGCCTTTTAGCGGGTGATAAGTCACCGTTAATTCATTGATGGTAACTCCATAATACCGTCAATTTCAATTTGTACATTTTTTGGTAACTCTTTCACACCAATAGCTGCTCTAGCAGGATAAGGTGTTTTGAAGTACTGACTCATGATTTCATTTACAGTGGCAAAATTGCTTAAGTCCGTCATGAAAATATTCACTTTCACCATATCTTGCAACTGTCCGCCTGCCGCTTCACATACTGCGGTTAAGTTTTTAAACACCTGATGTGTTTGCTCTGCAAAATCTTCAGAGATAACTTCCATTGTATCTGGCACCAGCGGGATCTGGCCCGATAGGTATACCGCAGTACCTACTTTGATTGCTTGGTTGTATGTACCGATCGCAGCAGGTGCCTGATCGGTTGAAATAATTGCTTTATTCATAATAACTTCCTTAGCGCTTTCTATATACACGCTGCACATCAGGCATAACGCGGATCTTGCGCATAATATTGGCGACGTGAATTCTATCTTTTACTGTCACGCCCAAATCAATAATATATAAATTACTTTCTTTTTCTTCTGTGGCTATCTCAACAATATTAGCTTGTGCACTGGCAACCACATTGGTTAATTTGGCAAGCGCACCTTGGTGGTTGATGATCTCTACTCTCAATGCTGCAATGTATTCTTTCTCGGGATTGTCTTCCCATTTTACAACGCAGTACTTCGCACGTTCACCTTCCCAGCCTTTGATATTACGACACTCTTGTCTATGCACCATCAAGCCTTTACCTTGACTGACATAGGCTGCAATTGCATCACCTGGCACAGGTCGGCAACACTTAGCGTAAGTCACCAGCATACCTTCAGTACCAATAATCGCAGCTTTGGCTTGTTTGGCAAGGCTTTCGAGTCCGTCATCAGCCTGAAGTAAACGTTTGGCAATTAATACACTCATGATATTGCCATTACCTATTTCCACAAGTAGCTCTAGTAGTGTATTGAGATTATGCTCTTCTAAAACACGTTCAATCTGCTCGGTTGGAATGTCATCGAGTTTTTGTTCACCCAGTGCTGAGTCAAGTAAGCGTCTGCCTAATTGAATAGACTCTTCTTGGTGCTGGCTCTTGAGGTAATTGCGAACGCCTAAACGTGCTTTACCGGTCACAATAAAGTTAAGCCAAGTCGCATTCGGGTGTGCCCCAGAGCTGGTGATAACTTCAACGGTTTGCCCAGTATCTAATGCTTTACTTAATGGATACGGTTTACGGTTTACCCTTGCTCCGACGCAAGTGTTACCCACATCGGTATGCACAGCATAGGCAAAATCAACAGCCGTTGCACCCATGGGTAGCTCAACAATGCGACCATCAGGAGTAAATACATAGATTTCTTCTGGGAAAAGTTCTGTTTTTACGTTTTCAACAAACTCAAAAGAAGAGCCTGCACTTTGCTGCAGTTCAAGTAAGCTCTGCATCCATTGACGTGCACGCTGCTGCGCTGTATGACCTGCACTGTCACCTGACTTTTTATACATCCAATGTGCAGCAACCCCTTTGTCTGCCATATGATCCATGTCATGTGTTCTAATTTGAATTTCGACAGGGATACCGTGTGGGCCGACTAGGGAGGTGTGTAGTGATTGGTAGCCATTGGTTTTCGGGACGGCGATGTAGTCTTTAAAGCGGGTTTCAATTGGCTTGTATAGGTTGTGTGCAACGCCAAGGACTCGGTAACAGGTATCGATATTATCGACATTAATGCGAAATGCATAGATATCCATGACTTCATTGAATAACAGCTCTTTATTCAGCATTTTTTTATAAATACTATATAAGTGCTTTTCACGTCCCTTAACGGAAGCGACGATCCCGCTTTCTTCTAAGCGAGACTCTATCTCCGTCTGAATATTACTGATCACTTCTTTGCGGTTACCACGCGCTTTGGCGACTTCTGACTTAAGTGCGCGGTGGCGCATCGGGTAGAGCGCTTGAAAACCTAAGTCCTCTAGCTCATTCTTGATGTCATGGATACCTAAGCGATTGGCAATTGGCGCGAATATTTCAAGCGTTTCTCTTGCAATTCTACGGCGTTTCTCAGGTCTTAAAAAACCTAATGTGCGCATATTATGTGTTCTGTCCGCAAGCTTGATAAGAATGACGCGAATATCCTGTGTCATTGCCATAATCATTTTGCGATAGTTTTCAGCTTGAAACTCTTTTTTGTCTTTAAAGTCGAGCTTATCTAATTTACTTACACCCGCAACAAGTTCGGCAACGGTTTCGCCGAAGATTTCAGCCAGATCCGCCTGACTAAAATCAGTATCTTCAATGACGTCATGCATTAATGCAGCCATGAGCGTCTCATGGTCTAACTTCATGCTGGCAAGTATCTGCGTCACTTCAACAGGGTGAGTGATATAGGGTTCACCACTTGAGCGCGTTTGCCCTTCGTGCGCTTCGCGCGCAACAACATAGGCTTTTTGCACCAATTCCACATCTTCAGGTGCTAGGTACTCTGAGATTTTTTTCTTGAGGCCTTCAAATAGATACATTCACACTCCAATGTTCCAGTGAAGTTAATAGATAGTTATTATTGAATATACGATGAATTGGCTCGGAAGCCAACGCAAAGGCGTGATGCTTTTGCAAATAATGAAAAAAAACGCCAGCTTTGAGCTGGCGTTATATCAAACTTTACTTAGACAGGGCATTTTAAGCCGTCTAGAAGTTTATTTAGCGGTTACCACCAACAATAGCTGCAACTGCTGCAAGCTCTGCTGCTTCTTGGTTTTGCTGCTCTTCACGGTCGATCACGTCAAGAGAGTCTGTTGTTACAAGACCTTCTTCGATTTCACGTAGCGCGATAACGGTTGGCTTGTCATTTTCAGCCTCAACCATAGGGTCTTTGCCACCAACAGAAATCTGACGAGCGCGACGCGCTGCAACAAGGATTAAATCGAAACGGTTACCAATTTTATCTACTGCATCTTCTACAGTTACGCGAGCCATCGAAGCACTCCAAAAAATTATACATTTAGCAAAGGGCTAGTTTACTTCAATCAGCCCTGTTCGCCAAGTGAATGGTTAAAATTTATCGCGAGTATGTCAATCTCATCCAAGATTTAACGTGTTTAATCAGCGAGTAGATCTGCGATAAGTGCTTTGTGACGAGTTTGCTGCGCTTTGATTTGCAATCTCGCTGCGACAACAATGTGCTCTAATTCACATAGCGCAGTATCAAAATTATCATTCACTATGACGTAATCAAATTCATCGTAATGGCTACTTTCTGATTTAGCTTCAGCCATTCTTGCTGCAATCACTTCTTGTGAGTCTTGGCCACGGTTATTTAAGCGCTGCTCTAATTCGCTTTGCGAAGGCGGTAAGATAAACACGGTTTTGACTTCAGGCATTAACGCTCTGACTTGCCTTGCACCCTGCCAATCTATATCTAAAAAGACATCGATGCCCTTGTTTAGCTGATCTTCAATCGCTTGCTTTGACGTACCATAGTAATTCTCAAAGACTTGCGCCCATTCAAAAAAATCACCTTTATCGATCAGAGCTTTGAATTCATCAACGGAAACAAAGTGATAATGCTCACCATTGTTTTCGCCAGGACGGGGTGAACGTGTTGTATGAGATACTGAAACTTTAATATTGGCTTGTTTGTCCAATAAAGCTTTGATCAAGCTTGATTTACCAGCCCCAGAAGGCGCAGATAAGATAAACAAGTTACCGCGAGTCATTGTCATAGTGAAAAACCTTTGTGTACGCAAAAGGGAGTATGAGCGCTTATTACTCCCGTAAAAAGCGCTATTTTAAATCTTTGTGCGTCTACTTACCAGTTTTGGCTAGCCACGTAATCTAAATCGGCTCACCAACACGGCCAGCTCTTCCGCTTGTTTGTTTAGCTCTTGTGCTGAATGTGCGGCGACTTGTGTATCTTGCAAAGAGCTCTGGCTTGATTGCTCGATTTGTGAAATATCTCTGGCCATTTCACTGGCTACGACTGATTGCTCTTCAGTGGCGGTGGCAATTGATTGGATCATCGACGCGATTTCACTGGCACCGGTGACGATCCCTTCAAGTTGTGTACCTGCATCTTCAGCCATAGACACGCTGTGGTTAACTTGCGATACGCTGTTTTCCATGGATTTAACCGCATGTTCTGTTTGAGATTGAATCGATTGAACGGTACTAACTACTTCTTCAGTGGCTTTGGATGTGCGCTCAGCCAGTGTTCTTACTTCATCTGCAACCACGGCAAAACCACGCCCTTGCTCACCGGCGCGTGCGGCTTCAATTGCGGCGTTCAACGCCAGTAAGTTGGTTTGTTCTGCAATACTGCCAATCACGCCAATCACATTGCCAATTTGACTACTTAGCTCGCCAAGGTGTGTAACATTTTCAGCGGTATCTTGTACTTCATTTGATGCTGATTTAATTTTATCAACGGTGGCTGTTACTGTTGAGCCGCCCTCTGATGCAAGGTTTCGTGCGCCGTCGGCATGGCTTGCTGCAACCTGACTTTGAGATGCCACCTCTGACACTGTTGCACTCATTTGCTCTATGGCTGTGGCGACCTGTGTGGATTGGTCGGCGGATGCTTGGCTGCGAGAAGCAATTTGATTGTTTGTCTCAGCAATATCATCACTGGATGTTTTAACATCATTCACCACATTGCTAATAGCTTGTAGTAGAGAGTTGAGTGAGTTTGACATCTTATTAGTGGCTTCTGCGAGGCTGTCAATTTCATCTTTGCCTTCATGGGTCAGCAGCGGTCTTGAGATATCTCCTTCACTGATCCCCTCGGCAATGGTGAGTACTTGACTCAAACGAGTCACAATCGAGCGACTGATCACAAATGCGACGGCGATAGCGATAATGGCTGCGACAAGCGTGATGAGTATAATGATAACAAGTGTGGTATTGAGCCCTTCAACCAATAAATCCAGCGCTTTAGTCGCATCATCTTTTTCTTCTTCACTAGAGACTTCAAGGATTTCGGATAGCTCGATCATCTGGTTAGTCGTGAGCTCAGCTAATTTTTTTTGTGCTGTGACGTAAGCTGTTGAGTCATAGGAGCGAAAGACTTCTTGCGCTTCTTTTTGAATGGTTGCGAACATCTCTTCAATGCGGGCGATATCACGAACTTCGTTAGGTTTTTGTTCTAGAGGTTTTAATAAATCTAAGTAATGCCTGAAGCTTTGTGCATCATCGTTAAAATCCGCTTCAGCGGCTGGGGCACCCGTGGTGTGAGAAATGATGGCTGCGATCATGTCACCACCCTCATCAACTAGCTCTAAATAATATCTTACACCCGGTAAGTCATCGTTTATTGATTCCTGTAGATCGGTTGATTTTAGGGCACCATTAAATTCTTGCTCTTTTAAATCATCTAATAAATCTTCCAATGGTTGGCCTACGTCACGATCTAATTTATCAACGCGTTGCTTAACTTGTTCGTAAGCGCGAGGGTCATATTTGGCAAAAATCTCGTTATTTACATCGCGATGGAATTTCTCTGCCAGCGCCATGATACGCGCCATTTTGTCTCTGTCAGATTGCTTCGCAGACTCATAGCCGTAAAGTTCTTTTTGAGTGGACTTAAAACGTTCGAACAACTGATTAAATTGCCCCACTTTACTGACATCGCCATTGAGATATTCAAGCGCAATATTATTGAGTTGATACTCTAAATGAAGAAGGCGGTTATATAAGATCATACCGGGTAGGTCATCACCTTTAACTTCAAAAGCTCTTGCAGTCTCGGTGGAGACTTTAAACCAAACAACGGTACTGGAAAAAACCATCAGTGCGATGAGGCAACCAAAGGATAAATAAAGCTTTTTACTCAAGTTCATATTGTTACCCAAGAAAGTTGTGTACTCCGATTACCTGGAATATCAAATTTGCCTTTTCAAATTATTAATTAAGGATAAGAAAATTGCGAATTTATGAATTAATTTCCTGATTGTTTGTTATATCGACATAAAAAGGTTCATAAAAGCACTTCGGGTAAAGCATGCTATTGTTTACTTGTTCAAAAAGTAAACTGGGTTTTCTCGCTTTTGATAGTAAGTGGTGAGATGCTTGTTGTTGTGAAGTAATTTTCAGGTTTGGTAAAAAGCCAATCCTGAATTAGGCTTGGCGATGTACAGTGAACTAACTTTCGCTGTTTGTCACCCTAGGGTGCCTAGAATGGAATATAACTAACGCGATATATACACAAGTCGCATAGGTGTTGATCAGTGGCAGCATTGCTGTGATAACAGCTAATACTTTGCTATATCGATATTTGTGTGCGACGAAGTAGTTTATTACAAGGCAAACAAAAACTTGCACAAAAAAAGCGACGGATATAAGGTGTAGCTCACCATTTCTAAGCATTTCTATCATATTTTAAGTCCTGTCAATTGGGGTAATGATTACTCTTCCCCTCACTCCTGTTTGTATAACTCTTAATCGAATACCATACTCTGCTGCTTTTTGTATGTACTGCTCTAGCTTGTATTGTGAAGAAAACTGATAAGTACCGTGAATTGAGGATCCTGCATCTGGGATCCGGTTTCCTTCAGAGTCTATTGCACTATGTCTTGTATACGTTAAGCGCAGTTTGGTCCCTGACCTCAAAGTGGCTGCTTTCATAACTAATTGCGAGCCATCATCAAACTCAAATAATAGCTCAATTCCTGCAAGTGGGTCATAGAATAAACCGCCAAAGATTGAGATAATTTGAGTTGACCAGTATGTTAGAGAGTCGTTTTGCTCAGCCCAATCATCGAGCCTATCTCTACTGCTACTATTTTGGGCCAACTCCCAAGCTGAATTATAACCACTACTGCTAGGCACACGCGTTTTCTTGGCTAAGTGCATATAAGACTGGGCACGTTTCGCTTTATCGATCAAACTTTGTGGAGTCGAAGACCTTCTGGCAATGACAATGGTTTCAAGTTCGCCAAACCGGTCTAATTGTGGTCTGGAAGTAACGTGAAATGACCCTGCTATTCCATGCGGAATGCTAACAAGGTGAACAGTGTATGCAGACGACATACTGTCTCCATTTGTTCTGTCAAAAATATAGGACCTTGCCTTGCTCTGCATAGATGTCACCGATGAACAACTTGAACAGGTTATGTAGCTGTCAGCATGGGCTTTTATATTGATAAAACACAGTAACAATAGAGTGAGGAAAGAGGAATTAAATAGCTCTTTTTTCATAACAATATCTCCTTATTAAATTGCTTTTTAAATGTTGTTCAAGCAGCTTAATTTCGCAATTGAATGGAGTTGAATAAATATATGATTTAAAAGCTCTTTTATTAACTATTTTATCAGTTGAGTAGTTTGTAGAACGTATTGGCAGATAGCTGCAAAATTTTAAACTTTAAGTATCTGTTTTTATTCGAGTGCTTAAGTTTTGTCAGCTGTATATTTTTTCAATTTAAATATTTATATGCTTTTTTGATGAGAACGTTTTAAACGACAGGCTTGTTTTGAGTAGCTAGATTGTATTACAGGTGCATGCATGTATTCTGGTTAGTATTTGCATAAAAAAGCCCAGCAATGCTGGGCGCTTGTCAATAATTTGGGTTTACCTAATTATTACTCAATATTCTGGATCTGCTTCTTGAGTGTAAAATGGAAGTCTTTAAATTACAGTTGGTTATCTTTGGTTTTTACTAGCAAAAAAGGGCGTCTGCCACCACTCCTGCCACCATTGTTTTTCGGTTAACCCTGTGTCGAATTACTCTATATTCCGAGGCTAGTTTAGCAGCTTTTAATCCACTCTTGTATATCATTATAGCGCCAGCCGATACGGCTTCCTGTTAGTGGCACTCTAGCGGGGAATTTCCCTGCGCGTTCTAGTCGCCAAATGGTTGTACGGGAGAGATCAGTTAGGCGCTGTACTTCTTTTACGCAAATGATCTTATCTGGTGTGTTTAGTTGTGGCGGTTCATTACTGGGCTGGATTTGTTGTGCTAAGTACTCCAAAAGTTGAAATCCGAAAAATTCCGTCAGATTTTCGTTAACCTGGATATACTCAATTTTATGCTGCTTCTGTAACTCTGTGAGCGCTTCAATAGTGCAATGCAAGAAAAGAGCGGCTTCAGCTTGAGAAAAACGCTGATAAAGGCATATACCCATGCTATCGGCCATATCACATATTTGTGGAGTAAACGGATGCGCCATATTTAAGCTCTATTCCCTTCTTGCTATACCTGACAAAGTTGAAATTTTAAGGTTTAGGGTTCAAACTGTTCATATATCAGTCAATATAGATAGTAATGTATGGAAGCCAAAGAGCAAGATTCAATTTATCGGCCAAAAGATGATGAGCTGGTTTCTCGAATTAATGCCTATCACACGGTAATGAAGGAAAAGCGCAATATTGAACTGAGTCTTGACCTATTCAAAGATAAAGAATGGGCTGAGCGGTTGGGTTCGACACAAGAACTCGAACAGGCGAACAAAGTCATTTCAACCAGCCTAGAAAAGGCCATAATGAGTTTTAGTGATAGCGATTTGAAAAAAGCCAGTGAGCAAAAACTCTTAGATGACACACAGCTCCATGAAATGCGAATTAACCAAGCTAAAGCAAAGCTCGGTACACTTCGCCAATCTCAAGATAGTTACGAGAAAAAACACGGTAAATCAATTTAATTGAGTGACTGAGTTAAATCGATTATTTCGAGTAACTCGAAATAACAAAGTAACTTTGATTATTCTAAAATATCAGTAAAATCAGTTTGATAGATTTAATTGATAACACAAGTTTATGAAAGTAACTGTTTATACCACAAAATGAGGGGCGGGGAAGTCTCCAATCTCAACCAATATCGTTCACGACCACGGTTTTGCGTTAGGAACAAACGAGCCATACCATATTTATGACGAAATATTACCTGAAGATCAGTTTATGGTCGTTGATCTCAATGAGCCTTTTCCTGTGATACCTGAGCATATAGATATGGTCTTCGATCTTGCTGGGGCACTTTCAAACAGCGCCTTAAGTATTAGCTCGGCTATTGCGCAATCGGACTGGGTGATTATACCTATCTATGACGAGTACAAGTCCATACTGGCGTGATTAAATACGCTTGCCGAAGTTTTGCACCTCAACAAAAATGTTCTTGTGGTGGCAACCAAACTGCAAAAAACTTACCGCGACAAAGGTAAAAGCTGGCATGAGTGCGAAAGTTTTAAATATATTCAAACGCTTGTGCATGAAAAATTTGGTTGAGATATTCCAGTGCTACCACTGAAGTTTTCCAAGGTATTTGATGAGATCTTTAAATCCAAAAAATCAATCTCACAGCTTCAAGCTGCATCACCACTTGCCAAGTTTCAATATAGGGAAGTGAGTAAGCAATTCGATGCCATTTATTCTTTAATCCTCCCTAAACATGAATCAAAAAAATAGCCTGACAAACATCAAGCTTAGTAACAAAAACACACTATCTAATTTGATGCATCAGCCATCACAAGTAAAAACCAGTGGCAGAACAGCAAAACCCGCTGCGGAAAAACAATCAGAGCTAGTGGGGCTAAGGTTTACCCCTTCAGAGCTTGCAATCATCAAGAAAAAGGCAGGGCTAGTGCCTGTGGCGACTTTTATTAAGAGCGAGTTGATTGGGAAATCTAAAATGTTAAATTAATCAAATGTTTGAGTGTTATTGTAAGTGTTTTGTTTCTGAAAAAGAAATTTTTGGTTTTGAAAGCCTAAAAAAACATCTTGTTTAATAAATTAATTACTGTACAATTCTGCGTCCGTGACACGTCTGAGCCTCTAAAAATTTAGGCTTTATTAGAAATGCAAGAACTGCCGATTTCTGCAGAAAGTTGTCGGTTTTTAGGTAATTTTTGCGTTTTCTAACTAAATGTTTATAATGTGACCAAGCATTGGTGCTTTTTGATACTTGGTTCGTGGAATTATGAGTGCATTTTATATCGCAGATGTGGACAAGCTAGAGAGTGCGATAGACTCTACTGGTGCGAGTATTTCTTTGATAGCTGTATCTGGGAAGTTATCAAGAGATACTTTAAATAATGCAAGGAATGGAAAGCGTATAAGCAAAGCTAAAGCGAATGGGATAGTCAACGGTTTGAATATTAATGGTTGTGCTCCTCCTATTGAGCTACAAGATATCTTTAGCGAATACACTAATAAATTATTAATTAACGAGTAAAACAATGAGAGTTAATCAACTACGCACTAGCAAAGATTGGGAAAACTTATCTGCAGGTGTGAGTAATATGTTTAGTAACATTAAGCGTAGAACCTTCGAAGATTTAGAGCGCGGAGGTGATGGAAGTGGGCACAGAATTGTAAACCGGGCCAAATATAACGTTGATGATATAATAAATGGCTTACCAGTACGCATTTCTAGAATTAAATAGCTCCCATTAGCTTTGTGAATTAAGGATTATTAAGTGTCACAAGATTGCAAACCTCATTCTAAATTAGCGAGGTTTCCAGAATACGCAAATGAGTATAATGTAAACAACGAATTATTAGAGCGTGCTATCCAGAGTCAAGTTACTCATATGAAAGATCTTCACAGCGAACGGTTTTCGGATGTTGAAGGTTTTGCCCCATATATGGACTATAGAATCGCTGACCTGCTAGTTTCAGTAACGGATGATTTGATACGATATGCTAGATACCATGATATTACGAAAGAAAAGCGTAAGGGCTGTGGCACCGAAATCTACTCTATATCTGAGCCAGTAAGGGCCAGCTATTTTGCAAAATGGATACTCAAGTTAAAACCTGCATCGTGGGATTCCATTTCATCTTCTGAGAGTTACACGAGCTCAGAAGTTGAATCTACAGAGTATATAAAAAATATTGAGCATGAAATTGAGTTTTGTAATGAGCACTTAGCCCTTCTGATGCTCTCTATACTTATGAATGTAAAATATGATAACGAAGATGAACTCGTCGAGTTTAATAAGTTTTTTCATAGAATTGACTTATCTACAGTATATTATGCTCTTCGTTATAGAAATTATCACCAAGATTCATTTACCTTACTATTTTACAAAATTTTCTCTATTTGTGATGAAATGGAATTTAACATAGATTGACCGTATATGGATAAAATCGCTTATATAATTCTTATATACATATCGTTACCACTGCTTATCGCGGGTTATACGGTTATGAAAAATGATGAATTAAGTAAGAAGGTTTTTTTTTCTGAATTCTTGTTAGCGTTTATTGCGATTTTATTAATGCCATTAATTCTAAACTCTATCGGTAATGGTATCTTAACGGACTTTTTTTCTAAAGAGACCAATAAGGCTTTAGAGCTAATAGCATATGCATGTGCAATTGCGCTGGCTGGAAAGAAAGTAATTTCAACAGCTTTGGAAGCTCTTAATTTATCTCAAGTTAAAAAAGGTTTAGAAGAACAGCAGAGAGAAATTGATGATCTTGAAGAAGAGCAAGAAACTATTAGGAAAAAACAAATATCAGTTGATTTAGAGACAGTTGTACCCCAAAAATTAGACTCTTATAAAGAGCTGCTCAATTCAATCTATAATAGTGAAAAGACTATCGAAGTGACTGAAAGTAATTTAGAGATGCTTTCAGAATTGGAAAGCAAAAGGTATATAAACGTTTATGGAAAGCTTGAGGCAGGTAATCCCCTAAGTTGTGTGGTTACAAGGCTAGGAAAAAGCTTCCTTCAGGAAAAGCGGTAAAATATCAAATAAATAGTTTTTTATTTTCACTTAGAATTACGCAACAGCATATTTTGAAATACCGAGGCGTGGAGTATATGCAGGATATACACACAGTCTTTTGATGTATCGTATTGATAGTACAAGTTGTAGTCTCGGTAAACAAAGCGCCTGATATTCTTTTCTTTGTTATAGAGCGGGTGAGAGCAAGGGAATGTAGCTAAGTTTTCAACAGCTCTGTGCAAGAACTCTTCACAAAAACTTCTGGCTCTGGCTGGATTATCTTCAGCTATAAAACATTCGATCGCTTCAAGGTCGGTTTTGGCTTTGCGGGTTAATAGTACTTTTACCATTGAGATGCAGGTTTAGAAAGTATCTGTGAGATGTTGCCAGCGTCAAGTTCAACCATATCACCATTAGCCACATCTTGAAGACCTTGTTCAATACCCGAATCAATGCGCTTTTTTACATACTCTGAAACCGCCTCGAAGATAAGATCTTCTGGCGACTGAAACCCTGAACTATCTGCTTCAGCTTGTACAAGCTCGGCAACGTTGCCGTGGAGAGTAATAGTCATGCTGTCTACTCTTAAAAAAATAAGTCTACTTTTATTGTATCAGAAATTGGTCAAAGTCAAATGGTCAGTTAGCAATCAACTTTAAACTAATGAGTATAGTTTTGCTTCTTTGTATGTTATTGAACTAGATCCAGAACAGGAACTGACATCTAGCTATGTGGTTGGATTACAGCAAGACACCTATTTCTCGAATTTCGCTCGAGTGAGGATTGGGTCATTAAAATAAAGCCAAACTTTGGTCTGGCTATTTTATTTTTGTCACTTGTTATATTGGTGGGCCATAGACACGAACAACTTCTTTGACTATTTCATAGATATTTAAAATTGGTCTTTCAGTGGTTCTCTCATCTAATCCCCGCACTTTATTTATATTTTGTAAGCTGGCTCTGTTTAGTATGTAGTCTTTTATTATTGTTGGATTGCTTTTTATTTCATTGTGGATAACGGCTGCTGTTCCTGTCACTTGTGGAGCTGTAAAGCTGGTTCCCTTTTTACCTGTGATGTAGAGGCTCTTGCCAGATTCGACACGGTCTGGCCCGCCAACATTTTCAGGAGCATAAATGTCAACAGACTCACCATAATTTTGAGTTATTTCGTCGCCTTGCAATGCACCAACAACTATTACATTATCAAGAGGTCTATACTCATATTGACGAGTTGTTTCAATATATTGGTAGTGTATTCCTCCATTTTCCTTCCTCGCATCTACATCTGAGTTTCCAGCGGATAATACAAATAATGTGTTAGAGCAATCTCTTGAGCGAAATACATCTCTCCATTCCTGCATATCTTGAAAGTGTTCGGATTCGTTATAACTTTCTTTGGTATACCTGTAGGATTTTGAGGATATGGTTTGGGATATGTTTATTATATCAAGGCTTGAGCAAATATATTTAACGTATTTTATTCTGCTTTCCCATGAGTTTTTGTCATGATAACTTATTCCATACATTTTTTTTGGTTTAACTATTCCAGTATAACCTAGTTGGTTGTCTTTTTCTGCTCCTATTATACTAGATACAAGAGTTCCATGACTTCCTTGGCGGTTGGTAATTTTGGTAAGCGTGTTTACCAAGTCATCAAAGTTGTAGTAAAATCCAGAATCTAAAACGCCTACACTGACCGTTGGGTTGCTGTGTAAATACGAGTATTTACTAAGGAAAGTCTCTTTAGAATTGTCCAAGCTGTCAAAGCCGATTACTTCCATATACTTGTTTTTTCCATCTTCAAATGTGTACAGTTTACTGTCCTCATTGCTAGCGGAGTTTGAACTTTGTGAGGTAGTGAGTAATGATGTAAATAATAATATTTTTATCATGGGTCTTTCATTAACCATCTGTTAGTGTCCTTATTACTTTTTGATACTTTTCACTTCTATACTCTGGAAGGGTTCCATAATTCTGAGCGTGTCGTTTAATAAATCTATCATCTTCTAGGTTTCTTAATAGGCCTTTAATTGTCTCTACTTCTTTGGCATTAAATTCATTTAATTTTATTTTTATATATAATTTTCCATCTTCAGGTTTACTTTCGAATTTTGTTAGGTTGTAGCCAAGTAGGCTTTCTATCTTTTCTTTATTTATTTCATCTTCACTAAAGCTTTCATGGAAAGTGATTATATATTCGTCGGCGATGTAACCAAGGGAAGAGGGGTAGTGAGGGTTTTCTAAATCAAAATCTTCGATATAGAAAGGAATCCAGCCATCTTCTCTAACAATATAATTTATATTTTCAACTCTTTCAGGAGAGAGGTTTTTTGTGAGGGTTTTCTCTTTGTTATAGCTTTCTTTTTTAGCGCTCTTTGGCTTGTTATATTCTTTTTCTTCCTTTAATTCTTTCAAGAGGTTGTTTTTTGTATAATCTTTTTTTTCTTCATGCCCTTGCGTTAAAAGTAAAGCACTAACAGCACCGATTATTGCGATTATTGCCATTATTTTTTTGGTGTTAAATTTATAATTCATGGTAGTTGTCACTGAGAAATAGCACATATCCTTCTTAATGTTTCACTTGTGTTTGTTTTTTGCCAATATTTTGTTTTTATTCATCTTTGAAAAATACTAAAGCAGAAGGGGAGGTGATTTAAAATTAGTAACTCTTGATTTATAGGAGTTGTATAAGTCACCCGTTATTGTTGCCACTGTATATTGGTAACTTTATGAAAAATAAGTTTTATTCAGCGTAAAGTCGCTTTCAGTGAAATTCCATTTTTTGATATAAGTTTGAGCTTATTCATTATAAGGGTACTTAAATAAAGTCAAATGGACAGTTAGTAATCAACTTTGAAACTGGCGCTTTTCTCTGGTTCGTGGCTTCTGGTGTCATACATCAAAGTTGTACTGACATTTGCGTGTGTGACTGTTCGCTGTACGTCTTCAACTGGCGTATTGTTGCGTAATGCTTCGGTAATAAAGGTGGCACGGGCAGAGTGTACAGAGTACTTTTCAAAATTTGGTATCTCCGCACGCCTCAGATACTTTTTGAATATATATCGAATATTGACTGTTGATATGGGTGTGTATGGCTTGGGTGATTTTCTTGAGTTTTGAAACAGGGGCGCTTCGGGATCATTCGCATAGTTATACTTTGATAAATATAGCCTCAATGCGGCTTGCAACTTATGATGGATCGCAACTACGTTTTCTTTTCACCCCTTTTCACGGATCTCTAGTACAAAATATCCGGAGCGCAGGTAAAAGTCACCGACTTTAAGTCTGTGGATGGCTCATTCACGGCATCCAGTGTAAAACAGTACATGTAATAGCGCCCAGTCTCTTAATTCTCTGGGATTATCTTTATTGGGTATGCTCATCATCGTTTTCACCTGCTCAACGGGCAGGCTTGGTGTGACGACTCTTTGCTGGCTTAGTTTAGGTCTTTTAACACCCTTAACAGGGTTGGTTGGCATGATCTGCTTTTCACATAAATGGTCAAATAATGAAGACAGGGCCGACAGCTTATTACAGATTGTTCGGTTAGTATAACCTTGATCTCTGAGTGCTTCTCTCCAGATAAGCACATCAGCCTGTTTTACACTGTGTAATGCTTTCGGGCTTGTGATAGTTGCAAAGCTGATAAACTGTTGGATTGCCTGTTGATAGGTTTTTCTTGTCGCCTGAGATGTAAAATTCATCAACCAATAATTTTCTTCAGTGAGGTGAGGTATTGAAATTTGGCAGGCTGATTTCTCAAGTTGGTTTCACATGGTTATGGGGTTAAGAACTATCGATAATGATAATATATTTTATTGATAGTTGATTTACATTTGTTATCTCTTTTGTAACCATAAAGGTCTTTAGTTCTAAAAAGGATACTTTCATGAAATCTAAAATTGCAATTTTATCATTAATTTTATCTGCGTCTTACCCTGCTATGTCTTGGGATATTCCGTTTGGCACAATTCCCCTTGATTATAGTTTATCTGAGGCTAGTAATGGTGCTGCATTATACAAGAAGGGTAGGGAGTATTATGCCATCGTAATGGATACTGATAAAAGCGATATTGAGCTAGGGAACTTTGATTATACAGGAAATGTAGATAGCAATGGGCTTGACCTATATACAAAAATGAAGCTAGGTGAGCATTGGGATAAATATTCTGACTATTCATATTTTGGAATGGTTAATGGTCAGTTTTTTTCTCACAAGTATAGTTTCACTGTAGCTCCTATTACATATCCAGTCGTATCAGATGGAATACCAATTACTACCTACATAGATAATAAAGGGAGGGATATTAAAACTCTAACAAAAACATGGGGTGGTAGTTATTACATCAGCTCTGGTTTCAGTTATGGTCAGAATGTAGATAGCGCTATTGTTGGGTTTCACAAAGATGAATATCTTTCGGATGATGATAAAACAAATAAGGTGGATAGGTTGTATATAGGAGGGGTTCCTCGTAATGGATGTAATCCTGATAACCAGACTTGCCAGTTTAAATATTTGATTTTTCTCATTGCCAACAATAAATCAATACCACAAGTAATTAGTGAGTTTGACAGTTGGGGGGTAAAAGGTAGTGCGATTATTCGTATGGACGGTGGAGATTCAGCACAAATGAAGACTAGTACCTTTGAATTTGATTCAGACTTAATTAGAAGCCGTAAAATACCGCACTCAATTGGAATAAAGAAATATAAGTAGCTTTTCTTTTCATTAGGTCTAACTCTAGGGGATGCTGTAAAGTGCATCTCCAAATATAAAAGGTGTGGAAATGATTAGAAGTGAAAATGCGTATTTTATTATTGATAAGTATAACTTTCTTTCTTTTATAAATACAAACGGCAGTAAGGCCAAGGGTGTCAAGTTAAGAATAGACAAGGAGTAAAATGATGTTAGGTTGTGAGTGAACCAGAAATAATAAAATCATCACAAAATAATTGCTGGTGTGTGTTTTTTTATTTCACTTCAGGATATTCACAATATAGCTGGGTAAATAATGTTTAGTACTGGTATCGTGAAGAAAATAAATGATAGCCAAGTTTGCGCTAGCACATTTGATGCTTTCCTAAATTTCATATTTCTCACACCAATTTTTCTGGTCATAAAGATAAGTGTCAATGCCATAGTCGATGCAAAGACACTAAGAGTAATCGAGTAGGGAAGTAACTCTAAGTCTTGGAGAAATCATTTTATCGGAATAAAGTATACTCATGTTAATTTCAATATTGCTTCGTACATTTTTTATGTTAATTTTAAATGTTTTTATTTTATTTATATTTCATTCTGAGTCAAGGTGTTATCTTTTTAGTTTTTGATGTATGTTGTTATGGAGCTTCTTTCAACTTCAATGATATTAGTTCTATTTTTATCAGATTCCTGTTCTAATTTCTGGATACCTTTTTGAATTCGCGTAAAATCTTTCTGTGATTTTTTCAATCTCTTAGCTGTGTCGTTACATTCATTGTGTAAGTCATGAGGCCTTTGCAGGGTGGCACTGACCTGAGCTTCCCAGCGCCGAATTTTCTTTGCACAACTAGGCATCAGACCATCAAAGCAACTGTATGCTGAAGCGATACGCGTGGCCATTGCTGCACTCTCAAGTAATGCACTGAGCCCATCAAAAAAACCTCCTTGCCCGTCTCCGATTGCATCGGCTGCGCTTTCAACTAATCCGAGACCAATTTCACCACCGGATATGCGTTGGCTGATCATTGAGCTACACGCATTACCAGCTAAGAATAACTCCGTCTTGCTTGCTCTTTTACCTTTGCGTTTTCTCTCTTCCTTGAGTGCATATTGGCAAGCCTTTGAGCCTAGTGGCGCAAGGCATGAGATCTGAGCTTTTTGTAAAGCTTCTTCGTCATCACAAATTGTATGAGGACGTTCAGGCAAGCTTTCAGTAGCGGGTAATGAGCAACGCTTATCCTTATACGCTGGGTTATTATTGAGTGCTCTAGTCAGACTTTGTATATCACTGGGATACTGTTGCCGGTAGTTTGCGATCTTTTGTTCCAGTTCGTCTTTTTCTGCGAGTAACGTGGCATGCTTAGTCGGGAGTGGGTTTTTGATGCACTTGTGGATAGGCTTTCCATTATGGTCATTTTGTGGCACAAGTTTGAAGCACTCACCAGTGACTGGCATATTCAATGTGTACTTATATCGATGTGGGCCTATTTCTCTGCCATACCAGCGCTTATTGTCTTCAGAAATCAAAGTAGGTAAATCTTCATTCGATTGTTGTTTTTGGTAGTGCAAAGTGATGGAGTCATATTGAGATGTCACTTTGTATGGCGTTGGGGTTGAGCAACCTGCTACCGTTAAAGCAATTATCAGTAAACAGAACAAGGTCAATGTGCGTTGTACTAGCATTCGTGTATCTCCTTTAGAAACCAGTTCAGTACTACTTCAACTTTCTCTGAATTGTCTCCCATGCAATGTTGATTAGCTTGGCGTTTTCTTTCGCCTGTTGTTTTAAAATCCCGTCAAACTTATCTAGTTTGTCGGGATGAAATAAGTTTGATAAATGACGATAAGCTTTTTTAAACTCAGCTAGGCTGCTGCCAGCATGAACGCCAAGAATTGAGCAAGCGTCCTCGAATTTGCGCGGATTAACCCCGTAGAATCAAATTGTGATTGGCTTGAGCTGTTGTTCGATTGTTGTTGGCTTTGTTGCCGCTGAAAGGCTTCTTGCTTGCGTCTGAGTTCTTCACTGGCGCGCCTTATTTCTTCCTCGGCTTGAGCTTTTTGTCTGCGGAGTTCTTCAGCTTGGGCTTTTATACCTTGCTCTGCTTGCTTTATGTCATCTTGGTATTGAGCTTGGCTTTGTTCACTTTTAGCTTTTGCGAGTTGATAGCAGAGTTTTACTTCAGAGAACGCATCGATGAGCCAATAAAAAGGATTGGTGTAAACGTATAAAAAGCCCAGTAAATAAGGGATAAAATACCAGTTTTGATCTTCAGTAACTAACGTTGAACCTACAGGCACTAATGAGACGGCTAACCCAATAAAGATAAGAAATGGATTACCACCTTTGCAGCATTTGCCAAAAATGAAGCCCATAATAGCTACAAACACCGTAAAAAATAAAACCGTGGTCATTATTGAAACAGTCTCCGATATAAGGGCTTGCCTGTATGTACTAAAAAGCCAGCTACAAAAGGAATAGTGATAAACCAAGTATCAACCGCCATTGCAAATTGCATCATGGGGTAAAAGATAAGCAAGCCTACCAAACACCAAAAAATATTCCCTTTACGGCAAAACCAGCCAAAGACAAATCCACAAGCGAAGATCAGCCCAAGGTAAAATAGCAAGTCACCCGTGAAGTGTACGCCAAACAAGTAAAACTCCATTACAACCTCACCAGTTTTGGGTTAATGCAGCGGTTGCCATGATTGCTAATAATTGGCGGAAAGCTCGCTGCTTTTTTAAATCGTCTGTTTTGATAATAAGGTGTTACGGTCAATTTAACGGGGTATCGATTTTTACATATCAATAATGCTTCGTTATCGAGCATGGTTCTGACTTCGTCAGAGTTAAGCAAGTTGTATTCTCTGTAGTTGTCATGGGTATCGGTAAACTCGGCGACTTGTCTTTCTCGTACACGTCCTGATAGCTTGGAAAAATACTCAGCGGTTACGAGATCTGAGCTGCTTAAACAAATATTGGTGTTAAACGCGCCTTGGATTGATTCAGCGGTTTTTTGTCCGTAGCGCATCGACAATTGAGAGATAGACTGCAAAATTATTGAAAGCGATACACCATACCCCCTGATAGTGTTAGCAACTGAAACAAAATCACTCACGTAACTATTTCCAAACTCATCATATAGAATATAAACAGGTAATGAATTGCCATCCAAATGATGATTACGCATACACTCATTGAACACGCTACGAAAGAACAACGAGGTCGCGAATGAGTAATATTTTTGGTGCTCTGGCGGCGTACAAAAATAAATGATGGTTTTTTCTTTTCTTAGGCGTGAGAGGTCATAGTCGGACTTGCTAAAAAAGGTACGCATATCTCGATTAGTCAACGCCCTGAGAGCGGTTAAGCAGATCCCAACAAATGATTGAATTGCTTCTTTGTTACCTGTTAACGCGCCTTTCCACTCGTTCAGTACAGTTTCGTCTTCAGGAAAATTTGGATCCCAGCAATTATTAACTATCCAATCATCCAACCCCTCACCAAGCGCACCAAAATTTTGTAATAGGTGGTAGAGGTTAGGTAAATTGAAATACTTCTTATCACCAAAGCTTAAGCACTTTATCAGCGCACCTAAAATACGTGTTGCACCGTTGTTCCAGTAGGCGTCTCCTTCTTTTGGGTTTCCTGACCAGATCAAGGTTTCGGCTATTAATTCCAGTTCGACAAAATTTTTGGCTTCGGTGAATGGGTTGAACAAATTAGACTTGCTGACATCATGTGGGTTAAATACCACAATGTTGTAGCCGTTGGCTTTTAAATATCCTGATGTAGCTTGATGCACTTCGCCTTTGGGGTCGTGAACAACTAACGAAACGTTGTCGTTTGCCTTGGCTAATACGTTACTGATAATGTACTTAGTGGTTTTTCCAGCGCCCACGCGGGCTGTGAAGCATACATTTTGAAAGCTTTCAGTTACCGATAAATAACGGTTATTGCCATCAATAAGTAGTCCTTTATTTCTGCGCGATAAAAAGCTGCTAGCCTCGCTACTATTTAGCAGCTTAGAGCCTTGCTTGGTGTTGAGCACTTTACCTTTAATCAGGTACTCAATGGCCTTATAGGCAAAAGCGCCAATCGCTTTAAACACCATAATAATCTTATCCATCCTCCTTGGTTATAGAATATTGTTTTGACTTTCTAGCTCATAACAACGATTGCCTATGCTGTTGCAATGTTTGTTTGGCTTTATCTGATTTGTGTTTCCACGGTTTGTTTAACTTTGAGCCTTTCACCAACGCCAGCGCTTGATTACAAATACGCTTTACCTTTGCTTTAACAAGCTCAATGGTGGCGCTAATTCAACGGTGCTTTTTCTCATCGTTATCAGCATTTTTATGAGAGCTGCGATGTTGCTTTAGCTGCTCTTTTGCTTTGTCTTGCTTTTCCTCTGGCAAAACATCACGCTTTTGTTTTTCTGAGCTTTTATTGAGTGTAGCTTCTTTTTTGGCAAACTCCTGTTTCTGCTCCTGTATTTGCGGTTGCTGGGTCAGCTCTATTTGCTTACTCATCGCGGTAAATTGACTCTCAAGGCCGAGTGTTTTAAGACGGTACTTTCTGTCAGTTACAGTGTCTTTAAAACCGATGGCCTTACCTCGGGTATAAATTTCTAAATGTTCAGCGGCTAAACGTTCAAAAAATTGCTGCTTATTAATCGATTGAATAAAGATGCGTTCAAGCGCTTTGGTTACTCGTTCTCGTTCGGGCATTTTTCCCGTACGTTTTTTTAATTCAGCCCCATTGTGAGATGTTTTCTTACCAGCTTGTTTGTTGATCACAAGCCCTTGTTGCAATTCGGGGTAGTGTTTATTTGTCCAAGTTTCTAAATGTTTTTTTGCGCGATCAAATTCATGTTTGCTCAAGCGTAGATTTTTATTGCTCCCTCGTTCATTAGAGCTAATCATAAGGTGAAAGTGGATATTATTTTGCGCATCGTTGTGCATATACCCATAAACAAGGTTCTTGTTTGCTCTTTGATCCACATACTCTTGCACTATATGAAAAAGCGCGTCCTGTTGCTTTTCAACACTGACGCCTTGGGTACGTGTAATCGAAATAATTTCGTGATACAGGTACACGCTGTTTTTTCGTTTTTTAAAGAGCAAGGAGTTATCGATAAACTCCTGAAGTATTTTCTCTCGTTGGTGTGTATAAACATTTCTCGAAAAAACATGCACACCGTCATGTTTTTCCGCTCCTTTTTTCATATAGTCATAAAGCTGATCAAAGTTTGCGACTTTGCGGCTTTTTGACTTAATTATCATGTTACTTTTTTAATCCTTTTAATGTGTACTCGGTGACTAGATCTTCTAGCTTTTTCAGCTCCATCAATAACTCGTTTTCATGCACCATAACTTGTAAGGTGTTTGAGCGGTGCGCGATTTGATTAATATTGTTGGCAACATTACGAATTAAAAAATGTAGCGTATCGAGCTTTTCTTTTAGCTCAGCTGGGATAAAGTATTGTTGTTGCTGATAAGCCATTGCCATGTTTTTTACCGTCTGGCTAACGGTGAGCTTTTCTTGTTGAGCAGCCTTTTTAAAGTCGCGATACTCTGCCAGCGTAAAGTTTAACTCCACACGTTTATGGTGTTTTCTAAACTCTGCCATGTACTGCTTTTGATAATCTTTTTTGTGCTCTGGGCTGTCCATACAGGTCTATTAGCAAAATAAATTATTGGCTCGATACTGAGCTTTTAAGGGGGTTGAGGGGGAAGCCCCCCACAAGATGCAAACAACGGTAGCGAAGCGTATTTCCGGAAGTTTGCAATCTTGCTCTCATACTTCAAGCATAGCTGAGAGTTTAAAATTTGTGCAAATTTTAAGTGCGAATCTAGCGCAAAAATTTACAGGAGTGCAGGGTACGTAAATGCAGGGGCACAGGGTACGCACACCCATTTTGGCGCGGTTTTTTATACTGATTACAGGAGCTGAAGGTACGTTTCAGCGGATCACACGAGAAAAATACAGGGAGGTAAGGTACGTTTAGCTACGTTTTGAAAAAAGTTACAGGGAGCAGGGGTACGTTTGTGCATTTTTAAGCATAAATTTAAGACTGAAAATGCTAAATACAGGAGTATGGAGTACGTAAATGCAGGAGTTGAAGGTACGTTTCAAAATTTATTGTGGCTTGGTGCTGCATACACGATTGTAATCTATTGCCTCTAACCTTTTCTTTAACCCTTTTAATCTTATTTATAACCAGTAAATAATAAGTTTTATTCATAAGTTTTATTCAGTGGTTAAATGAAATTCAAAAAATGCCCTGCGGGGCTACTTGCTTAAAAAAGAAAAATTATTGATGGCTAACATGCTCAATCAGCCACTCATTCAGGTCTTTGTGGTTTGGGTAGGCACTCGATAGATCATTTATTTTTAAGTGGCTGAGCGAATTGTTGAGCTGTTCCAAGGTTTCAAGCCCTGTGGTTTTGTTGTTGAGTTCGTCACGATCTCTAAAATAGTCTATCTCTGTAATAGCTGGGTGTTGCGCAACAAATTGAACAAACCTATCAAGCATGGCACTACTATTGAGCACCACGGTTGTAAACGGAGGAGTGTGCAGGTTCTTAGCGGTTAGGTACGAAAGAAAGTCGATAAAGCCCTCAAATAATAAGGTTTTGCGAGTGCCCTTATCAAACACACTAATATCAACGCCAAGCCCCGCAAAGCCTTTAAAGTTTTTGTTTCTAATTGCAAAGGTGCTACCACTGGCAAAGCCAATAGAATAAAACTGTTTACCTGATGCTATCAGGCGACACGTAACTTCTTGTACGTACCCTTTGGCGATGTTGAGGTTTATTTTCCTATCGTTTTGTAGGTATTGCTTGAGAGGGTAACTAAACAAATTTTGTACTTTTATCACCTCTATTGCCGCTGATTTTTTATTTAAGCCAGTCACGTCGTTTGTAGTAGGGGCAATGCTTGGTGTTGAGGCGTCAAACAATGTTGGAGGCACATTATTTGCCACTATACGGGCAGCTTTATTTGAAAATGAATGTACAGTCGGGTAAATACTATCAAGCACCTCTAATGCGCTCTTAACGTCATTATCAGGCAAGTTATGAACATGGCACACTAATTCAATTAGGCGACCGCCAGCGCCTACAGGCACATCTGACCAAATATTTTTCTCAATGTTTACACACAAAGAGGGTTTGCTATCTGATCTTGTTGGGCTGTGGTAAACGTACTCAAGGCCATTAGTTCCTTGCTGAGTACGGGCAAATTTTGCGCCTATACGTTCTAGGTAATCAGTGATTGGAATTTGTCTTGCGTCTTGGGTTCTCATGGTTTGGGTTATTGAAATATTTTTTTCTTGTTGCCAAATAGCATTTTTCACTTCTCTATATTGTAGGCTGTTTTTTTACGATGAAATGTTGCGCTGGAATCATACTCAAACGCCATCGGCTCTACTTTTACAGACTCATCGGCAATAAAGGCTTTTTCAGTACGTTTTGTTAGTTGGTTGTTTTCAATCATAATGCTGATAAATTGTTTTGAAGGGTAAATATTGAGGATCGCATCAGCGATTTTTCTGCCTTCGTACTTTTTCTTTATCTCTACTTTGCTGATCTCTGGCATGGCTTCGAGTAGCTTTGTGATCTTTTGCAGTGTAATTCGCTTTTCTTTGTGCTCGTTGAAGTGAATCTTTTCAATAAGATAGTTAAGTGATGGGTTATAAGTTGCCTTTTCACTGGCATAGCGAAACTTAAGGTTAAGTAATGCCCTTAGTTTTATCAGGTAGTAAGACTTAGAGGCAACAATGCTGGCCGAGTCTGAGGCTTTCCAGTCGCCGCTTTGAATATAATTGGTGATCATATTTCAAAGCTCTATGACGACTTTTTTATCCTCCATGTAAATGTCTTTGATGCGGTTAAAAATATACAGATTTTCGCCGCTTTCATTGCGCACGGCGATATCAGTACGTTTTAGTATCTCTAATGCTTCACGTATGCTTGAAGTGTTGTAAGGGCAATCGTTCGGCTTCAGTGTTTTGTTTTCGACTTTGTTGATGGCGTTGATCATTTCTTTTTGGATTTGATAGTAGGTTGTCTTGAGATAAAACACTTTGTTATTTTCGCCGTCAGATTGAATTTGCATCGCTTGTTTTGAAGCCATTGAAATAATCGCATATTCAATACGTGCTTCTCTTAAATGCGGGAAATGGCTTTGAAATTTTTTACTTTTCTTGTTCTTAAAGTTGGCAGGTGAGATCTCTGCAATAAACCCTTTGCCATCAATGGTAAATGGTCTTTCAACGGATTCCGCTACACCTTCATTGATCCATGTGATCAGCGGGTCATTCGGCGACACATCTTTTGGAATTGCTTCGTAGGTTTCAGAAAGGTTGAGTCTCTTGGTTGACTGAAAAAGCTCAAGCTGAATCGCGATGTTTTCTTGTCAAAACTGCACACTTCTAGGTTTTGGTCACATAGCGGTAAGTTAAAAAGTATTGGTTGTGATTATTTTACTCAAAGGTACAGAAATGCAAGTGGATATTACCAAGGCTGCTAGTACTCAAAAATTTTCTAACTTCTTAGGAATGAGCCTTTATTTTTTAAATTATGCCTATATAGAGTTATTTTAAATTTCGTGAAAGGATAAATTATGAACATAAATGACCAACAGTTAGCCCGTGCGTTAAAGTTGAAGTTTGGAACTGCGCCATCAGAGCCAAATGAACTTCAATTGTCAGCTATTAAAAGAGATATTCAAGCTCTTCATAATCAAGGACGTATTCTTGCTGAACGAGATCTTTTTGAAGTTGTACAAAGACATTGTCCAGGAGCTGGCACTCATGGTTATCTTGGTGCTGACAACTCTGATTTGGTTACCCTTCTTCGATTAGCTACAAACAGTAAATAATTATGTCTATATATAATCTAAAAAATGAACTTGAGCGCATTCTAAAGATAACGAAGTGGTCGCCCTCCAATAGTGAACTACTTGAAATTTCAGCTAGAATACAAGCGTATGGATCAGGCCTCACAGTAAACGAACTCTTTAATATAGTTTATGATGTGATTGGCCCGTTCGAGCAGAAGAGCTTAGAAGGTCAGGATAACTCTGATTTGAAGACTCTTTTAAGGTTAGCTTCAGGTTTAAAAAATTAATTAGTTAGCTTGCTTTCGTTATTAAAGCAAGCGTAACCACTAATTCTAAAATAGATTCTTAACCTATTATTAAAGAAGGCGGGTTGAGAGACCAAACTACGAAAAAAACAGCGATAGCGCCAGTGGCTTTTACAGTTACTTTTTGAAATCGCGACTCAATATTTAGTAAGCCGGGAATAATAGCAGCAATTGCTGCAAGTGAAATAGCGAACAAGCCCCTAAATACAAAAAACTGTGTCTCAGTTGGGTTGGGAATAACAACTACTGCACCAAGGATTAATATTGCAAACAGTAACCCTGTAATGAGCCCTGTTATCAATTGCCATTTAGGTGTTGTGTTCAAATCATTAGCTCCTTTATAGTTAAAACCTTTTATAGGTAATGAGTTACTTTCGAAAGTTATTTTTAATTCTTGCCATTGATCTTTTTGAAGGTATTCTTTCACCATTCTTTGCATATTTGCGTATGCATTGGGTTGCGGGGGGGCTAAGGCGCCATTGAAAGTATCTTCGTAGCTTTTCAAAAAGATAAAGTGTTCTACTAATACTTCCAAATCCCCATAACAAGTTTCAGCGAATCCGGTTACCCATTTTCCATTTTCATGAGCACCTAGTAAACCACTGTCACCAACACTCTGTTCTACGAAATCAAAAAAATTAGCTCCCAACTGTTGACACTTTATTAACTCGGCTAGAGTGGGCTTTTCACCTTTATTAACGAGCATACTTAGTTGTTCAAGGTAAGCATTTCTTAAATATTTCCTTTCTTTCTCAATTTTTTCAACTACATATTGTACATTATTCATTTTTTAGTTCGCAATTTGGTTGCTAGTCTTAGTAAAATTATGAAGCCTTGCTCGTCTTCAACACCTATGGAGTACACCTATTAGAGCTACCTTTCTCAAGGAAAATCACTCTCAGTAATTTTTATCAATGAATTTTTCATCTTCTTTTTTCGCTTATAAAAGCGATTCGCTTGGAGACCATTCGATTTTTGACTTCCGCTAGTAACTAACAAATAAGAAGAATATCTGAGTGAAAAAATATAATCAAAAAATTGATATCGTAACATTTGCCTAAGGGCATGAGGAATCGGTAATCTTAGAGGTTAAAAAGTATCTACCTAAAGCCGCTTTTATTACATCCTTTTTGGCAGAGCTAGACACTTTTACAATTATTAGTAAATTTAAAATTCTCTGAGTATTTTTGACTTTATTAAAAAATCTTCACCAACAACAAGAGGTTTATAGCTCATACCCTTTAAATTATCAGCCCGTTCAGCAATTGCTGTTCCTATACCTTCAGGCCTGTTATTCAAAACTGCGTAAGAAGTCGCTAAACTAAAATCAAGTACTTCCATTGATGGTAGAGTAAGCCAAGCATGTATATTAACTTCTTGCTGAGCCCCTTCTTTTAACAGCCTTGCAAGCGAAGCTTCAGTTTGCTTAAACTTACTTGATGTTTCAAACTCTACATAGCCAATTGTATAAAAAACAGGGGAGTTAAAAAATGCCTCAAATATCGGCTTTAGCCTAAAGTGCAGCGATAAACATTGTGCTACTACCTCTTGTGCAGTTAATTGACCAAATTCATCATATATGATGGAGGCGAGTTGTTCAGGGTTTGTCTTCTGAAGGAAACTCTGTTCCACATAGGAACCAATATCTGGCGGGGTTAAGCCTAGTCGATTTGTTCTTTCAACAGCTTCAATAAAATCATTTTTATACAAAGTTACTCTCCTTTTAACATAAACTATGAGAGTAAAGGATGGATTTTATGGTGTCAATAAGTTCAAAAGTGTTACTTTGTAATTTCCTGACTTTCATATCAATACTAATGGAACACTCGTTAATTTTTATCAAAACTTAATGCGAAACAGATGTTATTGGTTACCCTTGAGATAAGGGGAGTATAGATTTTTTAATGTAAATTTTCATAATAGTAAGCGCACTTCTGCACGCTTACTGACAAAAATAGAAATAATTATGAGGGAAGTTTTATAGTTTGAGACATTTCCTGAAAACCTTTGGAGCTAGTAGCTCCATCAGTAATATATTCCATAAGTTTTTATTCAATGCTGTTAAAGTTCAAATTCCTCTAATACATCTACTTTTTGTAGAGAAATATATCTTAGTTGTTCTTTTCACTACTCTTTGGAGCTGTTGTTATTTGAATATTCTCTGGTAGCTCAACTGATTGAGCTCTGTGTGGTAAGCTTGGGGAGCTTGCATTTGCTCCCCCTTGGACTTTTGAGAAATGCTTATAACTGAGAGTTTTCATAATTTAATTCCCTTGATTCTGCTTTAATTGAATAAGTTAAAAAACATCCGCACAGAATAACCTTAAGAAGCAGCATTAAATTGTCTCTTAAGAAAACCTTAATAAAGGCATTGTCAATCCAATAATGCTTGTAGGAAAGAACCTCAAGCCACGTAACAAGGTTTAAAAAAACCATGAAGGCAACTACGAGTACAATCATGCATTCCTGTGCAGAGAGAGTCTGTTTTCTATAGACACAATGATAAAATTCATTGCCTGTTTTATTATAGAGAAACAGTGCCAGATTCCTACGATAAATTATTGGTATCAGAAAGGCAATGGAGATCAACGCATCGAACAAGTAGTAATGAGTATTCCATTGAATAGTTAAATGCAACGTTAACAGGTTGACCGCAACAACAGCTGTATAAGAAAGTAAAAACCACCTAGCAGTTGCAACCTTCCAACTGAAGAACAAACTTACAATCACGACCAATGGAAAAATATGGTCAAAAATCGAGTGAATATCATACATAACTACTGCTCCTTTTCTTCTTTTTGTTTTTCTTCAGTTGCTGCCGAAGGTTTTAAATCAAAAATACTACTCAAGTCCTTGCCAAAAATGAGAAATAGCTCAAAAAGCTGGGTAAACGTCATGTCAGTTTTCCCAGATTCGTAGTTGCTAATTGAAGCTTGATCTACACCGAGCTTTTTCCCCAATTGTTCTTGTGTCCAGTTTCTTTCTCTGCGAAGTTGCCGCATAGAGCGTTGAACATACACTCTAAAATTTTCTGTTTTGATCCTTCTTGCGCTACTCACCACACTTTTGTACCTCCTCCTTAATTGATTGCCGTAAATTATCAGATGAAATTTTCTGTTGCAACAAAAAATAAACAAAAGCCCTTTTAAATTAGCATTTTATAAAAGTTTTTATAAAAAGTTGAGGTAAGGTGAAGTATATCTGATAAGTTTATTAGGCCTGCTTGCAGAAGAGGTAATCAACAAAACATAACAAGGAGCGATCTTGAATAAAGTAATTTATGTACCAGCGTACTTCGCTGACGTAGGCGAAGTAAAAACGGTTAAAGTACCAACTGGTGAGGTTAAAAAAAGTTTATTTGGCGGGGTAAAAGAAGTTACGCGTAAAGAAAAACAATGGGTAAAAACAGGTGTTTCGGATTGTGTTATTGACAGTGCGCGACTGAGTGAAGATGTCGCTCGCCAAGTAGATTTATTGAATACAGAGGGCTATGAAGTTGTATCAATAACACCCATTATATCGGGTAAATACAATTATCAGTGTAAGCTTACATCTGGTGGGGCTGAACATAAAGGGTTTGGTGGTTATGGCTACGGTTATGGCTTTAGCTATACAGATAGCCTGATGATAATTGCAAAAAAGTGTATAGAAAATAGTTGATAGACATTGTCAATTTACGCAGAAAATTTTAGTGGAGTAAGTTATGTCAAAAACAATATTTAAGTTAGATGAAGCTTGGCTTTCATTATTTGCAAGCCTGAATAATGATCAACATGATGGTCATGACGCCGTTTATATGAGTGCGCAAGATTTTGCAGATGAAATGTCGTCAGAGCATACTTCTGACGAAGAATATGAGTCCCATATTCACTTTTTTGTTGCCCTATTTATGATTTGGAAGAGCGATCCAGGTTGTCACCGAATAAAATTAAAGAAAGTTCATAAGCTTGCTGGGTCAATGATGAACTTGGTAACAGAGCTTGAGCATAATCCTGATGCGGCCCGTGAGCTTGAATTATTAAATTTAACTAACAGAGAAAGAATGAAACATAAAGATTGAGATATAATTACTCAAGTACCATAGGTGTTATACCTATGAAAGCTAGATTTTTAACTCGTAAGTTCATTCTTGGATATTTAAAGAAATTTTAGGACTGAACACATATCAATTACTTAAAATAAAGCGTTTTTAACGCGAACAAGGACATGTTTATGTATAAAAAACCTTTTTCTATATTATTTTTCGTTACCACAGCTTTGATGTTATCTGCGTGCGCCACCAATGCTGCACGTCAGGTTTATACAGTATCTAGTGGAGAAAAGCTCACGGTTTCAGCTAATGAAATTGGTGGGTATGTGAGCGTCTTCATCAACGGTGAGATGGTAATCGATAACGAAACAATGTATTCAAAAAACTTAATAGGCTCTTACAAAGAGCATAAAATAGTCGCTAAGTGCCAGATTGACCCTCAGCTATTTGGGTCTGATAAACAATGCGATATTTATATTAACGAGCAATATGCTGCAAACTTATTTTTTAGGTGAACACCTAAAATGAACGCATATATAAGTTTAGAGCGACAATTAACTGTATTCTCAAGGAGGAATTATGGCGCAAGAAGTCCGAATCGTTAGTCAGCGGGAGGAACAACTAAAAGCTGAATTAAGCGTGTTTTTAGTAGTAATTATAGCGGTGCTTTTCGCATTAAAATGGGCATGGGATACCGTCGTTCGTTGGCAATATCTAGAGCTACCATTTAATTACTTTGCGGCAAGTTATTACTATGTCATTGTGTTGCCCCTAAAAGGGTTTACATACTTGTGGCATTGGGTTGATGATCAAGCGCTAACAATCTACCCAAATTTAAATCACTGTATAGGAGCTTTGAGCTTGCTTGTCTACGGTGTCTTTTTGATCTATATAGTCGTCGGTATTCGGTTTATTTTTAACAAAATCGGAATTAGAAAAAAACGATATCAGATAGGTATTGTCTTGGCTCCGGCTATATTTTCATGTGTTTGGTATGTAGTGTCAGTAGTATTTTTTTGGCTGTTTGCCACACAGTAGAGTATATAGAAACAGCATTACAGTAACAGAATAATTGTTACTGTAATGCTGTTAATAGAAGTTTAACTTATTGATTGTAAATCATCTATGAGTGGTCTCAATTGACTTGCTAATGTATTTAGTACATTGGTCCTTTCTTTCAAATAGTCATATCTATCATAAATCCCTTCAACCCCTTTTAGCTTATGGTTTAAGCACCGCTCGGCGATATGACCAGCTACGCCATTGCTTGCAAGTAGGCTTCGACAGGTGCGGCGTAGGTCGTGAACGGTAAAGTGGGGCACGGGCATTTTGTCTTCACGAAATAGCTTTTGAATGGCGGCGTTGAGTGTGTCGGGGCTGATATGTCCAAAGCGCTTGCTGGCTCTGCGGTTTGGAAAGACATAGTCAGAGCCAAAGGCTCGTATTTGCAGCTCTTTGAGCCATTCAATGACGATGGGGCTTAATGGCACGGTGATGCCTCGGCCTGTTTTGCTGCGCTCCTGTGGAATATGCCAAAGCGCTTCTTTAAGATCAAATTCAGTCCATTTGGCAGCGATTAGCTCACCCTTTCTAACACCTAAACAAAGTAGCAGCGAAAAGGCTAAATAGTTGTCGCGGGTAAATTGGTCAGAATTTTCCCGCAGGCATTGATACACCTTCTCTAGTTCTTCAAGTGATAGGGCGCGGCTACGGCTTCGCTCTACACCGCCCGCATCTGACACGTTAAATGCTTCAGCTGGGTTAGAGGTGCGTAAATCTAGCTTAATTGCATGTCTGAATAGCTGCTTGCAGTACATGAGCGCATCATTTGCAATGCTTGGGCGGTCACTTTGTGTAATACGTTGTATCGCGCCGCGAATATCTCTGGGGTTTACTTTGTCGATGGCTAGCTCACCAAAGTAAGGGGCGAGATCTTTGGTATAAATACGTCTGGGGATATTTGGGTGCTTTAAGCGTTTTTCGCATTCTTGCAGCCAGTCTTCGGCAAGATCATTGACGGTTTTTAAGATTTCGTTATCGAGGCGCATTTTCTCGGCTTGAGGGTCGATGTTTTCATTTTTCACATCAAGCACAATTTGCGCTGACTTTAAGCGTGCCTCAGCCAATGAGACATCGGGGTATTTGCCGAAGGTTATTTCTCTGCGCTTTTTATGAATTGTATATCTAACCACCCAAAAAGCGCTTCGCTCTTTACTGATTCGAATATAGAGGCCATTCCCAATTGAGTGATAGCCTACTTTACCCGTTTTGATTAAAGACTTAATTTGCTGAGCGTTGATTTTGTTTGCCATATCATACCTTTACAATAAAAGTGGTGGCAGATTTTCAAAGTTTGGGGCAAATTTTGAATTTTTTCAAAATCTGCCACCATTTCTGCCATCATTTTTTCATTACAAAGAGCAATTCGGGGCAACAGGTTGAAACACGTAAAACTCATAACAACCAGATTTTAAAGGCTATTTTAACGCTCAGAAACAGCCTGAAACATTACTCGATGTTTTGGATCTGCTCACGCATTTGCTCAATCAGTACTTTTAACTCTACTGCAGCATTGGTGATTTCAGCATTGATAGACTTAGAGGCAAGTGTATTCGACTCACGGTTAAACTCTTGCATCATAAAGTCTAAACGACGGCCGCATGCGCCACCTTTTTTCAAGATTTTATGCGTCTCTTTGACGTGAGATTTTAAGCGGTCTAGCTCTTCGGCAACGTCTTGCTTTTGTGCAAGGTAAATCAGCTCTTGCTCTAAGCGTGATTCATCGATGTCCGTTTGTAGCTCTTCTAGTTTTTGTGTGAGCTTGTCACGCTGCCATTTAGTTACTTCTGGCATGTGGCCTTCAACAACGGCTACTTGTTCAAGAATACTGTCTAGACGCGTGGTGATCATGTTCTCAAGGTTTGCACCTTCAGAGGCTCTTGCTGCTTTAAAGTCTTGTACGACTTCGTCAAAACCGGCAAGTAATGCACTGTTTACTTCATCTAAATCGACTTCTTCAGCTTCCATAACGCCAGGCCAGCGCAAGATTTCAGTCGGGTTGATATCGCCACCGCTAATAGATTGCACCCATTTAGCGTTTTCTAAAATTTGCTTGGCTAGGGTTTCGTTAATAGACAGCTGACCAACGTGAGCTGGATTTGCTGCAAATTTTAAATAGACTTCTACTTTGCCTCGTTGCAGTTGCTTACGAAGGCGTTCACGTACTACTGGCTCTAATGCCCTGAATTGCTCCGGCGCGCGGATAAATGTTTCGAGATAACGTTGATTGACTGAGCGGATCTCCCAAACCCCAGTGCCCCAATCGCCTTTTACCTCTTTTCGAGCGTAGGCGGTCATACTATGGATCATATAAAGTTCCTATTTAATTAAGTTTGCGACGCCATTATAGCCTAAGAAAAACACTGCTCGATAGGTAAAGCTAAGATTTCTTTTGGTATTGCGTGGCATAGCGCAAAGGATCCCTTTATAATATTGCGAAACTTTGATGATAGGGGAACGTGGATGCGTCCAAGCGAAAGAACTGCAAATCAGATTAGACCTGTAACATTTACCCGTAACTATACAATGCATGCTGAAGGCTCAGTGCTTGTAGAGTTTGGCAATACAAAAGTGCTGTGTACAGCGACTGTGGAAGCGGGCGTACCGCGTTTTATGAAAGGACAAGGTAAAGGTTGGATCACTGCAGAGTATGGCATGCTTCCTCGCTCTACTCATACTCGTAATGGCCGCGAAGCTGCAAAAGGTAAGCAAGGCGGTCGTACGATGGAAATTCAACGCCTTATCGCACGTGCGCTTCGTGCTGCGGTTGACCTATCGGCGTTAGGTGAAAACACCATTACAATTGACTGTGATGTGCTACAAGCTGACGGTGGTACACGCACAGCATCAATCAGTGGTGCATGTGTGGCATTGGTTGACGCGCTGACGCACATGCGTGCTAAAGGCATGATCAATGCAAATCCACTTAAGTTCATGATTGCCGCGATTTCTGTTGGTGTATACAACGGGGAAGCGATCAGTGACTTAGAGTACCTTGAAGACTCAGAAGCAGAAACTGACATGAACGTGATCATGACAGAAACAGGTAAGCTGATTGAAGTTCAAGGTACTGCTGAGGGCGAACCTTTCTCATTCGAAGAGCTTGATGAGTTATTGGCACTCGCTAAGCATTCAATTCGCGAGATCATCGATATTCAAAAACAAGCATTAGCGTAAACAGTAGGTGAGTTATGAAACAGTATCAAAAAGATTTTATTGAATTTGCGCTGGAAAAGCAGGTGCTAAAGTTTGGTGAGTTTACGCTTAAATCAGGTCGTACTAGTCCTTACTTCTTTAATGCTGGCTTATTTAACACGGGTCGTGACCTTGCGCGTTTAGGTCGTTTTTATGCTGCAGCACTAGAAGATGCGGGCATTGCTTATGATGTGTTATTTGGCCCTGCCTATAAAGGCATTCCAATTGCGACAACAACTGCGGTTGCACTGGCTGATCACCATGATAAAGATGTACCTTACTGCTTTAATCGTAAAGAAAAAAAGCAGCACGGTGAAGGCGGAAACCTAGTTGGTTCTGAGCTTAAAGGCCGTATTATGTTGGTTGATGATGTGATCACAGCTGGTACTGCAATCCGCGAGTCGATGGAAATTATTAAGGCGAATGAAGCAGACTTAGCAGGTGTATTGATTGCCCTTGACCGTCAGGAAAAAGGCAAAGGTGAGCTTTCTGCAATTCAAGAAGTAGAGCGTGACTTTGGCACCGAAGTGGTGTCGATTGTTAAGCTTGCTGATCTCATTACTTACCTAGAGCAACAAGGTAGCGCGTCTGAGCATCTAGCGGCAGTTAAAGCGTACCGTGACCAATACGGTGTTGCTTAAGTTGTGACTGAATTAAGTATTGACTAAAAATACCAGCCAACAGGCTGGTATTTTTTTGTCTGTGCAAAAGTGTTTTGCGTACAAAGTCAGCCTAGGCTCATTGGAGTATGTTACTCTAGGGGCAATTTTCATAACTAGCTGAACTTATGCATATTCATATTCTTGGGATCTGCGGCACCTTTATGGGGGGCATTGCAGCCATCGCACAATCTTTGGGCCATAAAGTCACGGGCTCAGACCAAAACGTTTACCCGCCAATGAGTACCCAACTTGAGTCTTTGGGTATTGAATTAACGCAAGGTTATGATCCCGCTCAGTTGGAGCCAAGGCCGGATGTGGTGGTGATAGGCAATGCAATGAGTCGCGGCAACCCTTGTGTAGAGTATGTATTAGAGAAAGGCCTGCCGTATACATCTGGACCTGAGTGGTTAAAACAGCATGTGTTGCAAGATGCATGGGTACTGGCTGTTGCTGGTACCCATGGCAAAACCACCACAGCCAGTATGCTAGCTTGGTTGCTAGAATATGCAGGCCTTAAACCCGGCTTTTTAATCGGTGGAATTGTGCAAAATTTTGGCTTGTCTGCTCGGGTGACCGATACGCCATTTTTTGTTATCGAAGCCGATGAATATGACACCGCATTTTTTGATAAGCGCAGCAAGTTTGTCCATTATCTACCTCGCACATTAATCCTGAATAACCTTGAGTTTGACCATGCCGATATTTTTGCTGATTTAAATGCCATCCAGACCCAGTTCCACCATTTGATCAGAACCCTGCCTGGGCAGGGGAAAGCGATTTATCCAGCACAAGATAGTGCAATAAACGAGGTGCTTGAGCGTGGTTTTTGGAGTCAAAAAGAATCGCTCAGTGGGGATTGGTCGTATCAATTAATCGCGCCTGATGGCAGCCGCTTTAACGTGCTGCTGCAGGGCGAGGAAGTTGGTGAGGTAAACTGGTCTGCCATTGGTGAACACAATGTGAAAAACGCCATTATGGCCATTGCTGCCGCGCGTCATGTCGGGATCCCAGTTGAGGTAAGCATTGAAGCACTGCAAACTTTCAAGTCGCCAAAACGTCGTATGGAACTCAAAGCCGAAATTGGTGGTGTGAGTGTATATGATGACTTTGCACATCATCCAACCGCGATTGAAACGACACTTGCAGGGCTTCGTGCCAAGGTGGGCAGTGATGAAATCATTGCTATTTTGGAGCCGCGTTCAAATACCATGAAAATGGGCGTGCACCAAGATACGTTAATGAATGCGCTTGGCGCCGCTGATGAAGCTTTAGTCTATGAGCCACAAGGCCTTTCGTGGTCCTTAAAAGAAGCGGCAGTAAAAGCGGGTCGCCAATGTTTTGCGAGTACAGATGATATTATTAAGTACGTCACTTCGCAGGCCAAGCCAAATCAGCATATTTTAATTATGAGTAACGGTGGGTTTAATGGCATTCATGATGCCCTTACTGCCGAGCTTAAAAAGGTAATGTCATAAACCTATGTCACAATTTAAAGATCCAATTACGTTAGCATTTAGCGGCGCATCGGGTGCGCCATATGGCCTACGTTTGTTAGAAGTTTTGGTTGCACTGGATTATCAAGTCTTTGTGCTTATCTCCAGCGCCGCGCGCGTGGTACTGGATACTGAGTCCAACGTTAAACTCTCTGGTAATGAAGCTAAAGCCACTGAACAACTCAGTGCGTTATGCAAAGCCAAAGAAGGTCAAATTCAAGTCTTTGGGAAAGACAACTGGTTTAGCCCCGTTGCATCCGGTTCGGCCGCACCAAAGAGAATGGTGGTATGTCCCTGCAGTGCAGGCAGTGTCTCAGCGATTGCACTGGGTGCATCGGATAACTTGCTTGAGCGTGCAGCGGATGTGGTGATCAAAGAGCGTGGGCAGTTAATATTGGTGCCACGAGAGACGCCATTTAGCCCGATCCACTTGGAAAACATGCTCAAGCTGAGTCAATTGGGCGTCACGATTATGCCTGCTGCGCCGGGCTTTTATCATCAACCACAGTCAATCGAGGATCTGGTTGATTTTATGGTGGCACGGATTTTAGACCATCTAAACATCGAACATAATCTGGCAAAACGCTGGGGATATGGCGACTAAATTGTTTGAAAACACATTATGGGGATTGGGGATCCGAAATACATGACAACTGCATTAAGTATAAAAGGCTTAAAAAAAGTCTATAAAAACGGTGTTGAAGCCGTTAAAGGGATAGATTTAGAGGTACAAGAAGGAGATTTCTTCGCATTGTTAGGCCCAAATGGGGCGGGCAAGTCGACAACAATTGGGGTTATTGCCTCTTTAGTGAATAAAACCCAAGGCGAGGTCAGCGTTTTTGGCCACTCAATTGATACCGCATTAGAAGAGGCGAAATCTGAGCTCGGCTTAGTCCCTCAGGAGTTCAACTTTAGTCAGTTTGAGACGCTGAACCAAATTTTGGTGAATCAAGCTGGCTATTATGGTGTGCCTCGCCAAGTTGCACATCAGCGCGCCGAGAAATACCTTAAGCAGCTGGGCCTGTTTGATAAAAAAGACAAGCAAGCACGTACCTTATCTGGTGGTATGAAACGCCGCTTAATGATTGCCCGTGCACTGATGCATGAGCCAAAGCTACTGATATTGGATGAGCCGACTGCGGGTGTGGACATAGAGCTAAGACGCTCGATGTGGGATTTCTTGCGTGAAATTAACAGCCAAGGTGTGACCATTATCTTAACGACTCACTATTTAGAAGAGGCTGAGTTATTGTGTCGTAATATCGCCATTATCGACAAAGGGGTGATTGTCGAGCACACCACAATAAAAGCCTTATTAGCAAAGTTAGACAAAGAAACTTTTATCTTAGACTTACAAGCTCCCATCAAGCCTGTGTCTCTGTCAGGATATCAGTTTACCTTGATTGATGATCACACGCTTGAAGTTGAAGTGGAGAAGTCACAAGGGCTTAACGGAGTCTTTGCGCAATTGAGCGAGCAGGGCAATACAGTGTTAAGTATGCGTAATAAAGCAAATCGCTTAGAGGAGTTATTTGTGGGGTTATTAGAGCAGGGGCGTAAGCAATGAGCATATTAAAATACCGTGTTGCACTGAAAAGTATTTGGATTAAAGAGTGCATACGCTTTTTGCGCATTTGGGTGCAAACCTTAGTACCGCCCGCCATTACGATGACACTCTACTTTATCATTTTTGGTAGCTTGATCGGGTCGCGCATTGGTGAAATGGGCGGTTTTGGTTACATGGAGTTTATTGTGCCGGGTCTTATCATGATGTCGGTGATCACTAACTCCTACTCAAATGTGGCGTCCAGCTTTTACTCAACAAAATTTCAAAAGAGCATTGAAGAGTTACTGGTTGCGCCTGTACCCAACTATGTGATTGTACTTGGTTACATGGGAGGGGGTATGGCTCGTGGCATGCTGGTGGGCTTAATTGTCAGCTTGGTTAGTTTATTCTTTGTGGATATTCAAATTCATAATATTGCAGTGATTGTGGCCACTGTGGTGCTCACCTCCGCTGTATTTGCACTTGGCGGTTTGATCAACGCCGTGTATGCAAACAGCTTTGATGATATCAGTATTATCCCGACCTTTGTGCTAACGCCATTGACGTATCTGGGTGGGGTATTCTACTCGATTCAGTTGCTTCCTGAGTTTTGGCAAGGGGTATCGCAAATCAATCCAATCATTTATATGGTCAACGCGTTCAGATATGGCTTCTTAGGTGTATCTGACGTCAATATCTATGTTGCATTTGGCGTGCTCATTGGTTTTATTACTGTGCTATTTACGATAGCGCTGACACTGATTAAGCGTGGTGTTGGACTAAGACACTAAGTTAATTTTAGAGCATGGTCCAAAATAGGGCCGTGCTCTACTTTTCATCTCCCACATACCATGCGAGCATGCAGTTTTTATTCTGTTTTACTATTCCAATAAGCGTTCTACAACAGTATTTATGGCTAGCTTATGTCATGATGTTAATGTGTTTTATTGACTGTATGATAATAACTATCACACAGCTAACGTATTTCCGCTTTATAGTACGGTCACTTGCAAAACGGCTACTTACCTCGGAAGTTCACTCTCCAGATGAAATTTTAACAAATTGAATAATAATGATATTTAACGCTATTTTAGATGGGGTTCTCACATTATATCTCCACAGTTTGGAGTGTATATTATTTAGTATTTATGAGTGTATTTTGAACGCTCAAGTTTGGCGTTGAGGGATTTTTTAAGTTTTTTTAGGGCAAGTGTCTTTTTTTGAAATTTTCACTGTTTATCTATTATGGGTACACTCTGAATTTTAAAAAGGAAAGTTATGAAACTTAAAATCAATAAAAAAAACGTGAAGTCCTTATCTCCAAATACTAAGCGTATTGCTTTTGAACAGACTGCTCATGTTGCTGGTGGTACTGTCGATTATACTGGCGGCATTCACTGCCAAAACCTAAGCGCTGGCCCTCATGTTTGCGGCGATCTACTACCCTACACAGGTACACACTAATTGTCATATATTGAGTAGAATCCAATTGGCAATCAAGAGATAACTAGGCTGACACACACAGAGCGGGTTTACCGAGTCTAGTGATGGCTTCCCCACCTAGTTCTATCGAGCTGACAAGCTCTGCTTGTCGGCTTTTTTGTTCTTATGGGAACTCTACGTGCTTTTAAAGCAGTATCCAAGGTCGTTCGCCTCCTAAGCCTTTTTATCTTTTACTATTTACTTTGCTCTATAAGCTTTTAAAATTGCCCCATTCAAATGCAATATGATAAGTAACATGGCTGACGCAAACTCTCGAAGTATCACGACAAATCAGACTGGACTACATGAAAAGCTCGACGAAATCGTTCAAAAGCACTTAAGTGCAGAGTTCAAAAAGCCCATTGCTGAGCACACCTTAAGCGCGTTTAATGAGGTTAATGAAAAAGTACAGGCTTTTTCAGGTCCTATTATTTTAGATTCATGCTGTGGCGTTGGTGAGAGTACCGCAAACTTGGCTAAGCGTCATTCCGATGCCTTGGTGATTGGTATTGATAAATCATCACATCGCCTTGATAAACACGATGTTGAGTACAAGCAAGATGAGCACGGTCAGTATATATTGGTACAAGCCGATTTAAATGATTTTTGGCGCTTGGCTTATGAAGCTAATTGGCAGCCTAGTCACCATTATTTGTTGTATCCAAACCCATGGCCAAAAGCCAAGCATATTCAAAGGCGTTGGCATGGTGCCGCTGTTTTTCCTTTTATTGTTAAGCTTGGCGGTGTACTTGAAGTGAGAAGTAATTGGTCTATTTATGTCGAGGAGTTCGCAAGAGCACTGCAGCTTGCGGGCATTACAGTTGACGCTGAGGCGTATGAAAGTGAGTACGCAATCACGCCATTTGAGCGCAAGTACTGGGCCAGTGGCCAATCCAGTACGCGCTTAGTGGTTAATTTAAGCCAAACTTAATCGGTGAGGCCATAATCGCTAGGCCTCATTGAGTTGCACTCGAGCGGTTCCTTCTTTAATGTGCGGTGCCGCTGCGCCAATGAATTCTCCCTCAAAAAGCGTAATATGTGTGCCAGCTAATTGATTTAATTGCGCTTGGGTTTTTATCCCAGACACAATCAATGAGATCTGGCTGTTTTTACATTGCTCGCCGATATGCTTCACCAGCCCTTTGACTTGAGGGTTGTCTGCCAGTTGTTCAATCAACTTTTCGTCCAGTTTTACTGCATTGATCGACATTTTAAGTATGCGACTAATAGTGAGCAGGCCACTATTGCGTGAATTCACTAATATGTTTACGCCCTTAGCACGTAAAATACTGATGATTGCCGTCATATCGTTAAATTGACTGATCAACGCCTGTTCGTCCAATTCAAAAGTGATTAAATTAGGTTGCGGGTAGCGGTTAATGGCTTGAGTAATGCACTCCATCATTTGCGGGTCACGCAAATCTTGTGGGGTCAATGCTAAACTCCAAGCAATATTGGTTTTTCTAAATTGTGCGACACACAACTCAAGCATCTGTTTAGTTAGTTGCGAGTTGAGACGAGAGTGCTTAATGACTTCCCCAAAGGCTTGTGATTTTAATATAACGCCTTGTTCTGTCAGTACTCTTGGGGCGCAGTGGTACTGGACAATTTGCTGATCATTAATACTGGCCCTTGGAGTGAAATAAGGAATGATCCTATGCTGGTCAAAAGCACTTTGCACCGTTTTTGCAATGGCTAAATTAGACTCTTGCAGTAATTTGGTTTTCTGTGTTTGCTGCCCATATATGTAGGTGGTTTGATGAAGCTGCTGAGCCTGTCTGCATGCGATGAAGGCATTCTCGAGTAGCAGACCTTTATTACCGCGTGCTATACCAGCTTTAAGTTGAATGTATAGCATGGGCTCATTAAGAATGGGCCTTGAAAATGGAAACTCAGAAATTAAATTATTTAAGTAGTGCTCACCATTTGGCGTATCACAGAGTAACACCAGTTTTGAGGTGGCCAAACGATACACTTTAAAGGGAGTGGTTAGGTTTTGAAAGTATCGCATTACATTTTGAATGACTTTGTCACCGACGCCTGCGCCATAAAAGCTGATGATTTCTTCAAGCTCACAAATGGAAATAATCGCGAGGCTCAGGTGCGACCTTTTTGCATTGCCTAAGTCTTGCTCAAGCGCTAAGCGGTTGGCAAACCCCGTGCGGGCATCAGTTGTGAGGGTGCGGCGATAAACGAGCATATAAGTGCCAGCCACAAGCAAAGCAATGCAAAAGAAAAAGCTTGCTGAAAGGACTGCTTGAGTGACATTCTCTTGCAGCTGACTTTCTATATGTGAAATCGTAATGTCTGCGCCAGTGAGGTAAATCTGCCCATTTGGAGTAATATGAGGCACAAATATTGTTTTAAAATGTCCCCATTTATCAGAGGAAATCTCAAAGACTTCAGTGGTTGATAAAAAGGCCCCTTTATTACTTGTGGTGGCTTCTTCATAGATATCTTTAAATTGGGTGATATGACCTTTAGCAACATCATCAACTGTATAGCTGGAGGCTGTGAAACGCACATGGGGTGAGTCGTAAACCATTGAGTAGATGTACTCTACGCCAATAGATTGGGCAAGCTTTGTTAGTTGCTCGCTGTTTGCTTTGTATTCAGTAAGAGGTAAATTTGCCAAGTTGTCGTGGTAGTTGGAGCCGACAAACAAATTTGCGCTATGTGCCGCGATGCGTAGCTTTTCATCTATTTCAATCATGATTGTCGCTTTACTACTTTGATAAGTGTAGTAAACGTATCCGACAAGAGAGATGACAAAGATAATAAAGCCAATGAGTACCCAGGTTAAAGAAAGGGTACGATGAGCAAAGTTCCATTTAGTCATTGCAGTTCCTGTTGCTTGTAGCGTTAAATAATATTACAAATTTTATATCTTTGGTTTAAAGTTTACAAAGTTTTTAGCAGATTGCGCGCATTTTTTGTACCTGAAAACTTTCATTTTGTTTATTTATGCAGAAAATAGCGGGCAAGTTTATTTTTTTACACCGCATTTAAAGACTTTCCTGCAACTTTAAAGTAGAGTTAGTGATTTCGTAATAAATTAGTAAGGTGGATGTGCCTGTCAGGCGTAATATCAGCGCAAGCGCACTTATCTACTCTATTTGTGATTGGGAATAACAATGGGTCCAAAGCGTTGTGCAGTCGCTTCTGAAGAAAGCTTGATGCGAATCTTTACCGTACCGGAAGCCCCTGGCTCTACACTCAGTAAAATAGAACAAGAGATCTCTCATAATCTTGCGGGTTTTCTGAACGAGAATATTGCTGCAATTGAAAAGCCCCTGCATGAGATAGAGAAAGACTTTCAATCAGCGGCAATTCCAGAAGAGCCTACTTTTGTATCTGATTATGCTCAAGATATTATGGAGCAGTTGGTTGCACACTCAGTGCATACCGCGTCGCCAAGCTTTATTGGTCATATGACGTCGGCATTGCCACACTTTCTACTGCCTTTATCTAAGCTAATGGTCGGCTTGAACCAAAACTTGGTTAAGATTGAGACGTCTAAGGCATTCACACCCCTTGAGCGACAAGTGTTAGGTATGATGCACCATTTGACTTATGGTCAAGATGAAGCCTTTTATGAAAAGTGGATGCACAGCGCCAAGAATGCGTTAGGTGCGTTTTGCTCTGGCGGAACGATTGCCAATATTACCGCATTGTGGATCGCGCGAAACCGTTTATTGAAACCTGATGGTGAATTTAAAGGGATTTCGTCTCAAGGCATGTTTGCAGCCATGATGCACTATGGCTATAAAGGCCTTGCGGTACTGGTATCTGAGCGTGGCCATTATTCTCTTGGTAAAGCTGCTGATGTACTCGGTATCGGCCGTGATAATTTCATTGCTATTCGCACCAATCAAAATAATAAAGTGGATATGAATGCCATGCGTGAAAAAGCACGTGAGCTTGAAGCGCAAGGGATCAAGGTGATGGCCATTGTGGGCGTTGCGGGCACCACTGAGACCGGCAGCATAGACCCATTACATGAGATGGCTGCGTTATGTGAAGAACTAGACTGCCACTTCCATGTCGATGCTGCATGGGGAGGCGCAACATTACTGTCTAATACCTACAGGCACTTATTGTCGGGCATTGAAAAAGCAGATTCAGTCACCATTGATGCGCATAAGCAAATGTATGTGCCAATGGGTGCCGGCATCGTACTATTCAAAGACCCAGCAGCAACAGATGTGATTGAGCACCACGCTGAGTATATTTTACGTAAAGGCTCAAAAGATTTAGGAAGCCATACACTTGAGGGTAGCCGGCCTGGTATGGCAATGCTTGTCCATGCATGCTTGCAGGTGATTGGTCGCAAAGGGTATGAGATGCTCATTGATCAGAGCATAGAAAAAGCTCAGTACTTTGCTAACTTAATTGCTGAGCAAGATGACTTTGAGCTGATTTCTCAACCTGAACTTTGCTTACTAACATATCGTTATGTGCCAAAAGAAGTTAAACAAGCATTGCTTAAGGTCGATGAACAGGAAAAGCTGGATATATACGCTGCGCTTAACCGTCTTACTGCAAGTATGCAAAAGCGCCAACGTGAAACTGGCCGATCATTTGTATCCAGAACAAGGCTGACACCAGAGCAGTACGGTAATCAACCTACTGTGGTGTTTCGTGTTGTCTTAGCAAACCCATTAACGTCTTATCAAATGCTCAATGAGATTTTAGAAGAGCAAAGGGAAATGGCTCAGCATGATCCTATTTTGAAAAAATACTTAAGCAAATATTTAACGACATAAAAAGGAGCCAGCTGGCTCCTTTTTATTTGGCAATAACGAAATACAGCATAATTTATAAATAAAACAACTAGTTTGCGCTAGACAGTGAGCAGCTAAGTGAAATTTTAAAAAGGCATTTTTTGATTCAAAATATTTTATCTTTATGTGAGTACCTTAAATGGGATAAATAAAGTGCTTTTTTATCTTATCGGCGTATTATTAATAGTTGAGGTAGCCAATGGTATTTCGCCAATTGATTTAATTTTGTTGAATTGAAAACAGCGATTTCAGCTGTAAGAATACAGGCTACGCATTATTACATGTGACCGTAAATAAAGGTTACAGAGTGCATAAACTAGATGTATTTGGGTGAAAACATTGGCTGTAGATGTGAAAGAGTATGAAGGTGATATGTCTAACAATAGACATAATGAGCTAACACATGTCACACAGAGACTGAGAAGAGTCTTATCAAAAGAGGTTGATGTATCTGTCGGCCACCAACAATTTTTGTCGGATATCTTGCTTGAAGCAAAAGAGCTATTGAATGTTAGTCGAGTATCAGTGTGGTTGTTCGATGATGCCGCTAAGCCAAGTAAATTAATTAACTACGCCAATACAGATTGGAATGGGTTGATAACTGGACCTTTGCCTGAACTCGCAGTGCAAGATTATCCTAATTACTTTCGCGCTATTATCAATGGCGAGACAATCTCTGCAAATGATGCGATGACAGATGCGAGAACCAGTGAATTTACGGATGGTTATTTAGTACCACAGCAGATCTGCGCTTTACTGGATGCCGCGATTTTTCAAAATGGTTTAGCCATTGGGGTGGTGTGCTGTGAAGGGCGTTTTGAACCCAGAAATTGGTTGCAATGGGAGGTAGTTGCGACTGAGCTTATTGCTGATTGTTGCAGCCGTAGGCTATTGGTGCACGAGTTATGGCAAATGCAGCAGCGCTTAACGGAGATGGCATTTCAGGATGTGTTAACAGGACTGAATAACCGCCGCTATGTTATGGATTATGCCAAGAGTGAAATGAGTCGCCATCAACGCGCGGATAGGCCACTCAGCTTGCTAATGATTGACCTAGATAGATTTAAGTTGATCAATGATAAATACGGCCATGATGGTGGCGACGAAGTGTTAAAGCAATTTGCTCAGTGTTGTAATTCATTGGTGCGAACGGAAGATTGCGTGTGCCGGTTAGGTGGTGAAGAATTTATCATTTTGCTACCTGAGACAGAAGTTGCGTTGGCAATGAATGTAGCGCAGCGGCTCAAGGAAAAAGCCGCAGCGTTAGAGGTTCAGTATGAAGGTGACATTATTCATTTTACGGTCAGTATCGGTGTCGCCAGCGTAAATCTAAATATGCCCTTTAGCCAATCACTAAAAGCAGCAGATCAAGCTGTTTATCAAGCGAAAGCCGCCGGGCGAAACCAAATAAAACTCGCGTTGTAACTGAATCACTGAGAGTGATTCAGTAGTGCTTTGAGCTTGGCTGGTTTTAATGGTTTAGTCAGGTAATGTATTTGTTTCGCTTTAACTTGAGCTTTCAAAGATTGATCGCGCACTGCGGTTATGAGGACTGCGGGAATGTCATGTTGCCAAATTTCTCTGAGAGTTGCGATTAACGTGACTCCGTCGAATTCAGTACCAAGCTGATAATCAACCAGTAATACATCGGGTGCTTTATGGATTTTTGCATAGGCGAGTACATCATCGACTTGTGCAAACACTGAGTGTTGTAGCTGCCATTTATCCAATAGACTGGACATCGCCGCTAAGTTGTTAGGATCATCATCAATTGCAATCACAGAGAGCTGCCTTTTGTTCTTTGACGGCCTTACTTTGCTGTCTGCTTGTACATGTTGTTGTTCGCCCAGTGGCACTTCAATACAAAAGCGACTGCCTGATGATAGCTTTGAGTGCATGGATAGAGGAATGCTCATTAAATCACAGAGGCGCTTTACAACGCCCAAACCCAGCCCGACGCCTCGGTTATCACCAGATTCAATACGATAAAAATCAGTAAATATTTTTTCTTGTTCAAGTTTCGAGATCCCGGGACCTGTATCCCAAACTTCAATACGCAAGCCATGTGCGCGTTTGCGACAGGCAATAAGCACAGTACCTGAATCCGTGTATTTAACTGCATTGGATACCAGATTTTGTATTACACGGCGCAAATAAGTAATGTCGCTATGTACGATATGCTCAGTGTTTCGCACTCTCAGCTTGAGCCCTTTGTCTTGGCAGATAAGGGCGTATTCATTGACCAAAGGTTTAATAATATCATTGAGGTTAAAGTGCTTCGGACTGGGCTGCATGGCACCTTGTTCTAGCTTGGCGATATCGAGTAACGAGGACATGAGGTGGACGGTTGAGTCCAAGCTATCACCCAGTTTATTGAGGTTACTCATTTGCGTATCAGGGATCTGCTGTTCATCAATGGCGCCAAGGTATAACCTTGCAGCATTCAGCGGTTGTAGGATGTCGTGACTGGCGAGGGCTAAAAATCGCGTTTTACTGTCATTTGCGCGTTCGGCCTCTTTTTTTGCACTGACAAGATCTTGCTCTATTTTTTCTCGAGTTGCGATTTGGGCTTTTAAATCTTGGTTTATAGCACGTATTTCCAGTGTTCTGGCTTCAATGCGATTTTCTAAGTCCATATTGATCTCTTCAAGGGCATTTTGCGTGGCCATGTGCATAGTGATATCAGAGAAACTAGTAACAAAGCCACCACCAGGTAGTGGGTTACCGGTCATTTCAAAAACCTGTCCATTTTCTCTGTGCCGTATATAGTGATGGGGTGTACCATTTTTGAGGTGCTGCACACGCTTTTCAACCAGCTTTTCTAATGCGCCGGGCCCACATTCACCGCGCTGTGCGTTGTAGCGGATAATCTCTTCAATATCTTGACCTACTTGCAAGTAACCTTGAGGGTATTCAAACATTTCATGATAACGCTTGTTCCAAGCAACAAGCTTTAGGTCTTTATCTACAACTGAGATGCCATGACTCAGGTTTTCCAATGAGGTAAATAAAAGGTTCTGGTTAAATTGTAGCGCTTGTGTTGTTTCATCAAAAAAGGTGACAACTTCTTCAAACGCCATTTGCTTGCCAGAGGATACTGCGTGGATCAGGGCTTGTGCTGACGACGCGCCAAGCACACCTGTTAATGCGCGCTCACAAAAGCTAATGAAATCTGGGGTTGGCGACGCGTTATTCTCATCAATGTCCTCGTTGAGGGCATAGTGTCCGAGTAACTGCTGACTGCGTTGTATACCCAAAAAAGTTTGCAATAGAACTTTGAAGTCATAGACGGTGGCTTTGACTTCTTTATTTAGTTTTTTAGCTAAAGCAGCTTGCTCTTTGGGTCTCACAAATGCTGTCGCTTGCAGTTTATCGATAAGGCGCTCGTGAGCCCCTAAAGAGAAGCTAATGTAACAGCTGATATTTGCAAGCAATGCGAGCAAGGTGCCTCGTGTGACTATGGTTTGCTGAGTCTGATAATCCAATAACTCGGGAGATGAGATAATGGGCAGTAATAAAAACAGTGCCCAGCAAATGAGTCCCGCGAGTAGTCCTGCATATACGCCATAGGCATGGCCTTTACGCCAATACAATCCACCGACAATGGCTGGCAGTAATTGGGTGACTAATGAAAAGGCAACTAGTCCCATACTGGCGAGCGCTGCGCCATGCCCGAACCATTGCTGATACAAATAAGCGAGTAATAAAATAGCACCAATAATAAAGCGTCGAACAAGCAGTATTTGTGACTTGTAGTTATTGGTTAATAAGCTCTTTTTAAAGCGCCTTTTCAGCAGTAAAGGTAGCACAATGTCGTTAGAAAGCATGGTACTTAGTGTCAACGTTGCGACAACAATCATGGCCGTTGCAGCAGAGAGGCCGCCAATAAATACGAACGTAGACATCACTGGGTAGTCGATGCTCAGCGGTAGGCCTAAAACAAAGCTGTCTGCGGCTATCCCTTGACCAATACCCGGGTGTATTGCGGCGCTTGCGATGGGAATAATCATCAAAGCAATCAACATTAAATATAGCGGAAACGCCCATCTAGCGGTGTTTAAATGGTTACTGTTCTGGTTATCTACAACAGTGACGTGAAACTGTCTAGGAAGGCAAATGATGGCAGCTGCTGCCATTAGCGTTTGGCCAATAAAGTTAAAGTTAGCGAAATCAAAGTCGCGCCAGTGCGCCCAAATTGAGTGGGTATCGCTTTGCGAAAAAAGGGCTTGGATTGAAATGTATGCAACGGCGATGAGGGCAAGTAGTTTAATGATAGACTCAAATGCGACCGCTAACATGAGCCCTGAGCGGTATTCTGTAACATCAACCTTTCGTGCGCCGAAAAAGATAGCAAACAGTGCCATCATTAAGGTGCCGATCAATGCCAATATCGCGCCTGAGACTTCATCATTTTGACGCAGCAGTTCGAAGCTGTTGGCCAACGCTTTGAGTTGCAGTGCAATGTAAGGAATAGTCGCAAGCAAGGCGATGAGTGTGACCATAACCGCAGTCATTTGTCTTTTGCCGTAACGGGCACTGATAAAGTCTGAAATCGTGGTGATATTTTGCTTTTTACTGACCAATATCAGTTTACGTAAAAAGCCGTGACCAAATAAAAACAGTAGCGCAGGCCCTAACAAAATGGGGAAGAAGTGCCAGCTACTGGCTGCGGCGGTACCAACTGAACCGTAGTATGTCCATGATGTACAATAAATCCCCAATGCAAGCGCATAGACAAAGGGGTGATGGCTTATCTTTTGTGCCAAAGGCGTGTGTTTATCACCCCAATTAGCCAGCCAAAAGAGTAGGCCAATATAACTCAGGGCAACCAAAATAAGCGCAGCTGTCATCGTCGGTCCTAATTGATGTTATTGATTGTATTATTAAATTCGATGATTGGTTTGAGCTCTCATCTTATCTGGCTTACCCAGAATATACCAGCGAGTTAGTCGATAAATATAATACGCTGATTCTTATGAAGAATTGGTAATTTATTGTGCTAATTAGACTAATGTCTTATACCGTATGAAGTGTTAATAATTTGCATGATATGTCATACATTATTTTTATAAGGTATTGATTTTAAAGTCTATTAAATATATTCAAGTTATTTCAATTTGCAGTTTACGTAAACGTCACCCTGTGTTTACGACTAAGGTCTCAATTCAATCTAGACAAGCCGTTGCTACAGTCAAAAGGTCAATTAATACCAACGCATATACACATTATGCGTTAAACGGGGAGTTAATCATGGCCTTTAAAAGTGAAGAACAAGCAAAAGCATATTGGTCAGAAAATCTAGCCTTGATGTTTAAGCTACTAGTAATTTGGTTTGTGGTGTCATTTGGATGTGGCATTTTATTTGTCGACGTACTGAACGAAGTACGTTTTTTTGGGTTTAAATTGGGCTTTTGGTTTTCACAACAAGGTGCAATTTATACATTTGTTGCTTTGATTTTTGTCTACGTATCAAAAATGGATGCGCTCGATAAAAAATACGGCGTAGATGAGTAAGGAGCAGCATAATGGATGTTCAATCGTTTACATTTTTAATCGTAGGGCTGAGCTTTGCGTTATATATCGGTATCGCCATTTGGGCGCGTGCTGGATCAACCAATGAGTTTTATGTTGCGGGTGGCGGTGTGCCTCCTGTGGCAAATGGGATGGCAACCGCAGCGGATTGGATGAGTGCTGCGTCGTTTATTTCTATGGCGGGCATTATCTCTTTTGCGGGATATGATGGCGGTGTTTACCTGATGGGGTGGACTGGTGGCTATGTATTACTGGCACTCTGTCTGGCGCCATATTTACGTAAGTTTGGTAAATTTACGGTGCCTGATTTCATTGGTGATAGGTATTATTCACAGGTCGCACGGGTTGTGGCTATTTTGTGTGCCATTTTTATCTGTTTCACCTATATCGCAGGGCAGATGCGTGGCGTTGGTGTCGTTTTCTCTCGTTTCCTAGAGGTTGATATTGAAACGGGCGTTTATATCGGTATGGTTATTGTTTTCTTCTACGCCGTGTTGGGTGGTATGAAAGGGATCACTTACACGCAAGTGGCACAGTACTGTGTGTTAGTGTTTGCTTACTTAGTACCGGCTATCTTTATTTCTATGATGATGACAGGCCATTTATTGCCTCAAACAGGGTTTGGTGCAACGCTTGCTGATGGCTCAAACACCTATTTACTCGATAAACTCGATGGGCTCAGTACCGAGCTGGGATTTGCCCAGTACACCGAGGGGTCTAAGAGTATGATTGATGTGTTTGCTATTACAGCGGCATTGATGGTGGGTACTGCGGGTTTACCCCATGTTATCGTGCGCTTCTTCACCGTACCAAAAGTAAAAGATACGCGTATCTCTGCGGCGTGGACATTGGTATTTATCGCCATTGTTTATACAACAGCGCCTGCCGTTGCTTCGTTTGCACGAGTAAACATGATAGATACGATTAATGGTAAAGACGGCAGTGGCACAGCATATGCTGAAGCGCCGCAGTGGGTGAAGAACTGGGAAAGAACAGGCCTTATCACATTCAATGATAAAAACGGTGATGGCAAAATGTTCTACTCTGCAGGCAAAATTGACGACCCAGCAAGTACAAACGAGGTTAAAATTGATAGAGATATCATGGTATTGGCAAACCCAGAAATTGCAGACTTACCTGCTTGGGTCATCGCTCTGGTTGCCGCAGGTGGTATTGCAGCTGCACTGTCGACAACCGCAGGGTTATTGCTGGTTATCTCGACATCGGTGTCGCATGACTTACTCAAGCGCACGCTCAAACCTGACATCAGTGATAAGCAAGAGCTCATGGCAGCGAGGCTCGCGGCGATGGTGGCCATTGGGATCTCAGCCTACTTTGGCATAAACCCACCGGGATTTGTGGCATCGGTAGTGGCATTTGCCTTTGGCTTAGCAGCAGCGAGTTTCTTCCCAGCCATTATTATGGGGATTTTCTCTAAACGCATGAACAAAGAGGGGGCTATCGCCGGTATGATCTCGGGTATTGGCTTTACAGCGGCGTACATTATTTACTTTAAATTTGTGAGCCCTGAGTTGAACGCCCCTGCAAACTGGCTATTTGGTATCTCACCTGAAGGTATCGGTATTATCGGTATGCTGGTTAACTTTGGTGTTGCCGCGGTTGTGATGAAACTGACCGCTGAAACACCAGATGAGGTGAAGCGCATGGTAGATGGGATCCGTAATCCAAAAGGCTCTGGTGAAGCACACGCGCACTAAAACGTTGAAGATGAATAATAGCCCAGCTCTTGCTGGGCTATTATTTTTTGAGGCTATTAAAAATGACACATACCCACTCAGCAGTCACCGATGTACTGGACTTTGTGACGCAGCAACTGCCGTTTAGCACGTTGCCTGGATCTTGTGCACACTTCTTTGTGAATCATGCCAAGGTTGTGTATATCACCTCGTTGAATCAGGCTGAATTACTGAGTTCTGAACAAAAGTATTTATATCTTGTGCGCTCAGGCGTGTTTGATTTAGTTGATAATTCGGGGGAAGTAGTCACGAGATTGGGAGAAGGCGACTACTTTGGTTACCCGTCATTACTCACTGGGGAAGATATTCAAAACCATCTTGAAGTGCAAACTGGTGGGCTTATTTTTTTACTGCCGCAGGAAGACTTCGACTTTTTAAGACGAGAGTATCCAGCGTTTGAGCAGCACTTTGTGCGTGCGCATAAAAAGCGCTTATTGTCGAGTCACTTTAAAGAGCGGGGAAGAGGGTGGTCAGAGCGAAAAATATCGACGTTAATGTGTAGAACTGCTGTGACGATAGAACCAAAAGCGAGCGTTGTAGAAGCAGCGAAAGTTATGCACAAAGCGGGTGTGTCTTCAGTGATCATCACTGAAAACGGGCAGCTGTCAGGGATAGTGACAGATAGAGATTTACGTAATCGTGTTTTGGCAGCTGAGCTTGACCCACACGTGTCCGTGACAAAAGTGATGACCCGCGATCCTAAGTTTATTTTTGAAAATAATCGTGCTTTTGCTGCTTTACACTTGATGCTTAAACACAATATCCATCATTTACCCGTGCTCAATGAAGAACGCATGCCTTTAGGCATGGTGACCAGTACCGACTTATTGCGTCAACAAAAGCACGACCCGGTACAATTAATTGGGCAAATATATAAAGCGAATAGTCATCAAGAAGTTGTTCACTTGGCGAAGGAAATTCCTGCTTTACTACGAGGGTTCTCTAATACAGTTGAAGATATTTCGTTTATTGGGACACTGCTCAGTGGCTTAACTGATGCAATGACGAGTCGCTTAACTGAATTATTTATCAAACAGCAAGGTGAACCGCCGTGTCGTTTTTGTTGGATATGTTTTGGCTCTCAAGCACGAGAAGAGCAAACGTTACATTCTGATCAAGATAATGGCCTGATTGTCTCAAATTCTATTTTGCCGCATCAAAGGGCCTATTTTGCAAAATTGGGTGAGTTTGTTACTGGGCATCTCATTAGTTGCGGGATAAAAGCATGTCCTGGCGGTATTATGGCAAGTAATGAGCTGTGTCGAGGTACTGTTGCTGAGTGGCTGATGCGTTTTGAGCAGTGGTGCCATACCCCGACGCCTCAAGCGATGCTCAACAGTAAAATCTTTTTTGATAGGCGTTTTATTTTTGGCGACCAATCCCTTTACCAAGCTTTAAATGTGCAGCTTAACAATATGCAAAAGCAAGACATCTTCTTTGCAGCAATGGCGACTGACATCAGTGCCAATAGTGTGCCGATGGGGTTATTTCAACAATTTAAGCTACAGCGTGATAAAAGAAAACATGGTTATCTGGATTTAAAAACGCGTGGCGTGGCGATTGTGAACGACCTTGCTCGCATTTATGCGCTTAAGTGTGGTTTGACAAAAGCTAATACGCAAGCGCGTTTAGAGGCATTGAAAGCGTTTTCAATTTTAAGCAAAGAAGATATTTATAATTTGCAAGATTGCTGGCGATTTTTGACTCAACTGCGCTTTAAAATACAGATTGAGGATTTAGATTTACCACCCAATTGTATTAACCCAGAGCACTTAAGCTCTTTGGAGCGCCATCAGTTAAAAGAAGCATTTCACCTAATCAAGCAAGCGCAGCAAGCATGCGTATTTAAATTTGCACGAGGTAGTTTGTAAACATATGAGATGGTTGTTGCCAAGTTTCATGAGAAAAGAGCATGAACCGCTTTGGTTGGAAAGTGAGTTAGTTGTTGTCGACTTGGAACTGACCGGACTAGATCCTAATCAGCATGAGATTGTCTCTGTTGCATGGGTGGAAATAAAACGAGGTCAGGTTGCGTTACAGAGTGCACAATACCGGTTAAACAAAGGTGTAAAAGACCTTGAACAGAGCCCAATTTATCACGGAATATCAGAGCCTGAAATTGAAGAAAAAGGCGAGTGCCTTGAGCAAATCCTCACTGCCTTGGCAGGTGGTTTAAATACTAAAACATTGGTGTGTCACAATGCGTTTCTTGATTGGGGGTTTTTGCAAAAACACTTTATTCAATACGATATCTCTGTACAACCTAAGTACATCATAGATACTTTAAAGTTGGAAAAAAAACGCCTGCTCCGAGCTCAGGAAGCGGTACGACAAGAGCAGTTAACTCTGCCCGCGTGCCGAGCGCGATATGGCTTGCCAACCTATCAAAATCACAATGCGTTAAGCGATGCACTAGCAACCGCAGAGCTTTTGTTGGCTCAAGTCGGTCATTTAGATACTCAAAAGTCTATCAAGCTGCGAAATTTAGTATAAAGTAAGGTAGTTCACGTTCTTTTTTTGGCAATTTACCTCATATAAAGAAAAATTTTTGCATATCACTTACACATTTGTTCAAGGTCGATTACAATAGCGCCATCTTTACAAAGGAGTCTAGGTTACTTCTTTATCGCATGTAGAAAATGGGTCTTCTAATTAATGACAATCAAACTGGCAATCAATGGTTTTGGTCGCATAGGTCGCAATATTGTCCGAGCCCTCTTTGAGTCTGGGCGCAACAATGAATTTCAAATAGTTGCTATTAACGAGTTGGCAGATCCTGAAGGGATCGCGCATTTAATGAAGTACGACACCTCGCATGGTCGCTTCGCATTTCCAGTCAATCTCAACAAACCCTATCTAGAAGTTGCTGGGCAACAAATTCAAATTTTTAATGAGCAAGACCCAAGTCATTTACCATGGCATGCCTTAGATATCGATGTCGTTTTAGAATGTACAGGTGTTTACCACTCTAGGCAGCATGCGACAGCGCATATCGCCGCAGGCGCTAAAAAAGTGCTGTTTTCTCACCCTGCTGATGCAGATGTAGACGAAACCATTGTCTATGGTATCAATGACGATAATTTAAAAGCAGCACATACCATCGTCTCAAATGGGTCGTGTACAACAAACTGTATTGTTCCTGTCATTAAAGTATTAGATGATGCTTTTGGTATCGAGTCTGGTGCAATAACAACCATTCATGCATCGATGCATGACCAGCAGGTGATTGATGCATACCATAAAGACTTAAGACGTACTCGTGCTGCGAGTCAGTCTATTATTCCGGTTGATACAAAATTGGCGCGCGGTATCGAGCGCATATTACCTAAATTTCATGGGCGCTTTGAAGCAATCGCCGTCAGAGTTCCTACAATTAATGTGACCGCAATGGACTTAAGTGTGTCTTTGCAAAGTGATGTCACGTTAGAACAAGTTAATCAGGTATTGGAGCAGGCTGCCAGTGGCAGGCTACAAGGGATTTTAGATTACACCGAAGAACCCTTAGTATCGGTGGATTTTAATCACGACTCTCACTCCAGTATTATTGATGGCACCCAAACCCGAGTGAGCCATAAACGCTTGGTGAAGGTGTTAGTTTGGTGTGATAACGAGTGGGGTTTTGCAAACCGTATGCTCGACACCGCAATGGCAATGATTAAAGCCTCTTAATTTTAGTATCGTTCTTTTAAGGAGATGTCCATGTCAGTCATCAAGATGGCGGATTTAGATTTAAACGGCAAACGCGTGCTTATTCGCGAAGATTTGAACGTGCCAGTGAAAGACGCAAAAGTGACGTCTGACGCGCGCATCAAAGCATCTTTGCCTACCATTAAATTAGCCCTAGAAAAAGGCGCTAAAGTAATGGTGATGTCACACCTAGGTCGCCCAACGGAAGGGGAATACGATGCGCAGTATTCACTTCAGCCGGTTGTTGATTACCTAAATGAAGTACTTGATCAAAATGTAAGACTCGTTACAGACTATCTTGATGGTGTAGAAGTTGCTGATAACGAAGTGGTTGTTTTTGAAAATGTACGCTTTAATAAAGGTGAGAAGAAAAACGACGAGGCGCTTTCTAAACAGCTTGCAGCTCTTTGCGATGTTTATGTAATGGATGCGTTTGGTACTGCACACCGTGCTCAAGCATCAACACATGGCGTAGGTCAATTTGCAGATGTTGCCTGTGCAGGTCCTTTATTGGCGGCTGAATTGGATGCTTTGGGTAAAGCGTTAGATAACCCAGCTCGTCCATTGGTTGCGATTGTCGGTGGTTCTAAAGTATCTACTAAACTAACAGTACTGGACTCACTTTCGACGGTTGTTGATCAGTTAGTTACGGGTGGCGGTATTGCCAATACATTTATTGCTGCATCTGGTAACCCTGTAGGTAAGTCTTTGTATGAAGAAGAGTTAATCCCTGAAGCTCAAAAGCTCAGTGCTGCAGCGAAAGCAAATAATGGTGAAATACCAGTGCCATCAGATGTTGTTGTTGGTAAAGAGTTCTCAGAAACAGCGGTTGCAGTGATTAAAGATGCTTCTGAAGTTGAAAGCGATGACATGATTTTTGACATTGGTCCTAACACGGCGAATGAATTAGCTAAAATCATCGAGCAAGCTGGCACTGTTGTCTGGAACGGCCCAGTTGGCGTTTTTGAGTTCGATCAATTTGGTAATGGTACAGAAGCCATTGCACATGCGATTGCCAAGTCTAAAGCGTTTTCAATTGCTGGTGGTGGTGACACATTGGCTGCGATTGATAAATATGGCGTTGGCGATGAAATATCGTATATCTCAACTGGTGGTGGTGCTTTCCTTGAATTCTTGGAAGGTAAAAAGTTACCAGCAGTTGATATGCTAGAGCAAAGAGCAAAAGCATAAAAATTTAAGGGGGCCTGTTTGGCCTCCAACTATTAACTTAAACACTCTCTCACTCTTTGTTTAGGTTAATAGCGGTTGTGATGCAACCAAACTAAATCTACCCCGTTCAAATAGATAGCCAAGTGCTATCAAAAATTGGAGAAAAGCAATATGGCTTTAATCAGTATGCGTCAACTTCTCGATCATGCGGCTGAGAATGGATACGGCGTTCCTGCCTTTAACGTGAATAACCAAGAGCAAATGCGTGCGATTATGGAAGCGGCTGACAGAACAAACAGCCCAGTTATCGTACAAGGCTCTGCAGGCGCTAGAAGCTATGCCGGTGCCCCTTTTATTCGCCATATGATTTTAGCTGCTGTTGAAGAATGGCCACATATCCCAGTTGTTATGCACCAAGATCACGGTACATCTCCTGCGGTATGTCAGCGTTCAATTCAATTAGGTTTTTCATCGGTCATGATGGATGGCTCTTTGCTTGATGATGGCAAAACACCATCATCTTATGAGTACAACGTAGATGTTACACGTCGCACAGTTGAAATGGCGCACGCGTGTGGTGTATCAGTAGAAGGCGAGCTAGGTGTACTAGGTTCTTTGGAAACTGGTGAAGCAGGTGAAGAAGATGGCATTGGCGCGGTTGGTAAACTGACCCAAGACCAGTTACTGACTGATCCAGAAGAAGCTGCTGACTTTGTTAAGAAAACGGGTGTTGATGCATTAGCAATTGCATGTGGTACATCGCACGGTGCATATAAATTCACACGTCCACCAACAGGTGACATTCTTGCGATTAACCGCATTAAAGAGATCCATGCGCGTATTCCTAACACGCACTTAGTTATGCATGGCTCTTCATCTGTACCACAAGAGTGGCTTGCTGTTATTAACGAGTTTGGTGGTGAAATCCCAGAAACATACGGTGTGCCAGTTGAGCAAATCGTTGAAGGGATCAAGCACGGTGTACGTAAAGTGAACATTGATACAGATTTACGTTTAGCCGCTACTGGCGCAATTCGTCGTCACCTTGCGCATAACCCTGCAAACTTTGATCCTCGTAAGTATCTAGCTGAAGCGACTAAAGCAATGACAGAGATTTGTGTTGCACGTTATGAAGCGTTTGGCACAGCAGGTCAAGCATCTAATATAAAACCAATTTCTTTAGATGACATGCATGTTAAATACCTTTCAGGTGAACTTGCGCCTCAGGTTAAGTAATTCTCGTAATTACACTTAAGAAAGCCCCATTAGGGGCTTTTTTTTCGCATTGAATACATGTCTTATGAAGTGCAGCTGTGTTTGAGGTGCTTGATCAGTGAGTGGGATCGTTATTTTACTAACCTTGAAGCGATCAGATCATTAATTTACTAACGATCTAACATTGGGATCGAATTCTTACTAACTCGTACTGTATTGGATCTAAGTTTTGTCTGTGCTTTGACAAGCTTTGTGTTGTCATTGAATAAAAGATCAATAACTTAGCATTACCTAATATCTGAACTCATCTCTCTAGTACGTATAGATCTGATCCCGAAAGGATCTGCTAGGTAAGAAAGTGATCTCAAGTTGGTGGACTTAGGAAAATAATGATCCTTGCAAAATTACACGATCTTAATAATTTTTTAATCTAAATTTTTATTGCAAAAAAAACACCTTTATTCGATGCTAACTCACGCTAATTGCAGATAAAATAGGAACAAATTGTATCTAACTTATTGAAACTATGTTCCTGATAAATGCATTAACGTTATATTATCAGGTAAACTTTCATAAAACTGTCATACTTAGTCATAATAATGAAACCGACTTCGGTAACGTAAGAGATAAATGGGAATGTCACGTAGAGTACTAGTAGTTGATGACGAAGCACCAATCAGAGAAATGTTGGTGTTTGTGTTAGAACAGAATGGCTTTCAAGCAATTGAAGCGGAAGACTATGATTCAGCGATTGCAGCCATGGTAGAGCCATACCCAGATATGGTGCTCCTAGATTGGATGTTACCTGGCGGTAGCGGTATCCAAATTGCGAAAAAGTTTAAGCAAAGTGAGTATACTCGTCAGATCCCTATCATCATGTTAACAGCACGTGGTGAGGAGGAAGACAAAGTTAAAGGATTAGAAGTAGGTGCAGATGACTACGTGACTAAGCCTTTTTCTCCAAAGGAGCTTATGGCGAGAATTAAGGCGGTAATGCGCCGCGTATCTCCAACATCGCTTGAAGAGGCGATAGAGGTACACGGCTTAAGACTGGATCCAATTTCACATCGTGTTACCTCTGCAGGTAACGAATTAGAAATGGGGCCAACTGAGTTTAGATTGTTACACTTCTTTATGACCCATCCAGAGCGTGTTTATAGCCGTGAACAGTTGCTCGATCACGTTTGGGGCACTAATGTGTATGTTGAAGACCGTACGGTTGATGTACATATTCGTCGCCTAAGAAAAGCAATTGCGCCACTTGGCCACGACAGATTAGTTCAGACTGTTCGCGGTGCGGGTTATCGCTTTTCTAGTAAAGTATAAAGCATTAATTTATGCGCTGTGGTAGCGTTATCCTAGCGCTTAATCTTTAGGATCATTTTATATGTATAGAGTGATTGATAAACAGGCGTTATTAAAACGCCTGTTTTTGTATTTTCTGCCGCTTACCCTGATAGGTATTCTGCTTGGTGCGCCTTTTGTGATGTTATTTCTGGGCGCAACAGTGTTGCTGTTTTGGCATTTTAAGCAGTTGTATAAGTTGAGTGATTGGTTGATCAACCAACGCAGCTTTAATCCTCCTGAAGGATCTGGTGCGTGGGAGCAAATTTTCGAAGGGATCTATCACCTTCAACATCGCAATCGTAAAAAGCGTAATGAGCTTGCCGCTTTGATCCGTCGCTTTCGTGAAGGTGCTGAGGCGGTGCCCGATGCAGTGATCGTGATGCAGCAGGATCTCAGTATTATTTGGTGTAACCAGTTGGCGCTTAAGATCTTAGGGCTGCAATGGCCGACTGATCATGGCCAGCGTTTGGATAACCTGATCCGTGATCCCAAGTTTGTGAAGTATATGCAAGATCATGATTTCACCGATCCGTTGGAGTTAGAAAGCGGCCACAATGATGAGCGAGTGTTAGAATTTCGGGTCATGCCTTATGCTGAACAGCTGATGATGGTTGTGCGTGACATTTCAAGACTGAAAAAACTTGAGCAAATGCGCAAAGACTTCGTTGCTAACGTGTCGCATGAACTTCGCACACCTTTGACCGTGGTCACGGGCTATCTAGAAATGATGGAAGGTGACAATATGCCGCCGCCTGCGATGTGGCAAAAAGCACATTTAACCATGATTGAGCAGTGCAAGCGCATGGACAGCTTAGTGAATCAGCTGCTTTCATTATCCCGCATTGAAGGTGATAGAGATCAGGGTAATGATAAAGCCGTTAATGTGCCAGGTATGTTGCAGTTGATCCAGACTGAAGCACTTTCTCTGAATCAAGATAAACATCATGACATTGAGTTTGATATAGATGAGACTTTGGACATCAAAGGGAGCATTGATGAGCTGCGCAGTGCTTTTTCAAACCTCGTATTTAATGCCATTCACTACACTAAACCGAATGGCAAAATTGTCGTTAGATGGTATTTAGAAGGGGAGTGCCCAGCATTTGCCGTGACGGATAATGGGGATGGCATTGCACCAGAACATATTAATCGTTTAACGGAGCGCTTTTATCGTGTGGATAAGGCGAGAAGCCGGAAAACTGGGGGCTCAGGTCTTGGTCTTGCGATCACAAAACACGTACTGAGTCGTCATGATTCTCATCTAGATATTACCAGTACCGTGGGAGAGGGCTCATGTTTTTCATTCTCTTTTCCAAAAGAAAAACGCATTTTTATGACAGTGTCTGAAAGTCATAAAAGTGTCATTTAAGAGTAATTTTATTGTAATTAACTGAGCGCACAATGAGCATCAGGTAATCAAATGGGACGAACAATCGGAGTGACCCCAATGAAATTTAAAAGCTTAGTTGCCGCAATGGGTGTGGCTGTGACAACATTGGTATCAACGCAAGTATCAGCGCTTGATAAAAACCTACAAGAGTACAACAAGACCAGCGGTATCTCAGGTAACTTTTCATCTGTGGGTTCAGATACGCTAGCGAATATGATGACGTTTTGGGCTGAAGAATACAAACGTATTTACCCTAACGTAAATATTCAAATTCAAGCGGCTGGTTCTTCTACTGCGCCGCCAGCTTTAACAGAAGCAACTGCAAACTTCGGCCCAATGAGCCGTAAGATGAAATCAAAAGAAGTTGAAGCTTTCGAGAAGCGTTATGGTTACAAGCCGACAGAAGTACGTGTAGCAATTGATGCGCTGGCTGTTTTTGTTCATAAAGATAACCCGATTAAAGGTCTACGTATTGACCAAGTGGATTCAATTTTCTCTTCAACACGTAAGTGTGGTGGTGATAAGCAAGTTGATCGTTGGAGCGATGTCGGTCTAAATGGTCCTTGGGCTGCAAAAGATATCCAATTATACGGTCGTAACTCAGTATCTGGTACATATGGCTACTTTAAGAAAAAAGCACTGTGTAAAGGCGACTTCAGAAATAACGTAAACGAGCAGCCTGGTTCTGCGTCAGTTGTACAGTCGATTTCTTCATCTGTAAACGCAATTGGTTATTCAGGTATCGGTTATAAAACGTCTGGTGTTCGTACTGTTCCACTTGCGAAGAAAGGTGATAACTTCGTAGATGCAACACTAGAGAACGTGGCAACTGGTAAGTACCCACTTTCACGTTTCCTATATGTTTATGTGAACAAGCACCCAAATAAACCACTTTCTCCAATCGAAGCTGAGTTCTTGAAGATGGTATTATCTAAAGAAGGCCAAAAGATTGTAGAAAAAGACGGTTATGTGCCGCTAACAAGCAAAATGGCAAACCGTGAACTTAAGAAGTTAGGTCTTCTATAAGTGTCAAAAATAAGTAAAAAGCCGCTCAATGAGCGGCTTTTTTTGTAGAAAAGTTTCACTTTAACTTCAATACTCAAACAGTTGTTAATATTGTAGCGTTCGTATTTTTGTCAGCTCTTCAGCTTGCGCCTTACAGGCATTATATTTTTCAACACATTCGCCATTACATATCTGCCTTGTCATGGTTTGCTCAGTCGAGCTCATCGAGCAATTTTGTTCACATTGAAAGTTTTGTTGAGCACATTGATTGAGCTCCGGAGAGTTTGGTTGATTGCTACAGGCAACTAAACCGAGCAGTAAAAGGGGCAGCGCAAATCTCATAATAGATCCTATTATTCAACTGATAGAGAGTATGGTGTGTTATTTTAATCTTTGAATACACATTAAATTTAGCATATTTTTAGAAAGTGCAGTGCGTTATGTCGTGATACAGGCATTGGAGTGAAATAGGGTGTGTGACATCTCGAAATAGCATAAACGCCCATGAAGGGCGTTTATAACAGACGTACTACTTACCGACTTGGATATTGTCTATAAGTCTAACACTCCCTAAAAACGCGGCTGCTAAGATGACAAAGTCTTGGTCACTTGCTGCTGCAGGTTGCAACGTGTACCTGTGTGCAACGGAGAAATAGTCAGGCTTAAGACCAGCGTCCGCAAGCGTCGACTTAGCATGTTCCTCAAGGGCTTTGAAATCTCGCTCGCCAGCTTCAAGCTGCTTTGCTGATTGCAGCAATACTTGATAAAGGACTTTGGCAACGTCTTTTTCTTGCTCTGATAAATAGCCATTACGAGAGCTCATTGCTAATCCTGAGACTTCTCTTTGCGTCGGCACGCCAATGATTTCAATAGGCATTGATAAGTCATGAACCATGGTTTTGATGACTTGAAGTTGCTGGTAGTCTTTTTCACCAAAGCAGGCAAAGTCAGGTTGCACCAAGTTAAATAGCTTGGTTACAACCGTGGCAACACCGCGAAAATGACCACTGCGACTACCGCCACAATAGCCTTCAGAGACACCTGGTACATCCACAAAGCTTTGTGTTGCTAGGCCATTAGGGTAAATTGTTTCTACACTGGGGGTAAATACGATATCAGTCCCTAGTTCAGCAAGCCCTTGCTTATCTTGAACCAAAGTACGAGGATAGCTATCTAAGTCTTCGTTTTTACCAAATTGCATCGGGTTAACAAAAATGCTGACAACGACTTTGTCAGCCAGTGTTTTTGCTTTTTCAACGAGTGAAAAGTGTCCTTGATGCAAATTGCCCATTGTCGGCACAAATGCGATGCTTAGCCCTTGCTGACGCCAAGCTTTAATCTGGCTGCGTAATGACTTTATTTCGGTAATAGATTGCATTAGTTAAACTCGTGATCTTTGCCCGGGAACGCGCCTGTTTTGACGTCGTCGCAGAATTTTTTAACCGCGTCTGGCATGTTACCCGTTTCGGCTAAGAAGTTTTTAGAAAATTTAGGAATATAGCCTGCTGAAATGCCAACTAAATCGTGCATAACTAAGATTTGACCATCTACTTCTTTCCCTGCGCCAATGCCAATAACGGGAATGTTAACGGCCTCTGTAATGCGCTTGGCAAGACTTGATGGAATACATTCGATGACCAGCATTTGTGCGCCAGCTGCTTCTAGCGCTTGCGCATCTGCAATCATCTGTAACGCTTGCTCTTCCTCGCGCCCTTGTATTTTAAAGCCACCAAATACATGTACAGATTGCGGTGTTAGGCCCAGGTGACCACAAACAGGAATGCCCTGTTGAGTAAGTAGTTTAATTGACTCTACCAGCCACGTACCGCCTTCTAGCTTGACCATATTTGCGCCGCTGCGCATTAATGTGGCTGCATTTTCACAAGCTTGTGCTGGGTTGGAATAACTCATAAATGGCATATCAGCAATCACAAATAATTCTTTGGCGCCTGCTCTGACACTGCGCGTGTGATAGGCAATATCAGCTGTTGTCACTGCCAATGTGTCATCACCGCCTTGTAATACCATGCCAAGTGAGTCACCAACTAAAACAACATCAACGCCATTATCGTAAAAAAGCTTCGCAAAGCTGGCATCGTAAGCCGTTAACGCTGTGATTTTTTCACCTTGTTGCTTTTTCTTAGCCAAGGTTGAAACCGAAACTTTAGCCATTTAAAGTGTCTCCTTTGTTTCTTTTTTAGGTAGAGTGGTGAGGCCATTTTTTGGTAAATTCTCAGCTATTTGCTTGAGTATTTGACCATTAGGGAGTACCAGTTGAGGGGTTAACTCTAACAGTGGGAATACCACAAACTCTCTATCGCACAGGCCATAATGTGGCACAGTTAGGCGCTCGGTAGAGATGGTTTCATCGTTAAACAATAAAATATCCAAGTCTAAAGTTCTTGGTCCCCATCGTTCATCTTTACGCACTCTACCCTGACGTAGTTCAATATCTTGCAATTGGTCTAGCACAGCTTCTGGTGCTAATAGAGTTTCAAATCTAGCCACTGCATTCACATAATCAGGTTGATCTTGCGGGCCCATAGGTTTTGAGCCGTAAAAGCTAGACACAACCAACTCGTTAAAAGCGGGATGTGTATTCAAGGCATTTACTGCCTTAATGAGTTGTGCTTGGGGATCAACTAAATTCGCCCCAAGCCCGATATAAACTATATTCATGAATCTTGTTTTGGTTTTCTGCGAGGTTTATTACGGTATCTACGCTTTGGACGATCTTTTTGGCCAAGGTTTTTAACCATGTCCTTTTGCCCACTCACATCTTGTTTGAGATATTCAGTCCACCAATCTGCAAGTTGTTGCTGGTCAGACTCACCGCTTTCAACACGCAATAATAAGAAATCGTATGATGCTTTAAATTTAGGTTGTAGGCTCAATCTATACGCGCGTTGGCCACTACGTCTGTCTAAACGCTGCTGAATATGCCAAATATCTCTGGCGCCCAATGTGAAGCGTTTTGGTACGGCAACTCTTTGTGCATTTTCACTTAATACCTGACTAATCGCTTGCATAAACGCGTCATATTCAGTGACACCTTGTTGCTCTAACAATGCAGCTCGTTTACGTAGTGGGAACCAAAGCAATGCGGCATAGATGAAAGCTGGAGTGACCTTCTTGTTGCTGTTGATACGCGCGTCGGTATTGGCAAACATTTGCTGTACAAAGCGTCTTTCAAAATCACTCTCTTCTTGCTCTAAGATCTCTTCAAGGGTTGGGAAGAGTTGCTTAAATAAGCCCAATTCTCTGAGCATGAGGAAATTCGCTTCGGCTTTGCCACCTAAAAATAATTTGAGAGTTTCTTCAAATAGTCTTGCTGGTGGTATATTACCTAGCAAAGGGGATAGCTCTGAGATTGGATTGAGCGTTGCCGGTGCGATTTCCATATCGAGTTTGGTAGCAAAGCGCACTGCACGTAGCATTCGCACAGGATCTTCACGGTAACGCGTTTCTGGATCGCCAATTAATTCAATACGTCTGGCTTTAATCGCTTCAATACCACCAGCAAAATCACGGACGCCAAAATCATTGACGGAATAGTATAGGGCATTGATAGAGAAGTCGCGGCGCTGAGCATCTTCTTCAATGGTGCCATAAACGTTATCACGCAACAGCTGCCCTTGCTCGCTCGCTTTGCTGGTTGGGTCGTCGCTACTACTTGATTGATGATGACCACGCATAGTGGCTACTTCAATGACTTCGCGGCCAAAAACGATGTGTGCAAGTCTAAAGCGTCGACCAATCAATCGACAATTTCTAAACAGGCGTTTAACTTCTTCAGGCGTTGCATTTGTCACAACATCAAAATCTTTTGGCTCGATGCCTAACAAAATATCCCGAATACAACCACCGACAAGGTATGCGTCATAGCCACCATCTTTTAATCGATATAACACTTTGATTGCATTGGGGCTAAATTGTTTTCGAGAGATATTGTGCTCACTGCGAGGAATGATCTGAGGTGTTGCTTTGGCCTCTACAGTCCTGCTAGCTTGCTTAGTACCAACAATTTGCCTACACAATTTGAATATTTTAGAAATAATAACCACTCTCCTAACTACTTTGAGTCCCCACCCGAAGCATCATATTTACCTGATAGTTTTATCTCGCACATCGCTTTATTTTTTCTAAAGTGTAGGCGATTTAATAAGGCTCGCTATCATATACTCAAACGCTTTGAAATTGAAGTTTCAGACATGAATTAGCGATTAAATTTTCAACCAAATCGGTGAAGACGAAATATAAATAGGTTCATAGGGTTTATTTTCTTCATAGCAACAACCATTCGTGATTTATTGTGATTGATCCACACGCTAAGTTATGGAAAACGTCCTGAGTTAGGTGATAGCTATCGGCGCTATGAAAATGTTACAACGGCTTAAATTGATACTCCAATGGAGAGCGTTGCTGAACTTGGATTTCTCTGTTTGGGGGCAGAATGTTACGCCTATAAGTCGAGATTGCCCATTGGAGCATATCTGCAATATCATCGATTTGATTGAGTGTGTTGAGTTCGTAACCTAAAAATGACAGTGCGGCTTTGAGGGCGGGCAGTGGCATTTTGTTATCAATTGCCGGTGCGTGGTTTTGTTTAGAAAGTTTAAAACCGGGCTCTGCAACCGCCAATGGCACATGCAAATAGCTAGGTGGTGTCGCGTAAAGTTGGTTGAATAAACTTAATTGCCTTGCCGTTGGCTCAAGTAAATCGGCTCCGCGTACAACATGGCTAATTTTTTGCTCTATGTCATCGACCACAACAACCAGTTGATATGCATAAAGGCCATCACGACGTTTCACGATATAGTCTTCTTGAGCGATGAGTTCAGGTATAGAAACACGACCTTGTAGCGCATCTTCAAATTGGTATACCGGAAAGTTTTGTTTTAACCTCAGTGCATTGTGCTCAAATTGGTTTTGTGAGGCGCGGCAATGGTTATCATAAAATCCGCCACGTTGTTTAATTTGCTTACGAGTACAGGTACATGCGTACACATCGGAAGTGGACATTAAATCCGTTAAGACATCTTGATAAAGTGAGTGTCTTTGGCTTTGATAAACGACTTCTTCATCCCAATACAATCCGTAGGCTTCAAGTGTGGCAAGAATATCATCCGCTGCACCTCTAACAACGCGAGGTGTATCAATGTCTTCCATTCTGACTAACCATTTTCCGTGGTGCGCTTTGGCATCGATATAACTCGCTAAGGCAGCGATTAATGAACCAAAATGAAGTGCGCCGGAAGGTGAAGGGGCAAAGCGTCCACGATAATTTGAAGACGTACCCAGAGCGAAAAGATGATTTTGCTCTGGGTCTTGTGTCTGTGGGGTCTGCATAACTGCTGAGTTTAACCTTTCTAACTTACAGATTAATTACTCGGCTTAACCTCGACCTTGCTGTTTTTCTTTTATCTCAGCAAGTGTTTTACAATCCACACATAGATCTGCAGTTGGACGAGCTTCTAAACGACGGATGCCAATCTCAATACCGCAAGAGTTACAGAAACCAAAATCATCTTCTTCAATCAGCTGTAACGTTTTTTCAATTTTCTTGATCAGCTTACGCTCACGGTCACGTGTACGCAATTCAAGAGAAAACTCTTCTTCTTGCGCTGCACGGTCAACGGGATCAGGGAAATTTGCCGCTTCATCTTGCATGTGAGTCATGGTGCGGTCTACTTCGTTACGAAGGTCGTTACGCCATGCTTCTAATATTTTTTTAAAATGAGCTAGCTGTGCCTCGCCCATGTATTCTTCGCCCGGCTTTTCTTGGTAAGGTTCTAAACCGGCCTGAGCCAATAACCCTAGTTTTTTTTGGTCTGGCATAGCATTCTCCTAAATCCTTAATAAACAACCCCAGCTAACGCCGGCGGCTATAAATAGCAAAATCTTCAACCCTTAGCAAACACTTTTTGCATAGCCTCTGTTCGTAAACAAGCCCTTGGGGTGATGTTTTTAACGGCTGATATATGTGGGTAAAGATTTTTTTTTCAAGTATTGAGTACAGATACTTGCTTAATTACTTTTACCTCAGTCGGGGTGATTTTTGCTTTATATGCATATATTTCAACCCCTTCGCCTCTCGCTTCTGCCAATAATTGGGCATATTTTTTATCTATATGCGCCGCCGCTTGAACAGATTCGATCCCATCGTGCATAACTATAAATAATAGCACGGCACGCTGGCCTTGTTTTTTTATATGGATCAACTCTCTAAGGTGCTTTTGTCCGCGAACGGTTTGTGCATCAGGGAAATAACCTTGACCTTGTTCTAACAAGGTCACAGATTTAACTTCGACGTAGCAATCTGATTTGCCTTCACTTGAGAGCAAAATATCGATACGACTATTCTCATGGCCATACTTTATTTCACTTTTGATTTCATCATAGCCAGCAAGTTCTTCAATACGATTCTCTTCTATTGCTTCATAAGCTACCTTGTTTGCGACCCCAGTGTTGACGCAGATAAGATGACCCTGAGTATTTTCAGTTAATTCCAATGAATGCGCATATTTACGCTTTTTGTTATCGCTAGTGGAGTAATAGGCTTTGAAGCCACTATCCGCACAGCCGGTCATTTTGCCTGTGTTTGCACAGTGCACTGTGAACTCTTCATTGTCATTGGTACGTAGGTCGACCAAAAACCGTTTATAACGCTTGAGCAGCGTGGCACTTTGGAGTTGGGATGAAAATTTCATTGTTTAGTCGCATTCGTTTTGGGGCTATGGGGCTGCTAGTGTACACTGACAAGCAACAACAAGCGTAAGAGTGAAAATCTATATGTCTGATAAATTTATTGTTCGCTTAAGTGAACAAGCGCCTGCAACACATTGGGGCAATAATGCATCACTGTCATTTGACGAGCAGGGTGCAATTATTCATTTAGCTGAGCAAGAAACACTAAAGCATATTCAAAAAGCGGCTCGTAGCCTAGCACAACAGGGGATCCCTGCGGTAGCGTTAAGTGGTGAGGCATGGTGTACTGAATCTCAGTGGGCATTTTATCAGGGCTTTGTGAGCCCAAAACAGCTTGACCCAGTTACTTTCGCTGAAAATGCACAGTCAGATTTAAAAGAATTACAAGCACTAAAGCAAGCGGCGACTTGGATGCGCCAAATGATCAACGGCACTGCAGAAGACATTTATCCTGAGAGCCTTGCAGGTAAAGCCGCTGAATTTATTCAATCTTTGGCACCTGAGCATGTCAGTTATCAAATCATTAAAGGTGATGCGCTATTAGAGCATCAGTGGATTGGTATCCATGAAGTAGGTCGTGGTAGCGAACGCGCGCCAGTGCTACTTGAATTAGACTTTAACCCTACGGGTGATGAAGATGCGCCTGTGAGCGCGGCGCTTGTGGGTAAAGGGATCACATTTGATTCAGGCGGTTACTCAATCAAGCCGAGCGAAGGCATGCTGACGATGAAGTGTGACATGGGTGGCGCAGCGACAGTGACTGCGGGCCTTGCGTTGGCAATCGAGCGGGGTATCGATAAGCGTATTAAATTGTTCTTGTGTTGTGCGGAAAACTTGATCTCAGGCCATGCATATAAGCTAGGTGACATCTTAACTTATAAAAATGGCACAACAGTTGAGATTGTGAACACAGATGCGGAAGGTCGTTTAGTACTTGCTGATGGCTTAATGGCTGCTGGTGAAACGGGTGCGCCATTGATCATCGATGCAGCAACACTCACCGGTGCGGCGCTAATGGCTGTTGGTCAAGAGTATAATGCGCTGTTTGGCCTAGACAAAGAGTTGGTTGGTGAAGTGCAGCAATTTGCTAGTGAAGAATTTGAGGCTGCATGGCCACTGCCGTTAGAAAAGTGGCACCAAAATAACTGCCCTTCGGCGTATGCTGATACTGCAAACAGCCGTGCACAAAAAGGCGGAGGTTACGGCGGCGCGTCTAATGCTGCTGGTTTCTTATCACGTTTTGTGCCGAATGAAGGCCAAGGTTGGGTTCACATTGACCTTGCGGCAAGCTTCCAAAACAATGCAGGTGCACAGTGGGCATCTGGCGCAACGACTATGGGTATGCGAACTGTCGCACGTACCTTGATTGCAAAAGCTTAAAGTTCTGTTAAAAGCCTCTAAATAGAGGCTTTTTTATTTGGTTTGAGATTAAGAGAGCAGGGCTGCGGCAAGGCGGACAAAGTCAGAAGAAGTTAAAATTCCCAGTAGCTTTTTGTTTTCATCAACCACAGGCATACAGCCATGGCGATTTTCGACAAAATAGGTCACGACCTCATGTAGACTCTGTTTGGGGGTTACACTGACAAAATCTTCCGCCATTACTTCACTGACCTTTTCTTGCTTTTCTTTTCGTTCTAACGCTAAGTTGCCGTAGGTCGATAAAATGTTCATGACTTTGGCAATCATGATCTTTTGCGTCAACATACCTACTAAGTGGCCCTCGTCATCAATGACCGGGATATGTCGAATATTCTTTTCTCGCATCAAATTGTGTGCATCATGCAGGGTGTGCGACGATTTTACTGCTAATGGATCTGGCGTCATTAATTGTTCAACAGTGTGCAGCATAGTTTTTTCCTATCAGTAAAGCTTACTTTTAGGTATAACTGATAATAGCGCTGTTTTCCTGCGTTTAGATCAAGAAAGTGGTCATCATAACAATGGAGCTACGGGGTTAAGTTATTTGATTTTTGCAGTGCTGCCAGCCGAATAGATTTATTTTCAACGAGGGTTGATAAGGGGACCAGTTCGAACCCTTGAACTTGCAAATCTTGTAGTGCGCGATTTAGAAACTGATGTGTCTGTGGGTAAGGGTGGGCAATGCCTATTGCATATCCTTGCTCTGTCGCGATGATCTTCAGTTGATTAAGTTGTATCTTTAATTGTGCATGATCAAGTTCATTGTCTAAAAAGACGTGCCTTGCCACATTATCAACGCCGTAGAGGTTAGCAGCAGTCTGCGCCTGACTATAGGGGGTCGTGCGGCTATCTAAAAAGTATAGGTCGCGCTTTTTCAATACTTCCATAGTCCATTTCATGGCTTCTGTGTGTTGAGTCAGTGCCGATCCCATGTGGTTGTTAACGCCTTTTACGTGGGGGAGGCTAGAGAGCGCATGACCCAGCGTTTTTTGCAATTGCCACTTTTGCATATCCAGTGTTAAACCACCAGGACCGAGGGCTTTATTATCCAAAGACTGCATTGGGATGTGCAGAATAAGTTCTTTCTTTTTTAATGCCGCTTGATAGGCAAAATGTTGAGAAAATGGCGTGTGGGGGAGCAGGGCATAAGTCACTTGACCTGGTAAGTTGAGTAACTCCAAGTCTCTTTGGTGATTTCCAATATCGTCAATGACAATGGCGATTTGCTTAGCATTGCAAGCAAATGCACACAACCACAGAGCTGTAACAGCAAGTTGTTTTAAGCGCACAAGTTAAATCACAGTTTTTGTTATGTTTTATTTTGGTCGTTTATTTAACGACGCTCTTATCATCTAAACTAGCACGGTTTTTATACTGATAAAAGCGTCATTATTATCTTTAATTTACTGTAGGTTGCTGTTTCACCACTAGTTGACGTGCAGCATGCCAGTGTTTTTCAAGGCGAGTAAATAAGTCTTTATTCGCTTTGTCGTTGCTCATTATAGCTGTTTTATTGAGACTCGAGAGGGCGTTTTTACTATATTCAACATCCGGCTTTATCCCCGTCCCCTCAATAGATTGCCCTGAAGGCGTATAATAGCGAGCAGTTGTTAATTTTAGTGCACTTGTACCGTTGCCTATCGGGATCAATGACTGCACAGAGCCTTTGCCAAATGACCCTTGTCCGAGTATCAGTGCGCGCTTATTATCTTGCAGTGCGCCGGCTAAAATCTCAGCAGCTGAGGCCGATTGCTTGTTGATCAAAACCAAGATAGGTGCGCCATTTAAAATGTCGCCTTGAACCGCATAAAACTTCTGATTAGCATCAAAAAAGCGCCCTTTGGTGGTGACAATGACACCGCTTTGCAAAAATAAATCCGAAATCGCAACAGCACTATTGAGCGTCCCTCCTGGGTTGTCTCTGAGATCGATAACCAAGCCCTTTAGAGAGATGCCACTGTGTGCAAACAGCATATTGATGTGTCTAGCTACGTCATGATAGCTATGGTTATTAAACGAGGAGATAGAAATGTAGCCTATATCCCCTTTGAGCAGCTTACTGGTGACGCTTTCAAGCGTGATCTCTTGGCGTCTCAATGCCAGTGTGACATGCGCTTCCTCTCGCTCAACGGTAATGTGAATAATAGATAATTTAGCTTCTCTTAATAGCTTGGAGACTTCTGAGATGCTTTTATTTGTGACGTCATGCGTATTGACGGCAACCAACTTATCTCCCCCCTCAATACCCGCTTGCTCAGCAGGGGAGCCAGGTAATGTATCGACAATGACAATTCGATTTTCCACTTCTTCGACTTCAATGCCAATCCCCGTATAACGGCCATTGGTGGCACTGAACAAAGTTTCCAATTCGTGTTCATTGAGATATTTGGAGTAAGGGTCTAACTGCTCAAATAATTCGTTGAAGTTGTGTTGCTTTATATGAGAAGTGGGCACTTCTTCAACATAATATGTTTGGATGTGATAAAGAATTTCTTCCATGTGTGCATGGCTAATTTGCTTTGCCTGCACGGAGGAAAATAATAAGGTAAAAAATAATGCGCATAGGTAGATGTGCGCGCGTTTTAGGTTATCGGGCGGGGAAATTGAGACAATGTATTTCATATGCTGCTCCTAGTGACGGGGCAGCATAGGTTATTCATTTAACTTGATCTGCACCATTTAACTGGATTCACAGCGCTTCCTTTATGCCGTATTTCGAAGTATAGCCCAGGATTTTGTTGTCCGCCGCTTTGTCCCACTAATGCGATGGCATCCCCCGGGTTTACATGGTCGCCAACATCTTTTAAAAGGGTTTGTGCGTGCCCATACAAGCTCATAAACCCTTTACCATGGTCAAGGACAATGACCCAACCAAAACCATTTAGCCAATCCGCATAAACCACATGGCCGGGCGCAACGCTGCTGACTTCAGTGCCTGTTTTACCGGCAATCATAACGCCTTTCCAATTCATACCGACGTGTTTACGTTGGCCAAACCGCTTTTTGATTTTGCCTTTTAGTGGCCATGCCAATTTTCCCTTTAGCCGTTGCAGGCCGTCTAATTTGGCAATAAATACCTCTTCTGAAGGCGCTTGTACTTCAGCGAGGGCTTCTAAGGTGGTTTTTAAGGTGGTTTCGTTTTCTTCTAAATAAGCGATGGCTGACTGGGTTTTAAGCAGTTTATCATTCAGTTTGCCTAAATGTGTTTGACGCTGTTTTTGCGCAAGTTGTAAATCACTTTGCCTGATCTGCTGCTGCTCAAGGAGTGCAATGAGTTGTTGCTGAGTTCTGACCAGCGCTTGCTGGTTTTCTTCAAGCTCAACAAAAACCATTTTTAGATCTTCTAACTGATTGATCCGTGCTTTGTTAAAGTAGTCGTAGTAGCTAATTGTGCGCTCAAGTGCTGCCGTTTTTTGCTGGTTGAGCAACATCTTGGAATAGTCATGGCTGCCAGTGACATAGGCACTTTTTAGTTGCGCAGCAAGCAGCTTTTGTAACTTGTGTTTGCGGCGGTTCAGCTGTGCGCCTTCTTGCTCGAGAGCATACTGCTGTTGTTTATTTTCGCTGATCCCTTGTTGTGTCAGCGTCAACGCTTTTGCACTTCGGGCAATTTCAAGTTCAAAGGACTGCAAGCGCTGTTTGAGTGCACTAAAAGACGCTTGTTGTTTTTTATAAGCAGCCTGACTCTTTTTTAATTCAGCCTGAACCGCAACCAAATCTGCTTTGGTTTGTGATTCATTGGCCTCGGCATGCGCCGAGAACAATGAAATCACCAAAACTAAGCTGGCGAGTTTACCTCTTACCATACTTATTTTAAGCGCATAATTGGCGAACCAGTCATCTCTGCTGGTTGCTCTAGACCCATAAGGTGCAGCATGGTTGGTGCTACATCGCTCAGTGTCTTATTAGCTTGTGGCTCGGCATCACGACCGATATATATAAATGGCACTGGCTCGCTGGTATGTGCTGTGTGTGCCTGTCCTGTGCTTGGGTCTTGCATTTGCTCAGCATTACCATGGTCAGCTGTGATAAGTGCTTCGCCACCGTGCTCTTTCAGTGCATCAACAACACGACCGATACAGTTATCGACTGCCTCACATGCTTTAACCGCGGCATCAAATACACCAGAGTGGCCGACCATGTCGCCATTTGGATAGTTACAGATAATGGCATCATACTCACCGCCTTGAATGGCTTCGATAAGCTTATCTGTCAGCATTTCTGAGTTCATTTCAGGCTGTAAGTCGTATGTTGCTACTTGCGGAGAAGGAATGAGTTCGCGCTTTTCGCCTTCAAATAAGTCTTCACGACCGCCACTGAAGAAGAATGTAACGTGTGCATACTTTTCTGTTTCTGAAATACGAAGCTGTGTTTTGTTATGTTTTGCAAGCCATTCGCCAAGCACATTGTTTAGCTTCTCAGGGGCAAATGCGATAGGGGCGTCGATGTCTGCTGCGTATTCCGTCATCATGACAAAGCTGCTAAGTGCAGGGGCTTTTTTCTTTTCAAAGCCTGCAAAATCTGCATCGACAAATGCACGTGTCATTTGTCTTGCGCGGTCTGCTCTGAAGTTTAAAAATAGAATTGCATCACCGTCATTGATTTGAGCTGTTTGCAGGCCTTCTGGCGTGATACTTGTTGCTTTGACAAACTCATCATTTTCATCGCGTTGATATGCAGCTTCTAATGCCTCAACACCGTCTGTAAACGAATATTGCGCCTCACCAGACACCATCAGGTTGTATGCTTGCTCAACACGTTCCCAGCGATTATCACGGTCCATCGCGTAGTAGCGACCAACAATTGACGCTAAGCGGCCAGTACCGAGACGAGCAAAAAGCGCTTCAATACGCTCGATAGATGCTTTTGCGCTGCGTGGTGGTGTATCACGACCATCTAAAAACGCGTGGAAATAAATGTCTTTGGCACCGCGTTGTGCGGCAAGCTCAATACTGGCGACAATGTGGTCTTCATGACTGTGTACACCACCTGGACTTAGTAGACCCATTAAGTGCACCGCTTTACCCTGTTCAACTGCATCATCAATGCTTTTAACTAAGGTTGGATTATGGGCAAACTCACCATCATCAATGGCTTTGGTGATACGAGTAAAGTCTTGATAGACGATTCTTCCTGCACCCAGGTTGACATGACCTACTTCAGAGTTACCCATTTGGCCGTCAGGCAAACCGACATCTAGACCAGACCCTGAAATTAGCGTTGTTGGCTGAGATTGCCATAGCGAATCAAGAACAGGTGTATTAGCCGCGAGGATTGCATTGCTTTGTGTTTCTTCTCTATATCCCCAGCCATCTAAAATGATAAGTACCAGTGGTTTTTTCTTCGTAGTCATTTGGGCTCCTGAAAAATGCACGATAGATGGCGCATAGAATACCCTGTTTAGCTCGAAAATTCAGCCCTAAGCTGGTGATTTATGTTCAAGATTGATTAATCTAATGGTAACACCTTTCATATAAAGCCCGCTGTGAATAGCGATTGTGGATGTTTGTTACCAGAGGTCTAAAAAGAGAATTTAAAGATACCTTCTTTACAGCGTATGACAATAGGTTTGTACCAAGGGACGTAAAAACGTATACTCGCTGCACTGTAAGTTTTATCTGCTAATTAAGTGGCAAGGTTCATGGAACAATATATAACTTTTTTCACCAATCACCCTGTATTAAGCATTATCTGGGTCGTCCTAGCAATCATGTTGGTACACAGCTGGTATAAAAGCCTATTTTCATCAATTCGTCAGATCAACCCTCAGCAATTGACTATGTTGATCAATCGCGAAGATGCACAAGTGCTCGATATGCGTGGCAAAAAAGAGTTCACGGCAGGCAGGATCGCAGGTGCTGAGATGATGAATGTCGACAAAGCAAAACAAAATGACTTTGGTGGACTTGAAAAGTACAAAACAACGCCCATTATACTTGTGTGTAATACAGGTATGACTGCCAACAACATTGCTGAAAGAATGAAGCAGCAGGGCTATGAAAAGCTACATGTGCTATCTGGCGGCATGAGCTCATGGCAAAGTGCAGGACTACCAACGACAACTGGCAAGTAATTGGAGTGAAAAAATGAGTAACAATGTAGTTATCTACACCAAAGATTATTGTCCGTTTTGTCATCGTGCGAAGGCGCTATTAGATAGCAAAGGCGTCACATATACAGAGTATGATATTGCTGTACAGCCTGAACTTCGTGATGAGATGATCGAGAAAGCCAATGGCGGACATACTGTGCCACAAATTTTTATCAATGAGCAGCACATTGGTGGCTGTGATGATATGATGGCACTTGAAGCTCAAGGTAAACTAACCCAGTTATTGGCTTAGTCGAGCGAAATTAAAAAATTTCCAGCACTTAAAGTATTTAGTAAGTGCTGTTTAACAAAAATTTATAGGAATAATAATGACTGAACAAAATCAAAACGCGGCAGCAGAACAACAAGAAGGCCCACAATTCAACATTCAGCGCATCTACACTAAAGATGTATCTTTTGAGACGCCAAATTCTCCTGCTATTTTCCAAAAAGAGTGGACACCTGAAGTTAAGCTAGATATGGACACGCGTTCAGCTAAGCTAGACGAAGGCGTATTTGAAGTTGTTCTTGCATTAACAGTGACTGCGACGATTGGCGAAGAAACAGCATTCCTATGTGAAATTCAACAAGCGGGTATTTTCTCTGTTGGCGAACTAGAAGAGCTACAACTTGCTCATATGCTAGGTGCTTTCTGCCCTAATATCCTTTTCCCTTACGCTCGTGAAGCAGTTGCAAGCTTAGTTAACCGTGGTACTTTCCCACAGCTTAACCTTGCACCAGTTAACTTCGACGCACTATTTGCTCAGTACATGCAACAACGTGCAGCGCAAGAGCAAACAGCTGACGCATAATCTATGAATACATCACAGTCTGCTGTGACCGTATTAGGGGCGGGGTCTTATGGCACCGCCCTTGCTATTTGTTTTGCTCGAAACGGTCACCGAGTAACTTTATGGGGACGCACACAAGCTGATATTGAACAATTGGCTGCTGAGCGTCAAAACAGGCGCTACCTTCCTGATATTGAGTTTCCCGCGTCGCTGACGTTAGAGACTGACTTGGCGCGTGCGGTTCAAGCAAGCCAAATTGTCTTGGTTGTGGTACCAAGCCATGCATTTGCCCAAACTCTTAAGCAAATCCAACCTCACCTACAAAATGGAGCGCAGGTTGCTTGGGCCACTAAGGGCTTAGAGCCAGATACCGGCAGGCTTTTAGAGGAAGTGGCCAAAGAGGTACTTGGTGAAGAAGTGCCTTTAGCAGTTTTATCAGGGCCTACTTTTGCAAAAGAGATGGCTGCAGGCTTGCCAACAGCTATTTCTGTTTCAGCAAGAGATGAAGGACTTCGCACAGAGCTTGCGAGTCTACTACATTGTAGTCGCTCGTTCAGAGTGTACAGTAACGATGATTTTATCGGTATTCAGCTCGGTGGTGCAGTCAAGAATGTGATTGCCATAGGCGCCGGCATGTCAGATGGCTTTGGCTTTGGTGCCAACACGCGGACCATGCTGATCACGCGGGGGTTGGCCGAGTTATGCCGCTTAGGCTGTGCGCTTGGCGCGAAGACGGAAACTTTTATGGGTATGGCAGGACTAGGCGATTTAATCCTTACTTGTACCGACAACCAGTCTAGAAATAGGCGCTTTGGTTTGGCGCTTGGGCAAGGAAAAAGTGTTGATGATGCAATGAGCAGCATTGGTCAAGTCGTTGAAGGTTATCGCAATACCAAAGAAGTTTTTTTACTGGCTAAACGCAGTGGTATTGAAATGCCGATCACAGAGCAAATCTACCAAGTGCTCTATGAGCAAAAAGATGTAAAAGAAGCTGCCATGGCACTATTAGGCCGAGAGCAAAAGTCAGAATAAGACATAAAAAAACCACCGTTTGGTGGTTTTTTTGTTTTGCCTTTCAGGGAGACTTAAAAGGCGTATTTAACTGAAAATTGTAGTCTGTCCAAATCACCTTCAGCACCGCTGTGGACTTCTCTGTTGGCCATTTTGTATTCCGCGCCAAAAGTGAGCTTTTTCACTGGTGAATATAAGATGTTGGCACTGTAGCTGGTGGTCATATCTGTTGGGTCGCCAGTGACGTTGAGTAAACTTGCATCGTTATCGGCACTGAAGTAAGAGTATAAAAATGTTGAGCGCCACTGCGAGTTCCAGTAGTGCTGATACGCAATAAACCCTGAAGTAGAGTCTATGGCATGTAAATCAGTGCCGTCATAGACTGCGCCATGTGCCACATTTAAGCCAACGTATCGACCTAAGCCTTGGCCATGAGTTAACATGAACTTTAGGTTGTTTTTACCAAAGTTTACTCGACCCGATGCACTTACTCCGAATGAGCTCTCAGTTTCGTCGGCTGCACCTGTTTTATAGGTTAGCTGTCTTGCCAGCGCTGCGACGGTAAAGTGGCCCCAATCTGCCTTATAGTTATATCGAGCGGTGAAGTCTGGCATTTGCGCATCATCAGTGACTTCACGAACACCGCCTGTGGTGGTAACTGTGCTTTCAGGGTTTTCTGCTGAGAATGACCAGTTACCGACGGTGTACTTTACCATGGCTTGACGCACGAACACAGTCCCTTCTGCTGGGCCGACAAAGTCTAGTGTTTCAGGCAAAGCACTTACGTTTTGGAAGTTTGACCAGGCTTGGCCAAATAGCCAGCCCTTATAAGTCACAAAGGCCTGCCTGATACGTGGTGAATATGAGTTACTTACTCGCTCATTGCCACCCACTGATGCGATGAAGTCCAATTCTATTTTGGTTTTGATAGTACTGCCATCGTCTAGCTTTGTTGCTGTGCCAAAGTTAAATCTAGATTGACGAGCGTGCATATCAAACACGGCATCCTCGCCTGTGCTAGGTGTGACAGGTGTCGTGCCTGGCACGTAAAAGTCTCTACCTATATGCTGAGAGCCGAGTGTACCATCTGAAAAGTCACTCCAAATGGCATCCAATTTGATGTAACCACCATAGCTGACATCTGTATTGTCGAGGTTTGCAGCCATAGCTTGGCTACAGAGTAGGCTTGACACTGCAACCGCAGCAAGTTTCATGTTCATATTAATTTTAGTTGTCATAAGGTTGTTCCTATAATACTGCCTGTTCGTTGCAATGCAGAGAATTATTTCTCATCCACTTTTTCTGATGACTGTTATTTACTCAATTACCCATTGGTCTATGAGACTAAGGTTGAATAGCTCACATCTTTTCAAAAAATACGTGTGGCAATAATTGATTACACTTCTTTTTATCTTGTCATAACTGGCCCTCTGGTCTTACTGAGTGAGAGACAGTATGCTGGTGCTCGTTAATTTATAGTTAAATATTCCTGGTTTGGATAAACTTAAAGCAACAATTACAACTAAGGTCTAATACTTAATCGTTTGCTTGTAAGTGATCCTTGAGAGAAGCCGTTATAGGCAAGTAATTAATATGGAGATGAGTATGTCACAGAGCATTTATCCGGTACCTGAAGCGATCAAGCAGGCTGCACTTGTAGATAATGAACAATATCAAGCACTGTATCAGCAGTCTATTGACAACCCTGAGGGGTTTTGGGCTGAACATGGTAAACGCCTAGACTGGTTCACACCTTATAATAAAGTTAAAAACACGTCTTTTGACAAAGGCCATATCAGCATTAAGTGGTTTGAAGATGGTGTGTTGAATGCCTCGTATAACTGTATCGACCGCCACTTAGAAAAAAATGCCAACAAGGTCGCAATGATCTGGGAAGGCGATAACCCAGAGCACAGCGAAAATATTACGTTTCAAGCGTTACATGATGAAGTGGCTAAATTAGCGAATGGCCTGAAAAAGTTAGGTGTTCAAAAGGGTGATCGCGTTGCTATTTACATGCCAATGACGCCACAGGCTATTTATGCCATGCAGGCATGTGCGCGCATTGGTGCAATTCACTCTGTGGTATTTGGTGGTTTCTCTCCATCTGCAATTGCAGATCGTATTAAAGACTCAGGTGCAAAAGTTGTGATCACGTCAGACGAAGGTCGTCGTGGTGGCAATGCTGTACCATTGAAAGCCAATGTGGATGAAGCCGTATCACAAGAGTCGGTCACGACCATTGAGCATGTTATTGTGCATCAGCTAACGGGCGGTGAGGTTGAGTGGAACGCACATGACGTTTGGTGGCACGAGCTAGTTGCTGATGTGCCGGCCGAGTGTGCGCCTGAGCCGATGAATGCAGAAGATCCACTTTTCATTTTATATACATCAGGTTCAACAGGTCAGCCAAAAGGTGTTGTACATACAACAGGTGGTTACCTCGTCTATGCATCCATGACACATGAGTATGTATTTGACCTGCAAGAGGATGACGTTTTTTGGTGTACTGCTGATGTAGGTTGGATCACAGGTCACAGTTACATGGCGTATGGTCCTTTGGTGAATGGATGCACACAAGTTATTTTTGAAGGTGTGCCTACTTATCCAACTTCTGGCCGTATTGGCGAAGTGGTTGATAAACACCAAGTCACAATTCTTTATACCGCACCAACTGCCATTCGTGCACTGATGGCCAAAGGTGATGAGCCTACAGCTAGCTCTGAACGTACAAGCCTAAGAATTATGGGATCTGTGGGTGAGCCAATCAACCCAGAAGCATGGGCTTGGTATTACGAGCAAATTGGTAACAGTGCGTGCCCGATTGTAGATACTTGGTGGCAAACTGAAACCGGTGGCATCATGATCACACCACTGCCAGGTGCAACAGATATGAAGCCTGGCTCTGCGACACGTCCATTTTTCGGTATTGCTCCGGCATTATTTGATGCTGAAGGCAATACACTTGAAGGGGCAACAGAAGGTAATTTGGTTATATTAGATAGCTGGCCATCTCAAGCCCGCACCGTGTATGGTGACCATGAGCGTTTTGAGCAAACGTACTTCTCAGCTTACCCTGGTGTTTACTTCACAGGCGACGGCTGTCGTCGTGATGAAGATGGCTATTACTGGATCACAGGCCGAGTTGATGACGTATTGAATGTATCAGGACATAGACTGGGTACAGCTGAAATTGAAAGCGCGTTAGTTGCGCACGAAGCCGTTGCTGAGGCTGCAGTAGTGGGTTATCCGCATGATATTAAAGGTCAGGGCATTTATGTTTATGTCACACCAAATGAAGGCGTGGTTGTCACTGATGACCTAACAAAAGAAGTGAGAAGCTGGGTACGTAAAGAGTTAAGCCCAATTGCATCACCAGATATGATCCAATGGTCACCTGGCTTACCAAAAACGCGTTCAGGTAAAATTATGCGTCGTATTTTGCGTAAAATTGCGGCAAATGAGTATCAACAGCTCGGCGATACGTCGACACTTGCAGACCCAACTGTAGTTGATGAATTAATTGAAAATCGTTTAAACCGTTAATTGAGCGTTAAAAACTTGAAATTTAGCGAATTCTAAACGTACTATATCGGCTGTCTTTATACTAAAGACAGCCGATTTTTTAGGAGCTATGCATGAATCAGTTTTTAATTGCGGATGATCACCCCCTGTTTAGAGAAGCGTTAAAGGGGGCTTTGCAAAATCAGTTTGAAGGCCTTGAAGTGATCGAATCAGAAAACTTTGAGCAAACATTACAGCGGTTGTCTCAGTATGATGACTTAGATTTACTATTGCTTGATTTACATATGCCAGGTAATGGCGATTTATATGGTCTTATTAGAATAAGAGAAGACCACCCAGCCCTGCCTATTGTTGTGGTTTCAGGCAGTGAAGATTTGAATGTCATATCTAAAGTTATGGGCTATGGCGCAATGGGCTTCATACCGAAGGCATCTTCCTCACAAGATATTGTCAGTGCTTTACAGCAAGTCTTAGAGGGCGAGAGTTGGCTTCCCGCTGATATCAAGGAGCAAATCCAAGACCTTGATGGGGAAGATAGGGAGTTGGCACAGCAAATTGCCTCGCTCACACCACAGCAATATAAAGTACTACAGTACTTGCATGAAGGGTTACTCAACAAGCAAATTGCGTACGAGCTGAATATTTCAGAAGCCACGGTGAAAGCGCATATTACCGCTATATTCCGTAAACTTGGTGTGTATAATCGCACTCAAGCAGTATTGATCGCTTCCAAATTACAATTAGAACCAATCGAGGCGGCAAAGTAGCATTAAGCTACTTTTGCACCTTCTTTACTAAGGCTATTATTTAAAAACAACGGTTTTGTTGCCATTGATGAATAGCTTGTGCTCTGAAGCCAGTTGCAGCGCTTTACAAAAAACGGTTTTTTCAATATCTCTGCCTATTTTGGCCATGGCATCTGCAGTATCTGCATGTGTCACTTGCGTGACATCCTGCACAATGATGGGCCCTTCATCTAATTCATTATTGACGAAATGGGCTGTTGCCCCAATGATTTTCACGCCGCGTTCAAATGCTTGATGATAAGGCTTAGCACCGATAAAGGCGGGTAAAAATGAATGGTGAATGTTGATGATTTTGTCTTCAAACCGAGCAACAAATTCAGGACTTAAAATACGCATATATTTCGCCAGACCAACTAAATCTGGGTTGTAACTTTCAATTAAGTCGCCCACCTGCTTATCATGCTCTGTACGGCTTAAACCTTCATGAGACAAGCAGTGAAAAGGTACATCAAACGCGTTTGCTAGAGGTTCTAAAGTCGGGTAATTAGCAATAACGGCTTGTACTTCAATATTAAGCGCATTTTCAAATTGCTTGAGCAACACACCACCTAAGCAATGTGCTTCTTTTGTGGCGAGTAATACCACTTTTACTTTTGTCGGGCTGTGTAATTTTACTAGCGCGTCATCAGGCAAATTAGCTTGGAGCTGCGAAATAAACTGCTCGGTCGGCGTACCGGTTAATTCGGTTCGCATAAAAAAGCGTTTACCTTCTCTGTCTACAAACTCATTGTTACGAACAATATTTAAATGATGCTCGTGACATAGGCTGGTTATTTTAGCGATTAGCCCGATATCGTCACTACATTGTGTTGTTAATATAAAACTCATGGTCCTCATTCCATTTGTATGCGGGTTTCTCAGGTTACCTCAATGGAAAGAAATTGTATTGTGCTAGATGAATTATTTATTCAATGATGAGTAAATTTCACACTAAAAATAATTACATGAGTTTTAGTTTTCTCTAATTTCAACGTTTACAATGCCAGTTTCCTGCGAATACGGCTCAGCGCTATGGGGGTAATCCCAATATGTGAAGCGACCATTTTTAAGGGTACGCGTTCACTGAGCTCAGGGTTTCGGTCAATAAAGTTTAAATACCTTTGCTCAGCACTGTGATGAACAAAGGCATATTCTCGCTCTTCTTTTTTAATAAAGAGGTTTTCCAGTAGTTGCGTATAAGCCTCTAAAAACCCTGGATGCGCTTTCATGGTATGAAAGAAAGTATGCCATTCAAACTCAAGACAGATCACATCATCTAAAGCTTCAATACTAAATAATGCGGGCGTATTTTGTGTCATAGCGCGAGTAGAACCGGCGATACAAGGTGCGCTGGCAAAGGCTTGTGTAAACTCTTTCCCCTCGGCAGAGACGTTAAAGTAGCGTACGTCTCCTTGCGTGATAAAAAACAAGTTGGGTGCGGGACTGCCTTGGTTCATCAGTAAAGCATTTTTAGGATGGTGTTTGAGCTTGCCTTGTAACCCATACTTTTGAAAATCTTCTGCGCAAAGAGGTCTTCCGTCGGTACTGAAAAAAGAGACGAAATCTGCGAGCTTATGTTGTATGTTCAAGCGACATTCCCTGATGATACGACTTTATAGGAACATGTTAGGGTGCACGCGTTATCAAGTAAAGTGCAAAAAATGCAACTAATAAAGCGGGTATGCTAAGTAAAAACTGGGACAATCCGCCTTGCAAAAAGATCACAAACGCGGGCACTAAATAGGTCATGGCTAAAAAAGCATTTGGGCTCACCTTTTTTAATAAGTGTTGCTGTAAAAAGAAAGTGCCCAGTGTCGTAAACAAGGTTAAGTAGATGAGCCATGTCCAAAATGTGTGGCTCTGCCAAACTAAATGTGCAAGGTCACCATAAAACAGCATTATGGGGAAAAGCAGCAGGCTACCAAGGAGTGCAATATAAAATGTGCTGGTCAGGGCTGATTGTTTGGTTGCCCATTTTTTTATCAAAAGTACGTGTATTGCGAGACAAAAACAGGCAGCTAAAAATATAGAGTCTCCATATTGCCAATTGCTTAGAGCCTGCAGGTTATTCTGCCCATTTATGAGCATCCAGATAGCGCTGGCGGTGCCAATCAAAAAACCGAGTAATTGGCTAATACGGGTTTTAATGCCCATAAACATAAAACTCAAAAGCACACTAATGAGAGGCAGTAAGGTATAGATGAACGCCGTTTTTTCTGCGGTAATGGTTTTTAAAGATTCAAATAAGCCGACAAAAAACAGCACTAAAAACCCACTGATCAGAGCATACTGTCCGATTTGCTTTGCGGTTAGTTTGACGTTGCAGGAGCGCCAAATAAGCGGCGCGAGGCAAAGGCTTGTCAGGATAAAGCGCAGGCAAGTCGCTGCAATCGGACTGGCGTAAGGCAGTACTTTGCCAGACACCACAAATGACGAGGAAAGTAAGCCGACCCACACAATTAGGAGTAGGGGCTGAGCGAGTGCGTGATTCATAATTTCCACCTCAGTAAAGGGATCAGCTTAGGTGTGAAGGTTTTGCAAACTTGCTAAACAAATAGGCGGATATTGCCTCATCAATATTGAGCGAAAACACCCTAGTAAGTAGCTGGTGGAGCTGCTCGGTGTTATCAATTTCAGTGATGTCTGTATGGCTGGCTGTAATATGGTGATATTCACCATTTCTCAGTGAATGTGTTTCCTCAAGCGTTTTTTTACTGACAACCAAGTTGTTTAAAAAAGCAGCGTCGGGATGCTTGTGAGAGTAAAAGTGACTGAGTTCACAGTCTGCTTCGCTATAGTGGTTGAGATCAAACGTGTAGAGTGTGAAATATTCCCCATTTTTTAATACATCAAAGCAGTACTCTTGGGCTTTATTTTGACTTATGCGATAGGTCATGTGCCCCTGTTGCTGTGGTACATCTAACACCAGCTTAAGCGGGAATATCGCTCCTTGCGGTCCAAAGCCAACATCGAGCAAATACTGTGTACCTTGATATGTGACGAGCGTTGCTCTGTGAGTTCTTGGCACTTCTACATCTCGGTTGTATACCACCTTGGCGAGCAGCAGTTTTACCTCAAAGCCTAAACTCTTCAGGACATGAAAAACCAGCTTGTTATGCTCGAAACAATATCCACCAAATTGCTTTTGGATGATTTTAGTGAACAGATGGTCGACCTCCAAAGGCAAGGGGTGTTTTAACACTGCTGATACACTGTTGAATGTATATTTGGCCACATGGCGGCTTTGCAGCTGCGCTAAAAAATCCGCGTTAAGTGGATGCTCAGTAAGCGCTAAATCAGCCAAATAGTCGTTTACGATTTGCATGTCTGTCATGGTGTTTACTCCTTGTTTTCATTGAGTACCCAGCTTAATTGTGAACGGACAGGTTGTAATGAACCTAGGTTTATTCCTTTGAATTTTTATTTTTTGCAGAAATAAACCTAGGTTAATTCCTGCGATTGAAAATACTTTTAAAGTGGAGGTGTTTCTTAAGCATACAAATTGAAAGGAGAAGTACATGCGTATCACAGTATTTGGAGCCACAGGTAATATAGGTCAGGCGGTCGTCAATGAAGCAATTGCACGTGGACATCAAGTGACGGCAGTAACGCGAGACATACGTAAAGTGTCAAAGCTACCTGCTGAAGCCTATGCGCAAGTGGGTGATGTAAATGACATTCAAGATGTGATCCGTTTGAGTAAAGAGCAAGACTTGGTGATCAGTGCAACGAGGCCAACGGCGGGACAGGAAAAGCAACTGGTCGATATTGCTGAGTCTTTACTGACAGGCTTACGTGAGACACGTACACGTTTATTACTCGTTGGTGGCGCGGCTTGTTTGACGGTTCCCAACTCGAGCGGTGGTCTGGTTTTAAACGATACTTCGCTTGTATCCCCTGCATGGAAAGACATCGCTCAAGCCTGTTTTGAGCAATACCAACATTGTGAAGCACATGAGAATCAAAATTGGAGTTATGCCAGCCCTTCGGCATTGATTGGTGAGGGTGCTCGTACCGAACAGTTTAGAGTCAGTGAGGGCGAGTTATTGGTTGATGAGACGGGTAAGTCGCATATTTCATGGCAAGACTTTGCAATTGCGCTTATTAATGAGGCAGAGTCGGCGACGTATGTGGGGAAAGTCTTTACGGCGGGTTATTGATCACGGCGCTTAACCAATCGCTAATAGTTTGTTTTTTAGTTGCTAATTAGGGTTTATGTGATTTGTGTCTTTATTGCCGATGGATTGTTGATACTGATTGTGATTTCTAGTGGTTCAGCGCCACTGAAGCGATTATACTGGCGAAATTGGTATTGTTCGGTAGCGCTAATAAATGGAAAAATACGAAGAACTATTAGTCTCAATTAGAAAGGTGATCCGCGCCATTGACTTGCATTCAAAGCAACTTAATAAGTCGTCGGGTTTGACTGGCCCACAGCTGTTGATAATGCAGGAAATTACGCGTGTAAAAGGTGTCACGGCGAGCCAAATTGCGAAGCATGTTAATTTAAGTGCCGCGACGGTGACCAACATACTTGATCGTTTGGAGAGCCGAGGTTTGGTCGAGCGGGTGCGCAGCGCACAAGATAAACGTCGTGTGAGTTTATTTTTGTCTCCACAAGGGAAGAGTTTATTAATTGATGCACCGCAGCCATTGCAGGAACACTTTATACAAAACTTTTGTGAGTTAGAGGAATGGGAGCAAACCTTGCTGCTCTCGTCTATGCAGCGGATCGCTACTATGATGGATGCAAATGAACTTGATGCGGCACCGGTGCTTGAGATAGCACCGATGAACCAAACCGAATCGGGAAAGTAACTGTGCTACTCGCGTAGCACATTTAAGAAGTGAAGGTGCTTTTGGTATTGCGCTAAGACATCACTGATGATGGCGCTTTCAGACCACCCCATGATGTCATAGTTTTGACCGCCTTCACTGAGGTACACCTCAGCGCGATAATACGAGTCACTGTCTGTGACATCACTTTGCGTAAAATCTGGTTGCAATGCTTCACTTTTATACACACCATAAATGAAGTCGTGCTCGTCACCGTGATGAACCGTAAGAATAACCGCAGCATTATTTACTTTGACTTCAGCCTCGACCTGGTTACTTTCAAATTCAGCCCTGATTTTTTTCAGCGCAGGCTTCACCTCTTTTAAGATAAATTTATCAACTTTACCTTTAGCAGGCGTCGCGATAAGCAGCGCAAGGCTCTCTTGCCACGTTTGCTCATCATTAACTTGGTTGTCAAACGTCATCGGCATGGTGTGTGTACTGCGTTTGGCATCATCAATACGCAGTGCGCGAATGAGACCATAACAGGCGACGAGCAACACTACTGAGAATGGCAGAGCACTGACGATGGTCAGTGTTTGCAGTGCATCAAGACCGCCCGCTAAGCTCAGCGCTGCTGCGACCACCCCGACCCCAATCGACCAAAATAATCGCTGCCAAAGTGGGGTGTTATTGCTGCCGTTTGAGCAGAGCATGTCGATAACCATGGCGCCTGAGTCACAAGAGGTGACAAAAAACACCACAATCATGATGATAGATAGGCCGATTAAAAACTCAGACAGAGGGAAGTTTTCTAGAAATACAAACAGGGCAACGGCCGAGTTGTTGCTGACCATATCTGAGATCCCTGTCATACCTTGCTCAAAAATCATTGCCAGTGCCGAGTTACCAAAAATGGTCATCCACAATAAGGTGAATGCGGTAGGAATACAGGTGACGCCAATGACAAACTCTCGAATAGTACGGCCCTTTGATATACGGGCAATAAAGAGGCCTACAAAAGGTGCCCAAGCAAGCCACCAACCCCAATAAAAAATCGTCCAGCCACCAATCCAATCTTTTTTCTCATAAGCGAATAAGTTGAAGGTGGTAGACACAATATCCGATAAATAATCACCGACATTTTGTACATATGCTTGCAGTAAAAACACACTTGGGCCAATAAAGAAGATCAGGGCTAACAGTACTACAGCGAGTATCATGTTGGTCTGCGATAAAATTTTAATGCCTTTGTCTAACCCCGTCGCCACGGAGATAGAGGCCAGCGCCGTAATGGTGATCATAATAATGACTTGGTTTTGTACCGAGACATCAAAAGAGAACAAGTAGGCTAGCCCAGAGTTGACCTGTGCAGCGCCCAAGCCTAAAGAGGTTGCGACACCAAATACAGTACCGACAACGGCAAAAACATCCACTGTATGGCCTATCCAGCCATGAATTCTGTCGCCAATAATTGGGTAAAGTGCTGAGCGCAATGTCAGTGGTAATTTATGTCGATAACTAAAATAAGCCAAAATCATCGCCACAATGGCATAGATGGCCCATGCGTGGAAACCCCAGTGGAAAAATGTGATCCGCATGGCTTCTTTGATGGCTTCAACTGAGTCTGTGTCTGCAGACGGTGGCGAGACAAAATGCATCACGGGCTCCGCAACACCAAAAAACATCAAACCTATGCCCATGCCAGCGGCAAATAACATGGCTAGCCAAGTTGAAAAACTATAATCGGGATCCGAGTGATCGGGCCCTAATTTAATTTCGCCAAATCGCGACATGCTTAAATATACGACGAGGCCTAATATGATGGCGACGGTTAAGACATAAAACCAACTGCCATTTTGAGTGATGGCTGATTGAGTAACAGAAAAGAGTGATGAGGCGGTTGAAGGACTGATCACGGCAAAAATCACCAACGCCAATACAATCGCTGATGCGCTGTAAAAAACGGGGAGATTAAGCGAGGTGTTGTCTTTTTTCATAGTGAGACTCTATTGATTAGACTACAAATTATTTTGCTTGGCTAAGTTTGGAAATAAATTATCTGTCATTGAGATAGCCGAATCAACGATCCTTTGATAACTTCTTAGACCACATGTTTACTGAGTGTAGCTGGTCTTGAACAATAACTTGGTTAGTAAGGCGTCCACCAAAATTAAATTCATGGCGCGCTAACACTTTATTCATTGCATAATCATCTGCGATGCATTGGCAGTGTATTGTCTCTACTTCGGTACGAAGAAGACGATGAAGTACAAAGTCAATTAAAGTGGTCGCCATACCTTGATTTTGAACAAAAGAGGCAACGGACAAATCTTGCAAAAAGCAGCTTTTTGTATTGGCGTCATGCTTGATGTTGACTGCAGCAACTATATTATCCAAGTAGTCAATGACAACGTATTCATGTTCGCCTTGCATACTCGCTTTAATTTTCGGCTCATCTTCTTGCCAGCACGAATACAGCGTATCATCATTTGCGAAGAGCTTGGCAATGCCTCTTGCATCAGAGCGATTTGCTAGTCGTGCCATTGAAGTATTGTGCTTTGTGGTTTCAAAGTTATCGGTGTTACTAATTACGTGATCAAGGATTTCATCGTATAAATCGCTATTTTTCTCTATTTTTCGCTGATTATCTAAATACTTAGCAGCAAAAATTGCATCCTCATTACTATATAATTTGGGGATGGTTGCCTCAATTTGATACCCATTCGACATTAAAGCAAGTGAGTTAGACTCTTTAACTTGCAGCAGCACTTTGGTGTTGTGGTTTTGATTTGCAGTACTTTCTATACGATGCAGTGTGTTATCACAAAGATGTTGAGTCTGGATTTCCATTGCAAGCAATTTATGTTGCTTGTCATTCGGCAATAATGGTGTTGCCTCATAAGTTTGCATATAACCCTCTATGCCTGTTTTATATACAGGAATCGATTTAGTTAGAGTTCTAATGTTTTGTATTGTAACTTTTTGGGGGGGATAATTAAAGTTGCGTTATAAATTGCTATGAAATCAAGCAAAAAGGCAGCTTTTTTTGAGCTGTTTGGTAAATATTTTTTCCTAACTTGGTAAGGTATGTATTGAGATAGTAATGACTTTTCTATATTTAGAAAGCTAAATAGTTTTAGTTGTAATTAATTTGGGACCAGTTTGATGCATTCGAAGTGCTGAATCATGGGTTTTACTGGTTGTGACTATCCAGTGCACCTCGCAACATGAGTTCGAGCTCTTGTGTATAAAAAGGCACGTACTTTTGAATATAGGTGAGCCTAAGGCCTTGTGAGTCCAATTCATCGAGTGCAGATTGCCATTTGTTGACTATTGTATCTGGCGTTTGCGAAGAAAAAGCCATATACACGGCGTGTGGGGATAGCTGGATAGACATGGGGGTTAAGGCATCGAGTGAGTAGCCAGAAGAAGCGAGTATTTCCCGGGTATTCATCAATGAAATAATTGTGCAATCAAAGCGGCTTCTGGGCTGAAGAAGTAATTGAATAGCTTCAAGTTGGCTGTCCGTTTCATGGTATGGGATCTGATATTTTTTGTATATCTCTGTGTCCGCGACTTTACGTTGTGATACACAGGTTGCTTGATGACGGCGAATGTCTCCCAACTGCTTAAACTCTCTTTTATCGCTTGAGCGTTTGTATAGAACAGAGCCGTCATATAAAAAAGGCCCCACCCATTTAAAGGCGGGGAGCCGTTCAGTCGTTTTTGCGACGATAAGATGCGCTCTATGGTACAAAGTGACTTTACCAGAAGGTGACATAACTCTTTTTGGAGGTTGCTTTAATATGTTTAATCCTCGGGCAAAGGAGCTGACTTGCACAGGCTGGTAATGAGACAGACGACTAGCCATTTGGTTGTAGATGTCTGCGACAAAACCAGAGGTGACTTTGCCATTTTCAATATAGACAAAAGGCTCAAGTGGATGCATTGACACAACCAGCTTGTGCTCCACGGTGTTGGCGTACAAGGTGTGGCTGAGGATGCCAAAGAGTAAACAGAAGAATGACCTAGCTTGCTTCATAGTCGCTTATTTAACTTTGATGACAATTTGAGTATTGTGGTCAGTTTTATATTTGTCTATTTAAACCCAATTTTAAGTGTGGATTTAATCACCCCGAGACATGGGTGATTAAAAATACAGCAAAATTGAGCCTGTAAAGTGCTAACTTGCTTGTGATTTGCGCATGTTGAGGTGTTTTTATTCTGATGTTCGGGCAGACGATATTTTTATTAGCTGATATAAAAGCCGTGTTGCACCACGGGACTTTCAGCGATAGTTGTTTGATTTGAGAGCGATAGAGCTTGTTTATAACAAGCTCTATGCGGTTACTGTTGTGGGTCGCCCAAGCGTCTATTAACTGGATAGCGCTCAAAGTCTTCCCAGTAGTGAATTCCACCTATCATTTCTTTGACTTTGAAACCTAGCTGAGCCAGTTTATGTCCAGCCTTGGTCGCGCCATTACAACCAGGGCCCCAGCAGTACACAACAAACAAGGTGTCGGGTGCAAAGTCAGCCATACGTGCGGCGGTGATTTCATTATTGGGTATGTTTATAGCGGTGATCGCATGGCTCTTGGCAAAAGCGTGTGCAGAGCGAGTATCTACGAGCACAAAGTGCTGTGCCCCTTGTTTGATATCGGCATATACATCGCTGCAATCCGTTTCACAGTTTAACTTTGCACTAAAATGTGCCTGTGCTGCACTTGGTTTTGCGGTATTGTTTATTTGAATATTTGCCATCGGTATTTGTCCTGTTTGGTGAGTGTTTTAACAGCTTACAAAGGGCTCTGCACTGGGTAAATTCATCATTTCTGAACGCGATGTTCACACATTGTGAATAGGTCTTGGTGACAGCCTGTTGTATATTTGTGATTCAGATTCAAATCAGGTGGGTGAGCACATGGAATTTTACCATTTAAGGTCATTTGTGGTGGTTGCTGAAACGGGCAATTTAACCAAGGCGGCAAAACAGTTGTTTACTACACCGCCAGCTGTTAGTGCCCATATTCGCGCATTAGAAGATGAGCTGAAAACCACATTATTTGAGCGCACCAGCAAAGGCATGCGTTTGACCCCAAAAGGCGAGCAGCTGCGCTTGCAAGCGCAAAAAACTTTAGACAGCGCCACAGACATGGTGAATCTGGCGGTAGAAAATGCAGATCAAGTCATAGGCACCTTTAAACTGGGTTTAAACCGAGATGCAAGTACATTGCGTATTGCTGAGTTGGTCAAAGCGCTCGTTCATCGCTGTCCGGGTATTGAGCTTGAGTTGCATGCGCTGAACACAGGGCAAATTCTTGAAAAGGTAAGCAGTGGTGAATTGGATGGCGGGTTTGTTTATGGTGATAGTTCGCCAGACCTGTTTTATACCGAGTTAGCTTTGCAGCCCATTACCACGATAGTACCAACCTCATTTGATACCACCGCGATTCAGAGCATTTACGAGCTTGCTGATCTGCCTTGGATAAGCGTTGGTGAGCATTGCCCATTTGATAGGGCACTGAGAAAGCGGGTTACTCAGTCCATTAAATCACAGGTACAAAGTGCCGATAACGCCTCTCGTGCGAGCTTAGTTGAACAGGGCGTTGGCGCCAGTTTTATCGAACTGGAAGTGGCACAAGCCATGGTTACAGCCAAGCAAGCACAGCGACTCACCTTGTTGGATTTTGAGATACCGTTAAGTTTAGTAGCGAAGCAATCAGGGCTTACTAATCCAGTTGTTAAAGCGGTATTAAAAGAGTTAGACGCACTTTGGTAGGCTTTTCTTCTTTAATGTAGTTGATAGTAACTTCCACACCACCTTCCTCACTTTTTTATAGAATAAGTGTCTGATTGTTCAATAAGTATTAATGTAACGAATGCAATCATATTGTGCTTATTTTGAAGTGTTTTAAAGTGCAAGGAAAAGTCGTAATGCATGTTTTGATATTGTTTATATTTTTGTTGTTCTCTTTTAATTCTCAGGCAAACAGTACCGACTTGAAGTCTGTGCAAAGCTGCTACAAAGGGCCTTTTTCACAATACAGCCATTGGATTGATTTTATGGAGAAGAAGTTTGCAAAAAGAGGGCTAAACGAGCAAGCGCTGCAAAAGAAAGTTTCTCATTTCCAATCTATGTTTAGTGAACAAGCATTTAATGATTTCAAAGCGCATTTGACATGCGAAACCTTTACTTATCAAGTGAAGGGGCAAGACGTCAGAGGCTTTGTTGTGAAGCCCATTAATAATAAGAAGAAAATGCCTGTCATTATTTACAACAGAGGCGGTAATGGCAATTATGGTGCGGTGGTGTTCGGCCATTTAATGAGGAATGTTTTTCCGCTTGCCAAAGAGGGGTTCATTATAATTGGCAGCCAGTATAGAGGCACCTTCTCTCGCAACGACACCCTAGATCAATTTGGTGGCGCAGACGTGGCAGATGTAACAGCATTAATGGATATTTTACCGAACATTGAAGGGGCAGACATTAATCGGGTTGGCATGTATGGTGTCAGTCGCGGTGCAATGCAAACACACTTAGCGGTAAAAGAGATGCCAGCAGTGAAAGCCATTGCCACTCAGGCTGGTGTTGTTGATCTAAACAAAGAGCTTGAATTTCGTCCTGCGATGGAAAAAGTTTATAAAAAACGGATCCCGAATTACAGTACTGAGAAACATGCCCAATTAGCAAAGCGTTCCGTGATGACATGGGTAGATAAATTGCCAAAGCAGACTCCTATTTTGATTATGCACGGCGACAAAGATAAACGCGTATCGGTGGATAACTCAATTCGATTTGCAAAAGCATTAGCGCAACACAAGGTGCCGCACAAATTGGTTGTTTACCAAGGTGATAATCATGGTTTAGATCTGAATAGAGAGGCCGCGTTTTCTGAGCTATCTAGCTGGTTTCACACTTATCTATAAAGTCAAAATACGCCTTTGATGAGTTAATATTTTAAAAGCGCACACTGTTTAATCAGTGTGCGCTTTTTGCATTTTTGGACAATTATCGCATTGTAACAAACTCTTCTGAGCCTGTTGGGTGGATAGCGACAACAGAATCAAAGTCTGCTTTGGTTGCACCCATCTTCATTGCGACACCAAAGCCTTGGATCATTTCATCAACGGCAAAGCCAATGCCGTGTAAGCCGACGATTTTCTCTTCAGGGCCTGCACATACTAACTTCATGCGACATGGTTGACGATGTTGTGTCACCGCTGTGTACATGGCTGCAAACGTCGAGTTGTATACCTTGATGTTGTCTTCACCATATTGCGCTTTGGCTTCTGGCTCTGTTAAACCTATGGTGCCGATCGGGGGATGACTGAATACCACAGTCGGGACTAGGTTGTAATCCATTTTGGCGTTAGGCAGTTCTGGGTTGAATAGGCGTTCAGCCAGCATACGGCCCGCTTTCACTGCAACAGGTGTCAGCTCGATACCGCCTTCCATGATATCGCCAAGTGCGTAAATACCTGGTACTGATGTATTTTGCCACTCATCAACCTTCACAAAACCTCTTTCAGTAACATCCACATCAGTTGCTGCAAGGTTGATTTTATCTGTTACAGGCTCGCGGCCAATTGCCCAAATCACCTGATCAACAGTGTGTGATTCACCATTTTCAAGGTGCAGAGTCACTGAACCATCAGCCTCTTTCACGAGCTCTTTTGGCGTTGAGTTAGTGTGTAATGTTGGGCCTTCTTTTTCCATGACTTCAGTGAGCGTTTCAACCACCATAGGGTCAAAGTTGCGTAGTGGAGCATGTTTACGAACAAACAGATGAGTTTCTGTGCCTAGGCTGTGTAGTACGCCGGCAAGTTCTACAGCAATATAACCTGCGCCAATGACGGCAACACGGCGTGGCTGCTCATTTAACTCAAAAAAGCCATTTGAGTCTATTCCGTGCTCTGCACCTGGAATATTTGGAATGCTTGGACGACCGCCCACTGCAATACAAATATGATCTGCGGTGTACTGTTCGCCATTTACTTCGATGGTTTTATTATCGATGAACTTGGCAAAGCCATTGATCACGGTAACGCCATTGCTGGCAAGATATTTGTTGTAACCTTGGTGGATACGGCCAATATAAGCCTCACGGCTTTCAACTAATTTGGCCCAATTGAAGTTTTTTAGCTCAACGTCAAAGCCGTAGTCTGGTGCATAAAGTTTGATGGCTTCAGCAACTTGTGCGCCGTGCCACATTACTTTTTTAGGTACGCACCCGACATTCACACAGGTGCCCCCCATGTGTTTTGCTTCGACAAGGGCGACCTTTGCGCCACGCATTGCCGCTCGGTTTGCTGATGCGATACCACCGCTACCACCGCCAATGGCAATGTAGTCAAAATGTTGAGCCATAATGTTTCCTCTTCTGAATTCGCTGAACTAGTCTTAGTATGACAGCTTTTATACGCCATAACTTTCAACTAGATTAGTAAGTTTTACTTGTATTTGCGCTATTAGCCCTTATTTCAAGTTTATTCAGGAAATAAAAAATTAAGAGAGACACTATGAGCAACCCATTAATTGGCCTTGAAGGATTACCGCCATTTTCAAAAATAAAGCCTGAGCATGTTGTACCTGCACTAAAATCAGCCATTGAACACTGTCGTAAAACCATAGATTCAGTGCTTGAGCAGGCGCAATTTAACTGGCAAAACTTTGTTCAACCTCTTGAAGAAGCAGATGATAAGCTATCTAAAATGTGGTCCCCTGTGTCTCACATGCACTCAGTTGTTAATAATGAAGAATTAAGAAAAGCGTATGATGAGTGCCTACCACTGATTTCAGAATACTCAACGTATGTTGGTCAGCACCAAGGTTTATACCAAGCGTACTTGTCAATTGAGCAAAGCGACGAATTTGAAAGCTTAAGCACAGCACAACAAAAAACCATTAAAAATGCGCTAAGAGATTTCAAATTATCGGGCATTGCTTTGGATGAAGCCGGACAGAAACGTTATGGTGAGATAAGTGCAAAGCTTTCTGAGCTGGGTGCAAAATTTGGTAACAATGTAATGGATGCAACCCAAGCATGGCATTTACATGTCACTGATGAAGCCGATTTAGGCGGTTTGCCAGAGTCAGCGCTGGCCCTAGCTGCGCATACTGCACAAGCTAAAGAGCTTGAAGGCTGGGTATTTACGCTAGATATTCCTTCTTACCTACCGATTATGACGTACGCAGACAATCGCGACTTGCGTGAGCAAATGTACCGCGCATTTGTGACGCGCGCATCAGATCAGGGCCCAAATGGTGGCGAGTTTGATAACTCAGCGATCATGACGGAAGCGCTGGCACTGCGTCACGAATTAGCTGTGCTATTAGGTTTTGATAGTTTTGCAGATAAGTCGCTGGCAACCAAAATGGCTGAAACACCAGCGCAAGTTTTTGATTTTTTAAATGATTTGGCGAAAAAGTCTAAGCCTCAAGCGCAGCAAGAAGTTGATGAATTGAGAGCGTTCGCCAAAGATGAACATCAGGTTGAGCTGCTAGAAGCTTGGGATTATGGCTATTATGGTGAAAAGCTAAAGCAGGCCAAATATGCCATCTCAGATGAATTATTACGTCCTTACTTCCCAGCGGATCGCGTGTTAAGTGGGTTATTTGAGACCGTTAATCGCCTGTTTGGCATTAAAGTCACTGAAGTGAGTGAATTTGACAGTTACCACGAAGATGTACGCTTTTTTGCTATCCATGACAACAATGGCGTGCTGCGCGGTCACTTCTATTTAGATTTGTATGCGCGTGAACACAAACGCGGTGGTGCTTGGATGGACGATTGTATGGGCCGACGTACATTGTCAGATGGCACATTGCAGACACCGGTTGCTTACTTGGTATGTAACTTTAATAAAGCGGTTGGTGATAAACCAGCGCTATTTACGCATAATGAAGTCACCACGTTATTCCATGAGTTTGGTCATGGTATTCACCATATGCTGACGCAAATTGATGCGCCTGCTGTTGCGGGCATTAATGGTGTGGCATGGGATGCGGTTGAGCTTCCAAGTCAGTTTTTAGAAAACTGGTGTTATGAAGAAGAAGCGTTGAGCTTTATATCTGGACACTACGAAAGTGGTGAGCCACTACCAAAAGCGTTATTAGACAAGTTACTGGCGGCTAAAAACTATCAATCAGCCATGCAAATGCTCAGACAGATTGAGTTCTCACTGTTTGATTTCCATATTCATGCCGATTATCAGCAAGGTGAAGCGTGCCAAATTCAAGCGAGACTGAACCAAGTCAGAGAGCAAGTCGCCATTATTAAAGCGCCAGAGTTTAACCGATTCCAGCATAGCTTTAGCCATATTTTTGCTGGGGGCTATAGCGCAGGATACTACTCGTATAAATGGGCTGAGGTACTGTCTGCAGATGCTTATTCTCGTTTCGAAGAAGAAGGCATCTTCAATGCGCAAACCGGTAAAGACTTTATGGAAAACATCCTAGAAATGGGCGGTTCAGAAGAGCCTATGGTGTTATTCCAACGCTTTAGAGGTCGTACGCCACAAGTTGATGCATTGTTGCGTCACAGTGGTATTGGCAAAGCCGCATAAGCGCATATTGTCATTTGCACATGCACAAAGCGTCCGAAAGGGCGCTTTGTTGTTTTTGCACTCGCAAAATAAACAGTTCCGTCTATGCTTTGGTAAAGACCTGATCTTGTAGGGAAAGCCATATGACAAATTTAGTGCTTGCCATTGACGATGACAAGCTCATTCACCATGTTATCGAGCAGTCATTATCGCAAAGTTGTAAATTGATCCACGCTAAAAATGGCGAGCAGGGCTTAAGGTTAGCAATTAAATATCAACCGGATATTATTTTGCTCGACGTGGAAATGCCGGGCATGTCTGGCTTTGAAGTGTGTGAACGCTTAAAAGCAGGAGACCACACCGCTGATATTCCCGTGATGTTCTTATCTTCCAAATCAGATATTAGCGAACGTATGCGCGGGTACAATGCGGGAGCCGCTGATTACATTGTAAAGCCATTTGAAGGGTCTGAATTATTGGCGCGGATCAAAGTCTTGGATGATTACCGCCGTCAATCTGTGGCGCTTAAGCAAGACATGCAAAGGGCGCAAATAACCGCTGAAATCGCCATGACAGACTCAGGAGATATGGGTCGGATAATGCGTTATGTTGGTCAGTCTTACCATGCCCATGATTTAACTACTCTGTCGGAGTACTTTTTAGAGTTTTTTACCCCGCTCAATTTAGAGGTAGCGCTGGCTTTTTGGTACCACAATCAAGCGGTATTCTTTTCCCAAGAGGGCGCAATACAGCCAATAGAGCAGGAGTTGTTAGAAACCAACAAAGAGGGCAGCCGATTTGTTGATTTTGGTCGGCGCACTATTATTAATTACCCCAAAGTATCCTTATTAATTAAAAACATGCCTACCGATGATCCTGCGCTTTATGGCCGCTTTAAAGATTTGCTGCCGCATATTCTCGAGGCCACCAATGCCAAAATAAAAGATATGGAAGTGAGCGAAGTGGCATTAAATAAAGTTGAGGAAATTGGCTTGGCATTTGCGCAGTTAAGCGAGCAGCTTGGTGGCATTGGCGAGATTTATGGCGCGAAGGTCGCGGAGTTTGAGCAGTTTGTCAAAGAAGACGCTGTTAAAACCGGACTGGATGAAGCGCATAAGGTGTCTCTTGAGCGCTTGAGTGAACATTTTTTATTTGTGAATGATGAGTTTTCAATTATTCGCTATAAGCTGGGCGAAATCACCCAAGTACGCCAAGAGCTTATTCAAAGCCTCAATCAAATGGCCAAGCCTTGGGGAGAGGATGAGGTACCTGCACAAACCGACATTGAATTGTTTTAGTCGATGCGACACAACAGCGTCGATTGGATTCTTTTTTCCTTAATTAAGCGATATAATCTGCAGGCTTAACCGACAGGAGCCTGCAGTTGTATATTCACACGCCATTTGAAGAAAACCGTTCTTATTTAGATGAGATCACAAAACGCTTTGAGCTAGATAAACACCAAGCGCTCGATGAGGAGTTTCGTTTGGTTTATGACGAAGCGGGGTTGGCGCTATTTAAAAAAGATGAGCCAAAGCTTGGGGCCATTCGTGTCGATTTTGCCACTGGGGCCAGCGCCCATCGACGTAAGTTTGGTGGCGGTAAAGGTCAAGCCATTGCCAAAGCGGTTGGATTAAATAAAGGCGTAACGCCTGTGGTGCTCGATGCCACTGCGGGTCTTGGACGCGATGCATTTGTATTGGCGTCTTTAGGCTGTAAAGTATTGATGCATGAAAGGCACCCTGTGGTTGCAGCGCTTTTATATGATGGTTTGCAGCGCGCCTATCAAGATGCAGAAATTGGCAGCTGGATGCAAGAGAATATGCACATCGCATTTGGCTCAAGCCATGCACTACTTGAACAGGCAATGCAGGATGAGTCGAGTCGCCCTGATGTGGTGTATCTAGACCCTATGTTTCCGCACCGTGAAAAATCTGCACAAGTGAAAAAAGAAATGCGCGTGTTTCAATCCTTAGTTGGTGCAGACAATGACGCCGACGCCTTGCTGCCTTTTGCGACTCAATTGGCGACCAAGCGCGTTGTGGTAAAACGCCCAGATTATGCACCGTTTTTAAATTCACACACACCCAGCATGCAAATTACCACTAAGAAGAACCGTTTTGATGTCTATGTCAACGCGGCGATGAAGTAAACATCTGCACGCAGACTTTTGCCCTGTCGCGAGTTTGTACACAAAAAGCATACTAAAAAAGTATGCTTTTATCTGAGATTGCTCATTTGGTAAACAACTTACATCAAAATGTCATAAAAGGTTAATACTCTGAGCCCGAAATTCACTTTTTGGGATTGTAGTACATATGCGTGTTTCATCTTTCACTCGGCTGCTGGCGGTGTTGTTAGCCATTGCCAGTATCATTCTTGCGGCGACCTTATTGTGGGCAAGTCAGGTATTTAGCAAGTTAGATCAGCAAGATAGCGCATATACTCAGCTTAAAAATACGGTTTTAATTGATTTAGCTGGTACGGTTGAAGATTACCTCAGCTCAGGTGATAGCTTGTATTTAAATCAGGCCAGCGAGCAGATCACTATCATCAAAAATAAGCATTTAGCAACCATGTCTAGTGATGCAATGACGGATATGGAAAAGCAACTTGATGCATTAAATGGTGATATTCAGGGTAAGTATCGAGCGCTTGGCAAATTATCGGGCAATGAATTAGCACTGCTTGATAATGCACTGCGGCAAATGGCGGGCTCTGCCTCCTCATTGATGAATTATGTTGCGCAGGCACAGGGTCATGCTCTGAGTGATCGCTATTATACATTGGCGTCCGATTACTATTTTGAAACCACCAATTTAAGTATTTATACCTACCAACTGGTGTTGCACTACGACCAAGCAACACAGCAAAGCTTGCACAAATCACTCAACAGACTACAAACCCTCGCATCGCAAATTGATAGGCTAGATGATTTAGGCGTAATGACCGAAGTGGATGAGGACGAGCTTTTTCTGGGGGAAGAGCCTGAAGATTTAGCGCAAGAGATCAAGTCTGAATTGAGTAGCTGGCCAAATCGCTTTAGCCGTGACTTAGAAAATACACTACGTCAGGCACAGCAACGCCAAGCGGGGATCACGGCACTGCGTGATGATATTAAGCAATTATCTGCACTGATGTTAGATGCAGGCGAGCAGTTAAAGCGCCGTCAGGTAGAGCTCAAGTCTCAAGTATTTACTATTTTTGGCGCTGCCATTGGCTTGCTCGTATTGCTGGCTGTTGGTGTGTATTGGGTGCAGTTTAGTCAAGTGCTGACGCCGCTGCGCAACTTACGAGATGGCTTTGCCTTTTTAATTGAGAGTAATGAGCTGAAACAGATTAAGTGTAAGCGAGCCAATACTGAAGTGGGTGAAATTGCCCAGTACTTTAATCAATTGATTGAAAGGCAACGGGTAGAAGCACAAGAGCGCGAACAAATGCTGCAAGTGATCAACGACTTTATGCAAGACATGAATCGAAACTTGGCCAGCATTAGTCAGCAGTCAGAGCATACCTATGAGCAGGTAGCGCATAACCAACATCAGCTGGATGAGATCAAATTAATCGGTTTTGAAGCCAGTAATATCAATCAACAAGTGGCTGATAACGCCAGTGATACGTTTAATGCGATGACGCAAAGTGTCGGCTTTGCAGAGTCTATGCTCAAGGCCAGCTCAAGTACTCAAAGCCGTGTGGATCAAGGACTGGTGAGTCTCAATGAATTGCTCGTTGGGGTTGAAGATGTCGGCAAGGTGATAGAGATGATCCACACCATTGCTGAGCAAACTAACTTATTGGCACTGAACGCGGCCATTGAGTCTGCGCGTGCCGGTGAGCACGGCCGAGGCTTTGCGGTAGTGGCCGATGAAGTGAGAAAGCTTGCCCGTCAAACGCAGGACTCGCTCACAGACATCAATGCGCAGCTTAATATTTTAAGTGATAATTCCAGTAAGGTATCAAATCAGATCAGTGCATTAGCCCAAGAAGCACAGCAGCAAACTGAACATGCCCAAGAGCTAAAGCGTAACTCAGAAGGCGTTGCTGAGCGTGCACAAGGTGCCAGCCAAGTCGCCGCGGATGCGATGGCTCTCAGCAATCAGCAAACCGAATTGGTAGATAGTTTTAGCAGCTCTATGGCGACGATGAAAGCGCAGGTGAGTGGGTCAAACCAACAGATCAGCGATATTCAACAGCGCTTAGAACAGCAAATGGCGCAGATCAGGGCAAGTTTGGGTTTGCAGTCATAATCAATGATTAACGTGAGAGTAAGCAAAAAGCCAAACAGATGTTTGGCTTTTTTATTGTCTTAATGTAGCTGACGCGGGATGTAAAAAGCCGGAGTCACTCCGGCTTAGTTTGTTACATTAAGTGCCAGGGATTATTTGTACTGTGCGTCTAGTGTCACACCAGAGAAAGTACGGTATGCACGTAGACCAATGTGCCAAACGCCAGCAGCTGGGTTAGTGATGGTACATGTTTCAGCGTTACCGCCTTCATATGGACGACACTGGTAAGTAGACGTTGAAGGAGCGCTACCTGGGTTTACATAAAGGTCAGCATCACCTGAACCACCTGAGATTTTAACCGTTAGGCTCGACATGCCAGCAGGGACAGTCACTTGGTGACGGCTCCAGTTGCCTGTTGATGCAGATAGGTTTGTCTCAGTGATACCACCAGGTTGTGTGCCTGTGCTTTCTGCGTTTGCAACAAGGCTCACACCGCTATACGCTGAATAACCGCGCATCATTACGTGATATGTGCCAGAAGCGTTATCAATAGTACACACTTCGTTGTTACCGCCTTCATATGGGCGACAGTCATACGTTGTTGTTGTTGGCTTAGCACCTGCTCTGACGTAAAGGTCAGCATCACCCGTACCACCACTCATTGTGAAGGTTACTTTGCTCGCGCCAGCAGGCGTTTCAAATGTGAAGAAAGCTTCAGCATCTTTTGCACCGCTTAGGCCTGTTTTTGCTTCACCATCAACTAATACATTGTCACCTGGGTTTGTATTGTCATTGCCAAGTGCCATATCAACAGCCGCGTTTGCGTCAACGATACCTGTACCACAGTTAGTACACGTTGCAGGGAAGCTACGTGTGGTATTTTTAAGAATTGTTTCGATTTCATCAGGCGTTGCAGTAGGTTTTGCTTGCTTGATAAGCGCTGCAATACCTGCAACATGTGGTGCTGCCATCGACGTACCTTGTGAGTAGCTATAGCTATCGCTCACAGGTGTGTTGCTACCTGAATTATAAGTAGAAAGAATGCCTTCAGGGTCATTGGCGAAGCTTTGTGCGCCACCTGGTGCTGCAACGTCAATTGAAGAGCCGTAGTTTGAGTAGTATGCACGGCCACCGTCACGACCTACAGATGCAACGTTAACGATGCCAGCACAGTTACCTGGGTTGTAGTTATTTGCATTGTCGTTGTCGTTACCCGCAGCGATAACGATCACAGAGCCGTTTGCACGTGCTTGGTTAATCGCATTTTGTGTCGTAGAGCTACATGCACCGCTACCACCTAAACTCATGTTGATAACATCAGCTGGGTTGGCGTTTGCAGGTACACCGGCGACTGAACCACCTGATGCCCAGATGATGCCATCTGCGATATCAGACGTTAAACCACCACACTTACCAAGTACACGTACTGGTACAACTTTAGAATCATAAGCAACACCGGCAACACCTTCACCATTGTTAGTTACCGCAGCAACAGTACCGGCAACGTGTGTACCGTGCCAGCTTGAGTTACGTGCGCTGTGAGTATAACCACACTCGTTGGCTGTCACTGCATCACCTGGGTCACGTGCATCGCTGTCGCGACCGCCGCCGTCATTTGCTACTGACAGGTTAGAGATCATGTCGTAACCTGGTAGGATATTTGCGTTTAAGTCAGCGTGCGGACGGTAACCTGTATCTAGTACCGCAACTACCACACCACTACCTGTCGCTTTGTCCCAAGCTGCTGGTGCATTAATACCACCTGCTGCTTCAAAGTAGTGCCACTGTGAGCTATAGCTTGGATCGTTTGGTGCAGCAAATGGCTGTAGCATTTGGTCAACTTCGATGTGCTCAACGTTGCCTGATGCAATCATGTCTTGCATGAATTTTTGTGTTTCTGCTGCATTAAGTTTCTTGTCTGCACGCATTACGTGGTGATTTGAAAGCGCCATCGGACGAACGTACTGCGCTTTAGCTGCTGCACGCTTGCTGTTGAAGCCTTTTACGAAACTGCGAGCGCGTGTATTCATCATGGCAGGAGACATATCGACACTTGAAAGTGACATGATGTCATTGCCGCTGTTGTTGTTTTTATATTTGATGATGAACTGCGTACCAAAACCGCTTTGTGATTCTAGTTTTTGTGCGATTTGGGCTTGGCTTGGCAGTGCTGGCGCTAATAACTCAACTTGTGTGTTAACACCTTCTGGCATTGCCATTACTGCGTTTGCTGAAAGTAATCCTGTCACAGCCATTGATATTGCTGCTAATTTAAAATTTCCTGTTGTCATTTTTTTACCCTTGTTTTACTTGTTGTTTTTCTTGGCAACCTCTCTGCGCCAAGAGGTTAACAAACGTAAATTCATTGTTCTTTTTGTGAAAGTATTGTTTTGTTATTTACACTATTGATTTAGTTATAAGGAGATGGATAAAGGGCTTTATTATTTCATTATCATTATGTTTTTATTAAACTTTATCAAAATATTCCTGGTTAAAGAATAAACTATTTTGCAATGTAAAAAAATGTAAATGATTTATCTCATATTCTAAAAAGTGATAGAAATATGCTTTTTTGGTTGTGTTTTGAACTATAAACTCCCCCTCAAGCTTAAAAAAAGTTATAATTGCGGCATAAGTTTTTCGTTTCAGAGTATACAATGTTGCAATTTGACGTGGTGATCATCGGCGCAGGTGCCGCTGGATTAATGTGTGCGGCGCAATCTGGTTACAGAGGCCGAAAGGTCGCTATTGTTGATATGGGAAAAAAAGTGGGAAGAAAAATTCTCATTAGTGGCGGTGGTCGTTGCAATTTTACCAATGAAAATGCCAGCCCAGAAAACTATCTGTGTGCCAATCCTCACTTTGTAAAATCCAGTTTAAGCCGTTATAACCAGCATGACTTTATTGAGCTGGTGGACCGTCATGGTTTAAATTATCATCACAAAACACTTGGGCAACTATTCTGTGATAACAGCGCACAAGACATCGTTGATATTTTGATGACTGAATGTGAGTGGGCTGGCGTTGAAGTCTTTTTACGCAATGAAGTGCTCAACGTGGAACGTGACGAGCAAGGCCTTTATATAGTCACCACATCAGAGCATACCTTTAGTTGTTCATCTTTGGTTGTCGCGTCAGGCGGTCTAACCATGCCAAAGCTGGGAGCAACACCAATCGGTTATAAAATTGCAGAGCAGTTTGGTTTAAATCTACTACCAACAACCGCAGCCCTAGTACCTTTTACCTTGCACGACCACGATAAAGCGCGCTTTGAAGGCTTGTCTGGGATCAGTGTCGATAGCCTAGTGACCAGTGATGATGGCACGCAGTTTAGAGAGAATATCCTCTTTACTCACCGCGGCCTATCGGGCCCTGCAATCTTACAAATATCTTCTTTTTGGCGAGCAGGGCAGGCAGTCAGTATCAACTTATTACCAGATACAGATGTGGCTGAGCTACTGCACGATTGGCGTCAAAACCAAGGCCAAAAGTCAGTTAAAAACCTGCTTGGGCAACTGCTACCCAAACGCTTTGTTGATGCATTAATTAACGACAACAGCATACCGGATAAACCCGCTAACCAACTAACCCATGGCGAGATTGATACCATCGCCGCGACATTAACTGCTTGGCAAATAAAACCCAATGGCACCGAAGGCTACCGCACCGCAGAGGTCACGTTAGGTGGCGTTGACAGTGACGAGCTGAGCTCTAAAACTTTTGAAGCGAAAAAAGCTAAAGGCTTATACTTTATCGGTGAAGTTACCGAAGTCACCGGTTGGCTTGGCGGCTATAATTTCCAATATGCATGGTCTAGCGGCTGGGCATGTGGGCAGGTGTGCTAGTTGTTTAGGAACAATAAAGTTTGTACAAAGGGGTGATCGCTTCACCCCTTTATTGTATCTGCACATAGGTGCAAAATATACGTTGCGAAGCAAGGTTACTTTTGCGCAAGGTGAAATAAGCAACTTACACACATATTAAAAAGTACTGATTAGCATATTCATGTGCCTGCATGCCTTGGCCCGTATCAATGTCAGTACATGACTCATCAATTGCTTATTTTCAGGCGTCAGAGAAAGGGAAGTGGTGTTGTCTGAAAAGCTTTAATATTAAAGATCCTGCCCTCGTCATTCTGACGAAAGTCAGAAACCATGTTACAGAACTGTTAGTTTGAACAATAACTCTGACCTTTTTGATTACTGAACAACAGAAATGAGAAAATATCTGCCGTTGAAAAATGTAATATCACCATGCAAAATGCGGGGCCTGACTTCGTTTGTTTCTAATTTAGAGTATTGGCTTGGCGACTTTATGGGCGTGGATTACGGCGATGATTCAAAGCAAATTGTCCAATCAGATAATTTTTTGGATTATGCCAAGAGTAATATCTGCAGTTGTGAACGTTTATTCGGAAACAAGATTATTGGCCTTAGCGCCTAATATTGAAAGGAATATAAAAATGAAAAAAATATCCGCTATGGCTTTCTCGTTACTATTAACGGGCTGTTTTTGGGGCTCTCACTTTGAAGCGCCTGCAAGCTCTCAAAAGCAACATGGCTCAGGGTTAGTACAATCATCTGATCTCTCTCATGACGGTGCTTTGTCTATTATTGCAAGGCAAAATGAAGTTTGCTTATGGAGTAACCTCTCAGATAAAAAAGTATTTCCCTGTATCGCTGAGGGCAATATTGAGTTGTCAGGAATAGCTGAAAACGCCAGTGTGTTTTATATATCCAACAGGCTGTCTGTCAGCCTATTTTCGACAAAGTCTGGCAAGCCCTTAGGCGCATGGTCAAGTGGTGAAAATATTATTAGAGATATTGCGATATCTAATGACGGTGAAACTTTACTGTTAGGGTATAGAAGCGGCAAAACGGAAGTAATAAATGTCAGACGTAATAGCCGAACGCTATACAAATTACACGACTTAGATGTAAACACCGTGGCGCTGTCCTCTGATGGGCGTACAGCAATGACAGGCTCCAGTGACAAATTCGCTAAACTGTGGGATGTACAAACAGGCAAAGAATTACAGTCTTATAAATTCTCTACCAGAGTCAACCATGTTTCTCTAAACGCAGACGCAACTAAGGCGTTTGTGCTGGACTCTGTGGATGCTCGTCAGTTTATTGATTTAAAAGCACAAGAGTTAAGCTCGTCCTTATCTACATTTGGCAACTTCATAGAATTTAATCAATCGGCATTTATTAACAATGATCAGTGGTTACTCACTGCTTCTCCAAACCAAAAAGTGCAGATTTGGCGTGTTGCAGATGGGGATTTAATTGCAAAGTTTATGGCGAATAAAATCGATGGTCGAAATCGAGCTTCAGTATTAAGCATCGCGGTGAATGAGTCTAAGCAAGTTGTCATCAGTGAAACAAATGATGGCGTTGTAGAAACTTGGCCAATAAACACGCTGCTTTAAGCCCTAATGAGGCAGTTACAACAGCATCGCACTGTAACTGCTTCGATTTTATTAGAGTTCTGTTCATACAAAACTATGCGCTAACACAGCCTTCGCTCTACTGAGTTTTTTGGCTCAAAGTAGCCCTTTTTGCACAGGCATTATCTGGCTACTTGAGCTTCGTATAGGTTATGAGAGCACAATTTAATAAAGGTACTTTCGACAATATGATTGCTTAGCAACACATACTGCAAAGCCACCATCAAACAATCCTTATCTTTTCTTTCTGTAATTCATCATCATTGGGCTTGCCATAATAGACGTTGGCGATAATCGACAAGGCATTGCTTTGCTCTTTTATATCGACCACCAAAAAGTTATTTTTACCTGCCATTTCAAATATGTTTTCTATCTCAATATGGGGTGAGCGATACATCTTTTTGCTGCTATCGATGGCAACGGCAGCCATTTTGGGTGGCGGTTTGCGAGAGATGGCACTGGAGGTGATGTTCATCACCTTGGCGTTGGGGAAGGTCGGAGATGAGATCTTGAAAGCAGATGCGCAGTGCACATCACCGCTTAAAAAGGTGATGGGAACTTGATTAACATGGGATAGCTCAAATACATGATCTAACATGATATTTCGCTCTTTGATATTGGTGTCATTGCCCCATTCATCAATGGCATCGTCCATGGCTCCAAAAATCTTTAACAGTAGATCCATGTTATTCATTACCGCGTCATTCCAATGCACAACCGGCACGGCAGTGACGATAAAGATGGCTTTCACACCGCTGGTTGCTGTGCCGCTAAGCCACTGTGCAAAGCGTCTCATTTGCTTAGGGCCCAATAAACGCGCGCCGTCTGCTTGGTTTTCCACATCATGGTGCGAGCGTGTATCAAGCACATAAACACCGATAGGGCCTTTTATAAATCCGTAGTCCCATTGCTGCTGGCTATCTTCGATATCATAGTGTCTGTTCGATACATTCGTATCTGGGTTATGCAAATGCTGATAATCCAAATAAGCTCTCTTAGCGGCTTGGTATGCCAAGCGCGCGATGGTTGAGTTTATATGGTCATTGTCGTACCCAAAAAATAGACTGAGTTTATCTATTCGCTGCGCTTTGGTGAGTGAGCCCCAGCCGTCCATAATCTCATGGTCGTCCCAAATCATGTATTGAGGATAAGCGCGATATACCGATTGCTGCGAGCCGAAGTTCCAATAAATGCGATAATAGATGCGATAAAGCTTAGTTAAGTAGTCTATAACGCCTTCTTTGTTGAGTGTGCCTTGTTCTGTGTAGGCGTCATATAACGCGTTTTTGTGGCGACTGAGCCAATCCCATAAATCTTCAATGTCAGGTTGAGCCTGTTTAAACTTTGATTTAGTTCGTTTGCCATGGGTATCACAGTAGACTTGATCGCCACCGCCTATTACAAAGCGGGTGTTCCTTGCTTCCAGTGCTTCGCACAGATCTGGCCATAAGCCATCTGTAATCGACTTCTGTCCAAAGGGGTCGTGACAGCTATAAAACCCAAAACTAAAGTCACGCCAATTGGACCCTTGCTGATCCGTGTAGAAGGTGTGCTCGATACGGTAACCTTTTTCAATTTTTCTCGGCAGTGCCTGGTGGGTATCGCCATAGGCAAATAAAAAGTAATGATAGCAAGTGTCTGGACTTAAGCTTTCTAGCGTGACACAGGCACAATTGTCATATTTTTCTTCTGTATCAATTGGGTACTTTACTATACCTGCACCACTGAAGCAGACATCATCAGGGTGAGAGCTAAATTCGTCAAGGCGGGTTTTGATTGTGTTTATATGGGCGGCTTCAACGAGGACGATACACCATTGTCCAGGCGTGAAGGTGCGTAGCCAAATCTTAGCGGTGGAGTCTGTGGTATGCCCAACAATACACATAGAGTTGAGTTTGGGTAGAGCTGACTCATATTGGTTGGGGTCGGGTAATCTTGTCATGTCTACTCCTTGGGACGACAGGTTTATCAATGCGGACGGTCGGGTTTAACGTGTGTGATTGTCAAAATTATAGTGCGGTTTTCAACAGGTATTGATATTTCTGGAGTGAAAACGATATTGATTGGCGGGCATGTACGAGCGCACAACTTGACAGTAATAGGCCGTAATATCTTTTTGGCCTGTCTCAAAGATATAGTGGATGCATACCTATGTGATGGCATTGAGTTGTGACTTAGACCAAATGTATAGTTTTCTTGAGAAGCCAATAGGCAAGCAGTGTGGTTGCTGCCTGCCTATTTTTTTTGCTCATCCTGCTTTGCAAAACTGACTTTATCGATATTTAACTGGTTTAACAGCGACATTAAACCATGCACATCCTGATACTGGGTTTTACTGCTCACATTTAAATGCACACTCAAATCGGTCTGCTCCGCTTGTTTAGTTAAATAGTGTCTGACTTGAGCTTGGTTAAGCGTTTGGCCGTTTACTCGCCATGTGCCCTTGTCATTAATTGATAGAGTGAGCTGTGCAGATTGTACGGCTTGAGTTTGTCCATTGCTGACATCGACATTAAGCGCTTTGGTGAGCAAAGGGGAGGTGATCAGAACAATGACCAGCAATACCAGCATGACATCAATCAAAGGCAGCATATTGGGCTCTTTAATGCTAGGTGTCTGTCCATCTTGCTGATTAAAATCCATATTAAGATCCCGATAAATGTGCAGGCGAGTGGCCAGTTAATAGGTAATTATGCCACTGCTGGGCAAAATAATTGAGGTCAGTTTGTAGCTGCTCATATTGCTTGGCAAAAAAGTTATAAAACAACACTGCTGGAATGGCAACAGCGATACCCACTCCAGTGATAATCAGTGCCTCAGCAATGGCTGGCGCGAGGGCGGTCAGCGTTGTCGTTGTTTGCTCGCCAATGACATTCAGGGATAAGTGAATGCCCCAGACTGTGCCGAGTAAACCGATAAAGGGCGCGCAGGCGGCGGTGGTAGCAAGTAAGTTCAAGCCATGCTTAGGTAAGGCGCGCTTACTGTACAGCGTTAATTGACTGGCGAGAAAATCAGACAATGATAGTTGTTCACTGGGGGCGTCTAGATATTGCTGCTTTGCCAAGTTGCCAACTTTTGCAATGTGGTAATACAGACCAAAGCGTTTAAAAAGTTTAGGGCTTGGCGATACATGGGCTTGTCGAAATGCGACCATTGTTTCTTGTTTATGCCACAGTTGCTTTGCGTAACTTTGTTGGCGTTTGATACATAGCAAAGACCAGCACAAATGAAGTGCTCGGCTCCAAGTCAAACATGACATGGCTAAAAGCAGTAAAAAAATGGTAAGAATGATTGGGTCAAACTGGCTGAGAGATATAAATATGTTTGTCATTATGGGGTGGGCTCGATGGTTTTATTGGCATGTATGTGGGCTTTTTCAATTTCAAAAATAATACGTTGCTGGTACCAGTGTGAAATTGCTTCGTTATTGAGTAATGTGGGATAAAAAGACCAATCTAAAATGGCGCTTTTCGCGGCCATATCTAGGGCATTAAAGCCACTGCTTTTGACAATGCGTGGAGACTCTACACCACCACGAGCATTGACCAAAAACGTGACGGTGACGACACCTTGTTGGCCAGCGGCTTTTGCACCTTCTGGGTAGACTGGCTGTGGCGTGTTAATGGGCCTAGCAAGCTGCTTCTGCCGTGCTGGTGCTGACCTTGCACTGATTCCATTTTGTTTATTTATTTCTTGATTGTGAGTGCTTACTAATGATTTGGTTTTTGCATTTTCATTCGGTGTGGCGTGCTGTTGCGTGTTTGTGTGTGCAAAGTCACTTTGCTGCGGTGTGTTTGCAGCTGGAGGCGGTAATTCTGCCAGCGTCATTGTAAGGTGATTAGGTGCTATAGAGGTTGCTTCTTTTTTATCACCAGTCAAAAACCCCAGTACAAGTATGTGCAGGGCCACAACCAATATTAGCAAAACAACAAATCGCATCATCCAATCACAGTTATTTGGTTTAAATCATGCTTATGGTATTGAATTGTTTAATACTAATCAATAATAAGCCCGCCGAGCAACATGTTACATTGACGGCGAGCTAGGCATTAAGATGTTACTCGGTGGTGCCTTTGTGGTAGCGCCTTGCTATTAATAAGCACAGTATTGCAATGGTAGTAAGCGCGCCATTGACCCACCATATCGCTTTATCGGCCAGCAATAGTGGCTGTATGGCTAGCATGCCGTTGTATAAATCATAGGCGGGCGCCAATAAAAAGACTAAAGCGGCCACCATTAACTGCTGGACCATGACTTTCCTTGGCGCGTTTATAACAAAAGCATGGAGCATGGCAAAAAACCAACTGAGGTGAAATACAGGCACAAGTATATTTTGCATCGCAAAATACTCAGACAAAAAGCGCGTTATGACAAAGCACATGGCGACTGAGATGAGTACGCCGCTTGAAAGGGCTAAGGTCATTGCACTGACAAAGCGTAAACCTATTTTGCTTTGCTGACGTTTTTTCACCCGCTTTTCTAACCAGATCAGGTTACCGGTTAAAATCAAATAACAGCACGCAAGACCCATTAAAAACATTAAAAAGCGCATGAGATCTCCGCCAAACGTCCCGTAATGCAGCGCTTCAAACGTCGCTGCGCTTGCCTGCGCCGGATTATGTTTGGTGATATCGCCGCTCAGTTGCGTAAAGTCATCTAATGCAAAGCGCAGTCTATGATATTCATGCAATGATCCGGGGTGGCGCAAAATCACTTCAACGTGAGCGGCTTTGTCTGTCATACCATATGAAAATAGATAGGTAAGCTGATGCGTTGGGTAGCGCGTTTTAATGTGTGATAACAAGGCATCATATTGTTGCGTTGGCAGCGTCAGGCCACTGGCTGTTTGTTGTATTGCATCCGGTTTACCAAGCGCTTTATCCAGTTCACTAAAGTCGCCATTAAATGCTGCAAACCCAAAGCTGGCCTGAAATAATAAAGCGAGATTGAAATAGACGCCGGTCAGTGCATACATAAAGGTATAGGGAAATGCGGTCACCCCAATCAAGATATGGCCATCAAGGTATTTATCTTTGGCTTTGTCAGTCCGATATTGATAGTAATGACTGATGATTTTTTTTAGGTGGATGAGCAGCCCTGTCAGCAGCACCACAAAAAAAATTAAAGTGATTATCCCGACCAGTTCAAATCCAATGTTTGGAATATACAGGTGGTAGTGCATGCGATACAGCATGTCGGCAAGAAAAAACTGATTGCGATCGAGGTCGAGTAAACGTCCATCATCGGCGGCAAAACTGTAGTTTAAATATTGTCGTTTACCGTCTTGTGTAGCGAGAAAAAACACCGTGTAAAACGGTTTATTTTCGCTAGGTAAATCAATGCTGATTCGGTCATTGAAGCGAATGTCATAGCCAAGCCCTTGCAACTTATCAATGACGTGACTGACGGGGACTTGCTCTGTGGGCAAGGCTTTATGAAAGTTATGAAATCGGTCCCATTGATGAATCTCAGCGCGATAAAAAGAGAGGCTACCACAGACAAAAATAATCATGAGTGCGCCAGAAATAATCAAGCCAAGCCAAGTGTGCGCATGGGTGAGGTTTTTTAAAGTATCTTTAGAAAACATGAAGAAACCATTAGGTAAAAAAGGCTGTCAGATAAATGAGCACTGCGGGCGCAGCGCAATATAGGCCGCGAAGCCAAGCCGCTTTGGCACTGCTTGCGCCATAGCAATACGTCATGATGCATGCCCAACCGGTTAGACCAACCGTCATGAAAAAAGCAGCGGAGATGGCGCTTAAGTCACTATAAAAATGGATTAAACTACTAGGGAGCAAAGTGATGGTGATTAAACCGCAGATGAAGCCCGCAAACGTTTTATGCCACATAAAGGCCTCCAAAAACAAAATGCAAAGCAGTGGCAATTAGCACAAACACAATCACACTTGGCCAAACTGCGTGATTAAAGTGGTGAATTAAAAAAACCGGTGCCGCGAGGGCAAACATACTTAATAGTAGGGTATAAGTAAGTGCGGCACCGATTGTCATACCTATTTGCACAAAGCCCCACACTGCGAGCAGGCATAGGATCAGTGCAAATAGGTGTAACAATAGGCGTCCTGATAAGGGACGTGATAGCCATCGCTGTCGTGTGCTGGTTGCATAGTACAGCACGCCGCATAGCCATAAACTGGGCAGAAAATAATACATCATCATAGTCACGTATTGGCGGCTTTCGCCGCCTTATTGTTATTAGAATTTATAGTTGGCGTTGATGACCCAAGTACGTGGGGAACCCGCTTTTTTAGGTACAAACCCGTATGTATCGTAGTAAGACTCATCTAATAGGTTGCGCACATGTACCTTCACATCCAGTTGCTCGGTGACCTGATAACCAAGGTGAGCTGAAACCAGGGTTTCACCTTGCTTGGTATCGGCCAGTGAACCACGTCGAGTACCCGCTGGTAGCCCTAGGTCAACGCCACGAGGTGCCAATACGTTGACTGTGGTGTCATCGTTCCACTGCAAGCCAAGGCCTGCTCGCCAATCATGGTATTGATAGCTTGTGTTTAACTTAAGCAGCTTGCGTGGCGCTTCTTTGTTGACGTCTTCACCTTGCTGATCTTCTAGTGAGAACTCGCTATAACTGGCGTTAAGTTGCCAGTTTTCAGTGATATCACCCGCGATTTCAAGCTCAAAACCGGTTGAGTTTGCACCGTCGACTTGGCGGTATCGAATGGGGGTTGCATTGGCATACTCTGGAATGGCTTCCGCGACGTTTTTCAGCAAAGTATCAAATGCAGCAACGTTGATATTAAATTTATCGTCAAATAGCGCCAGCTTGAGTCCAAGTTCAATATTTTGGCCGGTAATGGCTTCAATTGGTGCTAGGTTAACATCAACCAAGCCGGGTTGAGGCTTGTATGTATCCGTGTAACTTGCATAGATGTTTAAAGTGTCGAGGGGACTGTATACTAGACCTAAGTACTTACTGTCGCCATCATCAGACGACGAAGAAGCCGAGTGGCCTTGCCAAGACGTATAGTTTTTATTGTTTTGTTTGAATTTATAAAACTTGATACCCGCGATCACATTGACCTGATCATGCACATCGATATTGGTGCTCAGTGCTAATGTTTCTTCATCTACGGCTTCCAGTCTGTCCATGATTTTCTGATTGATGTTTGGCGCTTGTATGTTTCGAGCAGGGTTAGCGTCAAACACGCTTGCCATTGGGTAAAAAGCACGACGACCTTCAGGTGTTTCCTCTTCGTACGTTACATTTGTATATTCTGTCTCGTTGTTTAAGTAAGTAATATTGATTTGGTGCTCGCGATCAAACAGTTCAATTCGGCCGATTGCACTGGCTGTCATAGTCGTTACTTCGCCTTCATCGGCAAAAAGTGAATCGATACCAAATAGGCCAAGACCTGTTTTAGGATCTGCGGATGATGAGAAGTAGGTGAAAATAGACTCTAAATCATTGGTTCCGTGGTAAATTGCACCATTGAGCTGCCAATCAAGGTTTAACTGGTGAGAGATCTTAAAGGTATAACCAGTATGCTCTCTATTTTGAAATGCATTTGGCGAGGCGAGGTTAGTTGATGCTGGTAAATCTGTACGGCTGCCATCGTTATAAAAAATAGGCACTCCCCACTGCACACCATGATGATCTAGTTTTTGGTGGTGAAGTGTCAAAGCGGCTTCAGTTTGCTCTTGTGCGCCAAAATAGCCATGAAACTGTGTGTAGAACACCTGCTTTTGGGTGTCTTCTCTATCTACATAGGTATCACCATCTTCTAATACCAAGACAACGCGTGCCGCATATTTACCGTCTTCGGTTAAGGCACTACTGGCATCTAGCTCAGCGCGTTTGTGGTTGAAGCTACCCAGCTCGGCAGAGACATTAAGTAAACGTTCGCGTGTTGGTTTTTTAGAGATAAGGTTTACGGTTGCTGATGGCTCACCTGCACCCGCCATTAAACCAGCCGCACCACGCAGAACTTCGACTGAGTCATAAACGGCACTGTCTAAGCGAAACTCTTGGCCGCGAGAAAAACCTGCTGGCATGCCGTCTTTAACATATTCATTGACGTAAAAACCACGAGAAGAAAACAGCGTATCGTCTGATGTACCATATTTATAGCGATAAACACCCGCGCTATTGTTGAGCACATCTTCAACATCATCTAGGCCATAATATTCAATAAAATTAGCATCTAAGACTGAGATTGACTGAGGGGTTTCCTTGACAGATAAATCAAGTCCAGTCGGTGAGGAGCTGCGTTCAATGGGCTGGCCCAAAATCTCGATGGTTTCAACGGCTTTGACATGCATATCGGGCAGTTGTGCGACAGGCGTGTCAGTATCAGCATCATAGATGACGTAGCCAGTGTCTGTTGTTGCAAAGCTGAGTCCAGTGCCGGCCAATAATTGGGTGATGGCTTGATGAACGCTCAAATTGCCTAAAATCTGGTTGCTTCTGAGATCTTTACTTAGCTTACTGTTGACTGAAATAGAGGTACCCGTTTGCTCTCCTAGCTCTGAAATTGCTTGATCAAGCGTGCTCACAGGTAAATTTAACGCGTGGACTTGATCCTCTGCCATAGTGTGCATGGGAGAGGCAAGCAGTACACCCGAGAGACTCGCTGCGAGTAGGCTAAATTTAAATGATTTAATAGGCTGAGCAACCATGATTTTCCTTAGTTTAAAATAATGTGTCACTCTCTATGCCCCGTGAGCAGCCAAAATCTGCCAAATTTTTTCAATTTATTTTTTAATTTTTCTTACGGTATTGAAATTTATGGTTTTTTATTAATTACCTGCCAGACATTTGGCACACCATTGAGTGTCAGTTCAGGGAAGGTACTGAGTATTTGCGATAGGATTTGCTTGGGATCTGTCAGAGAAAAAGTGCCGCTAATATGCAATTGAGCAGCCGCTGGCGCAACTCTGATACTGCCATGCAAATAGCGAGATAGTTCTGCAATAAATTGCTTAAGCGGCATTTGAGACACACTGAGCATGCCTTTGGTCCAACTTGTCATGTGTCTGGGTGTTTCAACAATGCGTGTGCTATTGCGGTCGGCGATGAGGGTATGGCCTTTGTCTACGGTATAAGGTTGCCCATGAGCGACAATATCAAACCGCTGATTTAGGGCACTAAAGCGCACTTGTTTATCGTCATCAAAGAGAATGAATTCATCGCCAAGTTCGGCATTAAAGTGGCAATGAGGGCTCGAGATAGCCAAGGGCACTTGGCAGACAATATGCGCTTCACCATATTTGAGCCAAAGCGTGTTTGTGTCTAAGTTTATGGCGCTGTGCGTATTTAGGGCAACTTTAGCTTGCGCTAAATGCGTTAACTGCAATTGTTCGCCAACTTGTGCATGGTGATCTGCCAAGTGTGCGCTGATCCCCAACTCTTTTTGATATCGCCAAGTGAGCCAACTTGATATAGACAAGGCCGCGATAGATTTTAAGACATGACGGCGGCTTTGATTTGCCTTGGTAATCGTCGACAGTGATTGCGCTGATGATAGCGGCAAGGTAGCAAAGATTTGCTGTGAATGGGTTACTTGTTGCCAGGCTTGCTGGTGGCTGTCATGTTCGTTTAGCCATTGCTCAAAATCTTGTTTTTGCGCCAGCGATAAGGGGGCGGTTTCATGTTTTACATACCACTCAATCGCTTGCTCAAGGACGTTATGATTTTGCTGCATTATTGAGTCTGTACCTCAATACAGGCAAGTACCGCTTTACACATCGCTTTTTGTACCATGTTAACCGTGATCTGTAATTGCTCTGCAATGTCTTTATATGCCATACCGTCTATACGGGCCATAATAAACACTTGTTGCTCACGTTGCGGCAGCTTGTCTAAAACTTGCGCTAATTGCTCTAATAAGTCCACGATTTGCTGCTGTGTTTCAGGGCTTGGCGCTAAGTGCTGCGGCTGTACAGCAAGCGTCTCTAAATAGGCTTGCTCAATAGAGAGTCTACGCCAATGATTGTTTACCAACCCGGTGGCTAAAGTGGTTAGGTATGCTTTCGGTGAGTGTATGACCTCAAGCTTATTGTTTTTTTGTTTGTTTAAAATCCTGAGAAAGGTATCTTGTGCAATGTCAGCGGCTTGAGCTTGGCAATTTAACTTGCTGTATAAAAACTGCTTTAACCATAAATGATGGTCTTGATATAAAGACGTTATTTGCAAAACAACTCCCTCGCCTTTCTCAATGGGAATAAAAATTGTTCGCAATTATAAACTTTAATGCAATATAAGCAAGAGAAGGTTGTTTCTAATAAGGGGCTGTGAAAATTACTTTGTGCCTTTGGTATGGAGCCGATCCACATTTATGGGGAATTAGTTAGAACTGGGGCAAACTCTTCCTCGCGGTATCATGACTTTGAGTAAATAAGTGCACAAAGTGGCATCCTTTTTGATGTGTGTTATGATTCGCCAAATACACAGCAATATAGTTCGATTCAAGATGGTTAATAATAGAGACGATTTAATTTTAGCGACTTTAAGCAATAGTCAAAAACTTCACAGTGAAAGCTTTGAATACCAATCTCTATTTTTGAATTTGATCGTGCCAGACGCGACTAACGCGCGCTTTTTACCCAGTGTTTTCATTGAAAACGAACATGCTAGGCTGTTTATCGAGCGCAAGTTAACTAAAAAGCAGTTGGTTGAACTATACGATGCTGAAGGGCAAGTGATAATAGGTAAAGACTGTATTATTAACTGTCTAAAATATGCTTCTAGTGACTGGAAAAAAGCCAACCAAACTATCGAGTCTATCATTGAGCTTGGTGAAAATATTTCAGTGTCTGAAGTGATTCAAGCGCCAACGGTGTACCCTTTGGAAGGTAATAAGTATCAGATTCTGACTGGGCACAGGCGGTTTTTTGCTTTGATCTTTACCTTTGGCCTTGATCATGCTGCGCAATTCAAGGTGTATGACTCAAAGCCGTTACTTTATAAAGTAAAGCAGTTTCAAGAAAATGCGAGTCGAGAAGACTTGCCACAATATGGTAAGCTACAAGCCTTTTTATCAGCAATGCAAGAAATTGATGGCATTGACCAAGCAAGGCTTAAAATTGGCGAAAAAAAGATGACCATTAGAGATAAGGCGAAAAACCTTGGTGTCTCAATGGGCGCATTCGATAACTACAATGTATTAACTCGCTACTCTGAGGTGATTGACGCCTATGAGAAAGGCTTGAGTGCGTCATTTGTTAAGGTTAAAAAAATCATTTTAGAGTGCGAGCAAAACTACAGAGAATTGCACGATAAAAAAGTATTGAACCTGGGTGATAAGAAGCACATTGGTGAAACCATCATTGCTCGCTTGTCCGGTAAAACGATATCGAGTGGGAAAAATAAAACGTATAACTTGAAGAAAATAACTCAAGTTGAGGTGTTGAAAAAGCTACTTTTTATGGATGTTTCTACACTTGATACAGATATCGATTGGGAACAATTAGATTGGGATGATCATGCTCAAGTTAATAAGGCATTGGAAGGCTTGCTAAATAAATTGCGCTAAAAGAGGCATTATCAATACTCTTAGAAAAGCAAGAACCGTGGTTCTTGCTTTTTTGTTTGTGCCTTGGCTTTGCTCAGTCGCTGTATGGATTATTAGGTAAAGAGCTGAGTAACTTACCCTTTACTCATTGATTACTTTTGATGGTTTTCAGACATACTCCGCAGTGTCTTTGTTCTCATTGCGCCGTTCGGTATTATTTCGGTATATTGACTAGTCTGGGGCGTTTTTTGCGAATGGGCTTCTTTAAACAAGATAAGCTAGCCGCTGATTAAGAGCTATCAACCGAGGTGGTCAAGGGCATACTTTTTCTCATTGTTCTGTATGATTATTGAGCTTTTTATTAATTGCGTTATCTGTTCCTGGTGAGCTTATTTTTGTCATAGCGGTTTAAATGTAGCTGCATTGATGCACAACTTTCACTTTGAAAAAGTAATTAAATGATTAGTTTTTTTATATATTATTGTTTTTTATGAAAATTATAATCATCCTCAGCAGTTGCTTTACCTTCGGATATAAAGCGTAATACTATATATAACAATGGCTTAAACTTTTAATATTTAATCTGTATTGTGGGAAATCATTACTTTTTGATGGGTCTCTTTTTCAACTTGGTATTCACTTGGTTTGAAAAATGCTTACTGACTAGCTGATTTAACTCGTCGTTATACTGTGAACTTTAAGATAGTCATACTTTATACAATGGAATGCGAATTGAAATTTTAAATCGTATAAAAGTTGAACATGCTAGATTTTTATTGAGGTTTGTTTTTTTACATAAAACACCCTGTAAATTGTTACAACATTCACGTTTTTGTAGCCTTGTTTACTTCAATCCAAAAATCAATTGTGTTACTTTGAGCAATAGAAGAGGATAAGGAAAAAGAATGATATGAGCATTCAAACTGTACAATTTAAAGATATGGGATCAGTCTCTCAAAGAGAGAGTGAACTGATCAAATTAGCGTATAAACAAGGCTATCTTCAAGGCAGAGAAGATGGTGTCAACGGTATACATATGAGCAGCCGTGTCATTGAAAGTGTTGCTTTTTTAGAGGTAACTGAGTGTTTAAGTTGTGAATAATATCAGATATATGAATCGCCAGAAAAGAGCGCGCAAGTTCACTGGCGGTTTATTATTTATGAGAGGGTTGCAAGTAAACCTCATGTTATTTTCAATACACACTCAAGACTGATTTATTGGATACACCTTAGGATCCACTTTTTGTCTGTTTTCTTGAACGCTGAAAAGCCGATATTGTCCTTACTTAGCTTTTAATCGCTAAGTACTTGGTTAACGCGTTGAACGGTTGTGATTGTTTATTTTACCTATTTCTTATTTTTCTAGCTGTTTCAGAAAACAATATCATCTTTTTAGCGGTTTCATGAATTGAGACTAGGAATAAGCGCTATCAGATTAGTGGGCGACTTATTCGCCGTCGAATACTGTTGATGAGGTGGGTTTCAAAACTAGGTTGTTTTTTCATTGAGTTAATTGGTCATTATTTGTTAGGATAGCGCGCGAAAATGACCTGTCACGTATGAATTAACTCACGCGTGAGTTTAAATAAAAATGAGCATCAGCCAACTGCCACAATATTCATTTGTGGGAGCTGCTCGTCTATGTGAAATTCTTAAAAGCAGCTAGTACGACTAGGCACAGCGTGTCATCAACAGTAGTTTGTATTTGTAATACTTAATTTAAAACTATAAGTGCCTGTCCGTAATCGGATTATTAAGGAAGCTTTATGTTAGCCCAATATAAAAATAAAGATAATGTGGATCACCGACATCATCTTCCCCTAACGCTGAGACAACGAGATATCTTCTTTGATCAGCTGCATTTTGGTAAGAGTCCAAAATACAATATTGGTGGAAAAATTTGTTTAGGTGATATATGCCTCGATCAGATACGTCAAGCGCATGAAAAGCTACTTCGTCAGCACCAAGCGTTTTCAATGAATATTCATATTCGCGGTGGAGAAGTCACTCAAAGTTTCGGGAACCAAGTAGATTATTCACTGCCTTTAATTAAGTTTGAACATTGCGAAAACCCAGAAGCAGAAGCACAAGCATGGATTGATCAAGCATTTGCATCTTACATTCCAATTGACGAAGGGGTACTGCATCGCAGTTATATTTTGCAGCTATCTGAGCGAAACTATTGGTACGTTGGCAAGGCACACCACCTAATGATAGATGGATGGGGATTTGCCAATTGGGTAAAAGATCTCGCGACTTTCTATAATGGTCGTGACTGTGATGATGAAAACGGTGAAGATTGGCTGCAACTCATTGACACTGAACATAGCTATTTTAACAGTAAGCAGTTTAGCAAAGATAAAGCTTTCTGGTTGGAAAGCACACAGACATTGTCGTCACCGATGTTAGAATCACAATATGAAAGTCAGAGCTCAACTGTGATCCAAAGTCGCCGTGATGTCATTAGCTTAAATAAGCAGAAGTATCGAGATTTAATAGGCAATGACCCATTTGTGAAAAGTCATATCCACAGTTATTTTATGTCCATTATTGCGCTGTATTTTCATAAAATTTATGACAAGACCCAGTTCTTTTTGGGGGTACCCAGCCATAACCGGCGTACTGCAAAAATGAAGGAGGTAATTGGACTATATTTTGGCGTTAACCTGATCAATGTCGATTTTTCAACGGCAGTCACGTTTAAAGATTTAATGTTACAGTTGCAAGCGACGCAGAGAAAAACATTACGGCATAAAATGTTTCCTATGGGAGAGTTGGCTAAAAGTGTCGGTAAACGCGTAAACCCTGAGCTGTATGAAATAGGCTTTAATTATTTAAAGCTAGAAGGGGGTTTTTGCTTTGAAGGTCAGGCTGTCGATTATTTTTATGAAACGCACAACCATGAAACGGTACCATTTAATTTCACTTTATGGGAGATAGGTGAAGAACATATTGAGCTGCACTTTGATTACTGTCTAAGCTATTTTAGTCCGCAAGATATCGCACTATTAAAGGCAAGGGTGTTGGACCTGCTGGGGCAAGTCAGTCGTAATATTGATGTGCCCATATCCCAACTCAATAAGCTATCGGCGCAAGATAGACATATGCATGCGCAGTTACGCAATCAAAACAGTGACTGCAATTTACAACAACATTTTGTCGATTTATTCAGTGATGGTGTCATTAAATTTAAAGATAAGGTTGCCGCAAGGGGACCGAGCTTCGAGTTAAGCTATCACCAGTTAGATGAAAAAAGTACTAAGCTCGCACACCTATTGTCATCGCGAGGTGTACAGCAAGGTGATTTAGTTGGCTTGATACTGCCAAGAGATGAGCGGTTAATTTTGAGCTTGCTCGCTATACAAAAACTGGGTGCGGCATTTCTACCTATTGATCCGAGTTATCCGCAAAGTCGGATAAGTTATATGCTTGAAGATGCAAAAGTCGATAAGTTGCTCACCATGACAGCAGGGGTGAGACCAACGAGTGACATTGGCACCGTTATCTTGTTTGACGCCATAGATATGATTTTATCTCAGTCAGGTAATCCGGTGCGAGTGAATAAGCAGAATGATGACCTAGCCTATGTTTTGTATACGTCGGGTTCTTCGGGCAAACCAAAGGGGGTTGAAATCACACATGGTGCGCTGAGCAACTTCATTCAATCCATGGTTCAGCAACCTGGATTAAAGCCCTCGCATAAATTACTTGCCGTTACACCTATTAGTTTTGATATCTCTTTACTGGAATTATTGGCGCCTTTGGCAGCTGGCGCAGAGCTCTACCTGTATGATAAGCCGATCAGTCAAGATATTGCTGATTTTAGTGGGGTGATCGAGCGCGAATCTATCGACTTTTTACAGATGACCCCAAGTGGCTGGAAACTGTTATTGGCTGCAGGCTGGCAGGGCAATCAGGACATGATTGCTTTGGTTGGTGGAGAGTCTCTTCCTCGTTCTTTGGCAGACACGCTTCAACAGCATGTGGCTGAACTTTGGAATATGTATGGACCAACTGAAACCACCATTTGGTCTACGTGTAAGCAGGTAGTAGGTGCATTTGAATTTAATAATATTGGTAAACCGATTGCCAATACTGAGATCCGAATTTTAGATAAATACTTACAAGCTTTACCGGTAAATATGTTTGGTGATCTATACATTGCTGGCGCGGGTGTTGCCAAAGGATATTTGGGTCAAGAAGCGTTGACGAGCAGTAAATTCATTAATATTGATGGACAAATATTTTACCAAACAGGTGATATCGCTCGGGTATCACATAGTGGAGATATTGAATACCAAGGCCGTGCGGATAATCAGGTAAAGCTAAATGGATATCGTATTGAGTTAGACGAAATCGTGAGTGCTTTACTTAAAGTGCCTGACATTACAGATGCTGTATGCAAAATAGAAACTAATGAGACAAATCGACAGCAATTAGTTGCTTATTATTGTGGTGGTACAAATTTTGAACAAAACCAGCTGAGAGCCTGGCTAAGTGAAACACTTCCTGCACCATTTGTTCCCTCTGCTTTTATGCAATTGCAACAATTACCACTGACACCCAATGGTAAAGTCGACATTAAATCACTGCCTAAAATGACGGCAATAAAGCCGATAATGGCGTCTGTTTGTGATGATGATGTCAGTGCTACGCAATCTGTACTGTTAGAGATATGCGCAGAGATATTAAATAACAGTCAGCTCTCAATAGAAGATAACTTCTTTGAAATTGGTGGTAACTCTCAAGATATGCTCGAAATGACATCAGTATTAAACCAACGCTTATCCGTTAATTTAAACATCGTTGATTTATTTTCCAACCCCTCGATCGTCAAATTAAGCCGTTTTATCGATGGTCAAACGGTGCCGAATAAAAAGATACCTCAACAACGCAAAGCGCGCAGGCAAAAAGGGGCTGGGCGAGTAAATGAGCGGCTGGAAAAGCGCTTGAATAAAAGGAAATCTCGAAGTGAAGTATGAAGAACAATTAAATGGCTCAGAGATAGCTATTATTGGCATGGCGTGCCAATTTCCCAATGCAAAAAACATCCATGAGTTTTGGCAAAATCTGTTAGCCGGTGAGAATGCCATTAGTCACTTCTCTAAAGAAGAACTGCTAGAAGCAGGCATTGAAGCATCACAACTCGACGACCTGCAATATGTTAAAGCTAAAGGGGTTATTCCGCAGAGTAATGACTTTGATCCGAGCTTTTTCAGTTATAGCGATCGAGAAGCTGTCTTAATGGATCCGCAGCTTCGCTTGTATCATGAATGTGCCTGGCACGCGATTGAAGACGCGGGCTATGGTATGCTCAACGATCAACAGGATACGTTAGTAAGTGTGTTCGGCGGCGCCTCTGCGAACCCGCTATGGGTTGCTCAATATGCAGATATTGCCCAGCAAGGTGGGGCATCGGCATATGAAGTGATTAATCTCATTAGTAAAGACTTCTTCAATACTCGGTTGGCTTATAAATTTAACTTTAAAGGCCCAGCTGTCAATATACAGTCAGCGTGTTCGACATCCCTTGTTGCGGTTCACCAAGCTGTTCAGAGCTTACTCTCTGGAGAGTCTGATATTGCGCTTGCAGGTGCAGTTTCTATGTCGACTAATCCAGCTTTAAGTGCCCCAGAAAAACAAGGATACATGTATCAAGAGGGGATGATTTTATCCCCTGATGGCGACTGCCGACCATTTGATGAATCTGCACAAGGTACTGTATTGAGCGATGGCGTTGGCTTTGTTGTGTTGAAGCGACTGGATGAAGCCATCGAAGACAATGATCGAATTTACTGTGTCATTAAAGGAAGTGCTATTAATAATGACGGTGATGACAAAGTCGGTTTCACAGCGCCAAGTGTCACGGGCCAAACCGAAGTCTTGAACGAAGCATTAACCGTTGCAGGGCTAGAGCCTGAGTGCATCGACTTTATTGAAAGTCATGGCACAGGGACTAATTTGGGCGACCCAATTGAGTTGCAAGCACTAGACAATGTCTATGGTGAAGTGGATAACGCAATTTTATTAGGAGCGGTTAAAAGTAATCTCGGCCATTTAGACACCGCAGCGGGCATGGCGGGGCTGATAAAAAGTGCATTGTCTATCTATCACAAGCAGGTTCCTAAAACTCTGCATTATCAAGCGCCTAACCCTAAGTGTCAGCAGCAACTGGCGCAGTTTAAGGTGGTGACGAAAAACACGCCATTACCGACCCATGAGTTGGTAAGAGCTGGGGTTAGTTCATTTGGTATTGGTGGTACAAACGCGCATGTATTGCTTGAGAGTTATCCTATGCCAGCTCGAATCAAGCAAGACTCGACATCGGCATTACATATCTTACCGATTTCAGCTAAATCAGCGGCAAGCTTAGAAGCTAGTATGGATGCGATGCAAAGTCACTTATCGCAAACAAGCGATGAGATTCCAGATATTACTTATTCTTTGATGCAGCGCCGGGCAAACTTCAAGCATCGCGGGGCGCTGATATCTCACATCGATGGCAAAGTAGAACAAAGGGTCTTAAACGCGACGCATTTCGATGCGCCAAATGTCTATTTTATGTTTACTGGACAGGGCAGCCAATATCTTGGCATGGGTGCCCAGTTGTATCAAAACTTCCCAGTATATAAAGAGGCTTTAGATACCTGTATTGGCCTTGCCTCGCGATATAGTGACATCGCGTTAGCAGATTTATTGTGTTCAGAGACGCCACAGTGTGACGCGTCAATGATTGATCAAACTGACGTGTCGCAAATTACGATTTTTTGTTTGGAATACGCACTTGCAAAGCTATTAATGAGCTTTGGTGTGAAGCCCAAGGGCTTGATCGGTCATAGTTTGGGTGAATATGTCGCAATGTGTGTGGCCGGAATGATATCACTAGAGCAAGCCATAAAATTAGTGATTAAACGCGGCGATTTAATGGCCTCAGCTCCCTCTGGTAGCATGATTGCTGTCTTTGCTAGCCAAACAGAATTGATGCCCATATTGCCAGACAGTCTCTCTGTGGCGGCACAAAACAGCGAAGGCTCAACCGTTATTTCTGGGTCTAGTGAAGACATTGAGCGGTTTAAAGTGAGTTTGTGTGATAAAGATTTAGGTTATACGCAACTGTCTACATCAGGTGGCTTCCACAGCGCACTCATGGAGGAAATAAAAGCCCCATTTGAGCAGTTAATTGCAGAATGTACATTCACAGATGGTGACATTCCCGTAATGTCTAATCTGACTTCGAATTGGTTGCAATCGGCCAATGATATCACGTCAGATTATTGGTATAGGCACCTCAGGGAAACGGTGCAGTTCAAACAGGGTATTAGCCAAATAATGGCCGATCAGCAGGCTGTCGTGGTAGAGCTGGGTGCGGGCAACACATTAGCGAAATTAACAAAAGCGAATACTGATCCATCTTCTCATCCGTCAATATTGTCAACGTTACCCAGTGCAGACAAAGCGCAGCAGACGTTGCTGCAATTTTATACTTGTCTTGCGCAGTTATATACAAATCATGTGTCACTGGATTGGGCGTCTTTGCAAACCCCAGACAGTCGACTGGTGTCTCTGCCGGAATATCAATTCCAGCGTAAAACGTATGTTCCTCAATTTGAAGGGTTTAACATTAAGGCGTCGAGCAACCTTTCACAGAGCGCTCAGTACGCAGCGAAGTGGCATCGCAATCCGCTGGCACAGTATCAAGCCGGATTTGAGGCACTTGATGGCCAACATATACTCATCATTGCGGATGACGAACAGCAGCGAGATAGGTTAAGTGCTCAGCTATCAACACAAGCTCAGACACTGTCCATTATTTGGGTGACGCCAGGCGCACGTTTTGAACAGCTCAGTGCAAACCTATATAGCCTCAGTTTGGACAGAGAGGGCGATTTTGCACAGCTGATGGCGGAGTTAATTCGCCTTGATCGAGTGCCAAATAAAATTCTGAATTTTGTCCAGTCGCCAGGCATTGAAACGCGTTATCGTACTTATCAATCACTCATGAACTTAAGTCAGGGGTTAGGGCAATCAGGCATTAGCTCGGATATCGAGTTGTACCATGTTGCTCAGGGTATGGCGATGGTTGTTGGTAATGAAACGTTAAACCCAAATTCTGCGTTGGCATATGGGTTTATGCGCGTGATAGGCCAAGAGCAAAGCCATATTACAGGGCACTTAATTGATATTGAATGTGCCCAAGATGAACACTTTTTTGTCCCACTGCTAACTCTGATTGGGAATCATGATTTACCATTTATGAGTGCGTTGCGCGGCTTATTTTTATGGACCAGAGAGTTTGAAAACACTGAATTGCCGAAGCACAAACAGCATGCCGGGTTTAAGAAAAATGGCGTCTACATCATTTCTGGTGGTGCAGGGGGCTTGGGCGTTGAGCTGGCAAAATATCTTGCAGAGCATTATCAAGCAAGACTTGTTTTATGTGGTCGCTCGGAAAAAATCCGTGCATCGGTATCTGAGGACATTACCAACTTAGGCGGTCAGGCTGTTTATCACAGTGTTGATTTCACTGACGCTGGGGCGGTAGAGCGCAGCATTGATATTGCATTGACCCAATTTGGCGAGGTTGCAGGTATTGTCCATGCGGCAGGTGTGCCTGGTGAGACAATGATACATCGTCAAACCGCGCAATCCATCAAAGATGTGATTGAGAGCAAGGTTGCACCAGCACAGGATATGGTATCTGCGGTAGCAAAGTATAATCTTGATTTAGTTGTGTTTTACTCATCAGTAACGGCAATTTTAGGCGGTTATGGGCAAAGTGAATACTGTGCTGCAAATGCCTATTTGGATGCTCTGACTGAGCAGGCAAATAGTCAGGGTGTACACCAAGTGTATGCTGTTAATTGGGATACTTGGCGTGACACTGGGATGGCTGTTAATTCACTCAATGGGGCACGCATGCTTGAGCTGGATTGCCATCCATTGCTGGGGGATCTTCAAGAAAACAGTGAAGAGGTTATCTGCTTTAAAAAGGCTTTTGATGTTGAGTCTCAATGGGTATTGAACGAACACTGGGTGATGGGCAATGCCACTGTGCCGGGCGCAACTTATTTGGAAATGGTGGCAGCTGGTTTTAATTATGCAACCGATGCAACTCAGTGGGAATTTGAAGATGTATATTTTTATGCGCCTTTGGTGCTGAGTGAGCAGGCTCAGGCTGATGTCTACACGCGGCTTATCAAAGAACAAAGCGGCTATCGTTTTGAGGTGGCAAGCTATCATTTGGATCTTAAGCAATGGCATGTACATGCTAAAGGGGTGATTAAACCTCTATCAGGGATTAAACCGCAGCAGGTTAACCTGACAGAGTTAATTGCCAAGCACACGCAAAAGTCGATGACGGATATTCGTGGTGCAGCGCACTTGGGGGCGATTGCTATGGGTCTCGACTCTTCTCAAGAAGAGTTGGATAAGCTAATGAAATATGGGCAGCGCTGGAACGTATTTAGCCAAGTTTGGCTAGGGCAGAATACGGCGTTAAGTGAATTAAAATTATCTGATGAGTATTTATCTGAAGATGGGGCGTATCAGTTACACCCAGCAATCATCGACTGTGCAGTGTCATTTTACCGCGCCTTTTTAGTGTCAGGTGTTTATATTCCGGTGAGCTACGGAACATTGAAGCAATACCAGCCGCTTCCTACGCATATTTACAGTCATATTGTGGCCAAGTCTGCTGCCAATGAAGCGCAAGGGGTCATTGACTTTGACGTCAAATTATATGACTCAGAAGGCGCATTAGTGGTTGAAATTGCCGGTTTTACTATGCAGAAAATCTCAACGGATTTTCAACAAAGTATACCTGCGCCTGCGCAACATATTCCTAAGTTTGTCAATCAATACAAAACTTTGGAGATGGGCCTTGAAACACAAGATGCATTGCAGCGCTTAAACCAGCTTGTTGGAACTTATCAGCAAAATACAGTGATAGGACTGTCGAATTTTACAGAGCGACTGGCCAATGCTGCGCAAGGTGATATGGGGGCATTTGAATACGATGAGAGCGGACCAACACTGATCCAGCCACGTCCTGAGATAAGCGTTGAATATGCTGCGCCTATCACTGAAGCACAAAAGCAAACAGCACAAATATGGCAACACATGCTCGGGCTAGAAAAAGTAGGGATCTTTGATGACTTCTTCGAGCTCGGTGGTGATTCACTGGTATTAATGCAGATCCATAAAAAAATGCAGACTGAGCTGAAGATGTCGCTCAGCGTGGTAGATATGTATAACTACCCAACCGTTGCCAAGCTCACAGAATTTTTATCCGCTTCTCAAAATGCCCAAGGCGATGAAGCATTAGAGCAAGTATTAAGTCGAACAGAAAAACAAAAAAAAGCAGTTGCACGTCGAAGAAAAGGGCGTAGCAACAGCAGAAATGATTTATTGAATTAAGGGAAATCCACATGTTAGATAAAGAAGCGTTAATTGAAGAGTACATTGATGATATTGCCATTATCTCCATGGGAGGGCGTTTCCCCGGAGCGGATAATCTCAAGGCGTTTTGGGATAACCTTGAGCAAGGGGTTGAGTCCATTACCTTCTTCAATCAAGAACAACTACTTGAGTTAGGTGTTAATCCATCGCTGTTAGAAAACCCAAATTTTGTCGGCGCTGAGGGCGTGCTAGATAATGTTGAAAACTTTGATGCTGAGTTTTTCTCTTTCTCTCCAAGGGAAGCTGAGTTACTAGACCCCCAACATAGATTATTCCTTGAAGTAAGTTGGGAAGTATTAGAGAAAGCTGGATATAGTTCACCTGATTATAAAGGCGCAGTTGGTGTTTACTGTGGTGCTGGGGCAAGTTCTTATTTATCGAGAAATTTGCTGTCTCATCCTGATTTCGTTACAGATGTGGGCACATTCAAGGTGTCCTTATCGACGGGTCAGGACTTTGTCGCGACACGTGCAAGTTATAAATTGGGCCTGACTGGACCGAGCATCAACGTAAATACCTTATGCTCCTCCTCAGCCGTTGCCGTTCACTATGCTCGTGAAGCGCTGCTCGCGTATCAGTGTGATATTGCCATTGCCGGTGGCGTTACGATTTCAAACTCACGTGAAGATGCGCTGTTTTATCAAGAAGGCGGTATCGGCTCATTTGATGGCCATTGTCGTGCATTTGATGAACGCGCAGCAGGGACTGTCGCAGGCAATGGGATCGCTTTGATAGCATTGAAACGTATGGAAGATGCAATAGCAGACAACGATACGATACTGGCTGTGATCAAGGGCACGGCGATCAACAACGATGGCGCTGATAAAGCGAGCTACACCGCACCGAGTCCACAAGGGCAAGCGAAAGTGATTGCAGAAGCACTGGCCGTTGCCGATGTGAATGCAGATTCTATCAGTTATGTCGAAGCGCATGGCACGGGGACAAATTTAGGTGATCCAATTGAAGTGGCAGGATTGACCCGAGCCTATCGATTACAGACAGAGAATAAGCAGTACTGTGGCATTGGCTCAGTTAAGACCAATATTGGTCACCTTGTGTCTGCAGGTGGTGTTGCTAGCTTGATAAAAACGGTTTTGGGTATGCAGCATCGTACCATTCCAGCAAACCTCAACTTTGAAAAGAGCAATCCAAAAATTGATTTTGCCAATAGTCCATTTTATGTGGTGGATAAAAAGCGAGCTTGGGAGCCAGTTGGTGGAGACAAGCTCAGAGCAGGAGTTAGCTCATTTGGTATTGGTGGCACCAATGCTCACCTGATTGTCGAAGAAGCGCCTAAGTTATGGCAAACCGACAAAGTCGATGGGGTATTGCCAATTGTCTTGTCAGCTAAAACGACGACGGCTTTGGCGGCCATGAAGGAGAACTTAAAGCAGTACTTGATTGAGCATGGACAGACAATTAATTTGGCTGACTTAGCTTATACATTACAGGTAGGGCGACACCATTTTGAACATAAATTTTACGCGGGCTGTAAAACAGTTGAAGAGTTGATCCAAGCGTTAGACCAATCAGGTGAGTACGCTAAGCAAGCGCAGTCGAAGCCCCGTGACCGCCAAGTATGTTTTATGTTTCCGGGTCAAGGTAGCCAGTACATCAATATGGGCCGCGATTTATATCAAGAAAACCAGACTTACCGTGAGCAATTAGATGAGTGCTTTGAAAAGCTACCCCGGGATCTTGCGTTTGATTTACGCGCCTTGATGTTCCCTGCAAGTGGTGAAGAAGACGCTGCTGAGCTGCGATTAAGAAACACAGATGCTGCCCAGTTAGCATTATTTATTGTTGAATACAGCTTAGCAAAATTATGGCAGGCATCTGGTGTACAGCCAAGTCATATGATTGGGCACAGTATTGGTGAATATGTAGCGGCTTGCTTGGCGGGCGTCTTTAGTCTTGAAGATGCGCTTAAAGTAGTTGCAAAACGAGGTCAGCTAATGGCTGCACAGCCTACAGGTACCATGTTATCAGTGGCGTTAAATGAATCAGAAATTCAGACATATGTCTCTGATACTATCTGGCATTCAGTGCAAAATACGCCAAATAATCATATTTTATCTGGCTCTGAACAAGCCATTGCTGACCTTAAAGCGCAGCTCAATGGCGATGACATTGGTTTTACTGAGTTGGTGACGTCCCATGCATTTCATTCTGGGATGATGGATGGGGCACTAGCAGATTTTAAAGCGGTATTGGAGTCGGTTGAGTTGCACTCAGCGAACACGCCATTTATATCAAACTTAGATGGGAACTGGGTGGAGGAAAGAGCAAGTTCAGTAGATTATTGGGTATCGCATTTAAGGTCGACAGTACGTTTCTCGGATGGCATTGAGACGCTTTTGGAAGAGAATAACGAACAACTGTTTTTAGAAGTGGGTCCGGGCCATACGTTGAGTGCATTTGTAAAAGCGCAAAATGATCAGACGCAGCTAGTGGTGACCACTTTACCTCATCCGCGTCGTGCATCTGATTCAGCCTATACCTACGCAACGGCGTTAGGCAGTTTATGGGGCCAAGGCATTAAGCTGGATTGGCTGTCTTTATATCAAGGTCAACAGCGCCGCAGAATTGAATTACCAACTTACCCATTTGAGCGCAAACGCTACTGGATCCCAGCAGCTCCGCATGGCAGCAGAAGCTTCAGTCCTGATGTTGTCATTAGTCACTCTGAGGATTTGAAAAAAGTTGAACATGCAGATGTGAAAAAAGCCGCGGTGCATTTTGATATCACTGCAAATGATGCAGAGTCATTACCTTCAGACAAGCTTGCCGCGCTACTGGCCTTGCAATCAGAGTTTGCGAAACAATGTGAAGCAATTCTTGGTGAAGGGTATCAAAGTGCCTCAACGGGCTTAGAGCTAAAACTTGGGGAAATGCAGTCAGTGGAGCAAAACGAAAGCACATCAGTGGCCGTTAATCCAGTGAGTGCCACGAACTCGAGACCAAATTCGTCAATCGAGTACGTACCACCGAGCTCTAAAACAGAAGAAGTGTTGGTTGCCCATTGGCAAGAAGTACTGGGTTATTCACCTGTTGGTGTTGATGATAACTTCTTTGAAATGGGAGGACATTCATTGATGGCGGCATCAATCATCACGCGGATCCGCAAATCATTCTCGTTGGATGTGCCATTAAAAGAATTGCTAGATACCCCAACGGTAAAAGCATTAGCTGCTGAAATTGATAACCAGATCTGGTTGAAAGAGTCCCAAGCGTCAGTTGAGCATCAAGGTGAGGTGCTAGAGCTATGATTAAAATCTCTGAGTTGCTACACAAGCTCAAAACGGCTGGTGTAAAGGTTCGCTTAAACGATGACGACAAGCTCTTGTGTGAGTTGCCCAAAGCGGGGATCAGTACAGAGCTTAAAGCAGAATTGATTGCGCAAAAAGAAGCGTTGAGAAGTTATATTAAGCAGCTCAACCTTGGCCACGAGTACAATAAAATTGAACCGCAACCAAGTCGCTTTGCCGGTGCGCCCTTGTCATTTGCACAGCAGCGCTTGTGGCTAATTGATAATCTAGAAAATGACAGTACGCACTATAATACTTATGCGGTATTTAAGTTTAACGGTCATTTTGATGTTGAGGCTTTTCGCGCTGCGCTGGTTAAAATTGTCCAGCGCCATGAATCCTTGAGAACGGTCTTTAGTGCCAGTGACGGCGAGCCGATCCAAAACATTCGGTTATTTGACGAGCGAGATGCAGGTCGAGTGCTGGAACTAAAACCGGCAGCTGAAGGCGACTTGTCCGAGTATATTTTGGCTGAAGTTAATCGCGCGTTTGATCTCAGCCAAGATTATATGCTGCGGGTCACGGTGACGCCGATTGGTGAAGCGCGCTATGTGGTGACATTTGTCACCCACCATATTGCATCAGATGGATGGTCTTTGGCTCTGTTGTGTCACGAATTGAACCAGTTTTATAATGCCGAGGTGAGTGCAACATTACCGCAAGTTGCAAAGTTAGATGTGCAGTATGCTGATTTTGCTATTTGGCACCGAGAGCAGTGGAGTGATGTTGAAGAGAATGCTTCAATGCAGTATTGGCGCGAGCGCCTGAGTGACATTCCCCCGCTGCATAGCTTACCGCTAAAAGCCCCTCGTCCGCTCAAGCAATCTTATCAAGGTGCGCGCTTTGATTTATCTATCGACAATGCCATGTTGGCCGATTTATCAGATTATGCGAAGCAAAAAAGGGTGACCTTATTTAACTTATTGCAAACTGCGTTTTCTTTGACATTGGCTAAATACACACAAGAATCAACGGTTGTCATGGGGGTACCTGTTGCAGGGCGTGATCATCGCCAAATTGAACCGTTGATAGGCTTTTTCGTCAATACGCTCGTGTTACGCAGTGATGTAGATTTTAACAGTTCTTTTGCATCGCTATTGGCGCAAAATAATGCCGATAACCTAGCGGCGTTTGAACATAAGCACGTGCCGTTTGATAAAGTTATTGAAGCTGTGGTCACTGAGCGCGTTCAAGGCTATAGCCCGTTATTCCAAATTTTGTTTGCTTTTCAAAACAACAAGCAGGCGGTATTTGATTTAGACGGTGTTGACGTGGAAGATATGCATTTTGATGGGCAGCATTTGCGCTTTGATTTGGAATTGCATATCACTGAGAAAGACGACTTTTGTGCACTTAATTTCTACTATGCAACGGCCTTATTCTCAGCGCAAACTGTAGCGAGTTTGGCCAATTCGTATATTAATGTGTTATCACAAGTTTTAGCGGATGATAGCCAGCCATTAACCTCACTGAAATTATTACCGCCGAATGAAGTTGAGTACCTGACCAAGAGCTTGAATGATACCGCACAGGACTATGCTCAGGCGCTGTGTATCCACGAATCAATTGAGCAAGTTGCCGCTGAGCAGCCCATGCAGGTGGCGCTCAAGTTTGGACAAGAAACAGTGACGTATGCTGAGCTGAATGCGCGTTCAAATCAGGTTGCACATTATTTGCGTACGCATCATGAGGTGCAGCCAGATACATGTATAGGGGTGTATATTGAGCCTTCAATTGAGTTAATCATCGCGATGCTTGGCGTGCTTAAAGCGGGTGGGGCGTATGTGCCACTTGACCCCAGCTACCCTAGTGAACGGATTGAGTATATTGTCTCGGATGCAAAGTTAAACACCATACTCACGACGTCCAACTTATTGACTGATGAGAAGTTCACTGCGCTGGATGTTTTGGCGGTGGATAAGTTGGCATTAGAGCGAGATAAAAAGCACAACCTAACTAAAGCTGAGCTGGGGTTATCTGCTAAGAACTTGGCATACGTTATTTATACGTCAGGTTCCACAGGTCAGCCAAAGGGCGTAATGGTAGAACATACACAAGTGCTCAATCTCTTGACTGGGATGGATAAGCACTTTGCGTTGAGCAATAAGGATATTGCGTTATCGCTGACATCGGTGTCCTTTGATATCCATGTGTTGGAAATATTTCTGCCTCTATTTAGCGGCGCATCGGTCGTGATTGCGAGTAAAGAAGAAGCCACGCAGCCGACAAGTTTAATCCATACAATTGCGCACGAGCAGGTTAATTTCATGCAGGCAACACCTGCTACATGGCAAATGTTGAGCGATGCCAATTGGTCACCTCAGTCCTCTATCACCTGTCTGTGCGGAGGTGATGCGCTAAGTAACAAACTCAAAAACCGATTACTATCGCACCCATCGGTGACTTTATGGAATATGTATGGCCCGACAGAGACATGTGTGTGGTCATCTCTGAGTCAGTTGAGTCTGGATGAGGATGTAAATATTGGTAGGCCAATTGACAATACCCATCTGTATGTCTTGGATGAGCAGCACAATGTGGTACCAATGGGCATGGCGGGTGAGTTATATATCGGGGGAGCCGGTGTGACCCGTGGATATTTGAACAATCTTGCGTTGACAGAAACTCGCTTCATTGACAATCCTTTTTATGATCATGCCGATGCCAATGGTGCTCAACAGCTTTACCGGACGGGTGATTTGGTGCGCTATTTGCCCAGTGGTAAGTTGGAATATATTGCACGTTTAGATAATCAGGTAAAAGTGCGCGGTTTCAGAATTGAGCTTGGTGAAATCGAAGCTCAATTAGAGCAATCAGAGCTAGTACACAGTGCAAATGTGGTGATTTCACAGCAACAGGATTATGACTCGCAGTTACATGCTTACGTCAGACTTGATGAGCAGTTATCTCTTCATGATCCGCAACAGCAGATGATCAATACATGGAATGCTTTGTGGTCTGAAGCTTATGAGAGTGAACCTGTAGCTGAAGAGATGGATAGTCACGCTGAGTTAGATACCTCAGGGTGGTTAAGTAGTTATACCGGTGAGCCAGTACCGGAGCAGCAAATGACGGACTGGGTAGCAGAAACGGTTGAACGGATAAAGCAGCTAAAACCTAAAAAGATATTAGAGATCGGCTGTGGTACCGGGATGTTACTTGCAAGCTATGCAAAGTTCTGTGATCAAGTCGTGGCACTGGATGTCTCAGACTCAGTTATCCAAAAAGTACAAAAAATGGTCGATGCTAACCAGTGGTCGCACGTTGAGCTTAAAGTTGGCGATGCTCACGCTTTGGCGAATATGCAGGTTGAAGGTTTTGACCTGATAGTGATTAACTCAGTAGCCCAGTATTTCCCAAGTGAGCAGTATTTCAATCAAGTGATTGAGATTGCTCTGAACAAGCTGTCATCTGATGGTAATGTGTTTATTGGTGATGTGCGTAACTATGATTTGCTCGCTCAGTTTGCGTCGCGTGTTGTGTGGGAGAGGCGGCAAGATGACTGGCATGTCACTGATTTTGAACGCAAGGTGCGCCAGCTTGTCAGTGAAGAAAATGAGTTATTGTTCAGCCCAAGCTATTTTTATCAGTTAGCGCAGACTAACCCAGATATTAAAGGGTTAGATATTCGTGTCAAAGATACTTTGGCTGATAATGAAATGTCGTCCTTCAGATTTGATGTAACGCTCAGAAAGTCGGAGGAATTGCAAACCGAAGCGGTGCAGTGGGTTGATAATCTGGAGACGCTTAAAGCACAACTGATAAGGGGGACTGACAAGGTATTTGGAGTGCGCGCAGTCAATAATCCAAATCTGCAGTTAAACGAGCGTATAGATTATATGTTGGCAATGCAGCGTGCTCAGCATGCTCAAACCTTACAATGTGATTTAGCACAAATTGCTGATAATGTTGAATATGTTGATCAATTTTCGCAGCTAAAAGCGCTTTGCGAACAGTATGGTTATACCCTCACAGGTACCTGTGATTTGAATAACATGTGGTTGATTGATTGCTTTATATACCCAAACACGCTGGACTGTAATCAAATTGCTTTTGTAAGTGACGCGCTAAGTAGTTCCAAGCAATTGTTTAATAAACCATATTTGCATGTTGTTGGGGCAAAAGTGATTCCGCTGTTAAAGCAGGAATTACAGGCGTTTTTACCTGCACACATGATCCCACATTATTTCAATGTGATAGATGAGTGGCCGCTGACTGCCAATGGTAAAATTGATCGCAGTGCGTTACCTGAGCCAAACACTCGCTTGCTGCTAGATGTGTATAAAGCCCCAAGTACAGATACAGAACGTACGTTAGTTGAAATTTGGCAAGAATTACTAGGTTTGGATGATAAAGAGATAAGTATCACGGCCAACTTCTTTGAACTTGGGGGACACTCACTGTCATCAATTCGCTTGGTGTCGGCGATAGAGCATCAGTTTGGAGTTCAGTTTAAAGCGCAGCATATTCTAGAAAATAATACCGTTGAGTCCATTGCCGCATTGATCGTTCAACAATTGGAAATGAGTCAATTAGAAACGCAATTTGCGCAGATGGAAGAAGTCGAGGAGTTTTCAATATGAGTAACCTTGCACATGCAAAATTGATCATAGATGGGTTGCTCAGTCGCGGTGTGTTGCTGACACACGACGCGGGAGAGTTAAAAATTAAGGCGCCACCTAAGGTGATGACTAAGGCTGATTTGGAGCAACTAAAAGCGAACAAATCGACTATCTTAGCCATCCTTGAAAATAATGCGACGGTCATTGCTCAGGGCGATAAAATTCCAAAGCAAAGTGTCATGGAGGGCGATAAAATCCCCCTCTCGTTTGCTCAGCAGAGGCTATTATTTGTAAGCGAAAGTGCAGGTCAAAGCATCGCTTACAACATGCCTATATGCTTAAAGCTTGAAGGGGCACTTGATGTCAGTGCCTTGCAGTATGCATTTGATCAAGTGGTGACGCATCATCAAGTGTTGCGGACTAAGTTTGTAAATGGCTCCGAAGGGGCCTATTCACAGGTTTATCAAGCATCGCCGTTTGAAATAGCAATGTGTGATTTGTCACATAGCATAGATGACATTGAGCAGCAAGTTGACTCACGCGTGAGTGATGTGTTGGAACAGCCATTTAATTTGCAAGCTGAATCCTTGTTGATCAGAGCCAATTTAATCAAACATAGCGACCAGATGCATACCTTGGTGGTTGTTATGCATCACATTGCTTCAGATGGTTGGTCAAATGTCATCTTGATGCGTGAGCTGTGCAATTATTATCAGAGTTTTCTTGTTAATAAAGAGCAGCATCCTGATGAGTATGCGCTGCAATATGTTGATTTTGCCATGTGGCAGCAGCATTACTTTGAGCAGGGCAAACTGGACGGTGCCATTGAGCATTGGACAAATAAACTCGCAGGCCTGCCTGTATTACATAGTCTGCCAACAGCTCATAAAAGAGGCAAAGCAGCGAAGTTTGACAGCCATCAAATCATCGTTAAAAAGCCCACTGTAACAGCACTTAAAAGCATATCTAATCAGCATCAAGCCACCTTATTTATGACGTTATACAGTAGTTTTGTGTATTTACTGTCATTGTGGGGAGATCAAAAGGATGTGGTGGTCGGCACGCCCGTGGCCGGACGGGCTAGAAAGGAGCTTGAATCCGTCATTGGGTGTTTTGTTAATACTGTTGTATTGCGTTCGCAAGTGTCTGAACGTGATACCTTTGATGCTCTGCTGAAGGCAAGTAAGCAGGTTATTCTGGATGCATTTGAGTACCAGAATGTGCCATTTGAAATGTTGGTAGAAAAGCTTAATCCACCTCGCAGTCAAGAATACTCCCCTTTATTTCAAATCTGGTTTGTGATGCAAAATAATGAGCCGCTAGAAGTTACGTTACCTAGCCTCGCTATTAGCGAACAGCCACAGGCATTAGATGGTAAGTATGAACTTAACGTTTATGTGACGGAGCAAAATGATACTTTGACCATTGATTGGCTATACAACAGTAGCTTATACGATGCAGCGACAATCGCGTTTATTTCTGAGCAATGGTCCAAGTTGCTTGATATATTACCCTCGAACAGTTCGGTCTCTCTTGAAACCCTTTCTTTATTCTCACCAAGCCAAGCTAATATTCCAAAGCCCCACATTCAAGCCGGCAAAAACGAGCAAGATATATATCAACAATTCAAGCGCCAAGCCCAACTTACACCTTCTGCCATTGCGGTGGTTGAAGGGGATGAAGCGCTCAGTTATTGCGATTTATTAGCGCGTGTTGAAGCATTAAGTGAGTGCCTACCAGTAAGAAATGACAGTGCGATTGGCTTGATGTTGGGGCACGGTGTTGATATGGTTACGGCCATATTAGCGTGTTTGAAAAATAAAACGACTTATGTCCCTTTAGATGCCAATTATCCCATTGAGCGACTGTGTTATATCGTTCAGGATGCCGGTATTAGCATACTGCTGACAGGGGAGCAAAGTGTCCCTGCGGATGATGAAAGTGTCACCGCACTTGCAAAGCAGTGTCAATTGGTCACCTATCAGGGATTAATTAAGGGCCGAGGAGCTCACAGCATCGATGTCACTGAGAAAAGTGGTGAATGCAGTGCTGCCGCATATTATTTGTATACATCTGGGTCCACTGGCCAACCAAAAGGGGTTGTTCAGAGTCGAGAAAATATGTATCGCCATATTGAAAACTATATTCAGTCGGCGAAGATCACTGAAAAAGACAAGCTTATTCAGTTGTCGTCATTTAGTTTTGATTCGTCAATTATGGATATGTTTGGTGCGCTACTCAGTGGGGCACAATTGCAATTGGTCAATATACAGCGAGTTGGCATTTCGTCTGTTATTGAGTTTATGGCATCAAATGACTCAACCATTTTGCACTTAACACCTTCGGTATATCGGGCGATTAGCCAGAGTTTAACCCAGCCGCTAGCACAGCTAAGGTTGGTGGTACTGGGTGGCGAAGAAGTGGTGGTAGACGATCTGGAGTTGTTTGAAAAAGCATACAGCAGCGCGTGTCAGTTGATCCTAGGTTATGGCTTAACTGAGTCAACGATGGCCCTGCAATGGCACCCATCCAGAGATGAAATACGTGCCGGAGTGATGCCTAAATTGGGGAGCGCTGTGATTGATGACAGCGTAACAATTGAAAATGCCAAAGGACAAGCCGCCCGTTACTTTGAAGTCGGCGAAATTGTTTTGAGTCATGAAAATTTGGCCACCATGTATTGGCAGCGGCCTGATGAAACGGCTAAGGCATTTGTTGAAAGTGCAGGAAAGCGGACTTTTCGTACTGGAGATTATGGCATGCGCTTGCCCAGCAATGAAATCCAGTTTGTTGGTCGACGAGATGAACAGGTTAAGCTCAATGGCATTCGAATTGAGCTTGCTGAAATTGAAGGCAAGCTTAGGGCACACGAACTTATTGGCAATGCCGCTGTGGTGATTCAAGAAGAGTTGGGCAATCAGTTTTTAGTTGCTTATATAGAGCCTCGGGGTGCAGAACAGTTAAATGTGATTGGCATTAAAGGGTGGTTGAGAAATCACTTACCCGATTTTATGTTGCCTCAGCATTATGTGATTGAAGCAAAACTGCCTATGACACCAAGTGGCAAACTGCATAAAGCATTACTGCCAGAGTTTGTGCGACCGCAAGTGAACATGGTTGCACCTAAAAATAATACGGAACAGCAACTGCTGGATATTTGGCAGCGGGTATTTAAGTTGGATGCGATAAGCACAGAGGCTGATTTTTTTGATATTGGTGGGCACTCTTTGCTGATTATTCGTGCTCAAGCACAGTTGAGAGATGCCTTTAAAGTAGAGCTCAGTTATGCCGATTTAATCGCGGCTGGCACTATCGCAAATGTTGCAGAAATAATTGATGAAGCATTACTCGTTAAGCAGCTGAAACAAGCAGGGAAAAGAAAAAGAACGATGAAAATTTAGGAGCGAAAATGAGTGTTACAGGCACAATGAAAGGAATACAAACTGCCACGTCATTACAAAAATTAAAGACAGTGATCAATGAGGAAGCCACACAAGAACAGCTTGAGATTATGCGTCAGCGCTGTGAAGAGTGTGAATATAGAGCGCTCGTTGAATTTGATTTTTCATTATGGCCATTGATCTTTGAGCCAGCGGCAGTAGAAAGTTTTGAGCAAGCGATAAAGCCTTTGCCCAACATTATGAACAAAGCACTAAAGTGCTATTTTAAATCCGATAGCCAAGCATTTTCGGATTATTTACAGCTGCCAAGTATGGCATATGAATTGATGTTAAATAATCAGTTTGATCCCACTGAGTTGATAGCAAGACATGATGTCATGGTCAGTGATGGTGTAGCAAAAATTTTGGAAATGAATGTTGGAACCAATTTAGGTGGGTGGGAATTTGATGTATTGCACCAGTACCAAAAACAGTTCTTTGCCAGTATTGAGGTGACCAAAGAGACGCGTTTTGAGTTTCGTGAAGTGGTTAAGGTCTTTTTTATAGAAATAAAAAGGCGTGTGCTAAAAAAAGGATTATCACTGAGTAACATCAATGTATTGGTTGATATTGGCGGGTGTGAAGACGGCGAAGACAAGTCGTTACTCAAAAATCTACTATACAAAGGGTTTGCTGATGTATTCGGGCAAGGAAATGGCACATTGTTTATCACCGAGTCGACTACTCAGCTGCGCACAGATGCAGATGATAAAGTGTGGCTTGATGAGACGCCCATTGATGTTGTGATGTTTCCTGGTTACAAGCCAGATAACCAGCTTGGTATGACATTGCTTCGCAGCTACATCAAGGGCAATGTGATTATGTCTGATACGGTGATGCACACCATGTGGGGCAATAAGCTGATGTTGGCTTTAGTTCATGAGCCAGACGTTAAAAGTCAGCTTAGTGATGAGGAGGTGGCGTTTATAGAGCGACATATTCCATGGAGTGTAAAGCTAGATAAAAAACAGGTTGTATACCAAGGACAAGAGTACGTTTTGCGCGATTTACTGATTGAAAATCAACATCAGTTTATTGTTAAGCAGTCTGATACTGCGCAGGGCGAAGCAGTGTTCATTGGGGTTGATTTGAGCGCATCTCAATGGCAAGAAATAGTAACAAAAATTATAGGAGATGGCAGTTGGATTGCACAGCAATATTGCCCTCCTGATCCGATCGTGACTGCAGATAACAATGATAATTTTCATGAGTACCTACCTGTGTGGGGGGTCTTTGATATGAATAACAGTTATCAAGGCATGATCGTCAGAGTAATTCTAAAAGACGGTACTTCTAAAGTGATTAACGGTGCACGCGGTGCACTTGTGTTGTCTGTTTTTGAAGAGCTGAAAAAGAAAAAATTGACGATTTAAAAAGTATTGAAAGGGTGAACCACGTGTTAGACCAGGAATATAAAAAGAACGCCTGTTTGTTGTCAAAACATAATGAAAAGTTCATTGATGATATGGATTCAAAACAATATCACAATTCGTTTAATCAGATTGATAAATATAGTTCAGATGTCAGTTTGTTTATGCAAGGTTATGAGTACGATATCAGTGCATGGCCACTATTTATTGACCGACAATGTGTAGCCGATTTTGACGAACTCATCGAAAACTTAGTGCCCATTATTTATAAAGCCATCAAACTTTATTTTGGCGATGATAAAGCACTATTTTCAGAGTATTTGGGCAAAGGTGAATGGTTAAGTGAGTTGCTGGCTCAAGCAAATGTGTCACCCCGAGATTTACTATCAAGACATGACGTCATCTATAGTGATCAGCAATTAAAGCTGATTGAGATAAATAGCGGCTCTATGCTTGGCGGTTGGCAATTGGATTGCTTCGAGCACCTCTATACCGAAAAGCTGACAAAAAGTCCGTCTTATCAGCATAGTGCTTTGAGTCGCAAACGCATTGTAGATAACGTATTTAAATCTGTGAACCAAACTATTGCACGTAAAAAGTCACTCGACTGCACGGGCAATGTACTGTTTTACTGCGAACATCAGGATGCTGACGTATTGGCTTCTTCCCAGCAATATATGTCAGCAGCATTTGATAAATCTAAATTGAAGACGAGCAGTCAAATTATCTTTTTTTCAGACTTTGATCGGATCAGCTTCGATCACCATGAACAGGCATATTATGACGGTGTGCCTTTTGACGCAGTGCTGCTGGTGGTCCCTGAAGATTATGAGCTACCGACCTCAATGATGATGCGTTTTACGTCGAGCTGTTTAAAAAATAAGTTAGTCTTTCCTGATTGTCCGGTTTACACCGTGACCAATAGCAAGTCACTGTTTGCATTATTGTATGAGCAAGCGCTGTGGAGCAAGCTGTCTGAACATGAAAAGCACATCATTGAAAAGTATGTGCCATGGACAGTGAAGCTCACAAGTAAAGAAGTAGTAAGGAGGAATAAGACAGTTCAGTTAGACACCTTACTACACGAAAATAAAGATGATTACGTAATCAAAAAATCACACTCCATGCAAGGCAGAGATGTCTTTGTCGGCAAGTTTACGTCACCTGAGCTATGGCAAGAAGTTATCGAGCAATATCGCACTGACAGTGACTGGATTGTTCAAGCTTATTGTCCGCCGGACATTATTTACGGGGTGTCTCCGATAGGCACTTTAGAAGAGTACAGCACGGTTTGGGGGATTTTTGATTTTAGTCAGCGGTACCAAGGTGCATTTGTTCGAGGTACCCAAGTAAACAGTTCTAAGAATGGGGTGATAAATTCGGCAAATGGGGCCATTGAATTTATCGTTTATGAAGAAGAAGTAAAAAAACAAAAAATGAAAATATAAGGGTATCCCATGGCTGAAATAAAAGAAATTCTAGCATTATGTCTAAAAGAAGAAGTTGAACTCAGCGTCGCTGACGGTGAACTGGATATCTTTTTTGATGAGTTCCCAAGTGATGATCTTGTCGCTTTACTGAAAGAAAATAAACCGGCACTGATCCAATTTTTAAGCGAGCGAGAAGCCCTCGTAGAGGATAGCCTTAAACTTCGCCCTATTCATGTTGAGCAATCGAGTACGGATGTAAATACCTTATCTTATGCGCAAGAGCGTATCTGGTTTGTGGAGCAATTAGAAAATGGCACAGGTCAGTTCAATATGCCCAGTGCATTTGCCTACCGCGGTGCGTTATCTCGTGAGGCAGTGGCACAATCTTTACGCAATATCATTGCCCGTCATGAAGCCCTGAGAACAGTCTATACCAAGGACACCTTTGGCAACCCTAAACAAGACGTTTTGTCCGATTACGCATTTGCCCTTGATTATCACGACGTCAGTCATTTGCAAGAGGACGCACAGCAAGATGCCATTGATACATTATCATTAAACAATGCGACCCATCACTTTGATTTAAGTGGCACAGAAGTACTTTTAAAAACGGATTTAATTGTCACATCTTCTATGTCTGGGCTGTTATTGATAAACCTGCACCATATTGCTGCGGATGGCATTTCAATTGGCTTGTTACTGAATGAATTTAAACAGCACTATCGTGCAATAGTGAATGGCACAGAGACGACGCTTGCTGATTTACCTGTGCAGTATAGACACTATGCTAAGTGGCAGCGTGATGGTTTAGAAAGTGGTGTATTAGTTAAGCAACTAGAGTATTGGCGAGAGCAGTTAAAAGACATGCCTGCTGTACATAATCTCCCCTGTGACTTTGAAAGACCAAAGCAGCCAAGTTATCAAGGTGGTGTTGTAACTCATACTTTATCATCGTCGTTAGTTGAGCGCCTGCAGCAATTTGCCAGTGCAAATCAAGTTAGCCATTTCATGGTATTACATGCGGTCCTCAGTTTACTTATTGCAAAGTGTAGTCGTGAGCAAGATATCGTAATTGGCACGCCTGTCAGCAATCGTGTTCGCCCTGAAATTGAGTCTTTGATCGGGCTTTTTGTTAATACACTGGTGTTGCGTACTCAGGTAGATCAACAACTTAACTTCAATGAATTTATTGAACAAATTAAGCAAATCAATGTAGCCGCTCAAACTCATCAAGACGTGCCTTTTGAAAGCTTGGTCGAGAGCTTAAACCCTGAGCGCACGAGTGCACATGCACCTTTATTCCAAATTTTGTTTTCAATGAACAGAATACAAGGCGATTCGGACATTGTCGATGGGTTATCTATTGATGCCATTGATGCTCAGGCTGGTGCTGCGAAGTACGATTTAACGCTGACAGCAAATGAATCAGAGTCGGCGCTGAGTTTATCATTAGAGTACAGTAAAGACTTGTTTTTAGAAGCCAGCATAGAGCGCTTTTTACGATACTTCGACAGCTTGTTAGAGCAGGCATTGACTTTACCAACTGCATCATTGCAGTCACTATCACTGCTTAGCCAAGCTGCGCAAGCACAACTTGAAGACAAACAAAGTATCATCTCGACTCAGGCTTGCGAGGTCACGGTATCTCAACTATTAACGCAGTCGACTCAGCAACATAAAGACACGCTAGCGGTCGTTTGCCAATACGAGTCACTGACTTATGAACAGTTGGATCTACGTGCTACACAGATCGCTCAGCTATTGCATAGTCAGGGGGTTAATAAAGGTGACTGCATTGGTATCGCGATGGATCGCTCGTCTACCACAGTGGCTGCTTTGTTAGCGGTGTTAAAGTTGGGCGCAGCCTATGTCCCACTGGATAAGAGCTTACCGTCATCTCGATTAAGTTATATTGCCGCAGATGCGCACTTAAAGGCGGTACTGTGTGATACGACAACCCAAGCAACGCTTAATACACTGGACACTGAGGTGATTAACCTAGATGACATTAAGTTATCAGAAGTAACAACAGGTATTTCGTTTGACGCACCTGACCCATCTGATATTGCCTACATCATCTATACCTCAGGTTCTACGGGAGAGCCCAAAGGTGTCAAGGTCAGCCATGGAAATGTCACCAGTTTTATATCTGCAATGTCAGTGCAATTGCAGACGCCAGAGGCGGGTCAAGGTGTATGGCTGGCGCTCTCAGCTTTTGCATTTGATATTTCAGTATTAGAAGTATTTGGTGCATTGAGTGCTGGATTTAAAGTACTTGTGTCCCCTGAGCAACGCTTAGAGGGCAATAAAGTTGAACAGGCGCAACTTGCTTTGAATACATTGCTTGAGTGCCATCGTCCAACACATATGCAATGTACTCCAACATTGGCAAAAGTATTTATGTCACAAGGCATTTTTGCGACTCATCTCTCTCATTTACAAGTTTTGCTATTAGGTGGGGAGCCAATGACAGAGCAGCTAGCTGCTCAACTACATGACGTAAGCAGTGCCGTAGTATGGAATATGTATGGCCCGACAGAAGCCACGGTTTGGGCAACGGCTGCGCGTATTGTACCAAATAAGGCAATCACGATAGGTCAGTCGCTGTCGCACAGCCAAGCGAGGGTTGTTGATGAGCACATGAATGCGTTGCCGCCAGGCGTGATCGGTGAATTACTACTGGCAGGTCCATGTGTCGCTCAAGGCTATTTGAATAAGCCACAGCAGAGTGCAAAAAGTTTTATCGCATCCCCGTTTAATTCGGCAGATAAAGCCTATTTAACGGGCGATTTGGTGTCGTTGAATGAAGCCGGTGAATTGCGATATCACGGTCGTAATGACGATCAAATTAAGCTCAGAGGTTTCCGTATTGAGCTCAGTGATATCGAAAGTCATATGGAGTCGCTGGCGCAAGTTGACGGTGCGATTGCGACGGTGATCGGAGAGTCAGCAGAAGAGCAAAAACTGGTAGCATTTTACACTTCAACGGCTGAACAAGTGGATGAGCAGGCAATGAGGCAAGCACTGAATGCACAATTATCTGATTACATGGTGCCGTTTGCATTCATTAAACTGGACAGTTTGCCTTTAACCGTTTCTGGAAAGAAAAACCGTAAAGCGTTACCTAAAGCTATCGACTTAAATGCAGGTCGTGAACTGATAGCGCCTGAGTGTGAGCAAGGTCAGGAACTTGCTCAAATTTGGTGTGACTTGCTCAAAGTGGAGCGTGTGGGACTGAACTCAAACTTCTTTGAGCTGGGTGGTCATTCGTTACTTTTGACACGCCTACAGGTGGTAATTAAAGAGCAATTTGATGTGTCAGTTTCGATAAAGGATATTTTTGAAAGGCCGACATTGGCTGAGCAGGTGTCGCTACTAGATAGTTTTGAAAAAGAGGTATGGTAACGTGTCTCTTAGCCAAGATTTAAAAAACACCCTACAACAATTTTTAGAGTCAGCGAAAAGTCGCAATATCGCATTTTATGTGGAAGATGGCCAATTGTGCTCAAGCGCCACAAAAGGCGCAATAGTGCAAAGCGATAGAGTATTTGTGAAAGCACATAAAGCGCAATTAATCGACTACCTTGAGCAAGCTCAGCATAAGTTTGCGCCGCTAAGTGATGCTGAAAAACAGACTGGCGTAGCTGTCTCTTTCTCTCAGCAGCGTTTATGGCTTTTGGATCAGCTGCAAGGTGGCTCACCAGAATATAATATGCCCATTGCCTTTGACGTGCACGGCCAGCTCGACCTGTCGCTATTAAATGAGGTGTTCACAGAGATCATTGCTCGTCATGAAGTATTAAGAACGGTCTATTTTGAGGCACATGGTGAGGCAAAGCAGCGAGTTTGTTCTCTCAGTGAGTTAGACTTTTCAATTTCGCTAGAAGATCTCAGTACTCATGAGCAAGGGAATATTGCACAGCGAGTCAAAGACAAGGTGCGCGCCGATATTCAAGCGCCATTTGATTTGTCCAAAGATGTCATGCTACGTGTCAGTTATTTGCGTACTGCCCATGATACAGGTGTATTGTTATTTAACATGCACCATATTGCGACTGATGGTTGGTCTATTGAAGTATTGGTCAAAGAGTTTTTCACACTGTATGACGCCTTTGCTAAAGGCCAAACTAATCCATTGCCAGCACTGCCAATTCAGTATTCTCAGTATGCTCATTGGCAGCGCACGCAGTTAGAAGGAGACGTGCTCGATGGCCAATTTGCATATTGGCAAAAGCAGCTGGCAGACTTGCCAGCTGTTCACAGCCTTCCGTTGAGTCGCTCTAGAACAGATTTGACACAACGTGTTGGTGCGACGGTCAATCGGCACTTACCGGCAAAAGTCAGTAAGCAGCTGGTTGCACTCGCAAAGCAGTATCAGATCACCCCGTTTATGTTATTACATGGCGCATTGTCACTCCTATTATCAAGACACAGTAATAGCGCCGATATTGTAATTGGTACGCCGATAGCGAACCGACTACATGAAGAGTTAACGCCGCTGATTGGCTTTTTTGTCAATACCTTGGTATTGCGTGTAGATACGGGTTATTGCACTTTGCCTGAATACTTCGAGCACATTAAACAAGTCCATGTTGATGCTCAAGAAAATCAGGATATGCCTTTTGAGCAACTGGTAGAGCGTTTGAATGTGCCTAGAAGTACGGCGCATACCCCGTTATTTCAGATTGTAATGAGCACCAATACGGATTTTGGCTTTGAGAAAAATGATTCACTTGCAACCCAATTGGCTGGCATTGGTTTTACGCCGTATAGTTCAGAAGAGACACAGGCTAGGTTTGATCTCGATATTATCTTTAATATCAAAGAAAGTGGCTTAGGGGTTTTTTGGACATATGACGCTGCGTTATTTGATGCCGCTTTTATCGAGCAGTTAAATGATCACTTATGCCGTTTACTAACTGGGCTAAGTGAGCTGACTTGTCTGGATGCTGAGCTGCGTAGTTTACCTATGTTATCTGCATCTGAGGTGACGCATTTAACTTCTGTATTGGATGGCGACAAAACGCCATACCCGAAGCAACTCTGTATACATGAGCTGTTTGAACAGCAAGCGAGTGCCCATCCGGATAAATTGGCACTGGTATTTGAACAGGCGCAGTGGACATATCAAGCGTTAAATGCGCGGGCAAATCAACTCGCACATCGCCTTGTTGAGACACAGCACGTCACACCGAATACGCTTATTGGCATTTGCTCTGAGCGCTCTGTACAGATGCTCATAGGCATACTCGGAGTATTAAAAGCTGGCGGCGCTTATGTGCCGTTGGACCCGAGCTATCCGCAAGCACGTCTTGATCATATGATTAACGATGCTGCGCTTAATACGATAGTGAGTTACGGTCAAGTTGAGGCCAGCGTCGCGGGATTTTCAGGACAGATTATCTCACTCGATGATGACGCAGGACTCGATGATTATGGGACCGATAACCTGTGTAAGTCGAGATTAGGACTGACCTCATCCGACTTGGCGTATGTGATATACACGTCTGGGTCGACAGGTCAGCCTAAAGGGGTGACTTTGGCACATCAAGGCGCTGTGAATTTGGCGCATTTTCAACATACTCGTTACGCGCTTAATGCGCATAGCCGTGTGCTCATGTATGCGAGTTATGGCTTTGATGCTGCAACCTCTGAATGGATGATGGCTCTGACTCGTGGCGGGACATTATATCTTTGCAATGAAGACACGCGAATTTCAACGGCCATGCTGTCAGATTATTTACTACAACATCAGATCAGTCACGCGACTTTACCGCCTGTGCTTTTACAACATTTGGAACTAAGAAATGACTACAGTTTAGAGTGTTTGTTGGTGGCCGGGGAAGCCTGCGATCCAGAGCAAGCCGCTCGTTGGTCGCAGCAGTATCGCTTAGTGAATGCTTATGGCCCAACGGAAACCACGGTTTGCGCATCCGCTGGTGATGTGAATGAGGGTCGTGTGGTATTGGGCAAAGCAGTTGATAACATGTCGCTTTATGTGATGACACAACAGGGCCAACTGACGCCGCAAGGGTGCCCTGGTGAGCTGTATATTGCAGGTGACGGTTTAGCCCGTGGTTACTTGAATCAACCTGAGCTGACTGAGCAAAGCTTTGTGTATTCAGATATTCCCGAATTAGCTGGGAAACGCCTGTATAAATCAGGGGATGTCGTCAAATTAGAGCAAGACAATCAGCTGACTTATATTGGGCGCGTTGGCACACAGATCAGTTTGCGTGGCTACCGCATTGAACCTGCTGAGATTGAATCACAGTTAGCTCAGCTGGAAGGCGTGCAATCAGCCGTGGTGAATGTACTAGAGCAAGATACGCATGCAAAGCAACTCATTGCCTATATTGTTGCAGATGACAGCGCAGACTTTGATGAACAAAAACTAAAAAAAGAGCTAGGTTTATCTGTGCCTCAATATATGGTTCCAAGCCGTATTTTGAGTGTGCCTGAGTGGCCCTTAACTCGCCACGGAAAAATTGACAAAGCGGTATTACCCACCCCTGATTTGACGAGTCTACAAAATCACTACGTTGCTCCTAGCAATGAACTTGAAATACAGCTGGTGGAAATTTGGGCTGAGGTGCTTAAATTGCCCGCCAATGAGATCAGTATAACCGCTGACTTTTTTGAATTAGGCGGTAACTCACTGCTCGCCACGAGTGTGGTAACCAAACTCCAAGAAATAGAAAAGGTGCAACTCTCCATGGTCCTTCTTTTTGATTACCAGACCATAGACGCACTCGCCGCGTGGCTTGAAGTGCAGCGCTCAATACGAAATTTACAAGATGCTATGCAAGATAGCGAACTTGAAGAGGATTTTTTCTAATGCTAGTAGCAGACATAATAAAAACAGCAGTTGAAGATGGCGTTTTACTCTTTATTAAAGAAGGAAAGCTGGCATTTAAAGCGCAAAAAGGGGCGCTAAGTGAAGAACTAAAAGCTAAGATTGTCGCTAATAAAGCGGACATCATAGAGTATCTTAAAAACGCACAAGCGACGGTTGAGTCAACGGCATCGGCAAAAACGCAAGTTACCGCACATGGCCAAATGGATAATATTCCGCTGTCATACTCGCAAAAGCGCTTATGGCTTATTGACCAATTAGAAAAAGTAAAATCTAACTATAATATTGCGGGCGCTGTTGAGATCAAAGGCGAGTTAGATATTGCCGTGGTTAAGGGCGTGTTTAATACCATATTAGAGCGACATCAAGTCCTGCGCAGCAATATCTTTCAAGATCAGCAAGGTCACCCTTATTTAAAAGTAAAAGATAATTACCACTTACCGTTTTTCTTTCATAACTTTATGGAAGAGGGGAAAAGTAATTCTGCGATAGATAAAATCTTGGCCACAGAGAAGGTCTATCAATTTGATTTACGTGAAGATGTATTACTGAGAATTAATTTAATACAGCGTCAATCGGACAACTATATTTTGATGTTCAATATGCACCATATCGCCTCCGATGGTTGGTCTATGGGCGTATTAGTCAGAGAGTTTGTGGCGTTATATCAAGCGACGATGGCTGGTACAGACGCAGCATTACCACCACTGCCTATTCAATTTTCTGATTACGCTATTTGGCAAGATGGCGAGGCTGAGCGACAAGTACTTGATGATCAAATGAAGTATTGGGAAGAGACGCTAGCTCACTTACCCTTGGTACACAATCTTCCCCTAGATCATGCCCGACCGATTGAGCAAACCTTTAATGGCGGCGTAGTCTCCAAAACATTACCTGCTGATGTCAGTGCGCGCTTAAATAGCTACTGCAAACAAAAAGGGATCACTTTATTTATACTGCTTCAGGCGGCGTACAATATTTTGCTCGCCAGATATAGCAATGAAAATGACATTGTAGTTGGTACCCCTGTTGCGGGACGTGTGGACAGTGAGCTGGAGCAGCTGATCGGCTTTTTTGTTAATACACTGGTATTAAGAAATAAAGTTGATTTGAGCATGTCGTTTACGGATTTCTTAGCGCAAGTAAAGCGCAATACATTAGATGCTTTTGCTCACCAAAAAGTGCCGTTTGATAAATTAGTAGAGAAGCTGCAACCTGCTCGCAGTTTGTCACACAGTCCATTGATACAGGTGTTATTAGTATTACAAAATAACGATATGGGTAACTTATCTGCGCCAGGCCTTGAGGTTGAGCAGTATGGTACTCAAATGCAGACCTTACGTTTCGACCTTGAGCTCAATGTTTATGAAACAGACGATGGAATGGCATTTGACTGGCTGTTTAATACCGATATCTTCAAAGCGCAAACCATTGAACGCATGGCAAGTAATTTACTAACGCTACTGGATACGTGTCTGGCACAAGAAAGCTGTGCGATAGGTGAATTGCCTTTATTGACTGAGCAAGAATATGGATTAGTACAAAACTACGCAAACGCTCAGGAGGTCACGCTTGGTTCAAATTCACTCATCGAGTTATTTGAAAGTCATGTGCACGCTCAGCCTGACGCTGTCTGTTTGATTGATAATGATGCACAGTATAGCTATGCGCAAGTTTCTAATATGGTTGACCGAGCAGCGTGGGCAATGCACGAAAAAGGGGTGAAGCCTGGGCAGCTAGTTGGCCTCAGTATGGAGCGAAATGCTGACTTAGTGGTTGCACTGTTGGCAATTTTAAAAGTGGGCGCCGCGTATGTACCGCTTGACTACCGCTACCCCAGTTCGCGACTCAATTATATTATCAAAGATGCCAATATTGATGTGGTGATTGTGGATAAAATTGCCGCTGGTGCGCTGGAAACAAACGTATCCACGCAATTATATTGGGAGGAGCTCAAAGTACATGTGGCAAAGGCGCACGATAGTGATGGCTTACCTCAGCTTGCGCAAGATAATTTAGCCTATGTTATTTATACCTCAGGCACAACGGGCCAGCCAAAAGGCGTGCTTGTTGAACACAAACATGTATTACGGCTGATGGAAAGTGCTCAACGTGACTTTACCTTTGGTGCTGATGACGTTTGGACGCTATTTCACTCTTATGCATTTGACTTTTCTGTCTGGGAAATATGGGGTGCATTAGGCTTTGGGGGCAAGTTGGTGGTTGTAGACTACGATACTTGCCGATCTTCTTATGATTTTCAGCAGTTGCTTTGCAAGCATAAAGTGACTGTATTAAACCAAACGCCGTCGGCATTTTATCAATTATCTCAAGAATCAAATGAAGCAAATTTACTTGAGGATTTGAGGTATGTGATTTTTGGTGGCGAGGCGCTAGATATCAATCAGCTTAGACACTGGTTTAGTCACTACCAGTTAGATCAGCCTAAGTTAGTGAATATGTTTGGCATTACTGAAACGACCGTGCATGTGACTTACTCTGAAGTTGCGCAAACGCAGCACCATGGCCCCAGTGTGATTGGCAAGCCATTAAGTGATCTTAAAGTGCGTGTATGCGATGAATATATGGCGCATACACCAATTGGTGTGGCGGGCGAGCTCTTAGTGGGAGGCGCTGGTGTAACGCGTGGTTATTTAAACCGACCAGAACTCACTGAGCAGCGTTTTGTGACCTTAGTGGATGAGCACAATAGAGCTGAACGCTACTATCGTTCAGGGGACTTAGTACGTTGGAATGACCAAGGAGAGCTTGAATATTTAGGGCGTATTGACCGCCAAGTAAAACTCCGTGGTTTTCGGATTGAGTTGAGTGAGATTGAGAGTCAGTTAGCGGCACATAATGATGTCAGTCAAGCTGTGGTTGTTCTGAACAAGGGGCAGGATGATGAGCAAAACTTAGTTGGCTATGTCGTACCAAATTCAGAACTTTGGGAGCAAACCCGTGATGTCAACGAAGGCCGTGTAAACGAGTGGCAAAATATATTTAATGAGAGCTACAGTAAATCGCAATCGCACCATGCGGGAACAGATCTTAACATCACCGGTTGGACAAGCTCTTATACCAATGAGTTAATCCCAGATATTGAGATGAAGGAGTGGGTTGAGCAAACAGTTGACCTGATCCATCAGCAATCGCCAAAGCATATTTTAGAAGTTGGCTGTGGTACAGGTATGTTATTGAGCCGCTATGCAGATGCTTGTCAAAGTGTTCACGCGCTTGATTTATCAGAATCTGCGCTGGCGAATGTGAGTCAATTACTGGCTGAACGAGATTGGCAACACGTTCACCTGTATCAAGGCGATGCACTGCAACTTGGGCAGTTTAGTGCAGGACAGTTTGATACCGTGGTGATCAACTCGGTTATTCAATATTTCCCAGATGCAGGGTATTTAAAGCAAGTGATTCAACGCATTTTACCTTTGGTTAAATCGGGTGGTCGGATTTTATTGGGAGATTTGCGAAATCACGAGTTATTGAGCGCATTTACCGCATCAGTTCTTATTGGGCAAACAGAGAAAAACGATACCATCGCGCAATTGCAAAGCCGTATTAACCATGAAATTCACAATGAAGAAGAATTGCTATTAAGCCCGGGCTTTTTTACTGAGTTGCAACAGCAGCATAACAGTATCAGTGAGTATCATGTGCACTTGAAATGTGGTCAATACGACAACGAAATGCAGCATTATCGCTATGATGTTGTCATTGAAGTTGAACATGACAAGGCCATTGAAACCCCATTTAGTCCAATTGAGTGGCAAGCATGGCAAAATGCTGAGCACTTTGCGTCTTTTTTAAAAACAACCCACAGTGATGCCATTGGGTTCAGTGGGTTACCTAATTCACGTATTGCTCAAAGCTGTCAATTATTAAAGAAAATGGATGCGCTTGAGTCTTATCTGGACATAGATACCTTACTTAATGCACTAGAGTTGCCTCAAGTCAATTCGCTGTGGCAGTTAAAAGACAGGGCAAAACAGCATGAGTTTGAGCTGTATGCAACATGGTCAGGTGATGATGCTAGCTGCGTAGACATTATCCTTACTCGTAACGGAGCGGCTGCACGGATCAAAGGTCGTCAGCCATATAAACACAAGCGACTGCACAACTATCCACAGCTGGGCAGTGTCAGTGATAGTTTATTACCGGCTTTAAAGCAGCATTTAAGCGAGCAGCTACCTAGCTTTATGATCCCTTCACAAATTTTATTGCTTGCTGAAGTGCCGATCACAGAAAATGGTAAAGTAGATCAAATAAAACTGCCAAAGCCACTGTTGGGCTCTGCGGGGGAGTATGTTGCGCCGACAACAGATGTTGAAAAGCAGGTACAAACCATTTGGCAGAAAATTCTTAAGCTTGATGCGATTTCTGTGAATGATAACTTCTTTGAGTTAGGTGGCCATTCATTACTTGCAGCGCGAACAGTTAATGAAATTCGCAATACGTTGAGTATTGAATGTTCGGTTCGAGCGTTATTTGAATCGCCCACCATTCGCACTTTAGCGGCAAGTCTGGCACAAAATGAACAGGAACAGCTTCGCACTGCTATTGAAGTGGTAGAGCAGAGAACAAATTTACCTTTATCGTTCTCTCAACAGCGTCTTTGGTTTATCGATCAATTAGAGCAAAGCAGCGTTCAGTACAATATCAGCAGCGCGCTTAAAATCACCGGCAACTTCAACTTGGCAATCGCTGAACAAGCGATGGCAATGTTGATTGAGCGTCACGAAGTGTTGCGGACTGTGTATGTTGAACAAGCGGGCTCGCCATCGCAAGTGATCCGCACAAACCCAGAGTTTAGCTTGCAGCAATATGATTTATCTCACCTTGCACACAGCGAGCAGCGACAACAAGTTAATCACTTATTAAATGAACATGGTCATCGTGATTTTGTGCTTGGAAATGATTTGATGATGCGTGCCATGTATATCCATTTAGGCAATGAGCCAAGCAGCGGTATTGTTCAGTTTGTACTGCATCATATTGCGGCTGATGGTTGGTCTCTGGGGATTTTGCAGCGTGAGTTTGTGGTGTTATATGAATCTTTACAGCAGGGACGAGAAGTGGTGTTACCTGAGCTGGCTATTCAATACGCAGATTATGCTGTTTGGCAACGAAAATGGCTACAAGGTGAGGTACTTGAGCGCCAGGTTAATTACTGGCGTGAGCAGCTAGCAGATCTTCCCGCGGTACACAGTGTGCCTTTGGACAACCCGAGGCCAGTTCAACTGTCTCAAAATGCCGCTTCTCATGGGGTGGCGCTATCTGCGCAGGTAAGTCGTAACTTACGCCTGCTCAAGGATAAGCATAATGTGACAAGCTTCATGCTATTACATGCTATTTTCTCAATGCTAGTTGCACGTCATAGTAACCATGATGACGTGGTTGTGGGCACGCCAGTTGCGAACCGATTGAATAAAGAACTTGAGTCTGTGGTTGGTTTCTTTGCCAATACTCAGGTGCTGAGAGTGCACTGCGATCCGGCGCAGTCTTTTGGTGAGTTTTTAGCGCAAGTTAAAGAAACCCACTTAGATGCCCAAGAACACCAAGATATCCCGTTTGAGTTTTTGGTTGAAGAGCTTAATCCGGTGCGTAGTCAGTCACATTCGCCGCTATTCCAACTGGTGTTTGCAATGGATACAACAGACAGTAGCGTCGAGTCTCCGTCTAGCTTGACCATTGAAGGTGTCGGGAGTGACCGTCAGCAAACCGCGTTTGATTTGTCTGTATTTGCCACGGATCATGGCGAGCAGATCACCTTTAGCATTGAATATAATGCCAATTTATTTAATCACGAGACCATTAAGCGCTTTGCACAGCACTTAAGTGTGTTATGTGAGGCCGTGTCAGTTGATTGTGACAAAGCGTTGGGCGCATATCCAGTGATAAGCGCAGCAGAAGCCAAATACGTTGCTGAGCAATATAATAATACTGCACAGGTCGTCGGTGATGGCACGCAGCACACGCTTTGTATGCAAGAGTTATTTATTGCACAAGCGTTGAAAACACCAGATGCAATAGCGATTGAAGATGAACATGGCAGCATGAGCTATGCTCAGCTCTTAGCTGCGTCCTATACATTATCACAGCAGATAGCGCCTTTATGTCAACAAACAGATAGCTTGGTTGGTGTGCGTCTGGATAAAGGTCGCCACCAAGCCATTGCGTGTTTGGCAATTCAAATTGCAGGCGGTGCATATTTGCCACTTGATACCGAATGGCCAACCCAGCGTTGCTTGGGGATTTTAACCCATGCCAAAGCCGTTGCCGTTGTGAGTTCATCAGATGAGCTTGCGCCGTTTTTCACCATAGCGCCGAGCTCAGAGACATCGATGGGGATGAGTGCATCACTTCGTGAGTGGGCGTCGCAATATCGTGCACCACAGAAAAAGACCGATCTGGCCTATGTGATCTTTACCTCGGGCTCGACAGGTAAACCAAAAGGGGTGGCGATAGAGCATCACTCTGCAGTGAACACCATTTTAGATATTAATGACAGATACCAAGTCACCGCAGAAGACAAAGTCTTGGTGGTGTCTGCACTGACTTTCGATTTGTCTGTTTACGATTTATATGGCTTGTGGGCCGTAGGGGGCTGTGCAGTTTTCCCTGCGAAAAACCGACAAAAAGAACCAAGACATTGGATGGAACTGGTTGAGCAACACCAAATTTCTATTTGGGACACGGTGCCAATTTCAGCGCAATTACTGGTTGAACAATATGAGCAAGCCGATTTGGCTCAATCTAAGACAATTCGAGTTGTCATGATGAGTGGTGACTGGATCCCACCGAGTTTACCAAAGCGCTTGTGGCAAGTATTTGGTGATATTAATGTCAATAGCCTTGGCGGTGCGACAGAGGGGTCGATATGGTCAATTACTTACCCAATCAAAGAAAATACTGAGCACCTGAAAAGTATTCCGTACGGTTACCCACTGGCTAATCAGTCATTCTATGTATTAAATAGTCATCAGCAGCTATGTCCAATGGGGGTTGATGGAGAGTTATACATTGGCGGTGTCGGTGTGGCGCGAGAATACCTCAATGACCCAGAGCGCAGTGCGGATCATTACATATGGTGTGAGCACCTCAATCAACGACTCTATCGCACTGGTGATTTAGGCAAACTGACTGAGCAAGGATATATCGAGTTTGTCGGTCGAGTCGATAACCAAATTAAACTCAATGGGTATCGAATAGAGCTGGGTGAAGTACAATCACTGTTAAAGCAGCGCCCATCTGTTGAAGACGCATTGGTGATTATCTGGGATAGTGAAGACGCTGGGCAGCATTTACTGGCTTATGTGATTTTCAATGATGAGACACTGCAAAGTGACGCGGCCAGACAAGCGAGTGTGCAGGTATTAAAAGATTATTTAACCGAGCACTTACCGAGTTATATGCTGCCACGTTTTTATGAAGTGCTTGACGCATTTCCACTAAGTGCCAACGGCAAGCTAGATCGCAAAGCATTACCTGTGCCTGATCTAACCGCGTTGGAGGCCGAGTTAATTGCACCGGAAGGTGAAGTTGAAATTCAGTTAGCGGATATATGGGCTAACTTATTGAATATCTCTACACAGCGGATCGGGCGTTATTCGAACCTGTTTGATTTAGGTGGACATTCGCTATTGGTGATTAGGCTGACCAGTGAGATCCGAGCCACATTCAATAGAGAAGTCTCAGTCAAATCAATTTTTGAACACAGTACATTAGCGGCGATTGCAAGTTTGATTGAGCATGGTGAACATGTAGCGAGCACCGCAATAGAACCAGTTGAACGAACGCAAAACTTACCGTTATCGTTTGCTCAGCAAAGACTATGGTTACTTGATAGCGTTAATGGCAGCAGTGTCGAATACAATATGCCAGCTGTATTTAAGCTCAAAGGTCGATTTGATGTGGCTGCGGCAAATCAGGCGTTATCACAGGTGATAGCGCGTCATGAGAGCTTGCGTACTGTGTTTGTGACAAACAATGGCGAGCCAATTCAGAAAATCAATGATGCGGCCTCATTTGCACTGACGATAACCGATCTATCAGCAATGCCAGAGCATCAACAGCAGTTAGCACTGCGCGAGGCGGCAATGAAAAGTGCCGGGCATGTGTTTGATTTGAGCAAAGATCTGATGCTAACAGCAGAATATATGATGTGTAGTGAGCGTGAAGGATACCTCTTGTTTAATATGCACCATATTGCCACTGATGGCTGGTCAATGGGGATTATTACTTCTGAGTTTGCGAAGTACTATCAAGCAATTCAACAAAATGTAGACGTGCAACTTGCCCCACTGGCCATTCAATATGCAGATTATGCGGCTTGGCAACGAGCACACTTACAAGGCGCACAATTTGATAAGCAGGTAGATTATTGGCAACGTCAATTAGAAGAGCTTCCAACGGTACATAGTTTACCACTAGATTTTCCTCGTCCAGAGGTTAAGCAGCAGCAAGGTGCTATTCATACAAGCGAATTATCAGCAGCACAGGTCGAGCAGTTGCAGCAACGCTGTCGAGAATTTGGTGTAACCCCGTTTATCTGGATGCATGCGGTATTGGCTGCTGTGTTAGTACGACATAGTAATACTCAAGATATTGCCATAGGTACGCCCGTGGCAAACCGAACTCAGCCTGAGTTAGAGTCCTTGGTTGGTTTCTTTGTTAATACACTAGTGCTAAGAACGCAACAACAACCAAACTGTAACTTTAGACAGTGGCTGGAGCATGTTAAAGAGGTTAATCTTGACGCTCAAGCGAATCAGGATGTGCCTTTTGAGCAATTAATAGAGCTGTGTGATGCGCCTCGTAGTCGTGCTCATAGCCCGCTGTTCCAGATATTATTCTCAATGGATACAACGGAGCAAACGAGGCTTGAGTTACCTCAGTTGGAATTGATACCAGCTCAGCAGCAAACACCTATGGTGAAGTTTGATTTAGAAATATCTGTTGAGATGCAGGACGATAAAGCAACTTGGGTGTGGCGTTACGATACCAGTTTGTTTACTGCGGAGCATATTAGTTTATTAAGCGAGCATACAATACGACTGCTGGATTGTGCGTTGGCACAGCCAGACAATGCATTGAGCACAATGTCTATGTTGTCACCGGCTGAGTTTAATCTACTCAATGAGCGTGTTAATAATACGCCTACGGCAGTGCTCGATGAGGTTACGTTACACGCTTTATTTGAGCAACAAGTGGCGAAGACACCTAATAATATCGCTGTTTGGAGTGAAAACACTGCGCTGAGCTACCGTGAGCTTAATGACAAAGCCAATCAGCTAGCACACTTTTTACGTGCACAAGGTGTCGGTCATGAAACCCTAGTCGGTTTGTATATGACGCGTGATGCCGATATGTTAGTTGGTATATTAGCGATTTTGAAAGCGGGTGGTGGTTATGTGCCACTAGACCCACAAAACCCGAGTGAACGACTGCAATATATGTTGGCGGATACTCAGGTTGAACATGTCATTGCAAATGAGGTGTTAGCGGGTAACCTCGACGCGTATGAAGGGGCTGTGTATGTCATTGAGACAGTGTCATTGCAGTCTTACTCGCAGCAAAACCCGGCGTCATGCTCGGAGCAAACAGCACAAAGTTTGGCGTATGTGATTTACACATCTGGCTCTACTGGCAAGCCAAAAGGCGTCATGTTGCAGCACGATGGTGCGGTAAACTTAGCCCGTTCACAACAGCAAAGGTTTGCTGTTGAGAGTCATAGTCGAGTATTACAGTTTGCGGCGATTGGCTTTGATGCTGCCGTATCTGAATGGGTGATGACATTGCTAAGCGGCGCAACATTACATATGTGCCCAGAGCCTGCGCGATTGTCTATGCCACTGCTTTCAGAGTGTTTGGCAGAGCATCAGATAACGCACGTGACATTACCGCCAGCACTGTTACATGATTTGCCACTGCGTGACGATTATGCGCTGAAAAGCTTAATTCTTGCGGGCGAAGCGTGTGAGCAAGCACTGGCTGATAAGTGGCGACAACACTATAAATTGATCAACGCATATGGCCCAACAGAAGTGACCGTATGTGCCACAACCGCGCAAATTGATGAGCATGGGATTGTGTTAGGACGAGCACTGGATAATTTAGAGGTATATGTACTTAGTCCTGACAATCAGCTGGCACCAAAAGGCAGTTTAGGTGAACTCTGTGTGTCTGGTGTGGGCGTTGCAAGAGGGTATTTAGGCAAAGCGGAGCAAACGGCAGCACAGTTTATAGTGACCGACATTCCTGAGTTAGCAGGTAAGCGGTTATACAAAACGGGTGATCTTGTGTGCTTCAATGTTGATAACCAGTTGAAGTATGTTGGGCGTGCCGGAGAGCAAGTAAGTCTGCGCGGTAACCGCGTCGAACTCGGTGAAGTTGAGCAACAGTTAACGCGTCTACCTGGCGTGGCATCTGCACAGGTCTCATTGATTGGCGAGCACAAAGCATCACAGTACCTACTTGCACATGTTGTGTTAGAGCCGAATACAAAATTTGATGAGCAGCAGCTGAAAAGTGCCATGGCACAGAAAGTACTACCAATTATGGTGCCTTCTCGCATTATGGCGTTGCCACAATGGCCGTTGACCATCAATGGAAAAATAAACAAAAAAGAGCTGCCACAACCTGAGGTTGAGCAAGAACAACTTACGGTCGTGCCTGCGCGAAATGAAATAGAAAGCCAGCTCGTAGAAATATGGGCTAAGTTACTCAATAAAAATAATGAGCAAATTAGTATTTATGCCAACTTTTTCGAGTTAGGAGGCAACTCACTACTCGGAATAAGGCTTATAACAGAAATTGAAGCCACCTTTGCTGTGCGTATAGAACCTGCGGAGTTATTCTCAATGCCGACTTTGGCTGAGTGTGCACAAGGGATCTCGACTCAGTTAGAAAACTTGCAAGGTTTAATGACGCTTGCAGAGGAAGCCGTGGCTGAAATGTCTGATGAAGAAGCCGCCAAACTGTTGGCTGAACTAGAAAGCGAAGTGTAGGGAGAATCAATAGGATGAATTCATCTGTAGATCGTAAAAAATTAGCGGCGTTACTGGCAAAAAAGAAATTTGCAGAGCAATCAGGTCAGCGCCCTGAGATTATAAAAATAAGTCGCGATCAACCCCGTTATCAGGCATCTTTTGCGCAACAACGTTTGTACTTTATTGACCAAATGGAGTCTGGTAGCGCACATTACAATATGTGTGATAATTTCAAAGTTATTGGGGCGTTTGATGAAGACATCGCCGAGCAGGCATTCATGGCGATTATTGCTCGCCATGAAGTATTGAGAACTGTCTATCACAATGATGAGCAAGGATGCTGGCAATATGTGAACGAGGAAGCCAACTTTTCCCTTGAGCGTTATGATTTAAGTGCCCTAGATGAGCAAATTAAGACGGGTTCATTAAATACAATCATGTCTCGATTTAGCCAATATGCATTTAATTTAAATCAGGATGTAATGCTCAAGGCTGGGTTTATTAAGTGTGCAGAAAACGAAGGCATACTGATGTGTAATATGCATCATATAGCCTCTGATGGCTGGTCAATGCGAGTATTGATCAGTGAGTTTAATGCCCATTATCAAGCCATAAAAGAGGGCCGAACAAGTGCCTCATTGCCACCATTGCCAATTCAATACCTTGATTATGCGCAGTGGCAGCGCAGTTGGTTGCAAGGTGATGTATTAGACCAGCAAATCAATTATTGGGCAGAACAGCTCAGTGATTTACCGATGGTACACAGTTTGCCTTTAGATCAGCCAAGAGGTCGTATTGCGTCACACAGAGGCGCCAGTGTTGAAACTGGGGTCTCTAATGACGTATTACAATCACTGAAGGCGCTGGCGCTCAAAGAGCAGGCGACCTTATTTATGGTGATCCATGCGTGTTTCAGCCTGTTACTTTCTCGCTACAGCAATAGCGACGATATTGTGATTGGCACACCGGTGGCGAATCGCTTACAAAAATCCTTAGCCCCCTTGGTTGGTTTTTTCGTTAATACCTTAATCTTGAGAAGTAATAGTGCTGAAAATGTCAGCTTTACTGACTATCTGCGACATATCAAAACAGTCAATACACAAGCACAATCTCACCAAGATGTGCCCTTTGAAATGTTAGTTGAGCGTCTAGTGCCAACTCGAGACCCTGCAATATCGCCATTATTTCAAATCATGTTATCGATGGACAATAATGAGCAAGTGCAAGGGAGTGCGGGTAATACGGATCTCCATATTGAAGCTGTGGAGGGCGCGCAAGTTCAAGCCAAGTTTGATTTAATGCTCAATGTGGTAGAGACGGATAATGGCCTAAACTTACAATGGGTATATAACAGTGATTTATTTGCACCTGAGCGCATTGCTCAAATGGGCGAGCACTTAAATCATCTATTGGAGGCAGTGACGCACTCTGCAGATCAAGCTATTCAAACACTGCCATTAATGGGTGAAAAGCAAATACAACATAGTTTAGCCGATGTAGATAGTTTGCCTGATTTTACACCCACTCAATTACTGCATGAACGTTTTGAGCACCACGCCAAATGTACACCTAATGCAATTGCTATCCGATATCAAAATGACGCGTTAACGTATGCTCAATTGAATCAAGCGGCGAATCAGATAGCCCATTATTTGCGTGAGCAAGGCATTGCACCAGATGATCTGATTGGCTTGTGTATGACTCGCTCTACGAACATGTTAATTGCGTTATTGGGCATTTTAAAAGCGGGTGGTGCGTATGTCCCGATAGACCCAGATTATCCACAAGAGCGTATTAGCTATTTGCTTAGCGATGCTCAGCTATCGTTGATTTTAAGCGAAACTCAAGTGGCTGATACACTGGTACACAGCGAGGATGTCTCTGTATTTGCGATAGATAGCGAAGCCAATGAGGCTAAGTTAGCACAGTATGCAAATACGGATTTAGCGCGCCCAGCGGCGTCGCATATAAATCAGTTGGCATATATTATTTATACCTCGGGTTCGACTGGTAAGCCAAAAGGTGTGATGGTTGAGCACAGCAATGTGCAGCGACTATTTGCAGCGAGTGAGCAGTACTTTAACTTTGATCACAATGATGTATTTACCCTGTTTCATTCAGTGTCTTTTGATTTCTCTGTTTGGGAGATTTGGGGGCCGTTGCTGCACGGCGGTACGTTAGTGATTGTGCCAGAGCAGATTGCACGTTCACCAAAAGACTTTTATCAGTTAGTGCACGATAATCGAGTGACCATTTTGAACCAAACGCCAACAGCGTTTAATCAGTTTATGGATCAAGATCAGGCACAGATGCTGAAATTGGCATTACGCGCGGTGGTGTTTGGCGGAGAGGCGTTAAACTTTTCGCAATTGCGAGGGTGGGTAGCACGTCATGGCGACGAAAGTCCGCATCTGGTAAATATGTATGGGATTACCGAAACAACGGTTCATGTAACGTATCGCCGGATCTATCAACACGATATTGAATCTGGTAGCGCAAGCTTAATTGGTGCGCCGTTGGATGATTTGGCTATTGTATTACTGGATCAGCACTTTCAACCTGTGCCAAATGGCGCGGTAGGTGAAATGTTTGTTGCAGGTGCAGGGGTGAGCCGAGGCTATTGGCAAAGAGAGAATCTCACGCATGAGAGGTTTGTAACTTTACCAAACTTAGGGGGGCGCACGTTATATCGCACTGGTGATCTCGCGAGATATAACATTGATCAAGAGCTTGAGTACCTAGGTCGCGCGGATAATCAAGTTAAGGTGCGTGGATTTAGAATTGAGTTAGGGGAAATTGAAAGAGCACTCTCTGATTTACCCCAAGTAACCGCATCAGCTGTGATTGTACACAAGAAACAAGGACTAAACACGCTCGCTGGGTTCTACGTTACGGATCAATCTGAAGTTGATGTTCACGCGCTAAGAGCCGCACTTCGTAATAAGTTACCAAACCATATGGTACCGCACACATTGGTTGAGCTCGCTGAGATCCCGCTGACAGTGAATGGCAAGGTCAATACACGTCAGCTTGAAGCGCAACTGGGTGAGCTGACAAGCAACGAAGATATTGAACCGCCAAGCACGGACATGGAGCTGCGCATTGCCAAAGCATGGTGCGCAGTACTTGAATTAGAGCAAGTCAGTATCAATGATAACTTTTTCTCCTTGGGCGGTGATTCAATTTTATCTATTCGTGTAATTTCTCTTCTAAATCAGGAAGGGATAGATATTTCAGTACAGGATATTTTCAATAATCAAACTATTAAAGAACTGGCTTTAGCTGCGATTCATAGCGGAGAAGTGAAAGCTCACGAGTATGTGCAACCCTATGCGTTGATCTCGCCAGAGGAAAAAGCGCTGATCAGCGCACAGCATGATGTTGAAGATATTTACCCATTGACCTCATTACAAACAGGCATGGTATATCAGTCTATGTTGACTGGCTTTACGGGTGTATATCATGATTTATTGCGTGATAGAGTGCGCTATCGTTGGGATGCTGCGCTATTCGAAAAAGCGCTCGATATCCTCATCCATAGTCAGCCTATTTTGCGAACTGGTTTTTACCTTGATGGCGAAAGGCCTTTACAGTTTGTGAATACACACTATGAAGTACCGCTGGTATTTGAGTCACTGCAGCATTTAGATAAGGCGGAGCAAAATAGTCATATTGAACAGTGGATAGAAGCGCGCAAATTACACCGCTTTGACTGGCAAAATGGGCCACTTTTCCAGTTTAAAATCTTCTTATGTGAAGAAGATTGCTTTGAAATGATCTTCAGCTTCCACCACGCAATTTTAGATGGCTGGAGCCGAGCTAAGTTGAGTAATAGCCTTTATCAGATTTACTCACAGTTGTTACGTGGAGAGTCGCTAGAAAAGAGCAACGTCAATTGGTGTTTCAAAGAGTTTGTCGCATTGGAAGCTAATAGTCTTGCGGATGATAAAGCTGCGGCATTTTTTGCAGAAGATTTGGAGAATGTGCCAACAAGTCAGATCCCAGCCAATAATTTGGCCAGCTATTCATCCTTTAAAAATACCCATTCAGTTGATGCATTTGATGCACATGCCGCTAAGGTATTAGACTTGAGTGAGCAGCTAGGTGTGCCAGTGCAAGCGGTCTTGATGGCTGGTCACTTAAAAGTTCTTTCGGTTATTTCAGGTTATGAGCACGTCGTTTCATGTACCGTCGCAAATGGCCGTCCCGAGCTTGCTGAAGCTGAAGAAAGCTTTGGGCTTTATTTAAATACTCTGCCAATTAGTGGCCAGTGTGGTCAAGGAAGTTGGCGCGACCTTATCAGTCAAATTGCAACGCGTTTGACGCAATCGAATGAATATCGACGTTTCCCTCTCGCCAATATTCAAAGGCTGGTGGACAAAGAGTTTGGCGAAGTACTGTTTAATTATACGCACTTCCATGTCATGGAAGAGGTTGCAAATAACACGCAGCAAACAGACAGTAACGAGCAGGAAATGCAGTTAGAGCAGTCTTCATTTTTTGAAGAGACCACATTTAAGTTTCAAGTAAACTTCTCTCGAGGCGTAGGTGAGCTCAGTCGCACAATTGATTTGCAATTAAGCTATGTAGATGAACTTTACACAGATGAAACGATTGCACGGATGGCGAGCCTGTATGATCAGGTGTTTGACCATATGCTCCGCGATTTGGAAGTTGCGCATAATCAGGTGTGCTTATTATCTCAAGAAGATGAAACGCACATACTTAAGTGGAATGAAACCAATGTGCCATTTTCGGATGAGCGATGTATTCATCACCTAATTGAGGATGTGATTGATAACAGCCCAAGTGATATTGCGGTTAAATTTGACAACACAACGCTGAGTTATGAACAGTTAGAGCAGCAAGCGAATGCAATAGCAAATAGCTTGATTGCACAAGGGGTAAAGCCCGAAACGCTTGTGGGCATTCATTTAGAGCGCTCTGAAAAAATGGTGGTTGCTATTCTTGGTGTCTTGAAAGCTGGTGCGGCTTATGTGCCGCTGGAACCCGAGTATCCTCAAAAGCGTATCGATAAAATTATTACAACGGCTAATTTAAAGATTGTGATTACTCAATCTTCTAGTGTAACTGAGCTGCCAGAAGTGCAGTCATTGAGTGTTGAGTTGCTGGCTCAGGCATCTAATATTGCTCGTCCAAAAGTAGACATCGGCGCGTCAAATTTGGCATATGTGATTTTTACTTCTGGTTCAACAGGTGAACCCAAAGGGGTAATGGTTGAGCATAAGTCGTTAGTTAACCGAATTGAGTGGGGCCAAAAAACGTACCCAATCACCAAAGAAGATAAGCTTCTACAAAAAACGCCGTTTAGTTTTGATGTATCTGTATGGGAGTTTATGTGGCCTTTGTGTTTCGGGGCGCAAATGATTGTGGCTAAACCACAAGGGCATAAAGACCCTGCTTATTTGCTGTCTTTGGTCGTATCAGAGCAAATTACGACATTGCATTTTGTGCCTTCAATGCTGAAATCCATCTTGCAATTTGAGTGGCCACAGCAGAATTCTGTGCGTCAGGTCTTTTGCAGTGGTGAACTATTGGACATCGAGACCATCAATCAGTTTTATCAGTGTGTAGGGCGTGTACCGCTTTATAATTTATATGGTCCAACAGAAGCCACCATTGAGGTGAGTGCTTGGGCATGTCCTAAAAACCCGACATGCTCATCAATAGGTTATCCGATACAAAATACGGGGCTGTATATTGTGAACCAAGGCAATGTAGCGCCTATAGGCACCGCTGGTGAGTTGATGATCACTGGCACGCCATTGGCGAGAGGGTATATAAACCAGCTTGAGTTGACGCAAGCAAGCTTTGTTACCGGTGAGCAGGGCATCATTGCGGGGCGTCGTTTATACCGAACAGGAGATTTAGCGCGCTGGTTAGAAGATGGCAGTATAGAATATCTAGGACGCATTGACGATCAAGTGAAAGTACGTGGCTTCAGGGTTGAATTAGGTGAGATTGAAGCTGTACTTCTAAATCACCCAAGTGTGATCAGCGCTGCTGTAATAGCCAAAAAAGTTGCTGGCTCAGAGCATTTAATTGGCTTTATTATGGCATCGTCAGAGCAAGACGAAAGCATACTAAAATCAGAGCTAATAAAAGAATTAAGTGCTTACTTACCTGCGTATATGGTGCCTGATAATCTTGTTGTACTTGATGAGTTTCCATTAACTATCAGTGGTAAAACCGATCGCAAAGCCTTGGCGAATTATGACGTGTTACATGGTGAAGTATGCGAACCTGCAAATGAACTGGAGCAAAAAGTACGCGCTATTTGGTCGGCAGTCCTCGAGCAAGGTGAAGATACAATCAGTACTGATATCGCATTTTTCAGCTTAGGCGGACACTCACTGCTGCTGATCCAGTTATTAAACCGTTTGCAATCAGAGTACCAGATAGAGCTGGGGATGGCTGAGATCGCCGAGGCACAAACGGTTGCCGCTCAAGCACATTTAATCAGTGATAAAATTGCGAAATCCAATGTGCGCATCGATGATGATTATGAAGCCGCTGAGGATGATGTGGAGCTATTAATATGAGTTTAGATTCGTTGTTATTGGAACTAAATGAATGCGGTATAAAATTAGCTTTAAACGAAGAAAACCAAATAAAAGTAGTTGGTAAAAAAGAAAATTTAACCCCTCAGTTGGTAGGAAAAATACGTGATTGTAAAAGCCAGTTAGTAGACTGGCTGAAAAAAGTGTCTGAAACAAGCCCGGTTGCTATTTTGCCAGTAGCAAGGATATCACCTGAGATGCCGCTGTCATTTGCACAGCGTCGTCTTTGGATGGTAGATAAAATGCAAGGCAGCTCTGCAGAGTACAATATGCCGATGGTATTTGAGGTGGATGGTATATGCCATCCAGAGCTTGTCGAGCAGGCGCTGAATTTGATAGTTGCGCGTCATGAAATCTTGCGCACTGTGTATGTTGAACGACAAGGGCAGGCGGTGCAGCTGATCAATTCAGCACAGCCTCAAGCACTTAAACTTACACAGTATGATTTGTCGGATTGTGGCAGTGAGCAAGTACAGCAGGCGCAGCTATCTCGTCTGTTGCAACAACAAGGGGAAAAGGCGTTTGATTTGAGTTCTGATTTGATGATCAGAGCTTGCTTTATCAAGCTTGCACAAAATCAGGGTGTATTGCTGGTGTGCATGCATCATATTGCTTGTGATGGTTGGTCACAAGCGGTATTCACGAATGAGTTTGGCTATCTCTATAACGCTCTGGCAGGGAAAGAGACACCGCAAATCGCACCGCTGGCGATCCAATATGCGGACTTTGCTCATTGGCAAAACCATCATGTTGACGACAATAAATTCGCACAGCAGCTCGAATATTGGCAACAAGCCCTGTCAGACTTACCTGAACTACACAGTTTGAACTTACCATTAAGCAGACCAAGTAAAAAACAGAATAATGGGGCGCTGTTACACAGCGAGTTACCAAACACATTGGCAGCTAGTTTGATGGCACAGGCGCGACAGCAGCAAATGACTCCGTTTATGTTAATTCATGGGGCGCTGGGACTTATCTTATCGAAATATAGTAACAGCCATGATGTGGTGATTGGCACCCCTATTTCTGGGCGATTACAGCCTGAGATAGAACCTCTTATCGGCTTTTTCGTCAATACGCTGGTGCTGCGTGCGACGACAAATTATGACACCTTTGGCGAGTACATCGCACACATTAAGGAAGTGAATACCGCAGCCCATGCAAATCAAGATGTGCCTTTTGAACAGTTAGTTGAAGCACTTGGCCATCATCGCAGTGAGGCGTATACACCGCTATTTCAAATTATGCTAACGGTGAATACGGATACGTCAAGTCGCCCAGGTGGCAGCAGTGCAACCTTGGCTGGTATGACGCTTACTCCTGCTAGACCGGCTGCTGTTAAAGTGAAATTCGATTTAGAAGTTGAGGTTACACTCAACGAGCATGGTTTGGACATTGGTTGGCGATATGATACTGCATTGTTTGATGCAGCATTTATTGCTCGATTGGATACACATTTCAGCGCGGCATTAAATGCGATAGCTTTGGCGCCTACACTGGAAAGTGAGCCTTTGGCTTCATTCAATATTTTGTCGCAACAAGAGCAGCAAAACCAGTTGTATACGTTAAATGAAACGCAGCGAGACATTGGGGCTGAGCGTCGATTACATGAATATTTTGAATCCCAGGTAGACGCGTGTGCCCAAGACATAGCGGTGCTGCATGGGCAAACGACGTTGACGTATTCGCAACTTAACGCGCGAGCTAACCAATTGGCACATTACCTTAAGGAATGTCATGGTGTTGGGGCCAATCAAATTGTCGGCATACATTTAACGCGCTCTATTGATATGGTGGTTGCTGTACTTGCCGTACTCAAAGCGGGTGGGGCCTATTTACCGCTTGACCCTGAACAACCCACAGAGCGTCTGAATGACATCATTATTGACAGTGATATTGCACTTTTATTGACTCATACTGAGTTGAGTTCGCTGATATTGAACGGCGAAAAAACGCTTTGTATAAATAGGCTTGAACTCTCTCATTATCAGAGCAATAACCCTACGGCGAGTTGCACTATCGATGACACGGCCTATGTCATTTACACCTCAGGCTCTACCGGAAAGCCTAAAGGCGTACGCGTTGCACATCGCAGTTTGGCAAATTATTTGTATCAAGTGAACGATTATTTTCACGGTGATATCAGTCACTCAGTGCTCGCGACATCTCTCAGTTTTGATGCGACGGTGACCTCCCTATTTGGAGGTTGGTTAGCTGGCGGATATTTGGCATTAGCAGAGGGGAAAGAGCAGCTATTCAATTACTTAGAAGCTGCTATGAATACGACAGAAGCTGGGTTATTTAAATTGACTCCGACGCATATTCAAAACTTAAACTTTTCCCATATCAGTGATACAGCCCACATAATTGTGTTAGGCGGCGAGGCTTTGTCTAAAGAGCTCGCTGACAAATTATTGCGTTACTTCCCCGCGGCTTCAATCATTAACGAATATGGACCCACGGAAGCGACGGTTGGCTGTAGTTATGAAACCGTAACGCGTGAGAACATCGAAGAGGCTGAACATGATGCGTATATTCACATCGGCCGCCCGATAGTCAATACGCAACTATTGGTGTTAGATGAAGCGCAAAAGCTGACACCATATGGTGCGATTGGCGAGCTATATATTGGTGGCAGTTGTTTGTCTCAGGGGTATTTAAATCGGCCAGAACTCAACGCGCAAAAGTTTATTCAAAACCCGTATTTTGACAAGCAACAGAGCAACAGTTCTGAATTATTGTATCGCACAGGCGATTTAGTGTATTACCGTCCTGATGGCAATTTACAATATGTTGGTCGTAATGATGAGCAAGTCAAAATTCGTGGTTTACGGGTTGAACTTGGAGAGATTGAGCAGGCAATCGTCCATCATGATGATATCGACTCTGTGAGTGTGCAGGTTAAAGACGAAGCGCTGATTGCGTATTTTAAACCGAAAAAAGACATTCCCTCTGATGAGTTAAGTGCCTTTAAGGATAGGCTAAAAGCAGCTCTGATCACGCGTTTACCTCAGTACATGATTCCACAGTTGTGGGTGCAAGTGATGCAGTGGCCTTTGACCAAAAATGGCAAACTAGATACCCAACGACTACCCGAGCCTGATTGGTCTATTCTCACGCTGGATTATGTAGCACCTAATAGTGAAATAGAACACAAGTTGGTGCAGATCTGGGCTGAACTACTCAAATTAGAACCTCAGAAGGTTAGTACGCAAGCCAACTTTTTTGAGCTGGGCGGTCATTCAGTGTTATTGATCCAATTACTGCAACGGGCTTGTGATGAGTTGGGACTTGAGTTGTCATTTTCTCAATTTTTGGCAGCGCCAAATGTGGTAGGGATGGCAAATGCCAGTGCTTCAACAACACTGATGAAACTCGCGAAGCGAGATGAGGTTGCCATACGCTATCCATTGTCTCTGTCTCAATATCGATTCTGGTTTATTGAACAATTAAGGCCAGGGACGAATGAGCACAACATGCCGATGGCTGTAGATATCAAAGGCGCATTCGATTTAGCGTGTTTAAAATCAGCGCTTAAGCAGATGATCGCGCAACATGAATTACTCAGAATGCATGTTGAGGTGGTCAATGATGAGCCTTATATGCGCATTGCCCAGCATGGTGAGTTAGATTGTCGCTATATTGATTTAACAACTGAGCAGTTGAGTGAGCAAGAACAAAAAGCGCTGCGCCATTTGCATGATACCAAAGCCTTTAATCTTGAAATGGCTCCTTTATTTCGGGTGCTCGTCATTAAACGTCAATCGGATGTGCACCATATTCACCTTAACATGCATCACATTATTTCTGATGGGTGGTCTCAAGGGATCTTTATCAGTCAGTTTTTATCTATTTATACTGAGCTCATGCAAGGTCAAAATTCGGTCCAGCCGCCTTTAGCGCTGCAATATGCCGATTTCGCAGCGAGTCAGCATCGCTGGATTGAATCTGATGGGTACGTAGAGCAATGTGATTTTTGGAAGGACTATCTTAAAGGCACACATGAGGAGATCCGTTTACCTCGGTTATTAGACAGTGACGTTCCTCATGGTCCTGTAGAGATAATGCTGCCGCGGCGTTTACGAGATAATTTGCAAGCGTACGCAGCGGCTAAAGGGGCAAGTTTAACCTACCTATTGCAAGCGGTATTTGCGCTGACTATTACCCGCCTCACTGGACATAATGATATTACTGTGGGTATGCCTGTATCGGGTCGGCATGTAAGTGGCACTCAATCGATGTTAGGGGTCTTTTTAAACGTGCTGCCAGTGCGTTATAAAGTGAGTGAAAATGAAACGTTTGAACACTTCTTTGCGCTGCAAATCGAAAATTTAAACAGTGTATTATCCCATCAAGACTTACCGGTTGAACATATCCTTCAATTGGTTAGTAATGAGCGCACGTCACAAGAAGGCAGCTTGTTTCATTATGTGTTTAATATGTTGAGCATGCCAGAGCAGCAATACAATAATTCGACAGAGCTTGGTTTTGAGGCGCAGTATGCGCAAGTTTCAGAAGTGGATACCAAGTTTCCGATCAACATCTATGCGGAAGATTTAACTTCAACAGTGCGGATCGCCTGTCATTACTTGGCGAAAGACTACAATTATGCAACCGTTCGTGCGTTACTTGATTGTTATCTTCATTTATTAGAGCAGGTCACGCAGAGAGCTGATCTTGACTGTCATCGTTTGTCACTGGGCTCGGCGCCAAGTCATAGATTAGATGATGTGGATCATTGGCAAGGGTCCGTGTGGCAAAGATTCTGTCAACAAGCAGAACAACACCCGCAAAATATAGCGGTGTCAACGCCAACTCAAAACATCACCTACCACGCATTACAAAATCAAATTGAATACTTTGCGGTGGTGCTTGCTGAAGCAGGTGTTCAGACACAGAGCCGCGTGGCGATAATGGCCACGCGTTCTCTCAATACTGTCATTGCGATGTTTGCAGTCCATAAACTGGGGGCGATTTACAGTAATATTGACTACCAGGTGGCAGCCGAGAAAAAGTCAGAGCTATTGAGCAGTATTGATGTTGATTTGGTCATTGTGACCAGTGAGCAAGGCAATCAAGAACAAACTGGGCACCCCACCGTTGTTATGCCAGCGTGTTTTTCAAGTGATGAATTAACTGTATTTGGTAAGTTACCGGATGCGAATGTAAGTGCAGAGCAGGCGGCTTGCATTACCTTTACATCTGGCTCAACGGGCCTCAGTAAAGCGGTTGTTGGCAAGCATGCTGGGCTGAGCAATTATTTATCTTGGCTACCAGAAAAGTACGGCTTTAAAGTCGGTATGAATGTATCTATGTTGTCAGGTTTAATGGCAGATCCGTTACAGCGAGATATCTATGGCGCGCTTTGCTGTGGTGCACATTTACATATTCCGCCTGAACATATTCTACAGTCCGGTCAGGTATCTCAGTGGTTTATTGATCAAGCAATTGAGGTAAGCCATGTTACGCCATCAATGTTGTCATTGATTTTAGGAGAAGCACGCAAAGTAGCGGCGCTTAAGCATGTATTTATTACCGGTGAGCCACTGCAAACCAGCTTGGTAGACAAAGCGAGGGAGCTGCTCCCCACAAGTATTTTATATAATTGCTATGGCACGACAGAGTCACAACGGGCGTTGACGTATTATCAGGTAAATGCAGCTGAGCAATCAGGGGTCATTATCCCTATTCAAGTGCATAGCCCTGACTGTGTCTTGGAAATTAGGAATGCAGCAGATCAACTTTGTGTCCAAGGTGAAGTAGGTGAATTATGTATCGTCAGTGAAAACCTAAGCTTAGGTTATTTGGATAGCTTGGCGCAGCATCCAAGCTTTGTCATGCACCCTGTGAAAGGCCGTGTATATAAAACAGGTGATTTAGCCTATTACCTAAATGACCATTCAATTTCCTATATCGGTCGAAACGACGCACAGCTTAACTTGAATGGGCATCGACTAGAGCCTGCAGAAGTTGAGCATTATTTACAACAAATGGCAGATGTGAAGTTGGCAGTTGTAAAATTGGCAGTGCTTCACGGGCAGCCCCAGTTGGTTGCATTTATCGAGTCAGATAGTCCATTGAGTCAGCAAGCATGGGAGCAAAGCTGCAATGAGCACCTATCAAGGTATCTTACTCATTATGCGATTCCGCGTGTGTATGTGATTGCACCTAAATTACCGCGTTTATCAGGTGGCAAGCTAGATAAGCAAGCCTTGGTGGTACCCGATCACAGTGCGGCTTCGCAAAGCCGACAATGTACTCCACAAGAAGCGCAGTTAGCGGCTATTTGGGCGGATTTATTAGATATTGATCGAGCAGAGATCACACCGCATACACACTTCTTTGAAATAGGCGGCCATTCACTACTGTCTATTCGATTGCTCAATGAAGTCCGCGTGCAGTGCGGGGCGGAAATTACAGTTAAAGACGTGTTTTTAAATGCACGCTTGAGTGAAATGACACAGTGTATTGCGCAGCAAGCGGCAGATTCAGAGCGCGCGGCAATCGTGCCGGTGACACAGCAGATGCAGACACTGCCTTTATCCTTTGCTCAGCAAAGGCTGTGGTTTATCGATAAGCTTCAGGGTCACTCTACTGAATATCACATGCCGCAAGTATTCGATGTTGAAGGAAGCCTTGATTTACATGTACTCACACAAACCTTCAAAACTTTGATAGCACGACACGAAGTTTTACGCACTGTGTATATCGAAGACGCGGGCCAAGCTTGGCAGCGTATTCTATCTTGCGAGGAAATTAACTTTTCAATCATGCAATACGATATTAGCAGCCTTAAAAATAGCGCTCAAAATGAGGAAGCTAAAAGGCTCATTGCTGCCGATATCGCACGCGCATTTGACCTAAGCTGTGACTTGCCGATCCGCGTCAGTTACCTGCACGTGGGCCCAAACTCTGGCATTTTACTGTTAAACTTACACCATATTGCCTCAGACGGTTGGTCTAGTGCCTTGTTAAGCCAAGAGTGTTTTGCACTATATGGGGCCTCTATGAGTGGGCGAGATAACCCATTGAAGCCATTGTCCTTACAGTATGGAGATTATGCGCATTGGCAAAGAGCATATTTAGAAAAAGAAGCGCTCGACTCCCAGCTAGACTACTGGCAATCACAATTGCAAGATGTGCCCTCAGAGCATGGATTACTGTTAGACTTGCCCAGACCGAAACGAAAGCAACACCAAGGAGCTGATGTCGAAGCCAGCTTGCCAGCATCGGTTGCAAAACAATTATTGGCTGTGGCAGAGCGTCACCAAATAACGCCATTTATGTTACTGCATGGTGTACTTGCTTTAGTACTATCACGTCATAGTAATAGCAGCGATATTGTGATTGGCACGCCAGTTGCGAATCGCATGCAAGCTGAGTTGGAGTCCTTGATAGGCTGCTTTGTCAACACTTTGGTGTTGCGTGTTGATACAGAGCAATGCAGTTTGTCTGACTATTTTGCCCACATTAAAGAAGTGCACCTTGATGCGCAATCTAATCAAGATATTCCATTTGAACAATTAGTCGATAAGCTTGATGTACCTCGTGAGTTATCTACCACCCCCTTGTTCCAAATTATGTTGACAACCTCTACTGATTACGGTGTGAAGCAAGGAGAGGTGTCACCTATATTGAATGCAGAGCATGTGCGTGTTCGCCAGCGCAACGCTGACTTTTTACAGTCAAAGTTTGATATCTCCATCAATATGAGTATCAGTGAACAAGGAGTTGGACTGCATTGGATTTACGATGTCAGCTTGTTTACTCACACGCATATTCAACAGATCAATGCGCATTTGTGCCATATTTTACAGAGCATTGCGCATGATATTGATGATCATATTCCTCTGCACTGCATTGCCATGTTATCTGACCAAGAGATCTCACAATTGGTCTTCGATAACAATATGACGTCAATCAGTTACGATAAAACGCGCTGCGTACATAGCATGTTTGAACAACACGCTATGCAAAATCCTGCACAGACTGCTTTGGTCTTTGAAGATCAGGTGATGAGTTATGGTGAGCTGAACAGTAAAGCAAATCAGTTGGCGCATTATTTACGGGCGCAGCATGGCGTCACCAAAGACACATTAGTTGGCCTTTTTGTAGAGCGCTCTTTTGAAATGGTAATTGGTATTTTGGGTATTATGAAAGCGGGGGGGGCTTATGTGCCTGTCGACCCGAGTTACCCTCAAGACCGTATTCATTATATGTTGGATGATGCAAACTTATCCGTTTTGCTGACGAATATTGTCACAGCACAGGTGCTGAGCGATTATCAAGGTGAACTACTTGATATCACAGGATTTGCAACCAGTGCCGATGATCACGTAGCTACGCAATATGCTGCTAATAACCCCGAAGTGCCTGGGCTATGCGCAAACAATCTCGCTTATGTTATTTATACCTCAGGCTCTACGGGTAAGCCAAAGGGCGTCATGATAGAGCACCAAGCACTGCATAATCGCATAAATTGGATGAATTCAGCTTACGGACTCACTGAGCAAGATAAAATACTGCAAAAAACGCCATATAGCTTTGATGTGTCAGTATGGGAGTTTATGTGGACATTGGCGTATGGTGCGCAGTTGGTAATTGCTAAACCTGAGGGACATAAAGATCCAGAGTATTTGTGCGAATTGATACAGGCTCATGGTATTACTAAACTGCACTTTGTGCCCTCAATGCTGGGTTCAATACTCAATTTTCCAGCTTTTTCAAATTGTTGCAGCATTGAACAGGTTTTTTGTAGTGGAGAAGCGTTACAAGTTCATCATGTTGAAGGCTTCAATGATTCCTTACCTAACGCTCAACTACATAATCTATATGGTCCTACGGAAGCTGCGATTGATGTGAGCTTCTGGGATTGTAGCAGTGGCACAAGCCGAGGCACAGTCCCTATTGGTAAACCGATAGACAATATTCAACTACTCATTCTAGATGCGCATTTAAATGTTGTGGCGCAAGGTGCACAAGGTGAATTGCATATTGGTGGTGATGGATTAGCCCGCGGTTACTTGAATCGTCCAGAGTTAACACGTGAACGCTTTATAGATAACCCATATTTTGATGAGACAAAGGGTAATAGTGGCCGATATTTATACAAAACGGGCGATTTAGTGCGCTTGCTTCCTGACGGTAATATTGAATTTTTAGGCAGAATTGATCATCAAGTTAAAGTACGCGGCTATCGCATCGAACTTGGCGAGGTTGAAGCACAAATCAATCAACTTGAAGGGGTGGTTTCATCTTTGGTTATGCTGAAAGATATAGCAGGTAGCGAACAACTTGTTGCCTATGTACAATGCAATGGCGTTGATGTGATGAATGACACTGCCGTGAGTGCAAATATTCGCAACGATCTGGCGCAGTTTTTACCTGACTACATGATACCAGTTTATATTAAGTCGATTGATTCGTGGCCCGTGACGGCCAACGGTAAAGTTGACCGTAAAGCGTTACTTGCGCTTGATACACATGTGAAAAGTCAGTTTAGTGAACCTAGAAATGAGCTTGAAACTCAGTTGTGTCAGCTATGGAGCGAAGTACTGTCACGACCAAAAGTGGGTATCGATGATAACTTCTTCTCACTGGGTGGCAACTCAATTTTGGCAATTCGTCTCATGCATGAGACTTTTAAGAATATTGGGATAAAAGCGCCTTTGAGCTTGATATATAGTCGCCCTACCATTCGAGAGTTAGTAGATGAAGGCGATTTTAAGCCAAACACAGTAGAGCTATCAGAAGCAATATTACCGAGTTCGATCCAACCGCTGAGCGCGCATGTTTGTGAACAAGGAGATATTTTAGTGACTGGGGCATCTGGCTTTGTTGGTAGACATCTGCTCTATCAGCTTTTGCAAACAGAGCAGAGAACAATTCATTGTTTGATGCGCGGTGATTGTCCTGTGAGCGCTTTTGAACGCCTACAAGCAACCATGCATGAAGAGGGTTTATGGCAAGCTGACTTTGCATTGAGGGTCAAGGTGGTTGTCGGTAATGTTGAGGAGACTGACTTTGGATTAGATAAGTCGTCATATCGCGCATTATGTGAAAAAGTGGACCTTATTTATCACTGTGCAACGTTTATGGACCACCTCGCCTCATATCAAAAAATGAGAAAGAGTAATGTCGAAGGCTGTATTAACGTTGTTCGGTTTGCCAGTGAAGAGAGTGCAAAACGCATCATTTATTTGTCGACGACAGGTGTGTTTAATATCGATGGCGACAGAGTTGTCGATGAGAGTACCTCGATAGAGTCTGAGGTACATACCGAGAATAAAGGATATAGAGCGACTAAATGGGTTGCTGAGAAATTGATGCTGGATGCGCGAGCACGTGGCTTCGATTTAAGTATCGTGCGTTTAGGATTGACTTCAGCAAGCACGCAGCATGGTTGTGGAGATAAAAAGCAATGGCTGACTAAGCTGTTTGAGACAATTCAGAATGTGGGATGTTGCTTTTCAGATGAACGATTTGAAACGGCTATTTTACCCGTTGATTTCGTCGCCAAGAGCTTGTGTTGTATCGCAAATTCAACCGATATTGAGCCGGTGTATCATTTAGCAAATGACACTGCATTGAGCTTCTCTCAGTTAGTGGAGTTATTAAATGATGCTGGCAAGTTGGATATAGAGATGGTGCCTTACTCTGAGTTTATTAACCGGCTAAGGCAGGTTAAAGCGCTTGGAGAAGAGATCACAGCTGAATACTTGTTTGCGGAAGATTTAGTGGGTGACTTAGAAATAACCAAAGAAGTTCCTGTTGAGAGATTGCAGTTAAGTTCACAAAAAACATTTGAGTTTTTAAGTCGTCAAGGGGTAGCAAGGCCTCGCATTGATGCTGAGACGTTACACAATTATATACATAATAAGAAATAAAGTGATTGAACCTATGAATGTTCTGAAAACTTTTCCATTGCTAAGTCGGTTTGGCCTGCTTGTAGTACTGCCGGTAATAGGGATTTTTTTGTATCTCTATGGTGAATTTACACAGAGTCCAATCGAACGCTCTGCGACGGTAGAAAGTCGTTATATTAATGCAAATGTTGCAATTTACTTTGATCAAAATAAGGTGCCGATCTTACGTGCTGATAGCGATCAAGATGCCTACTATGCACTAGGTTACTTGCATGCAGCAGAACGTATGTGGCAACTGGAAATGCAGCGTCGTTTTGCCCAGGGGCGACTCAGTGAGGTATATGGTAAATCGACCATCAATACGGATATTTATATTCGTACACTCGGTTTATACAAAAATACGCAAACTAGTTTTGCAAATATGTCAGAGCCTGCACAGCAAGCGCTCGTTGCATATACCAAGGGGATTAACTTTTGGTTAGCGCAACAAACGTCACTACCTGCCGTATTTGAGGCGTTTGGATTAAAACCAGAGCCGTGGCAGGTAGCGGATACATTGGCTTGGCTAAAGGTATTTGCACTGAACTTAAGTGGTAACATGAATGATGAAATTTATCGCTTAAATGGTTTGCAGGTGGCCTCACAGAAGCAACTTAAAGTGTTTTATCCTTATGCGGATATCTCTGACATTAGTATTGCTGATAAGCTCGTCAATCAGGATAAAAGAGAAACAACCAGAGAAATCGGTTATGCGGATTTTCACACTGCCGCCGCCGACTTACGCTCGACCTGGTTACTGGCAGAACCTTTATCTGGTAGTAATGCGTGGGTTGTTTCTGCACAGCTCAGTGAAAGTGGCCAAACTATGTTGGCCAATGACCCTCACTTACCCACTCAGACGCCAAGTCAATGGTATCCAATTACAATAAAAACACCCCAATTACATCTCTCAGGCATGAGTTTAGTCGGGGTCCCAGCCGTCGTGCTTGGGCGAAATCAACATATAGCATGGGGAGCGACAAGCCTCATTGCAGATCAGCAAGATCTCTATGCGATTGATACTTTGCCCCATGATAAAGGTTATTATCAAACTGCTTCTGGGCCACGTGCTTTTAAATTTCGCACAGAGGTGTTTAATGTGCGTGCTGACTTCCCATCAGTCATCTCAAATGAGATAAAGCCAATCGAAGTGACGGTGCGAGAAACACATGTTGGCCCGGTGATCTCTGACGCTTTAGTGTCGACAACCGGGGACTTTGCACTGCAATGGGTTGCTCTAGACCCAAATGACACCAGTTTTGAAGCATTTTTTCAATTACAGTATGCGCAAAACCACCAAGAGTTTCAGCAAGCCAGCGCCAAGTTAATGTCGCCAGGGTTACATTTACTCTATGCTGATACCGCTGGAAATATTGCGTCTCAAGTCGCTGGCGCATTTCCGATAAGAGCGAAAGGGCAGGGAACCTTGCCTGTGGCAATGGAGTCAGTAGAACAGGAAAATTGGCGTGGTTATGTCGACTTCACTCGTTTACCAAGCCAATTCAATCCAAGTGCTGGATACATTGCTTCGGCAAATAATCAAATTTTAAGTGAAGATGTGCAAGCGCTTATTATTTCAAGTGAATGGGCACCTTCAACTCGATTTAGACGCATAAAACAGATGCTTGAGCAGCAAATACAAAGTAATGTTCCATTCAATACCAAGTTCATGCAAAAGATGCAAATGGACAATATGGATATTGATGCACATGCTTTAATAAACCGTCTTTTTACTGCTCAAGTGATTGAGAGTATTCTTCAGGACACGCGCTTTTCAGACACCAGTTCAGCAAACAAAGCGCTAAAGGCGTTGACCCAATGGCAAGGCCACTTTTCATTGGAGAGCGTAGGGGCCAGCATCTACACCTATTGGTATATTAATTTTCAACAGCTGCTATTTAATGACACGTTAAACCCTACGCCTTTGACCAGTAACCGTGGTTTGCTGGCGGCCAATTTGATTGGTCGCTCATCGGAAGAGTCTATTTTATCTGAGCTGAAGTTACAGGATGGTCAGTGGTGTCAATTAGTTGATTGTCAAAGTATCGTTGTCGATGCATTTTTCAATGCGCTTGATACCTTAGAGAAGGTTGCAGGCAATGACGATGTAGACGATTGGCAATGGCATGAATTTCATTATGTGCGCTATGGCTACAGGCCGCTGAGTGAGATAAACACATTAGGTAATTTATTTAGCCGAGACGTTTCAGCAGCAGGATCTGCCAACACCATCAATGCGGCAAACAAAGTATATCAAGCTGAAGGGGACTTTAGAGTTACCTTTGGGACTGCTTTTCGCAATGTATTCGATATGGCAATGGATCAGGGCTACTTTGCTATCCCGTCAGCGCCTTCTGGGTATCCTGGAGATGCCATAGACCCCCATTTTATTGACTCATTCACTCAAGGACAGCTCTTTAGTTATCCAACATTACAAGTCGCACAGAATGCGAAAGAACAAATTAATATCATCGCAATCGGAGGTGCGCAATGAGTGCGATTTCATTATTTGGCCGATATGCGCCTAATAAGACTTTTTGGGCAATCTTATTTGGGGCACTTGCTGGCCTGTTTTATGCCGCTTTGATCCCAACGGTTGTTGGTGCGCTTAGCAGCAGTGACGCGTTATTTGCCTCTGAGAATCAAGTGATAGAGATATTTGGCTTTGAGATATCTAATCCGGGGTTTGCTAAGTTATTTTTATTTCTCTGCCTGTCTATTTTTGTCTTCAGGGTGCTATCTGAAGTGGTTTTATCAATTGTTGCTTTAGATATTCGTGTAAAGCTACGGGGTGATTTATACAGCCGTATTAGTAAAGCGTCTATTGTGTCTGTGGAAAAAGTGGGAGAGGCAAAGTTAATACAGACATTGGTCACGGATGTATCTGCGATAATGGCTGGCGCTCAGTTATTTCCTAACTTACTAACGAATATCGTGACCTTAGCAGGGATGCTGTGTTATTTGGCATTTCTTGATTATGATGCGTTTATTTTCGTCGTAAAGGCGATTGTTATCGGTGTTATCACCTATCAAGTGCCGATGCATTTCGGTAGTAAATACTTTGCGTATGCAAGGGAGTTTAGAGATAGCCAACAAGAAGCGTTTCGCGGGCTTGTACATGGCTGTAAAGAACTAAAGCTTGATCATGAGAAGCTAGCTGAATATCGTAAGAACGTATTGGATGTAGAAGACATCAATATTCGCGATAAAGAAAAAGTGGCGTACGCAATTTTCAGTTTGGCTTCGAGTTATGGTGGGTTACTGTGTTTCTTCGTTATTGGTGGCGTTGCATTTGTGATGGTGAACTACAGCACCATTGCTGAGTCGTCTATTATCCCGACTATTATGGTATTGCTATATATCACCTCACCCATCAGTATCTTATTGACCTTTTTTAGTCAGCTATCAGTGACGCAAGTATCAATTAGAAAAGTAGAACAACTTTATAAACAGTTGGAGGAAGAGGATATTGATGAGGTGTCTGTCACTGTGCCTACGTGGCAGCAATTGCGATTGTCTGAGGTGGAGTATGTGCACAACCACAGCGCCAAAGCGCAGGCGGGGTCGCAACTTGGCACACACCAACAAAGCCGAGACTCATTTAAAGTAGGCCCAGTTAATTTAACTTTAGAAAAAGGCAGTGTAACTTTTATTGTCGGCGGAAATGGCTCAGGTAAGTCGACGCTCTGTAAGATGCTCAGCTTGCATTACCCCTTGATGTCTGGCAGTATCAGTTTGGATGATTTTGAGGTAAACAGGACTTCAATCAGGTCAGTAAGACAATCAATTTATTCAATATATTCTGACTATTACATTTTTGAACGACTGCTCACATCGTCTTTCTCCGAACAAGAAACACATGAAAAAATAACACACTATTTGAAGTTATTTGCCCTAGAACACAAAGTGGCGTTTGAAAATGGTAAGTTTTCAAACTTGAAATTATCCGATGGTCAAAGGCGCAGATTGGCACTGATTGTGGCCATTTTAGAAGACAAAGATGTTTACGTATTTGATGAATGGGCAGCGGATCAAGATCCTGAATTCAAGCACGTCTTTTACAATGACGTATTAAAAGAGCTAAAAGCGCAAAATAAGTTGGTTATAGTGATTTCACACGATGACAGGTATTTTGATGTCGCTGATAAACTTGTTTATGTTGACAACGGCATGATTGATAGTCGCGTTCGAGCTCCAAAAATAGCAGTGTAATTGTCGTTACATGTGGTACCAATTTTCAAGTAGACAAGATTGAATCAAGCAGGTTGAAGTTAAGTTATGGATGTGATCAAAGAGAAAAAGCAAAAGAAAAGCCCCTTACCGGATAGGAAAGTAACCATCACTCTGTTAGCTGTTATTTTCTTGCTGTTGCTCGTTTATCTGTTTAGTGGCGATACCCATGAAGTGCGAGCTGACGAGATCCTCATTAGCCAAGTGAAGCGCGGTGATATCGAAATAACAGTGGATGGTTTTGGGATTTTGGAATCTGAACACCATTTGTTGATCACTTCGAGGACGCCAGCGACAGTAAAAGAAATATTACTCAAACCCGGTGCTCAGGTTAATCCTGATTCGGAAATTGTCCGGTTGGAAAATCCAGAACTGGAACAAGAGTTATTTGCGGCGCAGCAAACACTTGAAATGGCGAAGGCAGACTACAATCAGCTAAAAGCCTCACAAGAGCGTGAGCTGCTTTTGGAGCGTGGCCAGCAAGAAGAATTACAAGCTCTATATGAAACAGCCAAGTTAAGACAAGAAGCGCAAGAAGAGTTGGTTGAGCAAGGCATTATTTCTCAGTTTGATTATACCAGTGGGCAGTTGCAAGAAAAGCAGTTGTTCAAACGCCTAGGCCTCATTGCAAGTAGGATTGAACAACTTAAGCATGTACATACTCAGTCTATTAAAGTAGAACAAACACGTGTTGACTTAGCCAAATCTAGACTCACTGTTGTTGAGCAAAATATGGAGCGATTAATTATTCGTGCGGGTATGCATGGAGTGTTGCAAAGGCTGCCAGTGAGCCTCGGCCAGTCTCTGACGATTGGTCAAGAAATTGCGCTTATCGGTAGCGTAGATGCGCTGCGTGCTTTGATCCGAGTACCACAAACACAGGCACAGAAAGTTGTCATTGGACAACAAGCAGAAGTCAGAATACAGCGCGATGACATCTCTGGAAAGGTAGTGCGGATCGACCCAATTGTTGAGGACAATACGGTCACGGTCGAGGTCGAATTGTTGGGTGAATTACCAAGCAGTGCACGACCTCAATTGAATATTAATGGTCGAATTATTGCTGAGCAAGTGGCTGATACTTTTTATATTGAACGGCCTACAAATGCCCAAGAGCAGGGCACCATGTATTTACATAAAGTGCTAGATGGCGGAACTAAGGCGGTTCGAGAAGAGGTTACATTAGGTCGAGTTGCGGGCAGTATTGTTGAAATTTCATCTCGTGTTGAAGAAGGTGCAAGGTACATCATTTCGGGTGTGCCTGATGCGGTACGCACTAAAAATACGCTACAAATAAAATAAAGAATTGAGAGAAAGAATGGATAAAAAAATAGAATTGCGTGGAATCTCAAAAATCTACGAAACAGAAAGCATGGATACCTATGCATTAAAAGCCGTTGATTTAGAAATTACTGCTGGTGAATATGTATCTATTTCAGGCCCGTCAGGGTGTGGTAAATCAACTTTACTATCTATTTTAGGCTTATTGGACTTTTCAACGGATGGTAAATATTTAATTGAAGGGGAAGATGTTACGACACTTTCTCTTGATGAAGCCGCGGCTATTCGCAATGAAAAGATTGGATTTATATTTCAATCTTTTAACCTCATTGATGAGCTTTCGGTGTTTGAGAATGTTGCGCTACCCTTGCGCTATAACGAGAAAAAAATACCAGAGTCTGAAATTGTGTCTCGAGTCACCGAATGCTTAGAGTTAGTGGATATGAGTCATCGCCAAGACCATAAACCAAACCAGCTATCAGGTGGGCAACAGCAGCGCGTGGCCATCGCGCGGGCGTTAGTTGCCAAGCCGAGTATATTACTGGTGGATGAGCCAACTGGTAACTTGGACTCAAAAAGTGGCGACCAAGTGATGCAGGTGTTGGAAGAGTTAAATAAATCAGGTGTGACCATTTGTATGGTAACGCACGATCCGCGTTATGCTGGTATGGCAAAGACGTGCTATCAACTGCTAGATGGCGAGCTCGTTTCTGAGCAAGCCATTAAGGAAGCCGTATGATTCATTTGTTCAAACAGGCAAGTGCCTCGTTAAATAACAACCGCTCTTTTGTAGTAACGGTGGCGTTGACCTTGGGTCTGGCCATCGGTGCTTTACTGACTGTACTTACCATTGGTTATGTGAGCTTAGTGCAATCTCTTCCCTATCAGGATGAAGATAAACTGTATTTACTTCAGCACGGCTTTGTTGAGAAAGACAAATCGGTAAACAACCGTGCTTATCCATACCCGACATTAATGCACATTTATAACAATCAAACCGCTTTTGAACAAACCGCACTGATGTCATATGGGGTGAGTACGCTAACCAGCCACCCTGAGCAGGTGACAGTCCCCGTTGCGTATGTTAGCCCAGAGTACTTTAATTTACTGACTCCAACGATGGCGCTGGGCCGATGGTTTAGCAAGGATGAAACGGTTAACGAGTACAACCCTGTGGCCGTATTAAGTCATGAGTCGTGGCAGACGGAGTTTAATGGTGATCCGCAGGTGCTAGAACGCACGCTGTCAATCAGTGGGACTAACTTTAGAATCGTGGGTGTGATTGCAAAAAGTTTTGTCGAGCCAGAGTTACTGCATTCTGGTCGAGTCACTAAGGTGTTTTTACCCTGGGATTTTAATACATCGTCACAAGATATAAGAAATCGTTGGCAGGGTTTTAATGCAAACCACTTTATGCTGGTTAAAAAATCAGACTCTGTGTCAGCAGCGCAAGCTTCGCTGAAAGTCACGGACTTGATTTCGCCAATTTGGCGAGAAGAGGTTTCTGCGTTTGAGTTCTTCGCAGGATGGGATGTGCGTGTTGACGCAAAGCCCTTGAAAGAAGTGATATTAGGTGACAGTCAGCGTACGATTATTTTCTTGGTCGCTGGGATAATCGGTTTAGTGCTTATCAGCATAGGCAACATCACTAACTTGTATATTTCCCGCATGTCTCGTCAAAGCAAAAAGCTAACAATTTTGGCGTCTATCGGTGCCAATAGAAAATCGTTATTTCAATTAATTTGGGCGGAGTCTTTCATTGTTATGGGACTGGCGTGTGTGTTGGCACTGCTGGTTGCACAAGGTGGTTTTTTAATTGCTAGAGAGTATCTCAATGCATGGTTGCCACGAGTCAATGAAGTATCATTAAATTTTGTCACGATTAGTCTCGCGATTTTATTACTCCTGTTTTTATCTACCCTGTTCGCGCGTATTTGTGCAGGTCTCATTAATTATCGTGCACTTGCTCAAAACTTAAAAGGTAGCGGTAAAGGTACAGGTATTCAGGTGTCTGCTAAAGCGAGGAAAGTCCTTGTTGGTAGTCAAGTGGCCATTGCGACTACCTTAATCTTTTTTAATCTCATCATCTTAAGCCAGTCGGTTTCGACACTGACAAAGCCTTTGGGTTTTGAGTTAGATAATGTATCGGCACTGACATTGATACCTGCAACAACAGAAACGTTGTCGCGAGATGAACTGAGACCTAGCGTGCAATTGATTAAGCGTAACTTAGAAAGCTTGCCGCAAGTTAAGCAAGTGAGTCTCAATGATTCACCTTTTTATCCAATGGCAATGTGGGCGATCACTGATCTGAGTACCAATGAAAACTATTATCCTCAAGGCAAGCTGATTGATTACAATTACTTCTCTATACTCAAGCAACCTTTAGTTGAGGGGCGCTATTTAACTAAAGAAGAAGTGGAATCTAGGCAACGATTAATGATCGTCAACGAGGCTTTTGCCGAGCGATTAGCACAAGATGGTCCTGTTATTGGTGCTAAATTAACTTCGGGTAGTGATGATTATTTCACGGTTGTTGGGGTGGTTAAGAATCGCCAGGGGCTAAGAGGAAATGAAGTGCCTTATCGTGTGCATTCACCAACACGCAGTTCGTATTTGCAAATGTTGATAGAAACTCACGACGGCGTGACGTTAACGCAAAAAGAGGCCGCTGAGTTGGTTAAGGCGAGTGATAGAAAACTTGCGATACTGGCCTTTGATAGCTTAGAGGATACTAAAGCGCAACTGGTTTTCGTTGAGTTGGTAACGGCAGTTTCTACGTTTATTTTGGCCCTGTTAACTTTCACTCTGGCTGCGATAGGTTTGTTTGGTATTTTTAGTTTTGGTATTCAAATAAGAACCTTTGAGCTGGGCACTCGTCTTGCTATTGGTGCCAGACGTAAAGACATTGCCAGCTTAATATGGAGAGAAAACCTAGTCTCTTTGATCGTGGGTTTGGCTATAAGCATGGTGTCTATTGGGGTAATTTCTATACTATTGGGTGGTTATTTTGATGTTCAAGCACAGTTGACTGATATCGTGACCTTTGTGATTGCCGTTGCAATTGTCTTAATTGTCAGCTGGTCTTCATGTGTTTTACCACTGCTAAAAGTGTTAAATAAGCCCGTTATTCATTCTCTGAGAGCATAAGCAAACATTCGAAAGTTGTACCCTAATTTCTATTGGGGTACAGCGCATACGATAATAATAAATAGGAGGTTATATGTTGGATATAGCACCCTCTAAAGTAGATAACTACTTGGCAAGTTTTGATGGTCAGTCGGATAGCAGCATCGTTATTCGTGACGCCGTGCAAGCACTTAAGCAAGATAAAGTGGTAAAAATAGCGCATGTTGAACTGACGCATACAGAACGATTACTGGGCGCAATTTGTAGACAGTTTTCATTGCAAGAGTCATTGGCAATGCAAGCGTCATTTGCTTCAATCAGAGGCCACAGAGAGAAAAACAGTCAGTACTTTATGACTGTAAATAAAAGAAAGGATTATCATTTTATCCCGTTTCACTCTGAAGGGACGTCGAAGTCGGGTATGCAAATCGCTTCTATGCACTGTAGTGAAAATACCACAGATGGTGGTGTGACGGTTTTATCTAAGGTGAAGCAAGATCCTGCGCTGTGGGCGACTCAGAAAGAGTATTGCATCAAAGTGGATTTGGCTGGCTTTGTACCTAATCGGCAACAGATCGAGTATGTCAAAGGGATGTTTAATATCGATCTTGCACAGGATAAATTGATGCCAGATGACATTATACTCAGTGAGGTCGATTTGGCCGCGATGGGAGTAACTGCGCAAAGTGGTTTAAATATTAAAGCATATAATGTACTGAGTTCGCTACATCCCACTTACTCAAAAGTATTGAATAAAAACGTCTACAGTTACTGGGACAGTGTAGCAAGCTATGATAAAGCGTCAGGTGAAGCATATTACCAACTGTTGGCGCAATTACAGTTATTGAAAACGCCGTTAGGCGGTGGTCTTAGCGACGTCGATAATGCTGCGACACGTCGGGTGTGGGACTCGAAGTTTGATTGTTTATCGCTATTCGACACACACTTAGACTTAAAATTAGCACCCAATGAATGTGCAATCTTTAATAATATGACTTGGACGCACTCTTCGACGAATTGGACCCCTTTGTCCGGTCAGAGAAATGTGTATGCGGCATTTGCTTAAACTTTAGGTGGATAAATCATAAGCCTTTCTTAAGGTCACTTAATAGGGGATTGTAGATATACAATACCCTATTACTACCTCACCCCTGCAATACCTTACTCTCGTGCCATAACTCAGTCACGTATGTGATTTATTTTAAAATTCCAGTTAAAGTGTTTGCTACTGTCTATACTTGGTTGCATGGTCAAACTAATTAGGATAGGTACCAAGGATGCGTTATGAGTAGTAGATATGTGGTGTTTGTAACTGTGTGTTTGCTTATCATCGTGACTGTGCTTTTTGCAAAGTTCAAAGCATCACAGCAGCATCAATGGCAACAGGATGAAGAGGTTCATTCTACAGAAATTATTTACCAAGAATTGAGCGTAGATGCTCCTATCCAACCCTTACCTGTGGTCAAAGAGTATGATGTCGCATGGGCGCAATTAGGAAAAGCTTTATTCAAAAGCCCCTTACTTTCATCGGATAACACAGTATCTTGTGCATCATGTCATGACCTTTACAATGGCGGAGATGATGGTTTTCCTGTGTCGGTTGGTATTAAGCAACAACTTGGTACCCGTAACTCTCCTACTGTGATTAATTCCGTACTCAATTTTAGGCAATTTTGGGATGGTCGTAGCCCAAATTTAGAGTCGCAAACACCCGAGCCTATCCATAACCCGATGGAAATGGGTACTAACTGGCAAGAGGTGATAAAAAAACTCAGTGGCCAACCTGGATTTGTAAAAAGCTTTAATGCAGTTTCAAGCGATGGGATCACAGCAGACAATATTATCAAAGCCTTAGTCGCATTTGAGGCGTCTCTTATTTCTCAAAACAGCCCAATTGATGACTTTTTGCTTGGCAACCGCAGTGCTTTGACGCTTCAGCAGCAGCGAGGGTATGACAAGTTTGTATCATACGGTTGCGTGACTTGCCATCAAGGACGAAATATAGGTGGGAACTTATATCAAAAAGTGGGGCGCTTAGATAAAGTGCCGGCTCAGTTGCTCGATGACTTCGGGCGCTATGAATTGACTCAAAACCCACAAGATAAGTACGTTTTTAAAGTGCCCAGTTTACGTAATGTAGCGTTGACCGCTCCCTATTTTCATAATGGATCGGTTGACAGTTTGTCTGATGCGATCCGCATTATGGCAAGAGGTCAATTGGGTTTGGATTTAAGTGATGAGGATGTTGCGGATATTGAGGCGTTGCTGCAATCATTTTCAGGTGAGTTGCCGAGGTCTTTAGCCGAGTGAAATATTTAATAGAAGGATGTTTGCTAGTACTCATTTGGATGTTTGGCGCTCAGGCAATTGATGCTTATTTTATTAGTGCGCACCATGAGCAAGAGCTTAAGTTGAAAAGGCAGCTTCAAGGCATCGCGACGGAGTTGTCTCTGGAGACTTTTTCTGCAATGGACCGCAATGTCTATCACTTTGATAGACATGCTCAGAAGCAGTTAGAGTTTGAACGCGTGATCAATGAGCTCACGCTTAATTCAAGATTAAGTAACGAGCTTAAGTCGTCACTGGACGAGTTTAAAAATACCATAGATACCTATATGCAATTGGCATCCATGTTGAAAACATCATATCGATATATTGCCCAACTTGAGTTGGCAAAAGATGAGTTTGATGCAGATACACAAGCGTTGATCAGCAGCAGTGTTGCGCTGGTTTCTAATCTCCATGTCACCAATTCTGTGACAGTGGTTGATGGTGTTAACCACCAGTTATCCATTTTGGTATCTCAGCTCAGGCAAATAGAGTCTCAAGCGCCCAAACTGAGAGTACTACGGTTGCATATCGAGTTTGTGTTGGAAAATGCACTTAAAGCATCAAATTTACTTGTGCCCATTCAACAAAGCGATGCTGCGATGGTTATCTTGCGTGATATCAATGGTGTCTCTCAGTCAATTGATACTGTTAAGTGGCAAATGATGCGTGCTATTTTGTTACTTATTTGCGTGATTTTTTTACTGATTATTCTTGCACTCGCTCGCCTGTTAGTTGACTTAAAACAAGCGAATTTTATGGCGAACCAAGCTGCAGAAACGAAATCTCTGTTTGTGTCTAACATGTCTCATGAAATTCGTACGCCAATGAACGGGATTTTGGGCCTAACAGATATTTTACTCTCAACAGAGCTAACGGGTGTGCAGCGCAACTACCTTGAGAAGGTGCGCTTCTCAGCCAATGCGCTGACCACCATTATTAATGACATTTTGGACTTTTCTAAAATTGAGTCTAAAAAGCTGCATATTGAGCATGTGCCGTTTCAATTTGAGGACTTGTTGGATAATTTACGGTCTTTAATTACCCCACTAGCCAATACTAAAGGTGTGAAACTGGTTTTTGATTTAGACCCAGCACTGAGCAAACAGTATATTGGTGATCCGGTTAGAATTAATCAAATTATGCTGAACTTTGCATCGAATGCGGTCAAATTCACTGAGGAGGGAACGATTACACTCAGGGTAAAGCAACAGCAGCAAGAAGGGGATAAGGTCTGGGTATTGGTCGCCATTGAAGATACTGGCATCGGAATTGCGGCAGACAAAGTGGATCAGTTATTTGAGCGCTTTACACAGGCTGAGTCGTCGACCACACGAAAATATGGTGGTACGGGACTTGGATTGACCATTTGCAAGCTGCTTGCAGAGTTAATGGGAGGGGAAATCCTGGTACGCAGTGAGTTGGGAAAAGGCTCTCAATTCTCGGTGAAACTGCCTCTTAAACTTGTCACCGATCCTCAAGCAGAGATTGAGCATCAGATGTTATCTGGCTCAATTTTAATTGTTGAAGATGACCCTATCTATTTAGAGATAAGTAAAAATATCGCACACTCGATAGGGCTGCAAGTGACGGGGGTGACGACCGGACAAGATGCGCAATCTATATTAACAGTGCAGGCATTTGATACTTTATTAGTCGATTGGGTTTTGCCCGATTGCGAAGCCAATGAGCTATTAAATAAGCTCAATGAGCAAAACAACTTGCCTAAAAAAGTCGTGATTTATACAGCCCATACCAGAGAGAGCATTGAAACTGAGTCGGGTTTTCCGATCTTGTACAAGCCGCTATTAAAAAGAGATTTGATTGAAGCGCTGACAACGGAAACAGTGACGCCGCAGCCGAAAAAGCAGCCAAAACAGCTAAATTCGGAAGTCACAGATAAGCAGCAAGGTAAAAAGTCCCAAGATGTGAGCTCTGATGTGCTGCAAGGTAACAGTATGCGAGTACTGCTGGTTGAAGACAATGAAATCAACAGGATCGTTGCGCTCAAGCTATTGGGACGTATTACAGGTGTTGAGGTTGAAGTCGCACAAGACGGTCAAGCGGCGGTGAACACAATCACAAAGCAGCAAGGTCGTTTTGATATTGTATTTATGGACATTCAGATGCCAGTTATGGACGGGGTTGAAGCAACCAAATGCATACGTGAAAAATATACTGCGGAGCAACTAAAAATCGTCGCGCTTACGGCAAATGTTATGCAATCTGAAGTGGACAAATACCTAGCAGTTGGCATGAATGGTCATCTGGGTAAGCCATTTAAAATGGATGAATTAGAGGCGGTATTTAAACATCATATGACAGAGTTAAATTAATAATTAGACCTCGTAGTCAAGGGGGGACTACGAGGAAGGTGGGGGTCTAGTTTTGCTTTAATGTCAGCAGGTGATCCATTTCATATAGCTTATAAATATGTTGCATCGCCGCTTCTCTTGCTTGATTGGTTGCTTCAATGACTGGGTTAAGTCCTGAGCCATCCACTGTGGTTCTAAACGGACGTTCCGCTGCTGGTGTCTTCAATAATTCCAGTACTGCGTCGGCAACCATTTGTGGACTAGGAGCAGTATCCGCATCGTGTCCGGCTTCAGTACCTGCCCACATTTGCTCGGGGGCATCGGCAAACTCACCATAGCTTTGTGTGACTGCTTTATCACTTGAACGCAATAGATTTGCGCCAAAGTCGGTACCAAAACCACCTGGCTGTACAATAAGAGATTGGATACCGAATTGAGAAAGCTCTACTCTGTAGTTTTCAGCCAGCCCTTCCACGGCGTGCTTGGTGGCATTGTAAGAGCCCAAAAATGGCAATACAAACTGACCTAGAATACTTGATACTTGAATAAGTGTACCGCTACCACGCTGTTTCATGTGCCCTAATATCGCACGCGTCATACGCTGTACGCCAAATACATTGATGTCGAATACTTTTTTGAAGTCATCAATATCAAAGCTTTCTTGCCAGCCCAATGTGCCCACGCCAGCGTTATTAATCACAACATCAATATGTCCAGCTTGCTCGATGGCTAAAGCGACGCCCTCAGTCACGCTTTTATCATTGGTGACATCAAGGTCAATTACAATTATGCCGTTAGCTTTGAGCTCGTTTGCAATCGATGCATTGCGCCCTTGAGGGTCACGCATTGTTCCCACCACTTTAAAACCTTGGCGAACAAGGGTGTTTGCGATCAGGTATCCAAAACCACTGTTAGAACCGGTAACTAAAACAGACTGTGTCATATCTTTACTCCAAAATTAGCTCTCTGTTGAATTGCGTTTAGATTATCGATGTTAGAGGTATTAATGAAATTAATTGCTTTTATTCAGGTATTAGTAATATTAATTCGCAGTGGGTGAGCCAAGTGTGTCGGGTATGCATATGAGGTTTAATTCAATCAAAATTGCAAAGTGATTGATTGCAGTTGATGTAAGAGAGCGACGTGCCATTGAGTACATAGGTTTTGGAAGTAAGGGCGCGTACAGTAGAAACAAAAAAAGCGTGCCGAGGCACGCTTTATCTTCAAAATGACGGGTTATTGCTCAAGTTGTTTTAGTAAGGCTTTTGCTACACCGACAGAAGACTTGTTGTTTTGACCTGTAATGAGCTCGCGGTCAACAACAATATGTGGATGCCAATCTTGTTCACCACGAGAGTATTTACCGCCCGCTTTGGTTAAGGCATCCTGCGGCCAATAGTGTAGTTCATCGCCGCCTAGATAATATTTCGTTGCGACAGTCTCTTCTGAGTTACTAAACGTGGTCATTTGATAGTCTGCATACACCCAGCCCTTTGCAGGTTTAGCATCTTTGTTTTGCTTCATCTGTGTTTCAAACTCAGCTGCATTAGGCAATGCGGAGAGCAGCGCTACTGGGCCATGGCAAACCAATCCTGTTGGTTTTTGCGCTGAGTTAAAATGTTTTAAGAATTTGCCTAGCTGTGGATTGGCAACCAGATCTCCCAGCGGCGCATGTCCACCCGGTACAAATACGGCGTCAAATTGCTCGATACCAATTTGCTCAATACGAGAGAAGCTCACCACAGGACTGTGTGACTTATCATCGATCATCAGTTGATTGAATAACGCTTTATGCGCTGTGTAATTTGCTTTGCTGGTATCTAAAAAGTGATCAGCGGTATCAGATACTGGGTCTAATCTTGGGGCCATGCCTTTTGGTGAGGCAAAGGTTAAGGTGTGACCTGCTTCTAGAAAGAGTTTAACAGGCTCCATTAGCTCATTGAGGTACACACCCGTTTTGTATTCGGTGCCATTTTTGAGGGTCATTTGTGCGGTATCTGACATCACAACCAAGATGTCGTCAGCCAGCGCGATTGGGCTTAAAGTCAATGTGCTTAGTGCCAGTAGTGTTTTTAATTTCATGGTGCTTCCTATTTTTGAAACTGTGTATTCGTTTGATGTCACACAGCTTATGAATTTAGTCTTCATTAATGAAATTAATTGACATAATATAGTTATGAGCATGATTAATAGTTGAATGGTGGTATGGCTAATATTTCAGATATCGAATTGAATCAATTGAGATTGTTGCAGATTATATTCGAGACAAAAAACTTAACTCGAGCAGGCGAGAGAGCGGGGCTGACACAGTCGGCGGTGAGCCATACACTCAAAAAGCTGCGCCATAGTTTTAATGATTCGCTGGTGATCCGCCAAGGTAACCAGTTAGTCATGACGCCTCGTGCAGAGACATTAAAGCCGCAACTTAATCGTTGGTTGAACGACTTTGAAAAGAATATTCTCTTTCAAGAGCAGTTTGAACCGACAACCTCGACACGAACATTTTATATCGCCACGAGTGACCTTGTAGAGCAAGCCTTATCAGCACCATTGATTACCCACTTAGCAAAGATTGCACCGCAAGTGAGGGTTGTATTCACCAAGTTGGATAAACGTGGGTTGGCCAGTCAAATTGAAAGCGGTGAAGTAGACTTTTCAATTAGTGTGGTTGAGTCCAGCCACCCGAGCTTGATGGTGACAACCCTATATCGTGATGATTTTGTCTCGGTGGTAAAAAATGACCATCCAATATTGGCAAATCCGCAAGATATTAAGTTGTTTTGTCAGTACCCTCATTTGCTCGCGGGCACTGGCAAAGACACCCGAGGCATGGTGGATGATGCGTTAAATGAGCATGGTCTTTCACGGACTGTGCAGTACAAGGTCGCTAATTTCTCAAGTGCGCCATACATCGTTGAGCAAAGTGATGCCATTTTTACTGCACCAAGGCGTTTTCTTGATGCGATAAGTAAGCAATTTCAAATCTCTCAATTCGAAACACCGATTCCGATGAAAAGTTATGCCATGAAAGTATATTGGCATATTAAAAATAAAGATGAACAGGCGATCAAGTGGTTTCGTGAACAGCTTGTGGCGGTGGCCAGAACATAATGATGATTTTGATTTATCGGGTTTGTGCTGTGGCTAGACGCAATTAACTGTATAAACACGGTGATTGATTTATTATCGGTGTGAAAATAAACAAGGAGAGCATAATGCGCGCACTGTCTTTTTTGAGTGGTTTGTTACTGGTAGGTTGCTCCGGTATGCAAACTGTCCCTTCTTTTGATGCTAACAATTGGCGCTATGCGACCGATCCTCATGGCAGCCAAGTGATTTTGGATGAGCCTCTTGTACGGGATGACCGAGTTAAAATTGGCTTTGATCGCGTTCCAAGAGTTGATAAGCAAAATAACTCGTGGGTAGAACTTATTTACGATATTCCTAAGGGCAACTTAACTGATTTAACCACCATTGAAGTCACTTATCAAAGTGATAAGCCGTTAGTGATTAAGCTGTCGCAAACTGAATATGGTGGCGATGGTGATAAAAGCTACGCGCATTATCAGGTAGTTTTGCCAAAGGCTCTTGAGCCGAAAACGCAGCAGGTCACCCTTGAGCAGTTTGCTCGACCAGATTGGACACCTAATTGGTCACAAGATAAAGGCATAGTAACGGCTTCTGTTTCTGCGCTGTATTTTGTGCCTGATTTAACCGATAAAGCGGGCGGTCGTGCGATGATGACGATCCATGGGCTGACTTTAAAATAGTGAAGGTGCCGCAACGGCATCTATTCCATATCCTAGCGATGATGCAGGTTATAGCATGGCTAAGTGAAGATTTTTTATTTGCTCGATGACAATGATTTAATCAAGGAGTTACAGGATTAATTTGAAAATTGGCTAATTTTGGCAATGATTAAGTAAATGCATAGGTGGTTAGATGGTTTATGAATTGTTGTCGATTAAGTTTGTTAGCCGTTTTGGTCTGTAAATAGATAGGGCGGCTATGGGTGTAAAATACCGCTCGACGCCGTGGTTTGTGCCTGCAATATCAGCAGTCTTGGTGTTAACTATATTGCTGTATTACAGCATGTTAGAGCAATCTAAGTTAATTGATAAAGAGCTGTATGAAATAAAAGAGCAGCGGGCATGGCAGGCGGCGTTTATTGCTGAGCAAATCGAACAACGGTTGCAGTACGCCGCAGACTCATCGACTAGGCTGGCAAGCGCCCTTCAGTCTAATTTCAAAAGCGCAGATGTTAATCCCACTCAAAAGTTCACCGATCTTATTCAACCATATCCGGATGGCTCTATTCGTTCGCGCATGGAGGGCTTTAATGGGCAAGAGCAAGCAGGGGTTTATTTACCTGTGGGCACCGACTTGTCTGCGCTGCAAACAAGACGGTTACTGATTGCTAAACAGACGGTGGAGACGTTTGGTCAAGGGGCGCTGTCGAATCAATTCTCTGATACTTGGTTTATGAATGAAGCGGGCGGTATCGTTATTTTTTGGCCAGATGAGCCTGATTTCGTGTTTAAAGCAAAAGCAGGCTTCAGTTACAAAGGCACCCCATGGCTTACCTCAGATGCGCCTCCTGGCACATACTGGACGCCATTAATTGAAGATCCCATTCCCGAACTACTTATGTTATCAGCGGTCACGCCTGTTTATGTCGATGGTATTTGGTACGGCAATGTCGGTCATGACATTACACTGCAAAGCTTGTTAGATAATGCCAAGCTGTTAAAAGGTGCTCAGCAAAGCAGCTTTATTTTGCTTAATGAAAAAAGTGACATTGTCGCGTCAGACATCACTCATTTGGTACAAACAGAGCAAAGAGCGGGTTTTGAAGCGGTTGAGCAAGGGATCTGGTATGAAGCCTATCAAAAGTTATGGTCACATGAGACAGCCTATTTGGCTCATAAATCTCGGCTCTTTACGATGTCAATTATTGAGTCAAAAGGTTGGGTATTATTAACGTCTATGCCCTTGCAACCCGCGATTGATAAAATTGAGCAAGCCTTTATTGCAGTGCAAACGATGGCATTTATCAGTATTGCAGCAGAGGTCATGATTCTGACTTTGTTGTTTGCGTTTTTTCACCGCCGTAACAAAGCTTATGTCAAACATCTGCAAGATATGTCGCAGATCTTGTCTGATGAGAAACTGCGCTATGAAACCTTGGTAGATAAAATCCCTTCAATTGTCTATCGCTGTAAAAATGATAAGTACTGGACCATGATGTACTTGAACGGCGCGATAGAGTCTGCAACTGGGTATATTGCCGAGGATTTTATTCAAAATAAAGCGCTTGCGTTTGCTGACATTATTTATCCAGATGATCAAGGCATGGTATGGCAGGTGATCCAAGATGAGTTGGCAAATAGTGGTCGATTTAAAGTGATTTACCGGGTGATTCACCGTGATGGCGGTATTCGCTGGATGATAGAGCGCGGTGGTTACAGCGATAATCAGCAAAGTATTGAAGGAGTGATCACAGATATTACGGAGCTCAAAGAGGCTGAGCAAAAGTTGAAAGTCGCGAATTTGACGCTAGATGAAAAAGTTGCATTGAAGACCGCAGAATTACAAGCAACAAATCAAGATTTGACGGATAAGACGGTGGCATTAGAGGCGTCATTGCAGGCACTGACGCAAACACAACAAGAGTTAGTTGAAGCAGAGAAAATGGCGTCAATGACCAGTATGGTGGTGGGCATGGCCCACGAGATAAACACGCCACTTGGCAATATCGCCACAGCAGAATCAGTGATGCAGTCGCAGCTAGCGGGGCTACTCAAGACGATAGACAATGAACAACTGAAAAAGTCGGAATTATTGAGAGTCTTAGATGTCATTGAACAGAGTTTGCAGTCTAATCATGCTAGCTTGGTACATTTACTGAAATTGAGTGAAAAGTTTCAAGGCTTAGGTTATCGACACGAAACGGATCCAGCTACATCGCGTATATTTTCTTTGTCTGAGTTAGTTACTAGTATCATCGAAAAATATGCCGCCAAATTTGCCGATAGGCAAGTGACATGTAGTTTGGAACTAGAACCAGGTATGATGCTGTCGGGGCCCGCCGAGGCCATGGATGAAGTACTGAGCAAGCTGATTGACAACTCACTCAAACATGGCTTTATTGACATGCCTTCAGGGAATATTCAGATAAACGCACAGTTTGCACAAAACAAACGCATGATCATACTGACGTACGGTGATGACGGCTGTGGTATTGAGCAGGCTATGGCGAGCAATATTTTTGTGCCATTTGCTGGACAAGCGCTTGGCAAGGGAAGCAGTGGACTTGGTTTGAGCCGCGTATACAACATCATTAACCAAGAGTTTGGTGGCAAAATAGCGCTGCAAACAAAGGCGCAATCAGGTGCCCACTTTGTTATTCATTGTCCGGTAAAATAAGTTTCTTATCTTTCATTTTTTACTTTTAAAAAATAAACCCTTAAATTTTTGTCACAGTTATCTTCTTGGCGGTGACTTTATTTATAACGACAGTTGGAAGGAAAAGTTATGATAGAGTCAAAGGCGTACGTACCGGTTTCGATGCAAGGAGAAAATGCGATGGATGTTGAAAGTCAGCTTATTCAATTGGTGGAGAGTGCAAAAGCGGGCGATAAAAAAGCATTTTCTGTTTTGGTAGAGCGGCTATCTGGCGTGGTGAGTAGCATTGCATTGGCAATCACCAAAGATGTTGCACACAGTGAAGATGTCAGTCAAAAGGTGTTTATTAAGGCATGGCACAAGCTGGGAGAGCTAAAAAGTAACGCCAGTATTTTACCTTGGATAAGGCAGTTAACGCGCTATACAGCCATCAACCACCTTCGCGATCAGGGGGCGGTATCACATAAGCAGGTGAGTTCAGCACAGGCCGAACGGGTTCTGCAACAATTAGTTGATGGTGCAAGCGAGTTAGATGATATGCTGATTAAGAAACAGCAATCAGCGCTGCTGTATCACTTTTTAGATAAATTGCCTGATGATAGCAAAGAGGCGGTTTTACTCTATTATCGAGAAGGTCAAAGTACAGCGCACGTGAGTGCCTTACTAGGGGTCAGTGAAAGCACACTGAGAAAGCGTTTGGAGCGTGTGCGCACGCAACTTAAAAGCCAAATGATGGCGAACTATGGCAAACTGATCTTAGCGACCGCACCGGTTGGGCTGTCATCGCTGGTTTTATCCCTTGCCGTCACTTCCTCTCCAGTTGCTGCGGCAACGCTCGGTGCTGCGACACAATCTCAAGCCTCATGGCTATGGAAGCTAGCGAGTATTTTCGGCGGTGCGGTGGCTGGTGGGGCGATGGCTTTGCTTGCCAATGATATCAGTGCCAAAAGAGCGCTTAAACATTTTGATGACCCTAAAGTGGTGGCCAAATTACATCGCGCTCGTAGGCTCACCAATGCATGGATAGTTGTCAGTGCGCTGCTGATGGTATTGGCTTATCAATTTAGTGCAGGTTGGCTATTCCCCACCTTAAGCTATGTATTTTTATTGATTGGTGTGACCCGCTTTACTGTGATCATGGCTGTGGCAAATAAGCAGCGGATCGTTCAACAAGCGCAAGGTGATGAGCTCGCATACAAACAGCTCTCAAAGCAAAATAAATTTGGCATGTTAGGTTGGGGATTTGGCGTCATCGGCGGCACGGCTGGATTACTCTGGGGGTTTGAGTTAAGTGGTCGCTTTGCACAGTGGATATGATGCTGTGAGCGAGCCAGTTTGAGCATTATTTATAAAAACCGCTTTATTAATAAAGCGGTTTTTATTTTTAAGCATGCCGTTCGGCTTGGATTAAATTTATTTTAGTTGAGTCGTTGATTAACTTTTAGGAAGACTTGAGTTGGTAGCCTTAAATAACTATTAGCCATTATGTTTATACTTTTCAATGAGCTCGATTTATTTTCATGTACAATTCGTATTCATGCACATCCGCTACTTAATTAAAGGCCATCATAATGATTTTAGATTTTAAGGAATTATCTCCAAATCATGTTTACCATACATTGACCCAAACTGTGGTGCCTAGACCGATCGCATGGGTATTATCAAAAACAGCAAAAGGCACGCTGAATTTAGCGCCTTTCTCATATTTTACCGCGATTAGCTCTGATCCTGCCATTTTGATGTATGCAGTAGGGCAAAAGCCTACGGGTGAATACAAAGATTCAGTGGTGAATGTCGAGGCGACACAGGAGTTGGTGATCCATATTGCGGACAGTTCGTTGGCACATGAGGTAACACAATCGGCAGCCTCTTTACCCAATGATGAATCAGAACTCGATTTACTTGATTTGGCGATGTGTGATTTTCCTGGTTCCACTTTGCCTCGTATTGAAAAAGCAAAGGTTGCCTTAGCGTGTAAGTTACACAAAGTGGTTGAAATGGGTGAATTACCTATGAAGCTCGTTTTTGTTGAGGTCACTCATGCTTATGTCGATGATGAAATCGTGAAACTGGATGACAAAGGACGCAGTAAAATAGATGCGTTAAAGTTAGATCCATTAGCGCGGCTAGGCGGTGCTGAATTTGCAAGTTTAGGTGAGGTATTTAAATCTGCACGGCCAAAGTAGCCGTGCAGCGTTAAAAGTCATAGGCCACTATGGGCGCTATTCAAAGACTATTGAAAGTTAACAGTCACTTCTGGTGAGCAAATATCGCCTGCTTGACACAGTTTGTAGGTGTAGCTTGTCGCTTCTGAGTCACGCGTGAAGTCACGGAACTTACCTGTGTTGCTTACTGTGTTAATTAGCTGACCATCACGGTAAATGGAAACTTGATCCGCAGTAGAACCACTCCAGCGTAATTCAACACGAATTGAGCCTAAACGTGTTTTGTTCGCTCTCACCACTTCAAGAAGTGGCTTATCAGCACTCACTGAGATAGTTTGTGTGCTAGCGTGTGTGTGACCTTGGCTGTCAGTGACTGTGAGTGTCACCTCATACTCGCCTGAAGCAGCAAAAGTGTGTAGTGGATTTTGTTGGTCGCTGGTATTGCCATCACCAAAGTCCCACGCTCTGCTAACTATGTCATCGTTGACATCAGTACTGGTGTCAGTAAACGTGACATCTAAGCCGTCACGCACAAAGTCGAAACCTGCAACAGGAGGCTGGTCAGAAATCTCACCAATACCCGTTAGAGTAAGAGACCAGTTGTTGAGTGTGCCAGTATCAACCGCAGCGTTATCAACTACTTTTAATGTCCAATCACCTGCAGCAACTTCACCGTTAAAGGCGCTTGATGCAAAGCTGCCTACGATATTGTCTGCGCTACCACCGGCACGGTTGTGTAAAGTCGCCACAGTACCAGTTGGTGACGTAAGGGTAACAAGTAAATCACCGATATAGGTATGGCTAATATTTAAAGCCGTATTAGAGCCAAAAATAGTAATTGGATCAACAATCGTGATCTTAGATTCCACACCTTCAGCAGCGTTATCAGGAATATCTACACTGGTTGTATTGTCATAGGTGAAGTCACGCATACCTTGCGGCAGTACTGATAGTGCAACTTGCTTCTGTTGGCTAAGCTGGCCTGATGTCGCGTTTACAGTGAAGTTATATGCGCCCCATTGTGTTTCTGCTGTGGTAGGCACACTTAGTACAGCTGTCTCACCTGGTGTCACCGTTGTGGTTGATAAGGTAACGCCATTCAAATCACCGGCAGCTGTCAACGCTATTTCACCTTGCCAATTCGCAACTGAAGTGAACGTCAATTGATACTGAGCGGTTTCACCTGCTGTGATCTCTTGTGCAACAGGTGATGCTATCACTCTAAAGCCAGGCTCTGGATCTGCGTCAATGAGTGCTTGATGCACATCAAGACGTTTACCTGATACCGTTTTTCCTTCCAGTGCAGGGATTGGCTTACCTGAATTCATGAGTAGGTTTTTAAGCTCAATGGTAGTCAGGCTAGGGTTTACAGCAAGCGCTAAGGCCGCAGCGCCCGCAACGTGTGGCGTTGCCATTGATGTGCCGGAGAAAGACGAGTAGCTGCCGCCTGGCACTGTTGACAATACATCACTGCCAGGTGCACCTAAATCGACAGAGGTTAGACCCCACTGCGAGAACGAAGACATGCTGTCAGTGTGTGTCGTCGACGCGACAGCTAAAACGCTATCATGGTCATAGCTTGCTGGGTAACTTGGTGACACATCATTGTCTCTGGCACCATTACCAGCCGCCGCAACGAATAAGATACCAGCCTGATCACTCGCTGTCATTGAATCATACAACGCTTGGCTAAAGCCACCACCGCCCCAACTGTTGTTTAGTACACTGACGTTGTGGCCCGCATTTTTCAAACCGACCATATAATCGATACATTTGATGGCATCTGCGGTTGAGCCACTGCCTGATGCATTAAGGAATTTACAGCCGACAATGGAGACCTCATGGTTAACACCAACAACCCCAGTTGCATTGTTGCCAGATGCGCCAATCGTTCCTGATACGTGTGTACCATGCCCTTGGTCATCCATTGGGTCGCCGCTATCAGTAATGGCATTGATACCATATACATCGTCAACATAACCATTACCATCATTATCTACACCATCCCCTGCGATTTCACCCGGATTTACCCACATGTTGGCGCTGAGATCAGGGTGAGTGTAATCCACACCAGTATCAATGACCCCGACGATGACATCACGAGAACCGACACTAATATCCCAAGCTTCAGGTGCATTAATATCTGCATCGTTAGTGCCGCCTGTTTGACCCGTGTTATGTAAGCCCCAAAGCTGATCAAACAGACTATCATCTGGGATAGCCATTGCTTTGACTATGTAGTTTGGTTCCACGTAAGCAACTGCTGGGTGGTCTTCAAGTAATTTTATGGCTTCTTTAGGTGAAACTGTGCTTAGGTCAAACTTTGCCAAACGACCTTTCAAGATGTTTTTGTAATTATCATCTTTGCCATCAGCATTGCTATCTGAGATACGTGCTTTAACAAGTTGACGAGCCTGCGCACGCATTGCAACACTTGCATTGTCTTTAAACACAACAAGGACACTATCATCAATAGTTTGAGATGTTGATTGAATTTGCACTGCGGCGTGAGATGTAAAAGCAAGCAACGGCGTGAGCGCCAGCGTTAAAGCTGTAAGTTTAGTTTTCATCATTCTTCCAATTTTAGTTGTTCTAAGTTGTAAGAAGTGGTGCGTATTAGCACGACTACTTTTTATTAGGACTTCTATCTATAAGAACTGATGACGGCATCGTTTTTGGCAACGACAATCAACTTAATATAGAGATTGTGAGCACATCAAATTGAAATTAGTTCAACGGTTAAATTTCATGTTTTTTTGTGGTTTTTGAGAGATGTTTTAGATGGTGGTTCATACTTTTTTGGTATTTTTTAATCTGAGGACTTTAAAAATTTGAGTTTTTTTTACTCATACTTTTTTTGTATTTTAGCGTGCGCAATCACATTGTACGTAATGTCTTATAGGTAAGTTTATGATAATTATAAATTAAATTATTCAATAAAATTTCTCATTTATCTTCCTTACATACCAATTTAGAGTGAATACGTGACTCACTTTAAAGTCTATCGGGTTGGATAAAAACACATACTGAAATAGATCAATAAAGTGACAAACTAATAAATAAAGAACTTCAAAATAAGAACAGGACGCATCGTGATTTATTCTCAATATCCTTGTGATAGTGAATAAATCAATTTTATTTAGCAGTACCACTATTGTGGATTGACTTTAATTTAATTTGATCATTTTTTGTCTCGGCAACGACAAGGTTTGACGCAGTTAACTTGAGTTAAAGTGGCGCGATAAAGGTACTAACCCCAAATTAAAAATACTAAAACACTAAGGAGAAAAGTGTGAAGTTTTCTAAATCATTAATTAGTTGTGCGCTTGCTTTGGCATTTACCCAATCGGTTGCTGCGCAAACGATAGAAGAGACGAATAAAACACAAGCTACCTCTACTTTAAGCCAACTTGAAAGAGGCGCAACAACAGGTAACTCGCTGACAGTGACTCAAAATGCGTCTGTCGGTGGTAATACACTAGTGAGCTTTCAAGAAGGTACTAGTAACCTTGCGAATGTCACAACAACGGGCAGTTTCAACGAGACGACTACCAACCAAACTGGCAACAGCCATGCAATTTTGGTGACCACAACAGGTGATAGCAACATTCAAAGTTACGCGCAAGAAGGCGACTCGCACGGTGCTGAAACCGTGATCACCGGTAACAGTAACCAGCTTGCAGTAGCACAAAGTGGTCAAGGCTACTTAGGTATTAATAACGAAGTTGAGAATGTCATCAACGGTGATGAAAATGATGTGCGTGTATCACAGAGCACGGGCGGTCACTGGATGTACAATAAAAACATGCAAGGTAACCAAAATACGGTTACGAGCACGCAGTCAGGCGAGTGGCATGAAGTCCACTTAAACAATGTAACAGGCGATCAGAACGCCTTTACGATTGACCAAAATGGCACGTTCAGTAAAGTTGAAGTCGAAGCAGTTGTTGGTAATGACAACGACATCGAAGTGACACAAGTTGGCGACGACCACCGCGTGTCTATTTTACAAATCAATGGCGATGATAATGATATTGAGCTTGAACTCAGTGAAGGTGATGACAATGCTGTCAATATCGCTGGTATCATCGGTAGCGATAATGACTTAAAAGTGGATCAAGAAGGCAGCAAAATTGAGTTTGACAGTGGCTTGTTTCAAGGCAGTGACAATGATGTCACCGTGACGCAAAAAGGTGATGAATCTTCAGCTGCGGTGGATATTCAAGGTAATGACAACACTGTGATCAGTATGCAACAAGCTACAGCGCAAGCGCTGGCTTCAAATGCCTTGTATGTGGGTCTTGTAGGTGATAACAATGAAATTTCAACGACACAGTTAGGCGATACTAACGATGCACACATTGCCTTGTTTAATGGCGATGACAACGATGTGGATCTCGTACAAAACGGTAGCCAAAATGAGTTTTTATTGCAGTCGTCAGAGCCAGATCCAAGTATTGAGTCTAACAACAACGACATCACAGTAGTACAGTCTGATCTTGGTAATAGTGCAGCTGTTACTATGGGTTATGTGGTGGCAAGTTCAGATAATCAGCTTGATATTGCGCAAGCGGGTGAGCTGAACGTCATTGATTTATTACTTGAAGGCAGCAACAACTCTATTGACTTGGCACAAGATGGTAATAATAACTTTGTTGCAGGCATCGAGTCTGGCGGCTTTGTTGTCGCGGGTAATGACAATATCGTGTCTATCAGTCAAACGGGTAATGGTAACCTTGTTGAAGGTGGTGTGGCAGGTAATGCACAAACTTTGCGTATCACGCAAATTGGTGACAATAACGTCGCAACGATTACACAGCAGTAATTACAGGAGGGGGCTTTGCCCCCCTTATTACTATGAAGTACGCATTTTGTATTTTGATACTTTTGGGGCAAAGCTATCCCTCTTTTGCGAAGCCCTCTAAACACCATGAAGAAGTTGAATTAGGTGGTCTTGTTATGGACCAAAGCATTAGTCGCTTTGGTTATCAATTTTATTATGATTTCTCTCAACTCTGGCGAGAGGTGCCTAATACTTCTGGTGTCAATATAACCATAAAAGAAACTGTCCTGCCGCGCGCTGGTACGCGATTAGATGTGCGCATGAATCGTCATTTAGTTTACAGCACGGCGATGGGACGACGAGGCGGATCTCTAGATGAACGTGTTGAAGCGGCTTTATTTGCGGTCATGGATGCAATGGCCAGTGCGCAACATCAACAAAGATCCCCTGATTTAGCTGAAAGTGGATGGTAAAAATGAAAACAATAATATTAGCCTCTTTATCTTTTTTCACGTTGAGTGTGTCAGCAACTGAAATAGTTTATAAACCAATTAACCCGTCCTTTGGCGGTAATCCGCTCAATGCCAGTATGTTGCTTAACAAAGCCAATGCTCAAAATAAACATCGCGCGCCAATTATAGAAAAGTCATATGGTGAGCGTTTTCAAGAGTCATTAGAGCGCACTTATCTCAATCGTATGGTCAGAGAAATTTCTGATATGGCGTTTGGTGATGATGTTGAAGACAGCATTTTTAACGAAGACTCGACATTTACTAGCGGTGATTACGAAATACAGGTCATCACCAGCACTCCTGACTCGATCACCGTGCAGATCAAACACATTGATAATGGAGATACCACAATCATTGAAGTGCCGAGGTTTGGCTAATGTATAAAGTAGTGACAATGTTTTGTTTAGTTTTACTCAGTGGCTGTAGTAGTTTGGGAGCCGTTTTACCCCCAGCGCAAAGCTTGCCTAAGCCATTGGAAAAAAGCCATGAATTTGCCTCGTTAAAGGCTTTGCCGGAGCCGATTGGCAAAATTCCCGTTGCCGTTTATTCATTTCGCGACCAAACCGGTCAGTATAAACCAAAAGACAATGTGAGTTCATTCTCCACGGCGGTGACCCAAGGGGCAAACTCAATTTTGATGCAAGCGTTACATGAAACACAATGGTTTATTCCTGTGGAGCGTGAAGGCTTACAAAATCTATTAACTGAGCGCAAAATCACCCGGGCTGCGATGACAGATGAGCAAAAAAAAGCAGCGAGCTTGCCTCCTCTGACCATGGCGAAAATTATTTTTGAGGGCGGGATCATCAGTTATGACTCTAATGTGAAAACCGGCGGTTTAGGCATGGAGTATTTTGGTATTGGCGCGTCAGAACTTTATCGAGAAGATGTTATCTCCATTTATATGCGCGCGGTTGATGTGCGTACAGGGCAAGTACTGCTATCGGTGGCAACCACTAAAACCGTGCTGTCGATGGAAATGCGTGCTGGTTTTTTCCGTTATGTTAGTTATAAACGTTTAGCCGAAGCAGAAGCTGGGTTTAGTGAAAATGAACCAATGCACATCTGTGTTACCCAAGCAATCGAGAAAGCACTGACTATGATAGTTGAGCAAGGCATTGAACGCGGTGTATGGGCTGCAAAAGAACACATTGCAACCCAAAATACCAATTCTAATGACGCTGTGTCGATGCTGGTACAGAGTTAAGCGGAATGTGTTTTTGTGCCCAATTGGCTAACTCAATGCGGTTTCTTGAGTTAGTCTTTTTAAAGGCACTGTAAATATGCGTTTTTACGGTATGACTGCTGATGTTAAGTGAGTCTGCGATATCATCGTTTTTCGCGCCGCTCGCCAATAACTTGATAACTGACTTCTCTCTGGCGGTAAGCAGGTCTAATTCAGTGTCTTGAACGTCGAGTGAAGTAGAGCGAGGTATATTTGGGAGCTGCTGGATAAGTTCGTTAAATGCCTGTGAGATAGAGGTGCGACAAAACCACAGCTCACCATTTAGTACTCTTTGGATCCCTTTAAAAATATTTTCCGCAGAGGTACTTTGGTAAATGACGCCCTTGATGCGTGCCAGCAGTGCTGTCTGCTCGTTAACCAGATTGGCTTGTGCGTTAAATAGTAAAACATTTTGTTGTGATGCCAGTGCACTCACTTCTGCACTGAGTAAGTCTTGACATTCTCGATGGCTGATATCAACTAAATATAAGTCAAATTGATCACGTAATGTGTGGTCGGGTAAGCGTGTATCTATTTTTATTTGGCTACTAGTGGCTTCGAGTATTTTTACAAACCGGATGAATTCAAAATCTTGTGTATCGGTTTTGTTGTGAGTTAAAACAAATAGACTAACTTCCTTGTTGCTAGTTTCAATCGCTTTCATATTTTGAGACGACCTCTCGTTGTTCCCATTACTTTTAAATATACATATTTTTCACAATAAGTTTAGCTTTAATTTTCAATTTATTTTAATAGTATCACAAATTAATTATAAAGTATGGTTATACAAAAGTGTGAGGTAACGCAGTGTTTTTGACAGGATAACGAGTATAAAATGATAATAAGGTCGCTGAAAAACGACCTTTTGCGTCATTTGTTATTGTAAAATTTAATGGTATAACCCAGACCAAGCGCAAGTCTTATAGCCATTTTTCTCAAAGTAAAAGCGATAGCAATTGCTATCATAATTATAATTGCCAACATCAATGCGGTAACCACTGATATAAGTGTTATGTAACGACACAAAACGGCCGTTGTACAGCAAAGAGAAGTGTACATGTGGGCCGCTAGATTGACCGCCTTGGCAAAGTGCCATATTTCGGTTGTTGGCATAGCGTCCAAGCCAAGCACCTGCAGAGACATAATCACCTGAGCTGTATTGTAAATTATCCATGTGGTAATACTGAGTCGCGTATCCACTTGGATGCGTGACTCGGATATTACAAGCGGAATAGCGAGTGACTCTTCCTTCGTGGGAAGCTTGCACCCAAGGGGTATTGGAGCCCCACCCACCAGACCCATTGTTAAAATCTAATGATGAATAAGGATAACCAGAGCCTGTATGTGAATGTGCTCCTCCACTGGTCCAGGTATAACCTGAAGGCCAAGGCAAATTCATTGAAAAGCCATTGCTGGGTATATTGCTCTTTGGTGTGAAGCGTGTTTCTTTGGGTGAGAATAAATCTTTTGACACTAACAATTTATATTGAGATGCAAATGATGCCAGTGCTTGTGGACTACCTAACAAGCTTGAAAGTGCAACTGTGGCCGCGTTACTTTTGATTGCACTGTGATGAGCTGCATGTTCCTCAAACGCATAGAAACGCTGGTTCAGTTGCAATGCCACATCTTTGAGCTGTTGTGAGAACCCGGTTTTTTCAGACCAATTTGCGAATGGTTTCAATAAAGATTTTTGACTTGGTGCACTGATGAGCTGACTTGCATGCTCCATGAGGGCGAGTAGTAGCTTGGGGTTGATGCTGGTGTATCCAGCCCAGTGTAGCAGTGCGTCTTGGTGTTCAAGTAGATGCGGCGCTTCGCTGTAAAGAAAAGCGCTCCAGTCTTCATTTAATAATTCATTGGTAAAAATAAATTGTGTTTCATCTACTTGAATAAGTGGGTTTATGCTCAGTTGTTGTAATGTTTGTGGGTTAAAATTGAAGGGCGTGATATCAAGGTGCTGTCCCTCGGCATGGGCTGTTATGGAGGTGAATATGAGTGCAGGTAGTACTGCGGCCATTTTATTAATAGGTGATTTCATGTTGTATCCTCTTGATTGTTTTTTGTACTGCTTTTATGTGTATATCGAGAAGTAACAAAATTGTAAAATAAGAGCTTAAGCACTAAACAAGGGGGTTTGTATAATAAAAAGTACAAATAGAGAGGATAATGAAAAATGTCGCAATAATGACATGATGCAATAGACAAACACCACCTGAAATAATGGTGTTTGCCAATAGGTAGGTTACTGGTCTAATTGACCCGTTAGACGAAGGTACTTGTCTGCCAAGGTATCAAGGCTTTCCAGGTGATTTGGGTCTGGCTTAATGCAATCTATTGGACATACGCTGACACATGTGGGCTGATCATAGTGACCTACACATTCAGTACATTTATCAGGGTCAATTTCATAAACTTTACTGCCCATGTAAATTGCTTGATTTGGACATTCAGGGTCGCACATATCACAGTTGATGCATTTGCTGGTAATGAGCAGCGCCATATTTATGCCTTTTTAAATGGATTGCGCGTGTCTTCGTCGGTGCCCAAATTACGCATTAAAATAGCATGGTCTAAGTTGATGTCTTCTGGCAATGGAATTTGCACTATATGTCCAGAGCCTTTGGCATCGGTGATGGTTTCGCCTTTTTTGTTTTCCATATGCTCTAAGTTAAACGCAATATTCCCTTGTGGGGTCATGAGCTCTAAGCTGTGCCCGGTACAGAATTTGTTTTTCACGTCAATGTCGACCAAGCCATTATTATTTCGGCCTAAGATTTCGCCGACAAATTGCTGCTTGTCAGAAATCGAGTGACCATATTCATAGTTTTGATAATCTTGATGTGCATGACGTTTTAAGAAACCTTCGGTATAACCTCGGTGCGCAAGGTTTTCTAACGTGCGCATCAGGCTAGGGTCAAACGGCTTACCTGCAACGGCATCATCAATGGCTTTACGATATACTTGAGCTGTTCTGGCAACGTAATAAAATGATTTCGTTCTGCCTTCAATCTTTAAGCTGTGTACGCCCATCTTGGTCAATTGATCCACGTATTGCACTGCGCGTAAATCTTTTGAATTCATGATGTAAGTACCATGTTCATCTTCAAATGCAGGCATAAATTCACCTGGGCGGCCTTGCTCTTCTAACATGAACACCTGCTCGGTTGGCTGACCTTCACCAAGCGTTGGGATCACTGCTTTTGGGTCAACTTTATGGACGACATCACCTAATTCGGTTTCTTGCCCTGGTTTGACATCATAGCTCCAGCGACAGGCATTGGTGCAAGTCCCTTGGTTTGGATCGCGTTTGTTAATATAACCAGAGAGCAAACAGCGACCAGAATACGCCATACACAGCGCCCCGTGGACAAAAACCTCTAATTCTGTTTTTGGACACAAGGCACGAATTTCAGCGATTTCCTCAAGTGAGAGTTCTCGAGATAAGATAACACGTTCAATCCCTTGATTTGCCCAAAACTGTACAGAGGCATAATTTACAGCATTGGCTTGTACTGAGAGGTGAATGGGCATATCAGGCCATTTTTCACGAACCAACATGATTAACCCTGGATCTGACATGATCAACGCATCAGGTTTCATCGCGATGACAGGCTCGATATCTCTTAAATAGGTTTTTACCTTGCTATTATGCGGTGCAATATTCGACACCACATAGAGCTTTTTGTTTTGCTGGTGGGCTTCGTTTATGCCGATCTCAAGGTTCGCTAAATCAAATTCATTGTTGCGAACACGCAAACTGTATCTTGGCTGTCCGGCGTAAACTGCATCTGCGCCATACGCAAAAGCGTAACGCATATTCTTTAAACTGCCTGCCGGTGATAGTAGCTCTGGTACAAACATTTCTAGACCTCATACATTGAACTGGGTACAAGCCAGCTGCTGGGGGAATTAAAAAGCGGCGCAGTATAAGTGAGATTGGCAAGGGGGATTTTGACGTAGATCAGGTTTAATTCAGAGCAATACACAGTGTATTTTAACAAGGGTGTGGGCTTTTACGTCTAAAGCGCGTATAATTCGCGCCCGTAAATATCAACAATTATTATTGGAGCTAAAAAGATGGCTTTAGAGCGTACTTTTTCAATCGTTAAGCCTGATGCGGTAGCTAAAAACCACATCGGTGCAATCTACAACCGTTTCGAGTCTGCTGGTCTTAAGATCGTTGCTTCTAAAATGGTTCACCTTTCTCAAGAGAAAGCTGAAGGTTTCTACGCAGAGCACAAAGAGCGTCCTTTCTTCGGTGCACTAGTTGAGTTCATGACTTCTGGTCCAGTAATGGTTCAGGTTCTTGAAGGTGAAGACGCAGTTCGTAAGAACCGTGAAATCATGGGTGCTACTAACCCTGCAGAAGCATTAGCTGGTACTTTACGTGCTGACTACGCTGACAGCATCGACGAAAACGCGGTACACGGTTCAGACGCGACTGAATCAGCTGCTCGCGAAATCGCTTACTTCTTCAGCGATGAAGAAATCTGCCCACGTACTCGTTAATTTCGAGTTGAGCAGATGAAAAAGGGCTCTCGGGCCCTTTTTTAATCCCTTTAATACGTATTGATCGTTTTGAAAAGCAATTGGGGTGTTTTTGAAAGCGATTACATCATTGCGATGTTTGATTGATTTTTGTACAATTGCGCGCTTTTATTTATGTTGTTCAATCCGTCACCTGAACTGAGGTTGTTTCATGGCCACGACTGAGAAAAAAATTAACCTATTAGATTTAAACCGCGAGGGGATGCGCGAGTTATTTGCTTCATTTGGCGAAAAGCCATTCCGCGCCGATCAGGTGATGAAGTGGATGTATCACTTTGGCATCGATAACTTTGATGATATGAGCAATATCAATAAAAAATTGCGTGCTAAATTGCAGAGCCAGTGCGAAATCAAGGCGCCTGAGATTTCTGTCAAGCAGGTCGCTAGTGATGGCACGATTAAGTATGCAATGATCCTAGAAGGTGGCCAAGAAGTTGAAACTGTTTGGATCCCAGAAAAAGACCGCGCAACTTTATGTGTATCATCTCAGGTTGGGTGTGCACTCGAATGTACTTTCTGCTCAACCGCGCAGCAAGGCTTTAACCGTAATTTAAAGGTATCTGAAATCATCGGTCAGGTATGGCGTGTAGCAACAGACATTGGTTTGCATAATGGTGATAGTACCAAGCGACCAATTACCAATGTTGTAATGATGGGCATGGGTGAGCCACTGCTAAACATTAACAACGTTGTACCTGCGATGGAATTGATGATGGATGACTGGGCGTTTGGCTTGTCTAAGCGCCGAGTAACACTTAGTACATCTGGGGTAGTACCAGCACTCGATATTTTAAAAGAGAAAATTGATGTTGCTTTGGCGATTTCTCTTCATGCGCCGAATAATCCACTGCGCGACGAGTTAGTTCCAATCAACAAGAAATATCCGATTGAAGAGTTTTTAGCGGCATGTCGTCGTTATATCGATGGTTCAAAGGCAAACAAAGATGTCACTATTGAGTACGTGATGCTGCAAGGTGTGAATGACAGCACAGATCACGCACATGAGCTGGTGCAAGTATTGAAGGGCACACCGTCGAAAATTAACTTGATCCCATTCAATCCTTTCCCGGGTAATGACTACGGCCGTTCGAGTAATAGCAGAATTGATCGCTTCTCTAAAGTGCTACAGGCTGCGGGCCTAACTTGTATTGTTCGACGTACACGCGGTGACGATATTGATGCGGCTTGCGGTCAATTAGTGGGTGATGTTGTTGATAGAACCAAACGTGTGGTGAGAAAGCAGCAAAACCAAGATAATTCGATAGCAGTAAAAGTAGGCTAAAAAATAGATGAAACACAGTGGCTTTCAGGTAAGATAGAGTCACTGTGTCTTAGCAAAAAGGTGGTCAATGCCTGCTTTAAAGGATGGTTTACTCACTCAGTTCGCGTTTTGTACACCTCGGCGTTTGCTGAGCGGTATTTGTGGTGTCGCGATATTAACGAGTTTAAGCGGTTGTGTTACGGAAACGCGTTATGCAAATAACAACAAACCAGTAGTGCAAAAAAAGACCAACAACCAAGATGCGGCGAAAACCCGTATCGCCCTCGCCTTACAATATCTTAATGCGGGTAACAACACCCAAGCGAAATATAACCTTGATAGGGCCTTAAACTTAGCGCCCAAACTACCTGAAAGCCATTATGCACTTGCTTATTATTTTGAGCAAGTTGGCGAAAATGAAAAAGCACAAAGCGCGTATATTAGCGCCCTAAAATATGGCCCGAATGATCCCAACACGCGTAACAACTATGGCGCTTTTTTATGTCGCATAGGCGATTACGATGCGGCGACGGAACAGTTTTTTCAGGCCATCGATATTCCCAGTTATTTGCGTGTGGCAGAGAGCTACGAAAATCTCGCTTTGTGCGCATTGCGTCAAGACAACTTTGACCTCGCGCTAGATTATTTGAAACGTGCTTTAGACCATAACTCGCAGCGTCAGTCGGTGTTGATTTTGATGGCCAGTGTGTTTTATGCAAAAAGTGAGTTACACCGAGCTGAAGATGTATTAAAGGTCTATGCCAATAAAGGGTTTGTATCAGCACGAGGGATGCTGCTTGAGCATCTGTTGTCGGCCAGAATGGGCAGATTGCAATATGCTCAGGAATTAGAGACTTTGCTATTACAAACTTATCCAAGTTCTGTTGAAGCGCGTTTAGTACTGAATAACACATTACAACTAAGTGAATTTGAGCAATTAAAAGAGCAATATAGAACCGCTCAGCTCAATAAAATCACTCAACTTGATAACAATCGCGTGGTGGCAAATCCGCAAATTAAGATAAAACGAAAGATACCAACTCCCGTTGCTGATAAAACGCAAAAACAGCCCAGTGAAAGGCCTAAAGCCACGACTTTGCCTGATCGTTCTCTACTGACAAAGACACGGGATGATGTGCCACAAAAAACTGAAATACAGCATCGCACTACAACAGTGACTGAGCCAGTTTCATCAGAGTCTCAAGTATTCACGGGTGGTTCACGCTCAGTGAGTACAGTACCTTCCCGTGAAGTGACTAAGTTGGATGAGAACGTTATCAGCAAAGCGACGGAAGAGCTGAAGGTACGTTTCTCAACAACGACTACAAAAGCAGCCGACTCCAAGCAAGTTGTGTTTCATCGTGTTGACCCGAGTAAAATAACGTTTTCGCAGCAACCACAAGTGCGTCATGTAGAGCCAGATAGCTCTGGACGATTACTAAATGAAGAAGTGCTACTTCCCGAGGTGCCAACGCATCGCATCGAAATGGGAGAAAATTTATTCAGTGTGTCTGTAAAATATAATATTAAGCTCGAAAAGTTGCTAAAATGGAATGCGTTGAAAAAGTCAGACCGGGTGTCCGTTGATCAAGTTATTTATTTAAATGACCCCAACACGACACATGCAATTGTCAAAGGAGAGTCATTGTTTGATATCGCAATGAAACACAAGTTACTCATCGATGATTTGATGCGCTGGAACAGATTAACACCTGATGTTGCCCTAACGCCTGGGCGACGCATTTTAATAGTAGATCCCAATAACTATATTTTATGAATTTAGAAGAGAATGAAACGACGACTGAGTCAATGTCCCTCGGTCAGACCCTAGCGAAAGCCAGAACTGAGCAAAACCTTAGTTTTGAAGATATTGCTGCCCGTTTAAAATTAAACCATACGCAAATTACCAAGCTTGAGAATGATGAGTATCAGAGTCTAGGACCTGAAACATTTGTGCGCGGCTACGTTAAAAGTTACAGTGCGCTTTTAGGCTTGGAAAGTGAGCAAGTACTCGCGCTATATGAGTCGTCAGATATTCCTGAGCAAAAGCGAAATATGAAGAGCTTTTCAAGGCGCACTGAAAAAGAAGCCAACGATAATCGACTGATGATCGTCAGTTATTTAATGTTAGTGGTGTTTGTTGGCTTATCAGCATTTTGGTGGTGGCAAACGGCAAGTAATGGCGAGAGTTCTGATGACGTCAGTGGGTTAGCTGAACAGGCTTCAGCGTCAAGTTCTGTAGCGGCAGCGCGTACTTTAGAGCGCTCTACTGGTTTAAAGACGCAAGCAATCAATGCACCGGTGCAAAACACCGACACCGCTAACTTGAATACGCCAGCATCAGAGCAGCAGCCCGTGATTGACAACACAATATCGGAGGTTGTTTCAGGCGATGAGTCAGATTCCGGCGCTATGCCTGAGCGCACAGCTGAAGTTGCACCAGTGATAATTGCAGATAATGGTCAGAGTGTGCAGAACGAACCAATTGCGACTGTGGCTGTTGAATCAAATGCAACTGCACTTGAGCAAAGTACGGTGGTCATGTTTTTTGAAGAAGATAGCTGGGTCGAAATTTTTGATGCAACCGAAGAGCGCGTTGCATTTGGTGTAAAAAAGGCTGGATATACAATGACAGTGACAGGTCAAGCGCCTTTTTCTGTTGTTTTAGGCAAACATCAAGTGGTTAGTATCGAGTTGGATGGTCAACCAGTCGATATTTCAGGGTTACCAAGAAACCGTTTAGCAAAGTTTAAATTACCGTTAGCAGAGTAGTCGTCATGTTTTCAGAATCTCCCATTAAACGAAGAAAATCCACACGTATCAACGTGGGTAATGTCCCCATTGGAGATGGCGCTCCAATTGCTGTGCAATCAATGACAAATACGGATACACTCGATGTAGATGCCACAGTAGCCCAGATCCGTGCCATCCAAGGTGCAGGTGCAGACATCGTTCGTGTATCAGTACCAACCATGGATGCCGCTGAGGCTTTCAAAAGCATCAAAGAACAAGTTGATATCCCACTGGTTGCAGACATTCATTTTGATTACCGTATTGCGTTAAAAGTGGCACAGTATGGTGTTGATTGCTTGCGCATTAACCCTGGCAATATTGGCAGTGAAGACCGAATTAGAGCCGTCGTAGACGCAGCGCAAGAGCGAAATATCCCTATTCGAATCGGGGTAAATGGTGGCTCGCTTGAACGTGACTTGCAAGAGAAGTATGGTGAGCCAACACCAGAGGCATTGCTAGAGTCTGCGATGCGCCATGTAGAAATTCTTCAAAGACTAAACTTTGATCAATTCAAAGTGTCCGTTAAAGCGTCAGATGTATTTTTAGCGGTAGGCGCATACCGTTTGCTTGCCAAAGAAATTGATCAGCCCCTTCACCTTGGTATTACCGAAGCTGGCGGTTTTAGAGCGGGCTCTGTGAAATCAGCCGTTGGATTAGGCATGCTGCTGGCTGAGGGAATTGGTGACACGTTACGTGTATCGCTTGCCGCTGATCCAGTACAAGAAATCAAAGTGGGCTTTGACATTCTAAAGTCATTGCGTATCCGCTCTCGTGGCATTAACTTTATCGCTTGTCCAAGCTGTTCAAGACAAGAGTTTGATGTTGTTAATACCATGAATCAGCTAGAAGAAAGGTTAGAAGATATTATCTCGCCTATCACTGTTTCTGTGATTGGCTGTGTCGTGAATGGCCCAGGTGAAGCACTCGTGAGTGACTTGGGCTTAGCCGGTGCGAATCGACGCTCTGGACTCTATATTAATGGTGAGCGTCAGAAAACACGAATTGACAATGACAATATAGTTGAGCAACTCGAAGAGCAGGTGCGAGACTATGTTGCAAAAAAAGAAGCGCAACCAAGCATAGACGTAAAAATCATTGAAGAATAAGCCTTTTGTAGGTTGAATTTATTTCGTTTACGTTTTAATCGAGCAGGGTATAATAGAGGCATTTACTCGTACCGCATTCAGGGTTTTATTGTATCCTGCGCTTGTAATTTTGAGAAAAGAATAGTTAAAAATTAGGAATTTCAGTGGCAAAGCAAATTAAGGCAATTCGTGGCATGAAAGATTGCCTGCCAGGCACGACTCAGATCTGGCAAAAAATTGAAGCGACATTAAGAGATACAATGGGCGCTTTTGGCTATCAGGAAATTCGTTTTCCGGTGGTTGAATCGACAGATTTGTTTAAACGTTCTATCGGTGAAGTAACTGATATCGTTGAAAAAGAAATGTATACATTTGAAGACCGCAACGGTGATACTCTGACTTTGCGTCCTGAGGGGACTGCGGTGTGTGTACGCGCGGGTGTCGAAGGCGGTTTACTGTACAACCAAGAGCAAAGACTTTGGTATATGGGTCCTATGTTTCGTCGCGAACGTCCGCAAAAAGGCCGCTATCGTCAGTTCCATCAGTTTGGTGTAGAGACTTTCGGCGTTGCTACAGCAGATATTGATGCTGAAGTTATCATCCTAACTGCGCGCTTATGGAAAGCGTTTGGTATCTCTGATCATGTACGTTTAGAGCTAAATTCATTAGGCTCGAATGAAGCGCGTGCGGCATACAAAGAAGTGTTAGTGGCGTATTTAGAACAGCATAAAGATAGACTAGATGAAGATTCACTTCGTCGTATGTACACCAATCCGTTACGTGTTTTAGATAGCAAAAACCCAGAAGTACAAGCGGTTGTTGCTGATGCACCAAAGCTTTCTGAGCACTTGGATGAAGAGTCAGTACAACATTTTGCAAATTTATGTGAACGTTTAGACGCCGCTGGCGTCGAATATCAGGTTAATGAAAACTTGGTACGTGGTTTAGACTACTATAACCGTACTGTATTTGAGTGGGTTACTGATAGCCTAGGCGCGCAAGGCACTGTTTGTGCCGGTGGTCGTTATGATGGCTTGGTTGAGCAACTCGGTGGTAAAGGCACACCAGCGGTTGGTTTTGCCATGGGTATGGAGCGTCTGGTTTTATTACTAGAAGAGCTTAACAGTGTTGGTGAAATTCGTCGCAATGTCGATGTGTATGTTGCTGCGATGGGGGATGCTGCAAGTATTCAAGCGCCTGCCATTGCTGAACAATTACGTGATGCAGTACCAGGGCTGAGAGTACAAGTGCATGCCGGTGGTGGTAACTTCAAAAAACAACTAAAGCGTGCTGATAATAGCGGTGCAGTTGTTGCGCTTATTTTTGGTGAAGACGAAATAGCCAACGGTACAGTTACAATAAAGTATTTACGCGAACAAAAAGAACAATTGATCTTGCCAATGGCTGAAGCACACGCCGTGCTAGCCGAATTGGTAGGGTAAGAGGTTAGAATGGAAATTTATTCAACAGAAGAACAACAAGCTGAAGCGATAAAGAATTTTTTTAGAGAAAACGGGACTTCGTTAGTAATTGGTGCTGTTTTGGGTCTAGGTGGATTATATGGTTGGAAAGCATACAACCAGAATCAAATTTCTTCAGCTGAAGCAAGCTCAGAAGCATATAACTCGTTAATTGAGAGCGGTGAAGTACTTTCGAAAAGCGATGCATTTTTAGCAGAGAATACGGACTCGAACTATTCAGTACTGGCGGCATTTGTCGCAGCCAAAGAAGCGGTCGATAAAGGTGAACTCGCACAAGCAGCTGAAAAGCTACAGTTCATTGTCGATACTGTAAAAAGCCCAGAGTTAAAAGCAACTGCTGTACTTCGCCTAGCACGTGTACAAGTTGCTCAAGGCGATGCAGAGCAAGCCTTAACAACGTTGTCTCAACCTGTTCCTGCTGGCTTTAATGCACAAATTGCAGAGATCAAAGGTGATATTTACGTATCGCAAGGCGATAAAGATAAGGCGCGTGAGCATTATCAAACAGCAATTGATGCAGGTGGCGCAGAGAACAATGCGTTACTGCAAATAAAATTGGATGACTTAGCAATCGCATCTAACTAAGGAGTAGCCATGAAGAAGTTGACAATGGCCTCACTGGCATTGTGTATGGCATCGTTAATGGGTTGTTCATCGAGTGATGATGAAGAGGAGCTGGTGCTCCCTGAGATTGTCAATCAATTTGAACCTCAAACAGTTTGGCAAGAATCACTGGGTGATGGCGTTGAGCATTACTTTTCGCGTCTGACACCCACTGCGCATGGCGACAGTATTTTTGCTGCTGAGCGAAAAGGGCGAGTCGCTGCATATAACGTAGAAAGCGGTGACAAGTTGTGGGAAATTGATACGCGACAAGACACCTCAATTTGGCCTTGGGCTGACGATGACTCTGCAAAATTATCAGGTGGTATTTTGCAAGCATATGGCAAAATCTACATAGGCTCAGAACATGGTGAGGTAATTGCCCTTGACCGAGAAACAGGCGAATTAGTCTGGCGTAAGTCGGTGCCAGGTGAAGCGTTATCTTCTCCAAGTGCTGGTGATGGTTTGGTTTATGTCAACTTGGGCTCGGGTAAGTTACTTGCTTTGCACCCAGATACAGGAGAAGAGCGTTGGAGCTATGAGCAAGAAGTCCCTGCTTTAACACTTCGTGGCTTGAGCTCACCTACATCGGCTAATGGCGGTGTATTGATTGGTGAAGAAAGCGGTAAGTTAAGTGTACTGATCGCTGAGAGTGGATTTACAGCTTGGAGCACGGATGTTGCACTGGCGGAAGGTGCGTCTGAGTTCGAACGCTTGGTTGATGTTGACACAAAACCTGTTGTATCCGGTGCGTATGTCTACACGATAGCGTATAATGGCAAGCTTGCAGCCATTGATGTGCGTAATGGCAACGTAGTTTGGGATCGTGAGTACAGCAGCTATCGTGATTTAGCGATTGAATTAAATACTATTTACTTGGTAGATAGTGATGGTGTGCTCTATGCTCTAGATAAAGACTCAGGCACCGAACGTTGGAGTCAAGCTGGCTTGAGAGGCTGGTATTTAACTGCCCCAGCGGTTGCCGGTAATTATGTTGTAGTGGGTGATCAGGAAGGTAACTTACACTGGCTTGATAAGCAAACTGGTGATTTAGTTTCTAGACAAGAGTTTGATAGTTCAGGCTTTTTTGTTGAACCCATTATCGTTGATGATAAGTTGATCGTATACACCCGAGATGGTGAGATCAGTGCGATAAAAATCCCTTAATCATCCCTGACGTAAAGGTTTTAGTAAGGCTTCGCACTGCGAAGCCTTTTGTTGTTTAAAGAAGAGGTAGTCTATGCTTCCTGTGATCGCTCTGGTAGGGCGACCAAATGTGGGTAAATCCACATTATTTAATCGTTTAACGCGTACTCGTGACGCACTTGTTGCCGACTTTCCAGGTCTAACACGCGATCGTAAATACGGTCAGGCTGATTACGATGGTTACGAATTCATTGTTGTTGATACAGGTGGTATTGATGGCAGTGAAGAAGGCATTGAAACGGAGATGGCTGAGCAGTCGCTTTTGGCGATTGAAGAAGCTGATGTCGTGCTGTTTTTAGTAGATGCTCGTGCTGGTATGACAGCTGCTGATCAAGCTATTGCACAACATTTGAGGAAGCAAGAAAAGAAAAGTTTCATTGTTGCCAACAAAACAGATGGCATAGACGCTGATTCTAGTTGTGCTGAGTTTTATCAACTTGCTTTGGGTGATATTCATCAAATTGCGGCTGCGCATGGGCGCGGTGTTACGCAATTATTGGATGCAACACTAGGTCCAACGATTGCTGAGCTTGCACAGCAAGAAGATGATATTGAACAAGACGATGAAAGTATTGCTGAACTGTACCTTGAAGGCGAAGAAGCGCCAGAAGAAGGCAAAACAGGGTTTGAAGACAAACCAGTAAAATTAGCGATCATTGGCCGCCCGAACGTAGGTAAGTCAACACTAACAAACCGTATTCTAGGTGAAGAGCGTGTTATTGTTTATGACATGCCAGGCACAACGCGAGATTCTATTTATATCCCGATGACGCGTAACGACCGAGAGTACGTGTTGATTGATACAGCGGGTGTTCGTAAGCGTAAAAAAGTCAGTGATGTGGTTGAAAAGTTTTCAGTGATCAAAACATTGAAAGCGATTGAAGACGCGAATGTGATCCTGTTGGTGGTTGATGCACGAGAAGGTATTTCTGATCAGGACTTAAGTCTACTCGGCTTTGCACTAAATTCTGGTCGTTCACTGGTCATTGCTGTGAACAAATGGGATGGCTTGGATAACTATGTTAAAGAGCGTATTAAATCAGAGTTAGACCGCCGTTTAGGCTTTATCGACTTTGCTAGGTTACACTTTATCTCTGCGTTACATGGCACGGGTGTTGGTCATTTATTTGAGTCAGTTGATGAGGCTTATGAATCTGCGACCAAGCGTGTCAGCACAGCGATGCTTAGACGTATTATGGATATGGCTCAAGCAGATCACCAACCACCTTTAGTACGTGGTCGTCGTGTTAAGCTTAAATATGCTCACGCCGGTGGTTACAATCCACCTAGGATTGTTATCCATGGTAACCAGGTACATGATCTACCTGATAGCTATAAACGCTATTTGATGAACTATTATCGAAAAGCGTTGAACATTATGGGTACGCCAATAAAAATAGAGTTCAGAGAAGGGGATAACCCGTACTCAGGTCGAACTAATAAAATGACCTTATCGCAAAAACGTAAACTGCGAGCGTTTACGAAAGAGCAGAGAAACAAAACATAATCAATGGCGCGTAATGCGCCATTTTCATTTCTACCATACCGCGCTTTCAATGAGTATGTGTATCAACAGCTTATTTTATTTCTACTGAGCCAGCAAAATAGTGCCATTGAATTGATAGTAGTCTTTACGCTGCTCATTAATTATGCTTTATTAATGATATATTTGTTTAACATATTGTTGTGATGCATTTTCTTAAAACAGTCATTTATGTCGATGATGTCGAAGAGGTTTTGGATTTTTACTTTCAAGCGTTTGGACTCAGTGCACATTCTGTAACAGAGAATGGTGACTATGGAGAGTTGGACACTGGCAATGTCTTACTTGCGTTTGCGACGCATCCAGTTGCACAATCTCAGTTTAAACAAACATATATTCGCTCTCAACCAAAGCAACCAGCTCTCGGGTTTGAGTTGACGCTCGGCTGTGAAAATGTATCGAGTTGCTATGACAAGGCAGTTGCAGCTGGCGCTGAGCCTCTATCTGCACCGTGTCAAAAAGGCGTACATATACAAGCATATGTACGCGCAATAGAAGGGACGCTTATTGCTTTAGTCAGCGAGTGCGCGAGCTAGGCTAACTGGTTCAATTTCAACGCATACATTGTCATCATTCCAATTAATTCCAACCAGTGCATTGTCGTCTCTTAAATCCTCAACCCATTCGTCAAGGAATGGATCTAGGTCGATAGCAATGGGCTTAAACTCTTCCCATTCATCTTTACATTGCGCTTGTGCAGCGGCTTCGTCACCCCACAAGAGCAAAACATCAGACTCTTCAAATTGATTTGATTCTACAATGACAAAGCCGCCATCTTCAGCACCTAGTGCCCATAATTGCTCACTTTGTTTAACGACAGTGACAAAATTGACCACTTCAGATTCTAATTCAAGATCATTCATATTAGTTACCAGTAAAAAATTAACTGCGGGGATCCGTTTCTTGGGCGAATGTATTTTGTTGCCATGTCTCTAGATGCGAGAGTAGCCCATGTAAATGACTAATATCAGCTAGGTCTCTGAATCGGATCCAGTCTAGCAAGCAGTATAAACTGATCTGCAAATACTCGCAGTTCAAAAATACGTCTGTTGCACATTGCTTATCTAAATAAGCCAATGTTTCAGTTATACGCTCTCGCTGTAAATTAAAAAATAAAACGTCTGCTTGGGTGTCAAATCCTGAGCGTTGTCCAAGCAGCATCTCAATCAGTGAGTCATTACAGGCGTTGATGGTAGTAAGCAAGTTCTCTTGTTGCCAATTTAGATGTGGGAGAGAAAATTTATCTTGTAGATATCTGACAATCACATTTGAATCACATATCGCCTGTTCGGCACAGATTAAAAATGGAATTTTACGCGCAGGATTATGCTTGATGAGTATTTCTCTGTCTTGTGCGTTGAAGATATCAATGGGCTTATAATCAACGGTGAGATTGTGAATACCGCAATAGATTCTTAATCTTCTGACATAAGGAGATGTATCGGAGCCGTATAAAATCACAGTGTGTTCCCTCATAAATTATTTGTTTATGAGTGTAGCACGACATGCTTTTGAGTTAGAGAGAAGTTGATATTATATATTTTTGACTGAGATAAACTTGAGAGAAATAAGGGTAGCTTACTGACTACCCTCTTACTGTTTAGTCCTGACGGGACGTCACCTCAAGCAGGTGATACCCAAACTGTGTTTGTACAGGTCCCTGCACTTCATTTAACGGGGCAGAAAATACCACCTTATCGAATTCTGGTACCATCATTCCAGGTCCAAACTCACCAAGTGCGCCACCATCTTGCCCAGATGGACAATTAGAAAACTCTTTTGCTAAGTCTGCAAAGTCTTCACCGCCAGCAATCCGCTGCTTTAATTCTAAACATTGTGCTTCGCTATCTACTAAAATATGTCTTGCACTTGCTAATGTCATCTTCTCTCCATGCCTTGCCTGATTTTTATTCATACCTTATTCTAATGCAAAAGTGGTAAAAACGCATGCTTTTACCTGATTTGCTTTTCAATTGCACTGGTTAGCTCATCAGATAGCGGCTTGGTACGGCTGCCAAAGCGTTGAATTTCTTTTCTATCTGCAGAAACGAGATACTTATAAAAATTCCACTTTGGTGAACCTGCCTGCTCTCCCAGATGCTTGAATATCGGATTAGCATCATCCCCGCGAACTGGGCTTGTCGCCATCATCGTAAATGTCACACCGTAATTGACGAAACACACTTTTGCAGTATCCGCTTCATCATTTTCTTCTTGGAAGAAATCATCTGAAGGGAAACCGACGACTACTAGGCCTTGGTCTTTATATTTTTGATGAAGTGCTTCAAGGTCTTTAAATTGACCTGTGAATCCGCAATTGCTTGCCGTATTAACCAGAAGCAAAGGTTTGTCTTTAAACTGGCATAGGTTTACTGTTTCTTTCGAGCGTAACTTTCTAACGTCAACATCAGTAAAGTCGTTACAATTTGCAAAGGCGAAAGGGCTGCTCAGTGCCAAAGCAAGGCTGATAATCGTTCTTTTTAGCATGATAAGTTCCGTTGTTTATTTTTATTTACGAGTGACAAAAGAAATAGTTCATTTTGTTAGAAAATTAGGGCCCGCTTTAATACGTTGAACCGTAAATTAATCATCATATCTGGGGCTATGTAAAGCGCAACTAGGTTATCACAAAAGATGGTAAAGAGTTATTACTCTATATTGATAAGGGTACTCAAGTCAGGGGCGGCTTTAAGGTGACATATGTACGTGCTTATACTGTGATGTATGTTTGATTAGTCCTTTGCATTTGCTAATTTGGACTACACTAATCGATACCACGGAAAAAGGGTGTCGCCATGTCAAATAAGGTATTGATCATAGACAGTAATAGTGTGCTAGCTATGCGCATTAAAGTGTTGTTTGAATTGTTAGGCAGTGAAGTTGAGCACATTCATTATGAAACGTTAGACAGTCAAACTTGCTTTTCACACTTTGACGTCATTGCGATAGCACATGGGATCCCGCCTGAGTATTTTGAGGTTTTAGATGAGCTGAGTCAGCATGAAAAAATCATCTTGTTGGCGCCCAAGCCTGAAAACTCCGAGCACCTTACTGCATTTAGCCAACTCAATAGAGTGCTTTCCAATGCGATAGTTATTTACCCATTTTTTGGTAACAAAGAAATCACGGGTTTACTGGAGCGGGTTCTAGAAATTGGTGAACAAGCACAATTATTGTTGCCTAAGGTATTACTGGTAGATCACATATCGACACGACTCAAGCAGCTTTCTATCAGCTTGCGTGGGGCACAGCTCGATGTTAAAACGGCAACTAACTCAAAAGAGGCGGGTCTGTTAGCAAAGAGTCATCATTTTGATTTATTAATTTGTGATTTCAATTTAATTGATGAAACTGGATTGGATGTATTTGAGCAAGTGCGTTTATACCACATCAACTGTCGCTGTTTATTAATGACCTCTCGAGAAAGCCAGGTAGATACGTTGAAAGCCATACGGCAGGGGGTTGAAGATGTATTAACAAAACCCGTTGATGAAAATGCGCTCTTGCAATCACTTCACAAGCTTTGGCAAACGGAGCTGCTACGTCGACATAACCAAGAATTAGTAGAGCGTCTGCAAGATACCGTAGACGCATTAATTGAGCGTGATAGTTTGCTGCGCGTTATTTATAAACATACTCCTGACCCTATTATGTTGTTCAATCTCAAAGGGTTTGTGATTGAAGCAAATGATGCGTGTTTAAACCTATTTGGACTCAATGCGCAAGAGCTCGAGTCTCATTCTATTTTTAATCTATTTGAGCGCCAGTCTGTGGAAGCGCTGAAAAGTCGAATTGAAACAGGGCTCATCGCACGGCATTTTGATTGTGACTTAGTGCTGCCAAGACAAGATAGTTTGTCTATTCCGTTAATGGGCACCTTCATCGAAATTGATCATCATGGCGAGATTGCACTGGCGGCTATTTTTAAAAATGTTGCTCATTTAAAACGCAAGCAACAGTTGTTAGAGGAAGCCAAAGAAGTACTAGAAGCAGAAGTACAAGCGAGAACGTCGCAGTTGCAATCAGCCAAAGAGGCTGCTGAGCGTGCCAACATTAGCAAGTCTGAGTTTTTGGCTAATATGTCTCATGAATTGCGCACGCCGATGCATTCTATTTTAAGTTTTGCCCGTTTTGGCTTAGATAAGTTAGCGGTAAATGAAGCGCCGATAGAAAAGTTAACCAAATACTTATCGCGTATTGAAACCAGTGGTGAAAGGCTGCTGTTGTTATTAAATAACTTACTCGATTTATCTAAGTTAGATGCTGGACGCTTTCCATTTAACCCGGCAAAACATAACTTTGTATCCATTCTTGCTGAAGGAGTAGAAGATGTGTCTGGGCTGGCAATGGAAAAGTGTATTTCTATCAATTTGCATGCGCCAGAGTCTGGGGTAAACATCGAGTGTGATAGAGACCAAATGGTCCAAGTGGTCAGAAATTTACTTGGCAATGCACTTAAGTTTAGCCCTAAGCAGAGCCATGTTGAAGTCTATTTATCGCAAAGAGAAGAGCAAATTTGTTTAACAATTTGTGACCAGGGGGTTGGGATCCCAAGTGATGAACTGGAGCATATTTTTGATAAATTCGCACAAAGCAGCAAGACCAATAGTGGGGCTGGCGGAACTGGGCTAGGTTTAGCGATTTGCAAAGAGTTTGTGCTGTTGCACAAAGGCTGTATTTACGCTCGAAATAGTGAAAGTGGCGGTGCTGAATTTGTTGTTGAGCTGCCCAATTTGAAGGGTGACTAGCGACAAGCTAAATCAGTGACTATAACTATAGGAAAGGAGCACAAGGAACTTAAATTATGGCATTACAAAGAATTTTAGCAGTGGACGATGAGCCATTTAACCTCGAAATTATTGAAGAAATCTTAGAAGATCTAGACTTTGAAGTGCAAACCGCCACCAGTGGACAAGAATGCCTTGAGATTGTTGAGTCTTATGACCCACAGGTCATATTACTGGATGTGAGTATGCCGCAAATGAGCGGCTATGAAGTATGTAAAGCCATCAAAGCTAATCCAAGCTTGAGCCATATTATTGTGATGTTTGTCTCTGCCAGAGGCTCGGTTGAAGAGCGTATGGAAGGGTACTCCGTTGGCGCGGAAGATTATATTGTCAAACCATTTGGCCATAGTGAGCTCAAAGCAAAATTGCTACATTTAGGGCAAATGCTGTTAGAAAAAGATATTCTGGAGCAGCAAATAGAAGATGCGACCACAACTGCTTTCAGTGCGATGGCAACAAGCAGTGAAATGGGGCAGATTGTAAATTTTGTCGAGCAGGTTGGTACTATCCAAGATGTTTCTGAGTTGGCAAATGCATTGATTAACTGTCTTGCGAATTTCGGCTTGAGTTGCAATATAGAAATGCGAGTTGATAGTGATAAGCTACACTTTTCTACCGCCGGGCTATGCTCACCAATTGTGATAGAGTTGTTTGAAATTTTACATTCCAAAGGGCGGTTACATGAGTTTACCAATCGAATTTTGGTGAATTATGAGCTGTTAAGTGTACTCATACTCAATATGCCGTCAGATGATCCAGATAAACATGGACGAATACGTGACCATATTTGCTTTATTGTCAGTGTTACTGAACAGCAATTGCTATCGATATTGACTAAAAATACTTTGATAAACCAACAGCGGGAACTCAATAGTGCGATAAAAACGATCCACAGTAAATTTACCGGTCTGTTGTCGATGCTCAATAATAACCGCTCTCAAAATGAAGCTATTTTTAAACGGTTGCAAGAGTTATTTGAGTCTCGTATCCCTTCTATGGGACTAGATGAAGACCAAGAAGTGTTTATTTTTACTCACATTGATGAAGCAATTCAAAGCTCAGTTGCAAGAGAAGAAGCCATTGCCCAAGTCAAAGATGCATTTGCAGAGATTGAACACGATCTATGCAATTTGACAACGGATGAGCAATGACCGCGGTTTTGCTTTGCTTAGGCGTCCCGAGGTAAGCCTTTTTCAACGATGCGAATGAGGCGTGCTTTTTTACGTTCGTCATGTAGTTTGAGTTTTTGCTGTTCAAGTGCCCAGTGTATATGCTCTTGAACCAGCTCACTCACATGTGGCAGCTTTTCGGTGAGTGCAGCGATTATCTGTTCGTCATAATTTGCATTGCCAAGTCCAACAGCTAAATTACGTTGCCATCTTTCATGTCCTATCCGTCTTATTGGGCTGCCCTCGGTATTTTTTAAGAAGGTACTTTCATCCCATGCAAACAATTCTAATAACTCTCGGTCTTTAAGCGTCTTCCTTGGGTGAAAGTCTTCTTCGTCGGTCAATTGTCCAAAACGATTCCAAGGGCAGACGAGTTGGCAGTCGTCGCATCCATAGATGCGGTTGCCTAATAAAGGACGAAACTCTTCAGGAATAGCGCCTTGTAGCTCAATCGTAAGATAAGAAATGCAGCGTCTGGCATCGACAACATAAGGCTCTACAATTGCCCCTGTGGGACATAAACTAATGCAGGCGTTGCACTTTCCGCACCCTTCTTCTACCTGTTTTTGATCAGGTGGCAATGGTAAATCGACAAATAACTCGCCAAGAAAAAACCATGAGCCGGCTTGTTTATGAATAAGTAAACTATTTTTACCGCGCCAGCCAAGCCCAGCTTTTTCGGCGATCTGCCTTTCAAGCACGGGCGCTGAGTCGACGAATGGACGAAAACCATATTGGCCAACTTCTTGCTCAATACGTTGGCCCAGTTTTTTTAGTCGGTTGCGCAAAACCTTGTGATAATCGCGTCCAAGTGCGTAGCGACTGATATAAGCGGTTGTGCTATTTTTTAAGGCGCGCGCAAAGCTGGCATCAGGTGGGAGATAGTTCATTTTTACTGAGACAATACTTTTTGTGCCAGGCACTAATTCTGCTGGTCGAGCACGTTTCATACCATGTGCCGCCATATACTCCATCTCTCCGTGATACCCTAAATCCAGCCAGCGTTGGAGTTGCTGTTCATGTTCACTGAGGTCAATATCGGTGATCCCAACTTCAGCAAAGCCTAATTCTTTGCCCCAACACTTAATTTTTTCGGCAAGTTCAGTATAGTTAATAGTAGATATGGCTTTATTCACGGAATGTCTATTTTGCAAGGTCAATACACTCATAATTTACCACAAATTGCTTATTGCGCCCAAGAAGTAAAGCTGCATGAGGAACAGGCAGCGCTCAACTCTGGTACGACATTAAGCGAATTGATGCAGCGAGCGGGTCACGCGTTATTTGAATTAGTACGCAATAGGGCCGTCAAAAATATTTTAATTTTTACGGGCAAGGGCAATAATGCCGGTGACGGTTTTATGCTTGCAAAGCGATGTTTGCATGCACAAATTCATGTCACCGTGTGTGCGCTATTTGAACCGTCTTTGCTCAAAGATGATGCCGCAGAAGCTTACCAGTTGTTTTGTCGCAGTGGTGGTCGTGTGGTGTCGCTGCGCTCGTGCATTGACCACAGCTATGATGCCATTGTTGATGCGGTATTTGGCACAGGGTTTCGAGGAGCCTTACCTGAGCAGGTAAAAGAAGCATTTAACCATTTTAAATCTAGTAAAGCGTGGAAGTTAGCGGTTGATATCCCAAGCGGGGTGAATGGTACAACGGCAGAGGTATCTCCAGATAGCTTTCAAGCAGATACAACATTGACATTTATTGCGCTGAAGCAAGGCATGTTGACTGGCAATGCACCGAACCTGTGTGGTGAGTTATTGTTAGCTGATTTAGGCATTGCGGAAGCATTTGCTGAACTATCTCATACCAATTGTTGTTACCCCGGTGGTAAATACTTACGCTCTTTACGTCCTGTTCGAGCGGCTGACAGTTATAAAAACCAATGTGGCCATGTGTTACTTGTGGGTGGCGGAAAAGGCATGGCAGGGGCTATTAGATTAGCGGCAGAAGCCTGCTTAAGGACGGGGGCTGGTTTGGTAAGTGTGGCGACACACCCTGAAAATCAATCTGCTGTTTTACATGGCCGCTATGAATTAATGGTGCATGGTGTTGCAGTCGCAGCGGAATTGGAAACCTTACTTAATAAAGCAGATGTCGTAGTGATTGGCCCAGGGCTTGGTCAAGATGCATGGGCGAAAAAAATGTACGCTGCGGTTAAAAAATATCAAGGATTAGTTGTCTGCGATGCGGATGGACTCAATTTACTTGCTCAGTCCCATCTGCCATGGCATCGTGCGATATTAACGCCTCACTTTGGTGAAGCAAAACGCCTGTTGGGAAATTCAACCTTTAATACTTCTAAACGGTTCGAGATGGCTGAGCAACTTAGTGCAGAGTATGCGGCCTGTATTGTTTTAAAAGGTCCAGGAAGTTTAATCGTTGATGGAAAGAGAATAAATATTAACCGCTCAGGATGCTCTGCTATGGCTAGTGCTGGGATGGGGGATGTATTATCTGGTATAATCGCTGGTTTATTAGCACAGGGCTTAAGTCGATTTGAAGCGGCGACGCTTGGTGTGTATATTCATGGCCTTGCAGCTGAGCAGGCAGCTCGAGATGGGCAGCTCGGTACGTTAGCAAGTGATTTATTTGTCCATATTAGAGGTATTATGGGATGAGCCAAAACAGTACTTTAACGCTTTCTTTGGCCAATGAAGAAGCGACTGTCGAGTTAGGTAAAAAGCTTGCATCTTCAATTGTGGAAGGTGCGGTGTTTTATATGCATGGTGATTTAGGTGCTGGTAAAACAACCACGACTCGAGGAATTGTGCAGGGTCTTGGGCATACGGGCAATGTAAAGAGTCCAACCTATACACTTGTAGAGCCCTATGAATTACCTGAAAAGTCAGTTTACCATTTTGATTTATACCGCTTAGGCGACCCTGAGGAACTTGAGTTCATGGGGATCCGTGATTACTTTGCTGCTGATGCGGTATGTATTGTTGAGTGGCCAGAAAAAGGTCAAGGTTTTATTCCTGAACCAGATATTGATATCTTTCTTGCTTATGATGGTGATGCGAGAAAGGTGACTTTAAAAGCGCATAATGAACGTGGGCTGCAGGTATTACTGACTATTGGTAGTTATGCGTAGTGTTATCATTAAATATAGCTATTTAGTTACAATGTTTGTGCTGCTGATGTTTGCAGCACAGGCATTTGCAAAAAACACCATAAAAAATGTGCGAATTAGCCCATCGGCTGAAAGCACGCGGGTGGTGTTTGATTTATCAAAAAAACCTGAGTTCAGCTACTTTGTATTGCAAAAGCCACTGCGTCTGGTGATTGACTTTGAGAATACAAAGCGACTTCCCACATTACCGGCAATCCCAAAGAAGCACCGTGTTATTAAAAAGGTGCGTTATAGCTCACCAAAAAAGCGCACTAGTACACGGGTTGTATTTGAATTAAGTCGCCCAACAAAGCCCGTCATTTTTCCCCTGGCCCCCACAGGCAAGAGTTCTGATAGATTAGTTGTTGATCTATATGGACAAAAAAAGCCGCCAGTAACTAAAACAGCGAGTACAAAACGAAATAGTAAGCGTGATAGAGATATCATTATCGCCATTGATGCTGGCCACGGCGGGCAAGATCCGGGCTCTATTGGCCCAACAGGCACGTACGAAAAGCATATTACGCTACAAATAGCCAAGCGACTGGAAAGGTTAATTAACAAACAGCCGGGAATGAAGGCGCAATTGACTCGCTCAGGGGATTACTTTTTAAAACTCAATACACGCACAGCGAAAGCGAGAAAGAAACGTGCAGATTTCTTTGTTTCAATTCATGCGGATGCATTTTCTAGTCCTCGTCCAAGAGGTGCCTCTGTGTGGACCTTGTCATTGCGTCGTGCCAATTCAGAAATTGGTAAGTGGCTAGAGAATAGGGAAAAGCAATCTCAATTATTGGGTGGCGCTGCTGGGGTAATAAAAGACACCGCAAATGAAAAGTATCTAGCTAAAACGTTGCTCGATATGTCTATGGATCACTCCATGACAACCGGGTTTCAGGTCGCTGAAAAAGTGGTAGACGAGTTACAGAAAGTCGCCAAGTTACATAAAAAGCGGCCGCAAGCTGCAAACTTTGGGGTATTAAAATCACCTGATATCCCCTCTATTTTGGTGGAAACAGGGTTTATTTCGAATCCTCAAGAAGAAAAGCAATTAAAAACTGCTTATCATCAACAGCGATTGGCCAATGCCGTATTTACGGCCATCAAGCGCTACTATCAGAAGAATCCGCCCGATGACTCTTTATTTGCTCGATTGAAAGAGAAAAAGCCTTTAAAGCATAAAGTGAAGCGAGGGGAGTCATTGAGCGTTGTTGCGGCGAGATATGGCACCACAGTATCAGCACTAAAGCGTGCTAATCGATTGAAGAATAACGTATTACATATTGGTCAAGTGCTGACTATTCCCAGGGCGTAAAACATGGCTATTGAGATTTTACCAGCGAGGCTGGCTAACCAAATTGCAGCAGGTGAAGTAGTTGAGCGTCCTGCGTCCGTGGTTAAAGAGCTAGTAGAAAATAGCATCGATGCTGGCGCTACCCGCATTCAAGTTGAAATTGAGCGAGGCGGTCATAAGCTCATTCGGATTCGAGATAATGGCTCAGGAATTTACAAAGACGAATTGGCGCTGGCATTATCTCGACACGCAACCAGCAAGCTCAAGAATTTAGACGATCTTGAAGCGATTGCTTCTTTGGGCTTTAGAGGTGAGGCACTTGCGTCGATTAGCTCCGTATCAAGACTTACATTGAGCTCTAAACCTGAAGCTCAAGATACAGCATGGCAAGCGTGTGCGGAAGGGCGGGATATGGCTGTGCAAGTTCAACCGACAGCGCACCCAAACGGCACCACAATTGAAGTCAAAGATTTGTTTTTTAATACACCAGCTCGCCGGAAGTTTCTGCGCACAGAAAAAACAGAGTTTAGCCATATCGATGAATTGGTTAAAAGAATTGCGCTGAGTCGTTTTGACGTGGCGATTACGCTAACACATAACCAAAAGGTTGTGCGTCAATATCGGGCGAAGCAAGATCCGCGAAGTATCGAAAGGGTTGCGCAAGTTGCTGGGAGAGTATTTCAGCGCGAAGCGAGCTTTATTGAATCCGGTTACGAAGGGTTAGAGCTATATGGGTGGGTATTGCCCCTTGGTAGTAATACGCAGCCACAATACACGTATGTGAACGGTCGCATGATGCGAGATAAGCTGATACTGCACGCGATCAGACAAGCTTTTGAAGAGGCGACGGGCAGTCCCGAGACACCTGGTTTTGTCATTTATCTCGAATTAGACCCAAGACAGGTTGACGTGAATGTTCATCCAGCCAAACATGAGGTGAGATTCCATCAAGCTCGGTTAGTACATGATTTTATTGTTCAAGCTGTAAAGCAAGTTGTAGAACCTAGATCTTCAGCTTTGCCTTATACCCATATCGATGACGAGGTAGCACCTGAGCCTAGCCTTGCGCTCAATGAGCCAAACATTACGACGCATCAAGAACAGCTGCATCAATCCTACCGAACACCGCTGCAACAAGAAGCATCAGCAACACCTACTCCTAATATTTCAATGCCAAGCTCAAGTGTGGCTAACTTTGAGAGCAGTGTACGGCAAACGAACTGCACTAGTCGCTCAAATTATCATGCGCCGCGCAGTGATTTGGGTTCATCTTCTGGTCAGACGAAACAAGTCAATGTAAATCAGCTTTACCAAGCTTTCACAACTGAGGCTGACAATCGTCCTGTTAAGAACGCAGAGTCGATTTACAATACTCAAGCCTCAAAAGGCGATACAGAACAGAGTATTACACAAACGCATTGGATGGCACTACCGGAAGGAGCTGTGTTACTGCAAGATGAAGACACGCTACTGGTTAGCCATACTCGTGAAGGTCTTTTGCCGCTGTGGCTGGAGCAAATTGAAACGGATGGCACATTATTAGGTAAAGCTTTGCTGTTGCCTGTGAGAGTAAGCCAAGATAAGCAAGAAGGGCAAAGCTTAGAAAAAGTGGACTCTTGGTTGACGTTATTAGGCTTTGATCTGAGCTTTCAAGGCACGCATGTGATGGTGAAAAAGTTACCTGTGAGCTTATATAGCTTGGATGTCGGCCAATGTATTTCCCTGCTTGTTGAAACATGTGTTGAGCATCAGAGCGCGTTAGATAATTTAGACTTTTGGGTTGAATGGCTGTTGAAAAATACACCACAGGGTTATTTTGCATCGCAGCATTTTCTAAAAGTACGTGAAAAAATGCTAAAAAAACCAAAAAGCAGAGCAGCAATTATGGCAAAAGCCGTTAAAATAGAGCCAAAATATATTTTAGATTTATTACCAAAAGGGTATTAGTTTGCAGAATAAACCCGTTATTACGCTGATGGGGCCAACCGCAGCAGGAAAAACTGCTCTGGCCATTGAGCTATGTAAGCATTTAGATACTGAGATTATCAGTGTTGACTCTGCGCTAGTATACAAGGGTATGGATGTTGGTACCGCGAAGCCTGATGCAAATGAACTGGCTCAAGCACCTCATCACTTGATAGATTTGATCGACCCTCGAGAGAGTTATTCAGTTGCAGATTTCCGCCGCGATGCGATTGCGCTGATAGACAAACTTCATGCACAAGGCAAGGTGCCCGTTTTGGTCGGTGGCACTATGATGTATTTCAAAGGACTCATAGAAGGACTATCTCCTTTACCTGAGGCATCTGAAGTTGTTCGAGCAAAGCTTGAGCAAGAAGCGTCAGAAAAGGGCTGGCCAGCTTTGCACGAGGAGCTTGCGCAAATAGACCCAGAAGCTGCTGCGAAAATTTCTGAAAATGATTCACAGCGAATTAATCGCGCGCTTGAGGTGTATCGTATAACAGGCAAGCCCATGTCGTTATTGCAAAAGCAAAAACAACCTGAGCTGCCTTATACTTTTTATCAGTTTGCCATTGCACCAAATGATCGTAAAATATTGCATGAGCGAATTGAGGAAAGATTTAAAATAATGCTTGATCAAGGGTTTAAAAACGAAGTTTTGACCCTATATAATCGAGATGATTTGCATCCAGATTTGCCTTCTATACGTTGTGTAGGATATCGGCAAATGTGGGAACATTTAAGCGGTGAATGCGATTACGATGAAATGGTATTCAGAGGTATAGCCGCTACCAGACAACTTGCAAAGCGACAGTTGACCTGGCTTCGTAGTTGGCCAAATGTAACTTGGCTAGAGACCGGAGAGCAAGAAAACTTGCAACGAATTTTAAGTTCGCTAAGCTAATAGTAGTTGAACCAATAATTTGTTTTAATTTATTCAACTAACTCAACATAATAACACCTAGAACGAAGGATAAGAAAATGGCAAAAGGCCAATCGTTACAAGACCCGTTTTTGAATGTCTTGCGTCGTGAGCGCATTCCAGTTTCAATTTTTTTAGTTAACGGCATCAAATTACAAGGCAAAATCCAGTCTTTTGACCAATTTGTGATTTTACTTGAAAATACCGTAAACCAAATGGTTTACAAACATGCTATCTCAACGGTTGTTCCTGCTAGAGCTGTCAATTTCCAGAATACACAAGGAAATGAAGGCGCAGAACAAAACGAAGATGGAAATTTTTAATAGATATTAGGAGCATATTGCTTGTTTGACCGTTATGAAGCCGGCGAACAGGCAGTCTTAGTGCACATAGAGTTTCCTAACGAAGGAGATCGAGAAGATCTGCAAGAATTGGAAATGCTAGTATCTTCTGCTGGTGTTAGTAGCGTGGCGGTTGTGCAAGGCAGCCGTCAAGCACCGCATCCCAAGCTATTTGTAGGCACGGGTAAAGCAGAAGAAATTGCCGAGATTGTCAGAACTTATAAAGCAGACGTCATTATATTTAATCACCAACTCAGTCCTTCTCAAGAGCGAAATTTAGAACATGTTTGTCGCTGTCGTGTGCTTGATAGAACGACTCTTATCCTAGATATTTTCGCACAGCGTGCGCGAACACACGAGGGTAAGTTGCAGGTTGAGTTAGCTCAGCTAAGGCATATTTCAACACGCCTGATCAGAGGGTGGACGCACTTAGAGAGGCAAAAGGGTGGCATTGGCTTACGAGGCCCTGGTGAAACACAGTTAGAAACGGACCGTCGACTACTTAGAGAACGTATTAAGAGTATTCGAAAAAGGCTTGATAAAGTAGCCGTGGTTCGAGAACAGGGGCGCAGAGCAAGAAGCCGAAATGAAATTCCGACCGTATCACTGGTTGGCTATACGAATGCAGGCAAGTCCACGCTGTTCAATCGAATTACTAACTCTGACGTATACGCTGCTGACCAGCTATTTGCGACGCTTGACCCTACGCTGCGTAAGCTAGACATAGAGGATGTTGGGCCAGTAATTTTAGCTGATACTGTTGGTTTTATTAGACATCTACCTCACGATCTCGTTGCAGCGTTTAAAGCGACATTAACAGAGACGCGTGAAGCAGATTTACAACTCCATGTTGTTGATGTTGCTGACCAAAGAAGAAAAGAGAACATTGAACAGGTACAATCGGTTTTAGAAGAAATTGAAGCCGATGAGATCCCTCAGCTATTGGTCTATAACAAAATAGATTTAGTGGAAGAGATCCAACCAAAGATCGATAGAGATGAAAATGGCGTACCAATTAGAGTGTGGCTATCAGCGCAAGCTAATACAGGTATTGAGTTACTGTCACAGGCAATCTCTGAATTGCTTGCAAAAAAGATGTTTTGCAATCAGCTTGTTGTCCCTCCTGCTTTTGGGAAATTACGCGGGGCACTATTCAATCTGAATGCGGTTTGTGATGAGAGTTATGACGAGTTAGGTAACTGGCTGCTTAATGTGAGACTGCCTCAAGCTGATTGGGAGCGGCTGAAAAAAGAGCAAGGGCCGGAAATAGAGCAGTTTATTGCTTAAAGTTGAAAAAATTACTAATTCAGCCTAATTCGCTATAAGAATGCGGCAAATTTTGTTAGATTTAATTTAATTCATTTTATAACAATGGAGTATAGCTATGGCCTGGAACGAACCGGGTAATAATGGCAATGATAACGACCCGTGGAAAAATCGCGGTGGGAGAGATCAAGGGCCACCAGATCTGGACGAGGTATTCCGCAAGTTTAACAACAAATTCGGCGGAATATTTGGCGGTAAGCCAGGAAATAATAAAAACGGCATTGGTGGTGCAGGGATCACCTTCATCTTCATCATTGCTTTAATTGTATGGGCACTAAGCGGTATCTACACCGTGAAAGAAGCCGAACGAGGCATCGTACTTCAGTTCGGTCAATTTGACCGCATCGCTGAGCCAGGTTTACGTTGGAAAATGACTTTCATTGAACGTGTTATTCCAATTGATATCGAGGCGGTACGTTCTTTGTCAGCATCAGGCTTTATGCTAACTGAAGATGAAAACGTGGTGAGTGTTGAGTTTGAAGTTCAGTACCGTGTAGTCGACCCGACTTTGTATCGTTTTAGCGTTACAGATGCCGATCACAGTTTACAACAAGCGCTAGATAGTGCACTGCGTTATGTTGTCGGTCATTCTCGCATGGACCAAGTACTGACAACAGGTCGTGAACTTGTTCGTCAACGTACATGGGACGAGCTAAACGAAATTATTGAGCCATATAATCTTGGTTTGATCGTCACAGACGTTAACTTTAAAGACTCTCGCCCACCTGCAGAAGTCAAAGATGCATTTGATGATGCAATTGCTGCACAAGAAGATGAGCAACGTTTCATCCGTGAAGCTGAGGCCTATGCAAGAGAGATTGAGCCAAGAGCACGTGGTCGAGTGACGCGTATGACTCAAGAGGCTGAAGGTTATAAAGAGCGTATTATCCTAGAAGCGCAAGGTGAGGTAGCTCGTTTTGAAAAGCTACTACCTGAATATGCAGCAGCAAAGCAAGTAACGCGTGAGCGTTTGTATATCGAAACGATGGAAGAAATCTTAGGCCGTAGTTCTAAGGTTATCGTTGATGTGAAAGGCGGCAATAACATGATGTACTTGCCACTTGATAAGATCATGCAGCAATCTCAATCGTCTTCACCTGTTACCCTGCCAAGTCGAAATGACATTAACCAGTTACGTCAAACGCTGGGTCAGTCTCAAAATAGCAGTGTAAATAGTAGCAGTGATAGATTTTCACAAGATCGTTTTAACAGCGGGAGATAATTGATGAGAAATTTTGGTTTTATCTTTTTGATACTTCTCGCCCTGTTAGGGTTCTCTTCAGTCTTTGTCGTGACTGAAGGACAAAGAGCGATTGTATTATTATTTAGTAAGGTTCAAAAAGACAGCTCAGACAACGCGGTCGTGTACGAACCAGGTTTACACCTTAAAGTGCCTTTCTTCAGCCAAGTTCGTCACTTAGATGCGCGTATTCAGACACTAGATGGTGCGCCTGACCGCTTTGTAACAAGCGAGAAAAAAGACCTTATCGTCGACTCTTATGTAAAGTGGCGCGTAAGTGACTTCTCTAACTATTACTTGCGTGCGCGTGGTGATAAGCAATATGCAGAAACACTACTTAAGCAGAAAGTGAACAACGGTCTAAGAACAAACTTTGGTTCTCGTACCATTAAAGAGATTGTATCTGGTGAACGTAGTGAGCTGATGGCAGAAGCGCTTGTTCAGGCATCTGAGAGTGCACAAGAGCTTGGTATTGAAGTACTGGATGTGCGTGTGAAGCAGATTAACTTACCTAATGAAGTAAGTAACTCTATCTTCCAGCGTATGCGTGCTGAACGTACTGCTGTTGCAAAAGAGCACCGCTCTGAAGGTCAAGAGAAAGCGGAAACAATTCGTGCAGAGGTTGATAGACGTGTGACGGTTATGTTGGCAGATGCTGAGCGTAATGCACGTACTGTACGAGGTGAAGGGGATGCTGAAGCTGCAAACATCTATGCGCAAGCTTACAACCAGGACCCTGAGTTTTTCGGTTTTATCCGCTCATTAGAGGCATATAAGAAAACGTTCACAAGCAAGAGCGATGTGATGGTACTTTCGCCTGATAGTGAGTTCTTTGACTATATGAAGCAAAAGGACAGTAAGTAACCTTTGTGCTTGTAATGTCATTTAACTGAAATTAAAAAGCCCGCATTATGTCGGGCTTTTTTGTATTTATTTCAAACAGTTTTATCTAATATCAAATTGACTGAAGAAAAATCATTCGAAACAGGGTGATTTCCACCTCCTTTTTCTGGTAAAATCTGCGCCTAATTTTTTCTAAGTGATATTGCAATGGGTAAAAACGTCGTTGTATTAGGCACCCAATGGGGTGACGAAGGTAAAGGTAAGGTTGTAGACCTACTAACGGATAAGGCTTCTTTAGTTGTACGCTATCAAGGCGGACACAACGCGGGCCATACTTTGGTAATTAATGGTGAGAAGACTGTATTACACCTAATTCCATCAGGTATTTTACGTGACAACGTGAAGTGTGTGATTGGTAACGGCGTAGTACTAGCACCTGATGCGTTAATGAGAGAAGTTAAAATGCTTGAAGAGCGCGGCGTACCAGTACGTGACCGCCTTCTAATCAGTGAAGCATGTCCTCTAATTCTTCCTTACCATGTTGCGCTAGACCAAGCGCGTGAACTTGCACGTGGCAACAAAGCAATCGGTACAACTGGTCGTGGAATCGGTCCAGCTTACGAAGATAAAGTTGCGCGTCGTGGCCTTCGTGTTGGCGACCTATTCAACCCTGAACAATTCGCTGCAAAGCTTAAAGAAGTGATTGAGTACCACAACTTCTCACTAGAGCATTATTACAAAGTTGAGCCAGTTGATTTCCAGAAGACATATGATGATGCGATGGAAATTGCAGAGATCCTTAAGTCAATGGTTGTTGATGTAACTGAGCTGCTTGACCAGACTCGCGAAAAAGGTGACAACATCTTATTCGAAGGTGCACAAGGTACATTGCTTGATATCGACCACGGTACATACCCGTATGTTACATCTTCAAACACAACGGCAGGTGGTGTAGCAACAGGTGCTGGTTTTGGTCCTCTAAACCTAGACTATGTACTTGGTATTGTTAAAGCTTACACAACACGTGTAGGTTCAGGTCCTTTCCCTACAGAGCTTTACGATGGTCTAGACAAACAAGACCCAGTAGGTAAGCACTTAGGTGAAAAAGGTCATGAGTTTGGTGCAACGACAGGTCGCTTGCGTCGTACTGGTTGGTTTGATGCCGTTGCTATGCGCCGTGCAGTTCAAATCAACAGCATCACTGGCTTCTGTTTAACAAAGCTAGATGTACTTGATGGCATTGAAACGATTAAGATCTGTACTGGTTACCAGCTTGAAGATGGTACGGTTACTAACGTAACGCCATTAGCTGCTGAAGGTTACGAGAAGGTAACACCAGTATACGAAGAGATGCCAGGTTGGAGCGAAAATACGTTCGGTGCAACTTCTGTTGAGCAGCTTCCTGAAGCTGCAATCAATTACATTAAACGCTTAGAAGAAATTACGGGTGTACCAATTGATATCATTTCAACAGGTCCAGACCGTGTAGAGACTATGATTGTTCGCAACCCATTTGGTGAATAATTAAAGTTTAAAAAAAGCTGCTACGGCAGCTTTTTTTATGCCTGAAATAAGCTTCCCATGATAATTTGGTACGCTTTTTGTATTCATATTTTTAGACTCATATTAAATGCTAAAAGTTATGATTAAAACACTTCGACTCCCTTTATTACTGCTCGGTTTCAGTTTCGCTGGACACGCTTTGGCCAATGAACAAATTGAAGCTGTTCCTTTGTATACGCAAGATGAATTGATCACTTTAATCAACAATAACCAACATCTACAGCGAGTAAAAGCAGATGATTGCCAATTGGTACAAGATATTGAAGCCCGAGCAGAAATAATGGGTTTGCCATCGTATCAATTTTTATATGGTGATATGTTAGCGTATGCTGTGTGTGTTGAGCGTGACGTGGAGCTTGGGCTATATTACATGCGCCAAGCTGCTCAGCAAGGCTTAGCAGCGGCACTGGAGCAATTAGGGCGCTATTATGATGTCGGTCAACTTGTACAAGCAGACAAAGCCATGGCCATCGTGTATTTACGTGAAGCTGCTGCACTTGGTAACTTAAAGGCGCAGCTACGTTTGGTGGGGTTATTTAATCAAGGGTTTGGCAGCCCGAGAGATTATGAAGATGCTTACCGTTGGCTATTTCACGCGGTTGTTGCTGATAAAGCAATACATAAGCAAATTGAAATGGCACTGGCAAAATTGGCAAAAAAAATGCCCGAGAGTGTGATCAAACGGGCAAGAATGTTGAATTAGTTTATCGGTCTAGCTATTGAGCTTTTCTCCAATAGAGACTTCTTTATTTAATGAGTCTTTTAAAATTGACATTTTTGGCGGCTGCAAAGCCAAAATTCTGTCACCTTGCTCTGGTTGCTTTTTATCTTCAGACGTAAAAGGTCTAATTGACAGTGGATCATCTTCTTTTTTTTGCTCAGAAATAATAAAGAGTGGGATTGCCTCTTTATTCACTTCTAAATATTGCTCCCAGCTAAACTCCTCTGACAATCGAGTTGCACTGACTTTGCCGCCTTTTGCCATTAGGCTACTGAGCTTGGCGTAGTTCCCAGTATCTCCAAATAATATTTGACGAGATAAAAAGGTCGCGCTGTCTTTATTGGCTTTTGCATGATTAGTTGACGACTTTAATGAGTAAACGCTTTGTTCATCGAGCAGATGCGAAAAGTATTGCACACCGAGTGCGTTATGGTGTCTGTTTGGTGATAGAGCCAATACAGAGTGAAGGCTGGTCAACGGTAGATAGCGCTCTGCATGCTCAGATTGCGGGTTACCATAGTAGCAAGGTAATCCGTCCATTCTTGCCATTTTGCAGTTTTCCCAGGCGGGATCTGATAAGTAGACATCAATATTTTGCTCTTTTAGTCCGCATGCAATGGCTCTGGCCACGTGATTAGCGCCTATGATGAGCAACGTATTTGGACTTGGTTGCCTAACACCAAGTAAGCGAGCTAATGGTGTGGCAGTGAGACTTTGCAGGATCACTGTGACTATGATGACAGTAAAAATTAAAGGCACTATCTTTGCGGCATCAGGGTGACCAGATTGCGCCATGCTTAGAGCAAAGACTGAGCCGACTGCGGCCGCCACGATACCGCGAGGAGCAATCCAAGCAAGCATGAGCCTAGATTTGAAAGGAATATCACTGTTAAACGTTGATACGGCAATGCTCAGTGGTCTTGCGACAAATAATACGACGGCTAGGAACCAAAAGATACCGCTGTCTAACATCATGAGTTCCTCAAGCTTTAAGCGCGCTGCAAGTAAAATAAATAGGCTAGAGATTAAGATCATGGATAAGTCTTCTTTAAATTCAAGCACAGCGTCAATTTCTAAATCATCTTGATTAGCAAGCCATATCCCAAAAATAGTGACAGCGAGTAATCCTGATTCATGGCTTAAGTGATTTGATAACGTGAAGCTCATAAGCACTAACGCCAATATGCCAAATTTATGCAGCTCAAATGGCAACCACTCTTTGCGAATGATTAAGCTAGTAAACCAGCCAGAAATAATGCCTACGCTGAGCCCGACACCGAGCGTAGAAAACAAAGCCATTAAGGTGTGACTAAAAACCCCATCTTTGCCAACCAAGCTGACAGCTTCGAATACTAAAACAGCGAATAAAGCGCCAATAGGGTCAATGACTATTCCTTCCCAACGTAAAATTCTGTCAATATCCTTGGTAGGACGCATGGCATTGAGCATTGGTGCTATGACAGTAGGGCCTGTGACAACTAAAACTGCACCGAGCACTGCAGCCACAGGCCAATCAAGCTCTAACACATAAATGGCACAGGCCGTAATGATGATAAATGTGGTCAGCATGCCGATTGAGCATAAGTTTCGAACCACCTTGCCAATGCCTTTTAGCTCTCTAAAGTGAAGTGTTAATGAGCCTTCAAAAAGAATGATGGCGACAGACAAAGAGACAACGGGAAATAGTAAGTCTCCAAGTAATTGGTCAGGGTCTAACACCCCGGATACCGGGCCGAGTAATAAACCGGTTAATAATAAAAACAAGATTGCGGGTACTTTAGCGACCCATGCTAGCCATTGGGCAAATACAGAAAATATGGCAATCGCGGCAATATAAATAGCCGACATAAACTCTCCAGCCTAGTTAGCTCATTGAATATTAGTATAGTGTTAGCTCGGTTATATCATAGTAAATAAGTCAAAAAAGAGAATAAGTTATTAAAATTGAGTGATTTTTTGTCATGTTTTGTGCCTTTGATAGAAGCTAGAACTAATCTATGTCGTGGATACCATTTAAACAATATTCACTTTACCCAAAGCTTTGAACATGCGTATTATCAATGAGGGTGTAATGGGTTTGAAATACTTACACTCAAGTACTAGGAATGAGAGAAAAGAGAATGACGTTAATTACAAATTTAGCTAAAAACGCTGCTATTGCTGCGAAAAAGCTCGCTATATTGGATACAGCGCAGAAGAATAAAATCCTGCATGCGATGGCTGCGGCTATTAGAGCAAGTAAGAGTGAAATTCAACAAGCCAATGAGTTAGACCTGCAAGCGGCTAATGAAAATCATTTGTCCACAGCAATGATAGATCGCCTTACTTTAACCCCTGCACGTATCGAAGATATGGCATCAGGGCTAGAGGACGTCGCGCGGCTACCAGATCCTGTAGGGGAAAAGCGCATACTTGGTAAACAAGCAAGTGGCATAGAAGTGCAAAAAATGCGTGTACCACTTGGGGTTATTTGCATGATTTACGAAGCAAGACCGAATGTAACCGCGGATGCGGGCGCACTGTGTTTCAAATCTGGTAATGGGGTAATATTACGAGGTGGCAAAGAAGCATTGAATAGCTCGTTGGCCATTGCTAACACACTGCATAGCGTACTGAAAGAGTATGACTTGCCAGCTGAATTAATCACGGTTGTGCCAGACCCAGATAGGGCTTTGCTGCTTGAACTGATCCAGCAAAAAGACGATATCGATTTGGTGATACCGCGCGGTGGTGAAGGGCTGATTGAATTTGTGACTAAACATAGCGCGATTCCGGTGATCCAACATTTTAAAGGCGTGTGTCATCTATACGTTGATAAGGATGCTGATCTCGACATGGCGATTGCGTTGCTACTGAATGGTAAAACACAAAGAACAGGTGTATGTAATGCGTTAGAAGGCTTGTTAGTTCATCAATCTATTGCGCCAATATTTTTACCAAAAGTGCGCGAAGTATTAAGCCAGGCCGGTGTTCAGGTGCATGCTTGCCAGTCTTCGGCTGCTTATTTTAGCTGTGCAAATATCCTATCAGACGATCAATTTGGTCAAGAATATCTAGGGCTTGAAATTGCGGTTCGCATTGTTGAGGATTTAGCTGGCGCGTTGGCACATATTGACCAGTTTGGTAGTCATCATACAGAAGTGATCTGCACAAGCTCAGCGCAAGCGGCTCAACAGTTTCAAGCGCAAGTTGATGCATCAGTGGTGATGGTCAATGCGTCTTCACGATTTAGTGACGGCGGTCAATTAGGCTTAGGTGCAGAAATTGGCATAGCAACAACTAAGTTACACGCTTATGGGCCAATGGGACTTGAATCTTTAACGACGGAAAAATACTTAGTAAATGGCTCTGGAAATATCAGAGAGTAGAAAAGTGGTGGAGCTAAGCAGGATCGAACTGCTGACCTCCTGCGTGCAAGGCAGGCGCTCTCCCAGCTGAGCTATAGCCCCACTTTATTTGGGAATATCTAAAAGAAAAATTGGTGGAGCTAAGCAGGATCGAACTGCTGACCTCCTGCGTGCAAGGCAGGCGCTCTCCCAGCTGAGCTATAGCCCCAACATGTCTTTTGGACGAGGCGAAATTTAAAGGCTTTTGCACCTCGCGTCAAGTTTTTTTCTTAAAAAACTCAAAAATACGACTAGCTTTGGTACACTGGGGCAAAATTATGGATAGGAAAATTATGAGTCGTCTATTTTTGTTGCTATTGTCAGCCCTTTTGGTAGCTTGCAGCTCTGTACCAAAGCCAGCCTTCGAAGTTGAAAAGCAAACTTTGCATAAGCGTAAAAATGAAAACGGGCAGTCGGAATTTGCTTTCGTCGTTACGGTAAAACGCACACCACAGATGGAATTAGCTAAAAACAAACCAATTACAAAAAAACAGCTAGAGAAATTCTCAGAGTTTAAACGGGTTGAGGAATCACCGGAGTTAAAATTAGCTTTAGAAGATAAGGCGGTCAGCCTGTTACAGCAAGCGCTAAAAGACGAAGCCTATTGTCAGGCAGGTTACAATATTGACAATGTGTACTGGCGTCAACGCAGTGTGCAATTGCGAGGACATTGCTTGTGAGTTTACCTAGCTCTGACTTACTTGCTGAGCAATTAGCACAACTAGGTATTGACTATATTAGCTATCAACATGTGCCTTTGGTTAACTGCACCATAGCAAAAGAGATTGGTCTTGAAAGGGCGGGGGTAGGATTAAAAAACCTGTTTCTGAGAGATAATTATGGTAAACGTCATTTTTTGGTCATTACACTAGCTGACAAACAATTAGATTTGAAAACACTGTCAAAACAACAAGGTGTATCTCGGTTGGGGTTTTGCTCTAGTGAGCGGCTAGAAAAATACTTAAAAGTGAAGCCCGGCTGTGTTTCCGCCTTGGCAACACTCAATGATGAGCACAAGCAGGTCGAATTATGGCTTGATAGGGAGTTAACACACGCTGAGCAATGGCAGTGCCACCCATTTGAAAATGACAAAACATGGGTACTAACGCTTGAAGATTTAAAAGTTTTTTGGCAAAACAGTGGTCACGAGCCTAGCTGGGTTGCTTTGCCAGAACGGTAATTGAGCAGTGTTAAATAGCCTCCGGTTATGCAGACAAGCAACAAACTCAATAAAAAGACATGCATGCCATAAAGTTGATAAATGAAGCCGGGTACAAAAGTGCCCAGTGCACCTCCACAGTAGTAAAATGATACATACGCACCATTAGTGACACCGGCATTTGCTGTACTGATTTCATTCGCCAAAGGCGCAGCGCTTGCATGTATCATGAACATACAGGCGCAAAATAGTGTGAACATCACGACAAATGTATCTAAATTACGCCACTGCATAATCAGTAAACTTGTTGAATATACAGCGAATAAGACGCTTAAAATCAGCCAATTGTTACGTGAGATCTTGGATAAAAAAGGCGTTAACATGGAGATAATTGCGCCAATTAAATAACCGCTGTAAACCCAAGCTATGGTAGATGGGTCCTTTATGTCATATTCATTACTTAAAATAAAAGGTAAGTAATTAAGTAAGGCTGAAAAACAAAAAAACATACAAAATACTGCGCTGTATAAGCGCAGTATTTGAGTTGTTTTTAACGGCTTTAGATAGTCTGTTGGAGAGGTAATTGGCTTGGCATCGTCTTGCTCTTTAGGTGTGGGGTGGATCATCAACGCCAGCACGATCAGTAACCCTGCATTGAACAGATAAAAGCTCTCAAACCCCCACCAGTTAGTAAAGTTTGCTGCTAATGCGCGCCCAGCATAGCCACCAACTATGGTACTACCCACATACCATGTCATTTTTTCTCGAAGGTTTTGTCCCTGCCAAGTTTGGCCAATGTAGCTCGTCATAGATGTGAGTGCCGCCGGAAGCAGTAAGCCTTCGATAAATCGCATGAATAAGAAGATTTCGAATTGCTGAGTGGCGCTAATGACGAGGCAGCATGCTGCTAGCGCAAGCATGGTGTAGCGCAACATTGTTAACTTACATCGACGAGTTAAAACCAGGCCATAGAAAATAGGCGCTACAGCAAGTGGTAGCATGGTGACTGTCATTAATAGCCCTGCTTTAGCTGGGCTGACTTGGTAGTGGTCGGCGAACATGGCCAATAAAGGTTGTGGGGCATACAACACAAAAAATACAACGATTGAGCACAATAGCAAATGAAATATGGGCATGTTCTAGTTTCTTAATTTGAGTGCAATATTATTATCTACTTTTGACGACGCTTTTGCTCTAAAAAGAAGTAAAAACTTGTTATACATCATAAATTACTTTGGTGAACTTGGTAGATTAGTGAGCAGAAGACAAGGGAAGGTTTTTGTTTTCTGTATTTGTCAGGCTGTTTTACTGCGTCATGATAGAAATTATTTAGAGATTTGCCCTGTTTGGTATTAAAATGGCGGCAAGTTTAGATTGATGGAGTGACATGATGGGTTCTCTACAGGATCAGCTGTTAAAAGCCGGTTTGACAACTGAGCACAAAATGAAAGTTGCTAAAACGGAAAAGCGCAAACAGCAAAAGAAGAAAAAGAAAAAAGGCGCAACGAGCGACCAAACGGATTTACAAAAGCATATTGAGCAGACCAAGCTTGTACAGCAGCAAAAAGCAGAAGCGCTGAATAAAGCAAAACAAGATGATTTAAAAGAACGTGAGCAAGTTGCTCGTGTGAAGCAAATTCTTGAGCATCATAATCAAGAAGAAATTAGGGGCGACCGTACATTTAACTTCACTTACGAAAATAAGGTAAAGGAATTAGATGTTAATGAGTCGACACAGCAAGCTTTATCCAAAGGCCGCTTGGCCATTTGTGTATTGGAAAGTCAGTTTTATGTACTGGAAGATGAGCCTGCGAGAAAAATTGCCGAAGTCGATGAAAAGTATATTGTTTTCCATGTAGAAGACGCTAATGATAAAAAGGACGATGATGATCCGTATGCGGATTTCGAAGTCCCTGATGACTTAGTCTGGTAGTTTATTTATCTCATTTTTCTTTATTGACTCGGTTCATTTTTTAAATCCGAATAAGTAATTGTGTAGAGCGGCTTTGGGTCTACTACACTGGTTAAATAACCGTCAAAAAAGAGAAATGATATGATGAAGATAAAGCAATTTGTGTTCGCATCGGTAACGACTGCAACTATATTGGTATCAGGCAATGTGGCAGCGGCAGATGGTAAGGCTTTGTACACTGCTAAAATGTGTCAAACGTGCCATGGGGCAGAAGGTAAGGCGCCTATTATGCCGCTATATCCAAAGGTCAATGGGCAAAGCAAAGAGTACACGTTGGCGCAGATGAAAGACATTAAATCTGGTAAACGCACCAATGGTATGTCTGCTGCGATGAAGGCCATGGTGGCAAGTGTCTCTGATACTGAACTTGAAGCAATTGCTGAGTATCTATCAACAGTCAAATAAGTGATTCAAATTTAGGATCAATATAAAAGCCACCTTTGGGTGGCTTTTTAGTACCGAATTAATTTACGCAGGATGACTCCTGTGTGTTGAACTATTTTTTTTTGTGATTTAGACTTCTAAACATCTAAAATCACCATGTTGAGTATAAGGAGCCGTGATGTTCGAGTTACCCGAGTTAAAGCTAAAGGGAAAAGTAAGTGAAGAAGAGTGGAAACTACGCGTTGATCTTGCAGCTTGCTATCGCTTAGTAGAGCATTTCCGTTGGGGTGATTTAATTTATACTCATATGTCAGCCAGATTACCCGGGACAGATCAATACTTAGTCAATGCGTTTGGCTTAAGTTTTGATGAGGTCACTGCCTCTAATCTTGTAAAAGTAGACCTGCAAGGCAATATTCTTGATGATACACCGTTTGAAATAAATCCTGCGGGTTTCACAATTCACAGTGCAATTCATGAAGTTCGAGAGGATGCGCATTGTGTGATTCATTTGCACACCAAAGAGACGATAGCTGTGGCTAGTCTTGAAGGTGGACTGCAGCCACTGAGCCAGCACAGTATGTTCTCGTTGCCATCACTGTCTTACCATGGTTATGAGGGGCTTGCTGTGAATGACGATGAAAGAGCTCGCTTGCAGTCGGATCTCGGTGATACTAATCACATGCTCCTAGTCAACCATGGTGGTTTAACAGTGGGGCCAACAATTGGTGACGCCTTCATGCGCTTTTTTGATTTACAACGTGCGTGTGAAATTCAAGTCGCAATTATGTCGACAGGTCACCCAGCGATACAAGTGCCACAACCAATTCAAGATAATATATACAAACAAGCTAAAGTCGTGCACAGCGGCAGTACCGGTGGTCAAGTTGCTTGGCCAGCAATGCTGAGAAAAGCATATCGCTTAGATCCGGGCTTTGCTCAATAGGAGTCATAATGAAAGTAAATCGCGTCGAAGTATTTGATATACATTGTCCAGACAGACCTGCTTGGACACCTGTCTTTGTGAGAATTCACACCGATGAAGGGGTTTCAGGAGTGGGTGAAGCTGGACTTGCTTACGACCTAGGTCATAGTGCTGCTGCAAGTATGATTAAAGAGATGGCAGAAGCATTCTTGATTGGCCATGATCCATTCCAAACTGAGCTTTTGTGGTCTCGTATGCTGAGAGAGAGCTTCTGGGGATTGGGTGGCGGGCCTGTGGTGTATGCAGCGATGAGTGCGATTGACACAGCGCTTTGGGATATCAAAGGTAAGGCGTTAAAGCTACCGGTTTATCAGCTGCTAGGTGGTAAAGTAAACCCAGAGCTGCGCACTTACGCATCACAGCTACAGTTTGATTGGGATGATGAATTCAAAGCACTTGTACAGCCACATGAGTATGCTGAAGCGGCACACAAAGCATTGGCTGAAGGCTATGACGCGGTGAAAGTTGACCCTATCATGTATGATAAAGATGGTAATACATATTACGATCGTACTAAGTTGATTTCTCGTGGTGAAATGAAACTGTATCGTTCACGTATGAAAGCCATTCGCGAAGCGGTTGGCGATGAAGTGGATATCATTTTTGAATGTCACAGTTTGCCAGGTGCAACATCGGCAATTCAAATTGCAGAAATCGCTGAAGAGTTTGACTGCATGTACTACGAAGAGCCAGTGAACTACTTAAACCACTCACTGCACGCTAAAGTTGCTAATAAAACGGCTGTACCAATTGCCGGCGGCGAGCGTTTGTATAATCGCTGGGATGTAAGACCTTACTTTGAAGATCAAAGTATTGATGTATTACAACCGGATATTGGCTTATGTGGTGGTTTTACTGAAACGAAGAAAGTATGTGACTATGCTGATATTTTTGATATCCGCATTCAAGCGCACGTATGTGGTGGCCCAGTTGCAACCGCAGCGTCATTGCATTTAGAAACGGCCATTCCTAACTTCTTAATCCATGAACACCACACGTATGCAATTAAAAAGTGGAATAGAGAACTTTGTCTTCAAGATCCACAGCCAGAAAAGGGTGTGTTTAAAGTCTCGGAAGAGCCTGGTATCGGTATTGAACTGAATGATGAAGTTGTGATGCGCTCACAACGTGTTGAAATCAAATAACACGTTTGATTTGTAAATAAAAAACCCAGGCTGTGCCTGGGTTTTTTGTATTCAAAGAATGCGTTTGCTTACTTAAGCAGAGACTCTGTTAGTACAGGGCGGATCTCTTTAACAATTGCTTGGCACAGTTTCGGTGCACCGCAAATAATGTTACCGCTGTTGTTATAGTTTGCACCACCTGCAAAGTCCATTAACATGCCGCCAGCTTCTTTTACTAATAGCTCACCCGCTGCTGTATCCCATGGCTTAAGACCAATTTCATAGAAACCGTCAATACGACCAGCTGCAACATATGCCATATCTAACGCAGCAGAACCTGCACGACGGATATCCGCTGTGTGAATGAATAGCGCTTTAAATGCTTCTGTGTATGCATCTAAGTGGTGCTTTTGTTTGAATGGGAAACCTGTCGCTAATACGCTACCAGCCAGTTCGTTGCTTTTCGTTACACGAATACGTTTGTTGTTTAACTGTGCGCCTTGACCACGAGAAGCGGTGAATAATTCGCTGCGAACTGGATCATAGATAACAGCCTGTTCTACACGGCCTTTAACTTTAAGTGCAATTGAGATTGCGAAGTGAGGGATACCCTTGATGAAGTTAGTTGTGCCATCAAGTGGATCGATAACCCAAAGGTAATCATTATCTTTGCCATCAGTGTGGCCAAGTTCTTCTCCAACGATTGCGTGGTCAGGGTAAGATTTTAAAATAGTGTCTCGGATCACTCGTTCAGCTTCAGTATCAACACTTGTCACGAAGTCGTTTGTGCCTTTTTGAGTCGCTTCAACTTGAGACAGATCTTCAGTTGCACGTAAGATCACTTTACCCGCGTTACGCGCAGCGCGTACCGCAATGTTTAACATTGGATGCATAGCATTACCTTTGAATTGTAAAAGAACTAAATTTTTTGAGCCGGCGTATTCTAGCGATTTTTTCGATAAAGTAAATAACTTTGCAATAAAAAGGTTGGTGTTTTTTTGTTCAAATGGTTTGGTGGTTTGATCCTGTCAACCTATGGTAAACTACGCCATTATTTTTGTCTGAGATAAATAGCATGGCATTACAAGATATTAGAATCGTACTTGTGAATACTTCACACTCTGGAAATATTGGCTCAGTTGCGCGCGCAATGAAAACCATGGGCTTTTCAAAACTGTACTTAGTAGATCCTGCTTGCGAGGTAGATAGTCACGCGAGCGCGTTGGCTGCGGGTGCAACAGATGTACTTGGCGATGCTGTCACTGTCGATAAGCTTGAAGATGCTATTGCTGATTGTAGTTTAGTTATAGGCACCAGCGCGCGTTCTCGTACTTTATCTTGGCCGATGGTAGACCCAAGAGAGTGTGCACAGAAGTTGGTCGCAGAGTCTAATGACGGTCCTGTGGCGCTCGTGTTTGGTCGAGAAAATAGCGGTTTGACCAATGAAGAGTTGCAGTTATGTAATTATCACGTCTGTATTCCGGCGAATCCTGAATATAGTTCATTGAATTTGGCTATGGCAGTGCAAACATTAACGTATGAAACGCGCATGACCTTCCTTGATACGCAAGATGCCAAGCCTGAAGAAGACGATACGAAATACCCAACATCAGAGCAAATGGCTTTATTCTATGAGCACCTTGAGTCAACGCTAAACGATACAGGCTTCATTGTTAAGCAGCACCCAGGCATGGTGATGACCAAACTAAAACGCCTATTCAACCGTGCAAGACCTGAAGATCAAGAGTTGAATATCCTACGTGGTATTCTGAGCTCGGTGAATAAATCGACAAAATAAAGCAATGTATCAAGATTAGATACTTTCATCACAGTAATACTTGACTAAATTACTCGGGTAATTACAATACCAATAATACCTGATTAAATTAGTCAGGTATTTGAGTAAACACACTGAGTAAGTAGTAACTTATTTTATAAGCAATAGATGTCGTTAATACTTGACTATCTTAGTCAGGTAATTACAATTTGCGGCATTTGATGAAGGTAACCTAGAGGCGCGTATGAAACTGACTTCAAAAGGCAGGTATGCAGTAACTGCAATGCTCGATGTTGCGTTGCATGCCAATATTGGCCCTGTGCCTCTGGCAGATATTTCTGAACGTCAGGAAATATCTCTATCATATTTAGAACAATTATTCGCACGTCTTCGTAAGAATGGACTCGTGAGCTCAGTGAGAGGGCCAGGTGGTGGCTATTTACTGGGTCGTGATGCACATACGATTTCTGTTGGTGATGTGATTAATGCGGTGGACGAGTCTGTTGATGCAACTCGATGTCACGGTGAAGGCGGTGGTTGCCAAAGCGGTATGCGTTGCCTGACACACACGCTATGGTCTGATTTAAGTGTGCGAATAGAAGAATTTTTAAACAGTATTTCCCTTGCCGAGCTTGTTTCAAACTCTGATGTGCAATCAGTTGCGTCACGTCAGGACAGAAACGTAAGCGATGCGATGAAGCAATTAGATAATATTCAAGTGAGTTGCCAATTATAATTGGCGTCTAGCGGAGAAAGAAATGAAATTACCGATATATTTAGATTATGCTGCAACCACGCCGGTTGATCAGCGTGTTGCAGATGAAATGATGCAATGCCTGACAATGGATGGTAACTTTGGTAATCCTGCGTCCCGTTCACACCGTTTTGGTTGGCAGGCCGAAGAACTTATTGACCAAGCGCGTAATGATATCGCTGATTTAATTAATGCTGACCCGCGCGAAATCGTATTCACATCTGGTGCGACTGAATCAAACAACCTAGCAATTAAAGGTGCTGCGAACTTCTATCAGAAGAAAGGAAAGCACATCATCACAGTAAAAACTGAGCACAAAGCGGTTATCGACACGTGTCGTGAGCTTGAGCGTCAAGGTTTTGAAGTAACTTATATGGACGTTGAAGAAAACGGCCTGTTAGACCTGAAAAAGCTTGAAGATGAAATTCGTGAAGACACAATTTTAATCAGTGTCATGCACGTAAACAACGAGCTAGGTGTTATTCAAGACATCTCAACAATTGGTGAAATGTGTCGTGAACGTAAAATTATGTTCCACGTTGATGGTGCACAAAGCGCAGGTAAAGTAGCGATTGATATGAAGCAGCTTAAAGTTGATTTCATGTCATTCTCAGGCCACAAAGCGTATGGTCCAAAAGGTATCGGCGCATTATATGTTCGCCGTAAGCCTCGCGCACGTTTAGAAGCACAAATGCACGGCGGTGGTCATGAGCGTGGTATGCGTTCAGGTACTCTTGCGACACACCAAATTGTAGGCATGGGTTCTGCTTTTCGTATTGCAAAAGCAGATTTCGAAAAAGATTATGCGCACATCAGCGCACTTCGCCAGCGTCTGATCGATGGCATCATGGATATGGAAGAAGTGTACTTTAATGGCACTGTCGACCAATCTGTACCAGGTATTGTAAACATCAGCTTTAACTATGTTGAAGGTGAGTCACTTCTGATGGCTGTAAAAGATATTGCAGTATCATCAGGTTCTGCTTGTACATCTGCAAGCCTTGAACCGTCTTATGTACTTCGTGCATTAGGCCGTAACGATGAGTTAGCACACAGCTCAATTCGTTTCAGTATTGGCCGTTTTACTACAGAAGAAGAAATTGATTACACCATCAAACTTATCAAAGACTCGATTGGTCGTTTGAGAGAAATGTCTCCTCTGTGGGAAATGTTTAAAGACGGTATTGATTTAGATTCAGTTGAATGGGCACACCATTAAACAAGACAGCTTGTATGGACTGTAGCAAGTATATAAGCGGTTAGTGAGGAAAGAGTTATGGCATATAGTGATAAAGTAATTGACCACGTGGAAAACCCACGTAACGTAGGTACGTTGGATAAAAACGACCCTAATGTAGCAACTGGTATGGTTGGCGCACCAGCTTGTGGTGACGTGATGAAGCTACAAATTAAAGTGTCTGATGAAGGTGTTATTGAAGACGCAAAATTTAAGACATATGGCTGTGGCAGTGCGATTGCTTCATCTTCTCTAGTGACAGAGTGGGTGAAAGGTAAAACATTAGACCAAGCTGCTGAAATCAAGAACACAGATATTACAGCAGAGCTTGAGCTACCGCCTGTAAAAATCCACTGTTCAATCCTTGCAGAAGATGCAATTCAGGCTGCAATTGCAGACTATAAAAATAAGCAAGCGAAGTAAGAGATAAATTATGGCAGTGACATTAACTGAAGCAGCTGCAAATCGTGTGCAGACATTCCTTGCAAACCGAGGAAAAGGTCTAGGCCTGCGAGTTGGTATTAAAACGACTGGTTGCTCAGGTCTTGCGTATGTACTCGAGTTCGTTGATGAGCTTGCAGAAGGCGATGAAGTGTTCGAAGAAATGGGCGTAAAAATCATCGTTGATGCAAAAAGCTTAGTTTATATTGACGGTACTCAGCTTGATTACACCAAAGAAGGTCTTAACGAGGGGTTTAAGTTTATTAACCCGAATCAGAAAGACGAATGTGGCTGTGGTGAAAGCTTCACCGTTTAACCATCTGTAATAGATAGTTTGCTAAAGCCCTGCCTTGGTAGGGCTTTGCTGTATTAGGTCCTTATGCGATATTTTGAATTATTTAATTTACCAGTGAACTATGACGTGGATTTAACCCTGTTAAATCAGCGTTATTTAGAATTACAACGCGCAGTACACCCTGATAAGTTTGCAGGAAAAAGTGAACGTGAAAAATTAGTGGCTGTACAGAAGACATCTGAGATCAATGATGCTCTAGCTGTGTTAAAACACCCAGCTAAGCGCGCTGAGTATATGCTAAGTGAGCAAGGTGTCGACATTCGAGCTGAGCAGCAAACATTGCAAGACCCTGTATTTTTAATGCAGCAGATGGAGCTGAGGGAAGCGCTGGAAGACATTCAGCATAGCAGTGACCCTGAAGATGAAATTGATGCATTCGAGGCGCAGATTAAACAGTTAGATACACAGTATAGTGCGCAACTTGCAGAGCAGCTTGTGAGCCAAGATACTGCTGTATTAGAAGTTGCAGCTGATAATATTCGCAAGTTAAAATTCATATATAAACTACGTGAAGAGCTGTCTCGCATAGAAGATAGCCTTTTCGATTAATCTAGCGTCACCACTTAAGTAAAAGAGTACTATGGCATTATTGCAAATTGCTGAGCCGGGGCAGAGCGCGGCACCTCACGAACATAAATTGGCAATAGGTATCGACTTAGGTACTACTAACTCTTTGGTGGCCACAGTACAAAGTGGTGAAGCCAGAGCGCTAGCGGATATTAATGGCGAAGCCATGTTGCCTTCTGTTGTTAGATATCATGCAGACAGCGTGACTGTTGGCCAACAAGCGCAGCAAGCTGCTGTAGAAGACCCAACAAATACGCTTATTTCAGTGAAACGCTTTTTAGGTAAATCCGTTTCAGAAGTAACCTCACGTTATCAAAACTTGCCTTATGAGTTCGTTGAGCACCAAGGTGCACTGGCTGTAAACACTGTGGCTGGTCCAATCAATCCAATTCAAGCATCTGCTGAAATTTTAAAATCATTACATCAAAGAGCAACAGACAGCTTTGCTGGACAAGAAATTGTGGGAAGCGTAATTACGGTACCTGCTTATTTTGATGATGCGCAAAGACAAAGCACTAAAGATGCTGCAGAAATCGCAGGTTTAAAAGTGCTACGCCTATTAAATGAACCAACAGCAGCCGCTGTCGCTTACGGTTTGGACTCTGGTCAAGAAGGTGTGATTGCTGTTTATGACTTGGGCGGTGGTACCTTTGATATTTCAATTCTGCGCTTAAACCAAGGTGTCTTTGAAGTATTGGCAACGGGTGGTGATTCAAGCTTAGGCGGTGATGACTTTGACGCAGTGCTTGTTGAACATTTTAAGTCAACATTACAACTGAGTGAATTAACACCACAAGAGCTGCGCTTGCTTATTCAAAAAGCCAAAGCTTGTAAAGAAGCGTTGAGTGGGTATGAAACGGTCAATGTAAAGCTTGAACTTCGCGGTGAAGCGCATTTAGTTTCTGTTACGCGTGGTCAATTTGCCGAGCTTGTTGCGCCGCTTGTAAAACAGACATTACGTGCATGTCGCAGAGCATTAAAAGATGCGGCTGTGAGCAAAGAAGAAGTCTTAGAAGCGGTGATGGTGGGCGGCTCAACGCGTATGCCAGTTATTCGTGAAGCGGTTGGTGAGTTTTTTGAAAAAGAACCACTCACATCAATTGACCCTGATCGTGTGGTTGCAATTGGCGCGGCCATTCAAGCTGATATCTTAGCGGGCAACAAACCTGATTCAGATATGCTGCTATTGGATGTTTTACCGCTATCTTTGGGTTTAGAAACCATGGGTGGCTTGGTAGAGAAGATCATTCCTCGCAATACAACTATTCCAGTTGCGCGTGCACAGGAGTTCACGACGTTTAAGGATGGCCAAACTGCCATGTCACTGCATGTTCTGCAGGGTGAGCGTGAGTTGGTTGATGATTGCCGTTCACTGGCGAAATTCAGCCTCAAAGGCATTCCTGCGATGGCTGCAGGCGCTGCACACATTCGGGTGACTTTTAAAGTCGATGCCGATGGCTTATTGAGCGTTTCAGCAAGTGAGAAGTCGACGGGTGTGCAAGCAGATATCCAAGTTAAACCATCATTTGGTTTAAGTGATGACCAAGTTGCTCAAATGCTACAAGACTCAATGAGTTTTGCCAAAGAGGATATGCAGGCGCGTATGCTCAAAGAGCAGCAAGTTGAAGCGCTCAGAGTACTTGAAGCGTTAGAGGCATCTTTGGCAACAGAATCAGCTTTATTAAATGAACAAGAGTTAAATAGCCTGAGAGAGGCTATGGCGATGTTAGATGACAAACGCCAAAATGCGTCTGATCCAGATGCAATTAAGCATGCAATTGAAGTGGTAGATGAAGCAAGTAGTGAATTTGCATCTCGCCGCATGGATGTATCAATCAAACAGGCACTGCAAGGTCAGTCAGTAGACGAGGTTTAATATGCCACAAATTATCTTTTTACCCCATGAAGAGCTTTGTCCTGAGGGCGCGGCAATTGATGCAAAATCTGGCGATACAGTATTAGATGTCGCGTTAAAAAATGGGATAAGTATTCCTCATGCATGTGAAAAGTCATGTGCATGCACAACGTGTCACGTTGTTATCAGAGAAGGCTTTGACTCAATGGAAGAAAGTGATGAGCTGGAAGATGACATGCTGGACAAGGCATGGGGTTTAGAGCCAGAATCGCGCCTAGGTTGCCAAGCCGTCATTAACGATGAAGATTTAGTGGTCGAGATACCAAAGTATAATCTTAATATCGTTAATGAAGAGCACTAATTCATAAACACTGTTTTAAAAGGCTGTAGCTAACCACTACAGCCTTTTTTGTTTGGAGCATAGAATGATGTTTAAAAAAGGACAAACCGCGTACTCGCTCATCAATGGAATAGACCATCACAGTCATGAGCTATTATCTGTGCGCAACCCTGCTGATGATTCGTTATTGGCTAATGTGACACAAGTCAATACAGTTGATGCTGACTTTGCTGTAGAGGTTGCCAGAGAATGCTTTGAGCAACTGAAAACAACAACAGCTCAAGCGCGTAGCAATATACTCTATAAGTGGTATCAACTGATCATGGACAACCAATCTCGCCTAGCTGAATTGGTAACTTTGGAGCAAGGTAAGCCGATACAAGAGTCCAAGGCTGAGGTTGTATATGCGGCGGGCTATGTACGCTGGTTTGCTCAACAGGCAGAAAGGGTCTGCGGCACTGTCATACCAGCACACACACCGAATCATCAAATCACCACCCATAAGCAAGGCGTTGGTGTAGTGCTTGGGATAACGCCATGGAATTTTCCTTTGGCTATGGTGACCCGAAAGGTCGCACCAGCTTATGCTGCGGGGTGCAGCTTTATTTTAAAACCGTCAGAGTTGACTCCATTAAGTGCCATTGAATTGGCAAGATTAGCGCTTCAAGCAGGAATAGAGCAGGGCGCATTTCAAGTTTTAGTGAATGATAATCCACAGGAATTAATTAAGCATTTAAATAGCAAAAAAGTCATTAGAAAACTCACTTTTACTGGCTCAACTCATGTGGGCAAGTTACTCTATGCTCAGTGTGTAGATACTATGAAGCGTGCTTCGTTAGAGCTTGGCGGTAATGCACCGTTTATTGTCTTTGAAAGTGCCAATATTGAGTCTGCCATTGACGGGCTAATGATTGCGAAGTTCCGTAATGCTGGGCAAACCTGCATTGCAGCAAATCGGGTGTTTGTTCATCGTGATATCAAAGCAGAGTTTCTAGAACAACTTATACGCCGTGTTGATTCCCTAAAAGTTGGCAATGGTTTAATTGTAGACTCAGATATTGGGCCACTAATTAATCAGGCTGCGAAAGCAAAAGCCAGTGAATTAGTGGCAGGTGCGATTGCAGCAGGTGCAAACTGTATTGTTAAAAATACTGAAGAACTGCAAACTGGAGCTTTTATGTCGCCAGTGATACTAGATCGGGTTGTTCCAGATATGAAAATATTCCACAGTGAGATATTTGCACCTGTAGTTAGTATTATTGAGTTTGATTCTGAGCCTCAAGTTACCTCACTGGCAAATGCAGTTGATGCTGGGTTGGCAGCATATGTTTATTCGGCAAGCATGAAGCAGGTTTCACGTGTCTCTAAAGCGCTAAGCTTCGGTATGGTCGGTATTAATGAAGGTGCAATTTCTAACCCCGCCGCACCTTTTGGGGGAATGAAAGAGTCCGGCTTGGGTAGAGAGGGTGGCATAGAGGGTATCGATGAGTATTTAGAGACAAAGTATTTTTGTCAGTACATATAAAAAATGATTTTAATTATAAAATCATTCACGTTATCGAAAAAAGTGTTTTTGGAACAATGCAATTTTTGCAATTGCTTTAATTTTGTAAAAAAGCTAGGTAGACTGCCCGTCAGTTTTCAACTTTGAATTAAATTTAAATGACAAGCGCAGAATTACCTACATTGGTTGTCCTTGCTGGCGGGTTAGGTACCCGTTTTGGCGGAGGTAAGCAAGTTGCTGAACTACCTAAAATAGGTAGAACAATCATGGAACTCAGTATAGAGGATGCCTACGCAGCCGGTGTTCGCCATGCTGTTTTAGTGATAAATGAAACAGTCAGGCCCGTAATAGAGCGTGTCATTATGCCTAGGCTACCAAAATCTATGAAAGTAGATTTGATTGAGCAATCAATTGATATGGTGCCATCGCGATTTAAAAATATAGCAGACAAACGCACAAAACCATGGGGAACAGGGCATGCTTTGCTGTGCGCTAAACCATTCATTGATGGTAATGCCATAGTGATTACTGCTGATGACTACTATGGAGCAGGCGCATACACTCAGCTGTGTGCGCATTTTTGTAATACAGATCAAAATACTAGCGAAATGGCCATAGTAGCCTATCCTTTAACACAGACAATGTCAGAACTTGGCGGTGTTAATAGAGGTATATGTGCTTTGTCTGAAAACTACCTTACGCAAGTGCATGAATACCTAAATATACGTGAAGTGGATGAAGGTTATGTCGGTGTCTTTAACAATGTAGAGACACCCATTGAAGAGGATAGCCTTGTTTCAATGACATGTTGGGGAGTCACTCAATCACTTTTTGACAAATTAGAGTCTCAGTTTGGTCAATTCTTAGAATCTCATGACAGCGATGTCAAAAAAGAGTATTATCTTCCCGATTGTATTCAGCATATGATAAATTTAGGCCATGCCGCAGTTCGTGTTTATAAAACGAAAGATGAGTGGTTTGGTGTTACTTACAAAGAAGAATTAGATAGTGTCGCAGGAAAAATATATGAACTACGTCACGGATGAGTTAACCGCAAGTTTAGTTAAAAAGCCAGTTTATAGGGTTAGTATGGAATATCGTTCGATCGCCGAACATTTGGCATTACAGTTTGGTTTGTGCGGTGAAGAAATCTCAATGAAGCCTATTGGTAGTGGTCATATAAATACCACAATGCTTTTAAAAGATAGTGAGCGAGTTTTGGTAGTTCAAAAACTCAACACCACAGTATTTCCTGAACCAGAGCAATTGGTAGAAAATGCTCGTTTAATAGAGCAGCATTTAGTGTCGAAGTCGACGGCGGGCTCTTATGATCTCGGGATAATAAAACATGTGCCAACACATTCGGGAAATTTTCTAGTTGAACACCAGGGTGAAGTTTGGCGAGCGCTTGAATTTATAGGCAAAAGCTTCAGTGAAGATGTTGTAGATTGTGTCGTAAAAGCACAAACCGCTGCTGGAGCCTTTGGTAGCTTTGCTAATGCCTTAAATGACTTTGATGCTAAACAGCTGTTCACCGTTATCCCCGATTTTCATAACTTAGCTATGAGAATTGAAAAGTTGCAAGCAATTATTAAGCAAGATCCTGTAGGCCGCGTATCTAGTTGTCTAAAAGATATTGAGTTTTGCCAGTCACAATTTGATCTTGCGCAGGAAGTGAAACAGATTGAAGCGGCGTTACCACTTCGCGTTTGTCACAACGATACTAAAATAAATAATATGTTGTTTGACGCTTCTACCAACAAAGCCAAGGCAGTTATCGACTTAGATACTTGTATGCCAGGCTATTGGCTGTATGATTTTGGTGATATGGTTCGCACTTTTTGCTCTCCTGAGGCTGAAGATTCTACCAATTTAGATAATGTAGTAGTACGAGTTGAGATTTTTGAAGCAATTGTCAAAGGCTACATAGCTGAAGTTTCTGATAAGCTAACAGATGTGGAGAGGCAAAGCTTAATTCTCGGCGCTAAAGTTATGCCGTTAATGATTGGCATACGTTTCCTAACGGACTATTTGGATGGCGATAATTACTTTTCAACAAAGCATGAAAAGCATAATTTGGAAAGAGCGCGAAACCAGTTTGCGCTTTACCAAGACATTTTACGCAAAGAAAAGTTATTAAGTGCGTTGATCAGCTAATTTAATCAGCCATTGTATTTATTATGCCTGGTGACTTTGTCATCAGGCTTTTCTACTAAAATGCCTCCCTAGTTTATCTTTGCGTTGGAAAACGCGCTTATCAATAGTTTATTCTCAACAGCTTCATATACCTTATAAGCTTTCATCTTCATAGTTGGAGAACTTCAATTTATTTAGTCGCATCCTTTTGCTTCTTGTTGTCGCATAAGATAGCGTTGTCATAATGAAAAGTATTTTAAGTAAAATGCAGATAGAGAGCATTGTGCTGAAAAGGCTATCCATACTTAAAAAGCAATAAATAATAAATAAAGCTGTAATTTAGGATTTTTGATGACGCATATTAACAGAAGACATTTTCTCAAGGCTGCAGGTGTAGCTGCCGCAGCAGGTGTAGTAGCAGGCTGTGCACAAACCAATGGGCAAAGTACATTAACAACAAGTCCAAAAGGTAAATCTGTCATTGGGCTTATAGCCCCTAAAATGGATATTGTGCGAGTGGCGTTTATTGGTGTCGGGCAGCGCGGTTATGGCCATGTTAAACGTATGAGTCACATTGACGGCGCTGAAATAGTCGCAATTTGTGATACACATCAAGAAGTTTTGGATCGCTCTGCAAAGTTCTTAACGGATAAAGGCCTTAAAAAGCCAGCCTTGTATGGAACTGGTGAGTTTGCATACAAGGAGATGTTAGCTCGTGAAGACATTGATATTGTGATCATTTCAACACCTTGGAAGTGGCATGCGCCAATGGCCATAGACACAATGGAAAGCGGCAAACATGCATTTGTTGAAGTACCACTTGCATTGACTGTTGAAGAGATGTGGCAAATTGTGGATACCGCTGAGCGGACACAGAAAAACTGTATGATGATGGAAAACGTCAACTATGGCCGAGATGAGCTGATGGTACTTAATATGGTTCGCCAAGGCATTTTTGGCGAGTTATTACACGGTGAAGCAGCTTACATACATGAGCTACGTTGGCAGATGAAAGAGTTAGAGCACAAGACAGGTTCTTGGCGCACTGAGTGGCACACAAGAAGGGATGGAAACCTGTATCCGACTCATGGTTTAGGACCGGTTTCCCAGTACATGAATATTAACCGTGGTGACAGGTTTGATTATTTAACTTCAATGAGTTCACCAGCGTTAGGCCGTGCAGCCTATGCCCAAAGAGAGTTTCCTGCGGGTCATCAGCGTAATAAATTGGACTACATTTGTGGTGATATGAATACCACGATGATTAAAACCGTTAAAGGCCGCTCTATTGTTGTTCAACATGATACGACAACACCTCGCCCATACTCTCGCCATAACCTTATTCAGGGGACTAATGGTGTTTTTGCAGGCTTTCCGAATAGAATAGCGCTAGAGCAAGGTGGAAGAGGATCATTCCACGACTGGGATGAAGATATGAATTATTGGTATGGTAAATACGATCATCCGCTGTGGGTTAAAATGGGCAAAGAAGCTGAGCGTAACGGCGGCCATGGTGGTATGGACTTTTTGATGTTTTGGCGAATGATTTATTGCCTGAGGAACGGTGAACCGCTTGATCAAGATGTCTATGATGGCGCAGCATGGTCGGTGATTTCTCCGCTGTCTGCACAGTCTGTCGCTAACAGAAGTGAATCTGTTTCAATACCCGATTTTACTCGGGGGCAATGGAAAACCGCAACGCCTTTAGGTATCGTTGGAGCATAATTGAGAAAGCGCTAGAAAGGCGCTTTTTTTATACTTAAATATTGTAATTACTATACTTGAGGAGAAAGCAATTGTTTGCACGCATTGTGTTTTTAATATTACTGCTTCAGCTTTCGGGATGTGTTAGCACAACCACAGAGCTCACTCATTCTAGGCTTACAAAGTTGACTGAGGATTACATTAAGGCCTACCAAGCAAGAAGTGATTTTCAGTATTTTTTATCGCTTTATGCTGAGAGTGTGGTGCTTGAAGATATGATGTATGGACATAAAGCACAGAATAAGCGTCAGTTAGCGAGCTTTTTTAATTGGGATAAAGAGCCTATTAAGGTTTTAGATTCTAAAAAAACGCTCTCCATTGAGCAAACCATTATATCTGTGGAAGAACAAACGGTTGTTTTACGTGGTCAATTTAACCCATTTGTTTATGGTGGGGAGAGCCTTGGTCCATGGCGCTTTACAACAGTACTGCGTTTTAATCGGCAAGGGCTGATTATCTACCAACAAGACTGGATTAACTACTTTCCAAGGAGTTTTGTGGCAAATGCGTCTAATTTGAATATGTAAAAGGTGAGATAATTTTCCTCTGTAACGCTTTTACATGTAAACTGCTGAGCAATTTAATTTGATTTTTAAAGTTAGGATTCTCAATGAAACTCTCTGTTGAAATTAGTAAGTACCCACTTCATTCTGATTATATTCCATTTATTAAATCTTTTATTGAGCGTCTTAATCAACACGAAAACTTAAAAGTAATTACAAATACCATGTCGACGCAGATTTTTGGGGATTATGATGCGGTGATGTCTGTCATACAGACTGAAATGAGAGCATCGTTTGAGCAGTTTGGTAAATGCATCTTTGTGTGTAAGTTTATTTCTGGCGATTTATCTCCCGAGGCATAATGGACTTTATCACTCAAACACTTGCTGGGTTTACAGCGATGTCCAGTTGGGAGTATCTCGCAGTTGTACTATCGATACTCTATTTACTGTTGGCGATAAAAGAAAATATCTGGTGCTGGCCTGCCGCATTTTTTAGTACATTCATATACACCATAATGTATTGGAATGGTGCATTACTCATGGAGTCTTTGTTACATTTTTACTATTTGGTTATGGCCTTTGTAGGTTGGTGGATGTGGCGTTCAGGGAATAAAAATACTGAGTCAAAAATAGTCTCTTGGTCATTCTTTCGACACTTTCAGATAATTATTGTAACGGCTTGTATCGCGGTATTTATGGGATATATGACAGACAATTATACCCATGCTGACTTACCCTATTTGGACAGCTTTACGACTTGTTTTGCTGTGGTAACAACCTACCTTGTTGCTAAAAAAGTCCTAGAAAATTGGCTGTATTGGGTCGTTATTGATGCTGCATCAATGTACCTTTATTACCTTAAAGGGTATTACCCAACGCTTGCCCTATATGTTTTTTATACCTTTATGGCATGTTGGGGCTATATGAAGTGGTACGAAGAGCATAGCAATAGAGAAGGGAAACCTCTTGCGCAGCTTTGATTTAAACTGCGCATTGGCCGTATTGCGAAAATTGTTTCCTGAAAAAAGTATTGCGTGTATTCATAAATTGGATAAAGGACTTAGCAATATCAACTTCTATTTTGAAGTAGATAATAATGCGTGTTTATTGAAAGCTTTTGACAACGAAATCCCAATGACAGCCCTTGCTGCGCAAAATTGCTTTGCGCAGCAAGGGTTAACTCAAAAAGTGATATACATAGATGAGAGTGAAAGGGTCGCTGTATTTGAATATTTAACATCGGTGGAGGGGCCGGTTATATTTCAAAGTGATCTAATTGAGTTACTTACAGAAGTTCATCGTTACTCTTGCACAGAAATGGATCCACTAGATTTGCGGGCAGAAGTTGAACGAGCATCGGCACAGCTTTCTCTTTCGCAGATTGGAAATTATTTAATTGAGCAGTTGTGCCTTTTTCCGACTGAGATACGTTACTGTCACAATGACTTAGTCAAAGAAAATGTCTTGAATACGGTTTCTGGCCTACGTTTTATTGATTTTGAATACGCGCAAGCAAATGATCTGTATTTTGACTTGGCAGCGTTAAGTTGTTCTTTTGATTTATCTTCTAGCCAGTTATCAGAGATGTTAGCGCGGTATTTCGCTTTTAATAGCGCCTCAGTACCCAGCTATGCTAAGAATAAGCTAGATGTATACATAGGTGTTTATTTGTTGCTTTGTATTGCCTGGTATAAAGATAGGGAAATGAGAGATGAGTCTATTATAGTAGAGAAGCAATTTATTACATGGTGTGATAGACATAATTTAGATTGTGCCCCGTAAGGAGAACGCTTAACGAGGCATTGTAGGTTATATCCCGCCTAGCCTTTTGGCTAATTCTTTATACTTTTCAACATCTTCCTTGTCAAAAATTGGCTCTCCATTGTCATCATGTTCTTTGGCAACGAGCAAGTTTTCTCTTGCTAGGCGCCTTACACGCTCCACTTTTACACTTAAAAATTCAGCAACTTGCTCAGTGGTCATAGGGGTCATAATACAAATCCTCAAGATGATGTTGGTAGCTTATTAGCTACTAAGATCTAATTACATTTATTATTTTTGAACTTTAATCATAGCTAAATATATGACTTTTGGCGTAGCTAGTAATGTTTTTTCATATTTAGTTTAATAAATAAGCATACGAACACATCGAAGCTGGTATTTCAATGGAGATGTGATTATCATGGTAGCGCTTAATGTACTGTGCTCTCGTGGTGAAATGGATATCACGTGGCTCTCCGGAAGCTAAGTTACAGGTTCGATCCCTGTCGAGAGCGCCAGTAGAACTCAACCATATCTATTTTCTCAATCTTAAAATCGATTTTTTACAGTAAAATGCCACTGCAAGTTATCAACCCCTTCTGGCTTGTCTATAGGGGCCGCTAAATCTAAATGCAAAACTAAGCCTGAATTTGCTCTACTCGGTGCCATTCGGATGCCAAATCCAATGTTCTTATAAAACTTATGGTTTGCATTAAATAATGTTTTTCCATCGACACGACCTATATCAAAGTATGCGGCACCGCCAATTTTAAATAGCTGGAAAAGGTCATACTCCCAATAGTATCTTTTTTCGATGTTTAAAATGATACGTCTATCTCCTTGTAAGTATCGTGCAGGGAAGCCTCTTAAACCTGTTTCACCACCGAGTGTTAACTGCTTGTCCTCTGTGAGGTGTTTGCCGTGTGTGATGTTAAGTTGAGTGTACCAAGACTGATAGTTACCTGAATTGAAGTGATATTCTAAGTTGAGCTGTGTAATGAGGTTTTCCGCTTCATCATTTTCGAGGTTCCAATATCCATCTAGGATAAAATTCATTCTAAATAGGCTCTTTGTGCTGGTGTAGTGGGTTTTACTGAGTGTCGTGTTGAATACCCATCTTGTATCGTCATTGCTAATAGACTCATCTGAGTAACCGACTTGTGTATTTATATTCCAGCCTAAATTCAAATCTTCAGTGCGGTAAATCGAATCAAAATTTCTGACTTTAATGTATTCAGTTTGTAACCACTGCACTTGAAGGTAGGGGTAACTGAGTTTTCGCTGCTCAGCAATCGGTAGATTAGTTTCTATTACTTTCTTGAATGCATCTTGTTGTTCTCGGTAGCCAAAAATGATTCTACGCGTCCAGTTGGTATGTATTGCTTTACCAATACCGTAATAAACTTGGCTAACTTGCGAGTCTTGTTCAAACTCAGAGACCGTTTCTCCATTTTCATATAGAGGTTCAATACGTTTGTTGCCATAGTTGAAGACGCCATAGCTTATTGGTGTATGTATCGAGAAAAAGGGATAGTTAACGCCAATATGATGGCGTTCACCGTCGTCATTGTCTGAGTACTCTAGTCTCCCTTGATACCGAGAAGATAATATATTTGGATCATCATAAACAAATAAATAGCCGCTTCGGTCTGCATCTTCTATGTGTGTCAATGACAGTCGCTTACCATAGCCAAATAGGTTGCTTTCTCTAAAGCCTATGCGACTGGAATTTTCACCACCACTGCGGCTAAAGCTCAGATCTGGTAACAGAGTCCAAAGGTCACGTGTCACCACAGTAACTATGATATCTCCATTGCAGTCTTCTTTAGCAAATACTCTAGCATCGTAAAGATAAGACTGTTGTCGAAGCAATCGTTCAGACTCGATTAAAAGTTGCGGGTCATAGTCGCTGTGTTCACTAAATAATAAGACACTTTTTATTACATCAGGTTTAGTTGTAATATGCGCTCTATTTGCAAATCGAAATAAGGCATTGTCTTCTTCTGGTAGTGAAGTATCGAATACATTGAGTTGATGAAGTTCAATGGCACTGATCTTGGCATTTTTTTTATTTGGTAAGGAATACTCAGAACTGAGCTCTAAACTGTAGTTATGTTGTGTTTTTGTGTATGTTGTACAGTGGTTTTCTGATGTCGAGTGTTCGTGTGCCGCGACCGTTATGACTGCACTCGATGCCGTGTTTATTAAAAAAACAAAAAAGCAGAACCTGAATATCACCATAAATACGCCTAACGCCACTGTTATAATCAGTATGGCTTATGTTAGGCATACCTGCTTAGGCAAGTCTATCTTATTGTTGTAAATTCAAACAAAAGTGTTCATGTAGGCTTGGCAACAGGCTTGTTGCTTCAGTGCCTTCTGGTGTGATCCAAATGCTTTCGCTGTAATATTCAAAGTTGAGTGAAAATGATTGCTGTAAATAAGAAAAGCGCCATTGGTGGCGGTCTGCACCTTCGTTAAACTCTATCGTTTGCAATTTATCAATTGCAAGAAAGATACTTCCCCATAATTCAAAATCATCACTATCAGGAAATAAACTCGGTATGACTTGCAAGGTATTTTCATCATCTAGCTGAATGATATTCGTCATGCGGTCCTCTGCTATTCTGCGGCTAAATAATTGCGGATTAATTGCATAAATGGCGCACCATATTTCGTGAGCTTGGTAAAACCGACACCTGACACTTTTAAGAAGTCACTGTCATCCGTTGGCATTTTCTGAGCCATTTCTGCAAGTGTTTTATCATTAAATACAACATAAGGTGGCACATCATCCTGATCTGCCAACTCTTTGCGCAGGCTACGAAGTTTTGCAAAGAGTTTCCTATCATAATTAAACTGAGCGAGTTTATCTTGATATACGTGACTGGCTTGCAATCTTGGTTCAGCCAAGTTTAATACATACTCGCCTTTTAATACTGCTCTGGCTGCTTCTGTAAGCTTTAAAGTCGCGCCTTGTGTAATGTCTTGAGATAATAAGCCATGGTGTATAAGCTGTCTTAGCACGCTCAGCCAATATTCATTACTTTGGTCTTTACCTATACCGTACGTACTTAGATTGTGATGCTGATTGTCACGGATCCGCGCGGTGTTAGCGCCACGCAATAAGTCCACGACATAGCCCAATCCAAAACGTTGTTCCGCTCGGTATACACAAGATAAAGCCTTTTGTGCAACGATGGTTGCATCAAAGTGTTTGGGCGGATTCAAACAAATATCACAGTTACCACAAGGCTCTCTTTGATATTCACTAAAATAATTTAATAATATCTGTCGACGGCAAGTTTGCGCTTCAGCGAAGTTAGCCATGGCATTAAATCTTTGCTGTTCGACTTTACGGCGTTGCTCATCAGGAATATCTTCAAAGAAACGTCTGACTCGACCGATATCGGCAGGGTCAAAGTACATGATGGCTTCCGCTGCAAGTCCATCTCTGCCTGCTCGCCCAGTCTCTTGATAATAAGACTCTATGCTTTTTGGAATATCGTAGTGCAGGACGAATCTGACATTGGGTTTGTTGATCCCCATGCCAAATGCAACTGTTGCAACAACAATTTGTACATCGTCTCGTGCAAACGCATTTTGTACAAATTGACGTTGTTCATTGTCCATACCAGCATGGTACGCTGCTGCGTTAAACCCACCTTCAGACAGTTTTTCAGCGATTTCATCTACTCGCCTTCGACTAGAACAATAGATGATCCCGCTCTGACCTTTCTGAGTTTTTAAATATCGCATTAACTGAGAAAGTGGTTTGAACTTTTCTTCAATTGTGTAGCGTATATTTGGACGATCAAAACTGCCGGTATGGATAAATGGGTTATTTAATTGCAGCTGCTGAACTATGTCATTTCTCGTTGCCATATCAGCAGTTGCAGTCAATGCCATGGTGGGAACGGTTGGGAACGCTTGCTTTAACTCATTAAGCCGACAATAATGAGGTCGAAAGTCGTGCCCCCAATGAGATACGCAGTGCGCTTCATCAATAGCGAACAAGGCTAATGGTAAGCTACTTAAGCGTTCTAAAAACTCTCTTTGTAATACTTTTTCTGGAGCAACATAAAGCAGTTTTATTTCACCAGCGTGCAGTCGCTGATAGATTTGTTGCTGCTGCTGCCACTCAACACTGTTATTCACAAACTCAGCGGCAATACCTTGTGCTTGTAATTGAGCTACTTGATCCTGCATAAGAGAAATAAGGGGAGAGATTACAATAGTTACCCCAGGTAGCATAAGTGCTGGAACTTGATAGCATAGAGATTTACCTCCGCCAGTTGGAAGTAATACTAAGCTGTCACGCCCACTGAGGCATGCTTCGATAGTTTCTTGTTGTCCCGTACGGAATGTGGTGTAGCCGAAATACTCTTTCAGCACCGATTTGGGCGTTAACGATTGTTGAGTTGCTAGCGTTTCCATTGCGCGCATTTTAGAGTGTTTTAGTGTAATTGTCTTCCTTTTATGATTATTCTTAAGTCGGCCTGCGGGACTTTTAATCAAATCTAATTGCAGGGATGTATATGTCAAAAGGTACAGAAGTAGTTTTGATGGCAGGAGAACGATACACCATTGTAAAGAACGCAATGCTTACCTAGTTAGTGTTAATTTTAAACCAGCATGGTGATACCTCTTTATATCTGTATAATGCTCGCCTTCATCGCATATGGGTGGTAATTGGGGAAATGAAATGACGGGTGATTCTCAGGCGAAGCAAGGCTATATATATGCAACACTCGCCTTTATTATGTGGGGCTTAGCACCTATCTATTTTAAGTCTATTGAGCAAGTTGACGCGCTCGAAATCCTTGTGCACCGTGTCGTATGGTCCGTTCTTTTTGTTTTGGTTGTAATAGGGCTTCGAAATAATTGGCGTAAAGTGCGTAGTATTTTGGTTAACCCTAAGCTCTTAATGATGCTTACAGTTACCGCATTGTTACTTGGCTTTAACTGGGGATTGTTCATATGGGCGGTTAATAACGGTTACATGCTTGATGCAAGCTTAGGTTACTATATTAACCCTCTATTAAATGTTTTTCTTGGCATGCTATTTTTATCTGAAAGGTTAAGAGCCGCTCAAAAGGTTGCTGTATTGCTTGCATCTACGGGAGTCTTGGTGCAATTGATTAGCTTTGGGTCTTTCCCTTATATAGCTTTTTCGCTAGCATGCTCTTTTGCAATATATGGCCTATTAAGGAAAAAAATGGCAGTGGAGTCCTTACCAGGACTGTTGATTGAATCAGCCATTCTACTCCCAATAGCCGCTATTTATTGGTTTGTTATGATGCCTAGCCCGACAAGTGATATGTTTACCAACAGTTTAGAGCTAAACTTGCTACTTATTGCCGCAGGTGTGGTAACAACACTGCCATTGCTAAGCTTCACAGCTGCGGCAAAAAGGCTACCATACTCTACACTGGGCTTTTTCCAGTATATCGGACCAAGTTTAATGCTTATGCTAGCCGTTACTTTTTATGGTGAATCATTTGATATGGAAAGAGCTGTGACTTTTGCTTTTATCTGGGGGGCGTTGTTGCTCTTTAGTTTTGATTCGTTTAAAGCAAGTAAGTCGAATAGCTCAGCTATGAAGTAAACTCTTCTTGATATTCAGCCTTCTAATGTACAACTACTAGTAATTAGAAGGCTATTCGATTTCGCCCAGATTCTTTCGCGACATAAAGCTTTTCATCTGCAATTTTAATTAAGGGATCTATACTTTCGATTACTTTGTCTGCAACACCAATTGAGACGGTAAATGGAATGTGGTAAGGCGTCAAAGAGCTACTATTTTTTTCTAAAAATAATCTGAATTGTTCTAATTGTTGAGTATTTTTCTCACTGTCTTGTGAGCGAAATAATACTGCAAATTCTTCTCCTCCCAGTCTTGCGTATAAATCGTGTTCAAAGAACTTTTCAAAGCACTCACCAATAGATTGCAGTACTTTATCACCAGCATCATGTCCGTGCTGGTCATTTATTTTTTTGAAAAAGTCAATGTCAACCATGGCTAACATACAACCATGATTTTGACGGCTGTTCATAGTTAACTGCTTACTGGCATGTTCAAAAAAATATCGTCTATTCGGTAACTGGGTTAAATAATCGGTGTTGGCTTGACGTCGAATTGTGGCTATGTTTTCTAACATATCGACGTTTTGGCTTAGTCTGCAGTAAAACTCTTCTGGGTTAAAAGGCTTGCGTAAATAATCATTTGCGCCGCTTTTCAAAAAACGCGCCGATAAGTAGGCATTGTCTGTGCCTGAAATACCAATGATTGCTTTATCATCATTGCTGTATAAGCGCCTTATTTCTGCGCAAAGCTCTTCACCGCGCATATTTGGCATTTCATTATCTGTAATAATGACATCTATATCAGGGTGATCATTCAAAGTTGCTAACGCCTTTATGCCATCTTCGGCGACGTAAACTTGATACTTATGCCTTTGCAACAATGAGCTTATATGTCTTCTAGTGGCAGCTGAATCATCAACGACAAGTACTTTAACTTGCTCGTTTCGAGGTAGCCGTTGCAGTTGTCTTTTTAGATACTGATAGGCTTGTTTGTTTTCTTTGGTGATATAATCAATGACTGGGTATTTATCAACTGTATCTCGGGTACTTGATTCCAAGTTTCCTGTCATCACGATTGTAGGAATATTTGCTTTGACTGTATAGGGGATGGCTTCGCCGTTAGCTGCATCGGGCAATACAAAGTCTACAACAGCACAAAAATAGTTGTGGTCGTTGATGAGTCGTTTTGCGCTTTCCAGCGTCGTGGCCACATCAACATCGTACCCGACTGAACTTGCGATGTGTTTTTGGACTTTTGCGATAGTTGGTGTGTCTTCTATTATGAGCACTTTTCTCAACACATGCACAACCTTAAGAGCTTTTCTTTACTTCAGTTTTAACTGAAAGTGCTAAAAAAGCAATGAAGAAATTAAGATTCATATCTAAAGACCTAAATTAAAAATCAGCATTCAAAAGAAACTCTATCAACAAACAGCGTTTTTACTAATTCTAATAGAGTATCTCTATTTTTAATTAAAGTTACTCAAGGCTTGGTTCAACCTCTTGCTGTTCACTTTTATTTTGAACATGAGCAAGTGGTTTTTGGATACTTAAAGTATGTACTTTGTGTTTGCGGGTCGTTAAATCTAAATACTTTGCCCAAACTTTTTCGATGCGGTTAGTGGGCTGCTTCTGATTTAAAAATGTAATAACAAACTGTTGTTGGGTTGTGTTTATGGGCTCTTTTTTTTGTTGAAGTAACTGCATCAAGAGGTATCCGTGCTGTTGCAAAAGCTCTGACTCCAATAATGTAAAGTGTCCACTTCTAGAAAACCCCCGAGGGAAGTTCTTATCATCATAAAAGGGCTTAGGTGCAGCAAAAGCTTCTTTTAATTCAGCTATAGTCATATCCATGATGTTTTCCTCACATTGTTTGAAAAAGTATGAACCAACAAAGCTGCTTTTTTAAACGAATATTTTTGATAGAAAGGTAGGGGAATGGACAAGGAACTATTAAAAACTTTTGTCGAAGTTTCACAAACTCGTCATTTTGGGCGTGCAGCAGAAAACTTGTATATTACACAATCTGCTGTGAGCTTTAGAATTAGGCAGCTTGAGCAAAACCTAGGTGTCGAGTTATTTGTACGTCAACGGAATAACATACAGCTAACGGCCCCAGGGGAAAGGTTTTTGTCTCATGCAAAGATGCTTTTAACTGCAATGCATAGAGCAAAAGTGGATGTGGCATTGGCAAATAATGGGCAACAACAGCTATCACTTTCTGGTACGGCTAATGTGTGGGATGCTTATTTACACTTTGGCATTAACCAGATTGTCTCATCAATGCCAGACGTGTCTTTGGTGGCAGAAGTGAAAGCTCAGCAAGAGTGTGTCCGGTTGCTGTTAGAGCGAGCTTTAGATATAGCTGTGTTATTTGACCCTCCAAAGGTAGATGAATTAATCGTTAGACAAGTTAAAAATTTGTCTATAATTCCAGTCAGTACTTTTAAATATACAAATAAAGATGACTTTTTTGGCAAGCAGTATGTGTATGTCGATTGGGGAAACGCGTTTTCACTTTGGCACACCAAGCGATGTGATGGGGCTGCTCCTCCTTATTTTCGTACCAGCACTGGACGTATTGCCTTAGAGCTTATTTTGCAATGTGGTGGTTCAGCATTTTTGCCTAAGCTACTCGCATCAGATTTCATACAAAAGCAACAGTTGTTTTTTGTGGAATCTGTGGAGTGTTGCTTTCGAGATGTTTATGTTGCGTATCATAAAGGGAATGAGCAGTTAAAGCACATAGAAACAGCTGTAAATCTATTGGCTTCGATTGCAGAGTAAACTTAATTTAGTGTTTTATTTAAGATTACCTATTTATGACACAAAGCTGAATTTTCAGTTTCAATAAAATGTCATTTTTATTTTGTGTGTAATATTTCTGTCACTTAGTGCTGGCAGACTGCGCCTGTCTAATAAATTACGTGTTGCGATATTGAGGAAATACACATGAAACTGACCAAATCAGCATTACTACTTTCGATTCTTAGTGGTCTATCTTTGAACGCTTATGCCGATGTTGATGTATATGGTAAAGCTAACTTGTCGGTACAATCTTCTGATGAAGGTGACGGCTCATTTACTGAAGTGAAAAGCAATGCTTCACGTTTTGGTTTTAAAGGTTCTGAAAAGTTAGACTCAGGACTTGAAGTAATCTACAAGTTAGAATTCCAAGTTGATGTATCAGATGCTGACTCAAAAGGGGATGATGACAATATTACAGCTCGTAACCAATATGTTGGATTAAAAGGCAAATATGGTGAAGTTGTAATTGGTCGTAATGACACTGCATTTAAACTTTCTCAAGGTAAGCTTGATCAATTTAATGATTTAGAAGCAGATATCAAAAATATTTGGAAAGGTGAAAACCGCCTTGGAGATTCACTTTCATTTAAATCTGCAAGCTACAACGGCTTTAAAGTGTTAGGTACATTTATTGCGGAAGATGGTACTGACGGCGAAAATGGCTACTCAGGCGCAATTACTTATGGTGATTCTAAGCTTAGAAAGTCTAAGTTCTATGTTGCGCTTGCAGGTGACAGTGAAGTAAAAGGGTATGATGCACTGCGTTTATCTGGTCAGTATAAAGCAACAGATGATTTAAAGCTGGGTGCTATGTATCAAAAGCAAGAAAAAGTAGATGGAACAGGTACTGCTGATGGTTTCCTATTAAATGCTGCATATAGCTTTGGTGCAAACACAGTCAAGATTCAATATCAAATGATCGACTTCGATGCTGCTGCATCACAAGACGTAGATGGTATTAGCATTGGTATTGACCATAAGCTTGCGAAAGCGGCAAAGCTATACGCCTTCTATTCTTCAGTTGATGAAGATGCTGGAACAGAAGAAGATTACTTAGGCTTAGGTATTGAATACAAGTTTTAATCAAGTATTCATTTGACTCCTTTCAGGCCGTATCCTTTCGAGGGTACGGCTTATTAATTTCAAGCGGTTTTGTTTAAATAACTTCCTACTTGTTTTTTATTTGTTCGATTGAGCGCGTTGCCCTCGATTAATTTAAAAAAGCCCTTGCGCTAATCTAAAATCTCCCTATAATGCGCACCCACTGACACGGCGGGATGCGAGAGAAAACGCAAACAAAAGTGAAGGTTAAAGCCAAACGGAAAGCTTAATTGAAAATAAATTAAATTTTCTAGTTGACTTTAAAAGTGAAGCGGTTAATATGGCGCTCCACTTCGCAGCAACGCTGCGGTAACTAACCAAGGGTTAGTTACATTGTTCTTTAAAAATGTGAAGCAATCATCTGTGTGGGCACTCGTACAGATTGAGTTCTAACAGCTCTTTATTCAGGAGCAAAAGAATTAGAGTCTCAATTTCTTATGAGTGACTATATAGTCAATTTATACAGAATTCATTGAGCACGAATCTTCGGATTCAAAAAACTTTTAATTGAAGAGTTTGATCATGGCTCAGATTGAACGCTGGCGGCAGGCCTAACACATGCAAGTCGAGCGGTAACATTTCTAGCTTGCTAGAAGATGACGAGCGGCGGACGGGTGAGTAATGCTTGGGAACGTGCCGTAAGGTGGGGGACAACCATTGGAAACGATGGCTAATACCGCATAATGTCTACGGACCAAAGGGGGCTTCGGCTCTCGCCTTATGATCGGCCCAAGTGGGATTAGCTAGTTGGTAAGGTAATGGCTTACCAAGGCGACGATCCCTAGCTGGTTTGAGAGGATGATCAGCCACACTGGAACTGAGACACGGTCCAGACTCCTACGGGAGGCAGCAGTGGGGAATATTGCACAATGGGCGCAAGCCTGATGCAGCCATGCCGCGTGTGTGAAGAAGGCCTTAGGGTTGTAAAGCACTTTCAGTAAGGAGGAAAGGTTAGTAGTTAATACCTGCTAGCTGTGACGTTACTTACAGAAGAAGCACCGGCTAACTCCGTGCCAGCAGCCGCGGTAATACGGAGGGTGCGAGCGTTAATCGGAATTACTGGGCGTAAAGCGTACGCAGGCGGTTTGTTAAGCGAGATGTGAAAGCCCCGGGCTCAACCTGGGAACTGCATTTCGAACTGGCAAACTAGAGTGTGATAGAGGGTGGTAGAATTTCAGGTGTAGCGGTGAAATGCGTAGAGATCTGAAGGAATACCGATGGCGAAGGCAGCCACCTGGGTCAACACTGACGCTCATGTACGAAAGCGTGGGGAGCAAACAGGATTAGATACCCTGGTAGTCCACGCCGTAAACGATGTCTACTAGGAGCTGGGGTCTTCGGACAACTTTTCCAAAGCTAACGCATTAAGTAGACCGCCTGGGGAGTACGGCCGCAAGGTTAAAACTCAAATGAATTGACGGGGGCCCGCACAAGCGGTGGAGCATGTGGTTTAATTCGATGCAACGCGAAGAACCTTACCTACACTTGACATACAGAGAACTTACTAGAGATAGTTTGGTGCCTTCGGGAACTCTGATACAGGTGCTGCATGGCTGTCGTCAGCTCGTGTTGTGAGATGTTGGGTTAAGTCCCGCAACGAGCGCAACCCCTATCCTTAGTTGCCAGCGATTCGGTCGGGAACTCTAAGGAGACTGCCGGTGATAAACCGGAGGAAGGTGGGGACGACGTCAAGTCATCATGGCCCTTACGTGTAGGGCTACACACGTGCTACAATGGCAGATACAGAGTGCTGCGAACTTGCGAGAGTAAGCGAATCACTTAAAGTCTGTCGTAGTCCGGATTGGAGTCTGCAACTCGACTCCATGAAGTCGGAATCGCTAGTAATCGCGGATCAGAATGCCGCGGTGAATACGTTCCCGGGCCTTGTACACACCGCCCGTCACACCATGGGAGTGGGTTGCTCCAGAAGTAGGTAGCTTAACCTTAGGGAGAGCGCTTACCACGGAGTGATTCATGACTGGGGTGAAGTCGTAACAAGGTAGCCCTAGGGGAACCTGGGGCTGGATCACCTCCTTAACGATTTAGAACAGATTTGTTCGAAGTGTCCACACAGATGATTGTTAGTTAGCTTTAATAGCTAATTAATATTGCTCTTTAAAAATTTGGAAAGCTGATAATTAAATTCTCGAATAACAAGTAATTGTTATTCAGAGTTTTCGAAAGAAAATGCCGATTAATCATTTAGTTGATTAATTAGCGTCTACTTTAGTATTACTTAACTTCTGGCGAAGTTAAAACTGTCTTTGATTAGACAACCTAACTTATTTTTCAATGATTTTGATTGTTAGGCAAGGCGCTTAAGTTTTTTATCGACGGAAGCATAACGTGTTATGTGACCAAGTAAAAAACGAAAGGAACGCAGCATAACAAACAAAAGCGAAGAAAAACCATTTTGGGTTGTATGGTTAAGTGACTAAGCGTACACGGTGGATGCCTTGGCAGTTGGAGGCGATGAAGGACGTACTAACTTGCGATAAGCTAAGTCAAGCCAGTAAGAGGCACTTGAGACTTAGATTTCCGAATGGGGAAACCCACCGCTTAGCGGTATCTTGCAGTGAATACATAGCTGTAAGAGGCAAACCGGGAGAACTGAAACATCTAAGTACCCCGAGGAAAAGAAATCAACCGAGATTCCGAAAGTAGCGGCGAGCGAAATCGGATTAGCCCTTAAGCTTCAGTGTAATTAGTGGAACCTTCTGGAAAGTTGGACGACACAGGGTGACAGTCCCGTACACGAAAATTTATCTGAAGTGAAATCGAGTAGGTCGGAGCACGTGAAACTTTGACTGAATATGGGGGGACCATCCTCCAAGGCTAAATACTCCCAACTGACCGATAGTGAACCAGTACCGTGAGGGAAAGGCGAAAAGAACCCCTGTGAGGGGAGTGAAATAGAACCTGAAACCGTGTACGTACAAGCAGTAGGAGCCCCTCGAGGGTGACTGCGTACCTTTTGTATAATGGGTCAGCGACTTATATTCTGTAGCAAGGTTAACCATTTAGGGGAGCCGTAGCGAAAGCGAGTCTTAACTGGGCGCTTAAGTTGCAGGGTATAGACCCGAAACCCGGTGATCTAGCCATGGGCAGGTTGAAGGTCAGGTAACACTGACTGGAGGACCGAACCCACTAACGTTGAAAAGTTAGGGGATGACCTGTGGCTAGGAGTGAAAGGCTAATCAAACCGGGAGATAGCTGGTTCTCCCCGAAATCTATTTAGGTAGAGCCTCGGACGAATACTTACGGGGGTAGAGCACTGTTAAGGCTAGGGGGTCATCCCGACTTACCAACCCTTTGCAAACTCCGAATACCGTAAAGTAATATCCGGGAGACACACGGTGGGTGCTAACGTCCATCGTGGAGAGGGAAACAACCCAGACCGTCAGCTAAGGTCCCAAAGTGTATGTTAAGTGGGAAACGATGTGGGAAGGCTAAAACAGCTAGGAGGTTGGCTTAGAAGCAGCCATCCTTTAAAGAAAGCGTAATAGCTCACTAGTCGAGTCGGCCTGCGCGGAAGATGTAACGGGGCTAAACATACCACCGAAGCTACGGCTGCATACATTAGTATGCGGGGTAGGGGAGCGTTCTGTAAGCGGCTGAAGGTGAACTGTAAGGTTTGCTGGACGTATCAGAAGTGCGAATGCTGACATGAGTAACGATAATGCGGGTGAAAAACCCGCACGCCGGAAGACCAAGGGTTCCTATCCCATGTTAATCAGGGTAGGGTGAGTCGACCCCTAAGGCGAGGCTGAAGAGCGTAGTCGATGGGAAACGGGTTAATATTCCCGTACTTGGTATAAATGCGATGGGGGGACGGAGCAGGCTAGGCAAGCATGGCGTTGGTTGTCCATGTGAAAGGCTGTAGGCTGGTGACTTAGGAAAATCCGGGTCGCTAAGGCTGAGAGTCGAGACGAGCTACTACGGTAGTGAAGTTGTTGATGCCCTACTTCCAGGAAAAGCCTCTAAGCTTCAGTTTATATCGAATCGTACCCTAAACCGACACAGGTGGTCAGGTAGAGAATACTAAGGCGCTTGAGAGAACTCGGGTGAAGGAACTAGGCAAAATTGTACCGTAACTTCGGGAGAAGGTACGCTCTTGTTTGTGAAGGACTTGCTCCATAAGCAGACGAGAGCCGCAGTGACCAGGTGGCTGGGACTGTTTATTAAAAACACAGCACTGTGCAAAATCGTAAGATGACGTATACGGTGTGACACCTGCCCGGTGCCGGAAGGTTAATTGATGGGGTTAGACTTAGGTCGAAGCTCTTGATCGAAGCCCCGGTAAACGGCGGCCGTAACTATAACGGTCCTAAGGTAGCGAAATTCCTTGTCGGGTAAGTTCCGACCTGCACGAATGGTGTAACCATGGCCACGCTGTCTCCACCCGAGACTCAGTGAAATTGAAATCGCAGTGAAGATGCTGTGTACCCGCGGCTAGACGGAAAGACCCCGTGAACCTTTACTACAGCTTGGCACTGAACATTGACCCTACATGTGTAGGATAGGTGGGAGGCTTTGAAGCACAGTCGCTAGATTGTGTGGAGCCGTCCTTGAAATACCACCCTTGTAGTGTTGATGTTCTAACTTAGGTCCCTAATCGGGATTGAGGACAGTGCCTGGTGGGTAGTTTGACTGGGGCGGTCTCCTCCCAAAGAGTAACGGAGGAGCACGAAGGTTGGCTAAGTACGGTCGGACATCGTACGGTTAGTGTAATGGTAGAAGCCAGCTTAACTGCGAGACAGACACGTCGAGCAGGTACGAAAGTAGGTCATAGTGATCCGGTGGTTCTGAATGGAAGGGCCATCGCTCAACGGATAAAAGGTACTCCGGGGATAACAGGCTGATACCGCCCAAGAGTTCATATCGACGGCGGTGTTTGGCACCTCGATGTCGGCTCATCACATCCTGGGGCTGAAGTCGGTCCCAAGGGTATGGCTGTTCGCCATTTAAAGTGGTACGCGAGCTGGGTTTAGAACGTCGTGAGACAGTTCGGTCCCTATCTGCCGTGGGCGTTTGAGAATTGAGAGGGGCTGCTCCTAGTACGAGAGGACCGGAGTGGACGAACCGCTGGTGTTCGGGTTGTTATGCCAATAGCATTGCCCGGTAGCTACGTTCGGAATCGATAACCGCTGAAAGCATCTAAGCGGGAAGCGAGCCTCGAGATGAGTTCTCACTTTAACTTTAAGTTAACTGAAGGGCCGTTGAAGACTACAACGTTGATAGGCGAGATGTGGAAGTGCTGTGAGGCATTGAGCTAACTCGTACTAATTACCCGTGAGGCTTAACCATACAACGCCAAAGTGGTTTGACTTGTTAGAAGTTAAGAATAGAAAGTAGACGATAAGAATTTAATTACGCTTCCAGATTTTAGTAAGGTGTTTTAAACATCTTACACACAGAATTTCCTGGTAAACATAGCATTTTGGAACCACCTGACCCCATGCCGAACTCAGTAGTGAAACGAAATAGCGCCGATGATAGTGTGGGGTTTCCCATGTGAAAGTAGGACATTGCCAGGGCCCAATTAAAGAAACCCGTTGCAGAAATGCGACGGGTTTTTTGCATTTAAGTCCCTTAGCAGCGGTTAAACTGGTTTATTTCACGGTTATATGTTTCATTGCATTACATTATTTCTTTGTAGATAGTTCTGCGTTGTCTATTCATCCCTGAAGCTGGGTTCCATCGCGCCAATACATTAATCGGCGCTGTTTAAAATAGATTATTTCACCTTGCGCAAAGAGAATGAACTCACTTCGTTCTCTGTCATTAGCCCTTTACACGATAACTGCGAAGCTTCGCTTCGGTCTCATTTCGCCCATGTGAAAGTAGGACATTCTACTGCGTAGCGCACCAAAAGCGCCAAATAAAGGTCGATTAACAGCATTCATCCATGAATCTAATCGACATTAGTACATCCATGTACGTCAAACCCGTTGCAGAAATGCAGCGGGTTTTTTCGTGTTAAATCGTCTCGAAAGTTGTAGAGGTCATGCACATTGATAAAGAGACGAATTAGCGCAAGGTGAAGGGAGCATCCTTCACCGCCGACAAGGCAAACTCAAGATTTCCTCAGCAACAGCTAAAACGGCTTATTTCACCTTGCGCTAAAAGAATGCCAGCGCTTCGCGCTGTGTCATTAACCTTTCGCACGATATTCACCTTGCGCAAAGTTAATGCACTCGCTTCGCTCTATGTCATTGTACTTTGCACTTAATTCATCCATGAATCTAATCGACATTAGTACATCCATGTACGTCAAACCCGTTGCAGAAATGCGACGGGTTTTTTGCGTTTAAGTCCCTTAGCAGCGGTTAAACTTGCTCATTTCACCTTGCGCAAATTGAACGTACTCGCTCCGCTCGCTGTCGTTGCATTTTGCACGTTAATCACCTTGCGTAAATTGAGCCATGAGAGATCGAACTGGATGGGTTTTTCAATTATAAAAACACCGAATTAAGTAAGAGTTTTAACGGCTTGGGCTATACCTTCTAAGGTGAGCGGATACATTCTGCCTTCCATCAATTTATCAATTTGTCCTATTGACTGGTAATACGGCCAGTAATCTTTCGGCTGCGGGTTCAGCCACGCAACTTTATCGAAATGATCTGTGAGCCGTTTTAACCACTCGCTACCAGGTTCTTGATTCCAATGTTCTACACTCCCCCCTGGGTAGGTAATTTCATAAGGGCCCATTGTCGCATCACCAACAAATATTAAGCGGTAATCTTTGCCGAATTTATGAATGAGTTGATAGGTATTAAGTAGGGAATCGTTTAAGCGCTCATTGTCTTTCCAGACGTGCTCATATACACAGTTGTGAAAGTAGTAAAACTCTAAGTGTTTAAACTCGGAGTGAGCAGCACTGAACAACTGTTCGCATATTTGGATATGGTCGTCCATTGAGCCTCCAATATCGAACAACATGAGTACGCTAATGGCATTGTGCCTTTGTGGGGTCATTCTAACATCGAGTAGACCGCCTTGCTTTGCTGTTGCGTCTATGGTGTTGTTGAGATCAAGCTCTTCGCTCTCATGACTGCGGGCGAATTTTCTCAGTTGCTTGATTGCCAATTTCATATTTCGGCTGCTGAGATCTGCATCTTTGTCGAGGTTTTTATATTGCCTCTTATCCCACACCTTGATGGCCTGCCTATGGCGACTTTCGTGTTGGCCAATTCGCACGCCCTCAGGGTTATATCCATATGCCCCAAAGGGAGACGTGCCGCCTGTGCCTACCCATTTGTTACCACCAGCGTGTCTTTTTTGCTGCTCATCAAGGCGACGCTTAAGTGTTTCCATAAGTTTATCTAGCCCACCTAAGGCTTTCAGTTTGGCTTTTTCTTCTTCGCTAAGCTGCTTTTCAAAGTCTTTTCTTAACCAGTCTGAAGGTAAGGCTTGTTGCTGTATTGCACTGGCAAGGTCTACTTGTGCGACCCCGTGAAAATAATCAGCAAATGCGCGGTCAAATTTATCGAACAAAGTTTCATCTTTGACAAATATCACTTTGCTGAGCGTATAAAAATCATCGATGTTACCAAAGCAGAGCCCTTGCTCTAGCGCCGAAAGACAATCTAGCAGCTCCCTGAGACTTGCTTTAATACCATGTCGCCTAAGAGTAAACAGAAACTCAATGAGCATTATCTTTTACTCACAAAAGCGAGTTTTTCAATCAAGGTCACATCTTGCTCATTTTTTAACAAAGCTCCAAATAATGGCATAAGGCCGCCTTGGTGTGTTTTGTCATGTAATGTTGTGGCATCAATATCTTCTGCAAGTAATAGCTTTAACCAATCGAGTAACTCACTGGTACTGGGTTTTTTCTTAAGGCCTCTAATTTCTCGTAAATTAAAGAATACTTCCAATGCTTGATTCAGCAGTGTTGCTTTTATATCAGGGAAGTGAACATCCACTATGGCTTTCATCTCTTCAATAGATGGAAAGTCGATGTAATGAAAAAAGCACCTGCGTAAAAACGCGTCTGGCAGCTCTTTTTCATTATTTGACGTAATGATAACGATAGGTCGGGTATCTGCTTTTACTTGCTGTTGCGTTTCATAAACATGAAACTCCATTTTATCTAGTTCGAGCAGCAGGTCATTAGGAAACTCGATATCGGCTTTGTCTATTTCATCTATAAGAAGAACGGGACGCTTGTTCGCTGAAAATGCCTGCCACAATTTGCCTTTTATTATGTAGTTATTTACATCATGAACACGTTCGTCGCCCAGTTGGCTATCGCGAAGTCGTGATACGGCATCGTATTCATAAAGCCCCTGCTGAGCTTTAGTGGTAGATTTTATGTGCCATTGGATCAGTTCAGTCTCTAAGCTTTGAGCGAGTTCTTCCGCCAATAGGGTTTTACCAGTACCTGGTTCACCTTTTATTAGTAGTGGTTTCTCTAACAGAATGGCGGCATTAACCGCCTGTTGTAGTGCTGCTGTTGCTATATATTTGCTTGTACCTGTGAACATTGTTTCTTGTGGTCTGAGGAGATCATACTACCAGTTTGCCACACTTCCATTTTCACTACCAAATATCATTCTTCTCGCACAAATTGAAATCTAGGCTGTGTTTTACCGTCAATAGTGACATCTTCAACAAACATGCTCAGAGGCCTTGCCCAGTGGTCATAGTTGCCATATAGCGTTTGATAGATCACCAGGGCTTCTTCGCTTTCACTGTGGGTTGCAATAAACAACACTTGGTATTCTTTACCCTTGTAATGGCGGTATATCCCTTTTTTAAGTTCGATAGGCATTGTTGAGTCCTCATATGACTGGGTATAATTGTCTTATTAAAAGACGAGTTCAGATGCTCGATTATCTATGAAATAAGGTTTTAATACATGAATTATATTGCGCTTGGCGATTTCAAGAAAGCATGGGTTTTCAGGCATAAGGATCTCCCGATTGACAACGCGGATTTGGCTCAGATTAAGCCGATGACAGCGCAGCGTGCAGCTGTTCTTTGGAGTACCATGATTAGCCGAGAGCAAGATCACCCTGACTTTTTTACACCGACAGATTGGGCTGGTAAAGAAGACAACTGGGAGGAAGTGGTTGATTGGGAAGGCAAGTGGGAAGAAGGCGAGCCTCTATTACCTTCAGAGATCACTGAATATTTACAGTGGGAAGATAATACAACTGTCTATTTTTGTCTCTCCAGAGATCACGTTATCGAGACACAGTTTGGTGTATTTAAACGCTGCTGGCAAAACTTTATGTTTTTAGTTGATGGCAGTTTATTACTTGGCAAAAAACGGGATGCGGCAGTACAGTTTTTAGAGACTGGTGAAGCTAAGCTCGGTAAACGTCCAAAATGAAAATAGACCCCGCTGATAATATTTAATAGACTGACTGTATTGAGGTATGACGCCGTGATATAAAGCCCCTTAATGGGAGGGATTTTGAGAGAGCATAATACAGGCAAGCAACAGACGACTATTTGGCAAGATGAGGCTTTACGGCTTGTCTACGCTGAGCTTGTTAATGTATTTTATACTCGTGAAATTACGCGCTTATCTACTGAAGCAGATCCGAACAGACTGAAAAGAGTATTAAGCAGTTTACCTTATTACGTTGAACGTGCTGCAACGCATATTGTATTGGGTGAAGTGCCTCTTCAGTTGGATAGTCATAATGGGTGTTGGGTGTCAACGCAAAGACGGGTTCCATCGCAAACATCTGAGAAAATTCGACTATATTTCGAAACACATGCTGAAGTTGGGCTAGTTGTGCCAGTTGCTATCAACCAAGACCACGAAACCATTCTTTGCATTGATATGATAGATCAAGTGAATGAATCACAAATTCATTGCAATCAATATGGTTGGTTCGCCAATGAGGGTAATGGCTTAGACAATGCTCACATAAGTGTACTCAAACCGACTAAAGCTTTAATGACAGCCGCCTGTTGTGGTCACCGGTGGCAATATCATAAAATGATAACACCGAGATTACTTGGCCTAAGAGAAATGCTACTTGCAAGTAGTATTAATTGGCGCAATGTAGCAAAAAAGAAACTAGTATCAGGCTGACAATTATCCTGTTGTCGACATGACTACATCATTCATTTAGTAGGGTATATTTTATGCGTTTGTTTCAGTTAGCGCTATTTTGCCTGTGTGCCTACATACAGTATAAGCTGTGGTTTGGCCATCATGGTTTGCAGGACTATCGGAGGATCACCGAAACAGTAAATACCCATCAACAAATGAATGCTGAATTACTGAAAAGAAATAAATTACTTAAAGCAGATATTGAAGACCTAAAATTAGGTTTAGAAGGCGTCGAAGAACGAGCTCGACATGAATTAGGCATGATCAAGCCTGATGAAACTTTTATCCGCGTATTACCTAAGAAGCATTATGAATAAAGCAATATCGTTAGCGGCAGTTGTTCCTGCTGCTGGTGTGGGTTCCAGAATGGGACTTAATCACCCAAAACAATATCTAAAAATTGGCGAAAAGACCATCCTAGAACATACATTAATAAAGTTATCTAATGTTGAACATATCAGCCATATCTATATTGCAGTGAGTGAAGAAGATAGCTACTTCGATGGCTTAGATTTAACTGAGCTAAATACAACACGTGTACTTGGTGGTAAGGAAAGAGCTGATTCAGTGCTTAATGCTTTGAAGTCGATGCAAGCAGACCCACCTGAATGGGTTTTAGTGCATGATGCTGCCAGACCGCTTGTCGATATTAAAGATATCGACAAGCTTATTACTTCATGTATAGATACTGGTGAAGGCGCAATACTTGCGAGCAAAGTGAAAGACACAATTAAAAAAGGTGACAAGTACATAGAAGAGACTGTGCCTAGAGAGCAGCTATGGCAGGCTTTAACTCCTCAACTTTTTCCTTATCAAGCGCTTTTGAGTGCACTGGACAGTGCGTTGAATGAAGGGGCGATGGTCACCGATGAAGCTTCTGCAATGGAAAGAGTTGGGCAGCCTGTGGCATTAGTTTCTGGTCGCTCAGACAATATAAAGATTACCACGCCAGAAGACCATGCGTTGGCATGTTTTCTAATGGCACAACAGCAAAAGAGTATTGAGAATGTTTAGAATTGGTCATGGCTTTGACGTACACAAATTTGGCGGCGAAGGGCCCTTAGTAATTTGTGGCGAGAAAATAGAATTTGAACAAGGTTTTATTGCACACTCCGATGGCGATGTTGCAGTTCATGCTCTTTGCGATGCATTGTTAGGTGCACTTGCGTTAGGGGATATAGGAAAGCACTTCCCTGATACGGATAGCGAGTTTGAAAACATAGATAGCCGTATTTTATTAAGAAGAGTGATTGAGCAGGTAACGACAATGGGCTACACAGTCGGAAATATTGATGTCACCATTGTTGCCCAGGCGCCTAAAATGCGACCGCATATTGATGCAATGAGAGCAAATTTGGCCGCTGATTGCCAAGTTGAACTCGATCAAGTTAATGTCAAAGCAACAACAACTGAAAAGCTTGGGTTTGAAGGCCGTAAAGAAGGCATTTCAAGTCATGCCGTCGTACTGCTTATGAAGGGGTAGTTAAGTGATTGATGCTATAGCTTCGCTTAATTACCTTTATGGAGAGCCTCTGTCTCAAGGTGATTTTAAGCAAACAGCAGAAGACTTCGTAGTTGAAGAAATACTAGATATCGAGTTCACAGGTGAAGGTGAGCATGTTTGCTTACAGATCATTAAGCGCGGAGAAAATACTGCGTATCTGGCCAAGCAAATTGCAAAATTTGCAGGCGTTGCCCCAAGAGATGTGAGTTATGCTGGACTAAAAGATCGTCATGGTGTCTGCACACAGTGGTTTAGCGTACCGGTTCCAATCAAAAAACACATAGATTTTTCTCAGTTAAACTCGGACACTATGGTCGTGATTAAACAAGTACGACATAATCGCAAATTAAAAACGGGCTGCCACCGTGGAAATCGCTTTGTGATCACGCTCAGGAATGTGACCAACCACTTGGATGTGCTTTCTCGCATAAATGCAGTAAGGCAAGGGGTGCCAAATTATTTTGCAGAGCAGCGATTTGGTCATGATGGCCATAATTTGACGATGGCAGAGCGGTTATTTAATGGTGAACATATACGTGACAAAAAGCTCAGAGGCATAGTGATCTCAGCTGCTAGGTCGTATATTTTCAATCAAATCGTGTCTAAAAGAGTGAAAGAGCATGGTTTAGCTAAAACTTGGCATAGAGAAATCTTTTTATTGTCAGGGAGCAATGCTTTTTTTGAAGATGACTTAAACGACGATGTTGTTGAGCGTTTAAACCAAGGTGATATTCTTTTATCTGCGCCACTGGTTGGTAAAGGAGAGAAGGGGCTTACTGAGGTGGAGAAGTCCTGGTTAAAGGAGCATACGTCTTGGCATCAAGGGCTTGCGGAGCTGGGCTTGAAAAATGAGCGAAGAAGCTTAAGAGTCATCCCTCAATCGCTCAGTGTTAAAACTATCGACAGTCAAACCTTGCAGCTAAGCTTTGATTTACCAAAAGGGTGCTATGCGACTTCTGTACTAAGAGAGCTGATCAAACATAAAGATGTGAGCTTGAGAGACAAACAAGAATCTGGGGAACAATAAGTGAAAATATTACTGAGCAATGATGATGGTGTAAGTGCAAAAGGAATAGAGGTGCTTTACAAAGCGCTCAGTGAATTAGCTGATGTGACCGTGATTGCGCCTGATCGGAATTGTAGTGGCGCGAGCAACTCTTTAACACTCATGAACCCACTGCGTACGAGCACATTGGAAAATGGATTTATTTCAGTCAATGGTACGCCTACAGACTGTGTACACCTTGGAGTGAACCAATTATTTGATGAACCTCCGACATTGGTGGTGGCAGGAATAAACAATGGTGCCAATTTAGGCGATGATACTCTGTATTCAGGCACGGTTGCCGCCGCTGCTGAAGGTCGTCATTTGGGGTTACCTGCGATAGCTGTCTCTTTATGCTCTAAAAAAGAAGCGCATTATGAAACTGCTGCGGCAGTCACTTTAAAAATAATTAAGGCACTGGATAGCCACCCATTGCCACAAGATCAAATATTAAATATTAATGTGCCTGATATCCCTTTGTCTGAGTTAAAGGGGATTCAAGTTACTCGCCTTGGCGCGCGACACAAAGCAGATACAATGACTAAGCAAACAGATCCTTGGAATCGCGATATATATTGGTATGGCACACTGGGTTCAGAGAGTGACGCAGGTGAAGGGACGGACTTTTATGCTGTAAAGCAAGGGTATGCTGCTATTACGCCATTAACCGTTGATATGACAGCCCATGAGAGCCTTGAACGTTTAGCTACTTGGCTATCGTCTCAGGAGTAATTATTTTGCTTAATAACTATCAACGCAGCGCTGATAAATTGATCGCCAACTTGAGAGCGCAAGGGGTTCAGGACGAGGCTGTTTTGCGGGCTATGCTCAATACCCCAAGACACCTATTTATTGACGACGTTTTAAAGCATAAGTCATATGAGAATACGGCATTACCAATTGGTCAGGGACAGACAATATCTCAGCCGTATATAGTGGCTAAAATGACCGAGGTGTTGCGTCAGGTCGGTGTTCATGACAATGTTTTAGAAGTAGGAACGGGCTCCGGATATCAAACTGCTATATTAGCGCAGCTGTTTGACAAGGTTTTTAGTATTGAGAGAATAAAAGCGTTGCAATGGCAAGCTAAGAGACGGCTTCATCAACTCGATTTATATAATGTTTCTATGAAACATGGCGATGGTTGGCAGGGGTGGCATTCTAAAGCGCCTTTCAATGGCATCATAGTAACGGCTGCCGCGTCCGTTGTTCCTGAGTCACTGTTAGCACAATTAGCTGATGGCGGTGCTATGATAATTCCCGTTGGAGTGGAAGAACAGGTATTAACGCTATTTGTCAATCAAGGTGGGAAAATAACTAGGCAGGATATTGCTGCTGTAAAGTTTGTCCCGCTTGTTGCTGGGCCAATCTTATAAATAATAGAGGAAATATATTTGCAACCCTGATAAATTGTCTCTTATTAGTGGTTTAAGTATACATATGTAATTAGATAATGGGATTTAATGGAGTGTGGGTGAAAAGTGCGAACTTTTTTATAGTAGGTATACTATGCAGTTCATTGGTAGCCTGTTCATCTGTCCATAAGCCTGCACCTGTAGTTAGTCTTACTAAAGGTAAGACCAAGGTGTCAAAAAAAATTCATATAAAAAATAATCGCTATAAAGTGAAAAAAGGTGACACATTATTTTCCATTGCATTTAGTGCAAATAAAGATGTTCGAACGGTTGCCAAAATCAACAAAATTAAGCCTCCTTACACTATTTTCCCCGGCCAAACTATTTTATTAACCTATCCTAAAAAATCTAACAAAAAGACTAAAACAGCATCAGTAAAAACCAAAAAATACACAACTAATAAACCTTTAAATAACAAACCCTCAAAAAAAGAGCTTGATCCACCCCAGCAACGAGAGTATGTTCAAAGTCAAGCCAGTAAAAAAACCAATAACACCAATACTTTGTTGAATAAAAAGGTACGGTGGAATTGGCCCGCAGTAGGTAAAGTGACAAGACGCTTTTCTATTAAAGAAAATGGCTACAAGGGAATACAGATCACAAATAAAACAGGGACATCGATAAAAGCTGCGGCAAGTGGCATTGTTGTTTATGCAGGGAGTGCATTACGAGGCTATGGTAATTTGATTATTCTGAAACACACAGATGATTATCTTAGTGCCTATGCCCACAATTCCAAATTGCTAGTAAGAGAGCAGCAGCAGGTTAAAGTGGGGCAGAAGATTGCCGAAATGGGGAGTTCGGATGCAAGCTCGGTTGCTTTACGTTTTGAAGTAAGGTATCGAGGTAAATCTGTAGACCCTATAAGGTATCTGCCTAAAAAATAGCGTATCGACGTATTGATGGAACACTATCACTTATTCGCTTGGGAGGATGCTTATGGCTCAAACAGCAAAACAGAAAAGTAAAGTGAACCCGGAATTAGACGATAAGTTTGACGGGGTGGATGAAGACGGTCCTAACGAAGAACTTTTGGAAGACATTGACAGCGATGAAGAAGTTTTTGCAAAAGATGAGACAGTCAAGAACTTAGATGCAACTCAGCTATATTTAGGAGAGATTGGCTTTTCTCCATTATTGAGTGCAGAAGAAGAAGTATATTTTGCGAGAAAAGCACTCAAAGGGTGTGAGGCCTCTCGTAAAAGAATGATTGAAAGTAACTTAAGGCTAGTCGTTAAAATAGCGCGCCGTTACAACAATCGTGGTTTAGCACTACTTGACCTAATTGAAGAAGGTAATCTAGGCCTAATTAGAGCAGTAGAGAAATTTGATCCTGAAAGAGGTTTTAGGTTTTCTACATACGCGACATGGTGGATCCGTCAAACCATAGAGCGCGCCATCATGAACCAAACCCGCACCATTCGCTTACCTATACATGTTGTTAAAGAACTTAATGTATACCTCAGAACCGCTAGGGAGCTGACACAAAAGCTAGATCATGAACCGACAGCTGAAGAGATCGCCGAATGCTTAGATAGACCGGTTGAAGATGTCAGTAAAATGCTGCGTTTGAATGAGAAGATCACGTCAGTTGATACCCCAATCGGTGGTGATAACGATAAGGCTTTACTGGATATCATTGCAGATGAAAGAGGCTATGAGCCAGAAAGTGAAGTGCAAAACAAAGATATCAATCGACATATTGTTGATTGGCTTGGTGAGCTCAATCCGAAGCAGCGAGAAGTACTAGCACGACGATTTGGTTTACTAGGGTACGAGCCCTCAACGTTAGAGGATGTTGGTCGAGAAATTGGATTGACACGGGAGCGGGTAAGGCAAATTCAGGTTGAGGCGTTGCGTCGGCTCAAAGATATATTACAGCATGAAGGGCTCAGTACAGATAGCTTATTTGAGCAGCTTTAGGTTGGATTATTAATATAATGATTTTTCAGATGAGTCATTGCATATTTTTTGAATCTCATTGCTGAGGTTGCTGCTTCGAACTTTGTATTATGTTGTGATTACATGATGAATAAAAAAACCACGCTATTAAGCGTGGTTTTTGCTTTTATGAAGTCGCTTATTAATTAAAGCGACTCAATCTTAGACTTTTGTTCAAGCAACTTAGCTTTTGCATCACTGAATTCAGCAAGCTTCGCTTTTTCTTTTGCAAGCACAGCCTCTGGAGCGTTGTTAACAAACTTCTCGTTTGCTAGCTTCTTCTCTACTTGCGCAAGGCCTTTTTCTGCTTTTTCAAGTTGTTTTGCAATACGAGCAAGCTCTGCTTCGACATCAATCAGACCTGCCATCGGGATCATGATTTCTAAATCGCCGATAAATGCAGTTGCTGATGCAGGCGCATCGTCTTTATTCGCAAGAACTGTAAATGCTTCTAGCTTAGCCAATGAGCTTAAAAACGCTTGGTTCTCGTCTAGGCGGCGTTGGTCTTGCTCGCTGACATTTGCCAGTAGTACGTTAAGTGGCTTATTCGGGCTAATATCCATTTCACCACGAATGTTACGAATCGCAAGAATAAACTGCTTAACCCACTCAAGATCTTCCATTGCCTGTGCGTCAACTTGTGACTCATCAAACTCAGGGAAGGCTTGTAGCATAATCGTATTTGCTTCAAGGCCTGCTAATGGCGCTACACGCTTCCAGATCGTCTCTGTAATGTATGGCATTAGCGGGTGCATTAGGCGTAATAAACCTTCTAATACCGTGATCAGCGTATGACGGGTGCCTCGTTGCTGCTCTTCATTGCCTTTGAATAGTACCGGTTTAGTTAGCTCTAGATACCAGTCACAGAATTGGTTCCATGTGAACTCATAAAGCGTATTTGACGCAAGGTCGAAGCGGTAGTTATCCAAATGCTCTGTAAATGTTTGAACAGTATTTTGGAACTGACCCAAGATCCAGCGATCTGCCAATGAGTATTGCTTAGGCGCATCGTTGAAACCGCAATCTTGTTCTTCTGTGTTCATCAGAACATAACGACTTGCATTCCATAGTTTATTACAGAAGTTACGGTAGCCCTCTAATCGGTTCATATCCCAGTTGATATCACGACCAGTTGAAGCCATTGCTGCAAGGGTAAATCTCAGTGCATCTGTACCATGCGCTTCGATACCGTCAGCGAAAGTTTTACGCGTATTTTTCTCAATCTTTTTTGCTAATTGAGGTTGCATCATATTGCCAGTACGCTTAGTTACTAGGCTTTCAAGATCGATACCGTCAATCATATCAAGCGGATCTAGTACGTTACCCTTAGACTTTGACATCTTATCACCATTTTCATCGCGGATAAGACCTGTAACGTATACTGTTTTAAACGGCACCTGTGGGGTGCCATCATCATTCTTCACAAAGTGCATTGTCATCATGATCATACGAGCGACCCAGAAGAAAATGATGTCAAAGCCTGTAACAAGTACATCTGATGGGTGGAATACTTTTAAATCTTCGGTGTTTTCTGGCCAACCCTGAGTAGAGAAAGTCCAAAGTGCAGAAGAGAACCACGTATCAAGCACGTCATCATCTTGTGATAGCACAACATCATCAGCTAGATTATTTTCTTTACGTACTTCGGCTTCATCACGACCTACGTATACATTACCGTCAGCATCGTACCAAGCTGGAATTCTATGACCCCACCAAAGTTGGCGTGAAATACACCAATCTTGAATGTCGCGCATCCAAGAGAAGTACATGTTTTCGTATTGCTTTGGTACAAATTGAATGTCACCGTCTTCAACCGCTTTGATTGCAGGTTCAGCAAGAGGCGCTACACGTACATACCATTGATCAGTCAATAACGGTTCAATGACAACACCTGAACGGTCGCCATATGGCACGGTTAAGCTGTGGTCGTCAATTTTCTCTAATAGACCTGCCTGTTCAAATTCTTCGATGATCAATTTTCTTGCATCGAAGCGGTCTAAACCATGGAAGCGCTCAGGAATTGGCGCATCTAAAGTAAGCTCTTTACCATCAAAGGTGTAGCTTTCACCTTGCGTCAGTACTGCGGCATCTTTGTTGAATACGTTGATCATTGGAAGCTGGTGGCGTTTACCAACTTCATTATCGTTAAAGTCGTGCGCTGGCGTGATTTTTACACAACCTGTTCCTTTTTCCATATCTGCATGCTCATCGGCAACGATAGGGATACGACGATTAACAATAGGAAGTAAAATTTCTTTACCGATAAGATCTTGATAGCGCTCATCATCTGGGTTTACTGCTACGCCTGTATCACCCAGCATAGTTTCAGGGCGCGTTGTCGCAACGATGATATAGTCTTTACCGTCTTTGGTCTTAACGCCATCAGCAAGTGGATAGCGCAGGTTCCACATGTGGCCTTGCTTGTCTTTGTTTTCTACTTCAAGATCTGAAATTGCAGTGTGTAACTTTGGATCCCAGTTTACTAGGCGTTTACCACGGTAAATTAAGTCTTCTTTATATAGGCGAACAAATACTTCTTTAACAGCCTCAGATAGACCTTCATCCATTGTAAAGCGTTCACGGTCCCAATCTACAGATGCGCCAAGACGTCTAAGCTGCTTTGTGATCGTACCGCCTGATTCATTTTTCCATTTCCAGATGCGGTCAATGAACTCTTCACGACCAAGATCATGTCTTGTTTTACCTTCTTCAGCTGCAAGTTTACGCTCAACAACCATTTGAGTTGCGATACCAGCGTGGTCTGTACCCACCTGCCATAAAGTATTTTTACCTTTCATACGCTGATAGCGGGTCAGGGTGTCCATTATGGTGTCTTGGAATGCGTGGCCCATGTGCAGGCTACCTGTGACATTCGGCGGCGGGATCATGATTGAGTATGCGTCGCCTTGTCCAGAAGGCTTAAAGTAGCCTTTTTCTTCCCAGTCTTGGTATAAAGACTGTTCAATATCTTGTGGATTATAGGTTTTATCCATTACACAGAACCTTAAAAAATACTTTAGTTATCAATTTCTTTCGTTGAAATATTGGCGCCTATAGCGCGCAGTTGTTTGAACCTTTCCCGGGCAGCCTGTTTGGCCATTGGCTCGACTGGGACAAAGTCATATACTTGCTCAAATCGTCGGACAAAATCCGGGATATGTGTGGCAAGGTTTATCAGAATTGTACGTCGCCCAACTGGGGGCATTTGGCCAATTTCCACAGGAGCGCCACCTTTTGGGCCTTCTCCTTGTAGATTATGCGGTACAAAACTGTCAGCATCGAACTGCCACAAATGTTCATCAATTGCATGGGCTTTTTCTACCGTATCCACGTATATAAAAACACGTTGCCCAGCACGGTACAGTTTAGCAGCACTTCGCGCTGCAAGATCAAAATGAGCCGGAACTTGACGACTAGGCTCTTGGTCATGCTTTAACACTAAAAATTGTGCGTTGATTGACATGGCATGTGACTTATCTTCGGTACTGAATATAGCGTACAAAGTAAAAATACTTTGTGCCTGTCCAGCGTTCAAAATAAAGCCGCATTCTGACACAGAATACGGCTCTCATCAATCTACAGACGACCTTAGGGCGAGTTATTTAACCTTACCCAAAGATCTCGTGAGTATTTACTCAAAAAGTTTAATCTTGTAAACCATCCGTGATGTTTGCACGATTTAGCAAGTATTGCATTAGCATTGGCACTGGACGGCCTGTTGCACCTTTATTTGCGCCACTTTTCCAAGCTGTGCCCGCAACATCGATATGTGCCCAATTGTATTTCTTGGTAAATTTAGATAGGAAGCAAGCAGCAGTAATAGTGCCTGCTGGACGTCCACCTAAGTTAGTGAAATCTGCAAACGGGCTTTTTAGCTGTTCTTGATAATCATCCCACAGTGGCAGTTGCCAAGCTCTGTCGCCACTTTGTTCAGACGCTTTAAGCAAGTCGTGTGCAAGCGGGTTGTGGTTTGATAGTAAACCTGAAGCATGGTGGCCAAGCGCGATAATACAGGCACCTGTTAAGGTCGCAACATCCACAACCGTTTCAGGTTCAAACGCTTCAACATAGGTTAAAGCATCACACAATACTAATCGACCTTCTGCATCGGTATTCAGTACTTCAACAGTTTGGCCTGACATGGTTGTTAATATGTCGCCTGGGCGGTATGCACGGCTACTTGGCATGTTTTCGCAGCCAGCTAAAACGCCAATGACATTCAGTGGCAGCTGCATTTCTACCACCGCACGCATTAAACCAAGCACACCAGCGGCACCGCCCATATCGTATTTCATCTCATCCATGCCTTCGCCTGGTTTAAGTGAAATACCGCCTGAGTCGAACGTTAGACCTTTACCGACAAATACAACTGGTGCTTGTTTTTCTGATGCGCCGTTGTAATGGATCACAGACATGACAGATTCATTCTCACTGCCACGTCCAACTGCGAGGTACGAATGCATACCTAGCTCTTCCATTTCCTTTTCACCGACGAGGTTAACTGTGACGTTATCGAACTCTTTAGCTAACAGCTCAGCTTGCTCGCCAAGGTAACGTGGGTTACAAATATTTGGCGGCATATTGGCAACGTCTTTACATAGCTTTGCACCTGCAGCGATGGCTAAACCGTGTTCAATGGCGTTTTCACCAATGGTTAGCTCTCGGCGAGTTGGCACATTAAAGACAATTTTACGTAGCGGGCGTCGCGCTTCACTTTTTTTGCTTTTCAGCTGATTGAATGTATACAGGCAGTCTTGTGTGGTCTCAACTGCTTGTCTCACTTTCCAGTAAGTATCACGACCTTTAACATGTTGCTCAGTCAAGAAGCAAACCGCTTCCATTGAACCTGTTTCATTTAAGGTATTAATGGTTTTTGAGATAATCTGTTTGTACTGTTTATCATCAAGCTCGCGCTCTTTACCACAACCAACTAATAAAACACGTTCACTTAATACATTGGGTACATGATGTAATAACAGTACTTGCCCTGGTTTACCCTCTAGGTCACCACGGCGCAATAAATTGGAAATATAGCCTTCGCTGATTTTATCCAGCTGCTCACCAACTGGCGATAAACGTCGTGGTTCATACACCCCAACAACAATACAAGCACTGCGTTGCTTTTCTGGACTACCACTTTTAACGCTGAATTCCATTGCGACTCCTAAGTCTAAGTTATGCCATTTCAAACTTTAAATGCCAAACCACATCAAGTTAACTAAGTTACTTTAGTGCAGCTGCACTAGTAGGATATTTGATTTTGATGGCATATAATAAAGTGACTAAAATAACCAGTTTACTCAAAATTTCCTACTATTCCAGTGAAATGAGACGTTTTATAGGGGCGAACATTGCTAATTTTTCGATATTTGACTGCAGAAGTTTTAAAATCGCAGGTCGCCGTTTTCCTTACTCTAATGACGATTTTTCTCTCTCAAAAATTTGTCAAAATTTTAGCCGAAGCCTCAGGCGGAGGAATTCCAGGAAAACTCGTATTGTCGTTTTTAGCGCTTAATTTACCTAAATTAGCTGTATATATTCTGCCATTGAGTGTGTTTTTGGGCATTATACTGGCGTATAGCCGGATATACGCAGACAGTGAGATGACGGTGTTAAAGGCGTGCGGTGTGAGCGAGTGGTATGTTGTTCGCGTTACGCTTATTTCGAGTTTCTTTGTTGCATTAATTGCCGCGACGGTGAGTTTGTACGTGGCGCCATGGGCGGGTGAAAAACAAAACCAATTACGTGAACAAGCTAATGCAGAGTCTGGTCTAACACAGTTGCGAGCGGGACGTTTTCAGCAAACTGGCAATGAAAAAGCAGTGGTGTTTATTCACAATACCAGCGAGCAGGGCTCTGTTTTAAATAAAGTTTTTGTAGCTCAGTTGCCAGAAAAAGAGTCTAACAACGCAGCTCGAATTGTCTATGCACAACAAGGGGAAGTTGCTGAAGGGGAATCTGGAGAGCAACAACTTATCTTGAAAGATGGCAAGCGCTATGAAACGGATGGATTTAGTCAAGCATTAAACAAGACTGAATTTGGCAGTTATCAGGTTCAGATCCAAGAGCAAGAAATTGAACGCCGAAGACGTGAACTAGAAGACCTCCCTTCTAGTCGTTTGCTGGAGCTTAATACACCAGAAGCAATTGCACAATTTCAGTTGCGTATTGCTACACCTATTTCTATTTTGCTTTTAACCTTATTAGCGGTGCCGCTCAGTGTTGTAAATCCGCGCCAAGGCAAGTTTGCTAAGCTGGTACCTGCAATTGGCATTTATTTGGGGTACTTTATTTTACTCAATGCTGGTAAATATTTGGTGGCTGAGGGCAAGATCCCGCCTTCAGTGGGATTGTGGTGGATCCATTTATCAATTTTATTCATCGGGACTTATCTCATCGTCAAAGGCAGACCTTTTGGAGTATGGCTTAGATCTATGTTGAGAAAAAGGGAGGCTGTCGCATGATGAAAATGCTTGATTGGTATTTAGGTCGAAGTATTTTGCAAACTACGAGCTTCGCATTATTAGTATTTGTCGGCATAAATACACTTATTAAGTTCATCGAGCAGCTTCGCTCAGTCGGTCGAGGTACTTATGAAGTGTCTGATGCACTATTATTCACTCTGTATAGTGTGCCAAGTGACATCGTGGTGTTTTTCCCTATGGCTGCGCTGATAGGCGGTTTGACGGGGCTGGGGGCGTTGGCCTCAAGCAGTGAGTTAGTGGTGATGCAAGCTGCGGGTATGTCACGCCTACAAATTATTGGGTCGGTGATGAAAACCGCGATCATATTAGCAATATGTATGATGGCTCTAGGAGAGTGGGGAGCACCGGAAGCCGAGCGTACCGCTAAACAGTTAAGAAATCAGGCAATTTATGGTGGTGAAGTCTACGATGCACAGAAGGGACTATGGGCAAAAGACGGAAATAACTTTATCAATATAGCCAATGTTGAGAAGTCAGGTGAACTGACCAATATCAATATTTATCACTTTTCTGATGACTTAAACTTAGAAAAAATAACCAGAGCACAGTCTGCAGTCACCTCTGAACAAGGATGGATGCTCAAAGCGGTAGAAGAAGTGCAAATTAGTGACGAACAAGTTAGCACCTACTATGCGCAAACAAAGCTTTATGGTTCTCAGCTTACGATTGATAGGCTAGGAGTTGCTTCATTTGAGCCCGAGTCTTTGTCATTTACAGGCTTATTATCGTACTTAAAATACCTTGAGCAAAACGAACAAGATACCAGTAATTACGAACTGGCGTTATGGCGAAAAGTGATGCAACCAGTCACGATTGCGGTGATGTTGTTGGTTGCCTTGTCATTTATTTTTGGACCATTACGTTCAGTGAGTATGGGGGCAAGAATTATTATGGGCGTGGTAACTGGCTTGATCTTCCATTTGAGTAATGAAGTATTTGGCCCAATTGTCATGGTGTATCAAATTTCGCCGTTTGTTGGCGCAGTCATGCCGAGCATTATTTTTACACTCGTGGCAATGTATTTTTTACAGCGAAGACAATAGAAAGGCGCCAATGGCGCCTTTTTCATGTATCAATCTAAGCTATCGTAGACTCTTTTGTTTTCTTCTTTACTGAGCACGAGTACTTCAGTCCCGCTTAGTAAGTCTTGCAGTGCACGCTTGTGCTTTATATCAATGAGCACAAGTACGTTTCCCAAGCCTAATAAAGCTGTTAGGCTCCTTAATATAGCTTGAGGCCAGGTTAGCAATTTACCATCAGGGTTTTGCACTTTCAGTCGCCAAGCTCTCATACCAATTGTTTGACCGCTTTTTGTCCAGAAATACGAAAAAAAAGAGACTGACACAATAACAAGCAATATTGAACGGCTGTAATATAAAGTGGGTGTTGTTTGAATAAGGGCTGACACATCTTCATGTCCTTCCAATGAGTACCACCCTAGAGATAGCATGCCTTGAACTAGGCCCAAAAAAACCACGGTTGTGAGCATTGCAAAAGCGATAACAACGAGCGCATCATATATTAACGATGCCACTCTTCTATTAAACCCAGCACGAGGAAAAGTTGACATTTAAAAACCTATCTAAAATCGTATCGCGATATTTTACACTTAATATAGACACTTATAGATAAAACCTCGATATTTTATGATTTTGGTCAAATACAAAGCACTTGAACATATTTATTAAAAAAATTGCTTGCGGGGCTGTCACATATTTGTATAATGCAGGGCATAGAGACGAGGGCAAATAAAAAAAGCCTAAGCTCAAAGTGGTTTTTCTTTATCTTCTCAAAGCTAGAAGATTAAAGAAAAATGATGCCAGTGTGATGGAATTGGTAGACATGACGGATTCAAAATCCGTTGCCTTCGGGCGTGGCGGTTCAAGTCCGCCCACTGGTACCACTTTTTATAGCCTCAGAGTTTTCTGAGGCTTTTTTATTTGTATCTCAGAAATTTACACTTCACTTTTTTATCTTCATACCCAGTATAAAAACAGCTTCCTGCAGTTTTAAAGTTTAGACTTAAAATTACTCTTGTAGCTTGATTGGTGCCTTATAAACACTTAGCAGATAACTTTTTTCTTTTGGGGAAAGTTTAAGGCCTTCTAAAATTTCCATATCGATTTTGACAGGTTCATCGTGTTTAATCATGTAAATAATAGAATCAGCAAGGCGTACTTTATTCCGCGTAGACATTTGGACATAAGTTGTATATATGACAGCAGGTACTATGAGTATTAATAATACGAATAGGGCTATGAAAATTTCCATTTTATTTCTCGCAGGCAGAAGTCAAAAACAATGATGTCAATTGTTGGCATAAAATAGTTCATAAAAAGATATTCTGACTTTGAAATGCTCTCTTTCGCAGAAAAGTTTAATAAATACCATAATAATTTTCTTCGACTAAACTTTAGTTGGGGCAAAATTCAGTATGAGGCAGTTTGTGCAGTTAAGGCAGTCACTTTTACTTTTCAAAACAGCAGCAGTAGGATCAGCCATTGTGATCATTATTGCAAGTTGGTTTCTCTACGTTCAATTACAACAAACAAGGCTGTTAAATGATCATTTGTTTCAATTACAAACACAAATCCAGCGTTTATTAGACCAAGAAGAACGATTTCTTATCGAGCGTCAAAGAGATAGCCTCGCTTCCATTGAGGATGATAGATTCTCTTACCGAGAAAGTTATAGTGTGCTGCTCAGTATGTTAGTTGCCCAGCAACGAGACCTTGACCTGCTGTTTAAGCTAGATGAAGAGGTGAAGCGTTTTACACTTAAATATGAACAGCTGGCTTCAATGCAAGCTCTGCTGGGGTATGATAAAGAAGAAGGTGTTTATGGCAATTTTAGGCGTCAAGCACATGCGCTGCAAGATATTGCCAAGCAAACATCATATCCGCAATTGGAAATACTTTTGTTGGAGTTACGGCGTCGAGAAAAGGATTTTTTGTTGCGACTAGATCCTAATTATTTATTGATACATCAAGATCTACTAGCTCGAACAGAGCAGCTTATTACTACCCAGTTTCCCGACAAGTCGCAGGACTTGATGTCTATACTAAATCAGTATCAACAAGGGTTTAAGACTTATATTAGTGTGTTACAGCAGCAAGGGCTAGATCACAGCCAAGGCGTAAGAGCTGAATTGCATCAGTTAAAGCTCTCAATCAGAAGCCACTTCGAAGTTGTATCAAAACAACTGTTTAATGAAGACCTGACTGAGAAGCAAAACTTAATCCTCACGTGTCTTGTGATCATTGTCCTGATCAGCTGTTTTAGCCTGCTGTTGTTGTATATTCTTAATACCCGCATTTCTGACCATATTATTTCTATCAGCCGTGTACTCAAAAACGTTGCACAGCATGAGGACTTTTCGATCCGCGTTAATATTGAGGGAGAAGACGAAATTGCTCAAATAGCCCATCATTTGGATAGTCTACTGGCATTTATAGAAACGTTGCTAGAACGTCTCAGTGCTGCTCAACAAAGATTGATTGAAGAGGCGAAAATGGCCAGTTTAGGCAATATGGTCAGCGGTTTTGCCCATGAACTTAATACGCCGTTGGGTGTGGCAATTACTAGCCAATCTCACCTGAAAGAGCAAGTTGAAGTACTTAAAAAGGACTTGGAATCAGGACAGCTGCAAAAGCATGCATTAACGAACTTGATAGCAGAGGCCGAGTCTGCACTGTCTCTATTAGAAAACAATTTACTGCGGACAGCCTCGCTGATCGATGATTTTAAAAAAGTGTCGGTACAGCAAGAATATGATGAGATACAAGAGTTCAATCTTAAGGCCCTTGTGAGTGGCGTACTTGATTGTTATCAGCATGAGTTAAGCACGCCTGATTATCATATGGAGATAGAAATTCCAGAGCAGTTAATGCTCAAAAGTTACCCGAATGTATTTGTTCAGGTTTTTACCTACAGTCTCAGTAACTGTATTCAGCATGCAAAAAGAGAGGGTCAATTACTTAACATTGTTATTTCTGCTTTGGTCGTGAACGATTATATACACCTCTATATTAAAGATGATGGTAAAGGCATAGATAAAGAGTTATTGCCGATTATTTTTGAACCATTTATAACAACACAAAGAAATCAAGGTGGTATTGGGTTAGGTCTAAGCATTATTTATAACTTAGTGACACAAAAACTTGGCGGGGAAGTGAAAATACAAAGCCCCGCGCATGGCGGGGCTTGTTTGCATATTATTTTAGCTAATTCGCCTTTTCGATTAGCGGGTGATTAGCCTTTTTTGCTCGCAACCCACTGATCAACGAATTGCTCAAGTACGTTAAGTGGAACTGGTCCATTTTTAAGTACAACATCGTGGAATTCTCGGATATCGAACTTATCACCCAGTTCTTTTTTCGCGGCTTCACGCAGTTCAACAATTTTGATCATACCGATTTTGTATGCTGTTGCTTGGCTTGGCATAACAATATGCCTTTCAACCATTTTAACGGCATCAGACTTGGCATTTGGCGTGTTGTTTACATAGTAATCAATACCTTCTTGGCGCGTCCACTTCATTGCGTGGATACCAGTATCAACAACTAAACGACATGCACGCCATAGTTCCATCGCTAGACGGCCAAAATCTGAATATGGGTCTTCATATAAGCCCATTTCTTTTGGTACTAGCTCAGAGTAAAGTCCCCAGCCTTCAGTGTACGCAGTATAGCGACCAAACTTACGGAACTTAGGCATGTTCTCAAGTTCTTGAGCTATTGCAATCTGCATGTGGTGACCAGGTACACCTTCGTGGTAAGCCAAAGCTTCCATTTGGTATGTTGGCATCGCTTCCATATCATACAGGTTTGCGTAGTAAATGCCTGGGCGAGAGCCATCAGGTGTAGGTTGCTGATAAAACGCTTTACCTGCCGCTTTTTCACGGAATGCCTCTACACGCTTAACAATCATGTCTGCTTTTGGTTTTACAATGAAAAGTTCATCAAGGCGAGACTTCATGTTATCGATCATTGCTGTAGCATCGGCAAGGTATTTTGCTTTACCTTCTTCAGTATTCGGCAGATAGAATTGCTTATCTGTTCTCATAAACTCCATAAATGCTTTAAGGTCACCTTTGAAACCAACCTTTTCTTTGATTTCACGCATTTCGTCATGGATACGAGCGACTTCTTCTAAACCAATTTTATGGATCTCAGCAGCAGAAAGTTTCGTTGTGGTAGTACGCTCCAATGCCACGTTGAAGAACTTCTCACCTTCAGGGAACTTCCATACGCCATCTCTATCATCTGCACGCTTTTCAAGCTTGTGTAAATAGCTGATCAGTTTGCTATAAGCTGGTTTGACGGCAGAGGTCAAAGCGTTGTTTGCTTGTGTAATTAACGCGTCTTTTTCACTTTGAGCAATCTCTAATTTTGCGACTTTTCTTTTGAAATCAGCTAACAATGTAGAGTCATCACCTGCTGCGAATGGCGCGCCTTTGATGATGTTTTTGCTTGAATCGATAACATGAGGAAATACAAACTTAGGTGCAATAATACCTGCATCAGCGCGTTTGCCTAAATCTTCAATGAGTTGATCGAATACATTCGGTACACCATTTAAACGCGCAATATAAGCTTTCGCATCTTTCACATCAGAGATCTGGTGTTGGTTAATCAAAAATGCAGGGATCATCGAGTGAGTGCCAAACATTTGATTTACAGGGTAAGAGTAACGACGCCATTTAAAGTCTTCGATTTCTTCTTCTAAACCTTGTTTAAATAGGTCATAGCTTACTTGAGTTTGCAGGTCTAACTTACTTCTGTCGATGGCATTAATAGCAGCAAGGTCTTGTTTCGTTAGCTCTAGATCTTCTAGTTGACGTGCTTCAGAGCCGTCATCCCATTTATCATAGTCTTTTTTAATACCTAGGTAGGTTTGGTAGATAGGACTACGCATTACACTGCGATTAAATGACTCTTCAAATAACGCATTTGCTTTTTCTACTTCACTTTGAACAACTTGTTGCACAGGAGTAACTGGTTTTGGTTGCTCAGCTGTTTGCTGACAGCCTGCCAGTAACGTTGCTGATATTGCAGCAGCGATGATGGTAAGTTTACGCATGTTTTACCCTTTTTTCTTTTTAAATCTTGTAGACATCATTAGCCTAACTGAAGATAAACCTCAGTGTAGGCCATTATATGTTAAGCGGCGAGCGACAGCTACAATAAGCGTTAATGCAAACTTTATAGCTACGTAATGTCCGTACTACATGTCACCTAAATTTAGACAAACAATTCTAACAGGTCATTTAAGTACCTGTGACCTTTATTTGTTACAAACCATGAATCAGCCTGCATTTCTAATAACCCCAAGCGAATTGCGTGGTTCAATTGTTGTTCTATTTCAGCTTCTTGCAGCCCTGTGTACGCCGTAAAATTAGACTTGGGTGTTGGCTCTAATAGGCGGAAAGTATTCATAAAAAACTCAAAGGGCTTATCTTCTGGTGCGACATGCCAGCTGTCATATAAGTAAGGCTTAGTGAGATCCATATAGCCCCTTGGATGCTTAACTTTGACAGTACGTAAAATCTCATTTTGCTCTGGTAGCGTAATTTTACCGTGTGCGCCGCAGCCAATTCCTAGATAGTCACCAAAGCGCCAGTAATTCAAGTTGTGTTTGCAACGATAATTGGGTTTGGCATAGCCGGATATTTCGTATTGCTGATAGCCATGCTCTGCCAATAAAGTTTGACCAGCTTCTTGTATCGCCCAAAGGGTTTCATCCTCAGGTAATTTGGGAGGTCTAGACGCAAACTGGGTATTAGGCTCAATGGTGAGTTGATACCAAGAGATATGTGGTGGATTTAATTCAATGACTCGTCGCAAATCACTTAATGCATCGTCAATAGTCTGATTTGGTAGACCGTGCATCAAATCCATATTAAAACTATTTAAACCAGCGTCGTGTGCCTCTGCTGCTGCATTTAAGGCTTCTTGCTCGCCATGAATGCGCCCTAGCGCTTTGAGTTTATCACTTTGCAAGCTTTGCACGCCGATCGAGATACGGTTAATACCGGCTTGTACATAGTGTTTGAAACGATCGCTTTCAACGGTGCCTGGATTGGCTTCTAACGTAATTTCAATATCATCTTCAAAGCCAATCAATGCTTCGATTTGTTCTAGCAAGTACACATATGCATCACCAGAAAGTAAGCTAGGTGTACCGCCACCAACAAAGATACTGTGCAATTTTCTACCTTGCACAAGATGTAAATCTGCTTTGAGGTCATCAAGAAGGTGACCAATATATTCTTGCTCAGGGATAGTGCCTTTTTGGCTGTGGCTATTGAAATCACAATATGGGCATTTTTGCACGCACCAAGGCACGTGCACATATAAACTTAATGGAGGGAGATTCACAGGGTACTCTTAAAGTGGGTCATTAATTGTTGCAGTGCTTTCCCTCTATGGCTGATGGCGTTCTTTTCTTCCTTTGTTAGCTCTGCGGCCATTTTTTGTAAACTTTCGACCCAAAATACAGGATCATAACCAAAACCACCGTCACCATGCTGCAAATTGGCGATCGTGCCTTCCCAGCTCGCTTGGCAGATCACGGGCGTTGGATCTTCAGCATGGTGCATATATACCAATACGCACCAGAATCGAGCAGTGCGATTGTCATTACTTGCCATTGCGTCGAGTAATTTATCAATGTTTTGCTGGTCGCTTGCGCCGACTCCAGCAAAACGAGCTGAATACACACCTGGTGCGCCATTAAGTGCGTCAACCTCTAAACCTGAGTCATCAGCGATGGCTGGCAGCCCGGTTTCTTTGGCTGCATGGCGGGCTTTAATGATGGCATTTTCCACAAAAGTAGTGCCGGTTTCTGCCACATCTGACACCTCAAACTGACTTTGAGGTAATACTTCTATTTGCAGAGACTCAAGCATACTGCCGAGTTCTTTTACTTTGCCTTGGTTGCCTGTGGCCAGCACGATTTGTTTTGTCATATTTTTTAATCTACGTAGAACTTTTGTTGAAACTTTAAGGTTTGATGTTCATTGCCTTGTTGAATATTGAGCTCAAAGCGATAAACATCTTCATTGTAATAATCAAGTTGAGTGAGGTAATAAATAGCGTCACCGTCGACGACCTGCTTAAAGGTAAGCGGTTTTTTATTTCCCAATAAGTTCTTAGCAAATCCAGAAATTTGCACCTGTTGTGCCGTTTTTGCTTTATCTGTGGCTAGAACAGAAATGTTGATTAACGCTTTATTTTCATTGCGCACAACACCATATGCTTTGGCGACGCTGGGTTGGATAAAGGTGGATGGAAAGGCAATGTAATGCACTTCCCAATTACCTAACTTCTTGAACTGGCCCCCAGACTCTGTGCCTTGAGTATGGCCAGTAAAGGAAATCACTAAAAGTAAAACTGCTAAAAGATATACTCGCATAGTACCTCACTCACATATGCTTAATGCATAAAATCCATGACCAAACGTTGTAAGAACATCATGCCAAATAGCACCACCATGATAGATAAGTCTAGTCCACCCAGAGGAGGAATGATTTTTCTTACTGGGCGTAATAGTGGTTCTGTTAATTGCTCAAATACTGCGGCTGCAGGGTTATACCCTTGTACTACCCAACTTAAAAGGGCGCGGATAATCAAAATCCAAAAAACCAAACTAAATGCTTCTTTTAGTAAGGTGAGCAATCCACCAAGCGCCGCTGTTGCTGGGTCCCAATAACCACTGAATACCAACATTAATACAGACAGCTTGGCACCTGCGACGATAAATGCAAGGACCAAAGAAGCCACATCAATGCCTGCAAAGCCAGGGATAATTTTACGTAGAGGGTTTACTGCAAATGAAGTTGCTTTCACCACCGCTTGACTGACTGGGTTGTAAAAGTCGACGCGTGCCCACTGCATCCAAAAACGCAGTAGCACGACCATCAAAAACAAGTTAAAAACGGTTTCAATTAAAAAATGCATTGCACTCATGTAGAGGGTCCTTAAATTTGTGTTTCCATTTCTTCAGCACGGGCTATACAAGCATCCATCGCGTTTGCCACGGTTTGAGGAAGTTGATTGGCTTTCATTGACTCAATGGCTGCATGAGTGGTACCGCCTTTAGAAGTAACGTTTGCACGCAACTGCTCGAGACTCACATCAGGCTGTGCGACCGCCATTTGCGCAGCGCCAAGTGCAGTTTGTTGTACCAGTTGTCTCGCTTGTTGCTCATCAAATCCTAACTGGCGGGCTTTTTCCTCAATCGCCTGCATAAACAGGAAAAAATAGGCAGGAGAAGAGCCAGTCACAGCAATGATATCATTGATCTGACTTTCTTCTTTGAGCCAAGTAGTGATACCGGTGGCGCTAAAAATCGTGTCAACAAGTGCTTTTTCCTGATCATCAATATCCTGACTAAAGAGCCCGGATACACCGAGGCCGACCAGTGATGGGGTATTTGGCATACAGCGAACGAGTTTGGTGTCACATTGCAGCATGTCTTTTAAACGTGAAATAGTAATACCCGCTGCAACAGAAATGATTACTTTATCGCGTAAATCAAGATTTGCTGATTTGAAAGAGTCACACAATGCTTCCATCATCTGCGGTTTTACCGAAAGCACCACAACGTCAGCACGCGCAATGGCGTCTAAGTTATCACTGGTTGTTTGCACTGCGAAGTCGCTTGCAACTTTTTCGAGTTTTTCTTGATTGCGATTAGTTGCAATAATATTTTGGGCATTGAATCCATTTTTTAGCATACCGCCAATGATGGCATAGCTCATGTTTCCTGTGCCGATAAATGCAATTGTTTTGTTAGACATATTCTGTGTTTGGCCTTTATTGTCTTTTTCCAAAAATATCAGTACCAATTCTTACCATATTGGCACCAGCTGCGATGGCTAGTTCTAAGTCACCACTCATACCCATAGAAAGTGTATCGATATTAGGATATTGGGTCTTTAGTTTATCAAAGCAATCTTTCATTTGCTGAAAATATTGTAGTTGCAGGGTTTCGTCATCGGTTTGAGCGGTGATAGTCATCAAACCTCTTAAAGTTAGCTGCTTTGAACTCTCTATAAATTCAGCGAGTTCAGCCAGCTCTTCTAACATGCAGCCTGATTTTTTCTCATCACCGCTGATGTTTACCTGTATTAATATATTTAATGGCTTTAAGTTAGTTGGACGCTGTTCACTTAAGCGCCTAGCAATCTTTATCCTGTCAACACTTTGCACCCAACTGAAGTGCTCAGCAATATGCCGAGATTTGTTTGATTGAATGGGCCCGATAAAGTGCCACTCAATGTCTCGATAGTGTTTGAAATGTATTACTTTGTCGACGGCTTCTTGAACATAAGACTCACCAAATAAGCGCTGCCCTGCATCATAAGCTTGCTGGATTAGTTCAATGGGTTTCGTTTTAGATACAGCTAGGAGCTGAATAGGATCAGAAATCTGATTATTTTGTTCTGCTTTTGTGATGCGATCGTAGGCGTTATTTAGCCGTTCTGCTATTGTAACCATATTATTATTTGCTCGTAGTGGAGTCATAGATGGATATTACTGAATTATTAGCCTTTAGTGTGCAACATAAAGCGTCGGATCTACACCTTTCTTCGGAAGTTTCCCCGATGATACGCGTGGATGGTGACGTACGTCGCATAAATATTCCCGCTTTAGAAGCGAAAGACGTAAATAGCTTAATTTACGATATTATGAATGATAACCAGCGCAAGGACTATGAGCAAAATCTTGAGGTGGATTTTTCATTCGAAGTACCAAATTTAGCACGATTTCGTGTCAATGCCTTCAATACCAGCCGAGGGCCTGCCGCAGTCTTCCGAACCATTCCAAGTCAGGTATTAACGCTGGATGACTTGGGAGCGCCGGATATTTTTAAGAAAATCGCTGATAACCCGCGTGGACTCGTGCTGGTGACAGGCCCTACAGGGTCTGGTAAGTCGACTACACTTGCTGCCATGGTGGATTACATCAACAGTTGTAAACACCACCATATTCTGACTATTGAAGACCCGATTGAATTTGTGCATCAAAATCAGTTGAGCTTAATTAACCAACGTGAAGTTCACAGAGATACCCATAGCTTTAATGCGGCACTGCGCAGCGCGTTGCGTGAAGACCCTGATGTTATCTTAGTTGGTGAGTTGCGTGATTTAGAGACCATTCGTTTAGCAATGACTGCAGCAGAAACAGGCCACCTTGTGTTTGGCACACTCCATACCACGTCGGCACCTAAAACCATTGATCGTATTATCGATGTATTCCCTGGTGAAGAGAAAGACATGGTTCGTTCTATGCTGTCTGAGTCCTTGCAAGCGGTTATTTCTCAAACTTTAATTAAAAAAGTGGGCGGGGGACGAGTCGCTGCGCATGAGATCATGCTCGGTGTGCCGGCAATTCGTAACTTAATTCGTGAAGATAAAATTGCGCAAATGTATTCAGCGATTCAAACAGGTGCACTGCACGGTATGCAAACGATGGATCAGTGTTTGATGAATATGGTTAATCACGGTTTGATCACAACGCAAGATGCGCACGCGAAAGCGCATGATAAAAACCAGTTTGGTGCGGCAGGGTTTTAACGTATGGCTTTAATAGATTATTTACAGTTGATGGTAGACAAAGAGGCTTCGGACTTGTTTGTCTCATCTGGATTGGCAGTCAGTGCAAAAATTGACGGTGAGTTGCGTGCACTGGATGAAGACGTATTAGACAGCGAGGGTGCTTTAGCTATGGTTGAGTCTGCCATGTCAGAGACTCAAAGGCAGCAGTTCCACGCTGAAAAAGAATGTAATTTTGCCGTTGCCAACGATGCGGGTCGTTTTCGTGTGTCTGCATTTTGGCAGCGAGATTGCGCAGGTATGGTCATTCGACGTATCGTGACGGACATACCAGATGTGAATCAGCTCGGTCTGCCTTCGGTATTGACTGATGTGATCATGTCTAAGCGCGGCTTGGTTTTATTTGTCGGTGGTACGGGCACGGGTAAATCGACGTCTTTAGCTGCATTGTTAGGTTATCGCAACCGAAATCAACGGGGTCATATTTTAACCATCGAAGACCCGATTGAATTTGTGCATGAACATCGCAAAAGTATTATTACACAGCGTGAAGTGGGGCTTGATACCGAAAGCTTTGAGGCGGCTCTAAAAAGCTCTTTGCGTCAAGCACCGGACGTAATTTTGATTGGTGAAATTCGTTCACAAGAAACTATGGAGTATGCGCTGAGCTTTGCTGAAACAGGTCACTTATGTGTTGCTACTTTGCATGCCAACAATGCTAACCAAGCCATTGACCGTATTATGCATCTCGTGCCAAAAGAAAAGCATGATAAATTGAAATACGACTTGGCGCTGAATTTGAGAGCGATTGTTGCTCAGCAATTAGTACCAACTTCCAAAGGGGAGGGCAGGGTTGCGGCCATTGAAATCTTACTAAACTCTCCTATGGTTGCTGAATTAATCAAAAAAGGAGACATAGGCTCAATTAAGGAAACTATGTCCAAGTCCAAAGAGATGGGCATGCAAACTTTCGACCAAGCGCTGTTTGAGTTGTATAAAGCACAGCGGATAAATTATGCTGATGCGCTACATCATGCTGACTCGCCGAATGACTTGCGCTTGATGATCAAGCTGCAAAATAACGAGCAAAAAGGTGCAGGGTTTTTGCAAGGGGTTACCATTGATGGCCTGGACAGCAAGAAAAACTAAGCTGCTGGGCTTTATCGCTTGTTATTATTTGAGCCTAGTTAATATATGCTGGGCTCAATCTGACTATGTGGATATATACATCAGAGACGATGTGTATATGAATTACACGGCATTATTGTCTGGGCGCTCACCACTTGAAGTCGATAATTTTGGTGGGCAGTTCGTGCGTCGAGATGTCATTGATATGGTGCTGTTACATCAAGCGCTTCTTTTAGGTGGCTTTAACAAGCCATTTCGTTACCGCCCCGGTAATGTTAACTTCCGAGATTCCAATTTACTTGATCAGGGTAAGCAGCTATTGAGCTTTGATACCTATTGGTATGAAGAAACGCAGCTCAAAGCGCATAAATTGTTTGTCAGCGATCCGGTGATCCGCAAAGGCGAATTCTTTGCAGGGATCTACCATGCAAAAGACAATAAACGAATGGAGCGCATTCAAACATTAATTGATTTACAGCAACTTACAGCCGTATCGTCTAGCCGTTGGCCAGTTGATTGGTACACGCTGAGTCGGTTGCCTCTTAAAGAGCTGGTGGATGAGCCTAACTGGTCTTCCCAAGCCCAAATCGTGAATAAACAGTGGGCTGATTTTATGTTGATCCCCTTGATGCCCGTGTTAGGAAACGACTTTCAATTAGCGAACATCAATCTAGTGTCTCATCCCAAATGGGTTGTGTTACTTGATAGCAGTCGTCATTTTGTGGTCTCAAGGCTTCACCCAGATGGTGAGCGGGCATTTGATGCGCTGCAGAAGGGTCTAAAAAAGCTGCGTAAACAGGGAAGGATCCAAGATGCTTATCGTCAAGCTGGATTACTCCCTGATCTGACCAAATATAAGCAATTAAATGTGTTAGAAGACAAAGAGTAAGCTACTCTTCATCCCACATTTGCTCAAAAAAACTCTCTAAAATAATCACCGCTGACATACCGTCAACGTTATCTTTTGCTAAAGAGCGATAACCGCCTTGATCAAACAATCGAGCTTTGGCATCGGTTGTTGTAAGACGCTCATCTTGTGTTTCAACGGGTAGACGGTAATTGTTATGCAAACGATTAGCGAACTTCTTTGCGGAAAAGGTGACTTGTTGATTGGTGCCATCCATATTGAGCGGCAAGCCGACCACTAATAAATCGGGTTTCCAGTCGTTAACGTGCTGCTCAATATCAGGCCAATTTGGAATGCCATCTCTTGCCTTTACTGCGCCTAGGCTGGTGGCTGTACCTGTGACTTCTTGGCCAATGGCCATACCAATACTTTTTGTACCAAAATCAAACCCCATTACGGTGCGTTGACCTTTTGGGGTTTTTGGTTTTTTGTTACTCATTCTGTTATGCGTGTCCTGCTTGGTTGCTAAGCTGTGCGATATCTATGCCCAGCATACTGACGGCTTTTTCCCATCTTTTTTCTGGTGGTGTGCTGAATATGATTTCCGGATCGGCTTGAATAATAAGCCAAGAGTTCTCTAAGATTTCTTTTTCCAGTTGGCCTTTTTCCCACCCTGAATAACCGAGCGTAATGATAAAAGCATCTGGACTATCATGATAGGTCAGAGATGCAAGTACATCTTTAGAGGTCGTTATCATGATGTCTGAGCTGAGCTCTTTACTTGAGGCATAGCCTATTTTGGGTGTATGTAACACAAACCCTCTGTCCGTATGCACCGGTCCACCAGCAAAAACCGTTTGCTCGGCAGCACTACTGTCCTTGTCATTATCGATTTCAATTTGATCGAGTAGTTCACCGACAGTGACATCAATGGGGTGATTTACTATCAACCCCATTGCGCCTTCTTCGTTATGTTCACAGATGTAGGTGACGGAGCGTTTGAACATCGGGTCCTGCAAGTTAGGCATTGCGATAAGGAAGTGATTAGCTAATGATTGCATGCGAGACCCCTTCTATGATTTAACTTTCAGTATGGTTGAGTTTTGCTTCAATCGCATCAAAAAACTTGTCCATAATAGATATATCGTACGCAGCTTCGATTTCCTTAACACAAGTCGGTGCGGTTACGTTGATCTCGGTTAGCTTATCGCCAATGATGTCTAAACCCACAAATAGCAACCCTTTTTCTTTTAGAGTCGGTGCAACGGCTTCTGCAATTTTGCGATCACTGTCGCTAATAGGTCTTGCTTCACCACGACCGCCAGCGGCCAAGTTGCCGCGAGTTTCGCCACCTTGTGGGATACGTGCTAAGCAATAAGGAATGACTTCGCCATCAACGACTAATACGCGTTTATCCCCCTGCTTTATTTCAGGGATATAATTTTGCGCCATCGCAAATCTGCTACCGTGCTCTGTCAGTGTTTCACAGATCACACCGATATTAGGGTCGTTGTGTTGCACTCTAAAAATAGAAGCCCCACCCATACCGTCGAGCGGCTTTAAAATAATATCTCGATGTTTATCTAAAAAGGCTCTGATCTGTGCTGCACTTCGAGTAACGAGAGTGTCAGGCGTGTGCTCGCTAAACCAAGCAGTGAAAAGCTTTTCATTGGCATCTCTTAAGCTTTGCGGTCTGTTAACGACTAGGGTACCTGCTAATTCCGCTCGCTCTAGGATATAGGTTGCGTAGATATACTCAGTATCAAAAGGCGGATCTTTACGCATCAAAATCACATCTAGGTCACTTAATGCGATGTCTTGCTTATCTTCTAATTCATACCAACGACTTTCATCATTAAACACATGGGCTTTTGCGGCCGTTGCTCTACCTTCACCTTGGTACATGTACAGGTCGTCCATTTCCATGTAATACAGCTCAAATCCACGTTGTTGAGCTGCCATCATCATGGCAAAACCGGTATCTTTTTTGATATTAAAACCACTGATTGGATCTGAAACTATTCCAAGTTTGACTGCCATCGCCGTTACCTTATGTGTTATTTTCGATGTAAGTGAATAAGTGCTTAGCAGCCAAATCACCATGCCTGACTGCTAACTTACTATAATATGAGGGCTTATAAACGGATTTAAAGGGCCAAATCTCCAAACTGTAACTGTAAAGCACTTAAAACAGTTAATGCAGCGGTCTCAGTGCGTAGCACTCTAGGTCCAATTTTTATGTCGATAAACCCTTGCTCTGTTGTGTTAGCCATTTCTTCATCAGTAAAGCCACCTTCAGGCCCAACTAAAAAGCGCACACCTTGCTCCGGGGCTGGCAAAGTCTTTATAGAGTGATCTGCTCTTGGGTGTAAAGTGAGTTTTAGTTCTTCACTTTGTTGACTTAACCATTGCTCTAACGTGATAGGCGGGTGCACGATAGGAACGAAGTTCCTGCCTGATTGTTCGGCCGCAGAAATCGCAATTTTTTGCCATTGCTGATGTTTTTTGGCTAGCCGTTCGCCACTGAGTTTCACACCGCATCGCGTGGTAAATAATGGTGTTATTTCGCTGACACCGAGCTCCACTGATTTTTGGATAGTAAAGTCCATTTTATCACCACGAGAAATACCCTGACCAAGGTGAACATTTAGAGGTGACTCGACGCATTTATCGACAAATTCGAAAGGGGTAACCTCGACAGTTTTTTTTGAGATAGCGGTGATCTTTGCTAAGTATTCACCACCTTGTCCGTTAAACAGACTGACGTGTTCACCTTCTTTCATTCTGAGTACACGCGCAATATGCCCTGCAGCATCCTCATCTAAAGTCGTAGGTTGATTAATGACTAAGTCCGATGGTTGGTAAATATGTGGAATTCGCATAGTGTTGAATGTCTCAATTGAATATGCGCTCATGTTAAGGTTTTCGTGGTCATGAGTCTAGAAAACATGACAGGTGATTGAGTATGGTGCCACCGCGTTAATCAGTGGTATCTGTTTTCAATACAACAAATTCGCTAAATGTATCGTGCTTGGTTGCCGCTAAACTAGAATTACACGTTAGGTGGTTATTGTTAAACGCGTCATTTACTCGGTGATAATCGTAGCCATTGGCTAATTGTTCAATGGTGTAACGTTCTGCGTGCAGTGAATTGAAGATAAACTTTTGCTTTTCGTCTGCTAGATTGTAGTCGAGCGCATAAATGAGCACCCCTTGGATTTTGTGGTGTTCATGTAAATAGGTGGCGAGCTCAGAGACGCTTATTTCATTGTCAAAGTCACAGTAACTGTAATCCTTGATTTGATCTTTAAACATCATTTTGAGCATCTGCTTTGTATTGTCGCCAGCGATAATTAATTGACTGGGGGTGTCAGGGGCGAGAGATTTAACAAACTCGACAAACTCCTGACTAAACTCCCAGTTGCTGTCTACAAGTAAAAAGTTATCTAATTTCAAGGACATAAGTCTCCGGAATTAAGATATCCATAATCTAGTTAGGCGTTTAAATTGAAAACATGTTTATTAGTAAATAGCCCATGCTACAAAAAACAGCAAATTCTAAGCAGGCAATCCCAATATTATCTTGGTGGTCAACCTCTAGACCTATATCTACTTTTGGCAGCACAATGACGACCATTAAACGGCTAAATACGTACAATAAAAACCACATAAAAATAGAATGCATGACCACGGTGAGTAGGTTATCAACGATTTTATCTGGGTAGCTTGGTGCGCTGTGTAATCCAGCATAAATAGCTAATGCTAAGCCAATTGTCTTGCCAGCATAGCGGATCCCTATCGATGTATTGGCCAAACTAAAATTATACTGTAAAGATGCGCCTTGATTTTTCCTCGCAAATCGAGATTCGCGTATCTTGCTATCAAGTGCAAAGACACCCTGTAAAAACAAAAAGCAGATGCTCACGATAAGTAGTGCTTGCGGTGAGCTTGGCGTTAACCAGTGATACAAGCCAAGTACCAAAATACAATTGCCAATCAGCATGCCAGAATCGACAAGCGCTGCGCAGACGTTTTGTTTGAGGATGGCTTGTGTCTCGTTAAAGCGGTATAGGATCCACTTCCTATGAATAGCTTGGCCAATATAGATAAAGAACCATATTAATATGAGTGGCAGAACGATTTGAGTGTGTAACAGTGACAACTCAAATGTCTTTAAGTGACCAAAAAAATATCCAGTGCTTGCACATAACACGGCAACTTTTGCTGCATAGTTAATGCCTAGTGCGAAGTTGTCATGTTGAGCTAATTCTTTTTTTAAATGCATTTTGGCACGCATTTGAACCGTAACTCTCAGACACATTAATGCCACAAAGGCGAGGAATAAACCGCTTAAAAAGGTCAAAAAATTGCTGTTTTCTAAAGACAAGTAACTCATGCTCGGTGTAAGGTTGTTGTTATTTAGCGTTACTATAACATCGCACAACAAATGAGCCATAAAGCACTGGAGGTTTTTCTATGGAACAAGGCCAATTAAGTCCCGAGTTAACAGCTTTAGCGCAGCAGCGTTTTACTGAGCTATTTCCAGGGCAAGCTTTAAATCCACAAGCTTTGAGGCTATTGGCACTCAGTGACTTTGCTTATCGTATACTCTCTCAACACCCACAGTGGTTGGATTGGTTACTTGATGAAAACGCGATGAATTGCCGAGATATAGAGCCTGCACTGACAGGCGAGCTTGAAGCGTTAACAGAGGCACAGTGCTTTGCTCAATTAAGAGTTTACCGCAAACGGTTTTGGTTAAAACTGATGTGGCTTGATTTGGTGATGGGTAACGATATTGCTGACAGCATTGAATACCAATCGAGACTTAGTGAGCAACTCATTGATAGTGCGAATCAATGGGCATTTGCTCAAGTCGCTAAAAGCAATGGTATGCCACTGAATGACGCGCAATCACCCTTACCTATGCTTGTTTTGGGAATGGGAAAGCTGGGCGGACAGGAGCTGAATTTTTCATCTGATATTGATTTGATATTTACCTATCCACTGTCGGTGAAGACGCAAGGTGGTCGCCGCAGTATCGAAGCGCAGGTCTTTTATACGAAGGTGGCCCAAAAGTTAATTGCTGCGCTTGATCAGCTAACGGCAGATGGACAAGTGTTTAGGGTTGATATGCGGTTAAGGCCATTTGGAGAAAGTGGTCCGTTGGTCATGAGCTTTTCCGCGATGGAAGATTACTATCAAGATCAAGGCCGAGAGTGGGAGCGTTACGCGATGCTCAAAGCGCGCTTGCTCGGTCAGCCAAACCAGTATTGGGATGAGTTTAAAGCGTTAATCAAACCTTTTGTATTTCGCCGATATATTGATTTTTCTGTGATTGAATCGCTGCGCAAAATGAAACATATGATAGCGCAAGAAGTCAGAAGAAAAGGGCTGATCAATAACATCAAATTAGGTGCAGGTGGGATCAGAGAGGTTGAATTTATTGTTCAAGCGCTGCAAATGATCCGAGGTGGACGGGAACCTGATCTGCAGACGCCGTCACTGTTAAGTGCATTGAGCATATTAGCGCGACAAGAGGTGATCCCGAGCTCTGTCGCATCAGGATTGAAATCGCAGTATTTGTTACTACGTCGGGTTGAGCAGTACTTGCAAGCTTTTAATGATGAGCAAACACAAACTTTACCTGATGACACGCTGAATCAAAGCCGATTGTGCACATTGTTGGGTCTGCCAGACTATGCGCAGCTAGTGGATTATCTTGAACAGGCTCAAGCCCAGATAAGGGCTGAGTTTTCTCAGGTGATAGGTGAAGAACCCCATGATACGCAGACGTTAAAAGCATGCTTTATATCTGCTTGGGAATATCAGGATGTGAGCTACCTAGACATCGAATTCAGTGACCAAGCGCAGACCTTGTGGCAAAACACCTTAAATCTTTTTTACACCGACATAACCAAAAAACAGATTGGTGTGCGAGGCCGTGATGTGCTCGATAAGCTCATGCCTTTGGTGCTCAGTGAAATTACGCCATTAAACTCACCGCAAGTATTAGAGCGTGTGCTTGGCGTGATCTCCAAAGTTGCTTCTCGTACTGCTTACCTAGAGCTGCTTTATGAAAATTTAGGCGCACTCAAGCAGCTTATTAAGCTGTGTTCTCACAGCGCATGGATTGCACAACAGATTGCACGATATCCTATTTTGCTAGATGAACTTATTGACCCAGCTGTACTTTATCGTCCGCTACCACTGAATGCATATTACAATGAAATCCAGCAGTATTTTTTGCGTATCGACCCTCAAGACCTTGAGCTGCAAATGGAAGCGCTCCGTCAGTTTAAGCAAACACAGCAACTGCGAATAGCCGCTGCAGATGCAACGGGGGTGTTGGATATTATGAAAGTTAGCGATCACTTAACAGCTTTAGCTGAATCAATTGTCGCCAAAGCTGTTGATATTGCATGGGGACAAATGACAGCGCGATATGGTGCACCTCAAGGAGCTTCATCAGAGGCAAAAGGCTTTGCGGTGATAGCATACGGTAAAGCTGGTGGATTTGAATTGGGATACGACTCTGACTTGGATCTGGTGTTTGTCCATAACTGTGACGGGCAGAGTAAAACAACAGGTGATAAATCAATCGCCTCAAGACAGTTTTATCTTAAAATGGCGCAGCGGTTGATGCACTTATTTAATACCCGTACGCTTTCGGGGATTTTATATGAACTAGATACTCGATTGAGGCCAGAAGGGAATTCAGGCCTACTTGCCATTAATATTGAAAGCTATCACCAATATTTACGTGAGCAGGCTTGGACATGGGAACATCAGGCACTGGTGAGGGCGCGTATGATAGTAGGCGAAGAAGTGATGGCGAAACGCTTCTACACGATTCGACACGATATTTTGTGCCAGCAGCGTGATACAGCAAAGTTGCAATCGGATATTGTGACAATGCGTGAAAAAATGCGCCAACATTTATCTCAAGACTCTTCGCTTGTGTTTGATTTAAAGCAAGGTCTAGGTGGTATGACGGATATTGAGTTTTTAGCGCAATATCTGGTATTAGCATTCGCTTATGACTACAAAGCGTTGACACGCTACTCAGATAATATTCGGATCTTTGAACTGGCCAGCCAAGAATCAGTCATAAGTAGTGATGAAAAAAGCACGCTTACACAGGTTTATTGTCAGCTAAGAGAGCATTATCATCTAAATAGTTTGAATAGTTCAGGTAAAACAGTGGATGCTTCACTCATGGCTGAGCAAAGCAAATATGTTAGAGAAATTTGGCAGGCCTACTTGCAGTAGTAGGCCTTAAAATCAGAACTTAGTTTGTTAGTCTGCGGCAATTTTCACGCACGAAGACGGAGGGCTTTTCTGTTATTACAGCGGCACGCTGGCGGTGGCAGAAAAAGGTATATACCTCGAATTCAAAATCATCATTGATGGCACGACCGACTTGATACAGGGCACTGACAAAATCTGAGTCAACGCGAAAGTTTTGCTTTACAACATAATCTTTACTCAGGTACCAAAATAGTTCGATGTCTTCTTTTTTTGCATAATTGGTGAGCACACTTTTTAACGTATTCCCCATCTCAAAACGACGAGGTTGGCTCTCTCCCGTCCACCTCTGGTGCGTTGGTTTCACGACAAGTCCGCGTTGAGCGAGTGCGTCATCAAGTGGGAAGGTGGGCTTACCAATCTCCATGACAAACTTTTCTCGCTCAGTGTCACGTTCATTGACGCGGTTTCTGTAATTAGCGTAAAACTGTGATAGACCTTGGGCCGCGGCATTTGTCGTTTCCTTGAACTCCAGTTTTGGAATATTACCGTATAAAAAATAATATGCTGCCCACACGAGTACCGCACCTAGTGTAAGATGCCTAGTCCAAAACCACATTGCCGATATTCGTTTTTTATTTTTTCTAGCCATTTTATTTTAGTTCGACGTCGTTGTTTAATTATTAATAATACGAAGGCGCATCTTTATCTGGTCGTGTTTTGAAGCGTCTATGTAACCACATATATTGTTCAGGTGCTTCCATGATTGATTGCTCCATTCGCTTGTTGACTCGAGTGACATCATGATTTTCATTATCACTTGGAAACTCAGCCATCGCTGGCTTAATAGTGATATGGTATTTACCTTGTTTATCACGTAAACCCACTAAGCTCAATGTCTCACACTTTTTACTAGAAGCAAATAGTAATGTACCAGTGGTTGTTGCTGCATCGGGTACTGCAAAAAATGGTGCAAATTCGCAGCGCTTTCTACCATAGTCTTGATCTGGTAGGTAATAACAAACTTTTTTATTATGCAGTGCTTTGAGCAGCCCTTTTACATCTCGTTTGCCAATCAAAAATTCATTAGAACGCAATCTGCCTTTGGTCATGAAGTATTCCATGAGCGGGTTATTATGGGGACGATAAAAACCAATACCCTGAGTATCCGTGCCCAGCACCCTTCCTAACATTTCTAAATGCAGCATGTGTGGCACAAGGAGTAAGACACCTTTGTCATTGTTACGCGCAGCCTCAAAGTGTTCTAACCCTGAAATAGATCCGACAGCACGCTTAACTCGCCATTCTGGCCACCACCAAGCCATGCCGGTTTCAAAAGTAGCTATACCGGTATTTTCCATATTTTTTAACACCATGGCATTTCTCTGTTGCTCGTCCATATCAGGAAAGCACAGCTTGAGGTTGACCTCGGCAATTTTTCGACGTTTTTTCAAAAAGCGATGCACAATTCGACCGAGCAGTCTGCCAAGCATGAATTGTATATTTTGTGGTAGCCAAGACAAAGAGTATAAAACGATAACACCAATCCAAGTTAGCCAGAACTTAGGTGCTAAAAATTGCAGTTTAAATGTTGGATTATGGACCAAGTGAAATACTCTCGTACAGCTATAAAAGAGCGTAGTTTATCGATAACAGCTGTGATGCTCAAGTAGCGGCGGAGAATGGTGGGAAATATCAGACCAGCTAAATGCTGATCTGATATTGAATGCAATTAAAGCGAAGCTTGAAGGCCTCTGTTGATCGCTTCTAAATCTGCTCGGCTTAATTCACCTGATGCTTGCTTTAACTGTAGCGTTGAAACAATGTATCTATAACGCAAGTTAGCTAAGTCACGTTTTGCTCTATAAAGGTTTTGTGTGCTAACTAGCACATCTACGATTGTACGAGTACCTACTTCAAAACCAGCTTCAGTTGCTTGTAATGCACTTTCTGCAGAAACAACCGCTTGCTCAAGTGCACGATAAGTTGCAACATTTGACATCACTTGGTTGTATGACGTGATAACAGAGCGCGTCACGTTACGCATTGATGCTTCTAAATCTTCGCTTGCAGCAACATAAAGAGCGCGTGCTTGGTCGGTTGCTGCAACAGTGCGGCCACCTGAGTATATAGGCACATTAAGATTTAGAGAGATGTTTGTTGAATCGCCGCGAGGAGCAAGTTCTCTACCTGGAGAGTTTGCGAGCGAATCCCCATGAGTCGCTGTCAGCGAAAGTGTTGGATAGTGGCCAGCTTGCGCTAAGTCAATTTGATCTTCTGCAATTTCTAAAGATGCTTTCGCAACTTGTAACGCTAAGTTTTTCTCTTTTGCAATGTCAATGAAGTTATCTGATTTTTTATTTGGTTTAACTGTAGAAAATTTATCAGTATTCAGAGCATTCAGTTTTGAGTGGTATTTACCAGTAATCGTACGAAGCGTTTCACGGGCTGTTTCTACGTCATTCGTTGCAACAATTTCATTGGCCACAGATTGGTCAAACTGAGCTTGTGCTTCATGTACATCGGTGATTGCAGTCAAACCGACTTCATAACGTTGTTTGGTTTGCTCCAGCTGGCGTTCAATTGCGCGTTTTTCAGCTTGGACAAACTCTAATTTATCAAGTTCACTCAAGACGTCAAAGTAACCCTGAGCAATGCGTACAATAAGATTTTGCTTCTCTTGCTCGTATTGTGTTACTGACTGCATTGCACGCTTCTCTGCAATTGTCAGGCTTTCCCAGACACCCATGTTAAAAATAGTCTGGTTCAGTGTCAGAGTACGGCCGAAAGAATCATTCCAGCTGTCCATCAGTTGATAACCTGTTGCGTCATTTTGTGTGTTTGGCGCACCAGTTGTGTCTGTATCAGAGTAACTGAAACTTAAATTTAAAGAAGGGAGCAGCTCACCAAGTGCGCTGTCTTGAGCATATTTTTGTGCATCCGCATTTGCTTTTGCACGTAAAACAGTAGGATCATTTGCAGTTGCAATATCGTATACTTGTAATAAGTCTTCTGCGTTAGCGGCATTGCTTGACAAAGCACAGCTCAAGCCAACCAGCATAGATAAAATGGTTTTTTTCATTATTTGTGCAGTCCTTAGACAATTTTGATGTCAGCATGTTACCTTGTTTTAAAACAAAATCCCAACGGCTAACCAGAGATAAAGGCAAAACAAGTGTAACAGAATATAATACTTAGCAAATTCTCCTGCTAGGTATACTCACGTTAATTAAGAACGTTATGGGGATAAAATAGCTTAGATTAAACCCCGTTTGATGAATGTAGGATGAAATATGAAAGAAATTAGTCAGTACAACCGAGAAAATTTGATGTTCAAGACATCTGAAAATAAGGTGCTGTACGATGGTTTTTTCAAAATTGAGGAATATGTATTTGAACATGCGTTATTTGCCGGAGGGGTGAGTGAACCGATCAGAAGGGAAATCCTTGAACGAGGGCATGCCGTCGCAGTCCTTCCTTATGATCCTGTCAGCGATGAGATATTATTGATAGAGCAGATCCGAATTGGTGCGTTGGCGACGAAAGACTCACCTTGGCTGTTGGAATGTATCGCAGGCATGGCAGAAGGCAGTGACGACTTAGAAGCTGTTGCTCGAAAAGAAGCGCAAGAGGAAGCTGGTTTAGATCTAAGCGAGTTGCATTATATGCGTTCATATTTATCCAGCCCTGGTGGCACAACAGAGCGTTTGTATCTATATCTTGCACAAGTAAATTTGCGAGACTATCAAGGGGGCACATTTGGTTTGCCTGAGGAAGGGGAAGATATAAAAGCCCATGTTATGTCATTTGATGAAGCGATGTGTAGATTAGAATCAGAGGAAATAGATAACGCTGCGACAGTGATTAGTCTACAATGGTTAGCGCTAAACAAATCCAAGTTGTCATTTAAGTAGTAAACAGGAGTCGCTTTGTCTGACTTAATCCATCATAAAGAGCATAACGAAAATGCAATAAGCCGAGGTTATGTTCAGTCTTTACCAAAGTACATCACCTTGTGTGAGCGTAATTATTTGCGTGCACTTAAGGTGCTACCTGAAGAAACGGTAGGGTCGAGTCGCCAAATTAAAATTGGTTCAATGGATTTTTTCATTTCAGTAGACAGTGTAGAAAAATACACGACAGACATAAAAATCACTCAGCAGCACAGTTTGAGCAGCCATTTAGGGCAATTTGAGTTGGCCGTGAGGTTATATCACGATGCAAAAGTTGCTGAAGTATATCAGCATAATTACCATCAACGTGTGAAGCCTTCGTACCGCTACCCGAATCCGGGTATGCACCATAAAGATGAAAAGTATCAGCTCAATGCGTTTTTAGGTGACTGGTTGTTGGCATGTGTTGAAAATGGCCGCGTACCACTAGATTGGGATGTCAATAATGGTTTGGTTTAATGAAGCGTATCACTTCGACCAAACACGGCTAAGGCTTGCCCACATTACAGATACTCACCTGTTTGAGCATGTAGACGGTGAGTATTTTTCAGTTAAGACAGCTGAGCACTTTAAACACGTTCTGGTCGATTTAGCACAGCAAAATTTAGATGCGGTGATTTTTGGTGGAGACCTTACTCAGGATCATACTTTTGGTTCTTATCAATTATTTGCGACTCTAGTGAGTGAGTCGGAGTTACAATGCCCTGTATTTTGGTTGCCGGGCAATCATGATGATATCGCGTATTTAAATGAAATCAGTCAAGGCCAAATTGTAGCAGCGAAAAAAATGAGTTTTAAGCTGGGACAAATCTTGTTAGTGAATAGCAAAGGTGCTACTCCAGCGGGCTGGATAACGGAAAGGCATTTATCAGAAATACAACAACAGTGCACTGTACCAAGCCTTGTCTTTTGTCATCATAACCCATTATCTATCCAAGGCTATTTAGATAAGCATATGCTAGAAAATGGTCCGCAATTGCTAAACACGCTGGTCGATTCAGAACATGTTTTGGCGCTTTTTCATGGCCATGTACACAATGAATATGTGTTTAGTTTCAGAGAGCTTCCTGTTTACGCAACTCCCGCGACGTCAATCCAGTTTACGAAACATACCAGTGATTGGCAGCAACAAGACTTAGGAGCTGGCTATCGACTTATCAATTGGTCACAGGCAGGTGTGCAGACAGAGGTCAGATGGTTAGTAAAGTAATTTATATCCACGGGTTTAACAGTTCAGAAAAGTCGTTTAAAGCGCAGCAACTGGGGGAGTATTTTAAAGACCGTTGTGAATACCTAGTTCCTCGGTTACATTATGATCCGCGCATTGCAATGCTTCAGCTGGAAAATATCATTGATGATAAGTGTGCGCTGGTTGGCAGTTCTTTGGGTGGTTTTTTTGCCACATGTTTATCGCAAGCGTTTAATTTACGCGCGGTAGTGGTCAATCCGGCTGTACGACCAGACAAATTACTATGGGATTACCTTGGTCCTCAGTATAATCCCTATCAAGAATTGAATTATGAACTTACAATAGAACATATGACGGCATTACAGCGCATGCATATTGAAACGCTCTCAATGCCAAGTAATCTTTTTCTATTGCAACAAACAGCAGATGAAGTGTTACCTTATCAAGATGCTGTAAATTATTATCGAGACTGTCCATCAATCATTGAATTTGGTGGCGACCATAGTTTCATCGGCTTTGAGAGGCATTTTAGTCGCCTTGCCAACTTTCTTAAAATTAAATAAAACAGTTAGAACTAAAATTAGTCAGTAGCATTTATGAGTCAGCAAAATTATAACGCAGAAGCCATTGAGGTGTTGAATGGCTTAGAGCCGGTTAAACGCCGCCCTGGAATGTACACAGACACCACTAGGCCCAATCATTTGGGCCAAGAAGTCATTGATAACAGTGTCGATGAAGCACTTGCAGGGCATGCAAGCAAGATTGATGTAATTTTGCATGAAGACAATTCATTGCAAGTCATTGATGATGGTCGAGGCATGCCCGTGGATGTTCACCCTGAAGAGGGGATCCCAGGCGTTGAATTGATCCTGACTAAGCTTCATGCTGGTGGTAAATTTTCAAATAAAAACTATCAGTTTTCTGGTGGTTTGCATGGGGTAGGTATTTCTGTTGTTAATGCCTTATCTACGCGAGTAGAGGTCACTGTTAAACGAGATGCTCAGCAATATGAAATAGCTTTTGAAAACGGTGATAAAGTTCAGGATTTAGAAGTCACTGGCAGCGTGGGCAAACGCAATACCGGTACTTCTGTACAATTTTGGCCTGATGCGAGCTACTTCGATTCTGCTAATTTCTCTTTGACCAAGCTAAATCATTTACTTAAAGCGAAAGCTGTTTTATGTCCGGGCTTACGTATTCGTTTTATTAATAAGCAAACCAAAGAAACGCAAGAATGGCATTATGAATCTGGTTTAGAAGACTATTTAAGTGACAGTGCAAAAGATTTAGAAGTGTTACCTAAATCGCCATTTACTGGGAGCTTTAGTGGCTCAACAGAAGGGGTTGATTGGGCACTGCACTGGCTACCTGAGGGAGGCGAGTCGATAGCTGAAAGTTATGTGAACTTGATCCCAACTGCGCAGGGCGGTACGCATGTGAACGGCTTAAGGCAAGGCTTGCTTGAAGCAATGCGAGAGTTCTGTGAATTCCGTAACTTGTTACCAAGAGGCGTTAAATTAACGCCAGATGATGTGTGGGATAAATGCAGTTACGTTTTATCTGTTAAGATGCAAGACCCTCAATTTGCGGGCCAAACGAAAGAAAAACTGTCGTCGCGATCATGCGCAACCTTTGTGTCAGGCATAGTGAAAGACGCATTTAGTTTATGGCTCAATGAGCACACAGAAACAGCAGAGTTATTAGCTGAGCTGTGTATCAGCAATGCGCAAAAGCGTCTACGTGCAGCGAAAAAGGTGGTACGTAAAAAGGTCACCAGCGGACCGGCACTGCCAGGTAAGCTCACCGATTGTTCGGGCAGTGAAACTGAGCGTTCTGAAATATTTTTGGTAGAGGGTGACTCGGCGGGCGGATCCGCTAAACAAGCACGTGATAGAGAGTTTCAAGCCATCATGCCACTGCGTGGTAAAATCTTAAATACGTGGGAAGTGGACTCAGGTCAGATCCTTGCGTCACAAGAAGTACATGACATTTCAGTTGCGCTTGGTATCGACCCGGATTCAACTGATTTATCTACGCTGCGTTATGGCAAGGTGTGTATTCTTGCCGATGCGGACTCCGACGGGCTGCACATTGCAACGCTGTTATGTGCGTTATTTGTTAAGCATTTTCCAACCTTAGTACAGGCGGGGCACGTGTACGTTGCTATGCCGCCGTTATTTAGAATTGATGTCGGCAAAGAAGTATTTTATGCCCTGGATGAAGATGAAAAACGGGGCATTTTAGATCGTATTGAAGCCGAAAAGAAACGCGGGAAAGTGAACGTTCAACGCTTTAAAGGTTTGGGTGAAATGAATCCAATGCAATTGCGTGAAACGACGATGGACCCGAATACTCGCCGCTTGGTCCAGCTCACATTAGATGAGCAAGAGCAAACATTAGAAATGATGGATATGCTACTGGCGAAGAAACGCTCTGGTGATAGAAAGGCTTGGTTAGAGCAACATGGCGATAAAGCCGAGGTATAACAAGAAGTAAGGTGTGTCATGACTGATCCACAGGCCCTCTCTTTACAGGGCATAGAACAATTACCTATGGGGCGTTTTACTGAAGACGCCTATTTAAATTACTCCATGTATGTGATCATGGACCGGGCATTGCCACATATTGGTGATGGCCTTAAGCCTGTGCAGCGTCGTATCGTATATGCGATGAGTGAATTGGGCTTATCAGCTGCAGCAAAATATAAAAAGTCAGCACGTACAGTCGGTGATGTATTGGGTAAATACCATCCACATGGCGACAGTGCTTGTTACGAAGCCATGGTATTAATGGCACAGCCATTCTCTTATCGTTATCCTTTGGTCGATGGTCAAGGTAACTGGGGTGCTGCTGACGATCCTAAATCATTTGCGGCAATGCGTTATACCGAAGCGCGCTTGTCTAAGTTTTCTGAAGTATTACTCAAAGAGCTGGGGCAAGGTACTGTTGACTGGGTGCCTAACTTTGACGGCACAATGAAAGAGCCGCAAGTATTGCCAGCGAGGCTGCCTCATATTTTATTAAATGGGGTTACGGGTATCGCCGTTGGTATGGCGACGGACATTCCACCACACAATGTCAATGAATTAGCCTCAGCTTGTTGTATGTTGTTAGACAAGCCAAAAACAACGCTAGAAGAGTTGTTAGAAGTTGTTCAAGCGCCAGACTATCCAACTGAAGCTGAAATTATCACACCAAAAGACGATATTCGTAAAATCTACACAACGGGTCGTGGCTCAATTAAGATGCGTGCGGTGTTCCATGAAGAGCAGGGTGAAATCATCATTACAGCGCTGCCTCACCAGACATCAGGTGCAAAAGTGCTGGAGCAAATTGCAGCGCAAATGACCGCAAAGAAGCTGCCTATGGTTGCAGATTTACGCGATGAATCGGATCACGAAAACCCGACGCGCATTGTCGTCGTGCCGCGTTCCAATCGGGTGAAGTCTGAGCCGTTGATGGCGCACTTGTTTGCCACCACAGATCTTGAGAAAAACTACCGTGTAAACCTCAATATGATCGGGCTAGATGGCCGTCCTCAGGTGAAAGATCTACAACAGATTTTATCTGAGTGGTTGATCTTCCGCCGTGAGACAGTGCGCAGACGTTTGCAATATCGCCTAGATAAAGTCTTAGCGCGTTTGCATATTCTAGAAGGCTTGATGATCGCCTTTTTGAATATTGATGAAGTGATTGAAATCATTAGAAATGAAGATGATCCAAAAGCGGAGCTGATAAAACGTTTCGGTTTATCAGAAACACAAGCTGAAGCCATTTTGGATCTGAAACTTCGTCACTTGGCGAAGCTTGAAGAGATGAAGATCCGCGGTGAGCAAGATGAGTTGAGCAAAGAGCGTGACAAGCTTGAACTTACTTTAGGCTCAGAACGTCGCATGTCGACCTTGATGAAAAAAGAGATCCAAGAAGCGGCAGAGTTATATGGCGATGAAAGACGTTCACCTGTGATTGAACGTCAAGAAGCGAAAGCACTGAGTGAAAAAGACTTAATTCCATCTGAAGCCGTTACAGTTGTGTTATCTGAAAAGGGCTGGGCGCGTTTCGCAAAAGGTCATGACATCGATGCTGAAGGCTTAAATTATCGCTCAGGGGACAGCTATAAGGCATCAGCTAAAGGTAAGAGTAATCAGCCAGCGGTCTTCTTGGATAGCTCAGGCCGTGCGTTTGCCACCGATGCGCATAGCTTGCCATCGGCAAGAAGCCAAGGTGAGCCTATGACTGGGCGCTTTAACCTCTCAGCGGGCGTGAACTTTGAACATGTCGTGATGGGTGAGGAGCAAGAGCTTTATTTAATGGCAACCGATGCAGGTTATGGCTTTATTGCTGAATTTAACGATTTAGTCAGTAAAAACAAAAACGGTAAAGCATTGGTTAGTATTCCTAAGGGAGCTGAGCTCATCGCGCCCATCTCGGTGAATGATGTGGCGACTGATCGTTGTATGGCTATCTCAAATGAAGGCCGTATGCTCTTATTCCCGTTAAGGGATTTACCGAAGCTTGCAAAGGGTAAGGGAAATAAAATCATCTCAATTCCAAGTGCCAAGGTACAAGCGCGAGAAGAGTTTGTTAAAGTACTCGCTGTAGTACCAGATGGACGTGCAGTGACGCTGTATGCAGGTAAGCGTAAATTAACGCTCAAGAACTCAGACTTAGAGCACTATTTTGGTGAGCGCGGTCGTCGTGGTAATAAATTACCTCGAGGTTTACAACGCGTTGATAACTTTGAAATTGAGTTAATTGAACAAGACGACTCAGAAGCAGATACGCCAGAATAACTCCATCGTGAGCGGGCTCTTGCCTGCTCACGATTTAATCATTGCTAATCACCTTTCTACAACTCTTCTTTTTAATATCTCTTTTCCGTCATTTTGTCGTAAAAACTCTGATGTATCACAAGCAATTTCTACCCGACTCAGCTAGAATACACGGTTATAAGTTATTCTTGTTCAGAGTGACACATGATCAGGTGCCACTCGCACTGACAATACGGGGTTTTTATGTCTGATAAGTGCTATATCACAGCGCAACAGCTATTAGAGGATTCATTTCGTCTGGCGGCTCAAGTGTATGAAGATGGGTTTCGTCCGGATTTTATCATCGGTATTTGGCGAGGTGGTGCGCCAATTGGTATTGCTGTGCAAGAGTACTATGACTACAAAGGCATAGAAACAGATCATATCGCGGTGCGCACCTCTTCATACTACGGCATCGGCAAGCAGTCGAAAGAGATTAAAGTACATGGTCTACATTACATCATTGAAAATGCCAACGCGGGTGACTCTTTATTGATTGTTGACGATGTATTTGATTCCGGCCGCAGTATTTACGCATTGAAAGAAAAGCTTGAAGAGTTGATGCGTCTAAACTTGCCTAAAGATATCCGCGTTGCTTGCCCGTACTACAAACCGGCAAACAAAAAGGTGCCAATGACGCCAGATTACTACATTCATGAGTCTGATGAGTGGTTGGTGTTCCCACATGAACTATCAGGTTTAACACCAGATGAGTTGATTGAAGGTAAGTCAGACTTGGCCAACATCAAAGATTTATTTGCGAAATAAGTAATTTCTTATTTCTTTAAAAGCCGTTGAAAACAGCGTTTTCAACGGCTTTTTTATGGCCGGGTGATAGCGCTTTTGTTACACTCCGCTCATTGTGAATTTTGCATTTTTGATATGACAGACTATCAATCTATTTTAGAGCGAACAGTGCGACATGTTCAGCCTTTGCTGCACCATGGTAAAGTTGCAGATTACATTCCAGCGCTTGCTGAGCAGCAGTTAGGCCAGTTTGCTATTGCGATTCAAACGCAAAGTGGTGACACCTATAGTGCCGGTGACTGTGAGGCGAAATTTACGGTGCAATCCGTCTCAAAGGTAATGACACTTACACTGGCGCTGCAGCGTTATGGTGATGAATTATGGCAAAGAGTCGGAAAAGAGCCTTCAGGCACTGCTTTTAACTCACTTACACAGTTAGAGTTCGAAAATGGCATCCCGAGAAACCCGTTTATCAATGCGGGTGCGATAGTGACCTGTGATGCGCTTTACTCGCGTTTAAGTGCGCCTATACATACCATGCTAGAAAGCTATCGAGTGCAAACCGGCAACCCTAAGCTGGGCGTCAACAAAGTGGTTGCACAGTCAGAATATGAGCATCGTTATCGCAATGCAGCGATGGCATATTTAATGAAATCATTTGGTAACTTCAATAATGAAGTTGAAGAGGTACTTTGGTCATATTTTAATTTTTGCGCCATTGAATTGAATGCAGCTGAGTTGGCGAAGTGCTTTTCTTATCTATCCAATGGTGGTGTATGCACGCAAACACAGCAGCAAATTTTGCCTGCCAAACAGATCAAGCAACTTAACTCATTGCTATTTACCAGTGGTTTGTATGATGCGGCAGGAGATTTTGGTTATCGAGTTGGTATGCCAGGAAAATCAGGTGTATCTGGGGCCATTATTGCGGTGGTACCGGGCCGTTTTACGATAGCTGTTTGGTCGCCGGGCCTTGATAAAGTGGGGAATTCAGTTGCAGGAATTGCCGCGTTAGAGTTTCTTGCTGAAGAGCTCGGAACAGCTATTTTCTAACGCAGCACATTTTGCGCACACAGTGTGTGCGCAAATTAAATTACTGATCCCAGTAAGATTGCTCTAGTGAATCTTCTCTTTCTGGTAAACCACGAGATAATCGTGGTGAGTGTTGAACCAGTACTTCAAAGCTTGCACGGTTTGCATATTTGCTGATCTGTGCAAGTGACGAATAGGTGATTGCAGCCTGTTCGTGTTTGGCTGAGTTTGGTACGTTCAAACGGTGATAAACATTTGCTGATAAATCATGTAATACCGCAGCTAGCGCACAGTCACCGGCACCATTGGTATTTTTAATGGTATCTGGGCCACCCATATAAGGTGCTGTGTGGCTATAAACTCGGATTGGATTATCACAATGAGACTTACGCATGGCGCGAGAGAACTCATAGCGGTTAAATTCAGGAATAGCGCCCGGCAACAGTGGGTATTCGGTTTCACGTTTCATCGTGTCTTCAACGTAACCTGCCATATACAAGCCGGTAGGGCCTGCCGTACAGATAACTAAGTCAACCCAGTCAAGTGCTTTATCTGCCGCCATCAGCGGATCGTCAAAGCCAGTGATTGCTTCGCCTTCTTCTTCGTTCATCGCAAGAATATCAACATGTTTTTCAACAAACTCAGCCCACCACTGTGGATCTTGCTCGATCAAGAATTTAGTGCCCAAGGTTAATACCACTGGCACACCTGCTTTATTCGCATACTCAACGGCTTGCATGGTTGCTTGTGTCATTGTCTCATCGCCTTTTGTACGCATGAGATAAGCACTGATCACCAATGCTGAGGCGTTTTCGATTAATGACTGACTAATCGATTCAGGACGCAAGTAGTTCATTAAACCTGCACTGATAGCGAAGGTACGCTCACCACTATCATCAATCAGTGTGAAGCAACGGCCAATAGGACCGGCAACTGGCTGAAGGTGGTCTAAGTCGACGCGGCTGGATGTATTACATAAAAACTTATATGCATAGCTGCCGATTTCAATACTTTCACTCATCACACCTAATAGTACAGAGCGGTCGTCAGCCAGTACCGAATAGTTGTGCATGGTGTTGCCTATGGTGCCGCCAGCAAATTCGTAGTCAATCATGTCATCACGTTTTAAACGCTCATAAAGCGCATTGGTGACATCATTGTCTATGACTTGTGACATACCACGCTGCAGGTGGAATTCATCCAAAAAAGCTTGGTCGACTTTAGCTTCGATGTCGACAACGATTTGGTCGATGCCGCAAATATAGTTACGCTTCAAGCGATCTTCAGCATTTAAGTGGTTGATAAGTGGGTCCTTATCTTCCACAGGAAAATAATGCTTATGCCTACGGTGTCCCGGAAATTTCATGTTTTACCCGTGTGTTTTGAGCTCATTAAATAAAAAAAGCGGCGAATTATAGCCTAATTTTATATTAGTGAGCCATGGTAATTTGGTAATTTTAGCAATAATTCTGTAAGCAAGGGGTTTCTACAGTACAAGCTGGTATACTAGGTTTCATATTTACTCTGTTAATTTTAGTATGAATAACCAAGAATTAGACGAATATTGGATGCGCCAAGCGCTGGCATATGCTGATAAAGCAGAAGCAGAGAATGAAATTCCGGTTGGTGCAGTGATTGTACAAGATGGTAAGCTGATTGCTGCGGGCTGGAATTGCTCAATTGGTTGCCACGATCCATCTGCACATGCGGAAATGCTAGCAATTCGTGAAGCGGGCAAACGTGTGCAAAATTATCGTTTAGTAGATTGCACCTTGTATGTCACTTTGGAACCTTGCCCGATGTGCGCTGGGCTTTTGGTACATAGCCGAGTCAAGCGTGTGGTTTTTGGTGCAAGCGATGCAAAAACAGGTGCGGCAGGTTCGGTCATGAATTTATTGCAAGAACCACAACTAAACCATCAGCCAGAAGTGACTGGTGGCGTGCTTGCTCAAGCGTGTAGTGAGAAGTTATCTGATTTTTTTAAACGCAGAAGAAAAGAGCATAAAGCGGCAAAAAAAGCGCGAAAATTACAAGCGAGTAATGCGGCTCAAGATTGAGCCGTTTTAGCATCTGCGGCAAGCTGTAATAGAGAATAAATACGGCGGCGCAGGAGAATCTTTTTATGTATGTTTTTTAGCATGACACGGCGGCGATTTGGATTTGTATTGCGCATGTTACGTTTAAATTGATGAGTTCGACGTCTTCTTAGCATCTGAACCTCCTTAATGTGAGAGAAAAACTGTATTACGCGTGACAGAAATACCTGCTTTGTATGACAGGCTTATGACAACGAGACTGGGATGCCGTTAATTACCGGAACTGAAAGGGAGCGCTCCATTTTCGTCTAACCAGACCAGAGCGTCGAAGTAGCGGCGTATATTATCGACATAATGTACAGCAACATCGCCACGCGCATATCCATATCTTGTACTTCGATAGTAGCGTTTTTTAGTCAGCAGTGGTAGTCGTTTTTTAACATCCGCCCAACTATTCGGATTGCCACCTTGTTGTTTTGTCAGTTTTAATGCATCTCTTACATGTCCCATACCGACGTTATACGCAGCTAAGGCCAACCAGGTTCTATCTGGATCAGATATCTCTTCTGGCACCCGTGAAATTAAGTTAGCTAGGTATTTTGCGCCGCCCCGGATGTTTTGTTCCGGTTTAAGTCGATGTTTAACACCAACACGTTTGGCTGTGCTTTGAGTGAGCATCATGATGCCGCGAACGCCAGTGGGAGATTTTGCCCTTGGGTTCCACATCGATTCTTGATAACTCAGTGCTGCAAGTAATCGCCAGTCAACGTTATGTGCCGTTGCATATTCGATAAACCAAGGCGCGTATTTAGGTAGAACTGCTTTGCTGGCTTCGACAAACGCCACGGTATTCACGTAATTGAATTGCTCGACATGACCAAAGTACTTTTCTTCTAAAGCAGCAAGTTGGTTGTTACTTTGAATTTTGGCAAAAAATGGCAGCAGTAAAGCATATAATGAATCATCATTTTGCTTTTTCATCACCCAAGCGATGGGATCTGATTGGGTGACAGAAAACGCAATACTGAGGTTCGGGTGATAGCGACGAAAAAGCGATAGGGAGTGAGAATCCACAATCGTGTATTCAATCTCGCCGGCTAAAATCCCCTGCAGTAATTCTTCTTGATCTAAGGCTTGGGTCGTTTGCCATTGTAGCTCAGGGTAATCTTGTTGTGCCGCTTGTAACGAAAGCACGTGATGGCTATTGGCAAGCACGGTAACAGGTTCTGAAAGCTGGCCATAGTGCCTAGGGCGCTTTTTACCTTGTTTATAAACTAACTTTTGGCTGATATCTCGGTAAAAAGGACCAAAGCGAAAGTTTTCTGCTCGCTTTGGGTGATAGCTAATCCCAGAGGCGATGATATCGACATCACCTCGCTCTAACTGTTCAAAGAGTTTTTCTAAATTGAAAAAGGGGATGATATTAAGCTCGACATCCAGTTCATCGGCGAACATGCCTGCAAGTTCATATTCAAAGCCTTCTTCTTCGTTATGGCCCTGATAATAAGTAGCAGGACCGACTAAGATCCCAACATTGAGTTTGCCATTGTTTTTTATTTGTTGAAGCTGGCTCGGTGGTGCTTTATCACAACCTGCCAGTAATAGAATGAACACCAGCGTGCTTAATAAACCCGTTAGCTTGTTTTGTACCATGCCTTTTCCATTATGAAATTTATTAAGTTACCGATTAACTCTATAAGATACAGAGTGTTTTTACGCAATGATGGTGTGCTTTAAAAGCAAATTCAAACTTTTAATCGTATGCTCTCAAGTATATACCTATTTGTGAAGCGGGTTTTTTTCGATAAATGACAATTTTGAGTTAAATCTGTGCGTCAATTCGACTATAATGGCGGCCCAAAATATCGTTCAATCCTTAACCCCGGATGAAATATCTATGTTAATCCTACGTGGTGCACCTGCACTTTCTGATTTTAAAGTCCAAAAGATCCTTAAAAGCTGCGCGGATGCAGAGTTACCTGTTACAGGCGTATATGCTGAGTTTATGCATTTTGCTGATGTAACAGCTGACCTTTCAGAGACAGAACTCGACAAGCTAAGCAAGTTATTAAAGTATGGGCCTACCGCCGTCGAGCACAAGCCTGAGGGAACACTTATTTTAGTGACGCCTCGCATTGGAACTATTTCTCCATGGGCTTCTAAAGCAACTGACATCGCGAACAACTGTGGTCTAGATAAAGTTCACCGTGTTGAGCGTGGTATCGCTTACTATGTTGAGGGCGCACTAAGCGCAGAGCAATTAGCGGATGTGGCTAAGTTACTTCATGACCGCATGACAGAGTCTGTACACAGCAACTTAGAAGATGCTGGGCAGCTATTTCGTGTTGAAGAGCCGCGCCCAATGTCATCTGTTGACATTCTTGGCGGTGGCCGTGAAGCACTTGCAACAGCAAACGTTGAGCAAGGCTTTGCATTAGCGGATGACGAAATTGACTACCTAGTAGAAAACTTCACAAAACTAGGTCGTAACCCGAACGACATCGAGTTATTCATGTTCGCACAGGCGAACTCGGAGCACTGTCGTCACAAAATTTTCAACGCTGATTGGACAATCGACGGTGAAGAGCAGCCTAAATCGCTGTTTAAAATGATCAAGAATACTTACGAGACGCACCCTGAAAACGTACTATCTGCTTATAAAGATAACGCAGCGGTCATGAAGGGTTCTAAAGCGGGTCGTTTCTTCCCAAATAAAGAAGGTGAGTACAGCTACAATCAAGAGAACATTGAAATCTTGATGAAGGTTGAAACGCATAACCACCCAACTGCAATCGCACCATTCTCTGGTGCATCAACTGGTTCTGGTGGTGAAATTCGTGACGAAGGCGCAACAGGTCGTGGTTCTAAGCCAAAAGCAGGTCTAGTTGGTTTTACCGTATCTAACCTGCGCATTCCAGGGTTCGAGCAGCCGTGGGAAACTAACTTCGGCAAGCCAGGCCGTATCGTTGATGCACTGGACATCATGATTGACGGTCCACTAGGTGGCGCGGCGTTTAACAACGAATTTGGTCGTCCTAACCTACTAGGTTACTTCCGTACTTACGAAGAAAAAGTGAATAGCCACAACGGTGAAGAAGTACGTGGTTACCACAAGCCAATTATGCTTGCAGGTGGTCTTGGTAACATTCGTACTGAGCATGTTCAAAAAGGTGAAATCCCAGTAGGCGCTAAGCTAGTGGCATTAGGTGGCCCTGCAATGAACATCGGTCTTGGTGGTGGCGCTGCATCATCAATGGCATCGGGTCAGTCAAACGAAGACCTAGATTTTGCTTCTGTACAGCGTGAAAACCCAGAGATGGAACGCCGTTGTCAGGAAGTTATCGACAAATGTTGGCAGTTAGGCGACGAAAACCCAATTGCATTTATTCACGATGTAGGCGCGGGTGGTCTTTCAAACGCATTCCCAGAGCTTGTAGACGACGGTGGCCGTGGTGGTAAATTCCAACTACGTAATATCCCGAACGATGAGCCGGGCATGGCACCACACGAGATCTGGTGTAATGAATCACAAGAACGTTATGTACTTGCAGTAGCGGCAGAAGACTTCGCACGTTTTGAAGAAATTTGTAAGCGTGAGCGTGCACAGTATGCGGTAATTGGTGAAGCAACTGAAGAGCGTCACCTAACCGTTGCGGATAGCCACTTTGACAACAACCCAGTTGATCTTCCGCTTGAAGTACTACTTGGTAAAGCACCAAAGATGCACCGTGACGTTGAGTCGAAAAAGGTATCTGGTGAAACACTTCAAACAGATAGCATTGATGTAGAGGAAGCCGCTAAGCGCTTACTTCGTCTACCGACTATCGCTGAGAAAACATTCCTTATCACCATTGGTGACCGTACGGTAACAGGTCTTGTGGCACGTGACCAAATGGTTGGCCCTTGGCAGGTACCAGTGGCAAACTGTGCTGTAACGGCAGCAGCGTTTGATACTTACCACGGTGAAGCGATGTCAATGGGTGAGCGTACACCTGCGGCACTTCTAAACTATGGTGCATCTGCACGTTTAGCAGTAGCAGAAGCGTTAACGAACATTGCTGGCGCAAACATTGGTGGCCTTGAGAACATCAAGCTATCTGCTAACTGGATGGCAGCAGCGGGTCACCCGGGTGAAGACGCAGGTCTTTACGAAGCTGTTAAAGCGGTAGGTGAAGAGCTATGTCCAGCACTTGGCCTAACTATCCCAGTTGGTAAAGACTCAATGTCGATGAAGACGAAGTGGGAAGAGAATGGTGAAAACAAAGAAGTTACTGCGCCACTTTCTCTCGTAATCACTGCATTTGGTCGTGTAGAAGACATCCGTAAAACAGTCACGCCTCAGCTTCGCACTGATAAAGGTGACTCAAGCCTAATCCTAGTTGATTTAGGTGCAGGTCAAAACCGTATGGGTGCATCAAGCCTTGCACAGGTTTACAAGCAGCTTGGTGATAAGACGCCTGACGTTGATAGCCCAGAGCTATTAAAAGGCTTCTATGAAGCGATGCAGGCGCTAGTAGCAGACGAGAAGCTACTTGCTTACCATGACCGTTCAGACGGTGGTTTATTTACTACTGTTGCTGAAATGGCATTCGCAGGTCGCACAGGTGTGACAGTAAACCTTGATAGCCTAACAGGTTCAGACATCGAAGCACTTTATAACGAAGAGCTAGGCGCAGTGATTCAGGTTCGCAATGACGACCTTGCAGCAGTTGAAGCTGTTTTAGCTGATAACGGCCTTGCGGCAATTTGCCATACTATTGGTGCATTAAACACTGAAGACAAAGTTATCTTCAACCGTGGTGGCGAAGTTGTTCTTGCAAATACACGTACTGAATTACGTACTATTTGGGCTGAAACAACTTACAAGATGCAAGCACTTCGTGATAACCCTGAATGTGCTAAGCAAGAATTTGATGCTAAGTTTGACGAAAAAGATCCAGGTCTTAACGTAAAACTAAGCTTTGACCTAAACGAAGACGTTGCTGCACCTTACATCGCAACAGGTGCTAAGCCTAAGATGGCAATCCTTCGTGAGCAAGGTGTTAACTCACACGTTGAAATGGCAGCAGCATTTAACCGTGCAGGTTTTGCAGCAGTTGACGTACATATGAGTGATATCCTTGAAGGTCGTCTAACGCTAGAAGAGTTTAAAGGCCTTGTAGCATGTGGTGGTTTCTCTTACGGTGACGTACTCGGTGCTGGTGAAGGTTGGGCTAAGTCTATTCTATTTAATGATATGGCACGCGATCAGTTCCAAACATTCTTTGAGCGTCAAGATACGTTCAGTTTAGGTGTATGTAACGGCTGTCAGATGCTATCAACGTTGAAAGAGCTTATCCCAGGTACTGAACACTGGCCACGTTTTGTAACCAACAAGTCCGAGCGCTTTGAAGCACGTTTCAGCCTTGTTGAAGTACAAGAAAGCCCGTCAGTATTCTTCCAAGGTATGGCTGGCTCGCGTATGCCAATCGCCGTATCTCACGGTGAAGGCCACGCTGAGTTTGCAAACGACGCAGCAGTGAAAGCAGCGCTTGAGTCTGGCACAGTAGCCGTTCAATACGTTGATAATTTTGGTCAACCTACGACACAATACCCGAATAACCCGAATGGTTCACCTGAAGGTATTACCGGTATCACATCAACAGATGGTCGTGCAACAGTAATGATGCCACACCCAGAGCGTGTATTCCGTGCAGTAGCTAACTCTTGGCACCCAGATGAGTGGAAAGAAGATAGCCCATGGATGCGTATGTTCCGTAACGCACGTAAAAACGTGGGTTAATCGAGTAATATATTACTCTAAAGAAAAGGTCGCGAAAGCGGCCTTTTTTGTTTTTGAAGCAGGCTAACTCTTGGCAGCGATACCTGTGATAGGAGTGGATCGATCATAGCCCGTGGATGTGTATGTTCCGTAATGCACGTAAAAACGTGGGTTAATCGAGTAATATATTACTCTAAAGAAAAGGTCGCGAAAGCGGCCTTTTTTGTTTTTGAAGCAGGCTAACTCTTGGCAGCGATACCTGTGATAGGAGTGGATCGATCATAGCCCATGGATGCGTATGTTCCGTAACGCACGAAAGAATGTGGGGTAAAACGCGAGTCATGGATGACGATTACTGCGTAACGCACTGGGCCGCAGCTTCAGGACGAATTAGTCTGCACTGTCTCTGCTCATTTATTGAAAAAGGTCACTTCGGTGGCTTTTTTATTTAAAAAAGTAGCCCCTTTTTAAGGTTAGTATCGTTATAACTAGCACGTAGCTAAAGCTTGTACTAATCACACATACCAAAGCGCTGGGGTATATAGCGCTGTTCATAAAAATAATCATAAGTTGCCAACCATCAGTTTATGGTGTGTTTGATTCAGTGTAAATTGGCAACACTTTAGAAACACTCGGATTTATAATAATAAAAGGAAGAAGTAATGAAAAAGCTTTTACATACAACGCTAGCTGCTTCAATCACGCTGGCGCTGGCAGCTTGTGGGGGGTCTTCTGGGGGAGACAACAATAATCAAGTAAGTAGGCAAGCTCAACAAAATAATACAACCGTTGAAACACCGGTTAACAAAGTTGAAGCACAAAAAATTACTTTAAGAGCAGAATCACAAGAGTGCTCGAATTATCAACCTAAGCAGGTTGATATTGTATTTCACGATGAAAATGGTGCACCTCTAGGGTCTGCAAAGACGGATTTGAATGGCGATTTCTCAGGAGAGCTGCCGGTAGGTACAAAGCACCTTTCTGTTATTGGTGAAGTGAGTGATAGTGCTGACGGTGAATATAAATATATCCGGACAGAATTAGATATTGAGCATAGAGAAAACTTAGGAACTTACTATTTTAAAACATCTACAGAATGTAGCTGTGAGATGTACCGCGTTGATGATTCGGCGTTAACCTTAACAAAAAATGGGTATTTTCTACTTTCGAATAGTACTTTACCATCCAATGGTAACTTAGCCGTTTGTGATGGCAGTGACACATTATATTTAGCAGCGATATCACGTGAGCATAATGATGCGAAAGCCGCGGTTATCGCGTTACCAACAAGCCCTCAAACAATCGTAATCTCTGATGCGGATTTCACTCATAATGGCGTAATCGTGGATAAACAAATCAGTGCCAATACGCAAATAATCGGTGCTTTTGGTGCTGCAACAGACGCATCTTCTTTGGTATTTAATCAACGGCAAGCAACAGATGAAACGATGCCGCTGTATATTTTCCCTGATGCAGTTGAGCACAATTATTACCACCAAGTAGAGTTCAATCAAACCAACTTTGATACCGCTAGGTTCAAGGTGTGGAAATCGGCCAGAAGCAGAGCGAATACTGAGCATGAGTTTGGCGTAAATGAAATACCATTGTTATCTGATAGTTTGAATGATGAGGTAATGAGCATTTCTGGCAGAGAAAATGTGACTTATGATTTCAGTGCAATAAATGAGGACTTGGCTCGCGTCGAATTTAGATATAGCTATTTGGTCAGTGATAATACTGAGACTCGTTACGACTGGAAGATAAATGGTGGTATTAAGGGCACTATTCCACAACTATCCTTTGGTGATGTATTTGCACTGCCAGTAGAAGAGACAAAGTTAGAAGAGCTTGGTGCTTACATATATGGATATAAAGGCAATGCAAAAGACAGTGAAACATATGCCAAGTTGTTAGACTTCATTGCAAAGGGGGAATCTCGCCATAGAGCTGAATTTGGGGACTATATTTATGTTAGAGCATTAGTTGAGCTTGACTAATGTCACAAAAGGTCACTTTGGTGACCTTTTTTGTTTGTCTCTCAAAAAAATATGATGGCATTGATTATGGCTAAAAAGCAGGCTGTTATATACTTGCAACGATAACCTATCAGGTATTTTTGTTAATTTTACAACTTCTTACGCTCTTCTACATTACATTGTGAGCGTGATGGCTTAAACTCATTGTTTTGATGAAAAGTTAGTTTAGGAACGCATGCGGCGCTTTTTAGTTTATGCAGGGATAAGCTTTTGCTTATTGCTGATCTCTTTGTATATATTTCGAATGCCTTTGAGTCTTGTGGTTGCGGATCATTATTTAACGCAAGAGCAGGGTGAGCTAACTTGTTTAGAGTGGTCAATTGCTGGGTTTAACAAAGTCGACATCAGTAAAGCCTGCTTGTCACATACACAGGCAAATATCACGGTAAAAGAGGCAACGGTAACACCTGATGCTCTTGTGATAGAGCATTTGCAATTTGAACATATTGCCGATCCGTCTGCGCAACAATCAAAGCCATTGCAAAAGTTGTTGCTACCGCTGGTTGAAAATCGACCGCTGCTGACGATAAAAGATGTGAATATTAAGTCGCTGCAATTGCAGCAGCCGCTCTCTTTTTCCATTAATGAACCAGAACTCAATAGGTTTCGCATTGATGGTGATGTATCCGCACTCGTTGCCTTGCTGCCAGATCAAATCAGTGTTGAAACGGATTTATCAAGCCAAGGATTTAAGCCTTACTTACCAACACAAATAAAGGCGTTGTCCGGGCTATTATCTTTTACCTTTGATGGTGTTGAAATTGACTCTAGGGCCAATTTACAAGCGAGTATTTTGGATATCAGTCTGGAAGATTGCCATATGATGGCGGATATAAAGGGTGGTTTGGTGAGTCAGCTAAATTTAAATTCACTCTTAGCTAACGTCGACTTATCCAAGCTACAGGTGAAAATAAATGGTCAGTCTTGTCGAAACCTCACCGATTTCCAGCAGTCTTTACCCGCAGAGGTAGTGAGTACAGATTGGCAACTATTTATACCTGAACCATTTACAGCGACGCTGGCAAAAGTGGAAATACCTTCGCTCAGTGCCAAAGATCAAAATGGTTTGACTGCGATAGCATTAAATAATGTTCGACTTGTAGTACCTCAAAAAAAAGCATTATTAGACATCAAGCTGAGTCATCATAACCCCCAGTTTGGTTGGTTAGAACTTCAGGCTAAGTTATCTGCCGAAGGCAATCATTTATCAACAAGTGGAGATTGGCTATTAAATAGCTCGGCGTTGAATTTAGCTAATGAGATAATAGTCGAAGATCTAGTTAGTCAAGGGGAGTTTACTTTGGTCGGCATACTTGACCAACATATCAATCTTGAACTAGCAACTCAAACATCAATGGGTGAGCTAAAAAATACACAAGCCTTGCTGAATAATACAGAACTGAATTTAAGCACGCGTTTAAGTACTGATATGAATAAATTGGCAGCGGCTCCACTTCAGGCATTTGAAGTGGATGTGTTTGATACTCAAGTGAGCGTAGAACGATACAGGTTTGAAGAGGCGCTAGGAAAGCATATTTTGTTGGAGAGTAAGCTCAATACTGATGAGTTAAAACACTTCAAAGGTCAACTTAATATGGAAGTAGGTTCATTTAAAAGGGGTGAACTAAGAGGGAAAGATGTTTCACAGAGCATGACGTTTAAAGGTGAATTAGCGAATGTAGCAACGAGTCTTCTCTTTGATGGTGAAACCCATCTTGGGTTAGTCGCCACCCCTCAACTCTCTTTTCGAAATGCGGTTGTGACCTCTTCAGGGAACTTTAATGAGCAACTTAATTTAGACCATGTCTTACACTTGGAAGAGCTTGAAGTATTGATAAAGCATAAAGTCGGGCCACAGATGAATGAAGTTGATGTTTCGGTACCTGAACAAAGCTTTTTAACGTTACAACCAATCATTCAACAATTTGATCCAAAGATACAGTTAAGTGAAGGGACAATTTCGGCCAATATCAGTGGGGATGTTTCAGAACAAAGCTACCATTTTGATATGACGTTAGAAGAAGGGGGGATCTTATACGATTCCCATTATTTAAGTGGTTTGAATATGCCAGTCACTGGCATGATTAAGGCCCAACAGTTGGTCATTGAAGAGTCACCGATAGGCATTCGAGAGATCCGCTCAGGGGCAGTGCTTGAGAACTTTCAGGCGAGTCTCTCATCTTATGATTCAAAGCCCATGTTGAGTAATATCAGTGCTTATATATTTGATGGTCAGCTAAGTGCTCAGCAGATCAGTTTATCTGAGGAAGATCAGAGCTTTCTGGTTGAAGCAAAAGATTGGGAGTTGGCTGTAATAGCTCATGCAGCTAAAAATGCAGGTGTCGAACTCAGTGGTCGTGTTTATGGGCAACTACCTGTAACCGTTGTTGATGGCGCACTAGAAATTCATGGCGGTAAGCTAAATAACATAGATGTTGGCTTATTGAGCATTGAGAATAACCAGTCCGTTGAAGCGCTTAAGGCGCAGCAGCCAAGTTTGGAAATGGCTTTTGGCATGTTAGAGCGATTAAATATAGAGAAGTTGACCAGCGACGTGAATATGTCATCGGACGGGTGGCTTGACTTAGCTGTGCAAATTACGGGTGTTAACGAGCAGCAGGGGCAGCCAATTAATTTTAATTACACACATAAAGAAAATATTTTTCAGTTATTTAGGGCATTGCGGTTGAGCGATGAAATCACCAAAGAAGTTGAAAAAGCATTAAACTAATAGGAGCAAGAAAGCATGAAATGGATGCTAACTTTGATGCTGGTCTTGGTTACTTCAGCCTGTACTCATAAAGTTCAGGTTGAGACAAAAGAGCCAATTACCATCAATTTAAATGTAAAAGTTGACCACGAAATCCGTGTTAAAGTAGACAAAGAACTAGACGACTTGTTTAGCGACGACAGTGAATTATTCTAAGGAGTGAGAACATGAAAGCAAAAATTATACTGACTACCATCGCAGCGGCATGTATGAGCTTTTCGGTGATGGCTTTAACGATTAATGAAGCTAAATCACAAGGCATGGTTGGCGAAAACTCAGCAGGCTATTTAGGCGTTATTAAGGGATCAGGTGATGTTAAGAAACTGGTCGCTGATATCAATAAAAAACGCAAAGCAAAGTATCAGCAGCTGGCCAAGAAAAATGGTATTAGTTTGTCACAAGTGGAAAAGCTTGCAGCAGAAAAGACCTATAAGAAGACCTCTTCAGGACACTTCATTCAAGTAAATGGCAAGTGGGTGAAAAAATAAAGCCACTTTGTAATAACTGCGCTGTATAGCGCAGTTATTTGGTTTAAAGCTTTATTTTTGGTGAATACAGCTTGCCAACAACTGCTGCCAAAATGCCTCACCTTTGCGCCTAGCAAGGCGAATGTTGTTGTCGGGAATAGACTCAGGATCATCATACATTTCAAGTGCTTCAGCCATGCTATCCTCTCTGATCAAATGTAATGTAGGATAAGGCGCGCGGTTAGTATAGTTTGCGGGGTCGTCTTCATCACTGTCTGCGAAGACATAATCAGGATGAAAGTTCGCAATTTGATAAGTACCTTCAAACCCTTGCGCGCACAGCATCGCATTAGCTAAGTCGACTAAATCTAAAAAGGCGTCAAAATCGCTGAAACCATTGGAGAAAATAAGTAGGGTCGTTTCTCTATCTTGGTTTTGATTCAACTCAAAACATTGTTCCAACATATCCATGACCGCATCGTCATGACTCATTGCCTCGCTTATGCAGTAATGTATGGCATTTTGTTCCACTTCTTTTCTGGCAAATGGACAAAAGTTATATTTAACGATGACATTACTGACCCAGTTTTTCATCGCGTTGCTAATATGTTCACTCATTTACTGCTCCAATAGTGAATCGATAACATCTAGGGTACGATTAATGGCGCCTTGATTACTTGCAAGACAAGTATGTGCGTTTTGCCCTAGTTTTTTCGCGGCAGTACTATCTTGTAGATATAGACTTAACTGCTGAAATAATTCGTTTTTACCTGAGCAAATCTGAGCACCGTTTGCCGCAATTAATTGCGGGTAGATATGGGAGAAGTTGTAGGTGCTCGGTCCGCTTAATACGCCTATGGAGCTTGCAGCGGCCTCTAGTGGATTATGACCACCTCGCTCAATTAGGCTGCCACCGACAAATGCAATGTCAGCGCAGCCATAAAGAAATTTTAACTCACCAAGGGTGTCCGCCAACAAAACTGAGTTGTTTGCATCATATGTCCCACTTCGACGGCTAAAATTGAGGCCTGAATCTGTCAGCAAAGTCGCAACGGGATTAAATTGTTCAGGATGACGAGGCGCAATGACAAGCAGCGCTGTAGGATTTTCTTTTAGTATCTGATTATGTACTTCAATGATTTGCTCATGTTCACCTGGGTGGGTTGAGCCAGCAATCCAAATGGGCCTATCTCCAAGTTGAGACTTTAATACTGCCAATTGTTCCAATTCGCAGCTACTGAGGGTGACGTCAAATTTAATAGACCCAGTCGTGATGGTTTTATCCTGTTTAAGCCCCAGTTTCATGAACCTTTGAGCATCTTCGTCGTTGTGACTTGCAAGCACAGTGATATTGTCCATGATGCCTTTACTGAGTGAAGAAAACTTTTGATATCCGCGCAAGGATTTATCTGACAACCGCGCATTGATAATTGCAACTGGACAGTGATTTTGGTTTGCATAATGAAATAGATTCGGCCAAAGCTCAGTCTCTAATACGACAAGTAGTTTAGGCTTTAAACGCTTTATAAATCGGCGTGTAGCAAATCCAAAATCAATAGGAAGATAACAGCTATGGATTGAGCCATTAAACTGTTTTTTAATTTCATCTCTACCAGTGGGGGTGTTTGTCGTAATAATTATGGGGTGCGCTGCGTGCTGGCGTTGTATTTTTTTGATTAATGGTGCTGCAGCTAATATTTCACCAACGGAGGCGCAGTGAATAATAATAGCCTCTTGTGGCAAATGTGAGCTTACCGCGCCAAATCTTTGTGAAAAGTGTGCCCTATAACCCTGATTTTTTTTACCTCTGATGTGATACAAATAAAACGCAATAAGCGGCGAAAGTAGCAATAAGGTGAGTGAGTAAATAAATCGGGTCATGGTATCAGAGCACAAATAAAAGCGCAGTTTAACGTGATTAAAGGTGAATGAAAATGACTATAACAATTTTACACATATCGGGAGGTGCCCAACTGAGCTTAATTTGCTAGTATGCTTGCCCCTGATTGTTTTTGAAAGAAATAAAATGTTGTCAATTTATAAAAAGTTGTTGTTTGCTGTTTCTTTGCCATTGTCTTTTGTTGCTCAATCGGCCTTTGCTAAGCCGACAGCTTATCTTCCTGTTGGTAAAGATAATATTCTCGAGTATCAAATTGAAAAGATGTTCACTCTAACGGCTGTAACGCCAATGAGTAAGCCTTATAGAATTTCAGAAATTAACCAACATATTGTAAAACTTGGCGACATTGACCCTGCTTTGCAAGCGAGTATCCGAGCTCGAATTGCACCATATTTGCAAACAGATGCAATCACTCGTAGGGGAATTAAATTACGTATTGACTCTGGGGAAGAGCAACAAATTGCAAATGATCGAGGAAATTATTCCAGTGAATATGCTGAAGTTTCTCTGGATGGTATCTATCGAGGCAGTGACAGCTCACTATTACAGTTAGGCGCCGAATATCGCGTAGAGGCTGGCAAGTTAGTACCTTATAATACTTTTTATGCACTAGGTGGAGAGAACCTTCAACTTAATATAGGTTATAAGGAGCATTGGCTTTCGCCTTTTAAACACTCAGCTCAAGTCTACTCAACGAATGCACCGACTCCTCTATCAGTGTCTTTAGGATTGAATTCTCCACTGAAAAACTGGTGGAACCTTGATTTTGAATTCTTTTATGCTGAGTTAGAACATGTTGAAAAAGGGATTGATTATCAGAACAAGCGACATGACGGTACGCCAAAGCTGGCGGGTACGCATTTTAGTTTTGAGCCTCTGAATAATTGGAAAATCGGCATCAACCGAATGATGCAATTCGGAGGCGGTCCTAGAGAAGTTTCAGGTAAGGATTTAATTAAGGCATTTGTTGACCCAGCAGGCAGCGATAATAATGCACTCACCGGCGGCACTGACTTTGAACTGGGCGACCAATGGGCGACAGTCACTACATCGTTTAAAACGAATTGGTATAAACCTGTTGAGTGGTATATCGAGCATGGTGGTGAAGACACAAGAGAGCATAAGAACTACTTGTTTGGTAACTCTGTCACAAGCTATGGTTTTTACATGCCAGAATTAACTAAAGATGTCTCATTGCGTTACGAATTTTCAGATATTAGTGAGCTGTGGTATACCCACCATATTTATCCTGTTAAGGGTAATAGTATCGATGATTTTGTGGTAGGACACTTTGCAAGTAATCACCGCGTGTTTAATCATGGAGTAGCGACGCAAAGCCAAGTTGTTGAAGTTACTTATGCAGAAAGCTTTGATTCTTTATGGCGTCTAAAGTGGTCAACTGTTGATAATAAAGATAATGAGAAATATGAATATAAAAAGCAAAATGAAATTAAGCTTTCTAACTCTAGAAAAATTGATGATTATCAGCTAGAAACGAGCCTAACAGTGGGCAAAGATGTCTTCGGAGAAAATTACACTTGGCTGTCAGTCAATGTATACTGGTAATACACGGGTAATAATTAAGAACTAGCCCAATGTTGGGGTTTGTAGGAAATTTAAGGTTCACTATGTCAGTCAATGAACAAATTGCGAATAGCTACTTAGACAGTTTGGAACGCCATATGGCGCTATTTGCGAATATGGCGAATTATCATCAAGAGTCGATAGCGCTTTTGGAAGCGTGTCAGAAGACACTTGCCTCAGGTGGTAAAGTTATTTGGTTTGGTAATGGTGGTAGTGCGGCAGATGCACAACACCTTGCCGCGGAATTTGTGGTGCGTTATAAACTAGAGCGCGGGCCATTGGCCTCAATCGCACTCACAACAGATACGTCAATACTGACTGCTCATAGCAACGACTATCATTTTAACACGGTATTTGAAAGGCAAGTTCAAGCGCTATGCAAGCCAGAAGATTTGGTCATAGGCCTGACAACGTCAGGTACTAGCGAGAATATCAATTTGGCTTTGGCTGCAGCAAATGAAATTGGAGCTTATACAGTGGCTTTAACTGGTCGTCAGGGCGGCGAAGTCAAAGACATTGCTAAATTGCCTATTATTATAAATTATGATGAAACAGCACGTATTCAAGAAGCGCATATGTTTATTGGTCATTGGCTTTGTGAAGCGGTTGACTTTTTAATTGCGGAGCAAAGCAAATGAATTTAGCTGCCTTACAAAACCTGAATAATGCACGCGTGCTTGTTGTAGGTGATGTGATGCTAGATAGATATTGGCATGGTGATACCGGTAGGATCTCACCTGAAGCCCCGGTGCCTGTCGTTAAAGTAAGTAGCTTAGATGACAAAGCCGGTGGTGCAGCCAATGTTGCGAAGAATATCGCACATCTTGATGGCAAGGTTGGGCTTCTAGGCCTGATTGGCCAAGATGACAATGGCCGTAAGCTGAATACTATTTTGGCAGATGAAAATATTGATTCTCAGCTAGTAAGCGTGGAACACCTACCGACCATTGCAAAAATGCGAGTGATCAGTCGTCATCAGCAAGTTGTTCGCTTGGATATGGAAGAGCAATTCTTACCGGAGCACAGCGCATTGCTTACCGAAAAGCTTGAGCAAGTAATTGATGCATACGAATATGTATTGTTTTCTGATTACAATAAAGGTGCGCTTGCTAACATCTCTGAGATGATTGCTATCGCAAAACGAGCAGGCAAAACGGTACTTATTGACCCTAAATTAAGTGATTTATCACTCTATCGCGGTGCCGATTTCATTACGCCGAATCTAAATGAATTTAAGCTCGCTGGTGGTGATGTTAGCTCAGAGGCTGCGATTACCCAAAGTGCTCGACAGTTAATCTCAGAAGCGGGTATCAATGCTATGTTACTTACGCGCTCTGAGCATGGAATGTCTCTTATCTCTGAGGACGAAAAGCATGATTTCCCTGCACAAGTACTTGAAGTAAGTGATGTAACAGGAGCTGGTGACACAGTTATTGCAACACTAACGACTATGCTAGGTGCAGGTATGAATGCCAAAGAGGCTGTTGAAATGGCTAATTTGGCAGCGGGTATCGTGGTTGGTAAATTAGGCGCAGCTACGGTAACACCGGAAGAGTTGAGTGCAAAATTGAGCCAGTATTTGAAAGAAACAGGTGAGCATTACCAGGCACCTTTTGAAGATGTGCTGCAACATATTTCATTTGCAAAGCAAAATGGCGAGAAAATCGTGTTTACGAACGGTTGTTTTGATATTTTGCACGCAGGCCATGTGCGTTATTTAGCGCAGGCTAAATCGATGGGCGACCGTTTAGTTGTAGGGTTAAACAATGATGAGTCAATTTCGCGTTTGAAAGGGGCCGATAGGCCAATTAATCCTTTAAGCGAGCGTGCGATGGTTATTTCAGCTCTGGCTTCGGTTGATTGGGTGATTCCTTTTGGCAAAGAAGCAGAGGGCGATACGCCTACTAATTTAATTGCGACGATAAGCCCTGATGTGCTTGTCAAAGGCGGTGATTATAAGGTCGAGGAGATCGCGGGTGCTGATCATGTTTTAGCACAAGGTGGTCAGGTTGAGGTATTGTCTTTTCTAGACGGTTGCTCAACCTCGAATATCATTAAAAAAGCGCGTTTAAGCAAGAGTTAATTGTTTAAGTGCTTTTCGTAAGCCTGAAGCAGCACTTGCCAGTGTGAATCATCAAAAAAGAAAGTCGGCCATTTGCCGGCTTCTTTTTTAAAAGAACGCGCAAGCCTATCAATATTGGCCTGTTGCCATGTTTTATTTGTGGCTCTGATCTCTCCTTTATCGAAGTCGATTAAATTGACATTACCCTGTCCATCAAAAAGGATATTATTGATATTGAGGTCGTCATGATAAACACCTTGATGGTGGAAATCAGCAATGGTTTGACCGACAGACACTAATTCATTTTCTGATAGGTGGCTTTGTTGTAGCTTTTCACACAAACTTTGTGCGCTTGGGATTGCTTGTGTAAGTATATCAGCACGATAAATACCATAGGCTTGTTCAACATATGCCGCAATGGGATCTGGCACAGGTAGGTTTAACGCCTTCAGCTCTAAAAGAAGTTTAAATTCTTTATATACTCTGGTTTTCTCCAAGCCTAAAAATAGGTATTGATCATTCAATACTTTGCCTATTAAGCCGCCTCTCCAATAATGTTTTAATACGGCAATACTTCCTTTTTGATATTGAATAAACCAAGCTGGCGCGCGGCCAAGTTTACTGTTGACGATAGCGTCTTTTTGCCGCCAATATTCGACATCAAACCAGTCATGGTTAATGTTTAATACGCTATTTTGTGGCGTTAATATGAAGTGGTTGCCGGTATTGTCTATTTTGAGCATAAGTGGCTAGCAAAGTGGAAATATGTCGCAAGTTTAGCGATTTTTTCTCAATAGGGAAATGCACAAGTGTTGCAAATCGAGACGATTAATTTAAGATCGTGCGTTCTTAAACTGATTGGGTAAGGCGAGTGTCAAAAACAATTTCTTCTATTTGCGTGCTTCGACTATCAGCTATTGGCGATGTATGTCATGCAGTGTCAGCAGTACAAGCGATTCAACGCGCACATCCTCAAGCGAAAATAACTTGGGTAATAGGTAAAGTAGAGGCGATGTTATTGGCCGATTTACCAGGTGTTGAGCTTGTGGTGTTTGATAAAAAACGCGGCAAAGCGGCTTTTAAGGATTTAAGAGCGCATTTTAAAGGCACAAAATTTGATGTGCTGCTGCACATGCAGGTTGCGTTCCGTTCAAATGTGGCTACGCTGTGTATTCCTGCAAAAGTGAAAATTGGTTTTGATAGCGCGCGCTCAAAAGAGTTGCACTCGTTAGTCGTCAATCAACGTATCACGGGTCAAACCGAGCCGCATGTCCTAGAAGGTTTTCATCATTTCGCTCAGGCAATTGGCGCACAGTCTCAAGACCCGACTTGGAGTATGCCCTATACAGCAGAAGATGAGGAACAGGCAAAAGCGCTTTTGCACGGTCTTGAGCGTGTGTTTGTCATTTCACCTGCTGCGAGTAAAAAAGAGCGAAACTGGTTGCCAGAGCGTTATGCAGCGCTTGCAGATTATGCCACCGCGCAAGGCTTTCAGGTTGTAATAACCGGAGGCCCAACTGAGTTAGAAGTTAGTCTAAGTCAAGCCATTATTGAGCATGCAAAATGCCAGGTTTTAAATCTCGTGGGTCAAACGGGGTTGAAAACCCTTTTATGTGTGCTTAAACAAGCAAAGTTAGTACTTGCACCTGATACAGGGCCTGCCCATATGGCAGTGACGGTGGGTACGCCCGTTATTGGCCTATACGCACATTCCAATCCAAAGCGAACAGGGCCATACTTATATCAGCAATATGTTGTTGAGGTGTATCATCAAAATTTACTCCAACAAAAAGGCAAGTCGGCTAGTGAATTACCGTGGGGCACTCGTGTAAAAGGTGCGGACTTAATGGCACAAATTAGTGTTGATGATGTGACATCGATGTTTGACAAAGTCGTTCAGCAAGAGAAATTATGAAATCTAAAGCAGTATTCTTAGATAGAGATGGTGTGATCAATCATGATCATGCTTATGTTCATGCCATTGAAGACTTCGAGTTTATCGATGGTGTGTTTGAAGCGTGTCAATATTTTACAGGGTTAGGCTATAAACTTATCGTGGTGACGAATCAATCTGGTATTGGTCGCGGATATTACGATGAAGCTCAGTTCCAGCGTTTGACACAGTGGATGTGTGAGCAGTTTAACAAGCACGGTATTGATATCGCGGGCGTTTATTTTTGCCCACATCACCCCAAAAAAGCACTACCGCAGTATTTGCGCGATTGCGATTGCCGAAAGCCAAAACCAGGTATGTTATTACAAGCGATCGAAGAGCATGATATCGATCCTAAAACAAGTATCATGGTTGGAGATAAAGCTTCAGATATGAAAGCTGCCACTGCAGCAGATGTGACAACCAAAATATTGGTGCGTTCAGGGCAAGAGTTCACCGCTGAGGATGAGTCATTGGCAGATTTTGTTTGCGACTCTTTGGCACAGCTGCCCCAAAAATTGGGTTAACGCCCATTTAGCTTTACGCTCACATAAAACAAGATAATCACAATCCGTGCATTTAGCTTGCGAACCTTTTAAAATATACTCAAGTAATTTAACTCATTCATACAACAAGTGGGTAATTGGCTTGAGTATGACTTTTCATTTGGTGTGTACCCTTTTAATTGATTTAACCTGAGTTTCATCGTCTATTGAATCGAAAAAACATTGCATTGAATTAAATAAACCATGCAGTATTCGAGGCATCATAGTCGTGTGTCACCTCAGAAATAAAATTAGGCGTACACACTCCGTGCAACCAATGGAGACTCTACATGAGATCAGCGGCATTTTACAGCCAACTTCAACAACAAATAGAAGAAGTGAAAGCTGAAGGCTTATATAAAAAAGAACGCATTATTACATCACAACAGCAAGCAGAAATCGCTGTATCAACAGGTGAGAGCGTTATTAACTTTTGTGCGAACAACTACCTAGGCTTGGCTAACCATCCAGATTTGATTGCGGCAGCGCAAAGCGGCTTATCTGATCATGGTTTTGGCGTTGCATCTGTACGCTTTATTTGTGGTACTCAAGATATTCACAAGACGTTAGAAGAAAAAATCAGTGAGTTTTTGAAAACTGAAGATACGATTTTATACTCGTCATGCTTTGATGCTAACGCGGGCTTATTTGAAACGATCCTTGGCCCAGAAGATGCAATTATTTCAGACTCTTTGAACCACGCATCTATTATCGATGGTGTGCGTCTGTGTAAAGCTAAACGCTTCCGTTATGCAAACAATGACATGGCTGATTTAGAGAAGCAGCTGATTGCAGCGACAGAAGCGGGTGCTAAAACTAAGTTGATAGCAACTGATGGTGTTTTCTCAATGGATGGTGTTATCTGTAACTTAGCCGCAGTGTGCGATCTTGCGGATAAGTACGACGCACTTGTTATGGTAGATGATTCACATGCAGTTGGTTTTGTTGGTGAAAATGGCGCAGGCACGGCTGAGTACTGTGGCGTTATGGACAGAGTTGACATTATCACAGGTACCCTAGGTAAAGCACTAGGTGGCGCATCCGGTGGTTACACATCAGGTAAAAAAGAGATTGTAGAGTGGTTACGTCAGCGCTCTCGTCCATATTTGTTCTCTAACTCGTTAGCGCCATCTATCGTGACAGCATCTATCAAAGTGCTTGATATGCTTAAAGACGGCAAAGCATTACGTGACCAGCTATGGGAAAACGCAGCATACTTCCGTAACGAGATGGAAGCGGCTGGCTTTACATGTGCAGGTAAAGATCATGCAATCATTCCAGTTATGCTTGGTGATGCTAAAGTAGCAGCTGAAATGTCAGACAGATTGCTAGCTGAAGGTATTTACGTGATTGGTTTCTCTTTCCCTGTGGTGCCAAAAGGTCAAGCTCGTATTCGTACGCAAATTTCAGCTGCGCACACTAAAGAACAATTGGACAAAGCGATTACAGCGTTTATCCGCATTGGTAAAGATTTAGGTGTGATTTAATTGCTAGGTGCTAATGCACCTACTTTCTAACGAGTGAATATTATGAAAGCATTATCCAAGTTGAAAGCTGAAGAAGGGATCTGGATGACCGATGTGCCCAAACCTGCAATGGGGCACAACGACTTACTGATCAAGATCCGTAAAACGGCAATTTGTGGCACCGATGTCCATATTTATAAGTGGGATGAGTGGTCTCAAAATACGATCCCAACACCTATGGTCGTTGGCCATGAGTATGTGGGTGAAATCGTCGATATGGGCCAAGAGGTACGAGGCTTTTCTGTTGGCGACCGTGTTTCTGGTGAAGGCCATATTACATGCGGACATTGTCGAAACTGCCGAGCAGGTCGAGTACACTTATGTCGTAATACCATTGGTGTGGGTGTTAATCGAGAAGGCTCATTCGCTGAATACTTAGTTATCCCAGCTTATAACGCATTTAAAATACCAGATAATATTTCAGATGAGTTAGCATCGATCTTTGACCCATTTGGTAATGCTGTACATACTGCTTTATCATTTGATTTAGTGGGTGAAGATGTATTAATCACTGGCGCAGGCCCAATTGGTATTATGGCAGCAGCGGTTGCTAAACATGTCGGTGCGCGCCATGTTGTTATCACTGATGTGAATGAATATCGACTAGATCTTGCACGTAAAATGGGTGCCACTAAGGCGGTCAACGTGGCAAGCGAAAGCCTTGAAGATGTGATGGAAGAATTAGGCATGACAGAAGGCTTCGATGTAGGCTTAGAAATGTCTGGTGTACCGGTTGCGTTTAATAGCATGCTGAACAACATGAATCATGGCGGTAAAATTGCGATGCTGGGTATTCCACCAAGTGATATGGCGGTTGATTGGAACCAAGTCATTTTCAAAGGCTTAGTTATCAAAGGTATTTACGGACGTGAAATGTTCGAGACTTGGTACAAGATGGCAAGTTTGATTCAGTCTGGTTTGAACCTAGAACCTATCATTACCCATGAATTTAATGTGGATGATTTTCAGAAGGGCTTTGATACAATGATCTCAGGTCAGTCTGGTAAAGTGATTCTAGACTGGACAAAGTAATTTAAGTCCAACAGGCGGCTTTAAATTGTACTTTCCTTTGTATAAGGTATTGTATTAATTGAGCCGCTTTTTTAATGAGAGAGATATGGCTTTTAAACATATTAGTATTGAACAAACACAAGCATTAATCGCACAAGATAACGTGGTTGTTGCAGATATCCGCGACCCTAACTCGTTTGCCGCGGGGCACATTCCTGGTTCGGAGCATCTTTCGAATGAAAACTTAGCGCATTTTATGCAGGAAAAAGAGTTTGAGCAGCCGATCATTATTGTTTGTTACCATGGGATCAGCTCTCAAAATGCTGCAAACTATTTAGTCGAGCAAGGCTTTGAAGACGTTTACAGTATGGATGGTGGCTTTACTCAATGGGAGCAAACACTTCCGGAACATGTAGAAAAATGAAATTACTTGGCTCCTTTTCAGACCCTAGAGCGGTTCAAGGAGCCGTTGATTACCTAAGAACACTTGGGGTAGAAAGTAAGTTACACAGTGAAGATGGAAGAACTGTGTCAGTGTGGGTACAAGAGCAGGATTTGCTGACCGCTCAAGCGATTTGGCAAGAGTTTCTAGATAACCCTTATCATGAAAAGTATAGCAATGCCTCTTGGCAAGTGGGCGAGACAGACGGGGTATTAAAATATCAAGGCACACAGCTAAATCTATTTCAGCGTTTTGTGCGTCTAAACTGGCTCGTACAGGCTGTCACAATCTTCGTTTTACTTGTCTACATCAGTTTTTATTACTTCACGCCGTCGGCTGTATTCGAAGCGCTTAAATTTGATATAAACCACCCTTGGAGCTGGCTAACTCCTGCTTTTATGCACTTTGGTGCGGTACATTTATTGTTTAACTTAAGCTGGTGGGTTTTTTTGGGTAACCAAATCGTCAACCGAGCAGGTTTTATAATTTTGCTCTCTCTTTTCACGGTCAGTGCATTATTGAGCAATTGGGCGCAGTTTTTACTTGTTGATGAGAACTTTGGCGGTTTGAGCGGAGTTGTTTACGCACAGATGGGGTTTTGCTGGATCTACTCATACCTTAATAAAGATGAGCAGGTTATTTTGTCTAAACCCATGATCGGCTTTATGTTGGTGTGGATGATTTTAGGATTTACTGATGTGCTATTTATCAGCATGGCAAATTGGGCCCACTTAGTTGGACTACTAACAGGAATGAGCCTAGCTGCGATGATATATCAAACTAGTGGTAAAGGTACTTCGTAAATAAAACTTCTCGGATAATTTCTTGTCCAGTTTCATCTTTGAGCAATGTTTTCAACTTTTCTGCGCAGCGCTTTCTAATCTCTTCTCGACCAGTAAGAGACTTTATCGTTTCTTCTGGTTCTTTGCTTAATATTTGAACGATTGCATCTCTTAGCAATGGGGTGTGGTGTTCGACTACAGCAATATTAGCAATATCATCCAGCATCAAGTCAATAGTAACGCGCACGTAACCGAGTTTTTTATTTGATTGGCCGATATAGTTCGTAATGATATCTGGCTCAAAACCGTAATAGCCAACATTTGATTCTGCTTTAAGCTTAAAGCTTGCAACACTGACCGTTAACGCCATAAATAATAAAAGAGTGCGAACCATAATCGTCTGAAAATACGTAACTAAATATCAACAATATGGTTAGTTTATACTTAAACTTAAAGCATGAACAGCCAGCATTTAGATAATCACGAACTTTTTTGCATTGCTAAGCTTTGCTATCATGGCAGCGGTTTGGTCTTTATTGAATTATTGCATTGTTAAAACATCCTATTTCTCTAGATTTTAAATGGGGGAGCTGCGACGAGGTTGTCGCCAAAGCACCTTCAAAAATATATGAACGCTTGATTGAGCAAGGTTCCTTAACGGCATTGTTAAAAAGCCAGAGTGACAGCTTTAAAGTAAAAGTTCTCGATGAACAGCATCTGATGTTACCGCCAGATATTGCCAAGGCACTCGAAAGCGAGGTTGAGCAAGCAGTATGTCGGCAGGTGTTACTCTATTGCGATGATTTGCCCCATGTTTATGCGCAAAGTTGGATTTTGTTGAATGCAAATGAGCAAGGATTGATGAATCTTGGTGATAAACCACTTGGAGAAAAGTTATTTCAACAGTCGCTTTGGCATAGAGGAGAGCTAGAAGTAAGCTATGTTGATGATACACACTCTCACATGCAATTATGTACATTACTCGGCGCACAGCATAGCCCTATCTTTGCTAGACGAAGTATATTTACCAAAGGCTCTGCTAAAGTCTTGGTATGTGAAATTTTTAATAATGAGATTAATTAAATGAAAGTAGCCTCGTTGCAATATGCCAATGTTGCCGAATATAAACAATTGATGCGAACGGATAAGCCGATTGGGACATTCTTATTGTTGTGGCCTACTATGTGGAGCTTATGGTTAGCATCTGGAGGCATGCCAAGCCTTTTACATATTGTAGTTTTTGGCGTAGGCACTTTTATGATGCGCAGTGCTGGTTGTGTAATTAACGATTATGCTGATAGAAAAGTAGATGGCTCAGTAAAAAGAACAGCAATGCGCCCGCTAGCCCGTGGAGCTGTATCAGAACGAGAAGCGCTGACGCTCTTTTTCTTACTTGTCTTAATTTCATTCCTACTGGTGCTGACTTTAAATTGGCAAACAATCGTCTTGTCAGTCGGTGGAGTCGTACTCGCCGCTTTATACCCATTTATGAAGCGATATACACATTTACCTCAGGTAGTTTTAGGGGCTGCATTTAGCTGGGGTATCCCTATGTCATTTATGGCTGCAACAGGTGAAGTCCCGCTTGTGGCATGGTTATTATTTGTCGCCAATGTACTGTGGACCGTTGCGTATGACACTATGTATGCAATGGTAGATAGGGATGATGACATTAAGATTGGGGTTAAATCGACCGCGATATTATTTGGCAAATGGGATAGACACATTATTGCCTTATTAAATATATGCTTTTTATTGTGCATGTTTATAGTGGGTGTTCATTTCATGTTAGGCACTTGGTATTGGGCTGCAATAATTATTGCCACTATGATGTTAGTGTATTTACAACGAGAGATTGTAGAGCGTGATAGAGACGCATGCTTCAAAGCTTTTTTAAATAACAATTATGTAGGCTTGACAATATTCATTGGCGTGCTTTTAGGTTAGATTTTTGCCCACACCATTTAAAGTGTGGGCTTAGTGCGTCAAGTATAAAAGGAATTAAGAATGCACCGGCGCACCATTTACTTGCAATTGAGCGGCTGTTTTTTCAATCAATTGAAGTAGGCTGTTTACATGGCTGTTCCCACTAAGTTGGTGGTTGGTATTAATAACTAATTGCTCATGACTGTTGTCTTTGTTGGTCTTCAAAAGAACTAGCTCAGGGTCTTGTGCAATTGTTTTTGAATGCTCAATGCTTGCAATAGCAAAACTTTGGCTGTTTTTAAGTCCATCAATAACTTGAGTGATATTACCTATCTTCACACTTGTTGATTTGTTTAGACCTTCTACAGACTCGTTTAACATGCTCTGCACTTGCTTTGACTGCGAGAAGCAGCTGTACATTGGGTACTGAGATAATTCTCCTCTACGGATACACTCTTGTTGGGCAAGAGGGTGCTGCTTGGATACAAATAAAATCAGCTGATCCGGCAAATGAATATCACTGATAAGGCTTGTTGCTGATGATAAATAAACACTGATATCCACTTCACCTAACTGAAGCTTTCTGGTTAACTCATGTTCATCTAATAGCTGCATCTCAATTTTGACATTAGGAGAGTCAGCTAAGAATCGGCCACATGACATAGGAACAATTTCGCTTGCTTTCGCGGTATATCCAACGACCAACTTTTGTTGATCTCTGCCAAATAGGCTTTGTTTAATGGTATTTTTTGTGACGTCCAGTTCACTTAGGGTTGCTTTACAGTAATTGAGAAATAGCTCACCTTGCTCGGTTAGTTTTACTGAGCGTGTAGAGCGTTTTACCAGTTCACACCCAATTTCATCTTCCAGAGTCTGTATACTTCTCGTTAAAGCTGATGTACTTATCTGGGTTTGTTCGGCAGCTTGTCTAAAGTGACGAAGGTTGCCTAGAGCAACGAATTGCTCAAGTTGTTCAAATCTCATTTGAAATTCCTTTTATTTCAACAAAAATGCAATCATGACGTTGATTTCCTAATACTAATACAGTTTCAGGAAACATCCAAGTGAATTTTTTACATTTCGCTTACAAAGTTTTAGTCGGGATAGGTATCCCTGATTAAAATGAATTGTTCCAGATTATTTATAAATAAATCAACTAATTTGGGATCAAATTGCTTGGATTTTTGAGATTTTATCTCTTCAAGTACTTTTTCTAGGGACCATGCCGATTTATAGCAACGTTTGCTGCCTAATGCGTCGAAAACATCAGCTATTGCAGTAATTCTTCCAACAATATCAATGTCTTCGCCTTTCAAGCCTTGAGGGTAACCTGAACCATCCCATTTTTCGTGATGCTGATGAGCAATTGTTGCGCCGCATTGCAATATTTCATTCGTTGATTTTTTCAAGATATCGTAACCTAGCTGAGCATGTGTTTGCATTATTTCCCATTCATCACTGGTCAGTTTTGCAGGTTTATTTAATATCACATCGGGAATACCAATCTTTCCAATATCATGTAAGGGGGATGCCATTTTGATTATTTCGGCTTGGTAACTATTGATGCCTGATAATTCAGCGAGTAACTTACTGTACATCGCGACACGTTTAACATGTGAACCGGTTTCTTTTGAGCGTTTTTCTACTGCTTCACCTAGAATATAAGACAGTTCACGTTGTGACTCTTTAACGGTTTCACGCAATTTTATATTGTCGTGCGCCAGTGCAATGTTGTTTGCAAAAAATTCAAGGAGCTGACAATCGGTGCTACGTAGCGAGCTTTCTTTACTTACGTATAACATGGTCTCTAGCCCACCTTTAGAGGTGAAATAGCCGACATATTCATTGCAAGACTTGCAAGAAGTCTTTCTGTTATGTGTTTCGATGAATAAGTTTTTAACGTTATTTGGAATTTTATCTGAGCTGGGTTCTATGCCTTCTCCTGAAGCAGCTAATAGTTTGAATTGAGAGCCAGAGTCTGTTTGTTTATTGGTTGCTGCAGCACAATAAATTTCTGAATCAGATAGCCCTAAGACTTGTGCAACATGCTCTAAAATAGTTGATGCAAAATCTTGCACATTGTCACATTCTAAAAAGCTAGACGATGCAGCAATGATCCTCTCTAGGCCTTTTTTGTGCAGCTCGATGGTTTGAATGTCTCGGTGCGAGCGAAGTGCAGAGTAGAGGAGCGTTTTCAGTTTTACTGCGGTGAGCTCTGTTTTATTTTTATAATCATTAATATCGTAATCGCGGATCACAGATTCTTCAGGGGCTTCTCCAGGTTGACCTGTTCGAAGAATTAACCTGATGTCATGGTTAGCCATTTCATTGCGGATGAACTTAATGAGGTCGAGACCTGCATGGTTGCTCTCCATGACAACGTCAATCAGTCCAACAGATATGCAATCTTGGGTCTCTAAAATTTCCATGGCTTGTTTAGCCGAATAAGCGTGATGAAAGCGTAATGCTTTATCCTCAAATTTAAAATCAGAAAGAACCAATTTGGTGACTTGGTGAATGTCCTCCTCGTCATCAACGACTAACACATCCCAAAAAGCACGCTCTTCAGGTTGTGATGCTTCTTCTCTTAATTGCTCATTTGAAAAAAGAAAACCGCTCACACATGACCTACCTTTAACTATTGATAATCTCAGTATAGTAAGGTCAAAACGAGTTGCTTACTCTTGCATCGGCTTTTTTTCGATATTATTGAGTTCAATTTCTATTGCATCACACGAAATATGGATTTCGTAAAGTGAGAGCATAAGAGAAGCAACTAGACAGCAAAGGCTGGCGCCAAACAGCACTATGCCGAGTAAACCAATGTCGATAAACAGCGCAAACATGGAGAGTGTGCAGAGAATAAATGAAAAGACACCCCAGACTTGCATTAAACGGATCAATTTAATGCGTTTTTTTAAGTTATTGATTTGCTGAACAACAAGTGGGCGCAAAGTATCCCCTTCACGTGCGTTGAGCTCTCGGATTAACTGAGCAAGTACTAAAAAACGATTCGTGTAAGCCAATAATAGCAACGAAATTGCGGGGAATAATAACCCTGGGGTGGTAAGCGTCATAGAGCTCTTCCAATTTACACACTACAATATTGTTTATGATAGCAAAATTAACATTGAGTGCGATGGTTAATGATTTAGATAAATGGTGCTGCGTATTCAGCACTGATAATATGATCGAAGCCCACCTTGTGAATGGTCTATTGCATCAAGCTCGCATCAAGACGACTATGCAAGGGGAGGCGTTATCATCTACCCTTGGAGAGCTTCCGTTTGCTGATAATACCATTAAGATCTTTGTGCCTGCGATAAAGTTGCCCCTTGGAGAAGAAATATTGGTAAACTACCACCAGAAAAAATCGAAATTAGATTGGCAATGTCAGCATTGCAATGAGCTCAATGGCTCAGCTTTCGAGTATTGTTGGCATTGTGGAAGAGAGTATGAGTAAAGCAAACAACTTTCAGCGCATTCGTGAACTGAACTATTTACAAAAAGCGGTACTTGCGGCGGCTATTTTGGAAAGAATGACACCAAACTATGGATTATTTAGTGAAGCAACTGGATTTGGTGACGAGCAAGTTTTTAGAAGTGCATTGAATTTATGCTGGGAAAAGCTGCTATTACCAAAAAGTAAAATCAGCTTAGAAAAGCAAATTGAGAAAATCGAGCCTAATGTCCCTGAATTATCTGACTTTGATATGTTTGGTACATACCCTGCGATAGATGTCGCAACTGCATTGTTGGGTTTTATCCAAGGGATCATGACCAAAGATGACGTAGAATTCGTCAATGTCGCAAAAATATCGCAGGCCACTGTAGCGCGATATATCGAGTTTCTATTCGCCCAAGAAGATGTTATTCCAGACAATAAACAGGTTCGTGAGCACCCATTGATGCAATATGAAATTGAAGTATTGGGCGAACTAATAGATTTTGTTGAAAATATGGGGCGCATTTCTTCTGAGAGCGTTAAGCAGTTAAAAGCGCAAGCGATAATTGATGGTCAAACTAACATTGGCTTGGCCATCGAGAATGTGTAGTAAAAAGTGTAGTGGAGAATAAGATTGCGTATTTTAGGTATTGAATCTTCCTGTGATGAAACTGGCATCGCTATTTATGATGATGAACAAGGGTTGCTTGCTCATCAGCTCTACAGTCAAGTTAAAGTGCATGCCGATTATGGTGGCGTCGTTCCGGAGCTTGCGTCTCGGGATCATGTACGTAAAACTATTCCACTGATTGAAGCCGCTTTTGAGCAGGCTGGCTGTGGCCCTGAGTCTTTAGATGGTATTGCCTATACGGCGGGCCCAGGTTTGGTCGGGGCATTGCTGGTCGGGACTTCTATCGGGCGTTCGCTGGCATTTGGCTGGAACATTCCTGCAGTTGCTGTACATCATATGGAAGGGCATTTACTTGCACCCATGTTAGAAGATGACAAACCCGAGTTTCCCTTCGTGGCACTGCTTGTTTCTGGTGGCCATACTATGATGGTCAAAGTGGCTGGTATTGGCGAATATGAGATATTAGGTGAGTCTGTGGATGATGCTGCAGGTGAAGCATTTGATAAAACTGCCAAGTTATTGGGTTTGGATTACCCTGGCGGCCCATTACTTGCGAAACTAGCGACACAGGGCGTGCCTGAACGTTTCGTATTCCCTAGGCCAATGACAGACAGACCCGGGTTGGATTTTAGCTTTAGTGGCCTTAAAACCGCCGCAGCGAACACGATAAAGAATGAGGGTGATGACACACAGACTAAAGCTGACATTGCGCATGCGTTTCAAACCGCTGTCATTGATACATTAGCAATTAAGTGTAAACGCGCATTAAAGCAAACAGGCATAAAACGCCTTGTCATCGCTGGTGGGGTGAGTGCTAATGTTGAACTGAGAACAAAGCTTGAGCGTATGATGCAAGGTATGAAAGGGCGTGTTTACTATCCTCGTACTGAATTTTGTACAGATAACGGGGCTATGATTGCGTTTGCTGGTATGCAGCGTTTAAAAGCGGGTCATACAGCACCGCTTGATATGAAAACCCAACCTCGCTGGCCATTAGATAGTCTTCCTGCGATTTCTTAATCTTTTTCAGTGTTTTTCTTCCCGACTTTAGGCTCCTTTCCTTGGAGGAGCCTAGTGATGTTTGCTCTGTGACGGAAAATAATTAGCAGCGTTAAAAAGCCAACTGGGAGCGTGTATTGTGGCTTGATAATCCAAGTATAAAGCGGTGCTGCGGTGACGGTCACGATGGCTGCAAGTGAGGAAAAACGAAAAGCCCAAAGTACAAGCAACCATGTCACTACCAACATGCCTGCCAAAGGTAAGCCAATGGGCAATAAAGCCCCAAACGCGGTGGCGACCGCTTTCCCACCGTTAAAGTGGAAGAAAACGGGGTAAATATGGCCAAGACAAGCACATACAGCGACTGCACCTAACCAAATCGGTTCTATATTTAAGAAATAAGCGCCCCAAACTGGGATCGTGCCTTTTAAAACATCAAAAATAAGTACCAAGGCCGCCGGCAGTTTTCCACCAATACGCAATACATTGGTTGCGCCCGGATTATTCGAACCTGAAAAGCGGGGATCAGGCAAAGAAAACAGCCTTGATATTAAAATTGCTGAGGAAATCGAACCAAATAAATAAGCACAAATACACATTAAAATGACTAACACAAGCTTCCTTATTTTTTATTGCTCTGTTTTGGGCTATGATCGCGATTCTTTTTACACGGCCTAATATTATTCGCCGACCCCGTTTTAGTCATGCTAGGAGTATACATGGACAAGGTCTATATCTCGCAATTACACGTCGAGACCATAATAGGAGTTTACGACTTTGAGAAAGAAAGTAAACAAAGCCTTTATTTTGATATTGAAATGTCTACAGATATTACCCCAGCAGCGCAAACTGACGATATAAATCTTACCGTAGATTACGCAAAAGTTAGTGAGCGAGTGATTGATTTATCTGAATCAATTCAAGTAGAGCTATTGGAAACCTTGTTAGAAAAATTGGCTAAGATGATTTTGACTGAATTTGCTGTCAGTGATGTTCGAATTAAAGTCAGTAAACCAGCAGCAGTCGCACAAGCAGCTACCGTTGGCATTGAAATATATCGGAAAAAATAGCATGTCAGAGATTTATATCAGTATTGGTTCCAATGTAGATCGGGAGCGGCATTTTAAAAACGGGTTGACGGCGTTAATTGACCACTTCCCAGATTATAAGCATTCAAATGTTTATGAGAGCGAGCCGGTGGGCTTTAATGGGCGAAATTTTTTCAATTCGGTATTTGCTGCTAATACGCACATGTCAGTAGATGAAGTTTGTCACTTACTCAAAAAGATTGAGCGTGATAACGGTCGCACGCAAGGCGATAAAAAGTTTAGCCCCCGCACTTTAGATCTTGATTTGTTGCTTTATGACGATTTGATCTGTGAACAACCTGCTCAATTACCTCGAGACGAGATCACAAAAAACGCTTTTGTGCTATTACCTTTGTCTGAAGTCGGTGGTCACATTACGCTCCCAACCACAGGTGAAACTATTTCATCTATTTGGGAAAATTATCATAACCCTAGTCAAAAACTATGGAAAGTGGAGTTCTAATTTACAATGAGTTTAATTGAAATTATCGTTCTGGCCTTAATTCAAGGCTTAACTGAGTTTTTACCAATTTCGAGCTCTGCTCACTTAATATTACCTTCACAGGTTTTTGGCTGGCAAGATCAAGGCTTAGCATTTGACGTTGCGGTTCACGTGGGTACCCTTTTTGCAGTGATTATTTATTTTCGTAAAGAGGTAAGTGAAATCTTAGTCGCTTGGTTTAAGTCCTTTGGCAGTCAGGGGACAACTGATGATAGCAAATTAGGTTGGTTTATTTTGCTGGCCACTTTACCTTCGTTGGTGATTGGTTATTTTGCCAAAGACTTGGTGGAAGAGTACTCAAGAAACGCCTGGATCATTGCTGGGACGACCATTGGTTTCGGTTTATTACTTTGGTATGCAGATAAAACGGCGAAACAAATAAAAACGATTTACCAGATCAACTGGTTGATGGCGTTATGCATTGGCCTGTCTCAGGTAATTGCAATGCTACTGCCTGGTACGTCTCGTTCAGGGATCACGATGACAATAGGCTTATTGATGGGTCTGAACAAACAAAGTGCAGCGCGATTTTCATTTTTAATGTCAATTCCAGTCATTGCCGCTGCTGGCAGCTATCTAACTTATAAGCTTATTTCTGAAGGAGATGAGTTTAATATTGCAGATATTGCTACGGGTGCAGTGTTGTCATTCTTCGCGGCTTATGCATGTATTCACTTTTTCTTAAAGGTTATTGAGAAAATGGGCATGCTACCATTTGTGATTTATCGACTCGCACTAGGCGCTTTCTTAGTCATCTATTTATCTATGTAATTGTATATGGGGCGATATGAGCCCCATTGTTTTATTCTGCTATCACAATCAAAGCTTTTATCGTAAATAATCACTTCGGCACTGCCTAAAGGCCCTGTGTGTATAGCCTTGGTGCGGTATTCTAAACCAATTTTTTTCATGATATTAATTGAACCTTGATTGTCTGGGCGAGCTAAGGCTGTGAGCTTTTTGGCGACTTTATGTTCGGCTATGGCATCAGCAATCTGCTTAGCTGCTTCTGTCGCATAGCCGTTTCCCCAGCTTGATTGCATAAATCTCCAGCCGATTTCTAAATTGGTGTCGTCTCTTTTTTCTGTAAAAAAGTCCATAGGGCGCACGAGGATCCAGCCGATAAAGTCGTTGCTTTGCTGTAAAAAGCAGCCCCATAATCCCCATCCACTCGTTGGGTTAGAGAATTGTTTGAGTCGAGGTATAAATATTGAATCTATGTCTTCTTGACTTGTGATCTTGCCACCATTTATAAACTGCATCACATCAGGATTTTGATCTAATTGAAAGAGCAGGTGGGCATCGTCTGGAGTGAGTAGTCTGTACTTGAGTCGATTTGTCTGATTAACTTTCATTATAATAGCTTTATCCTTTTATTATTAGACTTGGTACAATAGTGCGTCATTTTTGTTTGGAGAATATTTTGGGTAACTCTGTATTGGCGCTTCGTGCACAGCAAATTTCTGAATCTAAGAGAGAGTTCAAAGCACGAGGTTCAAAACTTACTCGATGTGAGACTTGCTTACTCGCAGAGCCATTGTGTATTTGCGCTGGCGTTAAGCAGGCTCAGTGCTCAAGCGCAGTGTGCTTGTTAATGTATCATAACGAAAGTTTTAAGCCATCCAATACCGGGCGTTTAATCGCAGATATTGTGCCTGATAACCACGCATTTCGATGGGATCGAACAGAGCCGAGCGATGCATTGATTGCGTTATTGGAGAATCCATTGTATCAGCCTATTGTGGTTTTTCCTGAAGAAAATGTGCAACCACAGCGGGTGATAAAAACAGTAGAGCGTATAGAAGGGAAAAAGCCGTTGTTTATCTTTCTTGATGGTACATGGCGTGAAGCAAAGAAAATGTTCAGAAAGAGTCCATATTTGGATCAATTCCCTGTGTTATCTGTGTCACCGCAAAGCTTGTCAAATTATAAGTTAAGAGTTGCGCCCCATGAGCACCAGCTCGGCACGGCGGAAGTCGCTTGTGTTGTATTTGAAGAAAATGGTGAAACAGAAGCGGCTGAAAATCTCACATCGCATTTTATTGATTTTAGAGATGCGTATTTACGAGGCAAACGAAGTAAATTTTCTGACTTATAAACACGAAGATAGCGCGACTCTTTCGAGCCGCGCTTGACGGAATCTTCTAAACAGCATCCTGCTATGTTGAGTAACTCAACTCCCTAATTCATTTCCATACAATTCGCTTGGTGTTTTGGTTCTGCGAATTCTTGCACATCATGTACTAATCCACTTGGCTCATCCTGACCCCATCCTCATTTGCATCAAACATATCCATTGTTTGACATTACCCTGCAATTATTCCTTTGGGCTAATCCATTACCCTTCCTAATTCCATCTAGTCCTGACATCCTGAATATCTGAACATCCTTACTTAAATACTTACTTCCTGCAAGTACATCATAATCCTAGTTCCATACTCCATTCGGGGGTCAATCCATGTTGCGCCAATCACATCCGTTTTCCCTGCTATGTCTCTCCCCAAGAGACAATTAAAGTATATGCTGTGCTGCGTATTAATACATTAGCTTGAAGATTATCAAAAAAGGGCTATCTTCTATTTGATATATAAAAATTATTAAATAACAATAGGTTCCTTATTTGAGGGCGGTTAAATCTGGATTAGATTACTCGATATCTACAAACAGAGTGAGAAATCTCTTACAGATAAATTGTCTTTATGCGGTAATAATAATTTTGTTCACCCACTCAGCGGGCTGTAATTTATGTATAATCGCGTTAGAATTACTTGATAATAATAATTGTTTGGATTTGGAGTCTTCATGAAACGAGCTATCGCCACATTATTGACCGCTGTGACCTGTATGCCAGCTTTTGCAGCCGATGAAGTAAATATCTACTCATTTCGCCAACCGTTTTTAATTCAACCTATCCTTGATGACTTTACAAAGCAAACTGGGATTAAAACTAACGTTGTTTTTGCAAAAAAAGGCTTAATTGAACGTGTTAAAAGAGAAGGGAAGCACTCGCGTGCAGACTTAGTCTTAACTTCAAATTTTAGCGCTATGATCCAGTTAGAAGACCTTGGCCTTACGCAGCAAATCGCAAGTAAGACCGTTGAGCAAAATATCCCAGCCTCTTTTAGAGATCCAGAAGGGCAATGGGTTGCACTTACCAAACGTGTGCGTAACGTATACTCATCAAAAGCAAGGCTTGGTAAATTGGAGTCACTAAGCTACGAAGAGCTAGCCGATCCAAAGTACAAAGGAAAAATTTGTACTCGCTCTGGTAAGCACCCGTACAATTTAGGGTTAGTTGCATCAATGATCGCGCATCATGGTGAAACTGAAACCAAAGAATGGTTGGTCGGAGTTAAAAACAACCTTGCACGAAAACCTCAAGGTAATGACCGTGCACAAGTTAAGGCAGTTAAAGAAGGCTTGTGTGATATTGCTTTAGGTAATAGCTATTATTTCGGAAAGATGATGGCAGATGAAAAGCAAAAGTCATGGGCTGAGTCTGTTTACATCAACTTTCCTAACCAAAAAAATCGCGGTTCGCACTTAAATGTATCTGGTGTAGTTCTAACCAAGTATGCAAAAAATAAAGAAAATGCCTTGAAACTCATAGAGTTTATGACGGACAATAAGGCGCAGAATATGTACGCATCGACGAATATGGAATATCCGGTCAAGCCGGGCGTCGAATTATCTCAAATGGTAGCGTCATGGGGAGTGTTTAAGGAAGACAGCTTGCCACTTGCTGAAATTAGTAAATACCGTCCATTGGCTCTAAAGCTAATCGATGAGGTAAAATTTGACCTTTAATGCAGCTAAAAAATAAACTGTCCAATTGGCAGATAACAGCGTGGGTGATTGGCGTATGCCTGTCGACCCCGCTGGCTTTTCTCATTTTTGAATCATTACAAGGAGAATCTGAAGTATTCTCACACCTGTGGGATACAGTTCTTTGGGACTACATCAGTAATACTATTTGGCTGATTGCAGGGGTGTTGTTACTGAGCTCATTAATTGCACTACCCCTTGGTTGGTTAACAGCATATTGCCACTTTCCCGGAAAGCGAGTGTTTGAGTGGGCTTTAATGCTGCCACTTGCGATGCCCACCTACATCATTGCCTACGTGTATACAGATTTATTGGATTATGCAGGCCCTGTGCAGATCTTTCTGAGAGACTGGTTTGGCTGGACGAGTCCCGATGATTACTGGTTCTTTGATATACGCACTTTGCCAGGTGCTATTGTGATGATAGCTTTGGTACTCTACCCTTATTTGTACTTAATCTTTAAAACAGCACTTAGAGAGCAGTCCTTCAAATTGGTTCAGGCTAGCCAGTTAATGGGCTTATCGCCATTTCAGAGTTTTCTCAAAGTAAGTCTGCCTTTATCCCGTGGTGCCATTGTTGCTGCACTTGCTTTAATAAGCATGGAGACGATGGCGGACTTTGCTACGGTGCACTATTTTGCAGTCAGTACACTCACTACTGCTGTTTATGATACTTGGCTCGGTTACTATTCTCTCACTGCCGCAGCAAAAATTTCAGGGATCATGTTGCTGTTTCTCTTCATTGCATTGTCACTAGAAAAAATGAGCCGTAAAAGTAAGGTCGTACATGAGCGTCAAAGTAGTGTAAATGATACCAGCCTATATGAACTGAGCGGTAGAAGTGGCTGGTTGGCGACAGGTTTTTGCAGCCTTATATTGATTGTTGCGTTTTTTATTCCCGTGGGCGTATTGACCAGTTACGCGATTGGTTATTTTGATCAGGCTTGGAATGACGCGTTTTTTAATTATGCGTGGCAAAGTTTAAAAATCAGTCTTTATGTCAGCGCAATCGCTATTTGCTTTAGTATTTTGGTGGTGTTTTATCAGCGTATAGGCGAGCAAAAAACCAAGAGCGTTCCGGGGAAGGTAGCGAGTATGGGGTATGCCTTGCCTGGTACCGTTTTAGCTATCGCGGTGTTATTGCCTCTCACATTATTTGATGACTATTTAAACCGCTGGCTGGATGGTACTGGATTTGAACCCGGGCTGTTACTCAGTGGTACCATTTTTGCACTTGTTTTTGCGTATGTAGTGCGCTTTTACGCCATAGCTCAGGGTGCTGTAGAAGCGAGTTTTGTGCGGATCAGCCCAAGTATTGATATGGCGAGTGCGTCTTTGGGCAAAAATAATCTGCAGACATTGGGTCGCGTACATATTCCTCTATTAAAGCGCGGTATATTAACCGCGGGTTTATTGGTATTTATTGAGTGTATGAAAGAGCTACCGGCAGCACTGCTGCTCAGGCCGTTTAATTTTGAAACACTCGCAACCCATGTTTTTCAGTTTGTAAGCGATGAACAGTTAGAGTTAGCATCAATATCTGCCTTGTTTATCGTACTGGTTGGGTTAATCCCGCTTTATTTGGTTAACCGCTCAATGGAGCAGCAAACATAATGTACAGTCTTGCTATAGAATCTTTGCAATACAGTTATGACGGTCATGCTGTGATCGACAACCTTGATTTGCAGGTAAAGGAAAATGAAATCGTCTGCTTGTTAGGCGCCAGCGGATGTGGAAAGACGACCACACTTAAAGCCATTGCCGGACTTATCAGGCCGCAACAAGGCAGTATTAAAATTGGCCAGAACCAAGTCAACGGTGAAAACATATTTGTCGCGCCGCAACATCGAAATGTCGGTATGATGTTTCAAGACTATGCTTTATTTCCGCATTTGACGGTAGCGCAAAATGTTGCATTTGGGCTAGGAAAGTTAAGCCGCGCTGAAAAGCAATCTCGTGTATCTGAAATGTTAGAGCTGGTGCATTTAGGTGCTTATGCCGCGCGCTTCCCGCATGAGTTGTCTGGTGGTCAGCAGCAAAGGGTCGCTATTGCAAGAGCGCTGGCTTATCGCCCGAGCTTGTTACTGTTAGATGAGCCTTTCTCAAATATAGACGCGCAAGTTCGCTTTCAACTTATCAGTGACATACGCAGTATTATCAAAGATCAAAAAGTATCTGCGATTTTTGTCAGTCACTCAAAAGATGAAGCCTTCGCTTTTTCAGATCGACTTGCCATTATGCACAAAGGCCAAATAGCACAATTAGGGTGCCCAACCGAATTGTTCCATCAGCCAAAAAACCAAGTGGTTGCAGAGTTTTTAGGCCAAGGGATTTATTTAGATGCAACACATGCTGGTAATGGGGCATTTAGCACTCAATTTGGGCAAGTGAACTCATTAACTCAGCAAAATGACGGACAAGACAAGGGGAAAATATTTGTCAGGCCGAGCCACATTGAACTTTATAATACCGACCATGGTGCGATCCAAGTGAATCAAGAGAGGTTTGTGGGTACTGAGTATTTGTATGCCATAGAATTACAGGGTCAACAGCTAGAAATAGCAAAACCTGCTGACAAACCGTTAGATTTGTCTAAACCTATCTCTTTAAAAATTAAGCCCCATGCGGTAAATTTCTTTTCTTAGAGCGATAAACGATAAGGAAAAGGTATGGCCCAGCCGCAATCGGGGATCTGTGCAGAGGCAAACTTGCATGGCTTACATTTATTCTTCAATGTGCTTGAAGGGCAGGATGAAGCTGTGCGAGAAGCACTAGCGCAAGCTGGGCGACTGCAAGATGAATTAAGTGATAGATTCTCTGAATCTATGCTTAGCAGCTTCGTCGCGATTGGTGCCCAATATTGGCCTCATATCTATCCTGAATTTATACCACCTGAACTAAAAAGCTTTCCTCATATTCGTTCTACCGATCACTTAATACATAGTCAGCCTTTTGATTTGCTTTATGTCATTCGCTCAGATAGAGAAGATGTAAATCATCTATTTGCGCAAAGTGTCTTACATATGTTGGGAGGCTGTGTTGAACTCGTTGCGCATGTTCGCGGTTTTCGCTTTTTGGATGGGCGCAATTTTAACGGCTTTATTTACGCCAGTGAGTCACCTCACGGTCGCTTTAAGCGTAAAGTCGCGTTAGTTGATAACCCCGAAGGACTAGATCATCAAGGCAGCTACATTCATATTCAGCGAGTGAAGTTTGATTTGGCGAGGTGGCAGCAACTTACAATTGATGAGCAAGAGGCGCTGATGGGCCGTACGCGCTTAGATAATAAGCTGATTGAGCCGGCAGTGGCATTCAGTCATGCTAGTCGTGCAGAGCTTAAAGATGCACAAGGGCTAGTGCTGCTGTTGGATCAGAGTATGCCGTTTGGGGATGTGTTTGAGCAAGGTAGCATTAATCTGAGTTGTGCGGCTCACGGGAATGCATTTGAGACGGTACTAATGAGTCGATTCGGTTTGCTATCAGGGCAAGATTGTTACGATCCACTATTAGATTATTCTGAAGCGGATATGGGCGCGTCTTTTTTTGCACCATCCTTACAGTTTTTGAAAGAGATGGCGCAAATAATGACTGACGATTAAATCTAAACGTTGTCAAACAAGGTTTTTACTTTGTCTAAAGTCGCGTCAATCTCAGATATTTTTGCGGGTGCGATAAAAATAGTGTCGTCACCTGCAATTGTGCCTAATACACCATCTGCACTGCCTAAAGAGTCTAGCAGACGAGCAATCAGCTGTGCTGCACCGGGACTGGTTCTGATAATGATCATCATCTCATTGTGCATGATATCGATAACAAGCTGTCTCAGTGGGCTTTTTGCTGTTGGGACTCCCATTTCTGCTGGCAGGCAGTAAACCATTTCTTGTTTGGCATTTCTGGTGCGAACCGCGCCGAATTTGCTCAGCATTCTTGATACTTTACTTTGACTTATATTGTCAAAGCCTTGATCTTTTAGCGCATCAACGATTTCGCCCTGAGAGCCAAAGTTTTCCTCTCTTAAAAGTGCTTTAAAGGCTTTAACTAAGGCTTCTTGTTTGTCTTGCGCTTGCATATACATCTCTTCTATTAATTTTGGTTGCCCGATTTTACACAAATCCCAACAGTTACCCAAATTTTAACGCTGGAGTAATTTTCATGGTATATCGTAAAGGCAAATTGCGACAAAGTTGTCTCTTGTTTACAACTATAGTCGAAAAAATCTTGAAAATAACGCGGATAAATTTGTCTTTACCCTCGCTTTTCATTATCTTTACAGCACACAAAATTCCTACCTTCAATATATGGAGAATTATAATGAAAGTTGCTGTATTAGGTGCCGCTGGTGGTATCGGTCAAGCATTGTCTCTTCTGCTTAAAAACGGTTTGCCTGCAGGCTCTGAGCTAGCACTATACGATGTTGCACCAGTTGTTCCAGGTGTTGCTGTAGATCTTTCTCACATCCCAACTGCTGTGTCAGTTGCTGGTTACGGTAAAGATGACTTAGATCCTGCACTTGCAGGCGCAGACATCGTTTTGATCCCAGCTGGTATGCCACGTAAGCCTGGCATGGACCGTGCGGATCTGTTCAATGTGAACGCGAGTATCGTTAGAACTCTGGCTGAAGGTATCGTTAAAAACTGCCCTAAGGCGTTTGTTGGTATCATCACAAACCCAGTAAACGGCACTGTACCAATTGTACGTGAAGTATTCAAAAAAGCAGGCACTTATGATGCTGCACGCGTTTTCGGTGTAACAACACTAGATGTTATCCGCGCTGAAACATTCATTGCAGAGCTTAAAGGCCTAGATGTATCAGAAGTAAAAGTACCTGTTATCGGCGGTCACTCTGGAACAACTATTCTACCTCTTCTTTCTCAAGTTGAAGGTGTTGAGTTCTCTGATGAGGAAGTTGCTTCTCTTACTAAGCGTATCCAAAACGCGGGTACTGAAGTTGTTGAAGCAAAAGCGGGTGGCGGTTCTGCAACGCTTTCAATGGGTGCAGCAGCAGCGCGTTTCTGCTTCTCACTAGTTAAAGGTCTTCAAGGCGAAGAAAACGTATTTGAGTACGCATACGTTGAAGGTAACACTGGCGATGCAGAGTTCTTTGCACAGCCTATCCGTCTTGGTAAAAATGGTGTTGAAGAGCTATTACCATACGGCGAGCTAAGCGCTTTTGAACAAAAAGCAAAAGACGACATGTTAGCGACGCTTGAAAAAGACATTAAAGAAGGTGTTGATTTCATGGCTTAATGCCCAGAAATGACCCTGATAAAAAGCTGCTTCTAAAGCAGCTTTTTTTATTTTGATTAACTGTTTAATCAGTCATTAAAAAGCCGGCAGTTTGCCGGCTCTTTTGTCAACTCATGTATTACACATTTAGTGTAAAATACGCGCTCTGATCGTCCCCTCAACAGCACTTAGTTCTTTTAACGCAACTTCTGAGTGGTCACTGTCTACATCAATAACTACGTAACCAATGCAATCGTCTGTTTGCAGATACTGAGCAGCGATATTAATCCCATGTTGAGCAAACGCTTGGTTGATTTGCGTAAGCACACCCGGTCTATTTTCGTGCACGTGTAATAAACGGCTGCGGTTAGACAGCTCTGGCAGTGATACTTCAGGGAAGTTTACAGCTGTGACAGTGGAGCCATTGTCTGAGTACTTGGTTAATTTACCCGCCACTTCAATACCGATATTTTCTTGTGCTTCTTGTGTAGAGCCACCCACATGCGGCGTTAAAATGACATTGTCAAACTCTCTCAGTGGCGACACAAACTCCTCATCATTTGATTTCGGTTCAACCGGGAAAACATCAATGGCAGCACCGGCAAGTTTTTCATGTTGTAGCGCTTCTGCAAGGGCGTCAATATCTACAACGGTTCCGCGTGATGCATTGATTAGGATCGCACCCTGTTTCATGACTTCAATTTCAGCCATACCGATCAGGTTTTTAGTTTGCGGTGTTTCTGGTACATGTAGGCTGATCACATCTGCACGTTGCAGCAGCTGTGTCAGGTTTTGCACCTGCTGTGCATTACCAAGAGTGAGCTTGTCTTCTATGTCATAAAACTCGACTTTCATACCGATATTTTCAGCCATGATGCCAAGCTGTGTGCCGATGTGACCGTAGCCAATGATACCTAGGGTTTTTCCGCGAGCTTCAAAAGAGCCTATAGCAGATTTAAGCCATTGGCCGCGATGTGCCATGGCGTTTCGCTTCGGAATACCACGAAGTAGTAACAAGATTTCACCGAGTACTAATTCTGCAACCGAACGTGTGTTTGAGAATGGCGCGTTAAATACGGCAATACCACGACGTTTTGCTGCATCTAAATCTACTTGGTTTGTACCAATACAAAAACAACCAACAGCAACGAGTTTTTCCGCCGCATTTAAGACTGTTTCTGTGAGGTGGGTGCGTGAGCGTATACCGACAAAGTGAACATGTTTGATACGCTCAATCAACTCATTTTCAGGCAGCGATGTCTTGAGATACTCAATATTACTGTATCCATTACGCTTTAATGTTTCGACTGCACTTTGGTGCACGCCTTCTAACAATAATATTTTAATCTTATCTTTAGACAAAGATACCTTACTCATGACTCATTCCTATTACCTAGTTTGTGGACCTTTTGGAGTCCCTGTAATTACGGTATTTGCACCACGGTGAGCAAATAGCCCATTGGTTACAACACCGACGATTTGGTTTATTTTTTCTTCCAGCGCTTTTGGATCCGTGATACTTAATCCATGTACATCTAAAATGACATTGCCATTGTCAGTGACGACGCCGTGGCGATACACCGGATCGCCGCCAAGCTTTAACAGCTCTCTAGCAACGTAGCTACGTGCCATTGGTATAACTTCCACCGGCAATGGGAAGCTGCCCAGCGTGTCAACATGTTTACTCTCATCGACAATACAAACGAACTTGTCAGCAACCGCGGCAACGATTTTTTCACGGGTCAACGCCGCACCACCGCCTTTAATCATGTGTCCATGTTCGTTAATTTCATCAGCACCATCAACATACACATCTAATTGTGCAACATCATTAAGCTCAAAGACTTCAATATCGAGTGCTTTTAGTTTTTCTGTTGATGCTTCTGAACTCGAAACCGCACCTTTAATATCATCTTTGATGCTACCGAGTGCATCGATAAAATGGTTGACAGTGGAACCTGTTCCGACACCGACAATGGTGTTTTCTTTTACATGTTCAAGCGCAGCCCATGCTGCCGCTTTTTTCATTTCATCTTGTGTCATAACGTAATCACTTTGTTGTCTTTAATTAAGTTGAGATTATACGCTTAAACACTCGAATTGTATGACAATAAATTACACTCTTAAGCGCAGATTTTTTAGCAGTGGGTTATGTTAGCGCCACTGATAATATTGGGTAGGGGTTAGTATTGCAGGCAAAGGTACATCCCATGCTTCAATTGGCAATTCACTGACTTTTTGGCAGTCATGTGCTAATCCTATCAATTTGGGCTTTTCCCACCCTTGTGAATAGTAGTTAGCTAACGTTCTGTCGTAATAGCCGCCACCCATGCCTAATCGATTACCGTGCTCGTCGAAAGCAACTAAAGGCATCAACAAGTAATCCAGTTGCTCAATTGGGCAAATTTCATAACAATTCAATTTAGGTTCTAAGATAGCATAGCGGTTTTGAATCATGGTTGAGTTTTTTTCATACTTTTGGAACAGTAAACTGGTGCCGCTGAAGGGGTGGATCACGGGCAAGTATACTTGAATATTATTTTCCCAAAGTGATTGAATTAAAAGGTTAGTTCTGAGTTCACCGTCGTTGTGTAAGTAGACCCCAATTGCGGCGTTTTTAGGTGGGTTTTCGTGTTGAAAAAAATTAATACTAAGGTCGATTTCAGCAGAAGTTTGAAAATTTTCATCAAGACTGTTTCTTTGCGCTCTTATTGAACTTCGAATTTTTTTGCGTGTTTCCGACTTTTCTACATTTAAACTTGAATTTTCTTTCATTAGAACTGAACCATTTCAGGGAAAGCCAAACTAAATCCGAGTACAATAAGTAAAATGAATAATACGGCTAACAGTGTATATAAAAGCTTTTTGGACCTTGGCTTGGGCTCTGCATCTAGGTCAAGTTCATCGAATAACTCGTCATTTTCCCAGCCGTCATCTTCTTTTTCTTCGTTACTTTTGTTTTGTCCATCGATACGCTGTTCAAGTTCTTCTAACTTTTCTTCGATTCTGATCAGGCTACTGGTGATGTAATCAAGCGCTTCAAATACACGTTCATTTGCAGCATTGTTAACTTGAGGGGCGTTTGTCATACTGCTTTGTACGGCTTGCACTTTGCTTTGGAATCCATAAATTGCTAGGAGTTTGGCCTGTTTTAAGCACTTACTTTTTTCAGCGGCGCCAAACAGGGGTTTCCCTTGAGTAAATGCAATAACTTTTTGCTGTGACACGCCCAGTTTGGTGGCTAGGCTTTCCATGGCATTGTGGCTATCTGTGTCGGCGTTAAACCCAACAAAGACAACTCTAAACTGATCACTCATAGACAATCTCATTTTATTTTAATATGAAGAGTATACCCAAAAAGTAATCGGAAGCATTGAATTAATCTATTCAAGGATATAAAGCTTGTGAACTAGATGGTTTTTGAAGTACTGAAGAGTCAGTTATAGGTTGGGATGTAATGACGGTATAAAAATAAAGAGTTACGTTATTGTCGTGATGTGGAAGTGTGCTTCCACATCACGACCAAAGTTAGTATTTAGCGGCTTCACCTGCTTTAGGTAATGCTTGGATGATGAAATCTCTTAAATCTTCGTTAGAGAGTCTAAGATCTTCATAACGCAGATACATCATATGACCAGAGCGGTAACCTTTAAAGCTTAATCGGTCTTTCATTTTACCACTTGGGTCTAAATGCCATAAATTATACTTACCATCAAAATAGTTGGTGGCACCATCGTAATACCCAGATTGAACCATGACATGTAAATATGGGTTTTGAGCCATTGCTAATCTAAGACGTTCACCCACGGTATTTAGAGTTCTATCCCATGGATGGACGGGGCCAAACATGTTGTATTTTATGTCAGTTTTGTAGTTCAGCTCTTGGCGGAAATAGTGATTAATTGCTGGTGTGAATGAGTGTAACCACGACGTGAGTTCAGGCCAATAATCCGGTATGTCACCAGCGACGCGTTTATCAATGCCTAAATATCTTGAGTCCAGTCGGCCAACTGTCATTTCTCTATCTCGAAGCAGCTCTTTCCAAAATGCAGCATTTGGAATATCCAAATTGTTCTGTGCGACAAACTTTTCTGATAACCCTGAATATTTGGCAACTTGAGCAGTGACGGCTTGTTTCTCTTTATCACTGATCATTGCGCCTTTGGCAAGCGCAGGTAAGTAGGTGTTCAAGGTATAGGCTTCAACTTCTTCCAATACTTCAAGTAAGTCTTTATCTTGTAGCTCATTGTTGAGTGCTTTGTGATACCAAGCAGTCGCCGCAAAATAAGGTAATCTGTTAGCCGCTTTCACAGGGCCTTCACGCTTAATACCGATGTCTGTTGGCGAGACAAGGATCACACCATTTAAGTACATCCACTGCTGGTTTTGCAGTTCGTGTGCAAGCCCTGCAACACGTGTTGTTCCGTAGCTTTCACCAATTAAGAACTTAGGTGACAACGCTCTGTCATGACGATTAATAAAGGTGTTTAGCCAAGCGGCGAGGTATTTAACATCGGCGTTAACACCAAAAAAACGCTTTTTTTGAACGTCTTTGCTCGGCATTTTGCCTTGTTTATCAGGCAAGACACGTGAATAGCCAGTGTTGACTGGGTTCACAAAAACTATGTCTGTGGTATCTAAAACAGAATAGGGGTTATCCTTTAGTCCATAAGGCTGAAGTGGATATCCTTCATCGTCTATTTTTAGAACACGAGGACCAGTATAAGCTATGTGCATCCACACAGAAGCTGAGCCCGGACCACCGTTGAATGAAATGAGTAGCGGGCGTTTTGCATTATCTTTTACTTTGTCTTTTTTGTAATAAGTGTAGTGTAAAGATGCAATTGGATGCCCCTCGTCATCCCACAAAGGCTGAGTGCCAGTCGAAACGGTATAGTTTATTCTTGAGCCATTAATTGTGGCTTTGTGTTTTGTGGTGACTTGATGATCTATATCAAAGCTTAATGTGCCTTGTTGATTACTATTAGCAGCACTGAATGTGCTGACGCAAAGTAGTAGTAAACTAGATACTATTTTAGGTACTGCTGCCATGGGGTTCCTCGTGTTTTCACTTATCGCCTACATTTAAATCGTTTTTAACGTTGATTTCAAAGTCAATGAGACTAACTCGCAATATTTGCTGCCCATTACAATTTGTTTACCATTTAGGGGCGGTGCAGGTTTTTTTTGTCACAAAAATCGCGTATATTTCACCCTTATGTCTGTAGTATTAAAGTATTTGAGTCTGTTAAATACTTGTATAGCTACATTTCTCATTGCAGTCACTAGAGAAAGTTTCCATGCAAAAAGTATTGATTGTTGAAGATAGTAAGGTTGTCCAACAGATCTTACGCCATCTGGCATCACAACATCTAAGTGTCGATATAGACTTTGCTTGGTCTCTCAAGGAAAGTAAAGCGTTACTTGCGAGCAATTGCTACACACTGGCCTTGGTAGATTTAACATTGCCTGATGCAATGGATGCAGAAGTCGTCCAGTTAACTTTGAGTCACAATGTTCCTACGGTTGTTTTGACCTCTAAGATTGATGAGTACAGCCGACAACAGATGCTAGAAATGGGGGTCGTTGATTATGTGATCAAAGATAATCGTGATTCTTATTTATATGCCATTAAATTGGTCAGTCGTTTGCTGCGCAATCAAGGCTGTAAAGCATTGATTGCCGATGACTCTATGATCAGCCGTGCTGTGATGAGACAGATGCTAGAAAAACAGTTGTTCACTGTGTTCGAAGCTCAAGATGGTGAGCAAGCACTCACTATGCTCAAGGCTGATCATGAGATTAAACTTTTATTGACTGACTATGCTATGCCTACGATGGATGGGTTTGAGTTGGTTAAAGCAGTGCGCAATTTTCGTGGTCGCGATGATTTGGCGATAGTTGGGTTATCTGGTGCTGGAACACATGGCCTGTCCGCAAAGTTCATTAAATATGGCGCAAATGATTTCTTAATGAAGCCATTTATGAACGAGGAGTTCCACTGCCGCGTAATGCAAACGATGGAGCAATTAAATCTAATTGCAGAGATTAAAGATTATGCACATCGTGATTATTTGACGGGTTTATATAATCGTCGTTATTTTTGCCAACAAATGGATAGGTTACTTAAATCCGGGCTAGAAGATAGCTGCTTAGCTCTGTTAGATTTAGACTTATTTAAAGAAATAAATGATAAATATGGCCATTTAGGTGGCGATAGCATACTCACTCAGGTTGCTCACTTACTCAATGAGTCATTCTCGGGTAGTTTAGTATCTCGAGTCGGTGGTGAGGAGTTTGCTGTTTTACTCGCTGAAAGTGATTTGCAAAAAGCAAAAGCCAAATTTGATGTTTTTCGTCTCAAATTTGCAGAGAACATTTTCCAAGTCGATGACCACCGCTTACATTGCACCCTGAGTATTGGTATTGCAAAATGTGAGTTTGCGACATTGAGTGAAGTGATGCGACATGCTGATAAGGCGTTATATAAGGCCAAAGCCCAAGGTCGTAATAGCGCTGTGACAGCTTGCACCAAATCAAATCAAATCTTTGAAGAGTGCACCAGCTAAGTGCACTTTTCGCTAAATACCTTTCTATATTTTTCATACCTCACTGATAAATAAGCACTAATCTTTTTGGCATAAAGGTTGGATTGTGTATTCCATCATCAACAGGAATCACACTCCTTTGGAGGCCAACAATGAAAATGATAAGTGCGATAATTAAGCCTTTTAAATTGGATGAAGTCCGAGAAGCACTCGCTGAACTCGGTATAGAAGGCATGACAGTCGTTGACGTGAAAGGATTTGGTCGTCAGCGTGGTCACACAGAATTGTATCGAGGAGCTGAATACCAAGTCGATTTTATACCAAAAATTAAGCTTGAGATTGCAACGCACAGTGAAAACTGCCAACGGGTAGTGGATACATTAACACAAGCTGCAAATACTGGAAAAATCGGTGATGGCAAAATTTTTGTTTATGACCTAGAGCAAATCGTGCGGATCCGCACCGGTGAATTAGACGAAGAAGCAATCTGAGGTGCAATCTGATGGAAAACACAATTATAGAATTACAATTTTCACTCAATACTTTCTACTTTCTCATATCTGGCGTGTTAGTGATGTGGATGGCAGCAGGGTTTGCCATGTTAGAGGCTGGGTTAGTGAGATCTAAAAATACGACTGAGATCTTAACTAAAAATATTGCACTATACGCAATCGCCTGCACTATGTATTTGTTGATTGGTTACAACATTATGTACGTTGGCAACTCTGAAGGCGGGTTTGTGCCAAGTTTTGGAGCGCTGATTGGTGATGCGTCAGCGGATGCCGACCATGCGCTTGAGTCTGACTTTTTCTTTCAAGTTGTTTTTGTTGCAACAGCCATGTCAATTGTTTCTGGCGCCGTGGCTGAGCGCATGAAGTTGTGGGCATTCTTATTGTTTACTGTGGTGCTGACTGGGCTTATTTATCCCATCCAAGGTTATTGGAGTTGGGGAGCTGGATTCTTATCTGAGTTGGGTTTTGTTGATTTTGCAGGCTCTGCAATCGTTCATGGTGCGGGTGCCGCTGCCGCATTAGCCGGGGTCTTGCTGCTGGGTGCGAGAAAGGGCAAGTATGGTAAACATGGGGAGATTTATCCAATTCCCGGTTCTAACTTACCCTTAGCGACTCTGGGTACTTTTATTTTGTGGATGGGTTGGTTCGGCTTTAATGGTGGCTCGCAGTTGTTTTTAGCTGATAAAGAAAATGCCATTGCAGTGAGTCAAATCATGTTGAATACCAATGCCGCTGCCGCCGCAGGCGCAATATCGGCTTTACTTGTGTGTAAAGTCATGTGGAAAAAAGCGGATTTGACGATGATTTTAAACGGCGCATTGGCCGGACTTGTCACTATCACCGCGGAGCCAGCTTCTCCGACGCCACTACTTGCGTGCATTATTGGATCGTTAGGTGGAAGCTTAGTGGTATTTAGCATTGTGGCGCTGGATAAACTTAAAATTGATGACCCTGTAGGTGCCATCTCGGTGCATGGCGTATGTGGTTGTCTGGGTGTGATGATGGTGCCGTTTTCAAATGGCGATGCAAACTTCGTTTCGCAGTTGATTGGCCTTGTGTCAATTCTTGGGTTTGTTTTTATCACTTCTTATTTGGTATGGGCGCTTTTAAAAACGACTATGGGGATCCGTGTGACGGAAGAGGAGGAGCTCAGTGGTATGGATCAGCATGACTGTGGCGTAGATGCCTACCCAGAATTTGTCACAATACGAAACCATTAATACTTAAGCAGTTAAAAAAGCAGGCGTTAGCCTGCTTTTTTGGTTTCAGTGGCTGTTAATCTAAGTTACTCTAGCATCATTGTAATTATGGTAAATATTGCTCCGGTAAATGTCAGAGAAAAAACGCACGCCTGCAAATAAATCAAAACCAAAGCGCACCACGAAAAAAAAATCACCTAACTCAAAAAAGGTCTCGTTTAAGCAACGTGTAGGTATTTTAAAGTCTCGAATACTGCAAACGCTTTGGTCGCTAATTTGGAAAGGCGGCCTTGCTGTTTGCTGCGCGGTTGCCATGTATGTTGTGTACTTAGATGCAAAAGTAAGTAAGCAGTTTGAAGGCAACAAATGGCAGCTTCCAGTTCAGGTTTATGCCCGTGCTATGACCTTTTATCCAGATCAGTACTTGTCTGAGCAAGAGGTAATTTGGGAACTTGAGAGACTTAATTACTCGAGGGTGAATAGAATTAATAGGACAGGCCAATATTTAGTACAAGGACGCACAATAACGGTTTTCCGTCGTGCATTTGAGTTTTACGAGGGTGCTGAGTCATCCAGAGTATTTACACTTAATTTTGCGGGTAAAAAGCTCGCTAATATAGTCGATAAAGGCGGTCGCCGTATCGCTGGCGAGCGATTAGAGCCGGTACAAATTGCACGAATTGGTAATGAGACCAATCAAGATCGTGAGTTTGTTCCTCTTGAAAAGTTTCCGAATGTATTAAAGCAAGCACTGTTGGTTGTAGAAGATCGCAACTTTTATGAACACCATGGTGTGTCTGTGTGGTCAATTATGCGTGCGCTCTATAGTAATATTCGCGCAGGTAGAACGGTGCAAGGTGGTAGCACATTGACTCAGCAGCTTGCCAAAAACTTTTACCTTACACGTGAGCGCTCTTTGGTTCGAAAAATCAATGAGGCTTTTATTGCGCTTATTTTGGATTATCGTTACAGCAAAGATGAGATATTAGAGGCCTATCTTAATGAAGTGTATTTAGGTCAGGCATACAATCAGGGTGTGCATGGAATGGGACTGGCGTCAGAGTTCTATTTTGCAAAACCAGTAGATGAGCTAGAGTTCGATCAGGTTGCATTATTGGTTGCTATGGTAAAGGGCCCATCATTTTATAATCCGCGTAGGTATCCAGAAAGAACCATGGAACGTCGAGACTTGGTGCTCAGGCTTATGGCAGAAAACGGCATCATTACGACAACCGAATACCGACAATCGTTAGAGCGAAAAATTGACATTCAGCCTTTGAAAGAAAGTCTATTGCAGTCTTACCCAGGTTATTTGGAGTTGGTGAATCGTGAGCTGAAGGACTTGGTGCCAAATGAGGATGTGATCCATGCTGGGGTGCGTATATTTACTTACTTTGAGTTGCAAAAGCAAAGTGCGATGGAAGAAGCCATTACTTCAGGTCTGCCATACTTGGAGCGTCGATTTGGTATTTCAGGCTTAGAAGTTGCGATGGTTTCTGTGAATACGGAGAAAGCAGGTGTATCTGCGTTGGTGTCTGGCAGGCAAATGCGTTTTTCGGGTTTTAATCGAGTACTAGATACTAAACGCAGTGTTGGCTCACTCGTTAAACCAGCCATTTATCTGACTGCATTGCAGCAAGACTTCACTTTGGGGACATTGCTAGATGATTCGCCGTTACAGGTGACAGACTCATCAGGTAAGACTTGGTCGCCAGAAAACTTCGACCATCAATTTAGAGGCCCTGTTCCACTATATGAAGCGTTTAGTAAAAGCTTAAATATCCCTGCGGTCAATTTAGGGCTAGATGTGGGTGTACATAAAGTTGCGGACACAATGTCTGAGCTGGGTGTTAAGAGTGACATCCCGACTTACCCTTCGATGTTACTAGGCGCTGTTGAGTTATCCAGTTTTGATGTCGCTCAGATGTATACTACTTTAGCCGCTAATGGCAAATACAGCGAATTAACCAGTATCTCTGCTATCACTAATGCCAGTGGTAAAACGCTTTATAAACATCATCCAAAACGAGAAAACAGGTTTGATCCTGCCTCAGTTTACATGACCAAGTATGGTTTAAAAAGGGTAACCAAAAGTGGCACAGGTAAACGTTTAAACAAACACTTCCCATCTGTTCAATTGGCTGGGAAAACAGGAACAAGCAACAATATGAGAGACAGTTGGTTTACAGGGTTTGATCACAATACGGTAACCGTTGCTTGGGTTGGTCGTGATGATAATAAACCAACTAAATTAACTGGCGGTACTGGGGCACTTGAACTCTATATTCGTTATCTTAAGCCCTTAAACCCGCAGGCCATTGCTGATGAACGACCTGCGGGAGTGAAATGGGCATTTGTAAATAAGAAAACAGGGGAGCAAGCTGCACCACATTGTGGCCCAACAATTCAACTGCCGCTGCGCGCAGAGCTGTTTAACCCAAAACCAAGTTGTCAGTGACTGTTAAGTTTTAAACTGACTCATCGCTGATTTTAAGTTAGCCGCCATGCTACTTAACTGATGCGCATCTTCTTGTGTGGCCTCGGCAGAACCTAATGTGTGTTCAGCGAGGTCACTGATTTCACTGGACTCTGAAAGTGCCTGTTGCGTCGCTTGCGTTTGCTGTTGTACAAGCTCTCGGATCACATGCCCCTGTTGATCTATATCACTCATACTTTGCTCTGCAGCACTGAGAATTTGATTGGTCTCATTGGCTGCAGTGACACCTCGCTCCATCTTTTCAACGCTACTTAGCATTTTTTGTTGGGTATCGTTGGACGCGTTTTGTAGTGATTTGATGATTGTATGGATCTCTTCTGTTTGTTGCTGAGTCCGCTTGGCAAGAGTACGCACTTCATCTGCTACAACGGCAAACCCCCGCCCTTGCTCGCCAGCTCGTGCAGCTTCAATGGCTGCATTGAGCGCCAACAAGTTGGTCTGCTCGGCAATTTCGCTGATCCCTAAACTGACTTTACTGATGTTTTGGCTGTCTTGCGCCAATTTATCGAGTGCCTGTCGACTTTCTTCAAACTCGTTTTGTAACACAGTCATATGCTGTGCTAATTCAGTGGTATTTAAGCTACCTTGTTTGACTTGGTCTGCCGCGGCGCTGGCGAGTTCTGTGGCGTGTTGCGCTGAGGTTTCAACCGAGTCAGCTGCGTTCGCCATGTCTGATAATGCAGTGTGGATCCCTGAAATCTTAATTTGCTGCTGAGCGACATCATGGCGCGTATCCTGGCTAATGTGACTGAGTTTGTCCGTGGCATGATGTAAATCGCTGGTGGTATTGTGCACATCTCCTAGCAACTCAGTGAATGCATCTAAAACTCGGTTATATTGCCCCACAATATCATTAAGCTCATCATTGCCCTGTGACATGGCGCGAGAACGTAAATCACCTTGTGCGGCTTTTTGCGCGGAGCTTGAAAACTCTGAGATCGTATCAACGACCGCAAAATAAAAGCCGAGCATGAGGTAAAGTGCAACCGCCAAGCTGATAATCGAAGCAGTCGCGACCAAATTACGAATTGTTTGTTCGCGTTCAAGCTTTTCTTGCAGCATCGCTTTAAGCGTGGGTAGGGCTGCTTCCACTAAGTTTTGCGTTTTTCGCTGAACATCACGATGAGCTGTTGAAAAAGCACTGGCGGTTAACTCAATGTCATCAGGGTCGAGTAACTTGGTTTTAATCGCTCTTTGGTAGTTGTCGAGCGCTGAGTTGAGCGCGTTAATTTGGGTCGATAGCTGCTGTTTTACGAATGGACTTTCTATGGCAGCTACTTCAAGTTTGTCGAGGAGCTGTGATTTGACAATGGGGAGCGCTTTATTGAGGTTAGACAGCGCAATAAAGGAGTCTGGCGTAAATCTGCCACGGTTGATAATACCATTTGCTTGCTCGGCAATATCATTGATTTGATAGACCACTTTGGGTAATGACTCAACCAATGAGCGGTTTAAGTAAGAGCGACTTAAATCGTTATCAATGGCTAGCTTTGATGCGATAGACACCTGTTCTAAAGGGGTATTAGAGGCTTGAGTGTTGACTGAAAAGCCGCTTTGAGCGAGTAGCCTTTGATTGCCTTTTTGTCTGTCATTAATGATGTTTTCTAGCAGCTTAGGATATAAATTAAGTCCTTCTTGTTGCTGCTGGCTCACTTTTATTGAATGAGTGAGCGTGGAGTTTAGAAAAAACAGACTTAATGCCAGTGGTAAGAGTAAGATACCAAATACAAGGCTAATTTTAGTTTTGTACTTAAGTTGTGCCATGAATGAAATGGCGGGGCTACATAGTGATCTGAGTCCTGTCATAATTTAAGTCTTTGTTATTGAATCACGTGATAGAGACCTTATTAAGACAAAGAATAGTTCAAAGGAACAGAAAATATTTTTCTAGATGAAAAAAAGCCAGTTTAAGGGGCTGGTGAGTGGTTAATAAGCCTTCTATGTTCAAGTAACTGTAGCGGGTTTTAAAACATAAAACGCCTGATAAATACTATCAGGCGTTTGGTGTCATTATAAAAGAGGCAAATGATTCGGTGTAATTAATTACCCTGATTCATTTGCGTTAATTTATCGCCAATCGGTTTAGAGAAGTTATAACCATCATACTTATCCCAATTGATAGACCAGGTCATCACGCCACCGAACTTAGGATAGTTAAATGCCGGTTTAATCGTGCCGCAACTTAAGCCTTTTGTTAGACAATCTAACGCTGCAATGATATTTGCGGTTGGCGCTTGTCCTGAGTTTGCTGATTTTGGACCTGATGGTAAACCAATCGCAACTTGGTCGTCTCTCAGTGGTGCGAAACGCGTACCATCGGCTAAATCAAACCCTTCAATAAGCATTTTAGCGTGAGCAACCATCATATTCACAGAGCCTTCAGGTGCACTACCTGGCTCATATGGATTAGGTAGTCCGCCGTTATTGTATAGCTGGACATGGAGTAAATCTAACGTGTCTCTTAGCGCATCAATAAGGGGAATATAAGCACCCCAAATGCCGGTGTAAGCAATCATTCCGCCATGAACATAAGGGTGCTCAGGAGCCATGGTGAGAACCATATTCCCGCCCATATTCTGTTCAATTTGCTTGAGTGCTCTAGGTAAACGCGCTTGTATCTGTGAACCATGTACTAAATTTGAGCCACTCTCCAAGTCAATATCTAGTCCGTCAAATCCCCACTCTTGAATGATGTTGGTGAGGCTTGAAACAAACTTTGCTTCGTCAGCATCCGTGTTGAGCGTGATTGTACCTTCTGCGCCACCTAAGCTTAAAACAAATACTTTGCCTTGAGCTTGCAGTGCCTTCATATCAGCTTTGAATTGCACAGGATCAATCGGTGGACAGTTTGAACGTATGTCTTTTTCAAATGGTTTGAAGTGTACCGTACCATCTGAATTACGGTCATTTTCTGCAAAAGCGATATCAATGATGTCCCATGCAGGCGACATTTGTGCCAATGGGATGGGGCAGCCAGCTGGATTGACAAAGTTGTGCCAATAACCAATGAGCTTATGTGTTTTACCTATTGGCTTGTCAATGACAGAGATGCTTGTCCCTGAGCTTGTTGCTTGATTGCCAGCACTGTCTTTGGCAACGGCTGTCAGAGTTTGATTACCGAGGACTGAGGCTGTATAAGTCCAAGTGTATGGTGATGTCGTGTCGCTACCGAGCAGCGTACCATTGGCGTAAAAATCTACACTGCTAATGGTGCCGGTGAGAGCTTGCGCTTGGGCACTCATATTTATTGTATCGCCAATAACATATTGGGTGCCCGCAGTGGGTGAAGTTAAGTCAATAACAACAGGTTTGTCTGTAATGTTTACTTGGATCTGCTGGGTAGCGATATTTCCTTCATTATCGGTGGCATTGGCAGATAACGTGGCGGCACCCAGTGTCGAAGGCTGCCAATTGACCGTGGCTGTACCGCTTGTAAAGCTACCTAGTAAGGTTTGACCGGCGTAGACATCTAATTGTGCTACCGTGCCATCTGCATCACTTGCTGTCACTGAGACTTCTGTGGCTTGCCCTTGCAATAAAGTACTATTTGGCTGTGGGGAAATAAAGCGTATTTCAGGTGCGATGGCGCAAATGCCTAAATCACTCCACGCATCAGCCCAATGTTGCCCGACACCAGGCTCGTATGCCCACTGAGCATTTGAGCTACACCAGCCACTGACGTCACAGCGATATTTTCTATTGTTATGAGAGACAAGTTCACCATTTTGATAGGCTTGCCCTGCCTGATAGGACTTGAGACCTGCACACCCACCCTGCGAGGCAGAAGCGACCTTAACGTTAACCGTGGTATCACTGGTTGCATTGTTGTTGTCGGTGGCTGAGATTTTAATTTGTACTTGACCTGTTGTGTCACTAACCCAGTCATAAGCGATATTGCCATTGGCAAATGTAGCAATCTCTGTACTATTGACTGATATTGACGCGCTAGCAATCGAGCCATCGGTATCGCTTGCCGTGGCTGTGATACGTACAACATCACCCAGCGTGAACTGAGCATTATTATTAGGTGAGCTCAGTTCAATGACTGGCGGCGTATTATTACTAGCATCTTTGACTTCTATATTCGCGGAGCTTGTTTGGCTAATCGCTCCTTGATCATCGGTTGCGACTGCGGATACGACATGCGGACCCAACTGTGCGACCCAGTTAATTTGATAGGGCGCTTGATTGTCAAAGCCCACTGAAACATCATCGATAAAAAATTCGACTTGCCCAACCGCGCCATCAGCATCGGATGCATTTGCTGACAAGACAACGCTGTCATTTTGCTTAAAAACACTTCCTTGAGCAGGGGTTAATAGGGTTACTTCTGGGTTTTGGTTGCCACCGCAAACCCCTAAATTTTTCCAAACTCGATAGTCCCCAGAATTCAGTTGAGGATCTTCATTTTGGCTATACCATCTGGCTTCAAACGCGCTATTTAAGTGCTTGATCTGATCTCCAGCACGATAGACTTCAGACGCTTGCCAAGTGGCTAAACCAGTACAATTTGCAGCTAGGGTTTGCATGCTAGATAGCAGCAGCACGCTACTACCGAGCAAATAGCTCATATTGCTTTTTCTCATTGTTTTTCTCCTTACATGTTGTATGTTTTGTGAACAAAACGTATCCAGCATAGAGCTATGTTAAGGGTTAATCAATGGCTTTTTTCTTTTGACGATGTACGCAAACCAAGTGAGTCAGTGGCACATGCCACTGACTGTCTTCAAGTTCAGTCGAACTTTGCTGCACTTGATTTAATAGTGACAACACGCTGAGGGAATGGGATTTCGATTTGGGCATCCTTGATGCCTTGGTAAATCGCTAAATTAACGTTGAGTTTGTTTTCAATCAGAGAAATTGTTGGTGTCCAATAGCGATAGCTGATGGTAACAGCACTGTCAGCAAAGCCTTCAATGCCCACTTGTGGCGCGGGATCTGTTGCCACTCCTTCGTAATTGCTGAGGATATTCTCGATCACCGAAATGGCGGCGTCGGCTGAGGCGCTATAAGCGATACCAATTTGACCTTCGACATGTGAATAGTTGAATGAGTTGTGCAGCACTTCACCAATAATATGTTTATTTGGTACGGTGATTTCGACTTTCTGTTCATTGATTAAAATAGTATGACCAAGCTCAATCGATTTAACTTGCCCGCTGACGCCCTTAATGGAGATTGTATCTCCCACAACAAAGGGGCGTGTTGCGATGAGCGCAAGTCCAGCACCATAATTTGATAACATGCCTTGTACTGCTAAGCCTGCACCAAGTGAAGCCGCACCTATTGCAGCAACAAACGGCGTGACGCTAATGCCAATTTTACCTAAGGCAATAATGATGAACATGGTCACCACAATGACCTTGACGACGTTAGCGACAAAGTTTGTTAAGGTGATGTCGATATCATGTCGTGCCATCAACGTATGCGTTGTACCGGCCAACTTTTTGGCAAGCCATAAACCAAAAATTAATATCAAAATAGCCGCAAGTAATTGCATACTGTAGGTGAGCAAGTAAGTGCGGATCATATCGTAGTACTTTTCAAACTGGGCGATTTCTTGCTCTATCAAGCGTTGCTCCTTGATCAATAATGTGAGTTAACTAAATGCTTAAGTGATTGAGTATAGTAAATAATACAGGAACCCAAAACGCACTGATAAGTGCGCTTAAAATCATGGCTGCTGATGCAAATGCCCCAGCTAAAGGGTGATGTTCCATCGCGGCGGCTGTCCCAATAGCATGGCAGCTTACACCCAATGCAATACCTTTGGCCTGTGGTTGAGTGATTTTGAGTCGTGTTAGGATATATATACCGAATACACCACCAAACACACCGATTAAAATGACCATAGCTGCAGCGACACTTGGCAGCCCACCCAAAGATTCTGTGATCAGTAGGGTGATAGGGGTGGTCACAGACAGTGCCATCATGGTGCTCATCAATACGTCGTTTGCATTGAAAAGTGTACACAGCGTATACGCGATGACCGTTGAACACGAAATCCCCGCGAAGGTACACACGAGCAACAGCATGAAAACGGGTTTAATATAGGCATATTGCTGATAGAGCGGAAAAGCAAGCGCGACGACCGCGGGTTCTAAGAACCAGTCAATTGGCATACTCGCTTGAAAGTAATTGTCGTAACTGACCCCAGAAATGAGCAGTAACACACTAATCAATGCAATACAGATTAAGACTGGGTTTAATAGTGGGCTGGGCCAAGTAAGGTGTATTTTTCTCGCTATCATGAAAAGTAAAATTGTAAATAAACAAACAAGCATACTAATCACGGTACCTTCCTTTTGATGCCAGCTTACCAACAAGGATCAATACTAAACAGGGTAATAGCGTGAGCAGCAGGACTATTAAAAGTAAGTTGTCCGTTATTGTGTTTAAATCACTGATAAATCCAACACCGACGGGAATAAAAAATAGTGGCAAGTATTTAATTAAGAATTGGCTGGTATGTGCGAGTCTCTGTGGCTTGATAATACGCCAATGCAGCAAAATAAAGAGCATCACTAGCCCCACTAAAGGCGCTGGAATATTCAGAGTAGTGAGTGCGACGAGCAGTTTGGCACTGTATAGGCAAACCACGATACAGAGCATAGATAAAAAAGCGTTAAATAGTTGCACGGCGTTTTATTGACAAGTTAATGAGAATGCGGCGGTTACTTCCATCTTGAGCGCTTCTGATAAGGTTGCGTGTCATTCTCTTTTACACCATTTTTCATGGCGATACGAGTGTTTTTTGAACATAACAATTTAATTTGATACCAGGTTTCTAGCCACAATAACTTACGTGAGGGTTGTTGATAGGCTTGGTTATAAAGTAGCTTGACCGCTGCGAGCGCATCGGGAGAGTGTTGGCGTAGCGCATCGACTTGTTGCTCAACATACTTTTTCGGTTCATCAGTGATAGTTGTGATCAGGCCTAGTTCTTGTGCACGTTGTGTGTCTATACGCTCAGCGTTCATAGCAAGGAGCAAAGCATGATCTTGGCGTATATAGGATGGGAGAATGACACTTGTGCCCATATCTGGGCAAAGCCCCCACCTTGATTCCATAATGGCAACTTGGGTATTTGATGTAGCTATTCTAAAGTCAGCACCGAGTGCAATATGTAGTCCTCCTCCTAGACAATTACCCTGTAAAATTGCATATACTGGAATAGGCAATGTTCGCCAGCCAAGCACAACACGCTGTACTAAATTTTGATTGCCTGGGAGTATTTTGGCTAAAAGCTTTATGATTTGACTAGGGCGCTTAGTCACACTTTTGACATCGAGCCCAGCACAAAAGTGCTCACCTTCACCCTGAAGCACAGCCGCTCTAATGTTATGGTTTGAGCGAATTATTTTTATGATTTTATCCAGCTGCTTAAACATGTCAAAAGACAGCGCGTTTTGTTTTTGTGGACGCTGTAATGTGACCCAAGCAATGTCATTAGCTATTTTTAATTGCACCATATAGGCTCCCGATATTTTATTATTTTTCTTTTAAGTTAAGGCTAGAGTAAAAGAACTAATACTGCTAGTAAATGTGGTTTTTTAGGCGCAGGTAAAGAGACTAATAGCATATAAATGTAATTCAGTTGAGATTATGCTAGTTCACGCTGTTATTTGGCGTTAAATTTATTCATTACACCCTATCTGTGTAGAAAAAAAATAGATGACTTTGGTATGATTAATTGGCTTATTTTAGTTAGGGGTGAGGATATGAGTGCAAGACTGAGCAGTATTGAAGAAGTAACACATCAGGCATATGATATTTTTCTTGAATTGGCGCCGGATAACTTAACTCAAGAAGACATTGACCTGTTCAATGAGCATCGTGAAGAGTTTGGCTTTATAGAAGAGGCTGATGTTGACGATAGCTGGCATGCTGTTGTTGCCTTTGAGCAAGAGGCAGAAAAAGCGCATTTTGTTCAAGTCACGATAGGCATAGAATTTGAGGATGGTGATGAAGTGTTTGCTAAGGTGCTGATCAGTAGAGACTTAGATGCACCGTTTTGTCATGTTGTCTGGAAGCAATCGTAAAGAGTTAGTTGTGTAGTGAACAGTGTGAAGTTACTCCCTTTTATTTTCGCGTTTTGCAGTATGCAGGCATATGCCGTCGATCCATTTGAAGACTTTCATGAATATGGTGAGCTATCCGAAGAAGAGATCCATGAATTACATGAAGGGGAATTTTTGTATGGAGATGTGGAGTTCGGCTATATTGCCAATAGTGGCAATACCAAAAACTCCTCATTCAAGTTAAATGGTAACCTTTATCAAGATTTTAGATACTGGCGCAATCAATTTAAAATAGACAGTCATTACGCTGATGAAACCGATACTGAGACGGGTATTGAAGATGAAACCGCATCAAGATATTTTGTTTCGGCGCAAACCAGCTATAAATTTGGTATCGATAATGAGTCTTTCTTTTTATATGGGGACTACGAGGTTGATGAGTTTAATGGCAGGGAGTATACCAGTACCTTTGTTGTTGGTTATGGTAACCGTTTATTCGAAGGGCGTAAAAACACTGTAGACTTTAATCTGGGACCAGGTATTTTAGTTTACCGTGTTGATGATGAAACAGAGTTAATGCCTCACGAGAAAAGGACCGAAAAAGGTTATCTTTTACGTGCTTCTTTGCAGTGGGAGAGAAATATTTCTAAGCGAACTCGTTTTAATCAAGACTTTAGTTACGAGCGATCAGTTTCTGGCCTAGGCCATCGAAGTTTCTCTGAAACGTCTCTAATTAGCCAAGTGATTGAAGGGTTATCACTTAAGGTTTCTTATACATATCGGTATAATTCAGACCCTGAAGAAGATAAAAGTAAAGTGGACACCGAGTTTGGGGTGACCTTTGTATACGGTTTTGATTGAGGCAATATGTATCAAAAAACACAGCTCGCATGGGCAATTTGGGGTATTTTAGCTTGGCTAGGTATTTTTGTTGTAATTGGATTAGTTTTGCTCGGCGCAAATGTTGGTGTTATCGCATTTGGTGTGATCTTATTGCTCGTGGCTGTCGCATTCTATGGCTTAACCATTAAGGTTGATGCGCAAAATCAACAACTGAGCTGGTGGTTTGGGCCAAAAGTCGCGAAAAAAACGGTTTCATTTGATGATATCGAGAAAGTACGTGCGGTCACTAACTCTTTTAGGCATGGGATTGGAATACGTATTTCTCATGACGGCTGGGTTTATAGTGTGTCAGGTTTTAAAGCGATAGAGGTGAGCATGGCTGATGGCACCAAATACCGATTAGGGACATCAGATCAAGCTGGTTTACTTGCTGCAATGAAAGATAAAGTAAAGCAAGAAGAAAGCGCCGAATAGGCGCTTTTTTTAATGGTCGTGACCACAGCCGCCAGCACCATGCACATGCCCATGTGCTAGCTCATCGGCGGTTGCTTCACGTACATCTAGTATTTCTACGTCAAAATGCAGTGTAAGACCTGAAAGTGGGTGGTTGCCATCGACGATGACTTCATCGTCTTCAACACCTATGACGATAACTGCTTGTTCACCTTCATCTGTTGTTGCACGGAATTGCATGCCAACTTCAACATCAATTCCTTCAAACATACTTTTAGGAACTGCTTGGGTTAAATTGTCGTTGCGCTCACCGTAACCTTCTTCAGGTTTCACAGTCACACTAATTTTGTCACCAGCTTGCTTATCGATGAGTGCATTTTCTAAGCCTTCAATCAAAAAGCCTGTACCAATGATAAATTCAAGAGGCTCTTCGTCAAACGTATTGTCAATGGTGTTTTGGTCATCATCCAAAACAGCATAATGCATTTTTACCACTGCATTTTGAGCAATTTTCATAGTATTTCCGTTAATTATCTTCTATAGAGTAAGGCAATGCCTTGATGTTTAGCGATACTGAGTCGTTGTCTTTAGGTCTCAATATTGCTGAATCTTCTAAGTCGTTTGGTAAGACTGCGAGTGCATAATATGTTTTAGTTTTAGAGTCATATGCTTGATGAATGACTTTACCTGCCCTACGCCAGTTATTTTCTTCTAATTGCATTTCTAGATCTGTGGCGTCAAGTTGTGCGTCAGATTGACCTTGAACAATGAACATAGCACGCTTATTTTTGCCCAAATAACGCATTCGCGCTACTGTCTCTTGACCAGTATAGCAGCCCTTCTTAAAGCTGATACCATTTAACGCTTGCAGGTTGACCATCTGTGGAACGAACTCATCGATACCACGCTCGCCTAATTGTGGCTCTCCTGCCAAAATATCACGAATTTGAAAGGCACTTGCATCTTGCTCTATGTTGAACAACTCAGGTAAAGATTCAATTTTATCAAAAATGAGTACAAGACTATTATCATCTAGTTTTAGCGCTTTACCTGACGCAAATTGACATGCGTTGTTATCTGCTTCGAATTCTAAGTTAAGGGCCTGAGATACTTCATCATACGCATCTGCTAGAACACCGAAGCACAGATGTTCAGTTAACTTGATATCCACTTTGGCAAATACACCATACTTACCTAGCTCACGACAGGCTACCTCGGCTTCAGGTTCTGAGCCTAGCAAGCAAAAAGCATCGTCAAGACGAAAGACGCGCAGTGCTGCCCATAACTTACCTTTCGGGCTGCAGTGACCTGTCCATAAAAAATTATTTTCTTGGACGAGGTTAATATCTTGGGTAACCTGTCCGTGTAGGTAACTAAGTTTGTCTTGTCCGGATACTGAGAGTAAGCGAAGAGGGAGTTTGTATACAGTGGCCATCAAGCTGATCCTGAGTAAATAGTTTAGATAATGTTACCTGATAAATGGGTGCTGAGATAGGCAAAAGCAAGATCAAATGACAATAATTCTTAATAATGATTATGGGTTGTACAGTGCAGTTGATTTTGCGCTGATGCAATAGAAGTACGAACTCATTTTCCTGATCGGTGAGTATCGGTTATACTGCCTCTCGAGATGTTTATGTGCAAAATAAGAGGTAGTTGAGCAATATGGAGCAATTGTATCCAAAACCCCGCATTAAGTGGGCTTGTCGCCGTGGCATGTTAGAGTTAGATGTATTGCTTGAGCCGTTTGTTGACGAAGCTTATGATCAGTTAAGTGATGCGGACAAACTTGTCTTTCAACGCTTATTAGAGGTCGAAGACCCAGATTTGTTTGCATGGTTTATGGGCCATGAAAAGTGTCCTCACCCTGACTTAGAAAAGATGGTGAAATTTATCCTTGATAGAGTCCGCGTTTAGTATCTCTTTTCAAAACAATATTCTGGACCACAAGATCATTGTGGTCTGCTTCATTTCATTGGCTTTCATTCTTTTTCTTATCTTTCCCTCAATATGGTGGTCTATCAGTGCGCTTTGCTACGCTGGGTATTTATTTGCATTAAAGCACACCGCTAAAATCATGCCAGTCTCGGGTGATTTGCTGTTAATTGAACAGGATGCTTGGGTACAGCTTTCAGACAATGAGGTCATTTTTGAAGGGGTAATAAGACATGCGCAAAAATATGCGTCGATAATTACTTTTGAGCTCTATAGTGATTGCGGGGAAAAGTGCAGGCTGATGTTTATTGACAATGCAATGGACCCTGACAGTTGGTGTCACTTAAGTCGCATTGCATTGCAAGCGCGATAAACTAGGGCTTTAAGATTGTTGGCTCTGGTTTATCATGCTGTTCAGGGAAGTCCAAAGTATAATGAAGACCGCGGCTTTCTGTTCGGGCTAGTGCGCTACGAATAATTAGCTCTGCAACTTGCACGAGATTACGCAGCTCCAGCAGGTTATTGCTGACACGGAAATTAGCGTAATACTCGTGAATTTCTTGCTGTAGTAGCTCTACGCGCCTTAGTGCACGCTCCAGCCTTTTTGTTGAGCGCACGATACCGACATAGTCCCACATAAACAGTCTGAGTTCATGCCAGTTATGGGTAATAACGACTTCTTCGTCAGAATCACTTACTTGACTCTCATCCCAAGGGGACAAAGGTTTAACCTCAGGCTGCGAGTCTATATTTGCAAGAATGTCTTGTGCTGCGGCGTGAGCAAATACAATACACTCAAGTAAAGAGTTACTGGCCATGCGGTTTGCACCATGTAAACCGGTATAAGCAACCTCACCGATTGCATATAAATTTCCAATATCTGTTTTACCATTGAAATCCGTCATGACACCACCGCAAGTATAATGTGCCGCTGGTACGACAGGAATGGGTTCTTTGGTAATATCCAGACCGACGCTCAAACACTTAGCGTAAATGGTTGGAAAATGCTCGATAATGAAATCTTTGTTTTTATGAGAAATATCTAAGTAAACGCAGTTTGCACCTAAACGTTTCATTTCATAATCAATTGCACGCGCGACGACATCCCTGGGTGCCAGCTCTTCTCGTTCATCGAAATCAGGCATAAAACGTGTGCCATCTGGGCGTTTTAAATGTGCGCCTTCACCACGCATGGCTTCGGTGATAAGAAAGTTTTGCAATTCAGGATGATACAAACTGGTGGGGTGGAATTGATTAAATTCCATATTGGCAACTTTACAGCCAGCACGCCAAGCCATGGCGATACCATCACCACTTGAAACGTCTGGGTTTGAAGTGTAAAGATAGACCTTGCTCGCACCACCTGTTGCCAAAGCAACGTATTTGGCAGCGATAGACTCAACACAGTTATGCTTTCGATTATAGACGTATAGACCGTTTACTTGTTTATCATCAGTAGTCTTATCTGTGATGAGGTCAATGGCGTTGTATTGCTCTAATACAGTTATATTGTTGTGTTCAAGTACACGCTCGACCAACGTAGTTTGCACGGCTTTACCTGTGGCATCGGCTGCATGTAAAATTCGTCTGTGACTATGCCCACCCTCTCGAGTCAAGTGATAGCGTTCTTTTCCTTTACTATCAAATTCCATATCAAATGGCACGCCTTGCTCTATTAGCCATTTCAGACATTTCTTGGCATTTGATGCAGTGTAATGAACAGCTTCTCTGTCACATAAGCCACCGCCTGCTTTGAGCGTATCTTCCACATGAGACTCAATGCTGTCGTTCTTTTTATCAAATACTGCAGCGATACCGCCTTGGGCGTATAATGTTGACCCTTCCTTTAAATCCCCTTTACTAATGACAGTAACTTGGCAGTGATTTGCCAAAGAAAGGGCAAGGCTGAGTCCGGCGGCGCCGCTACCGACAATAATTACATCTGTCTGATGCTGCATTTTTTTCTTCATGTTAGTGGTTCTTAGCTTTTAAAGTTTTGTTACAACTACAAAGATAGCGTCTATCATATATCAATACAGGACGCGGGTGCGAAATAAAAATTGTAGCTGGGTCACGTCTGAGACGAAGTAATACGAAGTATTTTAAAAAAAATATTAAAAAAACAGAACTTTTTATTCATGGTAGAGTCAGACTAGCTGTAAAATGATGGCAACACTGCGCGAATATAAGTAATAACAAAGAGGAGTACCGGCTCGAATGAACGAGCAGGATTTGGATTTAGAACTAGTTAGAAAAGTTCAGCAAGGAGATAAAAACGCTTTTAACCTTCTGGTTGCCAAATATCAAAATAAGGTGGCGGCGTTGATATCTCGTTATGTATCTAACTCAGGTGATGTAGCCGATGTGGCTCAAGAGGCATTTATTAAAGCGTATAGGGCATTACCTAATTTTCGCGGCGATAGCGCTTTTTACACTTGGTTGTACAGAATTGCAGTGAACTGTTCTAAAAATTATTTAGTATCACAGGGTCGTAAAGCCCCTGCTAGTGATATAGACGCTGAAGAAGCCGAGACTTACGATGGTGCTGACCAATTAAGGTCAAATGCATCTCCGGAGAGTTTACTTTTAAGCGATGAAATTAAAGCAGTTATCTTTAAAACAATTGAAGAGTTGCCCGATGACTTAAAAACAGCGATTACTTTGAGAGAAATCGAAGGAATGAGTTACGAAGAAATTGCTGTGGTAATGGAGTGTCCTGTCGGTACGGTCAGGTCACGGATTTTTAGGGCACGTGAAGCCATAGATAAAAATATTAACCCACTCATAGGTAAAGATTAAATGACGCAGTCAAAGTTTGATGTAAACAATGAGCAAATGACGTCTGAGATATTAGATGCAGAGCGCGAACTTAATATAGGGAACCAAGCTCAATTAGACGCAGAAAAGTTTGCTCGTTACGCACTGATCGGTGATGTAATGAGACAAAAAGAACAGGCAGCGCCTTGTATAGATATTACAGCAAGTGTTGCAGCTGCCATTGCTGACGAACCTGTTTACAACATGACTGAAGAAAAGACGACGTCACAGCAGCAAGATAAAGAGAGTAATGTCGTACAGATGTCGTTTTGGCGTCGTCCGTTATCCCAAGTGGCCATCGCGGCTAGCGTTGCTTTATGTACCGTCGTTGGGGTGAATAATTTTATGCCACAAAATAGCATTGATGCACAGGCGCCTGTGTTACAATCTATCCCACTAACGGGTACTGTTGCACCGGTAAGCTTATCTTCTGAGCCTGCAATGCAGTCTGCTGAACGAGGCGTGAGAGAGCTGCAAAAGCAACGAATAGGCGCTTTGGTATTAGAGCATCAACGTCAGTCTAGAATGGCGCATGCTTTATCAAAAAATACCAATCAAGCTGAAAAGGATAAACAAGAGGAAAATTAAACCTTGATTAAATGGCTCTCGGTTGTACTGAGTATGTTGCTGGCTGCTCAGGTATACGCCAATGAAAATATAAGCCCAAGGCAGTTACTTAAAGATATGTCTTTGGCTGTACAAGAGCGAAACTTTGATGCATCGTTTGTTGTTGTCAAAGGTAAAGGCATGGAACCATATAGATGGTTGCATGGTCAGGTAGAACAAACCGATTTAGAAATTTTGACCTTGTTAAATGGTGCAGGGCTTGAGGTTGTCAGAGTCGATGATGTGGTTACTTATTTTGAGCCGCAAACTGAACCTTATTCTCTGAGTACGGATGTGATTGACGGGCCTATCCCTGAGGCATTGTTACGTGACATCAGTGCGCTTGACGCAAGCTATGATTTTGTACTGGGTGGTAAAGAGCGTATTGCAGGGCGACCGGCTCAGCTTGTTCGATTAGTCGCCAAAGATGAGAGTAAGTACAACTATTGGCTGTGGGTTGATTTACAATCTGCGTTATTACTCAAAGCGGCATACGTAAACCAGCGCGCAGAAGTGCTTGAGCAGTTGCAATTGACACATATTTCAGTGACTGAAAAGCCTGCAGGACAGTTGCTAGAATTGAAAAGTAAGACATTACCTGTCCCTGTCTCAGTGATAGCTGATGAAGCGCAGTCTAAACTTCAGAACAATTGGCAAATCGGCTGGTTACCGAGCGGCTTTAAGCTACTTAAGTCAGACAGGCATAAATTAAACTTAAACAACGAACTGGCGGATTACTTCTTGTATTCTGACGGGTTAGTAGAAGTATCTGTGTTTGTGCAGAGACCATTGACTGGTCAACGTGCAAGTGGTGCACTGACTTCAGGTGCAACGACAGTGTATGTTCACAACGCAGGTGCCTTTGATGTCTCAGTTGTTGGTAAAGTGCCTGTAGAAACTGCCAAGTCTATTGCAGAATCAGTAAAGCGTTCCCTATGATTGAGCAAACACTTACCGTGTCTGAGCTTAAAGGGAACACAGCTTGGCTTATCTCAGAACAAAAACCCGCCTGTGAGGGCTGCAATGGTAAGTGCGGCTCTCAAGTCTTTAGTAAGCTTTTTGGTACCCACAAAAAAGCATTTCCCATTTCCATTTCGCAAAAACTGAGTGTTGGCCAGAAAGTAAAACTAGCACTCGATGATAGCAAAGTTGTTCAGCATGCGCTTTGGGTTTATCTGTTGCCGCTGATCATGGCATTTATAGGTATGTTTAGTGCGCTACTGATATTCTCACTTCCGGAGCTTGGCCAAATTGGGTTTGCAGTTGGTTTTGCGATTTTTGGGTTTTGGATAGCAAAAATGAAGGGACAAACCCTAAAACATGAGGTGAAAGTGATAAAAATTTATCCAATTAGCCTTCCAGTCACGCAAATAGATGGTGATTAAGTCAAATAAATTGTAAAATCGGCGATTAATCTCTATTTGTGAATAACAGAAGTTTAGAATCCAGTATATGAAGCATATCCGTAACTTTTCAATTATAGCCCATATAGATCATGGAAAATCGACACTTTCGGACCGCTTAATCCAGGTATGCGGTGGCTTGTCAGACCGCGAAATGCAGCAGCAAGTACTGGATTCAATGGAACTCGAGCGTGAGCGCGGTATTACGATTAAAGCGCAAAGTGTTACCTTGAACTATACAGCACAAGATGGCGAAACCTATCAGTTAAACTTTATCGACACACCAGGACACGTTGACTTCACCTATGAAGTATCCCGTTCTTTGGCTGCCTGTGAAGGTGCATTATTAGTTGTCGATGCAGGTCAAGGTGTAGAGGCACAGACGCTTGCCAACTGTTACACAGCAATTGAAATGGACTTAGAAGTCGTTCCAATTCTGAATAAGATTGATTTACCTCAGGCCGACCCTCTGCGCGTTGCAGAAGAAATCGAAGAAATTGTAGGTATTGATGCGCTAGAAGCTGTGCAATGTAGTGCGAAGACCGGTATTGGTATCGATGCCGTTCTAGAAGAGATTGTAAAGGAAATCCCACCACCTGAGGGTGATGTGAATAAGCCATTACAAGCGCTGATCATTGACTCATGGTTTGACCCTTACCAAGGGGTTGTATCACTTGTACGTATTAAGCATGGCCAACTACGTAAAGGCGAAAAAATAAAAATTATGTCTACGGATCAAGTTCATATCGTAGATAAAATTGGTATCTTCACGCCTAAGCAAACCGAGACAGGTGCGCTAACAAGTGGTGAAGTGGGCTTTATCATCGCAGGTATTAAAGATATTCATGGTGCACCAGTTGGTGATACGATAACCCTTGCAAAAACGCCAGCAGAAGAAACACTGCCGGGCTTCCAGAAAGTGAAGCCGCAAGTTTATGCAGGTATGTTCCCAATTTCTTCAGATGATTATGAAAACTTCCGTGATGCACTGAATAAATTGAGCTTGAATGACGCATCTTTGTTCTTCGAGCCTGAAAACTCTACGGCACTGGGCTTTGGTTTCCGCTGTGGCTTCTTAGGTATGCTACACATGGAAATCATCCAAGAGCGTCTAGAGCGTGAATATGACATGGACCTTATCACCACTGCGCCTACCGTGGTCTATGAAGTTGAAACCAAAGATGGTGTTATTCAAATCGATAACCCGTCTGATTTACCGCCGGTTAATGACATCTTAGAAATCAGAGAGCCGATCGTAGAAGCGAATATTTTGGTACCACAAGAGTACTTAGGTAATGTGATTACCTTGTGTATTGAGAAACGTGGTGTACAAACTAAGATGAGTTACCATGGTAATCAGGTTGCAGTGACTTATGAATTACCTATGGCTGAAGTGGTCATGGATTTCTTTGATAAATTGAAATCGACTAGCCGTGGTTTTGCATCACTAGATTACAATTTCAAGCGTTTCCAAGTATCTGACATGGTTCGCTGTGATATTTTGATTAATGGTGATAGAGTGGATGCGCTTGCGATCATTGTTCACCGCGATAATTCACAAAGCCGTGGCCGTCAACTTGCTGATGCTTTGAAAGAGTTAATTCCAAGGCAGATGTTCGATATTGCGATTCAAGCTGCAATTGGCAACCATGTTATTGCCCGTACGACTGTTAAGCAGTTACGTAAAAACGTAATCGCGAAGTGTTACGGTGGTGACGTGAGTCGTAAGAAGAAGCTATTACAAAAGCAAAAAGAAGGTAAGAAACGCATGAAGCAATTAGGTAACGTTGAAGTACCGCAAGATGCGTTCCTTGCAATATTAAAAGTAGGTAAGTAACAGGAATTATTATTTATGGCAGGTTATTTTTCGGTCTTTCTCGTGCTGTTAACTTTGGGATCGGGCCTGATCTGGTTGATAGATCATTTAGTGTATGCACCAAAACGTAAGGAACGTATTGCGCTTGCTCAAGGCGCATCGGGGCAGCCTCTTGATCAAGAGGTGATTGACCAGATAGCACCTGTGCCTGCCATAACTGATAGTGCAAAGTCTATATTTCCAATGATTGCAGCAATTACAGTGTTTCGATCATTTATTTTTGAACCTTTTCAAATTCCGTCGGGTTCAATGATGCCAACATTGTTGGATGGAGACTTTATTTTGGTACAAAAATATGCGTACGGCATTAAAGACCCGGTTTGGCGTTCTCAACTCGTTGATATTGGTGACCCAGAGCGCGGTGATATTGCTGTATTCAAATTCCCGTTGGACGAGCGTATTGACTTTATCAAGCGTATTGTCGGTTTGCCTGGCGATCGTATTGTTTATCGTAATCGTCAGCTTTTCATTCATCCAAAGTGTGAAGAGGGCGAGCAAAGCCGAAATGGACTAGCGTGTGGAGAGTTCAACAAGATTGACGTTGAAATTGTTAATCGTGATGAATTCAAACAAGGCTCTATGCCACTAGTACGTTTGACAGAATCTCTACCTAATGTTGAACATGATATTTTAATTAACCCGAAAGCACTGGAACTGTCGGAGCGTTATTACCAGCAACCTGGTACTCGCCGAGATGAGTGGGTCGTTCCAGAAGACAGCTATTTTGCTGTCGGCGATAACCGTAACAATAGTCAGGACAGCCGCGTATGGGGCTTTGTTCCTAAAGAAAACTTAGTTGGAAAAGCTGTATTCATCTGGATGAGTTTTGATTTTGAAAACGGTCCAGATAGCTTATTGCCAGGCTGGGTTCCAACAGGGGTTCGTTTTGAACGCCTAGGTAACATTCAGTAACAATGAAAAAGAACGTCACAGAATTATATAAAAAGATTGGCTACGACTTTGCAGAGCAAGCATTACTTGAACAGGCAATGACGCATCGCAGCCATAAAGGTCAGCATAATGAACGCCTAGAATTTCTAGGCGATTCTATTTTAAGCTTTGTAATTGCAGATGCTTTGTATCACAAGTTTCCAAAAGCACGCGAAGGCGACTTAAGCCGTATGCGCTCAACTTTGGTTCGTGGTCAAACACTTGCAGAGTTTGGTGTTGAGTTTGGCTTAGGAGATTATCTAAGGCTCGGCCCTGGTGAACTTAAAAGTGGTGGCTATCGCAGAGAGTCGACTTTGGCTGATGCGGTAGAAGCGATTATTGGCGCGGTGTTTCTAGATTCAGACATCGAGACCTGTAAGACGCTTGTACTTAAGTGGTATCAAAGCCGTTTAGAGGCTATCTCTCCAGGTCACAACCAGAAAGACCCTAAAACGCTATTGCAAGAGTATTTGCAAGCGAGAAAGCTACCATTACCTGCCTATCAGGTAATTGATACAAAAGGGCAAGCACACAATCAGACATTCACGGTTGAGTGTACTGTAAAGGGTATGGATAGTATTATTTCTGTGGGTAGTTCACGCCGTAAAGCGGAACAGAAAGCCGCAGAGCAAGCATTGAAGATTTTAAAAGATGAATCCTAACACCCACTGCGGCATGATTGCGATTGTTGGCCGCCCAAATGTAGGTAAATCCACTTTGCTCAACAAAATTGTTGAGCAAAAGGTCAGCATTACGTCTCGCAAACCGCAAACGACACGCCATAGAATTATGGGTATTCACACTGAAGGCAACTATCAAGCTGTCTACGTGGATACACCAGGTCTACACATTGATGAAAAGCGAGCCATTAACCGTTTAATGAACCGCGCAGCGAGCAGTTCGATTGGTGACGTTGAGCTAATTATCTTTGTAGTAGAAGGCACCCTTTGGAACCAAGATGATGAAATGGTTCTTAAAAAGGTAAAAGACAGTGGCCGTCCTGTTTTGGTCGTGATGAATAAAAGTGACCAAGTTAAAGAAAAAGAAGAGATATTGCATCATATGCAGTGGCTCAGTGAGCAGCATGAATTTGTCGGTATTGTGCCAGTTTCAGCGAAGATTGGTAAAAATATCGATATGGTCAAGGAAGAGGTTAGAAACCGCCTTCCTGAGTGTGAGTTCTATTTTCCAGATGACTATGTTACAGATCGTTCTATGCGCTTCTTGGCTGCGGAAATTGTCCGTGAAAAGTTAATGCGCTTTATGGGCGACGAATTGCCATACTCAGTAACCGTTGAAATTGAGCAATTTAAATGGCAAGACAATGGCGTGTGGCAGATCAATGCATTGATCTTGGTTGAGCGAGAATCTCAAAAACGCATGGTGATTGGTAATAAAGGCGAGAAGCTTAAAGTTATCGGTCGCGAAGCACGTCGTGATTTAGAAGATATGCTTGATAACAAAGTATTTTTAGAACTTTGGGTCAAAGTTAAATCTGGCTGGGCTGATGACGAACGTGCGCTTCGCAGCTTAGGTTACGGAGAAGACTGATTGGATAGTGACTTTCGGCAGGCATATTTGCTCCACCGGCGACCTTATAGAGATTCGCAAGTGATGCTAAATATGCTCGTTGAAGGCATCGGCCAACTGTCTATGTTGGTGAGGATCAAAGGTAAACGTGCATTACGTCAAAATGCGTCTTTGCAGCCTTTCACTTGTTTGCTGGTACGCTATGCAGGCAAGTATGATTTAAAGTATTTAAATGATTTTGAGATCCAGTCTCCCCCTATGATGTTTAAAGGCACAGATTTATACTGTGCTTTTTATCTTAACGAATTATCTCATCGCATTATCCCTGTAAATGAACCCCTTGATCATGTATTTTGCTTGTATCAAGAGCACCTTAAGCAGCTCTATGATATTGGTAATACGATGGCAATTGTTTCGCATGAACAGCACCTAAAAAAAGCTGACAATAGTGAACAAATTGAGGGAATATTGCGTAATTATGAGTTTCAGCTGTTACATGAACTCGGGGTTGGCATTGAATTCGATTACGATGCGTTTGGTGCCCCTATTGAGGAAGCTAACTATTATCAATTTGTCAGGGAAGTTGGCTTTTGTCCCAGTGATGATATCCAACGCAGCTTTTCTGGACAAACCCTGCTTGCTATCGCCCATGGAGAATATAGCTCCTTAGTATCGCGGCGGCAGGCTAAGGCATTAAGCCGTTATTTATTAAAACCTTTGCTTGGTAATAAGCCACTTAAAAGCAGAGAACTTTTTCAACCAAGGTAGAGTAATGAAAGATATTTTATTAGGTGTAAATGTCGACCATATTGCGACGTTAAGACAAGCTCGTGGTACAAGTTACCCTGATCCAGCACATGCAGCCGCTGTTGCAGAGCATGCAGGGGCAGATGGCATCACCATTCATTTAAGAGAAGATCGTCGCCATATTCAAGACCGTGACGTATATGTTATGGCAAAGACGATTCAAACACGAATGAATCTTGAAATTGCCGTTACAGACGAGATGCTCGATATTGCGTGCGAAGTAAAGCCTGAATATGTCTGCCTTGTTCCAGAAAAACGTGAAGAGTTGACCACTGAAGGTGGCTTGGATGTCGTTGGAAATTTCGAAAAAGTCAGTGATGCAGTTGAAAAGCTAAGCGCAGCGGGTATTAAAGTTTCTTTATTCATCGACGCTGATAAAGCACAAATTGATGCTGCTAAAGCGACAAAAGCACCTTACATTGAGATTCACACAGGGGCTTACGCTGATGCTGAATCAGATAGTGAGCAGAGTGCGGAACTTGAGCGCATTCGTGAAGGTGTGCAATATGCAGACTCTATTGGCATTATTGTCAATGCAGGGCATGGTCTTCACTATCATAACGTAAAACCAATTGCTCAGATGCCTGAAATATACGAACTCAATATTGGCCATGCAATTATTGCGCGTGCAGCGATAGACGGCTTAGAAAAGGCTGTAAGAGATATGAAACGCATTATGCTTGAGGCGAGACAAGCTTAACGTGTCACAAAACGATAGCGATAAAAAAACCCAGCTCTAAGCTGGGCTTTTTTATTATTGAGCTGACAGGTGGTCAATAACCACTTGGTGGTGCTCTTTTGTTTTGAACTTATTAAATACGTGTTTGATCACACCGTCTTGTCCAATTAAGAAACTAATACGGTGAATACCATCATATTCTTTACCCATAAACTTTTTCAGGCCCCAAACACCAAATGCATCTGCGATGGCATGGTCTTCGTCTGATAAAAGGTCAAAGTTTAATTCTTTTTTAGTCTCAAAATTTTTAAGTTTTTTAACCGGATCTGGGCTAATGCCAACTGCAACAGTATTCAGCTCAGCAAGTTGCGCTTTGTGGTCACGAAGCTGTTCTGCTTGGACCGTACAACCTGGAGTAAGTGCTTTTGGATAAAAGTAAACTAAAACCTGATTTGCCTCGAGCAGTGCGCTCAGTGCAACCGTTTCACCATTTTGGTTTTCTAATGTAAAACTAGGTGCATTATCACCTGCTTGTAATGTATTCATTAATGATCCTTAGCGAATGCGTCTGAAAACATAATGTACGTTTGAAATACTAGATAGTTCTTCAAACTTTACTTTAAATTTTTCAAAATTTAATTCTGAGGGGGTGTTAAATTCCAGCTCGCAGCGCATGCGTAGCTCGTCATCTTCCTCAAAGGTATCTGATTTAAGTGAGCAGATGCTGATATTTTGCTCAGCGAAAAAGCGCGTTACTCTGCTCAATGTACCTTGTGTATCAATGCCGGTATATTCCAAAGTATAACCTGCACTGAAGTCGTTTTCTGTGTGGCTAGCGGTGCGCTTCATCATGGTGAGTAAGCCTAGCTCCATGCTTTTTGATGGTAGAGTGTGCTCTACTCGGCTGATTGCAGCGATATCTCCTGAGAGTAGCATAGTAAACGTAAACTCATTGCCTAAAATGGCGATACGGCTGTCAATGATATTACAGTTGCACTCGCTGACTAGCTGAGTAAGTTCACTGACAATACCAGATCTATCTTCCCCTATTGCAGTTAAAACAAGTTGATGTGAAGTAAAAGTAGTCATACCGACGTCCTAGTTAGCTTGCGCCAAAGTGAGTCATAGAGGTTATCTTAAAACTATATAGCGGCGCATATTACCATAGATTAAATGCTAGTCCTACTTGTCACTACTTTTGCACTATTATATGGATCAGACAATTCAAGCGCGTGTTTCTTGTGTTTGCTGAGTTTGCCAAGTAACATAGTGCGGATTTTTTGAAATTTAATTGTCTGCTCTCTAGAAAATTAGTGTGGCTGGCAGTGAACCATTTCAGCATTCCTTAATCTTAAGTGAAAGAATAATTATATAGTGGGTTTGCTAAGGAGTTTTATTAGTGCAGTATTGGGTCCCTAAAGCGCTAACGTTCGGCGTTATACTCGGTTTATCAGGTTGTAGTGTTTTCACCAATGACACGCATCATAAGAAAAACTATCGTGTCCACGAGGCTGTGCAAGTTCCAGCAGATCTCGAGCAACCTTTTCAAGATAAAGAATTTCAAATGAATGTTGCTGTCTATGAAAATGATGCTGATCCCCTCAGTTTTCGACCGCCTCAACAAGTACTAACACTTGCCAAAGGTAGCTGGGCCGAAGATAAAGAAGATATCGCACGTATCTATTTTGATAAAAATGATGGTATCGACGCACTTGATACCTTTATTTGGGAAGCGGTTGAAGGTGTACTTCAAAATAACCAAACTTCTATTAGCGTAGATGATCGTGCGAACGGCAAGATTGCGACCGGTTGGTATTCAATTATTAAGGCGGAAGAAGGCTGGTTCTGGGAGACCGTTACTGAAGTATCAAGACAGCGCTTTGAGTTTACTTTATCGCAAGAAGAGCATCAGCGCACAGCATCTCTTGAGGCAAAGCTATTAGACTATCAAAGTGACAAAGTCGCATTGGATCCTTTATTGCAACAGCAACTAGAAGTGCGCGCGTTAAATGCAGTGGTTGCTGAGTTTGATTATAGATACCGCTTATTAGAAGTTGAATTACGCAAACAACAAGGTGTTTTGTCTCTTGACTTAGGTTTTGATAATGAGGGTAACGCTGCGTTGATCACACTCGCAGACAGAGTGTCTGTGATGGAACGTTTATCAAATTTCCTTGAGCGAGTAAACTTTACCGTTATTCGTATGGATGAAGACTCAAATGAAGTATTAGTGAGATACCAAGCACCTGAAAACAGTGTATGGGACTCAATTTGGGGTGAAGAAGACACGACTCTGTCACTCGAAGATGGTGATTATACTATCAAAGTGGGTGTCACAGACGATGAGCAAACTTCACTGACATGGTTTGACGCAGAAGGTAATGTACTTGATGCGGTCGCTATGGAAGCACTTCAACAAGGGCTGGTAGACGCCCTACGTAGTCGCGGGCTAAGTATATAATTACAAACCGCAAAGTAGTTCAGAAAAGAGCGAAAGCTCTTTTCTTTTTTTTGGGATTTAGAAATGATGTCAGATACAACGCAAGCATCTTCGGTAAATTGGCGAACTTGGTTTGCTTTTATAGTGCCGTCACTCGTGGGTGTATTCCTGTTTATGACCCCTGTCGCAATAGGCGATGCGATGACAATTCCAATTGCTGTACTAGCAAAAGAATTGCAAAGCTTAACGAGTCCCTTTATACATGCACTGATAGTCAGTATCGTATGTATAACCGGGGTTCTCAGTGTCGTTGTTAAGCTATTCAAGCCAAGCGCTTTGTTAAAGAATGACCTGATCAGGCATTTATTTGATGTGAGCTGGATTTGGGTTGTCACCAGACTTTTCGGCATGTTATTTATCTTAATGACATTTTTTAAAGTTGGTCCTGAGCTTATTCACTCCAGTGGGACTGGGGCGTTGGTTTTAAACGATTTATTACCTGTCTTATTTTCTGTCTTCGTGTTTGCTGGCCTCCTATTACCTTTATTGCTTAATTTTGGTCTGCTAGAGTTAGTCGGTACTTTGCTGACAAAAGTTATGAGGCCACTATTTGGTGTGCCTGGTCGCAGTGCAGTTAACTGCGTGGCTTCATGGTTAGGTGACGGCAGTGTCGGTATTTTAATGACTTCACGCCAATATGAAGACAAGCACTATACACAGCGTGAAGCCGCTATTATTGGCACCACGTTTTCTGCAGTGTCTATTACTTTCTGCTTGGTCGTAATTGGTCAGGTTAAGTTAGAGCACTTATTTGCCCCATTTTATTTGACTGTGTGTGCGGCTGGTGTGGTAGCTGCGATCATTGTGCCAAGGCTTCCGCCTTTGAGCTTTAAAAAAGATATCTATGTTGATGGCTCAACACATAACCAAGATTCTGAAGCAGTACCTGAAGGAAAAACATTGTTTGGTCATGCACTCGATGTTGCACTGCAAAAAGCACATAATGCACCGGGCGTAAAAGGCACCGTGAAAGAAGGTGTATCCAATGCCTTGGATATGCTATTTGCAGTATTACCGGTTGTCATGGCTGTGGGCACATTTGCACTCATCATTGCTGAGGAAACGCCAATCTTTCAGTTTTTAGGTCAGCCGTTTATTCCATATTTAGAGCTGCTACAAGTGCCTGAAGCTGCTAAAGCGGCAGAAACCATTGTAGTCGGCTTTGCTGATATGTTTATTCCATCAATATTAGCAGCAAGCAATATTGAAAGTGATGTTACTCGCTTTATCATTGCTGCATTGAGCGTAACGCAATTGATTTATATGTCTGAAGTGGGCGCATTGCTTCTAGGTAGCAAAATTCCAGTTAATATCTTTGAGCTTTTTGCGGTATTTATCTTGAGAACTTTGGTGACGTTACCAGTCATTGCATTGATGGCACATTGGCTTGTAGGCTAACTTTACTCTTAGCAGTGAGTGCTTTCGGGTACTCACTGTTTACTCCGGTTTATCTCTGTCCTCAGCTTGGCTTTTTTCACTACTTTCCTTTTCATCTGGTTTGAGCTGCTTGTCAATTTTACCTTTCACGTCAAATTTATTGGCATATTTGAGCAGCATGATATTTCCGATGATATAGCCTAGTACGGCGACGATGATCAGGATGACTTTCCAAGTTTCTAATTTTTCCAAAATGGCTCCATACAAGGTGTTCAGCGTAGATAAATCTGATATCCATAGGCTTACACATATCAGTTTATTGATTACCTATAGTCTACTAAAATCACTGCTATTGTACGAGTTTATACTGTCTTTGCTGGTTGTTCGAGGATAGTTGTAAATAGTGTGAGATATTCGCAGCTTTTTATGTTTACACTTGGTATCATCTTGCTGTCTAAGGTTGTGGCATATGCTGCCTTCGATAATTGTTATTTTGATATTACTAATTAAATGGTTTGTGCACCCATGGAGCAAGTTTTAATTTGGCCTTCTCAGTTTCCGCTTTTGCTAAAAGGTCTTGTGGAAGATAATGGCGCGTTTATTCTCGATGCGCTAGAGGCTTGGCCTGAATGTGAAGTGGTGAAAGATGAGCAAGGCGTTATTTCTCAAGTATTGCCGCCCATTTTTTATGTGGCATGGCTAAAACCTTTAGATCCATTTGAGTCTTGCTTTTTCCAACATATTGACGACTATGATGAGGAGCAGCACCTTTATGTGGCGCAATTACTTAATCATATTGAGCAGGCAGGTATAAGCCGAGACGAGCTCACCGTGAAGCTCCTCGGCTGCTTATCTCAGTACTCTAGTATTGCATCACAGGCTAAAATTCAGAACAAAATATCTTTTGTCGATTTGCTATTAAAGTATGAGCAATTTAAAACCTTATGTTGGCTACTGCCACAGGGGTTTATACTTTCTCCTACACAGACATGTGAGTTATGGCTCAATGGCGGGCAACATAGTCGTGATTGTTTGACGTCTTGTTATAGAGAAGTGTTAGAGAATATGGCGCTCACCCAAGCTGAGGCAGTTAAAAACCTTAACGAAGGACGTGATTGCGAAGGTTTGTTGACTCTGTTGTGTAATGAAGAAGAGCGACTACAGATCCTTGATAATGCGCTGTTAGAGCAAGTCATGTCTGGGGCAGCAAAGCAATCAAATATGTTGTCGTTGATTGAAAAGGGCGCAAGAGGGCTTGGTGCAGATAGCGCAGGAAAGTCAGCGATGATGTGGATCGTTGAAAAGGGCTTTGTCAGTGCTGCAAAAGCTCTTAAAGAGTTTCACTGTGGGATCTCCTTAGATGACTTAGGCCGAAACCTGATGCATTATGCTGTACTGTCTAACTCCCGTCCTATGCTTGAATTGGTTGAAGATATGGGCGTGGACCCTCGTCTTGCCGATGCATCAGGTTGCACGCCTTATCGATTAGCGACTGAGAATCAATCGGTTAATTCAAAGAAATATTTAGAAAAGCGCGGTATTATTGAACTTAGCGAGCAAGCTAAGTATCAGCGTATTTTTAGGGTTTATATGCTAAAAGCATTGACTGTATTGTTTTTGCCTTTGCAGCTGGTACTTTTTCTAGACGCAGGACGAGACAATAAATTGTCTATGGTGATACTGCTTTCAAGCTGTACTTTATTTATATTTGCTTTAGCGCGCCTATTAAAAAATCGTCGGCTGTTTCCAACGACTAAGTTGCCGTTAAGTTTACGCTTTTTGGGGGCATTGAGTTGGGTGAGCTTATTTATTCAAGCTATTTTTACCGTGGTAATGAGCTTGGCGGTCGTCACAATTTAGCGACAGTAAGATGAGTGGAGATTCGAATGGCAGATAGACAATCTGCCATATTAACTATTGATGTGGCTAGTTATCTAATGGGGTATTAAATTGTTCGGGAGTTTCGAAGTCGCCAGTCAGTTTAAGTAGTTTATCATTTTCAAAATGCACCACTAAGCTTTTACGAACTTCAGACTCTCTATCTATGTTAAACACATATTTGTAGTGCCACTTTGAAGAGTCAAATGCATCTTTAGCAACCGGTGTGCCTAAAACGAACATTACTTGCTCTTTGGTCATATCGATCCGAAGCTTGTCTACATCGGACTGCTCTAAAAAGTTACCTTGAGGCACGTTAATCCTATAAACCCAGCTTGAACAACCGGACAAAAATATAGTCATTATGGCGGCGACTAGCCAAGTCAAAAGGGGTTTATTGTACTGCATGTATGTGTATCCTTATTTTAGGTTATTACGAATGATACAGATTGCACTAAGAAGGTAAAGTAGATTGTGCATTTCGACTGCGCAATTTCTAAAAAGTTTCTAAAATTGAGAAATTTAAATTGAACGAAAATAATCACACGATTAAAACTTGGTATTTGTATATCGTCGAAAATAAATTGGGTCATTGGTATACCGGGATCACCAAGGATTTAGATCGTAGGGTAGAGCAGCATAATAATGGTACTGGGGCTAAAAGCCTGCGTGGCAAGGGCCCCATTTCACTGATCATTGCTATATCAGGTCTGACAAAAGTGCAAGCTGCCAAACTTGAGTGGCAAATAAAACAACTGACAAAAGCGCAAAAGCGTCAATTGGTTTTGGAGGCGATATCAGACTCAGATACGAGTGTAAGTACAAACTTAGTGATCGCATTTGAGACTTGCGTGAGCTTTTCAAAATTGATTTTATCCAATGAGTCTTTGACTGAATGATGGTTTTTATCCATGCCCGCACCGAAGTAGATAAATGGAATGTCCGCTCTGTGAAACGGGTAGTGATCACTGGCTCTAAGCCAGTCAACCTGAGGAGCAGCTAACCTTCTGGCCATGATTTTAGCTGAGAAAAACAACCTAAATTTGACCGAAGTCGCCTTAAATGTCTCTTCAATGTGCGCTTCAAGAGGTTTTAATGTGCGTGAGGCTAGCGCGTATAATCGATTTTTTTTCTGTAAGTCGAGCATATCGAGATTGATATTCATATAAATTTGTCGCTCGCCAAGTTCTTTCACAAATGCTTTTGCGCCATGCAGCCCCTTCTCTTCAGCATCTGTTGCCACGTAGATGATGTCTCTAGCAATATCTACTCCTTGTAATTGCCTTGCGATATCTATCATGACGGCAACCCCAGAGGCATTGTCATTTGCACCGGGGTAATGCCTACTACCGCGTTTTCCCAAGTGATCGTAGTGAGCTGTAATGACGATGGGGGGATGACACTGCACACGTTTACATGCTTGGGTTGCAACGACATTATGCCCTGATGCAGAGTCGAAAAAGCCATATTCAAATTCAAAATGCTGAAAGTGAACATCAAGGCCATACTTTTCGAATTGCCGAGTAATATAGTGTGCGCTTTGATGTGGTTTATCAGCCCCAGACGGCCTTCCTTCAAATTCAGGGCTGGTTAATATCCGCATATCTCGTTCAAGTGAATATGCTTCGCTGCCACATACTAAAGTAATAAGAAGGCTAATTCTTAGCCACTGCATCTAACCACTCCAATTTACCTTTATATTGTTTTTGGTTATGTTCGAACTCAGCATGATCGAGTGCGCGTTTCATATGACGTTTTGTTTGCACCAAATCTCCTTTTGCGTAGTAGGCTTTGGCTAGTGCAAAATGCCCCTCATGTAATTGATTATTAATCTTAAGTGCGTTTCTGTAGTGTCTAATTGCTTTATTGATCTTGCCTTCTTCCATCGCTTGATTACCAAGCGTTAAGATATAATATGGGTTGTTTTTTCTGTATTGATGCAGGGCTGTCCTAATTTCTTCAGCTTGTTTTTTTCGATTAGTCAAATCATAAAGCACTGCCAAATTACCTTTTGCGGTGTTGTTATTTGGGTCTAATGATATCGCCTGATTGTAAAATGCCTCTGCGGTTTTGAACTCCTCTTTTATTCGATAAAGTATCGCTAAATTAGCCCAGGCACTTGTATAATTTGAGTCCAATTTTATTGCCGCTTGAAAATAACTAAAAGCAAGGTCATGGTTACCCTCGACCATGTTGAGTGCACCTTTGTTGTTATAAAACATAGCTGTGACACGATCTTTGCTTATCGGAGTTGTCTTAAATGCTTGGCGGCGGCTATTTGGGTCGAAGTCTATGGTTAGCGTTCTGGGGGCAGTATGAAGTACTTGTTTTGTGAAATAACGCATTCTATCTTCATGGATTTTCAAATTAATATGACCACTGAGAAAGTTATAACCTCTGCTGGTAGCCCAGTACTCTGGGACATGTACTTTTTGAAATTCCGCTTGCAGGTTTAAAAATTCGGACAAGCTGTACGCTAAAATTGATAAGGATAAACAATTGGCGTTGAGGTTTTCATAAGTTTGAGAAGCAGTGAGGTTGGCGTCACTCATATAAGAGAGTGAGGCATCGCCATTTTCCAGTAAAAATTGCATTAAGAGCTGTGCATGTTTTATCTCTGGTTGCTCGCCTTCCTTAAAGTGTTGTTCAAGAGAAGCTATTATTTGCTCGTCTAATACAAAAATATCTTGCTGTGATTCGACTGGCAGTGTTTTGAATGGCGCTTGGTTAAGTAAGGCAAGATTATTGGTATCGACTGACGCGGTTGATTGACAACCACTCAGCGTGATGCTGGATATCGCTAAAGTTAAAGTTAAAACAACGCTTTGAAAATTAATTTTCATGGTAGTTACTCCCACAGCTCTTTCTTACTAGACTAGCGAACCCTGAGAGTAAATAAAGAAAAAATTGTTACAAAGCGTTGCTTGATTATTGAGCTTTTATTCTAAAAGCTGGCAGCCAATTTATCTAACTCCTTAGCTGAGTCAGCTAATTGCTGAATGGCTTGCTCCGTACTGAGCTGATCGTTCATGACTTCATCACTTATTACACTGATCTGCTCTATGCTTCTTCCGACATCGACAACTACATTACTTTGCTCTTCTGTCGCCGTTGCAATGAGTGTTGTCATATCATTGATTTGATTAGCTGTTTCAGTGATGCTATCCATGAGTTCAACAGATGTTTGCATCTGAGAGACGCTTTGTTCAGCTTGCTGTGATGACAGCGCAATTTGCTCAACGATTGAATCAGATGCTGCGGTTAGCTCTGTGATTGTTGCTTGGATTTCGTCTGTAGATTGAGACGTACGACTGGCCAGTGCACGCACTTCATCCGCAACCACGGCAAATCCTCGACCATGTTCACCCGCTCTTGCAGACTCGATGGCGGCATTCAACGCTAATAGATTGGTTTGTTCAGATATACCTCTGATCACATCTAAAATATTAGCAATGGATTGCGTTTTACTTGCAAGAGTCTCAACTTGAGTGGCCATGTTTTGAATATCCGTGGCAAGTTCCATCAAGGTTTCTTGGCTGGTTTGCACGCAGCTGTGACTCTCAAGCGAACTTTCTTTACTGGCCAGGGTTAGCTTCGCAGTATTACTTGCACTACCCGCTATTTCTTGTACTGTCGCTGCCATTTCATTGATAGCGGCCGCCACTGAAATGGTTTGATTCTTTTGCTCATCAAGAGATTGAGAGTTACGTTGGGTTTGCTCAAACACCAATTCACTTGCTGCACGAATATCTCGGCTTTCTGTTGCGACCTTACTTATTGCCGTGTCTATTTTGCCAATAAATTGATTAAAACCGTCGCCAAGTGCCGCCAACTCTGGCTGCTCAGAGCGTGGTACGCGATAGTTTAAATTTGCATCACCACTACCCAATTGCTTGAATACGTTTGCCATTTTTAATAAAGGCGCGCTTAAAGTACGTGCTAGCAATACGCTAAAAATACTCGCAACAAAAGCAATAATGAGAGCAAAAGTTACTATTTGCCACTGCAGCTCTGTGACTTGAGCAAATACTTCTTGCTGCGGCACCTGAGCAATGACATACAAGTCTGTATCCGGAATGCGGTGAGCGGCGACGAGTACTGCTTGCTCATTTGCTGTTAACTCCAAAATATTTAATCGAGAGTTATTTAGAAGCTCGCTTGCCGAGCGCGCACCATAGAAGTCAGCAAGAGTCGACTTTGCGACTAAGCTGGCATCAGGGTGGAGCTGCACTTGACCTTCTTGATTGACCACAAAGACAAACCCAGTTTGCTCAATACGCATGTTAGCAAGTTTTTGCTGCATATCATCAATGCTTTTGGCAAGGCCGGCAAGGCCAATACCATTGGTTTGCTGGTGATTAACAAACATTTTCACATCGCCAGGCGACTCTTGAAAAATACTAATTGAATAGGCATTTCTGCTTTGGGTAAAAGCAAAAAACCAACTATCTTGTTGCATATTCAGCACGCGTAAGAAGCCGTCTTGGTTCCAGTATTTGTTGTTTTGTCTATTTGCCCAAGACGCTGTAGCCAAACCGTATTGTTGCTGTAACCTCTTTAGTTCGCTAAGTAAAAGATCTTCGTTTAACTGACCATTCTGAGCTGATTCAAGTATGAATCGATTACTAGAAAGTTGCTCTGCCGCATTTTTTAATACGACAATTTCTTGCTCAAGAGACTTAGTGATACTTTCGACTTTGCTTGGTAGCTCGGATCCGAGCATTCTGGACTCAACCATGGATTTGGATTGATAAATCGAAATAAAGCCAATTAAACTTGCAACTAATATTGCTGTTGCACTACCTAGGATGGTGATTTTTTGAGTGATTGTAAAGCTTGTGTTACTCATTTAACCTACAGAAACTAATTACCGCGTGGCGATAATTCTAACATGGTCAATAATTAACACATATAGATTTATTCGTTATGTCGTATAAATTTATGAGTAGTTTATTGTATTTCTAATTTAAATGTATGAAAAAAAGCCCAAAGTTTTCACTGTTGGGCCTTGGTTCTAACAAGCGAACTGGTTTATACAATTCGTTTCATGGCAGACATGTAGCCGCGCAATTCTGTTCCAATAACCTCAACAGGGTGGTTTCTAACTGCGCTATTTACAGCTATAAGCTTCTGATTATCAACATAGTTGTCTGTATTGCTTAACCCTGCACCTATTACGTCACTGCTAATATTCTCCATAAATGGCTTCAGCAGTGGTAGGCAGGCATGGTTGTACAAGTAGCACCCGTATTCAGCAGTATCAGAGATGGTTCTATTCATCTCGAAAAGCTTTTTACGTGCAATTGTGTTAGCAATAAGTGGCGTTTCGTGCAAAGACTCATAGTAAGCTGACTCTTCGATGATCCCCGCAGCAGTCATCGTTTCAAAAGCCAGCTCAACACCCGCTTTGACCATAGCAACCATTAAGATGCCTTTATCGAAAAACGTTTGCTCTGATATATGCTGTTCAGTATTTGCTTGTTTTTCAAAAGCGGTTTCAGCGGTTTCAGCACGCCATGTTAGTAACTTTGCATCATCCTCTGCCCAGTCAGCCATCATGCCACTAGAAAATTCACCACTGATAATGTCATCCATATGCTTGTTATAGAGCGGCGCCATAATCGTTTTAAGCTCTTCGCTGAGTTCAAATGCTTTGACTTTTGCAGGGTTAGAGAGCCTATCCATCATGTTTGTAATACCGCCATGCTTGAGCGCTTCAGTGATGACTTCCCAGCCATATTGAATTAATTTGGACGCATAGTCTGGAGCGATGCCTTGCTCTACCATCTTGTCAAAGCAAAGTAGTGAGCCGGTTTGTAGCATGCCGCACAAAATAGTTTGCTCGCCCATTAAATCGGACTTCACTTCGGCGATAAACGATGAGTGAAGGACACCAGCTCTGTGCCCACCTGTGCCTGCTGCATATGCTTTTGCTTGTGCTAAGCCTTTACCTTCAGGATCATTTTCTGGGTGAACAGCAATAAGCGTTGGTACACCAAAGCCACGTTTATATTCTTCTCTTACTTCAGTACCTGGGCATTTTGGTGCAACCATGATGACCGTAATGTCTTCACGTACTTGCATGCCTTCTTCAACAATATTGAAACCGTGTGAATAGGCCAATGTAGCGCCTTGCTTCATCATAGGCATCACTGCTGTGACAACGGCTGAGTGTTGTTTGTCTGGTGTTAAGTTGAGTACTAAATCTGCTGTTGGAATGAGCTCTTCATAATTACCGACAACAAAGCCATTATCACTGGCGTTGAGGAATGATTGTCTTTTTTCATCGATTGCAGATTGCCTAAGTGCATACGATACATCCAACCCAGAATCTCTCAGGTTAAGACCTTGGTTTAGCCCTTGTGCGCCACAACCAACAATCACCAACTTTTTGCCTTTTAGTGCTTCTACACCGTCATTGAACTCTGAGGGATCCATAAATTTACATTGTGCCAATTGAGCCAGTTGCTCACGTAATGGTAAAGAGTTGAAATAATTCGCCATGTCAGATCCTGCTTTGTCGTCTTAATGTGATTTGTTAGTGTTAGAGCTAAGATAGTGAGATCTTGTACTTGCGTAAAATGATATATTTAAATTATTGTATTTCATATTTTGAAAGATAGGGTGCCTAGATGGATCATAAGCAACTGAACTACTTTTTAGCTTTGGCAGATACTTTGCATTTCACTCGAGCAAGTGAACGCTGTTATATCAGCCCGCCGACATTAAGTCGCCAAATTAAACAATTAGAAAATGAGGTAGGTGCACCACTTTTTATTAGAGATAACCGAAGTGTATCTTTGACACCACAAGGCAAGGCATTTGTTCAATATGCGCAAGCGACCTTGGCAAGCTGGCGTCAATTTAAAAGTGAATGCCAGGATGAGTCCCAGCCATTAACAGGCGAGCTCAGTTTATACTGCTCCGTTACAGCATCATATAGCTTCATCTACGATCTATTTGCACGCTATCGTAAAGAGTTTCCTCAGGTGGAACTAAATTTGATGACGGGTGATCCCGCTTTTTCTCTTTCCCAGATACAAGGTGATTTGGCGGATGTAGCTGTGGCTGTCAAACCTGCTGCATTACCTCAAGGTATTGAGTATCAGTCAATTGGCCGTTCTCGATTGGTGTTTATCGCGCCAACTATGGCTTGTCCATTAACGGAGTTGTTGGATAAGCATAATAAAAGTGATTTGCCGTGGGGAGAGTTACCCTTCATTGTACCTGAGCAGGGAGTACTTAAGGAGAGAATAGATAATTTTTTTAAACGTATGTCGATCCAGCCTCAAGTCTATGCACATATCTCCGGTCATGAAGCCATGGTTGCCATGGCAAGCTTAGGTTTTGGTGTAGCCTATATTCCAGAGATTGTGTTGTCACAAAGCCCGTTTAAAAATCAAGTTCAGCAATTGAATTTGCAATCTGAAGAAATAGATATTGGCTTGGTAGCAAAGAAAAAACGGCTCCAAGATCCGGTAATAAATAAATTGTTTTCGGTATCTTGTGGAATATTTAATTCGTAAAGCTGATGTTCAGGTAAGAGGAGTAGACTCGCACAAAATTAGGTGTATTGAACAGGGGTAGGTAGTGCGTACCATACTGATCGCAGAGAGTAAAAGTAACAGTTTGGCTGTGCCACAAGCTGCACTTCAAGATCAAGGATTTGATGTGCAAACGATGGTTCTAGAAAATTTAGACCATGTAAATCAAAAAAATCGTAAAGGAATGGTAAGTAGTATTGTGATTGATCAGAGTATCGCTACCAGTGCAAAATTCGACACCATAAATACTTTAAAAAGTTATTATCAAGTACCTGTTCTGGTGTCTGTTGAAGATAACAATGATGACATTCAAAGCCTGTTACTTGAACTGGGCGCTGATGATGTTATCGCAACTCATGCTAAACCCCGGTTGTGGCGAGCACGTCTTGACGCCATGTTACGTAAATACCAGTCTGTTAAACCCCAACATAATTGCAGTAATGGCAAAGAACTGTCGTTTGGTGCATTGACCATAAAAGGGGAGGAAAGAACGGTTATGTTTGAAAATCAACGTGTGAGTTTGACAACGCACGAATTTGATCTAATTTGGTTATTGGCGTCTAAAGCCCCCAAGGTGGTTAGCCGCGAAGAAATTTATGAAAAGATCATCGGGCAAGATTATCAGGCTAATAGTCGCACCATAGATGTGCGCGTATCTTGTTTGCGTAAAAAGCTAGGGGACAACGCCACTAGCCCACAAAAGATAAAAACTGTGTGGCGTCAAGGGTATCTGTTTGTCAAAGAAGCATGGTAAAAATTTATAGTTCGAATTTTTCGAACTATAAATCAACCAAACCCTGTGAAAATTATATAACTAAATATTCTATAATTTGTATTTAAAAAATTAATTACCTTTTATTACAGAGTCTTATGTATTTATTTTTGTAAAATGCTAGTGACTCTCATTATCTCTTCTATAGTTAGTCTTAACACTGCCTACTAATCAATATGTTCTTAACAACGCAAACAATATTGATTCCTATTTAGGTGGGTGTATACTTTTGCCCGTTAAGAAAATGCAAATACAAATAATTTTCATAGGAAGACGTCTAATGGCATTAAGAAAGTCTCTGCTTGCAACTGCAATTTTAGCAGCAACAGTTGGTTTAACAGGTTGTGGTGGCTCTAGTAGCGATAACAATACAGTAACTACTCCAGATACACCTGCACCAACAACTCCTTCAAATAAAGCACCAACAATTGTTGTTGAAACTGCAAGTGTTATGGAAGATACGCTGGGTGCAGAAGTGACCGGTATCACGATTGCAGATGACAATGATGATGCAGCAGCACTGACGTTTACAGTGAGTGATGGGCGTTTTGAGGTTGTTGAAGGTAAATTAAAGCTGAAAGCGTTTAACGCGCTAAACTTCGAGCAAGAAGCTGAGCAAAAAGTATCAGTAACAGTAACAGCTACAGACTCTGCAGGTGAAAAAGTAGAGCAAGCTATTGAGATTGCAATCGAAGATATGGCACCAACAGCAGGTAAAAACCTGTATGCTTTTGGTCATAATGATAAATCAAGTGTTTCTTATTCAGGCCAAACATCTCGTCATGCAGCTATGGCTGAATCAAAGGCGTTACTGGGTAAATTAACGACAGATTTGAGTGTAGATGAGCGTAATAATACATTAACTTTGGCTGAAGGTTTTATCCTTGCGCAAGATACGAGTTTCCATGGCTCTGCTTTCACGTTTACTGAAGGCAAAGGGGTAGCACAGGCTAACTTAGGCGAAATCAGCAGCAAAAAAACAGTCGCTGGTGCAGGTGGTAAGATTGCTGGTAGCGATGCTAAACCGATGAATAAAGATTGGAACAATGGTGCTTTTGCTGGTTGGGACATACCTGATAGTTTTGCAAATACGCCAAACGGTTTGGTTGAATATTATTTTGACCTAATCGAGAAACAAGTTGCTATTGCAAATGATGGCACACAGATCTTTGCTGAGCACAATGGTGGTAAGCAACCAATTACAAAATTGTATGTAACTCCAGAAGGTTTAGATTTAGCACAGCTTATTCAAAAGCACTTAAATGGTGCTGTATCTCTGTCTCAAGGTGCGGACGATTATATGGATGAGTTGTTATTCAACAATCCAAATGGCAACACGGAGATCTCTCCAGCGCAGAACGCAGAAGTTGATGCTGACAAAAACTACACAGACATGGAGCATAAGTGGGATGAAGCTTATGGCTACTTTGGTTCAGCAATCAACTACTTAGAGTACTCGGATGACGAGATTGCTGGTAAAGGCGGTCGCCCAGAATTTGAAAAAGGCTATAACGACTACGATGGTGAAAATGGAATTAACCTGAAATCAGAGTATAACTTTGGTAACTCAGGAAACGCAGCGAAGCGTGACCGTGGTACAAAAGACAACGCAAACCCAACTGATTTCAGTGCAGCAGCTCAAATCGCATTTATTAATGGTCGTGCAATCATCAACAAAAATGTTGGTACGAATATTGACCAATGGTCACCTGAAGATCAAGCTGAGCTTAAAAAGTACCGTGACCAAGCACTTCTATACTGGGAAAAATCAATCGCAGCAACAGTCGTACATTACATCAATGATACGATTAGTCATGAAGATGGTGACCTAAAAGACATCGCTGGCGGTAAATACAATGCTGAACAGTTCTATGCCGTTGCTAAGCACTGGTCTGAGATGAAAGGTTTCGCATTGAATTCACAGTTCAACCCACATTCACCAATTACTGATGAAAATTTCAAAGAAATTCACAGATTAATGGGTGATGCACCTAAACTTGCAGCTGCTGATGTTGATGCTTATATTGCTGATTTAGAAAAAGCACGTGACATCATTGCTGATGCATATAAGTTTGATGCAGATAATGTTGCTAACTGGTAATCTGTTTTATTATTTATAACGTAAAGGTTAGCTACGTACGTAGCTAACCTTTTGTTTTATTTATAGGTATCAAAAAAGAGAGACACAATGAGAGTGTTAACCCCATTGAGTACAGTTGCTGTGGCTGTCACTGTCACCTTGCTATTAACTGGCTGTGGAGAGAGTAGCTCAAGTAATGCAGGGTCTGAGTTTGCAGGCGGTAACGGTACTACTAATCCGACTACGCCAACGACTCCGACGACGCCAACCTCATTCGATGAGGCTGCGCTGGTTGCAAACTTGGTTAATAACGTATTGACGCCAACATTGACTCAATTCGATCAATTTGCCAAAGCACAGCAAGCTCAAATTGCAGAGTACTGTATTGCAGCAAAGGCACAAAGCGATAATGCAGCTGAGCTTCATGACAAAGCTAAAGATAGCTGGCGTGCAACTATGGTAGGTTGGCAATATGTTGAATTAATGCAAGTAGGCCCACTATTAGAAAACGGTAAAGCATTTAAGAGTAACATTTACTCTTGGCCTGCAGGTGGTGCGCTTTGTAGCATTGATCAGGATATCGTATATCACGAGGATGGATTTATAAATGGCGATACAAGCAAGCCTTATGATATCAAAGCACGTACATCCGATAGAAAAGGTTTAATTGCGATCGAGCATGCGTTATTCAACACAAACTATGATCACAGTTGTAGCTTTGCAAATGAAGCGCTAGCTCCATGGAACAGTCGTTCAGTGGAAGAACGAAAAGTTGCTCGTTGCGAATTTGCCCATACAGCAGCAGGTGATATTGTCGTAAATAGTGAAGCGATTTTAGCCCGTTGGCAAGGCGATAGTGGCTTTGCAAGTCAATTGATTAATGCGGGCAGTTCAGATTCAAAATTTGACTCAGCGCATACCGCATTGAACGAAATATCAACAGCACTTTTTTATATGACCAAAGAGCTTAAAGACAAAAAGTTGGGTGAACCTTTAGGCTTGTTTACGAACAGTTGTGGTTCTAATATTTGTCCACAAGATGTTGAGTCTGACATCTCTGAGCATTCAAAAGAAAACTTACTTGCTAATATCCGCGCGTTTAGACAGATTTTTACCGGTGAGGGCAGTAACGCTGATAACACTTTGGGCTTTGATGATTTCCTAGATGCAGAGCAAGGCTCTGATGTGAAACAGCGTATGTTGACAGGGTTAGATGAGGCAGAAGCAGCTTTATTGGCAATTGATGGGTCTTTGAAAGACGCAGTTGAAAACAATACGGCTTCTGTAACAAACGTGCATGATAAGGTTAAAGATGTGACTGATGAACTTAAAAGTGACTTCATCAACAAGCTAGCCTTAGAACTTCCTCAAACATCGGCAGGTGATAATGACTAAGTACACACGTATGAATAAATCATTGCTTGCAGTGGCGGTTGCTGTTGCATTACCAAGTGCTTTCGCTGATGAAACCGCGAAAGACGATATCGAACATATCCAAATTATTAGCCATTATGACAAGCTAAGAACAGAAGCTGGCTCTGCGACATTACTTACAGAAGAGCAGCTAGGTGAGTACGAGTACGATGATATACATCGCGTACTTTCGTCTGTACCAGGTGTGAATATTCGTGAAGAAGATGGATATGGGCTTCGTCCTAATATTGGTTTTCGTGGTGTGACGCCAGAGCGTAGTAAAAAAATTACGATCATGGAAGATGGCGTTTTAATTGGCCCTGCACCATATTCTGCGCCAGCTGCTTATTATTTCCCACAAACAACACGCATGACTGCGGTTGAAGTCTTCAAAGGCCCGGCTGCAATCAAACATGGTCCGCAAACCATCGCGGGTGCACTTAATCTCGTGACACGTTCAGTGCCTGAGTTTACCGAAGGTGCAATTGATATTGCAGCAGGCGGTGATGGCTATACTAAAGCACACGGTTATTTTGGCTCAGTAGTCAACAATGTTGGCTTTTTATTTGAAGCTGTGAATGTGCAGGCTGATGGCTTTAAAGAGCTTGATGGCGGCGGCGATACAGGCTTTGATAAAAACGATTTCTTAGCTAAGTTTAACTACAGACTACAGCAAGGCGATTTTGAACATAATTTCGGTCTGAAATTAAGCTATGCAGATGAAATTTCTGACGAAACCTATCTGGGGTTAACAGAAGCTGATTTTGCAGAAAACCCTTACCGCCGGTACGCTGCAACAGCGCCTGCTAAAATGGATACTGAGCATCAACAAGTGATGTTTACGCATAGCATGAGCAGTGATAACTTGAGCTTAACTACGCGTTTGTATCGTAACGATTACGAACGCGCATGGCTGAAGTTAAATAGTATTGAAGGTAAATCACCTCAGGAAATTTTGTTAAACCCAGAAGCGGAAGACAATCTTCGTTTGTTTGAGATCCTAAAGGGTGAACAAGACTCTGTCGTGCCTGGTGCAGCAAACTTTTTAACCATGGGCACAAACGATAGAGAATACTACTCTCAAGGCTTACAAATCGATGGTGATTTGACATTCAAACTGCTTGATTTTGATCATGAGTTATCGTTTGGTGTGAGATTTCATGAAGATGAAATTGAACGTAAGCACTTTGAAGAAAGCTATGAGATGAAATCTGGCGTTTCAACCTTGGTTGAAAATAGTAAGCGCTTTACAACACTTAACACTGAGCATACAGAAGCCTTGTCTGTGTATATTGAAGACAAAGTGAAGTTTGATGCTTTAACTTTAGGTGTGGGTGTTCGTGGTGAGCTTATGGACATGCACTACCAAAATAATAACAATGCAAATGACTGGCTTGATAAAACAACTCGGATCTGGCTACCAGGTTTGAGTGGTTTCTATCAACTGAGTGAAGATGCTGGCTTATTGTTTGGTATTCACCGTGGTTTTTCACCAGCATCGCCTGCGCAATCGTCTGAAATTGAAATTGAAAAAAGCACAAACTATGAATTTGGTGGCCGCTTTAACGATGGCGTAACTGAGTTTGAAGTGGTGAGCTTTTTTAACGACTATAGCAATTTAAAAGAAAGCTGTGGCCAGTCTAACTGTGGTGATAGCACGCAACAAGATGCAGAGTTTAATGGTGGTGCTGCTCATGTATATGGTCTTGAAGCACAGTTCTCTCAACGTTACCCTCTAAACTTACAATTGGATATACCTTACAGCTTGGTGTACACCTATACCAAAGGTGAGTTTAAAAATGATCGCCTCACGACCTTCGCCCAATGGGGTGAGGTAAGAAATGGTGATCCACTGCCATATTTACCTGAGCATCAGGTGAGCTTTAATATTGGTTTGAGTGCAGAGAAATGGCGCACCTCTTTGGCGGTTAAGTACATCGGTTCTATGCCAGAAGCTGCGGGCCGAAGCTGGAGTGAGGGGACACAAGAGTTTACTCTATATCTAGAAGGCCAAGAAGTACCGTCTTCGACAACCGTTGACTTTTCAGCAAGCTACGACTTCGATAGCTATGGTCAGGTATACTTAAAAGTAGACAACCTACTTGATGAAGACAAAATTGTGAGCCGCAGACCATATGGTGCGCGCCCAGGTAAGCCTAGACAGCTTACAGTAGGGTACAAATATCAGTTTTAATTGATATTGCTGTAAACAGTTTTCATACTATTAAGGCCGCATTATGTGGCCTTTTTTGAATTAAATTGGAGTGGGTAAATTTAATGATAGAGACGATTTGGCAAAGTATATCTACCTTGCCAGGATATTTAGTTGATGCCAATAAGCGTATTTTTTGGTTGTACTTAGCATCGGCTGTGGTGATGGCGTCTTTCGTTTACTATGCAACTAACCAGTCGCGCTCTGTTAAAGGGTTTTGGCACTTTTTGTTTCCTCGATCTGTTTGGCTTCACGATAGTGCCAAGCAAGACTACGGACTGTTTGTTATTAATCGCGTCATTAAGGCGCTGACCTTTACGCCTATCGTCTTAACCATGGTGCCCGTAGCCATTGGTATTTCAGATGGGCTTGAGGCATTATTTGGCCCGTCCCTCCATTTACAGTGGCCTCCGTTTATTGTGGTTGGTGTGTTCACATTGATGCTATTTCTTATTGATGATTTGACGCGGTATTTACTTCATTTGGCATTACATAAAATCCCTTGCTTGTGGGAAATTCACAAAGTGCACCATTCGGCTAAGGTGCTTACCCCATTTACTATTTATCGTTCACACCCGATAGAAAGTTACTTTTATGCCTGTCGCATGGCGCTTACGCAGGGTATTGTGGTGGGGCTTGGCTATTTCTTTTTTGGTTCAGCCCTGAGTATGTTTGATATTTTGGGTGCAAATGTGTTTGTTTTTGTGTTTAACATTTGTGGCTCGAACCTGCGTCACTCTCATATTTGGTTTAGTTGGGGGGATAAACTGGAAGGGTGGGTGATAAGTCCTGCACAGCATCAAATTCATCACAGTGATAACCCTAAGCATTTTGATACCAATATCGGCTCTGCACTGGCTATATGGGACCGTATGGCTGGCAGCTTGATACGTGCTTCAGAGGCGAAAGGTATCACTATTGGCGTTGGTAAATATGACGCTGGTCACGATTCATTGTGGGCAATTTACTATAAACCTGTTGTTGGTGCTGCTAAAGCGCTCATGCCGAATGTATTTATTAGGAAAAAACATGATAATCAGTAGGAAAGAAGGTAGGCTGGCGACGGGCATGGCCAGCCTATTTTAGGAGAGAGTAGGCTCTCCAAAAATCGGTTTTTAGTGCATCACGCGTGAAGAAGCGCGATAAAACCCAAGATCATTCAGCTTGGCAATCAAGCTTGGGTCATCTAAACGCTCTGGAGTCGACTCACTACGTAAAAAATGGTCGTCAGGTACAGCATGTAAATCTAACATCTTTTGAAATAAAATATTACGAATTGCCAGCGCTGTCATACCCGAGTCTTGGATATCATCTAAGCGTTTTTGTATATCGGCAAACGGGCCTGCATTGACGTCGTCAACTGCTGCTGGAAAGTGCGAATTTAACTTATTCTTGCTCATGCAAACCCTCATCAATATTCTTACTATGATCCTCGAATGTTCCCAAAAGAGGATACTAAGTATCAGATTTAAGTACAAAAAATTAGAGATGCGCTCTCTAACTGACACAGCCAGTGTACTCTGTTTCGATGTCGAATTACTAACTTCGATGTAAAGTTTTGTAAATCGCACTATTACAAAAAGCGCTAAAAAATGAGGAAGATTTTGGACGTCTAGATGTAACTATATGACAGGGAAATAAAAATAGTTCTTAGTACCCTTTAGGGGTTCTAAGAACTATTTAGTGGATTTAGAATAATTTTTCTTTTACGTGCTCTGCAAAACCACTACCCGCTTCAAGATAGAAGTTATAAGTTGAATGCACACCCATGTCTTCCAGTTCCTTTTGCTGATCCGGATAGTTGGCAATGGCTGTTACTTGCCCCGTATATCCAGACGCTTGAAGCTGCTCTAATGCGTAAATATTTTGCATGTGTTTTGGCATGGCTAGCATAACCATTTCGACACTAGAGTGATTTACACGTTGCCAAAAATCCGGATCCGTTGCGTCAGCGAGTAACACCCTACGGCCTCGCTTGATGTGTTTGTCGACGACTTCCGGTTTGATGTCTATCCCTGCAACCGAGTTTGGGTGGGAGCAGTGGATTGTTTCATAGGCACCAGTACCAATTCTGCCCATACCAAAAATGACGATCCGTGTATCGGTCAGATTAACGGGTAGCTCTTCCTCTAAGCGTTTCGGACTTTCAAATTTTTGTAGTATATGCTCAAACTTAACGTATATTTCGTTGGCACGTTTATTCAACGGTGAGGCCAGAATAAACGTGATTGATACCGCGATGGCGACAACAGCAAGCCAATCAGGTGCAATCAACCCAGAGCTTGCAGCCACTGCGCAGACGATAAGGCCAAATTCACTGTAATTTGAGAGTGTAAAGGCGCTGAGCAGTGAAGTACGTGCGCGCAGTCTGAACATATTTGTCAATACGTAATAGAGCATGACTTTTATAGGCAATACCAAAACGAGCAGCAAGCCAATGAGGAACGCGTTTAAAGAAATACTGGCGTTTAAACCGATATTTAAGAAAAATCCGACAAGCAACACGTTTTTAAGGTTCAGTAAAGATTTAGCAAGCTCACTGGCTTTTTTATGAGGTGCGAATATCATACCGATGATCAATGCGCCTAGATCGCCTTTTAAGCCTGCAAACTCAAAGGCATGGTAGCCGACGACCAGCGCGAAGAAAAAGCCAAATAGAGGAAGTAGTTCGCCATGTTTTGAGCGACTAAGTACCCAGAACATTACTTTTCTAAATACAAATAAACCAGCGATTAAGCCCAGTGCCCAAAGGTTTGGCATTTTCCCAGTACTGATCGCTAGAAAAACCACGGCAAAAATGTCCTGCATGACTAAAATACCGATGGCAATTTTGCCATGTAAGCTTGCCATTTCACCTCGTTCTTCCAGCACCTTTACAGCAAAAACGGTACTGGAGAAACTAAATGCAAAGCCGACTAGTAAAGCACTTTGCCAGTCGAGTTCGTTGAATAGGGGTAAATTGAAGACACATAAAAGCAGTAACAGAGAGGCAAAAAAAGCACTACTTAAAACAATATGCAACGTTGCGGGGGCCCAAACTTGCGGTTTTACCAAGTTTTTCACTCGCAATTTTAATCCGATACTGAATAACAGTATTGTGACACCTAGGTCAGCCAATTGAGAGAGCAGAGGTGTTGTTTGTTGTCCCATTAGGTTGAGAATAAACCCAGCCATTAAGAATCCTATCAAAGGTGGCAGCTTTAATTGATAAATTGAAAAACCACACGCGAAAGCAATTGCAAAATAAAGTAGTTCCATAAGTTACGCTGGTAGTGTTTGGTGCATCGATTCTATCAAATCGAGCTAGTTTATAAATCTATTCTGGACGAAAGTATGGTGCATGTTGTGTTCAAACAGAGCTATATTTATCAAAAATAGGCAGATTTTCACTGACAAGCTGTAATAAATGTGTTTAAGATGCCTTAACGGAACATCCTCGAGAGGAGTAATGATGTTTAAAAAACTCTTAGCATCTGTCGGAGTAGGTGCAGCAAAAGTAGATACTGTATTAGAAACGGAACATTTACACCCAGGCCAGAAGTTTCAAGCTCAAATTATCGTAATGGGCGGTGATGTAGAACAAGAAATTTCAGGTTTAGAGCTCGCTTTAATGACCAAAGTAAAAGTTGAGAATGATGATGGCGAGTACTTTACAAACCATGTTATTGAAAAATGGCGTATTCCTGAAGAGTTTACGATTTCTCCAGGTGAACAGAAGGTGATCCCTTTTGAAGCTCGTTTACACTCAGAAACACCAATAACGCAAATAAATGCTCCTTATAATCATTGTCATGTGTGGCTTGAAACGGGCTTAGACATAGATCTTGCACTTGATCCATCTGATAAAGATGCCTTGCATGTTTACCCTAATGAAGCGGTTAAAGCGGTGTTGAGTGCCATGGATAAGCTGGGCTTTCAATTAGTCAAAGCCGATGTTGAAAAAGGCTATTTACGAGCATCAAGTTTCCAGTCAATTTCTGGTTGTTACCAAGAGATCGAGTATCGTCCTAATAGTCGCTCGGTGTTTGGTTTGCAAGAAGTTGAATTGTCATTTGTACCTGAAGCGCACAAAACGCACGTGCTAATTGAACTGGACCGTGCTTTTAGAAGTGATGGCTATGTAGATTTAACGATTGAACATGATCAAGTCAACTTGTCGCGCATTTGTGATCAGTTGGAACGGTTGTTTGCTTAATGTAGAGCACTATGTCGCCAATGACAGAGTTTAAAATCAAATCATTTTATGAGCTCAGCCATGATGAGCTCTTTCAAGTCTTTAAATTACGTGTTGATATTTTTGTTGTTGAACAACAATGCCCTTATCCTGAAATTGATGAGATAGATCGCGCCTCCTCTACGCTACATATTTTGTTGTCTGACGATGAACAAGTGCAAGCTTATGCTCGCTGTTATGTGAAAAGCGATGATATAGCTGCAATAGGGCGTGTACTCATCTCACCAGCAGCAAGAGGCGCAGGGGTTGCGTATACATTGATGGAGAAGGCGATTGAGTCTTGTCAATCTCGTTATCTCGATAAACAGATTGAGATTTCAGCTCAGACCTATTTACAAGCGTTTTATCAAAAACTTGGGTTTAAAAGTATTGGTGAAGCTTATTTAGAGGATGGGATTGAGCATATTGATATGCAATACGCTCGATAATTTACTGCTGTAATGATGACTAAAAAAGGCGCATAAGCGCCTTTTCTTATAGTGAATTAATGAAAACTAAAGCGATTGCCAGCGGACAAACAAATTTAATATACCAAGGCCAAATCTTCCAAAAGAAGCTGTTTTCTACAGACTCATTGCCTTCTTTGATGGCGTTAAGCAGTTTGCCTCTGTGCCAAATCCAACCTGCAAAGACACAGCACAACATGCCAATTAACGGTTGGGCAAATTGTGTGGTTAACTGCACTACAAAGCCAAATAAGCTATTGAAGTTCAGTATAATCGTGACGCTTACCACACTAACAATCAGGCCAATTAATCTTGTCGCATGCACTCGCGCCAAAGCAAACTTTTCAACAGCGTAGGAAACCGGTGCTTCTAACATTGAAATAGAGCTGGTGAGTGCTGCAATGCTCATCAGTGCGAAGAAAGCAAAGCCAATAAAAATACCGATGCTGCCCATACTGTCAAACAAAGCAGGAAGCACTTGGAAAACAAGTGTGTCTTCAGAAAGTAACTCACCTGTCTGTGAGAATATTTCGACACCTTGTGCTTGTGCAACGTACATGGCCGGAATGATCAGCATGCCTGCAACAAATGCAATAAATACATCAATAAGCGTAACGTAGGCACCAAGAGACACTAAATTTTCTTGTTTACTGATGTAAGAGCCGTAAATGATCATCACGCTGGTACCAAGTGATAATGAGAAAAATGCTTGTCCAAGTGCACTGACCAATAAATTAGGGTCTAAAATTGAGCCAAAGTCAGGAACCAAATAGGCCTTAACGCCTTCCATTGCTCCATCTTGCGTTAAGACATAGGCAATTAGTGCGAAGAGTATAAACAGCAGTGCTGGCATAAGGCGTTTCGACCACTTCTCGATACCATTTTCAACACCTTTACTAATGATGGCGACAGTAAGAAGGATAAATGCTGCTGTAAAAATCAGGTTTCTTGATAATGATTGTTCACCAAGCCAACTAGTAGCCGACTCGCTGCCACTGATCACTGCGATAGGTTCCAAAGTGGCACTGAACATCCAACCTGCGACAATCGCATAAAAACTTAAAATTAAGCCAGAACAAATAATACCGCCGAAACCCACGATAAATGCAAAACGTTTTTGTATTGAGTTATTCGCTAGCTTTTGCAAAGAGGTCACTGCATTTGCTTGACCATGGCGTCCAATCACTAGCTCAGCCATCAAAGCCGGATAAGCAAGACAAAAAGCCAGCACTAAATAGGCTAGCACAAATGCAGCACCACCATTACTTGCTGTTTGTGTGGGAAACCCCCAAATATTACCTAGACCTACTGCAGAGCCTGCCGCAGCCATTATAAATCCAAACCGAGAACTAAACTCTCCTCGAATACTGCTCATGTTTTTATATTTCTCTTTTTTTGAAGACGGCCGCAACAATCTACTGTAATTGAGGCGAAATAAAAAGGTTTATCTGCACTGATCTAGCACAAGTTTTTGGTGGAAAAAACAGCGTGCAGATCAGTATCCATAATTTTTTATTAAACAATTACTCAACCTATTGTTTTTTAATAGCTATTTGTGCTTGTCTAGTAATGGATGTCAGTCACTCTGTACGGTTTGAGAGACTGCTTTACAGGGTAAAGTTAATGTAAATTTAGCGCCCCCTAGCAGTTCTGAGCGATTTACAGAGGCTTGACCGTGATGCCAATCAACAACTTTTGAAACAATAGCAAGGCCTAACCCATAGCTTTTACCAGCTCTGTTACGGTGTCCTTGTTCCTGAAAAAATGGGTTAAAAACTTTGTTCCAGTTTTCAGGCTCAATACCAGGGCCGTCATCTTCTACGGTTATTTCGATTTCATGGTCGAGTAATTTTGCACTAATAAATAGTTGCATTTGAGCAAAATCACAGGCATTGCTTAGCAGATTTGAAATAGCACGAGCGAGCCAGTGGAGATCGGCTTCCATGATAAGCTCTGGTTGAACTGAGATATTCGCGGTAAGTCCATTTTTCGACATTTTAGGGTGCATTTGGGCGACAATATCTGAGATGTAACCTTTTAGCGTGATGGGCTCAAACTTTAATAGGTGAGATTTTTGTTCCAAGGTAGCGAACGATAGATAACTGGAGAGCATATCTTCCATTTGATCTAAATCTTTTTCCATGCGTTCAAGTAAATGATGTATCTCATCAATATCATTTTCTTCTAGTGCAGCATCAAATCCAAACCTTAAACAGGCAACGGGGGTTCTTATATCATGTGACAGACTAGAGGCCATCAGTTTGTTTTCGGCAAGCAGCTTTTCAATTTGATTCGCCATACGATTAAACGTAAGTTCAACGTCTTTGATGTAAGTAAAATGGTTGACTTCGATTCTTGTTTCTAAATTTCCGCTTGCAAATTGCTTTGCTGCGTGAGTAAGTACTGACAATCTTTTAGCAAGTGGCGCCAATACAAACCACATAAATGCACAAACACCGGAATAAAAAGCTAAGGTCAGTAGTACATCGTAGCTGTTGCTTTCAGGTGGTTTCTCCAATTGCAGCTCTATGTAATCGGGTTTGATCGCGGGTGTGGACTTAAGCAAGTAAAAGTACCCTTCGTCAGAATCTATCAGCAGGCCCTGAGGTCGATGCATTTGCTCAGTGAGTTCAGAAGGAAGTGCTAGAGAGGCACCTGAGTGATATTCGATCTTAAGATCAAAGTCTGCACCAGCTTGTTTAATAAAGTCTGCGCGCGCTAATATGGGGGTATTGCCAGCTTGATTTGCAATTCCCACAAGTAGTTTAGCTTGCCAAAAAAAGTTGTCTTCATTTGGTGTGGTTTGCTCACTGAACGTATCAATTAGCCATCCCAAAAGAATGATAGAGATGATCACGCCAGTTAGTAAAGCAACGTATAGCTTTCTCATTATTAAGCCCCAATAAGAGTAACGTAGAGCTGTCTAAAACAGAGATGTAAAGTAATCAAGGTTTGTTGTAGCCTAGTTATAATACTAAGCTACACAATACTACCAAGCCGACGGCACCAATAAATACCCTTTACCCCAGATGGTTTTAATTTTTTCAGGATTTTGTGGGTCATCATCAAACTTTTTACGGAGCGCTGAAATTAGGACATCTACGCTGCGATCCAAGCCATCATACTCACGACCTTTGGTTGCTTTAAATACCGCATCTCTTGAGACGACTTCCCCAGCATTGGAGGCCAAAAAGTGAAGCAATAAGTATTCTGCACTAGAGATAACGACCTCTTGTTCAGACACCATTACTTTTCGTGACTGTGTGTCAATTTTGAGATTACCTACCGTTAAAAGTGCGCTATTTTTTTGTTCTTTATTGCTTGAGTCTTGCGCTGCTCGGGCATTGGCTTTTATTCTTGCTAAAAGTGCTCTTGGTCTTACTGGCTTTATAACATAGTCGCTTGCCCCTACCTCTAGGCCAATGACTTCATCCATCTCTTCATCTTTTGCGGTCAACATGATGATAGGTTTGTTGTAAAATTGCCTTAGCTCTCTGCATACACTTATTCCATCTTGACCTGGCAGCATGATGTCGAGTAGCACTAAGTCTGGGTTGAGTTGCTTTACCATGGCGACAACTTCATCCCCTCTATGGCAGCACGTCGTATCGTAGCCTTGATTATTTAAATAATCCGCAACCCATTGTGCAAGTGACTCATCATCTTCTACCAGTAAAATAGTTCCGTATTGCTCCATAAACAAGCTCCTTTAAATCACATAAATGCCCATGTAATGAGGCAAATTTTTTTGATAAAACCATACTAACTTTTTATTTTTATTGCGCCAATTATATTTATTGTTGACTGAAAAAATGTAATGAAGTGTATGAGTTTGTTGATTATTGCACGTTTAACTTATCAACCAGGCCACTTGTTAACTTTAACAGCATTTTTGGGGTCAGTGCGCGTACTTCTTCTTGTTCACATGCCCCTGCAACCTTGATAAGAGGTGTTTGTGTCGGTTCCACGATGTATTTGGGGATATCAACCGCGGATTGATATCGTTGCTGCCTCGCTTCATCCGTATTTTGTTCAGCAATAAACTCAAGAACCTCTTGTTCATTAGTGATACGCTGCGTTTCGGTAAACGTATATTGCATAGGTATGCCTTGGAATCCAGCGCTATCTACTGAAGATTTTGCAAACCAAACAACATCCGATGAATGGTTATGGGTCAATCGCATGCTTAGAGAAGCGGTGATATTGCTGCACTGCTTTGTTGGCATAGTCTGCGATATTTTCGCGATATATGGGTGGTCACTGGTAGGTTTGTTGAAAACATAGGTTTTATCTTTGCCATAGGCAAGGTCGATTTGCTGAATGATCAAGCGATAATCTGTGTTTTGATGATCATCAACAATTAGGCCCTTTTCACTCAGAATATCCACAAGTGCGCGATGAAGCTCATCTGTGATTGTGACTTTACTTGTATCTATGTACACAGAGTCAAGCTTTTTGACTGCATGGGCGGGTAATTGAACAGATTTAATACGGGCAGACTCAAGTTCACTACTGTAACTTATTTGGAATACAGATTTTTGTAATAGTGGCTTAGGAGGCGTACTTAACTTTGGTGCAAGTGGTTGTGAAAGCATACAACCTGTAAGCCCTGTTAAAGCAATAGCGCCTATGATTACTCGCATTATTAAATACCTCAAATTACTTTTCTTTATTATCATGTAAAGTCAATGTGCTAAATTCTATCTTGTAATCATTGGTCAGATACAGTCTAAAAATGTTCAAGATTGTAACTCGTTATATAATATAACTTTATTCTACAAAAAGATTAGCGCTTTAAATCAATGTATGTCGTGAGACAGCAACTTACGTGATACCATAACATCGCGTGTTAATGAACTGAGTCATTATGAAGTCACTATTTATATTTTCAAAATGCCTGATGTTGATGGTTTTATCTCAGCCTGTAAAAAGTAATGAGATAGACAAAGCCAAAGCGTGGGAGCATTTTGTAAGCGACTATTCTAAGCAAGTACAGCGAAAACTAAAAGAAAAATCGGTACCAGGTGCTGCTTTGAGTATTACCCACTTGGAGTTTGGAGATTTAGCGAAAGGTTACGGTCGAACTAAAGTTAAGAATGGGAAGAAGGTTAATGGCAAAACCCGTTTTCGATTAGCGTCGGTTTCAAAAACATTTGCAGGGTCATTAACAGCTAAATTAGCAGCTGAAAATCGTGTGGATTTGGATAAGTATGTTGCTGATTATTTGCCAATTTTCTTAGATAGCCAATATTCTACATTGCGGGTCTATCATTTATTAAGTCACTCGAGTGGGTTAGTACCCAATGCCTATGACAATCTGATTGAGTCTCGAATGTCTTACCAAGATATTTACCCCAGATTGCTCAAAGTTGAAAGCCTTTGCCGGCCAGGGATTTGTTACGGCTATCAAAATGTGATGTTTAGTTTGGTGGGTAATGTCATCGAGCAAGCAACGGGGTTGAGCTACGAAACTTGGTTGAATGAGTTTATGTTTAAGCCGCTGGGTATGAAAGATGCAGGCCTAGGGTTTGAACACATGACAAGCAATGACAACTATGCATTACCGCATGTCAAAGGGCGCAAGAACTGGCATACCGCAAGACTAAAAAAGCATTATTATAAAGTTGCACCGGCTGCTGGTGTCAATGCGAGTGCTGAAGATATGGTTACCTGGTTGAAGGCCCAACTTGGTGCATACCCGAGTGTTTTGTCGCTCGATGCTCTGACAATTCAATCTCGTCCATTCACGCGGACAAAGCGAGAATTAAAGCGCAGAGTATGGCGCAAATATGTTGACCATGCGTATTACGGGTTGGGGTGGCGAATTTATGATTTTGAAGGTGAGACCCTATACTATCATAGCGGTTGGGTACAAGGTTACAGAACAGATGTGGTTGTGATCCCGTATTTGGGAATAGGGTTTAGCTTATTACTTAATGCCGAAAGTGGGGTAATTAATCAGCTGACCACCAACTTTATCCGCGATGCAATCACTGTAGCGAGGGGAGCAGAGCCGCGTTAGCGGCTCTGGAAATTGATGTTTAGTTACGAGGAAGAATAATTTTCTTCTCTTCGCTTTGACGATAAAGTACTAAAATGTGGCCGATTGATTGCACTTTATGTGCGCCAGTTTCGCGAATAATGGCATCAAAAATAAGTTGCTTGGTTTCTCGGTCATTAGTTGGGACTTTAACTTTGATCAATTCATGGATTTCTAAACATTGTTCAATTTCTAACAATACGCCCTCTGTTAAGCCGTTACCACCAAGTAGAACGACAGGTTTAAGAGGGTGAGCTAACCCTTTAAGGTGCTGCTTTTGTTTATTTGATAAAGTCATATTGGTACAATTTACTAAATTAAGGCTTGAATTCTCGTTATTCTAACGCCATCTAAAGAAGATTACTAATGAGTTACAGTGAATATGGCAAATAAAAAACATTCAGCGAGTTCTAAGCGCTGGTTAAAAGAGCATGTAGATGACCCCTTTGTTCATGAAGCACAAAAGCGTGGTTATCGCTCACGAGCTGTATTTAAGCTTGAAGAGATACAACAACGAGACAAATTAATTCGTCCAGGTATGCATGTCGTGGATTTGGGAGCTGCACCGGGAAGTTGGTCGCAGTATTTAGCTGAGCAAGTTGGTGATAAAGGAGAAGTTATTGCATGTGATATTCTCCCTATGGACTCGTTACCGGGCGTCGCATTCTTACAAGGTGACTTCCGTGAAGAGAGCGTACTTGAGGCGTTGTTAGACCGTATTGGTGGAAAAAATATTGATGTTGTTTTTTCAGACATGGCACCAAATATGAGTGGAAACAATGTGATAGACCAAGCTGGAAGCATGTATTTGGTCGAATTAGCATTGGATATGTGCCACCAAGTACTTAAATCTAATGGTGCTTTTGCAGTCAAAGTTTTCCAAGGTGAAGGATTTGATCAATTTGTACAGGAAGTGCGTAATGCATTTAAAGTTGTAAAGATCCGTAAACCAAAAGCGTCTCGACCAAGGTCACGTGAAGTATATATAGTGGCGACAGGATACAAACTGTAGTACAGTTGAGGTGCATTAAAGATGATTTTAAATAAATTGGATACAAGAGGTTAACCCCTTGAGCGATATGGCGAAGAACTTAATTCTCTGGCTGGTCATTGCAGTAGTGCTTATGACTGTGTTTCAGAGTTTCAATGGTGGCGAGCAAATTGATCGTCAAACAAGTTACACTCAGTTTGTAAAAGAAGTGCGTAGTGGTGCGATTAGAGAAGCAAATATAGATCGTACAGCTGGCACTATTTCAGGGATTAAAAGCAATGGCGAGCGTTTTCAAACGATCATGCCATTATATGATGAAGACCTAATTAATGATTTGCTAAAAAATGATGTAAACGTGAAAGGCGTTGCACCGGAAGAGCAATCGTTCTTGGCGAATGTGTTCATCTCATGGTTCCCAATGCTGCTGTTAATCGGTGTATGGATTTTCTTCATGCGTCAGATGCAAGGCGGTGGCGGTAAAGGCGCAATGTCGTTTGGTAAAAGTAAAGCTCGCTTGATGAGTGAAGACCAAGTCAAGACGACGTTTGCCGATGTAGCAGGTTGTGATGAAGCAAAAGAAGATGTAACAGAGCTTGTTGACTTCTTGCGTGATCCTTCTAAGTTCCAAAAGCTTGGCGGCAATATCCCTAAAGGGGTATTAATGGTAGGCCCTCCTGGTACGGGTAAAACGCTACTTGCTAAGGCTGTTGCCGGTGAAGCAAAAGTACCTTTCTTCACAATTTCTGGTTCAGATTTTGTAGAGATGTTTGTTGGTGTTGGTGCATCGCGTGTTCGAGACATGTTTGAGCAGGCTAAAAAAGCAGCGCCATGTATTATCTTCATCGACGAAATCGACGCAGTTGGTCGTAAGCGTGGTGCCGGTATGGGTGGTGGCCATGACGAGCGTGAGCAAACACTCAACCAAATGCTCGTCGAGATGGATGGTTTTGAAGGTAATGAAGGCATCATCGTGATTGCTGCGACAAACAGACCTGACGTTTTAGACCCTGCTCTATTGAGACCTGGGCGTTTTGACCGTCAAGTTGTTGTAGGACTGCCAGATGTGAGAGGCCGTGAACAAATCCTAAACGTTCACATGCGTAAAGTGCCGCTTGACTCGAATGTTGAAGCGTCATTGATAGCACGTGGTACTCCTGGTTTTTCTGGTGCCGATTTAGCTAACTTAGTTAATGAAGCTGCGTTATTTGCCGCTCGTGGAAACAAGCGTAAGGTCAGCATGGCTGAGTTTGATGCTGCAAAAGATAAGATCATGATGGGTGCAGAGCGCAAGTCGATGGTCATGTCTGAGAAAGAAAAAGAGATGACGGCATATCACGAAGCTGGGCACGCAATTGTTGGACGTTTAGTTCCTGAGCATGATCCAGTTTACAAAGTGTCTATCATACCGCGAGGCCGTGCACTTGGTGTGACCATGTATCTACCTGAGCAAGATCGTGTTAGTCATTCTAAAGAGCATTTAGAATCTATGCTATCTAGCTTATATGGTGGCCGAATTGCAGAAGCGATTATCTATGGCGATGATAAGGTAACAACTGGCGCAAGCAACGATATTGAACGTGCGACTGATATAGCCCGGAAGATGGTAACACAATGGGGTCTTAGCCCTGTCCTAGGTCCACAGATGTACATGGAAGAGCAAGGTGAGATGTACATGGGTGGTGGTAGCTCAAGATTGGCTGGTGTGTCTGATGAGACGGCTAAGTTAATTGATGCTGAAATCAAGAAGTTTGTTACTAACAACTATGATAGAGCTGAGCAAATCCTAAAAGACAATATGGACATACTTCATGCAATGAAAGATGCACTGATGAAGTATGAAACAATTGACGCAGGGCAGATTGACGATCTGATGGAACGCAAAGAAGTGCGTCCACCAAGAGATGCACACGATCGCAAACCAGATCAAGATAGTGGTGTGAATGGTGGTACTTCAGCAACTCAGGCTGAAGAGCCTAGTCAGCAAATTCCACCTCAATCGAATACAGAGCTTGATGATAAGCCTTAATCAAAGGTAAAATAGCACTGTAAGAATTTAGGCCTCGAGCTATCTCGGGGCCTTTTTGTATCTTTTATTTACTTTACACCTGCTTATTTCTAGCTAACTTTATATTTAAGTGAATCTAATCAATAATCTGGAAGGGCTAGTTAAAGTATGCTTAGATACAAATAGCAGGAAGATAACACATGTTTAAACTTTCATTACCCCGAGGTCGCACCTTAGACCTTTCTAGCCCACACATAATGGGTATCGTAAATACAACTCCAGATTCATTTTCTGATGGCGGCAAGAACTATAAAAATGATAGCGCTGTCATAAATTCGTTAGCACTACTTAAAGAGGGCGCAACTATTCTTGATATTGGTGGAGAATCCACCAGGCCAGGCGCATCTGATGTTGCATTAGATGAAGAGCTTGAACGCGTCATCCCTGTTATTGAACGTATAAGAACACAGTCAGATTGTGTTATTTCTATTGATACTAGCAAAGCAGAAGTAATGCGTCAGGCATTGTTGGCTGGCGCAGATATTATTAATGATGTTCGCGCTTTACGCGAAGAAGGGTGCTTATCAGTCGCTGCGCAATTTCCAGATGCACCCATTTGCTTGATGCATATGCAGGGGCAGCCCAGAACAATGCAGCAAGCACCTAAGTACGAACATCTCATAAATGACATTAAAGATTTTTTTCATACACGTATTGCGGTGTGTGAGAAGGCTGGGATTGAGCGTTCTAGATTGATCCTCGATCCAGGTTTTGGCTTTGGGAAATCACTTGAGCATAACTTTGAATTACTTGGACAGTTTCATCAGTTTACAGATTTTAACTTGCCTGTTTTGGCGGGGTTGTCACGTAAATCAATGTTTGGAAATTTATTAAATCGGGATACAAGTGAGCGCTTGCCAGCAAGTTTAGCTGGTGCTTTATTGTGCGCGCAGCAAGGCGCGCACATTCTTCGCGTTCACGATGTAAAAGAAACCAATGATGTGCTGCGGGTGTGGTCTGCAGCAATGCATGGAGTAACTAAATGACAACGAGAAAGTATTTTGGTACAGATGGTGTGAGAGGGCTTGTAGGTGAGTTCCCTATTACACCAGAATTTGCCTTAAAGTTAGGTTGGGCTGCAGGTAAAGTTTTATCTAAGTCAGGCACGAAAAAAGTGATCATCGGTAAAGATACGAGAATTTCGGGCTATTTACTAGAAACCTCTCTTGAAGCTGGCTTAATTGCAGCTGGTATTGATGTGGTTTTACTTGGCCCGATGCCAACACCAGCCGTTGCGTATTTAACGCAAACATTCAGAGCTGAGGCTGGTATTGTCATCAGTGCATCGCATAATCCTTATCATGACAATGGAATCAAATTTTTTGGCGGCAATGGTAAGAAATTAGATGATGCTGTAGAGCTTGAAATAGAAGCTATGCTTGACGAACCGATGACGTGCGTACCTTCTGAACAACTTGGTAAGGCACGTCGCTTGGATAGTGCAAGTGGTAGATACATTGAGTTTTGTAAAAGTCAGTTCCCTAAAGAGTACTCTTTAGAAGGGTTAAAAATTGTCTTAGATTGTGCTAACGGCGCTACGTATCACATAGCGCCTTCCGTTATGCAAGAACTTGGTGCAGAAGTTATCGCGACAGCATGTGAACCTGACGGTACAAATATTAATGCGCAGTGTGGTGCAACACATGTAGATGCGCTTAAACGTCAGGTGCTCGAACACAAAGCTGATGTGGGCATTGCATATGATGGTGATGGCGATCGTGTGATGATGGTTGATCATAATGGTCGTGTTTTTGATGGCGACGACATTGTCTACATTGCTGCACTGCAAGCCAAGTTTAACGATACGCTTAAGGGTGGAGTTGTTGGGACTGTTATGTCAAACATGGGTCTAGAAAACGCCCTTAAAGCACAAGACATTCCTTTCTTACGCAGTAAAGTGGGTGACCGCTACGTGTTAGAGCTACTTATTCAAGAAGGCTGGAACATTGGTGGGGAAAGCTCTGGTCACGTTTTGAATCTTGATTTAATCGCTACAGGTGATGGCATCATTTCTAGCTTGCAAGTGCTTGCTGCAATGGTTGCTCAGAATAAAACGTTGAAGGACTTAGGCGCCGGTTTTACTAAGTATCCAATGAATATGATCAATGTACGTTATGCAAAGGGCACTGATCCTGTTAGTAATGAAGCGGTACAAGCCGCAGTAAAAGATGTAGAAGCTAAACTTGATGGTAAGGGAAGAGTACTTCTCCGTAAGTCAGGTACAGAGCCTGTAGTACGTGTCATGGTCGAGGCTGAGCAAGAGAAGCAAGTGATGGACTTCTCTCAGCAAATTGCAGAAGTTGTTGAATCTGTAAGCAATTAAACCACAAAATTAAAATTTTTCTTGTAACTTTGGGTGAGTAGCGTTAGTATCTCACCCGCTTTCTGACGCGGAGTATCGGATGTTGAAAAGAAAGCCTATGGTGGCAGGTAATTGGAAAATGAATGGTTCTCTTGAACTTGTTCAGTCAATTACAAGCGCAGTTAAAAACGTCAAAAATCAAGATGTTGAAATTGTTGTTATTCCACCTACTGCACTATTAAGTAACGTTGTTGCGTCAGGCGTAGTCGCCGGTGTGCAGACTGTTTCAGAGCATGACAAAGGTGCTTTTACTGGAGAAGTTCAAGCTTCTTTAGTTAAGTCACTTGGCGCGAAGTATACGCTAGTTGGTCATTCTGAAAGAAGAAGTATTTTTGGTGAGTCTAATGAAGATGTAGCCAACAAGTTTGCTCAAGCTCAGGTAAATGAGTTAACACCAATATTATGTGTTGGTGAAACAGAAGGCCAAAGAGAGCAAGGGCAGACTGAAGAAGTTGTTGCAGCGCAAATAATTGCTGTAATAGACAAATTAGGTATAGCATCACTGGCTAAGTCTGTGATAGCATACGAGCCTGTTTGGGCTATCGGGACTGGTAAAACGGCCACCCCAGAGCAAGCTCAAGCAGTACACAAGTTTATAAGAGATTTGGTGTCAAAATATGACGCTGAAGTTTCACAAACGCTACAGATACTATATGGTGGTAGCGTTAATGAAAGTAATAGTGAATTATTGTTCGCACAAGCAGATATTGATGGCGGTTTAATTGGAGGCGCAAGCCTTAAACCTGATTCATTTACATCTATCTGCGAGAGTGCAAAAGGATAAGTAAATGTACGAAATTCTTTTGGTTGTCTACTTAGTCGTTGCTTTAGCGTTAGTTGGAATGATTTTGATTCAACAAGGTAAAGGTGCCGACATGGGCTCTTCATTTGGAGCAGGTGCTTCAGCAACCGTTTTCGGTTCGTCTGGTGCAGGCAACTTTATGACAAAAACTACGACAGTACTTGCAACCGTGTTTTTCGTGTTAAGTATTGCGCTAGGTAACCTTACTGCAGGTCAGATAAAACAAACTGATCAGTGGGAAAACCTAGAAGCTCCTGCGGCAGTCACTGTCCCAGCAGCAACGGACGTACCAGCTTCTAACGAAGACTCGGACGTACCAAACTAAAAAAGATTTGCGAATGTGGTGGAATTGGTAGACACGCCATCTTGAGGGGGTGGTGAGCTATGCTCGTGGGGGTTCAAGTCCCCCCATTCGCACCAAATATTAAACCCGTAGCTTATGCTGCGGGTTTTTTGTTTTTTATCATCCAGCTTGGTGCTCTCATTTGCTTGCAGTTTATTTCTGTCTTACGCTTTCAAATTATCACCCGTCAGTGTTTCTAAAAGAGTGTTGAATTTCTAATTCACTTGTAAACAGTTGGTTTTTAAATGGTAGTAAATTTGCTTATTAATTTATTTATGAAGTTTTTATTTCGTTTTATACATTAAATGAGTATAATGGCCTTCCAGAGGAAAGAGGTGCGTATTACGCATCTTTTTTTATGTCTGTTTTTTATGCAGATATGAGCGAGCAGCCTCCCTCAGGCTGAACACACACGGCGATTCCTTTGGAGATTTTATGACAACAGTTTTACCACGCGTTGGTCTATCTGCGCTAAGCGCTGCAATTTTAACAGCAGTGAGCTTACCTTCCTTTGCAGCTGAAGAAACTCAGGCTAAAAATACGACCTTTGAAAAAATAGAGGTAACAGCACGTAAACGTACTGAAAGCCTGTTTGAAACACCAACAGCGATCACCTCGATTGGCTCGGATGCCATTGAAAAAGGCAACATGAGTAATCTAGATGATATTGGTAAATTTGTTCCTAACCTAAATATTACCCGTTACGGCGTGGGTAATGCTGCCCATGCATCCGTATTTATCCGCGGTATTGGTCTTCAAGACCACGTAATTACGACAGATCCAGGCGTGGGTGTATATGTTGACGGTGTGTACTTAGGCCGCCAAATGGGGTCTAACTTATCTTTGCCGAATATTGAACGTGTTGAAGTCCTACGCGGGCCTCAAGGTACTTTGTATGGTCGTAATACGCTGGGTGGCGCGGTAAATATCATTACGAAAAAGCCGGGTAGTGAAGACATCGTGCGCGTTGAGTCAAAAGTAGGCTCTCGTGGCAGACTTGGTGGTGATATTTATACCAACCAAATGATTAATGATGAGTGGAGCTTTGCAGCCAATGCCTCTTATAAAGAGCGTGATGGTGTTGGTCATGCTGTTAATCTAGCAAACCCTGAAAAAGAAATCGGTGAAGAACAAGAAATGAGTGGCCGTTTAGCTGTTAAGTGGCAGCCTAGCAGTGACTTTAGTCTGAATGTTGCCCTTGATGCGGTAGACAATGAATCCGGCCAATCACCTTATACTATTGAAGTAACAGGTGGCCTTGATCCAAATGACCCGAATAATGGTGACTTTCCGTTGTTAAAGGAAAGTATGTTACCTGAGAACCCTGATGACTTAGGTTCAACGGTAGCAGGTATTGAAAGCACAGATTACTCAGGCTGGGGCGCTTCAGTCATTGCTGATTGGCAAGTGAATGACGAATATGCGGTTAAATTTATCACCAGTAAGCGTAGCTCAGATTATACGGGTGGTCTTGATGATGATGGTACACCACTGCATTTATCTGAATTCCCTGAAGAAGGCGGTGCTGATCAGTTCTCAGTTGAATTTCAGTTAAATGGTACATTTGATTCTTGGGACTTTGTATCTGGCTTGTACTACTTCAATGAAGATGGTTTCACAGCGTCGGCACCTTATGTTTATAGTCCGTTCAATACACCTTCAGCACCGGGCTCGTTTCGTATTGAGCAAGAAACGGATTCTTATGCCGCTTATTTTAATGCAAGCTTTGATATTACTGAGCGATTAAGCTTAGGTGGTGGCTTAAGATATTCAGAGGACTCTAAAGAGGCAAAAGCTGACTTTACGTACTTTGCAAAAAACGCAGAAGCTGAATTTGATGAAGTAACTTGGGACGTGAATGCGGCATATCAACTAAATCGTGATATGAACGTATACGCACAAATTCAAAAGGGTTATCAAAGTGGTGGCTTCCCGCCGCGTCCATTTGGTGGTGCTGATGCCTTTGTCTCATTTGATGAGACTAAGGCACTTAACTACGAGGTTGGTTTTAAAGGTCAAGTGCATGACCGTGTGTCTATGATGGTTGCTCTGTTTGTTACAGATTACACAGACTTGGCATTGCCATTTAACGATCCGTCAAATGGGTTCAACACATATATTGAAAATGCGGGAGAGTCACGCGCGCAAGGTATTGAGCTAGAGACAACTGTTGCAGTAACAGATGATTTCAGTATCCGCAGTTCAGTGGGTTATCTTGACTCAGAAATTACACACGTTGATGATGGTGTTCAAGGTATCACAGTAGGTAACGCACCTGCATTGACACCACGTTGGACGGTTATGGTGGCGCCGTCTTATTTTATGGACCTAGATTCAGGTGCAACCGTGGCTGTTAACGCTAGTTACTCTTACCGCTCAGACATGCAAGGTCAATCAGTGAATAATCCAAATGAATTCATTGAGTCTCGCGAGCTGTTTGGGTTTAATATCTCGTATACCAATAGCGAAGGCGATACAGAAGTGACCTTATACGGTGAAAACGTATTCAACGAAGTATATGATGTTGGTCGTTTACAACAAGCTGGCTTTGTTGGCGTCATGCGCAGCAATGACCGCAGCGAGTTTGGCCTTAAATTTAGAAAAGACTTTTGGCTAGATTAAGCAACTCAGAAAAGGCCAGCTTCTGCTGGCCTTTTGCTGTTTGGGCAAAAGTGCAGTGTTACTCCTTATTTGTTCAATGGCATTGAATAATCAATGACAGTCCTCTTATATTCCCCTAAACTCTGACTTATATTCAGCTTCTTCAGTAGATTTAATGCAGTTTACAGTTCATACATTATCGCGACTCATGGATGGGATCAGTGCCATGTCAATTTCCACCAAAGGCATCGTGATTGAAACTAAATCGGTAAAAAAACTGTACACATGGCAAATTCAATCTCAGCCTCCAGCTATTTTGCTTGGTAAAATCACACCTAAAATTCAAGTTTTTACGCCAGAGTCTAACTTTAAAGTACGGATCCAAGGATGTGATTTAGAGGCTGCACAATTTGAATTACAAAAGCTCTGGTTAAGCTCTCACGTTAATAAGTTGGCGCAAAGCATAGCTAAACTAGAGTCGTTATTGGAAAAACGGTATCTGTCTCACAGCTTATTGCTTACAGCGCAAAAAATGACCTCAGAGTTGGCAGGTTACTGGTTAAATTGGTCGCTAGACAAACGTTTTGAAAGGCATCTCGCTCAAACCCGATTCACTTTAGAAGAAGTACACACATGGCAGCAGCAAGATATCGATGAGTTTAGAGAAGCCTATATTAAAAAGCAGCTGCTTGATTATGAAGCCTACTTTGATTCAGTTGCGTCCAAGCCATTGACCATAGCTCAGCGTAGAGCGTGTGTGGTTGTTGATGAAAGACAATTGTTGCTCGCGGGTGCTGGTACGGGAAAAACCAGTGTGATGATCGCAAAAGTGGGTTATTTACTGAACGCTAAACTGGCAAACAGCGAGCAAATTTTAATGCTTGCTTATGGCAAAGATGCTGCAGATGAAATGCAACAGAGGCTTAAAAACGCAAATTTTGATGCCACTTGCCGCACTTTTCACAGTCTAGGGACGTATATTTTAGGCCAAGTGGAAGGAAAGCCGCCGATTCTTTCTCAATTATGTCATCACGATAAAAAGAAGCAGCAATTTATCCACGATGCATTGGTGTCTCTTTGCCAAGACCGCGCTTATAAGCAACGATTACTGCAGTTATTGATGGTGCATTTTGGATATAAACCAGATGAAAGGGAGCTGGACTTTTCTGCAAGCTCTGTGGCGCGATTGGTTAAGCAGTTTAGTGATCTTATAAGTTTGTATAAGCAGGCCGCTAGCCTTGGCAGTATACAAAATTTAGAAACAGAATTTGAAGATTTACTCAGTGTATTTCGCCCTGTCATCACGGAATATCAACTGTATCTTAATAATGAACAGACGATTGATTATGATGACATGATTAATCGTGCAACTAAATATGTCAAAGAGGGGCGTTTCAAGAGTCCTTGGGTGCATATCTTGGTCGATGAATTTCAGGATATTTCTTTAGTCAGGGCTGAGTTGATCAAGGCGTTGTTGGCACAGCATACACGAAGTCATTTATTTGCCGTTGGAGATGACTGGCAGTCGATTTATCGTTTCAATGGTGCAGATCTTAGGCTTACTACAAATTTTACACATCACTTTGGTGCCTCTACAGTCATGCAACTGGATAAAACGTTCCGCTACGGTCAAGATTTACTCGATTTGGCCAGTCATTTTGTGTGCCAAAACCCGCAGCAAATTGTTAAACAAGTCCGTGCGCAGAGTGTTCCCGATGTGCCTTCTGTGGTGATCACACCAGAAATGTCGGTGAATGCTTACACCCTAGTGATTAAGCAAATAGCCATGCGACATTCGGGGCATACATCGGTCATGATCCTTGCGCGCTACCATAAGCAGCTTCCTTCTAAAGAAGCGCTTATGTTGTTAAATGATCAGTATGCACAGCTTGATATTATTGCCATGACATTTCATGCGGCGAAGGGTAAAGAAGCTGACTTTACCATTCTAACTGGGTTAGATAAAAACTCTGTACCAGCATTGCGCCAAAACGACCGAATTATTGATGCATTTCTTCCCCCACTAGAGGCCTACCCAAATGCTGAAGAGCGTCGTTTATTTTATGTGGCTTTAACCCGTGCAAAACGTCAAGCTTATATCATGTCTCCTAGTGAGCCGAGCATTTTTATTAAAGAGCTGGAATCCTAATCTTATAGCTTCATTTAAAATACAAAATGGCTAAGTTTATAGAGTCTATATTGATTCGGTGTAATCGATATCAAGTTTAACGTCTAAAATCAGGCCCTATATCCCAGATGCTTAATGAGATAAAACACGCAGTAAATAAGCCCTAGGGAAGATAAACCATTTCATGAACTCTATTTTATCAATAGTGTGATTAAAGCTAAGGTGATACGCCATAAGTAAGCTGCAAAAGACAGCTTTAGTATAGTTGAACAATGCGATTTCAAGCCAATTTCAATATTATTCTAACAAAAGCAAACTGTTTGATTGTTTTTTGCACGTCTAGGCGATAAAAATTGATTAGTTAATAAATTTAATTAAAAAACAATGAAGACAATCGCAGCTTTTTTAGATGCAAAAATCTCTGTCAAATACGTGTTGGCTCTGCTGTTAGGTGTATACCTTACTGACTTTTCAGTTAAAAGTGACAGTGTTAGCACTATACCGCAGAAGAAGCATGATCAAGAACATGTACTTAGTAATCCTCTCGACGAGCATACTTTAGAGACTGAAACAGAAGCAGCGGAAGAGTTCAAGTTCGTTGCGGACTCAACAGATGTGTTCACGTCAGCCAATTTAGTAGATATAGGAAAACAACATCCTTATCAGGATATGACCCCAAGCGCAGATGCGCCAGAGCAGCTCACAATTATGCAGTTGGAGGCAGAGCTTGCGATAAAAGATTTTGAGCTATATATGCAAGCCTTACAAAACCAAGGTGGTAAGCGAGTCAGTGCAGCTGAGCGCTTCTCTGATGAGCCGATAGATCATCAGTGGGCTCAACGACAAGAGCAAAAATATGGTGAGTTGTTCACTGAAGATGCGTTAAGTATTTACCCATTTGAGCATACCCAATGTCGCAGCAACCAGTGTGCAACTAAGGTATTTTTGCAAAGCGATGATGAGATACATGCGTTATCTGAAGATTTAAATTCAGTCTTGGATAAACAGTCTCAAGGGCGCGGCGCGTTGCCTGTGATGATTGAACGAGACCCAGACTCAGATCATTTTACTGTGTATATAGCAAGAACAATGAAGGGGTTTAATTTATCTGGTTCTAATTAATGATAATTGCAAAAGAAAAATAAGAGGTAATGAACTGGTACCTGTATTCAAGTAAGTTTATAAACCATAGGTATAAATATAGGACTTATGGCCAACATTCATCTTAAGGAGAAAAATATGTATAAGGTTTTAAAAAGCACCGCATTGGCGGCTTTATTGGTCGCTTCAGGCCAAGCGCTGGCTTGGACTTCAAATGACCCAAGTTTTAATGATAACTGTAGCTGGCAAGTAACTAGAACGCACAGCGCTCCGGGATTTTATGGTGTTGAATATAAAGCCATTGGTTCATGTAAATATCGAAATAAATTTATGAACTATAGACATCAAATGATCCATTATTGGTAATTTAAAAAACCGCGATAATCGCGGTTTTTTTATAACTTTAAGCTGCGTACTGATTAAGTACGTAGCTTAAAGTACGATTTTATTCAGGAAAGATTTCACATGGCCTGCCAGGACCTCTTTGTGTCCAGCAAACACCGTTCGAATTGCATATGTCAGTCGGTTGGATAGTACCTCCACCTATTTGAGGCGTTGCTGCTTTTGGCAATGTATTGATATCTGAGTTGAGTTTTTTAATGCTCTTTTTATTTAATTTTAAGTCCATACTAGTTTCCTTCTATTAATTTAGATTATTTCATGGCTTCGTGCGGGATATAAAGCAAACTTCCATTGGTAAATTATTACCCCAAATACTTTGATAACATATTTATTACAAAGAAATCAAGGGTGATTTTTGTACAAGTAATTACTTACGGGTTTGAAAGAGGTAATGGTACAGAGAGGAAGGTTTGCCGCCAGCAGATAGTACTGGCGACAAAAAACATATTAGAAATTAAATGATGCTTTTGCGTATACAAATCGGCCATCTGTGTTGTACGCAGAAAACGCTGAATATGGGAAAATTTGGTTGAAGTTACTAAAACCAATGTTGCCAACAGTATCTTGTGGGTATTGGTCAAATAAGTTATTCGCGCCAATAGCAACACGCCATTGCTGGGTCATTTGATAAGCGACTTCTAAATCTGTTATCCATTTTGCATCTAGCACTTCATCTTTTTCTACCGTGCTTGATGAGTCTGTTGTTTCACCATAGCGGGTTGCCTTTAAAATAGCTGTCCAATCTTGGTATTGCCACGTGGCTACGAGATTGAGCTTATCTTTTGGCGTACCATCTTCGAAGCGTGCAATTTCTCTGCGAGCGAAATACTGGTACTCATCACCCAATGCAGCAAGCTCAGCAGGGTTGTCTTTAACATGCGTCACTTCTGTATCGTTAAGATTCAAAGCCGCGCTTAAGCTCAGCTCACCTAAGGCGCTCAAGTCAAAGCTATAAGTTGCTACAATATCAACACCTTGTGTGCGAGAGTCAATGGCATTGGTGAAGTACCTAACGCGCTGTACATTATGCTCACCCGCACTTTTCAAAATGTCTTCAACAGCATCACCGCTTAAGTTCTCTGATAATACGATACGATCATCAATATCAATTCGATATGCATCGACAGTAAAACTGAAAGCATCATAAGTATAAATAAAACCAGCAGTTAAATTAATTGACTCTTCAGCATCGAGTGCTTTTGCACCCAGTGCTTGTGCCGCTGGTGTGTCTACAGGAAATAGGCCCACTTCATTTGGTATGCCATTTTCGAATACAGTACTGACGGACTTATATGTTGATTGCGCAAGTGATGGGGCTCTAAATCCTGTGCTAATCGCACCTCTAAATGACAAGGCGTCATTAAACTCATAACGCGTGGCAAGTTTACCAGTCAATGTAGAGCCAAAATCGCTGTAATCTTCGAAGCGTGCTGCAGCAACAAGGTTCCATTTTGCCGTTACATAGGTATCTAGCTCTGTGAATACAGCAATGTTGTGACGAGATTCATCAACCGCACTGGCTGGTGAAAAGCCGGCCATAACTTGTGCGCCGCCTGCGGCAACAGGGATACCTTGCGCATCTAAAACAGTGAGGTAAGAGGCCTCTTCACCGACTTTAATCTGGTATGACTCATTGCGATATTCAGCACCGACAGTGATGAATACTTCCTCATATAAACCTAAATCAATGCTGTTTTTAGCATCAAAGTTCAGCGTTAATTGATCATAGACTAAGTCACCATTGTCAAAGTCTGTTGGGCTTTGCGCACCCATTGATGTATTTAAGCTGTTAGTGACACCAAAGCTAAATTGGTTACGGCCGTAGTTAATACTACTGTCTAAGTCCCAACCTGCGGTATGAGATGTGATACCCGCTGCAACAGCAAAGTCGTCTACTTGCGTAGTGATCTGTGGTAAAAATCCATTAGGGTATATTTCAACAACGTTTCTGCCATCTTGTGGGCGACGGAAGAAACCACCTGAGTTACCTTCGCGCTCGGAGTAGCTACCAAAAGAGTATAGAGATAATGTATCGCTTAGGTCATATCCTGCGTTGTAAAAGAAAGCGACATCTTCTATATCCGCTTTACCAAACCTGTGGTTATATCGCTCGGCATCAAATTCTCTTGGGTCAAAGTTACCCGCATCGTCTTTGGCATATTGTGCTCGTGGGTCAAATCCAGAGCGATTAGAAGGCGCTTTGTTACGCATCTCAGCACTTAAATGGACAAATCCATTATCACCAAGAGGCAGGCCGATATTGCCACTTAAGGTGCCTGTATTACCGTCGCTGATGCGGCGGTCTTCACCAAGATCAAATGCTAGCTCGCCATCATCACCTTGATATACGCGCTCTAACTGTTTTGCCCCAGCCATTTGAGTGTCATATTTACCATAGGTAAAGTTGAGTGATCCGCCTTCGTCTGCATCTTTTAAGACAATATTAATGACACCAGCAATGGCATCTGAACCATATTGTGCTGCAGCGCCATCTCTCAGTACTTCAATTCGCTTAATTGCCGCAGTTGGGATCATATTTAAATCGACAGCAGAGGAGCCACGGCCCACAGTACCATTTAGATTTAACAAGGCACTTGAGTGACGACGCTTACCATTAACCAGTACGAGGGTGTGATCTGGCGCCAAACCTCTTAAAACAGCTGGACGAGCATGATCTGTGCCATCTGCTAATTGTGAATTAGGGAAGTTAAAGCTAGGAATAAGGGTGGTTAATACTTGGCTTAATTCAAGCTGACCAGAGCTGTTAATTTCATTTAAGCTGATGATATCTACTGGTACCGTGCTTTCAGCTATGCTGCGTAAGCTTCGTCTGGTACCCGTGACTTCGATGACTTCTGGCTTTAGCTCAGGAGACTGGCTTGAGGATGCGTGTGCCTTAAATGTGAAAGCAGGTGCAGAAGCTAATATCAGGCTGACTGACGCTGCCAAGAAGCTTGGTTTTAACATTGTATATCCTAGCGAGTTGATTTCGGTATTCTGAGAAGCTCAATGAATGAGACTAATTCTTTATAGAGGAGGGGATACTAAAGAGTAATTTATGCGTCGTTAAATTCATTTTTGTTATAGTTTATAACTTCTAACTTTTGGCTATTTTATTAGAAAGATAGTGCTACCACTTGCTTTCAAATAATTAATAAAATTAATTGGTTTGGCGCCTTTTGTAGTTAATTTTAACATTTATAATCTTGTTGATATTTGGAATACCGTATTATTTTATCTACACAGATGCTTTGTATATTTTTCTAAAGCCTTCTTTATATCGCCTTGATAAATTAATTTCATCCCCTGAGGTTAAAGTGATCACGCCATCGCCACTAGAGTTATAGCGCACTGACCTTATTGCTTGGTCATTGATGGCGAAACTGCGATGGACGCGTGTCACATGACTATTTTCTAATTCAGCACATAGTCGGTTTAGTGTGTGCCTCAATGGGTAAACTCGGCCTCGGCTATGTAAATTAACATAGTTCCCACATGCTTCATACCACTGGATATCGGCTACTTTTACTTGGTATTCGCTACCTTGTTTTTTAACAATAAATTGCGTAATTGGCGCAGTGGCTTCTGGCTGTTCAATCGTGTTGAGTTGTGTGCTAATTATCCACTTTGCGCAGTGGTAGCAGACAAAGATACTAACGTAAGTAAGTACATCCTTACGGTACTCGTAAATAAATTCAGTGTAGTAATTTCCAAAGTCATAGTCTCTTCCAAGAAATATGTATACGCCATGTCGGCATAAGACCATAAGCAGCACATGACACAGCGAAAATAAAAAAGAGGTGCTGATGTGAACAGTGAGCTGCTTCAAAAGCCCATTTGCACGAGGCGGAAATCGCTTAAAAAAAATAAATAGAGCAGGCAGCAACAAGAATAATGATAAGGCGCTTGAGTATTGCCATACAAAGGGCTCCCAAAGTTGTATGGTTGCTGTTCCATTTCTAGTTTGCTCTGTCCAATTTGAAAACGCATTGATGGTGTTATTAATCAAAACGTAGAGCACAATGGCTGCGTAGCCACACCAAGTTGTATGTTGCTTTATGATTTTTGTTATCCACATCTCAACTTATCCCTAATTCCCACCGCTCATCACTATATCCATGAATTTCAATAAGCTAGGTGATTTACTTAGGTGGTTATTTAAACATATAAACACCTTAATGTAATCGGAGGATGTATGATTGAGTCGAACTTTTCTCGACAGTGGTATCTAGACTGGGTAAGAGTGGGGGCGTTTGCAATACTCATTTTATATCATGTCGGGATGTACTATGTAGAAGGGTGGGCGTTTCATATTAAAAGTGCGGACACTTCTGTGCTATTACAAGATTTGATGTTGTTAACTAACCCTTGGCGTATGTCTTTACTGTTTTTTATTTCGGGGATTGTATTTGCTTACTGCGAGCGGAAGATGTCGACATGGACTCTGTTTAAGGCGAAATTTATCCGTTTGTTTATACCGCTGATATTTTCCATGTATATCGTAGTTGCGCCGCAATTGTATCTAGAAGCGTCTGGCAAGGGGCTGATAGATATGACATTCATTGAATTTTGGTTCGCTTATATCAACCCCAATACGGTGCTGTTACCTGAATATCAATCTATCATTGGGTTACTAACATGGAATCATCTCTGGTTTTTAGCTTATTTGTGGACATATTGCGTCTGTTTGTTGCTGATCTTTAAACTGCTTCCCGTTCACCATTTCTTTCATTCATGTCTGACGCGACTATCGCCAGCGTTTGCATTTGTGCTTGTGGTCAGCTTTATTTTTTGTGTCTGGTTCAGTTTGCGAGCCAATTATCCATCAACACATGCATTGATTGATGACTGGTATAACCATGGCAAGTACTTTTTCGTCTTCTTTTCTGGATATTGCTTTGCGCTATTGCCACGGTTTAAAGCGAGCGTCATTGCACAGCGCCATATTTTATTGATACTCGCCTTATTGGGATATAGCTTTATTATTATGGATAAGCACGGGGTTTTATATGAACTCGCGCAGCACTTCGATACGAGCATATGGGTAAAGAGCTTGTATGGCGTGCTACTCAGTATCAATCACTGGGCATGGATATTGATGTTGATTGGCTACGGTGCCAAGCATTTGGATAAGCCTAGTAATAAGCTGGCGTATGCAACTGGGGCAATTTTGCCTTGGTATATTCTACATCAAACGCTGATAATGATTGCCGCTGCTTGGCTTAAGCCCTATGGTATATCAATCCTTTGGGAAGGAATATTGATTGTTTTGTTCACTGTGACGGGGTGCTATGTGGGATATGAGATAATAAAGCGCTCTGGTCCAGTTAAACTACTTTTTGGTCTACCGAGTTTATCTAAATAGATTTTCATATCGCCAGTGACATTGCTGGCGATATGCAAATTCACAGGCTTTTGATTTTTTTATCTACTTGGTAGCCCTCGTCCGTTACGATCCTCTCAAGGACTGCAACACGGTCTTTTAAATGTGCGAGCTCAGTTTTGAGCTGATCGCTCTCTTGTTTATTAATCCCACTTTGTTTTTTAGCTTGTAAGTACTTGCCATATAGATCGCTTATCACGCCAAAGCCGACACTAACAAGTACGATTAAAAACACCATAGTTGTACCAGACATAGCCCAATCTCCTTAACTTGAATTGTCTTAATCATAGCCGATATTTGTGTTGAGTATAGTGACAAGTGTCAGATTAAATGTAAGAGAAAGTGAAAGGATGAAGTGAGGGGAATGAGAAAGCTTTGCTATACCCTGCGTATTTAGGGTATAGCAAAATTGATATGCTTTATTCGTAAGAGAGCGGATCTGTAGCTTTATTGAGTTCAAATGCTTCTAAGCGTTCTTGACATGCGCCACATTTACCACACGCCTTTTCACGACCATTATAACAGGTCCATGTATGGCTGTAGTCTAATCCCATGTTTAAGCCATCGGTTAAGATATCGATTTTAGTATTGTTTAAATATGGGCAGACGATCTCTACTTCATCGTAGTTAGCAATACGACATACATCATCCATCTTTTTGACAAATTCAGGTCTACAGTCTGGATAGATTGCGTGATCACCAGAGTGAGCACCATAAAAAACTTTATTGGCCTTTAAAGACACCGCGTAGCCTACAGCCAGAGACAGTAAGATCATATTACGATTTGGCACTATTGTGCTCTTCATGCTTTCCTCTTCGTAGTGGCCTTCAGGCACTTCGATGTCATCGGTTAGCGATGATCCTGCAAGAAGCTGGTTGATTGCAGATATATCAACAATTTTATGTGCTACGTTTAAACTGTCACAGACATTTTTAGCGACTTCTAACTCTTTGACATGTCGTTGTCCATAATTGAAAGACAGCGCATAGACTTCATGACCCTCTTGTAGGGCTTTGTTTAGCACGGTGTAAGAATCCATGCCTCCAGAATAGATAACAACGACTTTTTCGCTCATAAGAGATACCTCGGATAAATGCCTCAGGTTTTGCCTCGATTTTAATAGAGGTTTGCTTCAGGGCGCGATATACTACACGGCCGCTGAAAAAATGACAATTTTAGCAGGTTATTTTCGCAAAATATATTGAGTAGTTTGGAGCTGTTTTGTACAAGATTAATGAAGTTTTTGAAACCATCCAAGGTGAAGCAAGCTTTACGGGCACCCCTTCTATTTTTGTTCGCTTACAAGGTTGTCCTGTAGGATGTGCTTGGTGTGACACAAAGCAAACCTGGGATGTGAATCCAACATATTTGGTGAGCTTGGAGAAAACGGTTGAGAAAAAAGCAGACTCAGAGTGGTGGGCGAATGCCACACCGCAGGAGATAATTACTCAATTTGAAGAGCGTGGTTATACTGCAAAGCACATCGTGATCACCGGCGGGGAGCCTTGCATGTACGACTTGCATGAACTGTGTAATTCACTGCACGACGCAGGATACACCACACAGGTTGAGACCAGTGGTACGTTTGAAGTTTTGGTACCGAAAGAAACTTGGGTAACTGTGTCACCTAAGATTAATATGCGTGGTGGATATGACGTACTGACGTCAGCGATGCAAAGAGCGGATGAGATAAAACACCCAGTAGCCATGCAAAAGCACATTGATGAGCTAGAAGCCTTGTTTGAGCAAACAGGGGTACGGCCTAAACTGATTTACTTGCAACCAATAAGTCAAAAAGCCAAAGCAACTAAATTGGCCATAGACACGTGCGTTAAGAAAAACTGGCGCTTATCAATTCAAGTGCATAAGTATATCGGGATCAACTAACGACCATACATCGGGAAAAGCAGCTGGTGTACAAAGTGTATTTAAAAGCGGTGAAATACCGCTTTTTTGCTTAATAGCATTCAGAGCTTCCCATCTCGATTATGCGTTCGGTTTCTCCGCTGTTATTAAAAATATATAAGCCTTTATTAATATCGTTGAGTATTTGACGCCACTTGTCTTTCTTTTTGCTCAGGGCAAAGAATAAGTTGTTATAGCGCAGTGCGGGTTCAACATCTTCTAGTGCACGTAATAGGGTGACCTTTTCTGATTTAGAAAGGTTTGAGTAACTTACAGTAAAGCGCAAGACTTTAGGGTCCCCAATGATCAGATCAACCCGCTTGCCCACCAATAGCTTAACCAGTTGTAAGTCATCCACGGCTTTGACTATCACAAATTCACCATTGTCCATCATAGCGTCAAACTCAGGTGTATTTTGATAACCTCGTACCACTCCTATGGTGGTTCCTTTTAGATCATTGAGATTCCCTTTAAACTTGTCGCGCTCGCCACGGCGTTTAATAAAACCAATTTCTCCACCTGGGTATGCATTTGATAATGCCAGTAGTTCTCTTCTGGTCTTATTTGGAAAATTATCAGAGGGGGATGCATCTTCGATGAAATATTCAGGAAACAAAATATCAGCTTGGCCAGACTCTACCGCCTTGACCGCTCTGGCCCATGGTAAAAACTCAACATAAACTGGGTAACCTTGGTCAACCAGCAACGCGATAGTAAACTGAAACACCCAGCCTTTATTGCATAATTGATCGCCGATATAGGGCGGCCAGTCTAGGGTAACGAGATGAAGCTGTTCTTTGCTCGGGGTTTTACTGAATAAATAGCCATTTTTATATGACTCGCCAGCAATCATTTGATATTGCCCAGATTTGAAGAAGCCGACTTGTAAATTTGCATTCACAAGAGCGGAAAACAGAATAGAAAAGCCAAAAATTAGGCTCGTTACAAACTTCATGTGACTAAATCCTATTTAAATACTACTTTTTCTGTTCTACATATCAGTGCCGAGTAGGCGATAAGTCGACAACTGCACAATATAAACAGAGTTTCATGACGCCATTGATATAAGTGTTTTAATTTTCACAGTAAAAACATAGACAACGATTAGCTGTGAAGACAGGTGTATTGTTTATTTACTTAGTCTAGTCAGGATCTTGAGAAAGGTGAAAGAGAATGTAATCAGATTAAAAGGCCAGCGAGTTGCTGGCCTGGAGATTTATCAGTGACTTACTGAACAAGCTCTTGCTCGCTGAACTCATCAGCAAACATTGGGCTAGATAAATAACGTTCAGTTGCACTTGGTAGAATGACGACGATGTTTTTGTCAGCATTTTCAGGTCTTTCTGCAATACGTTTTGCAGCAACCACAGCGGCACCAGAAGAAATACCTACTAGAATACCTTCGTCTTTCATTAATTGGTGTGCCATCGCGATTGCATCTTCATTAGATACTAGCTCTGCGCCATCAATTAATTCTAAATCTAGGTTACCTGGGATAAAGCCTGCACCGATACCTTGGATTTTGTGAGGGCCTGGTTTTACTTCTTCGCCAGCAAGTGTTTGAGAAATTACTGGAGAGTCACTTGGCTCAACAGCGATTGATTTAACATCAAGGCCTTTTTCAGTTTTTAGATAACGGCTCACACCTGAAATAGTACCACCAGTGCCAACACCTGCTACGAAATAATCGATATTGCCTTCTAATGCATCGAAGATTTCAGGACCTGTTGTTTCGAAGTGGATTTTCGGGTTAGCTGGGTTTTCAAACTGCTGTAAAAGTACGTACTTCTCAGGATCGCTTGCTAAAATTTCGTTCGCTTTTTCGATTGCGCCTTTCATGCCTTTAGCACCTTCAGTCAGTACTAAATTTGCGCCTAATGCTTTTAATAGCTTACGACGCTCAAGGCTCATTGTATTTGGCATAGTTAATGTAAGTTTGTAACCGCGAGATGCAGCAACAAAAGCCAGCGCAATACCTGTGTTGCCAGAAGTCGGCTCAATTAGTTCTTTACCTTCACCAAGTAAACCTTGTTTTTCAGCTTCCCAAATCATAGAAGCGCCAATACGGCACTTAACGCTGAAGCTTGGGTTGCGTGACTCAACTTTTGCGTACACGTTACCACCAGTAACACGGTTAAGTTTAACGATTGGTGTTTGGCCTATTGCTAGGCTGTTATCTGAAAATACTTTTGACATAATGTTCCCTTGAAATGAGCTTAGGACTATTCGTAATATTTAATATAGCCACACTTTACTGGTCATATAGCAAAACAAGAAGTAAAGAATGGCTATAAGATATATTAAAAAAGCTTATAGCTATAACGAATAAAAAACAATCTATTAATTACCATGAGGAATTAAGAGTTTGGCAATTTAACGTAGCCACGCATAGCTGAATTTGGCAAAGAAGGTTTTACTGTCTTTGGTGATATTACTCAGGTCATCATCTTTGTAGCCGCTATCAGAGTAGCCAACAAAGAGTACGGTTTCTGGATTGAGTTTGTAGGCATACAATAATTGCGTGCTTAGCTTTTTGTATTGGCTATCAACATCGTCGATATACTTTTGCTGGCTGCGCTCTATGTCTAGATTGATCAAGGCTAATCTCACATAGCTGTTGATGCCAAATTGATAAGTAAATCTTGCATCAGATAAACTCGCTGTGTAGACATTGTCGCCTTCATGCTCTAATCGCTCATAGGTGTGGCGCAGCTTGACTTCAAAATGGCGGCCTAAATTAAAATCGAGCGTAGGCTTGACAATATATCTCTGACCTAACCGGTTATTCGCAATGTCTAACTTATTACCTGTGTTGAGTGTTAGGCCTGCAAATACACCCGCTTTGGGCTTCATTTCCAAATACATCCACTGAAAGTTTTCAGTAAACATATCGGTATTGCCATCGATATTGAGCAGTGATTCGTCATGTCGCTGGCCAGTACGCTTTCTATGATCAAAACCAAATTGAATGGTACTTTGCAGTGGGCCTTGTACTTTGAAATTAGACTGCACTTCTTTTTCTAACAGTTCGCCATCTTCATTATGCGTGATATCCCAATCACTATACCAATTGGCTCGGTTCCACCAATTGCCCTCGTCTCCATACCAGCGATACTCAAATCCAGTCACGAATTTATTAAAGTCGACTTGAGAAACAAAGCCTAAGTCAGCACGCATCGCACTGTCGTAATTGCGGTAGGAGCCAAATGCTCGCCAGTGTTTACGGTTATGCTCATAGCTGGCGTAGTAACCAGTACCTCTTTGCTCGTCTTGGTTTTGGACACGCAAAACACTTTCATCAATGTCACATGACTCGATTGGGTCGTCATCACATAGCTCATTTATGAAGTGTTGGTCATATTGCGTGTCAGTGCCGATGGCCTGCAACTTAACTGTATCGTGTTTGGTAGGGCGGTATTTTGCGTCAATACTTATAAGGTGATTTTGGTAGTCTTCACTTTGCCTTAATGTGCTGGTGGCACCGACAGAGAGTTCATCTCCCTTATCGTAGCGATATCTAAAAGCAGCGTTTTCACTCTTTTGCTCAAGAGACACGATGCTTGAGCCAAGGTTGCCTGGGATTAACACATGTGTCGCATCATCATTAGCAATAAACCCAGCAAACGTGTGTCCGCTTTGGCTACTGGTTGCCTTTACACCATAGTCTGGTGCAGATACGTTACGTGTATGGACTAAGTTGAGATGAGACGAGAAATAGTCACTGTTTTCTAAGAAAAACGCACGTTTTTCTGGGAAGAATAAACTAAAACTATTATTAACGCTCAGTTGCCCTGTATCTGCTTCGACCTGAGAAAAGTCTGGGTTAAGGGTTAAATTTAACGTGGTGTCGGGGGTGACTGCCCATTTTACATCTAAACCTGGGTCGTAACTTGTTTCACTTTCAAAGTCTGGGACACTTGCACCATCAATATCCCGAGTTTGAGAGTGTGTGACAGCGAGTGCGGGTGTAATAGTGAGGTTGCTACTTTGCTTGGCAGACGCAAACCCGCTTACCGTAGGCATTTGGCATATCCAACAGCTATTATTATGATCTAACTGCATATTGGAAATTCTCAGGCGCTCATTCCTCGGTAAAAAGCGTAAAAACTCCATCGCCATTTTTTTACTGCCCGCTGAATCATTGAAGTTGAGCACTCGAAGCGGGATCTTGACCTCTACGCGATAACCGTCTTCCGTAATTTCCCCTTTACTTGACCAGATACCATGCCATGACGCGTTATCGTTTTTGGTTAGCTCATTTTCAATTGAGTCCATCTGCACGCCAAGTGGATTAATAAAAAATTGATAAGCATTTTGGCTAGAATTGAGCGAGTCTATTTTTATACCAACCAAATCGTCGTTCCAAATTTTATCCCTGTCTCTGTAGTGCGCTCTAATTTCTTCCGGTTTTGCATCTTTGGCAATAAAGGCGATGTAGAGTGCTTCGCCATTTTCATATACATATGCTGCTGTTGTTACTGGGCTCGGTGTGTTGTCATGGGGCCAAGTGACATTATTTATTGTAATTTCTTTTGCTGATTGCCAAACTGCCTCATTGATTTTGCCATCAATGGAAGCTGCTTGTGCAATATAAGGGATTTCAATGGTTTGTGGCGCTGCCGTACTATTAAATGACAACAACAACGCGCATGTAAGGCTGGTACTTCTAAACATGATAGGTGATTTTTTCGCAGAAACTTTAGGGTGTTAATTTAATAATAATAGTATAAAAGCAACAATTCATTATCGTTGAACAGCGTTAATATCGGGTGAAATCAAGTGAACATACTTAACTTAAAGTATCGTATTTGTATACCTAAGAGGTAAAAGCTGGTAAAAAGGGGGTTGGTTTAAATGTAGATCGGGCAAACTATGTCTCTAATAATAAAACTCATCGCCGGTATCCTAGGCGGTATCTTGGCAGGTTTGTACTTGCCTTTGGGTCTGACTGAGCTGTTATATACAGCGAAAGTGATTATAGGCCAGCTAATTAGCTTTACAATTCCTTTGATTATCTTATTTTTTATCGCATCTGGTATTGCCGGTTTACCTAAAACGTCTGGACATCTTTTAGGTAAGACGGTCGGCTTTGCATATAGTTCTACGGTGATTGCCGGTACGCTTGCTGTGCTACTCGTATTATTTGCCACTGGTTTCTTTGAAGGCAGTATCGTCTATGAGGCGGCTAAGGGTGCTGAACTCACAGGGTATATTCAGTTAGAAATTCCACCAATTATGAGTGTAATGACGGCATTAGCCGCTGCGTTTATTTTTGGTATCGGCATTAGTCAATTAAACTTAGGCCAATTGAAGGATGTGGTAGACCAAGGTCGAGATGTAATTGATGCTTTGTTGGCCAAAGTCATTATTCCTGCATTACCGTTTTATATTGCGGGTGTATTTGCTGAAATGGCCGTTGCTGGCACGGTTGTTGATACACTCAGTACATTTGGTGTGGTTTTAGTGGCTGCGGTTGGTATGCATTGGCTATGGCTTACAACATTATTTATTGTAACAGGGCTTATGTTAAAGCGAAGCCCGTTGGAGTTGGTCAAAAATATGTTGCCGGCTTATTTCACCGCAATTGGTACTATGTCTAGTGCAGCAACCATCCCGGTTTCATTGAGAGCGAGTAAAGCAAATGGTGTTTCGGAAGAAGTGGCAAACTTTTCTGTTCCCTTATGTGCTACAATTCATTTATCCGGTTCAACGATAACGATTGTGACATGTGCTATGGCGGTGATGTTTTTATCGCCAACAATGGCTATTCCATCATTACTAGAAATGTTGCCGTTCATATTTATGCTTGGGGTTGTTATGATTGCAGCGCCTGGCGCACCTGGTGGTGCGGTCATGTCGGCACTGGGCTTGTTAACGTCGATGCTTGGTTTTGATGAAAGTGCGATTGCATTGATGATTGCACTTTATCTTGCGCAAGACAGCTTCGGTACTGCTTGTAATGTGACGGGTGATGGTGTGATTGCATTGTGGGTGAACCGATTCTCTGAAAAAGCAGAGTAGCCAATATGAAATCTAGTAATATAGTCGTATATTAGCAGATTGGCTTAATGTAACTGATTATGCTTTGCGAAATTATATGTTAATCTCGCAAAGCAAATCGAAAAGATTTTTTACCAAGGGCTAGCGTGAGGATGTTCCATTGATTAACGTACTTTTAGTTGATGATCATGAACTTGTAAGGACTGGAATTAAGCGTATCTTAGATGATGTGCGTGGTTTCAAGGTGGTCGGAGAGGCTAAAACTGGGGAAGAAGCGGTTACTTTTTGCCGTCAAAATGAACCTGATATCGTATTAATGGACATGAATATGCCGGGGATCGGTGGCTTAGAAGCGACGAAGAAAATCTGTCGTTATTGCCCTGATGTGAAGGTAATAGTACTCACTGTACACTGTGAAGACCCATTTCCAAGCAAAGTGATGCAAATTGGTGCACATGGATATTTAACCAAAAGTGCAGGTCCTGATGAAATGATCAATGCGATCCGCTCTGTCAACTCAGGCCAGCGTTACATAGCGCCTGAAATCGCACAGCAAATTGCATTGGCCCAGTTCAGTGGCAAAGTGGATGAAAACCCATTTCAGTCATTGTCAGATCGAGAACTGCAAATTATGCTCATGATCACCAAAGGTGAGAAAGCACAAGATATTGCCGAGCGATTAAATTTAAGCTCTAAAACAGTGAATAGTTATCGTTATAGAATGTTTGAAAAATTAGATGTCAGTGGCGATGTAGAGCTGACTCATTTAGCGATTCGTCATAAAATGATTGATATTGATAGTTCACGTTAATCAACTTCATTTGAATGGCTGATTTTGATCACAAATCGTTTTTAAAAACATTGTCTACAGAACCTGGTGTTTATCGTATGTATGATAAAGAGCACCAGGTGATATATGTTGGTAAAGCTAAAAATTTAAAAAAGCGAGTAAGCAGTTACTTTCGCTCAAATATCCCTGATAGTAAAACGCGTGTACTAGTGAGTAACATCGATAATATCGAAGTTACGCTGACAAATACTGAAACTGAAGCGCTGTTACTCGAAAATAACTTAATAAAAAAATACCAGCCTAGATACAATATCTTACTTCGAGACGATAAGTCGTATCCCTACATTCTTCTGACCGATCACAAACATCCACGGATTGCATTTCATCGTGGGGCTCGAAAACAAAAGGGCGAGTATTTCGGCCCGTTTCCTAGTAGCGCAGCTGTTTCAGAAAGCTTGCGTCTAATGCAAAAAATATTTCCAGTTCGCCAATGTGAAGATGCGTATTATCGCGCTCGAAGCAGGCCTTGCTTGCAATATCAATTAAAGCGTTGCTCAGCGCCGTGCGTTGATAAAGTGTCGCAAGGTGAATATGCTGAGCAAGTCGATTTAGTTAGGCAGTTTTTGAGTGGCAAATCTCATTTAGTTATAGAGTCCCTGGTGAGCAAAATGGAAAGTGCGAGTATGGCACTCAACTTTGAGGCGGCCGCTAAGTATCGAGACCAAATAGCGCTATTAAGACAAATGCAGGAACAGCAATCTGTTGCTGGTAATTTTGCAGAAATGGATGTGATTGGTTTTGCACAGCGTAATGGTTTGTCTGCAATCCATATGTTGATGATCCGCGATCATAAGATTTTAGGCAGTAAAACGTATTTTCCAAAGGTACCAAAGGATTCTTCAGAGGATGAAATCTTAACTTCTTTTGTCGGGCAGTATTATGTGTCGAACGGTTCTAATGCACGAATTGCGAATGATATCGTGTTGCCATTTGAGTTGTCTGAGCAAAAAGAGCTGACAGAGGCGCTTACACAGCTTGCACAGCGCAAAGTACATGTGCGAACGAATGTTCGGGCCGAGCGGGCAAATTACTTAGCATTAGCAACTAAAAATGCCATGAATAGTATTATGGTGAAACAAAGCACACAGGATGCCGTCAGCAAACGTTACGCTTTATTGAAAGAAGCGGTGGGGTTAGCTGATATTAATCGCATGGAGTGTTTCGATATCAGTCACACGATGGGGGAAAATACCGTCGCCTCTTGTGTTGTATTTGATGCACAAGGCCCCAATACAAGAGAGTATCGCCGCTATAATGTCACCGGTATTACGCCAGGAGATGATTATGCTGCAATGGACTTTGCATTGAATAAGCGCTACTCAAAAGTCACAGAGGAGTCCAAAGTACCAGACATCATCTTTATTGATGGGGGAAAAGGTCAGTTAGCGAGAGCAGAAGCCTTTTTTGAGCATTGGCAATTGGAAAAAATGCCGATGCTGATTGGTGTTGCAAAAGGCACAAGTCGCAAACCGGGGTTGGAAACTTTGTTGTTTGATGCAGGCCGTAAAACAATTAATTTAGAAAGTGACTCACCTGCATTGCACTTAATACAGCATATTAGAGATGAGTCGCACCGCTTTGCCATTGCTGGTCATCGCAATAAGAGACAAAAACAAAGAACTCAGTCTGTGTTAGAAGAAATAGGTGGAGTAGGGAATAAACGTCGTCAAGCGTTATTGAAGTATTTAGGAGGGTTACAGGGCGTTAAATCTGCAAACATTCAACAATTAGGGCAAGTACCTGGGATCAGTCCGCAGTTGGCTGAAAAGATATTTAACCATTTGCATGACAAAGCTTGATACTTCATGCGAACATATAAAAAAAGTTTTCTTTAAGTAGTTATGTGGAATATTCCAAACACGTTAACAACATTTAGGTTGTTTCTCATCCCAGTATTTGCTGTGGTGTTTTATTTACCGTATTCATGGGCATTTTTTGCTGCTGCATTTATTTTTTGGCTTGCGTCTGTGACAGATATTTTAGATGGTTATTTGGCACGCAAATTAAATCAGTCTACACCTTTTGGTGCTTTTTTAGATCCAGTCGCTGATAAGGTCATGGTGAGCGTTGCGCTTGTGATGATTGCTGCTCATTATCAAAATGTATGGATCACATTTGCTGCAGTTGTGATTATTAGTCGTGAAATAGTCATATCAGCCCTTCGAGAGTGGATGGCTGGGATTGGTAAAAGAGCAAGCGTAGCTGTGTCTTCTTTGGGTAAGTTTAAAACTGCCGCGCAGATGTTGGCGATAATAGGATTAATTTGGCAGTTTTCACCTTGGATGTTGATGCTTAGTTATATGCTATTAGCAACAGCTACCTTATTGACGATAGTCTCTATGATGCAGTATCTGAATGCTGCCAAGAGCGAATTGCTCAAATCTTAATTGATATTGAGCAATTATAGGTCGGTTTAGATAAAAAATAAGCAAACAGTTAAAAACATTCATTTTTTATATTGACGCAATCAAGAAGTTCTGTAGAATGCGTCCGTGTTGAGAGACAACAGTCATCAAAACGAAACGTAGCTAAAGCACTTTAACCTGCTTAGCTGATGTTGCGAGTATAGCTCAGCTGGTAGAGCGCGACCTTGCCAAGGTCGAGGTCACGAGTTCGAACCTCGTTACTCGCTCCAAATTTTGATGCTGGATTGACGGCGGAATGGCAGAGTGGCCATGCAGCGGATTGCAAATCCGTCTACCTCGGTTCGACTCCGGGTTCCGCCTCCATTTTCTCAATATTATCCACATGCGAAAGCAACCCGATGCCCGGGTGGTGGAATTGGTAGACACAAGGGATTTAAAATCCCTCGCTGGTAACAGCGTGCCGGTTCAAGTCCGGCCCCGGGCACCATTTATTGTGCGAGTATAGCTCAGCTGGTAGAGCGCGACCTTGCCAAGGTCGAGGTCACGAGTTCGAACCTCGTTACTCGCTCCAACTTTATTTTAAGGTTGGCTTTTGCAAAACCCGATGCCCGGGTGGTGGAATTGGTAGACACAAGGGATTTAAAATCCCTCGCTGGTAACAGCGTGCCGGTTCAAGTCCGGCCCCGGGCACCACTTATTTATAAGTGAATATGCGAGTATAGCTCAGCTGGTAGAGCGCGACCTTGCCAAGGTCGAGGTCACGAGTTCGAACCTCGTTACTCGCTCCAACTCTTTCAGAGTTTGGCGGAATGGCAGAGTGGCCATGCAGCGGATTGCAAATCCGTCTACCTCGGTTCGACTCCGGGTTCCGCCTCCATTTACTCCACAATTTCTACATCAGTAGACATCCGATGCCCGGGTGGTGGAATTGGTAGACACAAGGGATTTAAAATCCCTCGCTGGTAACAGCGTGCCGGTTCAAGTCCGGCCCCGGGCACCACTTTACTCCATATTACTTCTCTGTATTATTTCAAGACTAGATATATTTTTCGTAATGCAACGGTTAGTTTTCCAGCATAGTTGTGTAAAATTACATGGGAGGGTATAAATAGTGGCGTATAAACGTGAATAATCAACGGGTGAGCCCCCGTTGATTGGTTAATTCACAGCGAATAGGAGTCATTTGTTAAATTATAATTGAGTCAGCATAATTTAAATTGGTTACCTAACAGTCCTTTTTAGTTAGGTAGTGAGAAAAACTCTAACATCAGTTTAAAGTGCCCAGTTCCGAAATATTCACTCGATATGATCTTACCATGACCACTTACGTAATCGCCTTCATATGAATGTACAAGTTCTCCCTCCATGACGACTTGTCGACTATTTTTAGCCCAGTAAATTCTAATACCTTGCTTGGTTCCTCTAAAAGTATCAAAGTAGTCATTAAATTCACGCTCTTTGCCTTTTAAGGGGTTTAATTCGAAGTCAACGTTCTCACTTAATTCCTGCCCATATGAACTAAAGACAGCCAGTTGAAAGGTATCATTGATGATGGTATCAAAATCCCACCATGGCTTGTCTGAGGACTTTAACTCGGAACTTGCAGCAAGCAATGGCACTTCAAAGCTTAATGCTTTGACCCCCTGTTCTGTTGACTTTTGCTGATTATAGATCCGCTCAATAATTGCGATTTCTTGAGGGGTGAGGGCATGGTCTTCTTCATGCTCATACTCCGTAATTGATTTTGCAATGAGGTGATCTTCAAGCGACTCTAATACCTTGTCTGTGATCTTAACCTTATTCATACCGATATCGTCTCATTTATTTTATTGCTGTGAGTGAGAAAGTATATGTCGAAGTCCACTTGCGGACTGTTGCCTATTTCTAAGCTCAAACCGGACTCTTCGACTCGTTTTGATAATTTACTAACAAATCTTGAAATATAGGTGATAGCGGCATTGCCTTTGAAGCCATGACGCTCACCCAGTTGCTTCTGAGTAAGTGCATTTTGTCTAAAAGACAGTGAAAAAAAGTCATAAAACAGTGCTTGCTTTTTCTTGTCTTCTTCTTGTGCGATCGTTTCCAATAAAAGATTGATAAATAACCGTGCATTTTTATCCATTTTAGCCACTTGATCAGGGGAAGGCTGATCACTTGGCATTAACTCATAAATATTACTGCTTGAACCATCTGCATTATTGTTGCTCTCGTAGAGGTGAACAATTTGTACTGAACGCCCTTCCTCGGGCGCTTTAGCTTGCTCCGAAGCAGACTTTCTGCGATACGTGACATTACTTCCCATATCTAAATAGACGCTTTCAAATGCGCGATATGTATAAGCTTTTAAAACATGATTAAAATCTTTTTGAGCATTGAGCTTTTGTTTATCGCTATTACTACAAGAGCTATTGTTATCCTCTTGTTTTGTCGCTTTTATCACTTTTAACAATGTCTCTTGAATTAGTGCTTCAGTGTCGATCCTATGATCAGTAATCGCTTTTTTCCGAAGCAAAAACTTTATAAACTTATATGCTTCTTGTACGGCTTGTTTGTTATCAAACCACATCCATACCCCCTTTGATTGTTGCTGTATCCCTTATATCATTCGTTTCTTTTACACTACTAGGAATAGCCTGAAAACTGCTTGCGATATAACAACTTCTCTGTAAGTTTCAGCATATTGTTTTTATTCCTAATGGATGTTATCAAGGATTGTTGCCATTTTAGTTACACTTAAGTAGTTCTATATAGTGTTCAAATTTATTTTTTGCTTTTTGCCATTGAATACTGGTATGAGACTGCAGGAATTTGTCCGAAAGAGTCTTCCCAGATAAAAAATAATCGCAGGCGCTGTCAATTTCACCGATTTCTGATGCAATATAGCCAAGATTAAATAGCTTCTTACGGTAGCTAACTTGATAACCTTGGTTGTTTGGTGTCGCTTCAGTTAAATGCAATGCGTATTGTTTTGCTTGCTCAAGATGAGATTGTGCGGATTTCTTCTCGCCTTGATTGTATAAATGAATAGCCACTTTTGAATAAGCACCTTGCAAAAGGCTTATAAAATCAAGGTTCTGTGTATCTTGACTGTGTAGCAGTTTCGCAGCTTTGAGTGCCTTTTCATAGTACTGAGCACTTTGCTCGATTTGATTCATTTGTGTAAAATAATCAGCATAGGCCATGTACAACTCTATACTATGCCCCTGCCAATCTATGTTGCTGTCATTTAATACACGTAGTTTTCTAGTTATGTCCAAACCTTCTAAGAAGTGTGTTTGGGCTTCGACTAAGTAGCCTTGCTTTAATTTGCTACTACCCAACCTACTTGCTAAGAGCAATTGAGCGACTTGCACATGAATATTATCAGGATCTTTAATTGAGTAGAGCTTTACTAATTCATGAGCATGATTATAGAACCGGTTCGCTTCTACTTGGTTACTACTGTTTTCAGCTAAGTTAATATATATCCTGAGTAAATTGTATTGAGAGATTAAATGGTTTGGATCTTTGGTTAACTGCTTTTCTAGGGCGGTTTTTGCCCGGAGTAAAAAGTCACTGGCCTGCTGTTCAGAAGGCGCTGTTTTAGCTAGATTTCTATAAGTATTAATCCTGACAATATTGTAGGCTGATTCAAGGCTGTCTGAAGGAACTTGATTGTCGAGTAATTGTAGTGCTTCACCGTATTTAGCGGCGGCAAGATTAAGATCTCCTTCCCAAAGCGCCATAAAAGCAATTTGGGAGACAAGTCTTGCTTCTATAAGTGCAGATGCGGGATCTGACGGCAAATACTGTACTTGCTCTAAAGCACGTTCTAAATAGGTTTTCGCCTCTTCATTTCGGCCTTGCTTTATCAACAAACTACCAAACTCGTAGTTGAAGGAGATGGTCAGCTGTAAGTTTTTTTGATCACCACTTCCAATCTTGGTAATTTTACTCTCTAATTCTGCGAGTATTTGTTGTATTTCATCAATATGCGTGGAGTCATCTTGTCTTAAAACTTTTACCTTGATTAACAAAATTCGCAGCTTATCAGTGTCATCTAGCGGTATGCTATCGACACTAGAAACGAGCTTTGTTATGTGGTTATTGAGATATTTACGTTGGAATGTGGGCAAGTATTGCGCCAATACTGGCTCAATTGCATCTATATTAAGCAGTACGTTGTCTTTAAGGTGAGAAAGTGCTTGTGCAGTTTTTTGCTGTTCTGATATTACAAGCTGTTTTTGATGATAAGCAAAAGTAGCGGTACCTAATGCACATAAAAATAGCACACTGGTTGTCAGAAGACGCCTTTTTTGCGTCTTATTCTGCTGTTCTAACGCTGTTTGATAATAGCTTTGAGATGACAGAATATAGTTCTTTGTCGATTGTAGGCTGATAGTACCTGGCTGGCTAAGGTACTTTATGCCATCTTGTAGCTCATGCTTACCTAAAGTGAAGTTATTTTGTTCTTCAGGTTGTGCTGAAAAGTTTTTCCACTGCTTATATTTAGCTTCAATCCCATGAAACCACTGAAGGTATTCTTTTCTGGCACTTAACCAGATGAAAAAACGTGGCCAAATTTGTTGATCAAGTGTACGTTCCTCAGCGATCGAAATTAGGCAATCGTGAGTCAATTTTACGTAAGGGGGCAGTTTATGAGCTTGATGGCGGATAACGAGTTGTTTCTCGATAAGCGCATTGACAAGTTCCAGTAACTGCGGGTTTTCTTGCTCAAGGGCAATAAAGTCAACATGTTTTGAATAGCAAGTACCATTGATATTCACGCCAATAAACAGCTCAAAAAACTGTTCAGTGAGTGGCTCAAATTGCCCTAAAATATATTCAGCTTGCCTGTAGATGACGCCTGTCAATTTATTAAGTTGATTATATTGGCTGAACGTAAGTTTTTTTGGTTGATCACTGTCAATAGCGAGTGCATGCATCTGTGCAAGCAAATATTCTACCGCAGGCAGAGCATGGGACAACTTTAATGCCTCGGTTTGAATTGTTTGAGAAAGCCCTTCTTCCAGTGTAATTCCAAGTGCGGTAGCTTGATTATTTATAATTTTAAGCCAGTCTTCGGCAGTGAGACTATGGGGTACATAGAAGTCTCTCCCCATCATATCTGTGTTATGTAAGTATTCACTTCGTATGCTGACTATTACAGATAAGGGAGTATATTCTGATAGTTTTGCTAAGCTTTGTAGCAGTCGATTATCTGGCTCAATCTCAAAAATTTCTTCGAATTGGTCAATGTACCAAACGTAGGTTGTTTTATGAGCTGTAAGATGAAGCGCGAGTTCATCCAAGAATGTTGTATTTAACTTTAGTAACTCTTCGACAAACTGCTCTAAGCTGACCGACATGGTCTTTAACACCGCTTCAAACCCTGCTTCATTGGAGCAAATAAAGTGTTTTAATAACGATGCACTGCTATCAAAATCTTTTGGTAACCCGATATGCCACTTTACATTTTCGCCTTGTTGAGCGAGTGCAGGCAATAGTCCCGCTTTAATTAAGCTTGATTTTCCGCTCCCAGAAACACCATGTACTTTGATGAGTGACGGCTTATTGTTAAATAAAGCCAACAAATCCGAGGTGAGTGTGTCGCGACCAAAAAAGTAATAAGCATCATGGGGTTCGAAGCTCCTTAAGCCTTTAAAAGTTAATGAGCCTGATTGTTGTGTGCCGTCATATTCTTCACCAAGTAATAGTTGTAGCGCCTCATTTATGTGCTCCACAGGCGATAACTGCCCGCCTAATAACTCGACGTTATGGATGAGATCTTCATCGATTTCATCATGATTGGCACGGGGATAAAAAATAATGAATGGTCCACTATGCCTGTATGTCATTGCATAAAGCGCACCTTCGATTTTGTTATTTATATGGCCAATTGCATGGACGTTACCGCTTGGTGAAACCTCACCAGTGGCGAAACAGGTGTTATTAAATGCGGTTGTTTTTTGTATGTGAGCGCGGTATGCCAGTGCGCAACTGAGCGCATACCCTAATCCAACACTGGTACTATCTTCTTGTAAGTTTACTGTTTGCTGGTTGCTAGTGACCAAATCTAATTCAATAAAGAACTGGTTTTGTTGCCTGTCCAATGGGTTGAGAGACATAAAAGCAGCTTCAGCTGCCATTTCAAAATAGTTGCGCTGTTCTTTGAATTTGTAGCCGAGTGCAAGTATTAAGTCATTGGCAAATTTTACTTTTACCTTTTGGCGATCTTTAGGTTTTATAAATCTGAATTTGGGACTATACGTGTAGCGCTTATCAGATAAAAGAATGTGCATTTTTTTTTGCTCTTATTGGTAAATCGTCTGTCTCACGATCATCACTGCTTTTAAATATTATTTTTAACCCATTGCGCAAGGCAAGTACATAAAAGTCATGCATTGTGAGTCTTGCTGTCTATTAAAACGTGTAATTAGAGTAAAAAATAACAAATACGATAAAAAAACCAATACACCAGAAAAAGGTACTGGTCTAGTGAATATTATTCACTTTTATGAAACTTTTTAGCATAACATTCTCGACTTATTCGAAAAAGTTAATATCCTATCTATAACTCTAATTTGCTTACTATGAATTTTTTAATAAATCTACTTTTTTTTAATTTTTATGGTTTGATTTGTTATTTTTTAATCAAGTTGGCGTTTTTAATTGTTGAAAGCCTGTTTTCTATTCAGGATTTGAGTCTCGAATTGTGAAGGGTAGGCGCGTCTATTGATTAACTTTGTCTTTATTTTACGCGTAACTTATCCGTTTTTATAAAAAGTCTTGAATAGATCTATCTTGAATTTAACAATTATCTTGAGTGGTAACCTTCTTGAGAGTAAGGTTAACAATCTAAACTTTTTGTAAATAGGTATGACGCTGCGATCGAGTAAATGTCGTATTGAAGGAAGTAAATATCCAGTGAAGGTTTAATAGTTAAATGCATGAAAACAGGGGTTTAAGGATAAATAAAATAAAAATATAAACATAGCTTTGCTAGGAGTTAGTATGGGATTTTTTAAAAGAAATGCAGTTTTTTTAAGTGTATTAGGTAGTTTGAGCTTGAGTGCAATTGCACAGGAGCAAAGTCACGATGGTGCTTATCTGGTACAATTTAAGAACGGACAGCTATCTCAAAGTATACTGAGCTCTTTAAAGGTGATAGGACAAAGTGGCGATAAAGTGATTGCTCAAGGTGTATTATCATCAACTCAAATCAATGAATTAAGCCATATTGAAGGCGTTACCTTTGAAGCTGATTATGGCCTTTCTTTAAGTAGTAATTCACTTGATTACTATAATGCTGCTACTAATAGCTTAGATGTATTAGCAAATAGTGAGCTTGAGCCCTATTGGTTACGCGCAACATCAATCAGTAAGCTTCCATCTGCAACGAATGATATTTCAGTGTGTGTTATCGATTCAGGCGTAGACAGTAACCACCCTGACTTACCTATTAATATTCATGGCTACCATAGCGTTTATGCTGGCTTTTGGGATCAAGATGCACTTAGTCACGGGACGCATATGGCTGGTATCATTGCGGCTCAAAGCAATGGGTTCGGTGTAAAGGGAGCACTAAGTAATGGGGTTGCTCGCCTTCAAGTTCACAAATTAATTAAAACAGCCAATGGTAAAAACTCAGCAATATGGGGTGGTAATTTAATTGAGGCCATTGAAGTTTGTGCTAACTCCGGTGCAAAAGTAATAAACATGTCTTTGAGTGGGGAGCAATTTTCTCCAATGACGATGTCAGTTATTGACAGGTTAGCTTATGACCGAGGGCTGATTTTTGTTGCTGCGGCTGGTAACCATGGGACGTCAGAGAAAAAACAGCAAGGTCGACATGATGATGTATTACATTACCCTGCCTCATATCATAATGTTTTATCAATAGGTGCGTTAGAGACAGATGGAACAATCGCCTCTTTTTCGCCAACGAATCCGAATATAGATTTTGTTGCACCGGGGAGTAAAATTATTTCCACGGCTAATCGAAGTCACTATGCGGTTCAAGAAGTTGTAATTCAGCACAGTGGATCTGTTTCTGATGTTCTGAAATATACACAAATTGATGTCGGTATTAGTAGTCAGTCAATGCAAACAACCCTACCTGAGCAGTGCGTATATACTTTGTCTGCTGGTGATGTGCAGCAGCAAATGACAGAGCGTACATTGTCTTATGAGACTCGTCAGCAGTTGAGCAATGCACAATCTAACTGTGTCTCGGCTGGTGGTAAAGTATTGATGATAAACTACCCACAGCATCCAGAGGGGCGTTTAAAAGGCATTGATTATTATACAGAGTTCCCAACGTTATTGGTACATCAGTGGCCAGCAAAGGCTGATGAGTCAAATATATCGGTTTCAATTAATAGTTACCACAGTGACTATGTGGTGGGTGCGGGCACCTCTCAAGCTACGGCAATTATCTCTGGTGGTATTGCGAGGCTTTGGTCGCAAAATCCGAGCTGGAGTAGAACGCAAGTTATTGATGCGCTTAAAGCGACCAGCCATGATTTAGGTCAAGCAGGCAAAGACAGTGTATATGGTCATGGATTGCCAAACTTTGCACGTGCGCTGACTTATTTACAATCAGGAAAGACACCAGCGTGCCCACAAAATTGGTATCACAACAAGCCTTATGATGGTGGTGAGCAGGTGACCTATCAAGGTAAGATTTATAGTGCTTATTACTGGAACAAAGGTGCAACGCCTAGTCATGCGACAAAAATGTGGCAAGTACAAGGAGAGTGTGATTCAAGTAATCAAACGCATTCAACGTCAACAGATGGTGGATTCAGTATTTTGGACTTTTCTGGTTTGGAAGATGAAGATTCTACTTATAGTTGTAAAGGGCTTAGTCTAACCTGTGGAGGTTAAAGCTTGAACTCCGGGGCGTTTTCACGCCCCAACTACGCGAATTCCATGTGTTATGACTCCGATTCAAGAAGCCAGACATAAACGATTGGAAATCCTTCTTTGTAGTTGATCTGTAAATCCAACAACTGACCACTGACTGTCTGCTGAATATCAAATTGAGCATTACTTAAATAGTAGCGGCCATTTTGATTGAGTAAAGTGCTTGATGCTGAGACAGTAACGCCTTTGTTCTTTGCAATCTCAACCAATGCATCATGAATGGCGTATCTGATGGCGCTACTTATTAAGTTATCCGGTGCGATAGTGCCATCTTCGCCAAAGTTACCCATTACAATACTTCTCCCTTGATATTGCTGTATATCTCGCCATGTTTGTTGCGTTATTTGTTTGTTAAACGACAGGTTGGCTTGATAGGTCGCAAATAATGTTGAGCCGTAATGGCAACTTTGTATCAATAGTAAGGGGTGCTGATAATCGCTACTTATTACCTCGCCTTGTCGGGAAAATTGTGAGGCATGCTGCTGCTCTGAAAAAGATTCAATATAGCGCTCTTGCATGTTAACGTTCGCTTGGGCTAGGTAACCAGCTAGTGCTTTTGCGTTAGTTGCTGTCATCGGGAGTTGTTGATGTGCAGAGGCTGTATAATAACTTGCACCGATGACGTGATTATTTTCCCCACTACATAGCCATTTTGGTTCACATAAACTGAAGTTGCATGTGACCGCTTCACATTGATTGCTGTTGATGATTGGCCTGGTGCTTACATAGGTATATAAGGTATCTGAGGTTGTATATGGTTCTGAAAAGTATAGTATTTGGCCATTTTGGAGTGTGAAGCTGTTTTGTGTAGCAGGTAGCTGTTTAACTTCTTCGTGAACACTGGGCAGTCCATAGTATTGAGTGTAGTGTGAGACTGCTCTTTGTCTGCTGGCAATAATGGAGCCGTCTTTGATAGCGCTGAATGGCGCGGCGGTACCAATAAAGCCGATTTGTTGTGATGACACCGGCTTATGTAGCCAACAGGGAACTTGAACAGAGGGAGGTGTACTATTTGGTTTTGTAGTTTGGCAGGCTGCGAGTGTCAAGGCACCAATACCGACCCAAAATCGAGAATAACATAACATGATAAAGTCCCTTGTAGAGGCTAGCGTATTAAATTGTATCGCTTGATCCTTGATGACATTGAGTGTCTCTTAAAGGGATATCAAATTCAACCATCAAGCCCCCTTGCACTCGGTTTTTTAATTTTAGTTGTCCCTGGTGGGCATGAATGATGTCGTTACACAAGCTGAGACCGATCCCACTGCCATCAGGCTTAGTCGAATAAAAAGGCAAGAGTGCCTGATGAAGGTTACCGTTACTGATCCCCGAACCGCGATCGACGACAGCGACGCGGAGGCGATTGTAATCTTTTACTATTTTAACGGCGATTTGTTCGGGGTCGCTGCCAGACTGATGGGCATTTTTTAAGATGTTAATCAATACCTGCTCAATTTGCGTACTATCAAAATAAGCGTGTTCGATAGGTAATGAGTCAAGTAGTTTAAATGAATAAAGTGCACTTACTTGCTCGAGTAGTGGCTTGATTGCATGGTAATCAAGGTTTGGTTTGGGCAAGCGGGCAAAACGCGCATATTGTGCAATAAATTCACTTAAATTTTGTGCGCGTTGGTCGACCGTTTGCAATATATCAGGGAGCAAATCGAGATGCTTGCCTTTTTTGATCATATTTTGGGCTGATGACGTCAGCGAGCTAATGGGGGCTAATGAATTATTCAGTTCATGGCTAATTAACCGAATGGCATTTTTCCACATATGTAGCTCTTCTTGCCCTAATTCCACAGAAACATTTTTGATGATCATTAATTGATGTGGTTGGTGGTTAAAGGTGACAGTTTTAAAACTTAGGTAATAGCTTTGCTTTACATCATTGTGTTCAAAGCTTATCAAGCCCGATTGAGCCTGAATAATTGACTTTTGCAGTTGTGGTGGGAGCTTTTCACAGCATTGGTGCAAAGTCATGCCATCAAGTTGGGCAGATTGTAATAACTGGGTAGATTCGTTATTAAAGTAAACGATGTGTTTATAGGGATCTACTAAAACAATCCCCATGGGTGAGGCCTGTACAATGCTATCAAGTAGTATCTCTCGTTGATTGAGTGTTTGCCGTTGCTTTTTTAACTGTTTGGTGAGCTTATTATACATGTGTACAGCTGCATCTAGTTCAGAGTGTGTTTGCTCTGTTATACGGATAGAAAAATCATTGTCATAGAGGCTTTTGAGGCCATTTGTGAGTGTATCAATAATCATTTTGTGTTGTTGAAATATAAACTCACAACAAAAAAACATGAACGGCAACGTGATTAGTAATGAGAGAGGGAGTGCAACTAAGATAGGTGCGCCAATAAAAACCAAAGCAGTTTGAATTGACACTGCAAGCACAATAAAGGCTGTGCAAAATGCGGCCATTTTTCCAGCCAAAGACGTGAAAGTTGTGTTCATCAGCGCGCTATTCCAAATTTATCCATGCGTCGATACATTGCTTGGCGACTGAGACCTAAACTCTTTGCTGCATGCGTGACATTGCCTTGATGGCTGCTTAATGCGCTTTGTATATCCTGCGCTGACAGCTCTGTATTGGCTGCAGAATTAGCTGGTTTAGTTTTTAGCCCTAGATCAGAGGCTTCAATGAGGTTACTTTTTGCAAGTAACTGTGCACGACCAATCACATTTTGTAGTTCTCTGACATTCCCTGGCCAAGTATGACGTTTTAGCGCATTGACAGCACCTGAACTAAGTTGTTTATTATCCTCTATAAAATGATTTGCAAGAGGGATAATGTCTTCTGGTCGTTCCATCAGAGCAGGTAACTTCAACTCTATCATGTTTAGTCGGTAGTAGAGATCTTCTCGGAATGTGCCCTGTGCAATTGCAGTCGTTAAATTTGCATTGGTCGCACTCAGTACGCGCACATTGACTTTTTTTGTCTGGCTACTGCCTACGGGTTCAAATTCACCCGTTTGTAACACGCGCAATAGCTTTTGTTGCCCAGACAGCGGCAAGTTACCTATTTCGTCTAAAAATAGGGTGCCGCCATCAGCCGCTTCAAATCTGCCGATCCGACTTTTATTGGCCCCTGTATAGGCACCACCGACGACACCAAATAATTCTGCTTCGATTAAATCAGCGGGAAGCGCACCTGCATTGACTTTGATAAAAGCATTGCTATGGTAGGCGCTATTGGCGACAATCACTTCAGCTATTTTTTCTTTCCCAGCGCCATTGGGCCCAGTTATGAGCACCGGTGCGTCTGAGTGCGCGACTTGGGTCGCGATTTCCAACAAGTTAAGCATGGCTGGATCTGCATAGATAAGACCGGCTAAGTCGTAGTGTTCTGCCAGTTTATTTGCCCGATTTCGGGCTTGTGTTTGCTGTTGGAATTGTGCTTTTTCTAGACGGTATATTTCGAGTAATTGAGTGACTGACTTGAGTAGCTTTTCTTCTCGCCATGGTTTTTCTAAATAATCGGCTGCCCCATCTTTAATTAGTGCGACAGCGGTTTCTAAATTTGCCCAAGCGGTGAGTAGGATAATAGGTAAGTCAGGGTTCAAGGCACGGATCGCTTGATAAAGCGCCTGACCCTCTGCGCCAGAGGTGGTGTCTTGGGTAAAGTTCATATCTTGGATGACTAGGTCGTAAGCTTGGTTGTTGAGCATATCGAGGCCTTGCTCTGGGCTTGTTGCGCCATCACAGTCAATGTCATTGAGTAAAAACAGCAGCTTAAGTGCTTTTATAACGTCCTGATTGTCGTCAATCACAAGTATTTTATTTTGCATATTCTTATCGTTATTTTTGCCGGTACCATGTACCGGCTTGTTATTTAACTGGTTTTTGTAACCTGTGCTGGAGATATTTTAGCTGCTTTTCGCGCTGGGATATAGACAGCTGAGGCACTTAGTCCCCAAACACAGAGGGCAACGGCCGCAGCAAGCCATGGGACTATCAATCCTTGAATACGCAGGTTGGTTACAAAGTATTGGTTAAGCCACATGGCTGCAAATAAACCAAAGGCAATGCCCACTATGGCTAAGATTGAATTTTCTAACAATAATGTTCTCATTACTCTGCCTTGAGAGGCGCCCAGTGCTCGCAGTACACCAATTTCTTTTTTACGAACAGAAATGGAAAATGAAACCAGAGCGATGATCCCAACCCCAGTCACAAGGATGGCGATGGCACTGATCCCCATCATAATAAATGCAAAAGTACTACGGCCATCCCATAGACGTTTTTTGGCACGCGCTGCAAATTCTACTTGCTGAACTAAGCGACCTTCTTCTTCAAACAGTTTGTTCTCAATGGTTTCAAAGATTGCATCGTCAGTATTTTCCGTCACCTTGACCAAATAGTTTACTTGACTGTTAGTGCCAAAGTGAGCTTCTGGAATAATCGCAGAGTGATACCAGCTGTTGGTGTAAGCCGCTGCTTCACCTAGCATCATGTCTTGATAAGTCGCAATAACTTGATAAGGAAGACGGTCGTTATGAAGATAGACGGTTTGCCCAAGCGCACTTTGCTCAGGAAATAAAGCCTTAGCAAGCGCATTACTTATCATCACAACACTTGCTCTTTGACCTTCACTAGCGTGACCGAATATATATTCTGTATCGTAAAAGCTACGGCCATGAGTCACCTTAATACCGAGCGTTTCAAGCCCTCCCGGTGTTTGCGCAAAAAGCGCAACGTTTTCACCCTGCTTATCTTCATCCAGTGTCGCGTGAGCAAAGTTACGTCCGTTCACTGTGGCTAGCACTAATTCGTTTGCGGCATAGCTAACGCTCTCAACACCTGCGATGGACTGTAGGGTTTGTAAATCTCGCTCAATGAGCGCGCCTTTATCAAGGTTTTTATCGAAAACACGGGTATAGACATTGACTATCTGCTGCTCTGCTATATGCGAGGGGATCAGCCAATTTTGCAAGGTACGGTAACTAATAAAGCTGGTATTACCGATAATGGTCACTGCGATGGCAATTTGCAAGGTGATCAGCAAAGAGATACTTTTATGCTTTAAAATGAGTTTTAAAATATGTTTAATCGCCATAAATTTATCCTCTTAATTGAGATGCAGGCGCAATGCGGCTGGCAGCGATGATAGGGAACAAGCCGGCAATCAAAATAGTGGCATAAATGCTAAGAGCTGCCTTTAAAGCAAACCAAATATCCATGTTGTAAAGTCTTTGTACTTGCTCTGCAACACCGACGTAATCCATCGAATACATAGCTAAAAGGTACATGACATATAAGCCTAACTGTGCGCCTACTAAGCCTAAAATAATGGCAATGGTTGCGCCGATTAATAGCTCAATGACTTGCAGCTTGATGATGTACATGCGATTTGCACCGAGCGCCCGGTATAAAGACACTAACTTTGCACGATGTTGGTTTTTAGCCAGTAAAATCCCAACAGTGTTGACCAAGGTGATGGCAAAAAGCAGATAAGCAAAATTGAGATAAACACGTTCCCAGTCCATAAAGCTATAAATAGTGTCATGTAATAGTTTTAAGGATTGGACATAGTAAGGCTCACTGTGTGGGAAGCGCCCCTGACTCATTTGCTGTTGGGTATAATTCCTCAGCCATAGGGTTAATTCGTCTAATTGTTGCTGCGCGTTATCAGTGCTGACTTGTGCCCAAGCATGCAGAAAACCACATTCCGCACTTTTTAACCCCGTCATGTTTGACTGACGGAACTGAGTCCGTAGCGGCTCTTCTTTAGTCATACATGGCATGTAGCCAACTCGAGGTAAGTTATTTGCCATTGCATAGTCTAAGGGAATAAACGCAAGATCATTTTCTCTATTGCTAAAGCTATTATTTTGAAAACGAAAAGTGTGATGCGATAAATCTACAACACCGACGACTTCGAGTTGTTGATTATTGATCACGACAAATTTGCCGATAGAGTTTTGACCTGCGAATAAGTGGTCATTGGCTTTTTTCTCTAGCACTATAATTGCTGAGTCATTCATATTTTCTGGCCAAGGGCTGCCAAATAAAAATGGGGCGTCCATGATTGCAAAGAAGTGCTCATCTACTGCGGAGCCTGTGGCATTAAGAGGTCTTGCACTATTATCATTGAGATCCAAAATAAATGACGTGGTGTAATTAAAGCTCAGGTTTACTAATGATACTTCTTTTTGTTCAAGGGCCATCGACAGCGCTTGCGCATCACGGTAAGTCATTGGCGGTGTTCTCAGTGCATGGCGTCTGTCGAATTCGCTGTCCATATAGTTAAGGCTGATATGATTAAGCTCGTTTAGCTTATGTGACATCGCAGAGCGGCCACTTTGATCTATGATGGTACTCATTGTGAGCAGCAAGGTAATGCCGATGACGAGGTTGACTATCATCAAGGTTGTTAATTTAGATTTTTGTTTAAATCCTTGCCATGCAAGGTGAAGTGCGTCTTTCATATATTCACCTATACCGCTAAATCTGTAAGTTGGCTTTTAGCAATGTCACTGACTTGACCGTCTAAGATCTGGATATTACGATGCGCGCGCTGTGCTAATTCATTGTCATGTGTCACCATGATAAGTGTGGTGCCTTGACGGTTGATATCTTGCAATAGTTCCATGACTTGACGTGCCATCATGGTGTCCAAGTTACCTGTTGGTTCATCGGCGAGTAAAAATCGTGGTTTACCTGCAAGAGCTCTTGCAATGGCGACCCGTTGCTGCTGGCCCCCGCTTAGCTGGGCGGGGTAGTGGTTGGCACGGCTACCTAGACCTACCAATTCAAGGCTTTCTTCAATGCGTTGCTTTCGCTCCTTTTGGTTGATACCACGGAATATTAATGGGACTTCAATATTATCGTAGAGGTTAAGGTCAGCAATTAGATTGAAGCCCTGAAAAATAAAACCAATTTTTTCATTTCTAAGCCTTGATAGATGCTTGTCTGAGAGCTGACTGACATCTTCACCATCCAAGATATATTCACCTTCCTCAAACGTTTCTAGTAAGCCTGTAATGTTTAAAAAGGTTGTTTTACCGGATCCCGACGGACCGGTCACAGCGATAAACTCGCCTTCATCTACAGTGAGGTTAACACCACTCAGTGCATGTGTCTCGACTAAGTCTGTGCGGTAAATTTTGCTGATGTTATTCATTTTAAGCATGGGTTTATCCTTTTATTTTTATTCACTTAGTATGACTTGTTGCGCTTGTTGAAATGGTGTGAGGCTAGATATTACTATGGTATCACCGACCTGCAAGCCGCTTTTAATTTCAACTTCTCTGATGCTTTTTACACCTAGCTGAATATTAGTTCGATACGCACTGCCATTGCTTATTTTATAGGCTGTTGAGGCAGATCCTGTTTCAATAAATGCGCCACGGTCAACTTTGAGTATGTTTTTCTTATGGGAGATAATGATCCGTGCATTAACACGTTGATTTTGTCGTAAGCTTTTTGGTTGTTTATCAAAGCGAATGCGACCTGATACACGCCCATTTTCTACTTCTGGAGAGATGGCCATCAGTGTTGCAGGGAAGTATTGATTGTTGATCTGTACTTTTGCAGTTAAACCGATGCCTAATTCATCCGCTAAGTTTTCTGGAATATAAGCTTCCACTTCAAGTTCACTTAAATCGACTAAAGACATTAACTCACTGTCTCTTTGCACATGCTGTTTTTGCTGGACGTTTAAATTGCCCACGATACCGCTTAGTGGCGAGGTCAGCGTGAGCGCATCAACTTGTCTTTGCAAGTTAGCTACCAGATGGCGTTGTCTATCTAAATCAAGTTGGGTACTTTGTAATTCAAAGTTAAGTTGCTCTTGAGAAAGTTTTAAACTATCGATTGCGTGACGCTCATTGAGCTCTGCGCGTTTGAGCTCGACCATGGTTTGTTCTAGTTCTAACTTGGAGATAATTTGCTTCTCAATACTGGCATTGGCCCTAGCCATTTCGCTTTGTGCAGCTTCTAGTTCGACCTTGGCGAGTTCCATGGCTTGCGTATTGTCTAATTGCTGTTGTTTGATTGCGATTTGTTGACGCTTTACTTCCATTTCAATGCGCCTTAATGTGGCCTCTTCTTGTAGTAGCTGATTATGCAATTCTGGGCTATCTAAGCTCGCTAATACTTGCCCTTTGGCAATGGTATCACCAGCTTTGACATGGAGTGTCACAGTACCTGAAGCAATGGCATACAGTGACGGGCTGACGGCGGCAAGGGTGCGACCTTCAACGCGTATATCTTGGATCATATCGCCACGTACGACTTGAGCTGTTTTGAGCTGCTGTGTCGATACTGCTTGCTCTGCCGATAAGAGCGCAGAGAAGCTGTCATACGAGAATGCCACTGCGCTAATAAGTCCAATGGCGCCAATGCTCGAGAGCATCCATTTTTTGTTAGTTGATCTCTTTGTGATTACCTTGTCCTGCTGAGATGTATTTCGGATCATGATGTCCGACTCCTTGAAGCTATGTCGTTTTTATTCCTATATCAAGCAATGTGCCAAAATTTAAGTTGTTGTATTTATTGTGTTATTTTGTTTTTGGGTAAGCTTGGATTTGGGAGCCGGACGGACACCGGACAGTACGCGGACAGTAAATGAAGGCGGACAACGGACGATGTCTCACAGGTTTTTCGGTTGCAAATAATAGCATAGAGTAACATTTGTTAACTCTTATTGGGGAGCCTGCGTGCTAAGGTTTGTTCCGATTTTGATTGGAATTACCCAGTTGTTTTAAAAGGAAATAAAATGAAAAAAATAAATCTAAAACATGCGTTTATTACCAGTGCAATAGTTATGGCGCTATCGGGCTGCAGTTCCTCAGATGATGATACAGTTAAAGTTGTCCCCGTAGTGCCAGCGCCAGAGCTAGGCTCAGTGACACTCAAAGCCGTGTTTGATGGATGTGCTACGGCAGATAGCCAAACGGATATCGAAATAATTTTCCATGATGAAAGCGGCGCGGTTGTTGCGACTGCGAGTCCAGATGAAAATGGCGCCTATCAAGGAGATATCCCCGAAAATGCTAAACATGTATCAGTGGTTGATACAGTTGTTCGAGAAGATAGTCGTACGCTGCGAAAAGTATATACGCATATGGATATCTCAGGAGATGTCAATTTGGGCACCATGGTATTTGATTCACCGCAAGAGTGCAGTGTGGCCGCGGCAATACCTTGTCAGACTTATTTTGTTGATGTAAGAGATGCTGCGCTGACATACCCCGATTATAAGATGCTAACTAAAGGTTTAGATTCCACCTTTTTGAACCATGCATATAAAGCGCCGTTAGGAGAGTCTTTGAAAAAAGCGCATCTTTGTGGGAGTGAAAAGTATATCCCATTTGCTGTTGTGTCAGATGACAAAGAGATAGTCAAACTCGCCCGTGTTGAACCGAATGTCGATGCCAATACGGGAGTGTTTCAGTTGTTAGCTGAAGATTTTAGTTATGATGGGGTAGCGGTCACGACACCTGAATTGGCTGAGGGCGCTAACGTAGTTATTGCTTCTTATATGAAAGGAAAACAAGAGACGGATGGGTATGATTTACTGTTTAATATGCCAGCACCCATAGCACGTGCCATTTTTCCTGACTTAGCAGACTATTCGCAGTATAGTGCACAAGTTGGCGATGATATCGATTTAGATGTTTTCCAACTGATTCTTACTAGCTACTCAGAATCTGCCATTTCCTCTGAAGGGGAAGTGAACTTTACCGATCTTGTTGAGTTAGATAATGACTTAGGTCAGGCATTTTTGTCTGGTCATGACAGCAGTAATTTCAGCTTTAGCTATGACTTTAGCGCATTGGATGACAGATTAAAGCTGGTTGACTGGCAATTTTCGTTTTCGTCCAGCGAAGGTGAAAGCTATCAATGGCATGTTACGGGTGGTACGGCGGGCAACATACCAGAGTTTCAATTTGGTAACGCGTTCACTTTAGACAGTGTTGAGTTTAGTGCGCTGCCATCATTTCAAATCAGTTTGTCGGCATATCCAAAAGGCCCTGCGGCATTGAATGATTACCGGACCTTTTTAGCGACTCAGGATAAAGACGATTTTTCAAAAGCTGAAAACCAATCTTATATACAATTTGACTATAAATTCATAAATAAAAGTAGTCGTATTAATTAAGTACTGCATGTGCTGAGCTATTGATAAAAGTGGTATTAATTCCGTCTGCATGAGGTTTGATATCACTCAAAGGTCTATTATTCTCACCCTTGTTGAATGGCAAGTTGTATTGAAGTGAAACAAACCATAAATAGCTCTCGCAATCAGTGATCTACTACAAGCATTGACAAAAAGCCAGTGATGTAGCCGTCACAAAAAATGACCTGATTAGGTTGTGGTTAGACTTCATAATGCTCTAATATATAAAGGAAAAAGTAATTTTAATAAAAATAAAAAGGAAAAAAAATGAAAGGTAGTTTGTTTGTACTTCTCCCTGTAGTTGCTGGATTGGGTCTTGCTGGATGCGGCTCTTCATCAAAAGATGAACCCAGCCCGGTTGTTACCGAAAAACCGACTCTGGTTATACCACCCCCCCTAAAAAGCATAGAGTTAAAAACGGTGTTTGAGGGGTGTGCTGGCGAAGAACCGAAATCTAATGTCAATATTGTGTTTCATGACGCATTGGGTGCGATTGTTGGGCAAGGGGCATCAAACGGAGAAGGAATATTTAAAGGGGATATTCCTGCAGATGCTAAGCACATTTCTATTGTCGATACTGATATCAAAGAGAGCTTAGTTCACCAAAGCAAAGTTGTGACACATATGGACATAGAAGATGGGCTAAAATTAGGAACGATTCGTTTTTCAGCGCCTCAGGATTACCAAAGTTGTGCTGCTCCAACTGTATCGCCTTGTCGTACATTGCAAGTGGACTATACTGCAATTGAGTCTACATATCCAAACTATTCAGTCATTACCCAAAGGGGCCAGATCCTTGGTTTACCGATATCAGATCATTTGGTTGCTGGTCCGGGACTATCAGAAATTGAAAATTGCACTGGAGATGATGTTTTCCGGTTTGCCTTGGTATCACCAGATGGCTCGATTGCAAAAGCTGCACAAGTTGAACCTTCACAATATATTACGCCATTAACAATTGAACTGGTGGCAGAAGATTTTATCTATGATGGTGTGCCTGTTGATAAGACGGATGGTGACTTTGTAGGGAATGCATCAATTGTGTCTTATAAAAAAGCGCAAGAGAGCGAACAGCCATTTGAGGTTATTTTTTCTGCTTCAACAACAGCCATGCAATTCATTTTTCCAGATTTAGCTGATACGCACCAGTATCGAGCACGTTGGAATGAACAGGTAACGGTAGGCGAGTATACAGTTGACAGGCATTATGCTGCTCGTTCGAGCATCAAAGAAACAGGGCAACTTGAATTTGAAACGCCAACCGAGTTAACGAAAGGTATTGAAGCTGGCTTTTTATCTGGGAATATGAATAACAGCTATAGCTTTGATTACGACTTTAGCGACTTGGATGATAGGTTTCATGCTGTGTCGTGGTATTTAAATCCTACGGATTCTGCTGGTGAATCAGTTGATTGGAATATAGTGAGCGATACATCGGGCACTATACCTGCCTTTCAATTTGGTGAACTGTTAGACATTAGCAGTGCAGAATTTTCTTCCATGCAAAGTTTTGAAATTTCGATATTTGGCCACCCTAATGCGCCACAGGGCTTCAAAGATTATAGAGAGTTTAGACAATCTTCTCGAGTTGTTGATTTTGACCGAGAAGAGTATAAATCTTTTGTACAGGCTGTGTATTTCTTTGAGAAATATCAAAATCAATAATTAAAAATTTGGATTGTAGCTTGGCTGAAGCCAAGCTGCATAAAAGTAAGCTACATTGAGCTAAGGTAGAGCACACTCTAATTTCAGTCCATATTCACCAAGTCCATGCAATACAGCAAGTTGTATTAGCACCAACCAAATCGTAAATAGACTACTCCAAGACTTAGACATCCCCAAAATTCGATTAAAAATAAAGACCAGCCAAGTGAATGACAATATGATTCCGACTAGATGATCAATTGTATTTATTGCATATAAGGTCGTGATTGTGGCAATGAATACAGCGAGTGCACAGCGCAAAATATTGCTGTAGTCGGCACCAATAAACTGGATTGTGACTTTGGCGGGTATTAGGGTGATGGCAAATAACAGTGATAAGACTAAGAAAGCAGACTCTATGGGATAGTTTAAATCCATTTAACAATCTATAAAATATTAGTTTCCAATTGAGGTAATTATTTCATATTAGTGTGGCGCAGGCTAGCTGAAAGGTATAACCACCAGCAAAATCAATGATACTTTTCAGTGGTTCTGTTTAATATTCTGAAGTTAATGACAATACTTAAGGGTTGCCTTTTTTAAATTAATTCATATTTTTTCCTTGTTTTATACCCATGGTCAGTGCTGGTGGCCTATATCCAGTTAAATACCTGATTTTAATACACTTGTTGTTATTATCGGGATAGATATGTGGAAAACCAGGTAGGCTACCGATATAACCCCAACAAATTCTGGTAGTCGTTATGGAGGAACTGCAATGTTTGGAAAAAGCTACCGTCAATTGATAAATCTACTTTTACTCATCCCTTTGACAATATGGGCATCATCACTTTATGCCAGCATACCCATAGAGTCTTCCGCGCCCACTCAGTTGATTGCTAAAGTGCACTCAGCAACTGAAGTCGGGCTAAGTTGGCAGGCACCTATCGGTGTTGAAGGCATTACGGGTTATCGCGTGTTTCGTGATGGCAAACGCATTGGCCGCACTAAAATGACCTTTTATGTTGATACGTCAGCGAGCCCTAATTTTGAGCACACTTATCATGTTGTGGCTGTGGCAAGAGCACAGGGCAGACAAATCAGTCAACGTTCTAATACCGATAGTGTAAAAACACTTACCGATGATGCCAATGATGGTATGCGTAATGGATCGGTGATCAGAGTGGGGATTGCAAGGCTGGTGGATCACTGTGGTACCAATGATCTGGATGCAATACCAACGCAAGCGCTGGATGCTTGTATGGATAAGCTGATCGAGCATTATACGCTCAAAGCGGGCTTAGAGGATATGCAGGCTTATGTGGCGCGCTATCGTCGGCAAGAAGACAGTCAAATGATAGAGCTTGGTAAACGCTTATTTTTTAGTAAAGCCTTAAGTCAGAACTTTGATACCTCTTGTGCTTCCTGTCATCACCCTGCGCAAGGTTGCGGCAGTGATGGCTTATCGCTATCTATTGGTGTGAATGCTGAAGATGTTGATGTCATGGGGCTGGGCCGCAGTGATGGGCAGACGGTTCCTGCTGTTGGCAGAAACTCACCACCAATATGTAATTCTGCACTTTGGGTTGACAGTATGTTTTGGGATCAACGGGTACGGTTACGAGAAGCGAACCGTGATAGTGAGGTGGGTACTGTCTCAACGGCAGATATACAAACACCAGAACTTGATGTGACACGCTTGATGAATGAAGAGGTGGAGAGTTCAGAACCATTACGTTTGTTGATGGCACAGGCTCATTTTCCGATAACCGCAGCAGCAGAAATGGGCGACCCCAGTGGCTTTGAATCGCCACAAGCTTACCGTGAGTTTATCGCACAGCGTCTATCCGATAATTGGAAGCCTCACTTTGTAGCGGCGTTTGGCGATGAGCAGATAAATTTCTTGCGTATAGCACGTGCTATGGCTGCTTACCAAGCGTCATTCATGTTCATAGATAACCCATTTTTTGATTATATCGATGGCGAGAAGCAAAAACTAAGTGAAGCGCAAAAACGAGGGGCCTTGTTTTTTTATACCGCAGCAGGTTGTGCAAATTGTCATGACGGTGTGATGTTTACACCTGAACGCACTCGCGGTCCGTTGTATCCGCAAATAGGTGTACATGGTGTTGCAGATGGAAACTTTAAAAACCAATTTAGAATGCCAAGCTTACTAAATGTGGGCATCACTGCGCCGTATGGAGACAAAGGGGTATTTGCCACATTAGAGCGTGTTATTGAGCATTACTCAGATGTGACAGGGTCGTTAGAGCGCTTTTATGGTGAGCACGAAACCTGTGGTTTACCTCAATTCCAGCACTTGAATGCAGAGCAATGTGCCTCGGTTGTTGGTGAGGCAGGAGATTACGTTCTGACATTGAATGCGCAAAATCGTGCGGCCTCAGATCGGGGGGATGAAGCCATTATTCGCGGTTTCACCGAGACACAAATCAGCTACCTTGCAGCATTTTTGCATGCGTTAACTGACCCAGAAGCATTGGCTGGTAGTAATGAAATTAATGCGCTTATTCCGCTTCGTGATGGTGGGCCGGATGGCCACCAATTCGATGCGATAAATCTTGATGGAGATACGCTGTAATCGCAACTTTAAGCAGGTGTATGAGTACACCTGCTATTTATATAAATCATTGAATTACTGTCTAGACTGGCTTTTTATTGATCTTTTTTTGTTTTAGGATTGTGTAAATATAAGCAATTAATAGCCTAAAGCATTAAGGAAAGTAGTGTGGTAGATTTTAATTCCGTTATTGAGACTTGGCATGACTTTTACTCCGTCTTGTCACAAGTCAGTGCAACGTTTGCGGGTTTGCTCTTTGTGAGTTTATCTTTGCGTCATGAATTGCTCAATCACCCTGAGTTTGTTCGAGTAAAACGACTGGCTCAGCACACCTTTAAAGCCTTTTTGTTTCTGGTGATATTTGCACTCATTTTTATAATCCCTAAAGCGGGTCTATTGGGCACCACCATTCCGTTATTTTTAGTTGCCCTCTATGCATTTGTTATTACTGCAAGAGGTCTACATATTGAATTAAAAGATAAATGTGAATATGCCGTACAGGTATCAGGTGCGAGCAAAATCTACCTGCTTTCGATGTTAACTTACTTGATGTTCGGCATTGTTGCCGTGCTGCTGTTTCTTGGCATTGATAAAGCGCTATATTTGGTTGTGGGGTTGGTCATATGGACACTTGCCTTGGTGACCACAAGTTCATGGAAGTTATTGGCAGAATTAAACGCAGATAACATGAATCAAAAGTGTGAGTAATCAAAGTGACCCACTTAATTAACAAGCCCAGCTGTTAAGCTGGGCTTTTTAACTTGCGTAGGTCGTGGCTAAGATGTAGTACTTAACTCAGCGTCAGGCTGGCTAATATCCTGTTGTACCTGCTCCGTTTTCTTCGCAAACTTCAATGCGCCATACCAACATAAGCTGGCAATCGTGATTAACATCACATCGACTATCACAAGATCCACCAATACCATGTTTGATAACACATCACCAAATTGTAGGTAATTTGGTATATTGAGTAGTGCAGCCAAGGCGTACAACAGTCCTGATAATTTCAAGGTGTAGTGACAAAACATTGATTGTTGTTTAATAAACAGCGACGCAATGATACTAATGAAAAAGCTTATATACACGATTGCTTGAATACTGGTCATACGACCTGCTAGGTCAAGCGGGATGACTTTTACAGCAACAGCGCCTAAGGCAATAGCAGCCATGCAACTGATAAATGCCCCCGAGGTTAAGCGAGTAACAAAAGTCAAACTACGTTTGCTTTGTTTCTTTTGTTTGGCGCGTTTGCTGATCCACATGAGATTACCAGTAATGATCACATACGCGGTTGCTAACCCAAGAATGAAAAAGGCAATACGCATCCCATAACCAGCAAAGTCGCCAAAATGTAAGCTGGCAATCGTTGCAAGACCACCACGCAAGTTATTGTCGTAGTTGTCAGTGGTGATATATATTTGCTGCTGATCTTTAAGGGTATAACGCACATCCACTTCGTTAGAGAACTCGTCATTGCTTTTGGCCATAAACACTAATACAGCATTCTCATCACCAAAATGCTCGATCATCATCAGCCTAAGCGTAACATCTCCCATTTCTTCCATGGCTCTGGGGTATAGTGCATCAATGCCTTGCATCGGCATGCGTTTGTCAGCTTCTTCAATGTGGGGTTCATTAAACCCAGCGGCCTGGAGTACTTTTTCTTGGCTACCTTGATACAAAATAAGTGCGTACGAGATTTGGTAGATGATCACCAGGTTGAATACCAGGCCTGTGAATGCGTACATGATATGAAATGGCAAGCCCATGGTACCAATCAAGTTATGTGCATCAAGCCATTTATCTTTATTTGCGCCAAAGCGGTATTGATAAAAGTTTTTAAACAATTTGCGCCAATGGATAACTACACCGCTGAGCAGGGCGACAAAAAAGAACAGGGTAATAATACCGACAAAGTATAAGCCAATGCGTCCGAGGCCCAAATCATAGTGTAAATGGTATACAAAATTGGCGTATTGAAAGTCATTGGCGTCGGCAATCACATCACCTGTTATTGGGTCGAGCAATAAGTACATGTCTTGGTGATCTTCACCGGTTTCTGGGTGTGGTTCATCAAGCTCAACGGCAAAGTAGACCTGAACGAATGGGTTTCGCTCTGATGGCTCGTATAAATAGAAGCCATGGTGCGTATCTACGTGATATTGCTCATCGAGCTTAGCGAGCACGGCATCATAGGACACACCTTTACTATGCGGCGCATGCTCACCTATCAAAGACACTTTTTCCCAGGTGTCGATATTCGCTCTAAACAGGCTAATTGATCCGGCAATAAATACGATAAATAAAACAAATGAAATGATGAGACCAATCCAAGCGTGTGCATTGGTGAGTGTCTTTAAAGTTTGGTTTTTCATCGTGTTATACCAGTAAAATAACGTTAAGGAGTGCAGATGGGAGCAGAACTAAAAACACATGTTTTGCAGCTTTGAGTGTGGTATCAAATGCATAGACCCACACCATAACTCCAGCCCAAATTGGAAAGCCTAAAATGAGCCCTATGAGCAACCGCGTATCTTCAGCAAAGGGTAAAATCAAGTTGGTGTTGAGGGCCAATGAAATTGAAATAAATAACCCGGCAAAAAAGCCAAGAATGGTTTTAGGCCACATAAATCGTTCCTCCAACTGTTGTACAAAGTACAACGAGTAAAACCGATACAGACATAAACAGACGTTTGGATTTACCTGATAAAATTGTGACGGATACCAGCCCCAACATGAGTACCACAATGCTCGCTAAAAGTGCTGATACAAGTGGGAAGGTATTTGCAAAAAGGCCATTTGCAAATACATACAGTGCTATCGCACTCAGGTAGCCGACGGGTTTATTCAGCGGCTTTGCCATTAAGCGCTGTTTTGGGCTAGACAGGTATAACAGGATAGAAGCTGCCCATATGGGGATAATAGCGAGAAAGCTCATGTAAATAAAAATCATTGTTGTTTTGTTGTTCATTGTTTCAATAAGTGAATCAAATTTCAACAATAAAAGTATGAAGATCTTACAATCAGAGCTAAATCGGGCAATTGGTAGGGCTTAAATTAATGATAAAGACCACAGCGTTCTTGTTTTGGGGTCGCTGGGATCTGGGCCTACCTCCTTGCTACCTATAAGTTTAAATGCGCTGATAAGTGGTGCATTAGTGATTTGTGTTCTGCCAATCATATGACAGTAACCTTGTGCTTTTGCGCCACTCAAGAAATGCTCAGTTAACTTAAATATTATGCCCATGCCGAGCTTAGTTTTATGAAATTTCTTATTAATAATTATCATATCCGCATACAAGCCGGGTTTGGTATTGCTTGGTAGTGTTCTTGGAAACCCCCAAATGAGGCCAATGAGTTTTCCTTGGTCAAATGCAAGATAGCCTAAGCTATTTCTCTTAGATGAAAAGTAATGTTGGGTACGGGGTTTGCTCCAAAAAGAGACTAGCGGCGTATCGCAAATAGGGCAGTGTGTTTTGTCGCGATATGTCCCGGTGCTAACATTAAACTCGTTGCCTTTACAGTGCGGGCAAACATGCCCCAATTGCACAACTGAATCATTTTCACAGTAGGCCTGATGAAGGTAATCAGCTAATACATCAACGCCGCCAATAGACTCAAGACTAAAGGCTTTGTAGTCAAGATGAGCGGCTCTACTGGTCATTTTTTCGATGAGGTTTTGTTCTTTAGTCATGAGGTTAAAGCCATTTTTTGTGGTTTTGAGATTAAGCGTAAACTCTCTTGTGCAAGCAAGGAGATAGGGTTTACGGTTGGCTTATTTGTTAATGGCGGCAGATCGGTGCAGCCAAGAATAATGTGCTCAGCACCACTTTCAATCATACGTTTAGCAATACAAAGTAAGGTACGCGGTGTGCAATCAGAGTTTAATGCCTGTGCATTTGATACTTGAGAGAGAATGAATTGATCTATTTGCTTTTGTTCAAATGAGGTTGGCAGCTCAAGAGAAATATCATGTTCACTCAACGTATTTAAATATAAGCTCTGTTGTATGGTTTGAGAGGTTGCGAATAACCCCCACTTTGTTTACTTCGTTGTGGGCAAGTGATTTTACAGTAAGGTCAATGATGTTGAGCACAGGGACTGGTACGTGAGATTGAATCTCACTAATAAAGCAAGACAGTGTGTTGCAAGGTAGAGTAATAAAATCTGCGCCGCCTTTGACGAGTTTTTTAGCAGACTCAATTAAGAGTGGTTTATAGGGTTCCAGCTTTGCCCCTTTCGTTAGTATGTTTTCTTCTAAACAAAAAGGTATGGGTAGACTGTCTAGTAAAATATGCGGTCTATGAGTTAGATGGTTAGCGTGCTGCTGTAGGGTCAAGTAAAACTGAGCACTGGCACTGGGTCCAACACCTCCGATGATACTTATGGTATGCATGATCACAATTCAGCCGTATGTAAACATTATTTTTGCTGATTATCTATACATTCCCAATCAAGTCTATTACACAAATATTACACTTAATTATTAACTAAAAGAGTTTTTGGTAGATAAATATTAGTTATAATGTATATTCAATGTAAATATTAGGTTTTTTATTTTAATTAAAGAGATAGGCTATATAAGCGTAATTTGAGTGATAATTGCGCAGATATATTTAGTCGTAATATTTACAAGGATCTGAACATGAAATATTTACAGAGTATTTTGTTATTATTTGCTCTTTGCTTTTCGGCATTTGGACAATCAAGGGTCATACAGGTAGATAATATGTGTGGACCAAGCGGTGCAATGCAGCCTGAGTCAAAGCAAGTTCGATATGACAGTATGTTAACCAATGCTGCTAACACGCAGTCTAGTGAAAAATCAGGTATAAGATTTTTGGGCTTTGACATCACCGAAAGCGGGGGCGGGAAAAACCTGACGGCTCGCTTTGCTGGTGGTGACGGACTGACATATGCATATGCTGACGTGTATTGGGGTGATCACACTTTAATGTGTGGTCAAGTATATGGTCCAGTACGAGAGAACAATTTTGCATGGGCTATCAACATACCGCTCTCTGACGTACCAACTATATTAAATCAGGAGGAGGAACTCGCAATATGGTTGATCAGCCTTCATAACGTCAATGGTGTAGAGGAAGACCGGATCAGTGAAATAACGTATGATAAGCAAGCTTTATTAGAGCTAATTAATCATCAGTCTGACACTACTTTGCCTTATCAATTAACTATCGCACACCCAAGTGATTTGGAAACGCAGCATGGTGAAAACGACATTGTGTATTGTCTTAATAGTCGTTATTACAATTGTGATTATTCTATTTATGAGCATCCAAGGGCCGATGATGCACGATGGGATACAATGGGTATTGCGCTGCCATTTAAAGGCCAATTAACCTTAGATGGCTATGTGTCATCTATCCTTTATAAAGAAGACATAACCTCGGATATGAAGGTGATGGCAACAGACATTGGCGTATGGAATGCAGGCGTGTCTGAGCCATTTCAATTAGGTGCATTACACCCAAATAGTAAAGCTTTTTTGTCACAATTTATGATGCTAAGCCATAGCATGAACGCAGACACGGGCAAAATGAATTCGACTATTGCATGGGATATCCCAGTAGAGTATGGTGAATTTCTAAGTCATGGTACGTTCGTACGTGATTACAATACATACCTTTTGTATAACTTCGCAATACAAAGAAATCCGCTTGGCAGCCTTGAAGACGCACTGAATAATGGCTACTCCGAAGTGCAGTATCAAGCGAAAAACAAAGCGAGCAGCATTGCGATGACCGGGATATATGATTCATTCAATGGCACCTTAAAACTTACTCCATTGACGGTGACATATCCATAAATGTCAGATAAGAGCAGGCAACAGCCTGCTCTATCAAAGCGTATATTGAAAGGGTCTTAGAGGGTATCTTTAAGTAGTTCTAGCACTTCTTTTACTGAGAGCTTGTAAGTTGTATCTTGGCCGCTCAATAGCTGCTGCGCTAAGTCGCGCTTTTGCTCATGCATGGCAATGATCTTCTCCTCTATGGTTTGCTGTGCGATCAAGCGATAAATGGTTACAGGTCGAGATTGTCCAATGCGATGCGCTCTATCTGATGCCTGTGCTTCAACCGCTGGATTCCACCAAGGATCCATGTGGATCACATAATCCGCGGCCGTGAGGTTAAGACCAGAGCCGCCGGCTTTGAGACTAATTAAGAATACCTCACCTTCACCGCGCTGAAATGCATTAACACGTGCTTGGCGCTGCGCCGCAGGCGTTGAACCATCTAGGTATTGATAATTCACACCCCGTGTTTTCAAATGTTGCGCTAGCAGTTGTAAATGGCCGACAAACTGACTGAATATCAGAGCCTTGTGGCCATTTTCTTTCAACTCTTGTAACAGCTCATCCAATTTATTTAATTTGGCACTGCTTAACCCCAATTCTGGGGCTACTAAATTGGGGTTACAGCAGACTTGGCGCAGTTTGGTGAGCTCAGCGAGCATCGCAAGGTGTTGAGAGCCCGAATCTTGTTGCTCATTGGCCTGTGCGATATTGGCAATGGCGTTTTGACGCAGTGCCTCGTAGAGGGTGTGCTCTTCATCACTAAGTTGGATCGGGACATTGATTTCGGTGCGTGGTGGCAGCTCCGTTAGTACCTGATGTTTCATGCGTCTTAAAATGAACGGTTGCAACAAGGTTTTTAAGTTTTGCTGTGCATAGCGTGCTGCAATCGGTTTGTCTTCTTTGCTCTCTATGGGTTGGATGAATCGTTCAGAGAAGCGCTTGAGATTACCCAATAGTCCGGGGTTAACAAAGCGAAATAATGACCATAATTCTACCAAGTTATTTTCAATAGGCGTGCCTGTGGTGATCATTTTAAACTGCCCTTTGAGTGCACAGGCTGCTTTGGCGCGCTGTGACAGCGGGTTTTTGATGGCTTGTGCTTCATCTGCCACGATACAAGACCAATTAATACTTTTGAGCAGTTCAATGTCGCGCACCAATAATCCGTAACTGATGATCACGACATCCTGCGTTTTGAGTTGCGCAAACAATGCTGTTCGGGCGTCACCGGCACCATAGTGTGACAGTAATTTTAAACTGAGTGTGGGGGCAAATTTCGTTGCTTCTTGCTGCCAGTTAAAGCATACCGAAGTCGGCGCGATGATTAAGCTGGGCCCTTCTTTTGCCCTTGCGAGTAGCACAGCCAGAGATTGCAGTGTTTTACCCAGACCCATGTCATCGGCAAGACACGCACCTGCTCCCCAATGTGCCAGACGCATGGCCCAGTCAAAACCCGTGTGCTGATAATCGCGAAGGGTTGCGTTTAAGTCAGCTGGCGGGGTTACTTTAAGCGTATTGGCCTGATGCATTTTTTGTGATTGCTCTTCCCACGCTGGCAGGGTTTTCATTCGCATACCCGTAACAGCCTCAGAGACGATAGGGCTGGCAAGAGGATGAAAGCGACCTTGCTCGGTACTTTGATTGAGCTGCACTAACTTTTCATGCAGGGCATGAGACAGTGCGACGACCTGCTGTCCACTGAGCTCGATAAATCTGCCATGGCTTTGTTCAACCAGTTTTAGCAGCTCTTTAAGTTCGATGACTTGTTGGTCATTAATTTTTAGCTCACCATTTAAGTCAAACCACTGGTTTTTCCTAGAAATGGCCAATTGTAAATGTTGTGACTCCAAAGGTTTCGATAAATTGACCTTTTTCCCTTTAGGCCAACGGATTTTAACCTGTAAGGGCGGCGAGCTTTGCAAGCCCAGCTCTAACTGTTCAAGGGCACATAGAGCATCCTGTAAATCAGCAATGCACAAGCGGTTATCAGCCATGGCTAAAAAGGCAGGACAATGAGCATCTAAGCTGTCGAGCAGCTCTTGCTCTTGGGCTAAGTTACGTTTCGTGGCTATTCGCTTACCTTCAATTTCAGCACTGATACTGGCATTGCCAACACCTGGATGGAATGCGGGTCCCAAATCACCAAACGGCATACTAAGGCAGTGAAACTCAAGTCCTTGTTGATAAGGGCTAACATTAATGATGAGATGAGCTTGCGGCTCAACCGTTTCTAACCCGATCTCTATGTCGCTTACTTGAGAGGCGATATTCAGTAGCGGCGCAATAGCTGCGATGCTGGCAATCAATTTTGGCTTGGCTTGTTTTGGTATAAGTAAGCCATTTTCACCAATGATGTGCGCAATTTTCAGGTGTTGCTTATCAAAGTAAGTGAATGCATATTGATGCGATGTAATGTGCTTTATGGCATAGGCCGTTGAGTACTTTGCAAAGTCATCGGGTAAATCAGTCAAGCTAAGCAACAATTGCTCCCCACATGCTGTGATGGCGAGTTGTGCTGGAGACTCGATGATGTCTAGAGGTTCGTTCAAATCATTGGTAGTAAATACATTGGGTGCCAGTGCTGCCGCACGAAGCGCTTCAACGCTATTGAGGTGATAGGTGGTGTCTTGCCAATGTTTTTCGATGGACATGGCATCGATAACGGCCAAATCTGATGCCGTTAAATAGGTCAAAGCTTGTTGATTTTGATATAGCGTCTCAAGCGGCATGGCTTTGCCTTTGCTCCAACCATTAGGTTGGCGTTTTTGCACTTTTGCTTGAAACGAAGCTTTACCATTGGTGATATCAAGTAGCCAAATCAAGCGTTCACTGGCTGTTGAGTCAGCGTCATCTGATATGGCTTCTTTTGGCGCAAGCGCGAGCAATCTATCTAGGGCGAGATCCCATTCAGACTGCTGCTTAATCAGTTTTGCGAAGTTAAGACTCAGCCCACTCTCTCTATGTTCATTCGTCACAGAGGTGTATAGCTGATCGGTAATGTCGGTAAATAAGCCCAGTGTCGCGTTACTAAAAAAAGCGCGGCATGCTTGCAGTCTTTCGAGATGTTGTTCATTGAGCGATTGCTTACACCAGTGCAGCGCCAGCAGTGAAAAGAGCTGACATGCGTAATAATCCAAAGGACGATTTTGCAAGTCCCGCTCATGCTCTACAAACTGGCTAATGAAGGGGGCCGCAGTCAATAAAGACTCACTCAAGCACTCAAATAATTGGCCAATATAGTAATTCGCTTTACTCCCTTTTTTATCGGATAGCTGATTACTGGCAAGGGACATAGCTTGCTGAGTATGATCATTATTACTTGACGCCGACGCTAAAAGGGCAATGAGATGGAGCCAGCCAAAAACACCGTCCAAATAAGGTGCTTTCTTCTTGGAATACTTTTGCTGTGCTTGAAGTGCACTATTAAATTGCTGACATGCATGCTCGCTTTGATTGTTAAGCAGTAAAAAGCTGGCCTTAAGCTGCAGCGCATAACTGGTTATATCGCTGGGCTTTATTAATTGTTGTGCTTGGTATACGTGGTTATCGAGTAACAAGGTTTCACTGAGCAAAAAGCGCAAGTTTCTATTATTTGGACAGTGCTTTTGCGCTTGAATAAGCAGCTCAAGCGCAACATGGTTATTGATACCAAAGTGTTTTTGGTTCGCAAGTAATGTTGCAAATGCTTGGTATTGCATGTCTTCTGGTAACTCAGCAAAAGTATCCAGTTGGAATGGGAAAAAAACAAACTGTACCAGTGCACTATTATTTTGTGTGTTTACTATTTGTGGGTTTTTGTGAAAAGCCAATCTTGCTTTTGCTTTAGGTAGGTGACCAAGTAACAAAAAGTCGCGAGTGAGACGATTTTCATCTTCTGGGTCTCGCTCCCACTCGTAGGCATTGAGCACCGGGATAAACTCTTCTGCATATTTTAAGATTGGTAACAATCGCCCAAGCTTTTGTGCATGTTGAGTCACAAGGTTGGCGATAAGTGGGTTTATCCGAACATTGAGGTGCTCAACAATAGCCAGCTGCTTTGTTTCTAATAGGGTTGCCAGTTCTGAGCTGAGGGCAGAAACAGGCCTACCTTGTGCGATGACTTTTTGCTCTGTTAAACGCTTTAATATTTGCTTTATTTTTATGGTAGACACCGACTTAAAAACCACTGCAAGCACTTGCACCAGTGTTTGGTAGTCTTCATCAAGGGCTAAATAGTCTTGATAGAGTCGCTCTATGATGACATTGGTATCTGTCGTGAGAGTGAGTGGGCGATTAAGTGAGTGCAAGAGTATTCCTATGCGTACAGACTGACGCAGGGAAAGTACCAAATGGTCGTCAATGTCACAAGCTTTATGAGGGACTAAAAGTGATAGACATAAAAGGCATTTTGCCCGTCTTTCGCTGTCGAATCGAGATGAAATTGGCACTTCTCAAGTGCACGAACAGAGCCTTTATTATGCGGGTCTACTCCAGCATACACCGTTTTGATGGCACAGGTATCTGATAAATACGCCATTAGCCCAGACAAAAGCTCGCTGCCAAAGCCCTGTCCCCAAGCTTGTTCATCGACCAAATACCCGATGTGTGCTGTGTCACCAGAGCGGTGGACTAAGGTTAACCCAATTGGCAGAGTGCGGTCTTTGAGTGCGGTTTCTTTGCTCATCGCTATGAATATGTCTGCTTCTTTGAGCTTGTCGCTGAGCCATTGCACTGCGTGCTCATCTAGCGGCGGTGATTGCCACTCTTTAGGTAAAAATGCAGTGACAGCAGGGGTGAGTATGCGCGTAATTTGCTGAGCATGATTTGGTTTTGATAATAAAGATTGGCAATGATATACACTGAGTCTTTGCGTAGTGAATAAAGAGGACATCTGTTGAGCTCCCCAAAAGCGGCAGCATCAGTGCCGCAAGCTTGGTTTATTAATAAAGGTTAGTTACTTTCTGACTCTAATGCACTTATTGTTGAGATTGCTTAAACGCCATCATTTTTTGGTGACCAGTGAGTGCAGGACCTGCGAGGGCTTTTAATAGTAGGCTGCCTATGTAAATGAAGAGGGCGGTTACCAATGCATCCAAAAACCAGGCTATAGGCAGTGCTGTTACCCCTAAAAATTCAGGCATATTTTGCAGCGCGGGTAAGGTTGCTTGTTGAGTGAGTGCATGCAGCGCTAAGGCGACCCAAAAACCAAAACAGTATGGGCAATGCCATGCTTCATAAAGGTAAGCAAGTGGTTTAGGGAGTTTATCGACGAGCGTGTTAAACCACGTTCCCCAATCAGGTAGCTTTTCCCAGATCAGAATATGTAATGTCAGTCCCATCAAAGCAATGGAAAAGTTTATTGTCATTGGAGAATCAACCATAATATACCTCTAAATATGCGTGTTTTAATATGGGAGCTATTCTAGAGCTAAATGTATTGGACGATAATTGATAGAATTTAGTAAAAATCGGCTTTTTTTAAGCTTTTTAGAAAATGGGGTAACAGTATGCATGCATTGGCCGCTGGCGAGGCGTTTTTTGAAACGCTAACAGAGCAAAAACATGACTCACATGCGGAATGCGTACTGACTTTTATCGTATCTGGTGAAATGACCATTGCCCATCGCCTGCCTTATCACGTTAAGCCTGGCTCATTTAATATTGTGCCGCCGGGAGTTCCTCATACGCTGTTAACAGGTGAAAATCTGCAGGTTTTATGGCTGAGTTTTTGTCCTGATTGCTTGGGTTTAGCCGACAGTGATTTACTGGCGCCTTTTGAGTTGGTCAAAAAAGGCGTGTTGCCTGTGAAAGCGGCGAGCTTGGACCGGCATGCCTTCATTACAACTTTATTTTACGAGTTGATTGCGGCTCAACGACAAAAATTGAGCCTTGAAGTGCAGCGCAGCTTTGTTGTCTTGTTGTTGAGTGAACTCAGTCTGGCTGTCTCGTGTGGCGCAAATTCGCCTCAGTATAACGAGAAAGTTGAAAGGGCGCTCGCGTTCATACAAACCAACTATTTGCGATCTATTGGACTCAATGAAGTAAGTGAGGCGGTTCATGTGACGCCTCCTTATCTTGCTCAACTGTTTAAACAAGAAACGGGGCATACGGTTGGTCAATGGATCACACAAAAGCGCTTATCGCAGGCGTGTACTCACCTGCTGCATACTTCGCAGCCTATCAGTCAATTAGCAGAAACACTTGGGTGGAGTGATACCACCCATTTTATTCGCCAATTTAAAAAATATATTGGCCAAACGCCTGCGGCATGGCGAAAAAGTCAAAAGCACTAGTGTGCCAATTTATGGGTATTTAAGCCTTCAGTGCTTTTAAGCTGCGATTAACCAGTTGATCTGCTTGTCGTGTCGTTTCAGGCAAGCGGTATTTGGGCGTGAGCTTTTCAATCCATTGCACAGCCGTTTCAATACTTATTTTATGCCCCACCGAGACAAAAACTGGTTTGATATCTTTTTGCGTGCGCAGCACCTTGCCGATAAGAGTCTCATCATGCATTAAATCAGACATGCTGCCCTTACATGAATCCGGTGTTTCATACTCACCGACCAGCTTGGTTTTACCACACCCTATAGTGGGAATATCTAAAAGTACACCTAGGTGGCTTGCCATACCAAAACGCTTAGGGTGTGCGACGCCTTGCCCATCGCAGACAATTAAATCTGGCATTATCGAAAGTTTTTTTATGGCATTGATTAACGGGGGGATTTCACGAAAAGAAAATAACCCTGGAATATAAGGAAAGCTGATGGTCTCTACCACACTACATGACTCGATGACTTGCAGTGTTTTTGCGTCTAATAGTACCACTGCGCCAACCACTTGGTTATTTTCTTCATCATAGGCAACATCCACGCCTGCGATTGTATCAATCTCATTGAATTGATCAGTCATAATGACGGTATTGGCTAAAGATGCTTGAATGTGCAATGCGTCTTCTTGTGTTGTGGGTGCGTTGTATTGGATCATGCTGATGATTTATGTTGGTATTGATGTTGTGATTATCATGGGGCGTAAAATATGATTATCAATAGTTTATGTGACTTTTTTGATCTATGAATGGATAAAAGAACCTCTGTATCGTGAATAACAGAGGCTCTTTGAGTTCTAGTAATTTATCGACGTTCTAAAGTCATATCTGAAGCCAACTGACAAAGAGTCAAAATCTTGGTCGTTCGTATACGACTTGGTGAGGTATTCAAGGTGTACGCGCAGCGGTGGCGTTGGCATCCATTCTAAAGTGACGTTGTAACCATCGTAGCTCTGATTGGCTGGGTCGTTATCGCTGTAGCCGTCGTCAAAATCGAAAAAGCCCGCTTTTAGCTTATAAAATTTTGTCAGTTTATAAGCAAAGGAGAGATCAAGTGTTGAGCCATCTCTATCTGCGATGTTGTTTCTTTCATATGTTTTATCTTGATAGGCAACTGCAGCGTAAAAGCGGTCTGTAAAATCATAGGCTAATGAGCCTGCCCAGATAGAGTTTTCCCCTTGTCTGACTTGCTGGTCGTAGACATCATTCATTTGGTAGGTGATTGCGGCATGTAATCCATCTTTGTCATAGCTGACACCAGCATTGAATAAGTCTGCATAGTTTTCGTTATTTGCTCCGTCATACTGTGCGACAGCTACGAAAGTAATAGGACCACTATCAAGGCGGTAACTCAACAAGTTGTCAACGAAAAATAAGCTTTCGTTATCATAGGCGTAAGGGCTGTTAGCATGATTAAAAATATCGACGTACTCGGCAATAAACAAGTACTGCGCTGGTCGCTGTTTACCAATACCAAAGCGCCCAACCGGTGTTACTAGGGCGGTGTAGGCACGACGAGAGCGGCCAAACTCACCTGTATTTTGAATGTCGATACTCCACTCACCATGCAGTTCTGCGGCCCAGTCATCGTTGAATCTGTGGGTGGCTTTAATTCCTGCGTGGGATAATGCGTCACGCACATCGTATGTATCTTCCCCTTTGTCTTCGATGCGTCCATAGGTTGGGCGCATGGTCGCATAGACATTGACTTTATGCGTCACAGGTTTTTCTGCCACTTTAGGTGCAGGCTTTGGTGCTGCTTTGGCAGTGGCGGTGTGTTGTCTGGTGTCTGCTGGTTTTTCGGGTTCTGGGTGCTGCGCTGTAAATCGTCGTTTGAGTTCCGCAAGCTGGGCTTCAAGTGCCTTTATGTCATCCATGGTGACGGGACGGTTATCATTTGCAATTACCGGAGATGCAAATGACGTTGATAGCAAAAGAGCAAATAAAGAACGGCTCGCTGTTTTCATAGTCTTTAAACCAATTAGTTGCGATAAAGCGAATTATAGACAACACTTTGCGATGTTGACTGATTTTTTTTCTGGCGAGTAACTATGAAGATTAGAACCAAGTTTTCAGTCGCTTCTGCGCTGGTGGTGTTTATCATCATTATTGTATTCAGCGGCTCTACTTACTGGTTTATCAATGATTCAATGAAGCAAAAAACGGCTGCGTATGTAGGAGACACTACTCAGCTGCTGGCGATTAGCATTAATAACTGGCTGTCGAAAAAAGCCTCACAAGTACATTTAGTGAAAACACAGTTAGATGTTGATTTTAGTGTCGAAAATTTTCAGCAAGCGTTAAACACGCCTTACTTTAGCACCTCATTTTTGCTGGCGTTTGGTACTGTGGATACGGAAACTGGGCTCAGGTCGAACAATCCAAATCGTCAGAATCCACCTGGCGTGGACTTCCGCCAGCGCCCTTGGTATTCATTGGCAAAACAAAAAGGCAAAACGGTATTTACCAGCCCTTATGTGGATGCCGCAACGGGTGAACTATTACTTTCGGTCGTGTCCCCAATTAATTATCAAGGCCAGTTTAAAGGGGTGATCGGTGGAGACCTGAGCCTGACGACCATTGCAAATAGTATCAATGCGGTTGATTTTGACGAAACTGGATTTGCATTCTTAGTGGATAAGCAAGGTGAAATCATTTCGCATCAGCAAAAAGATTTAAACGGTAAGACATTACGTGACATCTCGCCCAACTTGTCGTTGGCTCAGTCAAAAACAGTGCTTGAGGTAGAAGTGGGTGGTGAAGATAAAATCATGTATTACTACCCACTGGATGACCAATATGGTAATGCATGGTACTTGGCTGTAATGCTTGATAAAGACAAAGTCTATCAAGTGCTCAACAAGATGACATTGAATACGATTGTTGTGGCAATCATTGCCGTTGTGTTAGGGTCATTAACAATCAGAACGCTCGCTATACACCTTTTAAAACCATTAAAAGAGTTAGAAGCTGCCATTACCAATATCGCGTCGGGTAGTGGTGATTTGACTCAGCGTTTAACCATTCAAAATGATGATGAGTGCGGCAAGGTGGCGCAGCAGTTTAATATATTTTTAGGGTCACTCCATCAGCTCGTTTCACAAGTAAAACATGGAACAGACATGGTGGTGTCGAGCAGTCAAGCAGCCCGAGAATTGGCAACGCAATCAAGCTCGCGTTTGCAAGAGCAGGTTGGGCTCGTGGAAAGTTTGGCAACTGCCATGCATGAAATGAGTACAACCTCCGGCGAGATAGCGGGCAGTGCGCAAAATGCAGCCAGCTCTATTACAACAGTGAACGACAAAACTCGAGATGGACAGCAAGTATTTTTAGAAACGAAAAAAGAGATTTCAGCGTTATCTGAGGAGATAAATGAGTCTCATGCGATGAGTACGCAACTTGCTGAATACAGCCATAGTATCGAAAACATTCTATCGGTCATAAATGGGATTGCTGAGCAAACAAACTTACTGGCGCTTAACGCCGCGATTGAAGCGGCAAGAGCTGGTGAGCAGGGCAGAGGGTTTGCAGTTGTGGCCGACGAAGTACGCTCGCTTGCCACCAAAACGCAAGAGTCGACAACCGAAATTAAAAGCATGATTGAACAAATACAGGTATCGTCGAATCAGGTGCAAAATGCCATGGGGGCAAGTCGAGATAAAACTTTGTTATGTGTTGAGCAAACAGAGCATGCGACGCAAATGCTGAATGAAATTTCTGAGTCAGTAAAAGACATCATGGATCGCAATATTCAAATTGCGACTGCGATTGAAGAGCAAAGTGTTGTCATTGAAGAGATAAATAAAAACACTGCGAATATCAATGATATTAGCGTTGAAGTTGATAATTTCTCTAGTCAGCAATATGAAGCGAGCCAAGAGCTGGCTGAGCAATCACATGAGCAAGAGGTACTCCTGTCTAAATTTACTTTATAGTGTGGTGAGATGTTTTCAGCTGAAGCAAAAGCACGTATGATTTTGCTCAGTTGAAATAGTCAGTGATTGTAGGAGCAAATCATGGCCATATGGGTAGATGCAGACGCGTGCCCTGTTGTAATTCGAGAAATTTTGTTTCGCGCAGCGGTGCGCACTCAGGTGACGGTCACTTTGGTGGCAAATCAATATTTGAAAACGCCACCGTCTCCTTACATTTGCAAGCTGCAGGTGAGTGCGGGTTTTGACGTTGCAGACAACGAAATCGTAAAGCGTATGAACGTAGGTGACTTGGTGATCACCAGTGATATCCCTCTCGCGGCAGAAGTCATAGAAAAGGGCGGGCTTGCGCTAAGCACTCGAGGTGAAATGTATACTACTGAAAATATTCGTGCGCGTTTAAATATACGTGACTTTATGGATACGATGAGAAGTAGTGGTGTCCAAACCGGTGGGCCGCCGCCTTTGAGTCAAGGTGAGAAACAGCAATTCGCAAATTGTCTAGACCGGTGGCTGCAGCAACACAAAACACAGTAAAATTCGTTTTATAGCCTGCTGATGATGCAGGCTTACTTTTCTTATTCACCTGTCCTCTTTAATACCCATACTTGTATTGACCTTCGGTGCACTTTTTGTAAAGTAAGATGTCCAATCAATAAAGGGCACATAGTCTATCGAAGGAGAGTAATATGATAAGAGAGATGACACAGCAAGACTTTGTGGCATTTTGGCCTGTGTTTAAAGAGATTATATTACAGCAAGAAACCTATGCATATCATCCGAATATGTCACAAGAAGAAGCTTACCAAATTTGGTGTGCACAGCCATTAAAAGCATTTGCGTATGTTGAAAATGAACAAGTATTAGGGACTTATTATATTAAGGCCAATGCAATGGGCCCCAGTGATCATATTTGCAACTGTGGTTATATGGTTTCACCGAAAGCGCGTGGTAAGGGGTTAGCAAGAAAATTATGTGAGCACTCACAGGTACAAGCTTTGGCACTTGGGTTTAAGGCAATGCAATTTAACTCAGTTGTTTCGAGCAATGAAATTGCGGTTTCGCTTTGGAAAAAGTTGGGGTATGAGATCATTGGTACTATTCCGAACGCTTACCGTCACCCTCAATTGGGGCTTATTGATAGTTATATTATGTATAAGTGGTTGGAGAAAAAATAGAAGGAGTAAACCTTGAACAAGGAATTAGTGTTTTATTATTTAGCAGATAAACCTGAATACCTACCGACAGTCGCTCGTTGGTATTACGCACAGTGGTGTGAGCAAAGTGGTCGCTACACATTAGCGCAGATCACCGAAAAACTACACAATTCATTAAATCGAAACGCGTTACCAAAAATTGTTATCGCGATGATGGGCAGTCAGTTGGTTGCGGCTGCGGAGCTAAAAATTCGAGAAATGGATGACTACCCACAATATGAACATTGGGTTGGCGGAGTGTATGTGGACGCACAAATGAGAGGCATGCAGATTGGTAAAAGGCTGATGTCTTATGTGGTGTCGCAAGCGAAATTAGCGCAGATAAATACGCTCTACTTGCAAACAGAGCAATTAGATGGCGGTTTATATTGTCAATTGGGCTTTGAACCAATGTTTGAGACATATTCAAAGGGCTACCATGTGCTTGTGATGAAAAAATCACTGAGTTTGCCGGTATGATAACGGGTGTAAATCATATTACTTTGTCAGTATCAGATCTTATTTTATCGATTGAATTCTATCGTTTGCTCGGCGCTAAAGCCCATGTACGTTGGGAAAATGGTGCCTATTTATCACTGGGCGATTTGTGGCTATGTTTGTCTTTGTGTGACAAACCGCATAGCCCATTAAGTACTCAAGGTGACTATACCCATATTGCTTTGAACGTAGATCAAGTTGAGCTAACGAACTTCCGTCATAAAATGTCAGAGCTTAATATAAAGACTTGGCAAGAGAATCGCAGCGAAGGTGAGTCGCTTTATATTCTTGACCCAGATGGGCATAAGTTGGAATTGCATGTAGGGTCATTGCAAAGTCGTCTCGATAGTTTAAAAGCTAAGCCATATCAAGGGCTCGTGTGGTACAACGAACTTTGAACAACTTCGCTTAACAGTTATTATTGTCCGATTAATCACAACTAAAATAGATAATGTTATTACATAACAATGATTTAGGTTTGTTTTTTTAGTCTTGGCTTGATTGACTTTAATTCGACCAATGATTATATTGACGGCTCATTTATCATGATAAGGTGCTAGATTTGAATTGTCGGATATTGGTTTATTGGGTGCTCGTGACCGTGATTGCATTGCAGTCGGTCTCTTTTGTGGCATCTCTATCCGATGTACATTTAGTTGATGTAAAGCACCTTCAGTCTACACATTCTCATCAATATGATCTGCAAGTGACCAATACAGTAGAGCTCGATGAGCATGGTCATGCCATTCAGGATTGCCATCACTGTGGTCATTGCTCTGGCAGTCATACCTCTTGGCTTAGCCGACACTGGCAAGAGGATGCCACAATCATGACTTCACTGGTTGTGGTGAATACACCTGATACACGTATCCGCAGAAGGGCGGAATCAAAATACAAACCTCCAATCTATTCTTAAATCCCTTTTTTTTACTCATTCGCTTTAAATTTAGAGCGTGTTTAGTGAGCCATTAATTAGGCGTTTGTTCATAGCACATGTTTGCTGAGTATTGTGACATGTGTACAAGTGACAAACATAGTTTTAACGCAAACAGCATGTTGCGTTATGCCTCACATCAGTATGCATACCTGTTTGGTAGGTAGCGAACTGGTGCGTGGCTTTTATCATCCAATACCAGAGTGAATTGAGCGTATTGGAGGATAGATGGAGGTTTAAATTATGAACTTTTTAAATACAAGATATGTATTAATCGTGGTAATTCTTAGCGGATTTTTTAGTTTTTCTGCGTGCGCATTAACGACAGGTCATGATCATGACCATCAAGAGGATGAGCATTCTCATCACGTCGATGTAAACCGAGATAAAGATGACACTCATCAACATACAAATGAATATGCGGTACTCAATGAAGCACAGCGTCGTATCGTGGGTATTGAAATTGCTGAAGTCAAAAAAACAAACTATCAATTAACTCAATCTGCGTCAGCTGAAGTGAAAGCAAACGGCTATACCAGTTATATAGTCTCTCCTAGAACTGATTCTGTTGTTGTAAATCGCCATGTCACATTGGGAGATAAAGTATCACAAGGTCAAAAATTGGTGACTTTGTTTAGTCAAGAGGTGGCTAGCGCGCAAGCTGAATATCGGTTGGCGAGAAGTGAGTGGTTGAGAATGGCGAAATTGACAGGAACCGCTGTTAGTGAAAGTGAAAAGCTAGCAGGAAAAACCCGCTTTGATGCAGCCTATGGTCAGCTTATTGCTCTGGGGTTAAGTGATTCTGCGATTAACAGCTTACATAGTTTAGCGAATGAGACCTTGGGTGAATACACCTTGATTGCGCAGCAAGTTGGGGTGGTGCTCGATGACGACTTTTCGCAAGGGCAACGAGTTGAAGCAGGGTATGCGCTGATGATGCTAGCGGATGAAAGTACACTGTGGGTGGAGGCTAAGTTACCCGTTCAGGCTGATATAGAGCCACACAATATAGACCAAGCTGAAGTGGTGTTTAAAGACAGAAAGTACGCTGCCGAGGTGATCCAGCAAACTCATACAATCGACCCCATTACTCGTACCAAGGTGATCCGATTATCAGTAGATAACAAAGGTGATGTGTTACATGCAGGTATGTTTGTTGAGGTGCAGTTAACAATGCACTCAGCAGCTCAAGCTATGCTGGTGCCAGAGTCTGCAGTGGTCAGAGACCAAGCACAAAATTGGGTTGTGTTTGTGGAACAGAGCGATGGTGCATTGAAACCTGTTCAGATACGTTTAGGTGCTCAAGTTGGAAAACACCGGGTGATTTATGGTTTAGATAGCCCCAGTCGATTAGCGGTTAGAGGTGCATTTTTTATTGCCTCAGAGCTAGCTAAAAATAACTTTGACCCGCATAACCACTGATGGGAGATCGAATATGTTAAATTATATGATTTCATGGTCAGTGAATAACCGCTATTTGATACTCGTTGGTGTACTCGCGTTGATGCTTGCAAGCATTACTGTGACACAAAAGTTATCTCTCGATGCTTTTCCTGATGTAACAAATACTCAGGTAGTTATAAATACGGAAGCGCCCGGGCTAGGTGCAGATGAAGTTGAACAGTTGATCACTTACCCGATTGAAGCTGTGATGTATGCTTTACCGGATGTTGCTCAAGTACGTTCTACATCAAAAACGGGGCTGTCAGGCGTCACTGTTGCTTTTAAAGAAGGGGTTGATATTTATTTTGCTAGACAGCTTGTTTTTGAACGGTTGCAACAGGCTAAAGCGCAGATCCCCATTGGTATCGGCATACCAGAGATAGGCCCAAACACCTCAGGACTTGGCCAAATATTTCAATATTTAATCGTATCGGAGCCTGACTCTGGTTACGACACTATGGCACTAAGAAGTTTAAATGACTGGTTGGTAAAAATGATACTTATGCCAGTTGATGGCGTTACCGATGTATTGTCATTTGGCGGTGAGGTAAAGCAGTACCAAGTGAACCTTAACCCGCAAAAATTACTTTCCTACGAACTTAGACAGTCAGATATTCAATCCGCGTTGGAAAAAAACAATGTGAACGCTGGTGGCTGGTATATGGAGAGAGGGCAAGAGCAGTTAGTGATCCGAGGGGCTGGTTGGTTTGCCAGTGGTGAGAAAGGGCTAAAGCAAATTAGTAAAGTCCCAGTTAAAGTCATTGAGGGCACAACGATACATGTCGGCGACGTTGCAGATGTTCAGATCGGCGCCGAAATTCGACAAGGTGCGGTGACGATGACTCGGCGAAATAACCTTGGGGAAGTAGAGGTGATGGGGGAGGTTGTGTCTGGGATTGTACTCAAACGCACAGGTGCCAATAGTAAAGCAACCATTGATGCTATCTATGAAAGATTAGCGCGTTTAGAGCAAGCCTTACCGAAAGGCGTAAAAATTATGCCATTTTACGATCAGAGTGACTTAGTAGATAAGGCGGTGGAAACGGTTGCTAGCGCATTGGGTCTTGCATTTATATTTATCAGTCTTGTCCTGACGTTATTTTTATTAAATTTAAGAGCGGCGCTATTAGTGCTGATATCCATTCCGTTGTCTATAGGTATGGCGCTAATGACAATGACGTGGCTTGGGATCTCGGCTAATTTGATGTCATTGGGAGGGTTAGCCATTGCCATTGGTATGTTAGTAGATGGCTCGGTAGTAATGGTTGAAAATATCGTTCGAAAGCTTCAAGAGCAAGGTGATGATATGAAAAATAACCAGAACAGTGTGTTATCCATCGTATCTTTTGCAGCTAAAGAAGTGACACATTCTATTTTCTTTGCTTCATTAATTATTTTACTCGTATTTATGCCATTGTTTAGTTTCGAGGGTGTTGAAGCCAAGATGTTCGAACCTATGGCCATTAGCATCATGTTAGCGGTGGCTTTTGCTGTTATCGTTGCCTTGATCTTTGTGCCAGCGCTTGCCTGTATCGCTTATCGAAGTGGCATATCCATTCGACCCAATAAAACTGCGGCTCAATTAGAGGCGATGTATCGAGCGTGTTTGGTAAAAGTGATGGATAAGCGCAGGGCTTTGGTTGTGGCTGTAATTAGCTTGATATGCATAAGCGCTTTTTTAACGACTAAATTAGGTACTGAATTTGCGCCAGAGTTAGAAGAAGGCACGATTAATTTACGTGTTACGCTTGCGTCATCGGCCAGTTTAGAAACCGCACTCGAGGTTGCGCCAAAACTTGAAGCATATTTACTAGAGATACCTGAAGTAACTTATGCACTTAGTCGAATTGGCCGAGCGGAAATTGGCGGGGACCCAGAACCGGTTAATAATATAGAAATTTATATTGGGCTTAAACCAATTAATCAGTGGCAAAGTGCATCCAATCGCACTGAACTTCAAGCACTCATGAAGCATAAGCTTGCGGTGTTTCCAGGCATACAACTTAACTTCTCTCAGCCAATAGCAACACGGGTTGATGAGCTGCTATCGGGTGTCAAAGCGCAATTGGCAATTAAATTAATGGGGCCGGATTTAGATGTATTGGCGCAAAAGGGAACGGAAGTGGAGGCCGTTATTCGACAAATCGAGGGGGCTGTAGATGTCGCGATGGAACAAGTTAATGGTGAGGCGCAGCTTTTAATCACTCCGGATCGTCAGGCGCTAGCGAGATTTAATTTGACAGTGTCAGATATTATGTCAGTGGTTAATGAAGGTGTAGGAGGTCAATATGTGGGCCAAATTGTCAATGGAAATGAACGATACGACATATATCTGCGCTTAGACAAAATATTTCGTAACAACCCCAAAGCAATATCAAATTTAATATTGGTTGCGCCGAGTGGAGAGTGGGTGCGGCTTGGTGATGTCGCTCACGTGGCAATAACGACAGGCACACCACAAATTAGGCGAGACGATGTGCAAAGACGTGTCGTTATCGAGGCGAATATAGAGGGCCGAGATATGGGCAGTGTTGTCTCTGATATTTATGAGCAAGTAGCAGAGCAAGTCGTACTTCCTGCTGGTTACTCAGTCATGATTGGAGGACAGTTTGAGCGTCAGCAGCGTGCTCAACAGAAGTTAATGATGATAGTACCTTTATCTTTGATATTAATTAGCTTAATGCTGTTTTGCATCTTTCGTTCAGTCAGGCAGGCTCTATTGATATTGCTCACCATCCCACTCGCCATTGTAGGTGGGGTGTGCGCGCTCTATTTTTCTGGTCTCTATCTATCAGTTGCTAGTTCCGTGGGATTTATTACCTTGTTTGGTGTAGCTATTTTAAATGGGGTTGTGATGGTAGAGAGCATTAATAAACAAGAACGTGATAAAGATATTTATAGTGCGGTGCTAAGTGGTGCAAGTGTGCGTATACGTCCAGTGTTAATGACTGCTATTACCTCAGCATTAGGCCTTATACCTATGCTGTTATCACATGGTGTGGGAGCTGAGCTACAAAAGCCAATTGCAGCAGTTGTCATTGGAGGTTTGGTGAGCTCAACACTCTTAACGCTTATTATCATTCCAATTTTTTACCCAACTTTTTCACGGCAAAAGTGGTTGAGTAATAGTGAAACATCATAATTGATGATTAAATATGAAGCTCACTATGTGAGCTTTATATTTTAAAGGGGCATGAAAATGGCTAGAAAATTTGAGAGCTTCCAAGCGTTTTATCAGTTTTATTTGCAAGAGCATCAAAACAAGCATTGCCGCAGAATGCATTTTGTTGGTTCTGCGCTGGTTATATCGATATTGATTGTTATGTTAATCACGCAATATTGGGCACTCTTATTTGCGCTGCCGATATGTGGCTATGGATTTGCGTGGTTTGGACATGTTTATTATGAACACAACAAACCAGCAACTTTTCAATATCCACTCTACAGCTTTCTTGCAGACTGGGTGATGTTCAAAGATATCATTACCCGAAAAGTTACGATTTAAGTTTTGTGGGCTTATTAAGCAAATAAACGGCGCTTAGAGCCAATAATGCGCCACAAGACATGGTTAAACTTAGGTGTTCGTCGAAATACCATATCGACATGCCCATAGCAGTAACCGGCACAATGAAAATAAACGAGCTAGAACGACTCGGTCCTAATTGCTGAGTGGCAAAAAAGAAAATGCTGGTGGCGATACTAACCACAATAATTGACAGATACAGCATATGGTACCAGTAGGTACTTGAATAGTTTGCTATATTACTGATTGGAGACAAGTCATATGCGAATAGATAACTTAAAAGCATTGCCCAAAAATACATCAATGTGCTGAACGTTAGAAAGTCACTAAATTTAGTACCTTGCTTACTGATAAGTGTTAAAAAAGCCCATGTTAAAGAGGCTAATAAGAAATATGCGTTTCCTGATGCCAGTATTTGAGCGACATCAAAAAGCCAAATTTCAATCATGAAGAGCCCACCAATGACCCCCAATATACAGCCTATGAGTTGTGTATTAGAAAGAGTGCTACGTAAAATCAAAGTACTAAGAATAATGGTAAAGATAGGGTTTGTTGTAGTAACAAGCATGCCTCCTTTGCCTGGTAATCCGTCATGTAACCCTAAAAAGAAGAATTGATTATAGGCCGCCATCAATAAACCAGCAGGAATGGACCATAATAATGCTTTACGAGAGAAAGCAAGTTTGTGCAGCCGAGATTTATGCATCAGAAATAAAATAGGCGCCATACTAATAGTAGCCAGTGCGATACGATAAAAGACAGTGATTTCAGCGGGCGCCATATCCGCAATAATTTTTCCAGATATCCAACTTGAACCCCATACGAGCATTGCCATGATAAGCGCTAAAACGACCGTTGTATTCTTTGAAGTGTTTTGTAAAACCGCGGTAGACATTAATTTCCTCGTTAATTGCAACATAATAAGCAACACTGTGATGCACTACTAGTGTGCATATTGAATTATGAACAAAGTTAAAATAATGATTTTTATGATTTTATTTTAATAAGAATATCTTGGTTCTAGCTTCACAAAATCATAAGTACAAAAAGCAAGTCAGTGTAGAGTATAAGGTAAACAGGGACGAGTTTATTACAATTGTGCCTACGTGCATAGCTGGGCAGACTAATAAAGGAAATAATATGGCGTTATTAATGAGAGTGATGTTCCTGAGTTCACTTTTAGCCAGCAATGTCAGTAAAGCCAATTCATTTAACGATCACTTGCAAGTTGAGCAGATCATAAGAAACCACTTTAATTCATTAATTGCGAATAGTTTTCAAGAGCAGGTTGATGATGGCGGTAACATCGAGAAGAATAAAAAAGATCGAGAAAAAGGTCACACAGACGATATGTCTATGCTGGATGTAAGGGTCATGTCAATTCAGGGGGCGTTGGCTTCTGTGCAGTTGATTATTGATGATGATATTGAAGATATCTATCTAATAAAAAATCAATATGGTTCGTGGGAAATGAAAGGGGTGTTGCATTGAAACCGAAACAATACCTGTGACTCACTGAAATACAGCCCTTGATGGGTGATTACAATCTAGCTGTAATGCCCCGTAATTGCTTTTAATCTGAATCTCCCTATAGTTGCACATAGATTATTCAGTTTGAGGGAAACGCTATGGCTGCAAAAGTTACAGTTACATTCATTAATAAAACCAAAACGCCAATGTTTGCGTTTTTGTGCCAAGGAAAACAAATTTTAGCGCTAACTTTAACGCAAATATTTCCTGGATCGGCTTATAGATTATCTGAAGAGGTTGAACATTTAGAAGATCTACAAGTTGGATTTGGTCAGTCTTGGTCAGCAGCTGAACTGGAAATGCAGCTAGATGTTAAAAGAGGGATAACAGACTTCAATGTAACTTTGGACAATGAAGGAGCAATGGAGATCGTGACAAACGGTGACCTAAAATTAAAACGCAAACATTACTTTTATGACACTGCGATAGGTCATTAAGTGATAATGTAATTCATAGCGGCTTTTTATAGTAAGTTTCCCCAATAGAGAGCGCAGCTTGAAGCCTGCGTTCGTTTATTATTGATAACATCAGCTTCCTTTATATCTGCATCTGCATAATATACCCTCTTTACGTAATCACTATTAACTGCAAACTATCTCTTTTGCTTTACATAAAAAAATTTATAAAAAGGCTTGACCAAACACTTTAAGTCCCTATAATGCGCACCCACTGACACGGAGCAACGCGCACAAAAGCAAGCAGCAAAGTGAAGGTTAAAGTTAAACTGAAAGCTTAATTGAAAATAAATTAAATTTTCTAGTTGACTTTAAAAGTGAAGCGGTTAATATGGCGCTCCTCTTCGCAGCAACGCTGCGGTAACTAACCAAGGGTTAGTTACACTGTTCTTTAAAAATATGAAGCAATCATCTGTGTGGGCACTCGTACAGATTGAGTTCTAACAGCTCTTGATTCAGGAGCAAAAGAATTAGAGTCTCAATTTCTTATGAGTGGCTATATAGTCAATTTATACAGAATTCATTGAGCACGAATCTTCGGATTCAAAAAACTTTTAATTGAAGAGTTTGATCATGGCTCAGATTGAACGCTGGCGGCAGGCCTAACACATGCAAGTCGAGCGGTAACATTTCTAGCTTGCTAGAAGATGACGAGCGGCGGACGGGTGAGTAATGCTTGGGAACGTGCCGTAAGGTGGGGGACAACCATTGGAAACGATGGCTAATACCGCATAATGTCTACGGACCAAAGGGGGCTTCGGCTCTCGCCTTATGATCGGCCCAAGTGGGATTAGCTAGTTGGTAAGGTAATGGCTTACCAAGGCGACGATCCCTAGCTGGTTTGAGAGGATGATCAGCCACACTGGAACTGAGACACGGTCCAGACTCCTACGGGAGGCAGCAGTGGGGAATATTGCACAATGGGCGCAAGCCTGATGCAGCCATGCCGCGTGTGTGAAGAAGGCCTTAGGGTTGTAAAGCACTTTCAGTAAGGAGGAAAGGTTAGTAGTTAATACCTGCTAGCTGTGACGTTACTTACAGAAGAAGCACCGGCTAACTCCGTGCCAGCAGCCGCGGTAATACGGAGGGTGCGAGCGTTAATCGGAATTACTGGGCGTAAAGCGTACGCAGGCGGTTTGTTAAGCGAGATGTGAAAGCCCCGGGCTCAACCTGGGAACTGCATTTCGAACTGGCAAACTAGAGTGTGATAGAGGGTGGTAGAATTTCAGGTGTAGCGGTGAAATGCGTAGAGATCTGAAGGAATACCGATGGCGAAGGCAGCCACCTGGGTCAACACTGACGCTCATGTACGAAAGCGTGGGGAGCAAACAGGATTAGATACCCTGGTAGTCCACGCCGTAAACGATGTCTACTAGGAGCTGGGGTCTTCGGACAACTTTTCCAAAGCTAACGCATTAAGTAGACCGCCTGGGGAGTACGGCCGCAAGGTTAAAACTCAAATGAATTGACGGGGGCCCGCACAAGCGGTGGAGCATGTGGTTTAATTCGATGCAACGCGAAGAACCTTACCTACACTTGACATACAGAGAACTTACCAGAGATGGTTTGGTGCCTTCGGGAACTCTGATACAGGTGCTGCATGGCTGTCGTCAGCTCGTGTTGTGAGATGTTGGGTTAAGTCCCGCAACGAGCGCAACCCCTATCCTTAGTTGCCAGCGATTCGGTCGGGAACTCTAAGGAGACTGCCGGTGATAAACCGGAGGAAGGTGGGGACGACGTCAAGTCATCATGGCCCTTACGTGTAGGGCTACACACGTGCTACAATGGCAGATACAGAGTGCTGCGAACTTGCGAGAGTAAGCGAATCACTTAAAGTCTGTCGTAGTCCGGATTGGAGTCTGCAACTCGACTCCATGAAGTCGGAATCGCTAGTAATCGCGGATCAGAATGCCGCGGTGAATACGTTCCCGGGCCTTGTACACACCGCCCGTCACACCATGGGAGTGGGTTGCTCCAGAAGTAGGTAGCTTAACCTTAGGGAGAGCGCTTACCACGGAGTGATTCATGACTGGGGTGAAGTCGTAACAAGGTAGCCCTAGGGGAACCTGGGGCTGGATCACCTCCTTAACGATTTAGAACAGATTTGTTCGAAGTGTCCACACAGATGATTGTTAGTTAGCTTTAATAGCTAATTAATATTGCTCTTTAAAAATTTGGAAAGCTGATAATTAAATTCTCGAATAACAAGCAATTGTTATTCAGAGTTTTCGAAAGAAAATGCCGATTAATCATTTAGTTGATTAATTAGCGTCTACTTTAGTATTACTTAACTTCTGGCGAAGTTAAAACTGTCTTTGATTAGACAACCTAACTTATTTTTCAATGATTTTGATTGTTAGGCAAGGCGCTTGAGTTTTTTATCGACGGAAGCATAACGTGTTATGTGACCAAGTAAAAAACGAAAGGAACGCAGCATAACAAACAAAAGCGAAGAAAAACCATTTTGGGTTGTATGGTTAAGTGACTAAGCGTACACGGTGGATGCCTTGGCAGTTGGAGGCGATGAAGGACGTACTAACTTGCGATAAGCTAAGTCAAGCCAGTAAGAGGCACTTGAGACTTAGATTTCCGAATGGGGAAACCCACCGCTTAGCGGTATCTTGCAGTGAATACATAGCTGTAAGAGGCAAACCGGGAGAACTGAAACATCTAAGTACCCCGAGGAAAAGAAATCAACCGAGATTCCGAAAGTAGCGGCGAGCGAAATCGGATTAGCCCTTAAGCTTCAGTGTAATTAGTGGAACCTTCTGGAAAGTTGGACGACACAGGGTGACAGTCCCGTACACGAAAATTTATCTGAAGTGAAATCGAGTAGGTCGGAGCACGTGAAACTTTGACTGAATATGGGGGGACCATCCTCCAAGGCTAAATACTCCCAACTGACCGATAGTGAACCAGTACCGTGAGGGAAAGGCGAAAAGAACCCCTGTGAGGGGAGTGAAATAGAACCTGAAACCGTGTACGTACAAGCAGTAGGAGCCCTTCGAGGGTGACTGCGTACCTTTTGTATAATGGGTCAGCGACTTATATTCTGTAGCGAGGTTAACCATTTAGGGGAGCCGTAGCGAAAGCGAGTCTTAACTGGGCGCTTAAGTTGCAGGGTATAGACCCGAAACCCGGTGATCTAGCCATGGGCAGGTTGAAGGTCAGGTAACACTGACTGGAGGACCGAACCCACTAACGTTGAAAAGTTAGGGGATGACCTGTGGCTAGGAGTGAAAGGCTAATCAAACCGGGAGATAGCTGGTTCTCCCCGAAATCTATTTAGGTAGAGCCTCGGACGAATACTTACGGGGGTAGAGCACTGTTAAGGCTAGGGGGTCATCCCGACTTACCAACCCTTTGCAAACTCCGAATACCGTAAAGTAATATCCGGGAGACACACGGTGGGTGCTAACGTCCATCGTGGAGAGGGAAACAACCCAGACCGTCAGCTAAGGTCCCAAAGTGTATGTTAAGTGGGAAACGATGTGGGAAGGCTAAAACAGCTAGGAGGTTGGCTTAGAAGCAGCCATCCTTTAAAGAAAGCGTAATAGCTCACTAGTCGAGTCGGCCTGCGCGGAAGATGTAACGGGGCTAAACATACCACCGAAGCTACGGCTGCATACTTAGTATGCGGGGTAGGGGAGCGTTCTGTAAGCGGCTGAAGGTGAACTGTAAGGTTTGCTGGACGTATCAGAAGTGCGAATGCTGACATGAGTAACGATAATGCGGGTGAAAAACCCGCACGCCGGAAGACCAAGGGTTCCTATCCCATGTTAATCAGGGTAGGGTGAGTCGACCCCTAAGGCGAGGCTGAAGAGCGTAGTCGATGGGAAACGGGTTAATATTCCCGTACTTGGTATAAATGCGATGGGGGGACGGAGCAGGCTAGGCAAGCATGGCGTTGGTTGTCCATGTGAAAGGCTGTAGGCTGGTGACTTAGGAAAATCCGGGTCGCTAAGGCTGAGAGTCGAGACGAGCTACTACGGTAGTGAAGTTGTTGATGCCCTACTTCCAGGAAAAGCCTCTAAGCTTCAGTTTATATCGAATCGTACCCTAAACCGACACAGGTGGTCAGGTAGAGAATACTAAGGCGCTTGAGAGAACTCGGGTGAAGGAACTAGGCAAAATTGTACCGTAACTTCGGGAGAAGGTACGCTCTTGTTTGTGAAGGACTTGCTCCATAAGCAGACGAGAGCCGCAGTGACCAGGTGGCTGGGACTGTTTATTAAAAACACAGCACTGTGCAAAATCGTAAGATGACGTATACGGTGTGACACCTGCCCGGTGCCGGAAGGTTAATTGATGGGGTTAGACTTAGGTCGAAGCTCTTGATCGAAGCCCCGGTAAACGGCGGCCGTAACTATAACGGTCCTAAGGTAGCGAAATTCCTTGTCGGGTAAGTTCCGACCTGCACGAATGGTGTAACCATGGCCACGCTGTCTCCACCCGAGACTCAGTGAAATTGAAATCGCAGTGAAGATGCTGTGTACCCGCGGCTAGACGGAAAGACCCCGTGAACCTTTACTACAGCTTGGCACTGAACATTGACCCTACATGTGTAGGATAGGTGGGAGGCTTTGAAGCACAGTCGCTAGATTGTGTGGAGCCGTCCTTGAAATACCACCCTTGTAGTGTTGATGTTCTAACTTAGGTCCCTAATCGGGATTGAGGACAGTGCCTGGTGGGTAGTTTGACTGGGGCGGTCTCCTCCCAAAGAGTAACGGAGGAGCACGAAGGTTGGCTAAGTACGGTCGGACATCGTACGGTTAGTGTAATGGTAGAAGCCAGCTTAACTGCGAGACAGACACGTCGAGCAGGTACGAAAGTAGGTCATAGTGATCCGGTGGTTCTGAATGGAAGGGCCATCGCTCAACGGATAAAAGGTACTCCGGGGATAACAGGCTGATACCGCCCAAGAGTTCATATCGACGGCGGTGTTTGGCACCTCGATGTCGGCTCATCACATCCTGGGGCTGAAGTCGGTCCCAAGGGTATGGCTGTTCGCCATTTAAAGTGGTACGCGAGCTGGGTTTAGAACGTCGTGAGACAGTTCGGTCCCTATCTGCCGTGGGCGTTTGAGAATTGAGAGGGGCTGCTCCTAGTACGAGAGGACCGGAGTGGACGAACCGCTGGTGTTCGGGTTGTTATGCCAATAGCATTGCCCGGTAGCTACGTTCGGAATCGATAACCGCTGAAAGCATCTAAGCGGGAAGCGAGCCTCGAGATGAGTTCTCACTTTAACTTTAAGTTAACTGAAGGGCCGTTGAAGACTACAACGTTGATAGGCGAGATGTGGAAGTGCTGTGAGGCATTGAGCTAACTCGTACTAATTACCCGTGAGGCTTAACCATACAACGCCAAAGTGGTTTGACTTGTTAGAAGTTAAGAATAGAAAGTAGACGATAAGAATTTAATTACGCTTCCAGATTTTAGCATTGTGAATAGATGAGCTCTAATGAGAAATCAATTCACCTTGCGCAAATGAAATGACAAAAAGACGTCATTAGCCATTTGCACGAAAAGAATTTGCTTGGTAACCATAGCATTTTGGAACCACCTGACTCCATGCCGAACTCAGTAGTGAAACGAAATAGCGCCGATGATAGTGTGGGGTTTCCCATGTGAAAGTAGGACATTGCCAAGCGCCAAATAAAAGAAACCCGTTGCAGAAATGCGACGGGTTTTTTGCATTTAAGTCCCTTAGCTGAATTAGTCTCGACTTGATCTGACATTTCGATTTGAAAAATTGAGAGTTACCCGTTTTGATAAAGGTGTCGAATCTTTTAATCAAAACAACTTAAAGGTGGTAACTCTCATGTTACATACTAACAACCCAATCATTAAACACAAAACTGGTTTGCTTAATCTTGCTGAAGAATTAGGTAATGTTTCTAAAGCCTGTAAAGTTATGGGCGTTTCAAGAGATACATTTTATCGATATCAAGAGCTGGTCGAAGATGGCGGGCTCGATGCGTTAGTTGATAAAAGTCGTAGGTCTCCAAACATTAAAAACAGAGTCGATGAGGCAACTGAACAAGCTGTTATAAAATATGCTGTTGATTACCCTGCTCACGGCCAACACAGAACGAGCAATGAATTAAGAAAGCAAGGTGTATTTGTATCAGGCAGTGGTGTTCGGTCGATATGGCTACGTCATAATTTAGAGAACTTTAAGAAGCGCCTGAAAGCATTGGAAGACAAAGTAGCTAACGAAGGTATTATCTTAACAGACAGCCAAATCGCTGCGCTTGAAAAAAAGAAAAATGACGATGAGGCTTGTGGCGAAATCGAAACAGCTCACCCTGGTTATCTAGGCTCACAAGATACGTTTTACGTTGGCAACCTAAAAGGTGTTGGACGTATCTATCAGCAAACATTCGTAGATACGTACAGCAAAGTAGCTTTCGCTAAGCTCTATACCACCAAAACACCAATTACAGCGGCCGACATACTCAATGATAAGGTTCTACCTTACTTCGAACAGCATGAGTTGCCAATGCTACGCATACTCACTGACAGAGGCACGGAGTATTGCGGTAAAGTCGAGCATCATGATTACCAGTTATATTTGGCGATTAACGATATCGACCATACAAAAACTAAGGCCATGTCGCCACAGACAAACGGTATCTGTGAGCGGTTCCATAAGACAATACTAAATGAGTTTTATCAGGTTACATTCCGTAAAAAGCTATATAGCTCCCTAGAAGAATTACAAAAGGATCTGGACGAATGGATGGTTTATTACAATAATGACCGAACTCATCAAGGAAAAATGTGCTGTGGCAGAACGCCACTTGAAACATTGGAAGATGGAAAACGTATTTGGGCAGAAAAGAATTTAGCTCAAATCTAAGCTGACAATCACCGATTGAAAAACGGGTAACTGTCAGATCAAGTCTGAGCTAGTACACCTTAGCATCGGTTAAACTGGTTTATTTCACGGTTATATGTTTCATTGCATTACATTATTTCTTTGTAGATAGTTCTGCGTTGTCTATTCACCCCTGAAGCTGGGTTCCATCGCGCCAATACATTAATCGGCGCTGTTTAAAATAGCTTATTTCACCTTGCGCAAAGAGAATGAACTCACTTCGTTCTCTGTCATTAGCCCTTTACACCATAACTGAGAAGCTTCGCTTCGATCTCATTTCGTCCATGTGAAAGTAGGACATTCTACTGCGTAGCGCACCAAGGGCCCAATTAAATAACCCCGCTGCTGTTAAAATGGCTCAATTCACCTTGCGCAAAGTAAATGTACTCGCTTCGCTCTATGTCACTGTACTTTGCACTTAATTCATCCATGAATCTAATCGACATTAGTACATCCATGTACGTCAAACCCGTTGCAGAGTTCATGCACATTGATAAAGAGACGAATTAGCACAAGGTGAAGGGAGTAACCTTCACCGCCGACAAGATAAACTTAAGATTTTCTCAGCAACAGCTAAAACGGCTCATTTCACCTTGCGCAAATTGAACGTACTCGCTTCGCTCATTGTCGTTACATTTTGCACGTTAATCACCTTGCGCAAAAGAAGCGTACTCACTTCGTTCGCTGTCGCTAGCCTTTTGCACGATAAGCGCAAGGTGAAGGAAGCATCCTTCACAGCTTTCACCCTTTACTCCTGCTAAATACATTTCCTGAGCAACAGCTAAACTAGCAGAGCGTACTCACTTCGTTCACTGTCGCTAACCTTTTACACCTTGCGCAAATTGAACGTACTCGCTTCGCTCGTTGTCGTTACATTTTGCACGTTAATCACCTTGCGCAAAAGATGCGTACTCACTGTGTTCGCTGTCGCTAGTTTTGAACGATCTTGCCTCAACTCGTTTCAGGGTCCATGTTCCGTCTTTTTGGTTTGGTTACTGCGTTTACAGAGGTGTATTGAATACCTCGCTGTCGTCAAGATTGTTTGTTCCACTACCAATGGTATTGTTAAAAGTAAGGTACATAGTCGGCTATCAAAAGAAATCAATTCTATTTATATACGACAAGTTGACCACACGGAGTTACTCGGAATAGTCGCGAAACTGAAGCAAGAAGTTTCAAGGGAAAAAACTCATGCCAGGCGCTTTTGAAAAGTATCTACTCATAGGTTAAAGCAGCACTGAAGGTGTTTATAAGTGTGCGTTATTCTTCTGTAATTAGAATAAATCTACAAACTGATTATGAGATTAAATCATCGAGATATAATTTGAAATACATCTGATTTAGACTGGGTATAAACTTTTTGCACTATTGCTATAAATTATAAGGATATAAATTTCATATTCTCACGTTTAAAAAATATATTAACCATCTGAAAAACCTCCTTAAAGTCATAAATTACTCCGCTTTATATAGTGTTCTAGTCGCATCAACTACTCAACTTGAATTAAGTTTGTTTAAGAATTGAAATTAATGAATAAAACTTTCTATTGTAAATTTTTGATTACAAAGTGTTTGGTTTTTGGTTAATTTTTAGTTAAAAATATTGTTTATTATTTCTACATTTGAGCTACATTTTGATTGGAAATTAACCAAATGACATAATAAAGGAACAAGTATGCGTAAATTAAACACACTAGCATTTGCGGTCTTGACAGGTCTTTCAGGAAGCTGTTTAGCGCAAGCCCAGTTAATGACTGTTGACCAAACTAGTGCGATTGAAGATCAGTACATCGTAGTCTTTAAGACACCCACAGTTATGAATGCAGCAAGCAGTGATGCAATTGCCAGTTATGCAGCTGATCAAGCGAGAGCGTTGACAACAAAGCATAATGTACAAGTATCCAAGCAATTTGAAGGTGTTTTAAATGGGGTTGTGGTTAATGCGTCAAAGCAACAAGTAAAAGAACTGCTGAGCAATCCTAGCATCGATTACATTGAGCAAGACCAAATCGTCACAGTGACGCCTCTGGTTGATGCGAGTGCAGATCAAGGTAACGCAATTTGGGGTTTAGATAGAGTTGATCAAAGAGATCTACCGCTAAATAGTAACTATCATTATGACTTTGACGGCAGTGGCGTAACAGCTTATGTCATTGATACGGGTGTACGTATTACACATGCTGAGTTTGGTGGACGTGCAAGTCACGGTTATGACTTTGTAGATAATGACGCCGACTCAAGCGATTGTAACGGTCATGGTACGCACGTGGCGGGTACAATTGGTGGCGGTGCTTATGGTGTTGCTAAAAACGTCAACGTCGTGGGTGTTCGTGTTTTAGGATGTAATGGGTCAGGCTCGTATTCAGGCGTTATTTCAGGTATCAATTGGGTTAAGAATAATGCATCAGGCCCTTCTGTTGCTAATATGAGTTTAGGTGGTGGTGTATCACAAGCAGTTGATGATGCGGTAAATGCGGCAGTAGCATCAGGTGTAACATTTGTTGTAGCGGCAGGTAATGATAACAGCAGTGCGTGTAATTACTCTCCAGCTAGGGCTGCGGACGCTGTGACAGTAGGTTCTACTACAAGTTCAGATGCACGTTCGAGTTTCTCAAACTATGGTAATTGTCTAGATATTTACGCGCCAGGTTCAAGCATCAAGTCAGCTTGGTACAATTCAGACTCTGCGACAAATACAATCAGCGGCACATCGATGGCAGCACCTCATGTTGCGGGGGTTGTTGCACTATACCTTGATGAAAATCCGTCTCTTACTCCAAGCCAGATTGATACGTTACTAAGCTCTCGCAGCTCCAAAAACAAAGTGAGTGATGCCAAGTCTGGTTCTCCAAATGAGCTGTTATTTGCATTAGCTGATTCAACACCACCACCTCCACCACCGCCATTACCAGAATTAGATGATGGTGTAGCTGTCAGTGCTAGCGGCGCTGCGGGTGAAGAGTCAAACTATGTATTCAAGGTACCAGCAGGTAAAACAACATTAACAGTTAAACTATCCGGTGGCACAGGTGATGCTGACCTGTATGTGCAACAAGGTCAGCAACCAACTCAAAGTAGCTACTCTTGTCGTCCATACAAAAATGGCAACGAAGAAGTCTGTACATTTAACAATCCAGTGGCGGGTGATTGGTACATCATGTTGCATGGATATTCAGCTTATTCTGGCGCAAGCTTAGTCGCAAGCACGGCTGGTGATGGTGGTGGCTGTGGTAATAATTGTCTAACGAACGGTGTACCTGTCACTAATCTTTCTGGCGCATCAGGTAGTGAAGTCGCTTACACAATTGATGTACCAGCTAACGCGACATTAAGTGTGCAGATATCAGGCGGCTCTGGTGACGCGGATTTATACGTTAGAAAGGGAGCTGCACCGACAACTAGCACTTACGACTGTAGACCATATCGCAGTGGTAATTCGGAGACTTGCAGCTTGACTAATTCTGGTACAGATGCGACTTATCACATCATGTTACGTGGCTATAATGCGTATTCAGGTGTTACTTTAACAGGTAGCTTCTAAGTCAGAAAATAAAGGGAGCATAAGCTCCCTTTATTTTAATATACTTTACAAATAAGACCTTTGAGATAAAACCCTTCAGGGTAGAAGCCTGCAATCGGGTGATCAGCTGCTTGATTTAGTCTCTCCATTATCATCAGGTCTTTACCCGCATCCAGCGCTGCATCTGCGACGACTTTTTGGAATAGGTTTTGATCCATTAACCCTGAGCATGAGAAAGTCAGTAAAGTACCACCTGGCTTTAATAGTTGCATTGCAAGCATATTAATATCCTTGTAGCCTCGACATGCCCCTGTTAACTGGGCTTTACTCTCAGCAAACTTAGGTGGATCCATGACGATGGTATCAAATTGGCGTCCTTCGTCTCGGTATTCACGAAGTAACTTGAAGACATCTTTTTTGACAAAATCGACTTTGCTTAAATCTAGGTTATTATGCTCGACATTTCTCTTGGCAGTGTCTAAAGCGGGTTGAGATACATCGACATTGATCACTTCATCACATCCGCCTCTGAGTGCATATAAACTGAATGTGCCAGTGTAGCAAAAGCAGTTTAGAACATTTTTGCCTTTTGAAAAGCGCTCCAATGCGGCGCGGCTGTCTCTTTGGTCTAGATAAAACCCAGTTTTATGGCCGCCAATAATATCGACTTCTAATTTTAAGCCGTTTTCCTCAATGATCACAGGTTCTGTTGGTGCGTCACCGTGTAATACACCTGTGATTTTCTCAAGACCTTCTTTTTTACGTACATCAACATCTGAGCGCTCATATACATGGCAATCTGGGAAAAGCTCACGTAATGCGGCAACAATTTCACCTTTGTGGCGTTCTGCACCTGCGCTTAGCATTTGACATACAAGGTAGTTATCAAACTTATCAATGGTAATTCCCGGCAAGCCGTCAGACTCTGCAGCAGAGAGCCTAAAACCAGTTAGCCCACCCTCTGAGATCGCATATTCTCTGACTGCAAAGGCACGGGCCAAACGACGCTTAAAGAAAGCTTGATCAATTTGTTCGTTTTCATCAAAACTCCAGATCCTTGCTCTGATCTGGGAGCTCGGGCTATACGCCGCTGTTGCCAAGTATTGACCATCGTGACTGTAGATTTTAACAATATCGCCCAGTCCTGGCTTACCTTTGATTTTTTTAATTGCTTTAGAGAATATCCAAGGGTGTTTTCTTTTAAGAGATTTTTCTCGGCCGGGTTGTAAATACAGCGCGCAAGACATATAAATTCCTTACTAAGTAGAATCCTGTCATTTTAGTGAAGGGGGTTCCAACATACAATCTAAAGCATAAGGTTTACGTAAAAATGATGGAAAATATGAAACAGTTTGAAGAAGCATTTAAGGAATTTATGCTTGATACGCCTTTTGCCGATACCGCGCATGACCTTTCTCATATACAACGGGTGGTTAAAACTGCAAAACAGCTTGCAATAGCAGAAAGTGCGGACTTAGATATTGTTATACCTGCAGCTTGGTTACATGATTGCGTTGCTGTTGCAAAAAATCATCCAGACAGAGCACTCGCTTCAAAAATGGCAGCGGATAAAGCTGAGCGATTTTTAATAGAAATAGGTTATCCGCAGGATAAGCTAGAAGGGATCCACCATGCCATAGTGGCTCATAGCTTCAGTGCTAACGTGACCCCAACGACTTTAGAAGCCAAAATAGTACAGGATGCGGACCGTATGGATGCACTTGGGGCAATTGGTGTCAGTCGTTGTATGAAAGTAGGTGGCGCAATTGCCAGACATCTTTACCATACTGACGACCCATTCTGTCGCACTCGAGAGCCTGATGACAAAAGCTACACCATAGATCATTTTTTTGTAAAGCTACTGCATATAGAGTCACAAATGCACACGCAGGCGGCACAAAAGGAAGCGAAGAAGCGCACTGAGTTCATGCGCTTATTCTTAGATGAATTAGGGCGGGAAATATCTAACGAAGCATGATTACCTCGTCATTCTCTTGACGAAGACCACGACGAACAATGCAAGAGAAAAGCTGCCAATAAATGCTTCTATGGTGGCGATGAGCCGGGTGATCCCGACGGGAGTAATATCCCCATAGCCTAAGGTTGTAAAAGTGACGACGCTAAAATAAAAGCAATTGAGCATGGAGTGTAAATTTTGCTTTAGAGGTGCATTGGCGGCAAATTGGATGACGTCGCCATTGTAGTTTATACCGAGCATAAAATAGCACAGTGCACAGAGTAAAATCATGCCCAGGCTAAAGCGAATGACATTTTCTGGCTTTTCTCCATAGCCGCATAACATATCTATAAAACTTGAAACGAGTCGTTTTTTTGAATATTTTGGATACTGTGCATGGCGCATGCGAAGTTCACTGTAAGTGTACTTTCCAGCCATTTCGAACAACCCCTGTTGTTCTGCACCTTTTCTTAGTAAACGATAAATTTCTTCGCTCTGTAAGTACAAGTCTTGTGCGTCATCGGTCTTTTTTTGCTTTGCTGCTTCAATCGCTTGGCTTTCTTGGAGAAGTTTGTCTCCAAGTACCAAGTTATCTATTCTGGTCGCATTGAGTTTTACACCTAATATATTGGTATTTTCGATCTTACAGCAGTGTAAGTTTGCATCTCTTAAATCTGCCTTCATGAGCGAGGCATTACGTATCGTGCTGTTAAACAGGTGAGCACCATGCAAATTAGCGCGGTAAAAGTTACTGTACGAGAGGTCATAGCCATTGTGGTCATTGAATTTAACAAGGTTTAACCCTTCTAAATTGGCCCGCTTGAGCTCAAGGCCTTGCAGTAGCCCTCCTTTTTTGGCATAACGTTCGAGTTTATGAGATAGCTCTAATCCACTTTTATCGAACTTAGCGTCATGCCAAAAACAATATCCTGATCCCATGTCTATTTCTTGGCATTTGTGTCCATCAGGTGACGTGTACTGACATTTAGGTTTGCTATTCATGGCAGCCTGTTTTTTCCGTAATAAGTATAAAGGTTAGCAGCAATTTAGATTGATATATGAAAAAGCAATAAATTTACTATGAATTTCAATTACCAACTCAAACTAAGCCGCCGTAGAAAAACGGTCGCTATTACTGTTAAACCTCAAGGCGTTGTTGTTCATGCCCCTTACGGTATTTGTCACAATTGGCTAAATGCATGGTTAGATACAAAACAGGAGTGGGTTGAGAAAAAACTAGATATAGTCGCTAAAAAAAGAGAGCTGGGCCTTGAACCGTTAAAGTCTGTTAATGTCTATGGTGAGTCTTACAAATTGATTTTTGATTCAGAGTCTCGCTTTATTGACCACATGAATCAATGCATTTATTTGACAGCATTTAGCAAAGGGAGCAAAGAGAGTCACATTGATGAGCTTAACCAGCTCTTTCAAGTTGAGTTGACGAACTACCTACAAGGGCGTTTACCTTATTTCCAAACCTGCATGGGCTCAAAATACAAGGTACTTAAAGTACGTTTTTATAAACGTCGTTGGGGGAGTTTATCAAGTAAAGGTGTTCTGGCTTTTAATAGTGCTTTGCTTGGCGCGCCAAAATGGGTGATCGATTATGTTATAGTGCATGAATTAGCACATTATCATGTGATGGCACACAACCATGCGTTTTGGCAAATAGTAGCGCGTTTTTACCCTGAGTTTGAAAAAGCAAAAAACTATTTAAAAAACGAGATGCATCACATTCAATAAAATGAAGAGAAATTATAGATGGAAATAAAGAGATAAAAGGAAGTGGTGGAGGGAGCTGGATTCGAACCAGCGAAGGCTGAGCCGTCAGATTTACAGTCTGATCCCTTTGGCCGCTCGGGAACCCCTCCATAACAGATTTTTCAAGTACAAAGTGGTGGAGGGAGCTGGATTCGAACCAGCGAAGGCTGAGCCGTCAGATTTACAGTCTGATCCCTTTGGCCGCTCGGGAACCCCTCCAATTGTACTTTGTTGTCGTTGATGGTGGAGGGAGCTGGATTCGAACCAGCGAAGGCTGAGCCGTCAGATTTACAGTCTGATCCCTTTGGCCGCTCGGGAACCCCTCCTCAACAACGGCGCTGATAATAACAAAGTTTTTGACGAAGTAAAGAAATGTCCTAAAGTTTTTTTAAAAAATGCCGATAAATTTTCAGAATTAATATTTTTTGGCGAAAATCCATGCAGATAGAACAATTGTTACTCAAGGAAGCTCAATTAGGTAATGCATTGAGTTTGAGTGTTCATGAATCAAGAAGAGGTGACTTTGCACTTTTGCTAAGCGCACTTTCTCAAGATGCATTGGATTTTAGTCAATTTGATTTACCGCGCAGTGCATTAGATGAATCAGATAAATCTGAAGAAGCACTTCGCAAAGAACTACAAGTCGGTCCCAAACAGCCATTAGCGCCAGATGAATTTGATTTTTCAATCGGCCAGTACAATCGCTATTTCGTAAAAGATGGTGGTCTCGAAGATATAAAATTAAACGAATGCTTAGATCCTGAGCCTTTTCATATTCGCGATGATAAAGCACACATACCTCTAAATGTTATTGAAAATTTAGAACCAGCTGTCAGAGCAAAATTATATCGTCAGAAAAACCCAGAAATTGATGTGCAAGAAAAAGAAATGGATGCCGCTGCTTTTTATGATCAGATCGCAAGTGGAGAGATGCAGTCTCAGTTAAATGTTGCTGTTTAACAAGTAATTGAAGTTGGATGCATAGTCGTATTTTGTGTGGCATTAGTCTTTTGACTAAGCCACAGGAAGCGTAAGCGTATTATGATTAGCCGTGACACTTTTTAAACTTTTTCCCACTTAAGCACGGACAAGGATCGTTACGGCTTACTTTTTTACTATCGGCTGGATATAGTTCGCCATCAAGATATAACCAAGCGCCATTTTCTTGAATAAACCTTGAGCGTTCATGTAGTGCGTTCAATACACCTCCCTCGATATATGCTGCTTTAAATTCAACATATTGATACTGCTCATCTTGATCTGTTTGAATGACATCTAAGCGAACGAAATCAACTTGTTTGGCAAATAATAAAATGTCATCAACGGTATGTTCGGTGCGCGTTTTGGAAGCATATGTTTTTAAAATATACTCCCCAGCGTGTGTGCAGTACGCACTGAAGCGAGAGCGCATCAATTGCTCAGCTGTTTTGGGGGCTGCTGCCCCAGTAATAAATGGCTGACAACATTGCTCAAAAGTTTGTGTGTTACCACAAAAACACATAAGTGACCTACATAATTAGTGTGCAAACTTTGATAATGGCAATTTAGCTGAATTTTTAAAGCAATATAGTGTCGTTTTAGATTTACTAAGACTTCTATGCTCAATTTGCTTATGTGATAAAATCCCTGGCCAAGTTATGACCGCTGCAAAATTACCATTGGACAAAGCGCTATCCAGAGTATGCTCTAAGTTTATCAGATCCCTTTGTTTAAGCACCAGCAGCTTGTTTGCATCTATGTCATAGCTATCTAGCATAGACTTATTAAGCACATGGTCTGGTGCTATGAGTAAAGTCCAACCTGCTTTTGAATTACAACGGTATAAAATTTGTAAGAGCATATCATTGGTGCTTTGCTCGTCAATTGCATCCAAGACATTAAAACTTTGATAGTGATTAACGTTTTCTGAATACGTATTTAAATTTGCTGATATGTGCAACATGATTAGACCACTGATTATCTATACAGTGCATATACAGTATTTCATACAGTGGTATTAATCAAGTATTGTTTGGTGTTTTTTTGTACTTTTATTGTTCGAAACTCGATTGCTAATTAATTATTTGAACCAAAATGCATTTGCTGATGAATTTGCTCAAACAAAGTAGCGGCATAACATTGTGCATCAATGTAGCGCTTAGTAGTTAGGTGTGGCCGAACTTCATTCAATGTGCTCTGTGCCGCGATGTTGCCTTGACTTTGGGCAAGGCTCAACCAAGCAACGCCGTGAAATGCACTTTTTGGTACTCCTTGCCCTTTGATAAATAGTAGGCCTAGATAAAACTGTGCTTTGTTATCACCAGACATGGCTGCTAACCTCATCCACTTTGCGGCTAGCGGGTATTGCTTTTCTTTGATGTAATAAAGGCCTTTCTTGTAAGCTTGCTCGGGATCCTGCTGTTTTGGCCAGCTGTGTTTCGGATCGGGCTCTTGCGTCACAAACTCGAGCACATTGAGTAATTGTTGCTCTAGGTCACCACCATGCGCTTTTGTAGATTGATTGCTTTTCATACTCACTTCACTTATTACAACTTAGTCTTCATTGTAGCTGATTTTTGCTTTATTTGTCCGTTTATGGTGATGATTTGTGGTAAAATCGCCGACCTCGTTTCCATTTAAAATACAAAGACATGCTAGAAAAATTATTTTCGCTTAAGGCGTTACACACGGACGTAAAAACAGAAGTTGTAGCGGGACTCACTACGTTTATCACCATGGTATATATTGTATTTGTTAATCCAGCAATGCTCGCTGAGGCCGGGATAGATCACGGCGCGGCATTCGTTGCTACCTGCCTGGCTGCAGCAATTGGTTGTTTCATCATGGGGTTTATTGCTAATTATCCGCTTGCTTTAGCGCCAGGTATGGGCTTAAACGCATTTTTTACTTATGGTGTTGTACTTGGTATGGGCCATAGCTGGCAGACTGCTTTGGGTGCAGTGTTCTTATCTGGGTGTCTATTTTTACTATTAAGCCTTTTTAAAGTCAGAGAGTGGGTTATACAGGCAATTCCAGTTGTGCTAAAGCGAGCAATCGCTACGGGTATTGGTGCATTCTTAGCACTCATCGCGCTTAAAAATGCGGGTATTATTGTCGCAAGCCCAGCAACGCTCGTTCAGTTAGGTGACATTACCAGTCCAGGTCCTTTATTGGCGATTTTTAGTTTGTTTGTGATCACTGCATTGATGTATAGAGAATGGAAAAGTGGGGTGTTGATCAGCATCTTGTTGGTGACAGTAATTGCTTGGGGGCTCGGTTTAGTTGAGTATCAAGGCATAGTGTCTGCTCCTCCAAGCATTGAGCCAACATTTGGCCAGTTAGATATTGCCGGTGCTTTGGAAATTTCAATGCTAAGCGTGGTATTTGCATTTTTATTTGTTGATCTCTTTGATACGAGTGGCACCTTGGTTGCTGTGACACAAAAAGCGGGGATTGCTGATGATAAAGGCAACATGCCCAGATTGGGCCGTGCCTTGTCTGCAGACAGTTCTGCCACAGTAGCAGGCTCTTTCTTGGGCACATCAACGACAACATCTTATATTGAATCTGTCTCAGGGGTGTCTGTCGGTGGGCGCACTGGCCTGACTGCGGTCGTCGTAGGTTGCTGCTTCTTACTAATGATGTTTTTTGCGCCATTGGCTAAAATGGTCCCAGCTTACGCTACGGCAGGCGCAATTCTGTACGTATCTGTGTTAATGCTGCAAAATCTAAAGTTGGTGAACTGGGATGATATGACTGATGCAATTCCAGTGAGCGTTGTACTATTGATGACTCCGCTCACCTTTTCAATTGCGCATGGTATTGCCTTAGGCTTTATTGCATACACCGCTGTGAAGCTCGCGTGCAATAAAAAAGAAGAAATATCTATTAGTGTCTGGGTGCTGACAATATTATTTATCGTGAAATTTGCACTAAGCTGATCACCATTTCTTTTTCGGTGCGAAAAGGACGTCCAAGTCGTCCTTTTCCTTCTCTGCTTTTTTCTTTACTGCTGAGGCATTAGACGCTTTGAGTTCAGTACTGATCTCATTGAGATAACCTTCTAATTGGTTCTTTTTCTCTGTTACATATTCGTCGTTGTAAGTCACTGCCATAATGGTTGCATAAGCTTTTTCAAAGTACTGTCTTGCAGAGCCAACCATATTGGCTGTTTTTGCAGAGAGCCCTCGTTTGATTTGACTTTCTACATTAATTCTTAACTGAATTTTTTCCAAGCGGCGGTCTTCTTTAACAAAGATTTGCGTATCAACTTTGCCTTTACTGTGCTCTGAACGAAGAAGTTGACGAAGCTTTTTTATTCCTTGTACAAGTGCAATTAGCTGTTTGTCGTTATCCGGTAAAGCGACGTTATCACTGTCGCTGAGATTGGCGGGTTCCGAGTTCATTCGTTCAGTAGATTCATGCAGACGGTTTTTCAACTCTCGTGACGTAGGGGACAGCTCAACCATAGTGGCTAGTGCATTGTGCACTCTTTTTTGGATAACCCGGAGCATTTCACTGGACATAGGTATATTTGAACTATTCACTAGGACATCCTCGGATTCTTCGATTATCCGCTTTTGCTTTGCTAGCTCTTTACGTCTTTCTGCTTCTTGTTTTTCTTTGTGTTGTTGAATTGCACTAACCCAGACAGCAATAATAACCAAAGCAACAATCAACAATACTATTATGTAAACAAACATACCCGATTCTCTACGAAAACTACCCAAGGCGATAATTTTTTATATTACATCAAACAATTGTATATTGGATAGTTTTAATAACAAGGTGTATGTAAACGATTTTAAATACACCATTTTTCAGTATAGACGTTTCTAATTCGTTTTTCTTATATGATTGCGTAAATGTTACAATTACTATCAGGCAAACAATAACTATGCTAGTCTTACAAAAGATCCGACTCAGCGTAAACCTAGTCACTTATTGGATAACAACTAAAAAAATAAACAATGTTATGAAATTACAACAATTGAAATACATAGTAGAAGTACTCAATCATAATTTGAATGTATCTGCCACTGCCGAGAGCTTATATACCTCTCAGCCAGGTATTTCAAAACAAGTACGTATGCTAGAAGATGAATTAGGTGTGCAGATTTTTGGTCGCAGTGGTAAGCACCTCACACATGTCACCAGTGCTGGTAATGAGATAATTAACATTGCCAGAGAGATCCTTTCAAAAGTGGAGGGGATTAAAGCGGTTGCCAATGAGCACACTTTACCGGATCAAGGTAAATTAAATATCGCGACCACTCATACGCAAGCCAGATACGCACTTCCGCCTGTAATCCAAGGGTTTATGCAAAAATACCCAGCAGTATCATTGCATATGCACCAGGGCACACCGCAACAAATTTCCGATGCGGCGGCTAGAGGTGATGCTGATTTCGCAATCGCGACAGAAGCACTTCACCTGTACGGTGATTTGATCATGCTACCTTGTTACCACTGGAACAGAAGCATTGTAGTGACAAAAGACCATCCGCTGGCGCAGCTTGGTAAAAATATTACAGTACAGGATGTGGCTAAATACCCACTGATCACTTACGTGTTTGGTTTTACAGGGCGTTCAGAATTGGATAAGGCGTTTAACGCACATGGTCTAGAACCGCATATTGTATTTACAGCAACAGATGCGGATGTGATTAAAACATACGTTAGGCTTGGCTTAGGCGTGGGCGTATTAGCAACGATGGCTGTTGATGAAGTTGCGGACAAAGATTTAGTCTGTATTGATGCCAGCCATTTATTTGAAGCGAGTAGTACCAAAATTGGCTTTAGAAAAGGCAGTTTTTTACGTGGTTATATGTATGATTTCATAGAGCGATTTGCCCCTCATCTGACAAAAGATGTCGTGGAAAAAGCAAGCCTGATGAGAAATCAAGATGATGTTGATGCTTTGTTTGAGAAAGTGACATTACCAGTAAAATAAAAAGCTATCAGACAGCAGCATAAAAAAACCCAACTTGCGTTGGGTTTTTTTGTATTAGCATTCGATGATATTGACGGCAAGGCCACCGCGAGCAGTTTCCTTATACTTGGTCTTCATATCATTGCCTGTATCTAACATGGTTTTGATAACTTTATCGAGAGAGACTTTTTGCTCACCTGTACCTCTTAATGCCAGCCTTGATGCATTGATTGCTTTTACCGCGCCCATGGCATTGCGTTCAATACAAGGTACTTGAACTAACCCACCAACAGGATCGCAAGTTAGTCCTAGGTTATGCTCCATACCAATTTCCGCAGCATTTTCAACGTGCACAACATTCCCACCCATGATCTCAGTTAGTGCACCAGCAGCCATAGAGCAGGCAACACCGACTTCGCCTTGGCAGCCTACTTCAGCCCCTGATATTGAAGCATTCTTCTTGTAAAGAATACCGATGGCGGCAGCTGTCAGTAAGTACTTAGTTGCAATCTCTTCATCTACTTCTTTGATAAAAGTATGATAGTACATGAGCACAGATGGTAAGATCCCTGCGGCACCGTTAGTTGGTGCGGTAACTACTCGACCGCCCGCAGCATTTTCTTCATTGACCGCAAGTGCAAACAAGTCTACCCAATCCATAGCACGAAGTGGGTCGTTACTGTTTTCAACATTAAGTTTTAGGTATAGGCTGGGCGCTCGACGCTTAACCTTTAGACCGCCGGGCAGGATCCCTTCAGTACGCATACCACGCTCGATACACGCTTTCATTACTTGCCAAATATTAAAAAGCTCTGCTTTTATTTCTTTTTCACTGCGCAATGTTTTTTCATTGGCCATCATAAGTGCCGATACGCTCAGCCCGGTTTCTTTACAAATTTGTAGTAGCTCTTCTGCGGTATCAAATAAGTAAGGTGCAGGGTTTTGCTCACGGATATCAAGTGCAGCTTGTTTTTCGGCTTCAAAATCTTGATCGGTTACAATAAAGCCGCCGCCAATAGAATAATAAATTTGGCTATGTATAAGCTCATCACCGTTATACGCTTGGATTTCCATTGCGTTAGAGTGCTTAGGTAATGTTTTACGGCGATGAAAAACAACCGCTCCTTGTTTTGGAAAGTCGGCTTTATGTTGCTGATCAAGGTAAATAACTTGTTCTTGTTCAATTTTTTCTAGGATTTCTGGAACAAGGTCAGCATCTATCGTTTCAGGATCGTGACCCGCAAGGCCCAAAATAACTGCCTTACCAGAACCATGGCCGATACCTGTTTGTCCCAGTGAGCCAAACAGTTCGACTTTTACAGAAGTGACGTCATCAATCAACTTACTAGCTTGTAAATCTTTGACAAAAAGACGCGAAGCGCGCATTGGTCCAACAGTATGAGAAGACGAAGGTCCTATACCTATGCTGAACATATCGAATGCACTAATCATAAAATTTACTCATCATTGCCTCTGAACGGGCGCACATAATAACGTTAATTATTGCAGAAGTAACCCGTTATTGAGCGGAAAATTGACAAATGTAATAAGATTAAGAAAGTGTGTCAGTGAATTTTTTGATAATACTGGCTGTGGCGCCCCATAAAAGTCCATGTGAAGTCATGAATCCATTGATATTAATGGGCTTGCCGCGATATTTGCATGGATAGCTTTGCCACCGAATAGGGTCCATAAGCGCAGTTAAAGGGATGGTAAATACACGCTCTACTTCGCTACTTTTTTCTGCCCAAGTTGCATATTCCTGAACTCTACCAACAACAGGTGTAATATGAAATCCGCTCAAGGTGCTGTGAATTGGCAACTGGCCAAGTGCAGTAATATCTTTCCTGCACAAGCTAATTTCCTCGTAGGTTTCTCGAAGGGCAGTGTCGATAGCAGAGCGATCACTTTGCTCGACTTTTCCACCGGGAAAACAAATTTGACTTGGGTGAGATCTTAAGCTGGCATCACGCTTACACAGTAAAATATGTGTGCATTGATTGACTTTAATCAATGGCACTAACACTGCACTTTCTACTCCCTGTAAGTTCTTGTCGGGAGTAGGGCTGTGAGCGAGTCTAAAACGGCTTATTACATGTTCAAGCTTCATTGCAATATAGGTAAAATCTTATTGACCTTATGATAAGTTTCTTGATATTCCGCATCTACCTGAGAGTCAGCGACAATGCCGCCGCCAGCCCAGCAGTGTATCTTATTGTTTTCACAGACTAGTGTGCGGATGGTAATGGATGTATCCATATCGCCACAGGCACTGAGATAACCCATAGACCCACAGTACGCGCTTCGGCGATGAGGTTCAAGTTCTTCAATGATTTCCATTGCCCTGATTTTTGGCGCGCCAGTGATTGACCCTCCTGGAAATGCAGCTTCAAGCTGGTCTACGGCACTTTTACCCTTGGCTAATTTACTGGTGACGGTACTAACGAGGTGGTGCACAGCAGGGAAGCTTTCAATTTCAAATAGTTTAGGCACAGACACTGAGCCTGGTTCTGCAACCTTACCGAGGTCGTTACGTAACAGGTCTACGATCATGACATTTTCAGCTCGGTCTTTGCTGCTATTTTGTAATTTATTGGCTTGCGCTAAGTCTAAATGACTGTCAGATAATCGTGGCAAGGTGCCTTTAATTGGCTTCGTTTCTACTTGCTTTTGGCGAACGGATATAAAACGCTCTGGTGAAACTGAAATGATCGCAGCATCTTCTCCTAAATTGAAAAACGCAGAGAATGGCGCTCGGTTTTGCTGCCTTAATTTTTTGTAAGCCGCCCATGGAGAGCCATGATAATCAGCACTGAAGCGTTGCGCGAGATTGATTTGGTAACAATCTCCACTGAGTAGGTAGTCCTGAATACGCTGAAATTTAGTTTGGTATTCTTGTTCTGTCATGTTGGATTGCCAATTGCTCTGCAATTCAAAGCAGTGGGATTTAGTACTTTCGCTTTCTATGAGTAGGAGATAGTCGTTTAGGCGATCGACATGAGGTTGAGATACATAGTACCACTGGTGCTGTTTGTTATCGTAAATCAAGGCATCCATGTAGAGCCCTACGACAGTATCTGGCAAAGGGATATCTGATATTGCATTTTGTGGCAATGATTCAATATAACGCCCTAAGTCATAGCCAAAGTAACCTAACCAGCCACCACAAAACGGCACTGTTTCTATGCGCTCAGGGGATAATTGCTCTAATTCTTGATGTAATATCTCAAAAACGCTTTTACCTTGTGCAATGCCATCTAAGAAGACCTGTCCATTTCTGGCTTCTAATACATGCGCTGGTGAAAAGCTGATGATGTCGTAGCGACTATTTTCGTGTGCAGCGTCACTGGAATCTAGAAGAATAGCGTGATCTTGAGTTGAAATTTTTTCGAAAACTTCAACTGTAGAGAGTGAAATGTCAACGGCAATGCAATTATTCTGTGCATTTATCATTTACTTGACCCTGAAAACTAGCCCGAAACGGGCGAGGAGGTTATCATAATTAGAAATGAATCTATAGAGTAGAGGAGTGATAACTCATAACCACAGCGACTAAATGAATAGTTTTAGTAAAATGGGGGCATAAAATCATTTTGCGTTTAACTAGCATTTGAGTGGTAGGGCCATCATTTTTCCACTTATTAAGAACACACCATTTATAAAGTTAATGGTTACTAAAGGAACCGTCATGAGTATTATCCGTCAACAAGATTTTATTGATAGCATTGAAGATGCATTACAATATATTTCTTTTTACCACCCACTTGATTTTGTTCAAGCACTAGAAAAAGCGTATAACAATGAACAGAGCAAGGCTGCAAAAGACGCCATTGCACAGATCTTAATCAACTCACGCATGTCGGCAGAAGGTAAGCGCCCACTTTGTCAGGATACAGGCATTGTTACCTGTTTCGTTAAAGTTGGTATGGATGTTAAGTGGGATAAGACAGATCTAACTGTGCAACAAATGGTAGACGAAGGTACTCGTCGTGCATACACCAACCCAGATAATCCTCTTCGTGCTTCAATTGTTGCAGATCCTGCTGGCAGCCGTAAGAATACCAAAGACAATACACCGTCTGTTGTGCACGTAGACTTGGTACCTGGTGCTGAAGTTGAAGTGATGATTGCTGCTAAAGGGGGCGGCTCTGAAAATAAAACTAAGATGGCTATGCTTAACCCATCAGATGATGTGGCAGCTTGGGTTGAAAAGACATTACCAACAATGGGCGCTGGTTGGTGTCCACCAGGCATGATCGGTATCGGCATTGGCGGAACAGCAGAGAAGGCCGCTGTCTTAGCGAAAGAATCTTTGATGGATCCAGTGGATATCCATGACCTTCAGGAGCGTGGCGCCGAAACTGCGGAAGAAAAGTTACGTTTAGAGATTTTTGAAAGAGCAAATAAACTCGGTATCGGTGCTCAAGGTCTTGGTGGTTTAACAACAGTTGTTGATGTGAAAATCAAAACTGCGCCTACGCATGCTGCATCAAAGCCAGTAGTAATGATCCCGAACTGTGCCGCTACTCGTCACGTCCATTTCACACTTGATGGATCTGGTCCTGCAGATCTTAAAGCACCAAAACTAGAAGATTGGCCAGAAGTAACGTGGGAAGTGGGCGAAGACACGCGTCGTGTGAATTTAGATACATTGACTAAAGATGACATCCAAGATTGGAAGATGGGTGAAACTGTATTGCTATCCGGTAAAATTTTAACGGGTCGTGATGCTGCTCATAAGCGTCTACAAGAAATGATCAATTCAGGAGAAGGCTTACCGGAAGGTGTCGACTTTACCAATAAGTTTATTTACTACGTTGGCCCTGTTGATGCAGTGGGTGATGAAGTTGTAGGTCCTGCAGGCCCAACTACGTCAACACGTATGGATAAGTTTACTGACTTGATGTTGGAGAAAACAGGCCTTGTTGGCATGATTGGTAAGGCGGAACGAGGCCCTGCAACGGTTGAATCAATCAAGCAAAATAAAGCTGTTTATCTAATGGCTGTGGGTGGTGCTGCATACCTAGTTGCTAAAGCAATTAAGAAGTCTCGCGTTGTCGCGTTTGAAGACTTGGGTATGGAAGCTATCTACGAGTTTGAAGTAGAAGATATGCCAGTAACGGTTGCTGTAGATAGTGAAGGTGCTAATGCGCATACACAAGGCCCTGCTATTTGGAAAGCTAAGATAGAAGAGCTGGATAGCAAACTGAAATAAAAAGCCGGTAAATCAAAAGGGCGGTCAATACCGCCCTACTTTAGAAAGTAATTAACAACATTGCGAGTTGAATGTAATTTTACGGCATCTTGGAGTGTCTGTGACATCTGGCAGTACAATAACCGGTGGCTCAAAACCACCTGCAATGAATTGAGTTCTTTTTTGGTCAATTGCTGAATCCTGCAATGCGAGCGACTTTAGAGATTTTTTTGATAACTTAATTTTCATAATCATTTCCTTTAAAAGTTATAATTTTAATAGTTATTATATTAACTTAACTGTTGGTTAAGCCGTTTTTTTATATCAATATCGTGCAAATATTGTCAATAAAGACTGTTATTTTGTACAGGTGGGTTTTTAACCAGTAATGAATAGCCTAAATTGTTTGTTGCCATACTTCTCCTGCGTCGACACAGATGTATATAGTGTTCTGAGCATGCTGTTCTATGGTGTCGCGACTAAGATCACTTGATTAGTATCTTTTCCAGCTCCTGCAGCCTTTAACTTCACACACCCTGAAAATTGCGAGGGGTATCAATTGATGCACTTCATGATGAATAGTGCATTTGCAAGCTGCGTTACTGAGCTTATCGGCTCTCAAACTGATTATCTGTTAGTAATCTTACTCTGCAGATGAAATGAGGTTGACTTAAAAGTATGTTCATTTCCTATAGCTAATGACGGCATCCAAGGTAGAAAGGTGGGTGGAACGTTGTTGTTATACTTCATTAGTCGAGATACTGTCCTCAAGCGCTTTAATGGCCTAATTAACTCAGGAAAAGCTTATCAGAATGCGTGAGTAGTTAAGGTGTCAATGTGCACACGCAAAGCTCTGCCATGCGTAAAGCAAAAAAACGAAGAATTTGATGTTTTGTAAAACTGATTTCAAAATTTATATTAATTGGGCCTAGCGAGGTTTTTTCTTTGTACAGAAATGGCGATTTAGTAATAAAAAATGGATAGTCATCGGAGTTTTGGTATGTAACTTTTCTAGGTAATATCTTTGTAAACTCAAAAATGTAAATTTATACTTACAAGGGTATCTTGCTTTACGTTTACGTAAACAGAGACTGTAAAAAATTGAGATAATTTTAATTAAAGATGTTTTAAATTTGAGTTTAAATGAATTGTTTAATCAATATTTACTTTTATTTTGGTTTATATATGTACTTTGTTGCGTATGTTAGCTTAGATCATCTCATTTGCTGGATTGCCTAAATAGTTAATGATAGAGTCAGGCGCAATTTCAGCGCTATCTGACTTTGTCAGACAAAAATCGGAGAATAATCAAAGTGGCTGTATTTAACCAAGTTGAATTTGATAACCATGAGCAAGTCGTGTTTTGCTCGGATAAAGAGTCGGGTTTAAAAGCAATTATCGCGGTTCATAGTACTAAACTAGGCCCTGCTGTAGGCGGTTGTCGTCTATGGGACTATGCAGAAGATCAAGATGCAGTGTATGACGTACTTCGCTTATCAAAAGGTATGACATACAAGAATGCCGTTGCGCGTTTGCCATTTGGTGGTGGTAAATCAGTTATCATTGGTGATGCAAAAACAGTTAAATCGGAAGCGCTATTTAGAGCATTTGGCAAGCATTTAGAAAGACTAGGTGGTAGCTACTACTCAGCTGAAGACGTAAACATCACAACTGGTGATGTTATGATGATGCATAAAGAAACAAACTATGTACTTGGCTTAGAAGGCAAAAGTGGTAACCCATCGCCATTTACTGCGCTAGGTACTTTCTTAGGTGTGAAAGCTGCATATCAGCATAAGTTTGGTCATCAAGATTTGTCTGGTGTAAAAGTGTCAGTTCAAGGCCTAGGCGCAGTGGCATATACACTATGTAAATACCTTCACGAAGCTGGTGCAGAGTTATTTGTAACTGATATCAATGAAGAGTCGGTAGCACGTGTGGTAAATGATTTTGGTGCAACAGCGGTTGCTATTGATGAGATTTATGACCTAGATGTCGATGTTTATGCGCCTTGTGCACTGGGCGCGACCATTAACGATGAGACGATTCCGCGCATTAAAGCTTCTATTATTGCTGGTTGTGCCAACAACCAATTAGCAGAGCCAAGACATGGTGATGTATTACGTGAAAAGGGCGTATTGTATGCTCCGGATTATGTGATAAATGCTGGTGGTATTATCAACGTATACTATGAGACTAAGCCTGAAGGCTATGATGAAGCCCTTTCTACAAAACATGTGGAAGGTATCTACGATACGTTGGCTGAGATCTTCAAGCGTTCTGATGTAGAGCAAAAGTCTACGCACATCATAGCGGATGAGCTTGCTCAAGAAATCATAGAAAACGGGCTATAATCTAAATAGATTACAGCTATAATTAAGGGCGTTTTACGCCCTTTTTTATTGCAGTAACCTATGAAAAAAATAGATCTATCTAAGTGGGAACGTGCTGAACACTTTAAATTCTATCAGCATTTTGAAGACCCTAATTTCAATCTTGTCACTTCTGTTGATACCCATACGCTTTATGCAGACGCCAAAGCTGCCAATATTTCTTTTACCGATTGTTATCTCTATTGCTTGAGCCAAGCCCTTCAGTCATGTGACTTTATGCGCTTTCGAATTGTTGACCAGCTACCGATAGATGTTGAAAAAGTAGCGATAAGTAGTACATTTTTAGCTGAGGATAAAACTTTTCGTTTTATTTTGTTAGATAACGCCAACACCATTGATGAGTTTGTCGCAAAAAATAAAGAGAAGAAGCAAAGAGGACTTGGACAGCCACTTTTGAGCGATGACTTTTTATCTTATAGTGGCAATGTTGATTTGGTATTTGTTTCCATTTTACCGTGGTTTGATATAGCTGGATTTAAGCACGCTAGACATAATGGAGATAATTTAGGCATACCTAAGGTTGTTTTTGGAAAATTTAATATAGAAGAAAATCGTTTGCCTGTATCGATAGAGGTACACCACGGTTTAGTTGATGGTTATCATTTATCACTGTTTTTAAATGAGTTTTTTCTGAAGATCATTGCATTATGTGAATACTTGCAAAGTAAAAATAATTTTCAGAGTTGATAATATTGTGTTATATGCAATTCTTTTTTACTGAAAAAATGGTCTAAAGTAATGAATTATAAAGCCAAAAGTGCATATTAGAACGTATTTTCGAGCTGGTTTTGGTTAATTTTCGACTGTAATAAATTGTTAATTAAGTTGCTTTGTGTATGAAAAGTAAGTGATTTAAGTTTTTTTTCTTTGTTTTGTTGTTAATGCAATGTTTTATTTCAATTTATTAAAAGTGGTGATGCAAAATTAGTTTTGAACATGAAGTTGACATGGGCAAATGCATTTAGCATTATTGCACGGTTGATACTTCTAAAAAGGTATCCGGGGTACTCTTCTTTAGTTGAGTGCAAAAATTATAAAAGTAACATTACTTAATTGGTTGGGAACTATGTCTGTTAAAATCAGAAAGAGTCTTGTAGCTTCAGCGTTATTTGGCGCGGCAGCATTTGCAAGCAGCAATGTGATGGCAGATCCTTTGAATGACATACAGAAAGTAGGTCAGCAAACTCAAAAGGCTGCTCAAAAGTCTCAAGAAAAAGTTGATAACATTTACAGTCAGTCAATCGACATGATTGCAGATTATCGTACTACTGTAGATGAAACAGAGCTTCTAAAAGTATACAACGACCACGTTGCACGTTTGGTAGCGGACCAAAATGCAAACATTGAGTCTCTAGAGCGTCAGATCGCAACAGTTGATAAAACTAAGCAAGACGTTGTGCCTTTGATGTATCGCATGATTGATACACTCGAGCAATTCATCAAAGCGGACGTCCCGTTTGATACAGAAAAGCGTTTAGAGCGTGTTGAAAGACTACGCGTAACACTTTCTAACGCAAAAGTAACCACTTCTGAGAAATTCCGTCAAGTACTTGAAGCATACACAGTTGAAACTGCTTACGGTACAGCAATGACAGCTTCTCAAGGTTCACTGGAAATCAACGGTAAGAACATCAATGTTGACTTCGCACGTCTAGGTCGTATTGCATATGTTGCTCAGTCATTCGATCAAAAGAATGCTTGGGTATGGGACAACAGTGCAAAACAGTGGCAATCTCTAGGTGAAGAGTACCTTAAGCCTGTTAAAGACATGATCCGTATCGCACGTGGTCAGGCTGCCCCTGAACTAGTTAAACTTCCTATTTTCGGCGCGGAGTAATAAAACATGAAGAAACTATTTAAAGGTTTTGCAGTTGCTGCAGCATTAACAGTTTCTGCTGGTGCCGCGTTGAATGCACACGCAAACACGGAAGCACTAGATCAGATACTTGAGCAAGTTAAGCAAAACCGTATCTCTGAAGGTAAAATTAACAAAGCGCGTGAGCAAGAGTTCTTGTCTGAACGTGCAGACAAGCAAGCGCTTCTTAACAAAGCTAAGCGTGACCTTGCTGCTGAAAAAGCACGTGGTGAGCGTCTGAACAAGCAGTTTAAGCAAAACGAAGTAACACTTGCAGAGAAAGAGACTGAGCTTGTAAATGCACAGGGTACTCTTGGTGAGATGTTCGGTGTTGTTCGTCGTTCAGCTGCAGATGCTATCGGTTCAATCGAAGCGTCAATCGTAAGTGCTGAAAAGCCAGGACGTGCAGAAGTTCTTCGTTCACTAGCTGCTGCTAAAGAGCTACCTACTACACGTGAACTAGAAGATCTTTGGATTGCATTCCAAACTGAAATGACTGAATCTGCAAAGACGTCTACTTTCGAAGCTGAAGTAGCTGAGCTAAGCGGTGACATCAACGTTAAGTCTGTTACTCGTATCGGTAACTTCAACCTAATCACTCAAGATGGTTATGTTGTATACGATGCAGAGAACAAAGCAATCGTACCTCTAGGTAAGCAGCCTGCTTCAAACGTTGTTTCTACAATTGGTGATCTACTGAACACACCAGCAACTGGTTATGTTCCTTTCGTAGTTGATCCAACTCGTGGCGCTATCCTTCGTCTTAACACGCAAAAAGCAAGTGTTGAAGAGCGTTGGCACCAAGGTGACACAGTAGGTTACATCATCACTGCATTACTAGCACTAGGTGCTCTAATTGCATTGGTACGTTTTGTTGACCTAATGCTTGTTGGTGCGAAGATCAAATCTCAAATCAAGAACGCTAGCAACCCAACTGATAACAACCCACTTGGTCGTATCTTGAAAGTGTACCACGATAACAAGAACCAAGACGTTGAAAACCTTGAGCTTAAACTTGACGAAGCAATTCTACGTGAAACGCCTCGCATCGAAGCTGGTATCAACATCATCAAGATCCTTGCAGCTATCGCACCACTACTAGGTCTACTAGGTACGGTTGTTGGTATGATCTTGACGTTCGAATCAATCACTCTATTCGGTACTGGTGATCCGAAGATCATGGCAGGTAACATCTCTCTAGCACTTGTTACTACAGCGCTTGGTCTAATTGCAGCACTACCATTAATCCTACTTCACGCAATCGTTGCTGGTCGTAGTAAATCAATCCTACACATTCTTGACGAGCAAAGCGCGGGTATCGTTGCTGCGCACGCGGAGAAGGAGAAAGCATAATGCTAGTCCTGGTGGAGACGTGGGAATCTATCAGGGATTTTGTTGCTACAGGCGGCGACGTACTGTTCGTTGTCGCGATGGCACTCTTTCTTATGTGGGTATTAATGATTGAGCGCTATTGGTTCCTACTAGTTGAGTTCCCTAGAATGCATAAGGGGATTGTAACTAAGTGGGATGCCCGCCAAGATACTACATCTTGGTACGCACACAGAATCCGTGAAGCATGGGTTTCTGAAGCGTCTGAAAAATTAGATGAGCGTATGTTGATTATCAAAACATTGGTTGCAATGTGTCCATTAATCGGTCTACTAGGTACAGTAACAGGTATGATTTCAGTTTTTGAAACCATGGCTACACAAGGTACAGGTAATCCGCGTTTGATGGCGTCAGGCATTTCAATGGCAACGATACCAACAATGGCTGGAATGGTTGCGGCACTATCAGGTGTATTCTTTAGCACTCGTCTTGAGGCGAGAGCAAAAATGGCTAAAGAAAAACTAATCGATAGCTTGCCACATCACTAGAGAGAGATATAAATATGGCACGTAAACAGCGTTTTCGTGAGGAAGAAGAAGCAGCAGTAGATATGACGCCGATGCTTGACATCGTATTCATCATGTTGATCTTCTTCATCGTAACTACCTCTTTTGTTAAAGAGGCAGGCATTGAAGTTAAAAAGCCAAAAGCTGCACAGGCTCAAACTAAGAAAAATGCAAACATCTTTATCGCTATCCGTGAAAACGGTGAGATTTGGATGGACAAGCGTCAAGTTGATGTTGAGCGTGTGAGCGCTAACCTTGAGAACCTATTAGCTGAACAACAGACTGAAACAGTCATTATCCAAGCGGATAAAGGCGCTAAGCACGGTGTTGTTGTGAAGGTAATGGACCAAATCAAGGCGACTGATGACGCACTGAAGATTTCAATAGCTGGAGCTAAGTAATGATTCGATTTCTGTTTTCACTTCTAGCAGGTGGGGCAGTAACTTTCGGCTTATTTTTCTTCATGTCTTACCTTATCTCCGGTGGAGCTGAAAGGGCAGACAACCAGAAGGAAGAGATCATAGTCGAGATTATGTCGAATCCGCCTGAATCTGATGTGCAGGAGAGGAAGCGTGTACCGCCTCCACCTCCTCCACCGCCAAAGCAGCCGCCTAAACCGCAGCCGCCACAGCCAGAGACGTCAAATCCTGCTGCTGGTGCAATTGGTTTCAACATGCCTAGCATCAATATTGGTGGTACGGCAGGTGGCTTAAGTGGCCCAGGTGATTTCGGTCGTGATGGTGAAGCAACACCTATCGTTCGTATTGAACCTAAATACCCACCGCAAGCTGCGCGTGATGGTAAAGAAGGCTGGGTACAGCTTGAATTTACAATCAACGAGCTAGGTGGTGTAGAAGATATTAAGATTATCGCAGCTGAACCAAAGCGTATCTTCAACCGCGAAGCGCAACGTGCACTTCGTAAGTGGAAATACAGACCAAAAATTGTTGATGGTAAACCTCAGAAACAATTTGGTATCCAGGTTCAACTTGATTTCAACCTTAACCAGGACTAAGGAGTAAGATATGAAGCAAATGTCAAAAGCAACAGCTCTTGCTCTGATGATGTCACTAGCTGGCGGTGCTCTTAGCACCGCGGCTGTTGCAGCGCCAGATCCAGCAAAGATCGAAGAGCGTAAAAATGCAAAGACTAAAGTCATGGGTGAGCGTGTTGGTAAAAAGGTCATCAAAGCATTTGACCTTTACAACGAAGACAAAGTTGATGAAGCCATCACTTTACTTCTTGAAATCGATGCATCCGACGATTTTGATAAAGCCACTGTTAATCGCTACCTTGGTAACCTATATGCTCAGAAAGAAGAGTATAAAACGGCTATCAAGTATATTCGTCAAGCAGTAGCGCCTGATGTACTTAACTTCAAAGATCATGCGGATCTTATGAAGCTTCTTGGTGACCTGTTGATCGGTACCGAGCAGTACGAAGGAGCTAAAAAAGCTTATTATGACTGGATGGACTTTACCGGCGAACAAGACGCTAAAGTTTACGGTCGTATTGCACAAGCAAACTATGAACTTAAAAAGTTTGCTGATGTAATTGAGCCTGCTGACCAAGCGATTGCCTTAAATAAAGAAGAGCCTAACAAGTCTTACTATATGCTGAAAATTGGTTCGTATTTTGAGCTAAAACAGTATAAGAACGCAGTTAGTGTTGCAGAAACGCTTGTTAAAATCTTCCCTGAAGATAAGCAAGTGTGGACTCAACTTGGTTCTTTCTATATGCAGACAGAGCAGTACCGTAAAGGTCAAACTGTGATGGAAGTTGCATATGACAAAGGCTATTTCGAAAAAGAGAACCACTACAAGATTCTTGGTAGTTACTACTCATTGAATGAGATCCCTTACAAAGCGGCTATTACGTTTGAAAAGGCGATGAAAAACAAGCACATTGAGCGCACAAAGCAAAATGTGACTGCGACGGCAAGTTACTTCCACCAAGCGAAGAACATTGACAAAGCAGCGAAGTACTACGAGGAAGCAGCTAAGTTTGATAATGATGCAGAGCTGTATAGAAAGGCAGGTAGCTTGTTGCTACAGGACCTTCAATATGCAGCTGCTGTTGTTCGTTTAAACAAGGCGCTTGAGCTGGGCTCTAAGAAGAAGGGTACGATCTACTCTGATTTAGCCGAGGCTTATCTTTATCAAGAAAAGTACAAGCAAGCTTATCGTGCGATTACTAAGGCTCAAGAAGACCCTAAGACTCGCAGATTTGCTCGCAGCTGGGCGGCTTTCATAAAAGAAAAAGCACAGCGTAAAGGCATCAGTCTTTAATTTAAAAGCCCCAATAGGGGCTTTTTTATTGTCTACAGAAAAGTTTGATTCAAAACACACCCACAACGCATTTTTTACGTAAACTAGCAAGTTCTGTATTTCTGAGTAAATCTAGCTCTTATCCGGTTGGAATAGAGATATAGCTAAGTTCAAATCTAACAAGTTAAATTTAGGCCATCAGAAAGCCGTTTGTTTGGAGAGAAAATGTCAAAAAGTCGTGTATTTGCCACCATACTATCGAGCATATTTATTTTAAGCGCTTGTAACGAACCTATAGCGCCTGTTAACTTAGCTGAATTTACGCAAAAGCTTCATGCTCTAAACTGGTTTATGCCTGGCTCTCAAGAGTCTGATTTTGACAAGGCAATGCCATATGATGAGGTGTATTTATCACAAAGGCATGCGTTGCTCGATTCAATTAATACACAAGAGTTGTCTCAGTTCGACGCGAGCACAATTATGTATTTAAAAATACAGCAGCGCTATCCCGAGCGTTACTTAAGCTGGCCGGTACAGACTAATGTTCTAGCATTGTCACAAGCCTATTTCTCACCTCAAGAAATTGATACATGGTTACTGAATGTCAAAAGACGATTGGAAGATGGGGCCGAGAGTAATATCTATCTCTCTAGAATCGAAAAAAGCCAATTAATGGATTATTTATCTGACTCAGATCACCAAAGTGATACGGTAAATGCGTTTAAGGCGTTTCTTACACAATATAAAACGCGTTCAGGCATTGGGTTATCTCAACTTCCAAACGGCGCCGAGTGGTATCAAAGTAAGCTAAATTACTATACTAGAACAGTGCAAGCGCCACATGACTTTTTGCGCATATTACAAGACAGTAAAAAGAAAGGCTTGTCGAAAGTCGCTTTTGAATGGCGCTCTGTAGGATATAACAAACCATTTGTGTTGGCTTTTCTCGCAAATGCCTGTCAATACAAATCAGGTTTAAATTGGCGAGACCATTTTATTGATATTCGTGAAACATTTAGTCGTTGTGAATATAAATTAGATAACGATAATCTCTATATTGCCGCCATTGTTGCTGAAGTAGACCTAGGTGTGCATGCATTTTCATGGTCACAGCAACAAGCAATGCATAGGCTACAATCTAAATTATCGCTGGATGAAGCGCAAGCCTATGCTTTACTCAAAAATATCGTATTTTATCCTGCTTCGATATTTGTATTGCTTGAGCAGTTTAAGCCTCTTTAATTTTAGTTACTGGGCAACATTGTGTGCACCTTTGTGTCGCAGGATCTTGCATTAATAAGGCATCTTCGATTTCTTGTTCACAATCGCAACAAAAGCCAAATTGGCCAATATCAATTTGACACAAGGCAGCTTCTAGTTGTACTAACCGTTGATAGCTCGGAAATTGGCTTGGGCATATCTTCTCGTTAATGCTATCAATCCAATCAGACGGTGCCGTATTTTCTAATAACTCCGCTAACGCCAATATAACGGGGTTAGTGTTTGTTTTTAAATCTAGGACAAAGCTTGCTCGTGTACGAGCAAGCTCTTCCCTTAACTTTTCTTGACATTGCTTTAGTAGATTTTCATTCATGGGCAGCTTCTCCTCTGAAGGCCCATTATCTATTGCAGAGTAACTTAGACGTTATGATTTGAATCAAGAGACGGAGATTTTGCGTATTTCTGTAACACGCTAACAACTTCGGACTTGGCTTTTAAGCGTTTAATTTCCTCGAATAAATCGTGTGCTTGAGGATATTGTAATTTTAGGTAACCAAGCCACTGTTTTGTTCTGGCAGAAAAGTATTTCTCACTGACATTCTCATCTTGATGCATAGATGAATGAACAATATGGTATACCACCTCTTGCCATTCAAGTGGTTTGTAATCTTGTTTATTGATATGTGCTTTTATCTTTGCCGCCAAATCAGGGGTAGCAAGGGCACCACGGCCTAACATTAAATCTTCACATTGACTTTGCTGTTGGCACCTAATTGCGTCTTCTACTTGCCATATTTCACCATTAGCAACGACTGGGATGGTGAGTCTTTCAAGTAGAGGAGGGATTTTTTCCCAATACGCAGGAGGACGATAGCCGTCGCGTTTAGTTCTTGCGTGAATAGCTAAGCTAGACGCTCCTGCACTTTGCACTGCGTCAACAATTTCACTGCTATTTGCATCATCATCGAATCCGAGTCGGATTTTCGCGCTTACCACATGCTCGTTAGGCACAGCTTCACGCACTGCCTTGATGATTTGGTAAATTTGTTCTGGCTCTTTGAGTAATACGGCACCGCCTTTACTCTTATTGACTGTTTTTGCAGGACAGCCAAAGTTTAAGTCAACACCATGCGAGCCAAGTTTTACAGCTTTACGTGCGTTGGCTGCGAGTACATGAGGCACTTGGCCTAATAACTGTATTCTGACTGGAGTCCCCGCTCTCGTTAAGCCCCCATTGAGTAATTCAGGACAGTAACGAACAAATACACGTCTAGGCAAAGTTAAGTCAACAACACGAACAAACTCAGTGACACATAGGTCAAAACCACCGATATCTGTGAGTAATTCACGCATTTTAAAGTCGACAACGCCCTCCATTGGGGCCAATATAAGCTTCATCAGTACTGCACCAAATTAAAATTCGGGCTATTCTATATGAGATGGAGCGAATTATTAATATAAATCTTATCTGTTCCTCATACTCTAAGTACCCACTGTGTATGGCTGTACACTCAAAAAAGAAAAACTTTGAAATTTGTTTTCAGGTAACTGGGTCTATTAAATGAACCCGAATTAATGATTGAGAGAAAAATTATGAATACAGTAAAGAAAAATTCCTTAGCGTTAACTTTAAGTGCAGCAGTTGTCAGCTCTGCGGCTTTGGCTTCTGGAGAGGCTTCGGCAAACCCATTTTCTTATGAAGTTATGACATCGGGTTACCAAGTAGATGCGAGTGAAGGCAAGTGTGGCGAAGGTAAGTGCGGCGGTGACGCAAAGAGCAAAGAAGGCAAGTGTGGTGAAGGTAAATGCGGCGGTGCTAAAAGCAAAGAAGGCAAGTGCGGCGAGGGTAAATGTGGCGGCGCAGCAAAAAGTAAAGAAGGTAAGTGTGGCGAAGGTAAATGTGGTGGCGCAGCAAAAAGTAAAGAAGGCAAGTGTGGCGAAGGTAAATGTGGTGGCAGCACTAAAAGCAAAGAAGGTAAATGCGGTGAAGGAAAATGTGGTGGTAGCCACTAATAAATAGTGTCGCGTGGCATTTAGATTAGGAAGTGATAATGAATAAGAGTTTCGGCCATGTCGGACTGGGCCTGCGCAGAGAAATGTTAGATGATATTTTGAATAGCGCGCCTAATATGGTGGATTTTTACGAGGTTGCACCAGAAAATTGGATGACACTGGGTGGGCGGTTTGCTAAGCAGTTTGAGCAGTTAACTGAGCAGCATAATTTTGTTTGTCATGGTTTATCGTTATCACTTGGCTCCTCAGATCCGCTAGATACTCAATTTATTGCTGATTTAAAAACTTTTTTTGAACAGCATAACGTTAAGTGCTATAGCGAGCATCTCAGTTATTGTTCGGGCAATGGGCATATGTATGATTTGATGCCCATCCCGTTTACTGAAGAAGCGGTCATGCATACAGCCAAGCGGATTGCTGAAGTTCAAGAGCGACTTGAGAGGCGCATAGCTGTCGAAAATGTGTCGTATTATGCGGCGCCAGGACAAGAGATGTCTGAGCTTGACTTCACGCTTGCTGTTTTACAAGAGGCAGATTGTGATTTGCTATTGGATATCAATAATATCTATGTAAACTCGATTAATCATGGCTACGATGCCATGTCTTTTCTTGCCGCAATGCCAACAGAACGTATTGCATATGGTCATATTGCGGGCCACTACGAAGAAGCGGAAGATTTATTAGTCGATACTCATGGAGCAGATGTTTGCGACCCTGTTTGGACGTTACTGCAAAAAGCGTATGAGTTACACGGACTGTTTCCAACGTTATTGGAGCGTGACTTTAATATTCCACCTTTAAATATACTGCTCACTGAAGTACAACAAATACATCAAGCTCAAGCTGAGCATCAGAAGCTGCAAAGAGGGATTGCTTAATGTCGTTTAAAGAAGTTCAAGCTGCCTTTGTTGCCCATATTAAAGATCCTGAAAATGCAGTAAAACCCAGCGATATTGAAGATCGCAGAATGAAAATTTACAGAGAGTTGTTTTTTAATAATGTAGAGGGGTTTGTTGCATCAGCGTTTCCTGTATTAAAAAGCCTATATGATGAGAAAAGCTGGATAGCATTAGTCAGGCAGTTTTTTGCTGAGCATGAATGTACAAGTCCTTATTTTTTGGAGATCAGTCAGGAGTTTTTAAAGTATTTGGATCAAGGTTATCGCCCTAAAGAGTCAGATCCGGTATTTATGTTTGAATTAGCACATTATGAATGGGTAGAGCTGAACGTGTCGATTTTGCAGCGTGATAAATATGACTTACTATTTGATGCTGAGCTCGACGAAAATCAACCCTTATTTCTTTCTAGTGTTGCTCAATGTGTGCAGTACAGGTTTCCAGTCCACCAAATTCAAGTTGATTATCAACCAGAGCAACCTCAAGAGGGGTCATATAGCTTTGTCGTGTATCGAGATTTAGAAGAAGAGATCCAGTTTATCGCATTAAATCCAATGACAAGTCTATTGCTGGCGAGCGTTGAGCAGCAACCAGGTATGAGTGTTTCGGAGATTTGTGAGCAAATAGTCCAACAAACTTCTGGTTTTACAGCTACACAATTGGTAGTGGGTGCACTACAAACTTTACAACAGTTCGCTGAAAAAGGAATTGTCGTAGATAAAAGCAGCCGCTCACCTTTATTGATGTCATAAGTTCTACTAAGATGTGAACGCGATTTGTGCTAACGCCTTGAGTCTCTTATTTGGTTTCAAGGCACAAAACTAAGGTTGTCCTCATGTCTAATTCTGAACGTAAAGATCCATTCAAACTTTCCTATTTTCTCGCTTTTCTTGCATGCTTTGTTGGTATCGGATGCTTAAATGCGATCCTTGGCTGGATCTATTTAGGTGGCTAAACTTCTAGATGCGTCTAAGATAACAAATTAGCAAGATTTTATGGGTTACTTATTCACCGAGTTTGGCCCATTTATTGTACCTTTACTCGTTTTTTCTTCGATTTTTTTCCATTCTCGTTTAAAGTCGATCCTTTCTTGTTATAATCACTTTCTTTCTAAAAGAAATCTGAAAAACGAACGATTATGACACAACAAAACTTGTCTTTGATCAAAGATAGCATTGCAACTGTTCCTGACTACCCAAAGCCTGGGATCATGTTCAGAGATGTAACTACATTACTTGCTAACCCAAAAGCATTCCAAGCAACAATCGACGCTTTTGTTGCAGCGTATAAGGACCAAGGATTTGATAAGATTATTGGTACTGAATCCCGCGGGTTTATTTTTGGTGCCCCACTGGCATTGGCGCTTGGTATTCCATTTATCCCTGTGCGTAAACCGGGCAAATTGCCAAGAGAAGTGATCAGTCAGTCTTACCAATTAGAATATGGTGAAGATACATTAGAGCTTCATACTGATGCAGTAGTAGAAGGTGATAAAGTATTGTTGGTTGACGATTTATTGGCAACTGGTGGCACAATTGAAGCGACAGCACAATTGGTATCTCGCTTAGGTGGTCAAGCGACAGATGCAGCTTTTGTTATTTCACTACCTGAGTTAGGCGGTGAAGAGCGAGTTACTGCATTAGGCATTAATATTCTAAAATTAGTAGAGTTCGACGGCGAGTAGTATCAATGAGCTATCAGGTCTTAGCAAGAAAGTGGCGACCCCAGTCATTCCATGAAATGATGGGGCAGGAACATGTAAAACAGGCATTAATAAACGCCTTAAATGAGCAAAGGTTACACCACGCTTATTTGTTTACAGGTACCCGAGGTGTGGGTAAAACGACTATTGCTAGGATCTTCGCGAAAAGTCTAAATTGCGAAGAGGGCATATCATCGACACCTTGTGGTCAATGTAGCACATGTATAGAAATCGAATCAGGTAAGTTTATTGATTTGATTGAGATTGATGCTGCTTCAAGGACAAAAGTTGAGGACACAAGAGAGATCTTAGATAATGTCCAATATGCCCCCACTCGTGGACGCTATAAAGTGTACCTTATTGATGAAGTACACATGCTGTCTAAGCATAGTTTTAATGCTTTGCTTAAAACATTGGAAGAGCCGCCAGAGCACGTCAAGTTTTTACTAGCGACGACCGATCCTCAAAAGCTCCCGATTACAATTTTATCGCGCTGCTTACAGTTTAACCTTAATGCAATGGCAAAAGGCCAAATTGTAGAACAGCTGGCTAAGATACTGCCGCAAGAAAGTTTTCAATTTGAAGATGATGCGCTCAATATTTTGGCAAAAGCTGCCGATGGTAGTATGCGTGATGCGTTGAGTTTAACTGATCAAGCTATTGCGCAGACTAATGGTAATTTGACCGTCACAGCTGTACAACAGATGCTTGGGTTGATGGACAGTAGCCATGCGATGCTATTGATGAGCGCAGTGCTATGTCAAGATGGCAATGCCATGATGGCAGAAGTTGAAAATATCGCACTCAAAAACGGAAACTTTGTCAGTGTAATCGATGATTTAATCTCGCTATTACACGTTATTCAATTGACTCAGTTAGTGCCACAAGCTGCACATATAGGTCAATTTGACCAACAGCAAATTAAAACGCTTGCAGAACAATTATCCCCTCAAACCGCACAGTTGTTATATCAACTACTTTTAAGTGGTAAAAAAGACCTGAGCTGGGCTCCAGATGCAAAACTTGGCTTTGAAATGGTGATGTTGAGATTGCTTGCTTTTGAAGGTACTGATTTTTCACAAGCGAGCATAGCGCCAGTTTCAACTGCTTCAAATCATGGAGAGGTTAAAAAGTCTAAGGCTGGTGCACTGCGCGATATACTGAATAAAAACCAAAAAAAAACAGTTCAAAACGCACCTGAATCGAATTTAGCTAATGCGTCAAATGCAGCTGCGCAAGGTATGCTTCAGCAGTCGCCAGCCGCGATTTCTGAGCAACATGCGCCTCAGCAACCATCTATGCAGACACCGCAGATGCCACCTGAGCAACATGCGCCTCAGCAACCACCACAAGTGGTACCTGAGCAACATTCGCCTCTGCAACCATCTATGCAGACACCGCAGATGGCACCTGAGCAACATGCGCCTCAGCAACCACCTATGCAGACACCGCAGATGGCACCTGAGCAACATGCGCCTCAGCAACCACCTATGCAGACACCGCAAGTGGTACCTGAGCAACATTCGCCTCTGCAACCATCTATGCAGACACCGCAGATGGCACCTGAGCAACATGCGCCTCAACAACCTGAGCCTGCTAACCCCTCTTTACCTGAGAGTGATTCTTCGCAGGCAGACTCAGGCCCATCAGAGTTTGATCAACAGTATAATGATATAATGGCTCAAGCGACTGCGCAGGGCTTTAGTGAATCGGGTTCATCAGAAGGCTTTTCAAATTCTGGCGAGATGTCATCGCCAGGCAATGCTGAGATTGCACCGTCGGCTAGTCAGCTTTATTCGCAAAAGCAAGGCCAAGCGCAATCAGCGATAGCCAAGATCTTACAAAACAGACAAATATCTGGCGCAGGCAAGCTACTGGGCGGCACTGAAGAGCCAAAAAAGCCTGAGGCTAATCAAAGTAGTTTTAACGCTCACAGAACTGCTGTGAATAATCCGAATATGCCTGCACAAACTCAGGCACAGCCTTCTTCTACGACGGCGCAGCCTCAGAGCACAGAACGACCTAATACACATACGGCGTCGACCCATCGTGTACCAGTACCTCGTGCTAAAAAGCCTGAAATCACAGAGCGCTTTAAAAAAGACGAGAGTAAATTAGCACCAGAATTACTCGAGCAGTTATCTCCTGCACCGGCCAAAACAGATGAGCCAGAGCACGTGATTGAAATGCCGATCCCCGAGAATTTTACCAGTCCAATTAGTAGCTTGAAATTTGCTTATGAGAAAGATGACTGGGCAAACTTGATAGAAAAAATGGGATTGAGTGGCCGTGTTAGGCAGTTTGCTTTGCATGCCATGTTTGAAAAGCAGGGTAATACATGTGTTTTGAAGGCTGAACAGAGCCAACAACATTTAGACTCACCTATGTTAAGGGATAAATTGCAGCAATCATTTACACTTGCTTTGAACGAGCCGGTGGAGTTGCAAATGGAGTTTGTTGAACAGGTGCAATTAACGCCATTTTTAATTCAACAAGATATTGATCAAAAACGGTATTTAGAAGCCGTTGACGCAGTAAACTCAGATCCCATAATTCAGACTATGGTGGTTGAGTTTGACGCGGTAGTAAATGAAAAATCGGTAAAGGCATTGTAATTGACAGCAATAGACTTTATCTTTGAGCCAATTAAATTATTGAAGTAAGAGAGTACACTATGTTTAAAGGTGGAATGGGCAATATCATGAAGCAAGCTCAGCAAATGCAAGAGCGCATGGAAAAAGCCCAAGAAGAAATCAAAAGCTTAGAAGTAACTGGTGAAGCAGGTGCTGGTCTTGTGAAAGTAACTATGCTTGGTAGCCACAACGTTCGTCGTGTAGAAATTGATGAAAGCCTAATGGAAGACGACAAAGACATGATCGAAGACTTACTAGCCGCTGCAGTAAACGATGCTGTTCGCCGTGTAGGTGAAGAGACACAAAAGCGTATGTCTGATGTAACTGGCGGAATGCAAATGCCACCAGGCTTCAAAATGCCTTTCTAATTAGAAGCTAACTAACTTCTAACTAAATCTTTAGCGGCTTTTATTTGTCAGTTGCAAATTATGAAGACTTCTTCTTCAAGCCGCTATATTATTCCAATGACATCAGGCAGTAAGATAAATTGGAATGCGCATCTCAAATATTCTTTTTCCAAGAAATTTTAAATATGTACTTTATGCATCTTTGACAATGATTGTCGTGATGTTGGTCAGTTCGTTTGGAGTGCCTGTTGAAAGACTGGGTATTATTCCTCTTAGTCAATATCATATTTCAGGTATTGCGACAGCACCTTTTGTACATGACTCTTGGTCTCACTTAGGTGGAAACTTAGTTGGCTTAATTATTTGTGGCTACTTAGCTAGTTGTTTACCCGGTTTTAAGATAGCCAGTGTAGCGATCATTTCTCTAACGGGCATACTTGTTTGGTTGTTTGCGGGTGGTGGTAATCATATTGGCGCTTCAGGCGTTGTAATGGGCTACTATGGTTTTATGATTGGTTTTGCTGTTTTCAAAAGAAATTTGCTGAGTGTAATCAGCTTAATTTTATTAGCCGCGGCTACCTATTACGCAAATATAAACTTGCTTGCTACATTATTTGACTTCTCGGAAAATATTAGCAGTGAGAGTCATTTATTTGGTTTTGCCAGTGGTGTGGTCACAGCTTATTTTTTGAGGTTTAAAAAACAAAAAAGCACTCACCAGACAAAGCGTTCGAGTAAAGAATAAACACTCAATGATGATTTTTGAACGCTTGATAGTGACTGTACTGTGATACCTTTCAATCAAGCGCGTGATGTCTTATTATCGCGCTTTAAAGATAAAAGTAACTGGTGTTTAACACCTAACTTGAGGATATATGCAATTATCACCTAAATTAGCAGCTTTAGTTGAAGCACTGAGATGTTTGCCGGGGATCGGTCCAAAATCAGCTCAACGAATAGCGTTTCATTTATTAGAAAGAGACAGAGAGGGTGGTTCTCAGTTAGGTAATTGTCTTACACAAGCGATGCAAGATATTGGTCATTGTCAGTCTTGCCGCACTTTTTCTGAAACACCTATTTGTGATATCTGTGATAGTGTCAAACGTCAAGATACCGGTTTACTGTGTATAGTTGAGTCTCCGACTGATGTATTAGCTATCGAGCAAACAGGTCAGTATACGGGTTTGTATTTTGTATTAATGGGGCATTTATCACCTCTTGACGGTATTGGTCCGCAAGAGATTGGTCTTGATAAATTGCAACAGACTTTGCAAAAGGGGAATATAGAAGAGGTTATTCTGGCTACAAACCCAACTGTTGAAGGCGAGGCCACAGCACACTACATTGCAGAGTTGTGTAATAACTCAAATGTGAAAGCTTCTCGAATTGCGCACGGTATGCCAGTTGGTGGAGAGCTTGATTTAGTTGATGGTATGACATTGATGCATGCATTTTCTGGTCGCAAGATTCTGTAACTTATACTATTTTGTTTTTCCTAAATATAGATGCTCTTTTGCACCGTATCGTATTAAATATCGCCTTTTGATTAGGTTTGTTTAAAAGTTGTAAAATTAAAAGTTGCAATTAGGTATAGAGAAATTTATCATCGAGGAGCTGATAGTTTTTGCATCATTAGACGGCTAATAGCTTGTTATTTTACGATATATGTTTGGTTTTGATCGACATGGCGTTATTAAACAAGTGGCCAAAGAGGACACGTCTAATTTTCTATCTTATTTAAATATATAAGGTTTTCATTGTGATAATGCTCATCGCCGCTATATTGCTTTATATTATTGTTATCGCTATATGTATTTCTGTGATAGTGAAAGGATACAACTTAAATTTTATTGAAAGAAAAATAAAAAATGTAACTCTAGATAATAAAGATTTTGCAGATCAAGAGATTTCTGAAAAGGACTACCATCAAGCATATGAAATAGTTGATGATCTTGCCGTTGTATTGGAATGTGACAATGATATGGTTAAGTATAATGGTGTAAAGAGTGTGTTTAAGCGTGTAGAAGCGTTTAGAGACCAAAAAAACTATGCTATGAAGAAAAATAATTCACTCGATGATGTAATGGAAGAATTACCTAGTGAAAAGAAAGCCAATCTATGGGTCGTTAAATAATATTTTTTTGTAGTTTTTGAATGAAGCTTTATTTCATAAATGAAGTTTTTCATGAGATTAAAATCGCTTATGTTTATTTTGGTACAGGCTAAGTACATCAATGTAGTCATAAACACTAGTAAAGTTTGCCTTTATGGATGAATTAATAAATTTAGCGGCTTGGTTCTCAATCGGGTTTGGCTGTATTGTCGTATTTTGTTTCTTATACCTTTTTAAAGAACGTTGGGTGCAGCTTGTTTTCGCAGGTAATACTAGCTTAAAAATTAAGTCTGACCATGAACTGCACTCATGTTTCCTCACCGCATTTGTAACTGTTGCCAGTTTTATTCTATTCCAGCAGTTGCTAGAGCTTTTGCCTAGTTTACAAATAGATAAACTGGTCAAAAGGCAAATTTTTTACTTTATTGCTGCCTGTGGAAATGCATCATTTATTATCGCACTAACCCTTTTGCATGCGATAAGAGAATGCACATTTTCTCAGGATGCCAGATATGCCTGCTATTTGTCGTTTGCAGCAATGCTTATAAAAACGGTGCAATTGGTTCTTTATGGCTATTTAGATATCGAATGGTTTTCTCCTTACTACATGCTGTCTATATTAGTGCTTAGCACAGCACAAAGCCTATTGGTCGCAAAATATCCGTTTAACTGCTTTATGCAAAGAAAGTACGCAAAGGATTACTAGTATGCCACTGTTGATTGTTATTCTGCTGATACACTGCCTTGTAATTTGTTTTATTCTTGCGGCCATTATTAATGGCCACAACTTAAATCGATTTGAAGAAAAAATAAGAGCGCTCTTTATTAAGCCTAATTTAGACGAGGGAGTACCGGATGAGCTTTATGACGAGGCGTATGAGATTGTTATGGACCTAGGTAAGGCATTAGAAATAGACAACGATATGACGAAACACGATGCCGTTCAAGTGGCACTAAAACGTGTTGAAGGCTTTAGAGATGAGTCTAAGGATTATCAATTAAAGTCAACAGAGCACAGCCCAAAAAAAGCTCAGCTAAAAGTGATAAAGTAAACATCACATCAGCAGCGACACCACCACTTTGAGGTCACTTAACTAATTTTTTTATTCTGACCATTGATTTGCTTATTTAAGAATGGCTCTAGGTCTCTAAGTAAAATCTTTCCACAACTTTCAAAGTTAACTTCTTTTCCTCTTTTGAACCAACCTAAATGGCAAATGAACAATAAGCTTTCTTTGGCTGTTTTGATAAATTCGTCTTCAAAGTCTTTGTTGTACGATTGGGTTACATTATCCGCGTTCATGCTCTGGGTGGAAGTGGTCGCATTGGGTCGTTGTTCACCCGTAATTAACCAGTAAGCATGATCTTCTGTTAATGGATGTGAAAAAAACTTTTCAATTACGGACAGTGTTGGCTCTCTTTCCCCTTTCTCATACTTGCGATAAGAGGCTGTAGGTATATCCAAAATTTCAGAAAAACTGATTTGAGATTCCTCTAAGGAAACCCTTAGTTGTTTCAATCTTGTTGCAAAAGATGTTGACATATAACCCAATCCGATCAATTATTTACTCAGTTGACCCAGATAGCCTACATCAAATGTAACAAGTTGTCTAATTGGGTCGGGGTTAATTTTAATCATTTTTTCTGACATACGTGCTTTCATTAAGCTTGTAATAAATCAGCATTTGTTAAGTAATTTGTCAGTACGGTGATGTAATAATACGGATATGTTATGAGTATAATCTCTAGAAATGAACGCTCTCGCAGAGCTCAGACACAAGATGCAAAGCGCTACATCCAGATGACGATACGCAGAATGCGTCAAGATATGAACTTAACTCAAGCACAATTGGGCAAAAGTTTAGTAACACCTGTCGATCAGGCAACCATTTCTAATTGGGAGTCTGGTAAAACTGAGCTGTCAGCCTCGCAGCTTTTAGATGTTATGATGCTGTTTGGCAAGCCTAACTTCTTAATGTTACTCGACCAATGTGATGTTCAGAGTAATACATTTGAAGACAAGAGAAGCGCTTAAACTCCCCTGACTCAATATGTAGTTGTGTACTGTACTTGTCTGTCAGTAAGTGCAGTACCAAAAACGGGCGCTCATCTCAGTACTTTACAAAGAAAAATGAGATCTGAAAAAAATCTCCATTCCCCCCTTGAAATATAACGCCTCAGCACAATATATCTTTTCATATTACGATTAGCAGGTTTAGACCTGAGTACTAAATAGATTAGGATATAGTCGATGTCTGATATTAAAAATAAAGAAAATCACCAGTTTGGAACAGATGTAGGTAAACTATTAAACCTTATGATCCACTCTTTATACTCGAATAAAGAGATATTCTTACGTGAGTTAGTATCTAATGCCTCAGATGCAGCAGATAAGTTGCGTTATCTTGCCCTGCAAAATGGTGATTTGTATGAAGGGGATGCTGAGCTTAAAGTAAGAGTTAGTGCTGATAAAGATGCAAATACAGTTACCATCTCCGATAATGGCATCGGTATGACGCGTGATGAAGTGATCAACTCTTTAGGTACAATTGCTAAGTCAGGTACTGCTGAATTTTTCCAAAACTTAACGGGTGATCAAGCTAAAGATTCTCAGTTAATTGGTCAATTTGGTGTTGGCTTTTACTCTGCGTTTATTGTTGCCGATGAGGTTACTGTCCGTACTCGCAAAGCAGGAGAACAGTCTGCGATTGAGTGGCAATCTAAAGGCGAAGGTGAGTATAGCTTAGTCGAAATTGAAAAAGCAGAACGTGGCACTGAAATTGTTTTACACCTTCGTGAAGACGAAAGCGAGTTTTTAGATGAGTTCCGCTTGCGTTCAATTATTACTAAGTATTCTGATCATATTTCTATTCCTGTTGAAATGTTTAAAGCGCCGGTACCTGAGTCAGAAGGTCCTGACGGTGAAAAGATTGAAGCACAACCAGGTGAGTGGGAAGCGATCAACAAAGCGACAGCACTTTGGACGCGTGACAAGTCAGAAGTATCTGAAGAAGAATATAAAGAGTTTTATAAGCACGTTGGCCATGACTGGGAAGAGCCTTTAACTTGGGCTCACAATAAAGTAGAAGGTAAGACTGAGTACACAAGCTTACTTTACATCCCTAAAAAAGCCCCTTTTGATCTTTGGAATAGAGATCGTCAAACAGGTCTAAAATTGTATGTTCAGCGTGTCTTTATTATGGATGATGCTGAGCAGTTTATGCCAAGCTACTTAAGATTTGTGAAAGGTCTACTTGATTCTAACGATTTACCGCTTAATGTATCTCGTGAAATTCTTCAAGATAATAAAATAACCCAAACTATCCGCAAAGGCTGTACATCTCGTGTGCTTAAAATGCTAGATAGAATGGGTAAAAACAAAGCTGATGAATATCAGACCTTCTGGAATGAGTTTGGTCAGGTTATCAAAGAAGGTCCTGCTGAAGATGCAGCAAACAAAGAAGCTATCGCAAAATTACTTCGCTTTAGTTCAACACATACGGATGAGAGCACTCAAAACGTATCTTTAGCGCAGTACATTGAACGTATGCAAGAAGGTCAAGATAAGATTTATTATGTAGTTGCAGACAGTTTTGCTACAGCTAAAAGCTCTCCACATCTTGAGATTTTCCGTAAGAAAGGCATTGAAGTTCTACTTATGTCAGACCGTGTTGATGAGTGGATGATGGGACACCTAACAGAGTTTGACGGTAAGCAATTCCAGTCTATCACTCGCGGTGATTTAGATTTAGGTAACCTAGAAGATGAAGAGTCTAAAAAAGCGCAAGAGGAGAGCGAAAAAGAAGTTGCGGGTCTGGTTGAACGTATCACTGAGTCACTAGGGGATAAGGTAAAAGAAGTTCGATTTACACATCGTCTAACAGACTCTCCAGCGTGTGTAGTTGTCGATGACCATGACATGAGTTCTCAAATGCAGAAGTTGATGGAATCAATCGGCCAATCAGCTCCAGAGAGCAAGCCTATCTTCGAACTTAACCCTGAACACCAATTGGTTAAGCATTTGAATGATGAGCAAGATGAAGATAAATTTGCACAGTGGTCTGAAGTACTTCTTGACCAAGCATTGCTTGCAGAGCGTGGTAGCTTGAAAGATCCAGTAGGGTTTGTCACGCGCTTGAACAAATTAATGCTAGATCTTAGCAAGTAGTAGACAGAGATGATTGTTTAAAGCACGACTTAATTTTTAAAGCGTGCTTTTAAATTACAGGGTTAGTTAGCCCTAACAGAACCAAATAAAAGAGCCAGCATTTGCTGGCTCTTTTATTTGGTATTAAAAATGCTTGAACTAGAGTGCTTTCAATGTGTCTATCACTTCTTGGTAATTTGGTTCAGAAGCGAGATTACTTATCAGTTGCTTATATTTTACTTTGTGATTTTTATCTAGGATAAATACGGCTCTACTTAATAAGCCCATATCTTTAATCAACAAACCATATTGCTCACCGAAGTTGCGCCATACGGCATCAGAAAGCGTTTGGACTTTATCTACACCTTCTTGCTTACAAAAGCGTTTTTGAGCAAAAGGCAAATCAGTACTTATTGTGAGCATTGCAATATTCGGATAGTCACTTGCAACTTTTTCATTAAAGTACTTAGTTTGTAGACTGCAAATGCCAGTATCTAAGCTTGGTACTACACTGATTAAAACGGCTTGTCCTTCAAATTGAGAAAGCGCAACTGGCGTAAAGTCAGCATTGACGACTTTAAAATTAGGCGCTTGATCACCAATTTCTACACCAGAACCAAGCAGGGTTACAGGTTTGCCGCCAGCAGTGACTTTGCCCTTATCAAGTTGGTTCTCATTAAGGGATGCACTGGCAGAAAAGCAGCTCAGTGCGAATATGGTTGTAGTAATAAAGGGGACTTTACGCATAACGTATTCCTTTTTAAATTTTTCGCAATTCACGACAGTGTATTATACTGATTTTATATAACCAAGCTTTGGTAGTAATTTGGATTGTAAATTAATCATGCATTGATTAACATATTTAGTCTGAACACTGCTGTTTGATAACTATAATTAGAATTTTGGGTAGTGCACCCAATATATAGAGAGCTTTTATGTCTACACCCGTCCTAATCTGTGATGATTCCAAACTTGCAAGAAGGCAGCTCGCGCGTTCTTTACCTGACGATTGGGACATCAAAGTAGAATTTGCAGAACATGGATTGGATTGTATTGAAAAAATTAAACAGATCTCACCTGAAATACTATTTTTAGACCTCAATATGCCACATATGGATGGTTATGAAGTACTGCAAGCAATTCAAGAGCAAGACTTAAATGTACTTACTGTTGTGGTATCCGGAGATATTCAACCTAACGCTCATCAGCGAGTCATGGAACTCGGTGCCATAGACTTTATTAGAAAGCCTTGCGATGCTAAAAAGTTGGAAGAAATAATCACACAGCATGGCATTAAAGATAAGGCGATCCGAGAAAGTTTAGTGCATAAACTAGGCGAGCAAGTTGAGCCTGAGTTGCGTGACATTTACCAAGAAATAGCGAATGTCGCGATGGGGCAGGCTGGTGATTTACTTGCAAGATTACTTAATGTGTTTGTTGAACTGCCAATACCTAATGTAAACGTTCTTGAGGTCAATGAACTGCACATGGCATTGCAAGCCATAGATGCCAATGCTTCTACATCCGGCGTTTGCCAAGGGTTTATTGGCGGAGGAGTTTCAGGAGAGGCACTGCTGCTGTTAAATGACTCTAGTTTCAAAGAAATTGCATCTTTGATGAAATATAACGGGGAGTTAAACCAGAAAGTTGAGCTGGAATTACTCATGGATATTAGTAATATCTTGATCGGTGCCATTCTTACGGGATTATCTAAGCAATTAGACATGCCTTTTAGCCAAGGGCACCCAGTCGTTCTTGGTCAACATTGTGAAGTATCTGAGTTGGTAAAAGCCAACAAATCAAGGTGGCAGAGGACATTGGCAATAGAAATTAGCTACGGAATTGAACACCATAATATTAACTGCGATTTGATGTTGTTGTTCACAGAAGACTCTCTGAAGACGTTGAGATACAAAGTCGCATACTTATTAGAAGATTAGAATTATGCCTGCATCTGATTTTGATATGAATGAAATCCATTGGTTAATGGATATGTTTAACACGGTAGATGTTGGGTTAGTTGTTTTAGACAGAGACTATCGAGTGTGTGTTTGGAACGGCTTTATGGAAAACCACTCTGGTCTATTACCCAGTGCGGTGAAAGACAAAGACGTCTTTGATTTATTTCCCAGTATTGATGAGTCTTGGTTTCGTGGAAAAGCCGAGCCTGTATTTGTGCTGAAAAACCGCTCATTTACTATTTGGGAGCAGCAACCTTATATCTTCAAGTTTAAAAATTATCGGCCAATAACAGGCAAAGCCGAGTATATGTATCAAAATGCGACATTTATCCCTCTTACTACTTTGACAGGGGAAGTGGGGCATATTTGCGTGATTCTGTACGATGTTACTGACGAAGCGATGAATAAGCTTGAGTTAGAAAAAGCAAATAAGACATTAGAAGAGATGAGCCGTACAGATGCTCTGACGAAGTTATCCAATCGAGGATATTGGGAAGAATGCTCAAGAACTGAATTCAAGCGTTTAAAGCGTAATCACGGCACAAGCTGTCTGCTTATGTTTGATATCGACTTTTTTAAAAAAATTAACGATGCATACGGTCACAGTGGCGGTGATGAGGCGATACGCCATATTTCCGACTTGTTGAAAAAGACATTACGTGAAACCGATGTTGCTGGTAGGTATGGCGGCGAGGAATTTGCGGTGACACTTGTAGATACTGATGCTGATGGCGCATTGATTTTTGCAGAGCGACTTCGTAGCATGATAGAAAACTCTGTCATTTATTATGATAGTAAAGAAATTAAGTTGACTGTGAGCTTGGGTATTGCTTGCTATGATGAGGCATTTGAAAAGCATGAGCAATGGATTGAAGCAACGGATACTGCATTGTATCAGTCAAAGGAGACTGGTAGAAATAAAGTCACAGTGTATGACCCTAGCATGTCACAGTAGTTAAATATTTTAAGCGTAATAACTCAGTTAATATTTAACGAGCTTGCGTCGTAGTTTTTATTCCAAAGAGCTACGACGGTCGATAAACTTCCTATATTCATAGGTATGATACTCACTCTGTCCTTACTTTATTTTTTGCTTACAAGCAAGCTATCCTCTCAGGCGACCCTCATCTAACATCTTTAAAAGTTTTAAGTTTAGCGCTGCTTTTTGGGGGGGCTGTACACGACTATATGAATGGCATCATATGGGTAATTTTTAGAGAAGTACTTTATAAGCTTGTTGTAAGTGGACTTACAATACAGTTGTATTGAATAATCTGTATCGTAAGCCCGTTTTGATTTAATCGCTGTCAGTGCTTGCTGGTGGGCATTGGCCAAGCGTATTAATACTGCCATCATCCTCTACTTGTTCGAGCCTAACCTCAAAGCCCCAGAGTCTATATAGATGCTTGAGCACTTCTATTTTCGATTCTGCTAGCGGGATTTTATCTTGAGGGACATATCTTAAAGTTAAAGATCTATCGCCGCGAACATCTACTTTGTACACTTGAATATTCGGCTCGTTATTACTGAGGTTATAATGCGCAGATAGACTATTCCTTACTTTCTGATAACCAGCCTCATCATGGATTGCCTTCACCTCTAAGTGAGGAGATGACTCTTTGTCCAATATCGTAAATAACTTGAAGTCACGAATGATTTTCGGCGATAAAAACTGGCTAACGAAACTTTCGTCTTTAAAGTTTTCCATCGCGAAATGAAGTGTATCTAGCCAGTCTTTACCTGCGAATTCAGGAAACCACTCTTTGTCTTCTGCAGTTGGATTTTCGCAAATGCGTCTGATATCAACCATCATATTGAAGCCAAGTGCATAAGGGTTTATACCCGAATAAAACTTACTATTGTAGGGCGGTTGATAGACGACATTGGTGTGGCTTTGCAAAAACTCCAGCATAAACGCATCACTTAACTTACCCTCGTCATATAAATGGTTAAGAATGGTGTAATGCCAAAAAGTAGCCCAGCCTTCATTCATGACTTGCGTTTGTCTTTGTGGGTAAAAGTATTGTGAGATCTTTCTTACGATCCTAATGATCTCTCGCTGCCAAGATTCAAGTAAAGGTGCATTTTTCTCTATGAAGTACAGTATATTTTCTTGAGGCTCAGAGGGGAACTGAGGTAAATCTTCGGTATCCTCTTGCTTGCTTTTTGGAATTGTTTTCCATAGCTCATTAACCTGGGATTGCAGATAATCTTCACGCTCTTTTTGCCGCTTTTGCTCTTCAAACAAAGAAATCTGCTGTGGGCGTTTGTACCTATCAACACCATAATTCATTAATGCGTGACATGAATCTAGTAAATTTTCGACTTCCTCAATGCCATACTTTTGCTCACACTCTGCGACGTAGTTTTTGGCAAATACTAAATAGTCAATTATTGAAGAGGCATCAGTCCAAGTTTTAAATAGATAGTTGCCTTTGAAAAAAGAGTTGTGGCCATAGCAAGCATGCGCCATCACCAATGCCTGCATTGGCATGGTGTTTTCTTCCATCAAGTATGCAATACAGGGATCAGAATTAATGACAATTTCATACGCAAGCCCCATTTGACCACGCTTGTAATTTTGCTCAGTTTGAATGAACTTTTTGCCATAAGACCAATGTGCGTAACCGATTGGCATTCCTACACTGGAGTAAGCATCCATCATTTGCTCAGCGGTGATTACCTCGATTTGATTAGGGTAGGTATCAAGTCGATAATGCTCGGCAACACGAGCAATCTCGGCTTGATACACTTCTAACCTTTCAAAAGTCCAATCTGGACCATCATTCAAAGGGTTATAGGTCATTAGCGCTTCCCCTCCTGTTTATGCTGCACCTTGCTGTTTTTGGCGGTTCTTTTTAAAGAGCTCTCTAAAGATAGGGTAGATATCTTCCACGGAGCGTATGTGCTGCATAGCAAAATTGTTGTAGGCTGCAGATAACCCTTGATACTCTCTCCAAAGGCTCTGATGTGCTCTTGTTGTTATCTCGATGTAGGCGTAATAACGCACTACTTTAAGGAGCTTATTTGCAAGAATATCAGTACAGTGAGGAGAGTCATCTGCCCAATTGTCCCCATCAGATGCTTGTGCTGCATAAATGTTCCAATCACCTTGGGAATACCTCTCAGCGACGATTTCATCCATTAATTTTAATGCGCTGGATACTATGGTGCCGCCTGTTTCCTGAGAGTAAAAGAACTCTTGCTCGTCCACTTCTTTTGCTTGTGTATGGTGACGAATATACACAACCTCAATGTCTTTATAGGTTCGAGTCAAGAACTGATAAAGCAAAATATAAAAACGCTTTGCCATGTCTTTAGTTGCTTGGTCCATTGAGCCTGATACATCCATCAAACAAAACATAACAGCTTTGCTGGTAGGATGTGGACGTTTTTCATAGTTTCTAAATCTGAGATCGTAATTATCAATGAAAGGCACAGCAGCAATGCGCCTTCTCAAGGTCTCTATCTCTGCTTCAAGCGTCTCTATTTTGTGCTGTGGTGGCACCGGCTCAGCCAATAATGCTTCAAGCTCTTTTTCGAGCTTCTTTAGCTTGTTACGCTTACTGGCTGTCATCGCTATTCGTCTTGCGATAGAGCCTTTTAACGAGCGAACAATATCCAGATTACTGGGCATGCCATCGTTGCAAAACCCAGCTCGGTGCGTTTTCATTTGTACCAGTTTATCAAGTTGACTCTTTTGTAAGTTGGGTAACTCCAAATCTTCAAACAACAGATCAAGATATTCATCTTTAGAAATTGAAAAGACAAAATCATCTTGGCCTTCACCTTGATCACTGGCATTGCCCTCTCCAGCACCTCCTCCTTGGCCAGAGGGAGGGCGCTGTATTTTGTCGCCAGTACTAAACTGATCGTTACCAGGGTGTATATGCTCACGGTTTCCACCTTTACCTTGATGGAACACAGGTTCACTAATATCACGTTGCGGTATCGATATACTCTCGCCGCTACTAATATCCGTCACACTGCGTTTATTAATAGCATCTGACACTGCTTCTTTAATTTGCTTTTTATAGCGTCTAATGAAGCGTTGCCTATTTGGCGTACTTTTATTTTTACCGTTCAATCTTCGATCGATGAAATGTGCCATTGACCACCCTCCAATCGTTAGATTACTGTGACTTCCGAACTCTTAAATACCATTCAGAAAGCAAACGTACTTGCTTCTGGGTGTATCCTTTCTCCATCATCCGGTTAACAAAGTCCTCATGCTTTTTCTGATCTTCTGCCGATGTTTTGGCGTTGAAGGAAATAACAGGCAGCAAGTCTTCGGTGTTTGAGAACATTTTCTTCTCAATGACTGTTCTAAGTTTTTCGTAGCTCGTCCACACAGGGTTATCGCCATTATGGTGTGCTCGTGCTCTTAGGACAAAATTGACGATTTCATTTCGGAAGTCTTTCGGGTTTGAAATGCCTGCTGGTTTTTCAATTTTCTCAAGTTCTGCGTTAAGAGCTGCTCTATCGAAAAGTTGACCAGTATCAGGGTCACGATATTCTTGGTCTTGGATCCAAAAGTCTGCATATGTGACATAGCGGTCAAAAATATTTTGGCCATATTCTGAATAAGACTCAAGGTATGCGGTTTGCAATTCTTTCCCAATAAACTCAACGTATTGTGGAATTAAGTAGCCTTTCAGGTGGCTCAAATATCGCTCTTGTACTTCTGCGCTAAATTGTTCTCGTTCAATCTGCTGCTCTAGTACATAGAATAAATGCACTGGGTTGGCAGCGACTTCGGCATGATCAAAGTTAAACACGCGAGATAAAATCTTAAATGCAAAGCGTGTAGAGAGGCCATTCATACCTTCATCAACACCTGCATAGTCACGATATTCTTGATAAGACTTGGCTTTCGGATCGGTATCTTTTAAGCTCTCACCATCGTACACGCGCATTTTGGAGTAAATACTAGAGTTTTCTGGCTCTTTAATGCGTGATAAAGATGAAAACTTAGCCAGTGTTTCTAACGTGCCTGGGGCGCACTGAGCCTCTTTAAGTTCACTGTTTTCAAGCAGCTTTTTATAAATCTTAACTTCTTCAGACACTCTCAGGCAATAAGGTACTTTTACGATAAATACCCTGTCCAAAAATGCTTCATTGTTTTTGTTGTTTTTAAAGGTCTGCCACTCAGATTCGTTAGAGTGCGCGAGAATGATGCCATTAAATGGTAATGCGGATATGCCCTCAGTACCGTTGTAGTTACCTTCTTGTGTTGCAGTTAATAGTGGGTGCAGCACTTTAATAGGTGCTTTGAACATCTCAACAAATTCCATTAGGCCTTGGTTTGCTAAACATAGCGCCCCAGAATAGGCATAAGCATCTGGATCATTTTGGGCAAAATGTTCAAGTTTACGGATGTCCACTTTACCTACCAGTGCAGAAATATCCTGATTATTTTCATCACCTGGCTCTGTTTTGGCAATCGCAACTTGGTCAAGAATTGAAGGGTAGCGTTTGACAACTTTGAACTTACTGATGTCTCCGTTGTATTCGTGTAACCGCTTGGTAGCCCAGGGAGACATAACCGTTTTAAGATAACGTTTCGAAATGCCGTATTCTTTTTCTAGTAACTCACCATCCTCTTGAGGGTTGAACAAACTCAAGGGGTGATCGTTAACAGGTGAGTCTTTAATTGCGTAAACAGGCACCTGTTGCATTAGATACTTTAGCTTTTCAGCGATAGATGATTTACCACCGCCTACGGGGCCGAGCAAATACAACACTTGTTTGCACTCTTCTAAACCTTGAGCGGCGTGTTTTAGGTATGAAACGATTTGTTCAATGGCATCCTCCATGCCATAAAATTCGTTAAAAGCAGGATAACGTGCTATTACACGGTTTGAAAATAGTCGACTAAGTCTTGCATCTGTTGATGTGTCGATCATTTCTGGCTCACCGATCGCCATGAGCAACCGTTCAGGCGCACTGGCGTAAGCAGCCTTATCCTCTTTACAGATTTCAAGAAATTCAGCAATTGTGAATTCTTCTTCTTTTGCTGCTTCGTATCGGGATTGGTAATGCTCAAATATTGTCATATCAAACTCCAATAACCTGTTAAATAAAATGCGTGGGCTAAAATGCTAGGCGTACTTAAAGCTTAGTCAGGTTCTTGGATATTTGCTTAAAAAATATGAGAATTTAATGTGATAGAGGTTTTTGATGAGGGGCAAAAAAGGCGCTTACGCGCCTTGTTTATTGCTTAAATTGGTACAGTTATACTGTTGTAATTAAGCTAGATTTTGGTTAGCAAAATCCCAGTTTACAAGCGACCAGAAACCTTTCAAGTACTCAGGGCGAACATTGCGGTAATCGATATAGTAAGCATGCTCCCAAAGGTCAACAGTAATAAGTGGTGTTACACCATCTTGTGTCAACGGAGTTTCGGCATTTGATGTATTAATGATGTCCAAAGAACCGTCAGCTAGTTGAACTAACCAAGTCCAGCTTGAGCCGAAGTTATTTACTGCTTTGTCGTTGAAAGCGTCTTGGAATGCCGCAAATGAGCCCCATTTTGCGTCAATCAGTTCTGCTACTTTACCTTTAGCTTCACCACCACCATTTGGTGCAAGGCTGTGCCAGTAGAAAGTGTGGTTCCAGATTTGTGCTGCATTATTAAAAACGCCGCCTTCAGAGCTAACAATAACTTCTTCTAGAGTTTTGTTTGCAAAGTCAGTACCTTCTACTAGGCCATTCAGTTTAACAACGTATGTGTTGTGGTGTTTGCCATGGTGGAATTCTAAAGTTTCTTTAGAAATATGTGGCTCTAATGCATCGATAGCATAAGGAAGTGACGGTAGTTCAAAAGCCATTTTAATCTCCATTTTTATGTTGGATACTCTAAACAGTTAAAAAAGATGCCATTGCTAGGGCACTTTTAAGTACGTTTTAGTGCTATATAGTGATACTATAATTCCTGAGTATTTTACTCAAGTTTTGGTAAACAGCAATGCCCGAGGCCAAGACTTGTAGTGTGAATTTTTCGTATGCGTTAATTTTGAGCAAAATGTTGCATGCGAACAGCTAATATCGTCATTTGAGGTATATATGGAAACCATTGATAAGATCAAACAGCAAATTGCAGAAAACCCAATTCTTCTATATATGAAGGGATCTCCTAAGTTACCTAACTGTGGTTTTTCTTCTCAAGCTTCACAGGCGTTGATGGCATGTGGAGAGCAATTTGCGTATGTAGATATCCTTTTAAACCCAGATATCCGTGCAGAGTTACCACATTACGCAAACTGGCCAACATTCCCACAGCTTTGGGTAGAAGGCGAGTTAATCGGTGGCTGTGACATCATCATTGAAATGTTCCAAAAAGGCGAACTTCAACCACTGATCACTGAGACAGCTGCTAAGTATAAAGAAGAAGCCGCAGAGTAATCAGCCGCTATATACTGAAAAGCCCGAATTTATTTCGGGCTTTTTTGTGTCCGTAGTATTTACTTTCCAATCTCTAAACTCATTCAACCCGTGTTTACCTCCCTATACGTTGAAGAAATGTCAAATATTGCTTTAGTGAATATTTATTCATTGGTGTATTTCTTTACGTTTACGTAAACTGCCCTTTTCTCCTTTCTTTAAATCAAAAGTTTAACATTTGATACCGGTGTCAATTCTTTTTAAGGAACTAAAAAAGCCTGTTTAGTGCATTATATTAAATTTTGGTTACGTTATAGATTCGTTGAAAAATATTCAATATAGTGAATATTTATTCGATATCTTGTTGACTCACTTTGATTTCGGCGCTAATTTTGAATATCTGCCAGTAAATCGTCGAAGTCATTCAAGCTGGCAGGTGTAGCAAGGGGAGGGGTCTATGTTATACGACTCGGCATTAGAAAAAGATAACTGCGGGTTTGGTCTGATTGCACATACACAAGGCCAAGCAAGCCATAAATTAATACGTACAGCGATCACGGGTCTTGATCGTATGCAGCATCGAGGTGGGATAGCTGCAGATGGTAAAACAGGTGATGGCTGCGGTTTACTGTTGCAAAAGCCAGATAGTTTTTTTCGTGCTATAGCAGCGGAAAATGAATGGCGATTAGGCAAAAACTATGCAGTTGGTATGGTTTTCCTAAACGCTGATGATGCATTGGCGCAGTCTGCTAAACGTATTATTAATGAAGAATTAGAAAAAGAAACGCTAAGTATAGTTGGCTGGCGAGTGGTGCCTACTCAACCTAATATGTTGGGACCCATTGCTAAGTCACAATTACCACAATTTGAACAAGTGTTTGTCAGTGCGCCTGAAGGCTGGCGACCAAAGGACTTAGAACGCCGTTTGTATGTCGCAAGAAGGCGAATTGAAAAGCGCATCACATCGGATGAACAGTTTTACATTGCTAGTCTTTCTGGCCTTGTCACTGTGTATAAAGGGCTGATGATGCCCGCGGATTTACCAAACTTCTATTTAGATTTGGCAGATCTACGCATGACCAGCGCCATTTGTGTTTTTCACCAACGATTTTCAACAAATACTCAGCCTAAGTGGCCACTAGCACAACCATTTCGTTATTTGGCACACAATGGTGAGATTAACACCATCATGGGGAACCGGCAGTGGGCACGTGCTCGCGCGTATAAATTCTCATCGCCTCTTTTACCAGATCTGCAACTGGCTGCGCCCTTTGTCAATGAAGCCGGTTCTGATTCATCCAGCTTAGATAATATTTTAGAGCTATTTTTAGCGGGTGGAATGGATATTTTTCGGGCTATGCGTATGTTAGTGCCGCCTGCTTGGCAAAAAAACCGCGCCATGGATGATGACCTTCGTGCATTTTATGATTTTAATTCAATGCACATGGAGCCTTGGGATGGACCTGCGGGTATCGTGATGTCAGATGGCCGCTTCGCTGCATGTAATCTTGACAGAAATGGTTTACGTCCTGCGCGCTATGTGGTTACACAAGATGGTTTTATCACAGTCGCTTCAGAGATTGGGATCTGGGACTATGAAGCTGATGAGGTGGTTGAAAAAGGTCGAGTAGGGCCTGGTGAACTGCTGGTTGTTGATACGCTTCATGGTAAAATTTGGCAATCTTCAGAAATTGATCAAGATCTTAAAGCAAGACATCCATATAGAGCTTGGCTTGAACAAAATGTACAGCGCTTAACACCATTTGAGGAGCTCGATGAGAAAGATGCAGGGCAAAGAGACTTTTCTGAGGAAACATTACTGACCTATCAAAAGCAATTTGGTTATAGTAATGAAGAAGTTGAGCAGGTGATAAGCGTCATGGGCGCGAATGGCCAAGAGGCTACTGGTTCAATGGGAGATGACACGCCATTTGCTGTGCTCTCGCAAGGGACTCGCTCAATTTATGACTATTTTAGACAAAAATTCGCGCAAGTAACTAACCCGCCAATAGATCCATTACGTGAAAATCACGTGATGTCATTGGCAACATGCATAGGTCGTGAGCAAAACGTATTTAATGAGACCACAGGTCACGCGAAGCGATTGCAGTTTGATTCACCCATCTTGACGTATTCAGATATCAAGCAACTCACTGAAGCAGATGACGCTCACTATCAAGTTGGCAAAGTAAATCTTAATTATGCACCAGACGAAGGCTTGCAAAATGCCATTGTGCGAGTGTGTGATGAGGCTCAGCAAAAAGCCGTCAGTGGCTGTGTGATGATTGTGGTGAGCGACAGAGATATTACTAGAGGCCAGTTGCCAATACCGGCGGCCATGGCGGTAGGTGCCATTCAACAGCGTTTAGTGAATGAAAACCTACGCTGTGACTCTAATATTATTGTGGAGACGGGCAGTGCGCGAGATCCGCATCAATTTGCTGTACTACTCGGTTTTGGTGCGACAGCAATTTACCCTTACTTGGCCTACGAAACGCTCGTTTCTCTATGTGACAAAGGTGTGATTAAAAAATCATATCGAGATGTGACACTTGCTTATCGCAACGCCATAAACAAAGGCCTGTATAAGATCATGTCGAAAATGGGCATTAGCACCATTGCGTCATATCGTTGCTCTATGTTGTTTGAAGCAGTGGGTCTTGCTGATGATGTTGTCGATCTTTGCTTTAAAGGCGTGGTGAGCCGTATAAAAGGCGCAGACTTTAGTGATTTTGAAGCTGAGAGCAAGCTATTAAACCAATTGGCGTTTAGTAAACGTAAGCTATTAAGTCACGGTGGATTACTTAAATTCGTCCACGGTGGCGAATATCATGCTTACAATCCTGACGTCGTGCAATCATTACAAGTAGCTGTTAAGTCGGGTAAATACGAAGACTATTTAAAGTACGCAGATATTGTTAATAATCGTCCAGTCACTAATTTAAGAGATTTATTGAAATTAAAACCAGCACATAACGCGGTTTCAATTGAAGATGTGGAGCCCGCAGAGGCTTTGTATAAGCGGTTTGACTCTGCAGCGATGAGTATTGGCGCACTTTCTCCAGAAGCGCATGAAGCGCTGGCAATAGCGATGAACCGTTTAGGTGGTTTTTCAAACTCAGGGGAAGGTGGCGAGGATAAGCTGCGATTTGGTAATGAGAAAAACTCTCGCATCAAACAAGTTGCCTCAGGTCGATTTGGCGTTACCCCCCACTATTTGCAAAGTGCTGATGTGATCCAGATAAAAGTCGCGCAGGGTGCAAAACCAGGTGAGGGTGGCCAATTACCGGGTGAAAAAGTCACGCCATATATAGCAAAACTCAGGTACTCAGTACCGGGTGTTACTTTGATTTCACCTCCTCCTCATCATGATATTTATTCCATCGAAGATTTAGCACAGCTTATTTTTGATTTGAAGCAGGTCAATCCTAAGGCGATGATCTCGGTGAAGTTAGTATCAGAACCTGGTGTCGGCACTATCGCAACAGGTGTAGCTAAAGCGTATGCTGATCTGATCACCATCGCAGGCTATGACGGTGGTACGGGTGCTAGCCCCCTAACATCAGTTAAATATGCGGGTTGTCCGTGGGAGCTGGGCCTTGCAGAAACGCAGCAAGCACTGGTTGAAAACGGTCTACGTCACAGGATCCGTTTGCAAACTGACGGGGGGTTAAAAACGGGCTTAGACATCATCAAAGCGGCTATTTTAGGTGCAGAGAGTTTTGGTTTTGGAACTGGCCCTATGGTCGCACTTGGTTGTAAGTACTTACGTATCTGTCACTTAAATAATTGTGCCACAGGTGTCGCAACACAAGATGATACGTTGCGTCAGCGTCATTATCATGGCTTACCAGAGATGGCGATGAATTACTTCAAGTTTATTGCACAGGAAGCGCGAGAATTAATGGCTACCTTAGGTGTGACTAAACTGACGGACTTAATTGGTCGCACTGATTTACTGGAAGCACTTGAAGGCAAGACGAGTAAGCAGCAAAAGCTGGATTTATCGCCAATTTTGGCCAAGCCGAATAACCCAAGTAAGCAAACCTTGTACTGTAGTGCAGAAAATACCTCGCACTATCGAGGTGAGTTGAATGAATCTTTGCTCAATAAGGCACAGCAAGCCATCGATGACAAGAGTGGTACATCGCTGGTTAGCCGGATTAAGAATACAGATCGATCAGTAGGCGCGATGCTGTCAGGCTATATTGCTAACTTGTATGGAAATCAGGGAATGGCAGCAGATCCAGTGGCAATTGAGCTACACGGTACTGCTGGTCAATCATTCGGTGTGTGGAATGCTGGTGGTTTGGAGTTAACCCTTGTTGGTGATGCAAATGATTATGTTGGTAAAGGCATGGCAGGTGGAAAGTTAGTGATCAGGCCACCACTTGGCTCTAGCTTCAAGTCTCATCAAGCAACGATTGCTGGAAATACCTGTTTATACGGTGCAACAGGCGGAAAATTATTCGCTGCTGGAAAAGTCGGTGAGCGCTTCGGTGTACGTAACTCTGGTGTACACGCTGTCGTTGAGGGTTTAGGCGATAACGGCTGCGAGTATATGACAGGTGGCGTAGTGTGTGTACTTGGTCAAATTGGCGTGAACTTTGGTGCCGGTATGACAGGGGGCTTCGCCTACGTTTTGGACGAAGAAAATGATATGGATAAACGCTTTAATCCAGAACTAGTAGAGGTGTTAACGTTAGATAACTTGCCTTCTCATCAAGAGCATTTAAGAGGCATGATTGCTGAGCATTTGGAATGCACTGGCTCTGATAGAGCTGAGCAAGTACTTGCTAACTTTGAATTATATGTACCTATGTTTAAGTTAGTGAAACCTAAGTCAAGTGATGTAAAGAGCTTACTTGGACATCGAGCGCGCAGTAGTGCGGAACTTAGAGTACAGGCGCAGTAAAGGAGGAGTTATGAGCGAAAACGTTTACCAATTTATCGATGTTCAGCGCGTTGACCCAAGAAAAAAACCGATATCAACACGCAAGAGCTCTTTTGTTGAGATTTATGAGCCCTTTTCAGGGCAGCAAGTGGATTCACAAGCTGACCGCTGCTTAGATTGCGGAAATCCATATTGTGAATGGAAGTGTCCAGTTCACAACTATATTCCTCAGTGGTTGAAGCTGATCCGCACCGGACGGATTTTTGAAGCCGCAGAGCTATCTCATCGTACAAATAGTTTACCCGAGGTATGCGGACGAGTATGCCCACAAGATAGACTTTGTGAAGGGTCTTGTACTTTGAATGAAGAGTTTGGTGCCGTGACCATTGGTAATATAGAAAAGTACATTACCGATACCGCTTTTGCCCAAGGTTGGAAACCTGATCTTTCGTATGTTACTTGGACAGACAAAAAGGTTGCCATTATTGGTGCGGGACCAGCAGGGCTTGGTTGTGCTGATATTTTAGTTAGAAATGGCGTTAAAGCGGTTGTCTACGATAGAAATCCAGAGATTGGCGGTTTGCTTACATTTGGTATTCCATCTTTTAAGCTGGAAAAAACGGTAATGGAAAAGCGTCGTGAGATCTTCACTGAAATGGGTGTGGAGTTTAAGTTAAATACGGAAGTTGGCAAAGATGTGACAATGGACGAGTTAATTGCCCAGTATGACGCTGTATTTGTCGGTGTAGGTACTTATCAATATATGCGCGGAGGCCTGGAGAATGAGGATGCTAAACAGGTATATGATGCCTTGCCATTTTTAATTGGTAATACAAATCGTGTGATGGGTTATGATGAGTCTCAGCAAGCCTATATTAGTATGGCGGACAAGCGTGTAGTGGTTTTGGGTGGTGGTGATACTGCTATGGACTGCGTGAGAACTTCTGTGCGTCAAAAAGCCAAATCAGTGGTATGTGCCTATCGTCGTGATGAAGAAAATATGCCGGGCTCTAAGCGTGAAGTTAAAAACGCAAAAGAGGAAGGGGTTAATTTTCAATTCAACGTGCAGCCTAAGGGCATAGTATTAAATGAGCAGGGCAATGTGACAGGTGTGCAGATGGTCAAAACAGAGCTTGGTGAGGCTGACAGTAATGGCCGTCGACGAGCGCAGGAAGTTGTAGGTTCAGAGCATATCATAGATGCAGATGCTGTCATCCTTGCGTTTGGTTTCAAACCACACAACCTAGATTGGCTCGCTCAGTATGATGTCGAAATTAATCACTGGGGCGGGATTGTAGCGCCAGAGCAGGGGGCCTTTACACATCAAACGAGTAACCCCAAGATTTTCGCTGGTGGTGATGCAGTAAGAGGCTCTGATCTGGTTGTAACGGCAATTTTTGAAGGCAGAAACGCCGCTGAAGGTATTTTAGATTACCTTGAAGTATGACCAAAAACTTAAGATAACTTAGTACTTTGCTTAAAGCCTCGTCATTTTAATGATGGGGCTTTTTTGTTTTAGAGCTGCTAACAGCTGAGCACTGCCCTTACGTTCTATTTTTTTGGATACTTTGTCCATAATTAACCGCAATACAAGGGAGGTTTTTAGCATTATCATAGGCTTTAAGATTAAACTTAAGTAGCAAAATGATTGAGGTACCTATGGCGTTTAAAAATAGCGATACAGACTATGGCAGTATTGCCAAATGGATCCATTGGCTCATGGCTATGTTATTTTTAGCAGCATACGTGAGCGTATATTATCGCCAGTGGTTTACAGAGACCAAAACACCTGAAAACTGGACGGCATTGCAATTACATTTATCGTTTGGTGTATCGATAATGGCTATTGTGGTATTGAGATTGGTGTGGCGAGCAATGAATAAATCACCAAAGCCTGAACCGGGTACTAACTTGGAGCATTTAGCTGCGCATTTAGGCCATTACGCCCTCTATGCGGTCATGATTATCGCGCCGATCACGGGGTATATTGGAACGGGGGTGCATACTGAGTTTTTCTTTTTATTCGATATACCAAAGTTTTCCGATACAGCGCTGTTTCAATACCTTGTAGTTGAAAGTTGGGGACTGACTTTCAAAGAGTTTGAAAAGCCGATTGATTTTATTCATAAAGAAATATTAGGTGCATGGCTTATGTGGATATTGATTGTCGGGCATGCCGGTGCTGCATTGTTCCACCATTTTGTGAAAAAAGATCGCACCCTTAAAAAAATGACCTCAAGCGCTCCCTAATTATTTCATGAGAGGTATCAATCTGGATACCTCTTTGCTTGTCTACAGTGGCTTAACAGCCCTGTACACTGAGTAGCTCTTTGGCACTGGCTCGCGTGGTATTACTTACGCTGTCACCACCGAGTAAGCGGGCTATTTCATCTACTCGTTTTTGCTCGTCTAGCGGTACCATAGAGGTGTAAGTTTGCGCATTTTCAACTGCTTTTTGCACAAAAAACTGTTGATGACCACTACAGGCAACTTGCGGCAAGTGCGTTACACAAATAACTTGTGTTGATTTACCTAATAAACGTAATTGCTTTCCTACCTGAGACGCAGTAGGGCCAGAGATACCCACATCTACTTCATCGAAAATCAAAGTAGGTGTAGTGACTTTATTTGCGATAATTACTTGAATTGCTAGACTTATTCTTGACAATTCACCACCTGAAGCAACTTTAGCGAGTGCCTGCATCGGCTGACCCGGGTTAGTAGATACCAAAAATTCAATATTATCCATACCGAGTTCATTGGGGCGTCGATCTGTCTCTTTGCTAAGCTCAATGGCAAAACGGCCATTTTCCATAGAAAGTTCGTGCATACTGTCTGTGATCAGCGTGTTGAGTGTGCTCGCAGCAACGGCACGGCTTTCACTTAGCTGGCTAGCAGAAATGTGATAAGCGTGTAATGCTTCTGCAATTTCATGCTCTAAGTCGTCGATACGCGCGTTATCTGAACAGATGTTATCTAGCTCTTGCTTTAAAGCAAAATGGTGAGCCGCGAGCTGATCTGGTTGAATTTGGTGTTTTCTTGAAAGCGCCATCGCTTGCGTGATCCGCTCTTCGATTTCTTGTAAACGGATAGGATCTTGCTCAACGCTTTCACCATAGCTACGGATCTCTCGGCAGGCTTCTTCTAGTTGTACAGCCGCTTCGCTGAGCATTTGAGATATGCCTTCTAAAGATTTATCTAACGTACTCAGTTCACTAAAAGTTTGTACACTGTGTTGAAGTTGGCCAAGTACTGTTTGGTCATCTTGTTCATACAGACTCATTAGCTCACGTTGCGAACTCTCCACTAAAGTTTGGGCGTGGCTGAGTCTGTTATGTTCAGCCTCAATTTGCTCAAACTCACCCTCTTGAAGCGCAAATTCATCGAGTTCTTCAACTTGATATTCAAGCAGTTGCTTTTTTGCTGCTTGTGCATGCTGCTGTTTTAACAAACTGGTGTGTTCTTTTTGCAGTTTGTGATAGTGGTTATATTGGGTTTTGACCGCGCTTAGCAGGTTATGGTGACCTGCATACGCATCAAGTAAACCAAGCTGATGCTCGGGCTTTAGCAGCAATTGGTGAGCATGCTGTCCGTGAATGGCTATCAACATTTGGCCCAGCTCTTTAAGCTGAGCTGCAGTTACAGAGGAGCCATTGATAAAACTTTTACTGCGACCATTTCGTGTGATCACGCGACGTAAAATACAGTTTTGCTCCTCATCATCGAGCAGTAACTCAGAAAGAAATTTTTGTGCTTGTGGCAGCTTACGAATATCAAATTGCGCAGAAATTTCTGCTTTACTACTTTCAGGGCGGATCGCATTTGCATCAGCGCGTTCGCCAAGACAAAGGGATAGGGCATCTATTGCTATCGACTTACCTGCACCGGTTTCGCCAGTAATGGCTGTCATGCCGGAACGCCAATCGATGTTAAGTTCACTGACTATGGCAAAGTTTTTAATTTGCAAACTAGTAAGCATGCTGTATATCCAAACAGTATTTTACTGTTAATTTATACAGCATTTATTAAAAAATCAACTTTTAATTGATGACGTCAGCTGCTTGCCTTGATGAAGGGGGCACTTGCTCATTGCCATCGCTAGAAACATCTTCAGACTCAGTGTTTACTTCAGGCTCTGGCTCAGGTTGTATCGCTTCGTATGAATCTGGTGTCTGTATTCGAGATATCAGCGCTGGCAGAATCTCTGTGTAAAAATTTTTATTGTAAGCAATTCCAGCTGAAGGCAACTCAGCAGCAAACAAAAATAGTTGTTCAGTGAGTAAATCTACCGTGTCATTGCTGCGGCATTTGTTTAATTCTGAGCCAACTTGGCTTAATAAATGCTCACTGACCCTTTCTAGGCGTGCCAAGTTTTCTTCATTATGCGCTTGAACTACGAAAAAATTGCCGACAATAGCGTTAAATTTTGGTGCATGCTTGGGTCTGATCAGTTTACAGTCAACATACTCCGCTATTTTTCTTTTATACAAAGAGGTAATGTCTTTTACGCGCTCATTAAAAATTTTTTTCTCAGCGTCACGGGCTTTTTGTCGATTGTTTTCAATGACCATGTATACGCCGAGGATAGTGATGAGCAACACTATCGATACAAACACTATGTAAGTCATGTTGTCTTACTTTTCCCTAAATTAGAAAATAAATCTGTCCTATTCTGCTTAACAAATTCACTTTAGTAAAGCCTACTGCCCCAATTTAGTTTTTCTCTAAGAACATGGTAGTAGGAATAGCTCGTTGGATGAATAAGTCTCAGTTTTTGTGTTGCTTTTTTAATCACCACTTCATCTCCAGGTAGTAGTGCAAGAACTACATGACTGTCACAACTGACCTGTAAACTCGCGGTATTCTCAGGGCTGAGCTTAAGTTTTATTTGTTTATTCGCATCCACGACTAAAGGTCGGCTTGATAGTGTATGTGGAAACATGGGGACCAAGGCAACTGCATTGAGTTCTGGTGTCAGGATAGGCCCGCCACCAGATAATGAATATGCAGTAGAACCTGTCGGTGTGGTGACTATTAATCCGTCTGAGCGCTGTGAGAAAACAAATTGCTCATCAATAAAGGCTTCAAACTCGATCATGTGCGCAACTTTATCGGCATGGAGTACAGCTTCATTGACTGCCAAATTGGCGCTTTTTAGCTGAGCATGGCGATATACTTCCACTTCTAACAAGAAGCGGTGCTCTTCAACAAACTTACCACTGAGTACTTGTTCAAGTGCGGGTTCGAAATCATGTGGATTTAAATCGGTTAGAAAACCAAGGTTTCCGCGGTTCACGCCGATCACGGCAACATCAAAACGAGCCAACACTCGTGCAGCGCCAAGCATATTACCGTCACCACCTACCACAACGGCAAGGTCGCACTTTTCCCCAAGCTCGACAAGGTCGAGCAACTGTTCATCTTGCAGAATATCCAGCTGTTTGCCTGCTCGGCGTTCTACAAAAACTTCATAGCCCAGTGCTTGCAAAAATGTATAAAGGCGATGTAAGGTCTGAGCCGCGCCGTCATGATTCGGTTTGCCAATAAGGCCGATGGTGTTAAATGGAGTGCTCATTTTTAACGCAAATCCTTGGTGTGTAAACTCCCTCCAAGATTATCTTAAATTTGAAGCGCTTGAAACTTTGAAATTCGTCCCAACATAAAGAATTATGAAATTAAGTGCTCGTGATAAACAAGTTTTCTCCGCGGTTATGACACTTTACTGTAATGGTGAGGGGTTGCCTGTCGCGTCGAGTAAAATTGCAAAAATGAAAGGCATGGCCATTTGCTCGGCAACGGTGCGCAATGCGATGGCGCGTTTAGAAAACCATGGACTACTCTTCTCCCCCCATACATCGGCGGGGCGTGTGCCATCTGATGTTGGTATTAAGTACTGGCTACAGGAATATTTTGAGCTCGATAACATAGCAACCTACTGGCAGCCAGAGCAAGAACATTTAGTTACCTTAGCGCACTCATTGAGCCAGCATTATCAAGTGTGTTGTGTGGTCGGCTTACCTCAAGTGAGTAGCCAACAGGTGTTTCGTGTTGAGGTGTTAGATTTTGACCGCAAGCATTGGCTAGTGCTGCTTATTGATAAAGCTGGGCAGTCGCAGAATATTTGTATTAACAAGCCTACCGACAATTCCGATGAAATGCGTTATCAATTTGCACTTTGGATGAACACTGTATTTAGTCAGCACACGCTAAAAGAGGGACTGCATCGAATGCGCGCGATGGCCAACACTGCGATGCCAGGTTGTCGGGCCTTACTAACGCAGTGGACACGTGAACTCAGTTTGCAATTAGGTACTGATAATAGCATCGTGGTTGGAGAGCGACATATCTACAATCGACTCGGCAAGAGTAATGATATTAGTTTAGGGGTGCCTTTTTTACATCAGATAGAAGACAAGCTGGCTTTTCGTGATGGCTTATCTGTCATACTTGGTAGTGAAGTTGATGCGGACAATTTATCGCGGTACGTTATTTTAAGTGTGCCCTATTTTATGGACCAAGAATATCAAAGTCGATTTTGTGTCGTGTGTCCAGCTGAGGCACCAATTGAAGCAATAATTGACGAATTTAGTCGGTTAGAGCAAAAAGACTCTTGAAACTAAAAAATCAATCCCCATAATTACGGCAGTTGTAAAGAATCGGAGAGTAACTTTCATGTCTGAGCAGACAAAAGCACCAGAGCAGGAACTAGAAACTGCACAAGAAGAAGTAGTAGAACAAGCTGCTGAAGCGCAAGCACAGGAAGAAGCGCCACAGTCTGAACAAGGCGAAATAAGCCCTGAAGAAGAAATTGCTGGTTTATACGCTGAGCTTGAAGCTGCAAAGCAAACGATTGAAGGCCAAAAAGATGGCGTAGTTCGCGCTGCAGCAGAAGTAGAAAACATGCGTCGTCGCGCGGCACAGGATGTTGAAAAAGCACATAAGTTTGCACTAGAGAAGTTCTCAAATGAACTATTACCAGTAATCGATAACCTTGAGCGCGCTATTGAATTTGCTGATAAAGACAACGAAGCAACGAAATCTATTCTTGAAGGCATTGAGATGACGCTGAAGAGCTTCTCTGATGCACTTGGTAAGTTTGGCGTTGAAGAAGTTAACCCGCAAGGCGAAGCTTTCTCACCTGAGTTCCACCAAGCAATGTCTATGCAGCCAAGTAATGATGTTGCGCCAAATACTGTATTAGCTGTTATGCAAAAAGGCTATACGTTGAATGGTCGTCTACTTCGCCCTGCAATGGTTATGGTATCAAAAGCGGCTGAATAAACCGTTATTTGGTCCAAAGAAGCCCGCATCAAGCGGGCTTTTTTATTGGATTTTTTTCACCTCAACTCCAATGTGCTTTATTATTAATAGAACAGCAATAGAGTTATTCTATTTTGGTCGAGGGCATTGTCTTATTGATATGCAATTTGATAAGTAGAGTAGCGATGAAAGAAATGAATAGGAAGTAATATGAAACGAGTTGTTGCTTGTGTTATTGCAGCGATGTTTTTAGCGGGCTGTAAAACGTCTCCAACAGGAAGAACCCAAATTATGATGCACTCTGAGCAAAAAATGAATGAGCTGGGTTCAGCAGGCTTTGAGCAAATCAAAGCAGAGCAAGCGGTAGAAGCAGATCCTAGGACGAACCAATATGTGCAATGTATAGCCGATGCACTTATCGCTCAGTTACCTAACAAATATGCAGAACAAAGTTGGGAAGTGGTGGTGTTCAAAGATGACAGTGCCAATGCGTTTGCACTACCTGGTGGCAAAATAGGCGTTCACACAGGTTTGTTAAAAGTTGCGCAAGATCAGCATCAACTCGCAGCGGTAATGGGTCATGAGGTAGGGCATGTGATTGCGCAGCATGCCAATGAGCGAATGACACAAAGTGGGTTAGTCCAGGCTGGCTTGCAACTGAGCAATACCGTGATGGAAATGAATAACGTGCAGTCGCGCAACGCCATAATGCAAGGGCTTGGTGTTGGTGCTCAAGTGGGCTTAACCTTACCTTTTGGCCGTGCACATGAAAGTGAGGCTGATGTGATAGGGCTGGACCTGATGGCTAAGGCGGGCTTTAAACCTATTGGTGCCGTTGAGCTTTGGCAAAACATGGAAAAGCTAGGCGGAGACAGGCCTATGGAGTTTTTATCTACACACCCATCGCCGGATAACCGTATTGAAAAGCTCAACAGCAAAATGGTTGAGGCAAACACCCTGTATAGAGCTGCTAAGCAAAAGGGATTTAGCCCGCAGTGCCGTGTGTGAGGTAACATTGAGTTAGCACTGGTTTGCTTGCTTTAGATCATTTATAAAAGTTAAGTGCTAACTCATCTAAGACGATAAAAAGGCGTAAATCTAGCTCTAATTGATGATAATCGGGCTCCATGTTACAGCACAGTTTATAAAATGCTTTATCATGTTCGGCATGTTTAAAGTGCGCTAATTCGTGAACAATGAGTGCGCGTAATATGGCTTCGGGCGCATATTTTAGTTGGTTGTTTAAAGCTATGTCGTAACGTACTTTGAGTTTTTGGCCATGACGATGCTGTTTGTGAGTGTGTGTGCCAAGCGTCCCCTTCATCATGTCTGTATGTTTAGTGAAGCTGACATTATTTAATCTTGGGGTATTTTTCAAAAAGCGCTGCTTAATATCAGTACAGTATTGATACAGCGCTTGCTGGTTTTGTAGTTGGTGGCTGCATGGGTATTTATTTTTGAAATAGCTTTGTAATTTATGCTCTTTTATCAAAGAAGCAATTTGTGCTTGTAAGCTGTCAGGATAGTGTTGAAAATACTTTAATTGCTGCATTTGTATTGTGTTTTTGGTCTTTTAATAGGTAATCTAGCGCAGAATTATAGCGCAAGGATAATGCAAATGTATAAAGCGAGCTGTCTATGCAAAGGTGTACAATTAGAGATTAATGGGTCTATTGACAATATTATTCATTGTCATTGTTCCTTATGTCGTAAATCAAGTGGTACGGCTTATGCAACAAATGGGTTTATTGATACATCCTCATTGAAAATCGTTACTGGTCAAGAGCTGGTAAATGCTTACGCATTTAAACCTGGCAGGTTAAGGCATTTTTGTCGTAACTGTGCATCTCCTCTGTTTAGCTCCAATTCGGATTTACCCGAAAAGCTACGGATCCGACTCGGCATTCTCGATTCTGACATTAATGAACGTCCTGAATCTCATAATTTTATGGCTTCAAAAGCGAATTGGGACCAAGTAAATGCCCAAATCCCCCATTATGAAGAATTTGAACCTGGGCGGATGAAAAGCAAATCATCTGGATGATATAAACTGAGTGCTAATGTTCACTTTATACGAAAAACGTGTCTTAAGGTTAAAGTTATCACTTGCACAATAAAGGCCGTTGATTAAGTTGTAGCTCTATAGGAAAGAAGAGCACTTTATGACGAATGCGAGGTTATTGGGCATTATAGCAATGAAGGCATGCTTTGAAGTGGAATCGTTTAGGTTACTTTATATTTGAGGTGAGTGCGAGGCACTCACCACATAGCATTAATTGGTCTCTAACGTGCAACAATCTGAGGCACGTGAGTTGCCCCCTGGTAAAGCAAAGACTGCCTGGCAACAGTCCGAAGCGCGTGAATTGCCACCGGATTTTCCGCCCGCAACATCATGCGTTTGCGCGTCAGGTAAGCTGGCTTTGTCATAGGATAAGGTTTTTACTCGTTTTTTTTGTAGTTTTAGTAACATGGTCAATCCTTCACTATTTTTATTATAACCAAATCCAAAATGCCACTTTCCGTTCGAACTGTCAAATTTCACAATAATGTTTGTTGCTGCGGTTGTTTTTCCGCAGGGAAAGGCAGTAGCACCTTGTGGTCAATTCCTAAATCTTGAATAAATTGTCGCGCTAACAGTGGTGCGTCGTAATTGTCCGCAGTGTGAAAAAATACGATGGGCTCTTTACCTTCAGCGAGCCATGTATGGATTTTTTTGAGCCAAGGCTGATAAAAAGGGCGATTATTTTCAAGTGCAGAGCAACCCACAAAACGCAACATAGGCCGCTCACCGGTTGCAATGACGTTGACAGGGACTCTGGGCTTTTTACGTTGTGCATCTTCAATCGCTGGTGTGCTTGGCGCTTCGCTAAATAAAGGGCGCGTATCCATCATAATGCGATTAATGCTTTTACTCATCAAAAATTGGTTTAAGCGCTTTTCATTATCGTCTTTACGAAAAAATGCTAAGTTGCGTACTTCTATACCTAGACAAAGTTCACTGGGTAATTGAGCCACAAAGTTTTGTATCCTTGGCAGATGTTCGGGCCCACAGCTAGCGGGTAATTGCAGCATGACCATACCTATATTTTCAAACAACGGCGCAAACAGGCTTAACCATGTTTCGAGTTCTTTGTGACAATTTTGCAAAGCTAGCTCATGAGATATTTGTTTAGGGAGCTTAAAAGTAAACCTAAAATCATCGGTAATGGCATTTTTCCATTGTAAAACGGTGTCAGGTTTTGGGTTAGCGTAAAACGTTGTATTGCCCTCAACACTATTAAACATGGTGGCATATTCACTGAGCATGTTGGCATTACTACAGTGCTGACTAAAAAAGCGTCCTTTCCAGTGCGATGAGCTCCATTGTGGGCAACCTAAATACAACATAGTTCTCTTCATTAGTGTTTTTTTCGAGTTTAACAAATTGAGAGTACCTAAAAAAATCAACTTTGCGAAGATTCCTTGCTTTATAAGGATGACAAAGCCCCCCAGTTTTATATAATTGGCGATTATTTTTGTTAATTACGATAGCTATAGGCTGGATAGCACTTTTTCATGCAAGCCTAAGCAAATAGGAACGATATGCGCTCTATATACTGCGGAAATTTAAATAAGGACCACGTAGGTCAAGAAGTCGAATTATGTGGTTGGATCAATAAGCGCCGTGACTTAGGTGGATTAATTTTCGTCGACTTAAGAGACCGTGAAGGCTTGGTTCAAGTTGTTTTTGACCCAGAAGTTGAAGGCTTGATGGACGTTGCAAATACGCTGCGTCAAGAGTTTTGTGTGAAAGTGACAGGTAGTGTGCGTGCAAGACCTGACAGCCAAGTTAACAAAGACATGGCAACCGGTGAAGTTGAAATCTTGGGCACAGGCCTTGAGATTATTAACCGTTCTGAGCCTTTGCCGTTAGACTTTAACCAGCAAAACTCAGAAGAGCGTCGTCTAAAGTACCGTTATTTAGACCTTCGCCGTTTAGAGATGAGCGATCGTATTAAGCTACGAGCAAAAGCATCAAGTTTCGTGCGTCGTTTCTTAGATACTAATGATTTCCTAGACATTGAGACACCAGTACTGACGAAAGCAACACCTGAAGGTGCGCGTGATTACTTAGTTCCAAGTCGTGTTCACAAAGGCAGCTTCTACGCATTGCCACAATCACCACAGCTGTTCAAGCAGTTGTTAATGATGTCTGGATTCGACCGTTATTATCAAATCGTAAAATGTTTCCGTGATGAAGATTTACGTGCTGACAGACAGCCAGAATTCACCCAAATCGATTTAGAAACGTCATTCATGAGTTCTGATCAAGTGCGTGAAGTCACTGAGCGTATGATCCGTGAAATGTGGCAAGAGCTACTGAACGTTGATCTTGGTGAGTTCCCAACCATGCCATATGCTGAAGCGATGCGTCGTTTTGGTTCAGACAAGCCTGACTTACGTAACCCATTAGAGCTTATTGACGTTGCTGATATTGTTAAAGATGTCGAGTTCAAAGTTCTAGCTGGTCCTGCTAACGATGAAAAAGGTCGTGTTGCAGTGCTAACAGTCCCAGGCGGTGCTGAGTTATCTCGTAAGCAAATCGACGAGTATACAAAGTTTGTAGGTATTTACGGCGCGAAAGGCCTTGCTTGGATGAAGGTTAATGACCGTGAAGCAGGTATGGAAGGTGTGCAATCACCGATTGCTAAATTCCTAAACGAAGATGTGATCAGTGCATTACTAGAGCGCACTAACGCGCAAACAGGTGACATCATTCTATTTGGTGCAGACAAGCGCAACGTGGTAAACGAAGCGATGGGTGCACTGCGTCTGAAAGTAGGTCTAGACAGAGAGATCACTGATCTGAACAAGTGGGCGCCACTTTGGGTTGTTGACTTCCCAATGTTTGAAGAAGATGACGAAGGAAACTTGCACGCGGTACACCATCCGTTCACAGCACCGAAGGACATCAGCGCACAAGAGTTAGAAGCAAATCCAGCTGTGGCGATTTCTGATGCGTACGATATGGTACTTAACGGCTATGAAGTTGGTGGTGGTTCTGTTCGTATCCACAATAATGAAATGCAGCAAGCCGCATTCAGAATCTTAGGTATTGAAGAGCAAGAGCAGCAAGACAAGTTTGGTTTCTTACTTGATGCACTGAAGTACGGTACACCCCCACACGCTGGGTTAGCGTTTGGTCTTGACCGTCTAGTAATGCTTTTATGTGGTACAGACAACATTCGTGACGTCATTGCATTCCCTAAAACAACTCAGGCGTCTTGTTTAATGACCAATGCGCCAAGCGTTGCAAACCCAGATGCCCTGACTGAGCTTGCAATTGCAGTACAAGCACAGCAAGAACAAAGTGAAGAGCAGTAGTCACTGACTTACTTTGAAAAGGCGGCTTTAATAGCCGCCTTTTTTGTTTAACAACTGGAAATCCATACAGTATTTTGGCATGATGTTGAAAAAAGCAAAGAGGGCAGTGCCTTGGCAGTTATTTTGGGCATAGACCCTGGTTCGAGATTTACAGGTTATGGTGTTATTGAGCACCAAGGTGCAAAATTTAAATACTTGGGTAGCGGCTGCATTAAAGTTGGAGAGCATGATTTTCCGACTCGATTAAAAATGATCTTTCAAGGCATTAGTCAGTTGATAGAGCAGTTTTCTCCAGACAGCTTTGCGATAGAGCAAGTATTTATGGCACATAACCCAGACTCAGCATTGAAGCTTGGACAAGCTAGAGGTGCCGCCATTGTTGCAGCAACTATGCAAGATGTGGTTGTACATGAATATTCGGCAAGGCAGATCAAACAGGCTGTGGTGGGCACCGGTGGAGCAAATAAGTCTCAGGTGCAAGAAATGGTAAAACGTATTTTAAAATTACCGGGCACCCCACAAGCAGATGCTGCTGATGCATTGGCAATTGCAATTTGTCATGCACACTCTGAACAAAACTTAATTCGCTTAGCAGGCAATGCTAAAAAAACAGTTCGTGGAAGGTTAAGATAATTATGATAGGTAAACTCAGTGGTACTTTGTTAGAAAAGCAGCCGCCAGAAATTCTCATTGATGTAAATGGGGTGGGCTATGAAGTACAAATGCCGATGACTTGTTTCTACGAGCTGCCAAGTACGGGTCAGCCAGCAGCGATTTTCACACACTTTGTTGTCCGTGAAGACGCCCAGTTATTATTTGGTTTTAATAACAAAACAGAGCGTGCTTTATTTAGAGAGCTGATTAAAGCAAATGGTGTGGGCCCTAAGCTTGCGCTCGCTATTTTGTCAGGTATGTCAGCTGAGCAATTTGTGCAGTGTGTTAATCATGGTGATGCATCCACGTTAGTCAAAATCCCAGGTGTAGGCAAAAAAACCGCAGAGCGTCTAGTCTTAGAAATGAAAGACAAGTTAAAAGACTTTGGTCATGACTTGTTTACGCCATTTAGTGATAATGCCGTTATCCCGCCGCAGGACGATCCTACTGTGGGTAATTTACCGGCTGATGATGCCATTGCGGCGCTGGTTGCGCTGGGCTATAAAGCTGCTCAAGCACAAAAAGCAGTTAAAGCAGTAAAAGGCGATGGTTTAGATACTGAAACCATTATCAAAGAAGCGCTTAGGTCTATGATGTAATTATGATAGAAGCTGACAGACTAATCGAGCCCGAAGTTCAGGGTAATGAAGAACAAATTGATAGAGCGATTCGCCCAAAACTACTGAGTGATTACACGGGGCAGCCTCATGTGAAACAGCAAATGGAAATTTTCATTGAAGCTGCGCGCACACGTGAAGAAGCGCTGGACCACTTATTGATTTTTGGTCCGCCTGGGTTAGGTAAAACAACCCTTGCAAATATTGTAGCCAATGAGTTGGGTGTGAACATTAAAACAACATCAGGGCCTGTACTCGAAAAAGCGGGTGATTTGGCTGCTATGTTGACCAACCTTGAAGAAGGTGATGTGTTATTCATTGATGAGATCCATCGTCTTAGTCCGCAAGTGGAAGAGATTTTATATCCCGCGATGGAAGACTATCAATTAGATATCATGATCGGTGAAGGGCCTGCTGCACGTTCTATTAAGTTGGACTTACCGCCATTTACATTGGTCGGTGCGACGACTAGAGCGGGCTCGTTGACTTCACCGCTCAGAGACCGTTTTGGTATTGTGCAAAGGCTTGAGTTTTACTCAGTGGATGATTTGTCACAAATTGTCAGCCGTTCTGCACATTTTTTAAATTTAGAAACAACCGAAGAAGGCGCCCGTGAAGTTGCCAAAAGGGCACGCGGTACGCCGAGGATCGCAAACCGCTTGTTACGTCGTGTCCGTGATTTTGCTGATGTAAAAGGTGATGGCAGCGTTGATAAAACCATTGCTAACCAGGCATTAGATATGGTTGATGTGGATAAATGTGGTTTTGACTATATGGACAGAAAGTACTTGCTGGCCATTATAGAGAAGTTTACTGGCGGACCTGTGGGTCTTGATAACCTCGCAGCGGCAATTGGTGAGGAGAAAGAGACGATAGAGGATGTCATAGAGCCATACCTGATCCAGCAAGGTTTTATACAACGCACGCCGAGAGGGCGGATAGTATCTGACCGAGCGTATCTACATTTTGACCTTTCTAAAGAATAACATCGATTAAGCCATCGTATTTACGGTGGCTTTTTTGATTGTATTCATCTGAATTTGCTAGCCCTTCAATCTGAACTTAAATTTCAGGCAAAAAAAAGCCCGCACATATGTGCGGGCGAAAACAACAAGTTGAAGGAAGTAATCCAGGGAACTGATGAGTCTGTTAAGGTTTTATCCAAAAGGTTCTCATCAAAAGCAACAGAGTAAATCAGAACTCTATCACTCGGTAACTGGCTTTGCATTGCGTTAAGCAGTGCGCTCAGTACAGGGTGTATATTAGAGATCTTATGGATTATTATCAAACTAGAAAAATTATATCTTTCAGATAAAAATAACTAATGCGAATGCTATTTACCATTTTTTACATTGGTAGAATATGCTGATATCAGCAGGTGTATCTAATTGATTTAAATGAGTTTGTACTATTTATGCGCAAAATGTAAATATTAGATAATTTGTTGTTAATTGGTATTACCAATGGTGTTTTGAGCATTTATTCGCGCAAAGTGAATAAATCCCTTACTTTATGCAATCTGAGTAAATAATTACGCTTGGTCTGATGGTTAGGAATAAAAATGTTAATTAATCAGTGAAAGCGGAAAATAAAATGATTTAAATACCGAAACAAACATATGGGGTTATAAAAGTCTTGCTAACTTAGACATTGTGTTATTTATCGACATTTAAGCTAATTTTATAGCTTTGTCGTTGTAAGGCCTTATTTGTGTGGTTAAACTACCTGAACCTTTTGTCGTGCTTGAAGTCTATCTGTTTAAAGGCGCCATGCCGGGTACACAATATTATTAGGAGTGTTAAAACGTGGAATCGGGTTTAAATTTCATCGATCTAATTTTAGAAGCCAGTGTGTTGGTTCAACTTGTTATGCTGACACTCGTTGGTATGTCCATCGCATCATGGGCGATTATATTCCAGCGCCGTTCGGTGATAGCAGAAGCGCAAAGCGAAGCCCGAAAGTTTGAACAACAGTTTTGGTCAGGTATGGACTTAGGCAAATTATACAACGAAATCACCGCACGCTCAGGCAGTTCTAAAGGGTTAGAAGCACTGTTCGTGGCAGGATTTAAAGAATTTGCGAGACATAAAAAGAATAATACAGGCTCGGCGAACATGATTTTAGATGGCACACACCGTTCTATGCGTGTTGCCTTATCCCGTGAAGTAGAAAAACTAGAAACCAGTTTGTCGTTTTTAGCAACCGTTGGTTCCATTAGCCCTTACATCGGTCTATTCGGTACGGTTTGGGGTATTATGACTGCATTTATTGCTTTGGGTAATGTGCAGCAAGCAACGCTACAAATGGTTGCGCCGGGTATTGCAGAGGCACTGATTGCAACAGCGATGGGTTTATTTGCCGCGATACCTGCGGTAATGGCATATAACCGATTCGCAAAACACGTTGAAAAGCTTGAAGTAAACTACGCCAACTTTATGGAAGAGTTTGCCAATATCTTACATCGTCAAGCTGCCACATTAGTGGAGACAAAAGCCAATGTATCAGCCTAAAAAAAGAAGACCGGTTGCAGAGATCAATGTTGTTCCCTACATTGATGTCATGTTGGTGTTGCTGATCATTTTTATGGCGACAGCACCCCTTATTACCCATGGTGTTAAAGTGGATTTACCACAAATGCAGGAGTCTGATTTAGTCGAGACTAAAGACGCACCGCCGATTATTGCCAGTATCGATGCAGAGGGCCGTTATTACGTGTCTGTCGGCACCGATCCTGAAGCACCAATGGATGCTGTTGAAGTGGCTGCGGTAATTAAATTAAAGCTGCAACAAAATCCGGATACACCAGTGATGATCAAAGGTTCTGGTCGAGTTTCATATCAAGAAGTTTTGTTACTTATGGACTTTTTGAAAAATGCCGGTGTGCCGTCTGTTGGCCTGATGACCAAATCGTTTGAGGATAATTAATGGATGCGTTAACAAGCGGAATTATCAAGTCGTTTCTGCTTCACATCGCGTTAGCGGGTATGTTGTTTGCTTCAGCTAATTTGCAAATGTCTAAGCCCACGGTAATGCAGGTGCAATTAAACCCAGTTATGCAAGAAGAGCAGGAAAAAGCGGTTTCAGCGATTTCTGTGGACCAGCGTGCAGTCGAGCGCAAAATTGCAGAGCTCAAGCAAGCTGAAGATGCTCAAAAGCGTGCAGAAGAAAAACGTATCCGTGATTTAGAGCGTCGCGCGGTACAAGCACGCAAAGATCGTGAAGCGGAAGCAAGACGCATTAAAAAGCTTGAACAGCAACGTCAAGCTAAGCTGGCTGAAAAGCGCAAAGCTGAAGCGCAAGCGAAAAAAGCCCGTGAGGTCGAGCAAAAGCAGCGCGCTGATGCAGAAAAGGCCAGAAAAGAAAGGCTACAAGCTGAGCAAGCTGCAAAAGCGGCAGCCGAGAAACGTAAATCTGAAGAGGATCGTTTAAGACAAGCTGAAGCCCAACGTAAGCGTCAAGAAGAAGAGGCGAAACGCAAAGCAGAAGCCGCTGAGCAAGCACGTCAAAAAGCATTGCAAGAGCAGCTGTTGCAAGAGCAGTTAGCACAAGAGCAGGCTGCACGTGCGAAAGTGAGGCAGCAACAAGTACTTGGTGAAGTGGACAAGTATAAAGCCCTGATCATGCAGCGTATTCAGTCTAACCTATTAATAGACGAAAAAATGAAGGGTAAGCAGTGTCGTTTGAACATTCGTTTAGGCTTCAATGGCTTAGTTACTCAGGCTAATTCGTTAGGCGGAGATAAGTTAGTGTGTGAAGCGGCACTGAGGGCCGTTCGCATGGCAGATACATTGCCTGTTTCAAAAGACAAAGATGTGTTTGAACAACTTAAGAATATTAATTTAACGATTAAACCCAATCTTTAAAGGAAAACCATGTTAAAGCATTTAAAAAACATAGTTCTGGTTTTTGCTTTCAGTATGACAACACTCGCTCACGCGGCGTTAGAAATTGTCATCACTGAGGGCGTTGACAGTGCACGCCCTTTAGGTGTGGTGCCATTTAAATACATCGGTAACGGTGAAGTCCCTTCAGAGATTAGTTCGGTTGTTGCAGCAGATTTAATGCGCAGTGGTAAGTTTAAAGCGGTATCGGAAGATCAGATGCCGCAACTGCCAACCACAGATGAAGAAGTAGACTATGACGCCTGGGTCAATTTAGGTGTTGAAGCGATTATTGTGGGTACTATCACCCAACAGCCAGCGAATCGCTATTTGGTGAAATATGAATTGATCGATGTTTTACGTGCGCAGATCACAGGCGGTGAAACGCGCATGATGAGCAACGGCAAATTGATGAAAAGCCAAGATCATATTTTGGAAAGCCGTCAGAGCGTGATTGACAGTGATTCATTTAGATACTATTCACATCAGATAAGTGACGTTGTTTATGAAGCCCTGACTGGTGAGCGCGGCGCATTTAGAACTAAAATTGCGTATGTGATTGTGCGAGAAGAGCAAGATAAGCCTTATCAGCTTGTGGTTGCTGATTATGACGGCTTTAATGAGCAAGTATTACTGCGCTCAAAAGAGCCTTTGATGTCACCTGCATGGTCACCTGATGGCAATAAGTTAGCGTATGTTACCTTTGAAAATCGTCAGTCTCAGGTCTATGTTCAAGATATATACACTGGTAAACGTGAAAAGTTAACCAGTTACCCAGGCATCAATGGTGCACCACAGTTCTCGCCAGATGGGTCACAAATGCTGGTTGTATTATCTAAAGACAAAGGCGGTGCGACAGAGGTGTACTTGATTGACTTAGAAACACGCGTCGAAAAGCGCTTAACTAAGCACAGAAGTATAGATACTGAGCCAAGTTGGCACCCAAATGGCCGAGAAATTGTGTATACGTCTGAAAGGGGTGGTAATGCCCAGATTTATAAGTTAAATTTAGATACTGGTAGATCTAGACGCGTCACTTTCGATGGCGATATGAACTTAGCGGGTTCAATTACGCCAGATGGTAAGCAATTAGTAATGGTAAATCGCACATTAGGTCAGTACCATATAGCAAAGAAAGAATTTGATTCAGGGCTGTTTCAGGTGTTAACTCGTACGAGACTCGATGAATCACCGAGTATTGCGCCGAACGGCTCTATGATTATTTACAGTACCCTGCATAATAATAAGCAGGTTTTGGCCCTGGTGTCGATGGACGGTCGCTTTAAAGCGAGATTGCCAGTACTTGACGGGCAAGTGAAGGCACCGGCCTGGTCGCCGTTTTTACAGTAATATTTACTGGTTAGACTTATAAAGATATAGGAATATACTCGATGCAACTTAACAAAACTTTAAAGGCTTTATTGGTAGCGTTGCCTGTAATGACTTTAGCTGCATGTAGCTCATCAACTGGTGATGTCGATGGTGGTGATAGCCAGCAGACAAATGCTTCTTCAAACAGCAATGACAAGGTAGATGTAAATACTATCGATCGTCAGAAGACTGCTGAAGAGAAACTTCAAGAGAAGTATGAAGCTTTGCGTCAAGAGCAAATCGTATACTTCGATTTTGACCGCTCTACAGTACGCAGCGAATATGTTGAGTTACTACAAGCACACGCAGACTTCCTAGTGAAAAACCCAAGTGTAAAAGTACTTGTTGAAGGTCACGCGGATGAGCGTGGTACACCTGAGTACAACATCGCACTAGGTGAAAGCCGTGGTAAGTCAGTTGCTAAATACCTTGAGAGCCTAGGTGTTTCTGAAAGCCAAATCTCTGTAGTGAGCTATGGCGAAGAAAAGCCAATGGTTAAGTCGCGCACAGAAGAAGCTTTTGCTAAGAACCGTCGCGCGGTATTGGTATACTAATTTAGACAAGAGATGTTATGAAGCCGAAAACTATTTTGGCAGCCATCATCTTTCTTAGCGGGAGCTCCCAGGTTTTGGCAGCTCCCGCTACTGTTTATGATGCTGCAAATAATCAAAAGTCGCTTGAACAGCGCGTTGCCGAACTTGAAAAAATGATGACAAATCGAAATCGAGTACAGGCAGACCTACAATTACAGTTGCAGCAATTGCAAGACGAAGTCAGCCAAGTTCGTGGTTTTACCGACGAGCAAAGCTATAAACTGGAAAAAGTATTGCAGCGCCAACGTGAGCTTTATCAAGAAATTGAAAACCGCGTTAGCCAAGTTTATGAGCAAACCAAATCTGATATTGCTGCGACGGCTATTCCTACTGTCGGCGAGCAAGCGGTGAGCTCTAACCTATCTGAGAATGAAGCTTATGATCGCGCGGTTGCCCTGATCATGAAGGATAAGCGCTATGATGCGGCGATCCCAGAGTTTCAAAGCTTTTTGCAACAATTCCCAGAGTCAGTATATATTCCGAATGCGCATTATTGGTTAGGCCAGCTACAATCTATAAAAAGCAAGCCTGCGGAAGCGATTAAGCACTTTACCATTGTTGTTGAGCAGTTCCCTGACTCAAACAAGCGCCCTGATGCGATGTTGAAGCTTGGCACATTGGCTGCGAATGCCGGAGACAAGGCAAAAGCGACACAATTGTTCAATGCGTTGATAAAAGAATACCCAAGCACCACTGCTGCAAAATTAGCAACAGAGCGTTTATCTAAGCTGTAATAAGCTGCTTTGTGAACACTGTGGTGTAAAAATAGGCGCTTAGGCATAAAATTTAAAAAAAACAGCGTAATTCAGTTGCACTAGAATTTTAAATAAGTATTATAAGCGCCCGCAGCAGGCGATACGTTATAAACATCTTGCTGCAATGAGTGGGTCATTAGCTCAGTTGGTAGAGCAGTGGACTTTTAATCCATTGGTCGATGGTTCGAGTCCATCATGACCCACCACTTTTGCTTAATTTTGATATGAGCGGGTCATTAGCTCAGTTGGTAGAGCAGTGGACTTTTAATCCATTGGTCGATGGTTCGAGTCCATCATGACCCACCATTAAGCTTAAAATATCCCGAGCGGGTCATTAGCTCAGTTGGTAGAGCAGTGGACTTTTAATCCATTGGTCGATGGTTCGAGTCCATCATGACCCACCATTTTAAGTGTTATTCATATCCCCGAGCGGGTCATTAGCTCAGTTGGTAGAGCAGTGGACTTTTAATCCATTGGTCGATGGTTCGAGTCCATCATGACCCACCATTTAAGCACATCCATATCCAGAGCGGGTCATTAGCTCAGTTGGTAGAGCAGTGGACTTTTAATCCATTGGTCGATGGTTCGAGTCCATCATGACCCACCATTAGCTTAACCCTGGATATCAGAGCGGGTCATTAGCTCAGTTGGTAGAGCAGTGGACTTTTAATCCATTGGTCGATGGTTCGAGTCCATCATGACCCACCATTAAGCTTAAAATTTCCCGAGCGGGTCATTAGCTCAGTTGGTAGAGCAGTGGACTTTTAATCCATTGGTCGATGGTTCGAGTCCATCATGACCCACCATTTAAGCTTAAACAATTTCCCGAGCGGGTCATTAGCTCAGTTGGTAGAGCAGTGGACTTTTAATCCATTGGTCGATGGTTCGAGTCCATCATGACCCACCATTATTAAGCTAAAAAATTTCTTGAGCGGGTCATTAGCTCAGTTGGTAGAGCAGTGGACTTTTAATCCATTGGTCGATGGTTCGAGTCCATCATGACCCACCATTCAAGTCTAAAACTTCCCGAGCGGGTCATTAGCTCAGTTGGTAGAGCAGTGGACTTTTAATCCATTGGTCGATGGTTCGAGTCCATCATGACCCACCATTCAAGTTTAAAATCTCCTCGAGCGGGTCATTAGCTCAGTTGGTAGAGCAGTGGACTTTTAATCCATTGGTCGATGGTTCGAGTCCATCATGACCCACCATTATCTTTTCGATTCATTTATTCTTAAATATTCTTTGTGAATATCGTCTATTACTAGGATTATCTCCGTATTTTTCGTATAATTCGCGGCAATTATGCAATGTGGACTATGTGGTCGAGAGAATGAGTCTAGCAGAACAAATCATGCCTGAGGATTATATATTTCCTCCAAAGCCAGCACCGTTGAATGATGAAGAAAAAGAGCAATATAAAGCTCGTATCAAGTCATTGTTAAAAGAGAAAAACGCGGTATTGGTTGCCCATTATTACACAGATCCTGTGATCCAAGCGCTTGCTGAGGAAACTGGTGGTTGTGTTGCAGATTCATTAGAAATGGCACGTTTTGGTGCTAAGCAAGAAGATGCAGATATTATTATTGTCGCCGGTGTTCGTTTCATGGGTGAAACGGCGAAAATATTAACGCCGGAGAAAACCGTTGTGATGCCAACATTGGCAGCAACTTGCTCATTGGATGTGGGTTGTCCAATTGACGAGTTTTCTAAGTTTTGTGATCAGCACCCTGAAAGAAAGGTTGTTGTATACGCAAACACATCTACCGCGGTTAAAGCGCGCGCAGATTGGATTGTTACCTCTTCATGTGCTCTTGAAATCGTGGAGCATTTGGATTCTGAAGGGGAAACCATTATTTGGGGCCCTGATAAGCACTTAGGTTCTTATATTCAGAAGAAAACTGGCGCGGATATGATCATGTGGAACGGTGCTTGTATCGTTCATGATGAATTCAAGACGCAAGCGCTGAAAGACATGAAAGCGCTTCACCCAGATGCGGCTGTATTAGTCCACCCTGAGTCGCCAGCTGAAATCGTTGATTTAGCTGATGCAGTTGGCTCGACTAGCCAGCTTATCAAAGCTGCGCAGGATATGGATAACCAGAAGTTTATCGTGGCGACCGATCGCGGTATCTTTTACAAGATGCAGCAGCTTTGCCCTGAGAAAGAGTTCTTCGAAGCGCCAACAGCAGGTGAAGGTGCAACATGTCGTAGCTGTGCACATTGCCCGTGGATGGCAATGAATGGCTTACAGGCGATTGAAGAAGCACTTATCAACCCTGAAGGCAAAGAAGTATTCGTTGATATGGAGTTGCGTGAAGGAGCATTACGCTCACTTAATCGTATGCTCGATTTTTCAGCGAGTTTAAAGCGTTAATAACAAGTTTGCTTGTAATCTGTGCAGTTAACACAGATTACAAAAAAAATACTTGCTAAAAGGCGGGGGTTTTCATAGTATTACGCCCGCTTTCAGTGCGGAGAGGTGGCTGAGTGGCTGAAGGCGCACGACTGGAACTCGTGTATAGGTTAACCCCTATCGAGGGTTCGAATCCCTCCCTCTCCGCCATTTCTTTCCCTAGAAAGTAAAAACTACATTCCCTCTTTTGTATTTCTACATCGTCCTAACCTAGTCAATTATCTTCTTTTGTAATTTCAGTATCTTTCTGTAGATCTGAGTTTTATACAATTTCCTAAGTCAGAAAAATCATTTTGATATGTATCGTTTAGATTTTTTGTACAAATTGACTTTAAAAGTATGCATTGCTTGTTTTTTGATTTTATGCAACTGTACCTCTAGGTTAAAAAACTGACCTTTTGTCTACAATGTTTACTATTAAATTCATTGTTAGAGTAGAATATTAGACGTTCTCATATAGTTTTGAGCCAGGGTAGGTAGAATAAATGCGCAGTGAAGAATGCTTTTCTGATACATACTTAGCGCCAGTAAAGCACATTGCATCGGGTGGGATGGGAGATGTGTTTCTTGCCAATGACACTCGCCTAAATAGACAAGTTGCAGTAAAAAGAATTAAGTTAAATCATCAATCAGATGACCTCAAAATCAGAGAGCGAGCGCTTTATGAAGCGCGCTTAATGGCCAAAGCTAATCACCCAAATGTCGTTCAATTGTACGATATTCTTGAAGTTGGCTCAGATTTATTACTTGTTCTGGAGTATGTTCCTGGTCAAACATTAGCTAAGTATATGAAGCAAAAGCTACTCACTGTTGCTGATAAGTTCTCGTTGTTGGAAAAGGTAGCCAATGGTCTTTGCTATATTCATCAGCTAGGGCTTATTCACTGTGATATTAAAGCGAGCAATATCCTTATTTCCAACACCTCAGAGGTGAAACTGTCTGACTTTGGCATTGCAAACTCGATACAGAGCAACAAATCAGATCAGCCCTTAGGTGCGAGTTTCGGCAGTATAAGTACGATGTCACCAGAGCAACTTGAAGGAAAGCTCGTTGAACAGTCAACGGATGTATTTTCTTTTGGTGTGCTTTGTTTTGAGTTTCTCTTTGGATGCCATCCTTTTGGTGTTACGAAAGGCACTGAACTGGCTGAGTGCATTAAACACGATGCTTTTATCGAGCCCAGCAGTTTAACGCCTGATATCCCAGTTGAATTTATTCAATTACTTCGCAATATGTTGTCTAAATCGCCTGAGTCACGCCCATCAGCGAGAGAAGTGCTCTTGGTGCTTGGTAGAACATTGGCGTTACTCGAAGTAACCGGTGCGGACGATACGGCGTTATTGTCAGCTACACAGGAGCTGAGACATGAGCCCAGAACGCTAATACGAGAAAAATATGTTTATAGTGGTTTTGTGTTGAGTGTGTTGTGCTTAATTGTTTATTTAGGGTGGTCTTTTTTACAGCCAAAAAGCGAGCTTCATTATGCCTTGGTGCTTGAGCCGCAAATAACAATTAGCGACCATAGTGAGAGAGTTGGCGCTAATTTGTTGCACGCTACAATTGATAGTGCAATTCGACAAGTCATTATAACTGCGACTAATGCGGAGTTGATTAATCACAGAGAATATAGTGATATCAAAGATGTAGCTGATTTAGCAAAGGCAACCGGCGCAACAGCGGTTTTTCTTCCTGAAGTTAGGTGTGAACATGCTCAGTGTAATGTTCGCCTTTCCTTACTCAGTGGAGATAGCCAATTAGTTTTGGGAGAGCTGAATACACAAACGAGTAAAGATAATTACTTTGCTATTCACTCAATCTATGAGCGGTTTGCAACTAAATTACTTGGCCAGCCTCAGCAGGATGCAAGGCAAAGCGTTATGTCGACAGAGACGGCCTTCTTTGAGGAATACTTAAGTGTTTATCATGACGTTAATATTAAAGGCGATCTGTCTCATTCCAACTTGTCTCGCGCATTGGAGTTGATTGAACAGGACCCTAATTATTTACCCCTGTATAGCCTTGCAAGAGATTTATTGCTGGAGCGCTATCATATTGATAGGGAACAACAGTACATTGATAGGTTAACAGTGTTACTCGACACAGCACCAGAGCGTTACAAATCATCTAAGCCTTATTTGGTTGATAGTATTGTGCTGGCAATTGAAAGCCAGCAGCAAGCACTTGCTGACGATTTATTTCGTCGCTTGTCTGTCTATGGTGAGACGGCATCGCATTATCAGCTAAAAGGTTATTCTTTCTATAGGCGACATCAAATAGATAAAGCATTAGAGATGTATTTGAAGTCTGTGTTACTCAAACCTGATTTAAACAGTAAATATAATTTGGCCGTCATGTATCTTAATAATGGTCAAGTTATTGAATCTAAATCATTGTTACATGAAGTTGTTCAGACATTCCCTGATTTTACGAGGGCACATCGGGTTATTGCAAATATTAATATGTTTGATGGGCACTGGCAGGCTGCCGCTGCAGGTTACCTAGCAGTGTTAGAAAATAGTCAAAGCTCTGAGGATTATAATAACCTTTCTCTTGCTTATTTGTACTCTGGGCAAATTGAATTGGCATTGTCTGCTGCAAAGGAAGCGACCGTGTTAAGTCCTGAGAACCTAGCGATGAGACTTAACTATGCGGATTTGTTATTGCTGGGTGAGCAAAATGAGCGAGCTGTCGAGCAATACAATCAGGTAGCCAATGGTGTGCGTGAAGATATGTCTGTCAATGAGTTAATTGCAGCAGGGCAGGCCATGGCTCATCTAGAACGTTACAGCGATGCTCTACATTATTTATACAAGGTAATAAAGCTAACCACAGACAAAATAGAATATGCTTATGGAGCAACGGTGATTTTTACACTCACAGGTGATCATCACTCTGCGCTGCTCCACTATAACGAGACGATTAACGGTGGCTATTCATCTAATTGGTTTAACTTGCCTTGGTTTAAGCCACTATGTAAATACCCGCAGTTTAAATCATCACATGAGGGATTGTGCTTATCTGGGCGGAATTGGGCGACCAATGATAAGTACCGGGTCAATGATTAAGTTTGCAGTGTCTGTTGCCAAATTTGAGTTAAGCTGAGTGCTTGATACCCTGTCAGCTAACACGATATCGAATTTTAGCTCTGTTTTGATATCTAATGTGAGGTCTTTTGGTACTATTACGGCTAGTTTAAGTACACTTTTGCTGTACCCACTTGCGCTGTTGTTTAGAATACTTGTACTGAAACTTTCTACATGATCTAGCTGTTTAATATTGGCTGCACTAATGATGTAATTTTTTGCTGTATCATCATCTAATTTATATAAAAAGTTCACTGCAATCCCATATTGGTACTGATCTTCATTTAGTACTACTTCAAACGGGTTATTGGCGTAGTTGATTGCTTCTTTTTGTGATGTCGAAGGGTCGAACGTGATCACTGCTTGATCTGCACTTTTATGTGGATTGAATTGCGCGCTGAAGTCAAAAATAGAACCCGAATGCGGGATTTCATCACTATTTTGCAGCTCTAGGTTGAGCTCGTTTATCACATCGTTCATTGTAATGTCCTTTCATATTTATTTAAGTCGAGCCTATGCAAGTATTTACTTGCCCTTTGGGCAACTATGAGAATAGAAGAATATTCTATTACATGCTATTACACGGCCGCGCTTGCCTTAGTGCTCATGCAAACCATGCATTCGAATTGCCCATCAACACAGTGTGTATCAAGGAATTAAGGGCAAAGCAGTACGGGAAATCTTAAGGTGAGTAATTTAGAGTAATTTACTTGGTGACATTGCTGTTCCTTACTTTCTGACCAATACTTATACGTGACGAACTAATACACCTTCACTTAAATAACCATGAAGGTATATAACTGAACAGATAGAACAGGCAAGCGATGCAAGAAGAACTATTAAATTCGGTTATAAAAATAACGAAAACACGTGACATCGATTCATTGGAATATAGCTTGTTGTCGACAATACAGGAGTTTATAAATTGTCAGCGTATTTCAGTGTTCAAAACGATTCAGGGGCATGGGCCATGTACCGTGGAGCGTAGCCTTGCGCTCATGGTGCATGATGTCGGCGAGTATGAGTGGTTAGACAGAGTGATTTTAGACAACCCTCACGCAGAGCTGAGTTCTTGTTTGCAGTCTGCATGTAGTATCACCATGCAAGACGCTGCGGGTGCAGAGCGGCGTTGGTTACCCATCGTCATTCATGATAAGCCTGTTGGCGCAATAGAAGTGCAATGTCAGGGGTTGGATAGTGCACAGCAAGTAATGCTGAATGCGTTTATTCGTATCTATGAAAACTACCTGACAATATTGCGTGAGAATGAACGAGATAAGCTCACTGGGCTTTTAAATCGCCAAACCTTTGATAAAAAGCTCAAGCAACTGCTCGAAAAACAAATGTTAGAGCAAAACCGCGCTATTCGAGATGGCTCTGACTTGCGGACTCTACATCAAGGCGCAACGTCTTGGCTCGCGATGTTAGACATTGACCACTTTAAAAGTGTTAACGATACATACGGCCATGTTTGTGGCGACGAGGTACTGTTGATATTAGCGCAGCGTATGCAGGATTTCTTTCGAAGCACAGATTTGTTGTTTCGATTTGGCGGCGAAGAGTTTGTCATTGTATTTGAACCCGCAGACTATGAATCGATTAAGCAACGTATGAACTCGTTTTTAGAGCTTGTGAGACAAACATCTTTTCCTTTTATCAAAAAGTTAACTGTGAGCGTTGGTCTTGCGCGGATCAGCCCTTATGACTTTCCCATTAATGTGTTAGAAAACGCGGATAAAGCCCTGTATTTTGCCAAAGAGCATGGGCGAGATCAGGTCGGATTTTATGAGGATTTGATTTCTCGCAAGCAAATAAAGGATCACATAGAAAGCAGTGATATAGACTTGTTTTAGCAATTGGTTAGCTACTTAAGAGTACTGAAACTAAGCCTTCTAAACGAGTCTGTGCACTTTTTTCTGTCATACCCTGTGTATTTCTCTTAAACTGTTCAATCTAATTGATTTTCAGCTAATTTCACATGTTGCATATAATTCAATCTAATCGAATGGAAGCATTGCAAGCGCAATTTAATACGGTAATGCAAACAGCCCCCTTAAGTGACCCATTTGTACAAGAAACCGTTCTTGTTCAGTCGCCAGGTATGTCACAGTGGTTGAAAAATGGGCTCAGTAAACACATTGGTGTTGCCGCTCAGGTCGACTTCCCGTTGCCGCTGAGCTTTATTTGGCGTTTGTATCAACAGTTTTTGCCAGATGTCCCAGCAGAGTCTCCTTATAATAAAGGCAATATAGCTTGGAAGTTATACAGTTTACTGCCATCCAAGCTGGATCATGCTTTGTATATGCCATTGGCAAATTACTTACATGCTGATAATCCTGAAGCGGCTGAGTTGGGGGAGATAGATGGCTTAAAGCTATTTACCTTGTGCGAGAAAATTGCGGATGTGTACGATCAATATTTGATGTACCGACCAGATTGGTTAGCCTACTGGGAGTCTGGCACCGATGCGCTACCTGATGTTGATGTCACCATTGCGCCTTGGCAGCCTGACTTATGGCGCACTTTGGTCGAGTACACAAATCAATTAGAGCAAAGCCCTTATAACCGTGCCAATATGCATGAACAGTTATTGGCTGCTCTAGAAAATGCTCACAGTCATCAATTACCTGAGCGTATTTCAATTTTTGGCTTATCTGCGATGCCCACAAGTCAACTAGAAGTGTTTCAAGCGCTGGCCAGTAAAACTGAAGTGTTGCTGTTTTTTTTCAATCCAAGTGAGCATTATTGGGGAGACTTGGTAGATGAAAAAACACAGGCAAAAATCCAAGCTAAATATGCAAAGCGCCCAGAAATTGAGGCAAGTCTTGATGAGGAAAACGATTACTTTAATGTTGGGAATCCATTGCTGTCCTCCTGGGGCAAACTGGGCAGAGATTATCTAGAGCAGTTATTGCAATTAGATGCTCGTTGGTTGGATGGCTTTGTGGAAGACTTTAATGACTCTTTGTTGTCAAAAATTCAAAGTGAGATATACCAGCTGGCATTTAAAGGCGAATCTCTACAAGCTGATCCTAATTGGTTTGTGAGCGAAGAAGGGAAACTTCAGGTTCAACAAGGTGACGACAGTATTTTCTTACAAGATTGCCATACGGCTTTGAGAGAAGTTGAGTGTTTGCATGATCATCTACTTAATTTATTTAATCGACATCCAGATTTAACACCTAAAGATATTATTGTCATGATGCCTGATGTAGGTGCGTATAGCCCTTATATTGAAGCGGTATTTGGCAGTGCACAAGGCAAGCGGTATATGCCATATGCCCTCGCAGATATGGCTATTGAGCAAGAAAAGCCTGTTTTATCATCGTTTGTGATTTTGGTTAACTTACCCTTTAGTCGCTTTGGCGTAACAGATATTTTAGATTTATTAGCTGTTGAATCTATATCTAGTCGCTTTGAATTAGAAGCGACGGAATTTGAGCAGATAAAATATTGGCTAGACCAAGTTGTTATTAAGTGGGGTCTAGATGCACAGAACAAATCTGAACATGGGTTACCAGAAATCTCTCTTAACACCTGGCTACATGGTTTAAATCGATTATTGCTTGGCGTTGCTTCAGAAAATGAAGAAGGGGCGTTTAACGGCATATACCCTGCAGACTTGGTTGAAGGCATGGCGATCCATATTTTAAGTAAATTAATTGCTTTTATTGAGGCGCTTACTGATGCTAAGGCACAACTACTGCAAACCACAAACCTAAGCGAAAAAGCCACGTTGTTACGTGCACTTTTAGCTCGCTTCTATCACCAAGATGCGGACCAAAGCTGGGATTTAATGCAACTAAATAAAGTGATCGAAGGCATTGAAAAGCACTATGAAAGCGGAGATATGCGCGAGCCTATAGATCCTGGGGTGCTGGCATATCTGGTTAAACAGGGTATACAAGAAAAAGGCGTGGGACAGCGTTTTTTATCTGGAGCCGTGAATTTTTGTACCCTGATGCCGATGCGTGCGGTGCCTTTTAAAGTGGTGTGTTTGCTTGGCATGAATGATGCCGATTATCCTCGTCAGGTTCAGCCGATTGGCTTTGATTTAGTGCCTGCCTCATCAAGAAGAAAAGGTGACCGATCTCGAAAATTAGATGATAGATATCTATTTCTAGAGGCGTTACTTAGTGCTAGAAGCCACTTCTATGTCAGTTACATTGGCCGTTCATGTTTTAATAACGAAGTACAAGTGCCATCCGTGTTAGTGAGCGAGTTGTTTGAATATATTGATCGCAGTTTTTATTTTTCAGGCTGCGATACGCAGGTTAGTACGCAGCTTAAAAGTCAGGCCCCACTGCAACCATTTAACGCACAACACTATCAGCAAGGCCCTATACAAAGTTATAACCCCAATTGGTTATTTAACGGATCAGAACAGCCATTAGTTCAGCCTGCGCCTTTATCCGTTGAATTGCCAGGTGAGCTAGAATTAACGCAGTTTTTACGCGCGTGTACGGCGCCGCAAAGCTACTTTTATCAAAATTGTTTAGGGGTGAAAATTAATCCTGCACTTGAGTATCAGGATGATACAGAACCATTTTCTTTAGATCCTCTGACACGTTATCAATATTTACTAGAAATACTGGATACCCGTGTAAATGATACCACTCTCAGCACAGAGCAAATGTTGCAAAGGGGTCATTTGCCGCAAGCGTATGTCGGAGAGATACAGTTAGAATTATTAGAGCAACGCGTGTTACCTATGGTGGGTGTGTTGAAGCCCAAGCTTATTAACGCACAGTCACCGCGTGAGGTCAGTATAGAGCTTAATGGGATGAAGATAGTGGGTTGGCTTGATAAAATCTTTGTAAATGAGCAGATCTTTTACCGCCCCGCGAGCATTAAGGCCAAAGATAAAATTCGGGCGTTCATTTATCACCTATTGGCCAATATTACTGTCTCAGCGACCAGCACATCAATTATTGGACTAGATGAGCAGGTGACGTTTGATGCGCTTGAGAAATCAGATGCAATGCAGTTATTGCAAGGCTGGGTCGATTTCTATCAGCAATTGATCTCACAGCCTGTGGCATTTTTCCCAGCCTCAAGTTATGCATTTGCGAGCACGGATGACATTGGTAAAGCGAATTTAAAGTTTGCTGGTGGCCAGTATATTGGCATTGGCGAGTCTGAAGATCCTTATGTGGCACTCAATTTCAAAAATTTAGAGTCCTGCATGGAAGAGTTTATGTCGCTCAGCAAATCATTACTAGGGCCAATCATTGCGTTAGAAAAGGAGCAGTCTCATGGAGATGCTTAATCCAATCACCATGCCACTGTATGGCCATAATTTGATTGAGGCGAGTGCTGGGACGGGTAAAACATACACTATTACGGCACTTTATCTTAGATACTTATTGGGCTTGGTAGAGCATCAAGAATCGACATGCTTAAGTGTTGAGCAGATCCTAGTGGTGACATTCACTGAAGCTGCTACGCAAGAGATAAAAGACCGCGTGAGAGCTAGGATAATAGATGCTCGAGATGTTTTACTCGGTGCTGAGTGTGCAGATCCGCTTATTCCAATGTTATTGGCGCAAGTTAAGGATAAGAAAGCGGCGTTTAAATTGCTAGATGCGGCAGCAAAGTCCATGGATGAAGCCGCTATTTTCACTATTCATGGATTTTGCCAGAGGATGCTTAAACAGCACGCCTTTGAGTCAAAGTTGAGTTTTAATCTGGAGTTTATTCTTGATGAAACTGAGCTTTTAAAAATGGCGGTAGAGGACCACTGGCGCAAATTTTTATACACATTGGACAAAGATCAAACCGCATTGGTGTTGGAGCATTTTGCACATCCACAAAGCTTGATGAAGAAGCTGATACCACTGCTGAGTAAATCGGGTGCAAAACTGACACCTGAGGTGAAATTAGACGATGTTTTAGCTGCAAGAACGCAATATCAGGCGAGGGCTGCCGAGTTTAAACAGGCGCTCCGAGAAAGTGAGTTTATCACTTGCCTAAACGAGTCAGCACTGGCAAAAAATAAGGCGCCTGGGCGTGCTGCTAATATTAATGCTCTGGGTGATTATGCTGCTTCAGACGCTTGGTATTTTGAGTTCGGTACAAGCAAGCACTCCTTTAATTTGTGGGGGAGCGCACAACTTGGGGATGCTAAAAATTACAAAAAAAATGCCCAGTTGATAACCCATCACATGATTTCGCAATTTGACGAAATGGCGAAATTACACCATCAAGTTAAAAACTTACTACCAATAGCACTGCTTCAAGACGCTTTGAAGCAAGTAAAAGCGCTGTTAGTACAGCATAAGCAAATACAGAGCACGATTTCTCCAGACGACCTATTGAGTAATTTATACGAAGCGTTGCAAGGAGATGCTGGCGAGGTTTTAGCTAATAAAATCGTACAGCAATTTCCCGTAGCATTAATTGATGAGTTTCAGGATACCGATCCTATTCAATACGGTATTTTCAGCACCGTATACGCGGGCGGCGCTAGCTGCGCTTTGACTATGATTGGCGACCCAAAACAGGCTATTTATGGGTTTCGCGGCGCGGATATTTTCACCTACATCGCCGCCAAACAGGCTGTGGATGAAACCAGACACTTTACTTTGGCTAAAAACTATCGCTCGGCTAAATCTGTGGTGGATAGCGTCAACGCGATTTTTACCCAGCACGAACGCAGCTTTATCTTTAATGAGGATATTCCATTTTACGCAGTTGACGCGCAGGGTAAGTCTGAGCAGCAGTCGTTTAGTTGTGATACAGAACAGGTTTTAAACTTTTGCGTATTTGATAGTGGAGATGGCGTTACCAGTAAAGCACAGGCGCATCAGGCATTGGCGCAAGCTTTTTCAGCTAAGATTGCAACCTTGCTCTCTCAAGCACAGTTAGGCCAAGTAAGTATAGGGGGAGAAGCGATAAAAGCGGCTGATATCTGTGTTTTGGTCCGAGACAGAAACGAAGCCTCCGTGATGAAGCAAGCACTGCATGCGTGTGGTGTGAGTGCCGTGTATTTAGCCAGAGATAGCGTATATGGGCAACCCGTTGCCAGTGCGTTAAATCAATTGTTACATGTGCTTCATGGCGCTTATGATGAGGCGGCGCTGCGTGGCGTGTTAGTCAGTCCTTTATTTGCGTTAAATTATGAGCAAGTCTACGGCCTCTCTCAGAATGAGCTGCAATGGCAGAGCTATTTAGACTTTTTTGCTGAACTGAAGCGAGTTTGGTATCAAAGTGGTGCCATGGCCATGTTAGAGAAGCTGATGGTGCATAACCAGCTTGCCAGTGTTTGGCGGGCAAATGGCTATGAAGTCGAGCGCTGGTTGACCGATTATCGTCATCTCGCCGAATTATTGCAACACAAACAAATTGAGTTAGAAGGGACGCAACGTGTCTTGAGGTGGTTGAGCATTCAATGCAGCGAAGCAACGTTAGATGGTGCTCAGTTACGTTTAGAAAGTGATGCTAATTTGGTTAAAATTGTTACTATGCATGCGTCAAAAGGGTTGGAGTACCCAATTGTATATATGCCATTTGCACTGGGTTATCGTGATCCGAGTGAAATTATCTATCATCAAGATAAACACTTAATCATTGACCTTGATGCAGATGATTATGGCGTACAAGCGGCCTCAAAAGAGCGTTTAGCGGAAGACATTAGATTATTATATGTGGCGCTGACACGTGCGGTGCACTATTGCGAGCTGGGCTTGTTTAACATTGCATTGGGCCGCAGTAAAAAGCTGGGTATTGGTCAAACAGCACTGGGCTTTGCGTTGTTTGGTGATACCGAGTTTAAAGAAGCGCAGCAGTGGCATCAAGCACTTGAACAGCTATGTCAGCAGCATTCTGGTATGTCCATGGAGATATTTGATACGCCTCCAACTGCCTACTTTGGTGAACCGCAAGCTCAAGTCTCTGTTTCGTTGGCGGTAAAAGAGCAAAACGCCGCAATAGAAACCGATTGGCGGACAACCAGCTTCAGCCAATTAAGTTATCATGCGCATCATGATGATAGACCAGCAGGGGCCTTAGATGAGCATCATGAATTAGATCTGCCCCGTATGACACAAACCCCAACTAAAACGCCATATAGCTTTGTAAAAGGTGCAAAAGCGGGGAGCTGTTTGCATGAAATCTATGAACAGATTGATTTTACCTCACCTCATACGCCAGTGGCTGGTGATAAGTTACCAGTGAGCGAGGTGGTTGAAGCCTGCTTAGATAAATATCAGATTGATGAGCAGTGGCGAGACTGCGTGACTGAGTGGGTAGTGCAAAGCTTGGCGTGTCCACTTAATGGGGCTGGCGACTTGTCGTTGAGTCGTTTGGCACCTGAAAATTGCTTGGTAGAAATGGAGTTTCACCTGCCATTAAGTGCGCTTAAAGCGAGTCAACTAAATAAGGTATTAACGGATATAACGGGTCAGCCAAGCTTTTTACAATTTGACCAAGTGCAGGGCATGTTAAAAGGGTTTATCGATCTTATTTTTCGCTGGCAAGGTAAATACTACGTGTTAGATTATAAATCCAATTACTTAGGTGATGAGTTGGGTGATTATAGTGATGATAACTTAATGTCTGCGATGTCATCTCATCAATATCACCTACAGTATCTTATCTATAGTGTTGCTTTGCATCGGCTATTGAAATATCGACTCGCTGACTACACGATTGAGACGCACTTGGGTGGTGTGTATTACTTATTTTTACGGGCGTTACCGCAGGGTGGCGGTGTATTCTTCAAAGCTCTCACGGAGCAAGAGTTACTTACCCTCGATGCGCTTTTTGAGTCGGAGGCATCATAATGTCGCAATTTTCTTTAGATTTTACGCAAGATAGTTTTGATGACGCCTTATTTATTGAGGCATTGATTGAGCAACGAAAAGTACGAAGTGTTGATATTGCTCTCTCAAAACTGCTCTGTGACTCTCAATTTTGTGATGTATTTTATCTTATATTGTTAGTGCTTAAAGCTGAGCAAAATCAACATAGCTGTTTATTGTTGGATACTATTGACTGGTTTAATCCGTTTGAACTAAATATCGAGCAATTGGCTCATCCCATAGAGCTGACGCCATTTGTGGATAAAGACAAGGCATTGCAAGCGCTTTCTTGCCACCAAGCAGTTGGGCATGATAAGCCCATTGTACTATTTAAAAATCAGCTGTATTTAGCACGTTTAGCCAATTATGAAGCATTTTTGGCTGAGCGCTTCATAAGCATGTCTCAGCGTGAGATCAATTTGGACCTAGGTCAGTTGCAAGCATTGTTGAATGTCTATTTCCCAGTGCAAGGTGACAATGTCATTGATTGGCAAAAAGTCGCGTGTGCCATAGCGGCTGCAAGTGCATTTTGTGTTATCACAGGCGGGCCAGGTACGGGTAAAACAACGACGGTTACAAAATTACTCGCTATTTTACAGTCTCTTTATGTCAAAGCACCGCTCAATATTAAGCTGGTGGCACCAACGGGCAAAGCAGCTGCGAGACTCAGTGAGTCAATCATCGGTGCAAAGGGTCGGTTAGCGTTAGCGCCGGAGCTTGCCGATCTGATCCCCGAGGACGCACAAACAATACATAGATTATTGGGTGTTATTCCACATAGTAATAAGTATAAACACCATGATAAAAACCCGCTTCACGTTGATTTATTAATCGTTGATGAGGCCTCAATGGTAGACTTGTCACTTATGAGCAAGTTGGTGGCCGCGTTGCCTGAAGGCGCACGGCTATATTTATTGGGAGATAAAGATCAGCTCGCGTCCGTTGATACTGGCTGCATTCTTAATGATTTATGTGCTGATTTAAAATTGGGGCAACATCCCAAGTATTCTTCGCAGCGGGCTCAATTGCTCAATGATGTATGCTTTGGTGGTGTTAAAAAGCTATCAGGGACTGCAAGTCAATTTCAGTTGCAAGATATGATGGCGTTTTTGCAACAAAGCCATCGCTTTAAAAGTGACAGTGGTATCGGCCAATTAGCCTCAGCGGTTAACAATAATGATCCAAATCATTTGGACTGGGTAATACATCAAGGGTTCTCTGAATTAAGTCTCTACGGGCTATCAAATGCATCATATGTCAACATGATAGAGCGCGCTGCCATCGCTTATAGCGAGTATTTAAGAGCGATTCAAGCAGGAGAAAGTGTACCGCAAATACATAAACTATTTTCTGACTATCAATTACTTGCCGCTGTTCGTGAAGGCCCGTACGGCGTGAATGAGTTAAACAAACGTATCGAGCATAAACTTGCTCAGCAAAATTTGATTAGGCCGTACACACGATATTACGTAGGTATGCCGTTAATGATCACGCAAAACGACTATCAGCTGAAACTTTTTAATGGTGATATTGGGATAGTGTTACCTGATGAGAATGGTCAACTATTCGCTACCTTCATTGATGAGCAAGGGCACTTAAGGTCTATCAATCCTGCACGCTTACCAAGTTACGAGCTGGTGTATGTGATGACAATTCACAAATCTCAAGGGTCTGAATTCGCTCATACAGCAATGATATTGCCTCCGATACAAAGAGCAAGGCAAGGAGTTAATAGGCAATTGGTGTATACCGGCATTACCCGAGCTAAAAACCATTTAGAGCTAGTATGTCAGCCTCAAGTGCTGAGGCTAGCAATGGAAAAAACCGTTGGACGAAGTTCGGGATTGCGCGAAAGGTTGCTGAAAAATTAAAAAAATGTTTTTTATTTGTTTCTTTTGAATGTTGAGCTATGGTTATTTGCAAAGCAGAAAGAGATGATAAACCTGCTTTTATTGCCCAGTGAATGTGCCGCCAAAGTCGTAGGCGGCCTTTTTTTATGTGTGGAAAATATATCCAAGTTAAACGTTGTTTACTTTGTGAGTGGTGTTTTATTGACATTTTTTCCTGTAAGGCGTTAGAGTGAAAATTAAAGTATTTACTCTTGATGAGTACAGAGATGAAAAATTTAGAAAGTCACCTGGTTCAGTATGCACTTTATCACAGAGATAATCGCAATATACGCACACATTTGTTTGGCGTTCCCTTGATCGTCCTGTCCGTTATCCTAATGACCTATGTTCCCTTATTTGACTTAAATACAGTATCGATCACTGTGTCAGGTCTGTTGATTGGCCTAGTATCGGTTTATTATCTGTATTTGTCACTCAAGCTTGGTGTGCTTATGGTGATATTTTTAAGTTTGGGCTATGTGCTCGCGATGTTTATCTATACACAGTTTTTAAACTTTGATATTGCAACAGGGGTATTCTATTTGAGTGGCGCAGCAGTTTTTGTTTTAGGTTGGGTCATTCAGTTCATAGGTCATTACTATGAAGGGAAAAAGCCAGCGTTTGTAGATGATTTAGTAGGACTTTTAATTGGACCACTTTTTGTACTTGTGGAAGTATTATTCATGTTTGGGTTAATGAAAAAACTCGAAGAGCGCATCGTAGCGCAAGCTGGGCCCTATCGAAATTGAAAGTTGGGGCCCATTGTAGATAGGGTTTATATGCTACAAGCTAATGCGAGTCTCAAGTTGAGCGCCTTTTAAAATGGTGACATCTTGACAATTCATGCGTAGCTGCCCGTTATTGGTTTCAATGATATAACCAGCTTCAGGTGCTCGGTCAGGTGCTGCTTCACTTAATTGTTTGCGTGCACGATGCACCATGATGTTCATATGATTCATTTGTACACCAAGTTGTTTAGCGAGATCTTCTCTGTAAACCCAACCCTGAGATTCAGTATCTACACCTGCTTGTTTGTCTTCAATACGCGTTCTAGCAAGCAGTAACAGGAGATAGTGATGGCTTCTACTACCCAAGTTATATTCCTCGCCTTCAACGTGTAAAGAAAGCTCTGTTTTTTCTTCATCTAGACTAACAGCAAAGCTTAAAGCCAGTGGTTTCACCGCTGGTTGTTGCTCTAGGTGTTTTGTCATGGTTGAAATGCCAGCACAATAGAACAGCCATTGCTCGCCAAATAGGCTGGTAATGCCGCCATCGATTAAGGCTTGTCTGTCTGAGGTCGTAAGATCTTCAAGGAACCAATAATTGAGCAAGGCGTCATAGTAAACAATATGAGTCGGTTCTTCTTCGTTAGGAAGCAGCATTTGGTTTTCGACTTCAATGACGTTATTACGGTTATTTTGCGACACAAAATACTGGCAATTGGCATTTAGACTACCTACGACAAATGAATTTTGTCCCGGTGCTGCAAAATCGATTTTATCATTTTCAGAGAGTTGGTAAGGGAGGTTTTTATCAATTTTTCGATCATTTATCCATATACCATTTGTACTTACATCGCGAATTAACCAATTGTCATTGGTGTATTCTATGATGGCATGATGTCTCGAAATACCGGGCTTATCTAAAAATGTGTCTACATTAAATTTGTATCGTCCAAAAGTGTGATAACTCTTTAAATATATTTTTTCGAGTTTGAGTTCATCGATTAAGTAAGCCATAGAGTTTCCTAGATTTCCGTATATGTGCTAAGGGCCAGCAGTACGTTTTATTTGCAGAAATTCTACCTGATATGAGGAGTAAATCGCCACTAAAAAGTATCTCAATCGAAGATAAATCCTAAGTAACGCAATACTGGTTATATCATATATCGCATTGTTTAACCGTATTTACTGATATTTCATTCCACGAGATAGTGTCATAAAAGTGGGCCAACCTAGGTGGGCACCAATAAAGGGAAAACTGCAAGTTTGACTGTATATAAAGCCCAAATTGATCTTTTCGTTAGTTCACTAACCTATAAAATACATTGTACGAAGAATAACTTATTTTATCTATTACAGCCGATTACAGCACTTTTCTATGATTCAAATCGTACCCCTAATCAACCTTGCGATCCCCTGAACAATGAACCATCCTTTTTTAATAAAGGTAGTTGATGAGTCCACAAGAGGTGGTATATGAGTGAGTTTAGATTATTAAACACGACTAAGTTGAAAGGGATTTATCAGTTTTGCGAGCACTATGAAGGGAATCCATTATCGATATTTAGCCCGGCAGAGCAGGTAGTAACCGACTTTTCAAGGCGCCAGCCACAAATGATATTAAAAGATGTCGATATTGATCACGCACTATTTATGATGGTGAACGGTCATGTGCGATGTAAGCTAGTTATTGATCATGATGACACATTTGTAGGCGTTGTTAACTCGAAAGATTTGACGGGTAGGAAAGTACTCACTACTGCACAAAAGCGCAGCGTTTCTCGCTCAGATCTTACCGTAGAAGATGTGATGACCAAAAAAAGTGAATTGCATGCAATGTTTTACGACTGTGTTAAAGATGCGCGCATTGGCGATATTTTAGAAACGCTGAAAGAGTTGGGGCATCAGCATGTGCTACTTATGGATAACAACCAAGTGTTGCGTGGTATGATTTCAGCATCTGATATTGCAAGAGCATTGCATATTCCGGTGAACATTTTGCAAAAAGCCCACTCATTCAAAGAGATTTTCGAAATCATTTATGAACATGGTGAAGTAACGGCTTAGTTTAAAGCCGCTACTTATCGAATAGGGTTAAAGGGTTTTTAGGTATTGTATTACGCCGAGTATGGCAGCAACTTGGCCGTCAATGCATTCTTGTTCTGAGGTGCTTTTACTGTCAGGGTAAACTTCAGTGGTCGTCACATACTGAGCTTGTGTGAAGCCCATACATAAGCCCAGTTTAGTCGCATCGTAGTTAATGACACCAAACTGTTCTATATCTACACCGATCAACTGTGAGTTGTCGTCGGCATCGGCTATGTGCGTGACTTTTTGTACCTGTTCGATCACACATTTTTGAAATGCTGGCTCAGGCTTTTGAGTATGTCCTACGAGATAAAAGCCATCTGGTATATTCCAATTGAGGTTTACTTTGCCATCTCGTGCTGCCAATGCTGGGCGAAATTCACTGTTGTCAGTATCCGTTGTTTCATGAAGGTCAATATGTGCAATGATATTGGCTTGTAGCTGTTTAATAAAGTGCATTGCTAAGTGAGACTCCAATGCAGGGCTGTTATCGTAAAAAGACCGATTAGGGTCTACCGCATCTGGGTTCCATCTATTAATCGTTTCAAAGCCCCATGGACTGATACAAGGCAAAATTACAAAGTTAAAACTATCTGTAAACTGTCGCATTTGGTGCCGCGCAAACGCCAAAGCCCCCATGACGCCACTTGTCTCATAACCATGCACCCCACCTGTAACAAGGATTGTCGGCAGTGATGTGTCAACATCTTTATTCTTTATTGCAAGTAAAGGGTATATTCCATCTAGATAGTCTAATGACCCATACTGTTCAATTTCGCAAAAAGTATCGAGTGCTTTTACTTCTTTTAATACAAGCTCTTTGTATGAGCGTTTAATTGTTTGAGACTGATACCAAAGTTGCTTTTCAGTTGTTGTCCAAGGAATTCCGGTTTTGCCTATATGATATTGCTTTGACATGATTTGACTCTGTTTTGACCTGTTCGCAGCATGCTATGCAGTTTATCTTTAGATGGCAAACTTTTAAGCTAAGTAGCCAAGCTGAACCAGGGATTTCTTTTGTGCTTTGGTTATTTTGAATGCTAATAAAGTAATCGTCTTCTCATGGGTGTGAACTTGGATCACTTTTAACCCTAAGCAATTACGAGTCGTTAACTTTTTGATTTCTTCAGATGGAACAAATTTTCTTCTCGCAAAAAGATTCAAGTATGAGATTCCTTGATTGCAAATAGTCACTTTCTTCTGTCCTGATAAGGTGAGCATCAGATGCACAAGTGCCATAAAAATTGCTGAAATGGCGATAAAGAACTGTAAAGTAGCCAAGTGAGATAATTGCATATCCATAAATAATTTTGCAGCACTTAGCAGTACTAATGAAGCTAGCATTACGATTAAGTAGAATACAGTATTAACTTGTAGCCTAAGTTCTTTCATTTTAAATTCCTATTTCCTATTGGTGTTTTTTTCAAGTTTGGGAAAGATATTGGAACAAAATGGAGTAAATATGAATCCGGCCATTAATAGTTAAAAATACGATTTTTCTAGGGTATTTCCCTCCATTTATCAACCAAAATGTTTAGAAAGCCGCATTTTTTATATGATTTTTCGATGAACTTGTTGGCTCTGAGTTGTTTTATTCCCAATTGTAGGGAGTCGAAAATAGCTTGACTGTTTTGATACTTTTTGCTTATTACGAAGTGGCGGCTATCTTGTAGTGCAACTTTAACGCCTTGAACTGCTTCGACTTTATAGCCTTTTCCTGTGTACCTAAAAGGGGCTTGATTGTTGAATGGTATAAGCATAATATCCACCCATTCATTACTCACCAAGCGCGCCATCATTGTCCAGTCTGATTCATTAAATAGCCGTTTCGGATTGAGTTTTTTGATGGTAGACCAGTCGACTGACCAGGCTTTATTACTCACTACCGTTATATTAGAAAAGTCCTGCTTTATTTCTAATGCTAGCGTTTTAGCCCTGCTCTCAGCAGTATAAATGCCTGCAAAGTACTCACCTTTGCGAATAATAGGCGAAGAGATTAATACGCTATCACCCAAAGCTTTTGCTTGAGATAGCCATATTGTATCTACGCTAATCATCGACATCCCAGATTGCAATAAGATTTCTTCTCGCTCTTCGTGATCTATCATAAAAAAATCTAAAGTCACGTCTGCTTTGCCAACTTGTAGTGCTTTTTGAATAATAATTAGATCTACAACATCCCTTTGGCAGAGAGGGTGATCAAAGATGTCTGGAGAGATACTATCAAGGTCTTGTGCATTTAAAATAGTTTGAGCGTAGCCGTAAATGTCCCTATTCACTGGAACAGAGATAGTGTTACTTACCTTAGAAAAACTGCAATGACTAATACTAAGTAATGCGATAATGCCGAGCTTTTTAAACATTTCGGACCATTTTATTTACCCAGTTCTAAGGCTAGTGCATGGATCACAACTTGTATATTTTTTAAGTGACATTGTCATTGGAGTTTTATATGTTCGTACTATCGCCATTAAGGGCATGCCGTCAATTGAAGGAGTCAAAAATGAAGTTTGAACAATTGCTATCTCATCTTGACAGTGGGGTGTGTGTTGAACAGCTGCAAAAAGAGTCGCTACTTGATATTGCATTAATGTCACAATGCATATGTGGAGAAATTAAGCCGAGTGAGCTGAGTCATGTTTTGCAATGGGCAAATTCTTTACATTGGAGTGGTTCAATCTCTTTAAACGAGTATGTGGATGAGTCAATAAGTAAGTGTCTGCTGGCATTGAAAAGTGGTAGATTGCAAGGCTTTATAGACCATAGAATGCAGCAAATTGAAGACGCCCCCCTTCAAGAAACAGCACAGTTTTTGGTGAATAAGATTAATATGGCCAATAAAGTAAAGCGCGAGGCAAATGCGTAGCAGCTTGCCTCAAATTAACGACTTTTGGTTCTAAGAGTAACGTTGTTGTAAATGTTCCTTAAAGATCTGAGCGTTAAGCGAAGATCCCGTCGCTTTAACCACTAGCTCATTTGTTGGTAACAAGCTCGCTTTTTGCCAAATATGCGTGTTTAGCCAATCATAAATAGGTTTGAAATCTAGATTATTGATCTGTGTTGCAATATCGATAGATTGGCTCATAGCATGTTTAAATTGTGCAGCATACATAGCGCCTAGCGTGTAACTTGGAAAGTATCCGAAACTTCCATCTGTCCAGTGTATGTCTTGCATACACCCATTTTTGTAATTGTCTTTTGTTGAAAGCCCTAACAGTGTGGACATTTTTTTATCCCAAAGCTCAGGAATGTCCTGACAATTAATCTTGCCGTTAATGAGATCTCTTTCTATTTCATAGCGTAAGATAATGTGTGCTGGGTAGGTGACTTCATCAGCATCAACACGAATCAAACTAGGGGTAACGCGCTGCAGGTCCAGCTGTAATTTTTGAGTCGTATTTATTGATGCATAGTTGGGGAAGTGGCGTGCCGCAAGTTCACTGATTAGCGCGATAAACTCAGGGCTTCTCGCGATTTGCATTTCATAAAATAAGGACTGCGACTCGTGAATGGCCATAGAGCGGGCTTTACCTGCAGGTAACTTATTCAGAGGTGTTGGCAAGTTTTGCTCATAACATGCGTGTCCTGTTTCGTGGATCACGCCCATCATTGCGTTGATAAATTCATCTTCATCATACCGTGTTGTTATTCTGGTATCTTGACTTGTTCCGCCACAAAATGGGTGAACGCTGGTGTCCAATCTACCGTGGTCAAAATCAAATCCGAGTATTGTCATGAGCTCATGCGCTAGCAGTTCTTGCTGTTTTACTGGGTAGGACGCATGTGTTGCTGGTGGCGGTATTTGTTTGGTTTCTTGGATAAGCTGTGGTAGCCAGCTAGTTATGTCTTTGAACAGTTGATCAAGTTCTTCGCTGCTCATACCTGGTTCATAAATATCCAACATTGCATCATAAGGCGTCAGGTTATTCGCACTTGCTCTGATCTGCGCTTCTTCTTGGCTAAGCTGTACGACTGGCTTAAAGTTTTTAACAAAGCCTTGCCAGTTATTCTCTGTTCTTTGTGTTCGCCACTGGTGTTCACACTTGGCTCCCGCTAAGCTTTTTGCTTTGACTAAATCAGCCGGCAGTACCGTACGCATTTGCCAAGCTCTGCGCATCTCTCTCACACTGGCTTGTTGAGATTCGTTTAACTCCTCGTCTTTAACTGCGTCGAAAAGATCGGCAAGTTGCGGTGCTGTATGAAGTGAGTGAAGGTGAACAGCTAGCTCTGCCATGGCTTCAGCTCGGCTATCAGCCCCGCCCGACGGCATCATTGCAGCCTGATCCCAACTACAAATTGCACTCAGGTGCTCAAAGTTATCAATAGAGTGGTAGTGTCCGATGAGCTTGTTGTAGTTTTTTGTTGTCATTATTTTATTTCCTCAGCCACTTCTGCAACTTTTTGTCTCAACCACACATGGCTGGCATCACGGTGAAGTAGAGGGCTCCAAATCATATCTAGTTCAAAGGGAGGAATAGGAAACGGGGGCTCCAAAATGGCTAACGAGTTATCATCTCTGTATATGTTGGCAGCCTTTGATGGCAGTGTCGCAATTAAATTCTGTTCTTTGGCAAGATGAATAGCAACATGATAGTTACGTGTGAAGGTGGCAATGTTTCGGTGTTTACCAAAGTTTGCTAGTGCTTCATCCACCCAACCTAGCTTTTGGATATCTTCTGGGTTCATGCCGACACCTACACCAAAACCGGTTTTACTCACCCAAATATGACGTGCATTTAAATAGGCGTCTAGCGTGAAGTCTTCCTTAATCGGGTTATCGGATTTAACTAGGCAACTAAAGCTATCTTTCCAAATTTGCTTGTGATGGAATGACTGAGGCAGGTTCTCAAATCGATTGATTGCCATATCCACTTTACCATTTTCAACATCATGAAAAGTAACATCGCTGGGAGTTAGTATATCTAGCGTAGTATCTGGTGCTTCATTATGTAGTTTGGCCAATAGCTTGGGAGCGAGTGTGCTAGCAGCATAATCACTTGCCATAATACGAAAAACGCGTTTACTATGGCTTGCTTCAAATTCTCTATTTGGGGCGAGCGTTTCCTCTAGAGTCATTAAGATCCCGCGTATGACAGGTTGCAACTCTAACGCTCGCTCGGTGGGTACCATGCCTTCACTGGTGCGCACGAGTATGGGATCATTAAATAAGTTTCTCAGTCTCTTTAGACCATTACTCATCGCAGGTTGGGTGATACTTAGCTGGTTAGCTGCACGTGTTACATTACACTCTCTGAGCAGAGTGTCTAAGTATACCAGTAAGTTGAGGTCAATTTTGCTAATGTTCACAATGTTCCTTTCTTGTTATTGTGATGTCCAAACCGCTGACTTTGCGGGTATGGATAAACATGTTTGGTGATATGTTGTCTTATATCCCGTTGAACTTTTTGCCAATACATTGGAGTCATGAGTTCTGGGTGGTGGCGCTCAAAAGCTGCCTTGAGTTTAGGGTTTGTCAGTACAAATGTACACATTTGCTCGGGAAATACATCATTGGGTGCAACCGATGGCGTCGCTTGTCCTGAATATAAATCGTCAAGAGATACCTTTGGCAGTGCTTTAAATGACATTTGTGTGAGGTATTGTACCTCGTCATAGTCATAAAAGATCACGCGATTGTGTCGACTTACACCAAAGTTTTTTAAGAGCATGTCACCTGGAAAAATATTAACTTGTAACATCTCTTTGATGGCATTGCCGTAATCTTCGATAACATGCTCTATTTGCTCATCTGTTGCATCTTGTATAAAGAGGTTTAGAGGTGTGATACGTCTTTCAATATACAAGTGTTTAATGGTGATGAACTTGTCATCTTCTATGATATTTTGTGCTATTTTTTCCTTTATCACAGCGAGTAAGTCTGGCTCGATACGATTTTTGGGAATGACTACATTAGAATATTCTAACGTGTCAGCCATTCGACCGACTCTGTCATGGTTTTTGACCAGCTGGTATCGTGCCAAAACTGTTTCTTTACCAAATGGCTTACTCGGCGCAAATTTATCTTTTATGACTTTAAACACGTATGGGAAAGTCGGTAAGGTAAACACTAGCATGACCATACCGGGTGTGCCGGGTGCGATAGTAAAACACTCACTGTACTGTTTTTGATGGAGCAAGAATTCACGGTAAAATTCAGTTTTTCCGTGTTTGTGAAAACCAATTGAATTGTATAGCTCCGCAACAGTTTTACTGGGCATTAATTGATTTAAAAATCCCACCATTGCTGATGGTGCGTGTGTTTCGACTAAAAAATAAGCGCGAGCAAAGCCGAATATTAAGCTCATTTGAGATGCTTGTGTAATTAATGCATCTATTTTTAATTTACCGCTCGGATGGTGTAATAGTGCGATGATAAACGGCTGCACACCAGAACAAGAAATGACTCTTCCGACTATGTATGCGCTTTTATTGCGATAAAATGGTGCCTTTAAAATATCAAAGCGCATTCTAAAGTGTTGGTGGTGTGTGTTGGGCGCTTGTTTTAAAAATGCTCTTTGTAAAAGTCGGATATCTTGCTCAAGGTTATGAAAGTCATCAAAAAAGCCAGTATCTTTAATAATTTGCTCAATTGTTTTGCGCAGACCTTCGATAACGGGAAAGTAGCTTCGATACTCTGCTTCAATGGGGAGTAATGGCATGCCTTTTTTTGAGCTATCAACAAATATATAGTCATTGTTGAAGTAGCTATGGTGGAATAGGTGACAAAACACCGAGTTGTAAAATGTTTCTGCAAGCTCTGCTTGAGGATGAAAAGCCAATAACTCAATGTAGGCTTCTTTTACTTGGAGCCATAAGTCACTACTAATTTGCTTGGTTGGGAATTGTAGTTTTAGTATTTCGACGGTTTCTTGTATGCGCTCATCGTAATGACTGATCCGCGCTTTACTGATCCGCTCTATATTGGCCCATTGCTGTGATATGAATGCATCCGGTGCCTGTGCAGTGATGCTTTGAAAAAGAGCATAGTGCTTTTTAAAGCCAGAAATAATTAAAAACGCAATATCTTGAGGGCCCATAAAAGCTTCCTTTTTCGAATAAATTAACCCTGATCAAACTTAAAAATAGGGATTATTATCCAAGGGGTTTCAAGCCATAAATAAAAGAGCATATAGCTTAATTTGCTTATACTCTAGCTTGAATTGGTCAATTTTTGCAAATATGCACAATAACTGTCATGACAAGTTCACGGTACATAGTATTTTATGAAGGGACTTCTAAATTCAGGGAAATAAACTAACTATAGGCCATTTTATTATTCTAGCCGCTTCAGCTTTTTCTCAATCTGTGCAATTTCTTTATTCAGGACTTTTACTCTTTGCAAGTAATCTTTATTTATTGTTTTTAATTGCTTTTTCACATCTTTCACTGTGGCTTTTCTTTTGTCATCATCCATCAAACGGGTCACACGACGCTGCTGCTTTCTGGCTGCTTCATCACGTTTTCGGCCAAGTATTGCAGCATGCTGTTTTTTTGCTCGCAGTGCATTTTTTAGGTTAAGAATAATTTGTTTGCGCTCTATCTCATTCAATGTTTTAAAATGTTGCTCAGAGGGTATGGTAGCTTGTGGATCTGAGTGAGTCAGGGTGTACTGCTGTGCGTTGTTTGAACAAGGGTGTTGGCTAAAGATGGTGCTCTTGTCAGTGACGCATTTATAGTAAGAAACCGTCGTTTTTGCAAGGCTGATATTGGTATAAAATAAAAAGCATAATAGTAAAGTAAATTTCATAGCTGACGTTTCCCTGTAGTCGCGCATCACTTAACTATAGACAAAAAATAAAAGGTTACGTTGAAATGAGAGCACAAATTGCAGTTAAAGCACCCAATTATTGATTGGGTGCTTTTGCAGTGAATCTTTTGAGTAACTTTATGCTCTGAACGAGAAAGGGAATATCCATTTTTTGCTCAATAGGAAAGCCTTCCTTTGCAGATATTTGCTTATGCCTTCCATCATGATTAACCAATATAATGCGGTCTTTTTTATAGGTTATCAGAACACCTTGTGAATAGTTCACACCTTGATTTAATTCACTACTACCAGATACGTTACCTATCATGGTTTGAGACGCGAGTTGGCCACAACTAAAATGCTTGTCCAGTAACGTGTACATAATGTCGGTACCCTGCATTAATCCGTTATGATCTGAGAAGTAGGGCAAGTTAGTGTGCATCGTTGTTTGCGTTACGATTTCACTACCCATAGGGTATTCGATAACGATGTATGCACTAACATCTGAAAGGTTAGGCAGCTTTGAGGCAAAGTGAAATCTGACTTTACTGTCTTGTTCCGGTTCATTGAAGTAACCGAAAACATTGTCACTGGAAACAGATAATATGTTTTTTGAGTTCCAGGTTGGGGATAATTTTTGCTCGGTGATGGTATTGCGATAGTAAGCTGGCAGGCCATATATTAGATTAAAATAGTGGTCTTGTGGATCAGTGGGCACTAATACATGAGAGTAACTAAATAAGTCTTCATTGGATAATTGGCTTGCCGCATTGGATATAGAATCCAAGACAAAAATATCTACAGCAGGTGCGTCAAACGCACAGTATTGCAGATTATTTGGCACCTGAAAATGAGACGTGGCGTTTTCTAACCTTACAGTTCTGGCTTGTTCGTACTCATTTAAATCAAGTAGCTCGTGTCTAGCTAATAATGTTTTCGCTGTAGTGGGGTAGGAAAGTGGCAAAACATTATCTTGTTTGGTGACATCAAAATAATTATTTGCATCAGCCCACACATGCATTAAGTGACTAGTGGCAAAACAAGTAACTAAAAAAGCAGTTGCGTATTTAGGAAATTTGTAAGATTTAAGTTTGTCTAAATGTCGCCATGCATGATTTCCAACAACAAGCTCAAACCCTAATATGGCTATAAACACTAGGAAGATGAAAACGACAGTTAGTATGGACATGCTATTAAGCATGCCGATTAACAGCGATATTATTTCCGACAAAGATTGAAAACTTAAATGGTAACCATGTTGATAATATACAAATGCGTCTAGGCATAAAACAGAAATGCCAAATGTTGCAATGAGCGCAGCCATGCCCCTTATATGTCGAGGATAAGGGAAGATTAAGCTCAGTGGAAACACGGTTAGCACGAAGGCACAAAAAGTAATAAAGCTGGTGTGGCTTAACCAGGTGACAATCATGTATACCCAGCCAACCGCACTGCTTGGTGCTGCATCTGCTGCTAGATAGGCCAGTGCAATAACAAGCACCAAGCCTATGTTAGCAAAAGTAAACCAGTGTCCCCAACTTAGCAGTTGACTCGCTTTTGAAGAAAAAGGACTGTGTGGTGTTAAATTCATTCCGTTACTTTACCGATTGAGTAAGCGCCTTTGCAAAATTTTCTGCGACTTCTTCTCTTTTACTCTCTGGCACATGCTCTTTTAGGATGTGCGTGATAGAATTTCCTAAACACATTAAACTCAAGTCGACAGGTGCTTTGTGCTCTTGTAGCACAGTGATTAAACTATCAACAATTTGTTCTACTTGTTCATTGGAATATTTAGACTGAATTGGCATCGGTTGGTTCAAATTAATAGAGTTACAATTCTTCATATTCTAACACCAGAGGCGTTAAAAACAAAGATGAGCATTGAGGTGAAAAAGCTTGTTGTACATTATGTAGACAAGCAAGACGAAGAAACGCAAATTCATTTACGTGAAGACGAGATGGCCGTTAATGATAGGGTCAATGTATTTATTGAGCAGTTGCACCATGCATATAATGGAAAACCTGGCAAAGGTTTTTGCGCATTTGATGGTGACAAAAATAGTACAGTGGCATCTGCGATGCAAAGTTATCGTAATAATGAGCTGGGCTTTTGGCATTTGACACAGCAGGCAACTGAAGTGTTAAAAGAAGAGCTAAATAAATATGCGTTTCATGAAACGGGTTATTTAATTTTTTGCCATTATCAATATGTCGGTTGCGATTATATGCTGATTGCTCAAATTAGCATTAAAGAGCATTATTCGATCACTTCTGAACTTGATTTAGCAAGTTCCAGACACTTGGATATTTCTCGAATGCAGTTAGCAGCGCGTATTGATTTGACAGCATGGGACACACAGGCAGAAGAGAATCGCTATATTTCTTTTATTAAAGGCCGAGCAGGGCGAAAAGTTGCTGACTTTTTCTTAGACTTTTTAGGGTGTGCAGAAGGGGTTGATCCTAAGCAGCAATCACAGACTATGTTGCATGCAGTTGAAGATTATTTAGCTGAGCAGCAGTTTGAAAAATCAGAAAAAGACGTCATCAGAAAAGAAGTATTTGATTACTGCAATGACTGTATTAATAGTGGCGAAGATGCTGATATCGAAGGCTTATCAGATACGCTTTCGAAATCTTCAGATGTTCAGTTTGAGGATTTTTATAAAGAGCAGGGCTATGAACTGGAAGAGTCATTCCCACTTGATAAAAAGACTGTGACTGCAATGGTTAAGTTTTCGGGTATGGGCGGTGGCGTAAGTGTTGGATTCGAGAGAAAGCACTTAGGTGAGCGCGTCATTTATGATCCAGTTAGTGATACGCTTACTATCAAAGGCGTCCCACCTAACTTAAAAGATCAGCTAGAAAAATATTCACAAGAAAAATAAAAAAGGCCACTATGGCCTTTTTATTTACATTGCAAAAAAGCGCTGACTAGGACTTACCTGTTACAACAAATTGCGCCAACTGTTGGCCCAATTTATCGGCAAGTTTTCCCATAGCATTGCTTTTTGCAGTATCTTTAAAGCTTGAAGCGGCTTTCACTTTAGCGTTAAAGTGCGCTTTTTCTTCGCCTTGTTCTTTTACCACAAGGTAGCTTTCAGCAAGGCTATAGAAAGTGCCTGACTTTTTCATATCTTGCCAATCAACACGGAAGCTCAAATCGAAATCAGCGCCCTGATTTGTGATTTTGATCCCTTGACTCGTCAGTGCTTTGGCAAGCATGTCTCTGACTTTTTGGTGCTTGCTATTATCTGCACTAATACTAAAGCTAATGTCATTTAATAGTGCATCTGCCATTTCTAGCTTTGCTCGCACAGTATTTGGCATACTGATGTGCGCGGCTTGAAGCATTTGCAAATAATTATTCAGTTTGTGCCGCTTAACACCGAGCTCTTTGAGTGCGACTGCACTTTTAAGTGCTAAGCTTTTACTTTTTTGAGCTTGAGATAATGAAAATTGACTGATCTCGTCATCAAGTGCATTGATCGATAACTCGGTTTGCATGACGGCTTCGGTACGATTGAATGCAGCCAAGGCATAAACAGTTTGTTTATCAGCACTGATATATTCATCTTCAATTTTTACGCCCTGTAACTGGATATTTGGGACTTTTGACTGAATATACTCATCAATGTGAAAGGTCATTGATTTATTGTCAGCTTGCTGGCTAATGGTCGTATTTGCAGAAATGGTCACATTCAGCTGCTTCGCCAGCGCGAGTCGGGCTGACTCTTGTGCTGCCAGTTTAGCTTGTTGTATGTCACCTGTATTTTGCGCATTGCCAACACCGTATACCATATAACTAGACGCTGGTGTCACAGTAATCCACTGTGGTGTGGTACTTTGTTGTGTTTGGCTCGCTGAATTACTCTGACAACCAGAAAGCAAAGCGACACTAAGCATTGTCGCTAAAAGTGGTTTAGAAGCCAAAACGTGAACGTTCCTGCAGTTTTTGTATTTTCTTTTGTCCATTCCATACCTCACGGTTTGTCGTCATATCAATAAGACGTAAATCAACTTGGTAAAAAGTCACGCGATCACCACCTTGCTCATCAACAAAAGAGTTGATAGTACCAGACAGTGCATAATCAGCGCCGTACTCTTGTCCCATTTCATTTTGACTATCAAGGCTTGAATTCAGCTCTTGGTCTTTACGTTCATCGCGGATTTCTTTTCTGACATCTTTGTTTGCGACGAAGTCAGCTTGTCCGCTGCGTAAAATTGAACGCTTTAAGTCATTCAAAAAAGTATCTACAGCAATGTGCTGGTGAGACTTGTTACGTACTGATTGAATGATAATAGCAGGTTTAGAACCTTCTTTTTGTAAGTGATCGTTTACCCATGGAAAGCTCAGCATGTCATTGATCATTGCTTCAGCAACTAGTTGCGAGTCCTTTGCATTCCATTTGTCTGATAATGCAACCTCTTGATTTGCATCTACTCTTTGGACCTTGGTTGACGAGCAACCAGAAACCGCAAGAGTACAAGCAACAAAAAGCGGAGTAAGTTTAAGTAAGGTCTTATTACATTTCATAACAATTTTTCCATTATAAAAAAGTTGAATCTGGGGTTTCGATACGTGTTTCTTGTAAAAATGTACGTGTGTGCCAAAGCGTCACGTCGTCAACAATCTGGATTGTTTCGCTCTGCTCTAGAACGATACCAGATGCTAAATAGGTTTTTAGTGTAATGGTATGTTCTCCTTTTGAGACGGGTAGCTGAACATAATTGATTTGCGCAGGCAAAGAATGCCATTGTCTTAAATCAGCAGACGCCGTCACCGCATTTACAACGGAGGTAGCAAGTTTTGCAAACCCTGAGAATGAAGCATCTAACCCAGTCGCCGAAATTGCTTTTTGAGCAGTTAATGATTTGACTATCTCTCTTGCCAAGGCAATTTGTATTTCTGAGTTGGCATTATTTAGCGCATCTTGTAACGTCAGCAGGCTAACTGAATAGATTTTATCTAAGTTAGCGACTTTTTTATCGCCTACCCATACTTCAGAGCGCTCTATTTCTTGCTTAAGAGGCTCAAGGTAGGTAACTGAAATACGGCTCCCGTACTGAAGGGCGCTGATCAAGCCGATATCTACTGCGTCATCCCAAATTGGGCCCAGCGGTATACGCTTCGTAAGGCCACCCATAACGACGTCGCTGATATCACCAGTCGCATAATTTTGGATTAAGTCAAATATGCTGGTATCTGCATAAAGCATTTGAAACCAGCGCATTTGCGCTTGTTGCTCTCGTCGCGTACCCCATAAAATGGGTGTCATAACAAGTGCTTTGGCTTCTTCATCTACATTTAAAAGTAAGTTGAATTGCTTTCTTTGCGGTCCAATCCCGACATCTTGCAAAATGTTTAAAATTGGTTGAGCAGTTTGACTGGTTGCGATTTTAAGCTCAGATTTTAGTTGTGCCACTTCATTAGAGTAACCTCCTGCCATTTCCATCACACGAATAAGGTCTTTCTTGATCTGGCTTATAACCGTCGGATTGATATCGTATTGCTTAGCAAAGCCATTCTCAAAAGCTTGGATGGCACGTTGATACTGTATCCTAGCGGAGTCTAGCTCTTGGCTGCGCTCAAAAAGGATGCCACTGACATAATGTGCAAAAGCATCATCTTTATATTCTATATCCTTAAGCAAATCATTTGGTGCAAATAATGGCCTTGTTAAATTATCTATTTGCTCAGTTAATTGATCTAAGCCTGAAGGCTGCTCTTCATCATCATAGCCCCCAGTTGTGTCTTTCAACCCTGAAAGATAGGTATCAAGTTGCCGCATTTCGACAAGGGCTGAATCTAAAAAGCTTTGACGGTCAGCGTTAGGTTGATTCGCTAGTGCATTATAGTTTAACGCTTTATAAAAGTTGATGAGCGGTCGATGATATACCTTACCTGCATAGGTGGTGAATGACGGTCCACTTAATAAAGCAAGTGCACTTTCTGACACACTGATGGTGTACTGTTCTTCTATGATTTGCTGTGCTTGGGTTAGTTGTTGGTTACTGAGCTGGTAATTACCTTGTAGGTGATTAAGCATACCTAACTCTAAGTAATGTAGGAGTTTGCTCTTGCCTGTAGCCGAGTAATCTGCTCGTATTGTTTGTTTCGCTGATTCAAACTCACCTTGCTGAGCGAGTAGAATTGCATTTTTATTTGCTGGGGTACTTTGGCATCCACTGAGAAAAAACAGATAAATGACTGTAAAGAAAGCAAAGTGCTGTTTAGTGGTTATGTTATTTTGCACGTTGACATCCATGACTTGTTAAAAACATGACAGTGACTATACCAATTTATTCAGTTATATTGTCAGCAAGTTTAAGATTTTTTTAGTTTTTTTAAAGAATAAAGTTGTAAAAAATCGTTCTTACAATTTATTACTGTAATTAGCCGAGCCTTTTGTTAAATTTAAATCATCGCTTAGGCAATCATTCTTACGAAGGAAAATACCATGAAACTTAAATCGCTACTTACTACTGTGCTTGTTACAGGGATCTTGGCAGGTTGTAGCTCGACGCAAGATCAGTCTGCTTCTCAATCTAAAGTAAATATTCCAGATTGGGTATTGAACCCAACGATTGAAAACGGCATTGCGGCTGCTGACTGTGTCAAATTCTCTGGTAATATTTCAATCGATCAAAAAAGCTCTGTTGCAAATGCGCGTTTAGCATTAGCGCAACAAATTGAAACTCGTATTGAAGGTTTGGACAAAACATTTGCAAACCGCACTGATGCTAATGACGATACGACAGTAGGTTCTACGTTTAGTTCAGTATCAAAGCAACTAACAAAGCAAACACTGAATGGTTCTCGTGTAAATAAAGCAGATGTGGTGGAAATTGGCGGGAAAGATTACTACTGTTCTCTGGTTGTATTATCACCACAACTCACTCATTCACTATTTAAAGATGTGATCAAAGAGACAAAGAAAGAAATCAACCCACAAGATGAGAAATTCTTATATCAAGAATTTAAAGCTTATAAAGCTGAAAAAGATTTAGAAAAAGAAATTGCTCGATTGACGAATTAATACAGCGCGCCTTTTGGCGCGTTTTTGCTTTTAAGGATATTAAAGTGAAGAAAGTACTCGCATTAACAATCGCTTCTCAATTTGTAGTAAGTACTGCTATTGCAAGTACTTCGGCACTTTTTGGCGAACTGTCAAAAGAGATGCAGGGTTATGATAGTAAGGCGCAATCAACCCCAGAATCAAGCTCGGAGCAATCTGAATTTGAACAGTTCAAAGCTCAGCATTTAGGAGAATATGAGGAGTTTGTTGAGCAGCACCTTGCAGAATATGACGCATTCAGAGATGAGCTTATCAAAGAGTGGGGTGAAGCTAAAGTTGCCTCGCAGACTGAATATGTATCTTATTCTGAAGACAATCGTTCGAGGTTAGAAGTTGATTTTGAGCGCAATGAAATTGTTTTAAGTATTCGCCATGAAGGTGAGGGTGCACCGTCAAAATCGGACGTGCAAAAAGAGTTCGAGCGCTTTCGAAAAGCCGAAACTGCTTTAATGCAAACGTTTTTTAGTGGTGAACAAGTATCGCTAGAGCAGGCCAGTATTCACGATTACGATATTGATCGAAATTTAAAGGTCAATGCAATTATTGATGCGAAAGCAAAAATTAAACAACAAACGGTAGAGCAAAAGCAGCTATTAGATAAAAAAGCGGATGAGCAACTGGCGCTAGATGAAGAGAGTGCTAGAATCGCAGCTGAAAAGCTTGCGCAAGATAAAGCAAAGTTAGAGCAGCTTGAAGTTAAACGCATCCAAAACTTAGCACAGTCAGTGAGACAGATAGCGGGTCAGAATGATGAAAAAGTGACCAAGGTCACTATCAAACTACCGCAGGGTAGCCTAGCCAAAAAAAGGGCATCTAATTACACCGGTGATATTGCCAAGCATAGTGAGCGGTTTAAGATAGACTCAAGTCTAGTCTTGGCGGTAATGCACACAGAAAGTCACTTCAACCCGTTAGCTAAGTCACATATTCCTGCATATGGACTAATGCAAGTTGTACCGACCAGCGCGGGAGTTGATGTTAATCGGTTTTTGTTTAAAATTGATGCACCTATGAGCGCACCGTATCTATACGTTGTGAACAATAATATTGAAGCAGGCACCGCCTACCTTCATCTACTCAACGATAGGTATTTAAGCCGAATCAAAGATCCGCTTAGTCGTAAATATTGTATGATTGCTGCATATAATACTGGTGCAGGCAATGTCGCTAGAGTCTTTAATACGAATGATTCTAGAAATATCCGTGAGGCGGCTAAAGTTATCAATTCTATGCCACCAGAACGAGTACTAGAGGCTCTACAAGCTGGTTTGCCTTATGATGAAACAAAGCACTATCTTAAAAAAGTGTTGGCTGCTGAAAAGTTATATATTTAAATCGATTAGAAGTAGCAAGCTTTTGCTTGCTACTTCGTAAATGATGGTCCAAATTAATCCTGACCTGACCTGACCTGACCTGACCTGACCTGACCTGACCTGACCTGACCTGACCTGACCTGACCTGACCTGACCTGACCTGACCTGACCTGACCTGACCTGACCTGACCTGACCTGACCTGACCTGACCTGACCTGACCTGACCTGACCTGACCTGACCTGACCTGACCTGACCTGACCTGACCTGACCTGACCTGACCTGAAAAGGATGCTCCGATAGAATCTTTGGTTTAAAGCTAACATTGAATAAGCACAGTGTTAGTTGAGTTAAATTGGATAAGGTAGGGATTTTAGAGTAAAAAAAAGCCAGTCATAATGACTGGCTTTTTTGCTTCTAAAAGAGTGACAAGTTGTTATTCAACAGCTTGTGGTGAGGCCATTTGAGCACTTGCACGTGCCGTTGGAGATTTGGATCCAACTCCTAGACCACTTGACTTAATTACAGCTCTTAGTTCATCTGGCATTGCCTGAGGTACTGCCACATCTGATAAAGCTTCAGAAGAGCTTGCCTTAGTCATTGGTGAAGCAGATGTCTTGCTATAACGAACACGGCTCTGAGCTACAGCAACAGGTGCTTGCTCAGCAACAGGCGCAGGCTCAGCAACAGGTGCTTGCTCAGCAACAGGCGCAGGCTCAGCAACAGGCGCAGGCTCAGCAACAGGTGCAGGCTCAGCAACAGGTGCAGGCTCAGCAATAGGTGCAGGCTCAGCAATAGGCGCAGGCTCAGCAACAGGTGCTTGCTCAGCAATAGGCGCAGGCTCAGCAACAGGTGCTTGCTCAGCAATAGGCGCAGGCTCAGCAACAGGTGCTTGCTCAACAACAGGTGCTTGCTCAGCAATAGGCGCAGGCTCAGCAACAGGTGCTTGCTCAGCAATAGGCGCAGGCTCAGCAGCAGGTGCTTGCTCAACAACAGGTGCTTGCTCAGCAACAGGTGCAGGCTCAGTAACAGGTGCTTGCTCAGCAACAGGTGCTTGCTCAGCAACAGGTGCTTGCTCAGCAACAGGTGCTTGCTCAGCAACAGGTGCTTGCTCAGCAACAGGTGCTTGCTCAGCAACAGGTGCTTGCTCAGCAACAGGTGCTTGCTCAGCAACAGGTGCTTGCTCAGCAACAGGTGCTTGCTCAGCAACAGGTACTTGCTCAGTTGATTGAGGCTGATTTGAGCGCATCTGTGCTTCAAACTCGGCTGCGGCTTGATCCGCAACAGGAACAAATGCCGGTTCAGATTGACGATTCGCTGATTCACCACGCTTGCGTCTTTGACCTGCCGCTCTTAGGTGGCGAGGTGAACGTCTAGAGCGCGTCTTAGCTTCACGCTTGTCCGCATCGACTTCTTCATTTTGCTCTGCTTGTTCAGCATTAACAGTTGGTGTTTCTGTGTCTTCAATCACAGGTGTGACCACTTCAGAGTTTGGCGCTGTGGCAGGCTCTGCTTTTACATTCGTCTCTGCAGTCGCTTTAACATCTTCAATTACAGCAGGTTCGTTGACAGGGCTTTCAACTGTGTCACGTTTCACTGGCTCTGCTGGCGTTTGCGTCTCTACTGTTTGTACTTGCTCTTGAGTTGCATCGACTTTATTTTCGACACGCACTTTTTTGCGCAAATTACGACGTTGACGACGTTGTTTAACAGGCTTTTCTTTTGGTTCTTGCTGAGTTTCTTGTTGCTGATTCTCGTTAGTCGCATTTTTCGCTTTATCGGAATCTGAACGTTTACGATTGTTCTGACGGCGGCGCTTATTACGATTCTCAGAGCGCTCTTGATTGTCAGAACGTTCTTTATCCTCACCTTTGCCCAAATTATCGTTCGTTGTGTTTGCATCTTTTTGTGCATCACCACGGCCGCGACCTTTTCTACGTTGATTACGGCGACGGTTATCCGGCTTACCACGGCGCTTAGGTTGCTGCTTTTTCTCATCTTCTTTAGGTTGCTCTTCTTCAGAAGAAAACAGCCCTTTAAGCCAGTTACTCACACGAGTTAGTAAACCCGCTTTTTGTTCAGCTACTGGTTGCTCATTTTTAGGTGCAGTTGCTTTTGGTGCGCTCGGTTGTGAAGCGGGTGCAGGCGCTGTTGGCATAACAACGCCTTTGAGTACAGGCTCTTCTTTTGGTGTAGCCTGAGTCATCTGCACTTCAACAATATCTGCTTCTGGCTCAGCAACCTGCTCATAGCTTGCTAGCTCAGGCACGTCGTCTTTTCTCAAGCGTACAACTTCGTAGTGAGGTGTTTCTAAGTGCTGGTTTGGGATAATGACAACGTGACAATTATGTCTTTTCTCGATGCGTTGTACCGCACGGCGCTTTTCATTCAATAAGAAAGAGCCAACTTTGACAGGTACTTGTGCGTTTACCTGAGCTGTATTTTCTTTAATCGCTTCTTCTTCAATCAAACGCAAGATTGACAGCGCGATAGATTCGTTCGAGCGAATTGTGCCTTGTCCATTACAGCGTGGGCATGAATGTTGACTCGCTTCGCCAAGAGATGGGCGTAAGCGTTGGCGAGACATCTCAAGAAGACCAAACCTTGATATCTTACCAATTTGAACGCGTGCTCTGTCTGCTCTTACTGCTTCTTTTAAGCGATTTTCAACTTCACGCTGATGACGAGGAGGAGTCATGTCGATGAAATCAATGACAATCAGGCCACCGAGATCTCGTAGTCTCAATTGTCTTGCAATTTCATCAGCCGCTTCTAAATTTGTATTCAGCGCTGTTTCTTCGATATCACCGCCTTTTGTCGCCTTAGACGAGTTGATATCGATAGAAGTCAAAGCTTCAGTTGGGTCTATGACAATCGAACCACCAGAAGGCAAACGCACTTCACGTTGGAATGCAGACTCAATTTGACTTTCAATTTGGTAATGCGTGAATAGAGGTACATCGTTTTTGTATAGTTTCACGCGGTTAATGAAGTCAGGTCTAAAGCGCTCGATGTGTGCTCTGGCTTCATCAAACACTTTTTGCTTGTCGATAAGAATTTCACCGATATCGCGGCGTAAATAGTCACGGATCGCTCTAAAAATAACGTTACTTTCTTGATGGATCAAAAAAGGTGCTTTTCGGCTATCTGCGGCTTCTTGAATCGCTTGCCAATGCACAAGTAGTGCTTTCAAATCATATTCAAGCTCTTCAAATGACTTGCCAACGCCGGCTGTGCGAACGATAAGCCCCATGCCCTTAGGTAGTTTAAGGCGGCTTAACGCTTCTTTTAGCTCAATGCGCTCGTCACCTTCAATACGACGTGAAATACCCCCTGCACGAGGATTGTTAGGCATTAAAACAAGGTAGCTACCTGCAACGCTAATGAAAGTTGTCAGTGCTGCACCTTTTTGTCCTCGCTCTTCTTTGTCAACTTGAACGATAACTTCTTGACCTTCTTTAATAACGTCTTTGATATTAGGACGTCCATTAAATGTGTAGCCATCAGGGAAGTATGTTTTAGCGATTTCTTTAAGGGGAAGGAAGCCGTGACGCTCTGCGCCATAATCGACAAAAGCAGCTTCAAGAGAGGGTTCAATTCGGGTTATTTTGCCTTTATAAATATTGGCTTTCTTTTGTTCGTGACCAGGGCTCTCTATATCTAAATCGTATAGACGCTGGCCATCAACCAGTGCAACGCGCATTTCTTCTTGCTGCGTCGCATTGATTAGCATGCGTTTCATATTCTTATATACTCTATTTACTATATTTACCGTCCGATAGTTACATTACATCGAAGGGTAAAATTTTACTCATACTATTCTTGTGTACCATTGCAGGCAGTTTAAATGTTCCTGTTACTAATGCAGTCTCACGACTGGGGAGAAGGGAACTTAGTCTGTTTTAACACTTACAGCCTGAATTATCTCAAAGGCGGGTTAAAAAATAGCGTTCATTTTGCCTACAGAACTCGCTCGGGTTAAACATACCCACAAATTTACACAAGACACGATAGTTTTGCTTTTACATTACTTGTACGTCGCGTCTGGCGATTAAAAGATGAACTGTTACACGCTTCACCTTATGCCAATTACACGTAATAATTGTCTTAGGTCGGAGATAAAAGCTTTGGAAATCTTAGCTCTGATCTGTATGATCCTCCACCCAAGATGTGCATCACGACAGTTTATTTGCGATAAAAAGCAGTGCTCGCAAAATTTGCGAGTCGATTATCCCACTAATAACTGTGTGATAGCAACTAAATTATTACTCAAATCAGTGATTAGGCAATGTCAGAAAAGAATGGTTTACAAGTTACCTTTGTAACTATCACCGAAGATCAGTTAGGTCAGCGTATTGATAACTTTTTAGTTACGCACTTAAAAGGTGTACCAAAAAGTGCTGTCTATAAAATTTTGAGAAAAGGCGAGGTACGCGTAAACAAAAAGCGTGTAAAGCCAGTATACAAACTACAAATTGATGATGTAGTGCGGATCCCTCCTATTAAGACAGCGGAGAAAACCGAGTTTGTACCAAAAAACTTAGACCGTGTAGCTGGGCTTGAAGACTGCATAATATATGAAGATAAGTACTTGATAGTTATAAATAAGCCTTCAGGTATGGCAGTGCATGGTGGGAGTGGTTTAAGCTATGGGTTAATAGAAGCCATTCGTGCGTTAAGGCCTCAAGAGAAATCACTAGAACTGGTACATCGTCTAGATAGAGATACTTCGGGCTGCTTATTAATTTCTAAACGTCGAGCAGTGTTAAAAGGATTGCACGAACAGTTAAGAGAAAAAACCATGGAGAAGAACTATTGGGCTCTGGTTGCTGGAGAATGGTCTTCAAAACATAAAAACGTCACTGAACCTTTGAGAAAAAACACGCTTAAATCGGGTGAGCGCGTGGTTCGCGTGGATCAAGAAGAAGGTAAAGCATCACATACTCGTTTTCGTGTACTTGAAAGATTTAATGGTGCGACATTGGTACAAGCGTCTCCTGTAACTGGACGCACGCATCAGATCCGTGTTCACACTCAGTGCAAAGGGCATCCAATTGCGTGTGATGACAAATATGGTGATCAAGCTTTTGATGCCCAAATGCGCAGCAAGGGGTTAGGTCGTTTATTCCTGCATGCAAGAGAACTTCGTTTTTTACATCCTAAAACTGAGACTACGTTGCACGTTGAAGCGCCGCTTGACGATGCGCTTACCTCATGTATCAAAACATTAAGAGAAGATAATGGATTATAAACTGGTCATTTTTGATTGGGACGGTACTGTGATGGACACAGTGCCAAAAATTGTAAATACAATTAACAAAGTAGCTGATACATATGGGTTTCCCAGAGAAACTCAAGAAAAAACTCAAAGCATTATTGGCCTGTCTTTACAGACTGCGCTGGAAACATTGTTTCCTGCGCAGAATTATCGTAGCGCCGAGTTAGCAGAAGCATATAAAACTATTTATCGTGATGTAGACCAAACACCTACCGAGTTGTTTAAAGGGGTTGAAGATGTACTGCAGTTTCTTTCTAATCACAATATCAAGTTAGCGGTTGCAACGGGTAAGAGTCGACCAGGCTTAGACAGGCTGCTATTAGAATCTGGATTAGGTGGTTATTTCGCTGTAACGCGCACAGCTGATGAAGCTGAGTCTAAACCAAGTCCAGATATGATCCAGCAAATTTTGAGTGAACTGGATATTTCACCAGAGCAGGCTGTAATGATCGGTGATACAACGATAGACATGGACATGGCAAGAAACGCCGGGGTCGCCGCAATTGGGGTGACGTTTGGTGTGGCAAATCGAAATGAACTGGCACAGTATAGTCCAGTTCACATTATCGATGAATTTGAACAATTACTGACTTGCTTGGCTTAATACGTCTACACCAAATTCAGCCAATATTTTTGTCAGTTCAATTAATGGAAGACCTATTAATGTGTTTGGGTCTTCTCCTTCCAGTTTATTAAACAAGCAAATTCCCAGACCTTCACTTTTAAAACTGCCAGCGCAATTGTATGGCTGTTCAAGATCTAAATAATTTGAGATTTGTGTTTCAGTTAACTCCCTAAAATAGACCTTAAATGGGACTACTTTAGTGATTGATCTTTGCTCTTCAATACAGAAAACGCTTAGTCCTGTATAAAAAGTAACACATTGTCCACTAAATAGAGAAAGTTGTTTTATCGCATTTTCTTTAGTGTGTGGTTTCCCTAGTACTTTATTGTTGAATACAGCGACTTGATCAGAGCCTATAGCTAAGCCGTCAGAAAAGTGTTTGGCTGCTTCTTGTGCTTTATTTTCACTTAGACGATGCACTAACGATTGCGGTGATTCCCCCTCTAGAGCGGACTCGTCTATGTCTGGTGAGAAAGCAGCGAACGGTAAAGCAATTTTTTTTAAAATTTGCTGCCTAAAAGGTGAGCTTGAGGCTAATATAATAGGTGTTTTCATCAGGCTATTTGTGTCTGAATTGAGTAATTGACTCAAGGATAAGCCTTAGTCAGCGAAAAACAATAGGAAAGTTTATTTTTACTTTGACTAAACCACTAACAATCTATATGATGCAGCCCCTATGCAAAAGGTGAAAATTCCCATCACTCTTGATCCAGGCAGGGCAGCGCAACGTCGAGCTACTTATGACGGCATTGTGTCGCTTGAAGAACTTTCTCGACTGCAGCAAGTTGTGCAGGATCAGGTAGGTGAAATAGCGGTAACTATTCATTGCGATATTGACCAGCAAGGTTTGGTTGTGATCCGAGGCTCAGCTCGGGCACAAGTAACTGTGGTGTGTCAACGTTGTAATGATGAATTAGGGTTGGATTTGGCTCAAGACTTTGCGTATTCGCCAGTCGGATTAGGTGCAGAGTCGGATGATCTTCCTGAAAGCTACGATGTAGTGGAATTAGATGAAGAAGGCGAAATTAATCTTCGGCAATTAATTGAAGATGAATTGATTTTGGCAATTCCTATAGTTCCTATGCATGATGAAGCTTCATGTTCGTTTTCAAACAAGCCTGTGAGCTTTGGCGAAATCGAAGCAGAAGATAGTAAACCAAATCCATTTGAAATTTTAAAACAACTTAAGAAAGATTCTTAGGAGAAGGCTAATGGCGGTACAAAAAAGCAAAGTGACTCGTTCACGTCGTGGCATGCGTCGTTCACACGATGCAATCAGCGGACCAGCTTTAACTGTAGACCAAGTTTCAGGTGAGACTCATCGTCGTCACCACGTAACTGCAGATGGTTACTACAAAGGCGTTAAAGTAATTTCTAACTAAGAGATTGCTTTATGCTGACCAATCTAACCATTGCGTTAGATATGATGGGGGGCGATTACGGCCCCCGTTCATCTATTCCTGCTGCAATTCTAGCAGTTGAAAAATACCCAAATCTCACTTTATTACTGTGCGGTAATGAAGCTGTTTTACGTCAAGCTCTCAGCCAAGAACAAAAATTAAATCATCCTCGGCTGATAATTAAGCATTGCGACGAAGTCGTTACTAATAATTGCGAACCCGCACATGCGCTGAGAAACAAGCGCAAGTCCTCAATGCGCATTTCACTTGATCTTGTCAAATCGGGCCAAGCACAAGCGTGCGTTAGCTCTGGCAATACTGGCGCGTTATTATCTATGGCGCATTATGTCTTAAAAATGCTGCCTGGTATCAAGCGACCTGCATTAATCACATCCATGCCGACCGAAAAAAAACAACCGGTATACTTACTCGATTTAGGGGCTAATGTACTTTGCGACCCTGAAACACTATTTCAATTTGCCATTATGGGCTCCATTGTTGCTGGTGAATCGCTAAATAAAGAAAACCCAAAAGTGAGTTTGCTAAATATCGGTGCGGAAGATATCAAAGGTCATGAAGGTATTAAGCAAGCCGCCAAATTAATGAGTGAGTGTAGCTACATTAATTATCAAGGGTATTGCGAAGGAAGTGATATTTTCTCTGGTAAGTCAGATGTGATTGTCTGTGAAGGGTTTGTTGGTAACATTGCTTTAAAAACTTGCGAGGGAATTGCTAAGTTAATCATGCTAAAATTCACGAAAGCCTTGAAAAAGCACTTTTTCTATAAGGCGCTTGCATTTTTATTACGCCCGGTGATAAAAAAACTGTATAAAAAGGTGAACCCCGACCAGTATAACGGCGCAAGTCTGGTAGGATTGCGTGGTATTGTCGTAAAAAGTCACGGAAATGCTTCGAATAAGGCATTTTTAGCAGCGATCGATGAAGCTGTTAGAGAGGTTAATCGACGCATTCCCGAAAAGATACAAACAGCTTTTGAAAAAATGTCGGATGTGGAAGAAACGTCTATAAGCTAGCAAGAACGCCACTTTTTTAGCACATTTCGCGTCCATTTAAATAAAGTTGTTTTTATATAATCATTTTTCGTCAAACGTCTTCAGTAAGTGTAACCGGTTTATTCTATTCCACTCATTGTTGATGGACGAATTTAAGACGAGTAAAAGAGCATCATATGTCACAAAAAATTGCTTTACTTTTCCCTGGTCAAGGCTCTCAGAGCGTTGGCATGCTATCAGAGTTGCTAGAATCTTCTGAGGTTGTAAAAAACACTTTTGCAGAGGCATCAGAAGCACTTGGATATGATCTTCAAGATTTGGTATTGAATGGTCCTGAGGAAGAGTTAAATAAAACGCATAAAACTCAGCCAGCGCTATTAACAGCAAGCGTTGCGATTTTCCGTCATTGGCAAACCAAAAACCTTGATGTTGAGCTAGTATTAGCAGGCCATAGTTTAGGTGAATATTCTGCGTTGGTGTGTGCTGGTGTTATTGAACTTGCAGAAGCAGTCAAGCTAGTTGAAAAGCGTGGCTTATATATGCAAGAAGCTGTGCCTGCAGGTACGGGCTCGATGGCAGCTATTATCGGTTTAGGTGACGATGTTATTGCTAAAGTGTGCGAAGAGTCTGCGCAAGGCCAAGTCGTTTCACCAGTAAATTATAACTCACCTGGGCAAGTTGTTATTGCTGGACATAAAGAAGCGGTTGAGCGTGCAAGTGAAGCATGTAAAGAGGCTGGAGCAAAACGCGCGCTGCCTCTTTCTGTTAGCGTGCCGTCTCATTGTGAGTTAATGAAGCCTGCGGCTGAGCGTTTGGCGGCAGATTTAGAAAGTTTGGCTTTTGCTGAGCCTAAATATCAGGTAATCAACAACGTCGATGTTGCAGTGGCACAAAATGCTGCAGAGATAAAAGATGCTTTGATTAGACAGCTATTTAGCCCAGTACGTTGGACCGAAACTGTGCAACAACTAGCAGCGCAGGAAATTACTCAAGCTTATGAGTTTGGTCCAGGTAAAGTATTGACAGGTTTGGCTAAGAGAATCGATAAATCAGTTAAATGTGCTGCTGCTAACGATTTAGCATCAGTTGAAAGTGCAGAATAATTAGAGAAGAACAATGTCAAATATTTTTGATTTGAAAGATAAAGTTGTATTGGTAACCGGTGCGAGCCGCGGTATTGGTAAATCAGTAGCGCAAACGCTTGTAGCACAAGGTGCGACAGTACTTGGAACGGCAACAAGTGACTCTGGTGCTGAAAAGATCAGTGAATACCTAGGTGAAAACGGTAAAGGCTATAAATTAAATGTCACTGACGTTGAATCTATTGATGCGGTTTTAAAGCAAATTAAGGCTGATTTCGGTGACATCGATGTGCTAGTTAACAACGCGGGTATTACGCGTGATAACTTACTTATGCGCATGAAGGAAGATGAGTGGACTGATATTATTGACACTAACCTAAGTGCAATTTATCGTTTATCTAAAGCTGTCTTGCGTCCAATGATGAAGAAAAAGTCAGGTCGTATCATTAATATCGGCTCAGTTGTTGGCACTATGGGTAACGCTGGTCAAGCTAACTATGCTGCAGCTAAAGCGGGTGTGATTGGTTTTTCTAAGTCACTGGCACGTGAGGTTGCATCACGTGGTATCACTGTAAATGTGATTGCTCCTGGTTTTATCAAAACTGATATGACAGATGAGTTAACTGAAGATCAAAAGGCGGCAACGCTTGCAAATGTACCTGCAGGTCGTCTGGGTCAGCCTGAAGAGATTGCAGCAGCAGTTGCATACCTAGCTTCAGATGCTGCAGCTTATATTTCTGGTGAAACACTGCACGTAAACGGTGCGATGTATATGGTATAAAGATTACAAAATAATTTAAATTTTTGTGATCTTGCCGCAAACAAGCTTGAATTTGCCCTGAAAATAGGCGATAAAGAGTAAAAAAAATGAGTAACAGGTTTGACCAGACAAAAAAGTCTTAGTCAATCCTTGAATCAATACATGATGCGCCGTAAACTACGCCGCAATCTGAAATTAACGCAAAAGCGTTTTAATAAAGGAAAGAAGAATGAGCGACATCCAAGAACGCGTAAAAAAAATCATCGTTGAGCAACTAGGTGTTAAAGAGGAAGAAGTAAAATCTGAAGCTTCTTTCGTAGATGACCTAGGTGCAGACTCTCTTGACACTGTTGAGCTAGTAATGGCTCTAGAAGAAGAGTTCGACACTGAGATCCCTGATGAAGAAGCTGAGAAAATCACTACTGTTCAGGCAGCGATCGACTACGTTACTGCTCACGCTGAGTAATTAACGGATCTGAAGGGCAGCACTCGCTGCCCTCATTCATTCTACCCCCGCAAAATTTCAAATCCCTTTTTGGAGGAAACCGTGGCTAAACGTCGAGTCGTAGTAACTGGCTTAGGTATGTTGACGCCGCTAGGTAATGATGTTCAGTCAACCTGGCAAGGCCTATTAGAAGGTCGTAGTGGCATTTCAAACATCACGCATTTTGATACATCAAGTTTTGGAACTAAGTTTGCTGGCTTAGTCAATGATTTTGATGCGACAGAATACATGTCCAAAAAAGACACAAAAAAAATGGACTTGTTTATTCAATATGGCATTGCAGCTGGTGTCCAAGCATTAAAGGATTCAGGTTTAGAAATCACTGAGCAGAATGCCGCCCGTGTTGGTGTTGCAGTCGGTTCAGGGATTGGTGGATTAACTCTGATTGAAGAGAATCACCATAAGTTGATCGCCAGTGGTCCACGCAAGTTATCACCTTTCTACGTACCATCTACCATAATTAACATGATCTCAGGACATTTGTCTATCATGCATGGTTTAAGAGGTCCGAATATTTCAATTGTAACGGCGTGTACAACAGGTCTTCACAACATTGGTCATGCAGCGCGTATGATTGCCTATGGCGACGCAGATGCGATGGTAGCCGGTGGTGCTGAAAAGGCATCTACACCAATCGGTATGGGTGGCTTTAGCGCGGCGCGTGCATTGTCTACTCGTAATGATGACCCTCAAGCTGCATCTCGTCCTTGGGATAAAGACAGAGATGGTTTTGTATTGGCTGATGGTGCTGGTGTGATCGTGCTTGAAGAGTATGAGCACGCTAAGGCTCGCGGTGCGAAAATCTATGCAGAGCTAGTTGGCTTTGGTATGAGTGGTGACGCTTACCACATGACGTCGCCGCCAGAAGATGGTTCAGGTGCAGCTCTTGCGATGGAAAATGCACTGAATGACGCTGGTGTGAATGCAGACCAGATTGGCTATATCAATGCACACGGTACGTCAACACCAGCTGGCGACATTGCAGAAACATCTGCAGTTAAGTCTATTTTTGGTAATGCAGCAAAAGACGTAATGGTAAGCTCATCTAAATCAATGATGGGTCACTTACTTGGCGCTGCTGGGTCTGTAGAGTCAATCATCAGTATCTTGTCATTGGTTGATCAAAAGGTATCACCGACGATTAACCTAGATAACCCAGATGAAGGCTGTGATTTGGATTATGTACCTCATACAGCACGTGATGCAAAGTTAGAATATACGCTTTGTAATTCATTTGGTTTTGGTGGCACTAACGGCTCACTATTATTTAAAAAGATTTAAGTCTATTTAAAATTTGAAAAAGCCTGGCAATGCCAGGCTTTTTTGTTGGAGAAATATATGGAAATCAGTCATCGAGATCGGGGTTTAAACTATGGTGATGGTTTTTTTACCACCATTAAAGTCGAAAATGAGGCACTTCAATTATGGCCTTATCACCTCCAGAGGTTAAAGCAATGTCAGCAGGTGCTGTGTTTCCCTGAGCTTGATGAGCAAGCCTTGTTAGATGCCTGTCAAAATGCGATTAAAGGTTGTCGTCTAGGGGTACTTAAGCTTCTGATCACACGCGGTGAAGGTGGCAGAGGCTATGCCTTGCCTGAACACGTTGACCTGACGGTGGTTGTCTCTAAAAGTGAGTTTCCCAGCCACTATGATCATTGGCAGGCGCAAGGTGTTTCATTGTCAGTCAGTAATGTAAGGTTAGGTCATCAACCTTTGCTGGCTGGTTTAAAGACGCTCAATCGCATAGAGCAGGTCTTGATCAAAGAAGATGCCTTGGGGCTACCTGGTGACGACGTGGTAGTATTGGATTTACAAGATAATGTGATTGAATGCTCTGCAAGCAATATTATTATGGTCAAAAACGGGCAGCTCATTACACCTAACTTAGCATTGTGCGGCATTAGAGGGGTCTATCTTAGTCTGTTGTCAGATCATCATGACATTGCCATTAGAACGCTTTCAATGAAAGATTTAATGAATGCAGATGCGGTTTTCATGTGCAATAGTTTGATGGGATTAGTACCAGTAAAATCGATAGACAAAAAAACCTTTAACCTGCAAACTGCACTTGAATTAAAAACGAGAATAGAAATTTCTTTATGATCCGACTGTTGTTGTGGGCCGCTACGTTGATTTTTGTCATTGCCGTTTATAGTGGCTACCGTTTTCTTGAGCCGATCCGCAGTGAAATGCTGAATATGTCTGATGATTATGTAGAGATCTCACAGGGCGAAACATTTACAAGCTTATGTACAAAATGGCAGTCTCAGCAAGCACTCAAGAGCTGTTTACCTTATAAACTTTATAGCAAGTTATATCCAAACAAGTTTACCTTGAAGGCGGGTGTATATAATTTGCAGGGGTTATCGGTATTATCTGCAATTGAAAGGCTACACAACGGTGATAAAGCAGATTTCACGTTTACGATTATTGAAGGTGATACCTACAACACAGTGCTGAAAAATCTTAAAAACAGTGCTTTTTTAGTATTTGATATTGTAGATGGGGATGGATCAAACTTTAAACAGTATGATAACCATCACCCAGAAGGGTGGTTGTACCCAGATACATATCATTATGAAGGCGGCACTCGGGCGTCAGCATTAATTGAACGCTCACATCAAAAAATGAAGCGAGTGCTTGCAGATACGTGGGCCAAGCGCAGTGATAATTTACCTCTGAAAAACAAGTATGAAGCGCTCATATTAGCGTCAATAATTGAAAAAGAGTCGGGTGAAGAGGCTGAGCGAGATATTATTTCTTCTGTGTTTCACAACCGCTTAAATAAAGGAATGCGATTGCAAACTGATCCAACAGTTATTTACGGATTAGGAGAGCGTTTTAAAGGAGATATTACTCGCTCACATCTTAGAGAGTATACGCCGTATAATACTTATCGAATTGAGCGGTTTCCTCCTACACCCATCGCTATGCCATCACATGATGCACTGTTAGCTGCTGTGCAACCCGCGAAAACGGATTATTTTTACTTTGTATCTAAAGGCAATGGCGCACATCACTTCTCTAAATCTTTGAAGGAACATAACCGAGCAGTTCGAAAGTATATACTTAATCAATAGCGTTCATTGATATATGTACATATAAAAGATGTTAATTAAGATAGGCTGCACGATAGTGCAGCCGACTATATTTGAAGGGTTACTGCTTACTAAACTCAACCGTTAATGTTTGGTTCGCTGTTAAATTGCTAAATGTATACTGGTCAACTGCGCCTAAATTGACGCCGTTGAGTGTCACACTTTTAACTTGTGCACCTGGTGCTGCATTAAAGAAGAAGGTTTGTGCTTTATCTGGCGCAATTAAAGTATCTCCATAAATGTCGCCTACCGGTGTTACAGATCCTAAGTGGCTTACTTTAGTTGCTTGATCTCTAGTAATTAGCTTCCATGGATCGTAATCTGGGCTCTGTGAGCCAGGCATAGAATCCGCATACCATTTCGCCTCGTAATATTTACCCTCGTGGTATACCTGATCGCCTCTTTGATAGATATTGCCTTGGATATAAGTCGGGCTCGCACCAATGCTTCTGACTGTAACAACTTTACCGTCAGTTAATGGCGTTGGGTTACGCATCCACTCTATGATGTCTTTAAACGGTACAATACGGACAACTGGTTGGCCATTTACTTTAATACTCAGCGCATATTGGATAAATTCTTCGATCGCTTGCTGACGTTCTAAATAGGTTGTCGCACGGCCACCTTGGTCGTAAGCTGGTGCATAAATATGGGCATGCGCGCCGTATAGTAATGGTGAGCGGTTTCCTTCAAGCCTTAGATGTAAATTATGTTTAAGCATCTCAAGTACGGCATTTTTGCTCATATTTGTGCTCACCCACATATTGGTGTCGAAGCCGACCATTTTGCCGCCTTCAGGCTTTTCAAATACGTTAGATGGAAGCTGCCAAAGTCCTGGGTAGCTACCCACATCAGGCTTTCCAACACGCTTGGTTGGTGTGCCATTGTTTAATGTGTATGGCCACGCGTTATTGGTGCCATTGAATTGGCTATCCCAGCCTTCTTCAATGCTGGTATCGTACACAAAGTTACCTTTCACTAAAGCAGAGAACAAGGCGTTATTATGGTTTAAGTAAGGTGTTCTAAAGCCAATAATTTCATTGGCTGGTACGCCAGGGCCAGCAGCATTGTTTGCGCCATTGGTTACTTCACTTGGATCGTAAGGTTTACTCAGCCAAGTTTGTGTAATACTGAGTTCTTCGGTCCATTCTTGCTCACTGAAATTGCCTGTGTCAGGGCCGCCGTCTCGGTGGCTAAAAGTATGGTTACCTACTTCATGGCCATCTACATAAGCATCGCGCCACGCATGTTTGATACCCACTTCATCTCCTGCTTCTTTCACAATGTATGATGGAGTATGGAAAAACGTAAATCTGACTGGTGCACCGTCAAATGTAGCAGGGTTGTTTGCGCCGATGTCATTTTGAAGGTGGCGGGTATAATTACTTATCCAATCCATACCTTCTTTAGAGCCATTGTCATCAAAACCAATCGAAACAAATAACGGCACTTGTACAGGTCTTAAATTAGCAGGTGGCATCTGACTCCACGGTTGATTATCTGAATAATCATACTGATTTGACTGAGACTGTAATGAAACGTTTTCAAGCTCATGTGAGTTCGTTTTTGCAAGAGTACAAAAGCTCATTAAAACACTGAGTGACAGCGCTGACATTTTAAACTTCATGGTAGGTCCTTACTTAAAGTTTTGCATATTGGGATGTCTTCATTGTACATAAAAAAGAGCCAAAAATAGGGGCTACAAGTAAGCCAGTTGATATGGATTTGACCTGCCTCAATTAAGTAATCCAATTGGATAAAAGTATAAAAAACATTGATTTAAAATATGATATGAGTTTAATTTTTGTGCTGGATAAGCTTTTCATTACAAAGTGATTATTCATTATTTTTAAATATTCAAAAGCACTGAAATGTACTGAAAAATGAGGTGTGAACACAGTGTTGTATTTGGGTGTGTTTAGGGTAAGCTTAGGGTTAAATTAGCTGTGTGCATTTGTGAACAGACTGACTATGAAAACGTACTACTATTTACAGAACACACGCTTTTTTTGACGAAACAATTACAGCTATAAGTGACATACAAATTGAACTTATGTAGATTACATGAGGATTTAAAATACTGTGATGATCCGTTGCTGAGTATTTTAAAAATAAAATGACAACACACCTTGGGGAATAAAAATGAGAAAGGTCAGTATGCTAGCAGCAGGTGTGCTTTTAGCAATTTCGGGATGTGCAAAAGAAACAACATCTTATCAAAACAATAATGCAGTGAGCACCCAAGAAGTTGTAAGCAGGGCCGGTGTTGATGTAGTCGTTGATCAATATACTAAAGCATTTATAAATCATCAGCCAGCGATGGCGACCTCCTTAAAGTTAGACAGTGACCAGTATGGTGCGTATGAAAATCGACTCCCGGATTATTCTGTAGCAGGCATGCAAGCCATGCAGATTGACATGACCCATGCGGCACAGCAGCTCAAGCAACTTCAATCAGCATCGCTGAGTAACAAAGATCGCTTACATGTGCAGGTTAATGAGGTCATAGCCCGTTACTATGCCGGAGACAGTGTTTTTGCAGCAGGGTACATTGACACTTGGGGTGGGCATTTGCCTTACATTGTGAACCAGATTTCAGGTCCTTTGATGGATATACCAGGCGTATTACAAAACCAGCATGAAGTGAATAATGCATCTGATGCTGAAGCGTATGTAGCGCGCTTGTCTGCCTTTGCTACTATGGTAAACCAAGTCAATGAAAAAGTGTTGAGCGATGCAAAGCGCGGTGTGATCCTACCTAAGCCATTGTTTCCAAATACACTATCTTACTTAACTAAATATACTCAACCAAAAGCTGCTGAACATGTATTGGTCACCTCATTTGCCCAAAAACTTGCCAATGCACCAACTGTCTCAGATACGCAAACGCAAGCCTTGCTTTTATCTGCCACACAAGTACTTGAGCAGCGAGTTTATCCTGCTTTTGAACGCGTCACGGCGACGATGAAATCGCTTGAAAAACAAGCTCCAGAACAAGTTGGTATTTGGTCACAACCTAATGGTGAGGCGTTTTATCAGCATGCAATCACTTATTTGGCCGATTCAGATATGACTGCTCAGCAGATCCATGATATTGGCCTTGCAGAAGTGGATCGTATTACACACAGAATGGACGCGATCCTCAAGGCCAACGGCTATACCAAAGGTTCTGTTAGCGAGCGAATGAAGCAACTTAATGAAGAGCCTAGATTTTTGTTTGAAGACAGTGATGAGGGTAGGCAAGCCCTGCTTGACTTCTTGGAAGGCGAAATTGAGACCATTAATAAAAAAGCCCCTCAGTATTTTTCGACTCTACCGCCACAAAAAGTGGAAGTAAAGCGTATCCCTGTTGAAGTTGAGGCCGGGGCGCCGGGCGGATATTATTATGGCCCGTCGTTAGATGGCAGTCGTCCGGGGGTCTTTGCCATTAACCTTAAAGATATGAAGGCTGTACCTAGTTTTGGTTTAAAGACGTTAACATATCATGAGGCAGTGCCGGGTCATCATTTCCAAATTGCTTTAAACATGCTGCAAACAGACATCGGTTTGATGAGACAAAATGCGTCATTTAATGGCTATATTGAAGGATGGGCGTTGTATTCTGAATTACTGGCTTATGAAATGGGCATGTATGAAGGAGACCCGTTTGGTGATTTAGGAAGATTGCAAGCGGAAGCATACCGTGCAGCAAGGCTTGTAGTCGATACAGGTCTTCATTATAAAAAGTGGTCACGTCAGCAAGCAATTGAATACTTTGCAGAGGCAACAGGAACCGCAATGAGTGATGTGGTACCTGCTATCGATCGCTATATTGCATGGCCGGGCCAAGCATTAGGCTACAAACTTGGGATGTTAAAGTTTGAGGCGTTGAGAAAAGATGCACAACAGGCGCTTGGTAGTAAATTTGATATGACTGCTTTTCACGATGAAATTTTACTCAAAGGCGCGCGCCCGTTGGCCTTGGTAGAGCAAGATATCGCCAAGTGGGTAGAAAAAAGAAAAGCGATGTAAAACGCATTATTGAGAAAAGGGCCTTGGGCCCTTTTTTTGTGGGTACATATTGGTACATCTAAAAATGAGGTGATACGTAATTAAAGTCATGAGATCCATACACTAAGAAAGAAAACAGCATGGAGACTCAAATGATGACAAAACTCATAACAACGCATATTTACGCCTTGATTGCCACATTCATACTCACTGCATGTGGGGGCAGCCACAATTTAAATACTGACCTCCCAGAATTAAAAAGCACACTAAACTCGCCAGAAAATGCTATATCTGGCGTAAAGACAATAAACTACCAAGCACTCATAGACGGCTTGGTATCAGATGATGTGCACGGGATTATTTTACATGTCTCAACTCCAGAGAGTGTTTTTACCGGTAGTAGCGGCATCGCTGACTTGGCAACACAAGCACCACTTGAAGGGGGGGCTATTTACCATTTGGCGAGCACGGGTAAAGTATTTACCGCATTGCTGGCTGTTAAGCTAGATCAGCAAGGTTTACTTGATTTAGATGCCACCATCGACACTTGGTTGCCAGAGAGGCTCACCCAACAGATCTTATTCTCAGAGCAAATTACTTTAAGGCAGCTACTGAATCATAGTAGTGGCATATATAACTACTCGGATCGCGACAGTGCGGATGCATATGTCGAGTTTGTGCTGTCAAACTATAAAAATGGCATTTCAAATGAGGATTTACTTGAGTTTGCACTGGGAAAACCTGCCTATTTTAAGCCGGGGGAAGGGGTTGAATACTCAAATAGTAACTATGTGCTTGCTGGCATGATTTTAGACAAGGTATTGGGACAACCGAACGCATATGCAATGCGCGATAAAATCATCGATAGGTTAGGACTCACCAAAACTTTTTCAGTGGGGGTTGAACCCGATTTAGCGGGCGTAACGCCAGGCTATGAACTACAAGATGGTGTACACGTGAATACTTGGCCTATTCTGCGTCAGGTAACCGCAGCATCAACACCAGTGGCCTCCACCGTGGCTGATTTATCAAAGTTAATGACTCATATTTTCCATGATGATGCGTGGTTGTCAAAAAATGAGCGCGATGAATTGATTGGTCAGCGGAGTCTGGTTAGGGAGTCTGAGGAATTGGAGTATGCATTAGGTTTGTTTAAACAGCAGATACATGGTTACACAGTGTTTCACCATAGTGGCGCAAATCATGGCTATATCTCTAACAACTTATATATTCTTGAGCTCAAGACCAGTATTGTATATTTTCTAAATTGCGGTTTAAGTGCGCCATGCCAAGATGCTTTTTATGACATAGAGGCAGTGATTTTGGATAATATAGCTAGCCTGTCCTAGCAGGTAGATGCGCGGCTAAATCGCCGCGCAAAAGAGGTTAATCCTCGATACCTCTGAACTTTAAGAACTCAGTATAAGTGCCTTTAAAGTCTGTGACCTTGTTGTCTTTGATTTCAAGGATACGTGTTGCCAAAGAGTCAACGAATACACGGTCATGAGAAACGAAGAACAAAGTACCTTTGTACTGCTCAAGTGCGGTATTCAATGATTCAATCGACTCCATATCCATGTGGTTAGTCGGCTCATCCATTAATAAAATATTTGGTTTATGCATCATAAGCTTACCAAGTAGCATTCGGCCTTGCTCACCACCTGACAGGACTTTAACCGATTTCTTGATGCTATCTTGAGAGAACAGCATACGACCTAAGAAGCTGCGTAAGACTTGCTCATCATCACCTTCTTGTCGCCATTGGCCCATCCATTCCATCAGATCCATGTCTTTTTCAAAATCTTCAGCATGATCTTGGGCGTAGTAACCAATATTGCTATTTTCAGACCACTTAAATGCTCCATCGCGAGGCTGTAATTGACCTGCCAATGTATTTAGCAAAGTTGTTTTACCCACGCCGTTTTCACCAATGATGGCGATTCTTTCACCCACTTCAAAAATGCCACTAAAGCCACTGAATAAATCATCTTCAAAGCCTTGAGATAAGTTTTCAATCTCAAGTGCATTTCTAAATAGTTCTTTAGATTGTTCAAAGCGAATAAACGGATTTTGACGGCTCGATGCCTTTACTTGCTCTAGCTGAATTTTATCAATTTGCTTGGCTCGAGATGTTGCTTGTTTTGCTTTTGAGGCATTTGCAGAGAATCGTGCAACGAAGGTTTGTAATTCAGCAATTTGTGCTTTCTTCTTTGCGTTATCTGCTAGTAAACGCTCTCTTGCTTGCGAGGCCGCAGTCATATACTCGTCATAGTTGCCAGGGTAAAGACGCAGCTCGCCGTAGTCTAAATCAGCCATATGTGTACACACACTGTTTAAGAAGTGTCTGTCGTGCGAGATGATGATCATGGTGCAGTTACGCTCGTTTAAGGTATGCTCAAGCCAGCGGATCGTGTCGATATCCAAGTTGTTGGTTGGTTCGTCCAGCAACATAATATGCGGGTCAGCAAATAGAACTTGTGCAAGTAGCACACGAAGCTTCCAACCAGGGGCGACTTCGCTCATCAAACCAAAGTGCTGTTCAGTTGGGATACCTACAGCTAGGAGAAGTTCGCCGGCTTTAGACTCTGCCATATAGCCGTCCATTTCCGCGAATTTAACTTCAAGATCGGCTACAATCATGCCTTCTTCTTCACTCATTTCAGGGAGAGAGTAAATTCTGTCGCGCTCTTTTTTTACTTCCCAAAGCTCTTTATAACCCATGATAACAGTGTCGATCACTGTGTATTCTTCATAGGCAAATTGATCCTGATTAAGTTTGGCTACTCGCTCTTGTGGATCGTAACTTACATTACCGCCAGTTGGTTCTAACTCACCGCTAAGAATTTTCATGAAGGTTGATTTACCACAGCCATTTGCACCGATCAGGCCGTAGCGATTACCTTCGCCAAATTTGACGGAGATATTTTCAAAAAGCGGCTTAGAGCCAAATTGTTGTGTGATATTCGCTGTAGAAATCAAAATCTCATACCTTAAAAAGTTTAAATCGGCGCCACGTTACCCGCTGAAGGCTACAACTGCAAGTGCTGAACCATATAAATGTGTGATTTCGGCAATTCGATGCGGTGAAAACTGTGGCATTGTTCAGATTCGTTCAATTTTAGTGTCAAACTCGCCAATATGCAGATTGTTGACTATAAGTTTAATTACGTAGACATAAAATGATCATTACAATATGCAATTAACCGTTTCGGCTCGTGTAATGAGTGGGTTTACGGCAGTTGTAGTTTTAGCTTGCATTATTTACATAGTAGCGCTGACAGGGAACATAACTATCGGTGGATCTGTTCAGAAGGTTTCCAAACAAAGCGTACCTACGCTGATCTCTGGCAATAATATGTTGCAGTCTGTTTTGTTATCCAGATTGTCTCTTACACAACTCGATCAAGCAACGTCGCTTGGTGCAGTAAATGCGATTCGTACTGAGTATGATACGCAAAGAAAAATAAATGAAAGTGCGCTGAGTCAGTTATCTGAACTGACCAAATCAGAACTTACATTAAGCACACCATTTGATAATTCAAGAAAGCTAAACGCACTCTTTTTTCAACGGGCAGATCAAGCATTTGGTAATGCAATCAGTGGAATTAAGTTAAAAGAGAAAACATCAGAATTGGCCAGCGAGTTTGCAGATATGGGTGATGAAACACTTAGCCTAGCTTACGATCTGGATGGTATATCTGATGACCAAAGCATATCAGATATGGTAAATGCGCTTATAGAAAATGTTGAGTCGCTTGTTGATGAAGTAAATGCGGGGTTGGCCTCGAGTATCACGTTTGAAATCATGAATGTGACCAGTGTCGCCAAAGAGTCGATAGCGGAAATGGAAGGTCAGTTAGTAGCATTGAAGCAATCACCTGATGTGGCCAATAGCCAGTCGCTGGCTGATATGGAGAGCAACTTTACACAGTTTAAAGAAGCGGTTGTGGGCTCAGATAACGCGCTCAAATCAAGGATAGAGACATTAAATGAGAAAAAACGTCTAAAAACGCTAATCGAAGAAGCCTCTATTACGGCGAACAAACTGCAAACACAGCTCAAGGAGCTCAATATGCGTATTGTTGGGTCAACGGAAGAGGCGCAACAAGCGGCTGAAGATGCGATTGCAGAAAGCCAACAAGTCACCACGGCACTGACGGTGGTCACGATAGTATTGTCTGTGATGATTGCATATTTTGTGATTAACAGTGTGCGCAAGCCTTTACATTCAATTATTGATTCAATTAACCAAGCTGCACAAGGCGATTTAACGGTGCAACTGACTGGCTTTAAACAAGACGAGTTTGGCCAACTTGCTACAAATATACAAAAGTTGATCACCACGCTTGCGTCAACCCTCAGAGATGTCACCAGCAACACCCAGTTGCTTGCATCGACTGCCGAGCAGACCAACATCATAGCGGAGCAAAGTTGTAGTAGTGCAACGCAACAGAGTGAGCAAATGAGCGCAATGAGCAGCTCTATCTCTGAGACGAAGGAGACAGTGAGCTCCGTTACCGACAGCATACATCGCACTTTGGAGCAAGTGCAGCAAGCGAGCTCTGAGGCAGCATCAGGGGAAAGCCTGCTCGTAACGAATGTGCAAAATATTAAAGGGCTAGAGTCATCCATTGAGACTTCAGCTAATGCTATTAATCAACTCAGTAATGAGCTTGAAAATATTAATACGGTCCTTGCAGTGATCCGAAGCATTGCAGAGCAAACTAACTTATTAGCATTAAATGCGGCCATAGAAGCAGCTAGGGCCGGAGAGCAGGGGCGTGGTTTTGCTGTTGTAGCAGATGAAGTAAGAACACTGGCGAGCCGTTCACAGGATGCTACCGAAGAAATTGAGAAAGCCATTGCGGGTTTGCAAGATGGTGCCAAGGGGGCTGTGGATACCATGTCTAACTCACAGCGTGAAACGCATACATGTGTGAGCGGTATTGAGGCTGTTCAAGGCACGCTAGGTTCGATAGTAACCAGTGTTGAAACTATCAAAGATATGAGCCAGCAGATAGCCGCGGCTTCTGAGCAACAGAGTCTAGCTGCGGTAAGTCAATTTGAAAATGTGCAGCATATGCATGACATCACCAATCTCAGTTCAAATCACGCACAAGAAAACAAACAGGCAAGTCAGCAACTGGCAGAAATGGCCGAAACACTTAGGCTGATGATGAGCCAATTTAAAACTTAGGAGATGAAAATGAAATTACTTTTAGCAATTGGGACGGTATCACTGGTTTTAAGTGCCATGCCAGTAGAGGTAAAGGCCGGAACATGTGAAATTAAGTACCTCAGAACCGCATGTCCAGGTAAAGAAAAAATCAGTTATAAAAAATGTAAGGGCAAGCAGCGCTGCTCTAAATTTAAAGAAGCCGCCACAGCAGCAGAGTGTGGAGAAATGGCTTTAAAATCGTGCCGCAATAAGCGCTTAACTATTACTGAGTCTAAAGTGATAGCCGCATTATTTGACGGGCAGCAAATTAAAGCGAGTAATGGCAGTGAAGACTTTTGTACGGTATATGAAAAAGCGTCTGAAGAATTCAACAAGTGCGGTGGGTAATATACTTTATCGCTTGAACCTTTTCTTTTAGGCATATAGCTAAGCTACATGCCTGAACTTTTTCTTTATGAAATAGGTGTTGTTTTCACTGTTGATAGCTGGTGGAATTTCTCCACTAACGTGCTTTTTAATCCTGCGTATGGGGTCAGCTCTTCTCTGACCAAGGTATTGCTAATTAAGCGTTGCTTCGGATTGTCTCAAAGTAAAAAATTAGCCATAATCACCTCAGTTTGATTTTTTATTTAAGAGCAACCAATTAGTTGATTTAGCGGCTAGAATAGGTGTTACAGCCAAACATGTTGTTAGAAGTTAGCTCATAAATAGTGTTAGATAAGGCCAGAAAATGTGTGAGCTATTAGGCATGTCAGCGAACGTGCCGACAGATATTTGTTTTAGTTTTTCCGGGCTATTGGAGCGCGGAGGGAATACAGGCCCTCATAAAGATGGGTGGGGGATCACCTTCTATGAAGGCAAAGGGTGTAGAACGTTTAAAGATCCTGAGCCGAGTTGCCAGTCCGAAATTGCCAAGCTCGTTAAAGCGTATCCGATTAAGAGTGTCTCGGTCATAAGTCATATCAGGCAGGGAAACCGAGGCCGGACGTGCTTGGAAAATACACACCCTTTTACCCGAGAGTTGTGGGGCAGAGAGATCTCTTATGCGCACAATGGTCAGTTGTCGAATTATAAAGACTTGAAGCCTGAATATTATAAACCGGTAGGCAATACAGACAGTGAACTGGCGTTTTGTTGGATCTTAGATAAGATCCGAGAAAAGTACCCAAAAAAGCCATCCAATATGGCAACGGTATTTCGTTATGCGGCGAAATTAGCCGATCAACTTAGAGAAAAAGGCGTATTTAACATGCTGTTGACTGATGGCGTGTTTGTACTGGCATATTGCAGTAATAATTTGCATTGGATAACGCGCAGAGCACCGTTTGGCAAAGCGACCTTGATTGATGCTGATATGGTGGTGGACTTTCAAAAAGAAACGACACCTAATGACATCGTTTCTGTGATAGCGACTCGTCCATTGACCAATGATGAGCAATGGACCAAGATGGAGCCGGGTGAATCGGTGCTATTCAAGCTCGGAGAAAAGATGTAAAACAGGTGCTTATGCACCTGTTTTATTTATTTTTTGACTGTTTGGGCAGTCATTTGAATTTGAAACTGCTCTACACCATCTTTTCCTTTAAGCATTTGCACCAGCATGTAATCATATTCTGGTGCAAACCAAGCAAGTGCATGGCGTTTATTATTATCGTATAGGCGTTTGACTTTGACCGTTTTGACATTACCAATTGGTAAGGTGATGGTTTCTTCTCCAACGACCTTAAAATTGTACATGCGTACATTTCCGTTTTTGTCGATGATTGGATAACTAAATTGTGTTTTTCCCTGCTTGAGTTCATTTCGAAGTTGGTTTTGGTAAGAAAGTACATCTTGTCGGGATTCATCCCAATCAACTTTTAACGGATATTCTTGTGCTTTGGAGAATAACTGTTTGTTTTCTCTATCGAACTTAATCTTAAAGCTCTTATCTGGTCTTGTGCCTTCTCGGCTTAAGCTATAGTGCAGTGGTTTTGTTTGCCCATCTTCAAATTTAAACAGGCTTTGTTCAGTACGTTTTTCTGTGAAGATCATCCACTTCACATCAGTTTCATAGCTCAGTGCGTAAGTATTCTCTGCAACTTGTAGAAACTCTCTGGTTGCGGTGCCATGAATTTTCCCTTTTCTAAGTACATTGTACTCGGCTGTGTATTCGGTGAGCGTAGAAGCATGAAGGGAAGAAGAGAAAACAGCGCTTAAGCCAAAGAGCAAAGCGCTGTGGATTTTAATTTTAGCTGTAATCGACGCCTTGCGTTGGAAGGGGTTGTTTATCAAAAACTGCATAGTCTGCTTCCATTGTTAGTCTGTGTTCACTGAACCACTTGACCACCAAAGGATAAATGACATGTTCTTGTTCATGCACCCGCTTCGCTAGTGTCTCTGCTGTGTCCTCTGGCAAAATAGCAACTTTTGCTTGGACAATCACAGGACCACCGTCTAGTTCTTCTGTTACGAAGTGAACACTAGCGCCATGGTACGCATCATTTGCGTCAATTGCTCTTTGGTGGGTGTTCAGCCCTTGATACTTAGGCAACAAAGATGGGTGAATGTTCAACATTTTCCCTTTAAATTTTTGCACTAAGTCAGGAGTTAGAATACGCATAAATCCAGCCAATACAACTAAATCTGGATTACAAGAGTCAATTAATTTTGCTAGTTGCTCGTCATAAGCCTCTCGACTATCAAAGTCTTTGTGACTTAAAACATTTGTATTGATCCCTGCTTGCTCAGCTCGAACAAGACCAAAAGCGTCCGCTTTATTGCTGATGACATTGACGATTTCGCCATTGATATCACCAGATTGGCAATGGTCAATAATTGCTTGTAAATTAGAGCCACTGCCAGAGATCAAAACAACGATCCGAGAGGGTGCCATTACTGGGCACCGCCTAAGATTTCAACCTGCTCTTCACCTTCAACAGCATCCTGGATTTCACCAATGTGCCAAGCGTTTTCGCCTTGAGCCGTTAAAATTTCTAAGCTTTGTGCTAGCTTATCAGCAGGAACAACTAGGATCATGCCTACACCACAGTTGAATGTGCGGTACATTTCATGTGTGCTGATGTTACCGTTTTCTTGAAGCCAATTGAAAATAGCAGGCCATTCCCAGCTATCACCTTTTACAACCGCTTTTGCAGATTCAGGTAGTACGCGAGGGATATTTTCCCAGAAGCCACCGCCAGTAATATGTGATAATGCGTGCACGTCAACGTCTTTTAGCAATTCAAGAATTGGCTTAACGTAAATGCGAGTAGGCTCAAGTAAATGTTCGCCTAGGGGTTTACCCGCATATTCTTCGTTTGTATCAGCGCCAGACACTTCTAACACTTTACGAATTAAAGAGTAGCCGTTTGAATGAGGTCCGCTTGAAGCAAGAGCGATAAGTTGGTCGCCTGCTTTTACTTTGGTACCATCAATAATCTTTGACTTTTCAACAACACCTGTACAAAAACCAGCCATGTCGTAATCATCGCCTTCGTACATGCCTGGCATTTCAGCCGTCTCGCCGCCGATTAGGGCACAGCCAGACAGCTCACAACCTTTACCAATACCGCTTACTACATCAGCTGCTGTATCAACATCTAGCTTGCCAGTTGCGTAATAGTCTAGGAAGAAAAGTGGCTCTGCGCCTTGCACGATTAAGTCGTTTACACACATTGCAACAAGGTCGATACCTACCGTGTCGTGTTTTTTAAGGTCAATGGCTAAACGAAGCTTTGTGCCCACACCGTCAGTACCAGCAACCAAGACAGGCTCTTTATAACCAGTTGGAAGTTCACATAGTGCACCAAAACCACCGATGCCGCCCATTACTTCTGGACGACGTGTTTTTTTCACTACGCCTTTAATGCGCTCTACTAATGCGTTACCCGCATCAATATCAACGCCTGCGTCTTTGTAGCTCAGAGACTGTTTTTGTTCGCTCACAGGTTTTCCTCAAAATAACAGTATAGATTTGCTTAGAAACGCGCGTATTTTACAACAATTGCGCGCAAGCGGCTAGTTGAAATAAGTCGCCAAAACCAAGGTCATGAGATTACTCATCTTTGGTCGCTTAAAAAATATGGGTTAACTTTAATTTTCAATATGTTAAGCCGTTACGATGTTGCGTTAGATCAAAGCCCCATTTATGCATGCGCATAGTATTTTAGATACGGCATGACGCAATATGAAATGAATTGGCCTGCAAGCGGATAACAAATGCTGCGGGGGCCCAAGTTAGTCAAGGGAATAGCATACGTCTTTTGATAGATAGCACTAAGTGGGGGCTAAACATGTGTATGAAAAGTTGCAGCTTGATAAAAGAGTTACCCGAGTTTAAAGCTAAAATTATTGAACGAAAGGTAACAGATGCTGAGTTTGCAAGACTCTTAGCTGATTATTATGCACTTGAGCAGCAAATTGAGATCTGTGAAAAAAGCCATATAGTTCAAGATGAAGTAGCATTAAAAGAGTTAAGAGTTCGATGCTTAACACTCAAAGACAGGCTGTATATACGCCTCAAACATAGTGAGTGAATTCTCTGTTAAATCAGTGCAGTTTGCCACGCAGAGTATGAATATTGAACTATAATAACGACAGGTTTTGTTGATAGGCTACTTTTTTGGAAACCTTGAGTCTTTGCTTAATATTGATGGGACTGATTTTTTTGTTGTTATCAGTCAGACCCGCGGTAGAGATATGTGGTATCGCACAATCTAAAGGGTGGTGGTTACTTCTGTCTTTGATTTGCATATTCACTTTTGGCTATGCAAGTTTTGCGGCATACGTTTATTTGAATGTCGATCGCTCACAAGTAGTTTTGGCGCTATCTATGATACTCGCATTAGGCGGTTTGTTTGTCATCGTTGTTGTTCACTTAGGTAAAAGCAGTTTAGTACGCCTACAGGCCTCTTTAGATTTAGAAAAATACAATGCGCAGCATGACCACCTTACTAAGCTTCAAAATCGCCCTCAATGTTTTGCGTGTATAGAGCAAAGAAAGCAGCAAAAAATCGACTTCGCAGTGGTGATATTCGACCTATACAACTTAAAGCAGATCAATGATGCGATGGGGCATTTTTTTGGCGATCAACTACTCGTCGGCTTTTCAGAGGCGATTTCAAATAGTCTTTTACCCGGTAGTGAGCTTTTTAGAATTGGGGGAGATGAGTTTGCAGTTGTGAGTGAGGCAAGAAATGAGGCGGCGCTATTTGCTCAAAACAATGCGATTTTAAGTGCATTGCACAATGGATTAGTGGTTGAACAAACGGCAGTAGATGTTATTTACAGTTCAGGTGCAATATTAAGCATACCACGCGAAGATATTTCAGCCCCAGAGTTACTCAAGCGTGCAGATATTGCCATGTACGCGGCCAAAAGAAGTAAGCAAAGTTTAGTGTTATTTGATAAAGCTTTACATCAAGGGGTTGTCTCTGAGTTTCATATGCTAAACGACTTTAAGGGGGCATTAGCTCGTGGTGACTTAATGGTGTTTTATCAACCCATTGTGGATACCCAAACGTCTAAAGTACATGGCGTAGAAGCCTTAGTGAGGTGGCCATCAGAGGACGGCAATTTCATCATGCCCGAGCGATTCATACCGATCGCTGAAAAGAATAATATGATCAAGTATTTGAGTGCTTATGTGATCAATACTGTATTCAGTGATTTGGGTATGTTATTGAAGCTCAATCAACAACTCACAGTGCATATCAACCTTTCTTGCCAAGATTTATTGGGGAAAAACTTAATTAATGTTTTAAATAGCCAGATAAGCAGTAAAAATGTTGACCCCAGTCGCATTATTTTTGAGCTTACAGAAAGCATGGTAATGACAGATGTAGAGCAGACAAAAGCCTTGATAGAGCAGCTCATTGAAATGGGGTTTGCAGTGAGCATTGACGATTTTGGTACTGGTTTTTCTTCATTTTCTATTCTTAAAGAGCTGCCTATTTCACAAATCAAAATTGATAAATCCTTTGTCACACAGTGCTTATCTCAAGATAAAGACAGAGCTATCATTGAGACCACATTATTTCTTGCCAAGCGGCTAGGTTGCTCTGTGGTTGCTGAAGGCGTCGAGAATGATGAGACAACACATTACTTAGCAAAGCAAGGATGTAAATATATACAAGGCTACAACATCAGCGAGCCGCTATCATTGGGCGAAATAAAGCGATGGATATCAAGTAATGGCCTAGTACACACTGCGTTAAGGAAGTATTAAGGTTTCAATCTATATAGTCACGCGCCTTTTACTTTGCGAGGGGCAAAAAGCAAAGATAATTGTCAGAGGCGCGTCCATTCAGACCCCCAATGAGTCAAATCAATCAAAAATACATAAACGGTAAGGTTCCAGAAAGCGACGTATGCGAATCTGAATACGATTTAAGAGTCGTCCGGTCCATTCTATTTGGGAGAATGTATCATTCTGTAAAATCCCATACAATTTTTGACAACTTTTGCGATCATAAATCCGTAATATATGGCTTCGTTTATTCAAGCTTGTAGGCGGTGGTTGAATAATTAAACATGCTTTCACATTTGAGCCGTGTGGAGCGACAACATTTTTAGAGGAATATAAATTGAAAAAAGTCATCAGTTTTTTATTGTTACTTGTTTGCTCAACGATGGCTATGGCCAACGAGACGCCTTACCAATTGATAAATCAAGTTGGAGAGGGGCTCTTTGCGGACATTAAAAAGGTCAATGCAGGAGGCAAGGCAACATCACAGGAAATGCGCAGTATTGTTAAAACACAATTAATGCCGCATATAGATACGCGTTTTGTGTCAAGAAAGTTACTTGGAAAACACATCAAAGGGCTTAAACGTCAAGAAGCCATAGAATTTATTAATGCAGTGACACATTACCTAGAAGTGACATATGCAAGTGCACTGATGCAGTATAAAGGGCAAGAAGTTGTGTTCGAGAAAGCCCCTGTGCCACAAGACAGCAAATATGCGACGGTCAAAGCGGTAATTAAAGAAAACTCAGGACCGGATATCGACTTACATTTTAAGTTTCGTAAAGGCAAAGACGGTAAATGGAAGGTTTATGACTTAGTAGCTGAAGGCATCTCTTTGCTCAGCGCAAAACAAAAAGAGATTGTTTCGCGCATTTCGCAAGTTGGCCTAGCTCAAGTGACTGCTGAACTAAACAAAAAAGTGTAGTAAAAGTTTTTGTTAACCTCGAGGAGATAGAAATTGACCTGTTTCTATTTCTTCGCGGGTTTTTAATGCAAGCTGATTAAGTACGCCAATACTTCTTCCCCGTGATGTCAGCTCATGTTCGATGTCTATAATATCAATCTCTTCAAACCCTGACAGTTGTGCTATACGTGCAAATGTATATGCGTGCTTATATTTCTTTTGTTTATAAAAAATACTCACAAGGGCTTTGTACACCTCTAAATCGGGTGTTTCACCAGCTTGATTTAGTTCCAGTACGCGATAGAGGAAGTCGATGGTTTTGTCATCATCGAATTTGGCATAGTAGGTTGCCAAAAACATTTGTATCTCTTGGCTTTGACGCACATAAGGCTCATCTTCTTGGCGCAGCAATTTATTCATTGCATACTGACTATTGTTTCGAGACCAATGATAATAAAGCAAACCTGGATGAGAGGTTTGTTTGGTATCTTGATATATTCGATTCATTTCTTTTAGGCTGGTGAGGTGGCCTTCAACACGAGAGGTCGTCTTTTCTTTTAGCTTGATATGTTCAATTTGTGCAGCAAGGGAAACACATGAATTATAACTTTCGAACTGCTTTAAAAGTTGGTATTTATTTTCGTCTGTTGGATCTTTGTACTCAACATAACGACCGATGATCACAGATGCTCTTTCCTCTTTACAATGACTATCCTTGTTCAAATCATTGCAAAAACCAGGGGTTTCCTCACACACCTTTGCCAATGTCAACGGTTCTTCACATCCACTTAATAATGTTAATAAAGAAGCGCTAACGATGGCTAGCATCCACTTATTAGCCATTGTTTATCCTACGTAATATTTAATCGCGCACAACATACCACTTTTGCTCCTTTCGAAACAGCCCCAATGCGTCTAACGCCATTAACTTTGATAGAAGAACTGCCATTTTACTACTAATTACCTAGTTTAGTCTGATATTAAAAATAAGGTATACGCATATTTTCTTCAATAAAGGGAAAAAATAAGACATTTTTCTGTCTTTTTACCGTTCCCTTTACGAAAACAAAAGGAAATGTATGGCTAAGAGTGGAGAATAATTGCAGATTAAATTAGAATGGCGGTGCCCAATAGGGCTATCCGTTCAAAAAAATTGTTTATTAGGCAGAAAAAATGACCTTATCTCACGAGCAAGAATATCAAAATAGCTGGCAAGAACGCCAAGACTACGCTGAAAATATGCAACCTATTATTGGTCGCTTATACCGTAACTTGGGTGTTGAAATTGCTGTTTATGGCCGTCCACTTGTTAACACAAGCACAATTGACGTAATTAAAGCACATAAAACAGTAGCACGTTTTGAAGAGACTAAATTGCGTCTTCGTGAAAGCTTCCCTTTCCTAGAAGCTATCAGCAAAATGGAGCTTGCACCTGGTCGTATCGATTTAGGTAAGTTAGCTTATGCATACATTTACAAAAATGCAGGTGAAGGCCGCTCTATCGAAGAGTATTTAAATGGCGAGCTTGCTGACTTATTAAATAAAGGCACAGGCCCAGAACCGCGCGATGTTGTATTATATGGTTTTGGTCGTATTGGACGTTTATTAGCGCGCCTGCTTATCGAGCGCGGCGGCTCTCACGCTGATTTACGTTTACGTGCAATTGTTGTGCGTGGTGGCCGTGATGGTGACCTTGAAAAGCGCGCAAGCTTATTACGTCGCGATTCTATCCATGGTCCATTTGACGGTTCAATTACTGTTGACCATGAGAAGGGTGCGATTAAAGCAAATGGTAACTACATTCAGGTGATCTACGCGAACTCACCAGAAGAAGTAGATTATACTAAGTACGGCATTGAAAATGCACTCGTTGTGGACAACACAGGTGTATGGAAAGATGAAGATGGTCTAGGCAAGCACCTAGCATCTAAAGGCGCGTCAAAAGTGCTACTTACTGCGCCTGCTAAGGGCGACATCAAGAACATCGTTTACGGTGTAAACAACCTTGATATCCTTAACGAAGATAAAATTGTATCAGCAGCAAGCTGTACAACAAATGCTATCACGCCAGTACTTAAAGCATTGAATGATAAGTTTGGTATTAAGAATGGTCACGTTGAAACTGTTCACTCTTACACAAATGACCAAAACTTAATTGATAACTACCATAAAGCAGAGCGTCGTGGTCGCAGTGCTGCACTAAACATGGTTATCACATCAACTGGTGCTGCTAAAGCGGTTGCTAAGGCTTTACCTGAGTTAGCTGGTAAGCTAACTGGTAACGCAATTCGTGTTCCAACACCAAATGTTTCAATGGCAATTTTGAACTTAAACTTGAACGCAGAAACGACTTCAGAAGAGTTGAATGAGTTCTTACGTGAAACATCATTGTATTCTGATCTTCGTGATCAGATTGACTACACAGCCTCAACTGAAATCGTATCAACCGATTTAGTAGGTAGCCGTTATGCGGGTGTTGTTGATTCTCAAGCAACAATCGTAGATGGTGACCGTGTAGTACTATACGTTTGGTATGATAATGAGTTTGGCTACAGCTGTCAGGTAGTACGCGTAATGCGTGACATGGCAGAAGTTGCTTTCCCAAGCTTGCCATAATTTCGCTTTGACGATGAAAAAAGCCAGCAATTGCTGGCTTTTTTAGTTTTTGATCTGCGTGATGTGTGGTAGGCTCATCAATGTTTTTAGCTACATCTGGCTAACATGAATAACAATTCATTAGTTAGCGAAAAAAACGCAATATCAGGGCAAGAATCTTGCCATAAAATTTAGGGTATATATGAGAATTTCTAGTAATTTTGACAGTGGTAATATCAAGGTAATTTCGGCACAGCAGCCTCACGATATTCAACTTGAAATCAACAAAGACAACAACTCAGACTTTTTTCAGTGGTTTCACTTTCGTCTAGAGTCAACTCCTTTTGTAGAACATAAATTACATATTAATAATTTAAAAGCATCTGCATACCCTGAAGGGTGGGATGATTACCAAGCGGTTGCATCATACGATAGACAAACTTGGTTTCGAGTATCAACAACTTATCAAAACGGTCAGTTAGTTATTGATTTTGAACCTGAGTATAGCCATACCTTCTTTGCATACTTTGCTCCATACAGTTACGAGCGTCATTTGGACTTGTTGTACTGGGCTCAAAGTCATGATGCATGTCAAATTGAAACACTTGGCGAAACCATTGATGGCAGAGATATCAGTTTACTGGTAGTGGGCGAGCCAAGTGAAAACAAGAAAAAGATTTGGATCACGGCAAGACAGCACCCAGGAGAAACCATGGCAGAGTGGTTTGTTGAGGGCTTACTGCAGAAGCTGTTAGATGATGAAGATCCACATGCAGCAGCGCTGTTATCAAAAGCAGTATTTTATATCGTGCCAAACATGAATCCAGATGGCAGTGTGCGTGGTCATTTAAGAACGAATGCAAACGGTGTTAACTTAAACCGTGAGTGGAAGACACCTAGCATCGAAAATTCTCCAGAAGTCTATTATGTACTTGAGAAAATGCGCGCGGTAGGCCTAGATTTGTATTTAGATATTCATGGTGATGAGGCCTTGCCATATAACTTTGTGGCTGGTAGCGAAGGGATCCCAAGCTATGATGCACGCCTAGAAAGCTTGGAAACACAGTTTAAAGATGCGTTGCTTGCTATTACACCTGATTTCCAAGATGTGTATGGCTATCCAAAAGATGAACCGGGTCAAGCAAACTTAACAGTCGCTTCTTGTGCAGTTGGTGAAGAGTTTAAAGCACTGTCTTACACAATTGAGATGCCATTCAAAGATAATGCAGACCTACCAGATCCATACTATGGCTGGTCAGACAGACGCTCTCATCAGTTTGGACAAGACACGTTATCAGCAATAGTGAAAGTTGTTGATAATCTGAGATAATCAAAAACTAAGGCAGCCTATGAGGTTGCCTTTTTTTATATAACAACAATTAAAAGAGGATAAGTCGTGGACGTATTAGGAAGTTTTCTTGATAGCTTAGATGCCATGCTGGGGGGCTCGTGGTGGTTTCCTTATGTATTGCTGGGGGTGGGATTCTTTTTCACAATATATTTAAAGTTCCCACAAATTCGCTATTTTAAACATGCATGCCGAGTAGTCTCTGGTAAGTATGATAAACAGTCTCATGAAGGTGATACGACCCACTTCCAAGCACTATCAACAGCATTGTCCGGCACGGTCGGGACAGGCAATATCGGCGGTGTTGCACTTGCCATTTCAATCGGTGGACCTGCAGCACTATTTTGGATGTGGATGACTGCATTTTTTGGTATGACAACCAAATTTGTGGAAGTCACATTGTCACATAAATACCGTGTAAAAACAGAAGATGGCACCATGGCTGGTGGTCCAATGTATTACATGGATAGACGTTTGAATATGAAGTGGTTGGCGATCTTATTTGCGATAGCCACTGTTATCAGCTCGTTCGGTACTGGTAGCTTGCCTCAAATTAATAATATCGCCGTTGGTATGGAAGCCACTTTTGGTTTTGAAAGAATGGCGACAGGTGCTGTGCTATCTATTTTACTGGCATTGGTTATTTTAGGCGGTATTAAGCGCATTGCAGCGATCACTTCTAAAGTTGTGCCCATTATGGCAGTCGTTTATATCCTAGGTGCTTTTGCTGTTATTTTCTACAACATTGAAAATATTGGTCCATCATTCGCGTCTGTTTTTACTAATGCATTTTCTGGTTCAGCGGCTGCAGGTGGCTTTTTAGGGGCATCGTTTGCATACGCATTTAACCGTGGTGTAAACCGTGGCTTATTCTCTAACGAGGCAGGTCAAGGTTCTGCGCCAATAGCGCACGCATCAGCAAAAGCAGATGAACCTGTATCTGAAGGTATGGTGTCTATTTTAGAGCCTTTCATCGATACCATTATCATTTGTACTTTAACCGGCTTAGTTATCTTATCTTCGGGTGTTTGGACTGAAAAGTTTGAAACTGAATTTGAACGTTCTTCAATGACCTTTATTAAAGGGAATTATGACGAGGCGAACGAAGCAGATCGAACTGAGTTATACAAGTACTTGAACGGTTATTCAGACCATCAAGTGGAAGAATACAGTGGTTCTATTCAAGTGGTACAAGGTATCGCAGTCAATAAAGACTTCACAGTGATCCACTCGCGCTCTATCGGTGAAGATATTCGCTTTGGCATCACGGATAAACATCAGTATACAGGCACAGTTGAGATTGAAGGTGGTATTCCAGCCGATCCGAGCATATCTGTTCAAGGTAAATCACTGGTACACTCCGCTGAGTTGACAACTAAGGCGTTTACACGAGGCTACTTCGGCGATAGTGGTCAGTATATCGTTTCTATTGGTTTATTATTATTTGCTTTTTCTACGGCGATTGCATGGTCATACTATGGTGACCGAGCGATGACTTATCTATTGGGCCCGCGTTCTGTTATGCCATATCGTGTCTTTTACGTTGCTGGTTTCTTTTGGGCATCCTTTGCAGATACGGAGTTAGTTTGGAAGCTGGCTGCTGTAGGTATTGTTGTGATGACTTTACCCAACCTGTTCGGCATCATGGTTTTGAGAAAAGAAATGAAAGAAACCGTCGATGACTATTGGGAAAAGTTCGAAAATGGAAAAGGTCAAGCGCTAGATGACGATAAAATAGAAAAATCTCGCGATATCCAATAAGACAAAGTAGCTCAAAACAAGTAGAATAGGGCGCCATATGGCGCCTTATTTTTTATTCGGAGTAACGTAAGTATGGCAATAGCCCAATGCCCGAGTTGTAGTAAATCAATTTCATCAAAGCACACGGTTTGTCCTCATTGCGATGTTGAAATTGGAGAAATAAGTGATGATGAATTACGTCGAATTGCGGTCAAAAACCGTATAAAGAAACAGCAGAGTATTATGAATTACTCGTTTCTGGCCTTGATTTTATTTTTGGGTGGTTTTTTATACCTTTACTGGCACCACCCAGTTGAAGGCAGTATTGAAATGTATGCTGCAAAATCCGCTATTGGTATCGGCATGGTCTGGTACCTGATTAATCGCGTGATGTTGGTTATTTTGAAAAAGAAAAAGTGACGATGAATGTAGATAATTTGGTAAGTAGCATTACCCCAGAAGTATTCGAACGCTTGCAGTATGGTGCCTCTACAGGTCGTTGGCCTGATGGCACTGAATTAACTGAAGCACAAAAAGAGCAAACCGTTCAACTCGTCATGTTGTATCAGGCAAAAATCGCTAAATCTAACGAGCAGTTTACGATAAATGAAGACGGTGAGATGGTTCAAAAATCGAAACGCGAATTGCAACAAGAATTTAAAGCAGAAAACGAAATAGCTAGGTTCACTGAAAATGATCTTTAAACACTTATTTACACCTAAATGGAAGCACCCTAAGGCGCAAGTGCGCTTAGCGGCGGTGGATAAATTAGATACAACCAAGGATGTCGAAGCGCTAACAACTTTAGCCCTAGAGGACGACTCAATTCAAATAAGAAAAAAAGTCCTTAACAAGATTGATGATTTAGGTCTGTGGTGGAAAGTCTACAAGCAGGATCAAGAACTTAAAGATATTGCTGAGCAGCATATTAGCCAAGCTGTATTATCTGGTTCCCAGATGTTAAGTAATGATATTCGTGAAGAGTATATCGATAGGTATGCACCACAAAAGACCTTAGAAAAGCTGGCTTTTTCAGACATTGCGCAGACTCAGAAAGTCAAGTTATTAAAGCGCATCGCTAACGCGCGTCTAATTGAAAAAGCTTTCAAAGAAGGTGAAGAAGCACTGCAAGTTGCACTACTGGAACTCGTGTATCAATACGACTTAACGAAAGCCGTGCTTAAAAGCGCGCAAGGTGACGCGAAAAACCAATTAGACGCGCATCTGGAGCAGGCTCGATTGGCGAAAGTAATGCCAAAACAAGTTGCTGAGCAGGTTAAATTGATTCTTGCAAAATTCAATGCACTGAGAGAGAAGCTTGACTACCAAGTCGTCAATACTCAATTTAACGAATTGAGCCAGCAGTGGCAGAGTCTTGAATTAAAGTGGCTTGATGAAGAAACGCTCAATGTACAGTCGAGCAAGTATCAAGTCCTGACCGAAAAGCTGACGGCTCATATTGAAAAGCTTAAAGCACAGTTTGATGCTGATTTGGCCGCTGAAAAAGCGCTACAAGAAAAGCAGCAAGCACTGGCTGACTATGCGACAAAAGTAGATGCATTTGAAGCTGTTTTAAATGATGCTGTCAGTAAGCTGGATGTTGAATCACAGGCTGCGCTTCAGAGTCAGCTTGAACAACTACAAAGCATGCTTAATGAGTCTGAATACCAAATAGAGGTCAAAGATTTATTACAGCGTTTGGTTAAGTTAGAGATTTTACTTAACACATTGCCTGAGATGATCGCAGCGACGAAAGAGTTTCAAGTTACACTTGAGCAGCTGAAACAAATCGAAGCGAGTGATGATTTAGCGCAATTAGACGAATTATTAGCGGCGCAAAAATCTGCATATCAGGCATGTAATGCTGTATTAAAGTCTTTACCGGGCGAGTTAAAGCAAAATGCGAAAAGCGAGCTTGCTGAAGTGTCGAAAGCATTTTTGGATGCGATGAAGCCTTTAGTTGAGCAGCAACAAAAATTACTAAAAGAAGCTCGTAAGAAAGCGCGTGATGTGCAGAGGTTAATAGAGCAAGGTCGTTTCAACATCGCTTTTGGTGTATTTAGTGGCTTGTCTGAAAGTTATGAGTTGTTAACTGAGTCACACAAAGAGCAAGTAAGCAAACAGTATGAAGGCTTGCAAGCGCAGCTGGCTGAATTTAAAGATTGGCAAAAGTATGCATCTGCACCGAAGCGCACGGAATTGCTTGCGCAATTAGATGAAAAGCTTGCTGAAACCGACATTGATCCCAAGGTAAGAGCGTCTGATGTTAAGATGCTTCGTATTCGCTGGAATGAACTTGGCCGCATTGAAAGTGAAGAAGAAAAACAACAAGCTAAAGTCTTCGATGAAAAGATTGAGCTGCTATTCGCACCTTGTCGCGCATACTTTGCAGAGCAAGAGGAAGCACGTAAGCAGGTGATTGTTGATCGCGAAAAGCTGATCACGCAAATGCAAGAACTTGAACACTTCTCTGTCGAGGAAGAGGGCAGCTGGCGTAAGCTTGAAAGTCAGTTTAATCGTATCAACAAGCTGTGGAGAGGCGCAGGTAGTTTAGATGCGCAAACTTATCAGGCTCTAAATAATCAGTATCGTGATGCTTATGGCAAAGTGAATGGACGTTTAAAAGCGCATCATCAAAATAATGCTGAGCAAAAACAAAAATTGGTTGATGAAGCATTAGCGCAGGTTGAGAGCGATAATGTCGCTGAGGCATGTGAGGTACTGAAATCATTGCAAAAGCAGTGGCAAGGTATCGGCTTTGCGGGTAGCAAAAACGAACATGTATTGTGGCAGTCGTTTAGACAACACAACGATGCTGTGTTTGCTAAGCGAGAAGAAATAGTTGCTCAGCAAAAGCGTGAAAATGCGGCATTAGAAGTAGAGCAACGTCAGCAGTTAGCCAATTTCGATAGTTTGGTTATTGACGCGAAAACACAATCGGAGTTGACTCAGTTGCAAGAGCAGATCAGCAATCTGGAAGTGCTAGGTGGTTTGAACAAAATCAAAAAGTCACTGCTTGAACAGGTTGAAGTAAAACTCAATGAGCTATTCTCAACCTTGAATCGTGAAAAGTTTTCAGAACTTGTTACTGCGGTTGAAAATAACCAGGAAATCCCAGCTTGCTGGCAAGGCAAAAACACCATGGATATCAGTGCAGCACAGTTATTATTGAGGCTTGAAATTTTAACTAATGTAGAATCTCCAGCAGATGAGCAGCAGGCTCGAATGGCGGAGCAGGTCGCGCTGTTAGATGAGAAGCTTCAAGGTGAATCTCGCAAGCTTGATTTTTACTTGGTGTGCTATTTTGCACAAGCTAAGATTGAAGGTATTGAATTCAATTCAAGCCGAATTTTAAGTGTGCTAAACGCATAATATGGAAGGCCCTGTTTAGGGCCTTTTTCTTGTCTATCACGTGTTGTTGGCATAGAGTGTAAAATCACAACCTTTCCTACATGCATTGCTCAAAGCTTTACTTTGTTTTATTTTTCTCAATCAAAAGTTGCTAGCCTTTTTAATCAATTGCAGTCGTTTCAATTTTTGGCTTTCTTTTGAACAGAAAGTTCAACCTTATTTCTTTGAATTTATTGATTTAATTTCATTTATTTATATTTCTAGAGCAAGTGCAAGGTTATTTCTGATGAAACTTATACTTTCAATTGTGCAGTTATTGACATTAATCGGTTTGAAATTGGGCGTTCTGTCATCTACTTTTAGCGAGGAAAGTGACAAATATTTATCTCGGAAATAATAATCATTATCACATAAATAGTATTTATACCGCCCATTAACTTTATAAATTAGCGTAACCTAGTGAATTTAGTGTATTTTGCGGCGCAAACTAATACTAAAAAGTGCTTTTTAGTTAAATGATTACTAGCGCTTTAAATTTAGGGTAAAATAACCCTGATTTATATATGCGTATTACTGCCTGACGAGGTTCATATGAGTTTGTATACTGAGTACTTGGAAGAAATCCAAACCCGTAAAACGGAACTTGGACTTAACCCAAAACCAATTGATAGCGCTGATCTGCTATCAGAAATTATCGCCCAAATTAAAGACACAAAGAACGAGCACCGCGAAGATTCTCTTAAATTCTTCATCTACAACACACTTCCTGGCACAACTAGCGCAGCTGGTGTAAAAGCACAATTCCTAAAAGAAATTATTCTAGGTGAAGAAACTGTCGCTGAAATCTCAGCTGAGTTTGCTTTTGAACTACTTTCACACATGAAAGGTGGTCCTTCAATCGCTGTGCTTCTTGACCTTGCACTTGGCAATGATGAAGCAGTTGCAAAGCAAGCTGCTGATGTACTTAAAACACAAGTATTCCTATACGATGCGGATACTGCTCGCCTACAAGAGGCTTTTAAAGCAGGTAATGCCGTTGCTAAAGCTATTTTAGAAAGCTACGCGAAAGCGGAGTTCTTCACTAAGCTTCCTGAAGTTGCTGAAAAAATCGAAGTTGTTACTTTCATCGCGGGTGAAGGTGATATTTCTACTGACTTACTTTCTCCAGGTCACCAAGCGCACTCACGTGCAGACCGTGAGCTTCACGGCCAATGTATGATCACACCTGAAGCACAACAAGAAATCGTTGAGCTTAAAGAAAAGCACCCTAACGCGAAAGTGATGCTTATCGCAGAAAAAGGCACAATGGGTGTTGGTTCTTCACGTATGTCTGGTGTGAACAACGTCGCACTTTGGGCTGGTACTCAAGCAAGTCCGTATGTACCATTTATCAACATCGCGCCAGTGGTTGCGGGTACTAACGGCATTGCACCTATCTTCCTGACTACGGTTGATGTAACCGGCGGTATTGGTCTTGACCTTAAAAACTGGGTTAAGAAAGTAGATGCTGATGGCAATACAGTGACTGACGAAAATGGCGACCCAGTATTAGAAGAAGCATACTCAGTTGCAACTGGTACAGTACTTACTATCGATACTAAAGCTAAAAAGCTTTTCAACGGTGAAGAAGAACTAGCAGATATCTCATCTGCGTTCACACCACAAAAAGTTGAATTCATGAAAGCGGGTGGCTCTTACGCAGTTGTATTTGGTAAGAAGCTTCAAACACTAGCTGCAGAAACGCTAGGTGTTGATGCGCCGACTGTTTATGCACCTTCGAAAGAAATTTCGCATGAAGGCCAAGGTCTAACAGCGGTTGAGAAAATCTTTAACCGTAATGCGGTAGGCGTTGCTTCAGATGCACCACTACACGCTGGTTCTAACGTTCGTGTTAAAGTTAACATCGTAGGTTCACAGGATACAACGGGCCCTATGACGTCACAGGAGCTTGAAGCAATGGCTGCTTCAACGATTTCTCCACTTGTTGACGGTGCATACCAGTCTGGTTGTCATACAGCGTCTGTATGGGATAAAAAAGCGCAAGCGAACATTCCAAAGCTAATGGCATTCATGAACAAGTTCGGTCTTATCACAGCGCGTGATCCGAAGGGTATCTACCACTCAATGACTGACGTTATCCACAAAGTACTGAATGACATTACAGTGGACGACCGTGCTATTATCATCGGTGGTGACTCGCACACGCGTATGTCTAAGGGTGTAGCCTTCGGTGCTGACTCTGGTACTGTTGCACTTGCATTGGCAACGGGTGAGTCTGCAATGCCAATTCCTGATTCTGTTAAAGTAACCTTCAAAGGTAAAATGGCAGAGCACATGGACTTCCGTGACGTTGTACACGCAACTCAAGCGCAGATGCTTAAGCAATTTGGCGGCGAGAACGTGTTCCAAGGTCGTATCATCGAAGTACACATTGGCACACTAATGGCTGACCAAGCGTTCACCTTCACTGACTGGACTGCAGAAATGAAGGCGAAAGCGTCAATCTGTATTTCAAACGACGAAACGCTTATCAAGTCAATTGAACTGGCTAAGAGCCGTATCCAAATCATGATCAACAAGGGTATGGAAAACGAAGCGAAGACACTACAAGGTCTCATCGATCTTGCTGACGAGCGTATTGCAGGTATCAAGTCTGGTGAGCAACCAGCGCTTGCACCAGATGACAACGCGAAGTACTACGCAGAAGTTGTGGTTGATCTTGACGAAATCGTTGAGCCAATGATTGCAGACCCTGATGTAAACAACGAAGACGTATCTAAGCGTTACACGCACGATGTAATTCGTCCAGTTTCATTCTACAACGATAAGCCAGTAGATCTTGGTTTCGTTGGTTCTTGTATGGTTCACAAAGGCGACATGCAGATCATTGCACAGATGCTACGTAACCTTGAGAAGCAGAATGGTTCGATTGAGTTTAAAGCACCTCTAGTTGTTGCGCCACCAACATATAACATTGTTGATGAGCTAAAAGCAGAAGGTGATTGGGAAGTGCTAGCTAAGTACGCTGGTTTTGAGTTTGACGATGAAAAGCCAAAAACAGCAGCACGTACTAAGTATGAAAATATCCTTTACCTAGAGCGCCCAGGATGTAACCTATGTATGGGTAACCAAGAGAAAGCTGAACCTGGTGACACTGTAATCGCAACGTCTACACGTCTATTCCAAGGCCGTGTTGTAGCTGATACATCAGAGAAGAAAGGTGAGTCACTACTTGGTTCAACACCATTAGTAGTACTTTCAACTGTATTAGGTCGCTTCCCAACGATGGACGAGTACAAAGCTGCGGTTGAAGGTATCGACCTAACAGCATTTACTCCACTTGAAGAAGAGCTAACAACTAAGTTTGGTTTTGAGCAAGCAGTGCCTGTTAAAGTAGTTTAATCGTTACAGACTGACTACGAAAAAGCGCGTTTTAAAACGCGCTTTTTTTATGGCTGCTCTTTGAGTCGCTATCCCAAGCTTCAAATTTTCTGTATTTGTTTATTGACTCCCATAGCTTCTTGTCACGGATTAATTATCAGCCCGTATACTTTGCTTTAAACTGTTGCAGCTTTGAGCTCAAAAGTGTGTTTTCTGCGGATTTGAGTGAGCCATAAAAGTAGAAGCTTCAATTAAAAGGCGAACTTGGTAGGTATTTTTGCTGAGCAAGTCTAAACTTTAGCTCTGCAGAATCGTTATATAGTAACATAAGTAGAGTACTGTACTGTGCTCTTCACAAAGCGCTAATAATAAGGAGCTCAGGTATTATGAATGATCACAGCAGTTTTTATTTCCAAAGTTATGAGCAGTGGCGCCATGCGATCACTGTGCGTTGCAATATCACTCTCACCCCAGAATATGCACGAACGCGTATTGCTGCGTTAAATGATGCGAGCGATACCCATACAAAAGAATTTGCAGCAAAATATGGTGAGGCATACCTAAACCAGGTGATTGATTGGTTTAGTAGAGCAGAGCAAGAAGCTTAGTTTTATCAATTGTTGTAGCACTGCGTTCTACTCAAAGAAAATATGTCAAAAATAAAGCGTAAGAATTGAGCCCAACCTTTATAAAATAGTTGGGCATTAGAGAGCGACTGCTCAACTTATCACGACTCTATCAGTTCTTGCTCCATGGACTGGCGCATTTTAAACTTTTGCAGCTTACCTGTCACAGTCATAGGGTATTCTTCCACTATCCGGATATGCTTTGGCACCTTAAAATAAGCGAGTTTATCTTTAAGGTACTCTCTAATATTTTCCTTATCTATTTCATGCTCTGGCTTTGATTGCAGCCAAACACAAACTTCTTCACCATACTTTTCATCATGTACTCCAAATACTGCGGCGTCTTGAACACTGGGGTGATGATAAAGGACTTCTTCGATTTCTCTAGGGTAAATATTTTCACCCCCGCGTATGATCATTTCTTTGATCCGCCCTACAATCGTGACATAGCCATCATCGTCCATAACGCCTAAATCACCGGAATGAAGCCAGCCTTCTTCGTCTATTGTTCCCTTTGTCTTTTGTTCATCTTGCCAGTAACCTTGCATGACGCAATACCCTCGCGCACATACCTCTCCAGTCGCGCCAATTGGTAAGGTGTTTCCTAACTCGTCTATGATTTTAACTTCTGTATGTGCCATAGCTTGTCCAACTGTGGTCACACGTTTTATGAGGGGCGCGTCGATGTCTGTGATGTGATTGAGTGGGCTACATTCAGTTTGACCATATCCGATCAACACGTGCTCCATGTGCATTTTATTTTGCACTTCGCGCATTACTTTTTCAGGGCAAGTAGAGCCTGCCATAATACCTGTCCTTAAAGATGATAAATCGAAGCGGTCAAATTGCTCATGCTCTAACTGGGCTATGAACATGGTCGGTACACCATGAAGCGCCGTGCACCTCTCTTCCTCGACTGTTTGCAAAGTGCTATATGGGTCAAAGCTGCTACTGGGAAAAATGGCACATGCGCCCTGGCTGATACATGCAAGGTTTCCTAATACCATGCCAAAACAGTGATATAAGGGAACTGGAATGCAAAGCTTGTCTTTATCTGTTAGTTGCATTGCCTGTGCAGCTAGGTAAGCGTTATTTAAGATATTGTGATGGCTAAGGGTTGCGCCTTTAGGGTTGCCTGTTGTGCCTGACGTAAATTGAATGTTGATTGGATCATTTGCAACGAGGTGTGTTGAGTATGCCTTTACATGCTCAAGATCTTGTGGTGTTGCTCGCTCTAATAGTGAGTCAAATAAACATAAGCTTGGTAAATTAAGCGTACTCTCGTCATGGCCTATGATTACGACATGACGTAGGGTGGGTAATTTAGCTGCTTGCAACTGTCCAAACTGACATGATGATAGCTCAGGCGATAGGCTTGTTAGCATTTCAATATAGTCACAGTGTTTACTGTGGCCTGCCATAATAAGCATTTTGCACCCGACATTATTAAGTGCAAATTCAAGCTCTGACGGCCTATAAGCGGGGTTTATACACACCATTATTGCCCCAATACGAGCGGTGGCAAATTGCACTAATGACCATTCAAGACAATTGGGTGACCAAATACCGACTCTATCGCCTGAACGAATACCACAATTGAGTAATGCAGCGGCAAGTTGATCAATGCGGGTTAGATATTGTCTATAAGTGAGCCGAATATTTTGGTGCTTTACTATTATCGCGTCGTTATTGGGGAATTTATTTGCTATATGCGCTAAATAATCACCAATTGTGTAATTTATAAGAGGAAGATCAGATGAACCTTGTTGGTGGCTGTATTGCTTTTTATTATCTGTTGTCATAACGGTTTCAAATCCTTGTATCCATGGTGCCTTCTTTGCCTGCTATGAGTGACTGCAAACACGTTACCTTGTTATAAGGTATAGCTATAAGAAATATTAAAAGTCGGCAATATGCAAGCTGGACAAGGTGAGTAGAGCCGAAATTAGACTAAAGGAGTAATGGTTCAGCTAATATTGTAGGCGCAGCGTGGCCTTGTTGATCAAATAGGCCTTTACTGACAGCCTTGTTATTTTTACCTATATTCAGGCATACCTAGCCTGTTCATCGTGTTGATCACCTTGGCTTTAATCATTACTTCTGTGTGTTGGCTGTTGAAGGTGCGGCTTGTTAATTTGTCACCCGTAAGCTGTTTAAAACGATAAACGCCTGTTTCAGCCAGCGAACGCTCATGATAGCCTGACTTTTCCTTCCAGTGTTTTAAACCAAATTGATGCATTAATATTATGGCGCTGTTTCTCGGATGACCTTTCTCCCAATATTGGGCATTTTCTCTTGGGGGAATACGAGCTACGGCACCTTTGGCTGCAATTTCATCATAGCAATCACGCGTATCATAAGCACCATCACCTGTTACTCTGTCAACATTTCTCCGAAGTGACCGTAGTAAATCACCTAACACTTCACCATCCGATACATTCACCATTGATAGCTCTGCACTGACAATGTCATGACTGGCTGCATCTATAGCCAAATGCAACTTACGCCAAGTCCGACGCTTGCTGGCTCGGTGTTTTCGGGTATGCCATTCGCCATTACCATAAACTTTTAGGCCAGTGCTATCGACAACAATATCAATAAATCCCTGCGTGGTTGGCTTGGTTCGATATTGAACATCTAGTGTCTTTCCTCGCTTGCACAAACAGCTGTAACCAGGGGAGTGAATAGGTGCATCCATTAAATTGAGGAGTGAATTAACGAACCCTTCAAGTGCTCGAAGTGGCAAATTAAAGACAGACCGAAGTGTCAGGCAAGTTTCAATTGCCAAGTCAGTATATTTATTTGAACGACCACGCCCACCGTGTTTTTCTGCGGTTTGCCATTGTTGAATAGCGTCGTCGCTGAGCCAAATAGCAATATTGCCACGCTGTATCAACGCTCGGTTATAGGCAGACCAGTTCTTAATTTTCTTTGTCATGGTGGCTTGAGTTGCGTTATGTTTTTTGATCTGATCACGCAAAAGGTCAGAAGTTCAAATATTTAGGAAACAAGGCCGCGCAGCGTCCTTTTTTTAAGTTTATTAGTTTAAAGTCTATTGGACTTTACTATATTGCTTTGTATTAAATGGTTTTATTTATACTTTTTATACAAGTGTTTTTAATGCGTTTTTTTGAATTTTAAAATTTTAGTGTTGTTTATGTTTATGAATTGGTTGTTTATTTTATTTGTTTTTCCCTAATTTGTTTTTATTTGTTTTGTTATTTTCAATTTTTGTTTATATGTTGGTTTCTAATCGGGTGTTGATATTTTTGTTTTTATTGTTTGGATTTGTTTTCGGGATGTAAATTAATAAACTAACAAAGGAAATGAAATGAAAAAACAAATTATATCTTTATTATTTTCAGCGCCATTATTAGCAGTAGTCTCTTCATCATCATTTGCGAGCGATGAAGGTGTAAAGGAAAATAAGACATTTAGCTCTACGCCTCAGAAAATAACTGTTTGTGAGTATGAAAAAGTATATGGTAGCGGACGATATGCCTTTGAGAGAACATACAATGGCCATATTCATTGTCCGACACGCATGAGGGTAGGCAGCTCTACTTACGTAATTAATAGAGAATATTGGACTTATAGGTAACTTTTTAAGAGATTTAATATAATTAAAACCTCGTTTTTCGGGGTTTTTTGGTTTTTTAAAACTTCTGAATTTAATACGTTCTTATTAATCCATTTTTTTAGGTTTTTTAGCAGGGTAAGAACATGAAAAATCACATGCTATTCTATGCCTTTTCTAGATAGCTCTCGTTCCTAGCTGCTTTTAGCTCTAGAAGCTGAAGTAACTCTGGGGTAGCTGTGATTTCATTGGACTTAGAGTCGGTCTTGCATTGACCTAACGTCACACCATTTTCAAGGGAAAACGCACTGATAATGTGGATAGCATCTTTTCTATCTGACTGTTTAAATGAACCTTTTAGCCTTTTTTCATCAATGGTAACCACACTTCCGTCTGTGAGCTCGCTACAGCTTTGCATTCATTGAGAGAAGCAGGTTTGAAATTGAATCATATCGATGCGGCTCATACCCCTTGCAATCGTGTCGTTGCACGCCGTTAGCTAACGTTATAAATTTACGTAACCAAGGTAGTTTGTCATGGGAAATATCTTCGATTTCTTCCCAACCTTGGCAGCCTGCGATTACGGCACTGATAGTTAGAAACAGAATATCGGATAATGGATGCTGCACTTTGCTTTGCTGGCGTGGCTCATCAATGGAAGAAATGTGTTCAAACAACGTATTGGCTGACATAATTGTGCTGATTAATCTGAAAAGTAGTTTAAGGTCATAAGTTTATGTCAAGCTATAGTTGATGAGCTTGCCCTTTAATAACCCCCGAGTTGTTGGCTTGGTTCGATATTTATTTTTAAGTCTCTTCCTCGTTTAAGCTGACAGTTATATTCATTGATTGATAAGTGAATGAACGTCCCCTCCAGTGCTCGAAGTGGAAAAATTTAAATTTCGAAATCAGAATTTTATTTGAACTATTATTTTCACTTTGTTTTTCTATAGTTTGCCATCGTTGAATGGTCTCGCCGCTGAGCCAATTTTCAATATTGACACCTTGTATCATTGCTTGATTATTAGCAGAGCTATTTGTAACTTTCTTTGTTTTGTTGGCTTGGGTGGCGTTATGTTTTTAATCTGTTCATATAAAGTTAAAAGAACTCAATTGCTTATGAGGTGCGCTCGGCATGTCAGTATTAGTTTGGTCTATGGTTTATTCTCGTAATTTTTTTCACTGTTAATTATAAAATTTGTTTTGTTAGTTAGCGAGCATTTAAATCATTATTATTTTGTTTTTTTAATTCTATTATTGATATTTAATGGATTTTATTTTTTTGTTTTATATGCTTGTGGTTTTTATCGTTTTGTTGTTTAACTTTGTTTTTTATTTTGTTATTTGCATTTATGGTTTTTATTAATATTTTAATCTTTGAATAATGTGTTGATTTGAGGGGGTTTTTGATTTAATTTGTTTTTGGCCTTTATGTGAATAAGGAGTGAAAATAAGAGGGTTATTTTTTAACGTTGTTTTTTCGCCTAATACTGTTTTGTAAAATTCAATTGATGAAGGTTTTGTTGAATGTTTAGGGTGTTATGGCCTGAACGATATTTGTGAATATGACTTGCTTGGTGGGATTATTTAACCAATTTTCTATTATTATAGAAATATTAATGGTGCAGCAGAGTGCCAGAGTCCATATTTTTACTCTATCAAATTAAAAGGTCATAATGTTAGGTGTAAGGGGACAATGATTGGATCTTCTCGTAAGATTTTAAGTGTTGTTGTTAATCGTAATACGATAGGTTGCTTGTAATTTTAGATAGACCAAATTTTTCTATTTTTAGCGGTTTTTTTGTGTTTTTTAAATTTATTTAATTCTAATAATAAGGAGATGTTATGAAAAAGCTATTACCTCTAATTTTTATGTTGTCACCTCTTGCAGTTTCTGCTAGCTCAATTGATGACGATACTATTAAGTCATCGAGATATTATGGGCCTATTACCATTTGTGAATATGAATGGAATGGTAATTCCATTGGAGACCCTGGCATACCTGGCACAGACCCATATTCTTTTCCACCTGATAGCATAATGTACTTTGAGGATCCAGATAGAATAACCCTTAGGCTAAGGGGACGTGTAGCAAGGTGTAAAGGGCCTATATATAGAAGGCTCAGAGTTTTTGATGTAGTCAGTACTCGTTATACTGTAGGGTACTTATAATTTAAATTATAAAGGTGCGTGGATTTTTCATGCGCCTTTTAATATTAAAAATACGCGTGCAATTCTATTGGTGTTGTTTGGTTTTTATATGATTTAATTTGTCTACATTTAAGTTTTATATTAAAAGTTTATTTTTATAAAATTGAAAGCTAAGTCATAAAACATGATAGTGAAGTGAATAGCAATGCACATTGCACAGGCTATATTTCCGAGTGATGAATGTTTACTGTGTTAATCCATATGGTTACGGTAAAGTCAATCTAAGTACTTTACTCCGTTATTTTTAGGTATATCGCTTCATTGAAATTAAAGAGTTATTTTATGCTAAACACCGCGCTAGTTACTATTGGAGGAGAAAGTTGCCTGATAAGATATGATTTCTTGCTTGGGTAACGCCTTGTGATAATACCATCCCTGTACCGTTTCAATTTGCAGACCACGAACAAACTCTAATTGATGTTGTGATTCAACGCCTTCAGCAACTAAATGTTTATCCATTTTATGGAGTAGCTCAACTACATAGGTATAAAAATCTGCACCAGATTCTTCTTGTGCATTGTCTAGTAGCGATTTGTCTAATTTGACTATGTCGATAGGTAGATCAGCTAACATCGATAAACTGGAGTAGCCGGTGCCAAAATCATCAATGACTGTTTCTATTTTTGCGGCACGTAGTTTGAGGATATTTTTAATAACCTTATTTTTATCGCTTAAGTAACCGGACTCGACAACTTCTATTTTTAGTTGATTAGGAAATTGATGAAACGTTCCGCATAGATAATTAATGAGTACATGGTCAGTCATGACCTTAGGGTTTACATTGATGCTAATGATTGGCAAAAAATCTTTTTTTCGAAAATATACAAGATCGCGCTGTGCTTGTTCGATGACCCATTTGTCAATGATGTCTGTTTGGTCATGTTTTATTAATGTATCTAAAAAATATGGGCCGACTAAATTCCCACTTGGTTTTTGTAGTCTTAAGAGTGCTTCAAACCCACTGACGGTTGCTGAGAGCTGACAAATCTGCGGCTGGTAATACAACTTGAGCTTGCCTTCACTAATATCATTAAGCACCTGATTAAGCTCTTTGCTGGCGTAGTCAATATCTCGTTGGTGGGCAATGAATGCAGACTCTCCCGTACTTCTTAATTGCTCAGAAATTTTTAATTTATCGGTCAGCTTGTTAATGGCACTTTCAAAGTTAATTTGGCGGTTGTGCCAGTATAGAAAAGGGTAATAGATGAATGCACTAGTGATGATTAAGCAACTTTGCAAAATAACACCAGACAAACCTCCCGAGACTTTATAGCCACTTATAAGCGCAGGTGTCATCCAGCTAATCTCAATGTTTGTGACATCAACCCAGCCATGACTTAAGACAAAGTAGGCCAATATAAAATTGATGCTCGGAACCAAGATAAATGGCACAAGCATAATCGGGTTTAAAAATATAGGTAGTGCGAAAACAATAATCTCACAAAAATTAAAGACAGTGAAAGGAATAGAAAGCTTGGCTATATTGCGTTCATGGCCGCTGCGATTAAGGCATAGAGCCGCTAAAATGAGCCCTGCGAAGCAACCTGTGCCGCTAATAAGTACAAAGGTGTCATAAAATACTTTTGCCGAGATCCCTGGCAATATGGGTTGCGACAAAAACTGAGGGCTCAGTAACATATCAAATGTATTATCGCCATGGATCCCAAGAAACCACAAACCATGTGTTATGAGCATTCTTTGATAAGTTAACCAAGCAATAGAGGTATTAGTGGTGTCAGGCGTGATCCATGAGGCAATGATGTCGCCGATGGCAAAGAGGATAGGTATAAATAGATAAAAACTGAAAAAGACCAAAGAGAATGGGATAATCGCTCGTAGCTTTTCGCTTAAGAAGTGGCTAACGCGATATAAATAACCATCAAAGCTTGGTTGAATTCGCATACACAGCACCAGTAACAAACTGCTAATACTTGGGATTATAATGGCAAATGGCGTTGCGCCAGTGGGATTAAGCTCAAAGCCTGTATTTACGGAAATGATATACTGGCCATGTAGTGAGAAGCTCAGTAAAGCGAGCATGGCACCAATGATCCCACTTTGCCCATAGTTTTTACAGATAAAGAAGCCAATAGACGTAGCAACGATGAGTGGAAATAGACTCAAAATGAGTGCCGCACCATTAAATAGCACAGCATATAACCCATTACTTTTGTTGATTAAATTGAAGAACAGGGCACTGTTAATAATAAGCAGTGCAAGAGCACTACTGACAAAATAAGGTAAAAGAGCAATAAAAGCTTCACGAAGCGAAAGTAAGTACTTGCTTTGAAGTGTTGTTTGAATGAATTTATTGAATCGAGAGTAAGGCAATCATACGGCTCTTTGTAGATAGTATGTTTAAGTATAATCACACTCTAGAAATCTGCATGTTCATGTGTGTGGTTGTAAACGATTCTTTCATAAAAAGGGGCAAAAAGGGCGCTCAAACTGCAGCCCTTTTGGGTTGTACTTTATGAGTTAGTGCATTATTTGTTTCAATGCTTCTTCTAACGTTTGATAGCGGAATCTATAGTTTGCGTCCAGAGCTTTTTTTGGGATGACTTTTTGGCCGTAAATAAGCAAGTCTGACATTTCTCCAAATGCCCATTTTAAGAAGCTTTCTGGTAGCCAGAAAAAAGCGGGACGATTGAGGACACTGGCAAGGCAATCTGAGAATTCTTTATTTGACACTGGACTCGGTGCCGTTGCGTTAAATGCACCTTGCAATTCATCGTGGCGGATCAAGAAAAGGATCAGTTGTATCATGTCATCAATATGGATCCATGACATTATCTGCTCACCGGATCCCATAGGACCACCCATACCCCAAGAAAACGCGGGTAACATTTTTTTGAGTGCCCCTCCTCGGCGTGATAATACGACACCTGTTCGTAGCAAACAGACCCGAGTGTGCTCACTTTGACTTTGCAGTGCAGCTTGCTCCCAGTCATGACACAATTGATGACTAAATTCGTCGTGTGGCTGGTCAAAATTTTCATCTACTGATGTTTCTGGGGCTTGTCTGCCGTAAAAGCCAATGGCACTGCCTGAAATAAAAGTATGCGGTGGTGTTTGGGCTGCATTAATATAGTCAGATATTTGTTTGGTGATACCAACCCTGCTATCTATGATTGCTTGCTTGCGCTCATCACTCCATCGTTTGTCTGCGATAGGCTCTCCTGCCAAGTTAATGATGATATCTATATCGTTGAAGTCAACTTTAGATAAACTGTCAACAAAGCGTGCGTTTTGCCCTAATAGCTGCCTTGCTTTAATCTCGTTTCTGGTCAAAACGATCAAGTCATATTTATTGACTAAAAACTTACAAAGTTCTTGCCCAATTAGCCCGGTTCCACCCGTGATCAATATATTCATTCCACGCTCAATTATGATTTGGTTTATGTATGTTTTTTAATTAGCCCTAGTGCTTTGAATTTAAATTCAATTACAATAGTAGCAGATACATATAAAAGTTATGTGTTAACTTTACCTTCAACGTTGCGACCTCGCATAAGGATCAACAGTGTCATCATTGACGGGAATAAACAAGAGCTTGGTTGTATTGGCCTCATTATTCATTGTATTGGCAGGTATTAAACTAGCGAATGATATAGTGGTGCCATTTATACTGGCTGCATTCATAGCGATAATTTGTAATCCACTTTTAAGATTTTTTGCCAGCTATCGTATTCCTAAAGGCGCAGCGATAGTGATTATTATAGCCTTAGTCGCATTATTAGGAATGAGCCTAGCTGGATTAGTTGGGCAGTCTTTAAATGACTTTTCATTGCAATTACCGAGTTATCGCGAGGCACTTCAAGATAAATTTATTTGGTTAGTAGACACCGCTGCTCACTACAACATACTCATTGATAAGCAGCAGCTTATCTCACTGTTTGATCCTGGTAAGATGATAGATGTTGCAACTAATATGCTTGCTGGATTTGGTGGTGTAATGGCCAATATTTTCTTAATCTTGCTGACTGTCGTATTCATGCTGTTTGAAGCGCCTATGCTGAGTAAAAAAGTGCATCTCGCACTTGATGATCCGCAAATGAAAATGCAGCAAATTGACCGTTTTTTAGATTCCATTAATAGTTATTTGGCGATTAAAACTGGTGTTTCACTGGCAACAGGTGTACTAGCAGGATTTTTACTGTGGTTACTCGATGTCGACTATTTTGTACTTTGGGGTGTACTGGCATTTTTGCTGAATTATATTCCAAACATTGGCTCTATTATTGCGGCTGTACCACCCGTTTTATTAGCGCTCGTAACACATGGGCCAGTTGTGAGTGGTTTAGTCGCGGCTGGATATTTGTCTATCAATACCATTATGGGAAATATGATTGAGCCAAAATATATGGGCAAAGGTGTTGGTCTATCGACACTTGTGGTTTTTGTTTCTTTGATATTTTGGGGGTGGTTACTAGGAACTGTAGGCATGCTGTTATCTGTGCCACTAACGATGGTTGTGAAAATAGGCCTTGAGAATAGCGAAGACGGCCGCTGGTTGGCGACCATGCTAGGCAGTTATGAAGAATCTAAAACTTAGTTTGTAGTTCTTTGATATGCAGCTGTAAAAAGGATATTTTACAGCGCTTAAAGACTTTTGCTGCGCGCGTCGAGTTGGGCAGCTCTTTTAGATAACGCCATTTGCAGGCGTCATCCATATAACGGCTTTGGTTTGTGATACTGCGCTGAATAATTGGCATAAGTTGTGTGTTACCAGTATTTTTTTCTAGTTCTTCAGTGTCCATAACCAATTTATTTACCCAAGTTTGACGATTTCTTTCTAACAACTCAATATTACCATCGAGGCACATTAAATATTTTTTTGCTTTTTGAGGGTGGTCAGACTCAAGGTGACTACAATCTTTTAACGCCTCAGTACGAGCAAACGCGTCGATGCTTGAAAATACGGTGAACAACAGAAAAATATTAATGGTTTTGATCATAGTTAAACTCAATTGTAAATTTGGCACCGCCAAGCTCACTGTAGTTAATAATGATTTGGCCGTGATAAGAGGCAACTAAATCTGAGACGATTGCCATGCCCACACCGTGCCCTGCTTCATAGGTATCAAGTCTAGAGCCGCGCTGCAAAAGTTCTTCTCGTTTGTTTTCAGGAATGCCTGGGCCATCATCACCAATTATGAATGCAATTCCTTTCGTGGTGTCCGTTTTAACAGTGATATCAACTTTATGCACACATGCTTTACAAGCATTATCGATGATATTACCTAAAATTTCCATCAAATCGGTTTTATCGCCGAGAAAAGCGGCGTCATGCTCACAAGTTGCCGAGAAGTCTATCTCTTTGTCTAAATAGACTTTACCCATGGCATTGAGGATAGAATCTAGAACAGGTTTGACTTTGGTTTGCTTTTTCCAAGTGTCCGAAGCGCCAGTGGCTGCGCGCTTTAACTGATGTTCGATCATCGCATTAATTCGATCTAATTGTTCTTGCGCTTCTGAGTCTGCGGCAAGTGAGCTTGATTTAAGCACTGCTAACGGAGTTTTAAGCGCATGTGCCAGATCGCTCAAAGATGCTCGATACCGCTCTTTTTGTCGCCTTTGAGAGTCAAGCAGTAAATTAAGGTCGGCTTTGATAGTCGTTAGTTCGACAGGGTATAGACCATTTATCTTGTCCCGTTCACCAGATTCAACTTCTTTGATTTCTTTATCTAGTCGCTGCAAGGGGCGGGCATTCCAAACAAAACCAAATGCCATGAGTGCGGCGATCACAACCCCCATAATCAACATCCAATTGACGAGGGTGTTTCTAAACTCAGACATTAATGCGAGTAGGGCGGAGTTCTTTTTTAATAAAATGAATTTGGCTTGTTGAGATTGATCAGCGTTACCCAATATTACCGTTAAACTGAGCTGCCAAAAATCTTCCCCACTGTAACGCACTTTTTTGAATTCTGATGCCCCCGCTTGTGTTTGAGAGACATCGGGGGTGACAGTGAGGCTTACAGCTGACTCTGAATACCATACTAGGGTATTTTCTTGGTATACCAATGCGTAAGTATCTGAATTAAGTCGATTTAACTCTGGAGCCAGTATCGTTCTAGGCATAGAAATGCCATCGGATACAAATTCGACCTCAGATATTAAAGAATAGAGATGTGCTTCAAGTGTTTTTTCTGTCGCATCAACTAAGGTTGCATGATAGGCGCGACCGATAGAGAAAAAGAGAGCGGGAAGCGCAATGATAAGCACAAAGACAAGGATAAATCCTTGTCTTATTTTAAGAGAGATCTGGGCGCTGCTTACCACTGAGTTTTAAACCTGTAACCTCTACCACGTAAGGTTTCTACCGGGTTCAATGTGCCATCAGGGTCAAGCTTTTTACGCAAGCGTAGAACAAAGACTTCGATAACGTTAGAGTCTAGGTCAAAATCTTGGTCGTAAATATGCTCGGTTAATTCTGATTTAGAAATGACTTTGTGAGGATTAACCATCAAATACTCAAGCACTTTATACTCATATGCGGTTAAAGTCAGTTCTCGTTCATTGACAAAAACTTGTTGAGAGCGCGTATGCAGAGTGATTGGGCCAATGCTAATCTCAGGGTTTGCCTGTCCGGCACTGCGTCGTATTAATGCATTACAGCGTGCAATAAGCTCTTCAATATGAAATGGCTTAGTTAAGTAATCGTCGGCACCCGCATCCAATCCTTCAACTTTCTCTTGCCAGCGATCTCGGGCAGTCAAGATCAAAATAGGTATTTTGATCCCCTCAGCACGTGCACGTCTTATTAACTCGATACCATCTAGTTTAGGTAACCCTAAATCTACAACGGCTAAGTCAAGCGGATACTCAGTCAGGTGAAATAGACCATTTTCGCCATCATGGCACAGATCAACACTGTACTTTTCTTTCTCTAATACGTTTCTCAGGTTTTCAGCCAGTTGAACGTCGTCTTCAATTACTAAAATTCGCATTGTTAATCCTTCTTAACCTCACCCGTTACTTTGTGGACTTTTACATCAACTATTCTGCCGTCGCTTTGTAGAATACGCACAACAAAATAATCACCTTCAAGGGAAATCTTGAGTGTTTTCCCCGGTTGCTCGGTGGTTGCTAATTGTACGGCTTCTTTTTTGCTTATGGTGTCCTGCTGTGCTGCTTGTACCTGAGTGAATGTCAGGGAAAAAACCAGCGTAAAAATCGCAAAACATAAGGGCAACTGCATTCTAAGCTCCACGTTTGGGTTGCTTAACATCATGTGACGCAGGTTAAGATGAGTTGTCTTAACCCGTGCTGAACTTTAGTTAAGGTAATACTTTCTTGTAAGGTTTAACGACACTATCAGCGTAAACGCCTGCTTCGATATAAGGATCCGCTGCAGCCCATGCTTTCGCATCTTCTAAAGAAGCAAACTCTGCGATAACAAGAGAACCTGTAAACCCAGCTTCGCCCGGATTCTCGTCATCAATTGCAGGAAGTGGTCCTGCAACAAATAGCCTATCTTCTTCCTTCAGCGCATTTAAGCGAACCAAATGAGCAGGCCTGGCATTCATGCGTTTTTCGAGCGAGTTTTCCACATCCGTTGAGTAAATCATGTAAAGCATAATAGTCAGAAATAATGCGTAATTAATTTTGTGTTTCGTATCATAGACTGGATTGTCCCTAAATGTAAATGAAATGACGTTATCTGATGAGAATCCTGATTTATACTTGAAATCCGCAGGTCATGGCTGTTACAGTCCTTCGACTATCGTGAAAAAATAATAATAAGGTTGTTTTAATGAGTGCGAATCGCGAGCAATTTAGCTCTCGACTGGGTTTCATTTTGGCAGCGGCAGGGTCCGCTGTGGGGATCGGAAATCTGGTTGGGTTCCCAGTTTCTGCTGCAAAAAATGGCGGCGGTGCATTTTTAATCGTTTATGCGCTGTTTGTTATCTTCATCTGTTTACCTGTTATGATCGCCGAAATGGCACTTGGCCGTAAGGCGCAAAAAGATCCGTACGGTGCTTATCATTCACTTACAGGTGGTGATAAAAAGTGGTCGTTTGCAGGCGCACTAGCTGTGTTAACCCCGTTTATGATAGCGGTTTTTTACATGGTTATTACTGTTTGGATTTTTGGTTATCTGGTACAAACTGTTACGGGGAACTTGGACCAGCTAGCAAACCCAAATAATTTTGGTATTTTTATTAACGAGTATAGTGTTTTTGGCTATATGGCCGGCGTCGCTATCTTGGTGAATCTGATTTTAGTTGGTGGCGTAAAAGAAGGGATTGAAAAAGCTGCAAAGCTTATGATGCCAGCTTTATTTGTGCTGCTAATCGGATTAGTGGCCTATGTACTTACGCTCGACAATGCGATGGCTGGTGTGCGTTATTACATTGTTCCTGACTTTTCTAAAATGGATGCCAGTGTCTTAAATGGCGCGCTGTCACAAGCATTTTTCTCATTGTCACTTGGTATGGGTATCTTAATTACTTATGCGTCTTACATTTCTAAGAAAGAGGACATTGTCGGTAGCTCAAAAATGGTGGCAGTTACAGACTCGTTAGTGGCATTTATCGCAGGCCTAATGGTACTACCTGCCATTTTCAGCTTTAACCCTGACGTTAAGCTTGACGAGTTATCAGACTCCTCTGTGTCTATGATCTTTGTGTACTTGCCTCAGTTATTCTTAACGATGCAAGCGGATATTGGCTATACAGGTGCATCGATTGTTGCGGGTATCTTCTTTTTATTGGTGTTCTTCGCGGCGATTACATCTTTGGTATCCATTGTGGAAGTACCAACTGCAAGCCTAATGGAAGCCAAAGGTTACAGCCGTAAGAAGTCATTGACAGTACTTGCTGTGTCGACGGGTGTGTTAACTGTGATGTGTACTATGTCATTTGGTATGGTCGAGTGGCTGACCAAATTTACTCAGTATGGTGGCGTTGATAAGAGCTTCTTTGACATTGTTTCTGACGTATTCTACGACACGATCTTACCATTCAATGGTTTGTTACTGTGTTTGTTTGTGACATACCGTTGGAGAAAAGCAAATCTGTCAGATGAGTTGTCTCAAGGTTGTGAAAGTTACAAAGGCAGCTTTATGGAGAAGTATGTCAACTTCTCGCTGTCGACGTTTATTCCAGTGATATTACTCGTGATATTCGTCAATACGGTTGCTACCAAGTACTTTGCAGTCAGCTTATTTGGTTTCTAATTGATACATAAGTTGTGGGGCGCTTGCCCCACAATTTATGTAAATGTCACACCTGCATCTAGATACTTTCCTGCGCCAATTGTAAATATCCATAATCCCCACAAACTATGTTCTAGCACACACACGGCTAAAGAACGGCTGTGTGCATAGGTATACGCAAATAACAATCCGCCCATAAATGATAAAATGATGGCCATCCAGTTATCGTATACACAGTGTGCGAGTGCAAACACACTGGCACTGAGCACAACCCTTACGGTTTTACTTGGTAAAATTCGTTTGTAGCGGTGGAAAAAGTAGCTTCTAAAAATAAGTTCTTGCGGCAGGACTGATAAAATAGGGTAAGCAATTAACAGCACTAACCAGTCAAACGTTGAGTTAATGGGCAGTGCAAACCAACTTTCCTGACTTATCAGCCCATACAGCATGCCAGAGAATAGAGCGCCGATAAAAAACATCGAAAATAACCGTTTTTTTATGGCTGAGAATTGCCCAAGGCTGGTGAGTCTGAATCGTTTAAAATGCGGATCAGAAATGAGTAGGTAAGTGCACACTACCATTAAAGTGATCAATGCAGGGAAGAGCCAATTAGCAAGCTCTGCACGAAATAGATAAGCGATACAAGGAAGAAAAATAAAAACAGAGAATAGCTCAAACCATCTATATTGATGCGCGTTCAAAAGACCACCATACTGAAAATCTGCCCTGCATAAAATATAGCAAGCATCATCATTTTGGCTGGAACTTTTACAGAGTTATTTTCTTACCTGTAAAGCTTGTTTTCGTAATGGTATCAATGTTGAATTTATTCGTCTTCTGGGAGGTATTTAGATACCTTGGCAATGGTTAACATAACGGCGATAAAAGTGATTGCCATTAAACCAAAGACCTTAAAATTAACCCAAAAATCGAGCGAAAAAGTATAAGCCACAATTAAATTTAAAATCGCGATAACAAAAAATAGTACTGACCATGCGAGGTTAAGTTGTGCAAAGAGCGTTTCAGGGATAGGGAGCTCTTCGGCTTTTTGTCGTTTTGGTGCTTTATCGTCGTGTTGGTCTGCATGCTGCATTTGTTTCATTGCGCTATTTAGGATGCCGAGCAAGGCTTTTTTAGTCAGGTTTTTCCCTAACATGTGGTGTGATACTAAAAGTGTGCTGCCCAGAGCAGCGTATATTATAGTGGCTTTCCACATGATAAACTGTTCGTCTTGGAACAGTATTGTCAATCCGCCGAGTAATAAAGCAATGGCAAAGAAAATCCAGTGCCTTTGAGAGATCGCGCCCTCCTTAAAATATTGCCATGCCATCTGTACTAAAGATGCGACAATTAATACGCCCGTAGCCCAAAAAATATCCATAAATTTATAGACAAGAAAAAATAGGATCAGGGGTAAATACTCAACGATAAATGCCATTTAAAACCTCGCGTTACCATACCTCTATTGCGTTTTACCAAGTTATGACAATAAGTTCAAGATTGACTTTTAGCTGCTAAACTTCTAGCCTCCGCACACCTTAAAAATAATTTGAGAACTCAATGAATAAGAGTGAATTAGTTTCAGCGATGTCTGAGCGCAACGAACTGACTAAAAAGGATTCAAAAGCCGCTTTAGACAGCATTTTAAATGCCATTACAAAACGATTGTCTGAAGGCGATCCTGTTGCTTTGTCTGGTTTTGGCTCGTTGACGCTAAGCTACCATCCCGCTAAGCCTGGGAGAAATCCTAAAACAGGGGAAGAAATTATCATAGAAGGTCAAAATAAAGTGTTATTTAAACCAGCTAAGGCATTTAAAGATGCCCTAGCTGATTAAGTAGGCTTACTTCGCTGTTGCAGCCTTCATGGTTGCAACAAACTCACGTAAACGCTCGCACATCAGTGCCGGCTCACTCAAATTATCTTCAATAATTTTCACGACCGCTGAACCTGAGATTGCACCCGCTGCGCCTGATTTAATGGCAGCTTGTACATGCTCCGGTGCCGAGATACCAAAGCCTAATAAAGTAGGCGCTGCATTGTACTCATGTAGCTTATTGATCATGGTATCTGCAGGCATTTCCGCTTTAGTTTCTGTGCCCGTAACCCCTGAACGTGATAATAGGTAAGTGTAGCCACGGCCATAGCTTGCACATTGACGAAGCGTATCATCGCTGGCGTTGGGTGTTGCGATGAAGATCGGCTCAATCTCAGCTTGCTGTGCAGCCTGTCTGAACATTTTTGACTCATGTAGAGGCACGTCAGCCACTAAGATAGAGTCAACCCCCGCATCTTTTGCCTGCTGGTAAAAGTTTTCCAGACCTTGTGCAAAGATTAAGTTTGAATACAGTAACAGACCAATAGGAATGTCTGCATTGTATTCTCTGATCTCGCGAATGATATCAAAACAATCTTGTGTATTGATTTTACTTTCAAGTGCACGGATATTCGCTGCTTGAATGACAGGGCCATCAGCAATTGGGTCTGAGAATGGGATCCCAAGCTCTAGTGCGTCAGCACCACCGTCGATCAAGCTTTTCACGATATCAATACTGATCTCTTTTGTCGGATCACCTAAAGTAACAAATGGCACAAATGCACCTTCTCTGGCGTCGTTTAGGCGTGTAAATAAGTTGCTGTAACGGCTCATAGTGCACCTCGCTCGTTCAATACGTTGTGTACATGGGCAAGATCTTTGTCACCACGGCCACTTAGGTTTACGACAATAACGGTTTCTTCAGTTTGTTGCTCTGCGTACTTTAATGCATACGCAATCGCATGGCTTGACTCCAGGGCAGGAATAATCCCTTCATGTTTTGCCAGTGCTTGGAAGGCGTCAAGTGCTTCGGTATCGGTGATCCCAACGTATTGAGCACGACCTGTTTTATGTAAGTAGGCGTGCTGAGGACCAACAGCAGGGTAATCAAGACCAGCAGAAACAGAATATGACTCTTCAATTTGTCCATCACTGTCTTGCATTATGTAGGTATAAGCACCGTGTAAAATACCTGTGCTACCTTTACACAGTGCAGCACCGTGCTCGTCAGTATCAAGGCCTTTACCAGCTGGCTCAATCCCTACGAGTTTGACTTCTTTTTCATCGATGAAATCTGCAAACATACCAATTGCATTAGAGCCACCGCCAACACACGCCATCACAACATCGGGTAGGCGGCCTTCAGCTTCAAGCACTTGCTGCTTAGCTTCTTCACCGATCATACGTTGGAAGTCACGAACAATGGTCGGGAACGGGTGAGGGCCTGCGGCTGTGCCTAATAGGTAGTGTGCTGTTTTATAGTTTGCAGACCAATCACGCATTGCTTCATTGACGGCGTCTTTTAGCGTGCCAGAACCTGCTGTAACAGGAATAACTTCAGCACCCATTAAGCGCATTCTGAACACATTAGGCTGCTGACGTTCAACATCTTTTGCACCCATATAAACTCGACATTTCAAGCCCAGTAGTGCACAAGCTAGCGCTGTTGCTACGCCATGTTGTCCAGCACCTGTTTCAGCGATGACTTCTTTTTTACCCATGCGCTTAGTAAGTAGTGCTTGACCTAATACTTGGTTGGTTTTGTGTGCACCGCCGTGTAGTAAGTCTTCACGCTTTAAGTACAGTTTAACTTTTGGGTTTTTAACTAGGTTGCGAGAAAGCGTCAACGGTGTTGGACGGCCCGCGTATTCGTTTAGTAGTGCATAGAACTCAGATTTGAAGCTTTCATCTTGCTGTGCTTTTTCAAATTCTTGTTCAAGTTGTTTTAGTGCTGGTACGAGTAATTCTGGGACGTACATGCCACCAAAATCACCAAAATATCCTGTATTCATTCTATCCACCTCAGTATTTTCGAATATTGTTAAAAGCATCGCGTAATTTTTCCGGACACTTTTTACCGGGGCTCGTCTCCACCCCTGAATTAAGATCAAAGCCTGCCGCACCTAAATAGGAAGCGTCTTTTACATTGTCTGCGTTAAGACCGCCTGCAAGCATAAATGGTTTTTTTGCACTTTTAAGTAGTTGCCAGTTGAAAACTTTTCCAGTTCCGCCAAATGCTGAAGCTGTTTGTGTCATATAGGTGTTTGTCTACTTCATCAAAAGGCACAGGAAATTCATCTACAATGCCTTGTGCTTTCCAAATTTGGCAATTGACAGGTAGCTGTTTACGCAGGCTACTGATGAAGTCTTGTGACTCATGACCATGAAGTTGTACCACGCTTAGTCTCAGGCTTTGCGCATATTCCACAATTTGCTCAAGAGGCGCATCCACAAAAACACCAACATATTTTAAAGGTGCACTGTCTACGACTGCACGAGCGCAATCAAAGTCGACAAAACGTGGTGATTTTGGATAGAAAATTAAGCCACCATAAACGGCGCCAGCTTGGTAAGCGGCAAGGGCATCGTCAACACGGGTTAATCCACACACCTTGTTTTCACCTAAAATCAGCTTACGACAAGCGCCTTCTAGGTCATCTTCAGCCATCAAAGAACTACCAACTAAGAAGCCGTTACACTGTGCGGTTAAGCGTTTAACGTCGCTATGTGTATAAATTCCTGATTCAGAGATAACGGTTTTGTCACTCGGGATCAGTTTTCTTAATTGTTCCGTTGTCGCTAGATCAGTGCTGAGATCTCTCAAGTTACGGTTGTTGATCCCAATCAGTTTGGCGTCAAGCTTAAGTGCTCGGTGCACTTCTTCTTCATTGCTGACCTCAGTCAGCACCGCCATATTGAGCGAGTGGGCAAGTGTTGCTAGCCTTTCATATGTTTCATCATCCAACACCGACAGCATCAATAAGATAGCATCGCCACCTTTTAAGCGCGCGAGGTATACTTGGTATTCATCAATGAAAAAGTCTTTACAGATCAGCGGCTGCTCAACCTTGCTGCGTACGTAGCTTAGGTAATCAAAACTGCCTTGGAAGTACTTAGCATCCGTTAAAACACTGATACAGGTTGCGTACTTAGCGTATACCGAGGTAATTTCATCTAAGTCAAAGTTATCTCTGATCAGGCCCTTTGAAGGCGATGCCTTTTTACACTCTAAAATAAACTGAATGCCGGGTTTTGACATCTCGCCATAAAAGTCTCGTTCGCTGGGTTGAACCAAAGATTGAAACTCACTCAAAGGGAACGCTTTTTTACGCTCGACTAATTCAACTTTTTTGTCATCAACAATTTTTTCTAACACATTAGCCATGACTGACCTCCGAAATGGCTTGAAGCGTTTCAACACATTTGCCAGACGCCAGCACATCTAGTACTTGTTGTGTACCTGCTTTTAGCGTGTCTGCTCTGCCTGACATCACAAGTAACGCACTGACATTGGCTGCAATTGCGGCATTATGTGCTGGCTTACCTTTGCCAGCTAAGATATCACGGGTTGCTTGAGCATTATATTCAGGGGTATCGCCAGCAATATCTTCAAGCGCGTAATTGTCTAAACCAAAGTCAGCTGGTGTCAGCGTGTATTCAGTAATTTCACCATTTTTAAGTTCGGTGACTTGGGTTGTGCCATGCAGTGCAATTTCATCACATCCTGCACCATGGACAACCATCGCTCGCTCTGTCCCCAACATTTTTAATGTTTCTGCCATTGGGCGGCACAGCGCTGGATCATATACACCAAGTAGCTGTAGCTGCGGTTTTGCAGGGTTTGCGAGTGGACCTAAAATATTAAACAAGGTACGCGTTTTTAGTTGTGTTCGCACTGGCATCGCGTGTTTAACACCGCTGTGATAGAGCGGGGCAAATAAAAATGCAAAGTTGGTCTTCTCTAAGCAGTTTGCACCTTGCTCAGGGCTCATCTCAAGATTAATGCCCAAGGTACGCAGTAAATCTGCTGAACCAGATTTGCTAGAAACACTGCGGTTACCATGTTTTACCATAGGAATACCACACGCTGCTGCGACGATAGCTGCGGTTGTACTGACGTTAATGGTATTAGTACCATCACCACCTGTGCCGCAACTATCAGCGCAGTTTAAACCGCGGTTATCAAAAGCGACGGCATGGTCACGCATGGCTTTTGCAGCACCTGCAATCTCTGCTGCGGTTTCACCTTTTATCTTGAGTGCCACCAATGCTGCGGTGAGCTCTATTTCAGAGAACTCGCCTTGCATAACTAGTCCAAACAACTCTGTTGCTTGCTCAAAGCTTAGAGATTGCTGATCAATCAGCTGATTTAAACTTTCCATGTTGCCTCCTAACAGGTTAAGTAATCGATGCTTTGCTTAAGCAGCTTGGCACCGTCTGGCGTTAAAATTGATTCTGGGTGGAATTGATAACCAATCACTTTGTCAGAGGTATGGTAAACCGCCATTGGAATATCTTGATATTTAGCGATGACTTTTAAACACTCAGGTACACTTGTTGCCATTAATGAGTGATATCTTGCGACAGGAAACTGTTTACCAAGACCTGCAAAAACAGGGTGCTCTTCCACATCAATACGTGATGATTTACCATGGACCGTCTCGCCAGCATGGCCGATGGTACCACCATAGCTTTGTGTTAATGCCTGTTGACCAAGACAAATGCCTAACATAGGAAATTTGCCTTTACAGAGCTCAATCAAATCGAGTAGGCAGCCCGCTTCGCTAGGTTTCCCAGGACCAGGAGATAATACCAATACTACTGGTACGGTTTCATTACACATTTTGTCGTAGATAGTGCTTGCATCGATATGGTTACGATAAACCACTAACTCACTGCCAAGCTGTGACAGTTCATCAACAAGGTTGTAGCTGAATGAATCAAAGTTATCTAAAAAGTATACTTTAGGCGTCATGACCCACTCCTTGATAGCTAGATTGAATGGCTTTGATCACTGCACTGGCTTTGGCTTTTGTTTCATCGGCTTCGGCTTGAGGATCTGAGTCGTAAACAACGCCAGCGCCTGCTTGAACATAGGCTGTGTCATTTTTTACGAATGCTGAGCGAATGACAATACATGTATCCATTGCGCCATCACCTGTCAAATAACCAACCGCACCACCGTAGCTGCCGCGACGCTGCTTTTCAATGTCTCTGACAAGCTGTGCTGCTTTTACTTTGGGTGCACCCACAAGTGTACCCATATTCATACATGCTTGATAAGCATGCAAAGCATCAAGGTCAGGTTTTAGCTGACCAACGACTCGAGAGACCAAGTGCATGACTTGTGAGTAGCGGTCAACTTTAAGCAATTCTTTAGCATGACGAGTTCCAGGTACACTTATCCGTGCAACATCGTTACGTGCTAAGTCGACGAGCATTAAATGCTCTGCACGTTCTTTTTTATCGTCACGTAACTCTAGTTCGATGCGACTATCTAAATCAGGATTAATGGAGCCGTCTGCAAATTTGCCGCGAGGACGCGTGCCTGCAATTGGGTATACTTCGACTTGATTACTGTCTTGGCAGTACTTTAAGGCTGACTCAGGAGAGGCACCAAATAGCACAAACTTCTCGTCTCGCATATAAAACATATATGGACTAGGGTTTTGCTTTTTCAGATGCTTGTATGCGGCAAGTGGCTTTGCACAAGGCAGCGAAAATGTACGAGAGGGTACAACTTGGAAAATATCGCCATCAACGATGTTTTTCTTCAGTTGTACGACCTGATCTTTAAATACATCATCACTGATATCTACACTCACATCATGTGTCGTTTGCTCTGGCTGTTCTTTATATGTTTCATACTCATCGCATTGACGATTAAGCTCTTCAAGCTGTTTACCTACCTCAAAGCAATTAGCATGGACATCTGGACCATTGAATACATTGCCAATTAGCTCAGTGGTTTTAGCTTGATGATCGATCATCACTAAGGTTTCTGCTAAGTAGAAAACATAGTCAGGACAATCATTTTTACCGTCTGGTACGTTAGGCAATGTTTCAAAATTGGCGACCATATCATAGGCAAATACTCCGCCTAAAAAGACGGAAAATGGCGTATCTGAGTTACTTTTAATTGAATTAATACAGGTGCGTAGTGCGCTAAATGCGTTGTCTGCTTTTAGTTTACTGTATTCATCCAGTGATAAGTCTTGAGCATCATATGTTAGCGTCAGTACAGCATATTCTTTAACAACCGTGCAGTTACTCACTTGCTCTGCTAAGTAATTAAGTAATTGCTCGCCATTATTAGAAAGGGCACGTACTTTCACTTCAAGGCCGTTGCACTCTATACGTAGTGCAGCGTCCGCCAAAATGATGCTCTTTACATTGTCTTTTGAGTCTATTTCCGCAGACTCTAACAACAGTGTGTTGGGTTTATTGAGGGCCGCGTATAATGACAAAGGGCTTTCGATATAATCGCGCCGCTGCCTTATACTCGTCACCTCACCCGGTGTTGTAGTTATATGACTAAAAATCAAACCTCATTCCTCTTTAGTACAAAAAACCCCCCGAAGTATTTTTACTTGCGGGGGGTGTGTAATTAGTTACAACAATGCCTTCCCGCTAATTCAGGCACCACCACCAAGATTTTGTAGATGAATTGTTGCAAAAATTGTTAATCACTATAAAAATTCCATAAAAAAACCCGCGGACTCAGCGCGGGTTTAAAAGTTGTTAGACACAACGAATCACACCCGCAATTACGAGCGCCACCACCAAACGATTTTTGTTTTTTGTGTTAGATTCATTTGTAAAGTTTTCGTTATGTCAATTTAAGTGCCTACAGTAAACCCTACTCAGGTGTAAACTGTCAAGCACTAATATCAAAAAATAAACAATCGTCCGTTATTCATTTCAATAATACGATTTTTGGCCTAGTAAAAATGGCTAAATTCTCCAGTGTTTTGAGAGAGGAAATAAAAGCGCACTCGAACTGACTGGCGTGGTATACTGCGCTCACTTGGTTTTTAAGGGGAAAATTTTGATTAAATATGACTTACACAGTCATAGCACTTTTTCTGATGGGCGTTTAGCAGTACCTGAGCTTATTGAGCGGGCAACAGAAAAAGGCGTTGATGTACTGGCATTAACTGACCACGACACGGTGGCGGGTGTATCCGTTGCACGTGACTATATTGCAGAAAAAAACTTAGCATTAGAATTGATTTCAGGCGTTGAGATTTCTACCAAGTGGGAAAGTTTCGAAATTCATATCGTTGGTCTAAATATTGACATCGATGATGCAAATCTGCAGGCATTATTGACACAGCAGCAGCAAAAACGCCGTGAACGAGCCAAAGAAATTGGTGCTCGCCTTGAAAAAAGAGGCTACGAAGGTATTTATGCGCAGGCCTTAGAGTTGGCACAAGGTGCAGAGATAACCCGTGCTCATTTTGCGAAGGCGCTGGTGGAGCGTGGTGTGGCAAAAAATATTCAGGGTGTATTTAAAAAGTTTTTAGCGCGCAATAAGACCGGCTATGTGCCCAGTGTTTGGTGCTCTATGCAAGAAGCCATAGAAGCCATACAAGGGGCGGGCGGCGTTGCGGTATTGGCTCACCCTGGACGTTATCAGATGTCCAATAAATGGCTGAGAAAATTACTGGATGAATTCACCTGTGCTGGTGGTAAAGCGATGGAGGTGGCACAGCCGCAACAAGCGCCAAGTGAAAGACAGTTTCTTGGTCAGCTATCGCAAGAATATAATTTATTAGCCAGCCAAGGTTCTGATTTTCATTACCCTATGAGCTGGTTAGATTTAGGAAGAAATCTATACTTACCAAAAGATTGCCAAGGTGTATGGCAGTTTTGGGGAGCCACAGAGGAATGTTAGCATGAGTCAATTTTTTCATATTCACCCAGATAATCCGCAAGCCAGATTGATTCGTCAAGCGGTCGAAATCATCCAAAAAGGCGGAGTGGTTGTGTATCCAACTGACTCGGGGTATGCGATCGGGTGTAGTTTGGGAAACAAGCAGGCAAAAGAACGCATTGAGCGTATCCGTGGGATCGAAAAACATCACAACTTCACACTAATGTGTCGCGATCTATCCGAATTATCGACTTATGCGCGTGTTGATAATCAAATGTTTCGTTTGATAAAAAATAATACGCCGGGACCGTATACCTTCATTTTAAAGGGCACCAAAGAGGTCCCTAAAAGACTGATAAACGACAAGAAAAAAACTATAGGTATTCGCGTCACTGAGCATCCAATCACTTGCGCGATTTTAGAAGAACTCAATGAACCGCTAATGTCTTGCTCGCTTATTTTACCTGGCGAGCAGTTTACTGAGTCTGATCCGGATGATATTCGCATGCAACTTGAAAAGCATGTTGACCTTATTGTGCATGGTGGTTATTTAATTGAACAAGCAACTACTGTGATTGATATGTCTGAAGATAATGTCGAAATTTTACGTCATGGATGTGGTGATACCACGCCATTTGAATAATTCATGACAGAAGTTTCTAGTAAAACATCCCCTCTGGCTTTTTTAAACGGGGAAGCCGTATTAGAAAAGCCAGAAGATCTTTATATTCCACCAGATGCCTTACAGGTGATCCTCGAAAGCTTCGAAGGGCCACTGGATTTATTGTTATATCTGATAAAGCGTCACAAGTTAGACATCTTGGAGCTCCCAATACTGAGCATTACTCAGCAATACGTGCAATATGTTGAGATGATGCAAGAACTGCAATTGGAGCTTGCTGGTGAGTACTTGGTGATGGCTGCTTTATTGGCACAGATTAAGTCTCGTTTGTTACTCCCTAAGCATGAAGAACTCGAAGAAGAGGAAGACCCTCGTGCAGAGCTGGTAAGACGCTTACAAGAGTATGAGCAGTTTAAAGTGGCTGCGGAAAACTTGGATAAAATCCCCCGTGTTGAGCGGGATATATTCATTGCACGTGCACTCATTGAAGACAATGAGCAAGATGACGATTCATTACCTGATGTGGATTTAAAAGAGCTATTACTGGCGATGAGTGAAGTGATGGCCAGAGCTAAGCAATTTGAGCATCATCAGGTGAGTGCAGAAGCCCTCTCAACCCGCGAACGAATGTCGATGATCTTACAATACTTGAGTGAGCATACAGAGCCTGTTGAGTTCAGTCGGCTATTTAGTGTTCAAGAAGGTAGAAGCGGTGTCGTGGTGACATTCATCGCCATGCTTGAGCTGCTTAAAGAGCAATTAATCTCGATTGTTCAAATCAAGCTCGAGCGCGCAATTTATTTGTCATTAAAGCTACAAGAGTAGTGTCAGCTCTGTCATAATACCGCGCCTTCTACTAGCCTTATGAAGAAATAGTGACATGAAACGCCGAGTCAGTGATGAACAACTTGTCGAGTTGGTTGAAGCTGCGATTTTTGTAGCAGATAAACCATTATCGAAAAAGCACATGAAAGAGACCGTGCTGCAAGATATTCATGTTTCTGATCAGCGTATAGGGCAAGCGATAGAAACGATTTATGAGCACTACCAAACACGTGGTGTAAGGCTTGTTGAAGTTGGAACCGGATATCGCTTTCAAGCATGTCCAAGTTTAAGCCCTTGGCTTAATATGCTTTGGCAAGAAAAAGCCCCTAAGTATTCTCGGGCAACTTTGGAAACGTTAGCGCTTATTGCGTATCGTCAGCCAATTACTCGAGGGGAAATTGAACAAGTTCGTGGGGTGACTGTAGTTCTAACATTATGAAAAGCTTGTTAGAGCGACAATGGATAAAGGTTGTGGGACACAAAGAAGTGCCGGGTAAGCCTGCACTGTATGCGACGACCAAGTTATTTTTAGATTACTTCTCATTGAACGGCCTGGATGGGTTACCAAAACTACCAGAGCTGCAAACTGAGAAGCTAGATCAGATGTTAAATGATCCTTCTGTGAGAGAACCATCAGAATGAGTGAAAAGCTACAAAAAGTATTAGCGCGTGCGGGCGTTGGCTCGCGCCGTGAAATGGAAAAATATATTGACTCAAACCGTGTCAGTGTTGACGGTAAAGTTGCTAAGTTAGGCGATAGAGTCGAAGAAAATGCGGTGATCCGAGTGGATGGCCATGTGGTTAAGATCGAGCAAAAAGAAGAGCGTATTTGCCGCGTTTTAATGTATCACAAGCCTGAAGGTGAGCTGTGTACGCGTAAAGATCCTGAAGGCCGTCGTACAGTATTTGATAGATTACCGCGATTAGAAGGCGATCGTTGGATTGCAATCGGCCGATTAGATATCAATACATCAGGTTTATTACTATTTACCAATGATGGTGAATTGGCTAACCGTTTAATGCACCCTAAATACGAAGTAGAGCGTGAGTATTCTGTACGCGTATTTGGTGAGGTTACGAATCAAACCTTGAAAACACTTTCACAAGGTGTTGAGTTAGAAGATGGTCCTGCTAAGTTCCTATCAATTAAGCCGCGTGGTGGTGAAGGGATCAATAAGTGGTTTAATGTAACGCTAACAGAAGGTCGTAACCGCGAAGTACGTCGTTTATGGCAATCACAAGAGGTTGAAGTATCACGCTTGATCCGTGTGCGTTACGGTAAGTTAGAACTGAATAAACGTCTACCACAAGGCGGCTGGGAAGAATTGGCGCTAGAAGACGTGAACTACTTGAGAAAGTCAGTGAGCCTGAGACCTGAGACACAAACTAAGTTATCTGTGATGCCTGAAAAGCGCAAAGATAAGCGTGCTAAAGTGAATCGTATTAGAAAGGCTGTACACAAGCATAATCAACGTTTGAAGCAAACTAAGCGTCGATAATAGTAAATGCGTTAAAAAAGGGCCGATTGGCCCTTTTTTAGTTTTAGCGCAACTATAAATACTTATTTAGGTTGTGCATCAATCGATTGGCCGTTCACTTCTAATGAGTCATCTGACATCAAGTATAAATAAGTTGGCATCAAATCTTCCGCTGTTTTTAGCTTGTCTCTGTCTTCACCAGGGAAAGCGGCTTCGCGCATGCTTGTACGGGTTGCACCTGGATTGATACAGTTGACGCGAATATTGGTTTTACCCACTTCACAAGCCCATGTTTGCATCATGCCTTCAGTGGCAAATTTTGAGATTGCGTAGGCTCCCCAAAACTCTCGCCCTTGGCGTCCCACACCTGAAGAGGTAAAAATAATAGAAGCACTGGGGGCTTTTCGCATGACAGGGAATAAGAAGCGTGTGATCATCGCCTGTGCAGTTACATTGACTTTCATGACGTTTTCAAAGGTCGATACGCAGAAATGCTCTAGCGGGCCCATAGTGCCTAAAATCGCTGCATTATTAAGTAGGCCGTCTAACTTACCAAATTGTTGTTCAATCGTAGAAGCTAGATCTCGGTAGTGTTGTTTAGTTGCGCCTTTAAGGTCCAATGGCACAATGGCTGGCTGTGGGTAACCGGCATTGATGATTTCATCATAAACCGCTTCTAGTTTGCTGGTAGTTTTCCCTAACAAAATCACAGTGGCGCCATGCTTGGCATAATTGATAGCGGCAATACGACCGATGCCATCACCCGCACCTGTGACCAAAATCACTTTATTTTCTAGTGCATTACTAGCTGCATTATATGTTTGCATATTGGACCTCGAACAAATACATTTGCTATATTTTATCATAGTCATGACGCAAGTTATCGAATTTATTGCAAATATGAGTGGCGAAAGGCTACACTTTGCGTTAAGTTAAACTGGTCTAATGTCTTATTAAAAGCAAAATTACATAGTTTTAACGAATTATTCTCGGCAGCTTATTTATGCTTACATTCTTGAGGCAAGGGTGGGCGCTGGCCGAGGTAACAATAATAATAAAATTATGTCGGAGCCAATACAATGAAGAAACTGTTACTACCACTCGCTGTTTCAGCTGCATTAGCAGGCTGTGGTGGCGGTGAAACGCTAGAAGATGTAAAGCAAGACACCAAACCTGTAACGCCAGTTGCATCGGTTAAATTTGACCCCTCAAATGGTGTTATTTCCGTACCTAATGATATTCTCTTTAGTGGTACACAAGATGGTACGCTCAATATTCCTGGTGAGTTAGATGGCGACTCTAAGCCACTGTTATCTCGTGCGGGTTACGCTGATCCTTCTCTAGCACTTGGTGGTTTAGACGGTTGGTCTACACAAATGCCATATCAAATTGGTTTGAATACACCGACGGGCGTGACAATTGATGCGGCGACAGTAGCAGCGCCAGGCGCAGTTCGTATATTTGAAGTCGTTATGGGTGATGATGCGCAAACTGAGGCATGTCAAAACCTGAGTCCTGCGTTAGCTTGCCGCGTAGTGAGTGAGCTGACATTTGGCCCAACCGGCGACTTTGTTTCACAGCTGAGTGAAGATGGCCAAAACATCAATGTTATTCCTGTTAAACCGTTTAAGTCGAATACGACCTATATCACGGTACTAACAAGCAACATCAAAGACACCATTGATGGCGGCAGAAGTTTAACGCCTTCATCAACATATACTCTGCTTCGTCAAGAAGCGCCGCTCGTGACAGATGCGCAAAAATCTCTGCAAGCAGTTATTCGCAGCTATGAGCAAGCACTTGTCTCAAGTGAATCCATTGGCGCGGATGAAATCGTCTACACAGCGGCAATGACGACGCAAGCGACAGGTCCTGTTGTTGGCACTATCAAGCAGTTGCTAGCGTCAACATTTGGCACTGCTAAACAGCCGGTTGTAGCAGTACCTGATCAAGACTTTATGTCAGTTGCTGATAAATTTACGGAGCTAGGTTTAGCTGCTGCACTGCCACCTGAGTTGTTACAAGCAGCTGGCGGTATCCGTTACCTAAAAGGTAACATTCAATTACCTCAATATTTATCTCAACCTAAAAATGGCGAAGATGCCGCGCTGGCTGATACTTATTGGCAGGCACTATGTGACAACGGCGTTGCCGTTGCAGCGGCGAAAGCACAAGCTGGTGGTCAGTTACCTGAACCAGAAGCTGGCACAGTTGATGCGCAGTGTAATGCGCTTTCAGGCGGCCAATTACGTGACTTAGGTATTGATGCACAAAAATTTGTATCTAAATACAATGTCATTCCTAAAGAGCAGTGGGTTGCTAATGTGCCTGTACAAATCACATTCCCACTGTCAGAAGCGCCAGAAACAGGCTACCCTGTGGTCATTATGCAACATGGTATTACCAGCAAAAAAGAAGATATGCTTAGCTTGACGTTAGCACTGTCTCAGGCTGGTTTTGCAACTGTGGCGATAGACCACCCAATGCACGGTGAGCGCGGTATTGACGTAGACGGTGATGGTGTAGACGAGTTTAATGCGACGACTAAGAGCGTGTTACATTACATGAACCTTCAGTCACTGCTAGTTGCTCGTGATAACCTTCGTCAATCAACGGCGGATTTACTTGCATTAAGATTTGGTCTAAATGCAATTAATGCCTTCTCTCAAGTGCCTCTAAACTTTAATACCAATGATGTTAGCTTTGTTGGTCAGTCGTTGGGTTCAGTTGTAGCGCCAAGCTTTATTGCGCATGCAAACTTACCAATTGAAAATGAGTTGCTAAAAGCAGCAGAGCCTCTGTTTAAAGTAGGGCCAGCGGCACTTTCTAGCGGTGGTGCTGGTATTGCAAACTTCTTAGTTGAATCTGCATCGTTTGGACCTGTTGTAAAAACAGCTGTTGTGCAAGGCGCATCTGATCTTGCTGTGTCTAAAAAGTTTGCAAGTTACCTTCAAGAAGGAGCAGTTGCTGACTGTGGTACGTTTGCTGGCAGCGCAAGTGCATTTGCGGCATGTGCGTATAACACATTTGTTGCAAACCTAGAAGCTGAAGGCGATTTAGCATCAATTGCGGCCATCAATGGCACCGTTGATCAGTTTGCTTATGCATCACAAACTGTGTTGGATACCGCAGATCCACTTAACTATGCACCACTTGTACGTGCGGTAAATACACCTATGTACATGAGTGTTGTCGTTGGTGGTGAAGGCGAAAACAAGGGGGATCAGGTGATCCCAGCGACAACGCTACCACGCAACCCGCTAGGTGGTAGTACACCACTTGCTGCGCTGATGGGTTTAGAGACTGTGACAGAGCCTAAACAGTCAACAGATGGTACAGCAGGGCGTTACGTAGTGAACTTCTCACAGGGCCACCATAGCTCAATGTTAACGCCATCGTTTGATGCACGCACTGGCGGAACCGCTCAGGGTCATGCACAGGCAACAGCAGAGATGCAGAGACAAGTAGCGACGTATTTGGCCTCTAAAGGTTTGATCTTACCAATTACAGATACGACCGTTATTGCTAAGTAATGCATATGAACATCAAAAAGCCGCTGGATAGCGGCTTTTTTTATGCCTTTCATTTGTTCTAAATGAGACTAGTTATCAAGGTTTCATTGCAATGTCGCACTTTTTAAGACAAGATTAACGTCAGAAGATTTGAATTAAACACACTATAGACAAGGGTTTGGGAGATAGCATTGGCATTTTTGTTTGAATATGGCTTATTTTTGGCTAAAGCAGTGACAATCGTGATTGCTGTAGGTGCCATTATTGTATTAGTTGTTGGTGCAAGCCAAAAACCAAAAAGTAAATCGGGTGAAATTGAGGTCAAAGATTTATCTGCTCAATTAGCAGAAACCAAAGAAGAGTTTCTACATCAAACGCTAGATAAAAAAGCGCTGAAAGCACACCTTAAAGCCAGTAAAAAAGAGTCTGAAGAGAAGCCGGAAAAAAAGACGTTTGTTATTGATTTTTCGGGCAGTATTGATGCACATGAAGTGGCAAGCTTACGCGAAGAAGTGACTGCAATATTAACCATTGCGAACAAAGAAAAAGATCAGGTGTTGGTCAATGTAGAAAGCGGTGGTGGTGTTGTTCATGGCTACGGCTTAGCGGCGTCTCAATTAAATCGTATTAAACAGGCTGGTTTACCGCTCACCATTAGCGTAGACAAGGTCGCTGCAAGTGGCGGCTATATGATGGCGTGTGTGGCGGATAAAATTGTCGCGGCACCTTTTGCTATCGTCGGCTCCATCGGAGTACTTGCTCAAATCCCTAACTTCAATAAAATTTTGAAGAAAAATGATGTTGAATTTGAGCAAATCACTGCCGGAGAATACAAGCGTACGTTAACTATGTTTGGTGAAAATACTGAGCAAGGCCGTAACAAGTTTAAAGGCGAAATTGAACATACACATACTTTGTTTAAACAGTTTGTCGCTGAGCATCGACCTCATATGGACATTGATAAAGTGGCGACGGGTGAGCATTGGTTTGCAACGCATGCGAAAGAGTTCGATCTTGTTGATGAAATCAAAACCAGTGATGATCTTTTATTAGAGTTAAATGAATCGCATCAACTTTACAAAGTAAAGTATAAGACTAAAAAGGCACTTGCTGAGCGTTTTGGCCTTGGCCTAAGTGTGGTTGCAGAAAAGTTTGGCATTAAAATGTTGTCTCGTATCCAAACAAGCAACTTATAATTGTTAATTGAAAGTGGGCCCAATAAAGTAGATTACACTTGTTTGGGCTCAATATCTGAATTGTTTCTTATTACCTTACTATCCTACCTGAATTACCTATCATTAAACATTGACTAGCCACAACTGTTATTTGTTACAGGTTTAACTATTTATAACTAATGAGTTTTTCTGCTTTTTTCTCATTGGTGAACAAACGCTTTCATTCCATTTTACTTCGTACTTAAGGGTGAAGGTGCGTTTCACTTTTACACAAAATGTTACAATATAACTTTAGACTCTATTTTCTGTAATCTCAGCGTTTATTTACATACTAATAGCATCTTTTAAGTTAGTGTTGATTTTGAAAAAAACAAAAACCAACATCGGTGGGAAAATGAATGCATTATTAAAAGCAGCAGTTGCTGTATCTTTAGCATGTGCCAGTTCAAATACGCTGGCCGCTAAATCTGATGAAGAAAAAGCCATCTTTAGCAGTAAAACCTTTGAGGCAATGAAACTGCGAAATATTGGCCCTGCATACATGTCAGGTCGTATTGCGGATATTGAAGTGGACCAAAACAACCCGTCCACTTGGTACACTGCAGTGGGTTCTGGTGGTATCTGGAAAACGGTTAATGCGGGAACAACTTGGACACCTATTTTTGATAAACAGGCTGTTTATTCGACAGGAGATGTGACCATAGATCCGAGCAATTCGGATATTATTTGGGTGGGCACTGGCGAAAACAATGGTGGTCGCCATATCAGCTTTGGTGACGGTGTTTATAAGTCAATGGATGGCGGTAAAACATGGAAAAACATGGGCTTGAAAAAGTCTGAACGTATTTCTGATATCATCATTCATCCAACAGACTCAAACACGGTTTGGGTTTCTGCACAGGGTCCGCTTTGGACAGATGGCGGCGAGCGCGGCCTATATAAAACCACGGATGGCGGTGAAACTTGGAAATTGGTATTAAAGCCAGAAGATGAGTGGACTGGTGTGACATCGCTGCTGATTGACCCAAGAAACCCAAATAAATTATATGCAGCAACTTGGTCTCGACAAAGAAAGATTGAGGCTTACGTTGGTACGGGCCCAGGTTCTGGTATTCATACCTCTGATGATGGCGGTGAGACTTGGACAGAGCTTAAAACTGGGTTGCCAAAAGGCAATATGGGTAAAATAGGTTTAGCCATTTCTCCTATCAATCCTGATGTTGTTTATGCCGCGGTTGAAATTGATAATCGTAAAGGTGGTCTTTATCGTTCTGCCAACCGTGGTCAGAGCTGGACTAAGATGTCTGATGAAGTAGGTGGCGGTACCGGTCCCCACTATTATCAAGAAATCTTTGCAGATAAGCATCAATTTGACCGTATATACATTGCCAGTAACTACAGTAAAGTCTCTGACGATGGCGGTAAAACTTGGACGCCAATCAATACCAAGCGCAAGCACGTAGATGACCATGCGATGGCATTCCATCCAACCGATCCTGATTTTGTACTGATTGGTTCTGATGGCGGTATTTATATGTCACATGACCGTATGGCAAACTGGCGTTTCATGGCAAACTTGCCATTAACTCAATTCTATAAAGTCGCGCCGGATGATTCCAAACCATTCTATAAGGTTTACGGTGGTACACAGGATAACTCAACGCAAGGCGGCCCATCTAGAACTATGCGTTCAGAGGGGATCAAAAATAAAGATTGGTTCTTAACCTTGGGTGGAGACGGTCATCAGCCTGCAGTTGAGCCGGGCAACCCAGATATTATGTATTCTCAATGGCAGCAGGGTAACTTGACTCGTCATGATTTCAAAACGCGTGAGAATGTTTATATTAAACCTCAACCTTTGCCGGGCGATCCTGCTGAGCGTTTCAATTGGGATGCACCGGTAAATGTGTCTACTCACGATCCTAAGCGTGTGTACTTTGCATCACAGCGTGTGTGGCGTTCTGATGACCGAGGTGATAGTTGGACGCCTATTTCCGGTGATTTGACTAAAAATGGTAACCGTATGCATACACCGATGATGGGCCGCACTTGGTCTGTTGAAGCCGGTTGGGATCTCTATGCAATGTCTGAGTACCATACGATTGCGAACTTCTCCGAAAGTCCGGTCGATGACAATATCTTATGGGCAGGTACTGACGATGGTCTAATTCAAGTCACCCGCGATGGCGGTAAAAATTGGAAAAAAATTGACCTCAAGCGTGTTAAAGGCGTGCCAGCTACCGCGTATGTGAATGATATTCGCGCGGACTTATTTGATCCGAATACAGTGTACGTTGCACTAGATAATCACAAGTATGGTGATTTTAAGCCATATCTGATCAAGTCAACGAACCTAGGTAAAACTTGGAAATCACTCGCGAAAGACTTACCAGAGAATCACTTAGTTTGGCGTATTGTCCAAGACCATGTAAATAAAGACCTGCTGTTCATTGGTACTGAATTTGGTATTTTCTTCACAGTGGATGGTGGTAAAAAATGGGTTGAGCTCAACGGCGGTATTCCAACAATTTCTACACGCGATGTTAAAATACAGCGCCGTGAAAATGACCTAGTTGCGGGTACTTTTGGTCGCGGTATTTATATTCTCGATGATTATACACCGCTGCGTACATTGACTGAAAAAGCCATGGAACAAGACGCCATCTTGATGGGCCCTGGCCGCCCGGTTAAGTGGTATCAAGAAGATACAAATCACAGCCGTACGGACGGGGATGATCGCTATGTTGCGGATAACCCTGAGCATGGTGCGACATTAACTTACTTCCTAAAAGACAGTTTATTAACAGCCAAAGAGCAACGTCAGCAAGCTGAGAAGAAGCTAGTCAAAGATGAGAAGTATCCAAAATACCCGACTTGGGAAGCGATTGAGAAAGAAAACCAAGAACCAAAGCCTGCTGTTTATCTTGAAATTCGTGATGCAGAGGGCAACTTTGTAGACCGTGTCGCTGGTAAAACAACCAAAGGTATACACCGTGTAACTTGGGATATGGAGTATGCGGCTAATCAGGCTATCACTGGCGAAAAAGCGTCTAGATGGGACCCGTTTGCGATGGCGCGTATGGTTATGCCTGGCACTTATACAGCTACTCTGTACAAGCGTGTAAAAGGCGAAGTATCTCAGTTAGCAACACCTGTTGAGTTTGAATTGCAAGCGATCTCCGAAGGTGCTGTATCAGGACCTACAGCAGAGGCCATCGCTGAATTTAGTGAGCAACTTAAAGGCGTACAAAGACGTTACACGTCAACAACGGCTGCGCTAAATGAAGCCACTAAGACACTGCAATCATTGCGTACAGCGATAGATCGCACGCCTGGTAACATCAGTTCTCTTGAGTCGGCATACGCGCAAGCTCAGGCTGATATCAATGCCATCAACTTTGAACTAACAGGATTGAAGTCACGTAATCGCAAAGGCGCAAAGCCTGCAAATATTTCTAGCCGCCTAGGCTATGCGATATCTGCGCTGTGGTCTACTTATGGTCCTACAAAGCAGCATCGTCAGCAGTTTGGCTATGCGCAGCAAGGCCTAGAAGATGTGATTAGACGCGTTTCTACCTTACAGGAAAAAACGATTCCGAGTCTGCAGCAATCAGTGATTGATGCAGGTGGGCCTTGGACTCGTGGCGCTGCTGTTGTGACAAAGTAGCTTTATTCAAATTATGGCGTCGCATAACATAGCGACGCCATTTTGAATGCAAATGCTAAGCTTCACGTTGATTACATTCTATGCGTGAATTTCTAGGACGACCACTCTTAGCTTTTTTAACAGTTAACAACGAAGATGTCCTGATGAGATAACGACAAGACCACATAACAAGTTAATTGAGTAGTTTATTAACGATGAAAACGATATTTTCTTTTTTGTGTGCCTGCGCCCCGTTCGTGGTGAGCGCACATGGTGAACAGTTTGAAGTGATTGAGGTGCTTGCACCAAAAGAATCACTGACGATTGCATCCGCGAATCATACCTCAGCTTATTTGGATGAGCGCTTTACCTTTTCTTTGAACCGCACCATTGCTGATCAATTGACCTCTTTATCAGGTGTTAGCTTGAATGGTCAAGGCGGCCAATTTCAAAGCTATGCTATTCGTGGCTTTAGCCGTGGCAGAATACGGACTGAAATTGATGGCATTCCCATTATTACAGACAGACGAGCTGGTAACTCAGCATCATTCATTGCCCCGTCTTTGCTTAACTTAGGTCACGTGATTAAAGGTCCTAGCTCTGCACTTTATGGCTCACAAGCAATGGGGGGCGTAGTCAGTCTAAGCTCTGAGATGTCAGATAAGACGCAAGTTGCAGGTTCAGTGCAAAGCAATAATCAAGGCGTTAACTTTTCCATAAAACATCAAAAGGATGACTTTACCTCAGCCTTTGCCTACCAGCATGCTAATAATGACACTGCCCCCAATGGGGATGAGTTAAGTACGCAATTTGAGCGTGCGTCAGCTCTTGTAAGGTATAAAGTGCAGCACCAAGGCTTTACAGCCACTTATTCTTGGCTACCCAGTTATGGCGAGAGTATTGGTAAAAGTAATGTCAAATATCCGACTCAGCAGCTAAGTGACTACCCTGAGGAGTTACATTCATTGGCGCAGGTTCAGTTAAACGGTGACGAAAACTGGATGGCGAAGTTTTATCATCACTATCAAAACTGGGATAGCAGGACAGTGAGGTTTGAGCGTTATGGCGGGCTGAGTCAATACCAGGGACATACTCTGGGAGGTCAATGGCTACAGCATGTTGACTTGGTGGGCCATGAGAGCCATTGGGGGATAGATTGGCTATCACGTAAAGGTGTGAAAATTACCAGCGATTATTTAGTGGTGGATGAGTTTGCACTTAGCCCACTTGGTAATGAGATGAATGCCGATGAAGACAATCTCGCTTTGTATGGTAAAACCCATTGGCAATGGGAGCGCGTTGATTTTGATTTAGGGCTGAGATATGACTGGCTTAAGCAGCAAAGTGACCAATCGGAAGATGCCACTGACGGTCGCTTAAATGCTTCTTTTGCAGCCATGCTACCACTTTCAGATACTGTTGATCTTGGGCTCGATATTGGCACGGGCTTTCGATATCCGACACTCTCTGAGCGTTTATTTTATGGTCAAACGCCAAGAGGGCTTATTGTGGGTAATCAAGCATTGGACCCTGAAACCAGTGTTGGCAGTCAGTTATCTTTGCACTGGCACGTATCTGAAGAGGTGAGCGTGTATGGTGCTATCTATCATTATGACTTAGATAATTACATTGATCGCTATGAGACAGCGTCAGGTTATTTGACTTATCAAAACTTGAGTCATGCCCAAATTAGTGGCTTTGAAGCGGAGCTCAGGTGGTACGCCAGTGAACATTTTGAGCACATACTGAGTTACCAGCAGCAGTCTGGTGAGGATAATCATCAACAAAAACTAGATGATTTGCATCCACGTAAACTGAGCTGGACCATGTTAGTACATTTCGACAATTGGTCGCTGTCAAACGCATACCGACATACTTTTGATGCTGATGAAGTGGGTGGCTCTGAAACACAGCGGGATGCTTTTACTGTGTGGGATGTGTCAGTTGAGCATCAATTAACGGATAGGCAAACGCTGTCCGTTACGATTAATAACCTCACAGACGAAACCTACTATGGCAGTTTAGACGAAGATGCTGCCTTGCAGCCCGAGCGCAGCGTTAAATTATCAACAAGTATACAATTTTAAAGGAAGCAATGAGTTTTAATAAAAATAATAGAAGTATTCATAAGTGGGCGAGTATTATTATTTCTATCCCGCTGCTTGTGATCATCGTAACAGGTATTTTATTGCTAGTTAGAAAAGAGTTTAGTTTTATCCAGCCGCCTTCAGCAAAAGGGGTTGGTACGGTGCCTGAAGTGACTTTTACGCAAATTTTAGACATTGCTAAGTCCGTGGAGTCAGCCGAAATCAAAAGCTGGGATGATGTGAATCGATTAGATGTGCGCCCTGCAAAAGGGATCACTAAAATCCGCAGTAATAATAAAATTGAGATTCAAATAGACAACCAGACAGGCGAAATTTTACACATTGCAAAACGTAACTCTGAGCTGATAGAAAGCTTACATGATGGTACCTTCTTTGAGAAAAACGCCAATTTATGGCTGATGTTACCTGTTTCTTTTGTGACTTTAGTTATTTCCATCACAGGTATGATTTTGTTCTTTTTCCCTTATCTTAAAAAGCGCCGAAAACGACAAAGCGTCGTCTCATGATTTTTACTTTAATGGTCTAATTAAATTTAAAAATCACGCTTGCAGCCAGTAAGTTCTGAAGAGAAAACTGGCTGCAATTTTCTTCAAATTAAGCTTGATAGCTTGACCAATCTCCTCGAATTGCCAATGTCTTTGTGGGCGAGTAAATATTGACAAATAAGGTTGACCCATCAGGAGAAAAGCAGGCGCCTGCAAGCTCAGTTTTAGCGCGCAGCTTGGCAAATGGATATACCTCGCCTTTGGGCGATACACCACGTAGGTGATTGTCTGGCAATAAAGTATATTGGTCCTCGCACACCAGTAGGTGTCCTTGCGGTGTGACCGTAAGGTTATCGCCAAAGTCATAGAGTGATTTATCACTGCTTTCTAAAAACAATTGAATTTGCCCCGGATGCTTGGCTTCTTGCGCGGTGCCTTCATAAGCTGAAGGTTGATAACGCATGATTTGCCCCAGTTGTTTTTCTCCGCCATTGGTACAACAAAAATAAAGCTCATTGTCGCCAAAATGAATGCCTTCACCCCGTGCAAATACAGCTGCACCTAAGTCATATCCGCGCAGCCGCAGGTCATCTTCAGGACTTTGTGGGTTATTCAAGGTGACCCACTCAGTCTCGAACCAAGTTGATAAAGGCATGTTAGCTTGTGTCCAGTTACGGGTATCGAGCTGTTGGGTGTTTTTAACCACGAGGGCTTGCAAAGTACCGCCTAACGCCAATTGGCCTTTTTGTTTAGGAATAAAGCGATAGAAGAGGCCATCCCCTCGGTCTTCGGTTAGATAAACAATTCCTGTTCTTGGGTCTACTGCGGCAGCCTCATGGTTAAAGCGGCCCATGTCCACAAGCGGTACTGGTTGAGTTAACCCTTGCTGATTTGCGGGCACTTCAAAGATGTAACCATGGTCTTTTTCCAGTCCATCTCCAGCCAGTTGTACCGTTTCTTCGCAGGTAAGCCATGTGCCCCAAGGGGTTGTCCCACCAGCACAATTTCTAATAGTACCGACAAGACTATAATATTGCTGTTCAATATGCTGAGTCTCAAGGTTATACACCATGGTTGTGGTGCCCCCAGGTAGTGCAATGTCTTTGTTTAAGCTGTCATAAGCGTTATCGGTGCGATGCGCGGCAATATCTGGTGCTGCATTTTTTAAATGCTTTGGGCTGAGTTCATGGTTTCTGATTAAAGCGACGCGTTTTTCGTCTAATCCGATACACCCCATGCCATCAGCATTGTCTGGCACACTGAGCCCATCATCCATTTTGTCATGCAATGTTGAGATAATTTGGTAACTAAATCCGTCAGGTAAGTCCAACAGGCCTTTGGGATCTTTGATGAGAGGACCATAACCTGTGATTGTTGGGGTGGGTGTGATAGAGCGCTTTTGCGCACAACCCAACATACTGCTGTTTAACCCGACAAATGCAAGTGCAACTGTCCCTTTAGTGAATTGTCTACGTGTGACCATGCTTACTACTCCCAAAGTCGTTTACGTAATTATCTTACTCATGTTTTATGCTTTTTTCGTGGCATAACGGTGGATTGCACGAAAATAAGTGATTCATTTAGGTATTTTGTGATATGTTATACTGTAACATTGAGTGTGAAGTGGCAAGTAAATAGGGTCTTATGAGTCAAAAAAATAATAAAAATAACCAAGAAAGTGAGTTTGTCGAAATTTTTAATTACGCAGGTATCAAGCCTACTGAAAAAAGAATAGCTATTTTCAAGGGCTTAAAGATGGCGGGAAAAGCGCTATCACCCTATGAATTGGTTCAGTACTGTAAGCAAAATTTGGGACTTACCTTGCCAGCTGTCTCCATTTATCGCATCTTAGACTTGTTAGTTGCAGCTGATTTGGTCCATAAGCTGGATACCGTTAACAAATACATCTGCTGTACACATATCGATTGTCATAAACCCCATCCACATACTCAGTTTTTAATTTGCTCCCTGTGCCAAAAAGTAGAAGAAGTGCATATGCCTGCTGAGCTAATGGCGCAATTATCAGCGCAAATTCAATCTCATGGCTATCAATTAAACTCACCTCAGTTTGAGTTTCAAGGTATTTGCACAGATTGTCAGGCACTGGAAGAAGAGGCGGTCTCGAACGCCTAAAGTGTCTTTATTTATAAGGGCAACAGAAATTTTATTGTTAACGCGTGTCTTAAGGTGAAATAGAAATTTCGAATATTCTATTAAAAAATGCTCAGCTGATTAATGAAGGTCAAGTTGAGCATTGTGATGTACGAATTATCGGACAAAGGATTGATAAAATTGCCAGCAGTATTACACCAACGGGTATGGAACAAGTTATCGATTTGCAAGGAGACTTTTTAATTCCGGGCATGATCGATGATCAAGTGCACTTTAGAGAGCCTGGTCTTGCTTGGAAGGGCACCATAGGCACTGAATCTCGCGCAGCAGTGGCTGGTGGCATTACAAGCTTTATGGAAATGCCCAATGTGAGCCCGGCAACGACGGATAAACTGGCTGTGGTTCAAAAGCATCACATTGCTGCAGAAACATCAGCTGCAAATTATTCGTTTTATTTAGGTGCGACACCAGACAACTTAGATGAAATTAAAGCCTGTGATCCGAGTTTTATATGTGGTGTGAAGGTATTTATGGGGGCATCCACAGGTGACCTGCTGGTTGAACACCCAAGTGCCCTTGAAGCGATTTTTAGAGAGTGCCCAGTACTGATTGCGACGCACTGTGAAAAGGGGGATGTGATCAGCGACAATCTGGCAAAGCTGGGTGGCAGAGAGTTGACCATCGAAGACCATCCTGTTATTCGTGATGTCAATGCGTGTTACGAGTCATCTTCTTATGCAGTGAGTCTTGCAAAAAAATATGGCACTCAGCTACATGTTCTTCATTTGACGACTGCCAAAGAGCTAGATTTATTTGCCCCAGGACCAATTGATAACAAGCAAATTACCGCAGAAGCCTGTGTGCATCATTTATGGTTTAATCAAGATGATTACGGCAAGTTGGGGAATTTGATCAAGTGTAATCCAGCTATTAAAGCGGAGTCAGATAGACTTGCTTTGATAAGCGCTTTAAACGATGGTCGTTTAGATATCATAGCGACAGATCATGCACCACATACTTGAGATGAAAAACAGCAAGCCTTTGCACAAGCTCCTGCGGGTCTTCCCTTAGTACAACATGCGTTGCTGACGTTATTTGACCAAGTGAAACGTGGCACCATGAGCTTGACTCAAGTAGTTGAAAAAACTGCGCATAACCCTGCTAAACGCTACAAAGTGCAGCAACGAGGTTTTATCAGAGAAGGGTACTTTGCCGACTTAGCGGTGGTGAGTGCGAAAGCGGGAGACACGGTACGTCATGACAATACTTTGTACCATTGCCAGTGGTCACCGTTTGTGGGGCATCAATTCTCTCATCAAATTCGCTATACGTTTGTCAACGGCCAATGTGTTTACAAAGATGGCGCGGTCATTGAAGTGAAAGACAACGCAATGCCACTGGTGTTTGAAAGAGACTAGTTGTATTTATATTCAGTGAGCGACGGCTAAATTGTTGCTCACTGAATTATTTAGGCGCTTTGTCTAATCAAAAGTGGTAAACGGCCGACAGTTGGAGCGTTAGTGTATCGTAATCAAGGTTATTGAATTCACCTGTGCCGCTTTCTGCATTGAGTGTTATATCTTTCATTTGCCCATACCGGACTTCGCCTTGCCAAGACCAAGTATCATCTACTTTGAACAACATGCCTGCAAATACTTGGTATCCGGTGTCGCCATCACTGGAATAGGAGCGCTCTGATCCTTGCTCTTCTAAATCAATGTCTACTTCTTGTGCCCAGCTTACCCCAGCGCCAATATAAGGCTGCCATGAGCTAGGTGTATTGAATACATAATAAGTATTAAGAAAAAATAAATTTGATGCAATGTTGCCTTCATAGGGTGCGTTAATCGATGGCAATGTGGTATTTGATTCATTGCTTCGATACTCCCAAGCCAGTTCTATTGCTAAATTGTTATGTATGACATAACCGGCACCAAGCCCTGATACAAACCCGCCATCAAGTTGTATATCGCTATTGCCCGTCTGACTTTCTACATTTTGTGCGACGAGCGTCATATCTGACATTTGACTCAGCCCAACGTAAGGCCTGACAAACCAATCATGTTTTGCACTGCAGATTGGGGAGAGTACTAAACAACAGCAACCAAAAGAGAGTAATTTAATATTCATGGCTAGGGCTCCATTATTAGCTCCACCTGCTATACGAGAGAATAAAGTATTTAGATTAAAGCTTGGCCGGTGCTATTTAAATAAATCTTTAAATTGGTCCCATATTCCCAAAGACTCATTAGGGAAAAGATCAATGCCCAGCCAAGATTTAAGTAAATACAAGATAACGAAAACAAGCCCGAGGAGCATCATTCCAACAATGGTTAATGCAGTTACAAACACCATGGCAGCAGTAAAGCGCTCCGTTGAGTTTAAGCTGCGCTTATTCACACCGCCAAGAAATACAATATAAAAACTCCATGGTAAAAATGGAAAGGCGAGCGTCGGCCTAAAGTCAATCTGGTGATTATTCCAACCTCGCGTATTGATGACTTTATCCAGCGCTTTTCGCTGTTTATAGGTAAAGCTGGCGGCAACTTCGGGGTCCATCTTGCCAAGCAGTTGTTTGACGTGAGTGTGGCGTTGCTGGGATTTATGCACTGTCATTGAGTCTCCTTAGCCTAAGATCAAGTAAATAGCTGCATGTGTAAAAACGGCTTAGCTAGATACTCACATGATCCATCGACTGTCTTTTCATATCGATCGGTTACATCCTGCTATCATTAGCAATGATAGACGCTATTTTCCCACTCAACCTGAATTTACTTTTAGCTGTGCGGTTGTGAGGTTTATAATTTCATCATGTTGATGACATATTGAATATCCGCCCCTTTTTCGAGGCTAAAATCCTAATGCTTGGTCAACTTTGCTTTTAAAGCGACGAAACATCACTGACGCTTTGGAAGGCATATGTGTTTTTCTAGAATAATCTATAGGCCTTATTTGAGGTAACTGACCTTTTCGCGCAAAAGGGATCGTTTGGATTGCTAGATTGTTATTACAGTGACTGCCAAATAAATATGAGAGCGTTGGGTTTGCATTGTTTAATAAAGCACGGGTTTGATGAAACTCATCTAGCTGTGTTTTTGAGTGTGCCCAGCCATTGGTCTGTACAGATAGCTTTAAAACGCGTTGCTTTGTTGAACCGTTCTTTTCATGTAGGCGATGGTATAAATCTCGATTCCATAAAAAGCAGGTGCCTTTTTGCCCCTTCAAATTACAGTAGTTTAGATTACTTTCAAGTGGGCCTGTTGCATATCCAGGTATAATCTCAAAGGCACCTTCATGAGTTTCTTTTACATCATTGAGATAGATATAGATTGAGAATGGTCGACACCCATAAACAGATTTGATATTTGGATCACGGTGGTCTTTGTGCCACCCCTCTAAAAGGTCACAATGGGTTTGGTTAGTCGTTTGACTCCAATCTATCTCAAAGCAGTGGCATTGAAAAAGTATCGGGCAAGGGTCCAATACGGTAATGGCGCTGAGCAGTTTGTTGTTTAACACATCATCGAGAATGCCGAGCTCAACAAGCTCATCTGAGTACACATAACTCGTTTCCGGCGATTGACGGTCATGAAAAATGGGATCTAACAACCTATTCCATTTATCAATTATTTGCTGTGTATATATGTTTTGAAAAGGGAGCAATCCATGCTTTAAATACATTGTTTGTAAAGACAGCTCTCTGTTATCTAATTTCATTGTGATGCACCCATGTTGATATATCTAGCGTATGTAGAGGTGAGCGAAACTCATGCCATGATGGACGTTTTGAAAATGTTTATATATGTTAGGTACTTATAATTTTTAGGTGGTTTTTAGCTGTGTGTGGTAGTTGGATGTTTGCAATCTAGTAATGCAAAATGCGAATTTTAGATGGTGTTCAGGGGCGCTTTCTTTTTATACGGGAGGGGGAGAATAGTATTAGATAATAAACAACACTACTCTCTACAATCACACGGCGAGTCTTATGCTTTTTTAATGGCCCAAGCGGTATAAAGCCCCGCACTGATGAACATAAATAGGCCGTAAATACTTGGTGCGATAGACATGACTTCACTATTTAATAAGCCGGTTGTCACTAGAAGTGCTAACGTCCCGTTTTGTAAACCAACCTCTAAAGTAATGGTGCGTGTTTGTGTGGCATTATGTAGTAAAAAATGGGCGACCAACAACCCAGCCAACATAGATAGCAAATTGAGCGCGATGACGGCAGGGCCTGCCATGACTAGATAATCAATTAGTTTATCACCTAGTTTAAAGCAAATACTGACGATCACTAAAAGCAATACCGCAACAGAAAACCAACTAATATACGGGCTCGCTTTTTTTGCAAATTCGGGCCACTTAGTATTAATGGCCATACCAATTAAGACAGGCACAACACCAACAACAATGAGTTGTAGCCAAGCTTTTAAAATTGGAAACTCAATCAAGGTGTCATTTTTGCCGTAATAACCGATTGCCCATGCCGCTAAAAAGGGCAGAGTAAATGGGGTAATAAAACCCACAACGGCAGTCAAAGACACAGAGAGCCCGACATCGCCTTTGGCTAAATAGCTGTACAAGTTTGAGGTTGTACCGCCCGGGCACAGAGCTAAGATAAATAAGCCAATGGCAAGCTCCCCTGTAAGTCCTGTTAAGGCAATCACGGCAATAGCGAGTACAGGCAGTAAGAGTAGCTGACAAAAAGCACCGATGAAAAAGCTTTTTGGTTGCAGGCATACACGCTGAAAATCAGCAAGTTTTAAGCTTAATCCAACGCCTGCCATGATAAAAATGAGCGCGACGGGTAAGCCTATTTCAATTAAAGCGGGTGGCATGTCGTTATCCTTGTTAGGCCAAATTATATTTATATTAACAAGTTATTTAACATGTCGTCATACTGAAATGAACAGGTAGGATGTGAAGGTTATATGACGCAGTGATTTGGTGACAAGCGTATGCTTGTCACCGAAGGAGCTTAAAACTGATAAGTGGCTTTGAGATAGCCGCGTCTGCCAACCGTGTCGTAAGTAAATACATCTGTATTGGCATCATTCCATGAAGTCAAAAATGGCGGTCGCTTATCAAATAAGTTGTCTATACCCAAGGACACAACAAGTGAGTCAGATACCGCATAACCCAATTGCACATCATGATAAAGGATACTGGGTACTTGGCTGCCAATTGGACCGCCTTCGTTTTCGTCTTGGGCTTTACCGATATACTGAATGCTATAGCTGCCTTGCCACTTTGCAGCAGCGACATTGGTAGTTAGATTAGACTTCCACTTCGCAAAGCTTCCCCTATCTGAGGTGATTTTGCCAAGTAACACTTCTGTTTCTGCGCCGTCAAAAGCGGTGTTTTCATGCTTGAGCAAGCGCGTTGTATCCCAAGTGAACTTGTAGTCGAGATGCTTATAACTAGATGCAAATTTGATGTTTAAATCTATCCCAGAGACTTGTTCACTGGCGGCGTTCATCGGGCGCTTTTCAAGTAAGGTGACTTGGTGTGTAATAGTGTCTCTGGTAATGCTATCGCAATAAGCTTTGTAGGCAAGTGGATCGCTGTAGCAAAGGCGTAGCATGTTAGAACCAGACACACTATTGATGGCGTTATCAACGTCAATATCAAAATAGTCTAGCGTGGCTGAAAATAATCCGTTTTGGTATACCACGCCCAGTGTAAAGGTATTCGCAGTTTCTGGGCCGACTTCGGTGTTGCCGCCCACACCTGTGCGAATTGTTGAGCCATCTTGTTCAAAGCCATTAGGTACGCCAGCTGCGAGACAGTTATTTAAAATCATGCCTGTTGCGCCATCGCATGGGTCCATAGTGATGAGGTTTTCGATGTTGGTGCCGCCAAATTGCTCGGTAATGGTTGGCGCTCTAAATGCACTAGATCGGACGCCTCGTAACAGCCATTGGTCGTTAACTCGCCAAGTTAATCCCAGTTTATAGGTGGTTTCGGCATCAAAATGCTGATAATCAGAGTAGCGAAGTGCCATATCCGTTTTAACGGATTGCGCGTAGGGTAAGTCACTTAAAAGTGGAATAGAAAGCTCCAAAAATGCTTCTTTGACTTCGGAGTCACCAGAAATTGCATCCTCTTCGCCGTTTTGTATCGCAATCGGATCTGGGTCACGCCAGCCTTTTTCTTTACGTAGAGTGATACCCGTTGCAAAGGCTAAGCTGCCTGCTTTAAGCTCAGTGATATCGCCCGTCAAATCAAAGCTAAGAGATTGAAGCTGGTTGCCACCCGTTCCTTCGCGTTGGTAAGTCACATAGTCGATGACATCTGGGGTTAATTCACCGATACCAAAATAATCTCCACAGGGAATGGCGGCATTACTTGCTGTGCTACATACATTCGCATCGAGTGTTTGCGCAACTTTGGTGTCATCAAAATCATAGCTCCAGCCATCGGTTCCGGTATTTCTGCCCCAGTTATAGCCTGCTTGCCACAACCAGTTATTTGCTAGTGTGCCAGAGAGCGCGAATGTGGTTTGCGTGGTGTTGGTTTCTTGATAGAACTCAGGGTTGGGTACTTCAATATTTCGACGACGCTTTAACGTGAGATCTTGTCCAGTAGGGTTGTAAGCAAACAATCTAGAAACGTCGACAGAGTTAAACCCTCTTGGTGTGACGACTTGATCTGACTGTCGATTAGCGTAAAGCACGGATGTATCAAGCACAATAGAGTCAGACAGCTCATAAGAGACAAAAGCCGCTAAATTCAGGCGCTGCATTGGGCTGTATGCATTGAGCGCTTCAAACCAATTGTAGCCGTGCTTGTCATTGTCATAGGCTTCAAAGAGGTCACCATTGTGGCCTGCGACTTGGTTAAATTGTACTTCTTGTCCATCCGCCAACAGTGCGCGCCCGCCAATGGTTGAACCAGATGAAATACACACAAGTTTGCCATCGACTTCACTTAATGGGCAGGGGTTACGAGTTGATTGTAAGGCGTTACCATTGTCGACATAATTGATATTAACGGTGACATGGCCTTTATCAAATGAATTGCCATAAGAGAGGTTTAGCTCTGCATTTTCAGCATCTTTTTTGCTGCTTTGACCTACTTTTGCAACAAGTGTCGTGCCTTCAAAATTAGACTTGGTGATGATATTGACCACACCCGCGACAGCATCGGCGCCATATATCGCTGAAGCGCCATCTTTTAAAATATCAATGCGCTCAACGAGTCCCATTGGGATCATATTCAGGTCTGGGCTGTCATTAGCACCTGTGCCCCCTGCAACGAGGCGTTTGCCATTGAGTAAAACCAGAGTACGTTTAATGCCCATACCTCGCAGATTGACTTGCGCGGTGGCGTAGCCATTGCTAGTCCAGTAGGCATTAGTGGCATTTCCTGCTGGGCCTGCTGATGCACTTAAGCTTTGCAATACCTCTTCTAAGTTAGACATACCGGTGATTGCAAGATCTTCAGCAGTTAAGGTGGTTACCGGACTGGCTGACTCTAAATCGATATTTTGAATTTTTGAACCCGTTACTTCAACACGTTCAATGTGTGTTGTTTGCTGCGCAGAAACAAAGTGAGAGAGGCCAAGGCCGAGTAGCGCAAGAGATAATTTTGAATACGAAAACATAAAGAAAACTCTGAAAAAAACTGCGGCGAGTATAATGAAGTTGACCTTGTTTGAGATGTGACAAATTGTCGCACTAACAAAATTTTAAGTAAACTTTACATGAAGTTACTAATTAACAAAGCTGATTTTAATGAAGAAAAAGAGTAGAAAGTGTGTTGTTTGACGAAAGATGTAAATAGAGCGTCTATCAATTGTCGACTTCATCTAACATTGATTAATTAAAACAAATACAAAACATAATGTTAGTTACTCAACTGTTATATAAACCCAGTTTATACGATTTTTCGGCTTGTTTTGTTGCTATTTAATCAATAAAATGCGGCGCTTTTATGTAGTGGGATAGAGTAAAAAATGTTGAAAACCTCTAAAAAGACAATTTTGGTCTCCTTGTCATGTATAAGTCTACTTGGTGGTTGTACTGAAGGAACTGGGGAAGATGATTTAACCGCAGATCTGAGTAGCAGCGGTAATAACTGTGATCTAGTAGAGCTAATTTCGGAGGCAGATAGAAGTGCAGCCAATGCATGCGGTGTACAAGCTTCATCACAAATCGCAAATGCTGATGTATATTACGCAGCAGCCGTAAAAGCGTGTCGCAGTGGTGAAACTGGTACAGATCCTGATACAGGAAATGTGACTACATATAAAGATACCTATGAGGTATATAAAAAAGCGGCCAATTATGCTTTGACAGTCGTAGGTCAAATGAACTGTGGCACTAATTCGACTGGCAACACGGGCGGTGGCATTGCAGTACCAGAGACCTCCCAAGAGCAGTACAATTTGTGTGTCGGTTATATCAATGATGGTAAAAAAGCGCTAGCGTCGTGTTATGGTCCAGTTAAACAATTTGATTATCAGTGTGGAGACAATAGAGTTAATTACTTGAAAAGCTTTGATCTGAAAGCTAGCTGTATTAGCGAAAGAGATACTTGGCTGAAAAACGCGTTTAACAATTAGGTATTGCCCGTGAACATGAAAAATTTAGCCATATTTATAATGGGTCTGTTCACGGGTGTTTTCTTGAACATACTCTTTGATACACCAATACGACAAGAAAATATGCCGATGACTAAGGTGGAGCCTCAAATAGTTGAGCTCATGCCACAAGAAATCAAATGTAACATCAAACAGGATATTATTCCGATTAATACAAAAAAAGAAGGTGTAGAAGGGTCTTTTTATGAATTGTCTAACTTCGCATTGAAATTTGCAGATGAGGAAGAAATTGTTCATTTTGCTCTACAGCAAGGAATTTTAGACAGAGACAGTATTGGTCAAATTACAGATGTCAAACAAGCCGCAAATCGCTTGAGTAAAATAGCGGTGGGTAAAAACGGCAGTGACGAAGTTGAAATGCTCAATCATGGACCTTCACGTGTGTATTTTAGCAATGGTGAGCAGGTTTTCGCTGGGTATGCTAATCAAAACGAATTTAACGCTGAGATAAAAAAGATCACAGCTACATTTGAAACTGGTGCAGATTACGGTCACAAAGTATTAGTGAAATGGATTAATACAGATACTCAGCAGTTGTTGGCATTTAAAAATGTCTCTATTAAGTCCGCTGATGATCTTCATTATGTGACACTATCTAAACAACAGTGGCAAAGTGGTATATACCAAGTTGAAATTTATGCTATATCGGATGACTTTCCTTTGCTAGCTAAAGGCCATTATTCTGTTAGTGCTTCGTTATAATTTTAATTTTTTCATCAAGTAAAAGCTGGTGGCACTGGCTATCACAGCATTAACTGGCGTGATCCCTTGTAGCCAATGGCCCGCAGCGATACCGATAAAAACGCTGATGATGGCAGTCCAGTTTATTGTCTGGCACTGTGCATTTTGCATATTTTGATAGCGCGTTTTATGGGTTAAGTAATGCGTGATCAGCACACCACCAATAGGGGGAATTGCTGCGGATAGAAAGGTTAACCAGCTAACAAAATGATTGTAGAGCCACAATGCGCAAAGTGTGCCGATGAGACCATTGATGACACTAAGGCATTTGCTTGAAAGCCCCGTGATATTGGCAAACCCAAGTCCAGACGCATAAAGTGCATTATCATTGGTGGTCCAAATATTTAAACCCAGCACAATCACTGCGGGTAGTAATAAGCCTTGCAGCATCAACACCTCAGAAATATCAGATTTCCCCGTTGCTGCGGCGCCTGCACCACCAAATACAAACATTAAGCTGTTACCGATTAAAAATGCGATAACTGTGATCAGCACTGCCTTTTTAGCATTTTTGCCAAAGCGCATAAAATCTGCTGTCAGTGTGCCCGCAGAGATGAACGAACCGACTACCAAGGTGATCGCTTGAGTTTGGCTCAGTGGTGAAGTGATAGGTTGAGCTGCCAAACCGGATAGTCCGCCTGCTCCGTCAATCGCTAACCATACTGAGAATCCGCCGAGTAGGGCAATGGCTGGTACCGCTATCATTGAGAGGATCATGAGAGCGGAGATCCCAATATATGCAGTGGCGGTCATCAATATGCCTGCAATGAGAATGAGCCAGCTAATATCAAAGCCGGTAATTTTGCTCACAGGCAGCGCAAACATGGCGATACCAACACCAAACCAGCCAACCTGTGTGCCAGCAAGAAGTGCGGATGGCAGCCAAGAGCCTTTTAAGCCAAAAGAAAAGCGCGCAAGTAAATGAGTCGAAAGCCCTGTTTTTGCACCGATATAGGCTAAAAATGCAGTGTATATGGCGAGAATTAGGTTGCCCGCAACAACCGCTGTTATGAAATCAGCTTGTGATAAGCCAACGCCGAGTTTGCCACCTGTCCACATACTCGCTGAGAAAAAAGTCAGGCCCAACATTAACATCACCATGGCGATTGATGCTCGTCTTGCTACTGTGGGGACAGGTTTTAAATCGAATTCATGCGCTGACATAAGGGCTCCATTTTACTGTGTAAGTATAAAGTGTATTGTGAAATTGCAGCACAATTATGGAGAGTTAACTTTATTGCACTGTACACAAGTGTGTTCTGGGTTTGTTATACTGGGCGAATCTTTGGCAGTACTAATGGGCACCTATGTCTTTCCAATCTTTAAATCTTGCAGATGAACTCAATCAAGCGCTAGCACAGTTAGAGTTTACTGAGCCAACACAAATTCAAGCGCTGAGTATTCCACTCATTCTACAGGGCAAAGACTTACTGGCCACAGCCCAGACAGGTACAGGTAAAACTGCGGCTTTTATGCTGCCGATCTTAAATACCCTATTGCAAAGTGAATTTGATACGCCCGCGGTACGCGCTTTGGTGCTTGCACCGACTCGAGAGCTGGCGCAACAGGTTGCGAAAGACACCAAACGCTTGGCCAAGTTCAGTCACTTAAAGGTGGCTTGTTTGTATGGTGGCGCCAATATTGGTCCTCAAGAAAAGATCTTAAAAGAAGGGGTCGACATCGTCATCGCCACGCCTGGACGGTTGTTGGATCACATGATCAAAGGGACTTTGTCTCTCAATGCTATTTCTCACCTGGTGTTTGATGAAGCTGATCGCATGTTAGACATGGGTTTTATCGGCGAAATTAAGCGCATTATGCGTAAAATGCCTGAAAAGCGTCAAACAATGTTGTTCTCGGCAACAATGGATGAGAGCGTGCTGACGCAAGTAAAAATGTGGCTGAATACCCCTGAGCGCGTTGGTGTTGAGCAGCAAAACAGCACGGCGGACAAGGTAGAACAAACTTTCTATGCGGTGGATGAAGACCGAAAACGTGAACTGATCTCGCACCTGATTGGTAAAAATAACTGGCAGCAGGTGCTGGTATTTACACGGACTAAAAAGAGTGCAGATGAGTATGCAAGTGAGCTGAATAAAGATGGTTTGGCGACGCTTTCTATCCATGGTGATAAGTCTCAAGGGGCACGAGAACGCGCGTTAGAGCAATTCAAATCAGGTAAAACACGCGTCCTTGTGGCAACGGATGTTGCAGCACGCGGTATTGATATTAAAGCATTAAGTTATGTCATTAATGCAGAGCTGCCGTATGTAGCGGAAGATTATATTCACCGTATTGGGCGTACAGGCCGTGCTGGAAACAGCGGCCAATCGATTTCTTTAGTGAGTATTGATGAGCAGTGGTTATTAGAAGAAATAGAAGTATTGCTCGATACTCGACTCACACCTCAGTGGTTGGCAGGGTATGAGCCTGATTTAACCAAAGAGCCCAAAGACAATCGTAAAAACTCTGCGAAGTCGAGAAAGCAAAGGGATAAAAAGCGCGTTCTAGGCCAGCGCACAAGGCGCAGAAAAAAGTAAATGAAAATAAGGGGCTGATAACAAGCCCCTTTTTCCTATTTGGCAATGATTCGCCTATTTACCTATGGTGTTTATATTTTCGGCTTTGAATTCAGCGCTATCAAATCATTTTTTCTTCCACTTAGCATTATCGGGCAGTGATTTAGGTGGCACGCGAACCTGTATTAGTGAAGGGCTATCCAAGTTTTCAAGCGCGCCTAAAATTGCCTCGTTGAGCTCTTCGTACGTATTGGCTTTCCAGCCTTTACAGCCGAATACATTGGCAAGTTTACAGTAATCCCACTGGTGCAAAATACATGACTCAAAGAAGGGCTGATCGCTTGAGAATATTTCCGCATCATATAGCCACTGCTCTACCCCATATACACCGTTGTCCATGACAAAAATAATCGGGTTGAGCTTAAATCTGGTTTGTGTGGACAAACACTGGGGTGTCATTTGAAATCCACCATCACCAGAAAATACAAACACACGCTGGTGGTCTTGTTTAGCAAGGCTCATGCCTGTTGCTGCTGGGCCAATATAGCCAATGGACGAATAAGTCGGTTGGGCGACAAACCCTCTTGGTGTGCCGACTTTGAGCAGTAGGCTGCCAAAAAAGTTTAAGCTGGCGTCACTGCCGATAAGCACGTTGTCGTTAATGTACTCTTTGCTCTGGATAAAGTCATAAAAGCCTTGGTAGCTGATATCTCCGCTAAATTGCTCGCTGTTGTCTGGTGCTTCGCTTGGGATTGCACATGCAGATAAGTTTGAGAGTGGCTTTTGATTCAGTTCATCGATGAAGTTTGCCAGTGGCACCTGTGGCACAAAGTAGGTGCCCAGTTTCACAGTATCCCATGAAATAAGTGCAGTTTTATCATAATCTACCGCCTGGCCCAGTGAGTTGATATCTGATAGCCAAACACCTAAGCCTAAAATAAAGTCAGACTCATTGACTAATTTCTGGGTGACCTCAGAGGAGGCTTGACCATCAAAAACACCTGCAAAGAGCGGGTCATTTTCGGAAAATACCGCTTTACTGATGAGCTCTGTCACATAAGGCAGGTTCAGTTTTCTGATTAAAGCGTTTGCTTCCTCATGAAGACCCATACGGTCCACTTCGGCACCTAACCAAACAATAGGGCGCTCAGCTTGTGATAAAGCTTGTTGAATTTTATCAATGGCTTGGTCTACATTGTCTTGCAGCGGGATAGGCGTAAGCGGTGTAAGCTTGCCTTGTGGCGCTGCACAAGGCTGTTCTACCATATCTTCCAGTAGCTCTATGTAAGCGGGGCGTTTTTGTGAGATACACTCAGTCAGTGCATAGTCAATCAATCTTGGCGCAAGTTCAGGGTTATCTATTTTGATTGCTGCCGCAGTGATATTTTTGTAGATATTTAAGTCGGTTTCGCCATCAATCATATGGTGGTATGTAAAGCCAGTTTGTTGAGCGGTGAGACGTTTTTGTATACTTGGTGCACCGTTGACCACAACTACGGGGATGCGTTCTGCATAGGATGCCGCAACTGCGTTTACCGCGCTGAGGGTACCGGCAGAATATGTAAAGCACATAGCGCCAATGCCTTTTAATCTGGCATAGCCATCTGCCGCATAACCTGCGTTAAGTTCGTTGACCTCTTCAATAAGCTCAATACTGCTTGGCTCAATATGTTTGTTGATCCATTCAATGGTATAGTCCCCCGCGATTGAAAACAAGTGACCTAGGCCAAGCTCTTCAAGTCTTTGAGTGAGGTACTGTCCTACTGTGTATTGTGTATCCATGCTGATCCACCTATCAATTTGGTTAGTGTTGATTAATATTCGCTAGCGCCGTCAAAGAGTCGGGGTAGGTAAATGTCGAAAATGGCTGGACATTGCCTAGTTGGAAATTTGTTGAGCATAAACGCTTTAAATTCCTGATTTTTCAGGCCGTCAGCAATGGCTTGCTTAGCTGCAATCAGATACTTGAGGTTTTCCAGTACTTCATTTTTATCTGCAGGCGCGCCGTGCCCGGGTAAGAACAAGTCATAGTTGGATGTCAGCATATCTTCATGTTGTTCCATCCAATGATCGAGATATTTAGTGAGATAAAGATGCGTGCCGCTGTAAAGCAAGTCTTGGGCGATAAATATGCCAAGGTCAGGAAGCTTTAAGGTGATCCCATAGTCAATTTCCGTATCGACGATACGTTCGATAACGTACTTCACGCCGTCGATGACCTCAATACCGGGGCTGACCGCATGTTGTGGGATAACGACTTTTTCTGGCGCGAGATCACCTAATTTACCCATATGATCTTCACGAGACTCTTCACCATGTGCTTTTAAAAAATCGATGGTTTCAGGCAGTGTATATATTTCAATATCTGCAAATGCATCTCCAAGGCCAAACCAATGATCTGGATGGCGATGTGATAAATACAAACGCTCTATGGGCTTTTTTAAACTGTCGGCGTATTCACGAAACTTTTTCGCGTAGGGACTTAAAAACTGGCCATCAATCAGTACTAGGACATTTTCACTTTCAATAATGTGTGTTGCATTGGCAATATTATCGCCTTCGTATGAAGAGATGAAGGTGTGAATTTTCACATTGCCTGTGTGTTTAACAACAATTTTGATTGGGTTGGTAATAGGTATATTCATAGCATTTACTCGCTGTGATAGATAAAGGAGACAAAGCACATGCACGGCGTGCTTTGTAACAGCTAAATAGATAATGAGACGGTAGAAGGACTGGCCAAAGGTAGCGGGTATGACGATTAAAAATGGCTGGTTCACAAGGTGATGTGGCAGTAAACACAGATGCTATGCGCAACTTTCGCTGCGCATAGTGTGGGTAAAGTTGTTGTGCTTTTACCATATCAACATCCGCTGTTACTGTGTGCCACATCCTAAAAGCGTGATTATTTGCTTTTGGCCAAGTACGGTTTAATAAACTCTAATAACGACCGTAACCTCAGTGCTTGCGGCCGTCGGTGATTTCAAATCTTTAACGCATTGCGTAAATCAATGGCGATTGCTACGGATACATAGCTCCAAGTTAGGTGCTCAGCACTGGTCATGTAGCCGTCGTAGCGACTAAATTGCTCCGACAATGACGTATGCTCCCCTGCGTGGATCTGTATGCGGCGAAGATACGCGTCACCAAGCGCTTTTAAGCCAGAGATAATGGACTTGAATGTTTTGGTTCTGCTACTGAAACATTCGCCCACTTCTAGTTGGCATTTGGGGTCGACCAGTTTCACTGCCAAATTCAATTGGCCGAGGTTATATTTGTTGACTTCAATATTTTTTTGCTCAGCAAATAGGGCTGCGGCTTTGTAGCAAATACTGCTCAAAGAGGCGGTACACAAAAACCAAGGATTCCCCTGCCCAAGAGGCGCACTGCCTGCGTATTTATCCTCTGGGTAGCGTCCAATTCCTGGTGCAACAGGATCGCCAGATGAGGTGTGTTCTATGGCGTTAATTAGATAAAGTGGATCAAACGCTTGATGGAGTGCGTAGGCAGTTGCCAGTACTCTATCTTCGTGTGGGTTTAGGAATGGATGGGTGTCAGACAGTGCTTGGCAAATACCTAAAGTTGTTGCAACGTCAAGGTTTGACGACTTGTAATCTAGCCCGCCAACACGGTTTAGCGTGGTTAGAAAGTAGCCCTGTTCCTCACTCCAAAAATCATCTATTGAACTTTCAATTAAAGCAGCCTGTTGGTTATAGTAATCAGCTGCACCTGGGTCATTAAGCTTATTCGCTAAATCAGCGCCTTCGCGCAGCGCTGTGCGTTGTAGCAGTCGAGTATAAAAATGGGTGCCATCGACTTCTTCCCACAGATCAAAGCAAGGGTCCTGCCAGTGGTTCGCAACAAAATCTAAATCCGCTTTGATGATGCTAAATGAAGGCTCTTTTGAGTCGTACAAAGTGCCTGTGACATAGCCTTTTTCGCCATTCTCTAAGAGAGTATTTGCCCAACGAGTGATGGTGAGCGCACGTTGCGCAGGACCATCATTTTGTGGTCTGCCCCAGGGTCCGTTGAACGCTTGTCCAGTGACGTAAAACTTGGGCTCGCCCAAACTATTACTGACGGTTGGTGTTGTTTGGTTTATTTTGGTGAACTCGACATAGTCAATCATCATGTCGTAGTAGTTATCTTTAAAATTTCTACGATCAAGGCCATTGAGCTTGGCAATTTCGCTCATTGTTCGTGCCGCATCTCTGACCCAGTGGTAATAGTAGTTTGGGTTGGTGCGAGAGGGAGAGGCGAGTACAGCGCCACGCTCTCCATCGTCGGGTGAAATATTCGCAATCATCCTATCTAGCACATGTTGTCTTGCCACTTTTGCCCACTTTTCAAGTGGTTGTGCATCAATAGCTGTCGGGTATTCTTGCTCTGATTTGAGTACCGTGTTCGTTTGAGTTGTCATAAGTGTTCCAAGAGTAAAGGTGTTAATTGTCTCGGAATGTCGGTGTGAGAAATCAAACATACAACCAAGTTCATTCACTAACTGTCTCACATTAGCAATCCGTTGTAGTCGCACTGAGTGCATCAGAAAGTATATACACAAAAAACAGCTACCCGCTTAAATATTTCGATTTATTTAACAAGTTATTAATTTGGTTGGAGAAACTAAAACGTAGCTATGAAAGACTAGTTTCTGGATGGTTGATTTTGAGTTTTTGTACTTATTTGCTTAATTTGTCTACATATACATCGATTTTAGGAACCTATTTCTATTATATCCAGGCCGGAATTTTTTCGGGTACTTAATTTATAATTGCCATTTTGTAATATCTGCTACACTGATTTTTAGCTTGAATGTTAATGCTGTTGTTAATGGAATAAGATGGGGACACTTGAATGAGTGAATCAAATTCAACAATAGAGCAAGTAACACCTGAGCAAGCAATTCAAAATTCGAATGACGGTAAATATGATGCAGTGATCGTTGGCTCAGGGATTAGCGGTGCGATTGCCGCGAAAGAACTCACTTCTAAGGGGTATCAAGTACTTGTGCTTGAAGCTGCGCCCGCAAAAAGCTTAAGTTATGAAGGCTTCAAGGAGTATATATCTAATTATTATGTCAACGCGTCAAAAGATAACAACGCGCCATATCCTGATAACCCAAATGCACCTATGCCTAGGTCGACTGATGTTCGCAAGCTATGTTTGGGTCAAATGGATACCCAAGGGTACATGGTACAAAATGGGCCTTTGGCACTAGATAGCACCTACACGCGGGTAACGGGTGGCACAACCATGCACTGGGAAGCCAAAATTCTGCGCATGTTACCAGATGATTTTAAAATCAAAACCCACTATGGCGTTGGGTTAGATTGGCCCATCAGCTATGATGACTTGATGCCCTATTACCGTATGGCTGAACGTGAAATTGGCGTATCTGCTAATGTTGAGGAGCAAGGCTTTTACGGGCTTAAGTACGAACCTGGCTACGTATACCCAATGCATGGGTTGCCGGCCTCCTATCTTGACCAAGTGGTGGGAAAAGGCATTGATGGGGCTGAGTTTGAGTTAGCTGGCGAAGTACACACGGTCAAAGTGCGTCCGTTTCCACAAGGTCGAAATGGCATTCCTAATGCGGATTATCAAAACGGTGCGGGGTTTAATCCTGTCGGAGCTGTGGGCGCAGTGCAGAGCGAGCAAGGCGGGCGCTGCCAAGGTAATAACAACTGTGTGCCGATATGTCCTGTGCAAGCCAAATATGATGCACGAAAAACTTTATACAGCGCAGCGCAAACAGGTAACCTTGACTTTTTACCACAAGCGGTTGCCAGCAAAGTCTTTGTCAATGGATGTACTGATCAAGTCAGTCATATTGAATTCAAGCACTATACCAAGACCTCTTCGCCTGAGCATACGACAGGTAATATCACTGCAAAAACCTTTATTTTGGCGACCAACGCGGTAGAAAACGCCCGACTCATGCTCGCGTCTGATTTACCTAGTTCGAGCGGGTTAATGGGCAAAAATTTAATGGATCATACTTATTTGCTCGCTTGGGGTTTGTTGCCAGAAGCAGCGGGGACAATGCGAGGGACAAAATGCACCTCTGGTATTGCGGACTTTAGATATGGACAAAGCAGAGCCAAGCAAGCGTCGTTTGGTGTAGACATTCATAATGATGGTTGGGGCTGGGCAACGGGCTCGCCTTTTTCAGATATTGAAGAGTTAGTCGATACTGAAAACAAATTTGGTAAGGCACTTCGCCAAAGTACCGTTGAGAGAATATCAAATCAATTGCTGTTTGCTTATATGGTCGAACAGCCAGCAGATGAGAGCAACCGCATTACGGTCGACCCAGAATATACCGATGCGCTCGGTAACATGCGCCCAATCGTCAATTATAACTTGTCTGATTACTCCAAAGCGGGCATTGCCTACGCACGTGAAACGTCAAAGGTATTTTTCCAGCGCCTTGGTGCGCAGGACTTTTCAAGTTATTCATTGCTTGATTATGGCTCGTTCAATTACCAAGGTGAGAGTTATTACTTCCGTGGTGGCAATCACTTTTCCGGCACGCATGTTATGGGTACCTCTGCCAAAAACTCTGTGGTGAATGAATATCAGCAATCATGGGATCACAGTAATTTATACCTGATTGGCTCTGGCAGTATGCCAAGCATTGGTACGTCGAATACTACTCTGACACTTGCAGCGCTTTGCTTTAAAACCACGGAGCATATTTTGGCACATTTGAGCAGTTATCCCGTGAATGTCGTAGCTGATGATGCCTTTAAACTGGCTAAAGGAGCGCGCTCATGAACGAACGTATTATCAATACCATTGATGATTTATATCAGATGTTAGATGCCGCGATTCAATTGGAACATGCGACAATTCCGCCGTATTTAACGGCATTATATAGTATCCATCCTGAAACCAATTTAGAGGCCACGGCGGTTATTAGAGCGGTTTTGGTTGAAGAGATGCTTCATATGACGTTGTCTGCGAATGTGCTCAATGCATTGGGTAGACATCCCAATGTATTGACTGAAGGCTTTATGCCTTCATTTCCAACTTATTTGCCGGATGGTGAGAAAGACTTCCAAGTCTCGATTGCCGCTTTTACACCAGAGACCCTTGAGACTTTTTTGAATATTGAGCGGCCTTCAAAGCCTCCAAAAAATACTTCAAGTACTTGCCCTAATGGCTGTATCACACGTGCAAATCATGCGCGTTTTCATTTGGATGCGATAAAACCGCTAAAATCGCCAACATATAGCTTTTATAGCATTGGTGATTTTTACGATGCCATTATAGACGGCATTAAATTTTTAGAGACGCAGGCCAGAGAGTGCGGAGAAACCATTTTTATCGGCGACCCTAAATATCAGGTTTCCAATAAATACTATTACTCCGGCGGTGGCGAAGTCATAGAAGTCACGGATGAAAGATCGGCCATTGCCGCGTTGAATTTGATCAAAGAGCAAGGAGAAGGGAAGGCAGAGCTGGGCGAAGATACAGAGAATCAAGAGTTTGATAATGAGGGAGAGCTATCCCATTACTATCGATTCAAGCAGTTACAGTTTGGCCGTTATTATCAAAAAGGTGATAGGCCAAGTAACCCAACTGGCGCAAAGTTCGAAGTCGATTTTAGTAAGGTATATCCAATCAAGACAAACCCCAAGCTGTCGGATTTTGCAGAAAACCCAACTTTATTAAAAGCCGCGAAAGATTTTAACCATAGTTACCATGAGTTTTTAGGCATCATCAATGATGCGTTCAGTGGTCATCAAAACCTTTTGTTGGGTGCAGTGTGCGACATGTTCCGGTTGAAAGAGTTCGCCAGCCAACTGATCCGTAACCCGATTTCGATTGAGCCTAATATGCACGCAGGCCCTACATTCGAAATTGACGCCAGTAGCCGTGATTCATTGAACGATAAAGTAGAGCAGACTTGTGTACATAAGGGGCGGGCGTAATGAATACTCAGCAAAATCAACAGCAGCAATTTATTGAGCTATCAGGTGCACTCACGGATTTCAATGCGTTTGCACTACATGGTACAGGCCAAGTTGAACATTACTATAAAACACTTAATGACATTGTTGGCCGTGACACGGTTGAACAGTTACTTTGCGTGTTTCAAACCGTGTATGAATGTGCCTGTGACGAGCAAATGTTTTTAACTGGTATACGACAACAGATCATGGGGGATGTGAAGCTGGGGCCTGTCGCCAGAAATATCATCAAGCTTTGGTACACCGGCACTTGGTATCAATTACCACGTACTTGGCGAGAGGCTTATGGCAAGAGTGAGCAGGATAAAACGTTTTTTGTAAGCTCTGCTTCATATACAGAGGGTTTACTTTGGCAAGCGATTGATGCCAATCCATCAGGCGCAAAAGGGCCGGGTTATGGTTCTTGGAGCGAGCCACCTAGAATTCATTTCGACAACAGCTGGCAGTTTGTAAAGCAGCAAAGTGTTCAATCAAAATAAATGTAAGTATTTACTTTCATTTATGTCACCAACAGGATGTTTATCATGAGCAGACAAACAATGTTTCCACAAGGCGCTGTAAAATTTGGTATTACCCCAACTGGATGGGTCAACGATGATTTTTTAGATATTGATATCGGGATCCCATTTGAGCAAATTGTCAGTGAAATGGCATTGGCTGGCTTCGAAGGGTGTAGCCGTGGCCATAAATACCCATCTGACCCCGCGGTATTAAAACGTGAATTAGATATGCGCGGGTTAGTGATTTCTGAGCCATGGGTTAGCACTTACTTCACTATAAATGATATGAAAGAGCAAACGTTTCAAAGTTTTGAGCAAGAAATCCAGTTTTTGAAAGAGATGCAAAGTGGGGACTTAGTACTGGCTGAACTTGGTGGTTCATCTCATCAGCAACCCATTGCCTTAGTGCCTAATGCACCTAAGTTTACAGATGAGCAGTTTCGTAGACTGGCCGATGGCTTAAATGAGCTTGGCCATAAAGCCAATTGCCACGGGGTGAAAATGTGTTATCACCATCATATGGGCACAGGTGTGATGACGATGGACGAAATTGCGCGATTTGCGGAGTTAACTGACCCTGATTGTGTGCACTTTTGTTTGGACACGGGACACCTCTTTTTTGCCGGTGGCGACAATTTAGAGTTTATTCGACTTTACGGTGAGCGGATCAGACATGTTCATTTGAAAAATATCCGCAAAGACATTATGGATTACAGTTTAGCCAATGACTTGTCATTTAAAGAGGCCATTTTAAAAGGGGTGTTTACTGTGCCGGGAGATCCTGCTGGCTGCTTAGACTTTAAAGAGATATTACAGACGCTGGCAGATAAAAACTTTGCAGGGTGGTTGATTGTCGAGGCAGAACAAAATCCTGCCAATGCAACCCCGCTACTGTATGCGCAAATGGCGCGCAAGTATCTTCAAGAAGTTACTGGCCTTTAAAGTGATAAAGGAGTTATCACATGCAGCATAATACGGAGATGTATTTTAGCTTTTTTATGTTTGGGTCAAACTTCTCAATAGAGGATGATACATTTTTGGACCAAGCGATGACCCATATTCGGCGTTTGGTTGAAATGGGTTATACCGGTTTTGAGTTTCATCCCGGTAGAGAGGACACCACAGCCTATGCATTTGCCACTTACGAGGATGAACTAAATGCCTATAAGGCTTTTCGTCAGCGTATGGATGATGAGGGGTTCGGTCATATCAAAGTCGCAACCAATGTCGGTGCAACGACTTCGTGTGACCCAAGCTCTGCGATTAAATCTGTTCGCGATGCCGGGATTGCTTATTTAAAATCTCGGATTGATATTACCGCTGCATTAGGTGGTGAAATCATGATGGGCCCCTTGGTGATCCCCTATGGTGGTTTTGTATTTGATGCGCCAAATGGTCAAGCCGTATGGAGTGACAAGTTACAAGATGAACTTGCGCTACGTTATCAAACGGCACAGTCAAGTTTTGTTGAACTTGGCGCTTATGCCTCTTCTAAAGGCGTTAAACTGGCGATTGAGCCTATTAGCCATTGGGAGACGCCAGGGCCGAATAAACTGGCGCAGTTGATCACGTTTTTAGATGGCATAGAAGATCCTACTGTGGGGGTGGTACTCGATAGTGCACAAGAGACGTTAGATGGTGATGGGCCTGAGGTTTTTGCACAGCAAATTAATTACCTTGCTGATCAAAATCGTTTGCACTACGCACAAGCATCACCGCCAGATAGGGGGGATTTAGTGCATTGTTGGCTGCCATGGGAAGGCATATTTACGCCTATTTTATCGCGATTTGATGGTCCCATTGCGGTGGAGATTTTTAATGCGGTGGGTGCATTTGATCAGGGTCTTCGTTTGACCCGACGCAAGTTTTGGGTGCCTGAAGTGGATACGCCTAATCAATACCCTGATGCCTATCAAATAGCACAGCAAGCTTATGAATTTACTCAAGCGAAGCTTAATGAGGTGAGAAGTAAGTTGCAGCAGAGCCGGTGTTGAACGGGTAAATTTGTTGCTTATATTTAATGTTGTTCAATAGAAGTGACATCTCTGTCACTTCTTTTACTTTCACTTCCTTATTAACAAAAATCTTTTGTTGGGGGGATCGTACAGCAGTCATCTACTGAAAGCGTAATGCACATAGTGCCTGATGCACCACCGCCCACGGCTGGGGTATTTTTGTGTGAAAGCGCTTTATTTTTAAGTGACAAAGATTTAAGTTGGGTCTTTTTCAATTTCATGTTTTTCATCATATTACTCCTTTATGAATGTCAGCCAATTTACTGAGACTAAAACTTACCACTTAATTGTCCATTTGTGAATATTTTATTCCTTATTTTGTGGGTTTTGTTTCTTTTTATTGTTAGGCTTGGAAAAATCACCACGTATCATGCGTTGCCATTGCTTGCTCAGCTCTCCAGACTCTTTGAGCTGTTGTAACCCTAAATTAAAAGCTTTCCTGAGTTTTGGGCTCCCCTCTAGTACTTTTGGAAACAAAACCTGCGCACGATATTTAAGAAAGGGTTTTGGGTGTGCTTGAAGTAGTTTCTGGTACTCGTTCGAAAACTGCTCTTTTAACAGTGTCTCCATAACTGTTTCATTGAGTAAAATTAAATCTACTCTGTTATTTAAGAGCATATTGAGGTTGAGCTGATCGTTACTTACCATGAGTACATCCAACTCATCACTTTTAATGGCCTTGTGGAACTCAGGAACATATTCATAACCCAGTGTTGCGCCTATCCGGTAGGGTTGCAGGTCCTTGAGGGTTTCCCAGTTTGGTAAAGGCGTCTCTTTTCTAAAGTACATTTTTAGCTCACCTTGATATATCTCGTCACTACAGTAAAAGTGCGTTTGATATTCACTTTCGCATACCCAGTATGACGCCATATCAAATTGGCCAAGTTTTGCGGCATGAAAGCTTCGTTTCCATGGCAAATAAACGAAAGACACTGGTATTCCTTGCGTTGCAAAAGCAAGACGAATGATATGATTGACGAAGCCATCATCAACCAATTGGCTACCAGTAAATGGTGGGTATTCTCCAGTCGCAATGTTTATACTGTTTTCTGCAAAGGCATGCCAACAACTGAACAAGATTAAAAAAAGATACTTTCTCATTTTATTTGGAACAAAAAACAACCAGTTAATATCTATGCAAGTTTAGCTCATAAATATGGAGAAACATGTGATGTATCAGCCTGTATTTTCACCATTATTTTTATTTTTGATTGCTTGGCTGTGAAAAGTAATGATAGTGGGCCTGTGAGTGAAATAGGTAAACTTTATATTTTTCATTTAGTTATGTTGGTTTTATATATTAGGAAGCAGTATTGTTGTATTTACTTAGCGTTGCATAGAGCACAGCATTGCACCGTTATATATTTTGATTAAATTTGAGAAGCAAAAAAAGTTAACCACAGCCTATTAACAAAAACTGTGGATAGAAAATGCTGTTTTGGTGCGATGGCTTTTTTGCGTTAAGTTCTCCTAAAGTAAGGTGACTCAATTTGAACACTGTTCTTAAATTGGTGTCATTGACATTTTATCAAGGGAATATCAGACCAGCGCGTGGTGTAATAAGGCGATAAAAACGCGCGGCGCATGTGCCAAGCGTTAGATTGTAATTGTGCGCCAGTGCGTGCTGTGTGATTGCCAAATCTGGTATTGATTTCATCTAGGCATTTCATCAGAGCTGGGCTATCTTGAGATTGACTGAATAAGTCAGTTTGTAAAAATGTGTCGTCTTCAAGCTCAATCGCACCAACTCCTGCTTTGTAATATTTGACGCCAGATTTGAATAGTTGATGAAAAATGTCGCTAACAGCATGTGTAAATACTCTAACATCACTCGAAGCGACGGGGAGCTTCTGAATAAAAGACTTTTTGTAATAGCTGTCTTCAAACGGTGAGCTATGTGCAAAAATCACAATATTTTTTGCCAATGAATTTTGCTTTCTGAGCTTTTTACTGACAATGGCACAGTGGGTTGCGAGTGCGGCTTTAAGTGCTTTTGGATCTGTGATGCGCTCGCCAAAGCTACGTGTGCTGTATATCTCTTTTTTTCTTTGTGTGATCTCATGCCAAGACAGGCAAGCTTCGCCATTGAGCTCAGATACTGTGCGTTCTAAAACCACACTAAACTGTTTTCGCATCAAACGCGGGTTTTGATTGGCTAAGTCTAAGGCGCTATAGATGCCTTGTTGATTGAGCTGTTTGGTCAGGCGTTTGCCAATGCCCCAGACATCCTCCACGTTTAAATTCGCCAGTATTTGCCTGCGGCTTTGTTGATTATCTATTACCGCAACACCCGTCGCATTTTTAAATTTTTTAGCGGCGTGATTTGCCGCTTTTGCAAGTGTTGGAGTTGGGCCAAACCCCACGCCAACCGGCAGCTTGGTGGAGCGCCACACGCTGCGCCTGATAACATGTCCGTATTGTTCCCAAGAGTTAACAAGGTCGCTAAACCCCTCGAATTTTAAAAATGACTCATCGATAGAGTAGATATGATGATTATCACTGAATTGATTAATCACCTTCATCATCTTGTCTGACAGATCTGCATACAGCTCATAATTGGAAGAGCGAATAATGACATTGTGCTCAGCCAAAACCGACTTCAGTTTAAAGTAGGGCTGAAACTTGGGAATATTTAAACGCTTAGCCTCGGGCGAAGCTGCCACAATACAGCCATCGTTATTTGATAACACCACAACAGGCTTATTGCGAATACTCGGATCAAAGACTTTCTCCGCAGAGGCATAAAATGAGGTGGCATCGACTAGCGCATACATCTGGTCAAGCCCGGGTTTGTGCGATGCATACGTATTGAACCTGTGACCACGCCCTCTAGTTGGAATTGATCACATTCACTGATCTTGACTGGCGCATAAAGGGTGGATGCTGAGCGCAGCACTCTATTGTGCAAGTCGAGCAGCTTACAGACAAATTCATTATTAAAATTTGCAACAATGACATCATTTTGCTGAGGAGAAACAGCGCGATCAACCAATAACAAATCACCATCAAAGATCCCAACACCTTGCATAGAGTCGCCAGATGCGAGCCCGATAAACGTGGCGTTGGGGTGATTGACTAAGAGTTGATCTAACGATAAACCAAGTTCTTTATATTCTGCCGCTGGTGATTCAAACCCAGTGATACCTGCTTGGGCTTTGATGGGGATTACTTTCATACGTTACCTATACTGTTTATATATACAGTATAGTGTGAGGCCTGCGTGTCGTGCAAGTAGCACAGTCATCAAGTGTCTAAAAAATTGATAAAAGCTAAGAAGCTGTGCACCTTGAATCGACTTATCTGATGCTGCCAATCTGCTATTTAAGTTATTAATATTAACAAGTTGAGTGTTTTTACATGAACTGATACGCAGTTTTGAGGGCGTGATTTGGGGCTCGTATTATTTAATCTTAATATCTTTTGTGGGTATTTATTTGACCATTACATATGTTTTGGTTACATTTTTTTAACTTTAAATTGTGTTTGAACAGTCGGAAAGCGAAAAATATGTGCGCCTTGCACACGTTTTGAGTTTTTACGGTCAGTGCCATCCATAAATAGGTTGTCTAGGTTGTCAGCTACAGCCACACAGCTATCGGATAACTGGAATTTGAATAGTGTCAAAAAGGAATATGAATATGCCTGCTAACTTAACCGATTTGCTTGCCAATAGAGGTGACTTAACGAGAGCTGAGCTTGATAAGTTTGTTCTATCGCAGTGGCAACTGGGCAATCACTTTTTGCGCGTGCCCACACATGTTTTGCCTAACCACAATGAGTTTGAGTCAGTTGCATGGGAAAAAATAGATTGCATGTTGACTAAAATTGTCATGCAAAAAGCAGATGGTTTGTCATTTGGATTTGATATGTTTCCGCCAAAGTCAGCGGCCAAAGGTGATGTGCATGTACATCCTTTAAGTAGTCGACTTATTTCTGTTTTGGAAGGTTTTGGTACCGCTATTGTGAAAACATGCAAAGGAAAAATGGCGAAAAAAGAAGTAGGTCCGGGAGATGTGATTTTATTCCCTCATGCGACGCCCCATTGCTTTTGGGGTGCTGAAGACGAGCCTATGGTGGTCGAAGTGTTGCTGGGTCCTTATGTGCCATTCGAGCATCCATTACATACGGTTTGTCCAAAAAATGCGAAAAAAATAGCTGAGGCATACCCTGAATTGTTTGTGCCCTGCGAAGTGAATGAACTTGAACTGGTTGCCTCTAAAGTCATTGCGTTGCAAAACCAAGGCGTATTGGAGTTAGATGAGCATCAAGTGATGGAGTGGGGCGATGAGTATATTTGTAACTTGGGTGAGATAGAAGTCGAGTGATTGCTTCGATTGAGTTAGCGCACACGTTGGGTACTCAACTCGACATTCTATATTGAGTTAGCTTTTGTATTTTATCGAGCAGCCATAAGGCTTTGTTACTTTTTGTGTAACAGGCTTACCCGCCAGCAAGTTGTTTAAGCCTGCTGTGACATAGTTGGTTGCTTTTGCAATATCTGCGGGGTTGGCTGATTTAATACTGTCGATTGCACCAGCGTAACTTAACTTACCTTGTGGGTTTATGATGTACATATGTGGGGTGGTTTTTGCTTTATATAATCGCCCGACTTGTCCATCTTCATCAAACAATACGTGTGACGGCGCTGCACTGCGCTTTTGGGTTAGTTCATTGGCTTTTTGTGCGCTAACATGACCTTGCTTTCCCTCTGCTGAGGAAATAATGGAAAGCCACACGACGTCCTTTTGCGTGTATTGACGCTGCAAAGATTGCATGTTGTCACTACCATAGTGTTTCACGACATATGGGCACAAATGATTTGTCCACTCAAGTACCACATACTTGCCCTTAAAGTCAGACAGGCTAACGGTTTTGCCAAATGAGTCCTGTAGTTTAAAATCAGGGGCGTTTGTGTCTACTTTCGCTGCAGCGATACTGAGCAATGGTGCCAATAGCATAGACAGCATGAGCCATTTAGTTAGACGTTGCATGATTAATCTCCTTCTTTGCTTGTTGAATAGCATTTATAACGATGTCAGGTGTCAAAACCTGCGGTAAAACTTGCTTACTGTGGTTACCTGCATACACAACGTATAAAGGCACACCAGAGCGTTGATACTGTTCTAAGTACTCGTAAATTGCTTGGTTTTTGTTGGTCCAATCACCCTCTAAATAGTCGACTTTGCTGTCTTCAAATAAGGCTTGTAGGTCAGCATTGTTCAAAGCCACTTGCTCGTTTACTTTACAAGTAATGCACCAATCTGCGGTCATATTCACCAACACCACGTGATTGTTATTACGTAGTTCGGTGAGTTTTTGTGCACTAAAGTGATTGTTTTTTTGCTCGCTGACTACTTTGCTTGCTTGTGCGCCTTTGACACTGCAAAACGTTGCAAACGTTATTGCAAGCAATAGACTCATCACACAATAGGCCCGATTGACTTTTGCGGACAACCAAATAAAAAATGTAAACCCTAATAGTCCTGATAACAACCACAGCTGACCAAAACTGCTGGTCTGAGACAGAAATACCCAAGCAAGCCAGACAACAGTTGCCAGCATGGGAAAGCCAAGAAAATGCTTAAATGTTTGCATCCAAGCCCCTGGTTTTGGGAGCAATTTAGCAAAACGAGTCGACAACGAAAGTAGCGTCATAGGCAGTGCAAACCCGACAGCGAGTGCGGTAAAAATAGCGAGGGTATCTAACATTGGACTTATCATGGCTACACCGAGCGCTGTAGCCATAAATGGCGCGGTGCAGGGAGAGGCGACAATGACAGCCAGTACACCGGTGAAAAATTGCTGAGTAAAGGTACTTTCGCCCGTTAACGATTGCCCCACGCCTGCCAGATTGATGCCTTTTGGGAGTAAATCCCACAACATCATGGCAATAAAGGTGAATAAAAACGCCAGCCCAGCAATAAGCAATGGCTCTTGCAGATGGAAGCCCCAGCCAACAGCGCTCCCAGCCTCTTTTAATACCAGAATGATGCTCGCAAATAACCAAAAGCTGACTAAAACACCGATAGGATATCCCCAGTGATTTGCCTTTTGTGACTGTGCGAAAGACAGCGCTTTCATAGACAGAATGGGCAGTACACAGGGCATAATGTTAAGAATGAGTCCACCGATAAACGCGAATAGCAGCATTAACCAAAGGGATTGTGACGGGGAATTGTTATCCGCGCTACTTGTATCATTTGGAATGGCCTCAACGTAAAAGCCATTTTTACCATCGCTGATTAAAAAGTTAAGTGGTTCGCTTGGGGTCGAAAAGTAGTCTGATAAGGATATGACCACTTGTGCGCTGTTTGCTTGATGTGCCCAAGCCTGATCTGCATTATGAGCAATCACATCTCCTCTAAATGGAAATACGTGCCAGTCAGATTGATAAGGCAAGGTGGTCTGTAAACCTAGGTGCGTGCTTGTAAGTTCAAACTGTGCGGTGTCTTTGTGTTTTTCAGGTAAGTTTAATCGCGTTTGTTCAAATAGGTTTGAGTGTTCTGATGGCGTTATCGTGTCAGCGATAGGCAAATCTATCGTTAATGTTGCCCAGCCGGGGATGCAGTCTTCTTTACAGACCAGCCAAGACAGATTGGCGCTAATAGAGATGCGCTCTTTAGTTGCCTGCTTGAGGTTGATAGGGATCATGAGCAAGGTCGCACCTTCGTAGCCATAGTTAACTAGGTGAGCGACTTGAATTGGCTTTGGAAGCGGCCAGTGAATATCTCCAAATTCAATGTCTGCATCACTGTGCCATTGTATGGTAGGCGCCTCACCTGAATCACCGGGGTTTAGCCAGTAGGTATGCCAGTCTTTATCTGGGTTCAGTAAAACCCCTAGCCACTGAGTATCACCAACACGTACTTGATTATGCTCTGACACCAGTGCCACTTCAATATGCGGCCCTGTCGCTGTATTTTGAGAAAATACACCTGCAGAGAAAATCAGCAATAACAAATATAAGAGTCTTACCATGACACTGCTTATCCCATTATTTTTTAATAATAGTTATACCAATACAGAGAAAGTTAGATCATAAAATGACCGTATTGATGAGCTTACTATGTAATCAAGACGTATTAAATCGTTTTGGGAGGGTACATGCGTTTGAAAAATACACTTAATATTATTTTGGTCGTTTTCACGGTCATGGCAATAGGTTTTTTGGCTTCGGTATCTCTCGCAAGCGAACGCGCAGTATTGGAGCAATATCAATGGCATAATAGGTTGCTCGTCATCTGTTCGAAATCTCTAGACCAGATAGATAGTCTTACGCACGCTGTAAATAACGATGAGTTAGTTGACAGGAAGCTTCGAATTTTTGTTGAGCACTCTATGAGATTATTCGAATGGCAAATAGGCGGCTCCTTGAGAAATATATCTGGGTATTCAGGTTACTGTGGCAAAGACGCTATAGGTCATGCATTTCTCATTGGGTTAGATAGCAAGGTTAAAGCGTCATTTTTGCTTTCAGATCTCTCTTTTGAGTCCATTTACGAACGAATTGATGCTATGCCTATGCGACGGCATGCGTTAATTAATAAGTAGTATGGTTAAAACCCATTACTTTTTAAGTATATTAATCAATCAAATTTGTTTTAAAAAATGCAAAAATTCTGTGGTTGAGCAGAGAGAAAAGTCAGATACCTAAGTTGCTTTATTACCAGTTTTTGAATGGGTAGAATATGGGTTAAATTAAAGCACCATTAAGATGGCGTTCCAAATTGTAGATTGTGTAGTTTCAATAACTTTTGATTAAGTTGTTGAGTTAATAATGCGGTCGAGGTGGAGCGTAAAATGAGTAATCCATGAGTATATTTAGATTGACTATTCTTGCTGTTTTGGTTGTAAGCATTGTTTGTGTTTATTTGTTTTTTAGGCCTTATTGGGTTCCTCTGTATCACAAAGTGGCTGGCAAACAGAGTGTATCAGATGTGATCAGGGAATATGGTGCAACGTCAGAGGCGAGACTACGTCCATTTTTCCAACAAGCAGGTGTTCAATATCCGCCAAAAAGCGTTACATTGCTTGCTATCAAAGGGACTGATCAACTTGAGCTATGGGCATCAAATGATGATAACCCTGTATTTATTCGAACATATCCAGTGCTTGCTGCCAGTGGGATATTAGGGCCAAAACTGCAAGAGGGTGATGAACAGGTGCCTGAAGGAATTTATAGCTTGGAGTATTTAAATCCAAATAGTGCTTTTCTTTTATCTATGAAGCTAAACTATCCAAATGACTTTGACTTAATACATGCCCACGCGGAAGGGAGAGAAGCGCCAGGAACCAATATTTTTATTCATGGTAAAGCGATGTCAGTAGGTTGTTTAGCGATGGGCGACGAAGTCATAGAGGAGCTCTTTGTGTTAACGGCAAAAATAGGCAAGGAGTCGGTGAAGGTTGCGATAGCACCTAATGATCCGAGACAACATAATATATTGCCTTTGGCCCACGGAAAGCCAAAGTGGGTTTCTGAACTCTATACAAATATCACTGATTACTTTAGCAGGTATCAACACAGCTCTTAGCTTTTAATTGATTAAAAGTAGACCACGTACCTAAAAAGGCTGATATATGTTGGCCTTAACACGCCCTGTCATTTGCTTCGATAAAAAAGAATAAATTTTCACCCTTTTTATCACTTTTGCACGTTATATCTCGGTCACAACAATAACAAGACCCAAAGGATATGAATTAAGATGAAAAAGAGTGTACTAAGTATATGTTTAGGGCTATGTGCATTTACGAGTCATGCAGATGACAAAGAGTTTGATGCAGTTTTACAGTGTCACAGTGCTGCTGATGAACCGGGGTTGATTGTCCAGTTGGTGCAATCCGATGAAGTCATATACAGCGGTGCGGCTGGTTTGGCAGACCTTAAGACAAAAAGACCGCTTAAGACAGATGATGTGATGCAGATAGGATCAGTGACAAAAATGTTCACGGCCGCTGCCATTTTAAAGTTAGCTGAAAACAACGTCTTGTCTTTGCAAGATCCGATAGGGAAGTTTATTCCTGAGATTAATCCTAAATATAGAGATTTAACGCTTTCTAGCTTATTAACCCACACATCTGGCCTATCCGATTACTTAGGCGACCCTGTCGTGAACAGTGTCTGGGGAAACTATGCATCACTTGATAAAGTGATAAAGATCATTACGAGACTGCCGCTGAGTTTTAACTCGGGCGATACACATATCTATTCTAATTTAGGCTATATCCTGTTAGGCAAAGCAATCGAAGTATCCACTGATATGCCTTATAACCAGTATATGCAAGATACATTTTTTAAGCCCTTGGGGATGGACAATACATTTGTTGTCACACAAGGGATACGTGTGAATGACGTGGTTGGATATACGACAAACTTTGATGAGCCGAAAAAGCACATTAAAGCAGAAAAATCAAAAGACAGGGCATGGAAAGTGGATCGTAGCTGGATCCACGCATCGGGCGCTATCGCATCTACTTTACAAGATATGAAGGTATGGAATAAAGCGTTGATGTCTGGGCAAGTTGTCAGTGAAAAAAGCTTGAACTTGATGACCCAAAAAGTGCGACTCAATGACAACTCAACTGCAAATTATGGTTTGGGGCTGAATGTCTATAAGCTAGGGGGAGAGATAAGTTACAACCATGCTGGTATGGTGCCTGGCTTTTTTACTTGGCATGTGTATTTGCCTGAACACGACTTGGTCGCCACCGGTATGAGTAATCAGGATAAGTACTTTCCGGGTCTTGCATTGCTTGATATGGTTGCCATTGCGCTTGAGCTGTCTCCGAAGCCGATTAAAGACCAAGACAAAATAACCTCATTGGCTGAAAAATTGGTGGGCGATTATCGTTCCATTGACTCCCAAACCCTTTCTATTACGTTTGAAAACAATCGTCTTTATTCCCAACATGAAGGAGAAGAAAAGCGTCTTATTATACCGCGAGAGAACAATGCTTACTCCTATGAATGTACTGAACATTATTTTACTTTACGGGAAAATGCTAACAAAATTAAGCTAGTGCCAACGCACCTTATCCATGGTGATCAAGCCGCATATACCAAGCTATAAATTGGTCAAAAGCATTAAATAATAAATATGTGGGTAAAACACGTGTTTTACCCTTACTCAGTAAGAGCTTTATACAAGCTTGAGTAAAGACGAGACGAACCTTGAAGAGAGTACACCAAACGTTTATCCGTTATGGAAAGTCGTGACTTTATGCTTTGTACCATTAGGTGTCCTCTATCAGTTGAGTTGATCTTGGCTTTTCTCGAGCTTATCTCCGGGGTTTTGGCAAACTGTTTTATCAATCAGTGTGTTATCGACTAAGTATGTAAGCGAAATTCTGCTTTACTCTCTTATGACTTGGTTTGTATGGTCAAGAACTAGATCAAAAAGCCACACTTTAGGGCTTGGAGTGGGGGAAGCGCTGAGTTTGGCTATTGTCATGACGTTACATGCCTTATCTACGTTATTTTGAATCTACCTAAAAGAGGGCTCTCATAGGCGTGAGGCAGCTATGAGGTGCTTTTCAAAGAAACTTTTTAACAAATTAAGTTAAAAAATAGATAATAATGCGTGATTTAGTGTATAAAATTAAAGGATAAGCTGCGCTTAGACAGAAGCCTTTGACATGACGTCTGCTCAAACAAAAAGAAAAACGACCGAACACAAGCCCACGTTGGCAAAGCAAAATTATGCACCTCGAGTAATCGGTGGCGTGCTTATGGCGGTGATGTTAGTAGGGGCGCTGTATGCCAGTCTAACACCAACCTATATTGTTTTTATCATTTTAAATTGCCTGATCTGGCCTCACTTAGCCCGCTTTCACAGTCGAGTAGTATCCGATGAAAAAGCCGCAGAATATACCAATTTGCACCTTGATGCGTTGTTTTATGGCACTTGGTTTGCCGCGGTGGGCTTTCAGGTTTGGGTGGTGTTTGCGCTGTTAATTGTCAACTCTCTCAATAGTTTAATATTAGGTGGGATCAAGCGGTTTTACAGCTGTAGCGTCAGTTTAATAGTCGGTGGCATATCAGGTGGGCTTTTATTGGGGTTTGATTTTGTTGAGCAGTCACCGCTTATAACTCAAGTCGTTGCGGCTTCAAGTATTTATTTATATTGCTGTAACGTGGGGTTTTTTAATCGAAAGTATTCAGGCCAGTTAAGACGTTCTCGCGATAAAATGCGTAAGCAAAATCAAGCATTAATAGAAGCAAAAAATAAGGCAGAGCAGGGGTCTCGTGCTAAAAGTGAGTTTTTAGCCAATATGAGTCATGAGATACGAACGCCAATGAATGGCATTTTGGGGACATTGCAGTTGCTAGAGCAAGATAACCTCGATAAAGAGTCTAAGCACCTAGTTTCAAAGGCTATGTATTCTGCAAAGTCTTTACTGACCGTTATTAACGATATATTAGATTTTTCGAAAATAGAGGCACATAAGTTGGAGTTAGAAGTGGCGCCTTTTTCGATATTAGAAACCGTAGAGTCAGTAGTCGCGGATTTAAAAAGTGCAACGCATGAGAAGTCGATCACTGTTGAAACAGACATTGAGAAGAGCTGTCATCCAATCTGGCTAGGTGACTCAGTGCGGGTTCGGCAAATTTTGCTTAATTTAGTGTCAAATGCTGTCAAGTTTACCCATGCTGGTGGTATTCAAATTGAAGTGAAAACGCTGCAGTATCAAGGACGCAACGGGCTATCTATTGTGGTGATAGATACGGGGATCGGTATGAACCAAGAGACGCAAAAGTCTATTTTCAACCGCTTTAAGCAAGCAGACTCGTCTACAACTCGAAAATATGGTGGAACGGGACTGGGTTTGGCGATTACTTCGAGTCTCGTCGATTTGATGAAAGGAGAGATCGACATTGCCAGCGAGGAAGGTAAAGGCACACAAATCGCGGTGACTTTGCCCTTGGCACAAGCTGATCCTGCTAAGGTAGGCACAAAGCCTGACAAAGATACGCTACCTGATTTCTCAAGCATTAAAGTGTTAATTGCGGAAGATAATAAAGTAAATCAACTCGTCATTGAAAAGATGTTGGAAAAAACAGGGGCGCAAGTCGATTTGGTTGAAAATGGCCGCTTAGCAGTACAGGCATTTGAAAAAGCGCACTATGATATTGTGCTGATGGATATTCAAATGCCCGAAATGGATGGGCTGGAAGCCTTTGCGCTAATTCATAAAGTAAACTCAAACGTACCCATTATAGCGCTAACCGCCAATGTAATGCCCCAAGATATTGCACATTATAAGGCATTGGGGTTTGCCGATCACATAGGTAAGCCAGTCGCGATGCATTCAATGTTCAAGGCGATTAATCGCCTGATTTGAATATTGGCTGTGAGGTCGATGATGTTGCTCGATGATATTTTAGGTGAGTCTTTAGCAATGAAAATGCAGGAGGCATGATGGTCATGCCTCCTAAGCAAATTGGAGTTAGTTGATTACCCAAGTTTGTGTTTGTTGACTGGCATCTACTTCCCAGTTGTATACCAAAGGCTCTTTCGATGTGCTGTAGAACCATATTTCTGCTTTGAGCTTCTGATCTGCATGCGGTAGCTGTATTTGTGTTGTAAAACCATTGCTGTCCAGCGGTGCTCTTAAGAAGCAGTTATCAGCGTTTGTGATACTTTCACCTTGCTTACAGATATTGATGAAAGCGCGCTCACTGACCACGTTGTCGCTTAAGGTTACCTCGACCGCCACGTTGCTTCTGAAATCAAATGCCACGTCAACATCCATACTATCCATACCTTCACCTTGAGGTTGTGCCGCTACTGTATCGCCTGTATCAGTCGTATCTTGCTCTACCGTTGTTGGCGTACTTGTACTGGTTGTCGCTGGCGCTGCTGCAGTAATGTTGCTTGAAGTTGCTGCGCTTGAATTACTTTGCCCTTCCGAGCCACCAGAACCGCCGCCACATGCTGTAAGTGCTAATGTCATTAGAGTGATAATTAACTTGTTCATGGTCTGCTCCTAGTTCTGTGATGCGCTGCTGATAGTGTATTGGTAGTTTGCGACAGGGTTTTCGAACCAAGTCACGTTATTTTGGCCTGCTGATGATGCGAACTCTGCAAATTGAGGGTATGCAATGGACATATCAACTCTTTCTTTAGGGTGTTGCCAATCGGTATCGATGATCAGTGCCCACGGTAAACCAGTACCCGTTTGGAAGTATCCATTTGTCGATGACGTATCGTCACCTTGGTCTAGGTAGCTGCTGTCAAAGGCTTCTGTTGGTGTCTGGTTTTTCAAATGCACTTCCCATCCGCGACCGTTATTGCTATCTACATATGGGCCGTGATAATGACCATTGACTGCGAAAATGAATGGGTCGAGCTTGTCCAAAGTTGCTACGCTAGCACTGTAAGTTGTGGACAATGGCAGCGTTAGTTCGAATGGAATTGGCGCGCGTTGAATATCACTACAGCCTTCTTCTGTCCGGAAGAATTTGCAGCCTTCTTGTGTCGGTACCATCTCTCTAGTGTTTGCAAAAATAACGGCAATGGCTTCGTTTCTATTTGCTTCAAGCGGACTGTTTTGCGCCTCAACGCCATCGATAGTCAACTTAATTTGTGACTCATTAACATGGTTGCGTGCTATGTCTTTAAAGCGCAGCGCAAATGCATTGTGATAGCCTGCACCAACGGCAACTAAAGCGCCTTCTACTTTATATTGCACGATTTGGTTACCAATTTGGCCAGTTGTTGCTCTGTATCTCACGACCACATCGTTGAAATCATAATCGCCTTTTTGCGGCCATAAGTCTTCAAATGCGGCCGTTTGCCAAGCCGTTGAAGACTCAATTAAGCTACTTGCAACCACTGAAACCGAAATATCTTCAACTTCGCCATTGTCTACGCCCCCTGTTGGCGCGATATCTTGGTTGTTAGACACCCTAAAGCGGGCCCATGTATTACCTTCTAAAGCATCTACAGGCACAGGAATTAACACGCGGTTTTCGCCTGCTACGCCTGACAACTCGCTAATAATGCGCTCGGAAGATTGAAATTCACCATCTTGATTCCAGTCTACCCATGCGTTGACGTAGCCGTTGGTAGACAATGTAAATGAGATGAGGGCGTCATAACCAGTTTCTATGCTTGTGACGAAACTAACGCCATCGTCATCATCTTGCGCTTTTGGCAAGTGCTCTGCACTAACACCATCGCCGAAGTAAAGGTCACCTGCGACATGACGGGCACCATTTTCAGCTAAAGAAGTGCCGTAGCTCTCTGGCGCATCACCATAGTCCATGGTTGGATCTTCACTTTCATCAATAATAGGGGCTGTTGCACAGCGTGCGCCGTCATTGGAGCCAGAGCTTGGGCCATATGCAAAAAGCTGTGTATCAGCAGGGTCTTCAATATTTACTTGATAGATATGACCGTCTTGATTTCGGCTGATGTAAAAGTTGTTATCGACATCAAAATATACGGCGCCAAAGGTGCCTGATTGGCCAACGTTGCCAAGGACAGTGCTGGCGCCAGTTGTTGTATTGATACGGTGCAAATTACCGTTGCTATCAACACTGTATGCCATGCCAGCTTCACCGTTAGGTGCAAATGCCATATCGAAAATATTTAAATTAAGGTCACCACCATTAATGACACGTGTTGCTTGTAAATAATCATTGCTTGATTCGTCAAGGGATACGCGATACAAGCCATAAGAACTCCCTTTTTTGTAGACATAATAAGCGTTTTCGTGGATTGCTACATCGCCGACGTAAAAGTTGGTGTCTGGAAAGCCAACTGTGGTTAGAGGCTCTAATGTGTAGTCGTTACCGACGCGGCCAATATCTTTACGGCTGTAATCCCAACCATAAAGATAACGGTCATGGAGGTTAAAACCAAACCCGTTAAGCTTGTTATTGGTGCCAACGTTGGGTGCAAATTCGGTGTACGCACCGGATACTAAATTAACGCCGTAAATAGCGGCTGTGTTTCCTTGCACTAAAAATGCCTTAGAAGGGCAAGTATCGAAAGGTGCTGCGTTGACGCCCGCAGACAAAAGGCACAAGCTCAATAGTTTGTATTTCATGACTTTCTCCAAGATGCAATTTTGCTGGTTTAACTGTTTGCAATCCTGATGCCAAAAATAAACTATTGAATTGTATGTGTTTTTTATGATTCATTTTTGCATTATCGCAAAATGCAAAGCATTTTTAAATCGATACTCTCATTTTAAAAATGAATTGGTGTGGCGTGAGCTAATTAAAAAAGGGAGTAGTTTTGCGAGATAAAAATGTAATGAAGTGAGAGTAAACTGTTCATTAACACACTTTTTTTGGAAGCGAGTCAAACTAGCGTGTGCTGTTTGTTCCAATTTTTGATAGTTAAATAGCCTTCAATGATATTATGAAGGCTATTAAGTGGAGTGGTTTAGTGCACTTTTTTAGCTTGTTTACGCCTTTGGATGAGCAATAAAGCAAACAAGTATAAGTTTAAGAAGCCGAGTGAGCCTCCGCTACTGCTGCCATTATCCGTTGGGGTGGGTTTACTTACTGCTACTTCAGGTGCACTGACTTTGATATCTATGTGCTCTGAGCTTGCAAGGCCAAAGGTATCGGTTACGATGAGCGAAAATGAGAGAGTTTCATTTTGCGTTACATTGGGCGCAGTAAACTCCAAGTTTTGCGCATTTTGTGGCAGTGTTATTTCTGTGCCTGAAGTTTGCGACCACTGGTAGGTTAAACTGTCATTCTCGGGATCAGAGAATTCTGAGGTGATGAGTACTTTTTCGCCTTGCTTTACCTCGAGCATGTCACTTGATAGAGCAACAATAGGCGCATTGTTTTTTGCAATGTTGACTGTTACTACAGCGACGCTTGAAGCCTCATATTCATCGGTGACGGTCACTTGATAGATTTTTTTTGTGTCTTCTGCGACTTTGTCGGCTGTCAAAGTGATTGTACTTTCTTGGCCAAGAACCTCCTGAGGTGTGTTTAACTCAATCCAGGTAAAAGTGAGCTTGTCGTCTTCAGGGTCAGACGAATCACTGGCATCTAGTGTGAACTCTAACTCACTGCGAATATCAATTTGGCTTTGTGTCACTTCGGCTATGGGGGTTTGGTTCGTAAAAGTTGTATTAAAATTATGAATTGTTACCTTATCTTCTCCAGCAGAATAGTCGTAGTCTTTGGTGTAAACTATTGCGATTTGATTTTCGCCATCATCCAACTCTATATTGACGCTTTTTAAGCTGTCTTGTAAGCCACTGTCTTTGAGGATCTCTTTGTTATTGTGAAATACCGTGACATGGTCCACATAAAATTCACTTGAGATAAGGTAGTCAAAGCTGACAGCATCAATGTGCGCATCATCAATGACAGCCATCACGTATGACTTTTGTTCAAATCCATCTAGGTTTGGATCATCAGTCTGGTCTGCAATGTCACCACTGACTAATATAGGTTCTCCAGATTCAGTGGTCTCGGTATACCAGTTTGCATCGCCTCCGGTTGACCAATCAATACTGGTTGGTGTTGATAAGTGTTGATTAAAGTTAGAGTTGGTCTCTGATGTTTTATAGTAGGTCAAAAGCTCAGGGAAATAAACGTCAGAGGGTGAGTCCATCTCAACTTCCATAAGATAGCTGCCATAAGCATGCTGATCCTTGGTTAGTACGGTAAACTGACACTCTTGTTCAGACTCTAAGGTTGAATTAGCACATGTTTGCTCAATTAATTCAGCATTTGATAAATTTAAATTTGGGTGTTCAGGATAGTTTGCAATCGCAAAGTTGGTAATACTAATAGGGTAGCTTAAAGTGTTTCTAAATGTGCCAGTAAAGGTAGAAGATGGCTGGTCTAATTTGAATGAATTGAGTGCTTTTTCATCAAACCCGAACTCTAAAGTCTTTCCTAGTCGCCACATTGAAAGGGCCGCTACATCAGCGAAAACACCAGGCTTATTTGGCGCACCACAAGCAACTCCCCAGCTGACAATACCTACTTGAACCCATTCACCTTCTCTTTTAACGACAAGGGGGCCACCGCTATCTCCATGGCAAGGGCTTTTATCTCCTTCAGGTACACCTGCACAGATCATTGACTCGGTGATGTCGCCATCGTGATGGTCTTTATCATTACAAATATCTCGGGGAACATATTGAAGGTCGACTTCATGAAGCTTTTTAGGAACATCTCCTCCATGACTGAGTCGCCCCCAACCTAATACTTTCAGAGTTTCGCCTGTAATAAGGCTTTCTCTAATCTCTTTATCTGCCAATGTGATAGGGCTGATATTTTCAACAGGTCTATCAAGCTCTAAAATTGCCATATCATTATTTTCTTGAGACCCCCAATCATATTCGTCATGCCAAAGGACTTCATGAACTCGGTATGTTTGCCATTGGGATTCATCGGTCAGATCATGCCCTTCAAATTTGACTTTAAAGTCGCTAAATGAGCCGCTTACAACACAATGTGCTGCGGTAAGTACTCTATTTTCTCCGATAAAAGAGACACCACATTTATGCTGTCCACCTTTTTGCAGGCTACCGATAAATGGGTAATTAAAGGGCTTTGTTTCACCGCCGCCGACTATATAGGGCGTAATTTGTTGCTGTGTGCTTGGCGTATGTATAGATTGTTTTGAAGCTCTATACTCTGTTGCATTACCAATGACTGAAGTGGTGGCAGTCACGACAAGAAGCAGTCCTTTCATCTTAACGCTCATGTTAAATCCTATTATCAATTAAACTAAGAATGAAAAATCAAATGTAGAAACTTGTTACGCTGATAGAGTATTACTTTTGCTTATAAAAGTATTATTTAAATTGTTATATATTGTTTTCTTATTTGACTTGTTGGCTTTTCTATAGAGAAAAGTTTTAATCTGAGTTGCTGGGTCGTCTTCATTGGCCTTGCATCTACATTTGAAATTCACATTTCTAGTGTTGAACCCCAGATACAAGAAGACTGAGTTTATGTTTCCTATATTTACAGCAGAGTACGAGCTTCATATCTTCTGTAATATTAATCAAAGTATCGTTGGGTTACACGTTGAATAATTTAGAGAATGTGAGATGTACTTAATTAAAGCATGATATTTGTATTAATCAGGCGCTCTAATAGTCATCAATATTGAATCTAGGGATATGAAATTATTTTGAGAGGGTAGGTTTAAGTAGAAGAGTTAAGCTTATGAAGGTTAAGTACATTAAGGGTCAAGTGGTTAAAAAAAGCCTTCAATAATCAATTGAAGGCTTTTAAATTTAGTGTTTTAAAGTGCTTTTTTAGCCGTTACTCTTCTGATACCTGCGATTAAAGCTATCATTAATAAGCTAAACGAGCCTAGTGAACCACTGCTTTTCTCAGCCTCAATTTTAACTGGTTCAGCTGGTTTTTCTTGTACAACTGGCGCTTTCACAGTAACGTTTATCTCTTGTGAATGAGATAAGCCAAAAACGTCTTTTACCGTCAGGACAAATGTTAAGGTTTCATCCTTAGTTACTTCTGGAGCAGTAAAACTAAGTTGATCAGTATTTTCAGGTAGTGTTACCTCCGTACCTGCTGTTTGTGTCCAAGTATATGTTAACTCATCTCCTTCAAGGTCAGAAGCTGTTGATGTAATTAGTACTTCTTCACCAACGGATACACTTTGTGTTTCGCTTGCAATGCTCAATTCAGGGGCGTTGTTTTTAGCGATAACAGCTTTAACAAGTGCACTTGTGCTTGCTCCAAAGCTATCTGTTACTGTCAGTTGATAGATCACAGTTGAATTTTGAGCTACTTTGTCAGCATTGACTGAGATTACGCTTTCATCGCCAACGATAACATCTTCTTTTGCAAGCTTTAACCATGAGAAAGCCAGTTCGTCTGACTCTGGATCTACCGATGCGCTCGCATCTAGTGTGAATTCCATTTCACTTCTAACGTGAATTGTGTCTTGTGCAAGTTCAATAATTGGCGCTTGGTTTGCGATTATATTAACGCTTACTTGTGCCGTTGAAATTGCGTCATATTCATCTTTCACTGTCACTTGGTAAGTTTTAATCGTATCTAGGTCTACTTTCTCTGCTGTCAGTGAAATAAGAGAATCCGTAGCAATAACCTCATCAGGTTGTGCTAAATCTACCCATTGAAACGTAAGTTGATCCCCATCTTTATCTAATGACATGCTCGCATCTAAAGTAAACTCAAGCTCACTCCGCACTTCAATTTCTGCTTTATCAACGCTAGCTGTAGGTGCCGCATTTTTAAACGTCGTAGAGACATTTTTTATAATGATGTTATCTGTGCCATCTGAAACAGATCCATCTTTAGTATAGTGGATTGCAATTTTATTTTGTTCGTCAGTTAATGTGACATTAATGGTTTCAAAGGGGTTATCAGTACCATTTCTAGTATTTAATGCAAGCTGCTCGCCATTGTGGAAGACAGTAATATGATCACAACACGACTCGCTGGAGATAAGATATTCAAAGCTAACCGTAGCAATATGTGGGTCATTTATTTCGGCTACGACGAAGGTTTGCTCACTGTCGTTGATATCACCACTCAATAAAGCATTCGTATCGTCATCAGTACGACCAGTGTACCAGTTGGTATCACCGCCAGTGCTCCACTGAATACTTTGTGATGATGCAAGGTGCTCATTGATATTTTCATCAAACGCAGAAGTTTTATAGTAGTTAAAATTACCAGATATAGTTTGCTTAATTGGATTGCCAAATAAAATATAAGTTGATGATCTACTGATTAATTCAAGAGACTCAGAGAGCGATAATTTAAATATAAGGGGGTCTTTCTGTGCATCTAAAGGGGGGAATTAGTTTGTGCTTATTTTAAAGTTACTATGTCAATTTCTGATTTATTCGATACTAATGTAAAATGTGTTTTGATGTGAACAGGTAGTCATTTTGAAAAAATGCCTCCATTAAAGGAGGCATTTTTAAGTTATTACTTATTTGGATGCGAATCGTCTAAACACAGCTGCAAATGCAATTAACAATAAACTGAAAGAACCTAATGAGCCACTATCATCTTTTTCCTCAGCTTTCGCAGTCTCAGTTACTGGAGCTTTCACGTCAATACTTACTTCTTGTGACTGGGATAGACCAAATGAGTCTGTTACAGTCAGTGTAAAGGTGAATGTTTTATCTTGAGTAACAGATGGTGCCGTAAACTTCAGTTCACTGCTATTTTCAGGTAATGTGATATCTGAGCCTGAAGTTTGAGACCAAGCGTAAGTGAATTCGTCGCCATCTGGGTCATTAGCTGTTGCAGTAATCACTACTTCTTCGCCAACAGAAACACTTTGTGTTTCGCTTTCTAGAGTAAATTCAGGTGCATTATTCTTGGCGATATTTACTTTTACTAGGTCTGTTGAAGCAGCTCCGAAACTGTCAGTTATGGTAAGTTGATAAATGACAGTAGTGTCTTCGATTATTTTGTCAGCTTTCGCTGTAACAACAGCTTGGTCACTGATAGTTTTGTCTTCAGCCGCAAGCTTGACCCACGTATATGTTAGCGCATCATTTTCAGGATCTAGTGAGGTGCTGGCATCAAGTACAAATTCAAGCTCACTTCTAACGTCGATAACTTTTTCTTTAAGTTCAATAACGGGTGCTTGATTTGCTTTGATGTTTACACTAACAAGTGCGGTATCAGTAGCACCAAAGCTATCAGTTACGATTAGTTGATAAATGACCGTGGTGTCTTCGATTATCTTGTCAGCTTTTGTTGTAACAAGAGCTTGGTCACTGATTATTTCATTTTCTGCTGAAAGTTTGATCCAAGTATATGTGAGTGCATCATTTTCAGGATCAACTGTGGCGCTGGCATCAAGCACATACTCAAGTTCACTTCTAACGTCGATGGTTTTTTCGCTCAGTTCAATGATTGGTGCTTTGTTTGCTTTGATATTTACAGTAATAATAGCGGTATCAGTTGCTTCGAACTCATCCGTGACAGTAACCTGATAAGTTTTTGTCGTGTCAAAGGATACTTTTTCAGCTGAGAGCGTGATATTCGCTTCATTACCTAGTACTACTTCAGGGTTGCTTGTATCAACCCACTGATAGGTGATGTTGTCGCCATCTTCATCTGCCGATTGACTAGCATCCATGACAAACTCTAATTCGCTTCGCACTTCTAACTCTGACTGCGTGATGACCGCCGTAGGGGCTTCATTCACAAATGTCGTACTAAAATTATGAATCGCAACATCATCAGTACCATTGGATACGCTAGCATCTTTATGATACTCAACAAGAATTTGATTGGTTCCTTCCTCAAGCGTGATCTCTACATTGATAGGGGCATTTTTTTCACCGCTATCAGAATGTATCTTCACACCATTGTGAGTGACATAGATAAAGTCATAGTTTGGCTCACTTGATAACGAGTAATCGAAGTTTATTGCACCAATGTGCGGGTCATCATCAATCTGTATCAGTAAGTATGACTTCTGCTCAAATTGCTCTATGGTGTTGTCCTCATTTCGGTCACTGATATCACCGCTAAATAGGGCTTTTTCTCCTGAGACGAGTTCACCAGTATACCACTTTTGGTCACCACCAGTGCTCCAAGTAATACTGTCTGAAGTTGCTAAATATTCACTGATATTTTCAGAAAAATCAGTTGTTTTTCGGAAAGTGAGGTTAGCCGGTAACTGTGAATAGAAAGGGTGGGCAACGCCAATATTGAGGGTGTATTGGCCATATTGATAGTCATCATTGGTCTGCACTGTAAAAGTACACTCTTGTTCAGATTCAAGAGGGGAAGTAGTGCAATTTTGCTCATTTAATTCAGTCACACTATTAAGGGGTGATGTGTCGGCAAGCTCGAATTTCCAGATTGTTACTAATTCATCTAAATTATTCTTAAACGGTCTGGTGATTGTTGCTGAAGGTTGGTCTGTAATGTAAGCATTTCGAGCTTGTTCATCGAAACCAAAACCGAAAGCATTTGCATATGTCCACAGTCGTAGAGGCGCAACATCAGCATAGACGCCTGGGTTGTTTGGTGCAGCACATCCGTTGCCCCAACTAACAACCCCTACTTGTACCCATTCATTATTATTTTGGATAATAAGTGGGCCGCCGCTATCACCTTGACATGAATCTTTACCACCTTCTTCAAAGCCTGCGCATATCATGGTGTCTGAAATAGAGCCATTATAGTGATTTACATCGTTACATATTTCATTGGGAACATAAGGGACATCTACTTCCCTTAGCTTTTTAGGTGCTTCGCCTCCTGAACTTAAGCGCCCCCAACCCATTACTTTAAGAGGTTCTCCAGCGGTAAGACTATCCCTAAGTTCTTGGTCAGCAAGCTTAATAGGTGAAATATTTTCGACATTACGATCAAGTTCTAAAACCGCAATGTCATTATTATATTGATATCCGAAGTTATAGTTTTCGTGCATCAAAATATTAGTCACTTGATAAGTTTGCCATTGTTCAGGAGCATCTAAATCGTGCCCTTCAAACTTAACTGTAAACCCTGATCTTGGAAAGTTCTCTACACAGTGTGATGCAGTGAGTGCTTTATTATCACCTATGAAAGAAAGTCCGCAATGGTGTCTATCGTTTAGGTGTAAGCTTCCCATAAATGGATATGAGAATGGTGTTACCTCTTCTCCCCCTACAATACGAGGAGTCGACTCTGTAGCTTGCATAGATAGACTTTTTTGATAAGCTTCCTGCTTTGGTTGTTGTTTGTCTATAGCATAACTAACTAGAGGCGTGGTTACTGAGGTAAGAAGTAGGATCCCTTGAATCTTTCCGAGCATATTAATTCCCATAATTTGAAGCTTACTCTTTTTCAGAGCGTTGTTTATTATTGTTGATTTTTGGTAAATATTGTTTGCGAGATTATTGTATATATTTATCTGTCCCAATAAAAGGGTATTTTATCTGATTTGCTCTATATTGTTTTGATGGACGTACATAAGTAGATTATGTTTGTAAAAGAGCAAATGTAATATTGCTAGTTCAGCGAATGTAACTTATCAATTCGTAAGGAGGAATAATGAAATTTGAACAACTATTAAGTCATTTTGATACAGGGATCTGCATTGACCAATTGCAGAAAGAGTCATTATTAGACCTTGCTTTATTATTTATTGGTGTTGATGGGAAAATAGACGATAGCGAAAGGCAGGTTGTCTATGAGTGGGCTAATCAGCTGCAGTGGAACTCGACAATCGCGTTAGAAGACTATTTTGAGGATAGCTTGAGTAAAGCTATTTTAGCTGTGCAGCAAAATGACATTGAGTCCTTTATTCAGCACAGGATGCACCACATTGTTGACGAGCCAATGCGTAAATTTGTCAAAGAACTTGTCATTAAAGTCATCGAGGCTGACGGTGTGGTCGACGAAGCGGAAAAGCGCGCCCTTGCAGTGTTAGAGGCGGAGCTTTGATAGGCCGATAAGGCAAAATAGCGGCAGCGTCTTGATTAGGGCTGCCTCGTTAAATTCTACGTCTATCTAGTTTCCCACTCAGGGAATGGATCAGGCAGCGTGCTCCAAAGCTGCATACCAAGTGCCATTTCTTCTTCGCTTAACAGGCAGTCATTCAGTGCTTCGATAATCGCTTGTTTATCGAGCTTTTGGCCGATAAACACCAACTCTTGACGCATGTCTCCATAGGGTTCTTCCCACATATCTTGTATCGCATCAATGTACTCTGGATCTGTCGGCCACTGTTCTTGGGGAACGGCTTTCCAAAAAAGGCCAGCGACGTCATATTGGGCCATACCGCCAGCTTGATTCCAGCTCCCTGCATACTGAGGGCGTGATGCAAGCCAAAAGAAGCCCTTGGATCGAATGAGCTTACCTTTTTTGTCTTTACTGTGTAAAAAGTCATAAAATCGTTGCGGGTGAAAAGGCTTGCGTGCGGCATATACAAAACTGCTGATACCAAACTCTTCCGTTTCTGGCACATGCTCACCACGGAGCTCTTTTAACCAGCCTGGAGCCAGCTGGGCTTTTTCAAAACTGAACTTACCCGTTGCAAGGATCTGTTTGATTGGCACTTGGCCGTTTAATACCGGTATTTGCAATGCTTCAGTATTAAGCGTACTTAAAATGCTCTGTAAACGGCGCAGCTCTGTCTCAGTAACAAGGCCGGTCTTACTGATAACAATCACATCAGCAAACTCAATTTGGTCGACTAACAAGTCGGCGACATTGCGGTGGTCGTCGTCACCTAAGCTTTCTCCCACTTCTTGTAAGTACTGGGCTTGGCCGTAGTCTTTTAAAAAGTTAAGAGCATCGACAACGGTGACCATGGTATCTAAAGTGGCAACGTTAGATAAGCTTTGGCCATTTTCATCGGTAAAGGTGAAGGTTTCAGCCACTGGGAGTGGCTCTGATATGCCTGTGGATTCAATAACGAGGTAGTCATACTTACCTTCTTTGGCGAGCTGGGTGATTTCTTCGAGTAAGTCTTCTCGTAGCGTGCAGCAGATACAGCCATTACTCATTTCGACGAGTTTTTCTTCTGCACGATTGACGCCGATTTCATTTTTAACGGTGGCGGCGTCGATATTAATTTCACTCATATCATTCACAATAACCGCAATTTTCAGCCCATCTCGATTATTGAGTATGTGGTTTAATAGGGTGGTTTTTCCCGCACCAAGAAAGCCGGAAAGTACTGTAACAGGTAATTTTGACGGTGTTTGTAACATAACTTGCTACCTTATTGTTACTTGGATAGTTGGATGAATGTGTCAATCAAGATCGAATTAAATGCTCCTTCATTTCTTGGCATGCTTTGACGTCAATGCAGTATTCTGCGGTCGGCCTTGCCATCAGTCGTTGGACCCCAATAGGTTCGCCAGTTTCAAGGCAATACCCATAGGTGCCTAAACGAATGCGCTCAAGGGAGAGTTGAATTTTAGGCAGTAGTTTTTGCTCTCTATCTACAATGCGCATAAGGAGTTCACATTGTTCCTCCCAAGATGCTCTATCGTTAAAGTCTGGTAAATCTGGCTGGTTGAGCATTTCTTCTTTGGCTTCTTTTATTCGTGCTCGGGTTGTATCGTGTAACTCAATGAGTAGGTCTTTAAAAAATGCCAATTGCTCGTCATTCATATAGTCTGATTCTGGAGCATTAATAATTTTTTCTTCAATCGCGGAGGTCATAATTGATATACCACTAGTTTTGCTTGTTTGTTATGTTATAACATATTTTGGTGGTTTCACCATTGGAATTGCTTCAGGCTTTTATGTTTAAGGGTACGACCAGCAAGATTAATTCATTAATGCAATGAATTCTCATTTACATTTGTGTATATTGATGTGTTATATCGTATCAAAATTAAGTTTTAACGAGATAGGTGAACCTCACATGATCAAAACGGAAGTCGTAATCGTTGGCGCGGGTCCTGCGGGACTCGGGTGTGCAGCTTTATTAAAGCAAATGGGCATTGAGGATGAAGAACTCATTGTGCTTGAGCGAGGCGAAGTGGGGGAGAGCTTTTTAAGATGGCCAGAAAGCATGCGCTTTATTACCCCTTCCTTTCCTTGTAATGGCTATCACCAAACAGATTTAAACGCCATCACCCCAGATACTTCACCTGCTTTTAATGCGGGTAAAGAACACCTGAGCGGCAAAGAGTATGCAAAGTATTTAAATATGGTGGTTAACCATTACAAAATCCCAGTGACGACACAAACTGAGCTATTAGAAGTATCATCAATAGGGCCAAATGACGGGTTTTATTTGCAAACGAGCGACTCTGAGATCCAATGCAAATTTTTAATATGGGCAGGAGGTGAGTTTCAATCACCCAGTATGAATGCGTTTAGTGGCGCAGAGCTCTGTCAGCACAATACCCATATCCGTGATTGGCAATCATTAGAACAAGGCCATTATGTGGTCATTGGCGGCTATGAGAGTGGTGTAGATGCCACGTTTAATTTGGCAAAATCAGCAAATAAAGTCACGCTGCTCGATTGTAAGTCAAATGACACTGATACCTACGACCCTAGCCAAGTTTTATCTCCATATACCATGGAGCGCATGAAGTCGATTGCAGACAATAAGGACATTGACTACGACGGCGAGTTTGAAGTCAGTTCAGTGTACAAAGAAGGCAATGAGTATGTTGTGCAATCTACTGATGGCAACGAGGTGCGTACGCCATTTCCACCGATTAATTGCACTGGCTTTGAGATGGACCTTGGCCCTGTGTCTGATTTGTTTGTCTACCAAGATAACGGTTATCCGTGGGTCAGTGCATTTGACGAGTCGACTAAACGCAGAAATTTATTCTTAGCAGGGCCGAGACTCTATCATGACCCAACTCTGCTTTGTTTCATCTATAAGTTTAGAGGCCGTTTTGCCGCGCCATGTAGGGTTATTGGTTCAGAGCTAGAGCTTGATATGTCAGTGATGAAGCACTACCGCCAAGCGGGTATGGTGCTTGAAGATATGGACTGTTGCAAGCAGCAGGAGTGCTTCTGCTAATGACGCAGTTTATTGATGTACAGACTTTTTACCCAGAGCAAAAGCAAAAAAACAATTGGTTATTGATTGGTAAAGAGAGCGTGGGGAAAACCGCGTTCACGGAAAACTTGATAGGTAAAAAGTCAGGTAAAAGCAACTTCCAAGGTAGTTCGTTATTTTGTAAAGAATACACTTGGAATGGCCAAACAATCACAGACACGCCTGGCATACAAACCAGTATGGATAGTGTTGTGACCTCTCAAGTCTTGAGCCGATTAAAAACCAGTGAGCATATTATTTTGACGCTAAAGGCGTCTGATTTAAAAAGTGACTTATCTGATTTGTGGCATTTGGCGAAAGGCCAAACAGGTATTGTTATCTTAACTTATTGGGATTTGGTAAAAGACAAGGTAGGCGTTAAGGAGGAGCTGGCGAGACTTCGAGAAAGCACTAATCTGGCTTGGGTGACAGTGGATAACCGCCATATTTCAGATGCGCAACTTATGGAAATAGAGCAGGCGTTAGCGCGTCCATCTCGTTTTCCAAAAAGTGCGCCGAAGCTGTCAGCCAATTGGTCAGTAAAGCCCAAGTTATTGTTTTTCGAAAAAACAGGACTTGCCCCGCTCTTATCTTTTTTATTATTGGTGCTGCCCGCTTGGCTGGCGGTGACCAATGCAAATACATTTGCCGATTGGCTGTATCCAACGATTGAGCAGCCGGTCGACTTAATTAAATCAAAGCTCTCTCATTTGCCTGAGCCATTTAATCATATGCTGGTGGGTGATTATGGCTTGGTCTCTATGTTGCCGTTTTTAATCTTGTACGCATTGCCAACGGTGGTTATTTTTTCGATTATTATCTCTTTGTATAAAACCACAGGGCTGATAGATAGACTGTCTTATCGTTTAGATCCAGTTATGCACAAACTCGGATTAAGTGGTCGTGATTTGGTGCGTGTGATCATGGGATTTGGCTGCAATGTACCTGCGATAATTCAAACTCGTAATTGTTCTTGCTGCACTCGTGGCAGCTGTGTATCGGCGATATCGTTTGGCTCTGCTTGCTCATATCAATTGCCAGCCACTGTTGCGGTGTTCTCCGCAGCGGGTAAGCCCTATTTAACCTTGCCATATTTGATCATTTTGGCTGTTACAACCTGTATTTATTTGATTGCGACAACCTCTGCGGCGCAACGAAAAGCGGCTGCCTCTCATAACTTACTTAATCGAGGCTTTTTACAACCGCCTAATTGGCGTTTTGCATTTAATGAAATGACCGATGTACTCAAGTCATTTTTCATGACGGCATTTCCGCTTTTCGTGGGGATCTGCTTAGCGGCTGGTTTTTTAGCATGGCTTGGCTTTTTCGATGCATTAATTGGTGTGATAGCGCCACTGATGAGTGTGGTTAATTTACCAGAGAGCGCAGCAATTGCGGTGATCTTAGGAGCCATTCGTAAAGATGGTTTGGCGATTGGGTTGATTGATAGTAGTACGCAAGGGCTAAAAATCGCTGAAATTACAGACGTTCAATTGTTATGTGCCGTGTATTTGGCGGGGGTGATGTTGCCTTGTATTGTATCGCTGCTCACCATTATTCGGGAAATGCAGTGGCGCTTTGCATCTAAAATGGTGCTAAGACAAGTTGCGTGGGCAGTTATGTTTACCATGTCTCTGTCTTGGGGGATAGGTTGGGTTTTAAGTTGATTGAGTATAATTTTGCTCCTTCGTTTGATTATGCAGCAAGTGGTGTAACCATTAATGGAGTAGCCGCGTATGGCTACTCTGCTGTGGGTGAGCTCGGTGTGCTTATTTATAACCGGCATGTGAATACTGTTAGCTTGTACAAATTAGATAATAGAGGCGTTTAAACGGTCAAATAGATGTGCTCGTCAATACTGACTTTAGTCATTGGCTGAATTTATTACATAATAATGAGGCGTGGTTGCTTGGAGATACAGAGTTGGTATTACAAGCTGAGCAAACAGAGCAAGTAAAGCGTAAACAGCTACAGGAACTTGTACTTACACACACAAAAGTACAGGCCAATGGTGCATTACTGAGCTGTCAGCTGAATCAATTTCCAGCACAGCTTACTCAACTTCACAAAGGGCACCACCGCCGCGCTTATTTCAGACTTGGCTGCGCATCGCCCCATAAGCAATTAAGTGTAGTCTCTTTGGTACTGCCAAAGTCGCTTGGCCGTGTGTATACCAGCTTAGTGCAACTAAAACAGCAGCTGATTGGCGAAGGGAAAAAAGCAGAATTTAAATTATAAGGTGTAAAGAATTGCGGGGGCGAATAGCGCTTTATTGCTCAGGCCGTTAGGTGTGTCGAGTCGTCAGAAGAGTTTTATAGTGGATAAAATATGTAAATATTCATAAGAGTAAGCGCATCTGTGATGGCTTACTCTTTAAGAGAAAAGTTATTTATCTCTCTAACTATTGCTGTATTGGTTTATGCCAAACAGCTCAATTGCTTTGGCTCTAGGTGGAGTGCTAGGAGAACTTCAATGAACTCCGCCATAGATACATTCGCATGTGCTAAGGCTTAACAGTTCCACTATTAAATCTTACTAATTGGAAATTCTAATGTTTGCTTTCTTTCTGGTAAATCAGGAGCTTGAGGTTTCAGTCCTCCATAAATATATTTTAATGTCTTTATATTCAATGTTTTCATTATTCAATTCCTTTCTTTAAAGCGCTTTGCTACAAGAGCTAGGTGTTACATTACTTTTGGCGTTTAGTATTTGGTAAGTGAATAGACGTTGGTCTATACGGTAACTTCGGCGCATTAGCGCTCCCCCCCACAATGACCATCAAAAGTTCTTCAGTTAGTTGCTTCATAGCATTTTCCTTGTTTCATACAACTTAATTACTTGATATTGAGGAGGCAATTCTTTTGGTGAGAGTTACCAGCAGTATTACTTTTCAATGTAGCTTGATTTTTTCGTGGCAAGTCTGGTGACTTTGCATAGCTACCATAAATAGAGTTTAGTATTTTTTCATTTAGAACTATCATATCTCGAGTCCATCGATTCAGTTCACATTTAAAATGAATCCGTTTCTAGTTAATTTTTAAGAGTTACTCGCAGGTTTATTATTGGTTAGCTTAATTGCTTGTGCTCTGTGTGGTAAACCTGGTGAGCTACCGTTCATTCCACCTAAAATTGATTTTAATTCATTAGTATTCAGTATTTTCATAATTCAGCTCCTTCGACTTTGCAGTACTGGCATAAGTTAAAAAGCACCCACAAAGAATTACCTGGATTAATAGAATTATATTGTCTCTTAAATAAAGCTTAAAAAAGGCGTTATCAATTAAATAGTATTTATATGCCAATACCTCAAGCCATGTGATAGCGTTCACAATAATCGACAATGCGACTACAATCGCAATAGTGCACTCTTGTGTGGATAGCGTTTGTTTTTGGTAAACGTACAGGTAAAACTTAGTTCCTGTCTTTTGGTATAGCATTAATGCTAGGCTTCTACGATAAAATATTGGTATGAAAAAGGCAAGATTCACTAAAGACTCAAAAATATAGTAATGAGTGTTCCATTGGATGGTCAGATGCATTGTTAATAAACTAGTAGTGACAACAACTACATATGAGATCAGAAACCATCTCGCAGTCGCAACTTTCCAGCTAAGTAATAAACCGATAAAAACAACTAGTGGAAATATATGGTCTAAAATATTGTAAATATTATCCATAACTACTACTCCTTTTCTTCTTTTTGCTTTTCCTCAGCTATTACTGAAGATTTAAAATCAAAAATACCACTCAAATCCTTACCAAATATAAGAAACAACTCAAACAGTTGAGTGCATGTCATATCAGTTTTGCCAGACTCATAGTTACTAATTGATGCTTGGTCGACACCGAGCTTTTTCCCTAATTGTTCTTGTGTCCATTTTCTTTCTTTGCGCAGCTGCCGCATTGAGCGTTGGACATACGCTCTAAAGTTTTCTGTCTTGATCCTTCTTGTGCTACTCACCACCACACCCTTGTACCTCCTCCTTAATCGATTGTCGTAAATTATCAGTTGGTATTCTTGTTTGCAACTAAAACTTAACAAAAACCCTTTTAAATTAGCACTTTATAAAAGTATTTATAAAAAATTTAGGGGGGGTAAGTATCAATAGTGAAGTAAATATGCTCTATTTTTGAGTCAAGAATTCCACACATCACAGCTGAATGAGATGTTGAGAAATGAGGGTATTGCCAAGTGTAATTCAATGAATTAGTACATCGTTATTCGCTAAGCACGAGCCACATATTTTTATTAATAAGGTCAGCAAAGGAGTGCCTTCGCTATTAGTGTAGGTTAACTTTATTTTTGTTTACTCTCGTTTGCATTTAAATCGAATCGTTTAAATTGGTAGTTTTGAATTTATATCTATGATTATCAATAAAAATATAAGATATTCAAAGTTAAAGTTCTTCTCATAATAAAGATTTTTATTGTGAATTGTGCAACTGTATGGTTGTTTATTACGTTAATTGGCTGGTTGTCATTCAAAGTAATAAATATGGGAGAGCTGTGTAGATGCTAAATGATGAGATTAAGATAGATACACCAGGTTGGTTTAAAATTTTGCATTTGAGTGCCATGTGCATTATCTCTATTTTACTCGCCACCGCTTTGTATATGGGGATCTTGAGTGATCTTAAGCTTACTTTTACTGAAGCACTTAAGGCACTTTTTTACTCATATCTGGTGTTTACTGTGTTTATGAACATAAAATGCTTAAAGTACTACAACGCACATTTTGTTATAAAAAATAATAAAATTAGTTTTTATAACAAAGGAGCGGTTACCCAGTATGGTCCGCAGGAACTGGAGTTTGAACAGAACGTGATGTCCGGTGTGTATAAGGTACAAACAGCAAAAGGGCAGGTGCTGTCTATCATGCATAGTTGGTTACCAGGTAGTCAGATATTGGTGTCAGCGATTGGGCAAAGTCGATAAACCTCGTTTTTAATTTAACTTGTCAGTCATGGTGTGCGATACGGGTTTTTAATGTGCTGACAAAACCCCGTGAAACCGGAATGTCTTCATCTGTGCCTGCAAGTCGAACGAAATGTTTGCGCGCTTGATATTTAAGTTCTACGAGCCGTGTGGCATTGATGATGTAACTTCGGTGCAGTCGATAAAATTGCGAGTTTGGTAGCTGCGCTTCAAACCCATCTAGGGTTTTTTCTGAGATGATGGTGTCTGTGTTGTGTATGTGTGTGCCCGACTGAGTTAAATGCACTCGACGATAGCGGCCAATGCTTTCAATATAATTGATATGGCTCAATTCAATGATTTTTTGCTCTGCATGCTCGCTGAGGATAAGGCGTTCTGTGGATATATGCGTATGATAGTGTGCATGTTGATTAAGCATTTTATTGATACTTCTTATGATGAGCTCTGGCCTTGCAGGTTTGACTAAATAGTCAATGGCCTTGGTATCAAAGGCTTTGAGGGCATAGTGTTCGTATGCGGTCATAAAAATCAGCTGATAGTTTATATCTTGGGTCGCTTTGGCAACATCAAAGCCATTTAATTCAGGCATTTCAATATCCAGAAAGACGATATCAGGGCGTTTAATCATGATTTGCTCTATGGCGGATTTACCATCTGATGCTTCGCCAATCATTGTGAGGTCATCAAAACCCTCGATCACATCCTTTAAATTTTGTCTTGCAGCGGGCTCGTCGTCGACAATGATCACGGTTTTTGTATTCATAGTTGCTCAATGTAATGCTGGTATTTGAATAAACGCACTGGTGCCTTCATGACTGGATTGTAACGCAAATGTGGCTTGGTCTTGATAGTGTAATTTGAGGGTTTCAGTTGTGATCCTCAGTCCTTCACCTTGTGCAACTTGGCTGTCATCAAATTGAGCACCGGTATCTTGCACTTCAATCTGTAGATTAGAATGCTTTTTTTCAATAATGATACTGATGTGGCCCGCCTTAGCGTAGGGCGCAATGCCATATTTCACCGCGTTTTCGACAATCGGTAATAAAAGCAAAGAGGGGACAGGCAGTTGTTCTAACTCGCTGTGACAATCTATATCAAAGGTAAGCCTATCGGCAAAGCGTTTTTGTTGCAAAACTAGATACAATTCAGCCAGTTTTAGCTCATGTTCAAGGGGAATAAATTGCTGTTTTGCCTGCTGCATGGCTTCTCGCAATAGGTCACTCAAATCGTAAATTAGCGCTTTGGCTTTTTGTGGGTGATGTGCTACTTCGCTGGCAATGAGGTTCAGAGTATTAAATAAAAAATGCGGGTTAGATTGCATTTTCAGTATCTGTAGTTCTGCTTTTTGTGCCTGTAATTGTGATTGAAAGTGATATGTTTGCTGTTTAAACATGAGCATCACCGCAATGTAAACCAAGGTTTCAAGTAACATAATGACAATAGGTAAAAAAGTCACTTGAGGGGCAGCGCTGTTGATGGGCAAGTTCACAATAGGGCCAATCAGCGCATAGAATACAATGATGACAAACGGTCTAAATAGCCAAACATTATGGCGCAGATTTACAGTAAAAAGCCGCGCTAAAACAGGTTCTAAAATATTAAATAAAAGATAACCTGCGCAAAACCCGCTCCAAACCTTGAATGTGGCCTGTGCAAATAAGTGGAGTGTGAAGGCATCAAGGGCAAGTAGTACACACGATAGCAGCAAGATATTGAACCAAGGCCAAATGAGTAAAAATATCCAAGCTTGTGTTTTTCTTTTGTTATACAGCCCAATTTGACTCGGTGGCATATCGAATTTATTCACTTAGTATTCCAGCAGTTCTCGATATATTGCATAGTACAAGCAAACTCGATTTGATGATATGCCGCGAAAACACCATTGATACAGACTTTTACACCATCCGCACACAACTGACTACGCGACAGTTTTTTACGGTGATATTCCTATGCCTGACACGACAAGCAATTGCCTGCAAAGGCATAAGGAAAAACAAACATGATTTATAGTATTCAAGAAAAACAGTTTAAGTTGAAGCACTCTGCGGCAGCTTTGCAAAAAGTACTTGGGGTGTGCTTGCTAAGTGGCTTATTAGTGGCATGCAGTGATAACGATGATGAAGTTATCACAATTGGAGAAACCGCCGCTCAAACACCCGTTGAGACGAGACCTGCCACAGGCCCATTAAGTGAAGCGTGTTTAGAGGTAGAGATTAATACGTTGACTACAGACAAAGGCGTGGAGTTTATTAGAACACCAGATACCTGTTTTGATGGCTTACCCGGCTATGACTTTTCAGCTAACTATCTAGAGCTAGAAGGGTTGAGATTACATTATGTTGACGAAGGGCCAAAAGATGGGGAAGTTGTATTGATGCTTCATGGTCAGCCGAGTTGGTCATATCTATATCGTAAAATGATCCCTATTTTAGCGGATGCAGGTTATCGGGTGATTGCTTTAGATAATATGGGAATGGGTAAGTCGGACAAACCATTAAATACGGCAGTACATCGATATGAGCATCATGTGGCTTGGACTAAGGCATTTATTGAACAGTTACAGCTCTCAGATATCAATTTGTTTGTGCAAGACTGGGGCAGCCTTATCGGGCTGAGAATAGCGGGTAATATGTCTGAGCGCTTTGCCAGAATTGTGGTCGCTAATGGCGATATGCCAATTACCCCAACAGGCAGTAACCCTTATCAGTTGCCCAGCTTTGAGATTGATGAATCAATCACTGCAGATGCCAGTACGTTTTTTGATTCTCGCTCGCGTGATCGTGTTGAAGGGTTTCAGCAGTGGATCAATTATGCAGCTAGTGTGCCTGAGTTAATGGCGGGTGATGTGGTTCAAAAGCTCTCTGCAATTGAGTTAAGCGATGCGGAAGTCACAGCATATAACGCGCCGTATCCAAATGTGCAATACAAAGCGGCAATTCGCGCATTTCCGTCCATGCTATCAGGTATTGAGATGCAAACGTTACCTGCTTGGCAAACATTAGGGGCTTATCATAATCCATTTATGTTTAACGCTGGTGAATATGATACGGGGCTTGGGAGCGAATCTAACCAACAAAAATGGGTTAACCATGTTCCGGGGGCTGATGGCGCTGAACATCGCCGTTTTCCTGCCGGGCATTTTATTCAAGATGATGTGGGGGAAGACTTGGCGCTGCATTTTTTAGCGTTTATGCAATCCACCAAAGTGCAAGAGCCGCTTGTCACAGGTGGGCCAAGCTACAACATGCGCTACTGTGAAATTTTATTGCCTTATCAGCAAGATGACAAAGTCGTTGCGCAAGTGTGGGGTACCCCAGGGGTTGATATGTGCCGTCAAGCACCGTGGGATGCCATTGATTTTGATGCAGTTGCACAGCAATACGATGCGCTGAGTGCAATACCAAATGGTCCGCGCTTTTTTGTGGTGGATGAAAGCCGAGGTGGTGACACAATTACACTGGATACAGATACTGAATTTCGTCAATTTGGCGACATCAAAATGCGCCTGCTAACCACAGCTGATATAAGCGCTGCAGGTGGTGAGCAAGCACCATATGTTGCTGGTGAAGTAGCTAGAAGTAATACTTGGCATTTTTATGAAGGTAGACGGGTTTATGAAATTACCGATAATACTGGCCAAGTTTATGTAATGCAGTCGTTTAGCCGTATTTCGGATGCGTCATTGCAAATGGATGACTTAATGAATTTAGGAGAGCGACTAAATTTGCCTGAGGGCTGGCACTATTCAAGTCGTATACTGACTGAGCCATTGAACGTCACAGCTGTTAACGGTACAGCGTATGTACTGCAAGATGAATTGGGCAATAGCTACCAGTTGGTACAGTAATAGCCCTAGTTACCTCGCCACTGCGCGAGGTGACGAACATGAGTCGATTATGACTTTTTTTGTTTTCTAAAAAGCCGCTTTGTCGCATTCCAGCTTTGCCAGCCGATAAATAAGAGTCCGCCAAATAGAAAAGAATAAATTGCAAATGTAGCTATTTTGACAATAAACACGATAAGTAAAACAATAAATAGTGTTATACCAATAAGGAGTTTTGGAGATCTGGCAAGGTATTTAGCTAGTAAAAGAGGTAAAAACAGCTTTAAAAATCGCTCTGTTTTATGAGCCTTCATAGTTTGACATCCTTGAAATCTGATTAAATAATAAAGCGCATCCTAAAGTATCAGTTTAATGAAGGTTAGACAAATTTGAATTGAATCTAAATGAATTCGTAAAGGTTTATAATATTTTATTTTATTGCATTATTAACAATCTCCATTTAAAGTTCTGCTCTTTTACAAGCCTATTTAAATTAAGAATAAATGCTATAGGCAAGTTTGGATGAGTAAAGATGTATAAAGCGGTATTATTGTTTAAGTTATTATTCATGTCATTTTTTACGCACTCAGCTGCAATTGAGCTATCAACTGGGGTGGGTACACAATATGGCGGGATAGGTGGTCAGCAGTTGGCTATTCGTTTAGATGAAAGCAAGTATTTTGTAGCAATTGGCTTTTTGGGGGCATCTGCAGGCGCACAATATCAAATTTCTGATAACTCACGTCATACCATGGGCGTTAATTTCGGTAGGTTATTGGGTATTTTGCGTGATGACACCGATTATGTTGCATTAACCTATAACTATCATTTGACAGGGTTTCATAATTCAGGTTTTGAAATAGGCACTGGCCTAGGTGTATACCATAGGGACGAATCCACTTTCTTATCAAATATAGAGATTGAAGAAAGCACGACTGAGCCGACATTGATTTTCAATATTGGCTATAAATTTTGAGTGTTAGCTGCTTAGGTAACATAGCTTAATTGCTTCGTAATTCTGTTGTATTGTGCTTTTAAAGTATACTGTTATTGATCACGATGCCCATTTAGGCATCGTGTTGCCGTCTGTGTATTACTGGCTAAAAGCGCTAGTATGCTTAGTTGAGAAAGGCAGGATCTCTTTATCTGAAAAATGCACTTTGTAACACGGGTGAGTACTCCATAAGCCATTTGTTTTACGAGTTTCATAGTCAACACTAAAAGCGACTATCTTTTTATCTGCGCTCTGTAATTGAGACGCAATATCACAATATCGAACATAGATATCGCGCAAGGCTTCAAAGAATTTACCGCTGGTGATCGGCTTTTCAGATATGATTTCATGATTTTGTTGAGTCAATTGTTCTATCGCATCTTCAACATTGCATTGCCCAACATTTGCCATATTAGCAGGTTTGGATTTTCCCATGTGAAGCTCCTTTTTGCCTCATAGTATTTTACACTTAGTTTACATCTCAAAAGCCCGTATGTTCAAGGCATCAAGTGTGAAATATGAGTAGGTATTGATCTTGAACAGAGTTATCTTTGCTCCTCTATTGCTTATCATTATGGGAATGCATTCACTCTATTTTACTTTTTTGGAATGGATTGATAGCGTAAAATATCGTTTGCGGGGCGAGTTATTTACTGCTGACTTAGGTATCACTAAATAGCTTAAAACGAGTATGTCATTTAGCTGACACACTCGCATTGCAGCTCAATTAGCACAGACAAGACCAACCGATTCTGCAACTCGCTTCATCAGACTCATGACAACATTGTGAGTTGTTCGTTGCACATCTTACAGTTTGCTGGCAGCCATAGGCTTGTGTGAAGTGTGCACCTGCGACTTGAGGCGTGACTCCATTTTCTAAGCCTTTATCATTTGAAAGTGCTTTTAAACTTTTTTTTTGTATTTTTAATTTCATTGGAATTTCCTTTTGATGATTTAATAATGCCTTTGAATTTTTATAGATTGGCATATTTTAGATACGCATCTAATGCGTTCTATATGTTTTATATAATACAAAAATGGTGAATACAATTTTTTCAGGTGTATCTTACAGCTTAGGTTTGAATAGTATTATTAATGGGTAGAATTTAAAAATTAAGTAAATTATTTATTTTAGTAAATAAGCTCGCGACAGGCTCGATCTACCAATCAATGCGCTCCTATGCACTAAGCTTGAATTTAAAGCAGCAAAATAAGGCACTTTTGTTTGTGTTGCTTTGCATGTATGTTTACTCAATAACAGAACTAATGCGCCTTAGAGTGTTTAAATATCATGCCAGAACCTTTCAAAAATGTATTTGACTTAGACCTAGTGCACAACATGGCACGTCACTTTCAACGTATTTACCCTGACTTTTCTTATGATGCGTTTATAAAAGAGATTAGTCTTGACTTTGATAGCCTTGAGTTTAAGCAGCGCAGTAACCGAATTTGTGAAGCCTTGGAGGTGTATCTACCGCAAGATTTTGAACAAGCAGCACGTATTATTGAGCTGTCGTTGGGAGATCAAATCGAAGGGCAATGGAGCTCTGCGGTAAGCGATAAAAATGGTATTTCTGGTTGGGCAGTTTTGCCTATGGCTGACTATGTGGCTAAAAGGGGCAGGGCAGATTTTAAGCGCTCTATGCATTTACTAAAAGCACTGACAAAACGAAATACAGCTGAATTTGCGATAAGATACTTTTTGGATGCAGAGCCTGAGCGTACTTTAGAAGTGATGAAGACATGGGCACTGGACGATAATATTGACGTAAGAAGGCTTGCAAGCGAAGGGTGTCGCCCAAGGCTCCCTTGGGGCTTACGCTTAAAAAAGTTTGTTCATGATCCAGAGCCCGTCATTGAGTTGCTGTCATTGCTCAAAGATGATCCCAGTGAATATGTAAGGCGTTCTGTTGCAAATAACTTGAATGACATCGCGAAGGATCACCCTGATAGAGTATGTGAAGTGGCCATTGAGTGGTTGCAAAATGCAAGTTATGAGCGAACTGCATTGATAAAGCATGGCTGTCGAACATTGGTTAAAAATGGTCATGTTGGTACTTTAGAGGCGCTAGGTTATAGCGTAGCTCAGTTATCTAATGTAAAACTGAGTACCTCTGCACCCAAACTTAAATTTGGTTCTTACATCGAATTGATGGCAAACATTGACAGTGACGATAATAAAACGCAACCACTCATGATTGATTATATTGTGCACCATCAAAAAGCCAATGGCTCGACATCACCAAAAGTGTTTAAATGGAAAACGCTAGAGTTAGCGCCTAAAAGCCAAATTTCGCTTAAAAAGCGTCATACAATTAAGCCCATCACGACTCGCGTTTATTACCCTGGTGTACACAAAGTTGAATTACAGATAAATGGTAAAGTGGTTGCCGATACTCAGTTTGAGCTAGAGATGTAAATCTGCAGCTTATGAAAATACCAGCGTGTGACCAGCTGATGGCATACATAACGGAATATTTTGTTTAGGGGAATAGTTACGAAGTTAGCGGCATCGATTGTTTTTGCATTGGCTAGCGTGTTTTTATGCTCTGAGTGCAATGAATTATTTTGAAGAGTGTTATTTGTATCGCGCTGTCAATTTTGCCTAATATGATAAAATTTCAATATTATAAATAACTTATAAAACAGTTACCTAAAAAGTTAGATACATAATCGAAACATTTTAAGCTTGCATTGTGTACATTAATTGAACACAGTCTTGTTTGGATAAGCGGTGTACTCACTGCGTATCCACATAAAAACAATCTAACTTAACAACAGGACTTATTATGAAGCTGAACAAAGTAAACTTAAAACAATTAAGCAGCACTAAAAATTTAAACGATAAGCAAACACGCCAAATTGGCGGTGGTGCATCAGCGTATAGTCGAGACTTTGGTGCTTGCCATACTGCCCCTGTATTTTGCCCAACAGCGCAAATTTGCTAATTGAGCTGAGCCCAGTTTCACTGGGCTATATTTTACTATTCAATTGACTTGAACCATCGTACACTCTCACGCACCACTTTGTAAAAACAGCATTTTTTCTCCCAGATGAGTGAAAATTTAAGTAGTTATTGAGATGAATTCACTTTTTGAACTGTTTGGCTTAACCCTGAGTGCAAACATAATCTTATCTTTTCTTCCGGCCTTGTTAGCGATTTGTGCTGTGACCTTTGCGATGCAACGTACAGCACTCGTTTTGGCCTTTATTTCGCTTCTGTGCGCTTATAATTTTGGCGTCGTTGAGACATATGGCGCGATTGGAGTGCTAAGTTTGTTTTTAATGTGCTTTGGGTTTAACTACTGTAAACAACCGGGAGTTCGTTGGCTCCTTGGCATAGGCATATTTGTCGTTTCTATCTTATTTTTTATTCATGCATTCCCCGGGTTTAATAACCCATTAGTGATTGAATCCTATTTGGTCAGCGAAAACGCAGTGCCATTTTCTAAACATTTAAACTTTGACAAACTCATGGCGGCTATTGCGCTAATGTCGCTTGTGGTACCACGTATGCGCGCTAGCAATAACAAAGATATGAGTCAGGTTTTGGCAGTATCAACCGTGGTAATTTTGTGTGGATTAGCGGGTGGTGTTGTGTCTGGCTTAGTTGAGTGGGGCCCAAAACTGAGCCCCATATTAATAGGCTGGGTAGTCACTAACTTATTTATCACGTGTTATGCAGAAGAAGCGTTTTTTAGAGGGTTTATACAAACCCAAATGCACAAGGCCTTTCAAAATCAAAGATATCAGCAAGCGCTTACTATAGTGTGCTCAGGTGCTTTATTCGGTATTGTGCATTTTCCAGCAGGGGTTGCATATACCTTAATCGCGACGCTGTTGGGCGTCGGTTGTGCTTATGGCTATCAAAAAACCAATAATATTCTAGTGCCTATTTATATTCACTTTGTGTTTAATCTCATGCACTTTTGCTTGTTTACTTATCCGTTTTTAGCTTGATGTAAGTTGCCCTATACCATTTTGATAATTGGGCACTCACATTTTGGTGTGTCATTTATAGATGCTTTAGCGCTGGTAAATAACAATGGTTTTTTTCTGGCCGTTGATAACTTGCTCATCAAAAAACATCTTGCTACTACCCTGCGTAGCTAGCATCAGTGGATGCAGGCTGATGTCGTCTTGCTCTAATGAAAACTCTACTCGACAACTATCACTGCGACATTCTTGGGCACTGATCTGTACGGAATCATCAAACGTGCCACGCAAGACGGTTTCGACGTCTTCAAGAGCTGAGGTCATTTGCGCATCCCAAGCAGGATCATGGCCTTGGCTGTAAAACGAGTTTTCTGCTTGCACAAAGTCCTGTCGCGCATTGCTATCTGAGATTGCAGCTTGAAGCTGTGCCTGTGTAATAGGTCGAGCTAATGGCTGAGTAGATGGCATGGCTTGAGGTTCAATTAGGTTTAACCTGCTTTCTAACTCAGTGAGTCGATTATTCATATTGTTTAAGGTATTGAGTAATGCGTTTTGTGTTTCAATTAGTGAATCTATATCACCGCGTGTCGAAGCTTGGCTATTAATATTGTTTGTAAGTGTTTGCTCACTGTTTAAGTCTGACTCTAATTTATGTTCTGCGTTATTTTTTCTAACACTGTGTGATGCGCTTGATTGACTATCTATTTTTAAATAGCTAATGGTGAAAAAAGCTGTGATGATTGCCGTGAAAAAAATACTGACAATTATTTTCATTGTGAGCTTACCTTAAACGTTTTTATTAGATGGTTATTATTAAGGTTAAATTTTTAAAGCGAACAGAATATAAAGCTCGCTTAAGAGTGAGTGCACCTTTGAGTACACTCACACTGTATATACAATAAGCTTAGTTTTTAATGCTTAGAATGTACCTGGCTCAAGTCCTTTCGGGTAAAGTTGATACATATATAGCTCATCGCCGCGGCTTAAACGACAAGCAAATCCATAATACCCATTGGTGTTTGAACGAGTTGATCTCACGTATAAAGTACGTTTACCCGTTTGACTTGAAAAGTCTGTGTCTGAAAACCTCACATTACCAAACAGGTCATAAGCCGTTAAACTGCAGGCTGTAGTACCATTAAAACTCGGTATTTGGCTATTTGTGCTACCAAAGCTGAGGCCTACTTCTTTATCTAAAATAAATGCTTCTACACCGGGTGTTGGTGTGTTAGTTGGTAATACGCAAGAGATAATAGTTAGGTCAGAGGTCGCTCTAAGTCCGCCTGAACCATTTGAAATCCCGCCGCTTCCAGCCGTTTCTGTGGTGCCTACTAGGGTGTTACAGGCAGAGTTTGCAGCGAATACATCAACTGCCGCAAAAGATGGAGTGGCAAGTACAGCTAATCCTGAGAGTGATAGTGCTTTTAGTAAATTGCTCTTTATTTTTATCATTTTTAATATCCTTGTTTTATTTTAATTACCAATGAACTATAGATTTCGATTGGCAAACCTTTTTACGACAGTTGCATTTATGTGGATCATATGTTGCTTAAATAAATTTAAAGTTTAGTTGTGTGTTATATAATGTGGGTGGTATTAATTTATTTATATTTTTATGATTTATATGAGGGGGAGAGGCCTTAATTCGGATAATTAAGGCTCTTGATAAGTGAGCATTTACTGTAGCTTTTTATTCAGTTTTAAAAGCAATTAATAATGAAGCTTTAAACCCATCAGCTGTAGTTTCAAGCTTTAAGTCTCCTTGGTGCGCAGCGACAATGGCATTTACCAATGTTAAGCCAAGTCCAAGCCCATCATTATTGTTGGCATTTGAGCCTCTTACAAATCGGCTTGTCAAATTATCAAGCTCCTTCTGCTCTATAGGCCCGCAAGCATTTTGGATTGAAATCATCAATTTGTGGTCTTTGATAATTGTTGAAATCGTAATATCAGACTCATCAGGTGCATACTTGATTGCATTATCTAAAAGATTCAGCACGGCTTGGAAAATTAAGTTTTTGTCTACAAAGGCCTTTATCTGTTTGAGGTTCATCTGCAAGTTTTGCTGCTTTAAATCGGCCAGTGGCGACAACAAATCAACAGAATCCGTGATAATTTCTTCTATATTAGATAGCTCTTTTATTAGTCGTGCATTGCCTGATTCTAAGCGCGAGATCCGCAGTATGGAGTTAAATACTTCGGTCGCGTTGTCAGCACTACTTTTTAAAGTGATATATTCGTCATGAGGAATATTTAATGCTTCTATCTGATGTGCGAGTTGGGTCAAAGGGGTTTTTAGCTCATGTGCTAGGGTGTTGGACATATTAGTTATGTCGCTGACTTTTGCTTCAATGGTTGCAAAAGTCTGATTCAATTGCTTTGCAAGACGATTAAACTCGTTGTTGTCCTCGTTGACCGGTATCCTTTTGGATAAATCTCCTGTTTTGCTAATGGACTCGGAGATAAGGCTGATATTGTTTATTTTTTTATAGATTTTTCGTGCTATGTACAGTGTCGACAACAAAAAAGCACATATGATAACTAGCGTTATTAATAGGCTAAGTGCTAAGTAATTATTTGCTTGATCTGCGACTTCAGTTGCTTTATTTGCGGGCTTAAAAAGCTTTTCTTCTACCACGACATAATTACCAAGCTCTAAATAGACGAGAGTCAGCTTCTTACCTGCGGACGGGTTAATATTGAATGTGACATATAACTTGTCTGAACTTATGAGTTCTGCGGCTTTACTCACCTCTTGTTGTAACCAAACAGACGATGAAAAGCATTTTAACTTATTGAGCGTTAAAAACTTAACACTAATCCATTTGGGGTTTTGATCGAGATATTGCTTCAACGCAAAAGGACCGTCTTTAATATATAGTTTGCGCAACTTACAGTAAGGACAATCGGGGGCCAACATACTGCGAATATTTTCTTTCTGCTGTGATTCAATTTCTTTATAAATCGGAAAAAGCATCACGAGTGTTACAACGCAGATACCGGCATAAATTAAAGCAAGTCTACCGATATAACTACTCATGATTAATTTTTTCCAATGTGTAGCCAACACCTCGTAATGTTTTGATCACACACTTTGTGCTTACTGATTCTATTTTCTTCCTGAGGTTGCTTATGTGCACGTCAATTATGTTGGTATTCGTATCAAAGTTATAGCCCCATACTTTTTCCATCAACATGGTGCGTGAGAAAGCTCTATTAGGTTGACGAATAATAACTTCTAATAAACCAAATTCTTTATTTTTTAATTCGATAATCGAGTCATTAGCGCTTACTTCGCGAGTGATGAGGTTTAGTGTTATGTCTTGAAACTGAATTGTAGATGTGTCGTTTGTCTGCGAAGTTTTATGGCGGCTCGCTAAGATATTTACTCTGGCTTCTAGCTCGCTGAATGCAAATGGCTTAACCAAATAATCGTCTGCACCTGAGGTTAGGCCTGTTACCCGCTCATCCACATCCGACAGGGCTGATAAAATGATAATTGGGACTGAGTTATTGGTTGCTCTAAGCCCCTTAATAATCGCAATACCATCGAGTTCTGGCAGCATTCTGTCGACAATACACACATCATACGGGTGTTCTATTGCGAGTGTAAATCCGGTTCTCCCGTTATCTACCCATTCAACATGGTGGCCTGCTTCTTTAAACCCTTTGGATATATATTGTGCTATTTGTTTATCGTCTTCAATTAATAAAATATTCATGCTATATATTTTTATATATTTTCTAGATTTAAGTTAAATGGTGATTAAAACCATGAGCCCATTATTATTTAAGCATAAACCTTAATCATTATTTATTTCTTGAGTTTGAGCTTTGAGTTGCTTCTCAATGTTTACTTTTTGATTTATATAATGGGCTATATTAGGATCTTTATTCGCTTTAGCAATATCTAAACCTTTTGAATTTTGCTTTTTTGCGGCCTTATATAAACTGGCGGCTAGATAGCTTTCGCTGAGTTTATAGTATGCATAGGCTGATTTAGGTTGCTGTTGTACCCATAGCTGTCCTAGTTCAATCGCTTCATCAAAGCGACCTTCTTTTCGCAACATTCTCGTTACTGAGCGCAGGCTGTTGGCGTTTCTTGTGAGGTTGGAATACGGCTTTACTTCGAAGCCAACATAATCACTTAGGGTTTTATAATGGCGCATTAATTGCTGCGTAACAGTGCCATTCTGCGGGTTTTCACGCATGTTATTAAGTATGCTGCTTGAGTCGAACTTTGCTCGAGGGAAAACTAAATCAAGCGCGGATAGCAGCCCAGTTACAGCCATAGGGTAATGACCATAGTTTTCTATGTGTTCAGCTTTTACTTTAAAGTTTTTAAATGGTTTTAGGGCGTTAGTTAATTTCTCTACATTTTTTTGTTGGGCGGGTTGTTTGTCAGCCTCTCGCATTGATGATGCAACGTATAAAATGCCCTTATGTTCAGGTTTTTTACTTAATGTTTCCACCAAACTATCTATCAAGGTTTGTTCAGGTGTATATCCCATGCCAATGACATCTGTTGCCGCAAACAGAAAATGCGCATTAAATAATTCGGGTTCGGAGATCAAGCTGTGCATGGCAAAGCTTGCTGTGGGCGACATACCTATTAACGCTTTAAAAGAATTGGTTCTATAGTGTTTGTCAATAAATGGTATCAGTTCGTTTTGTAGAAAATTAAGGTAATCATCTGCGCCGTTTTTATCAGACCAGAATGCCTTAGCTTTTGGATCATCAGACCAGCCACTTTGATTGTTGTACAATTGTGGTGTTATACCTTTGGCATAGTGTTGGTCAATGGAAACAACGATTGCTTCTGGCATTGAAGCAGTTTGGCTAAGGTGCTTAACTACACCTCCCACCAACTCAGAAAGTGTCCAGCCGTCTAGGGTATATATCACTGGATAGCGGATATTATCAGCCCCTAGATCATAATCTTTAGGCAAATAAACATCGACCCTTTGGCGGTTCTCTAATACCTCAGATAAAAAATGAAACTTAATCGCTCCGTTAGTGCAGTCTTCGCAATATTCAATGCGATCGGTGTGGTTACTCCCTTCCACGTCAGTTGGAAATGCCAGTGCAAGTGTTACAAGAGAGATACTTAAAAAATGTATTAGATAGGCCATAATATTTATTATTTTTAGTCTACTTAAACTTCATAATAATTATCAAAAATTAAATTATCCAGCTTTAAACATTAAACTTATTTAATGATTCTTTGGGAGGGTTTTATGTAATGTGAATCGCTTTATTTTTGTCATCAGAATTTCAGGCGTTTTAAAATCTTAATATGTAGTGGGTTAGCCCAAATTGCCGTCAATACCAACGTTGAGTATAGTGAATTTAATTAGTTATAGGGTTAATTACCCACTTTTAAGGGGGTAGAGTAGGTTGTTTTCTGATTAAATAAAAAGGTAATGGTGATTTAGTAGCGATAACCTGTCTTAGCCACAATCAAAGCCATTACTTAATTTTATGAGCTACATAGATAATTTATACTCAGTTGTACATTAGGTCTTAATTCCTTGAACTTAGCGATACTGTCGCACTGAGATAAATCAGACATATCATGTTGGTATAAAAATAGGTTTGTTAAGCTTTTCATTTGTAATAAGGGGTCAATGTTTAGTGCACCATTTGAAGTGAGTGCTAGATTTTCTACTTTATCCATTGTTGAAAAGAAGGATAAATCTTCAGACTCATTAATTGATAAACTAACCCAATTAAGATTAGCGGCTTGATTAATAAGTGCGATGTTCTCTAAGTCAGAATTTTCGATGGATATTAGTTGTAAGTTAGGTAAGGGTGCAAATGCTCCATAGGTTAATGGTGTATCTGTAGAGCTTGAAACTCGCTGTAGGACAATATGATTTAAATTAGAAAGAGCAACTGGGAAGTTAAAGTGAGTTGGGTCAAAAGAACCAGAAGAGAAATTTAGCCTCTCTAAGTTTTCAAGTTGTTGTAACTTTGAAAGCGGAAAGTTATTAACTAATACAAGGCGCAGCTCTTTCAGGGTGCTCAGTGAACCGATAATCTCAGCTCTATTATCATTTTCGGAAATGGTAAAATTTCGTAAGTTTAAATACTCAAGCTGTTTAAATGTCTTTAGTACATCGAGTGGGCTTTCCTGCACGCGGTCCCAGCGAAAAGACTTTAATTTAGATAATGAATATAAATGTTGGTAACTGGCTTCAAGTTCTGCTTTTATCAGAGGGTCGTCGTTTATAAACCTTGAAGTGAGGGAGAGCTTTTCCAGCTCGGTTAAGTGTTGTATACCATTAAAATCACTGATTGGTGTGCCAGTCAAATAAAGAGATTTAAGGCTGGGCATATTTTCAAGGAAAGAAAGTTTACCGATGTAATCCACAAAGGCGAAATCTAGTCTAGATAAATTCAAGTGCTGTAGCTTATGAAGACTCTCTAGTGCAGAAAAATCAGTTACTTTTCTTTGGTATATTTTACCGCCTTCTGCACCTGAGCTGGGCGCGCCTTGTATGCTAAGCGACTCTAAATTTGTGAGTGTAGAGATAGGGTCTAAGTCTTCAAAAAGCATTGGCCAGATATGTAAACTTTTAAGTGACTCCATGCCTCTTAAAGGTTCAATCGATTGAATATCGTTACCAAAGTCAATATGCAGAACTTCTAGATATTTCAAAGTAGAGAGTGGCGATAAATCAGAGAGTTGCTCGGTATCATAGTCCCAATAGCCCCCCGTTATTTGGAGCTCTTTTAAATTAGGTAACTTATCCAAACCACTGATATTATTCACAATGGTTGATTTATTATCAAAGTCACAATTCAAAACCTCAATGTCTTCTAGCGTCTTCCAGCCGGATTCTTTGGCTGTTCTTTCTATACAATATTTTAAGTGCTCTGAAACGACTTCTTTAGGAGCGACTAATGTTGCGTCTTCTGAGGCGCTTCCGCTGTTATCAATATTATCAGTTTGGCTGTTATTCGCGGAATCTGTCTGAGTGTTCGAATTGGCTGTAGTACTTGTTGGCTGCGTATTAGCAAGTGTACTTGTTGGCTGCGTATTAGCAAGTGTACTTGTTGGTGAGTCTTGAGATGAACTGCTGCCACCTCCACACGATGCGACCATCCCGGTAGCGCAAAGCGCCAAGAGTATATTTTTTAGTTTCATTATTTTTTCACTTATTTCAGCTTTCCAAATTGCTGATTTTTAATGTTGAGTTTTGTAAATTTGAATTGTGTAAATAATGGGAGCATAGTAATGTTTGTTTACAAAATGTCAATTATTTATATTTATTGAGTAGATAGAACTTATTTTGATAGCTAACGTGTGATTATTGAGCTTTTCTTTGTTTTTATGTTAGAGATTGGTTTTTAAATTGTGGGTTGTAATGAGTTGCAAAAGATTTTGGCTGGGACAGGCTGGCTGCGCACCTGACCTAAAGTAGCTAACGGCCCTTTATCAGATTGTGTCTTATAGTGGATGGCATAAATGGAGTAACTATACTTGCGCCTATGTTCTTAACAAGTCACAGAGTTTTTGATTTGTCTGTTCAGTGGTAACCGCCGCTAGTTACCTCATAATATAACGCAGCTCAGTTGTGGTGTATGCGAAGTGAATACTCAGAGCTGCGTGAATTAAAAGGTTCGAGCCAATGCTCCTATAGGCTGTTTAGCCCACAGGTGGGCAAGGGCATGTCACTGGACCTGTAGGTAAGCACTCAACACAACGTGTTTTGTCTTTTGTCATAGGGCAGTCCTGCATTGGGTTTGTTGGCGGTAATGAACGTATTCCACCGGCAACCTGAGGTGTTACAGCCTGCAACATATCTTTGTTGTCACTTGATAACTTCTTAATGTTCTTTTTGTTTAAGTATGGTTTCATTTGTCACTCCTTTGTTTGTTTTTTGTAAATCTTGATTTAACGTACCACTACAGGTACATTGAGTCAATTAGTTTACTAATTGTGAGGTTTGCCAGTGTGTATTAGTGTGGTTATCCCATTTTTGAATGAAGGCGATAATGTCAAGAAGACGCTAGAAAGCATCAAAGCAACTATTACGAACGACATAGAAATCATACTGATAAATGATGCCAGTGATGATGGTTATGATTATGAAAAGCATGCAAAGACATTTGAAGCTGAATATATACGTAACTCTTTCAGGATCGGTGTAGCGGCTTGTCGTGAATTAGGTATTAAAATTGCCTCATACGACAATATTGTATTACTAGATGCACACATGCAGTTTTATGATTCTGGCTGGGACAGCCAGGTTGCACACCTGATCCAAAGTGAGCCCAGAACACTATTTTGTAGTAAGTCGTTACATCTTAATACTGACTGGGAAAAGGTTGAAGCAGCACCACTGGGGTGTGGCGTTTATATTCCAGTTAAAGAGCCGAAGGATTTCCAGCACATAAATTGGTTACTGGAACCAACATCAGATCTTACTATTCCGTGTATTTATGGTGCGTTCTATTGTTTTTGCAGAACATTTTATGAAGAAATTGGCGGTCTAGTTGGACTGCTGGAGTGGGGAGGTGATGAGCAGTTTTTGAGTGCCAAGGCGTTTATGGCTGGGGGACGATGTGCGTTGATCCCTGATCTGGCGGTTGGCCACGTATATCGTGAATCCTGTCCTTATGAATTCACTCCTGCGTTGAACTTGTACAATCAATTATATATTGCCGCTGTTTTGCAACCGGAAGCTCAGGCACAACAACATATTGACGCTATTTTGGCAGGCTCAGTATTAGAGGCAGGAAATGATTGTGTCATGCAGATGCTATCGCAATCAGCGTCTGAAATAGCGCAGCACAGAGATTACTATCTTAAACACCTTAATACTCGCTCATTTGATGATTTTTTAGCATTTAACCGCGAATTTGTGGATCTTTAGTAAATAAATACTAGACCGAAGCATCATCTGCCAGCCCTGTTCTCGGGCGAGCTTAACTCGTTGCTTGAAATGAGAAGTTCTGCTCCGTCAAATGAATACATGACATAGGGTAGCATAAGTACATCGTACCATATCAATGATGCGGCTTACGCTTCTCTGGTATTATAAATTAATATAGCATGACGAATAATTATCCCTGACACTGAGTAAAACTATATCCTATAACAACTTATAGATAAATATATGAATCAGTCTATCTGCAATGGCCTCAGATGACTTCTTACTTTTGAAAAAAGCCCACTTTATTTTAAAGTGAGCTCATTGCTTGATTTACTGCTCTGTTACTATACACACTTTATATCCTGTAAAAATTGGAATAGTGACTGTGTTGCAAACGTCTCCGTCTGTGTAGTCTATATAGCAAGTATATTTAGAATCTACCGGTTTACCTCTGCCACCACCGACGCGAGGTGTTAGATCTGCAGGAAATGCATTACTGTCAGAAGAAAGGGATTTTAAGTTCTTTTTGTTTAGATTTAATTTCATATCTATTTCCTTTACGTTGTTAATCTAGTATTTAAGTTACGATAAATTAAAATAATTAACAATGGTTTTCATTATAAAAAATTAATTTTTTAAATGTTAATTAAATAAGGTGTCTGTTTTTTAATACAGGAATCTAGGGTTGTTATAGAAAATAATATTTAACTAGTGTTGGGGTGATTAAAGGTTGGTTAATGCTTTTTTTATTATAAATGCGATGTTAGTTGATGTCTTAGATGTATTTTGGAATATAGGTTTTATTCACATTAAGATGAAAAGGCAGCGATGGCTGCCTGTATAATAGAACACTAAAAATATTGCATATCAATGTGTTATTTAGTTTCTACTTTCAAAGCTAAATCATCCAGTAGAACGGTCGTATCTTGCTGATTTTTATTATAAATAAACTTTAAATTCACCAACTTGATCGCTCTGGCCTCGTCTAATGGTAAATGGACATCAAACGGTGTCACGGAATTACCGTTACCCGATAAAGTTACTCGCGAATAAGTGTAGGGATACTGACCGTCACGTTGATAAGTGACATGTGCTTCTGCAATTACAGATTCAGTGTCAAAACCGGTCAACATTTGCAACAGCCCACTAAAATTTAAACTCTTCAAATGGGTATTTTCAGGAAATACATAAGTATGGTAGTAAGGGCTGTATACACTAAAATTGGTAAATTGGACTTGGACACTTTGCTCTCCACGAATTGGAGATTGATTTGTTAAGTGGGCAACGCCGCTACTATTTGATGGAAATATAAATAAATTTTCGTGCTCGAAATCGCCGTGAGGAATTAAATTAGGACGCTCTGTGTGAACGACGTGAAGGGCAAGGTCGTCAAGAAGTACAGACATGTCTTGGCTGTTTTGATAATGCATAAACTTTAAATGTACCAACTTTATCTTTCTGGTTTCATCTAAGGGTAAGTTCACATGAAAAGGCGTGACTGCATTGCCAGAGAGTGTCACTCGTTCATAAGTATAAGGGTACTTGCCGTCCCTATGATAGGTGACATGTGCCTCAGCAACGACTGATTCAGTGTCAAAGCCAGCAGTAATTTGTAATAGCCCGCTAAAGTGTAAACTAGAAAGCTGCGTGTTTTCTGGGAAAGTATACGTGTGGTGGTAAGGGCTATATACGTTAGGGTCAGTAAAGTGCACTTCTGCGCTTTGTTCGCCGACGATAGGAGACTGTCTTGTTATACCCGCGGTGCTATTACTATTTGAAGGGAATTTGAATAAGTTTTCTCTTTCAAAATCGCCATGCGGGATCAGGTTATTAGTCCCTTTTGGAATAACATGAAGCGCCAAATCATCAAGCAATACGGTCAGATCTTGCTGATTTCGATTGTGCATAAACTTTAAATACACATGCTTTATCTTTCGGGTTTCATCCAATGGGAGATTAACTTTGAATGATGTGTTTGAGTTATGACCTGGTGAGAGTGTTACTCGCTCATAAGTATACGGGTATATCCCATCGCTATGATAAGTCAAATGCGCTTCGGCAATAATGGACTCTGTATTAAATCCTGACACCATTTTTATTAAGCCACTGAAGTGTAAGCTTGAAAGTTGAGTATTTTCAGGGAAAACATACCTGTGAAAGTAAGGACTATAGGTATCAAAGTCCGTAAAATTAACTTCTACACTTCGCTTTCCGCTGATCGGAGATTGATCTGTTAAATAGGCAATGCTGCTGCTATTAGATGGAAACTTAAATAAGTTTTCATTTTCAAAGTCACCATGTTGAATTAAATTACCCAGCGTTTGGGACGTAAATGTATCGCTACTACTTTCACTTGCATATGAAATGCAAGTGAAAACAGCAAAGAGCATAGTTAGAAACCTAGCTAAAATCATTTGCAACTTTCCTTTTGATCTATGTATTAAATTAACCTTTCAATAAAATATCCTGCCATCCAATAGGAGGGAATATCCGGCACCGATAGTATCCGAAGAGAGTGGTGTTGTAATTAAAAAGTTAATTTATAGGGCAGGGGGATCAAAAGTAATCATAGGATCAGAGTCGTTGATTTAAGTGCCAAGTTTAATGCTTAGCCTTAATTTAGACTTCAGCTATGGCCAAGCAGGCGCTATCGAAAAATAAAAAACCAGACGAGGCTGGCTTTTTATATGATTTAAGCGGGTCAACGTTCGAGGCTTCACGTCTACTGGGCTTGTATTGATTTGGCAGCCCTCGCAACACTTTTAATGGTTTTTATATACCCATGCTTCGGACTTCAGCGCGGCTTGGGGCTTGCTGTGAGCTGAAGGTTTCCAGTTGCACATCATCACCAAACACGTCATTGAGCATCGCTTTAAAGTCTTCTGGTGATCTATCAAAGTCTAATGTAAACAGAGATTTGAGTTGTTCTCGTTGAATGCCTCGCTGATCAGCCATGGCTGTCAACGCTTGACCCACATCAGCAAACCCCTGATCATCCATACTACCGACCACTTGACCACTGACACGAAATACGGATGTTTGAGGTGTTTGATCGAACATCAGCTTTCTTCGATATGCTTGATCTTGTGCCAACATTTCGTTGAACTCAGTTTCCTTATGAATGGCGACCTGCTTTTGAGCGTAGTCTTGGTATGAGCTGCCATTAAACAGTTCAAAGACCTCTGCGTTTGTTGGCCCTTCGCCTTGTTCAAAAAACTCGACTTCACCACTTCCAGGGTAATGCTGTTCAACCAACGACTTCAATTTCTCTATATCACCGCCAGCCTGACGGAACAAATCCTGTACCCCACTTCGACCTGCGTAAGAGCCATCTCCGCGCAAGTAGGCCATGACCTGACCATCAACCTTGATCATGCCAACAACATCCTGCTGCTCACCTTGTTGTTTATAATAGTCGGCCAAGTCTGTATGTTTGGAAGACAGCGGGCTCATGTCTTGATTTAACATAGCGAACTGATCTTTATCGGCTACTTTGACGTGCTCCGGCTTAATTAGGTAAGTCAAATTTGCTTTGCCTTCAAGGCGAGTAGAAAAAGACGCCTCATCCGATGGCGTACTCGACTCTTTGACTGATTGATCATGTTTAATAGACTGAGTGCGATTGTAATAGGGTTCTCTCGCACCTGCGTAATGGGAAATTTGCATAATTCAGCTCCTTTTGAGATTCTGTCTAGCGTGTTTTGACTGCGAAGTTGTTCCTCTCAACCAAAAGCAGATAAAACGAACAGAGAAAAGTAGCAAATTTCGGGCCACTCGGGTTTTATCGTTCCAGCAGCCATGTAGGTGCGTATAAGCTCAGACCAAACAGGCAAACATTTGCCAGTCTTGCCATCGTATGCTCATTTTATTGCCGCGTTCCGTAGCGACATCGATAATTCCTGTTAAGTTTAAAGTGCGCAAATAAATCACGTACTGATTGCATCATGTAAGCCATTAAAAACAATCGCCAATAGGGCAGGGCACCTCGTTTAGCATTGTGATCTGAAAGGCAATTCAGGACGCATAATAATGCAAACGATGAGCGGAAAATAAAAAGCCTGTACAGTGCATAGCTGTACAGGCTTTTTTTATTGCTTAAGATAAGATATTTACTGCTGAATACGGCGAATACTTAAGTTATCGCCACCATTACTGCTCACTTGCTGAACTAGGCTTACACCTGCAACATCGAGCACGTGTAAGGTTTCAAGTGTATGTGCCGTTTCTGCATCTTTAGAGGTTTCTTCAGCTAACACGTAAAAGTGCTCGCCAATTTGGCCACCATTATGATCAATATCGGCACTGAATAAACTGTAACCTTTTGCGCCGGCTTGGGTGTCGAGTGTACCGGCAGAGCCCGTGCTTGGAACAATCGCAATGTAAGATACCACTTCGGTGGTATGGCCTTCATTTAGTGTATCTTGCTCAAAGAATGCTGCTTTAAAGCCAGTTGTTGAAATGTCTTTTACACGCGTTGCAATAGTGTGGCCACCTTCATAGGTTTGCACTTGTAAAAATACATAGGGGTTAGCAGAAAACGCTTGTTCAAAGCTAATGCTGTTAAAGTTTTTAGTGCCATTTAACTCAAAACTGCCTACTTCTAATACGGTGCCATCGGCCATCGTATAGCGGCCTTGTTCCAGTGCCATATAGTCAAATGACTCTTTATTAGGATGCACTTGATCTAGATAATTCCATTCTTTAAATGCCACTTCGAATGAAGTTGGAGACACATTTTGTAAGCGGTTTACACCACCATGGCCACCATTAAAGGTAGGCGCTGAAGTGAATACAGCGGGCGCATAAAAGTTTGTACTGCCAAGGCCATAGGTGCGCCACGTGTGATCCAAGTCGTTCACAATGGTGTTAGAAAGCAAAGTAATTTTATTGTCTAACGCGCACGGGTCTTGGGTATAGCAAGCAACTGAGCTGTCGGTATTGGTCGCCAAATCGTTGATACGCAATGGTAAAGTCGCCACTAAACACGTACCCCCCGTGTTTGGGTTGAGCTTATAAAGCTCAGATTGATTTTGATGGCCATGATCATTTATGACGGTACGGCTAATGAGCATGTCGCCATTTTGCGCAAGGGTCGCGCCTGTTACAGCAATTAAATTATGGTCAGACAGCTTGCTCATACTGTAGTTTTGCGGATCGCTACGATCAATCAAGTACACAGCACTTGAAGTGACCAAATATAGTTCTTCATTTTTAATCACAAGGTCACCGCGATACTCACCTTCAACTCCGTCAAAGTGCATTAGGGTTGTTGTATTGCCGTTTGACTTGTCAATGCTGTATAGCTTGGTGTAACTATTGGCTAACAGTTGGTCGTTTTGCGCATCATATGTCATACCAATCAAAGACTTGGTAATACCGTCCACTCTGTGATGTGTTTTGGTTTCAAAATCGTAGTACGCTAAGCGATTGTACTTAAAGCGGTCACCCTGAACAGGGATCTGCGCAAGCACCTCAGCGGGCGCATCTAGCTCGCTTAAATCCACTTTATATTCAAATGGCATTGGTGAAGAGGTATAGTACATACGTTTAAGCGTTGAGTCATAAGCCATCGCCGCTGAGCTAAACTCAGCCATAGACAATGCTTTGGCGGTTTTGTCTTGCTCTTGCAAGCTAAATAATACGCCTGGTGCTCCGCGACCAGAGTTAATTGAAAATAGTTCGCCCTCACAACTATTTGCATTGCTAAAGGTTGAAACTGTTGTTGTAGAAAGAGCAAAAATAGAAAGTAAAGTGTGTGGCATCTTAAGCATAATTAGAACCCTAATACATATCCTAAATTAATAAAATGACACAAAGAAATGACACATAATTTTTATTTATGTGGGCCTTTGTCCTGAAAGGTGAGTGCGTCCATTATAACTTTGTAACCTGCACAGACTATGCCCAACTATTGTGCATAAGGCAATTGTTACACCGAGTCACTTTCTTAAACGGTCTTTATAGAAGGGTTAGCGGTTAAGTTGTTCCGGTAGTGGGTAAATATGAGCGGCATAAATGGCGTGTCTATGTATGTTTTTATTCACTGTTCGTTGCAATAGCTGCTGGTGGTAATCCATATCAACATTCGAGTACACTGCATTAGTGGTTCGTATCAAACATGTCGGCAATCACAACATGGCCAATTTAACCAACTACAAGATCTATAAAGCACGGAAATAAATTACTTTTTAAAAAGTAATTAAGCGCACTTGGCGCTCAATTATTTTCACTCGTTTGATAAGCCCACTGGCAGTCCAAGTTTACCTATATATCTACGTATGTATCCTCTAGAGCGCCTTTTTGAGCTCGGCTGACACTTCGCTCAATTAACCTTGCGACAAACCATACAAGCACCTCTGTTTGCCCTTTTAATATGCAACCAGCATCACAGATAGCTTCAAGTAACGCTTGTACATTACCAGATAATAAGGCTTTTAAAGCTTCGCTACTGGTCATATGCAATTCACAATCAGCTATGCCACTTACCTGTTCGCACTGAGTATACGCTTGGCCATCTTTAACGACCAAAGTGACAGCGGTATTAGTGGGTTTGAGGTAGATAGATATAGCAAGGTCTGGCTGTGGCTTTGTTTCACTAGGTAAATAACCATTGAGATAACGGACAAACCCTTCTCGCCAGCTTTTCAAACTTGGTAATTCGGTGTCTAGAACAGCACACAAATCACTCATTTTTTGTTGTGAAGCTTGGCTTAATTGGTTATTTACTTCTTTTTCGGATTCAATTAATGCATTAACCGTATAATCAATGTCTTCGTAGGTATGGGATGCTGAACATATAAAGCGTAGCCGTCCACGCCCTTTTTCAACAATTGGGTAAGTCACAGCTAAGGTCTGCACTCCGCGTTGATATAAGCTCCGGACAATCGCATATAACTTGTCTTTGTCTCCAAAATGCGGGGTTATTATCGGTCCATCACCAGTGCCCAAGTCAAAACCTGCTTGCAATAGCTTTTGGCGCATATAACGCGTTCTATCCCACAGCTGGGCCCGCATTGAATCATCGCTTTGCAAGATGCGCAAAGACGCCAGTGCCGCAGCGATATCCGCTGGACTAATAGATGCTTGGAAAATATAAGCTCTCGATGCCGACTTTAGTAAATTGACGTGCTGTTCACTGGCAGCAATCACACCGCCAATGCTCCCCATCGCTTTACTTAAAGTCGTCATGATAAAATCAACTTGGTCGCTAACACCTTGCTCTGCACATACACCGGCTCCTTTGTCGCCATAAAAGCCAAAAGAATGAGCTTCATCTACCAATACCAATGCATCATATTGCTTAGCCGTTTTTACGATATCTGCAACAGGGGCGGTTCCCTCACCCATACTATATACGCTTTCTAATACCACTAATGTTGTACGATATGCCGACTGTTCTTGCGCTAGTACATTTGCTAAATCGTCTTTATCATTGTGTTTAAAAGTGCGAATAGTGGCCCCGCTGAGTCTTGCTCCGTCAACAATTGAGGCGTGACAAAGCTGATCAATAACCACGATGTCATTAGCACTCAATATACCAGATATGGCACCCAGGTTTGCCGTATATCCGGTCGGAAAAAGACAGGCACTGTCTTTACCAACCAATTTTGCAAACTCTTTCTCAAATTCAACGTGTTGATCCGTCATCCCTGTAGCGGCGGCTGAGATCCCCATCCCCGTGCCGTAATTGTGCAGTGCATCAGTCGCATGTTCAATGACCTGAGGGTCACGGTTAAGTCCAAAGTACAAGTTCGTAGACCAAATTATTGATTCACGTTGCTCATCGTTATAACTATCTCCAATGAGACCTTTGGACGCGCTCCCTGTACGCAAAATTTTTCCGTATGGATTGATCCCTAAGCGATTTACCATACTCAATATTGCCTCAACAAATAGACTTTTATCGTCTATGCTCCAAGCTTGTGCGCTTGCACAGCCAAATGTTGGATGACTAGACTGCAATAGCATTTGAAACTGGCTCAGAGTTTCGCTGGTATGTGGCATTTTTTCTTTGGGAGAGTTGGCTTGTTCAGCCAATAAGTGGCTAGCCAGCAAAGCGGTTGTTGGAAACGTTAATATCAATGCAGGGGTTAAAGATGTGCCAAATGCTTTGTTTAGCCTGCTTGCAAGTTCCAGCAAATTCAATGAGTCCACGCCAAGGCTTTCAAAGCTTGCATTATCATCGATAAGCAGGCCATCTTTAATACCTAAAAGCGTTGCAACAACTTGTTGAATGCGTGCCATCATTTCAGCACTCTGGCTTTGTATTTCGCGCTCATTCTTAGCCAGAGGTTGGGTTAGATTTGCCGATCGGACTTGCGCCAAGCTGGGCAGCTTGCTGCGATCTAACTTATCATTTGGTAAAAGTGGTAAGCAGTCTAGAGACATAAACAAGTGTGGTACCATGTATTTTGGTAACCGCGCTAGCAGCAATGACTTTAACGCCTCATGATCTGGTGCTTCAGGCTTTTCTACAATATACGCCACAAGTAACTGTTGCCCAGTATCACTTTCTAGCGCACTCACCGCGGCTGCATGTATAAATGGTATCGATTCTAAAGCCGACTCAATTTCACCCAGTTCGATCCTAAATCCTCTGATCTTAACCTGTTGATCTATTCGCCCTAAAAACTCTATTTCTCCGGTGTCGGTCCAGCGGCACAAATCACCTGTTCTGTATAACCTTTGTTTAGGTGTTAGATGATCGATGTTAAGCTCTACAAATCTTTCAAGCGTCTGCTGATCATCATTTAAATAGCCTCTGGCTAACTTATCGCCACCCAAAAAAAGCTCTCCAGCCATGCCCTGACTTACAGGCTTGAGGGCGTCATCTAGAATATAGGCAATTGAATTTTCGACAGGCTTTCCGATAGTGATGGTTTGCGCTCCCACATCAATGTCTTTAAGTGTTGAAAATACAGTGTCTTCTGTCGGGCCATAGGCATTAACTACACGAGGTCTAGGAGTAAGCGCATGCACTTTATTAACTAATGAGAGCTTGAGCGTTTCACCCCCAAAAACAAGACATTCGATATTCTCAGGCAAAGCTCCTGAGTTGAGTATGGTATGCATTGATGAGGGTACCATGACGCAGGCTTTAACTCGATTTGCATGTGGTAAAGTCATCAATCCGAGCGCATTTTCAGCCAGTAAAATGGTTCCACCCAGTGATAATGTGCCCAACGTTTCCATCACTGATGTATCAAAACACACTGACGCAGCAGCGAGCACACCTTGCAATTCTGTTGAACCAAATACACAACTAAGCGCTTTACTCATTGCGACCAAGCTGTGATGTTCAACAGCAACACCTTTAGGATTGCCTGTTGAACCAGAGGTATAGATCACATACGCCAAATCATCGCGGTTAATATCTGTTTTTGGTTCTATGCACTGTTGAGATAAGTCGAGAGTATCTAAACGAATACGCGTTTCGACTTTTGCACACAACGCCGCTGTGTCATCACTATCAACAATCGCAGCCTGAGCCCCGGAATGAGATAGCATGTACTCCACACGACTTGTTGGGTAGTTCGGGTCAAGAGGTATATAAGCACAACCTGCTTTGTGTATGCCAATCATCGCCGCGATCAGTTGCCACTTTCTTGCCATACACACAGCTATCAGCGAGCCTCTGGGAATATTCTGTGCTTCAATTTCAGCTGCAATTGTCCAAGCTGCAAGCATCAGCTTTTCATAACTGATCTCCTCTATCCCATCTATTATTGCGGTACGATGAGGCATCTGTTTTGATTGACAGTGTATCAGCCCGTACACTGTCTGATGATCAGAGTGAACAACATCACTCACCAAACTATTTTTTGCCTTCTGCATTTGCGTTTCCTTCTATTCTTTTTGTTGATTTGATTATTATCAAACTGGGTATAAAAGGTATCAGAATGCGCTGTCAATTACGCACAAGTAATTTGGGATTAAAAGTGTTAGGGTCGTAACAAGTGACTGTTCTAGCATTTACAATGGCACAGTTAATGTAAGTCCGACAGTGCTGGTAAATTGCAAATACACTGCATCCGCTCAATTCATACTTTAGCCATGTCCGAGCAGGTACTATCGAAAAATTAAAAACCAGACTAAGCTGGCTTTTCATACGATTTTAAACGGATTAACTTCGAGGTTTTACATCTAAATGCTCAGGAAATTATAGCTGTCATCAATTCAATTTTGAGGCTGCTAAGAATGCGTGTGAAGAGTTTTAGTTGGATGTCGTGTATCCATACACGTGGCTGAAACAGTGGCTTGGTTACATTCAAATACCTTGAATAGGGCGGTGCGATAATATGAAAGCAAGCGCCATGTTGTGGCACATGACGTTTGCTTAGAGGCGATGTTAAAGCATCGCCTTTACTTGCTCTGGCAGCGCAAGCTGCTCAATAGACAGCTCCGGCTGAACAGGTGTCATTTGTTGATTACCGCTTGGGCGAGTGAGAATAAATCGTGGCGAGATCATCTGAAGCTGACTGTGAGTTAAATGCATAAATTGAATACCGCCACTTTGTGTGCTTCGGCCACCAGTTGGTTGACCAATTAGCTGAGCAAACTGGTGATCTTGCACTGTATTGGCAAACACAATAGACGACGAATAAGTGCCCGTACCAATCAGAAGTGATGTTTTGCCACGATAGAAATTAGTTAGGTGCGTTTCCGGCTCGATTAAACGGGTGTTTTCGCCTTGCTCAATCGCACCAACGAGTTGGCCTGGATCTCTGTATTTTAGTAGCACTTTTGAACGGTAAGTAGAAAAGTGACGATACGGCTTATCCGCGATGTAGCGCATAATACCCGCCATCCACATATCATCATTACCACCGCCATTGCGGCTAATATCAATAATTAAATGATTAATTTTTCTCTCTTTTATCTCCGTAAATACTGAGTCCATGTAGTTTAAAAATTGTTTGAAGTCATCCCAAGCAAACGTGTTTACCTGGAGAACCGCTGTTTTATTGTGGTAAGAAACATTAAATTCATCTGAGAACGACGATTTGGCCAGCGCGGTTGGGATGGCAGCTTTTGCATCGAGCGTCACATGTTTTGTTTTATTGTTCTGCTGATACTCGATTTTAAATGATGTTTGTGGACCAAAGGTCATATAAAACAAACGGTTAAACTGGCTTTGTAATACATCTTTGCGAAATGCGAGTGTATCTCCATGAGTATTTACAAGTAATTGCTTTAACAGTGTTTCTGCGTCTGTGCCATTAATAGATTGTATTTTTGCGCCTCGATACTGGCTACTTTGCTTGCCTAGATCGCGGGCTATGTAGAGACCATCATCTTTAATGTTCACTTCGAAAGGGAATAGTTTTACACCTTGGGCTATCCACTCTCTCCACTGAGAAGATGAGCCATGGCCTACTTTTAAATGCCCATCAGCTAGCATTGAATTAAGCGGCGCTATTTTTTGCCAAAATGCCATTGCAGTCATCGGCGTATCTAACTCGGTTTTTATTCGCGTTACGGTGTCGTAGAACTTATCTACATCCTGCACACTGTGAGATAAATCGGGATGAGTTTGGTGCAACCAATTGAACCATTGGTCAAAATCTTCACTGGCTTGCTTTGGCGAAATGGTATGTTGTAGAGCGTGTGTAGTATTACTGCTTGCTAGGGAATTTGCCGAAAAAATACTGATACATGAAGCGACGGTAAGCGCGCACATTATTTTTAAAACTTTCATCATTGAGGCGTTATTCCTTTTATTCTTATTAATGATTAGTTTGACGCATCACAATCACAAAAGGTTTAAATTTATTTTAGTTATTAAAATAATGATGTTTTAACTTTGACGCTTGATAAGCGCACAAATTAATATCTTATAGTCATATTTAAGGAGTGACGGGCGGCCTAATACTTGTCAGCTTATTATCTCATTGGAACTGTTATTCTGTATGTTCTACCTTAAATGGTACGAATCTCTAACTTAGTACGCTGTCATTTTAAACCGCCGTTGGCAGCAGACTGAATTGACCGATAAATCAGGCTTAGTAAATCCACGTGTTGATCCGCAAGGGTGTTGAGATAGCTTGAAATTACACCACATATTTTCACCTTTTCAATATGAGCGCTTTTTCATCAAACTTTAGTCTTATACGTTTCATTTTTAAGCCAGAGCTTTGCAATTAACAAGAGCAAGTAAAGTGGGGCCTCCATTGGCATGACCATGTGTACTTTTCTTTTATAAATCAATTTATAAGATAAATAAGACTTTTATCTATTAGGTATAGCAAGTGCCAATTCAGCTCGATAGATACGGTGTTTATTCAGCTAACAGGGTAGTGCCGCTTACTTGAGTTCCTCGTTTGGGTGTGTGAGCATGTCGCGGCTTGCATGACTGAATTGATCACAGTAGTGATGGAACATTACGTGCTCAGTCTGTTGAATATAACTTTCTAATTATGAATTTATTGGTAAGAGGCCGTGAAGTAAATCACCTCGCTATTTGGTTAATTACAGCAAAGACAAGCACACGTAAAATATGGAAAAAAGGATGCGTATATGGAATTTAAAGACACGGCGGGGCATTTTTTAAAAAGTGCCTCCAAACATGGATTGTTTGCCCTTGCTTTGGCTGGGGTGAGTTTTACTTCTGTGGGCGGTGAAGGACACTCCGATGCACAGCAACACCAATTGGATAAGCTAGATAGTGAGTTACCCCACGTATTATCGGTCAGTACCTCTTCTTCACCAATCGCGCCTCCAGAAGAAAAGCTGGGTGTGTATGTCGTTGACCAAGGTCAAGGCCTAGACACTGGGTGCACGTTTAGCAGTGGTGGTCCGCTTGTTATTCAGCTCGAAGTCCCTCAGGTTGTGAACAGTGCAGTACTAGACAACCAAGGTTATTTATTAGACCCAGGTAAATTGGTTGGCAATGGCATGTTGGGGGCAACGGCAACCTTGAGCTTACCTGTGTATGATATCGACAGTAGTGCCAATATACCTGGAGTTAATCCTGAGGTTGATGACTTATATTTTAATGGTCGTTTTAAAAAAACCTTAATTGGGCAGGACAGTCAATGGACTGATGATGTCATCTCTATCCCTATAGAAGAGATTAAATTTGGCCAAATCAACGAAATAAAAATAGATATAGATATTGCTAATGCCGGTGACAACTGGTGTATGTCGGTTGATTGGGTGGCAATTGAATTTGAGGTAGCAGCACCGTATGTACTTGCCCACGGGATCAGCGCAGACTCATCCACTTGGGATGAAGATGCTGCAACAGGTGTTCTGGCGTATTTAGACGAGCAAGGTATTTTATACGATAGATTTAGCTTAGTTGCTAATGGGACAAGTGCGGGTAATGCTGCATTGTTACAAGGCCACATTCGCGACTTTTTGGAGCCGCTTAAAGCCGATAAAGTACATATTATTGCGCACAGTAAAGGAGGTTTGGATAGTCAAGCTTTACAAGCACTCGCCCCTCCGTTCGATATTTTAAGTTTGTCGACACTATCGACTCCGCATTTGGGATCTGTGGCTGCGGATCTATCCATCATTCAAAAAACATCGGCTAACCGGTATCAAAACATTGGCGATGATCCGAACGGTTACGCCGCGAAATATGTCAATACGTGGACGTTTGGACAGGGACCTCAAAACCCGGGCCTTGGAGATTTAACCACCCAACGAGCATTGCAAGCAATTGCCTCTGGGGTGCGTGGTAATATCAGTAAAACCTTTACCATTGGCGCTGATGCAGATTTAAATGGCGATAACGATCTGACTACCAATGAGTCCGCAGGGCTGTTCCCCGGTATAGCGCACTATGGTGCTGAGCGCGCATGGCGAGTGTTAAGAGACTTTTCTTCTGCACATACAGTAGAAATTGTCACTAAAAGACTGCCTGCGCGGCCAAAGAAACGGAGCCGTACCATCACTATTTTGAAATATGCTGCGACCTCATCTATTCAACCGCAAAACAATGATATTGTTGTGACGTTAAACAGTGCAAACCCCAACTATGGCCAAGCGATAGGCAATGTAATGGCGAATCATTCAACGTTAAAAAATGCACAAAACATTACTCGCATAGTTAACAACACAATACATCTTAAATAAAAGGATTTGAAAGATGATAAAGAGATTTAAAACGTTTAAATACTGGATAGATAACATAGTTGCTAAAGGTTTAATGCTGGTGGTGATGTTTTTGGCATCGTCCGCTTGGGCAAGTATTCAAGGACAAATTGTCGCAAACTCGCCGACTACCCCGTCAGTGGCGATTAAAACAGGAGATGAAAGCGCGACATTGCAATTTGACGTACAAGGCGCACAGAGTTTTCGGGTCGAGTTAGTTGTGCCTGTAGAGGGAGCCAGTGTTCAACTGTTTGATCCACAGGGTAACCTGGTTGTTGATGCCAATGATCCTAAAATGCAGTTTATCGCAGGCGCGGAACTAGATGCAGAGAATCCATTACCCGGCGGTATTTTCTTGCTCCCTGAGCAGCTGCAACCGCAATCAGGCCAATGGCAAGCCGTGGTTCGTTTTCCTACCGCGACCTATGATACGGTGGTGATGAGTACGGTATTTATGCGATCTAACCTGCAAGTTGGGATGGCCATTGCGCGCACCGAGTACTTGGTAGACGAGGTGGCACCTTTAGCTGTGATTATCTTAGATAAGGGCTTACCGATCGCAGGCGTTTCACCCGAGTTCACCATAACAGACCCAGATGGCCTGAACACCGTTTTGACTGCGCAAGATAATGGGGAAGAAGCTGACGGACAAAAAGCGGATGGGATCTACAGTATTGACTTTTTGCTCAGTAAACCCGGTCAATATAAAGTTAGTGTGGTGGCTGATATTAACACCAGCAATGGAGTTGTTCGCCGTACAGACGGTATGATGCTTGATGTGAAGAGCCCTTTTATTGATATTAATGACATCACCTATGACAAAGTGCTAGACAGCACAGGCTGTGTTGAAGCAATCAATGCAAAAGTTAATTTAGAAGTGCTGGAAGCGGGTCAGTACGTCGTGAATCTAGATATTTCTGACAGTGAGCGCAAATTACTCAGCAATAAAAATGTGTCTTTGCCAGTAGGTGCATCAGTCATTAATTTAAGTTATTCACGGGATGAGCTTAAAGCCAATTTAAATAAAACGTCGCAATATCAGCTCACTAAATTCTGGGTGAATAAAGTAGACTCTGAGGGTATTCATTTAGCTGCATTGTTACCTGATCATGCTTTATCGACAGAGACTTCTTATACTGATTTATGTCGAGATGATATAGAGATCATGCCTGAAATCACCGAAGACCCCGTGTTAGCTGACGGATATTACTCTGGTATTGATGTCAGCTTTCTTGTGTATGTAAAGCAATCTGGTCGTTATCAAGTGTCTTTAAAAGCCTTTGCTGCAGATAACACAGATTTGGGCCTTATTACATTTTCAGCAAACTTAGCTGCGGGTGATAATGAGGTGACGTTTAATGTAAGCAATAAGGCACTTGTTAAAGCGGATGGACCATATCGCTTTGTCGGACTGCTGGTTACCAAGGGCAGAGTATCCGCCAGGCTGAATTTATTGGGTGAAACCAGAGCGTATAAAAAAGAGCAGTTTATGCCTGTGTATACGGTGGTTCTCGATGCACTGCAATATGCACTAGAGCGCAGCAACTGGCAAACATCACCAGTGACACCCTCTAATAATACTAGAGTGGGCGGTTACTTACGGTCAGGTGCTTCAATTCCTTATGACTATGAGACATTATTAACTTTCAGCCCAGAGATCTCAGGTAGCCATGTTTTGGAGGCGAAACTGATCATCGAAGTGGGTGAGTCCAGCCTAATGACGCCATTTAATTCGATAGAAGTTTTTAATCAAAACAAGCGTACACTAGATGGTCAAGCGGTGAGCTATGATGATTTTTGCCAAAGCTTTAATGTGTGTCCTGCTTGGGATCAACGTTTAGGCTCGATCCCCACTGCAATGGCTAATAATAGCTATGCCGTAGAGTCTGAACAGCTAAGCCAATTAGTACAAAAATGGGTGGAAGGTGAAAATAATAATCACGGTATTATTTTAACTGCTTCACCTTATGAGCGAAGCTATTTTGCCACGATTACCAGTGCGAAGCTTAAAGTAAAATATGCTCAACTACCTTGATAATAGGTTAGTGAACAATTTGTTCTAATTGCAAAAGCATATAAGCGCAGGTTTATATTTTATAAAGCTGCGCTTTTTAAGAACGGTAATTTTGATCTAGTCGCTATTACGTGTGCTAGCCAAAATATATCAATTTAGTTTCATATTTAGCGCTTCTAACCTGTATTAAATTTGACAGGTCATGTTGATATAAGTTTAGAGTTGCTAGAGGTTTCATTTGTATTCGTAGGTTTATTTCCAGTACTATTTTTGAAGAACTGAGTCAGAAAAGTCTTTTAATTTCATAAACTAATAATGTCTTAGCATAAATATGATTCAATATGACTGACGCCCTCTCAAATTTGGAGCAGTTTAAGAAGGCAGCCTCAAAATTGAGTAAGGTACCACAGTTTATTCTTATAATTATTTAGCAAAAGTAGGTTCCGCTCTTGCTTGTAACTGGTCGGCTATATTGATCGTCCACTCCCATTTGTTGAGCAAATAGCCTCTTTTCTCCCTTTCGATCTCGTCATTGCTACCTTGTTCGATCATCTCTTTAAAATCGATGATCTCCGCAAAGTTGCCCTCGTTCACATCATATTTGCCCCAATACTGACTTGTACCGGCACTGCCTCGCTCAATTTTCAGCCCTTCCAAAAAGCTGGTTTTAAAGTCCTTGGCGGCGCTGACTAGTTCGTCATTGCTATTCAAAGCCTCTTCAACAAGTTGCTTGTCTGCTTGGCTCAAGTGGCCTGTAGCAACCAGTTTGCCTGTTTCATCAACTGAAAAGCCCCAGCTTTTATGCTTAAGTTGTGGGTGTTGTTCATATAAATCTGCAGACACTTTTTCATATTCTTCTGCGATTCTGTTCGCTGCGGCTGGGGTTTCGTGCAAATACAGCTTGCTGGTGGAGATAATGACACGTTCAAGTAATTCACGGTGCTCTTCGTATCTGGGAGGTAGATCGAGTTTGCCGTTAGCCTTATACGTGATCACTGTCAGCTTTCCATTATCAGACTTAGCTCTCATTTGCTCAGCAGGGTGTGTCGGTTCTGAATTTATAAATTGTTTGGTTGGATCTACTTTGAGGCCCTCTTGACTGCTTGGGGCGAGATCTCTTATTTCATCACTAACTTGATTATTTTTTGCATGCAGGCGTGGCCCCGCATTTGCGTCAATCTTCATGTCATAATCCTTATTACACGATTTTGTTCTTACTATATCGGTTACAAAGAGAATAAATTTAACAGTATTTTATAGTTATTTTAATTAAGTTAGAGGAGAGCTCTTATGGCCGACTGATTATTTAAGATTGAAATAGTCACATATCGGCTGTTTTTGGCACTATAAGCATTAAAAAGCGATCCTCTCGGGAGATTGGTGGAAGTTCAACAATGTAATAAAAAGAAAAAGGAGGAATAAACATGACAGCCAGCCAAATTTTGGGCTAGTTTAAGAAACTACCTATGCTTTAATGATCGCTAAAATATGGATTGCTTTTCTTAGTGGTAATTGCAAGGAAGCGATAAGTTAGCACAGATAAACGCGGATTTATCACAGATTCTTCTGGTTTATCAATTATGCCTAAAAAATAACTTGTTTCAGAAGTTAGTCGTATCACTAATACTGCCTTGTGAGTCCATATTCAGCTAACTTACAAAGCCGCTAGCGATCAACATCGTACCAGTTTTTATCCAGATACTCGCGATCTTTTCCAAGCATGGCTCTTCGAACCTGACATGGATTCGCGAAAATACGAACAAAATGCCAATCTCCAAATTCGTCAAACTTTCTGCAAGATGTTATTACAGACTCAGAGGTAATTATTGTATGTTGCCTGCCTGATTTACGACCATGGGACTTTAGTCTGCGCATAAAGTCGACGTCTTCCGCAATATGGCGTTTTTCATCGAATCCGCCGATTGCGTCAAAATCAGATTTTTTGAACCAATACATGCCAAAAGATAGCCCAAGGAAAAATGCAGGGACGAGCATCATGCTATACCCAACGGCAATACCAGGAGATAGTCTTTCGGGTTTAATCCGTATTCCTCCACCCAACACGTTTGAACGTTTTGCATGCCTATATATTTCAGCTAAAACGCCATCAGACATCCAACTATCAGCATCTATGGTGACAACCCATTCAGTTTTTGCGTGCGAAACGCCGGTATTTCTGATTGATGACAGATTTTTTGAATCATTGTTAACTACCTTAGCGCCGTATATCTCAGCTACTTCCTGTGTTTTATCAGTACATCTGTTCAAAACAACGATGATGTCGACTTGCAGATCACTCGGTATCAATTGAGTTCGGATTGATTTTAGGCATCGACCAATATATTTTTCTTCGTTATGAGCCGGAACAACTACGCTAACCTTCATTTTGTAACACCTGTTAAATAGTAATCAATTATTCATAGCACCACCGTATAAGGGACGCAATTGTAGAGTCGAAAAATTCTAGGTAATGCTGTAAACCACAGCTTGCATAGCTTAAGAAAAAGCAAAGGGGTCAAATTAATTGCTTCTTAATACTTAGCAGGCAAGCCAAATTAGCTATATAGCTGGCACCAACTCAAATCTTGGGATAGCTCAATAAGCAGTCTCCATGTAAGGCTGACACCCACTCTAATCTTGGGTTAGCTTAAGAAGCCGTCTATGCTTTAATGAATGTTAAAGTATGGATGGCTTTTTTAATGGCAATTGCAAGGAAGAGGCAAGTTAGCTTGGTAGATACCAAGTACTATCACTGCATATCACGATGCGTAAGGCGCGCGTTTTTGTGTGGAGAAGATGAGGTAACAGGTAAGTCATATGAACACCGAAGAGGGTGGGTTGAAGAGAAGTTATTGCAGCTAGCCAAGGTGTTTTGTATAGATGTATGTGCTTATGCGGTGATGAGTAACCATACGCATATTGTTTTATATGTAGATGATAAAAAAGCAAAACGGCTAAATGATAAAGCCATTCTTATTCGTTGGCATAAACAATTTAAAGGGACTTGGCTGACTCATAAGTTTGTCAGTGGTGAGTCACTGAGCAATTCAGAGTGTTGTTTGTTGTCAGAGCTGATAGACGAATATAGAAAGCGTCTGGCTGATATCAGCTGGTTTATGCGAACGCTCAACGAAGATATTGCGCGTAAAGCCAATAAAGAAGACGGTTGCACGGGTCGTTTTTGGGAAGGTCGTTTTAAATCACAAGCCTTGTTAGATGAAGCTGCGTTGGCAGCGTGTTTAGCGTATGTTGATTTGAACCCGGTCAGAGCAAAAATGGCAAAGACACCAGAAGAGTCAGACCACACCAGTATCAAAAAACGTATTGATACAGCAAAAGTAGGTAAACAGCCTAAGTCACTCATGCGATTTGTAGGCAATCCAAGAAAAAACATGCCAAAAGGATTACCTTTTGAATTTAAATATTATGTTGAGCTTGTCGATTTAACAGGGCGTTGTATGCGCGAAGATAAACGCGGATTTATTAACGACTCACAACCAATTTTAGCAAGGCTTAATATACAGCCTGAGAATTGGCTAAAGCTTACTACCAGATTTACCAAGGTGTTCAAGGGGTCAGTAGGTAGTCCCGATGCCAAGAAAAAATACTGTGAGCACTTAAAATTAAAGCGACGAAGCAATTTGACGCAATGCAGTGAATTGCTTGCTTAACCTTTAAGACGTCCTAACATTCCAACTTCAATGTAGCTTGTAAAAGCTATGTGGTCAGTCATGTCTGAAATCCAAAAAAAGTTATAAATTTCAGCAATTAATCAGACGATAAAACTGAATGTAGCAATTTTTAGCGGTGTGTTTCTGCTTTGAAAAATGTTCAGGTGTAGTTGTGGTATAAATTAATATGGGTGTCAGGTGCCTTATGATTTTTCTAATTGACTTAAATGTTTAATTGGAAAAAAATTAAAGGATCTTAAGAGAGGGAGTTGTATATGCAAGATGAGAGCTTTATCTTTCATGAGTCAAAAGAGTCGTGCAAAAACTTAATTTTATTTGTGCATGGTTTTACAGGTGATGCAGAAAAAACTTGGACAAATAAAAATGGAAAATCATTTGCTTCATTATTGTTAGAGGATAGCGATATTAAAGCAAATTTTGATGTCGCGTCATATAGTTATTTTTCTACATTATTCAACCTATTTGCTGACACCAAAGAAAAGTTTCGTCGTTTAAAAGCGATGATTCGAGGGTTGACGCATAAGAAAGAAAAAAACCTTGATATAGATGAATTAACTGAAAACTTCTCTACTACTATCAGGTTTCCTTTAAAACAATATGACAACATATATATTGTTGCCCACAGTATGGGAGGGCTGATAACGAAAAACTACGTTGTTAAAGATATCATTAATAATGGCTCTTCGAGAGTGAAACTATTCATATCACTGGCCGTTCCTCATCACGGGGCGGAGCTTACCGTTTTTGGAAAATTAATAAGTAGCAACCTTCAGATAGAAAACTTAAATCCTGTCCAAAAATTCATTATTTCTTTAAATCAATCTTGGGTTAATTTGGATGAAAAGCCGACAACTAAATATTTATATGGTTCATATGACGAAATTGTCACTAAAGACAGTGCGGTAGCAACAGACAAGATTAAGAAAGACATAGTTGGGGTTCCTCACGATCATAATTCAATTTCGAAACCTGAAAGTGCCTTATCAATGGTTTGTGAAGTTGTGAGGAGCTTTATTCTAGATGAGTATAAACATACCCAATTATATGATGCGGGTCGTCAAGTGCTGTCCGATCATCAGCAATATGAAGAGGAAATTTTTGTTTTAAAAATGATTGTTGCAGATATTGCAGAGCAGTCTCGAAGCAATGCAAAGGAATTGTTTTTTAATGCTGAGTATATGAGAAAGTTGCTTAGCTCTAAATATGACAAAAAGCACCTTGAAGAGTTAGTTGAAAATATACGCCAACTTTACAAGGATTGCTATGATGAATACCTCTCAGATGACAACATAAATTCGGGTAAGCTACTGTCTGAAGTACATAAAAGGATCACTGAACAGGACTCCGCTTTGCTGAAAAGCTTTATCCCTGCGCTCAGAGTCTATCATAAAAAAGGTATGCTACATCAGATGGCTAATGATGAAAAACTTGATATATGGTGGACTGAAAAACAGAGCTTAATTAAAGATGTGGGGCATCCATGATGAAGCTTCCATTTCTAAATCCAGATGAAGATTTGCATTTAAATCTAGGAGTTATAATTTTAATTATTCGTTTCCTTAGTAAAACCAAGCGCGGGACATTGAAGTTAAATAATGAACGTCTGCATAGTTACCATTTTTTGGTAAGTAATCCGGTTAAGCTGAATAATGTCATGAATATATTAGGGCAAGGCAATATTTTGCTGAGTGATAAAGATATATATTCTATTGCTTCTATTTCGCCAAACATCGATACTCTGTTTGATAGAGAGAATCTTAAATCACTACTAACAATTCTTATTGCTAAAGAAATTATTGAAGTAGAGTACAAAAAGAATGACGGTTTTCTTTACAAACTAACTAATAGTGGCTCTCAGTTCGCGGATTCATTGGAGGGGGAGTATTACTCTGAAATAAAGTTGAATTGTAAAAGGTTGCAATCCACATTGAGTATCACTCAAAGTAAGTTAAATACAGCTCTTGGACAAATAATGAGAATGGATGCTTTTTAATGGCTAGTAATATCTTAATTAATCAATTGATAGTTGTTGGAAGAAACAAAAACTATGCAATTAACTTTAATCCTGGTGTGAATATTATTTATGGTGACTCAGCTACAGGGAAATCTAGCATACTTAACTTAATAGACTACCTATTAGGTGGTAAGAAATTTAAATCATATCCAGAAATAGAATCAGCAGCCAGGTATGCGGCGCTAGATGTAACTTTGAATGACGACCGATACACTATCAAGCGTGATCTATTTGACCCTAATCGGATAATAGAGGTTTACCCCTGTTCTTTTGAAAAAATTGGTGAACATGCGGTTACGCATTATCTACCAAGCTTCCAGCAGAACAGTGCTTTTCCTGATGCTGGCTTCTTTTCTGACTTCCTTTTAGATTCCTTGAATTTAAGTAAAATTAAACTGAAAGAAGCTCCAACTAAGGTCTCTTCTAAGCAGGTACGATTAAGTTTTAGAGACTTGTTCAAGTACAGCTATATTAACCAAGATGTTTTAGGAAGTGAGAAGTTTCTTAAGTCTGATAATTGGGCTTTACAAACTAAAAATAAAGAAGTCTTTAAATATATATTCAATGCACTTGATAGCAATGTAAGTAATTTAGAAGGTCTCATATCTGATAAGGTAAATGAAAGGAACAAACTAGATAAAACCTTTAAAACTGTCTCTACGTTTTTGCGAGAGTCTGAGTTTGGTACTTTGACGGGATTGGATGATGAGATTGATTTGGTAGATAGTGAAATTTCAAAAATTGAAAAACAAATTATGAAGCTAAATCAAGCCCAAGCCGAAGACCCTGAAATTTATCAGGCCATAAAATTAGAGCTTTCCAATCTTGCTGTAGAGCGAAGGGCTGTTATTGAGGATTTGCAAGACAAGCAGTTAAAAATTGAGCGATTTACGCGGCTTAAAAATGATTATTTAAATGACATTAACAAATACAAAGCTTCAATCTCTGCCAAACAAGTTATTGGGGAAGTTGATACCGCGATAGAGCTTTGCCCTGTGTGTGATAACACTCTAGAAGTCTCGGCTGCGAAAGAAAAATTTGAGATTACTGAACAAGAAAGAATAGCTAGTGAAATAAATATTCTTAAGAGAAGGGTAAAAGAAACAGAGACTATTGCTAACAATGCAAAATGTGATTGGGAAAAAAGCCAAGCAAAGCTAAAGCAAATTGAGGCATCTGAAGTTGAGGCTCAAAAGTTACAAGAGAATAATACTTTAACATCGCCGAAAGTAGCAGAAAGAGACTTATTTGTTAGTAAGCTTGGTGAACTTAAGCAAAGAAGAAAGGAGTTAGTTTCTAGGCTCAAGATAAGGAATAAACACAATAATCTATCTAAAAGTAAAGAGTCTTTGGAGATAAGTATTGAAGCTTTGCAAAAGCAGCTTGAGGAATTACGAAAGCACACGCCGACAATGAATGAAGTTCTAGAAGGCTTAGCTGACACTTTAAAAACTTATCTTAATTTTATTCGGATTAAATCTCCAAAGGGTATCTGTTTTGACGAAAAGTCTTTTTACCCTAAAGTTAGAGATATTGAATATTCAGATATTACATCAGGTGGCTTGAGGACAATAGTTGGTATTGGCTATTTATGCTCTTTGATGGAAGCTGCGTTAAAGTCTTCAATAAATTATCCATCGTTTCTCATGATCGATACAGTTGGTAAATATTTAGGCAAGACGAAGGAGCAAAATTATATAGAAGTTAGTAACTATGGAGCTGATATTAGCGAAGCAGTGTCTGACCCTGCGAAATATAAAAATATATATGATTTTATTCTTGATTTAGCTGAAAAATATGAAGAAAAAAATAGAGTGTGTCAGTTTATATTGGTGGATAATGATGTACCAGATCACATTGTAAAAGATCTCCAAGGACATATAGTTGCACACTATAGCTCAGAGCGATTAAACGGTCTTCCTGTAGGGTTTATAGATGATGCAGATAGTTAAGCTTAAATGATTTAACTGAGGTGTTCCAACTAGTTACACCTCAACTACATTTAATTGTGGGTCTCGAAACCTCAGCTTTAGTACAGTTCATTAGTAGAATTATGCTGCCTTAAGATAGCTCATTGGAGTTTGATCTCCTAGTGCATCGTGAGGCCGTTCATAATTATAAATATCTAAGCATTCATCTGTAATGTCACGAACTTGCTGAAGTGATTCAAACAGATATAAATCCAATGAAAATAAACATGACACCCATCTTAATTTGGGAATAGTGTAAGAAGCCGTCTATGCTTTATTGAATGGTAAAGTATGGATTATGGCATTAGCAAGGAAGAGACAGGTTAGTTTGGTGGATACCAAGTACTATCACTGTATATCACGCTGCGTAAGACGGGCGTTTTTATGCGGAGAAGATAAAGCAACGGGTAAGTCATTTGAGCATAGAAGAGGGTGGGTTGAAGAGAAGTTATTGCAACTTGCTAAGGTGTTTTGCATTGATGTTTGTGCTTATGCGGTGATGAGTAACCATACGCATATTGTTCTGCATGTTGATGATAAAAAAGCAAAACGACTAAATGATAAAGCCATTCTTATTCGCTGGCATAAACAGTTTAAAGGAACTTGGCTGACTCATAAGTTTGTCAATGGCGAGTCGCTAACCACTTCAGAGCGTTATTTACTGTCAGAGTTGATAGATGAATACAGAAAACGCCTAGCGGATATCAGCTGGTTTATGCGAACGCTTAACGAAGATATCGCGCGTAAAGCCAATAAGGAGGATGGTTGCACAGGCCGTTTTTGGGAAGGGCGATTTAAATCACAAGCCTTGTTAGATGAAGCGGCTTTAGCAGCATGTTTAGCGTATGTGGACTTGAATCCAGTCAGAGCTAAAATGGCTGAAACCCCAGAAGAGTCAGACCATACCAGCATTAAAAAGCGTATTGAAACAGCAAAAGCGGGTAAACAACCCACGTCTTTACTGCGTTTTGTAGGTAACCCAAGAAAACACATGCCAAAAGGGCTACCATTTGAATTCAAATATTATGTAGAGCTTGTTGATTTAACAGGTCGGTGTCTGCGCGAAGATAAGCGCGGGTTTATCACAGACGCTCAACCCATTTTAGCAAGACTTAACATCCAGCCAGAGAATTGGTTAAAGTTAACTACTAAATTTACCAAGGTGTTTAAAGGCTCAGTGGGTAGGCCCGATGCCAAGCAAAAATACTGTGAGCACTTAAAGCTAAAACGACGAAGCAACTTGACGCAATGCAGTGAATTGCTCGCATAACCTTTAAGACATCCTAACATTCCAACTTCAATGTAGCTTGTAAAAGCTATGTGGTCAGTCATGTCTGAAATCAAAAAAAGTTATAAATTTCAGTGATTAATCAGATGATAAAACTGAATGTGGCAATTTTTAGCGGTGTGTTTCTGCTTTGAAACATGTTCAGGTGTAGTTGTGGTATAAATTAATGTGGGTATCAGGTATCTTATTTTTAAATACTGCTATGATTGTTTTTTACGGATGTGATGCTACAACCATATATATTTTAACTTTTCTATAAATGGTTATAATTAACCACACCCTATAATAATAAGTTAATTGGTGTTTCTACTACTTCTTGTCAAACCATCTAAATAACGCTGCGGTCGATATAAAAAATGCCAGTGTTGCAAAAACTATAATTGGCCATTCTGGCCATTCCGCTTTTATTGATACTGGTCTAACTAATAAGAATGCCCACATTGCTACCGTGCTTGCTAAGCCAAAAAAAGCTGGCCTTAATAAATTTAGCTTTAAGGATAGTTCGATGTTTGTAGTGTACTCACCAAAGTGTTTATCATTATCTCCGCTCGAATTTATTGGTTTAAATTGAAGAAGTGAAGATTGCTCGTAAAGTTGAAGTGATTTAATTAGGAAAGGTATATCAAAATCGTCAAACCTAGTTGTTGTTTCAAGTGGATTTATGCAGTTGATTATAATTTCTTCACTGCTATCAGATACTTCGATTTTTCCAGTATTGTGACTAGGGTTAGCAACCGCCATTTCGAGGCTATACTTTTGACCATGGTTTAAACCATAATGGCAGAATTTATAATTATTTGTATATTTTATCTTAACTTCATCTTTTCCTTTTTTAATGTTTTTCAAGTTAAAGAAAATCATATCTTGAAAGTGACTGTGTATTAGCTCTACTCTGGTTTTCCAACTTGCATTGACATTATTAACATTTACTGAGCGGTGACCAAAAAAAATAGATGATGAATCAATTTCACTCATCAAATCTATATCACAAAAACCCTCCAATTTTAAATAAGCATGAAAAACACCAGTCTCACTGCTAAGCTCAGTGTTCATTAATTTTGCCCAGCGTATAGAGTGGCTTTTCATACCACCTTTTGGACCGCTTACTTTATTTCCAGAAGTGAAAAAAATTGCTACTTTTTCTTCTTTATATTTTTCACTATTGTTTTTTATGTCGCTTGCAACATATTCCTGATCGTATCTGAAGTGAATGATGTGACCTGCAGGTAAGGCTAAAACTCTATAAATATCTGCTTTATATATTTCTCTTCTATCAGAGCTGAAGGCACATAGTATTGAATTCATTTATAACTACTCCGTTACTTTCATTTCCCACCGGTTTTTTTTAACTTCATAGATTTGAAGATGGTCCCTTTTAATTCCGTCAACCTTAGATCTTTGAACCCAGCGATTGTGTGGCATAACAGTAGCAGCGAGAGACCAACCAGCTCCTTTCAATGACGCTCCAGATTCACTATCTAGTGTATAGGTCAATAACTTTCTACCTCCCATAGTACGCCAAATTTTGCAGCATTTGCTCAAAAGAAAGCTACAAGTGCCTTTTGGAGCACTTTCTAATACACAAAGCCGAGTGAGTTCAATTGTATAACCATCCATATAATTTGGTGACACTGGGTTACCAGCAATCACAACACCTACAATTTCATCATTTCGATCTACTGCGGCCAGAGCCCACTTTCCACTATTCCTAATAGTCGGTCTATGATGTCGATGGAATGATTTTATAAATAGATTTGCTTCTTTTATTGTTATTGGCTTAGATGATAATGATTTGGCCAATCATAGCTCCTTTTGATTATTTTTAGAAAATCATTAGACTACTTATACTAGCATTTTATTTTTGGTATATCTCTCCATTGAGTTGTGTATTTAGGAGATAAAAACTCTCGCTTCATAGCCCAATCACTATTTTGTACTTCACTGCCCAACCTAGCGGCAGTGACGCCATATCTTTTGTTGATTTGGTCCAATATATTCATAAGCTCTGGGTTGTCTTGTGACTGGCTAAACATATCAGTCTGCTGAAAGTTGTCATCTTCTAGTTCAATCGCTCCGATACCTGCTTTGTAATAGCGTACACCTGGTTTAAACAGTTCATCAAACACATTACTGACGGCCTCTGCAAATACGGTGCTATCACACGATGCAACAGGAAGAGATTGAATGAAGGACTTTTTATAGTAAAGGTCTTCATGCGGGGAGGAATGTGCAAAAATAACGATGCGTTTCGCCAGTGAGCTCTGCTGTCTGAGCTTTTTGGTGACTATTGAGCAATGAGTTGCTAGCGCGGCCTTTAGTGCTGCAGGATTCGTTACGCGCTCTCCAAAGCTGCGAGTGCTATATATCTCTTTTTTCCTCTGTTTAACGTCATCCCATGATAAGCAGGTATTGCCATTGAGCTCTTCCACAGTTCGCTCTAATACGACACTGAACTGCTTACGTATATACTTTGGGTTTTGGTTTGCGAGGTCTAGGGCTGTATTGATTCCCATAAGTGAGAGTTTTTTAGTGAGGCGGCGACCCACGCCCCAGGCATTGCCTAAATCCATTCTAGCTAATATTTCTTTACGAGAACGCTTCATCGTGAATTACGGCAACGCCAGACGCACCATGGAACTTTTTAGCCGCATGATTTGCAGCTTTTGCAAGGGTTGGTCTTGGCCCAAAGCCGACACCTACAGGGAGCTTGGTCTTCCGCCAAACAGATCGGCGGATCAATTGGCCGTACTCATACCAGCTATCAACTATTGACGAATACCCATCAAATTTTAGAAAAGCCTCATCGATTGAATATACATAATGTTGATCACTAAATTGATTGATGGTGTTCATCATCTTGTCTGAAAGGTCTGCGTACAGCTCATAATTAGATGATCGGATCACTACACCAGCTTTTTCGAGATGATGTTTAAGTTTGAAGTAGGGCTCAAATTTTGGCACACCAAGCTTTTTAGCTTCGGGCGAAGCTGCAACAATACAACCATCGTTGTTTGAAAGCACAACAACAGGTTTATTTCTAATAGTGGGGTCAAATACTTTCTCTGCAGAAGCGTAAAATGAAGTGGCATCAACTAACGCATACATTTTGAAAGCTCTATATTCTTCTTGAACAGACGAACTGCGCTAATCACAACGCCTTCCAATTGAAATGTATCCGCTTCGTGAATTGAGACTGGCGCAAATAAGTGGGAAGCCGAGAGTAGTTTCTTGCTTTGCATATCAATTATTTTACACACAAATTCACTATTGTAGTTTGCAACGATCACATCAAAGTTTTTGGGCTCTACAGAGCGGTCAACAATTAAAACGTCCCCGTCAAATATTCCTATGCCTTGCATGGAGTCACCTGCAGCAAGGCCGATGAATGTAGCGTTTGGATGGCTAATTATTAATTGATCTAGAGATAAGCCTAATTCTTTGTACTCAGAGGCTGGTGATTCAAAGCCTGTAATACCGGCTTGCGCTTTAATTGGGATAACTTTCATATAGCAAAAATAGATACTGTATATATGCACAGTATAATATTGAGTTCTACTAAGTGCAATAAAGTTAATTATTTCGTGTTAGAGGGGTTCTCCGAGCTTTAATCTAGCGCTAAGTTGGCCTTTTAAACTGAGGAGAAAAAAATGGCAATGTCATATGTAATTCTTGGTGGAGACTTAGATCGTGCAACCAGAGTAAGGCTAGCTGTTTTGAAGGGCTGTGCAATGGATGAATCAGCAAGGTTAATTAATCGAGAGGACTTAGAAGGATATGGAAACGAGCTTTTCAGAGATCTTAAACTTAGCGTAACTACATTTTTATATCTAGCAAATGGTAATGGGGAGAACATTAGCGATGAAGTATTCACAAAAATCATGAAGTGGTTTAACTGTCGTCTCTAACTACTGTATAAGGTTGACGGGTAAAAAATTAATGAATAAAAGTGGGGTAAGTAATTGAATAGGGAGAGGAAAGCTGGTCGGCATAGCAGGATTTGAACCTGCGACCCCTGACACCCCATGACAGTGCGCTACCAAGCTGCGCTATATGCCGACTTGGTTGTCACTATAATGATTTTATTTTAAAAGGCAATAACTAATTGGTTTGTTTGGACATTAAATGGTCATAAAGCAGTTTTTGCATGCTGAGTGCTGCGTTTTACCCTGTTAAATTAGGCTAATTAGGTGTTTTTTGCTTAGCGTTTGTCGTATTTATCAGTACTTTAACTGTATCGCATTTTTTAAATATTATATTATTAATATATTGATTTAACTTAATAAAATAACTTTTTCGTATATCAAATAGGGACGTGGTTTGTTAGCATAATCGCGATGGTTGCAATGATGCGACCTCATACCTAGTAAAACATAAGGAAAAGTAAATGTTTAAACTCGCTCTATTGTCAGCTGCAGTATTTGCTGCAAGTTCTGCAAACGCTGTTGTTTTGGTTGAAAATACAGTCAGCCATAATGGTGTGCTGGTGCCAGCAACATCTCATGAGGTGGTTGTAACAGGTGTTGCCAGCAATTTACATGCAGATCCAGGTGCTGTTTCACTGAAAAAGAACCCTGACGGCTCGTTTGGCTTAAGTTATAAAGAGTGGGAGTATTTAGATGGTACGCATACCAACGAAACCATCTCGACGCTTACATTAGGGGCTGGTATCCACACTATGGCCGATGGGTCAATCTGGGAAGTGGGCGTACTTGATATGAGTATTGCTAGCCAAACGTTTGAATTTTCTCAGCAGTATGATCAAGTACCCTATTTATTTCTAAGTCCGCAATCAGATAACAGTGGTTTTGCATACGTTGCCAGAGCCAATAATGTTAACCAGATCGGTTTTAACGCTAAAATTCAATATCAAGAATTACAAACAACTGGAAATACTCGGGTTTCACAAAAAGTTGCTTATTTGGCTGTGTATGCGCCTAACAAAACGGGTCAGTTGGACTCAGGACAAACTTACAACTTAAACCAAGCTAAAGTTAACGAGCAGACAATTAAGTTTGAAAACCATGAGCTGTTTTTACAAGAAGAACAGTCAAAAGATGCTGAACTCACTCATATGCATGAAGTGATCAACATGCTAGATATCGACGGTCATTTATTTGCTCAAGATATTACGACTACTGGTGGTGATACGGTAACTATTCGTGCAAACAAAAATATTCAACCGGCGTCAGGTAGCACAAGCTGTAAAATGATCCTAGAGAAAAACCCAGATGCATTGTCTGGTTATTATACGTTGGATCCTGACGGGGTAGGCGGTCTGGCTGAATTTACTACTTTCTGTGATATGGAAAATCAAGGTGGCGGCTGGACATTAATGGCCATTCGTTATGTGCCGGGTAAAGAGTACAGCAGCGCAAACAATTACGCGTCACATTATACTGAGACGCAAAATATCACTTCGTTTGTGGATAATTTCCATTTGACTGATCCTCAGTGGTTCCATTTCAAGAATAATAGCCAAGAAATGATGCTGACTATGCGTGATGCAGGCTATTACGGCATTGCTGATATCTCTAAATTTGAAAGCGCAAACTGTATTCCACTGCAAGACACGCTTGGTTTAAATCACGGTTTAACAGGGGAAAGCATATTCAGACTTTATTGGTTTGAAGATGGGGTATGTGATGGCAAAGGTGGTAATTTCTCCATGCTTAACTATGCGAATATTTATGGTGGGACGTACTTTAAATCGACCAATATTGGTTCGAAAATAGTCGGTGGCACAACATACATCTTTGTAAGATAAAATAAAAAGGGAGCTTTCTATTAGGAAGCTCCCTGATTTTAATTAGGCGTTTTCAAGCCTAAAACTTGGTCACGAGCCACTTATCATTGCGGCTAAAGTACAAGGTGCGTACCTTGCCTTTGCCTTCCACGTTGACCATATTGACCTGTGCAGGCCAAAGGTCTCTCAGTGAGCCGTTATACATTTTTAAGCCTTGTACTTCCTTGGGTAGAGTTGTTTCTTGATAAACCCAAAAAAACTTACCTTCAACTTCAAAACCTACATTGGTTAATTCGACTGACTGGTCATTCAGCGCTTTCAACTGAAAGTGCTTCGCGACGTAATCTGCAAACTGTTGTTGGGTTGCTTTTGAATTAAGGATATCGGCTTTTTTATCAAATAAAGACTGGACCGCATGCTCAGTATCGTGCAGATAAAAGCGATGCATGATCTCTAATTGGCCTGAGTTTTTATTGAATAAAACCGTGGTTTCAGCTGCTTTTTGTTGATGTGCAAAAACCACAGCGCTGAGCAATAAAGTCAGTGTAATGATGAAACAATGTAGGTAGTTAGTCATTACTTACTTCCTTTTTATCACTTTTAAGCTCTGTTTTGATATCTTGCATGATGTCGCGTTTGACCTTGATTTTACTCTTGGCTTTTTTATACGCTTCAACACGAGAAGGAATGATACGGCGTGGATAGTGGTTGTTTTCTACATCCACATCGGCCGTTTCCCAACCAGGGTCGACAACCACGTTGGTCAGTACTTTATCTTTGTCGGTGACGATTAGCTTGCGAACGTGCTTAGGCGTTCTGCGCCAGATCTCAGCAGGGATATATTGGCTCTCTTTACTACCATCTTCATAGGTTAGCTCGAGCAAAATCGGCATCACTAAACCGCCAATATTCGAAAACTCCAGTACATAATAGTTTTTGTCTTCTTCTAGTGCGCGGGCAAGTGTTTTACGCTCCCAAGGCTTAAGGGAGTCTAAGAACTCTTTGTACTCGTTGCGCTCTTTATTGGTGACGGTGAATCTGTCATTGTCATCATAAAAGTCTGTAATATCTGGGTTGAGCTCTACCCACAACTTTTTGCCTTCGGCTTTGTTGCGTTCAACAAATAATGAAGAAGGCTTATCTTGTTCAAACTGACGCTGACGCGAAAAATCGATGTCAGGATCATAAGTGTCTAAGCGCATCTGATAAATTTTATCGATGGAGATATCGACATGATCGGTTGAGTAGAACCAACCGCGCCAGAACCAGTCTAGGTCAACACCTGAAGCTTCTTCCATGGTACGGAAAAAGTCAGACGGGGTAGGACGTTTAAATCGCCACCGCTCTGAGAACTCTTTAAATGCAAAATCAAACAGTTCACGACCGAGGATCACCTCACGCAAAATGTTCAATGCGGCAGCGGGCTTAGTGTAGGCATTGGGGCCTAAATTCAAAACGCTATCAGATTGCGTCATGATTGGTACCTGATTTTCAGATTTCATGTAGCCGACAATGTCTCTTGGCTCAACACCCCAAGGAATGTTTGGATCCCATTCGCGTCCTGCTACGCCATCTAAAAAGCTGTTTAAGCCCTCATCCATCCATGTCCACTGGCGCTCATCAGAGTTAACTATCATTGGAAAGTAAATATGCCCGATCTCATGGATCACCACGCCAATTAAAAAGCGTTTTTCTGCTTGAGAATAGGTACGGGTACCATCGTCTTGCAGCTCGGTGCGTGGACCATTGAAGGTGATCATGGGATATTCCATGCCGCCGACAGGGCCATTGACTGATTGTGCAGTTGGGTAAGGGTAATCGAAAGAAAAGCGTGAATAGACTTCCATGGTGTGGATCACAGACTCAGTTGAGTACTTTTTCCACAGGTCGCCGCCTTCTTTGGGATAGAATGACATGGCCATAACCAAAGGCATCTCTTCACCGCCTTGCTCGTAGCCGCGTGCATCCCACATGAACTTGCGCGATGACGCCCATGCGAAGTCACGGACATTTTCTGCTTTAAACTTCCAAGTTTTACGCTTGTTTGTGCCCGCTTTTTCGTTTTCAAGCGCTTCTTCTTCGGTAACGATAAAGACTGGGCGTTTGGCCGTTTTGGCAGCTTTTAAACGATTACGCTGGATTTTGCTTAACACGTCTTTTGGGTTGGTTAATACACCCGTGGCACTGACAATGTGGTCGGCAGGCACATCGATTTCCACTTCATAATCGCCGAACTCTAATGTGAATTCACCACGGCCCAAAAACTCTTTGTTAGTCCATGCTTCATAGTCTGTGTAAGCATGGAGTCTTGGGAACCACTGCGCTAACAAGAATATATCGTTACCGCCTGGACGCGGATCATCAGCAAAGTGCTCATATCCTGAGCGGGCAGATACAGCGTCTTCTTCTACGATGTTAAATGCAAAATCAATGGCAAATTTAACCGAGTCACCTGATTTAAGTGGTTTGGGTAAGTCTATTCGCATTTGCGTACCGACGATGGTAAAGCTGAGTTTCTTGCCACGATGGTCAGTCACTGCGCTTATTTCATAGCCCAGTTCATTGTCCGTCATAAACTGTTGGCGTCTGAGTTCACCTAAGCTGATTTTTGCTGGCTTATTTTCATCACCGTGCTTGGTGTAAGGGCCTCGGCGACCAACGCCACCAAAGTTATTTGCCATATTGGCAATGGAGTCATCTTTAAAGATATTCTGATCGAGTTGCACCCAAAGGTACTTTAAACGATAAGGGGAGTTGTTGTGGTAGGTGATTTTTTCATGACCTGTCAATCGACGTTTTTGCTCATCAAGTGAGACCTTGATCTTATAATCTACCTTTTGTTGCCAGTATTGTTGTCCTGGCTCCCCCGCAGCATTGCGATACACGTTTGGTGTTGGCAACACTTCGTCTAATTGTCGGAACTTGTCTTCAAAGTTCCCTTTCGTTTGATTTATTGCGGATGCATTGGTAACGCTTGAAAATACCAGCGTTGCAAATGCGGCAATGAGTATTGATGTGTTTGTTTTCATTTTATTTTCTTTCTTTGATTCGCTTATTAAAGCTGTTTTACAGCTGGTTTTTATGGATACTTGTAATCCCCTCCTTTGTTTAAAGTTTTGTTGAAAATAATCTAATAAATTATTGTCAGTAAGTGTTTATTGATGGGCTACCAAACAAGTAAGCAGAGTAGCTTCAAGATCTGGACTTAGGTTTTCACCAATGATCTCAATGCGGCTTTCAAGGCATTCGTCTAGCTCTACCTCTGTTGTGCCATCGGCTGTTTTGTTATAGCCAAAAATGCCATCCATGGTGATAAACACTGCTTTTAAACGCTCCGCGTCGACACTTGTGACAAATACCCTCAGCTTATCGCGGTCAAATACTTGATCAGGGGCGAAACGCCAGCCCACACTGACAAAGCCTTCTCCTTCATTTTGAGCTTTTAGGAAGCCATCTTCAGGGAAGGGCTCTGCGTTAATGTCTCTTGCAGGATCGGCATCATGGTGATGGTGGTGATGACAAGGCGGTTTAGCGTTATTGATGGTTTTGCCGCTAAGCCACTGGGGGTTGAGTTGCCCGTGTGAACAAAACTCTAATTGCTTACTCTCAAAGCCTTTTTCGGCCAAAAATAGCTCAAGCTGTGTTTTTTGAGTGCCCTGATATAAATCTAGTTTATTGCCAACAACAACATCAGCGATGGCGATTTGCTGATTAAACGTGGCATGCTCTGTGTAGCGGGTATCAGTGAGGCTTCGTGCATCGACTAGGGTGATGACTTTTTCGAGGCTAAGCAATTGCTGGTAATATTGATTTGATAATAATTGCAGTACTTCTAAGGGGTGTCCAAGCCCTGTGGGTTCAATGAGTAAGCGATGCGGCTTAGCTTCACTGAGTAGTTGATTGAGTGCAATTTGCATTGGCAAGCCAGATGCACAGCACATACACCCACCGGGTACTTCGCGAATATATACTTGTTCGTCTTTTTTCCCGCTGAGTAAATTACCATCAATGCCAATCTCACCAAACTCATTGACCAAGATAGCCCATCTTTCATCCTCAGGCTTTTGCGCAAGTAGGTGCTTAATTGCGGAGGTCTTACCAACCCCTAAAAATCCGGTGATGATGTTAGTTGGAATAGCCGATATCGACTGATTATCACTTTGCATTACATACTCCAATTTTTCACACTTGTGTGACGGTTGCCGCGCATTATATTTGAAATGTTATACTATAACAATTATTGTCTTTCGAAGAATGGTGTTCATCCTATTGTTAATGGTCTCTTAATATAAGTTAGTGGATTTAATGGCTTTGAATGGCAAGGAGAACAAAAAAAGCGGCAGATTAACTGCCGCTTTTTTAGATTAAGGTGAGGGGTAATTTACTTGCGCCAAATACCTTTAGGAAGCGTTTTTGCTATTTCAGGTCGGCTGCTTGGGTCAAACTTAGGTGTTTTACCTTCTTTAAGCTGGGCTTTGTAGTCTTTTGCAAGCCAGATCACAATACCCGACAACATGAATAACGCAGCAACGTTCACAATGGCCATCATACCCATTGAGATGTCAGCCAGTGTCCAAATCAGACCAAGCTCACCCACAGCACCAAACATCACCATACCTAATACACATAGACGGAAGACCATCATGGCCGTCTTGTTTTTCTGCAAGAACATTAGGTTAGTCTCGGCGTAGCTGTAATTTGCCACAATTGACGTAAAGGCAAAAAGGAAAATAGCAATAGCAATGAAGACTGCACCCCATTGACCAACGTGTTCTACAAGGGCTGCCTGTGTTAACGCAATGCCTGTCACGCCTGATTCAGGCACCAGCTGGTTTGACAGTAAAACAAGGGCTGCAGTTGCACTACAGATCACAATGGTATCGACAAATACGCCGAGCATTTGCACGTAGCCCTGTGATGCTGGGTGATTTGGGTTGGGTGTTGCACTTGCTGCAGCGTTTGCCGCACTACCCATACCGGCTTCGTTAGAGAACAAGCCGCGCTTAATACCTTGGATCATCGCCTGCATAACGGCATAACCTACTGCACCGCCAGCTGCTTGCTCTAAACCGAATGCGCTGTTAATCACCTGCATGAATACATCTGGTAGTAGCTCTAAGTTGCTAAAACACACATACAGTGCAACTAACAAATAAGCTAATGCCATGAAAGGTACAACGAGCTCTGCAAAGCGTGCGATGGTTTTTAGGCCACCAAAAATGATGAACGCAGAACCAATAACAAGCACAATGCCCATTACATATTTAGGTACATCAAATGCCACTTCAAATGCTGCAGCAATGGAATTTGATTGTACTGCATTGAATACTAAGCCAAAAGCAAGGATCAGGCAGAGTGAGAATAATATCCCCATCCAACGTTTGTTTAATCCATACTCCATATAATATGCTGGCCCGCCTCGGTAGTTGCCGTCTTCATCTTTCACTTTATAAAGCTGAGCGAGCGCGCTTTCTGCAAAGCTGGTAGCCATACCAATTAAGGCGATAAGCCACATCCAGAAAATAGCACCTGCGCCGCCTAAATAAAGGGCGACCGCCACACCGGCCATATTACCAGTGCCAACACGTGCTGCGAGGGAGGTACAAAATGCCTGAAATGAAGAGATACCTTCATCTGCACCGCTTCGGCTGTTGGCCATGACTTTGATCATATGCGGGAATTGAGCAAATTGAATAAACCCAAGTCGGATTGTAAAGAAAACACCGGCTGCGATCAGGAGGTATATAAGAATATGTCCCCACAACAGGCCGCTGATTTGATTAAAAAACTCAGCCATCGGATATCCTTTAATTTAAGGTAACGAATAATTTTGAGCGCGTAACTTACCACAACTTATCATCTATACGAAATTACTGCGTCGAATTCAATTGTACAGTATTGTTTGCATAGCGTGTGTTTACAAAGCTTAGGCGTCAATTCACCTTATGAAATTAAGCTTTGCCAAGTGAGGTTGTCTAAATCTGGCAAAAAGTTCAGAGACTGTAATTTGTCGTGCCAATTCATTACTAAATAAGAGATATCGTCAAAGTAAGGCATTGCGAAATATAGGCACACAGCTGTTATCCCAAGTTGGGATATAGAAGTTAAAGGATATCTTAAATCAATGAGCTTCATCGCTGTGCCAAAGGAAGCTTTGAGCTCTTTGTTGTCTATATCGACGCTGTAACATTCATCTAGGTTAAATGCGTCATTGCACCGACAAACACAAATAAGCAGCAAAGTAGAACGATGTGCAAGCTCATGCCAAGCAAAATGGTGCCATGAAATGTGAGCAAGCAAAACATGATGACTGCCGAGATGGAGTGTAAGGTGGCGCGATGTACTGTAAAGTGCTCAAAAATAGGCTTAATCACATACATAAAGCCTGCATAGATCAGTGCGCCTATGAGCCAGGTCTCGATGACTGAATTAAATTGGTAATTCAGCAGTAAAATACCCGCCACCAGAATAGCAAAAATACTAAACAGGCTATTGAGCGATTTAGACTTATCTGAGTCAAGATCAGGTAATAACCCAGCTAGTGCGCCAACGATGAATAACCCAAGCGCTTGAAAGCCATTTACCTCTGTGATGCTCAATAGCAGTGAACTGAGCGTCGCGCTAACAATGGTGGACGCTTTTAAATGTGTAGAGAAATTCGCCATAGTACTTCCAAGTAGCTGAATAAATTAAGTAATACTGGATTAATACACTTGGTTGCTAGTGTACATGAAAAACCAAGACGCGCACATTGCTAGATGTTAAGCCCGTTATTTATGGAGAATAAGTGCAGCTGTAATATGGTGTAATGTTCTTTATTTAACCAGTTGGCTAGCCTTAGACAGTTAACACGACAAACGAATCTGTTTCGTTGAGCTGCCCTTGACTGGCTTAGGAGTGATCTTTTTATGCACTTTCTTAATCCCATGCTGCAAAATCACCCAATGGAAAGCGCGTTTATTCAAACTTGGCTTAATCGACTGGCAGATAAATATAGCTCTAATGTATTTTCAAACTTCAGCAGTGGCTCGGCCTGTGCGAATACTGAAATGTTTATCGATGTGTACGATAGCCGTTATGAAGGTGCAATCTATCGAGACTTCTTACACTCAGATTCTAAAGTGCAGGCGCTATCAATTTGCAATGGTCAACTACTCAGGGTAGGTACTTTTGACGCGGTCTATCAGGAGGCGAAAAGGCGTCCAACCATGTTAAGAGTTCATAGCTTGCAAGGGGGAGAAGTGATCACGCCGAGCTGTGTTACTGTGCACAGCTACCTTGTAGAGTCCGCATTGTGTCGTGGTTACGCAGATGTTGGTTTATTTGGCTTATGTGGCAGTGCTAAACGTGTAATGCATGATTACAATTTATCCTATGTGTTCAATACATTGGATTATTTGAACAGCAGCTTGGATAAAGGTGATTGTCTTTTTTGTTTTGGGTTAGATCCCTATCTACTTAATTGGGGCAAACCCCTAAGTGCTTTAAATGTTGCTGCACTGGATGAGTTGGCCTTAGCCCGTCCCGTTTGCATTGTAAGTAATAACTTTTCGATGGCGTTTGTGAATAGTGCGCTGTTAGAAAGAATAGAACAAAGTGTCATTGGCAGATCGCCTGCGTTTAGTGGATTTATCGAATCGATTAAGACTTTGGGTTATGTTGATGCAGAGGGCATGTCTATTTTGCCTTGGGCGTTTAGTGATAAGGAGCTATTGGGGCAGCTAGGTAAGCTTCCTAGTACATTTAATACGATTGTAGATCAGGGTAAAAAGCGTGGGATCAGCCACTTTGAGGTCGCGTTACAAAGCCACTTTGTAGAATTATTGCTTGATAACCTTATTCAAAGTAATTCTGACAAACATCGTTTTTCCACTTATTACACCTATCAAACTCATATTGACGAGCTTGCGCGGGTAGATCATTGCGAGGTGATGAAAACATCTCAATTAGAGCGCCTTGATGAAAAGGTGTCAGTTGCCATCGCTATCGGCCGATTGGCATCATGCGGCTATAAATGGGTGCACGACTATCACTATGATGAATTATTTGTGCCTTGCAATCGCATTTTACACAACGGCAGTAATTTATGCCTGCATAGTGATTTTCCGCGAGAGCCTTTGTGTCCACTTCGATTAGCCGAAATTGCTACTGAGCGCGATATTGAAGCTATGCCAGAAAACTATTCTTGCGATGAGCGCACATTAGACCCAGGACAATGCCTCACGCGTTTACAGGCATTGGCAGCGATCACGCACGGTGCTGCACGCCATGCAAAAGTAGCGAGCTTTAACGAACTTGGTGGTGCAGCGCATTATATGAAGTTAGATCATGACCCGCTTATCGACAATACACGTTGGCGAGATATAAAAGCAGCCTTGCTATGAACATCAATTTAAAGTGTACATATAGGAAACATTTAGAAACGATTTGTATCTAATTCGTGACGGATCTTAAATCTAAAAGCTGCTTTAATCAGTGAGTGTAATGGAGTGTAATAATTTCATATGTCACAATAAAGTTAAGTTTCAGCATTAAGGCACTGACATGATCGCAACTATATTTAAATCATTATTTTTTAAAGCGCTGAAAAATGAAGCAAGCAGAAAAATTGCTAAGTCTGTCGTGGAAGGCGCAGTTGATAAAGGCGTTGATTATTTTAAGGCCCGTGGAAAAGTCCATATACCTTCCCATGATGAGGCACAAACTCTCGGTTTAATTACAGGGCTAAATAACTTAGCGAGCAAGAATTTACCAGATGGCGAATACCCATTGAGATTGGAAAAGCAAACACTGTTAGTGACTATGCGCAATCAAGGGGTGGTGAATATTCAATATGTAAATAAAAATACCTCTGACTAACCTTACAAAACGACCACAGCTTAATGGCCGCTTTGCCTCTTTGACATATTTCGTCCAAAAACCTCTATAACCACCTGTTTTTATTTGCTTTATCTCGTTTTTAAGTGTTAAAGCAATGCCATTCCAATAGGAATAATCCAGTATTTAAAATATCAAGATAAAGAATTTATCCTGCTATTTATGAAATAATATTATATAAAATATATTGTATGCAATATTGCTATTATGTTAAAAAAGTGTGCCCGGTTAGTGGGTTTGGATACACATTTTAAAAGGTAATATTATGAAAATACAATCACTTGCTTTAGCGCTATCCTTGGTAGCGTGTAGTTTACAGTCTTTTGCTCATCAAGTTAATGAACGAGCTTTTAAACCTTTGCAAACATCTCAACTACAACACCTAAATCACGGTGATGAGCATGGTCAAGTAGTGCATGATAACGCGCCAACTGCACAAAATACTCTGCTCAATCACACGGAGAGTGCTCTTAATTCTGCCCTTATGACAATGAAGACACAGGCTGCTGTCGTGCAGTGTGACATTAATTTGTTGGCGCAAGCGAATGATGCGAGCATTGCTGATCTGGTTGTGCAGCAAGGCGCAAGTTGTGTTAATGAATTATTTAGTGCATCGAGTAACCTTCAAATATCCGTATTTACGACAGAAAAAATGCGTGCAGCAGCAATTCGTGCAAAGTCATTGGCGACGAGTTATGACGGCAATGGCAGTGCGGCTTTAGAGGCCTTATTTCTATTTATCCGTGCAGGTTATTATGTGGAGTTTTATAATGATTCGGTGAGCTTTGGTTCGAGTCTAAAACCTGAGGTTCGTGCGGCCCTAGACGAGTTTGTAAAAAGTCCGCATTTTTACACCAATTCAGATGCTCATGGCAAAGTATTGAAAGAAGTGATCACGTCAATGGACTCTTCTGAAATGCAAGATGTCTATTTGCCAGTTGTTAAAGCATGGCTATTAAAGTGGCAGCAGTCTTACGCGGATAAATGGTATATGCGCAGTGCGGTAAATGGCATTTTTACCATACTGTATCGTGGGCAGTGGAATGCGGAGTTTGTGGCAAAGGTGCAATCAGACAGTGAGCTGGTAAACATGCTTGCTGAATTTACAAAGCAAAACTGGATGATTGGCTCAGATGCCGAATACCTGATCATCAACTCAGCCAGTGAGTTAGCGAGATTAAAAACCTATAAAAACGCCCCAATTCAGCCGATGGTTGATACGGCGTTGAAAGACTTATTTAGCCGTTTTGAAAGCTTTGGTTATGGAGATGGGATCTGGCTCGCTGCGGCAGATGTGGCAACGTATTATGCTGATTGTGACACCTTTGGCATTTGTAATTTTGAACAAACCCTGACACAAAAAGCATTGTCTCAAACACATCAATGTAGTCCAACAATTCGGATCCGTTCACAAAATATGACTGCGCAGCAGCACCTCTCGGCGTGTCAGACGATGGCGCTTGAAGAAACGCGCTTTCATCAAATGCTCGCAACCAACCAAACTCCCGTGGCTGATGACAACAACACCATGTTACAGGTGAATATTTTTGATAGCAGCAATGACTATGGCAAATATGCTAAAGCGATTTTTAAGATTGATACCAATAATGGCGGCATGTACTTGGAGGGTGACCCCAGTAAAGTCGGTAATCAGGCTAATTTTATTGCCTATGAGGCAAGCTATGCCAAAGCGGACCACTTTGTTTGGAACCTAGAGCATGAATATGTACATTACCTTGATGGCCGATTTGATTTGTATGGTGATTTCAATGCGCCAACTGAAGCGATTGTTTGGTGGAGTGAAGGGGTTGCCGAGTATGTCGCTAACTTAAATGATAATCAGGCAGCCATCGATACGATTAAAGATGGCAGTACCTATCGTTTGAATGAGATATTTGCGACGACGTATGCAGGCTTTGATCAAGACCGAATTTATCGTTGGGGTTACTTAGCGGTGCGCTTTATGTTTGAACGCCACTTTGAAGAGTTGAAAGTCATGCTTAACCACACCAGAGAAGGAAACTGGTCGGGGTACAAGACAACAGTCGATGGTTGGGCACAGCGCTATGATCAGGAGTTTACGCAATGGACATTAGCACTTGCAGGAAGTGACGACAATAAAGCACCCCTTGCATTTATCAACGGGCCCTACTCAGGCACGATTGGCAATGACATCCAGTTTAGTAGTCAAGGTAGTTCAGATCCGGAAGGGCAAGTACTGACTTATTTATGGCAATTTGGTGATGGTGCGCAAAGTACCAGTGCAAACCCGACTCATATCTACAGTGCACAGGGGACTTATACAGTTTCGCTAACCGTGAGCGACCCGCAAGGTGCGCAAGCCAGTGTGTCGACCTCGGTAGAAGTATCAGAAACGGCCAATAACGTGGTGACACTGCTTAAAGGGCTGCCTGTCACAGTGGCTGCTGAGCAAGATGCATTTAAGTATTTTAAACTCACTTTACCGTCAGGCGCCACTAATTTAGTGATCGCGACGTCAGGTGGTTCAGGCGATGCTGACCTTTATGTTAAACAAGGACAATTACCGACACTGGATCGTTATGATTGTCGTCCGTATGTTGGCGGCAATGCCGAAAGATGTGATATCGCGCAGCCATTAACCGGTGACTATTTCATCATGTTGCGCGGATATAACCACTTTGACAATGTAACCTTGGTTGCTGACTTTACACCGCCAGCTTCTACTTTACCGGATCTGTGTGCTACCCAAGGTGGTTTATCTGGCGGCAGGTTAAACGCGGGCGCGCCTGTTTGTTTGGCAGCGAGTCAAGCACCTATGTGGTTTAGCCTAGAGAATGTGCAAGAGCAGGGTAGTATTAGTATTCAAACAGCACATGGCAGTGGTGACTTAACTTTAGAATACAGTAACCAAGGCTGGCCGAATGACACCAATGTTGAGGCGCGTTCTGCATTGGAAGGAAACAGCGAGTGTATTAATCTGACCGGACAAAGCCAATATTGGGGTTACCTTAAAGTATCTGGTATGCACCAAGGGGCAACAGTGTTAGTTCGGTACAATGAAGGTTATTGCAACTAACTTTATTGTGTAAAACTTGATGACTAAACAGCGACAGGATAAATTATAACTAGAGCTGTTTAGTCATTGTCAGGGTGTATGTTGCTAAAGTTATTTGTACTGGGTGTCTTTGCCCTTTTATCAATGAGTGTGAAAAGTGAGCAGCTAGAGCGCTTAAGCTTGTTTACTTACCATAACAAACCGCCTTATATCGAGAGTTTGGCGGATAAAAAGGGCTTGTACTTTGACATTGTCAATCTGTTAAACGAGTTTCAGCCTAAGCTGCAATATGAGCTGGTGTTTATGAGCAAAGAGCAGATCCGGCAGCAACTTGAACGGAACACGTTAGCAGGTGCCGTATTGGGCGTGAACCCTTTATGGTTTGACGACGTTGAACAGCAAAAGTTTGTCTGGAGTGACCCGCTTTTTTATGACACAGATGAATTTGTCTCCAGCATAAAAAAACCGTTTGATTATCAAAGCCAAGCGTCGCTGCATGGAAAAAAATATGGCGGCGTCGAAGGCTATTATTACCCCAAGTTGGCAGAAGCTGAGCGAAGGGAGAAGCTGACAAGGGTGGATGCTAAGAGTGAGAAAGAGTTACTTGAGCTGATTTTACAGCAAAAGCTCGACTTTGCCGTGGTAAGCCGTCCCACCTTTTTTTACTTTGCTAAGAAAAACGGCTGGTGGACCAGCTTGTCTTTGTCACATCAATCCCATCAAAAATATTATCGGGCGATACTGATCCCAAAAGATAATAAGTACCAGTTTGGACCTTTACAAAAGATAACGGGATCGCTTCCATTTAAAAAATACATGAAGGAATTAGTGAGCTCGTATCACATCCCTGAATAAAAAAGCTGATTTAATAAAGCGGATTCAAGATCCGCTTTATTCAGTTGCTTACCAAGACCCTGTGTTTGGCATAGATAACCAAGGCTCTTGCGGCTCTAGTGGTTTGTCTTTTTGCAGTAGTTCAATTGAAATACCGTCAGGTGATTTGATAAACGCCATATGTCCGCATCTTGGCGGGCGATTGATTGTCACACCAGCTTGTTGAATTTTGTCACATAGTGCGTAAATGTCATCCACAGCAAATGCTAAGTGTCCAAAGTTTCTGCCACCAGTGTACTCTTCCGTATCCCAGTTATAGGTGAGCTCAATCGTAGGTGAAAAGGTGTCTTGTGCTTGTTCTAATTGGCCAGGTGCAGCCAAAAAAACGAGTGTAAAGCGACCTTTTTCACTGTCCTTGCGCTTAATTTCAACCAGCCCTAGTAGGTCACAATAAAATTTAAGAGATGCGTCTAAGTCTTTTACGCGCACCATAGTATGTAAAAAGTTCATAACTTGCCCCTTTTGAATATGCCCAACATAATATGGGCAAACGCTCACTTCGCAAGGGGCAATCGACGTATAGCTTAATATTCTGCGCTTAAAGTCACGCCGCTATAAGTTTCATAAGCCCTAACACCAAGGTGCCATGTGCCCGCAGTCGGGTTGGTAATGGTGCACGTTTCAGTGTTGCCATTTTCATAAGGGCGACAATCATACGATGAGGTTGTCGGCTGGCTGCCTGAACGAATATACAGATCAGCATCACCAGTGCCGCCGCTTATTTTTACCGTTAATTTAGCTTGGCCAGCAGGCACTTCAAAGGTTTTATAAGTCCAGTTTGACTTACTTGCCGACAGGCCTGTCCATTGTTGTTTGTTACCCGGATCGGCAACTGTGCTGTATGAGCCAACCAGTGAAACACCACTGTAGGTCGCATACCCATTTAGCATGACATAGTACGTACCCGCTTGAATATTTGTGATAGAGCACGACTCATTATTACCATCTTTGTATGGGCGGCAATCATAGCTGGATGTTGTTGGCTCAGACCCAAACTTCACATACATATCTACATCACCGGTACCACCGCTTGAAGTAAACGATAGCTGATTGGTGCTTGCAGGTACTTCCATGGTGTAAATGGTTTTACTGCCTTTTGCGCCAGTCAAACCTGTCGCTGGTACGTCATTTTCAAGAACATTCGGATTTGGTAAATCAGGCGTATCAATAATTGAACGGCCAGATGTGCTTTGTACAAGTGGTAACACATCACCTAAACTGCTTGCATACCACCAGTTTACATTGCCCGGTAATGCCAGTGGGTCTGCCGCACGTTGCTCACGAGATAGGCTATTGGTTGAAGATGAAAACTGCGCCGTTCTTACCTCAAGTTTATTGGGTGTTACAGAGAGCACCTTAAACTGTTGGATACTGGCTAAGTCAATGGTCCAAGATTTAGGGTCATTTGCTGAACGTGCTGGTGCACCCCAACTTCCTTCACCCACGTATACTGTTCCGCCTGTCGTGGTTTTAGCAAAGTTGCTACCTGAAGGTTTGAGCGCTTCAGTGATTTTATTGATATGAGTGTCGGACTCGACTACCAAGTTCATACTGTGGTCGTAAAAGTTATTTGCCCACCATGTATGCAAGATTGTATTGTCAGACTTGCCAGAGTAGTGAGGATACATAGGCTTATGGTACTGAGCTACGCGCCATTTTGCGCTGTTACCTTGACTCTGTAAGTCTTGCTTTAGCCAGTTATTCATCGCTATTGCGTAGCTTGACCAGCCGCTGTTTTTATATTGACTATTTAGTGTATAGACACGAAGCAAGTTAGACACGTTGAAAGCGCCGTAGGTATCAGCATTGGTGCATTGGCCGTCATTGTTATAATCAACCCCAAACACTTGGCACAGGGTTTTGTAGTTATCATCTTCATGGTTGCCATGCGTTGCGACAAATGGATACACACGTTTATAGTTTTGTCCGCCAATCAGATCGCTTGAAAAGGTCAGCTGCCAATCTTTAAGATATTCCTTCATCTCAGAGGCTGAGTTGGCATTGGTATAATCCCCACCGTGCATGATAAACAAAGGTCTGATTTTGGCGACCATTTGGTTGCCTGAACGGCGTGTGGTCCAGCCTGTACGGGTATCACCACCGGCGATGGCAACAAAGCCTGTTGTTGTCGATGTTGGTGCCGTTTTAAACCATAAATGCTGACCACATCCAGTGCTATCACACACACGGTAGTAAATCGCTGAGTCAGCAGGCAGTCCGGTTAGTTTCACAAATTGGTTGCTTAGGCTGCCTGCAAAAGTGTGGCTTGCGGTCACAGCTTTTGTTGTCCAGCTCGACTCGTCTGTACTGGTACCATATTTAACGACGTGATTTGAGCCACCGGCTGGTGTGAAGCCGATAGTTGCTTGACTGCTTGGGTTAGCATCCCAAACTATGCGGTGATAATCACTGCCTGCATAGCAGCTTCCTGTCATGATTAACGTTGAAGCGAGGCCAAAGTGGAGGGCTCTCATAGTTTTCATTCCTGTTTCTGATGTGTATTTATTTCGCGACGACTTAACTGCGGTTGGATATTTGCATTTGGTAGATCAGCTACCAACATTACAAATGCGGCATTTCGGTAGGGTAGTGTGTAACTTTTACCAAAATGAAAATTAATGGCGGTTGCACCTTGGCCGCCTTGGCGATATTGCTTAGCCAAAGGCTGACTGTGTTCGGAGCTCCAATAATCTCCTTGTTTGATATGTATGAAAAAGTCATTGGCGATATGCGGTAATGCCGGAGATGTCGGCGCTTGAATGAGACTATGCAGTTCTTTGGCTGTGGGCAATCGCCATTTTGACACGCCACACAGCCCTTGTTGATTGGTTTGACGAATAAGATCATGGGTATCACAGCGGTTTGGCTCAAAATAACAGTCGCCAAAGTTTTGCTTACCTTTTTCACCATCAAACCAAGAGTAAGTCCAATAACCATCATGAATGCTTTCGTTGTCGGTTTTGATTTCCCACAAGATATGATTTTGCTTGTCGTGCACGCATGCCCATGGGCCTTGCCATGGAGAGAGCTTGTCACCTCCTTGGGTAATTTTGGTGAAGCGTTTATGTTGGCTCAATTTAGGCTGAGCTTGTGGCAACAAACAAATGCCGATGAAAGCAGCTAGGATCAGGGCTGATATAATTAGTCGCTGTATCACAGTGAATACCTCAGTTTTATTGCTTGAATATGGCGGGTGTGGGCAATTTGTGCGTGATCAAAAGCAGAGACCCACATACAGGTTCCTGTTTGCAGTGGTACGTCATATTTGGAGTGGGTGTTGTGTTTGCGAACGAGCTCTAAAGTCCAACGCCCATCGTGCCATTGCCCTCGAGCCCGCACGTCAGCTCTATCTCCTTCAAAACGGTTAGAACGATACAAAACCGAGGGTAAAAATGTACCTATTGGGTAGGTATCTTGCGCACTTTGATAAGGAGTTGAACCGAACCAGGGTAGCACTGCTTGGTGTGACTGCATTTTTTCAGGTAAGCGCTTAGGTGATATGCCTTTGGCGCTGTACCATTGCCAGTTCATGACATAAGCACCGCTCTCTTTTCCATCCGCTTGGTAACCCGCAGAGTAACGACGTTTGCCTTTCAGGTGTTTGCTAGGCGGTCCGATAAAATTATCATCAGCGAGGTACATGTCATTGGTTCGCACGGCTTTCCAATGCCATAAATCTCGAACCTTGCCATCTAAGCTGGCATGATACCCTTTGCCATGCCAATTTTTAGGTTTGTTTTTGAGTGGCTTATCACCGGAGTAATAAGTGTTATCACCAGCAACCTCACAGCCATCGGAAAGCATAACCGCAAATTTATCTTCGTAAAATGTACGTTCGTCAAATCGATAAAAGCCATTTTCTTGTACTTGCCAGCCAGTGGGGGTTTTTAATAATGGTAAATGATTGGTGCTTTTTGAGTTGTCTTGCCAAGAAATAAGAAAGTAGCTTTCGTATTGATTTGCCAGTGCTTTAATAGAGACATCGGTACTGCCATTTTCAAAGTTAGCTCCACCTATGGTGGTGACAGTAAATGTATCTGCATCTTGCCATTGAGGTTCATTGCCTTGGCCATCAATTTCTATAAAAGTGGTATCGGCAATGGTGTGCACATCAAGCTGGTGGCTGGCATTTAGAGTAAGAGTGTGAACAAACCCACCTATGACAACTAGGCATAGTACAGCACCGATATGTGCCACTTTGAGTCGTTTTGGCAATATTGCGGCAAATACCCCACGGCCTTTTTGCAAGATATAAACCCAAGCATGAAGAATAAAGTAACTGACCATTAGCCACATAGCGATTTGGTGGACACTGCGCGCCTCGTGACTGTAAAAATTAGCCCAAACAGCCCAGCCAGATAAGACAATTAGAGAAATGCTGACATACCCTAAGTAGTTAATTAACTTGTGATAAATTGATGGGTAACTGCGAAAGGGTGCCCAGATAGTGTAACCAATAAATACTGCTACGAGTAAGGTCAGCCCGATAGAGAAACCAAGGTGCCAGCTATGTACCGCACCTTGTGGTACAAGCGATGAGATAGGCGCTAACCAGTCTTGGCTAATGATGGCAATTCTAAAGCCTGTTAACACGCTGCCGATAGTTATCACAATGGCAATTACATGTAAGACAATAAAAGTTTGTCTTTGCATAAAGGTTTTCATATTAATTATTATTTTTGTAAATATAGTGTAAATTGTTATATTTACATAAATATGTCATTTTTCAAATACTGCAAAAGGTTAAAGTTTTGTCTAAACTTTGAGCAGTTAGGCTTAGTGCGCAGCGTTAATAGTTACAGAGGGATACGCGATGGAAAAAATAGCTGTAGAGGCAGTAGACAGCGGCTATGTGATCGATAGCATGACGGATATAGTAGCGTGTTTGAATACATCAGATTCAATTCAACGCTTCTTGTTAGACATTCATTGTATATTGCAAAAAGTAACTTATGCAGACAATTTTTACGTTGTCCTGTACCAAGAAAATGGGAATTTATCTTTCCCGTACTTTCATGATGTTAAAGACGATATAGAGGCTGAAGAGTTAGAAAATTTGTCTTTAGACGATATCTCACATTCATTGACCGCCTTTGCGCTGAAATCACATAAGGTGTGTAATTTCAATCAGCATGATATTGAACAGTTAATTGAGACGGGCGAAGTCAACATCTTGGGCTCAGTACCTATGCAGTGGCTATGCTTTCCGCTTGTTAATCGCAGTCAGCATTTAGGTGCGTTCATTATTCAATCTTATCGAAAAGAGAATGAATATTCAGGCATGATAGTGGATGTACTGTATACCATCAGCCATGTGATCTCTTCGGCACTGGATGCATTCAATAATCAGCAAGCCTTGATAGAAGCCAATAGGGCATTGCAAAGTTATCAAACAGAGCTTGAAATCAAGGTGCAAGAAAGGACTTCTGAACTTAAAGAGAGCTTAACAAAGCTTGAGCATGAAATAGAAGTGAGAGAGTCCTTACAACAGCAACTAGAACATGACTCTTTACATGATAGTTTGACCGGACTTGCCAATCGAAAATATCTGTTTAAAGAGCTAGAGCGATTATCAGCGCGCTCTCAACGTGGGGATATTCTTGTCTATGTTTTATATTTAGATCTCGATGATTTTAAACCCATCAATGATAACCATGGCCACCAAAGCGGTGATTTAGTGTTAAAAACGGTCAGTGAACGACTCAATCAAACATTACGCAGTTACGACTTTGTATGTCGCTTAGGCGGCGATGAATTTGTCGTGATGTTAACTGAAAAAATAGACAAACAATCATTAACTCAGTTAGCCGAGCGGATGCTGAAGTCACTGTCATCTCCCATTACTTTAGAATCTGGTATTGAAGTGCAATGCGGCTGCAGTATTGGTATTGCCTCGGTGATCAACCAATCATTTGATGCGCAAGCTTTAATCCATGATGCGGACTTGGCATTGTACGAAGCAAAAGGTAAAGGAAAAAATCAAATTTATTTTGCGACCTAAATGTATCGCCATGGCTTTACCAGCGTGTATGATTGCATTAGGATCAAACTTTATTTTTGTTTAGATGGTTGCGAATGGCACAAAAACTCTTCTTTATTTGTCTTTTTTGGATGTGCAGCTCAGCGTTTGCGATAGAGGTAACTGATCTATATGAAGCGACGTTAGTGGTTGACGATAAAACGCGAGCCACTCGGGCCAAGGCGAGTCAAGATGCACTTGACCAAGTGATTAAAAAGCTCACTGGCAAGGCCGGTCATAGCAACCACCCTTTAATTAAAAAAAGTAAAAGGCGCATTTCAGATTATATGCTCAAGTATGAGTATATCGAGCATGCTAACCAAGAGCTGAAAATAAAAGTGCGCTTTGAAGCAGAGAAAGTTGAAAGCCTAGTTAGGGAAAGTGGCTTTGGTTTGTGGGGCAACAGACGGCCTTTAATCGCTATTTGGTTGGTGATTGAAGACAATTTAAGACGCGACTTTGTCACGCAAGAGAGTTACCCACAATTAGAGCGATTAATTTATGACACGGCAGCTGAGTGGGGGATCCCCGTTGTCGTGCCCTTGATGGACTTAACTGACCGCGCTCAGGTTGGTATTGCAGAGGTATGGGGAAACTTCTCAGAGCCAGTTGAAGCAGCATCGGCCCGTTATAATGCTGAGCGAGTGATTACAGGACGTTTGTTTAAGCAGGCCAATTCAAGTAGCTGGCAATTAGATTGGCGTTATACTGACGCGGATATGTTTGAGTCTGTACAACTTGTGGGCGACAAGCAGCAGTTATTGATTTCAATGATAAATGATATGTCAGCAGCGTTAGCGAGCGAGTATATCATTGACCCTACCAAGTCATACGCAACCAATAGCACCGTGATCACGGTGGACGGATTAAGAACGTTTGATAAAATCGAGCGAGCGAAAAGAGAGCTATTAACTATCAGTACTGTCAATAATGTCGATGTCATCTATCGCAACAGGCAACAAGTTCAATTTGAAGTTGAGCATTTATCTTCTGTGTCGGATTTACAAAAATCACTTAAACTTGAGCAATCGTTTGAAGTGTACGTCGATCCCAGAGCATTTCACCAAGTCGTCAGCGCTGAAAACTTAAGGTACAGCTGGGTAGGGCAGTAATCATGTTAGATCCTATGCAGTTAGCTTTACCTGTAACATTGCCGGATGATGAGACATTTACGTCTTATTTCGGTGGTGAAGAATCACTGGAAGTCACGCATTTAAAGAAAGCGCTGAGCGACATTCAGGCGAGTTTTCAATTTACTTATTTATGTGGGCTGGCCGACTCTGGTAAATCCCACTTGTTGTATGCGACGTGTATTCACGCTCAAGAACTTGGCCTTTCAACCATTTTACTGTCACTGAGAGAGGTCATTAAATTTGGCCCTGATGTATTGGAAGGCCTAGATGCACTCGATGTAGTCTGTATTGATGACGTGCATTTAGTGGCGGGCGATGAAGCGATGGAAAAAGCACTCTTTAACTTTTTTAATCGCTTTAACGAAGCGGGGAAGTGCTTGGTGATGACCGCGGATCTGTTGCCAAATATGCTTAACATCGAATTGCCTGACTTAGAATCTCGATTGGCGTGGGGTACCACCTTTCAGATCCGTTCCATGAGTGATGATGATAAAGCTGAGGCGTTGGTTAAGCGTGCGCATATGCGTGGGCTTGAATTAAGTGATGAATGTGCGCGATTTTTATTGACCAGATTAAGCCGAGATATGCGAGCATTATTGGATGTTTTGGACAAGTTGGACCACGCATCCATGGCCGCACAGCGAAAACTTACCATTCCTTTTATAAAAGCAACACTAAAGCTGTGAATTTGGGCTAGAATCTAGCCCCACCTTTCAGTTATCATAACTGATTCAGAAAAGGCAAATTACCTCAACCAGATCAGGTATAGAATGAACTTAGAGAATATTTTAGCGCAAGCGCTTGAAGCCGTTTCAAGTGCCAGTGAGATTGCGCAACTTGAGGAAGTCAGAGTTAACTACCTTGGTAAAAAAGGTGAGATTACTGGGCTATTAAAAACCCTAGGCAAGCTAGCGCCAGAAGAGCGTAAAGAAGCTGGTCAAGTAATCAACCAAGCAAAAAACCAGGTACAAACTGCAATTAACGAAAAACGTGAAGCACTTGCAAATGCTGCACTAGAGCAAAAACTAGCAGCAGAAACAATTGATGTGACTTTACCTGGACGTACAGCGCCTACAGGTGGTTTACACCCTGTAACGCGCACTATTGAGCGTATTGAATCATTTTTTGGTGAGCTCGGGTTTGCAGTAAAATCAGGTCCTGAAATTGAGGATGATTTTCATAACTTTGATGCTTTGAATATTCCTGAGCATCACCCTGCGCGTGCTGACCACGATACGTTCTACTTTAATCCAAAGCTTGTTTTACGTACTCAAACAAGTGGCGTACAGATCCGTACCATGGAAGCTGAGCAGCCTCCACTTCGTATTATCTCTCCTGGACGTGTGTACCGTAATGATTACGACCAAACACATACGCCAATGTTCCATCAGGTTGAAGGCCTTATGGTAGATGAGAACGTGAGCTTTACTGAGCTTAAAGGTATTTTGCACGACTTCTTACGTAATTTTTTTGAAGAAGACATGGAAATTCGTTTCCGTCCTTCATACTTCCCATTCACTGAGCCGTCTGCTGAAGTAGATGTAAAAGGCAAAAATGGGAAATGGTTAGAAGTACTTGGTTGCGGTATGGTGCATCCAAATGTTCTACGTTCAGTCGGAATTGACCCTGAAAAATACACTGGTTTTGCCTTCGGTATGGGTGTTGAGCGCTTGACGATGTTACGTTACGGCGTGAACGACTTACGTGCATTCTTCGAAAACGATTTAAAATTCCTAAACCAATTCAGATAAGAGCGAACCAAAAATGAAATTTAGTGAAAAGTGGCTAAGAGAGTGGGTAAATCCTGCGATTGATACGGATGCTCTTTCTGAACAGCTTTCTATGGCAGGTTTAGAAGTAGATGGTGTAGATCCAGTTGCTGGTGATTTTGATGGTGTAGTCATTGGTGAAGTCGTTGAGTGTGGCCAGCACCCAGATGCAGATAAGCTTCGCGTCACCAAAGTAAATGTTGGCGAAGAAGAACTACTAGACATCGTATGTGGCGCAGCAAACTGCCGTGCAGGCTTAAAAGTAGCGGTAGCTAAAGTTGGCGCGGTTTTACCTGGCGGCTTTAAAATTAAAAAAGCGAAGCTACGCGGTCAGCCGTCTCACGGTATGCTTTGTGCGTTTGAAGAGCTTGGCATGGCAGAAAGCTCTGATGGTATTTTAGAATTACCGGCTGATGCGACAATTGGTCAAAATATTCGTGAATATTTCGCACTTGATGATGTAACCATCGATGTTGATTTAACAGCAAACCGCAGTGATTGTTTAGGCATTAAAGGTCTTGCACGTGAAGTGGGTGTTTTAAACGGTCTAGATGTAACCGAAGTTACTATCGACACAGTTGAGCCAACCATTGATGACAAGATTGATATTGAGCTAGTAGATAGCGACGCATGTCCTCGTTATTTAGGTCGTGTTATCAAGGGTATTAACCTTGACGCTGAGTCACCACTTTGGATGGTAGAAAAACTACGTCGTTCAGGTATTCGTTCAATCGACCCTGTTGTTGATGTGACTAACTATGTATTACTTGAGCTAGGTCATCCGATGCACGCATTCGACCTTGCCGCTATCTCTGGTGGCATCAAGGTACGTAAAGCACAGCAAGATGAAGAGTTAGTATTGCTAGATGGCAATACCGCTAAGCTTAATACATCAACATTACTGATTGCTGACCATGAAAAAGCGTTAGCAATGGCGGGTATTTTTGGTGGTGAAGCATCTGGTGTTAAAGAGGGTACTCAAGATATCCTACTTGAAAGTGCATTCTTCAACCCATTAGCGATTGCTGGTCAAGCACGTAGTTATGGTTTACATACTGATGCATCTCACCGTTACGAGCGTGGTGTTGATCACCAGCTACAGCGTGATGCTATGGAGCGTGCGACAGCGTTGCTACTTGAAATTGTGGGTGGTGAAGCAGGTCCGGTTGTTGAAGCGGTTTCTGATGCAGACTTACCTGCGGCTAAATCAGTCACACTTCGTCGTGAGCGTTTAGACCGTGTTATCGGTTATCACATTGAAGATGCTAAAGTAACTGATATTTTGACACGTCTTGGCCTTGAGGTATCGGTTGAAGCGGGTCAGTGGCAAGCACAAGTGCCAAGTTACCGTTTTGATATCAGTATTGAAGAAGATCTTATCGAAGAAGTTGCACGCGTATTTGGCTACAACAACATTCCAAATGTTGCGCCAACTGCAGCACTTAAAATGACAGATCACCAAGAGGCATCTGTACCAGTTTCACGTTTCCGCAATGAACTTGTTGCTCGCGGTTACCAAGAAGCTATTACGTACAGCTTCGTAGATCCTAAGAAGCAAGCACTGCTTCATCCACAAAGCGATGCGCTTGTGTTACCTCACCCAATTTCTGTTGAAATGTCAGCAATGCGTGTGAGTTTAATGCCGGGTCTTGTGAACGCCTTGGTATATAACCAAAACCGTCAGCAATCACGTATTCGTTTCTTTGAGCATGGTTTAAAGTTCATTAAAGACGAAAGCGCAGAAAACGGTGTACGTCAAAGCGCAGTGATTGGTGGTATTGTCTATGGTAATACGCACAACGAACACTGGGGTATTGAAAGTCGCAAAGTTGATTTCTTTGATATTAAAGGCGATGTTGAAGCATTACTTGCAGTTTGCAACGACCCTGCTAGATTTACTTTTAAAGCCGAAGCAAGTGATGGTTTACATCCTGGTCAATCAGCAGCGATTTATGCTGATGGCGTAAAAGTTGGATTTATTGGTGCGATACACCCTCAATTACAAAAGTCGTTAGAATTGAACGACACAGCGTTTGTATTTGAGGTAGAAGTGGATGCAATTTCACAAAGAAAGCTGCCAGAAGCGGTTAGTATCTCAAAATTTCCATCAAATCGCAGAGATATTGCTATTTTAGTTGCAGATGATGTAAAAATAGGCGATATTTTAGAAAGCATTGAGAAAGTTGGCGGAAATCAATTAGTTGACCTAAACTTATTCGATGTGTATAAGGGCAAAGGTATTGAACCCGATTATAAGAGTTTAGCCATCGCCCTAACCCTACAAAACGTTGATAAAACGCTCGAAGAGAAAGATATCAACGAAGTTGTAGACAGAGTCGTGGCCGAATTGGCCAAACAATTTAATGCATCGTTGAGGGACTAGATATGGCGCTTACTAAAGCCGACATAGCTGAACACCTATTTGAAAAACTGGGGATAAATAAAAAGGATGCCAAAGACTTAGTTGAAGCGTTTTTTGAAGAAATCCGCTCAGCGCTTGAAAACGGAGAGCAGGTTAAACTCTCTGGCTTTGGCAATTTCGACCTGCGTGATAAAAAACAACGCCCAGGTAGAAATCCTAAAACTGGAGAAGATATACCTATTTCTGCAAGGCGTGTAGTAACTTTTCGACCAGGTCAGAAGTTAAAAACTCGTGTTGAAGTAGGCACAAGCAAGAACCTGTAAGCCAAATAACGGGGTAGTTTCTACCCTTTATTTGTAAGGCTTTACATCAAAGGGTTTACTCGCAAGGGTAAACCCTTTGTCATATATTGGTAATATCTACTCTCTACACTTTCGTAACTTCTTTTATATTGAGGTTTTAACTTGGGTCAGAGGCTGTCAGTTTGGGCTAATCATTCTAAAAATGTTGTAGTTTCTTGGCTGATCTGCTCGTTTCTTTTTGGCCTTATATCCACGTTTACTTACATCCAGCATGCAGAATCTAATCGAGCTGATGTTAGGGCGATGGCTGAGCGCGTCATACTCGATTTTGGGTCTCAGCTAAATAATGTTGATACTTTTTTACATCAATCCGATAGCATTGATGTGCAATGCTCTGCTGCAACCATTCAGCAGATGAGGCAATTTGTCTTTAAACACCCTGCTGTGAGCGAAATTGGCATTGTTAACCCCAGTGGCGAGCTCGTATGCAATTCTTTTGGCTTACTTCCTACCCCTATGTTCATTAGCGAGCCACCTAAGAAACGAGGGCTTAGATATCATGGCCCCATTATTTCTGAGTTTTTGCAAGTGTCCGCATTTGTATTGGCACGCACTCGGCATGACGGCTACGAGGTCAATGCCTTGCTGCCTACCGAGTGGATAAAGGATATGCTGCACTTGAGTAAATACAGTGAACTTGATTACATCGCCATTGTGGATAGTGAAACCGGGGTGCCGGTCTTTTTACAAGGCGACTACAGCTTACCGCTAGGGCACTCGATTTTCCCCATAGTGCAAAACATTGAGCTTGAAAAAGTATTTGATGATCAAACTCGTAAGTTTATACATATAAGACCATTTAAAAATGTGCCGCAATTATCGGTCGTGGTCAGTAAAAATGCGCGTTATTTAGGTCTGCCAAGTCCAGTATGGTTAACTGCACTTTGCTTGATGTACGTATTATCTTGGCTAGGTCTGGTGATATTGCTCAACCATTATGATAAACGCGTGTTAAGTAGCCGAGCCTTGTTGCTAGGGGCACTAAACCGACAAGAATTATTCAATGTATATCAGCCCTTAATTGATGCAAAGACGCAAAATATTCTTGGTGCCGAAGTATTGATAAGATGGATGCATCCTGTGGAGGGAGAGCTTGGACCGACTTATTTTGTACCTGAGGCCGAGCGAGACGGCACCGTTTTGGAGATGTCTCTTTACCAAATAGATAAAGCGATATCTGATCTGGCGCCAGTAATAGCAGTTAAGCCAGATTTTAAAGTCTCTTTTAATGTCAATGGCTACCTCTTGAGTTGTCCAAGCTATATTAAAAAGCTGTGTGAAGCGAAGAGTGTGTTTAATAACTTGACCATTGAGCTTACTGAACGAGATGTGTTATCCCAAGCTAAAATTAAGTCGGTACTTTATCAGCTAGTGGAGTTAGGGGTTGAGATTGCCATTGATGATTTTGGAACGGGTTACTGTGGATTACAATATTTACAGAGCTTCCCAATTGATTTGTTGAAAATAGATCAAAGCTTTGTGGCGTCCATTGGACTCGATAACTTGCAATCCCCAGTATTGAATGCAGTGATTGAAATGGCTGATAAATTAGAGAAAAAGCTGATAGCCGAAGGGGTTGAAACACAATTACAGGCTGATTATCTCAGCGCACGAGGTGTGGTGGTACACCAAGGTTGGTATTACAGTAAAGCATTGAAAATCAGCGCGTTTAAAAATTTAATACAGGAATGAAAAAGCCCCATAAATGGGGCTTTTGAGGTCATCTGTGTTAGATAGATGCGAAATAGCAGCCGTAACCGGGCAGGGTTACTGTGCCTGCTTTAAGCTCACCGGTATGGTGGGCCAGTTCATCCATGGAAACCTTTATGTCTTGTTCGACCACAAATTCAGAAGTTTGTTCCGTCAGATTAAACAAACAAAGCAATTTTTTGTCTTCTAATGTTCTATAAAAGGCTAAAATCGGCTCTTTGGTCGTTATAAATTCAATATCTCCTGTGACAAGCTCTGGGCGCGTTTTTCGCCAAGCTAAAAATGCGCGATATTGTGCCAAGATAGAGCCATCATCTTGCTCTTGAATATCTACCGCAGTTTGAGCGTGTGCATCAGCAACAGGCAACCAAGGTTTACCTTGTGTAAAGCCAGCATGTGCTTGTTCCATAGACCAAGGCATGGGTGTACGACAGCCATCTCTGCCTTTAAAGTTTGGCCAGAATGTTATGCCGTAAGGGTCTTGAAGATCTTCAAATGCAACCTGTGCTTCACCTAATCCAAGCTCTTCGCCTTGATACATACAAACACTGCCACGCAGTGAGCCAAGTAAGGCGGTGAGCATTTTCACTTGCTGAGGATTCACAGTTTGGCCGTCTTTAGACCAGCGACTGGCTACGCGTTCAACGTCATGATTGCTAAATGCCCAACATGGCCAGCCTTCGGTCATCACAGCCTCTAGGCGTGATACCGTTTCGCGAATATATTCAGCGCTGTAATCATTGGTTAGTAGCTCAAAGCTGTATCCCATATGCAGTTTGTCACCACCGGATGTGTACTCTGCCATGGTTTTAAGAGAGTCTTCTGATGAAATTTCCCCTAAACTGACCGTACCCGGGTACTCGTTAAGCAGGGCACGGATCTCAGCCATAAAATCCAAGTTTTCCGGTTGCGTGTTATTGTAATAGTGGTACTGGAACGCGTAAGGGTTGTCTTCGCTAAACCCTCGACCTTGTCTCAACTCTTTTGGCTTAGCAGGGTTGTCCTTCAGTTCACTATCATGGAAGCAGAAGTTAATCGCATCCAAGCGGAAACCGTCCACACCTTTGTCTAGCCAGAATTTGACGTTGTCTAATACCGCTTGACGAACTTGCGGGTTGTGGAAGTTTAAATCAGGTTGTTCAGTTAAGAAGTTGTGTAAATAGTACTGACATCTTCTCGGTTCCCATTGCCACGCAACGCCGCCAAAAATAGATAACCAGTTATTTGGAGGACTGCCATCAGGTTTAGCATCAGCCCACACGTACCAGTCAGATTTTTCGTTGTTTTTATCTTGACGGCTTTCTACAAACCATGGGTGCTCATTGGAAGTGTGACTGAGAACCTGATCAATAATAATTTTGATATCACGCTGATGTGCTTGAGCAATCAAGTTATCAAAGTCTTCAATATTACCAAACATGGGATCAATATCTCGATAGTCACTGATATCGTATCCAAAGTCTTTCATCGGCGATTTAAAAAATGGGGATATCCAAATCGCATCAACGCCTAATGACTTTATGTAGTCAAGACGTTCAATGATGCCATTAAGGTCACCAATACCATCACCTTTGGTGTCTTTAAAACTGCGTGGGTAAACCTGATAGATTACCGCACCTTTCCACCATTCATTTTGCGCCATGCACGATTCTCCAGCTTTGTGCAGTGAAGCCACTTCTTAAAGCGAACTAAGCCAGCTAAAAGTATAAAGTGGTTCTGGTCGTTAATATTGTCGAAAAGCATACGGCATGCATGCATTTGAGTAAAAAAACTGCATACGTATGCATTTAAAATATTATGAAATTTTGACAGTTCTCTGCCTATTGGAGGTTTACTAAATCATCTTTACCAATTTATAGTGAAATAGATCATCGCTCAGGTTTTATAAGCGCTTGGAATATTTAAATTGGTAATACCAATTTCATGGAAACATATTCAACACACATCTATATGCCGATTTTTATGTAATAATCTGCTTGTTAAGCGATTGAGTTACTTGCTTGTAAAATATACTTAAATGCATTGCTTAAATTGTTAATTTTGCTTGCAAATTAAATAAAGTTAATAAAAGCATGAAGTTACAAGTATTTAAAGACGACTTTTTTGAAGTTCATGCCTGCTCACCTTTCTTTGAATACGTATGCATAAAGTTGTGACTAGCCAAGTCACAGCGCTAATATGGCGGGTGACAACAAAATTAACGTCAAATGAATTTATTTTTGCAGTTTTGCTATCAATCTCTGCATTAAGTAAATAACAACAAAGCGACGTACAAAAAGCTAATTGGGATAAAACATTATGTCTACGTTCAAACCAAGTATGTTGACCTTGGCACTCGTTACTGCGGGCTTAAGCAATCACGCAATTGCAGCGCAAAATGAAGAGTCTGTAAAAAATGATCAAAAGAAAGTGGAAGTTGTAGAAGTACGCGGCTTCCGTGCAAGTGTTGTAAAGTCAATCAATACTAAACGCTTTTCATCTGAGGTTGTAGAGTCTATTTCCGCAGAAGATATTGGTAAATTGCCAGATTCTTCAATTGCAGAGTCAATCGCACGCCTACCAGGTCTTACATCGCAACGATTAGACGGTCGTTCAAATAAAGTAACGGTACGTGGATTTAGTGAAAATGAAGGGGCAACGACGCTCAATGGCCGTGAACAAGTATCAATTAATGATAACCGCGGTGTAGAGTTTGATTTATACCCTTCAGAGATTATGAGTGGTGTTACTGTATATAAAACGCCAAGCGCGAACCTAGAAGCTGAAGGGATCGCGGGTGTTATTGATATGCAGACTGTACGTCCTTTAAGTATGGATGAGCGTGTTTTACAGGTTAATGCACTTTATGAAAAGTCAGATATCGGTAAGCTAAACCCAGATGCTGATGATGCTGGTTTACGTGGCACTTTTTCATACATTGATCAGTTTGCAGATGACAAATATGGTGTTGCACTGGCTTTAACAACAAGCTCATCACCTAACCAAGAAAAGCGTTGGAACACTTGGGGTTACCCAGAGTTTGAAGAAAATGGTAAGCAGTACTCAATTCTAGGTGGAGCTAAACCATTTGTACGCTCTACAACGCTTGAGCGTGATTCCGTGATGTTTGTCTTTGAAGCTGCACCAAATGACAAGCTATCTATGGTCTTTGATGCGCTTTATATTGATTTTACTGAAGACAAAATCTTACGTGGTATCGAAATTCCATTTGGTTGGGGCCAAGGTCAACTGAACCCGCAAAGTGTGTCGATAGACGAAGCGTCTGGTTTTATTACTAGTGCAGTAACAGAAGGCCAAAGAGTCGTTGTACGTAATGACTATGAGTCTAAAGATGCGCAAATGCAGGCATTTGGCTTCAATGCTACTTATGAGCTAACTGATGCGACAACCATTGAGGTTGATTTAAGTCACTCGAGCGTTGAGAACAAAATCTGGAGCTTAGAGAGCTACTCAGGCACTGGCCGTGGTGATTTGCGTGGTGCGGCTGACAATATCGGTTATACCTTTAATGATGGCAACACTGGGGCACAATTTACTCATGAGCTGGATTATAGTGATTATGACTTAATCAAGGTGGGCGGTCCGTTGTCTTGGGGCAGCAGCACAGCGCTTAATGAAAAGTACGGCACAAACGTTGAGGATCACCCATTCCAAAATACGTTGCAAGATGGCTTTATTAATGCGCCAGTCTTAGAAGACGAAATTAACGCACTCAAGTTGGCTGCAAAGCATGCACTAGATAATGATTATATCAGCTCAGTGGAAGCGGGTTTGTCATATAAAGAGCGTGAAAAGTCAAAAGTATCTGAAGGTTACTTTATGACTTTAAAAGATTTCTCTTACCCTAATAATACCGACTTATTGACAGTACCTGATCAATATCGCTTGGGTACGGCGAATTTAGACTTTATTGGTATGGGCGATATGATTGCCTATGACTCGCGTGCGATGGTCGCGGATGGTTATTTCTCGCTACTTGCGGAAAGCCTGACGGATGCGAGCCACGCAGCAAGAACTTGGTCAGTGAGTGAAGAAGTCACCGCTGCATTTGTACAAGCAAATATTGATATGGAAGTGGCTGACATGCCGCTAAAAGGTAATGCAGGTCTGCGTTATGTCAAAACTGAAGTCGATACTAAAGGTGCAAAAGCGGGGATTGATGGCAGTGGTCAAGTTGTACTAGAAGACAGCCGAGAAAACCATGATTACAGCCATGTGCTACCAAGTTTGAACTTGTCTTTATCTATTGATGACGAGCAAATGCTACGTTTTGGTTACGCTAAAACGATTTCACGTCCAAAAATGTCTGAGATGAACTCGTCTATTATCAGGTCGTACAGAGATGTGCCGGATGACAGTGGAAACTTTTGGGAAATCACTGGCGGTAACCCGCAGCTTGAGCCAAAAGAAGCTGATGGCTTTGATTTAACTTATGAAAACTATTACCACTCAGAAGGATACTTCTCTGTTGGGGCTTTCTACAAAGACCTTAAAAACTGGATCTTTGATTCAAACACAGAAGAAGATTTAACGGGTGTTATTAACCCTAAGACGGGTCTGGTTCCAGCAAATCCAACTGCAACACGTAAACTGAAAGTCAATGGTGGCGGTGGTAACCTATGGGGCTACGAAGCGGCAGTCACATTCCCGTTCACTTTGATCCACAGCAGCTTAGAAGGCTTTGGTTTAATTGCGAGCCATACGCGTATTCATCAAGATGTTGAAGATCACAACGGTGAAGAATACAAGTTACCAGGTTTGTCAGAAAAAGTGCAAAGCTTAACTTTCTTCTATGAAAATAACGGCTTCCAGTTCAGAACCAGCATGCGTAAACGTTCTGACTTTAAAGGTGATGTATACGGTACAGGCTTTAAAACAGAGCAAGTGGATATCCTGGGTGAAACAATTTGGGATGCTCAGATTGGTTATGACTTTGGTGAAGCAGGTATTAAATCCCTTGAAGGGTTAGCTGTGACGTTACAGGCACAGAATATCACTGAAGAGCCATTTACGTCTTTATCTGGTGACAATCACTTGCAAGTTAGAGATTATCAAGATTATGGACGCGTATTCTTGTTAGGCGCAAGCTACAAGTTTTAAGTAGAGCATTTCTACTTGAGAATATAGAAAAAGCCTTATCGTACTGCGATAAGGCTTTTTTATTGCTAAAGAGGTGAGCATGACTGAACGAATTCAAAGTGTCTTAATTGTCGGTGGTGGAACAGCGGGCTGGTTAAGTGCGTCATTGCTAAAGCGAGTACTAAAAGATCAGGTTAACATCACCTTGATTGAGTCAGATGACATTGGCACAGTCGGCGTTGGCGAAGCCAGCATTCCGCCGATGGTTAATTTTAATGCCGCACTTGGGCTCGATGAGCGCACATTCATTGAGCAAACGCAAGCGACGTATAAGCTAGGCATTGAGTTTGAAGGGTGGGGTCACCAGGGTAGCCGCTATATGCATGCGTTTGGTGAAGTGGGTAAAAGCTTTCCTTTTTGTGACTTTTTTCAAGTTTGGCTCAAGGCAAAGCAACAGGGGTTAACGGACAGTTTGGCTGAGTATTCTTTAAATACTCAAGCGGCAAAAGCAAACCGATTTGCGCACTTGCAGCATATCCCCAATACACAATTGCAAGGCCTTACCTATGCTTATCATTTTGATGCAGGACTTTATGCTAAGTTACTGAGCATAAAGTCTCAAACTCAAGGTGTTAGGCGAGTTGAAGGGAAAATCACTGAGGTAAAGACTGATCCTAACACAGGGCATATCGCAGCTGTCCTTTTAGCAAATGGTGAGCAATATAGCGCTGATTTATATTTAGATTGCAGCGGATTAAAAGGCCTGTTAATTGACCAAACGATGAATGTTGGATTTGAAGATTGGTCTCATTGGTTGCCTTGTGATAGCGCGTGGGCATTGCCCAGTGAACAACTTGATGATGAGATTAAGCCATATACTCGCGCGATTGCAAAGCAAGCTGGCTGGCAATGGCAAATACCGTTGCAACATAGAGTTGGCAATGGTTACGTGTTTTCAAGCAAATTTATATCAGAGCAAGATGCCAAAGAAGCGTTATTGCAAAGTTTGCCAAGCCGCCCTTTGGCTGAGCCTAAATTGATTAAGTTCAAAACGGGCATGCGTCGTAAGCAATGGCAAGGTAATGTTTTTGCGGTAGGCTTGGCGAGTGGGTTTTTAGAGCCGCTAGAGTCAACCAGTATTCATTTAATCCAAACATCTATTTTACGTTTGATCAGACACTTTCCATTTGATGCGATAAAGGACAGTGCCATTGAAAACGTCAATATGGAGTTTGCAAATGAAATGGAACAAGTGAGAGACTTCATAATCCTTCATTATAAACTGACTGAAAGAGACGATTCGCGATTTTGGCAGTGGTGTAAAAATATGTCTATCCCCCGAAGTCTTCAAAGAAAAATGGCGCTCTTTGAGGAAACAGGCCACTTTGCAGCGAAAACCGATGATTTATTTCAAAACGTAGCATGGCAACAAGTGATGGTTGGGCAGGGGCTGATGCCAAAGACTTATCATCCACTGGCTGAGCAGTTTGATGACGAGCATTTAAAAAGCTTATTGGATAGCTTAAAAGTGTTATTGCAGAGCACAGTAAATAAGCTGCCAAGCCACCAAGCATTTATCGATAAAATGACAAAATAATGCGGTGTATTTTAGCAATATTGCCATGGCGCGAAGTATCTACCATACTTCGCGTTTTTTTATATGAATAACAAATTAATCGCGACTTTGAATACGTATGCAAGTGGTTCAACACTGGGCTGCAAGTCAGTAGACTCAATTAAAATACCAATATGACAACAAGATAATGACAATAAAACCTTTGGTGCTTGCACTGAGCTTAATATCAGGCAGTGTTTTGCTGACAGCATGTCAGTCTTCTCAACAAGCTGAGCAAAGTAAGCAAGCCGAACAACAAGAGCAAAAGCCTGTCGTTTACCAAGTATTCACGCGACTATTTGGCAATACAAACACTAACAATGTGCCTTGGGGTACGTTGGCACAAAATGGCGTGGGCAAATTCGAAGACTTCACGCCAAAGGCGTTATCGGAAATTAAAGCCATGGGCGTGACCCATGTATGGTATACGGGTGTGCTACATCATGCTTTGGTTGCCGATTACAGTGCGTATGGCATTGGTATAGACGATCCCGATGTGGTGAAAGGCCGTGCAGGTTCACCTTATGCAATTAAAGACTATTACAATGTTAACCCTGACTTAGCAAAAGATCCTGCAAAGCGACTGGCAGAGTTTGAAGCGCTGATTGAACGTACTCATGATGCAGACATGAAAGTAGTGATAGACATTGTACCCAACCATGTTGCAAGAAATTACCAATCTTTGAGTGCGCCGCAAGGGATTAAAAATTTTGGCGCGCAAGACAATACATCGCTGACTTATGCCCGTGATAATAACTTTTATTATGTGACAGGTCAGGACTTTAAAGTTCCCACATCTGCGGATTACCAAGTACTAGGCGGTAAGCCTCATCCACTTGCGGATGGTCAATTTACAGAATCACCTGCGAAATGGACGGGAAATGGCGCACGAGCTGCACAGCCGCATATTCATGATTGGTATGAAACTGTTAAAGTGAATTACGGTGTGCGCCCTGACGGCAGCTATGATTTCCCAACGCTGCCTGCTGAGATGGCAAAGCAAGACTACCGTGCACACTATGCATTTTGGCAAGATAAAGACCTACCGGATAGTTGGTATAAGTTTAGAGACATCACCTTATATTGGCTCGATAAAGGGGTAGATGGTTTCCGTTATGATATGGCTGAAATGGTGCCAGTTGAATTTTGGAGCTTTTTAAACTCTTCCATCAAGATGCAAAACCCTGACGCCTTTTTGTTGGCTGAGGTTTACAACCCAACCCTTTACCGCCCTTATATTCACCAAGGAAAAATGGACTTCTTATACGACAAAGTGGGCTTTTATGACAGCTTGAAGCTGTTGATGCAAGGCACTGGCAATGCACAAAGTGTAATGGATGCACACTTAAGCGTGTCAGATATAGCACCACACATGCTGCACTTTTTAGAAAACCATGACGAGCAACGTATCGCCAGTCCTGAATTTGCAGGCAGTGCTGAAAAAGGCAAGCCAGCTATGGTAGTGAGCCATTTAATCAGTAAAGCACCAACTATGTTGTATTTCGGTCAATCAGTCGGTGAAGACGGCTCAGAGATGGCTGGCTTTGGTAAACCGAGCCGCACCAGCATTTTTGATTACATCGGTGTACCTGCACATCAGGCTTGGATGAATAAGGGCAAATTTGACGGTGGTCAGCTAAGTGATGAGCAAAAGGCATTACGCCAATATTATAAAAAACTCATGAACTTAAGCTCAATGCCTGCTATTCAACATGGCGCACTGGTGCAACTGAACACATTAGATAGTGCTAACAAGCCAGCTGAAAAAGTGATGGCATTTGCACGTGATAATGGCGCTCAGCAAGTCATTGTGGCAAGTAACTTTGATGCTGATAACGCGCAGCAGGTTACGATTGAATTACCTGAGGGGTGGCAAGGCAAAGTCGTCGATAAGTTGGAGTCTTACCCAACACTTGTCATTAAAAATAATCAACTCAACATCACCTTGGCACCGCTTGCCAGTGTTGTGTATGAGCTAGAGAACTAATTATGCAAAAACAAAAACCACAACTGAGTTTCTGGCAAATTTGGAATATGTGCTTTGGTTTTATGGGCATTCAATTTGGCTTTGCGTTACAAAACGGTAATGTGAGCCGAATTTTCCAAACGCTAGGCGCATCAGTTGATGATATTCCAATTTTGTGGGTGGCAGCGCCACTCACAGGATTGATTGTACAGCCGATAATTGGCTACTGGAGTGATAGAACTTGGACGGGCCTTGGCCGTCGTCGTCCTTTCTTTTTGTATGGTGCGATATTGACGACCCTGTCACTCTTTATCATGCCAAACTCGCCAACACTTTGGATTGCAGCCGGTATGCTGTGGATCATGGATGCGTCAATCAATGTCACGATGGAACCGTTTCGTGCATTAGTGGGTGATAATCTTAATAAAAAGCAGCGCGCAACAGGCTATGCAATGCAAAGCTTTTTCATTGGTATTGGTGCCATTATCGCCTCTGCATTGCCTTGGATGATGACCAACTGGTTTGGGATCAGCAACACGGCAGCGCCTGGGGAAATTCCTGAGTCTGTTAAATATGCCTTTTATTTTGGTGGTGTGATTTTATTTTTGGCGGTTGGCTGGACCATTCTTAAAACCAGAGAATACACACCTGAGCAGTTAGCCGAATTTGAATCACCGGAGCTGAAACAAGCATCATCACAGCCAAAACAACGTATTCAGTTTGCCAAGTTTGCACTTGTGAGTGGTGTGATTGGTGGGCTTATTTTGGCGGGTGTCACTGTGTTGAAGCTAGAAAAAGAGCTTTACTTGTTAAGTGCGCTATTACTGTCATTCTCAGCGATCATTCTTATTGCGGGCTATCTGCAAAACAAGCAACGTACAAGCGGTGGTTTTTACGAAGTCATTTACGACGTATTCACTATGCCAGAAACCATGAAGCAACTGGCAGTGGTGCAATTTTTCAGCTGGTTCTCGTTATTTGCAATGTGGATCTATACCACATCGGCGGTAACCAGTTTTCACTATGGCGCGACGGATGTGACTTCTAAAGCTTATAACGATGGCGCTGATTGGGTCGGTATTCTATTCGCTGCATACAATGGTTTTGCAGCGCTTGCAGCCGTATGTATCCCATTTGTGGTTAAACGTGTTGGCCTCAAGTGGGCGCATAGTTTAAATCTGCTTTTAGGTGCCGGTGCGCTTTTGAGCTTTTTGTTTATTTCAGATCCAAGTTTACTGTGGGTACCAATGATAGGTATCGGCTTTGCGTGGGCATCTATTTTATCTCTGCCTTATGCCATGTTAAGCGATGCTGTGCCAGCGCACAAAATGGGCGTGTTTATGGGGATTTTTAACTTCTTTATTGTTATCCCTCAATTGCTGGCAGCCAGTGTACTTGGCCTTATCTTAAGAAACGTTTTCGAGAATCAACCTATTTATGCATTAGTTATTGGTGGTGTGTCGTTTATTTTAGCGGCGCTGTCTGTTGCACGTGTAAAAACAAGCGCGCAATAAAACAGCCACTGAGGAGTAAAAATGAAAAAATTGTCATGTTTGTCGTTGGCACTGATTGCTGCAGGCCTTATTGGATGTGGTAGTGCAACGAATTCGCAGCAGATTGAGACCGCACCCGGTGCGCCGGGCGATAAGCCGTTTTGGACTTATTCAGATAAAACGGGCATTGGCACGTCTTATGAAGCCTATAAAAATGGCCAGTATGCAAATGATGCACAAACAGGTGAAGTATCTAAAGTTTGGTTTTCAATTGCCAAAGGCATGATCACTGAGACCATGTTCGGTCTTATTCACCAAGCGCAAATTCGTGATATGCAGTTTGTGGTGACAGGTAAAGACTTTACTGTGACTGAGCGCGATGAGTTAGATGTGTCGATTGATTATCTTTATAAAGATGCACAAGGTCGCCCTTTATCACTGGCTTATAAAGTTGTCAGCAAAGACAAGCAAGGTCGCTTTACACTAGAAAAACACATTTTCACGGACCCTGATGGCCAGACTTTATTTGTCAGAGCAAAAGTGGATACGCAGCTGAGCGGTGTAAAAGCGTTTGTAAACGTCAACCCATATGTGAATAACAACGGCCTCAATGACTCAGCAACCGTGACAGACAAAGGTTTGGTTGCTTGGGAAGCGGATAACTTTTTAACCTTGCAAAGTAGTACAGGGTTTGAGCAAGCATCGGTCGGTTTTACAGGTAGTAGTGACAATCTGAATGAACTTAAGAAAAATCATGCATTGACGCGTACTTACCAAAGCACAGGTGATACAAAAGGCAATGTAAACTGGCTTGCAGAACTAGGTGAAGTTAATGGGTCTGCGACCTTTGACCTTGCGTTGAGCTTTGGCAAGTCACAAGCAGAAAGCTTTGCTCAAGGTGCCGCTGCGCTAAATAAAGGCTATGACAAAGTTCTTGCACACTACAATGGCCAAGGCGAGCACATAGGGTGGGAAGATTATTTAGCCAGCCTTGAGCCTATGCAACGTCTTGCTAACTACACCACTGACAGCGGTAAATTATTAAATGTCAGTGCATTAGTCTTAAAAGCACAAGAAGATAAAACGCACGCCGGTGCGCTCATTGCATCACTGTCTAACCCATGGGGTGATACAGTTGCTGCTGAGCAAGGTCACACAGGGTATAAAGCGGTTTGGGTGCGTGACTTCTATCAAGTCGCTATGGCGTTCATGGCGATGGGCGACCCAGATACAGCGCTAACCTCATTTGAATACCTTGAAAAGGTTCAAGTGATGGATGGCACGCCGGGTAACCAAGGTGATACTGGCTGGTTTTTACAAAAAACACATGTTGATGGTGAGTTAGAGTGGGTAGGCGTTCAACTTGACCAAACAGCAATGCCGATCATGCTTGCTTGGAAATTGTGGCAAGCGGGTGTGTTAAGTGATGAAAAGCTAGTTTACTGGTATGAGCGCATGCTCAAGCCTGCGGCAGAGTTCCTAGTAGACGGCGGTTTGGCAAAGATTTTGTGGAATGACACGCAAATTACACCACCTGCGACCCAGCAAGAGCGCTGGGAAGAGCAAGACGGGTATTCTCCTTCGACAACCGCGGCGGTGATTGCGGGCTTAGTGACGGCAAGTGACATCGCCAAGATAGCAGGTGATAAAGCCGGTGAACAAAGGTATCTAGATACTGCTAAACAGTATAACGATACTGTTGAAAAGCTGATGTTTACCACCGAAGGTAACTTGAAAGGCCAAAACACAGATGGTGAGTACTTCTTCCGTATCGCACGAGACGAGAACCCAAACATCGCCACAAAATTAGGTGATAACAATGGCCGTGCAGGACTTGATAAGCGTCAGATCATTGATGGTGGTTTCTTAGAGTTGGTACGTTATGGTGTCAGAGATGCAGATGCACCAAGCATTTTGAAAACACTGCCAGAGTACGAAGATGAAACGTTACCTGAAAACTTGCGTGTAAAATACAGCTTTACCTTTGCAGGTGACCCAAATACTTACCCAGGCTACCGTCGTTACGGTAACGATGGCTATGGCGAAGATGAAGTAAAAGGGACTAATTATGCTGAGGGCGGTCAAAATACACCGGGGCAGCGTGGTCGTGTATGGCCATTCTTTACAGGTGAAAAAGGCCATTATGAAATAGCAGCTGCCGCTGCGACTAAGGGCTTAAACAAAGAGGCTGTGACGCGTATTAAGCATACCTATGTACGTGGCATGGAGCACTTTGCCAACGAAGGTTTGATGCTACCAGAGCAAGTTTGGGATGGCGTCGGTGTTAACCCGTTTGGTTATCAGCTGGGAGAAGGTACAAATTCGGCAACACCGCTGGCTTGGACGCATGCAGAGTACGTTAAATTGGTCCGTTCACTTGCAGATAAAAATGTCTGGGATCATTACCCAATCGTCAGTGACAAACTAAAATAACCAACCTTTTTGATGGGTGGTAGACGCTACCACCCATTTACCTTCACACTCACTATTTTTGATCTCGCCCCAAAAAACGGCAAAGCTATGCTGTTATCTTTCTGATTATTCAGAGCTCGCATTTTGTATTTACTCAAATGATTTTTTATGAAAATTTGGATTGATGTTATTTGTTGAAAGGGGAGGTGGGAAATGAGCTTAGAAAGGATATGAAAAACATGAGGTTAGCTGACCCCATGTTTATATGATGATTTATGGCTCACAACGGTGCCAGCCAGTTGTACATTCCCATGTTGCGTACCATCTAATACCACCATTGATCTGCTTAGTTGCTTGCTTGTTTAAAGTTACATTATCATTCGACAAGTTCTTTAAATTGCCTTTTTGTAGTTTTAATTTCATTGTTATTCCTTTTTTGATTTTGTTAACACCAAAAATAAACTAACACGACTGTATGAAAAACAAACTATAAATTAGTGACAATACTACTTGGCAGTGTTTAATGCAGCTCGCTCAAAACACTTATCTTTTATCTCCATTTGTAGGCATGAAAATATCACAGAACGCACCCTATAATCTCGCCATGCTATTGCCAAACAAACGTGCATGACAGCGTCTTGCGTATTCATCAGTCATGCCAGATAAATAATCTGCAAGCACTCGCATTTTTGCCGTGTCACTTTCAGCATGCTGGTACTGAGATTGAGCTGTATATGGTAGTAAACGCATTGGATCGCTGGAAAATGCATCGAATAAATCAATCAACATATTCTGACCACTAAACTCAATTTGCTGCATAGTCGGTTCACGAATGAGCCGTTGATAAACAAATTGTTTAAGAACCTTTAGGATAGCTTCAAATTCATCGCCGAGCTTAACTGTATTTTTGAGCAAGGGGTCGTCAAACTCTGCATCATGTTGTACTAAAGCACAGTGAACGATGAAGATGTTGACGAGTTCACCAATGGCGTCTTTTCGAAGCGGTTCATCATCAGAGAAAAGGCGATGGGTTAAACTCGACAGGTTTTGCTCAAGCCAGGGGGAGTTAATTTTTTTAAATTCAGGCATCGCATAGTTATACCAATCGCGCTCACTGAGTGTGCCAGTGGCAATCGCATCTTCTAAATCATGCACTGCATAAGCAATATCGTCTGCATATTCCATGATGGCCGCATCAAGAGATTTGTAGATAGTCTTAGATTTAAATTCATCAATGGGATTGTGTGTCGTGAAAAGGGCTTTATCTTTGTCGGACAAAGGCGACAATATCCAATCAAAAACGTCTTTATCACAATCGTAAATGCCCTTAGCGGGGAACCACTTTTGCGTGTAGATAAAGCGCTGATGCGGGTTAATACTTTGTGGTTTAAGCTGTAATGCCGAGATGTGCGCTGGATATTTTATAAAGCCGAGCAGCGTACGCCTGGTCAAGTTCATACCATAGCCATTTGAATAGGGCTCTAGCTTTGTGACGATCCGCAGTGTTTGCGCATTGCCTTCAAAGCCTCCGTAATCACGCATCAAATAATTGAGCGCGATCTCTCCGCCGTGACCAAAAGGCGGATGACCAATATCGTGAGCGAGACAGATGGTTTCAATGAGGCTTGCAGAAGGGAAGTGCTCAAAGTCAGGGTTTTGCAGCTTAAGGTGACGCAATAGGCCAGTGCCTATCTGAGATACTTCCAGTGAATGTGTTAGCCGTGTCCTGTAAAAGTCATTTACGCCAATGCTCATGATTTGCGTCTTTGATTGCAGGCGCCTAAAAGCAGCTGCATGGATGATCCGAGAGCGGTCTACTTGCCATGCGGAGCGATTATCATTGGGGCGATTCTTTACTTGATCTAGCAATCTTTGTTGCCATACGGGCTGGGTCATAAGGTACTCTACGTGGCTGGTTATTGTTTTATTCCATCTTTGTAAGCTAAGTATAGCGATGCAAAGTTAAAAATGTAATTACTTGGTGTGACTGGAAAAAAGCTTATTTTAGCGACGGATTGGCGTAAATTCGCGTTTAACTGCGATTGTTGCTATAATCGGTCGCCGTTTTATGAGATGAACTAAGTACAACGAGTCTTTCTCTGACAAAGGAAGTTCAGATAGCTCGTTTGGTAGGTACTAGTGAGAGGAGAATCATGCGTTCTAATTTGATCAAGATTTTATTAATTGCAGTTTCTTTGTACGCAATTATTTATCCATTTATAACCGAACCACCGGAAAAGCCAGAGCCCATAGAAGTACCAGAAGTTATCGTTGAGATCCCTGAAGTCGAATTACCTGAGCAGCCGTTACATGATGTGCAGCTACCTGACTTTGCGTCTATTAAAGACATTGCGACTAAGAAAAAGACTTTTTTTGATTTCATTAAACCTCATGTAGAGGCTGAAAATAAGGTCATTTTGCAACAAAGAGCGAGTATTGAAATTGCCTTGATGATGTTGCAGTTTGATGAGTCGCTCAGTGATGTGCAGATTGAACGTGTAGAGACTATCTTTCAACTTTATAAGATAGATCAAGAAGAGATCACTGTTCAGAGTTTAAAATTGGCCCTTGATAGAGTTGATATTATCCCGAAAGAGTTAGCATTAATGCAGGCGGCCAATGAGTCCGCTTGGGGGACGTCTCGATTTGCACGGATCGGTTTAAACTTTTTCGGTCAGTGGTGTTACCGTACAGGGTGTGGGATGATCCCGAAGCGTCGTGCTGATGAGGCCGCACATGAAGTGGCGGCATTTAAGTCGGTTAGGGCATCGGTTACCTCGTATTTTAGAAATATAAATACCCATGATGCTTATCGTGAACTTCGCACAGTTCGTGCGCAGCTTAGAGCGGATAAAAAAGAGATCACCGCGACGGCTCTGACGCCGGGTTTAATGTCATACTCTGAACGTGGACAAGATTACATTGAAGAACTCAATGATATGATCAGACATAATAAGGCTTATTTTGATGAAGAATAGGATCTTACCACTGCTGCTGTTGTCTAGCAGCTTTGGTTGTTTCGCAGAAGAGTTTGTGGCCTCTTATGAAGGCTTTTATGACCGTCTTAAGGTGGTCAAAAAAGGTGATTTCGAGTTTGCTCGAGTGAATTTCTATTTGGTTGAAGGTGAAAGTAAAAAGCCATGCACCATTGCAGAGGGAAACATAGTTACTGAGCAAACTTCAATGCCGCTGCATTACACTGAACATGCACAGTTAATGTTACCCATTGACGAAAAGCTTGATAAAGACAAAGCAGTGGTAGTGGTAAAACCTGAAACAGCGGCTTATTGTGAGATTAAGATCCAAATTGAATCTGCATACTTCTCTAATCAACACCTTACTAAACACAAGTTATACCAGTTACACACTGAGTTTGAGACGCTATTGAGCGATCTGTCAGGTGTCTTTGTGGGTAAGCTATTATCTTTCATGTTACCTGACCAAAAAGGTGTTACGGTGGAGTTTGCAAACAATATCGTCTTGAGTGGTGAGGGCATTAGCTGTGAATTGAATCGCTGTCGATTTCATGTCAATGACAGCTGGGAAAATGATAATACTCGATTTAACGTACTTGCTAACTTGGTCAGTGTTAAACCGTGGATAGAAAAATAACCAGACCAGTTCGATAAATAACAGATATGAAAAAGCGACCATGAGGTCGCTTTTTTGTTCTGGTTGTGAATATGCGAATTGAAATAGGTTAGGGTAGGTTCCAGTAGTAAATACTGTACCCGACAAACAAGGCGGGTATTGCTGAATAGGCTGTTGCTAACAGTGCTGCTTTTGGCGCAAGGGCAATCGCTGGAAACAACGCATCGCCATCATTTGCGACAGCGTTTGCAGCTAATGCACTAAATGGTAATACGCCCTGAATATATAAGCTGGTCACCACGATTTGCGGGCCACAGCCTGGCAGTAATCCAATCATGATCGCAATAAGCGGTGCGTAAATCGCATACTCTGTGAACCAAGCTGCTAAGTCTAAGCCAAATAAAGCAACCGACAGTTCGTAAATCATAAAGCTTGCTACTACCCAAGCGGTGACAAAATGCGTGTCTTGAAGGATTTTTGCTAATCGAGAAGGGGGTTTGACTTCTTCTTCTTCTGCCGTAATTTGCTTATAGGTTTTTCCCTTAGAGGACAAAGCCCAAATAACAACCGCGAAAATAGCCATGCCCGCACCGAGTAATTCGATAGGTTGCTCAAACTGTCCTAAGTCCATGTTAAAAGCCATAACAAGTGAAATCGCGATACACGGGAACAGGACTATTTTCCATACAGGTTCACTCATGCGTACTGCAAAAGTGGGTGGGTCGCAGTCTTCTACTTGTGTGTCATTGGCTTTTGGCCTGCAATAATCGGCTTTGTGAAACAGGTTTACGGCTAGGCCGCTGATGGTACCGACTGCGATGCCTAGTAAGATGATGGCCATGCCTTCAAGCGGTTTTTTTGCTAAAAGTAAAAATGCAGCATCGCCCATGGTTGCTGTCAATACGGCAACAACGGAGGCAAAACTGGCTTGTCCTTTGGTAAATTGGGTTACAACGATGATGGCGCCGCCACAGCCGGGTAATGCCCCAAGCACGGCTGCCATGGTGACTTCAAGCGCAGGAGATTTTTTATTTAAGTAACTGAGTTCTAATTGGGGAAGTTTTTCAACGAGATAGTAGTAAATTGCCAAGGTACCTGCAACAAATACACTGACTTGGAAAAACGCGTCTGCTAACGTGCCTAACGCGATGTCACGGATAGGTGCATAAAATAGAGTTGCTATCAATAATAACGGGAGTATCAACCGCTTATTTGCTGCCAGATAGGCAAATTGAGAAGCCGCCTTGAACGGATAAGAACGAGAATATGAGAGCATATAGTGCAACCGGTAACCTAATAACAGTTGCACTTTAGTGTTAAATTAAATGAAAATCAATATCATTTCCATTTATTTTCTTTGGAACTCAGATGTTGCACTCCAAGTAGGCCACGCTTCTTCTTGAGAAATTAAGTAACCAGCTTTGAAAAATAGTTGAAGATCTTGAACTGCGCCACTGAGATCCCACTCTTTTCTGTAGCGATCGCATGGCTGATGGTAACAACCACGTAGCACAAGGCTCATACGCTTACGGTATTTGGCTGTGGCATCGTCGAATGGTTCATGACCACCACCCGCATACATAGCTGGGATCCCCATGTTAGCAAAAGCGAAGTGATCTGAACGGTAGTAAATACCCGCTGATGGGTTTGACTCATTTGAGATTGAACGGTTTTGCTCATCAGCCACTTCTTTAAGTACGCCATCAAGTGATGATTTACCAAGGCCAACAACGCTGATGTCTTTTACTTTACCAAGTAAGTTTAGGGCATCTAGGTTGATATTTGCAACAGTCTGGTTTGCTGGAATGACCGGTGTTTCAGCGTAGAATTTAGAGCCTAATAAACCTTGCTCTTCAGCGGTGACCGCTAAGAAGGTGATCGAACGATCTGGGCGCTGTGGTAATTTAGCAAATGCTTCAGCCACTTCAATGATGCCGCCTGTGCCTGTCGCGTTATCGTGTGCACCGTTATAAATTTTATCGCCTTTACGGTTAGGATCGACACCTAGGTGATCCCAGTGCGCAGAGTAAATGATGTGCTCATCTGACTTTTTAGCGCCCGGTAACGTGGCGATGAAGTTATATGATACTGACTTTTTGATAGTACTTTTCACATCGACAGACGCAGTTAAGTCGCCCATGTCCACATGATATGCACCTTCAGCAGCTTTCTTTTTGGCATCTTCAAAGTTTAGGCCAGCATCTGCAAAAAGCTCTTTTGCAACATCAACACTGATCCAACCTTCCACTGCAACGCGGTCCATGTTGTTGTTTTCTTTTTGGAAGCCAAACTGCTCACCGCTCCAAGAATTTTCAACTACTTCCCATGGATATGATGCAGGCGCTGTTTCATGAATGATGATCGCACCAGCTGCACCTTGACGGCTGGCTTCTTCATATTTGTATGTCCAACGTCCATAGTAAGTCATGGTATTACCGTTAAACACTTTAGGGTCTTTTGTTGCGTAGCCCGGATCGTTTACCAGCATAACAACCGTTTTGCCTTTTACATCCAGACCTTCGTAGTCATTCCAGCCATATTCTGGCGCATTGACGCCATAACCGACGAAAACTAACTCTGAGTTGTTTAGAGACTGTGCTGGGCTGATGCGGCTTGTGCCCATGACCATGCCTTTTTTGTACGGGTAGCTGCGCTCACCGATTTTTAGCGTCATGTTTGGATCGGCTTCGATTGATACCAGCGGTACTTCTTGCAAAAAGCTATTACCGTTGCCCGGCTCATAACCCAATGCTTTGAAATGTTTAGTTAAATAAGCAAGCGTTAGTTCTTCGCCTTTGCTTGATGGCGCGCGGCCTTCAAATTCGTCAGAGGCAAGCGTTTTGATGTGTTCACCTAGTTGCTCGGCATTAATACTATTATATGCCGTGACAATATCTTCAGGTGTGTTGCTTTTTGTCGTTGCACAGCCTGCTAAAATGGCAAGCGACAGAGCACTCAGTGTTAATTTTAGTTTCATGACCTTTCTTTTTTATGAGATTACTTCCGGGCTAATTAATACCATAATTGCAAAGTAAATTCGACTTTAGCCGATGTATGGTGCTAGGTAGATGGAAAAGTACGCAGACGTTATTTATCTTTTTGCGCCGTCGCGTGTATTTGGTAAAATGCGCGCAATAGTACAATTTGCGAAATGAGCACGCATAGATAGCATGAAAAAGTTTACTCCCCCTGAAAATTGGCAAAATCAATTGTTTGCGCAAGCTCCTTTTGCGCATTTGCAGGCGATATTTAATTTACAAGCCTTTGATACCTGGCCAAGCTTTGAGTGGTTAAATGAGCAGACCAACCAGCAAAACGCACAGGGTAAACACATTGTTTTTACTGAAAACAGTAAGCTGGAAGAAGAAACACGTTACTATGAGGAGATCATTGCGCAAACCGGTCAGGTGCCGACACGAGAGCATAACTGGCATGACTTTTTTGGGGCGATGATCTGGTGCTTATTTCCAAAAACGAAAAGTCTACTTAATAAACTCCACATTGAAGAAATAGCACTGCACGGCTTAAAAGAGCGCAGTCGCAAACGCAATGCGTTAACTTTGTTTGATGAATGCGGATTAGTACTCGCGGTGCCTCATATGCAATGGCAAGAAGATTTGCGTTCGCATTTATGGCATGACACGTTTTTTGTGCAAAAGGATAAGTGGCATACAGAAGCCCTGCCTTTCGTTTTTGGTCATGCCAATTACGAAATGCTGACTAACCCGTTCATCGGCCTAACGGGCAAGTTACTATGTATTCAAGTTGACGAGTCTTTTACCGCACTCCCTCTACTTGAGCAATACGCGCACTTGGATAGCCGCTTGGTTGAGTTGATCACAACGGGTAAGGTGCTGGATGACAATAAACAGATGTCACCCATCCCTCTACTGGGCATACCTGATTGGCACTATGACACGCAAGGTGAAGCATTTTATGCGGATGAAGGCTACTTTAGGCCTAAGAGAAGGAAGATAAGTGATAGTAGTAAACGGACTGAAAAAACGCTTTAAACTCGCCAAAGAGTTAGAAAATACCACCAGTCGTGGCGACACAAGGCAGCGTGATGGTTTCTTTCATTCTGTGGAAGATGTGTCTTTTCGCTGTGATAGAGGTGAAGTATTGGGGCTGCTAGGCCCCAATGGCGCGGGGAAAACCACCACGTTACGCATGTTATCAACCGCGCTCAAGCCTGATGCAGGCAGCATTGAAATATCGGGGTATAACATTGTCAAGCATCCCTTGAAAGGTCGAAAAGCCATTGGCTTTTTGTCTGGTACAACGGGGTTATATGGTCGTTTAACGGCAAAAGAGAATGTCGAGTACTTTGCCAAATTGCATGGTTTAAAAGGCAAAGCCCTTAAAGTGCGCTGCGATGAATTGTTTAGCCAATTAGCGATGGACGACTTTTTAGATAAACGCGCTGAGCATTTATCAACGGGCATGAAACAAAAAACCAATATTGCCCGAGCAGTGGTACACCAACCTGATGTCGTTGTGTTGGATGAGCCAACCACAGGCTTAGATATTATGACCAAGCAAACCATTATTCAGTTTATTCGTGAACTCAAATCTGCGCATACCCCAGTGGTGTTTTCTACGCATCACCTTGATGAAATCGCTTTATTATGTGATAGCGTGTGCTTGATAGATAAGGGGCAAAGTCGTTTTTCTGGCAGCATAGAGGCGTTTAAAACAGCAGGGCAGAGTACTGAGCTAAACGATGCATTTTTGAATATTGTTAATCACGGATGTGCAGATGTTTGAAGTGTTTTTAAAGGAAGTAAAAGAGCTACTGCGTGATAGAAAAACCCTGTTTTTTGTCATTGCCCTGCCCATCGTTATCTTTCCTATTTTATTTGCTTTACTTGGGTTTTTAGCGTCAAAGACCACCTTTGAAGCAGAGCAAAAGGTGCATACTTACTACCTTGCTAATGCAGATCTTTCTCCAGAGTTTGCCCAAATGCTGTTTTATCATAAAAGCTTTAAACCGTATGAAGGGGATGAACAGTTTGACAGCATCGAGGCATTAAAAGCCGCTGTAAAGGCGGGGGAAATAGACGTGGGTATTGAGATCCCTAAGTCGCAAGATAAACAAGTGAGTGTCACACCAGAGCAAGCTACTTGGCATGTGGTATTTAATGATGCCCAATCGATTAACTTTGTATATAAGCGACTGGAAAAACTGATTAATAAATACGCCGCAGGTATTCGCGCTGCGACGTTAGAAGCTTTAGGGTCGCCTAAAGCGCATCATAGTGCAATTCTAAAACCGATCACCATTACCAAAGTCGATACCGCAGATAAACGTGAAAATTACGGTGAAAAGCTCGGAGCATTAATTCCTTATATGTTGATCCCGCTTGTTTTAATGGGCGCAAGTTACCCAGCGATTGATTTGGGTGCCGGGGAAAAAGAGCGGGGTACTCTTGAAACCTTGCTGTTGACCCCTGTGACGCGTACGCAACTGGTACTGGGCAAGTTTTTAACAATATTGGCCAGCTCCATTGCCTGTGCCTTAGTGACCGTCTCTAGCATGGCTATTTGGATAAGTATTGCGAGCGGAATAGGGGTGTTAGACACCATTAAAGACGCATTTTCTAGCGTGAGCATTGCGGACTTTATGCTGATCTTTGCGCTGTTACTGCCTGTGGCTGTGATGCTCTCATCCTTGGTGTTGGCAATCTCAATCTATGCGCGCTCGTTTAAAGAGGCACAAAACTATATGGGGCCGCTAAGCATGCTGGTGTTCGTGCCCATTGTTGTATCGGTGATGCCGAATATGTCGCTTAATACCACTACGGCTTGGATCCCCATTACCAATGTATCCTTAGCGATTAAAGAGATCATCAAAGGCACTGTTGACTACAGTGCCGTGGTGATGATTTTTGTTGCCTCAGCACTGCTGGCTGGGGCATTGCTGATGTTTTGTATACGCTGGTTTAGTAAAGAGTCCGTGTTATTCAGATAGCAATTAGGCGGCTTTAACGCCGTCTATATTTTGCGTGTCTAACTCAACGACGTTCAATACTTTTTGTATATCAGACCAGTGCAGTAACTCAATGCGGCCTTGCTCGTTTTCAACAAGTGCCGTGCAGTTTTCTATCCAGTCGCCATCATTGCAATACACAATGCCGTCGGTGACATTAATTCTGGGTTGGTGAATGTGGCCACAGATAATGCCATCCATGCCTTGTTTTTTTGCTTCGTGCACAGCGGCTTGCTCAAATGCCGCAATCGCTGCGCGCGCTTTATGCACTCGGTTTTTAAGCCAAGAGGCCAGCGACCAATAGTGTCCGCCATAGAGCTTACGCACACGGTTGGTCCAACGATTTAAAAACAGCAAAAAGTCATAGGCTTGATCGCCAATAATACTGATTAATTTGTTGTAGCGGGTGGCTGAATCAAAGTCATCGCCGTGTAGCAATAAAAAACGCTTACCTGCTGAGGTGGTATGGACATAAGTATGGTGCACTTCAACATTAAACAGTGTCATATCCACATAATTGCGAAACGTCTCGTCGTGGTTACCTGGAATATAAATAACACGCGTACCGGACTCTGCTTTTTTCTGAATACATTCTAAAACTTGATAGTGGCTCGGGTGCCAGTAAAACTGCCTTTTTAAAGACCAAAGATCCACGATATCACCCACTAAATACAGGGTATCGCAGCGCGTGCAATTTAAGAAGTCTAATAAGAATTCAGCCTTACAGTCTTTGTAGCCAAGGTGCACATCTGAAATCCATATGCTGGGGTAGTAAGTTTGCTCCATCTTGTTTACTCTCAAGCGTAATAATGTCTACGGTAAAGGCACGAGATGACAAACTTTTATCAGTATTGAGACGCTAAGATGACATTTTCTGCAAAGGCAGCAGGTAGAAACAAAAAACGCGCCATTTAGGCGCGTTTTTAAAAGTAGGGGAGAGTTAAGCCATTAGCTTAGTGATTTCAGCAACTGCTGAATCAATGTCTAACATGACTTTTTCACCAGTACGGCGGTTTTTCAGCTCTACCTGATTGTTATCAAGGTTACGCTCACCAATGACTAAGGTGAATGGTACACCCACTAGCTCCATATCGTTGAACATGACACCTGGGCGCTCTTTACGATCGTCAAACAATACTTCAAGACCTGCTGCTTTTAAGTCCGCATAGAACTTTTCTGCGATATCAGGAATACGGTGAGACTTGTGCATGTTCATCGGAACGATTGCGATGTCGAATGGTGCAAGGGCTTGAGGCCACTTAATACCAAACTTATCGTGGTTTTGTTCAATCGCCGCAGCCACGATACGTGATACACCAATACCGTAACAACCCATGGTCATGACTTGGTTTTTACCACTTTCGCCTAGTACGCCTGCATTCATTGCTTCTGAATACTTGCTACCAAGCTGGAAGATATGGCCTACTTCAATACCGCGTTTGATTTGTAAAGTACCTTGACCACACGGGCTTGGATCGCCTTCAACCACGTTACGAATGTCAGCAGTTGTGAACTCAGCGACATCGCGGCCCCAGTTAATACCACTGTAGTGCACACCGTCTTTGTTTGCACCGGCAACAAAGTCAGACATAACAGCAGCGCTGTGGTCAACAATCACTGGCATATCAAGGCCAACTGGACCAAGTGAACCAGGCTTTGCACCAATTGCAGCAACGATGTCTTCTTCTTTTGCCATTTCAAGCGGAGAGTCAACAAGCGGTAGCTTTTCAGCTTTTAGCTCGTTTAATTCGTGATCGCCACGAACAATTAATGCAACCAGACCACGCTCACCGTCTTCGTTTTCAGCGCCGTATACAATCAGTGTTTTAACGCCTTTGTGGGCTTTAACACCGTGTTGCTCAGCAAGCTCTGCGATGGTTTTTGCGTTTGGTGTATCGAATGTATTCAGCTCTTTGCTTGGCTCTGCGCGCTCAGTTGCTGGCGCCAGTGCTTCAGCTTTTTCGATGTTTGCTGCGTAATCACTTTCAGTGCTAAATGCAATCGCATCTTCACCAGACTCAGCAAGTACGTGGAATTCGTGTGATACGCTACCACCAATTGATCCAGTGTCAGCAATAACTGGACGGTAATCTAGACCTAGGCGCTCAAAAATATTGCAGTATGCTTGGTGCATCACTTGATATGTCTTTTCAAGACAAGCGTCATCTAGGTGGAAAGAGTAAGCATCTTTCATGGTGAATTCACGTGCACGCATTACACCAAAACGCGGACGAACTTCATCACGTACTTTAGTTTGTACTTGATAAAGTGTTAAAGGCAATTGCTTGTAGCTGCTTACTTCTTTACGTACAAAGTCAGTGATCACTTCTTCGTGCGTTGGGCCAAGTGCAAATGGACGATTGTGGCGATCGGTAATTCTTAGTAGTTCAGGACCAAACTGTTCCCAGCGGCCAGATTCTTCCCACAGATCAGCAGGCTGAATGACAGGCATCAACATTTCGATTGCGCCAGCTTTTTCCATTTCCTCGCGTACAATAGTTTCTACGTTACGAAGTACTTTTAAACCTGACGGCAACCAAGTGTATAAACCTGAAGCGAGTTTGCGGATCATACCCGCACGTAGCATTAGCTGGTGGCTGACCACCTCGGCATCAGAAGGCGTCTCTTTAAGAGTCGCTAAAATATATTGACTGGTACGCATGCTTGTTCCGTTCAATGTTATGTGTTTTTAATTAGGCACGTAGTTTAACAGTGCCTAAGGTGCTAAAAAAGAGTTATTTTCGCTGTAAAGATATTTAATCTTGTGGTTTTTTGGTTGTTTGCGGTTTCTCAGTGCTCACTTCGATGACATGGTTATGCTCATCTTCAACTTGCCAGCGAATATTGAATTCGTACAGACTCATGCCATAGCTTTGTGTTTGTTGTTTTTTCTTTTTATAGGCAGGCCTTGGATCTTGCTTTAAGACGTTGCTGATAAAACTCATTAGCTCGGGGTATTGACGCTGCTTTTCGATAAAGTCTTGGGCTTGCTCACTAAATGACACCGTCATCTCGGTTTCTGGGCGCGTATCGGCAAACCCCGCCGAGGCACCTTGCAGTGCATCTGAATAGGGCAGGTAAGGTTTGATATCCACAATTGGCGTGCCGTCGAGTAAATCTATGCCAGAAAGTAGCAGTGCCAATTGGCCATTTTTATATTCAACACCTTCTAACTTGACTGCGCTCATGCCAATGCCATTTGGTCTAAAGGTTGCGCGGGTGGCAAATACGCCTTTGCGTTCATTACCGCCCAGTCTTGGTGGGCGAACTAGCGCCGAATAGCCTTTGTCAGCGGTTTCGTGGAATCTAAATAGCAGCCAAAGGTGGGTGAACTCTTCAATGCCTCGCACAAATTCTTTACGGTTAAATGCATCGCTGAATATCAGCTTTGCGGTGGCCTCTGGTACCAGTCTTGGTTGTCTTGGAATGGCAAATTTTTGCTTATAAGGAGATTCTATATGGCCAATGGCTTCAACTTCAAATTGCACGATAGCAGGCTCTGTGGATTAAAAGCCGTATTGTATCGCTTTGTATATGGCGCAACAAATTTAAATTTTATAACAGGGCGTGTAATAAAGTGTAATGTACACCGGAAAAATTACCCGCATAATTATCCTAAAAAACGAAACGGATAAAGCGATGTACTTTGCGCGATTTGGCGAGCTGATGTTGACGAGTGATGAAATGGAACTAATTGGTGAAAGAGCCCTTGGTTTTAAAAACAGCATTACCCCTATCTCGAGTGAACAGGGTAAGCGCACAAGCTTAAATAAGCCAACTCACAGTAATGAAGAAATTTCTGCGTTTATGGAAATAGCAATTCGTGCATGCAAAAAGCACCTTTGCCAAAATAGCCCGATCCGCAGTGCGGTCATTTTGGAGCTGCAAAAAAACCGGCAAGTCCTGATGAATACCTTTGGTGGAATCAAAGAAGGCCGCATTAGCCCATGTAAACTTAGCCCTGTATTGCAATCCTACACAGAGTCTATTTCTGCCAAGCTGCTTCCTGAAACCTTGTTGAGCGCGAGTGATTTAAAAACTGCGGTGAGTACAATCTTATTTGAAGTAGCCAGAGAGTGTGTGTAACACGCTCTCTGTTTTATCTTTTATGGTTTTATTTGGCACGGCTTTTCGCCGCAATCAGGGTGATTATAAGTGTTAATTGTCCCCATGTGCCCATAAATATGGTAATTCCTTAAGTCTACACATTCTCCAGTATTAAACTTCTTTTGCGAATATAAACGTACATTGCTTCTTGTTGAAGTAAGTTGAAATACTTTACCTTCATTAAATTGTAGATGAGTGTAAAATTTATTAGGCTCTTTGCGATATGCAACCTGGCCGGTACAGTTGAAATCTGTATATCCAATCTCGATATCCCCTAAGTGATTGTAGTAATTAGGCATCATATAACGCATACTTCTGCCATATTCATTACTTAAATAGTATACCTTTGAATTATCACTATGACCTTGAATATCGTAAATACGGCCAATTCGGGTCTGTCCGTCTCCTTTATACAAATATAAAGTCGCATCGTCTTTATGTGACTGCTCTACACTGATCGCCTTCACTCGCTCATATCCTGGTGCATCTAAGCAGTCACTTGCCCCTTCAATTGAAATTGGTTTTTTATCTTCAAATGCGTTAACCAGCAGTGCATAGCTTGCCTTACCTGTTGCTGATGACAGAGACAATGTCCATGTATTCATATTATTTGGTAATACGCAATTAGGTTTTGGGACTTCATTGTGATTATCTAAAGTAATATAAATTAGGTCTTGTTGTATTTTTAGGGTTTTTATGTCGTTTGAATAACCATAAGCAGTTAAAGGGGGTGAAGATAGTAATATCAATATTAAGTATAGGTATTTAAAGATCAGTCATTCCGTTTGGTTTTTTTAAATTATACATTGTAGTTTTTCACAATAAAGTAGAAAATACCCAAAATAGGTTCAAATAGCGATTTACAGGTAGGTAATGATTTTATGAAGTACTCATTAATTTTGGCTTTAATGTCGGTAGGAGGGTTTTCAACCTCAATATTTTCTGCAGAAAATGCAGGCGTTAAATCTATTCGCATTGAAAACGATGTGGTTTATTTTCAAACACACATTGATAAAGCACACAGTATACCGAGTTGCGTTAGCGCAAATAATAATCCTTATTGGACGTTGTCATTAAATACTGCGTCGGGCAAAGCCAGTTATTCGTTACTGGTGACCGCGGTAAGTGAAAAGCGACAAATAGCGGTTAAATCCGCAGGCGATTGTTTGGATGCATCAGGGTATGAGCGTGCAATCAGCGTTGAGTTGGGTGATGTAATTACACAGCCACCCGTGCGTGCTAATGCAAGAGCGGCTTTATATCAAGGAGATGGAGTAACCAAAATAGGCGAAATCTTGACGGCTACTGAGTATGAACCGGGAAAATTTAGTTATCAATTATTGGTCGACGTCGATGGTGTAAACCTTATTCGAAATTGGTCGGCATACCCCTACCCATCTATTATTAGTACTCTTTATTACGAGGGTACAGATTGTACAGGCAGAGTGGGTTTTTATGCTAATAATCCATCCGGCTTTATGGCCTCTCCTTGGTATAAAAATGGTAAGTTTTTAAAATTAGATACAGCAAGCCAGATTTGGCCTCGTTCGCAAAAATCTGAGATGGGCATTTGTTATCAGATGTCTGGCAATGAAAGAGTCTACCCTGAAGTGTCTTATGATTATCAGTTGACTCATCCTCAATGCGGTGTTGGTTTATGCCAAGTGAGAGTAGATTAAAATGGCACGTTTAACACTATTTAGCTTGTTTTTTTTGTTTATAGCGCCTGTGGTGGCCACAGCGCAGACGCTAGCGGTAAAAATATCAGAAGGCATCGTTTATTTTAATGCGCCGATAACTGGGGAAGCGCCGAGTTGCGTGACTGCCGACAATATCAATAAATGGGCATTTTCATTAACAAGCCCTGATGGTGCCCATTTATATCGCGCCTTATTAGTGGCACAAAATCAACACGCATTAATTAAAGTAGCAGCTACCTCGCAGTGTAGTGCAGTTTTTAATATTGCCACACCTAAATCAATTGAGCTGATATATCAATAACAGTAAAAGCGGAATTTTTATTATACTGAATAGGGAGCGCACGTGCTCATAGTTTATGAGCGCGTTATCAATAATGAAGTTAACTAATTTTTTAATATCTAGCTCAGCGATTGTAAGTGCCGCTTTGTTGATGTGCGCCAGTGCAAGTGCATCGATATTGGGGCTGACCAGTTTTGATTTGCTAGATCCAGAGCCTGATTTACCCGCACGCGCGCAAAATAGCCGCGCGGCGTGGGATGATTACAACCTCACGCTATCACAAAGTGCGCAAGGTACCATACAGCTACGCTGGCATGCACAGGTTGGCATGTCTCAGTATAAAGTGGCCTATCAATTGGCGTCAGGGGAGTGGATTGAAACACACGTACAGAGTAACTCCTTTGACTTAAGTACGCTGGTGGAGCAACCGACATCGTTTAAGGTGGTGGGTTGTCAAACGGCCACACAATGCGACGACTACGGTAATGAACTTAGTGCGCAAGTCAGCGGTGTTGGGACAAACGCTTTATTTATCTATTTACCTCAATATGTCCCTGCGGATGAGGGATTTCGGGTATCTTGGAATGCAGTAACAGAAGCACAGCAATATCAGCTTCAGCGCGCAGATTTTGGTGGTCAATATCACACTGTGAGCACGGTACATCATCAACCTGAATTTCCAGACTTTCACTTTGATGAACAGGTAATAACGCCTGGGCAATATTGCTATCGCGTAAATGTGGTACTGGCCAATGAAGTAACAAGCCAGTCTTTACCTGTGTGCACGCAAGTCGCAACGCGCGAAATGGCCACGCCATCTGGGTTTTTAGCTGAAAGTACAGAGCCCGGGGTATACAGCCTAAATTGGCAACCCGTTGAGCGTGCCCATTACTATCAATTGGAGCGAGAAACGCTTACTTTGGAAACGGTGCGCATTGAACAAAGTACAGAGGGCGTTGAGTCCAGCTTAGTGCTAGCAAGCCCAATGATGCGGGCAGCCATGCCATCCGCTATACCGTCCACGATGTCTGCAATGGCTTCATCGAGCCGCAGTGCAAGGGCGTTGACTCTGCCTGCTGCAAGTCCTGTATTAGAGCAGCAAAAATTCACCAAAACTTGGCAATCCATCGAATCACGAAAGGTTACCCATAAAACTCAAGTACATACACTGGGCACATTCGAGCTTGACGGAGCTCAAAACTACCGTTTATCAGCGTGTGATAGGAATAACACCTGCTCTAAACCTCAGCCAATGTCTTACCACGTACCGATTAGCAACGCTGTGAACGCAAAAGCGACCGGTGCAAAAGCAGGCAAGTCGGCGAGTGATCAAAATTCCGTCTCTCTGACTTGGGATCCGGTACCTGATGCAGATATGTATACAGTAAAAATGCGACGCAAAGGCGCTCAGTGGGAATCTTATTTTACAGGGATCACAGAAACACAATTCAGTGAAAAAATCCGTTTAGCGGGCGAGTATCATTTTGAGATCCAAGCCTGTATCAAAGAAGGGTATTGTGGTGAAGTCGTACCTGTGGGCAATACCGTAACCTTTACCTTGAATAGCCCTAATAATGCGATGACACCAGAGTATATTTTGGTGCCTAACAAAGTGAATGTGGGTGAACCGTTTGATGTGAAATGGCGTGCGCCACGTCAGCAGGGCTTTGTAGAGTTTGAACTACAAGGCGAGCTTAGCAGTACGCTCAAGCGAGACAAAACTAATAATTTTGGTTATGACGCCCAGTCGGGTTTTTACTATGACACACGCCCAGCGTTGCCGCACGGGAGAGAGTACTGTTATAAAGTCAGAGCGTGGTATGAAGGTCAAGTAGGGTCTTACACGGGGACTGAGTGTACCGTTGTTGGCACTAAAGTCTTTGACGCTGTGAGGTACATGAATGCGAATTTAGTCAGTGCACAGACGGTCAGTATTAGCTGGGAGAAAAAACACGGTGCGACCAATTATTTGCTGGAATTTCAGAAGAAAACAGCAGATGGAAAAATTGAGTGGCAACCAATCTATTTAGGGCCTGACAGCTCGATTACGCAGTCAATCGACCCGTTTCATCTCACACAGTATCAGCGCTTGGGACACTTAGGTTATCGCGTGTCAGCATGTAACGCACAAAATGTATGTGGTGATTTCATGCGAGCGTTTTTACGTGGTTTGAGTACATCTCATTTTGGCAAAACGGTGTCGGCTAATAGCAAAGTACCCGCGTGTTTACATGTGCCAGCTCAGGTGGCTGCTGGGCAGTCTGTACCAATCACATGGTGTGACGCGCAAGCGGATGGGGTTGTAGCGTATGACATTGAAGGTGAAACGAGCAGCACGATATTTACGGCATCTGCTCAAAACGCACCACGGAATATGCATACCTTGATGGAAACGCATCGCACACCGGCTGCTGGCCGTAGCTATTGCTATAAGGCTCGCGCACGCTATGCGGATGGCTCAGTAAGTGGCTACACAGCAACGCAATGTACTCAGGTAGGCACTTTGGCGTTTGAGCCAGTTAGTTACTTTGACGCTCATATGAGTGCAAATAATAGAGTGTCTTTGGCGTGGGGCAAAGTGATAGGTGCTGAGTTTTACTTGTTAGAGTTTCAGACTAAAAACAGTGCTGGCATGGTGGAATGGTTACCCATTTACTTCGGCCCAGGCCAAACCGCGACGCAAACTCTAGATACGTTCCATTATGCTCAGTTTAGACAAGCAAACCATTTAGGTTATAGGGTCTCTGCATGTGATCAAGCAGGCTACTGTGGCGATCATAAACGAGATTACATTCAGAGCTTGAGTGCAAGCAACTTTAGTCCAGTTGCACTGCCGATAAACCAAGTCCCTGCGTGCATTTATGTTCCAAGCAAAGTGGTTGGTGGTAAAAATGTGCCTGTGAAATGGTGCGGTGCGCAATCACAAGAGGTCGCTGAGTATCAAGTGTTGGGTGAGCTGAGCAATGTGATTTATAGCAGCCGACCTGAAATGGCTTCAAAAGATCTTCAAGGCGTGTTTGAGCTAAAACGTACCTTAGCGCACGGCCGCGAGTACTGCTACAAAGTTCGTACGGTAATGCGTGATGGTTCAATGAGTGACTTCACGCCAAAGGTGTGTACACAAGTAGGCGATATCAACTATCAGGCTCCGACCTCGGTCACGTTAGATTTTGTAGCTGAGGGGTCAAATCAATACTTTGTTAAATGGCCTGCGGTAGCGGGTGCCAGCAAATATAGACTGGAACTACAAACAGCTCTTGGGCAGTGGGCACCTTTATCATGTCACGTCACATCCTTCACTCAACAAGGTAAACCGTATTACGGCTGCACGATTGTATTGGGCGTAGGCGATAAAGTCCAAGAGTTAGGCTGGAGTGTATTGCGTATTTCTGCATGCAATGCCAATGGTGGTGGCTGTGGTAACTATATTCGAGTGCCTGTGATGCAAGCACCGATTTTAAGTGGGCGCAACACCTTAACTTGGACCTCCCCGGTTGATGCTAATTACTTTGTCTTACAGCGAGCACAGTGCGCTTCAAGCTGCAGTGCCACGACTTCAGTGGCTTGGCAACAAGTCACGCAAACAACTGAATCACAGTATAAACAGCCAACAACGGATAAAGGTAAATACCTTTACCGAGTAAAAGGCTGTAATACCGTTCAGTGTTCTCCATGGAGTAATACAGTCGAAGCCAGCAGTAAGAAACAAGTGATATTTATTCACACTGACCTATTAGGCAGCCCAGTGGCTGAATCGATTTTGAATTAAAAAAAGAGCGGTTTGAGGTATCAGACCGCTAAATACGATTGTTTAAATGGATATAAAAATGAAATTTACAATGCGGTGCAAGTTAGGCTTACTAGCAGGGCTTTTGCCTTTGCAGGCTCTGGCTATATCAGATCCCGCTAATTTACCTGATTATGCATATAACTATAAAGAATATACCAATAACAGTTCTGAAGTACAAACCCTAACAACTGAGCTCTTAGGAGACAAGGTAGACTTAGCGGGTGGTGGTTTTAGCATCTCACATACTGATTTAACACTTACAGTTAATGGAGGGTTGAGTTTTGGCATTACCAGAGAGTTTGCTGACCCTAATGGCTGGTTTGACCAAACTAAGGAGTTTGGTGTTTGGAGTTTAAAATTACCTTACATTCGATCTGTGTTTGCGGAAGATAGAAATCAGGTCTATAAGGGCAAATCCTCATGGATGAAGGGTGTGGCGTGCTCCTCAAGGGTAGGTGATTCTCCGCACATGAGCCACACTGATACACAAACTGGTATTGGTTATAACCTAAATCGAGACCAGTACTGGAATGGCGATAGTTTATCCTTACCAAATGAACCCACGTACAAACTTTTACAAAAAGAGTCTAACGGCGTTATTCAGAAAACGACTAAAGCATCTCATGATATTTCATGTTATACCGCAAAAAGTGGTGATGAAGGTTTTAAAGTAATGAGCCCGACGGGGATTACTTATTACTTAGATGAAATGAAAGTCAACATTAATCGTACAGCGATGTCGATGCGCCCGCATCCTCGTATTGCGGAGTGTGGCACTTTAGAACCTGAATGCCCTATCAGTGGTTTAGGGCCGTCTGATGATAAAGATGGGCCTGCAGCATTGCAGTACAATGTATTTATGCTGCCTTCAAAGATTGAAGATAAGTTTGGTAATCACATAAATTTTCTATACCAGGGAAATGGTAAGATTGACAAAATTACGACGTCGGATGGGCAAGTTGTTAAGTTTGATTGGGCGGCGACAGAGGAAAAGATAGAAACTATCACTCATAACAATAGGAAGTGGGAGTATGAATATGACACTGTTAACTTGCCTTTTTCTCCATTTTTGGTTCAGCTTGGTAATATAAAGCTTCCAAACGGTGGTTATATTGAGAGTACACTTAAGCAGTATTTCTTAAAAAAAGTGACGTTACCAAATAATCAATATTGGGGAATGTCATACGCTGATAAAGATATTTTTAAGAAGCGGATAGTCGGATCTCAAGGGCCTACCTCTCAATGTACCGGAAAGAGCGGAAACTCGGTAAATGATTATATAACTCTGACGCACCCCAATGGTAGTCATGGCAAATTTTCTATTCGAGAACTTTGTAGGGGCACATCTGACGTACCAAAAATTCTCAAAGTAAACTATCGAAAAAGACAAAACTTTGATGAAGCGTGGATCAATCGTTCCTCGTTTGCGTACGCTCTGACTGATAAGTCATTAACTATACCAGGCGTTCAAAGTCCAATGGTTTGGCGCTACGATTACTCACAAAAGCCAGGTAGTTATAGCGAAGAGCTTAATCAAATACATGAAAAAAGCACGATAGTTACAAACCCTGATGATTCCTATACTGTTCACACTTTTAGTCGCCGTTATGGCATTACTCAAAATACACCTATCAAGGTTGAGACATTTGAAGCCGATAATACCAAGTTAAAAATGGTGGAATATGAGCATCACTATGGTCCAAGTAAAGGTGATGATCCCTCTTTTTTGGTTATTGAAAGCACAGATAAACCTTATGAACCGCAACGTAAAGACTTTACTTCTGATATCAATGTTGAAGTGAGTGATGTAAAAACCACCATTTTTAAAGAGACAACTCAGTCGGTTTACACGACAAAAGTACTAAATTTCAACGAGTACGATAAGCCAGACCTGTTTACGTTAACAAACCATGTTAATGCTCAGTCCAAACATGTGCGGTTGACACACTTTCATGACTTAGGGACCAATTCGTTAAACCAACCAAGTAAAATTTTTGTCAGTGAGACGGACTTATCACTGATTGATATCAATGGCACTGACAAACTTGCTGCTTGGACTAAGTATGCTCCATATCAACTGACCAATCAGGGTGCTACACGTACGGTTCATTTACCTAGCGCCATTGAAGTACATGGCCAGTTAAAAAAGACATTTAATGCTTACCATGGCCATGGTGGCTTAGAAAAAGTCACTTTTAATGATGGCACAGGTAAACGTGTTATTCGTTACAGCGACTATAAGCATAATACTGCGCAAACCATTACATTACCGAATCGTTATTTTGACGCGCAATCGATGTCGATTAACAAAGTCATTGATGAAAATGGATGGGTGAGGCAAATCAAGAATTTGAATGGTGTCACTACCGACTATGGTTACGATGAGGTTGGTCGTATCACCAGTATTGATTTAGCCAATGACACAGATCAAAATTGGCTTGATACCCAATTTACGTGGAATGACGATACCCTTACTCGTTTAGTTAGACGATGCTTCTTAAATGCGCTGGGGGAGTGTGACCCGACCAGTGTTGAATACCTAAATGTTGAGCAATACGATGGGCTATATCGATTAATTAGCAAAACAGAAACCGATCTGTCTGAGCACGCTAGTTCGATAAATCCGACCCGTTATCAGCGTTTTAGCTATGACTATAAAAATCAACCAACTTTTGAGTCATTTCCTAGTTTCGATGCTCTTGAAGCGAGAGGGACGAGTACGTTTTATGACGCCTTAGGCCGAAAAGAATCAGTGACAGTCAGCGGGCTGGGTACCACGCGTTTTGAATACCTGAGCGGTCATAAAATGTCGGTGACTGACGCTAAAGGACATACCACAAAAACCACATACCAAGCATTTGGCAGCCCAGCTTATGATATTGCCACGCTCATCGAGTCTCCAGAGTCGGTGACAACGGCGATGGATGTGAACTTATTTGGGTTGGTTGAATCCATCACCCAATCAGGTGAGGGTGTGTCAGTCACGGAGACACGCAAGTACGACGATAACCAAAACTTATGTTTGATAATCAGACCAGATGTGGGTAATACCCTGATGGGCCACAACGCTTTAGGTCAAGTTATGTGGCAAAAACAGGGAGTCAATAATACGCAATGCGTCACAACGCAACCCAGTGATGCAACGGTGTTTAAGTATGACAACTTAGGTGATACTCATACAGTGACGTTCCCTGTAGGTACTCCGTCTTTAACTTATGAGCATGACAACAATGGCAACCTTTTATCTTTGACCGCTGGGAGTGTGAATCACACTTATTATTATAACAATCAAGGGGCTTTAGAGCTTGAGCGGCTAACAATCAATAACACCCTTCAATCAGAGGTTGATTATGGCTATAACAGCGCCTTGGCACAAAGCTATATTGCTTACCCTGATGGCACAACTGTGCAATATAGCCCAAATGGCTTTGGGCAACCAACGCGTGCAGTTATATTGGATGCAAATGGAGCGGTAGAGCTCGCATTTGCTGAAGACGTAAGTTACCACCCGACAGGTCAGCCTGCGCGTTTTATATATGGTAATAAGGCGGTGCACAGTTTAGAGCTCGACCCATTGAGTAACTTGCCTAAAACGCTGACAGATACGTTGGGTACTTCACCGTTAGTGAATTTGACATATGACTATGACAGTAATGCAAACGTTACTGCCATTAAAGATAATGTGAATAATGCCTATAGCCTAACGAGTTTAGTTTATGACGGCCTCAATCGGCTGAGAGAAGTACAAGGTGGCATAGCAATTGGAAACAGTACAATTACATATGATACCCTCGGTAACATTAGCACCTACAAAAGCAAAGACCGAGATCTTACTTATCATTATCAAAAGAACAGTAACCGCTTAGAGCGAGTGACAGGGCTGGGCACAAACGGTAAGTATGGTGTGATTGACTATGATGCACGAGGCAATGTCACGCATAACGGCGGGTTTGCCATGGATTATAACTTGGCGAATCAAATGGTTGAAGCCAAGGGCAATCGTTACCTTTATGATGGTCATAACCGCCGTGTGAAACAAGAAGATGGCAATGGCACCAGCTATAGTTTATATAGCCAAAGCGGCGTATTGCTGTATCGTGAAAAAGATGCATTTGCAGGTGAAGGCACCAGTTACATCTATTTAGGTAAAAAGCTCATTGCAAAGTATGGCGATGTGACGCCACCGACTGCAAATAATGACCGCCAATACCATCGCCCATTCGGAGAAACGATAAACCAGCCTAAAGATGATGTAGGTTATACAGGCCACAAGTTTGATACAGATTTGAACTTGAGCTATATGCAGGCACGATACTATGATCCAGTTATTGGGCGGTTTTATTCGAATGATCCTAAAGACGCTGCTCTATTTTTAGCTGAGGGGAAAATACAAGGTTTTAATCGATATGCTTACGCAAATAACAACCCGTACAAGTATGTAGACCCCGATGGTAACGCTCCAATTGAACAAATTGAGGAAGCTATAAATGATGCAAACTTGGTTGAAACAGGAGGGGATCAAGAACAAGCACATGATTTAACAAACCAACAGCTAGACAAAATGGGAGAAGCGGCTTTAGATGCTCATGTGGAACAATTGAGTTTAGTTGGAGGGCTTGCTGTAGCCGCAAAAACTACAATAAAAATCGCAGATAAAATGGACGTAGTAGTTACTGTAATAGATGCTGTAGCTGAGTTAACCGCCGCATTTGATGGAAACATGAGCAATAACCCCAATACCAACGGAAGGCTCGGCTCTGGCAGACCAAGTGGCACAAAATCTATTGAACGAGTTTTAGAAGATGGCGAGGCCAAAAATCCATTGAAAAAATTCAAGACATTAGTAATAGGTAAATAATGAAATATTTATTTAAATACCCCAGATTAGTCTCAGTTTTGGTAGTTAGTACTATTGTCAGTCTTTTGACATATTTCTTGGCCAGTATTTTTTACACTAAAAGTATTCTGGTCTCTGCGGCATTCTCAATCGTAATTTTTTTGATTAGCGTCATATTTACGATTACATACAAAGTCTTAAGGGTAAAAAATAGAATTAAGCAAATCAGAAAACATTATTCAACAAAAGATGTTTTTCCCTCGGTTGCGGTCCAAGAAGACTGGGTTAGTGGAATAGGTTTTACTGGTCAATTGAAGCATCGGCAGTCAGCACTTTACTCTAGTAAGGGGGTATATGTTCACTATGGGGCACAGCTTAGACAAGGCAGTATTTTTTTACCATGGAATAAAGTTGAAGGGGGCTATGACATAGCCCACTTATCAGAGGGCAGTTATTGTTTTGCTGCTCGTTATGAAGAGCTCCCTTTTATAATTGCTATTCCATATGAAAAACGTGTGGAGCGCTTTATTCCTAATTTTTTGTTTAAAAACCCTTGAGTACTTTTGTGTAATGTTAGATAAGATTAAGGCCAGCTATAATAGAAGGTTTGGCCTTAATCCCCATCTGTGCTCCCCGAATCTCCGTAATTATAATCTAAGGAGTTATTTGACAAACTATCACTATAAGTAATCGAAGATAAAGCTTTATTAAGCTCAACAGATGTGGTGCCGTTTAAGTAGTTTATTAACATGATAGTAGAAAAAGTTGAATCTAAGTTTAGTATTTTTTTAGCCAACTCTTTTCGAAGTTGATCGTATTCGTATCTGCTATGATCAAATTTTTCATAAAAATTGTGGCGCGTACATAGAAGGCAGTAAATAAAGTGAATGTTTTTTTGTTTTTCGAGATGCACTTGTCCAACTATCTTTTCTACTTCCAAAAGAGGGTAAGCTTCTTTCGTACCTAAGGAGTTTACTAAAGTAGGTAAAATTTTCTTTAGTAATGAATTTATGCTTAGTCGGTTGAACATAATTTTAGCCATGGAGTTTATAGTTATATTTATTATTATCTTTCTTGATCGAATAAGGCAAGTTGGGACAGGCAAAACTAAAAATAAAAAGAATAAGTTGGGACAGGCACTTTTTAATCAGCCAATATCATCATAGGCATGAGTTTAGGAGGAACTAAATAGAGGACAGGCTCAAACCTTTGTCTCCAAAGCCTCTCACTCTGATTTGTTCCCATAAAGTTGAATAAATAAAGGACAGGCACTTTTTAAACATCAATATCATCGTAGGCATGAGTTTAAAAGGTGCATCTTCTAGGGTTAGGTGGCCTTGTCACATTGATGTTTGTTGAAAACTAAATAGAGGACAGGCTCAAATCTTTGGAACTAAAGCCTCGCACTATGAAGTAGCCCCATAAAGTTGGACTCATTTCTAGGCGGCTAGCAAGGCCTGATTTCGATACGCTATCGGACTCAGGCCTTTTCGTTTCAGCTGAAAAATAAGTTAGGACAGGTAAGCACCCGAATTCAACATGCAAGAGAGATAAAATAAGTTGGGACAGACACTTTTTTCACTTTTTTCAAAATCAATATCATCATAGGCGTAAGTTTAGAAAGTACATCTTCTAGGGTTAGGTGACCTAGTCACATTGAGGTTAGTTGAAAGCAAATCACTTGAATAGGAATATTTTCATTTTTATAAACAAGCAATGTTTAAAATGGCAGACGTAAAACTGCGTTAAATACTATCCAACACCTTTGTACCAGTTCACATCATTTTTGGCTGCATGCGCTTGCAGCGCAGTTTTAGAACCAACAAAATTCCCATACTGTGTCCCATAATTTTGTATTTTATCTAACCAAGCTTTCTCATCAATATTGAGTAAAGTAAGTATTTTGGGAGTACTTTTTGGGATGTAACCTTTCTTTTTGGGGTGAACATGTCGGCCTGTCCAGTCAACTAGATCAAAGTAATCCAATAGAGAAAATGGCAATGTGTGCGTTTGCTCTCTTGTGCCAAAAGGTTGTAGTGATATGGATTGCACAGAACCTTGTATTTTTTCATTTTGTTTTGATTCTTTTGTATTTGATTCAGCGCTTTGGAACTGTTTCAATCGCTCTTGAATCGAAGTAAAGTCACAGTCCTCTAGCTGATTTGCTATATTCGCACGTATAGGGTTTAAATCCACATATGCCATGCAGTTTAGTAGAGCGTTTTCATCTAATAAAGCTTGAGATTTATATCTTCCTTCCCAGTACTTTCCTGTGCAGTTATCCTCTTTGTTTGCTTCTTTTGCGATAAACTCATTAAGGTTTTTCATATACCAACTAATGTCATAAAGTCTTGTTCGCCATTTTGCGATCAGTTCAGATACTAGTAGTTGCTCCGCCTCGCTCAGGGTTTCTCCTTGCAAATATCTATCAATGATAGGGCTGCCTTTATAAAGCTGATACCACCTCGAAATTACTTCATCATCTGACCAGCCGAGTGCCTGAAGTCGATTCACTTTAACAACGAGATGATAATGATTGCTCATGATGGCATAAGCCGCGATTTCAATAGCAAATATACTACTTAATAGCTTTACGCGCTCCACTAACCAAGTACGTCTATGGTCAAAGTTTTTACCTGAATATTTATCATCACCACATAAAAATGCGCGGCGAACGCAGCGTGCAATTAGGTGATAATATGGTGTAGCCGACAAGTCTATTAACGCTTTCCTTGCTCTTGTCATTTTTGAAGACTCCTTTTTGTCTGGATATATAAACAGTAGTTAAGGTGTGTAATTTAAGCAAAGAATTTATGTCTGTCCCAAACTTACATCCAAACTTATTTTTTTCCTTGCTCTTGTCATTTTTGAAGACTCCTTTTTGCCTGGATATATAAACAGTAGTTAAGGTGTGTAATTTAAGCAAAGAATTTATGTCTGTCCCAAACTTATCCATTAGCAGAAGCTGAGAAGTGCCTTATTTCTATCTTGTTTTTATATGTGGTGCACTTGCATGTTGAATTCGGGCAATTTGTGCCTGTCCCAAACTTAGTGCCTCCCAAACTTATTTAAAACTTATTCCATTCAAACTTATTCCATCAGTCAGTATTTAATTATATGTATTAATACCTGTATGGGGTACAATGTGCTTTATAAGGACAATTTATTATTTTAAAAAGCAAATTAATGAAAAAAAAATATCTTCCTGTTTATCTCGCTAGCTATGTCTAGTGGTGCCATTGCTGCATCAAGTGTTGAGCAACTAGAGGTGTATGGTGATACGGTCACATTTACTTTATCAGCGCCTAAGCAACATACACCGCCAAGCTGTGTGAGTGGTGACAATCACAACAAATGGGCAATCAACTTAAACTCCTTACAGGGACAAGCTATGTATAGCTTATTGGCATCTGCTGTCTCCAAAGGGCAGTTAGTGTCGGTACGTTCTGCAAATCGCTGTGAGTCTTCCCCAGATATAGAGCAAGCTGCGGGGGTGTCATTGTCGACTAATTACCAAAGCCCACTTACAACCCAACAGCCCTCTATTTATAAAGGGGACGGAGTAACAAAGTTAGGTACAGTGATAGGTTTTGACGGCGGGAGAGCTTACTTCATCCCCAATGGTGGCTCAAATCAAGTTTGGTCATACATAAAATATCAAACGAATAATGCTAACCCAATATTTTTAAACCCGCAGTGTAATGGGGATGCGTATGATGATCGGATCCCTAGGACTCCAAGCTATATTCCGGAACTTGATAAATATGTGGCAAAGTCAAACAACAACCTTGCTGAAAACCGTTTGAATACAAAAGGTAATACACCTGTTTATGCTTTAGTGTATAAAGATAAATGGCAAAATCTCGAGTATAAATATGAGTGTGTAGCTCAAAACAAGGTAGCCAGTGAATACAGTAGCTCATATTCAAAACTTGAACCTATGCCTCACCCATTATGTGGTGATAGTGCCTGTTTTCTTAAATAATAAAAAATATCTATGAAATATACATGCTTAACTTTACTGGCGGCAATCATGTCTGCCAGTACAATCGCTGCGTCTTCTATTAGTCACCTTGAGGTGGCTGGACAGACTGCTATTTTTACCCTTTCTAACCCTAAAACCCATCAGGTTCCAAATTGCGTTAGTGCGCAAAATCATGAAAAGTGGGCCGTTAATCTTAACTCTTTACAAGGGCAAGCAACTTATAGTTTGCTAGTGACAGCCCTATCAAAAGGGCAATTTGTTACGGTTACCTCAGCCAATTATTGTGATACTGATTTAGCAATTGAAATAGCACATGGTGTCTCACTCACTGCGAATACTGATCGTGATGTAACCCATGCATTAGCGCTTTATAAAGGCGATGGTACAACAAAAATTGGCAAGGTGATTGGATGGAGTGATAAACATCATGGGTATTTATATACTCCCCTCACAGGTAGTATTAAACCGGATTCATATTGGCATTATTCTAAAAGATTTCCTAACTATGCTGTATTTATTACACCTGATTGCTCAGGTGATATTTATGGGAGGTATTCTGAAAACAAACCACTTTATTTTTATGAGGTTGTGAATTCATACTTAACGTATGCGGATGGAGCTCAACACGGAGATAAGCTTTCTGATTATGGCGAGTCTCGAGTGTACCGACTGGTTGATGATATCACCTGTCAGGTTATTACAGTAAGTTTGGCCCAAGCTTTTTCGGGGTACCTTAAAATGATAAAAACGACCCATCCTCTGTGCGGCGAAAAGCCTTGCGTTATCAAATAAATTCATTGGAAGAACCTTGTTAGTATGAAATACCTATTTTTGCCCATGTTCGCTTTGAGCATTAACAGCGCCATTGCTGCATCATCCATCAAACAGCTCGATGTATTGGGCCAAACTGTGACATTCACATTGGCTGAGCTCAAGTCACATCAAGTGCCAAATTGTGTCAGTGCGCAAAACCATGAAAAGTGGGCAGTTAATTTAAACTCACTGCAAGGGCAAGCAGTATATAGCTTGTTAGTTACAGCCATTGCAAAAGAGCAGCTAGTGTCAGTTCAATCTGCGAATGCCTGCGAGTCTATTGCAGACATAGAGCAGGTAAAAAATATCTCGCTCATGGTTAATAATGCGACTGCAAATAGTGGGGCGTTGGCACTGTATGATGGCAATGGCCTTAATAAAATTGGGATTGTGGTCAAGTCTGATGGCAATGCAATCACACACTATATACCAAATGGCGGTGCGGCTAAACCTGTGAGGCACGTACATAACTTTATGGATGACTTTTACTTTTTAGATGACAAATGTAAAGGGCAAGCTTATAGGCAAAAGAACTGGCATTCCCATACCGAAGAAGTTATTTACTCTGAGCGGCTTGGTGCCTACTTTGATTTTGCAGATTCAAAAGACAGAAGTAATCACCTCAGTTCACAAGGTGCCAAAACAGTTTATCAGTATATCCATGGAACTTGTTTAAAGCAGAATGCAACCGCGAGTGAATTTACCTCCGGTCAATTGAAGCTTGTTCCCACTACCCACCCTTTATGTGGCGATAAGCCCTGCATAATTAAATAAAACAGAATATTTTGATAAGGATTGACAGTGAAAAAGGCTGTATCAGTTATGATTATGTGCTGGCTCAGTATGTTGAGTGTGGCGGCAGGTGCATCGGGATTAGAGTTTCCGATCCATTTGCAATTTACACTTAAAAACTTGCATGACCAAGCCAGTAAAAATACAAAACCCGTGGTCACAAGCGACTATGTGACATTACAAGAAGATGGCACTGGAGAGTTTGATTTTCTCAGTAATGACTCTGATAAAGATAAGGATCTGCTTAAAATTGTCGCGGCATCGGCATTACATGGTGAAGTCCGCCTATTACCTAACGGGCGTGTGCAATATATTCCTGCCGCGCATTTTAATGGCCAAGATGAAATAACCTATTTATTGTCAGATGGGCGTTCAGTGCCTATCGAAGGTACCGCCTTTATTACCGTTAATTCGGTGAATGATGCGCCTTTGACGACAAATGATGAGGTGACCCTAATCGCCAACACACAAGTGAATATTGATGTGTTGGCAAATGACAGTGATATAGACGGCGATGCATTAACGCTCTCAGAGGTGTCTGCTAAGCAAGGGCACGTATTTATTTCAAATAATTTGGTGCAATATACCCCTTACTTTGATTATGACGGTCCTGATGTGATCACCTATTCGGTTAGCGATTCTAATGGTGGTGTTTCAGTGGGCCTAGTCAGCGTCACTGTGTTAAAAGAGAACAAGCTTCCGCCTATTATCACAGCTCAGCAAGCATTGCATATGGACGAAGATACTCAATTTGAATTGAAGTTGTCTCATTTTGTTTATAGTGATGTGGACTCGTTGCCTGAAGATATTCGTCTAGAAGTTGGCAGTGGAACAAATTATCAAGTCAAAGACTTAACGGTGATACCTAATGAGCACTATTATGGCGAATTGAGTGTGCCTGTTACTTTATTTGATGGAAAGCATCGCTCAGAGGTATTCAACACGGCACTGACGGTAGCGCCGATTAACGATCCTCCAGACGCAGGTATGATCTTTTTGGATATTGTAAAGGGTGAGAAACTAACTTTGTATATGTCAGGTATGATGCATGACCCTGATATTAACTACCGTCATGAGAACGGTCTCGACCCGAGGCTTGAGCAATTTAGGTATATTTTTAACAAAGATGCAACAGGGGATGATGACAAGGGTTGGACAATAGAAGGCGGTCGCTTTTTGCAGATACCCGGTGAGCGAAATGGGCATGTTGAGTATATACCTCCAAGCGATCCGAGTATAACTTCAGACAGTGTTTTCTTTTTTGTATACGACGATATGGGAGCTCGCTCTGGGCGAGGTGATATAGTCATAGAAATAAAAGAGTCAAAATCATCTCCAGTGATACGGTTCCACCGCAGTGTTCCTGCTGTTGCTGAGGACCAACCGTTTAGCCTAGATATGAATGCATTTAGAATTCTGTATCAAGGTTCTTTCAGCAACAATCATAAACTACATTGGGTGATACCAAATGAGCCGGGTCGCTATACCTATGATGCAGCGACCAACTTGATCACCATTGATCCGTTGTTTGAAGGCACGGATCTTAACGTGTTTGTTCAAGTCAGTGATGGTGCATCCAACTCAAATAAATATCGTGTGCCAGTGCGACTTATTCAAGTGAACGAGGCCCCTATAGTATTTGATGCTGAGTTTACACTCACAGGGCAACAATCCGATGCAATCCTTTTTAGGACGGGCTTGTTGATTGATCCTGAAGCGCAAACCGCGCCCGGATTGCTCGACCGCTTTACTTATCAATTTATGACCCCGTCAGGCAGTGCCGATAATAAAACTAAGCTTGGCAAAATTGTGCGTGTCCCAGGTGAGCCTCATGGGGTATTTAGATATGTTGCCGACCCGGGTAGTACAGGCAAAGAAGCAGTACCCTATTGGGTCACTGATGAGCAGGGTTTGCAATCACAGCGAGGGTTTATACTTTTTAATCTGGAAAATAACGAACCAGACCCTGGATTAGATGAGTTTGCGCTAAGCATTGACAAAGCGACTGCCAAAGCTGGTGACTCGGTAACATTAAGTTGGCCTGTGCAAGCACATGCGACAACCTATCGAGTATGGCATAAAGTCGATGCTGGCCAGTGGCAAGTGCTGAAATCAAACGCACAGGCTGGGCAACATCAATTTGTATTGGGTCAATTTAATGTCAGTACATATTATGTTGAGGCTTGTACCGCCACAAATCAGTGCTGGCGCTCTAAATCGACCTCGCTATCTCAAAACAAAGGCAAAGGAGGTAAAAAGCAGGTGATTTTTATCCACACCGATTTGCTTGGTAGCCCAGTAGCTGAGTCAACTAATTGATAAAATAGGGCCTTGCAGCTGCAAGGCCAATAAAATAGAAGTGAATACATGAGAGCATTAGTTTTTTTAAGTGCACTATTGCTGAGTTTTAAGGGTCTTACCGTAGAGCAACAGTATTTAGTGACACAAGTGGACATTCAAGGTGAAGTCGTTTTGTTTAAGACACACCCACAAAAGCAGGTTACGCAATTAAGCTGTGTTGAGCCAAGTTTACAAGCGCATTGGGGAGTGGACTTAAATGCCCCGGGAAATGTAAACATTTATAGCTTGGTACTTGGCGCATTTGATAGTCAAACACCCGTGACAATTACAAGTAAACAAGCTTGCATTGCAGGCGTGGAAGCTGTTAGGGCCATTGGTGTAATTAAGTAAATTCCTGTCAGCGCGCGCAAGCACAGTATGACCTGTGCTTGTGTGCGTTTATGTTATCAACCGTGACAAGTAGAACGGTGAATATTATAAGTTAGGACAGGCAGCAAATTAGGATAAGCAGTAAATTGGGACAAGCAGGGCAGTAAATTAGGACAGGCACAACTCATTCCTTTAAACTGTTGATACCCCACAAAGTTAATTCAGCTAGATGACATCAGAACATAAACCAGTTTTAAAGACCTTGCGCTACGACTCTCAAGTCGTAATGGGACTCAGGCAGTTTTCTGCGCCTTTTACCTACCAAGATGGCTTAGTTAATGAAGCTCGGTTGATACATATCTTCAAAGGGCAATCATCTTTAATTTGTGCGGGTAAGACTTTGTCTTTAAATATTATAAGTTAGGACAGGCAGTAAATTGGGACAGGCAGTAAATTGGGACAGGCAATAAGTTAGAGAGAATAAATTAGGACAGGCACAACTCATTCCTTTAAACTGTTTGATACCCCACAAAGTTAATTCAGCTAGATGACATCAGAACATAAACCAGTTTTAAAGACCCTGCGCTACGACTCTCAAGTCGTAATGGGACTCAGGCAGTTTTCTGCGCCTTTTACCTACCAAGATGGCTTAGTTAATGAAGCTCGGTTGATACATATCTTCAAAGGGCAATCATCTTTAATTTGCGCGGGTAAGACTTTGTCTTTAAAGGCGGGAGATACGTTGTTGATGAAGGCGGATAATTTTATTAATCGCTGGTTAGACAGCCCACAAGGCAATGCAGTTGAATTTGTCGGAGTAAGGTTAACACAGTCGTTAATTCAATCAATATATGAGAATTCATTACCTGAAAGGTTTGTAGGCACTCACTTAAATTTAAAGGGTTTAGAATCTGGATCAGCCGCGGTGATCTCAAACCACAAACTACTCATGGGCTATTTTACGCTGTTGAAACAGTACATTGCTCAGCCAGATGACATGACAGATAGTTTGATTGCTTTAAAGGTACAAGAGCTAATAGAGCTGATCATACAAGCTGACTCAAGCAGCCAAGTTACGCCACTTCTGAGCGAGCTGTTTTTACCGAACCAACCAAAACTACAGCAGGTTGTACAAGCACATTTATATTCTCCTTTGAAGGTCGATGAAATGGCGTTTTTATGTCATATGAGCACATCAACCTTTAATCGAAAATTCAAACAAGTGTATGGAACAAGTGCTAACAAATACCTTGTATTGAAGCGTTTAGAAAAGGCAGAACAGCAAATAAACACAACCAATAAACGCATTACCGACATTGCACTTGAATGCGGTTTTGAGGAGTTAAGTTATTTTTCAAGGGCATTTAAGCAGCACTTTAACATCACGCCAACTGAATTGAGAAAAGCCCAGTCTGACTGAAAAATACAAATCCGTGACCTAATAGTGCAAGTTAGGCACGGTCAGTTCAAATAGAATGTTTGTCATCAAATAACAGATAGATAGGCTATTTTTATGATCAAATTCGCACAAGTGTTATGCGGCATGTTTGTACTTATTCTGGGCTCGGCGGCATTAACAGCTATGCTTTTTCCTACGATTATTAACGAGCCAAGTGGTTTTAACGCAGTAACAGATTATGGCTTTACTAACTTACGCACACTGGGGGCGCCAACTTTAAGTTTGGCAATAATCACCGCCATTGGTATTTATAAAAAAGCGTGGTTGCTGATTTTACCCGCATCGATGTATTTCTTTTTTAATTTTTTCGCGAGAGCCATTTCGGCCGTGATTGAGGGTTATGATCCCGTGATGCTGTTTGGACTTATATTTACGTTCACATTGTTTATGCTTTCACAAATTGCGTTACAGATATTTAGAAAAGCAAATTAGATTAATCTATTTGAAATTAAGCTAATGTTTGGACGCTTTTGAAAGACTCTGCTTCATAGTCTAAGGCTTTTTAGATAGCAATGAATATAGCGATGGTCAAAGTGACGTTGAGAAAAAGTAAGCTCTTATACAGAGCTTACTATCGCTTTGAAAGTAACCGCCGTTGCTTTGGCATTCTAAGAAAAACTTGATGAACAGAAATAAGTTTATTGCATCGACAACTGCTCTTCTTCTCTCAAGGTCAACACTTCATAGCCTGTGTCTGTCACCAAAATGGTATGTTCCCACTGAGCTGATAATTTTCTATCTCTTGTCACAACGGTCCAGCCATCTTTTAAGGTTTTGACCTTGTGCTGGCCTTGATTGACCATAGGTTCAATAGTAAATGTCATGCCGGCTTGTAGAGTTAAGCCTTCGTTAGGTTTGCCAAAGTGAAGCACATCTGGCCCTTCATGCATCTCAGTGCCTATACCATGACCGCAAAATTCTCTGACAATGCTATAGCCATGTTGCTGCGCATATGACTGAATTGCATAGCCAATATCGCCCAGTTTTACACCAGGTTTAACTTGTTTTATGCCTTGCCACATGGCTTCGTAGGTGGTTTTTACAAGCTTTTTAGCAAGCCCTTGAACGGCCTCCATGACGTACATTTTACTGGAGTCAGCAAGGTAACCATCACATTTGAGCGTGATATCAACATTGATGATATCGGTCGATTTTATTTTTTGGTTCGCTTTTGGCATACCATGACAGACAACTTCATTAAGTGACGTATTGACTGCATATGGGTAGCCATATTGGCCTTTTGTGGATGGAATTGCTTTAAGCTCATCGGTGATATAGGCTTCGACAAAGTCGTTCACTTCCATGGTGGTGACACCCGGTTTGATGAAGTCATCCAGTGCTTTAAACACGTCTGCTAACATCTGTCCGGAGCGTCGCATTTTAACGATTTGATCCTGATCCTTAATTATCACTGCTTTCATATTGCTTCTTTTTTACTTGCTCTAATTCTATTTGTATTAACTGTGCGAACGGCTTGTCCGGATTTTGCTCTGCAAGGCGGCCCATTTTCAACCAAAATTCAGCTTGTGAATTGATTGAGCGTGACATCACTTGGCTGGCTAGGCGGATCTCTTCATGAAGTTCTTCGGAAATTTTTACAATACCCATTTTTATACGTTATGTAGCATTTTGTATGTAAATCATATTTTCTTTTGCTACTTTATTCAACTAAAAATATGCAATGTATCAAATGGCAATTTGAATAGGCTTGGAGAGCAGGATTATTGCAGATTTGGATTGAAATTTTAGACATAAAAAAACGCCCAGTAATGTGTGAATCTGGGCGTAGGGGAAGGCTCATTTGGAGCCGTGCGCTAACTTAAACACCTTCTAAAACATAAGGGAGAAGTAGAAAGTCCTTTAAGTGTAGTTAATGCATTACAAAAGTTACAAACAGAATGACATTTTTAAAACATAATAAAAACATAGTGTTGTGTTTATATGAATTAATAATCTTAAAGTTGTCAAAAAGTTCTAATCAGGTTATACCCAAGTTATTAACTGACCTTGTGCAATTAAATCTCTAGGGAGGTTATTTTTAATCTTCGCCTTTTGCCATTTGCCAAGACCCACAGGGGCACCGCACAGAGTTAGTATGACTTCACCTGTCTCATTAGTCGGTTTTTCTAAACGTACATCTTTGCCTTGGAAGTAGTCTACAGCCTGTTTTTCAGTAAGTGCATGTACATTTTCTGTGGCTAGATGTCCAAATGCCGTGGCAAGCTCATGTTCTAACCGCACACCATTTTTGTGGATTGCGCCTATTTTTATCCCCAAGCGCGCATATTTTATTTTGTTTTGCACATCTGCAAGCTTTTCGGGAAATAGCCATAGCTCTTTATCGCGCTGCATGAGCGTACCTGGAAGCTGTTTAATCTTAAATTGCTTCTTTAAATAGCTCGCGAAGGTGCTTTGTGCTTTAGTAGGAAAAACTTCAAAAGGAAATGCCCCTTTTTTTCGCTGTTGATTAGGGTGTTCAACAGAGGCGAGCTTTTTAAATTTTGCGATGAAGAAACCTTCACTATCAAAAATCTGTGGCCAGACATGCAAGTATCCCTCGCTTGTGGTGGCCTGACTCGCATTGTCAAACAGGTCGTCAAGTGGCGTGACCTCTATAGCACCTGCAAATTCTTCTAATAAAAATGAGCACACTTGCTGGTTTTCTAAAGGGGTCAGAGTACATGTTGAGTACACCAAACTACCGCCGGGTTTTAGCGCTAAAAAGGCACTTTTGATCAGGCTTTTTTGCACATCGCTGATCTCGATATTAGATTCTATTGACCAATTTTTAAGTGCGTTTGCATCTTTTCTGACAGTGCCTTCACCTGAGCATGGCGCGTCAAGCTGTATGTGATCAAAGCACTCATACATGTAGTCGCCAAATATTTTGCCATCAAAGTGTGATAATGCGCAGTTTGCTGCCCCCATGCGTTTCATGTTGGCGGCAAGCACTTTTAACCGAGAAGATGAGAATTCATTGGCAACCAATAGGCCTTGGTTATTCATTAAGGCGCAAAGCTGTGAGGTTTTTGAGCCCGGAGCCGCAGCCATATCGAGCACAGCATATTGATCAGTATCCATATTTTCTATTTCAGATCTTAATGCTAAAGGCGGGAGCATTGAGCTTGCTTCTTGCACATAAATACAGCCACTGAGATGTAAGGCTGTATTACCTATAGGCAGGTTTGCTTGTTCTTCTTCGCTGCGGCTGATCCAAAAGCCTTCAGGGCACCAAGGCACAGGTATTATTTGCCAACCGAGTGCTTTTGCTTCGAGTTTAAAATCATCGACGGACATTTTGAGTGTATTAACGCGTATAGACAGCCTAAGAGGTTTTTGGCAATGCTCAATGAAGTCATCTAAATTTAAATGCTCAGGTAGGTAGGTTTTAACATCTTCGATAAAGTTTTCTGGGATGTAGGTATTCTTATCCAATCTAAAGTACTCGAAACAACTAGGATTTGTTGTAGTTTATCATCAATTGGTATTTAGCAGGAAAGATTTAACGAGTAAGCAAACGTTGCCGCATGAAAAGACAACGTTTGCATGTTCAGTGGCCCAATTATGGCGTCTCGGAATCGCAGTGGTAGTAAGTTTCACATTCTTGTGTTGGGCCATTACTTAAGCCCGCGCCCCCGACCAGTGGAGTCAGTTTTCTATCAAGTGGTAGGCTATCATAACTCAATTTTTTCAAAGGCTTTTTGGTGACTTTAAGCTTCATAGTGATTAACTCCTTTCAAATTAACATTGCTTTTTACTTCTAATTTCATGTTAGTAAATCGCGAAAAAGTTTCAAATAAAATTAATAAAAATGATACAAAATCATTACAAATGAGTGTTTGCATATATGGAAAAATGAATATATGATTTTCCATATATTGTAAGTATCCTCATCAATAGACATAATTTTGTCTGCATGGCGCACTGACACATTTAATGCCAGTGCAAATGTATAGTGGGGTAAGTTAATTAAAGTTGCTGGGCGCATTGTCAACAGTCATGACGACATATGCGAATGGCTAAATAATGGGAGAAAAGATGATGGCAATTAAAGTTGGGATCAATGGCTTTGGCAGAATGGGCCGATTGACTATGCGTGCACTGTGGAATTCGCCAGGTATTGAGTTGGTGAAGATAAATGATCCAGCCGGCGATGCACTTACCTTAGCACATTTGATGAACTTTGATTCTGTTCACGGCAAGTGGCAACACGAGGCGTTGAGTGAGGGGAGTGAGATGATCATTGGCGATCAGCGCATTGCAGTAACGCAGCAAGTGTCCGTTACTGATAATGACTGGTCGATGTGCGACCTTGTAATTGAAGCCTCAGGTAAGATTAAAACCAAAGAAAAGCTCGCTGCTTTTTTTGCTCAAGGTGTGAAGCAAGTGGTTGTGACTGCACCAGTCAAAGAAGAGGGAGTATTAAATGTTGTGATGGGTGTAAACCACACGGATTACGATGTTGAGCAGCATCCGATAGTGACCGCGGCATCTTGTACGACTAACTGCTTAGCGCCCGTTGTTAAAGTACTACAGGATAATATTGGCATTAAACACGGCTCGATGACGACAATACACGATATTACCAATACACAGACCATCATTGACGCACCGCATAAAGATTTGCGCCGTGCGCGTTCATGCGGCACGAGTCTTATTCCAACGACGACTGGCTCGGCAACGGCAATTACCCATATTTTCCCTGAGCTGAAAGGTAAGTTAAATGGTCACGCTGTAAGAGTACCTCTAACGAATGCCTCGATCACAGATTGCGTGTTTGAAGTCAATCGCGAAACGAGTATTGAAGAAATTAACAGCTGGATGGAGCAAGCTGCAAACGGTGAACTGGCTGGTGTATTAGGGTATGAAACGCGTCCACTTGTCTCAATAGATTATAAAACGGACCCAAGAAGTGCCATTGTTGATGCGCCATCAACAATGGTAGTCAATGGCACGCAAGTTAAATTATACGTTTGGTATGATAACGAGTGGGGCTATGCAAATAGAACGGCAGATTTAGTCCGTATGGTTATCGATAAGCGCTGGGGATAACATCATGACGCAGTCACTTATGGCAAGGCTATCACCAGAAATTAAGCAGTACCTTGTTATCACTGGTAACTATTGGTCATTCACCTTGACAGATGGTGCGCTGCGTATGTTGGTGGTGCTGTATTTTCATCAACTTGGATACAGCCCATTGGCGATTGCCTCGTTATTTTTGTTTTATGAAATCTTTGGCGTGGTTACCAATTTATTGGGGGGCTGGTTAGGCGCACGTCTTGGCTTGAATAAAACCATGAATATAGGCCTATTCTTGCAGATTGTGGCTGTGTCTATGTTGGCATTAGATGAGCAATTACTGACAATTGCCTATGTCATGGTCGCGCAGGCTTTGTCTGGTATTGCCAAAGATCTCAATAAAATGAGTGCAAAAAGCGCCATTAAATTACTGGTTCCGAAAGATCAAGATAGTACTTTGTATAAGTGGGTAGCACTGCTTACGGGTTCAAAAAACGCCTTAAAAGGGGTCGGTTTTTTCCTTGGTGGCTTACTGCTGACTTTACTGGGCTTTCAAGGCGCTTTATGGTTTATGGCTGCAATGCTGACACTCACTTGGCTATCAAGCTTAGTGTTATTGAAGCAAGACTTAGGTAAGAAAAAGAACAAACCCAAGTTCAATGAACTATTTTCTAAAAGTCGCCAGTTAAATCTATTGGCGGCGGCGCGTTTATTTTTGTTTGCTTCACGCGATGTGTGGTTTGTAGTGGCTTTACCTGTCTTTTTGGCCTCAACATTTGGTTGGGATCATTGGTGGGTTGGCGGCTTTATGGCGTCTTGGGTGATTGCTTATGGCATAGTCCAAGCGAACGCGCCAAAAATCACAGCAAAGCAAGGTGGCAATTACCAACAAGCATTCAAGTGGGTGGCCTTACTGTCAATTATACCAGCTTTGCTGGCTTTGGGTTTGTGGTTAAACTGGCAGCCTAAGATAGTGATTATCGCTGGTTTATTGATATTTGGCGCTGTATTTGCCGTTAACTCATCGTTGCATAGTTTCTTAATCGTCAAAATCGCTGACAGTGATGGCGTATCGATGGATGTTGGCTTTTATTACATGGCGAATGCAATGGGCAGATTGTTAGGTACGGTCTTATCTGGTCTTGTTTATCAGTTTTATGGCCTTGAAGCCTGTTTGATGATTTCAAGTGCAATGCTTATATTGGCAGGTGGGTTTACATATGGACTCAGCAAACGCGGTTAAGCGCTTGCTGAATTTCACTAAGGACTAGTGTAATTGCTGAGGCAGTTTAAAGGCTGATGTAACTTGTTTCAGAGTTTTAGATTGCTTATCTAGTTCAAGGCTCGCGCTGGTAACTTGATCTGCACCTGCTGCGTTATCAATAGCCGCTTGTCTAATCGACTCAACATTATATGAAATCTCTTCCGTCGTTGCAGACTGCTCTTGAGCCGCCTGAGCTATGGTTTGCGCACTCAGTGCTATCTGATTGATTTGATGTACACTTTGCTCAAGTAAAGAGGCGCTGTCATTGGCTGCTGTGATCGTCTGTTTAGTCGCTTCAGCGGATGCATGCATCTCAGATACCGCGGTTTGTGATGTAGACTGAAGATTGGCAATCATATTTTCAATGTCGGCAGTAGACGCTTGAGTTTTTTGTGCAAGCTGTCTGACTTCGTCAGCAACTACGGCAAATCCACGTCCATGTTCTCCTGCTCGTGCTGCTTCAATGGCTGCGTTGAGTGCGAGCAAGTTAGTCTGCTCAGTCACAGCTTGGATCACTTCGATAACACGGCTGATATTTTGCGTATTGTATTCAACTTCTTTAATGGCCGTTTCTGAGTTCTCAACAGCGGTACTGAGCGCTTCCATCTGTACAACGGTATCTCTGAGTGTTTGATTCGCCGATAATGATGTTTTCTCTGCGTCCAAGCTTAAATCTGCAACATTACGCGCATTGGTTGCCACTTCATCGATAGAGTGAGAAGTCTGCTGAATTGCTTCGGCGACTTGCTCAATATTGGCATGCTGCTCTTGTAAGCTGGCGTTTGCTTGTTCACTGGCTGCACTTGTCTGTGTGGCTGTAGAAGCCAGCTGAGCTGTGGTTTCAACTATGGTGCCTATCACGCTAGTTAAATAGGTGTTCATCTGCCTCATCGCGCCATATACACCAATTGCGTTCTCATCACGGCCGAACTGCTCTCTTAGGTCACCTGCAGCGATCCGCTCACTGATCTTACGCATTTCAATTGGTTCACCACCAAGCGGCTTTAATACCGAGCGGGCGATCAATACCGTTGCTCCAGCGACTGATAAAACAGTTAATAAAAAGATAAGGGCAATAATCCAGTAGAGTTTATAAACTGGCGCGAAAGCTTCGGCTTTGTCTATTTCAGCCAAAAGTACCCATTTTAATCCAGCGAATGTATAAGGAAGGTAAGCGGATAAAACAGGGTTGCCATTATAATCGATAATAATTTCTGTATCAGAGATCCCTTGTAAGCCTCGGCGAACAGCAACGGTATCGACACCATTTGCTTCAACTGAACCTGCAAAACTAGCAATGACGGTATGATTAATTGGATCTAAAAATGAATCTGAACGCATGCGGAAATCATTACCAACAAGGTATGACTCACCGGTTTCTCCCATGCCATCACGCTGTTGCATAATGGCGTTTATGGCATCGATTGAAAGTTGTAGTGCAAGTACCGAGTTGACTTGACCATCAATTATGACTGGAATACCAATGAAGGCAGCTGGGTCATTATTGCTCGGTGCATACGCACTGTAGTCGGCTAAGATAAACTTTCTTGCTGAAATGACTTGAGTAAACAAAGTAGCAAGCCCTGAGTTATTGAACGGGCCAGTAACCAGGTTCGTGTTGTAATCAGACTCTTTAGCAACTGTATAGCTAATTAAGCCATCGCGTTCTATTACGAAAAAGTCGTAAAACCCTTTCTCATTGATGAAGGTGTCAAAAAGGCTGTGATAGTTATGAGCCAGCTCTGTGTTTGACAGGGTAGGGTTTTGCTCAACGAGGAGCTGCCATTTTTTTGCGATGACTGATAAGTCACCTTTTCTTGCATTAAGGTAATCATCAATTTGCTTGTGTTTTATTTGTTTGATGGAAGTAAGCTGATTGTATGCCTGTTGTTCAAGTGCTGTGGAGGCGGTCCACAACGAGACCATCGCCAGTATACCTGCTGGTAATAGACCAATGAGCATAAATGAAATGAGTAATCGAGTTTTGATCAGCATACTTCTTTTTACCTTGCGAACGTAGAATATTGCTATTATGTCAATAAAATGGGTTACATATTTTAAACAAATGGGCCCAGTATAGATACACGCAAAAAGTATGGTTTAGATTAAGATTTGAGTTAAATGTGGGTTAATAAATAACCAAAAAGTAACTTTTCCTGTCTTTTGGTCATAAAATAAACGACCTATTTACTGGTTTATTCGAAGGTAAAAGAACTTAAGTATTGTTTTATAGAGAATATTAAGGAAAGTAATTATATATCTTTGCCATATAAAGATATAATTTTTTATAACTATTTATTACGTAAAAATTGAATTTAATTCCTAAATTTAATTATTTGTAAATCGTCCTTAAAAAGGCCCGTTAGGGCCTATGGTTATAAAATACACATTGTGTTTACATCAATATCCTAAGATAGTGCGGCAATTCTTTGCTCAAGTGGTGGGTGTGAGGCAAACAGATCGACCACGCTTTTACCTGATGCGATACCAAATGCCATCATTGAACCTTCTAACTTTGATTCTTGATTGCTACGTAGACGTTCAAGTGCAGCTTTCATTTTGTGTGCACCGACTAAATCAGCAGCCCCTTTGTCGGCAGCATATTCTCGCTTACGGCTAAAGTAAGCAACGATCATAGATGCTAAGAAGCCAAAGAGAATTTGGAAAATAAGGTCAAAGATCATGTAGGTCCAACTAAATCCTTCACCTTCTTCATCACCATTTAAGAAGCCGTCGACAATATTGGCCAGTACTTTTGAGATAAAAATGACGAATGTATTTACGACACCCTGAATAAGCGTCAGTGTGACCATATCGCCATTAGCAACATGGGATACCTCATGTGCGAGCACGGCTTCTGCTTCACTTTGGCTCATGCCAGCAAGTAAACCGCTACTGACTGCAACGAGAGAATCGTTTTTACTGGGGCCTGTAGCAAAGGCATTGATCTCTGGACTGTCATAAATGGCAACCTCTGGCATTTTGATACCCGCTTTTTGCGCTTGCGCTGCTACGGTGCTGACTAACCAATGCTCGGTCTCATTACGAGGCTGGTCGATCACATAAGCACCCGTTGACTTTTTGGCCATCCACTTAGAGATATATAACGAAATAAATGCACCACCAAAACCAAATACGGCTGCAATGGTGAGCATGCCAGCATAACTTCTAGAGGAAACCCCTAGAATGGATAAAATAATGGACAACACAACCATGATGGCTAAGTTTGTCGCTAGAAAAAGTAACACGCGCTTCATAGTCACCTCATTAAAATTGAATTTACTTACTTGTTTTTACTCTTGCTACGCAAAAAGTGTTCATTGCTTTCTATCAATATGGAGGACAAATTGATTTTCTCAATAGCGAGTATGGCGCTGAAGTGTTACAAGATGTTGTCGGGTGAAAAAGCCTGTAAATCGCCTTTGCTTTGCAATAAGGGTAGGTAAACTAAGCCAAGAGGATAAAAAAAACCCCTCTTGCGAGGGGTTTTGGGTAACTCAGCGCCTTTGGCACTGGGAATGAGGTCGGTACAATTGTGTTAGTTTTTAATCTTCTATGTTGACCACGTAATATACGTTTTACGCAAACTGCATTTCAGGAATATCGCCTTCGACGATTAATTTACCTGCAGTCTTGCTGATAATTTCATCAACACTAACACCTGGCGCGCGCTCAAGCAAATGAAATGCGCCGTCTTTTACTTCTAACACAGCGAGATCGGTTACAATCTTTTTCACACAATTTACCCCAGTCAGTGGCAGTGTACATGACTCAAGTAATTTAGAATCGCCGTGTTTACTAGCATGGGTCATGGTCACAACAATATTTTGTGCGCCAGCGACGAGATCCATCGCACCACCCATGCCTTTGATTAACTTTTTCGGGATCATCCAAGAAGCAATATTGCCGCTCTGATCCACTTCAAATGCACCTAATACCGTTAAGTCTACATGACCACCACGTATCATGGCAAAGCTTTCTGCGCTATTAAAAATAGCCGCTCCTGTGGCTGCTGTCACGGTTTCTTTACCCGCATTGATCATATCTGCGTCAACTTGGTCAGTATCTGGGTACGGACCCATACCCAGTAAGCCATTTTCAGACTGTAGCATCACTTCCATATTGTCAGGTACGTAGTTCGCAACAAGTGTTGGAATACCAATACCTAGGTTTACGTAGTAACCATCTTGAAGCTCTTGCGCTACGCGCATTGCAATTTGTTCACGATTTAAAGCCATGGTGATCTCCTTACTTGCGCGTAGTAACACGTTCGATGCGTTTTTCAAAGTTACCCTTGATAACGCGGTTAACATAAATACCTGGGGTATGAATTTCGCTTGGCTCTAATTCGCCAGGCTCAACAATTTCTTCTACCTCAACAACTGTAATTTTGCCAGCTGTTGCGGCCATCGGGTTGAAGTTCATCGCGGTATGACGGAACACCAAGTTGCCATAGCGGTCAGCTTTCCAAGCTTTAACAATGGCAAATTCACCGGTAATAGACTCCTCAAGAATATAAGGGCGACCGTTAAACTCTTTAACCTCTTTGCCTTCTGCAACAGGTGTACCATATCCAGTTGCGGTGTAAAAACCTGGAATACCTGCACCGCCAGCACGCATTTTTTCTGCTAGCGTGCCTTGTGGGGTAAGCTCTACATCAATAATGCCGTCAAGTAGTTGCTGCTCAAATAGGGCATTTTCACCAACATAGGATGCGATGATTTTTTTGATTTGACGGTCGTGTAACAAAATACCAAGACCAAAATCATCAACACCGCAGTTATTAGATACCACAGTCAGCTCTTTTGTCTGCTTACGTTTGATTTCAGCGATTAAACCTTCTGGAATACCACACAGTCCAAAACCACCGGCAATAACGGTATCTCCATCTTTGAGACCCTCCATTGCTTCTTCGTAGCTAGAAACTACTTTATCGAAACCGGCCATTAGCCCACTCCTCGTTGTCAATATTGTCTTGTTGTTAAGACTGGCACGTATTTTTTAATGCCAAAGAAACCTTACTTACAGGCGCTTTGTTAAGCGCATCGCAAATTTGCCAGCCTGCTTTTGCTAGCCTTTCTAAATCAATTTCGGTACTAATGCCAAGCCCTTGCAGTAAGTAAATCACATCCTCAGTGGCAACATTTCCTGACGCCCCTTTGGCATAAGGGCAGCCGCCAAGACCTGCAACCGCACTATCTATGGTTGCAATGCCCATTTCTAGCGCCTTGTGAATGTTTGCAAGCGCTTGGCCATATGTATCATGGAAATGCACTGCAAGCCTTTGTGCTGGTATGTGTTCGAGTAGCAAGCTTAGCAGTGACTCTATTTGATTTGCCGTGCCCACACCTATGGTATCGCCGAGGCTTATCTCATAACAGCCGAGTGCCAACAATTGTTTACATACTGCGAGAACCTGCTCTGGTTCCACTTTTCCCTGGTAGGGGCAGCCTGCAATACAACTGACATAACCTCTTACTTTGATGTTGTTTTTTTGTGCAAGCTCAACCACAGGGCGAAAGCGTTCAATACTTTCTTCAATGCTGCAATTGATGTTTTTTTGCGTAAACGCTTCACTGGCAGCAGTGAAGATAGCAAATTCGTCAACTTGGTTTTCAAGGGCTAATTCAGCCCCTTTTAGATTCGGTGTAAGGGCACTTATTTCTACGCCTTCTTTGCGTGTAATACCTTGTATCACTTGCGCCGAATCAGCCATTTGCGGCACCCATTTAGGGGAGACAAAAGCGCCCGCTTCAAGGTGCGTTAATCCCGCGTCTGCCAGTGCATTTAACAGCATTATTTTGCTTTGCGTACTGACCGAGGCCTCGTTTTGCAAGCCATCGCGGGCACCCACTTCGACAATTTTGACTTGAGTAGGGTAGTTAGCCATTTGCTTCTTCCTCAACAATGGCCAGCATAGCACCATGGCTTACGAGTTCACCTTCATCAAAGCAGTAGCTTGTCAGTGTGCCATCAAATGGTGCGTTGAGGGTATATTCCATCTTCATCGCTTCAATAACGACAATAGGGTCACCTTTACTGACTGTTGCTCCCACTGTTTGTAAGTGTTTCACTACGGTGCCATTGAGCGGCGCAGCCAAAGGTGCTTCTTGATGTTCTTGCTCGCTCACGTAGTGCTTAGTTTTGAGCTCGAAGGTGTGCTGATAAGGGCCGTACATTACCGTGATGGCTGACTCATCAATGAGTACATCGGCAATCATGCGTTTGCCATCAACATTTGCAATCAGTTGATGACCTTCAAGCTTGGCTTCTACGCGGTGTTCAAAGTCTTGGTAGTGAACTTGCCAATGATGACCTTGCGCCTGTGCAACGACAAAGTGCTCGGTGAATGGTACGGTGAGCTTACGAGCTTGATTGAGTCTAAAGCCCACTTGCTGCCACGGAGTGTTAAGTTTTGGCGCTTGTTTGTGAGCAAGATACGCAATGCTTGCCAAGCACACTAAAGTATCACTGGGGGCTTTAGATGCTGTTAGCTCATCTGTTTGCGTATCAATAAAGTGCGTATCAGGTGCACCAGCCATAAAGGTTGGGTGTTCAGCTAAATGGTGTAAAAATGCAATGTTGCTTTTCACACCGGCTAGGTGCACTTCATTCAGCGCAGATCTGAGCTTAAGTAAAGCCGTGCGTCTGTCGTGACCGTGTACAATTAATTTGGCGATCATTGGGTCATAGAACGGACTGATCTCATCACCTTGTTGCACGCCTGTGTCTATTCGCACACCGCGCTGTGCTTTAGGGAAGCTCAAATGGGCTAAATTACCCGAGTAGGGCATGAAGTTTTCTTCAGGGTCTTCAGCATAAATACGCGCTTCGAAGCTGTGGCCTTGCAATGTGATGTGCGCTTGTGAAAGTGGCAGGTGCTCATTATTTGCCACACGAATTTGCCATTCAACCAGGTCTTGTCCAGTTACCATTTCAGTTACTGGGTGCTCTACTTGCAGGCGCGTATTCATTTCCATAAAGAAGAACTCGTCACCGCACAGTAAAAACTCAACCGTACCAGCACCTCGATAATTAATGGCTTGTGCACAGCGAACGGCCGCTTCACCCATTTCTTTGCGTAGCGCATCACTTAAGTCGGGTGCTGGTGCTTCTTCAATGACTTTTTGATGGCGACGCTGCAGTGAGCAATCTCTGTCGCCCAAGTAAACGCAATTGCCATGGTTATCAGCAAACACCTGTACTTCTACGTGGCGCGGTTTATCGACAAAACGCTCTAGTAACACTAGGTCGTTACCAAAGCTTGCCAAAGCTTCGCGCTTAGCGCCTTCTAATGCACTTAAAAACTCATCAGCACTTCTGACAACTCGCATACCTTTACCACCGCCGCCAAAAGCGGCTTTGATAAGGACTGGGTAGCCAACCTTTTCAGCTTCTGAGGTTAAAAACTCGGTGTCTTGCTGCTGGCCGTAGTAGCCTGGTACCAATGGCACATTGGCTTGTGCCATGATTTCTTTTGCGCGGGTTTTTGACCCCATGGCTTCGATTGAGCTGGCAAGTGGGCCAATGAAAACAATATTGTTTTCTTCACAGGCATTCGCAAACGCATCATTTTCTGACAAAAAGCCGTAGCCTGGGTGAATGCAATCCGCGCCACTTTGCTTGGCAACCTCTAAAATACGTTCACTGACAAGGTATGAGTCTTTGCTAGGTGCAGGACCTATGAAATAGGCTTCATCAGCTTGTTTAACATGCAGTGCATCAGCATCCGCTTCTGAATAAACCGCGACTGTACTCATGCCTAAGCGTTTTGCGGTGCGCATGACTCGACAGGCGATTTCACCTCGGTTAGCGATTAAGATTTTCTTTAACATGCTATTCTCCTTATTCGCTTGCCGTCGGTTGCCAATTAGGCGCGCGTTTATCAAAAAAGGCACTCAAACCTTCTTGTCCTTCTTCACTCACTCGAATTTCAGCGATGCGTTTTGCGGTGTGTGTGATCAGTTGCTCATCGATGGCTTTACCAGCGACCTCATCAATCAGCGACTTTGCACTTTTGACGGCAGTAGGGCCGTTATTTAAAAGCTGCTCAATGAAGTACTCTTCGCTTTGTTCTAAATTGTCACTGATCTGGTGAATAAGCCCAAGCTCGAGGGCTTTCTCAGCTTGAAAGACTTCAGCTGTTAAAAAGTAACGTCTCGCCTGCCTTTCGCCAATCGCTTTAATCACATATGGACTAATAACCGCTGGGATAAGGCCTAGCTTGACTTCGCTTAAGCAAAACTTTGCATTGGGCGAGGCAACCGCGATATCGCAACAAGCGATAAGGCCAAGAGCGCCACCAAAAGCGGCACCTTGTACCAGACATAGAGTTGGGTGAGGAGAGGAAGCCAGCACTTGCATCAGCTTTGCCAGCTCTAGAGAGTCAGCGACGTTTTCTTCATAATTGTTATCCGCCATTGACTTCATCCAAGCTAAGTCAGCGCCGGCTGAAAAGTGCTTACCATTGGTTTTTAAAACCAAAGCGCGAATGTCTAGCTCATTGGCATAATCAATGGTTTTGATTAGCTCTGCGATAATTTCAGCATTAAATGCATTATGTTTTTCAGGGCGACTTAATTCTAAAATCGCCACTTTGCTCTTTGTAATATTTAAAGTGACAGACATGTACGCCCCCTACATTCTGAAAATACCAAACTTAGATTCTTGACGCGGCGCGTTCGCCGCAGCTTCTAACGCCAGACCTAATACGTTGCGTGTATCTGCTGGGTCGATGATGCCATCATCCCACAGTCTTGCACTGGCGTAGTATGGATGACCTTGTTTCTCATACTGCTCAACAATCGGCTTTTTGAACTCAGCAACTTCATCGTCACTCATGCTTAGACCTTTACGCGCTAAGCCATCTTGGCGGACTTGTATGAGTACGCCAGCTGCCTGTTCACCGCCCATGACGGATATTCGTGCATTTGGCCACATCCACATCATGGTGGGTTCGTATGCGCGACCACACATGCCGTAGTTACCAGCGCCATATGAGCCACCAATAAGCACTGTAAATTTAGGTACGTCTGCACAAGACACAGCGGTAACCATTTTGGCACCATGTTTGGCGATGCCTTCGGCTTCGTATTTTTGGCCAACCATAAATCCAGTGATATTTTGTAAAAACAACAGAGGAATATCACGTTGTGCACACAGCTGGATAAAGTGTGCGCCTTTTTGCGCCGACTCTGAAAACAAGATGCCGTTATTTGCGACGATCCCCACTGGGCGGCCAAATATTTCGGCAAAGCCGGTGACAAGCGTTTCGCCAAAGTAGCGCTTAAACTCGTCAAACTGAGAGTCATCCACGATGCGCGCAATCACTTCTCTGACATCAAATGGTTTTTTAAGATCGGTACCGACAATGCCGTAGATCTCTCTAATATCATATCTTGGTGGCTTGATGTCTTTTAGAATAGGTTGGGTAGGGCGCTGATGGTTTAGTCGTTCAATACATTGGCGTGCAATTGAGAGGGCGTGTTCGTCATTTTCTGCATAGTGATCGGCCACACCAGACACTTTACAGTGGACATCTGCACCACCTAAATCCTCAGCACTGACTTCTTCGCCTGTTGCGGCTTTTACCAAAGGCGGACCTGCTAAGAAAATCGTACCTTGCTCTTTAACAATGATACTTTCATCAGCCATGGCGGGTACATAGGCACCACCTGCGGTACATAAACCCATGACTACGGCAATTTGTGGAATGCCTTTGGCTGACATACGGGCCTGATTATAGAAGATGCGACCAAAATGCAGTTTATCTGGGAATACTTCATCTTGTTCAGGTAAGTTAGCGCCACCAGAGTCGACTAAATAAATACATGGTAAGTGGCAGCGCTCTGCGATTTCTTGCGCTCTTAAATGTTTTTTAACTGTTAAAGGGAAATAAGTACCGCCTTTTACAGTCGCGTCGTTGCCAACAATCATACATTCGACGCCCTTAACGCGCCCGATCCCAGCGACAACACCAGCACATGGAATATCTTGTTCGTATACGCCAAACGCGGCAAATTGAGAGATTTCTAAAAAGGGGGAGCCTTCGTCAAGTAGCGTATCAATCCTATCGCGCACAAACAATTTACCGCGACTTTGATGGCGGGCAATGAGGGCTTCGCCACCGCCCTGACTTAAATTTGCGACCTTATCATTTAAATCAGCAACCAATGACGCCATAGCGTCATGGTTGTCTTTAAATTGTTGGTCATGCGTATTAACTGATGTATTTAATACCGTCATGCCACGTCTCCTTAACGGCTTTCATTGAATAACTCACGACCGATCAGCATACGACGTATCTCAGACGTACCTGCGCCAATTTCATAGAGTTTGGCATCACGTAAAAGTCGACCAGTTGAGTATTCATTGATGTAACCATTACCGCCAAGTAGCTGAATCGCGTCTAGAGCAAGTTTGGTGGCAAGTTCAGCGGCATATAAAATTGCGCCAGCGGCATCTTTACGGGTGGTTTCACCACGGTCACAGGCTTTTGCTACGGTATATACGTACGAACGCGCCGCATTCATTTGCGTATACATATCTGCGATTTTGCCTTGTACCAATTGGAATTCGCCAATTGATTGATTGAACTGTTGACGCTCATGAATATACGGCACAACCACATCCATACATGCTTGCATGATACCCAGTGGGCCACCTGCTAATACAACGCGCTCATAATCAAGTCCGCTCATGAGGACTTTAACGCCCTCGTTTAACGTACCTAGAATATTTTCTTCAGGCACTTCACAGTCTTCAAATACAAGCTCACAGGTGTTTGAACCACGCATACCTAACTTATCGAGTTTTTGCGCAGTAGAAAAACCAGGAGAGTTACGCTCAACGATAAAAGCGGTAATACCGCGAGGGCCTGCATCTAATTCAGTTTTGGCGTATATAACAAATACATCGGCATCAGGACCATTGGTGATCCACATTTTGTTGCCGTTCAGGACGTATTTATCGCCTTTTTTCTCGGCTTTGAGTTTCATTGAAACCACATCAGAACCTGAGTTAGGCTCACTCATTGCCAATGCGCCGATGTGCTCGCCGCTGATTAGCTTAGGTAAATACTTTTCTTTCTGTGCTTGGTTACCGTTGCGGTTGATTTGGTTTACACACAGATTAGAGTGTGCACCGTAGCTTAAACCAATAGACGCGCTTGCACGGCTAATTTCTTCCATCGCGATTACGTGCTCTAAATAGCCCATATTCGCACCGCCAAATTCCTCTGGCACAGTGATGCCGAGTAAGCCCATTTCGCCAAACTTTGGCCATAGCTCATTTGGAAAGTTATTTTCTTGGTCGGTTTTTTCTGCCAATGGTGCGATTTCGCTGGTGGCAAAGTTATTGACATGATCACGGATCATATCTGCGGTTTCACCAAGTCCAAAATTGAGTTCTTTATATAGTGATACTGTGCTCATCTTGTTGTCATCCTGTGTGAGAATTTGTGTTATACCCTAGCGGGTGGCTGAGGTTGATTATGGTTAATGCCTCAGCGAACAAATACTGTGTACTGATTAGTCTTGTAATTCTTTTAATGTATCGAGACAGCGTCTTTCTGCTGTCACTAGCTCCATGAGGACGACTTTTATGTCATCCATTTGCTGACTGAGATCTGCTTTTTTTTCTTCTATTAATTGCAGCATAGTATGGAGCTGTTTTTCGCTGGATTTGTCTGCATCATAAAGCTCAAACAATCTACCAGTTTCGGCAAGCGTAAAACCAAGTCGCTTACCGCGCAGAATAAGTTTGAGGCGCACTTTGTCTCGTTTTGAATAAATTCGGGTCTGACCATTACGTTCTGGCGAAAGTAATCCTTGATCTTCATAAAAACGAATACTTCGTGTGGTAATGTCAAATTCCTTAGCGAGTTCGCTTATTGAGTAGGTTGGTTCTTTATTGGTGTCTTGCATTATTTACACACTTACTTCGAAACTGATTAGACCAATATAAGTGAAGTTTACGTAAAGGTAAAGTGTCGTTTTTGCATCATGCTTTAGTCGCATATGCAAAATCTGGATCTTGAACTACTTTTAGCTCGCATAAGGCACTATATGCTTTGTTAATTTGCTCTTAAACATGGGATATAGCAAGGGAATGCGCAGTAAAATGCCAACTTGGCAAGACAGCTGTGCAAGTAAACTTTACATTTTTGAAAATCGCAAAGCGCTTGTTTTTAGATTTACGTTGGCGTAAACGTAAATTTTAGGTATGCTCGACGTAAGAGATTACTAAAAGCAAGCAATTTGCTTGTTAACAGGAGTTTTAAATGAGTAACGAAGCCGTAGTCATCGTAGCAGCCAAACGTACCCCTATGGGTGGTTTTATGGGAAGCCTATCTGGTGCAGCTGCAACAGATTTAGGTGCAACTGCAATTAAAGCTGTCATGAATGATACTGGTTTATCGGATGCCAGCATCGATGAAGTTATTATGGGATGTGTACTGCCTGCGGGCCTTGGCCAAGCGCCAGCGCGCCAAGCTGTTTTGCATGCCGGTCTAGCACGTTCAACTGGTGCAACAACTATCAATAAAGTATGTGGCTCAGGTCTTAAAGCAGCCATGTTCGCTCATGATTTAATTAAATCAGGTAGTATCAAAACTGCGATTGCAGGTGGTATGGAAAGCATGACAAATGCACCATATTTCATGCCAAATGCGCGTGGTGGTATGCGCATGGGCCACAATCAAGTTATCGATCACATGATGGCTGATGGTCTTGAAGATGCATATGATAAAAAAGCAATGGGCTGTTTTGCTCAAGATACTGCAGATCAATATGGCATTACTCGCGAAAATATGGATGAGTTTGCACTTAATTCATTAAGTAAAGCAAACGCAGCAATTGAAAGCGGCAACTTCGACAATGAGGTTATCCCGCATGTTATTTCTACTCGCAAAGGCGACATTGAAGTAACAACAGACGAGCAGCCAGGTAACGCACGTCCAGATAAAATTCCTTCACTACGTCCTGCTTTCAAAAAAGACGGCACCATCACAGCAGCTAATTCGTCATCTATTTCAGATGGTGCAGCGGCGCTTATTTTGATGAGTGAGTCAGAAGCAAAGGCACATGGCTTAACACCACTATGTAAAATTGTGGCACACGCTACACATTCTCAAGCGCCAGCTGAGTTTACAATTGCGCCTGTCGGTGCGATGAACTCATTGCTTGATAAAGCGGGTTGGTCAAAAGAAGACGTAGACCTTTGGGAAATCAATGAAGCATTTGCCATGGTAACTATGCTTGCTATCAATGAAATGCAACTTGATAGTGCAAAAGTTAACGTCAATGGCGGTGCATGTGCGCTAGGTCACCCAATTGGCGCAAGTGGTGCGCGTATTTTGGTGACACTTATCCATGCACTTCGCAATCGTGGTCTATCAAAAGGCATCGCATCACTGTGTATCGGTGGTGGTGAGGCGGTTGCATTAGCAGTAGAAGTTTAAAATCGTCAAAGCGCCGCACTTATACTAATTTCTAACGCGGCGCTACTTTCAGTTTTTTTGGGGAGGAGTGCAAAATGCACCAGGTACCACTATACATCAACGGTGAATTCACACAGTCGCAGTCTGACAAATGGTTAGACGTTGTTAATCCAGCAAATCAAGAAGTCCTTGCACAGGTACCTTGCGCTACGTCACAAGAAGTACAAGCAGCTATTAATTCAGCACAAGAGGCGTTCCAAACTTGGAAGAATGTCCCTGTACCTGAGCGTGCACGTATCATGATGCGCTATGCTGCATTATTAAAAGAGCACCAAGAAGAAATCGCAACCATCATTTGTCATGAGCTTGGTAAAACATTCGAAGATGCCAAGGGCGATGTTTGGCGCGGTATTGAAGTAGTTGAGCAAGCAGCTAATGCGCCAGCTATGATGATGGGTGAAACCGTTGAAAATGTAGCACGCAACATTGATACATATTCATACATTCAACCGCTTGGTGTATGTGCGGGTATCACGCCATTTAACTTTCCTGCAATGATCCCACTTTGGATGTTCCCAATGGCGATTGTATGCGGAAATACATTTGTACTAAAACCATCAGAGCAAGATCCACTAACACCAATGCGCCTAGTAGAACTATTCGAAGAAGCCGGTGCGCCAAAAGGGGTGTTACAGGTTGTGCACGGTGGCAAAGATCAAGTTGACCAGATTTTAGAAGCTCCAGAGATCCGCGCGGTCTCATTTGTTGGTTCGTGTGGTGTTGGTCAATACATTTATAGTAAAGGTACGGAAAACCTTAAACGCGTCCAAGCTTGTGTAGGTGCTAAGAACCACATGGTAATCATGCCTGATGCGAGCAAAGAGCAAACAATTAATAACCTAGTTGGTGCATCAGTGGGTGCTGCTGGCCAGCGTTGTATGGGTATTTCAGTTGCTGTATTTGTCGGCAAATCACAAGAGTGGGTTGATGACTTAAAAGCGGGCCTTGAAAAAGTGCGCCCAGGAGTTTGGAATGATCCTGAAGCTGCGTACGGTCCACAAACGTCAGCAGCAGCAAAAGCGCGCATTCTGTCTTTGATTGAATCGGGCAAAGAGCAAGGGGCAACTTGTTTACTTGATGGCTCTAACTTTACCGTGGAAGGTTATGAAAACGGTAACTGGGTAGGCCCAACACTATTTACCAATGTGACAACAGACATGGACATTTACAAAGAAGAGATCTTTGGTCCAGTATTAAATTGTGTGTTTGTTGATACGCTTGAAGAAGCAATCACGCTGGTTAATAACAGCCCGTATGGTAACGGTGTATCGTTATTCACAGCAAGCGGCGCTGCTGCTCGTAAATTCCAACAAGAAATTCAAGTAGGTCAGGTTGGTATTAATATTCCTATTCCTGTGCCACTTCCTTTCTTCTCATTCACGGGGTGGAAAAACTCTTTCTACGGTGATGTGCACACGTATGGTAAACAAGGTGTTCGTTTCTACACAGAGACGAAGACTATCACATCTCGCTGGTTTGCTGATGAAGCGGTAACCGGCCCTAATATGAGTATTAACTTACGTTAATCCAATATATTTCCAAAGCCCAGTACCTATGCTGGGCTTTTAGTAGTACCGCCTGACGCAGATCAGGTGCAACAAGAATAAAAACAAGTGATGAAAATCGCTTGATACGACAACAAGAGAGGTCTTTTATGGACTTTAATCTGAATGAAGATCAACAGGCATTCGCCGAAACTGCTTACCAATTCGCTATGACTGAACTTGCGCCAAATGCTGCGCGTTGGGATCAGGAGCATATTTTCCCTAAAGATGTAATTAAACAAGCGGGTGAGTTGGGTTTTTGCGGTTTATACACACCAGAAGAAGCGGGTGGCCTAGGTCTATCTCGCCTAGATTCAAGCATTATCTTTGAGCAGCTGTCTATGGGCTGTACCGCGACGACAGCGATGTTGACTATCCATAACATGGCAACTTGGATGATCGCCAGTTTTGGTACCGATGCGATAAAGAGCCAATATATGGACCAACTGGTGATGGGTGAACTATTAGCGTCTTACTGCTTAACTGAACCTGGCTCAGGCTCTGATGCGGCGTCACTTAAAACCAAAGCGGTGCTTGAAGGTGATGAATATGTCTTAAATGGCTCAAAAATGTTTATCTCTGGTGCAGGTGAAACAGACGTATTAGTTGTTATGGCACGTACTGGCGAAGAAGGCCCTAAAGGGATCTCTGCATTTGTTGTCCCAGCGGATGCGGCTGGCGTGATTTATGGTAAAGCGGAAGAGAAAATGGGCTGGAATGCACAGCCAACACGTTTAATTACCTTTGAAGATGTCAGAATTCCAGCAGCTAACCTAATGGGTAAAGAAGGCGAAGGCTTTAAATTTGCGATGCAGGGTCTAGATGGTGGTCGTATTAATATTGCCACATGCTCTATTGGTACTGCGCAGCAAGCACTGAATACAGCAAAAGAGTATATGCAGGAGCGTCAGCAGTTTGGTAAACCTTTGGCTGCATTCCAAGCACTGCAATTTAAAATTGCTGACATGAACACTGAGCTAGTTGCTGCGCGCCAAATGGTTCGCTTGGCAGCGTTTAAACTAGATAGCAATGACCCGGAGAAAACCACTTACTGTGCGATGGCAAAACGTTTTGCGACAGATGTCGGCACAAAGGTGTGTGATGATGCACTACAGATCCACGGTGGTTATGGTTATATCAAAGAATACCCACTTGAGCGCCATTTACGTGATGTGCGCGTTCACCAAATCTTAGAGGGCACAAACGAGATCATGCGTGTGATCATTGCCCGTCGAATTTTAGCCGAAGGCGCTGCGAGCGTTTTATAAGGAGCAAATAAATGTCTGCACAATTAAAACTTGAAAAACGTGGTCACATTGCAATTGTTACTATGTCTAATCCACCTGCAAACACGTGGACACGTGACACGCTGGTTGGCTTAAAAGAGCTGGTAAACGAATTAAACGCGGATAAAGAAATCTACTCGTTGGTCATTACCGGCGAAGGTGAGAAGTTCTTCTCAGCGGGTGCTGATTTAAATGTATTCGCAGATGGTGACAAAGGCGTTGCTGCCGATATGTCGCGTGTCTTTGGTGAAGCATTCGAAACACTGAGCAGCTTCCGTGGCGTATCAATTGCGGCCATCAATGGCTTTGCTATGGGCGGCGGTTTAGAGGTGGCGTTGGCGTGTGATATTCGTATTGCTGAAGCTCAAGCTCAAATGGCACTACCTGAAGCAAAGGTTGGCCTGCTTCCTTGTGCTGGTGGCACACAAAACCTATCTTGGCTGGTTGGTGAAGGTTGGGCGAAGCGTATGATTTTATGCGGTGAGCGCCTCAAAGCTGACAAAGCAGAGAAGATTGGCTTAGTTGAAGAAGTGGTAGAGCAGGGTCAAGCTTTAGAAGCTGCGCTGGCACTTGCTGCAAAAGTAGAAGATCAAAGCCCTGTTGCGGTTACAGCATGTAAGTCACTTATTCAAAAAGGTCGTACAGGTACGATTGACAGTGCATTGCCGCTTGAGCGCGAATTGTTCGTGACATTATTTGATACACAAGATCAAAAAGAAGGCGTAAACGCATTCTTAGAGAAACGCAAAGCAAATTGGGTGAATGGCTAATGGTTGAATTACAGTTACTAAACCAAGAAGACGCGCCAGTCGTGTTCCAATTGGCGCACTGTAATAACGATATGAAGGTCGCAGTTGCGACCTTAAATGCGCCAAAAGCGTTGAATGCGCTTAACTTAGATATGATCCGTTTACTTGCGCCGCAGTTAAGCGAGTGGTCGGCAGATGACAGCATTGCCATGGTCGTGCTTAAAGGCGCTGGCGAAAAGGCATTTTGTGCAGGTGGTGACGTTGTAAGCCTATACAAAGCGATGGCTGCTGACGACGACAATAATTACTTGGAAACCTTCTTTAGCGAAGAGTACCGCCTAGATTATCAAATCCATAATTATGACAAGCCTATCCTTTTATGGGGTAACGGTATCATTATGGGTGGCGGCCTCGGCTTAATGGCAGGGGCGAGTCACCGTGTGGTTACTGAGACATCTCGTATTGCGATGCCTGAAATTACCATAGGTTTATATCCTGATGTAGGTGGGTCTTATTTCCTCAACAAAATGCCAGAAGGTGTTGGCCTATTTTTAGGTTTAACAGGCGCCTCTGTGAATGCCAATGATGCAAAGTTTGTCGGACTGGCTGATCATTTCATTAATGCGGATCACTTTGATATTTTGCTTCATAACCTAAGTGAAGTGAACTGGGGCAAAACCAATGTGCTCAACCATGACAAGTTGACGCAGCTTCTATTATCGATAGAAGAGGGCGCACATTCATTGCCAAACAGTGCAATCAAGCCACTTGCAAAAGACATTAAGAAGTTAGTGGAGCATGCTGATTTAGCCGCACAGGTTGACCATATATTGTCAATGGATAGCAGCGATAATAAATGGCTCAGTAAAGCGCAAGCGGGTTTAAAACATGGTTCACCTTTAAGTGCTGTGCTGGTCAGTGAGCAACTTAAACGCCTTGCTGGTCAATCGTTAAAAGCGTGTTTTTCACAAGAGCTTGGTATGTCCGTTCACTGTGGTGAGGTCGGTGAATTTCAAGAAGGTGTGCGTGCACTGTTAATTGATAAAGACGGCAAGCCAAATTGGCGCTTTAAATCAATTGCTGAGGTTGATAGCAAGGTGGTTGACGGCTTTTTTGTACCAAAGTGGGATGATGAAAACCACCCATTAGCAAGTATGTAAGGAAATAAAAATGGCAAAAGTTGGATTTATTGGCCTAGGTAATATGGGTGGCCCAATGGCCGCAAACTTAGTTAAAGCAGGTCACGATGTCACAGTATTTGATTTAAATGAAGAAGTGGTAAATCAATTAGTTGAGCAAGGTGCTAGTGCCGCTAAGAAAGTATCTGATACTTGCTCAGGTGCAGACTTTGTGATCAGCATGCTGCCTGCGGGCAAACATGTTCGCTCAATTTATACTGGCGAAGATGGATTAATCAACTACCTTAGTAAGTCGGCACTGGTTATTGACTGTTCGACAATAGATGCAGAGTCTGCTCAGTTTGTTGGTAAAACACTGGCAAATGCGGGCGTATCTTTTGTTGATGCACCAGTGTCTGGGGGTGTGGCAGGAGCCGCTGCTGGGACGTTGACTTTCATTGTTGGTGGACGCGACGAAGAATTTGCCAAAGCGCACACAGTGTTGAAAGATATGGGTAAAAATATCTATCACGCTGGGGACATAGGTGCCGGTCAGGTCGCAAAAATTTGTAATAATATGCTGCTGTCAATTTTAATGGCAGGGACCAGCGAAGCACTCCAAATGGGTGTAGATCACGGCTTAGATCCCAAAGTATTGAGTGAAATCATGCTCAATAGCTCTGGGCGCAATTGGACACTTGAAGTGTATAACCCATGCCCGAATGTACTGGACAATGTGCCTTCTTCAAATGAGTACAAACCGGGTTTCATGGTGGATTTGATGGCAAAAGACTTAGGACTTGCAATGCAGGCCGCTCAGCAGACAAATTCAGCCACCCCAATGGGCGCACTGGCGAAAAATCTGTATAACCTGATGCAAAATCAAGGCAAAGGGTCGGAAGATTTTAGTGCGATATTTAAACTTTTCTCTGAAAAGTCTTAAAACGTAAAGGTTTAAAATTTAATTATGAATGTAGAAAATAAAACGGTTGTTATTACTGGGGGCGCGCAAGGTTTAGGTCTTGCTATGGCACATAAAATGGCGAGCTTAGGTGCAAATCTTGCGCTTGTAGACATGCAAGAAGAAGTGTTGCATGCAGCAGTTGAAGAGCTTAGCCAATTTGATGTAACCGTTAGAACTTACGTTGCAAATGTCAGTATTGAAAGCAACGTAGAAGAAGTATTTGATAAAATTGTACAAGACTTTGGCTCGCTATCTGTGCTTATCAACAATGCGGGTATTTTACGTGATGGCTTATTTGTTAAAGTCAAAGAAGGTGAAGTGGTTAATAAAATGTCGCTTGATCAGTTCCAATCACTGATGGATGTCAATCTTACAGGTGTATTCCTATGTGGTCGTGAAGCGGCTGTTAAAATGATTGAGGCAGATCAAGGTGGCGTGATTATTAACATGTCGAGTGTGGCACGTGCTGGTAACATTGGCCAAACTAATTACTCAGCTGCAAAAGCAGGTGTTGTGGCAATGACGACAACATGGGCAAAAGAGCTAGGTCGTTACGGTATTCGTGTCGGCGCGATTGCACCGGGTGTTATTCGCACTAAGATGACGGATGCGATGAAGCCAGAAGCAAAAGACCGCTTGGTTAAAATGAAGCCAGTAGGCCGTTTGGGTGAAGCACAAGAAATAGCCCATACTGCGCAATATATTATTGAAAATGAGTTCTTTACCGGTCGTGTCGTCGAAATTGACGGTGGTATTCGACTTTAAAAAAATATCGGGTATTTTCGTTGTTTTGTAATAAAATATCGTTAATATTCAAAGTATTCGCATACTTATGTTCCTTTATCTTCGAAAGAAGAGAGTGTGTTGAATAAAGCGGTGGGGGTGTGTCCCGCCGCTTTTTTAATTTAAATCCCTCAATTTTACAGCTTATTCCCTTTTACGCTCCTAATCGCAACCAGTTACTCTTGCTCAAATTGTAAGTTTTATGGCCAAATTAGCTGAGTATTTATGATGATTCAGAAGTTACTTCTTCTAGCTGTGTTGATCACGCTAACCCCTGCGTGCCAATCTAATCGTGCCATCATTAAAGACATTGATGCGATCCATAAGCAAGAGAAAAAGGGCATTAAGCTCTATCATCAAAAAGCATATCCCGAGGCATTTGAGGCGCTTGGCGAACTCGCTACATGGGGCTACAAAGATGCCCAGTATTATTTGGCATTTATGTTTTTAAAAGGCCAGCATGTTGAGCAGTCAACATTAATTGGTATGGGTTGGTTAGGTGTGGCCGCTGAGTCAGGTATTGAAGAGTGGGTCAATTTTTATGATGCTCTTTATGCGAAAGCACCCCCTCAGATGCAACAGCAAATAGACACAGTGGTTGCTGATTATAAACGTAGGTTTGGTATGAAAGCGCAATTTGTTACTTGTCGAAATTCCACCACGGTAGGGTCAAATAAGGTCGCTGTAAAATGTACCAAAGAAGATAAAATATCGACAGTTTATCCGCTGGATTTGCACGAAGCGCAACTTAACCTCGACTAATATGGTTTGTACTAATGTCAACCATGGTGTTTCTAGAAGTTACTGTGGTTGATTATTCTACTTAAAATTAACGTCATGATGACGTGTTTACACTTTGGCCTACTTTTTCATGCGGCTTAAGCTTCTGTTTTATAATCTTTTAATTTTTATTTTTCCTGACTGTTTTCTGATAAAAGGGTTTGTTCACTGGCTGGATAGTATTGGTCGTTATACAAAGAAAGCACAGGAGGAATAACTATGAAAAAAACCAATGTAATGGCAACGATATGGGTTGCAGCAACCTGTGCGTTGAATACTGATGTTGTGCAAGCAGCCAATGAACAGTATTTACAACCTGAAGACTACTTTGAACTTAAATATGTCGATCAGGTAGATGTCTCAAATGTAAGCAATGATATTTACTTCGTTAAAAATCAGTTTGATAGAGTCAATGATCAAAAGAATAGCCATGTCTGGGTTTATCATCAGGCTACAGAAAAATTTCAACCTATCGATATTCAGTCGGATGCGAGCTTTGCACCAGTATTAAGCCCCAATCAAAATATATTGGCTTTTGTGTCAGTCACAGACGGCAGAGCACGTATTAATTTTAAAGATACTCACACGGGTCATATTCATCACTCATCATGGTACCCGAGTATGCCAAGTAATCTTGTATGGTCACCAGATAATCAAACGGTCGCTTTTACCATGTTTGTTGAGCAGCCAAAGACGCTACCTATCCCATTGAAGGGTAAACCAGATAATGCCAACTGGGCCCCAGCGCCAAAATTGATTGAGTCGAACCGATATCGTTTAAATGGGGCAGGGTATTTGAAGCCGGGAGCGAGCCAAATTTTTCTACAATCAACCACCGCGAGCGTACCTCAGCAGCTGACAAAAGGCGAGCACAGTCATAGCGGAAAAATCAGCTTTGCACAGGATGGGGGAGGCATTTATTTTTCTGCAAAGCGTTATGCCAATCCTGAGTTTTCACACTTTAATACCGATATACATTATCTAGATCTAAAAACCCGTGCAATAAAAAGCGTTGTTGAACGTGATGGCCCCGATGACATGCCGACCGTATCCCCTGATGGCCGATACCTTGCTTATACGGGTTATGATGACAATGGCATGATTTATCAAAATAAAGAATTGCATGTAAAAGACTTGAAGACAGGTAAAGTGTCTGTTTTAACCGCAGGGCTCGATAGAAGTGTGGTGCGTTTGCAGTGGCGACACGATAGTGCAGGCATCTATTTCAGTTATGATGATCAGGGAAAAACGCAGCTAGGTTATAGCGGTTTAGCTGGCGATTTTAAAGTGCTGACTGACAGGCTCGGTAACATGACTTCTGGTCGACCATACGCTGGAGGAGAGTTTGATGTGGCGAGTAATGGTATGGTTGCATTTCCTATTGCCAATACTCAAAGGCCGCCAGAATTGGCTGTGTTGAGCGAGGGCAAGATCAGCACACTCAGTGATTTTAATGGTAAGTTTTTAGATACTGTGACGCTTGGTCAAGTGGAAGCGCTGTGGAGTAAATCAAAATATGATGAGAGGCCTATTCATGGTTGGGTGATCTATCCGCCCAATTTCGATAAATCTAAAAAGTATCCATTGGTATTAGAAATACATGGCGGCCCTATGGCGAACTACGGCCCGCACTTTACTGCTGAGCTGCAAATGTTGGCGGCCCGTGGGTATGTTGTGCTTTACATGAACCCAAGAGGCAGCGACTCGTATGGCAATGAATTTGCTCAGTTGATCCATAATAACTTTCCTAATCATGAGCATGAAGATTTGATCAGTGGTATTGACGCTTTGATTAAACGTGGCTTTATTGATGAAACAAGGCAATACATTATGGGCGGATCTGGTGGTGGTATGATCGGCACTTGGATGTTGGGTAAAACACAGCAGTTTGCAGCGGCTGCGATTATGAAGCCGGCGGTTAACCTATATAGCTTTGTGCTGACCTCTGATTTTTATCCAATGTTTCCAAAGTACTGGTTTAATGGAAAGCCGTGGGAAAACACAGAGCACTATCTTAAGCACTCGCCCATTACATATATGAATAACATCAAAACACCGAGCTTGTTGATCACCGGAGAGGCAGACTATCGCACGCCCATCTCTGAAACAGAGCAGTTTTATCAAGCATTAAAGTTACAGAATGTTGATACTACCATGGTGCGAATGCCTCATATGAGCCACGCGCTAACAGCAAGACCTTCGTATCTGCAGCAAAAGTTAGAATATATCTTATGGTGGTTCGATAAGTACAAAGATAGGCTTGAAGATAAATAAATTGCTGCAATATTCACTTGGCGATGCACATTGCATCGCCAGAGTGAGTGTCCAAACCTATTAGGCATCATTGACTAACTGTGTTTTGACCTCGATGTGATTATGCAGCGTTTTATGCACGGGACATTTATCGGTAATGGCCAGCAGCTTTTGCTCTTGCTCTGGTGTCAAATTGCCTTCAATCTCAACTTTGCGAGTGATAAGTTCTGCATAACTGTCTTTTTGCTCACAGTTGTCACAGTCTTGATGATGGTTTTTTTTATGCTGTAATGTCACTTTAATCTGTTTTAGTGGCAAGTTTTTATGGGTCGCATACATGCGCATTGTCATCACTGTGCACGTACCCAAAGCCGCTAGTAAATGCTCATAAGGATCGGGGCCGAGGTTTTTTCCGCCGACTTGGGTTGGTTCATCAGCAAGCCAGCTGTGACTGTCACTGATAACATTCAAGGTAAATTTATGGTCTTTTTCGCTGACAACTAGATGACCATTTTCAACAGCATCAGTTGTGGTTTCAGGGTGTGGTTCAATGTATTTACTGGCCCAGCCAGAAATTGCCGTGGCAGCGTATTCAGCATCCTGCGCTTTGCTCAATAGATGATCTGCATTGTCTAAAGAAATAAAGCTTTTAGGGTGCTTAGATGCCATATAAATCGCTTCTGCTTGCTCAATGCTAACTACATCATCAATTGGGCTGTGCATAACAAGCAGTGCCTTATTCTTTAACGTGTGTTGTGTCTTACTGTGTGTATCTAAATCATCTAAAAACTGTTTTTTGATATTAAAAGTACGTCTACCGAGTTGAACCTGAGCTTCACCAGCTTGTTTTATCTGCTCAATTTGAGCTGAAAAGTTGTGTGCGACATGTTTGGCGTTCGCGGGTGCACCAATGGTAACGACCGCTTTAACCTCTTCAACTTGATCCGCCGCTGCTAATACCGCAGCGCCGCCCAAGCTGTGCCCAATAAGTAGTTGCGGTGCATGCAGGTTTTGGCGCAAATAGTCTGCTGCTGCATATAAATCCTCGAGATTTGATGAAAAATTACTATTGGCAAAATCTCCATCGCTATTGCCAAGTCCTGTAAAATCAAAGCGCAGCACAGCGTAGCCATGCTTTACCAAAGCTCTTGAAATACGGGAGGCTGCCGCAATGTCTTTACCGCAAGTAAAGCAATGTGCAAATAGCGCGACTGCTTTGATATGCTGAGTCGGACGCTCCAATAGCCCTGCAAGTGTGTTTCCATTACTGATAAATTCAATTTTTTCTCTCATTACCTTTCCTCAAATTAATCAAAGCTAGATTGTTAGCGCAGTGGCTGAGCTTTTGGTTTGCCTGTTGGCAGCGGAACAAATTCACGGTCATCATCGGGTATAGTGGGAAAGTTGCCCTCACGCCAATCATGCTTGGCTTGTTCTATACGCGCTTTACTAAAGGAGACAAAATTCCAGTGTATATAAGGCAAACTTTCCCATTTATCACCGCCCAATAAGATCATGCGCGTATCTCTGGTAGTCGTTATATATGTATCTTCATGATCTAAAAGTACTAATTGTCCCGGCGAGTAGGAGGTACCAGAGAGGGTTACTTCACCAAAGATCACATATAAAGCAGTCTCTTGGTCTGGGTTGGGCACTGTGATGGTACGTTGAATTGGTGCGATGATATCCACATAAAACATCTCTGAATAGGTTGTTATCGGGGACTTAAGGCCGTAAGCCTCGCCAGCTATAACTCGCGTCATGATGCCATTATATGTACTCTGCGGCAGATCATGTCGGCCGATGTGTTCAAAGCTTGGGTCGATATCAGAGTATTGTTCTGGCAGTGCAACCCATGATTGCAAGCCATTGATGGCATGCTTACCCCCTCTAACCTCAAAGCTCTCTCTTTCTTAGTGCAACCCATGATTGCAAGCCATTGATGGCATGCTCCCCCCCTCTAACTTCAAAGCTCTCTCTTTCGGAGTGCACAATGCCGCTTCCTGCGGTCATCCAATTTACATCACCTGGGGCTATCTCTAATTTGTTTCCTAAAGAGTCACGGTGCAGGATACGCCCCTCAAACAAGTAAGTTAAGGTGGATAAGCCGATATGGGGGTGAGGTTGAACTTCAACCCCTTGGCCTGCTGGAAAGTGGGTCGGGCCCATATGGTCGAAAAAGATAAACGGGCCGACCATGCGCTTTTTCATATGTGGCAGTAGCCGACTAACTGTCAAACCGCCAATGTCGTGGGTGGTTGCTTTGAGTATTTGTGCCACAGAATGAAACTCCAATCATATTGCATGTTTAGTTTGATACTAGTTTTAAAGCGCCATGACGTAAAACTTAAAAATAAGGATGAGTTGTTCGGTTTTATAGAGTGTTTTGTTCAATCGTCTTGGGTTGGAAGCAGATTTATTTGAACTTACATGGGCTTTTTTTAGCAAGGTTTGCAATAAAGTGGAGCACATTATTTTATTATATGTCATTAATGTGACAGAGCTTTCTCGTATGTATTTGGCATTTTGGCTTTTTATCGCATGCTTTATGACTAGGATATGACTCTAACGATACTATCAAAGCTAGTTTTGTTTAATTATTAAACATTAATTGCTTTGCCTGAAACAATAAGTAAAGACCTATAAAGCGAATATTCAGCTTTTTTTGCTCGTCATTAAAACTTAATTGTTGATAAAAACAGCATTTTAAACCGCTTTTCAGTGTTTGTACCTTTATTGTTTACTTGTAAAAATGGAAATGTTTGCACAAAAAAGTATCAATTCATAAAAATATAAAATTATGTTTAGCCCTATTTCTTTCCCTTTTAATATTCAATGGCATGTATTCATATAAATAACATAATAAATTAACCAATATAGGTACGGTGTGGGATTTTTTATGTGTGTTTGAATTGAGTATATATTCTAAAAATATCTTTATGAGTTTATTTATAAGGGTGTGAAAAATGTCAAGTTGGTTTTTATTAATTTGCTATTACTTTGTCGTTGTCTTTTATTTTAAAATTTTTTGTAATAATAAATATATATAAGTGCTTTTTCAAACTTCCTTGTATAGGAAAGTTGCAGCTTAACCTTTCTCTTTCATCCTACTTTTTGGTAAATAATTCCCTCACACTTGTTGTGTGTTTTTTGTTAAATAAGGGTGTTTTATCCACTATTTTGTAAAAGTTTATAGCAATAAATGTATTTGGTGTAATTCTTGTGGGTACTATTGATTGATTAAATGTAATGGTGTAAAAAATGACACACACGCTTTTGAGTGGGTGGTTCAGTCACAAAGTAAGTGCTTTTAAGCTTGGTAAGCCAGTGATGAACTATGTGAGTGACTTAAATTTTTGCATTAGCTGCTTTTTTAAAATGCTAACTAGTGCATGCGATATTTATATTTAATTAGATTATGTACTTTAAATATAAATTAAAAATGACCGTTTTTTTAATTGTTAAAGGAAGCAAGAAAAATGAGTAATGAACTCTCTTTTTCAGAATCAAAAGCTGAGTCTGGAAGTAAAGCAGTATCGACATTAGATATAGACTTAATAAGCCAACTAACGCTTGAAGATATTAAAAAGTTTATCAAGGACAATTATCCAAAAGTGCAGTTGAATGGAGAGGTTCACAAATCACTCATTGAGAATAATCGCCGATATATAGATCAGCGTATTTCTGATAGGGATGACATATATGGTGTAACAACTGGATTCGGGAATTCGGCCAGTAATCGTATCTCGCCTGTGATGTCACAAGAATTGCAAAAGAACCTAATGGCCTATCACGGTTGTGGTGTAGGTGAGTATTTGAGTGAGCGCGACTGTGCCGTTACGCTTTTGATCCGCTTAAATTGTAATGCAAGAGGCTACTCAGGCGTGAGTTGGGAGTTGCTTAAGCAAATGGAGCTGTTTTTACAACACAATATATTCCCAGCAATACCAGCTAAAGGTTCCGTGGGTGCCAGCGGTGATTTAACACCACTTTCGTATATTGGTGCTGCATTAAATGGACAAAGAAATGTGTATTACCAAGGCGTGATTAGACCTACTTCTGAAGTCTTGGAAGAACTTAACATTGCGCCTTATGAATTAAAAGCCAAAGAAGGCTTGGCAATCATGAACGGCACGTCTGTGATGAGTGCCATTGCTGCTAATACCATCAATGAGATAGACACAGCGATTGATATCTCATGTAAGTTAATTGCGTTGTTTGTAGAACTTATCGATGGCAGAGCGTCACCTTTTCACCCGAAAGTGCACGAATTAAAGCCGCACCAAGGTCAAAGGTATTGTGCTGATTTAATCTACAAGCGTTTATCTAACCCTGAGCAAAGATTGGGGCGTAGACAAAGAACGGATGACCAAGTGATTGAACATGGTCTAAAAGAGAAGTTCCGCTTGCAAGATAGCTACTCAATTCGCTGTTCTCCACAAGTGCTAGGTTCTTTGGTAGATACGTTGAACTGGGCAAAATCAGTGCTTCAGGTAGAAATCAACTCAGTTAATGACAACCCATTAATTGACCATGAAAGTGATTTAATTCTCAACGCAGGTCACTTCTATGGTGGTCATGTTGCTGCAATTTGTGATGCGCTTAAACCGCAAGTAGCCAATATGGGCGCATTGTTAGAGCGAGAGCTGGGGATTCTTGTTGATGACAGATTAAACGGGGGCATTCCTAACAACCTAGTGGCTGTTGACGACTTAGGTGACAAAGCGTGGATCAACCACGGCTTTAAAGCGATGCAGATCAGCGCATCGGCATTGGTTGCAGAAGCGCTTAAGCAGTCTGGCCCTATGTCGGTTTTCTCCCGTACGACTGAAGCTCTAAACCAAGACATCGTGAGCATGGGCACCATTGCAGCTCGTGATTTGAAAACCATTTTATCTTTGGTGAAGTCAGTGATTGCAATTCAAGCGATGGCAATTCGTCAGGCTTACTATGTGCTTGATAAAGACCAATCTGCAGAGAAGCTCAACAGCTTATCTCGTCCTTTCTTTGATTCGCTTGCTCAAACCTTCTCACCTGTCATTCAAGACCGAGCATTGGATGGTGAAATTGAAGAAATGGTTGCCTTTTTATTCGACTAAACACTGATTAAATTCACTTTTTATAAGCTAAGGAAGAACAATGAATAGTACACAAGACATCATCACCTTTATTAAAACTGACATCTTAATTGAAGAGCTTGAAGTGGCTGACTCACTGGAAGAAATCGATGAACACGCAGAGCTTGTTGGCGCGGGTTTAGATTTAGACAGCATTGAACTTTTAGACTTGGTTTCAGCGGTAGAAAAAAAGTATGGCCTGAAGTTTAAAGAGTTTCCAAGCGAACTTGTACAGCAAAAAATGTCGTCAATTCATACGTTAAGCGAATTTATTTCTGAGCAACTAGCAGCATAAAAATTGAGGTGATTATGACTCTTTACACGGCTGGAAAAACGTATAGGGAAATCAATGAAGGAGACAGTGCAGTACATTCAAAAACTATCTCTGAGGCAGATGTATATAGCTTTGCTGGGATCACCGGGGATTTTAATCCGTTGCATGTAGACGCTGTGTTTGCAGAGCAAATGGGGTTAGCAGGCAGAATCGCCCACGCAGGGATAGCGCCAGCCATGATTGCGCAAGTTATTGGTATGCAGTTGCCAGGTGTGGGCTCTATGGTGACGAATATGACCGTAAGCCATCATGCACCTTTGTATATCGGTGACACCATTTATGCGCAAGTTAAAGTGTCTGAAAAATTACCAAATCGGCACGTGCGATTGGCCATTACCATTGTAAATCAGAACAAACTGCTGGTTTGCAGTGGTGAGGTTGAAGTCGTGCCGCCTAAAGCATCGTTCAAAAAACGCGTTGCAGCAATTGAATTACAGGAATTGGTAACTGAATGAAGGATTTTGAAGACTTAATCAATCAGGTACGCAGACAAATTGTTATCTCGGTTGAACTTGAAGAGTCAGAAATAGCGCAGCTATCAAATGATGATGATTTATTGGGCAATCCTTTATTTCTTGATTCAGTCGACTTATTACAAATTTACGCTGATTGTCAGCGTAAATTTGGTGTTGTGTTTAACAACGCGGACTATGAAGGGACGCATACTGTTAGCAGCATTGTTACCCGCACTATATTGGCAAAAGCGACTAAAAATGCAAGCACGGACAGTGCACTGTTTTACTCCTCAGATGGCAATCATTATAGCGATGTTGAGTTTAAGCAGCATATCGCCCAATTAATCACAGCACTACAAAGTGAAGGCTTAGATAAAGCAAAGCCACTGAGAGTATTAGATACGGATCCCGTCAAAATGATGATGGTCGCTGTTGCGGCGGTTTTAAGTGGTTATAAACCGCTGATGAGTGCACAGCCTCAAGGTGAAAATGCGGTGAGTTTTGCGCAATTGTCATCAAAGCAGGTTGAGCTGTCGTTGTTGGACTCAAAGTCTATTTATCAGCAGTTAGCGTCTTTGCAGCAAGAGGCTGTGATTTTCTTTGAAACTTCCGGCAGCACAGGGGTGCCAGTGCGCATTGAAAAATCGTTAGCGAGCATGGTGCAAGAGGTAAAGGAGCTGACGACTTTATTTGATTTTAGTGGCCTTGATTTAATCGATGCCTATGTGTCACCTGTACACATGTACGGGTTTATTTGGAGCTTTTTGTTGCCACTTAAGCTTGAGACTCCTGTGATGTATCAATCAAATACGTTACTAAGGCCTGTGCCTGAGGCGGTCAATCATGTCATGGCGGTGAGTGTGCCAAGCATTTGGCAAAACTTGTCAGGTGCTTTGACGGCTCAATATCGCTATATCGTTAACTCGGGTGGCAAATTTGGTGAGCAAAGGAATACACAGTTTGCCGAGCTAGTTCAAAGCAAGTTACCAAATTTGCGTGGTATTGACGTGCTGGGTAGCACCGAAACAGGTGCCATTGCTTATCGGATGATAGGTCAAGACCATATTCAAACGTACCAGTTACTGCCTACCGTTCGTTTGCAACCATCGGATGGTGAACATCTGATTTATTCTGATTTCCTACCTTTGGGAGTCGAATGTGCGCCGCTAGATGACAAGATTGAAATACTCGCTAACAATCGGATTTTACATCTGGGCCGAAAGGACAACGTATTTAAGTTCAAGGGCAAACGCTACTCGTTGAAGGCCGTTGAAGACAAGCTATCTCAGTTGTTTTCAGGACATGCTTTGCGGGTGTATTTCATCGAGCAAGCAGACAATGTGCGCGGCGGAGAGCTGATAGCCTTTGTTGTCAAAGAATCCTCACATTTTGACATCACAGATGAAATCAGAGCGTTATTCCAAGATTTACCCATCCCCAAAATAGAATTCATTGATGAGTTACCTAACAATGCAATGGGCAAAGTGACATTGCAGGGTTTACAGGAGAAAGTAAGAAATGCCAGAGTGTAAATCACAAGTTGTGATAACCGGATACGGTGTAATTTCGTCGTGTGGAGACAATGCACAGGAGTTATATAACTCAATGCAATCACAACGCTCGGGAGTTGCATCACTAAGCTGTTTTGACGTGGCTGGCTTGCCGAGTGATATCGCAGGTATTGTTCGCTCAGTACGAGAAAAACATCAAGATAAACAAACTGATTTACCTGACTTTTCAACCCTATTTGCCATTGAAGCGATAGAAGAAGCACTGAGTGCTGCAAATATCTCACGTCATACCTTAGCAAACAAACGTGTCGCACTGTGTGTCGGCAACGCAAATACGGGTATGGAAAAGCTTGAAAAGGGCATCATGGATAATCAGCATGATGGTCTTTTGGAGTACCCAGCGCACAAGCAAAGTGACAACATAGCCAAACACTTTGGCGTGCTAGGCCCTGTACTAACCTTTACCAGTGCATGTACATCGAGTAGTAGCGCACTGGGCTTTGCAAAACAGCTTTTAGACCATGATATGGTTGATATTGTGATAGCCGGTGGCACCGACGCCTTGGCGAAAACAATTTATGCCGGCTTTCACTCTTTGCAGTCGGTTGCGCCGGAGGTTTGCTCTCCTTATGACGTAAAAATGGGTTTAAGCCTAGGCGAGGGCGCAGGCTTCCTTGTGTTAGAGAATCACAAGCATGCCGAGGCTCGAAATCAACCGAGCATCATGCAATTGGCGGGCACAGCCTCAAGTCTAGATGCATATCATGCGACCGCACCTGAGCCGCAGGGGGCTGGTGTAAGACGCTCATTTGAAAGTGCTTTGCGCTCAAGTGATGTGAACCCTGAAGATCTAGATTACGTCAACACTCACGGGACTGGTACACCCGCCAATGATGGCGCTGAACTAAAGGGCATTTTTGCTGCGCTAAACCTACAAGATAAAGCATCTATCCCAGTATCAAGTTCCAAGTCTTATTTTGGTCATACATTAGGCGCAGCGGGCGCTATTGAGTTTATTTCTGCACTGGTCGCTATCAACAAAGGACAACTGCCTTCGACATTAAATGGTGATGACATTCGCGAAGACTGCCAAGGTCACCATATCGTAGTGAATGGACTGATAGATCACAAGGTTGAGTGCATCGGCGCAACTAATTCGGCGTTTGGCGGCCACAATACCACCATGCTAGCACGTAAATCTGTTTCAGCCATTCCTAAGGCTGAGGGTAAGAAGGTTTATATCCTTGGCCACGGGGGCATTGCTGAGCAAGGTGGTTATAGCAATGGTGCGGATCAACCTTTGCTTAGCTATGAGGAAGAATTTGCCTTAAAGCCTTTCCAAGCAAAACTATATCGTCGTCGCATGAGTACCATAGGTCAATATGCCATTGGCGCGTCATACCTTGCCTTTAGCGGTGCGGATGTGGATTACAGTGATGCTGAAAAGCCGCCGATGGGTGCGTACTTCGGCACTACTTTGGGGGCATCTCAAGTACAGCAACGTAATCTGTCTGACTTACAAGAATATGGTCCGACAGGAGTTAAGAGTACTTTATTTCCAGATACCGTGCTCAATGCGCCGCTTGGAAACTTGGCTTTGGCATTTGACTTAAAAGGCTGCTCTGCCAATTTTAGCGACTTAGGCAATGAAGGTATGCACGCATTGTGGCATGCATTCATGGATTTAAGTGAAGACAAAATTGCTTGTGCTTTGGTGTGTAGCGCAGAAGACAGGAGCGGCACATCTGATTTAGTTTGGCAGCAAATGCAAGTGGATGAGCACAGGTTGGCAAGTTCAGCCAATGCACTGGTCGCGGTCAATGAACAAGACCCGCGTGCGAGTCGAGCACTTGCGCAGGTGAGTGATTTTAATGCCGGTCGTTGGGTATTTAATGAAGAAAACCAACAGTGGGACTGTGCAGCGCTTGCACAACTTGCAGTAAAACCAGATTTGATAGTCCTTTCTATGGTTAACGCTGAACAATTTGAGGCGATTTCAAATGCGCTACAAGCGCAGTTTTCAACTACTCAAGTGATTAATGGCAGAGCGTATAAAGAATCGGGCATTGCGTGCCAAAGTCTTGATGCAATTAGCCTTGCCACCTGTGCACTGAACGGACGCATGTTTATGGGCCGTGACGTGGCACTGCAAAATACCAGTAAACCAGAGTCCGTATTGGTAATGAGTGTGAATACACAGCTCAGTGCAACGACATGTTTGGTGTCGACAGTAAAAGGGAAATAGAGATGTCAGCGGTCATTGATGTAGCAGACTTAAAGAAGTCTTATAACAAGAATAATACGCTTGTTTTAAAGGGGTTATCTTTCCAAGTTAAAAAGGGGCAATGCTTTGGATTACTCGGTCCAAACGGGGCGGGTAAGTCAACCACATTGGAAATATTACAAGGTCTGAAAAAACCAACATCTGGCAAAGTCAGCTTGTTTGGCATGGATTGGAAGGACAATGAAAAGCAGATCCGCATGAAAATCGGCGGACTGTTGCAGTCCAATAGTCTGTACGGCAGAACCAAAGTAAAAGAAGCGGTCCGTTTATTTGCCAGCTTTTACAAAGATCCGATGGATGTCGATGAGCTGATAGAACGCTTTGGTTTAACTGACAAAGCCAATGCATGGTTAGACAGCCTTAGCGGTGGTCAAAAGCAGCGCGTTTTTTTAGCCATGACCATAGTGGGTAAACCTGAACTGATTTTTTTAGATGAGCCCACCACGGGTCTTGACCCAACCAGCCGCCAGAGCTTTTGGGAGATCATCAAATCGCTCAAAGAAGAGGGCATGACGGTCATTCTCACCACACATTATATGGATGAGGCGGATTACCTGTGTGATGAGCTACTTATCATCGAGCAGGGCAAGATTATTGAGTCAGGTACGCCTGATGCCATTATCCACCGCACGTTTACCGATCCGGTTATCAGAGAGCCGCGCAAAGCCACGCTCAATGATGTGTTTTTAAAACTCACTGGCCACGATATTCTCAAGCAGGAAACAAGTCATGCCTAGTAATGTACTGACAAGAAAGCCATTTTGGCAGCTTATGCTGCTTAATATCCGACCGTTTTTCCGCGAGCCTGCCACCTTGTTTTGGACTTTTGGCTTCCCCATTTTTATGGCGTTGCTATTAGTACAAGCCTTCTCAGGTGAAAAGCCGATGGCAGAAGTGAATGTGGTTGTCATTGAACAGGAAAAAATAGATGCCGATTGGTATCAAGCCATTGAGAAAGATAACAAGGTCAGCATACTCAACATTGAAGATGCCGCGTTGATCGCACGGATCAATGCGCATTTTGCTGAGCCAAACTCGGAAGTGTCTCCGGGAGAGGGGTTATCTTCGATCCTTTCAAATCATGGTGATGTGCTGATTTTGACGCCTAGCGGTTTGTTTTCAACACGCAACAGTCATGAGCAAGCGATTGCTTTTAGCCATGTCATGGCACTTCAAGACCAAGCCCGTAAGCCTTATCTGGATGGGGTGATTGACCTTCAAGGGTTTAGGTACATCGACTGGCTGATCCCCGGCATCATTGTGCTGCAGATCATCGGTATTGGCATCACCTCTATTTCAAATGGATTGGTTTCAGACCGTCAGCAGGGCTTTTTTAAACGCTTGAAGTTATCTCCGTTTAGCCGCTTGGACTATGTGATTGGGATTGTATTCGCTAGAGTGTTTTTATTGATATTCCAGCTGGTTGCGCTGTTTGCGACTTTCTACTTTTTGTTTGGCTATCAGCCCCTTGGCAATTGGTTAAGTATTTTAACCGTGCTGTTATTGGGCTCTGTCGTCCTGTGCTTAATCGGTGTGCTGGTTGGTGCGCGTAGCCAAAAAGTGGAAGTGGCCACGGGTATCTCTAACTTACTGTATTTCCCGTTGATGTTTTTATCTGGGATTTATTTTGACACCTCTAACTTTCCGCAGACGATTCAAAACATTGTTCAGTGGTTACCTTCTACGGCATTTTTAGATGCATTTAGACTTACGGCTAATCAAGGGGCATCGCTTGCAGACGTCTCTGTGCAAGTGCAAACCCTAGCAGGGTTTACCGTGGTGCTTTTAGTGATGATTTACTTTTTATTCGACTGGGGAGATGAAAAATGATTTCACCGGATAATTTACCGCATAAACCGCCATTTAAGTTTGTTGATAGAGTCGTCGAGGTACAGCCAAACGAGTCTATTATCGCGCAAAAGTTTATTGGTTATAACGAACCTTGTTTAGAGGGGCACTTCCCAGATGAACCTGTGTTTCCTGGTGTATTGATTGTCGAGGCGATGGCTCAAGCCAGTGGCCTGTGCATTACTGGCAAATCTAAAGGGGTTATCGCTGGCATTGATAAGGTCAAGTTTCTCACGCCTGTTTTACCTGGCCAAGTTTTAGAAATTCGCGCTATGGTAGAGATCGCATTGGGCGAGCTGGTGAAGTTTAAGGTTGCAGCTTGGGTTAATGATGAACAAGTTGCGAGTGCACGGATCGCCATTCGATACTTAGATCAAATAGGAGAAAAGGATGTTTAAAGAGAAAGTCGTGATTGTGAGCGGCTGCTCCAAAGGCATAGGGCTGGAAATATGTCAGCAGTATCTGGCAGAAGGAGCAAAAGTGTATGGTATTGCTCGCTCGAGTGTACCAGATGAGCTGCAGTCTAACCCTAATTTTACGTGGTTACAGGGGTCAATATCTGACAGCGGTTTTGTGTTAGATAGCATTGCGACCATTAAAGCACGAGATGAACGCATTGATATTTTGGTTAACAACGCAGGAATTAATCACGATAGCTTGATACAGCTGATGGCCTTAGAAAATTGGCAAAAAGTACTGACGACGAATTTAAAGGGTACGTTTAATTTATGCCAACAGGTGCTGCCGATTTTTAAAGCGCAGCAATTTGGTCGCATTATCAATATGGTCTCAAAAAGTGGTGTGGTGGGACGCGAAGGTCAAATTAACTATGCCACGTCTAAAGGCGCGATCATAGGTATGACCAGAACCATCGCGCGTGAGTATGGAAAAGACAATATTTTGTGTAATGCCGTCGCGCCAGGTTTGATTGAAACACAAATGGTGGACAGCGCAGAGCAGTCTATTGTTGCGCCTATTATCGACTGTACCAGTGTCAGACGCATGGGGCAGTGTAGTGAAGTTGCACGTACGGTATTGCACCTCACAGCAGATGCGCCAAATTATCAAAATGGAGAAGTCATCCATCTGGACGGAGGGTTTTTAATATGAGTGCGGCGCAAACTTTATTATTGGTACAAGCAGAAAGTGAGTTTGATCAAGCGGTGGTTGATCACTACCTCAGTGCAAACGTCAATGTGATTTTGATAGCGCCTTCAGCGCAATTTCAATCGCAAAATGTGTCACTACCGAGTTTGTCACTGGCTGAAATCAAAGCGCAAGATGAGCCAGATATTCAGTTGCTATTGACCGAAAAAGGCATGCTCGATAATGGACAGCCACTGGTTGTTATCCAAGGTGTGCAGTGTGCAAATGAGCAGGCACTGTTCACAGATGAGAGCTGTTTGGCACTAATAACAACCTACTTAGATAATACTTTTTTAATTTATCAAAGTCTGGCGACGTTTGTGAAAGAGGTGGGCGCAAACATTGTTTTCCCTCTGTATTCGGACAGTTTGAGTTATCTCGGACAAGCGGTGAATTCAGTGGCTAACCACGCTTTGAATGCATTTATGAAGACCTTAGCCAGAGAGCTGACGAGCGATACCGTATTCATTAACAGTGCTGTGATCCCTTATTTAGCAAAGGATGAAGCTGAGCGAAAGAAAATGCGCCGTGCACTAAAGCGTTCAGTATTCGGTATGCGACCAACTGTATTTTTGCAGCAGGACTTTATCGAGTTTATCGCGCACTTTTCACACTACAACAACATGATGACAGGGCAGTGTATGACCATGCGCCCGAGCACAGAAATATCCGTTTAACAATTCAACATTGAGTATACGCATATGAGCCAAAAGCACAGCCGTGCTTTTGGCGTGATGTGGCCTTTAAAGAGAAGAAGCATAGTAATGGAAACAATGAATATTGATGGGGCTCCATTAAGAGTTTTGGTGCTTGGTGCAACCTCAGATCTTGGGCAGAGAACCTGCCTTGATTTAGCAAATAAAGGTTACGAACTCCTATTGATAGGGCGAAATGAAAAAACCTTAGGTGCCTTGGCCGAGTCTTTACCCGGACAGCATAAAACGGCGGTGGCTGATTTGAATATGCCAGACGAATTGACGCCTCTCATTATCGATAATGCCAAGCAATATGGTGCATTTAAAGGGGCTGTATTTTGTGCTGGTGTACACGCGATGACCACGCTACGCCAATCGAGTTATGCCGACTTTGAGCAGATTTACCGTGTTAACTGCGGCGGTGCGCTGGCAATGATTAAGGCATTTACACGCAAAAGCGTGAGAAATACAGCGGGTACAACTTCTCTTGTTTTGCTGTCTTCAGTGAGTCAGTCCGCTGGTGAGGCGGGTATCTCCGGCTACGCGGCCAGTAAAGGGGCGCTAGGCAGTTTAAGTCGCTGTGCAGCGTTGGAATTGGCTAAAGATCGCGTACTGGTCAATTGCATTGCTGCTGGCATGATCCAAACCAAGCTCAATGATGGTTATCAAGGCATGGCACAACCGGGTCACTTTGAAAAGCTAGCTAGCATGCACCCGCTAGGGTTTGGTTCACCAGAGCATGTTTCAAAAGAAATTATTAATTTATTAGAAAGTGAATGGACCACAGGTAGCACTGTGTATGTCGATGGAGGCTATACATGTGCCTAATCACTGACAGCAATCAACTAAATCATAACGCTCGCGGCGTTGAACGCCTTTTTATGCCATCACAAAAATAATAATGGAAGTATAAACCCAATGCGTAACGAACATTCTCAATCACTGTCTCAGCGCCAACTACAAGTTTGGCAAGGGCAAGAAATTGCACCAACTAGCCCTGTTTTTAATGTCTCTAGTGCACTTAAAATTACCATGGACGATTGTTTTGAACAGCTACAAAATGCGCTTGTTCAATTACAGCAACGTCACCCAGTGATCCACAGTAAAGTGGAGCTGACAGCGGATACGCCTGAACTCATTTTCAAATCGGGCACAGTGCAGTGGCAAGCGATGGCGGACACCGCTTTGAAAGCTTCCGAACTATGCGATCAATACAATGCGCAATTCATTGATACCAGCGTGCATAACTTTGAATTTTTCTATCAAGCACTGACAGACTCTGAGGTGATTGTGTTGATCAAAGGCCATCACATAGTGTGTGATCAGTGGTCTTTACAAATTTTAGTGAATGATTTACTGAGACTCTTATCGAGTGAGGATGACAGCTCAACACTCACACCAGATATTGAATATTACGCTGCCAAAGATCAAGACTTTGCCGATGTGCAAGTGAGCCCAGTAGACTTCATCATGAAAAAGCCACACAGCGCGGATAGCAGTGATGAGGTGGCTGTACTATTGGACAATACCTCCGAGTGCATTGAGCCAATCAAGCAAGTGGCTGCTGAGCACGGTATCAGCCCTTACTGCGTTATTCTTGCAAGCACCATTTTAACGGTGAGCCGTTTAACTAACGATGAAGACGTCACCATAGGTATACCGATCGCCAGAAGAACGCGAAAAAATCGTTACTTGTTAGGCCATTATGTTGATTTAGAAGCGTTGTCTATCACGGCGGTTCATCAAAAGTCACTGATTGAATTATTACAGACCATCAATGAGCAGCTGACTGCACTACTTTTGAATAAAGCTCCATCAGGCTTGAGCAGCAAGAACATCAATGTGGTGTGTAACTATCTTGCACAACTAAAAACATCTCATATTATTCCGGGCTTGATGCAAGTGCTTGCAGGCTTACCTGAACAGCAGATCATGTTAGGTGAAGATAATGCGGTCACAGTGGAAGGCGTGCTGTTAACGCCGGTTGTGGCACAGTTTGAATTAGACTTTACGTTATTCGAAACAGGTTCACAGTTGCTGCGTAAAATTGTTGCAGCAGACGCGCAATTTAATACCCTGGCTTTACAAGAAATTGGTGAAATACAAAAACGGTTTATTACGCATTTGGCGCAAGATGATGTTCATCAAATATGTGGCTGTATCAGCACCCTGACTGAAGCACAAACACATTTGATTGAACATCAGTGGAATGACTTCCCTGCAAAATACCCAGAGCATAATTTAATTGATGGCTTTGACTTACAAGTAGCACAGTACCCTGAACGCGTCTCTGTGATCACGGCAAGCCGTCAAATTGATTATCATACCTTGAGTGAATACCGCTATGGCATTGCCTACCAAGTAGCATCTAAAGCTGCTAAGCGCGGTGAATTGGTCGCTGTCATGTGCGAAAAAAGTGAATATCAAGTCGCTGGACTGCTGGCCATTAATACCGCAGGGTGTGCTTATTTACCAATCAACGTGGCTTGGCCAAATTCTCGTATTCATCAGGTTTTATTGGCAGGTGGCGTGCAGCAGGTATTAATTTCGAATGCGTTATTTGAGCGTATTCAAAATGAACCATGGTTGAGCGAATTCCAATTCACTTTAGTTGAAGAGGCCGCCGCAAACAGTGCAAAGGCAGATAGCCTATGGCGAGAAAGCTTAGCCTTGCCTCTGGCGCATGAGATTGCGTATGTGATCTTCACATCGGGCAGTACTGGCCAGCCAAAAGGGGTGGTGATCACCCACGAAAGTGCCATGAATACCATTTTTGCTGTTAATGCGCGTTTCGAGGTTATGCCAGAAGACCGTATTTTTGGTATTTCGGATTTGAGTTTTGATTTATCTGTATACGATGTATTTGGTGCCTTGGCTGTGGGAGCCGCGATTGTGCTGCCTGAGCAAGACAAAGTGCAGGACACAGATCATTGGTTAGACATTGTCGAAGCGCACCAAGTGACAATTTGGAATACAGTCCCACAGCTTGCGCAACTGCTCGCAAATGAGCAAGCATTGCAAGCACGCAATGTGGATAGTTTGCGTGTTTACATGATGAGTGGAGATTGGATCCCACTGCGCCTACCTACGCAGCTAAGCGCTATGACACCTCATGCCACAGTGATGAGTTTGGGTGGTGCTACTGAAGGCAGTATCTGGTCAATTTGGCATGAAATAAAAACAGTTGAGCCGGATTGGCAGAGCATTCCTTATGGTTTGGCAATGCCGAACCAAGCTATGTGGGTGCTGGATCAATATGGCAATCATTGTCCTGCTGGTATTTTAGGTGAAATTCACATCGGTGGTATTGGGGTAGCTCAGGGATATTTTAATGACCCAGAGCGCACTAATCTTGCATATTTTGAACACCCTAAACTTGGCCGACTATATCGTACTGGCGACAACGGATGTTGGAATGAGAAAGGCTATATTGAATTCAAAGGCCGTAAAGATTTTCAGGTAAAAGTACGTGGCTACCGTATCGAAATGGGCGAAATTGAACACTGCTTATTAAAGCGCCCAGAAATAAAACATGTTGCGGTGATTGATAAAGAACACAATCAACAAAAAGCGCTGGTTGCTTATTTAGTTGGAGAGCTTAATGCGTCGATTGATTTAGACTATGTGAGACAGTTTGTGGCAAAGCAGTTACCAGAGTACATGGTGCCAGCTGCTTTTGTGGTGATTGATGCATTGCCGTTAACTCTCAATGGCAAGTTAGACAGAAAAGCATTACCAGAGCCTGAGTTTAGTGCCAGCACTGAATACCAAGCACCACGCAATGAATTAGAGACAGAACTCTGTGACATCTGGCAAGGTGTACTGGGTCTTGAAAAAGTGGGCATAAACGATAACTTTTTCCAAATCGGTGGCGACTCAATCGTCAGTATCAGTTTGGTATCAGCCCTGAGACGCGCGGGCTACTCCCTTAAGGTGAAAGATATTTTTGTCGCGCCAAGTGTGGCGGAGTTGGCTGAATTTATTACCGATAATGATGATGTCGCGAAAGTGGAAGTACTCTCAGAGCAAGGGGTTTTGTTAGGTGATTTTGACCTGCACCCAACGCAAAATTGGTTCTTTGCACAAAATTTTGCCAATGCGCACCACTTCAACCAAGCATTTAGCGCCTATTGTCCGAATGACTTATCTCATGATGACCTATATGAGGCGCTAACTACACTGAGCTATCAGCATGATATGTTGCGCAGCCGAAGCATCGTTGAGCGGAAAAACCGCTATTGTGAAGAAGTGCTGTTTGAATTAACTGAGCTAGATATCTCTTTGTTGGATGAAGCCCAAGTCAGTGACACCTTGAGCACTTTACAAGCCAGCTTGGATATTTTTGCAGGCCCAACATGGCGTGTGGTCAGGCTAAAAGGGCATAGCGATGGCCGCGATAGACTGTGTTTTATTTTCCATCACTTGATCATAGATACCGTCTCTTGGGGCATTTTACTTAACGACCTTGAGCAACTTATTGCTGGACAAAGCCTGTTGGCAAAGCAAACCAGTTATCGTCAGTGGGTGGATGGACTGGCGCAATACGCAGCGCGTAATCAAACGCAAGCGGCTTATTGGTCTGAGGTGTTAGCAGGACAGCCAAGTCCACAGCCTTTACATGCAATGCAGCAATTATCCTTGTCTTTATCGGTTGAGCAAACAGAGGTTTTGTTACAGCAAGCAGCTCAAGGGTATAACACGCAAACGCAAGAGTTGTTACTTAGTGCGCTTTCCATTGCCATGGAAACTGTATTTGGGTCTAAGTCTCATCATATTATGCTCGAAGGCCATGGCCGAGAAGCCATTGATGATGCACTCGAAGTGAACCAAACAGTGGGGTGGTTTACCAGCCTATACCCAGTTAAGCTCGAATGTGCGCAATCTGTAGAGCAAACCATTGCTGCAAACAAAGACATGCTGCGTGCTATTCCAGATAAGGGCATTGGTTTTGGTGCGCTGTATCAATTTGACCCTGAAAAGTTACCTGCGCCGCTGCCAAAAGTATGCTTTAACTACCTTGGGCAGTATAAAACGGCTGAGCCTGCTGATTGGCAAATTACCGGGGAGCCTGTTGGCGCAGCGGTTAGCGCTGACAATGACAGCGACTTAATGCTCAACGTGTTGGGATTAATTAAACAGGATGCGTTGAGCATTGAGGTTGAATCCAGACTTGCGCCAGCGCAAGGTGCGCAATTTGTCCGTGCCTTTGAGCGTGCACTTGAGCAGGTGATTGCTCAAGGTGTGACGGCGATGCAATCTGGCGGGGTGAGCACGCCAAGTGACTTCCCGCAGGCGAAGATTAGTTTTGAGCTGCTGCAAAACCTCCAGTCACAGGCTCCTATAGAGGCTTTATATCCTGCCAACAGTTTGCAACAAGGTTTTATTTATCATGCCTTAAATCAGCCAGATGATGATGCATACCGAGTACAATTGCTGGTGGACTATCATACTCAGCTAGACCTTGAACTGTATCGAGCAGCTTGGCAGCTAGCGACTGATAAACACCCAGCGCTGCGTATGGCATTTGATTGGCAAGCGCAGATGCTGCAAGTGATCAGCCAAAAGCTGGTGCTCAATGACGCGCATTTCAAAGTGGTAGATCTCACTACTTTGCCTGATGGTGAAAGCGCGCAAAAAATGAATGAGCTACTCACTCAAGATAGGCTCACAGCGTTTGATTTGGCTGCGCCTGGGCTCTTTAGAGTGGTGGTGTTCAAGCACAGCGACACCCATTATAGCGTCCTAAAAACGGAACATCACAGCATTGGCGATGGCTGGAGTGTCGGCAATCTACTGGAGACCGTCAACAGTTTTTACAACCAACTCAAGGCCGGTGAACAGCCCGTTATCCAACATGACCATGCTTATCAAGCCGCGCAAGTATACCTGTATGAAAACAAAGACAAAACGGATGAATTTTGGCAGCAAAAAATGCTGGAATTTGAGCATGCCAATGATGTTAATTATCTGCTGAGCCAGTCATTTGATTTAGCCAATGAGCGCGTCATCACTGAACCTGCACGCAGTCAGTTTGTGATTGCAGGTGATGAGTTTAGTGCGTTAAATCAAGTGTGTAAGCATGCAGGTGTGACGCTCAATGCTGCCATGCAATTTGCTTGGCACAAGTTACTGCAAAGCTATTGCCAAGATCAGCAAACAATCGTTGGGACCACAGTATCTGGTCGAGATATGCCTGTTGCGGATATTCATTCAAGTGTAGGTCTGTTTATCAATACCTTACCTCTGGCGGTAAATTGGCAAACGGATGCAACGATCACACAGATGATGTCGCAAATTCAGCTGGAAATCGCCGATATTAATACCCACAGTGGTGCAGAGCTATCTCGTGTGCAAAGCCAAGGGGATGCGTTATTCCATACTTTATTTGTGTTTGAGAATTATCCAATTCCAGAAGTGCAAGAAAGTGATGCTGAGCGCGTAGAGCAGGCAATGCTGTATCGTGAGACACGTGAGAAAAGTGATTACCCGATCACCGTTATTGTCACTGCCACACCGGAGCAGGTTGAGTTTTCTTTAAATTATTGTGCACGTCAAATTGAATCGTCTCAAGCTGAGCAATTAATCGCGCAGCTGCAAATTATCGTTAACGCCATCGCTACTGAAGTTGACCAGCCACACAGTCAAATTAGCTTGCTGTCAAAGCAACAAAGCCATGAGTTGCTGGTGCAAATTCAGCCGCAAGTTGCGCCACTCCCTGAGCGTGGCAGCTTGAGTGAGATTTTTGCCGAACAAGTGCAAAAGTACCCAAATAACACAGCGCTTAAGTTCCAAGACAAAGCGCTTAGCTATCAAGCGTTAGATGCTCAGTCGACGGCGCTGGCTAAGGCAATTTTAGCGCGAGATCCGAGTATTGCCTCTGCCACAAGCCAAACGCCGGTTTACATTGGTCTTTATTTTGCGCCCAGCCTTGAGTTGTTAGTGAGCATGATGGCGATATTAAAGCTTGGGGCCACCTATGTACCTTTGACACCAGAGTATCCAAAATCACGTAGCCAGTTTATTTTGAGCGACACACAAACGCCCATATTGCTCTGTGAAGCAGGATTAGAGGCGAACCTTTCAGAAGTACTCGATGGTTTAGATACATCTGTGCAAGTACTTAGTTATGATGAACTCAGTCAGGAAGAAGTGGATATTGACTTGTCTGTGGTGAATACTACGGCAGATGATTTGGCATACGTGATTTACACATCAGGCACCACAGGACAGCCCAAAGGTGTGATGCAACCCCATCACAACGTGGTACGACTGTTTGATTCTTGTGAGCAAGCGTATCAGTTCACCGAGCAAGATGTGTGGGTGATGTACCATGCTTGTACCTTTGACTTTAGTGTGTGGGAAATTTGGGGCGCGCTATTACACGGAGGTTGTCTTGTGATCCCTGACAAAGCCTGCACCCGTGACCCGCGCGAGTTCATTGCTTTGTGTCAAAACCAAGGCGTCACGGTATTAAACCAAACGCCGAGTGCTTTCTATTCATTTACCGATACCGCGGTGTCGCAAAATGCCCAGCTACCAGCGCTGCGCTATGTTATTTTTGGTGGAGACAAACTTAATATGGCGCGTCTTGCGCCTTGGTGGCAGGCTTATGGTGATACGCACACTAAGTTAATCAATATGTACGGCATCACAGAAACCACCGTGCATGTGACATATCAGGAACTCTCACCGGATAACAATCAGCACCAATCACTGATTGGTCGACCATTGAGTGACATGTCAGCGTATGTACTTGATGCCAACCAAAACCTCGTGCCAGTTGGAGTTGTGGGTGAATTGTATGTCGGTGGCGCTGGTCTTGCTCGCGGCTATTTAAACCGAGAAGAGCTGACCCGTGAGCGCTTTATTGACAATCCATTTGCTGCGCAATTGCCTGCTTCTCATGAATCCCGCTTGTACCGCAGCGGTGACTTGGTGCGCCGACTTGCTGATGGTCAGTTAGAGTACATTGGTCGAAATGATGAGCAGGTTAAGATCCGAGGCTTTAGAATCGAGCTTGGAGAAATTGAAAACATTCTCATTGCACATCAAGATGTGAAGCAAGCAGTTGTGATCCCGCGATTGCTGCAAGGCACACAGCAACTGATTGCGTATGTGGTATCACAAGGCGAAACTGCACTTAACCATGACGTGCTGCGCACGTATTTAGCTGAGCAATTGCCAGAGTACATGGTACCCAGCGCCATTATGGCCATTGAGCAAGTTCCGCTGACTGTAAACAACAAAGTCGATCGCAAAGCCTTACCAGATCCTGTATTTGATGCACAAAGCGATTATGTGGCACCGACCACTGAACTTGAGAGCCAGCTGTGTGATATTTGGCAGGCGTTACTTGGCCTTGAAAAAGTCGGGGTTGATGAGCACTTCTTCCGTATCGGTGGTGACTCAATCATTAGTATTCAATTGATGTCGCAGCTGCGTTTATTGGGTTATACGCTCAAAGTGAAAGACATCTATGAATCACCGACTGTGGCGCAATTGGCGAAAAAGCTTGAGCAATTGCCGCAAGCCCAGACAGTACAGACAGAGCAAGGAGTACTAACAGGTGAGTTTGATTTACTGCCTGTACAGTCTTGGTTCTTTGACTTAGGTCTGTCGCAACCTAATCATTGGAACCAGTCATTTATGCTGACGGTACCTGAAGCGCTAACCACGTCGCAAATTGAGCAGGCATGTCAGGCTTTGGTTGAGCACCACGATATGATGCGCGTCCGCTTTGCGCCGCAAGGTGATACTTATCGTCAAACTTATTTATCTCTTAACGAGTTAGATTTAGCTACTTGGTGTAACGTTGCTCAATTAGATGTGACAGGGCTCTCTGATAGGCAAATTGGAGCGCAGTTGAGCCAATGGCAGCAAAGTTTTGATCTTAAAGATGGGCCGCTATTTAAGCTGGTGCATCTGCAAGGTTATGGCGATGGTGTTGCGCGGGTTTGCTTTATTTTCCATCATTTAATCATTGATGGCGTGTCGTGGCGGGTGTTGTCACAAGACATGCAAACCTTGCTTATCGGTAAAACATTGGCGGCAAAAACCAGCAGTTATCGCCAGTGGGTTAAGAGCATGCAAACCTATCCAACAGATCACAGCAGTGAGCTGAATTACTGGCAATCTGTGGTTGAACATAGCAATGCACTCAATGTTACTGAATCTGTCAGTGAGCATTCATTATCTTTGTCGGTTGAACATACACAAATGCTTCTGAGGCAATCAAACGAAGGTTACAACACGGAAATCAATGACTTATTGTTAGCTGCGTTAAGCTTAACTTTGCCGCAAGTATTATCTGGTACAGAGCATGTGATCACGTTAGAAGGTCATGGTCGAGAAGACATTGATGAGCACTTAGATGTATCGCAAACCCTAGGTTGGTTTACCAGCTTATATCCAGTGAAGCTTACAGCCTATGACGACCTTTCAACAGCGGTGGTGCAAATCAAGGAGATGTTGCGCGCCGTGCCGAACAAAGGGGTGGGCTATGGGGCCTTTTTCCAAGCAGGCCAAATTACTCAAAAGCTGCCACTGATTAGCTTCAACTACTTAGGTCAATTTAATAGTCGTGCTTCGGGTGTAGAGAGTTGGCAGATTGTCCAAGAGTCTTGTGGGCAGTTAATTGGCGAGCAAAATGAGATGGCATTGATGCTTAACATTAACGGTATGATTGACTCTGACCAACTGATGTTTTCAATTCAGTCGCGTCTAGGCCAGCAGCTCAGTGCTGATTTTGAACGCTACTTTGCGACCAATTTACAACATGTGATTGAACATACTGCACATATTGCTGAGCAGGGCGCAGTCGCCACCCCCAGTGACTTTATTGCCAATGACTTATCCGTAGAGCATCTTGCGCACTTAAACAGCGTACTCGAAGAAGCTGATTTGGATGAGCAAGACGATACCTGCGACGACAACATCATGGAGATTTAAGCAATGTTACTTATCAAGGAAATCAGTGCACATAACCTGTCTATTTGGGCAGAGCAAGGTAAGTTAAAACTGGCTTTTGGTAATGCGTCTCCGGATCCGCAGCTGGTGAATAAAATCAAAGCCAATAAGCCAGAGTTAATTGCATTTTTAAGTGAGCAAAGCATTGACTCGGCGAAAGCGTTTAAACGTTATATCCAGAGTCAAACTGCGCCTTCGCGTGGTATTGAGTCGGTAAGCCTGGCAAACAGCTTACAACAAGGGTTTATTTATCACCATTTGAACCAGCCAGACGATGATGCGTATCGTGTGCAAATGATGTTGGATTATCAAGAGCCGCTGAACGTGCCTCTGTACCAAAAGGCCTGGGAGTTAACCTCTTTAAGATTCCCCGCGCTGCGCACTTTTTTTAACTGGGATGAAGCCCTGTTACAAATTGTCTCACCCAAAGCGAGTATTGATAGCACTAGCTTTTATTATGAAGATATTAGCGCATTAGGTGAAATAGAGCGCGCTGCAAAGATAGATGCGTTGCAGCAAACGGAGCGCGCTAAAGGGTTTGACTTGTCAAAGCCGGGCTTGATCCGCATTTCACTTATCAAGCAAGCAGATGACTTATACACCTTACTAAAAACGGAGCATCACAGCATCAGCGATGGCTGGAGTGCGCCTTTGTTACTGCGCAGCGTTCATGAGTATTATGAGCAGTTACTCGGCGGCATTGTGCCGACGGTTGAGGTGGAAACGGCCTACTTAGCAACGCAGCAGTATTATCAGCAACACCAAGTGCAAACACAGCAGTATTGGCAAGACAAGAAACAGCAATTTGAAGGGGCAAATGACATCTCAGGAATGTTGAGTGCGCCCCTTGATTTGACCAAGCCGATGCAGGTCACAGAACCTGATACGCAACAATTGATGATAACGGGTGCTGAGTTTCATGCGCTTAAAGCCATGTGCCAAAACGCCGGGGTGACACTCAACGTGGCATTACAATTTTGTTGGCACAAACTTATCCAGGTTTATGCGGGCGATGAGCAAACTACCGTGGGAACTGTTGTTTCGGGGCGTAACTTGCCAGTAGAAGGCATTGATAACAGTGTCGGTTTGTTTATCAACACCTTACCACTGCAAGTGTTTTGGCCAGAAGATGCGTCTTGTGCGCAAATCATGGCAGAGATTCAGCTGTCGATTGCGTCACTCAACAGCGCCAGCAGTGTTGCACTGGCTGAGTTACAGCCGCAAGGTGAACGGTTATTCCATACCTTGTTTACCTTTGAGAATTACCCGATCAATCATCAAGGTGATACACGTAAGTGGCAGCTCAAAAAGGTGGTTGAGAAAATTGATTATCCGCTGTCCCTTGTTGCGACAGAGCAAGGGGATACACTCGATATAGCCATTAACTACAGTGCAAATTGGCTAGATGCAGACAAAGCGAGCAAGCTGGTATCGCAGCTTAACGTGCTACTTGAGCAGCTGGTGGAAGCGCCAGAGCAACCGCATCAGCAATTAGGGTTGTTGACATCTGCGGAGTGTGAGGCAATCACGCAGCAGTGGCACTGCCAACAAGCACACTTTGAGTTTGAAACTGACATTGCCGGCATGATTGCCCAGCACGCACAAGCAATGCCAGACAAGGTGGCTGTCAAAGCCGGGAAAACTACTTTAAGTTATCACCAATTAAATGAGCGAGCAGAGCATTTAGCAAACACCATTGTGCAACGCCTAGCTCAGCAAGGTGAATCGGTACAAGCCGATACCTTGATTGGGCTGTATTTGAGTCCAAGTGCTGACACTCTGGTGGCCATGTTGGCGGTATTGAAGTTAGGAGCGGGATATGTCCCAATCTCCCCAGATGCACCAGAGGATAGAGTGCAGTTTATTCTGGCGGACACAGACACGCGCTTGGTTCTGACGCAATCTCAGTATGCCCATCGACTGGATACTTGGCTGACAGGCACCGATGTTGGTTTCATCAGCTGTGATAAACCCATGTTGGTGTTGGATAATTCACAAGATTTTGCGGAGCGTCGCAGTCGCATGAACAACATTGCGTATGTCATTTATACTTCGGGCACCACAGGCAAGCCAAAGGGCGTGATGGTAGAGCAAGCGCAAGTACTTAATTACTTTTTTGGTGTGCAAAGCACTTTATCAGATGCCTTAGAGGTATGTGATTTTTCGACCAACTATTGCTTTGATTTGACCGTGACAACCACCTTATGCCCACTCATGGCAGGTGGAACGGTGTGTGTCTATCAGGATGATATTGCCAATGTGTCAGCATATCAGACACATTTGACAGACAATCAAGTACGTTTTGTAAAAACCACGCCAAGCCTTGCCAACCTCTTATTGGCTGACAGTGAGATAACCTTGCGCAGCTTAATGGTCGGCGGTGAAGCACTGACGAAGCCAGTGATTGATAAGCTCTCAATGGTTACTGAGACATTGATTGATGAATATGGTCCAACAGAGGCGACAGTAGGCGCCATGAACAAGCGCGTTGACCCAAGCCAAGTGGTCAACGGCATCGGGCATGCTTATCCCAATGTGGCGTTGTATGTTTTGTCATCGGCACTTAAACCTGTGCCAGTGGGTGCAATTGGAGAGTTATATATCGGCGGGGCTGGTGTGGCCAGAGGCTACTTAAACCGTGACGATTTGACGCAATCGCGCTTTATTCAAAATCCATTTGCAAGTAGTGATGATGTGTACATTCAGCGGATTTACAAAACGGGTGATGTAGTACGTTGGCTCGACAATGGTGAAATTGAATACCTTGGGCGTAACGACAACCAAGTTAAAATTCGCGGTTATCGAATTGAACTTGGTGAGATAGAGCACGCCATATGTGACGTTGAGGGTGTTCAAAGTGCAGCTGTTATTGCGGATAAAGGCCATGCAGATGGTGCGTTACATGCTTATTGGATTGCCAGTGCCGATAGCACTGTCTGTGAGGAAAGCATTAACGCATATTTAGCGTCAACATTACCAAAATACATGGTGCCAGCCAGCTTTACACAATTAGAGGTGTTCCCTTTAACAGGCAATGGTAAGTTGGATGAAAAGGCATTGCCTATTCCTAATCAAAGCGTTAAACAGAGTTACAAAGCGCCAAGCAGTGAGCTTGAGTCGACCTTATGTGCGCTTTGGCAACAGGTACTCAATGTTGACTCTGTGGGTGTGGATGATAACTTCTACGAGTTAGGAGGGAATTCAATTACGGCGATTCGTTTATCTGCTGCCAGCCGCAAAGCACTCAAGCGTGATATTCCACTCGAAATGCTGTTTACCCATAATACCGTGGCCAAACTGGCTAACGTCATTGATGCATCACAGGCCATTGTGATCCCTCGCAGTGACGCGGAATCTTTACCGCTGTCGTTCGCACAGGAACGATTACTCTTTATCGACAGTTATGAAAAAGGCAGTAGCGCGTATCATATTCCAGCCTTGTTTGAAGTTGGTGAGTCGCTAAACCTGGATGCATTTCAAAAAGCACTTAATCAAGTTGTGGCACGCCATGAGGTATTAAATTCGGTATTTAATACCCAAGACAATGGCTTGTTAAGTCAGCACGCATTACCGACTAATATTGCTATTGTACAGCACTCGGTGGCGGATGAAGTAGCCCTTGAGACACTGGTTAGTGAACTGGCCTCAAAACCATTTGAGCTATCGCAAGATAGCCCAATGCGGGTATATCACATTAGTCGTGCAACTATCCAGTATTTGCTCTTTGTGTGGCACCACATCGCATTTGATGGATGGTCGACATTTGTATTTACTGAAGAGCTAACGAAAGCGTATCTAGCAGCGTTGAATGGCAAAGCAGCTCAGCTGCCAGAGCTGAGTATCCGTTATGCAGACTATGCAAAATGGCAAAGAGATTATCTACAAGGTGAGACACTGAGCAAGTTGCAAAGCTATTGGAAAGGCACGCTGCAAGGGTTTGAAACATTGGAGTTACCTTATGACAAGGCAAGACCAAGCCAAGTGAGCTACGCAGGTGAGAATCTTGAATTAGTTCTAGATAAAACGCTGTCCAAACAGGTTGTGGACAGTGCTAAAGCACACCAAACCAGTGTGTACACTGTGATGCTGAGCGCGTTGTATGTCACATTGGCGAGTGTATCTGGGCAGCAAGATATTGTGGTTGGTACGCCTTCGGATAACCGCCATTATAGCCAAGTACAGGCGCTTATCGGATTTTTTGTCAACTCGTTGGCGCTGCGTAGCCAAGTTGATAAAAACAGGAGTGCGAGTGAGTTTATTCAGCACACGCATCAGCTGGTTACCCAAGCGAAAGTGCATCAGGATTTACCATTTGAGCAAATAGTGGAGCTGTTGGCGTTAGAAAGAGACAGCTCGCGCCATCCTATTTTTCAGGTGATGTTCAGTGTGCAGAGCATGAATGCCGAGCAAATCGTGCAGGGTGATTTGCAGTTAAAGCCAGTGCTAAGCGATAAGCTCAGTAGCAAGAGTGCTAAATATGATTTGACCTTAGTCGTTGATGACAGCACAGAGCAGCTTAGTTTGCAGTTTAACTACGCGACCAGTTTATTTGAGCAAGCGACCATCGATGCATTTGCACAGCGTTATGTTCGAATACTTAAAAGCATGCTGGCGGCGCCTGCTGACGCGTTGCATCACATTAATGTACTGAGTGACGCTGAGCGGACACAAGTATTAGCACAATTTAATCAAAAGCCCGTGCATACACCAAGTTCACTTTCTATTCATCGTATTTTTGAGCGTGTAGCCAACAGGCGTAGCAGTGACATTGCTGTGGTGTGTGGCGATGAGCAACTGACATACCAGCAACTTAATCAAAAAGCCAATAAGCTTGCTCGATTTATCCGTCAGGCCTATGAAATAGACCAAAAGACCACGATTAAACCGGATACTTTAATTGCGCTCTATTACCCACAAAATATCGATATGGTGGTGGCCATTTTAGCGGTGCTCAAAGCAGGCGCTGCTTATGTCCCGCTGTCGATGGATAACCCCGATGAGCGCACACGCTTTATTGCCCGCGATGCAAATGTCTCTTTGGTACTCACTCAAGCGGACTATCATGCTGAGTTATCAGGTATTTTTAATACCGACTCTGGGCCGAGTGTCTTAGTTGCCGAACATGTCGGTGGTGAAAGCATCGAGAATTTGGACGTGGATACGGATTTAACGAGCTTGGCGTATGTCATTTATACCTCAGGAACCACGGGGCAACCTAAAGGGGTTGAGATTGAACACCATGCGGTAAATTCTTTTGCTCTGGGCAACAATTACTTGGATGCGACTAAGGTGCGCCGTATTGCCAGTATGTCGTCTTATGCATTTGATGGATTTATTTTTGATGCCATGTTCAGTTTGCTCAATGGCTTGTGTGTGCATTTAGTGGATAAATACACGCGACTCTCACCCGAGTTATTTGCTCAGTATGTTGAAACACATAAAATCGATGCGAGCTTTATGACCACCGCATTATTTAATGCACTGGCAACCAGTGGACAGCTTAATAATAGTCCGCTTAAGCACATTTTGTTTGGCGGCGAGCAGGTTAATTTAAATGTGGTGAATGCCTTTAAGCAAAGTACACCGCAGGTGAAGTTAAGTCATGTATATGGCCCGACAGAAACCACAGTGTTTGCCTCTGTTTGCCATCTTGATGATAGTCGAACCAATGCGCCTATTGGTCACGCCTTAACAGGCAAAACTTTATATGTATTAGATCCTATGGGGGAGCCAGTTCCTGTGGGTACACCGGGTGAGCTTTACATTGGTGGTGAAGGGCTTGCTAGAGGGTATTTAAACCGTCCAGATCTCACGGCAGAGAAATTTGTTACAAACCCATTTGTAGACATTTCAATAAACAGCCATATCGAACCTCGCATGTATCGCACTGGAGACATTGTAAAGTGGCAAGCTGATGGCAATATAGAGTACGTTGGTCGAAACGATAAACAAGTGAAGATACGCGGCTTTAGGATTGAATTGGGTGAAATTGAAAGCGCCATTTGTAGTATTGCAGGGGTGAAGCAAGCAGCGGTAATTGCAAAGCAAAACGGGACTGAAAAGTATCTCGCAGCGTATGTTGTGAGCGACGATACCGATGCTGATAAAGCAGAGCAGATCATGGGGTATTTGCAGACTGCGCTGCCCGACTTTATGGTGCCTTCAGCGATGACGTTACTTGATAAAATCCCTCTCAATGTCAACGGCAAGCTGGATGTAAAGTCTTTGCCAGAACCTAATTTTATTAAAAGTGATGAATATGTAGCGCCACGCGATGCCCTTGAACTTAAGTTATGTGAGTTATGGCAATCTGCACTAGGCCACTCGCAAATTGGGATCAGCGATGACTACTTCAAGCTCGGTGGAACTTCAATTGCGGCGATTAAACTGACACAGGTGATAAATCAAACCATTAACTGTAAGCTCTCTGTGGCTGATTTGTTTAAATCTCCTACCGTACGAGGCCTGGCAAGTTTGGTACGTAATCAAGCACGTGATGGGCAATTAGTGAAACGTTTAAATGACTTTAACGATGGCTTACCAACCCTGGTGATGGTTCATGCTGGCAGCGGCGGCTGCGAGGTTTATCAAGAGCTTGCAGCAGAGTTAAGCGGGTTATTTAATTGCTTAGGCGTTGATAACTATAACCTCATTAATGACGAAAAAATTAGTCAGTTAGATATGCTTGCTAAGGTGTATTACGATGAGGTGTGCGCTCACATTGAAGCGGATAAAGTTTGTCTTTTAGGCTGGTCACTCGGTGGCAATATCGCACTAGAAATGGCAGGTTTATTTGAAAGAAACCACAGCGCTGACATAAAAGTGCTGCTTTTAGACACTATTATCAAGTCAGGAAAGCTCAAAACGCTGACGCAAGAGTTTGAGTCTGAAAATGAGCAATTGTTTGTCACACGCATGCGCGAGCTTGGCCACGAGACAAGCAGTATTGAGGCGATGATAAAAGCACGTAAAGTAGAAGGGCGGTTGGATTTATGTCCGCTGAGCCAACCTCTGAAAACGGCTCAGGTGCATTTATTTAAAGCAGGTCAATATGAGGCGCAGGTGTCGGATGCGCTGACACGTGAATGGTCACAAACGCTGGATGTTATTGCTGATAACAATGTGGAAGCATTTATCGGTGGTAAAGTAGATTGTACTTTACTTAAACAGCGAAATCATGGTGATATCTTGCAAAGTCACGCTGAAATCAAGGCCGTATTGGAACATGAGTTTGGTTTTGGCAATAAAGGTTAAAAGGTATTTTATATGAAAAAGGTATTGTTATCGTCATTGGCGCTTACGGTGTTAGCGGCTTGCTCGTCTACCTCTAATATGAGCGTGAATGAAGTAAAAGGTGCACCGACTGAGGTCCGTATCGTGGTGAATCAGGTGGCAAGTACTGAAGGGCAGTTGTTAGTGTATTTGCATGACAACGCGGACTCTTACTACAGCGATGATAATTACAGCGCATCGAGTATCAGGTACTTTCACCGTATGGTGGTGACGCCAAGCATTCCGGCAACAGAAGTGGTGCTAGAAGGTATTCCTGCAGGTAAATACGCCATCAGTGTCGTGCATGACAAAGACGGTGATGGCACGCTTGATCGCATGGTATTCCCATTTATTGGCATGCCAAGTGAGCCTTATGGTTTGTCAAATGACGCATACAGTGCGTTATCTAAAGGGGATTTTGAAGATGCGTTGGTTGATATTGCAAACCAGCCGCAGCCAATTCAAATAAACCTAGCAACGCATTTGACAAAAACCTTTGGTGGTTAAATATTGGTAATTGATATTTACCTGAACATATTGCTCCCGGGCTCGTCCCGGGATTTTTGTATTTGCTCTAAGTGAAATAGATCCTGAATCGAGTTCAGGACGACGGGTTTAGCTGATTGTGTGCGTTGTTGGGGTGATGCATAGGCTATCTTCACTGGAATAAACTCTTATCAATCTCACCCTCGTAATCCCGAGCTTGCCTCGGGATCTATGTGTTGGCCAATAGTGATATGGATCCTGAATCGAGTTCAGGACGACGGGTTTAGTTGATTGTGTGCGTTGTTGGGATGATGCACAGGCTATCTTCACTGGAATAAACTCTTATCAATCTCACCCTCGTAATCCCGAGCTTGCCTCGGGATCTATGTGTTGGCTAATAGTGATATGGAGCATGAATCGAGTTCAGGACGACGGGTTTAGTTGATTGTATGCGCTGTTGGGATTATACATAGGCTATCTTGGCTTTGTGATTTCGATGATGAATGACATTGTCACAAACGTTGCGATTTTTTCTTATATGCGAGCTTCGAGTTTTAATTTGGGCTAGGAGAGAGACTCTCGAATGTTTTTTGATGAGAGTGATTAGCTAGGCCTAAATTTGAAGTTGATGACAATATGCTCCACTGAATGAGTGGAGCGCTTAAACTGGCTTTAGAGAAAAATTAACGCCATTTAACAGTGCAGTTACGGGTTACATCACCATTACCTGAGTGACCACCTCCTGCCCCAACTATTTCTTTTGTCATTTTTGGGTTTAATACATTGTTGTTATTGAAATTTTTAAGAACTGTTTTTTGAAGTTTCATAGCTTTCATCTTTATTCCTTTATTATTTTAAAATTGCCAATTTATAAATATTGACGAATTATTTATAGCGATAAATGAAATGAAGTTCAAGGGAGATAACTGGCCTTCGATTAGCAAGTATTTTACTCAGGATTCAACATATAAACGTTCTATTAAGTACTACAAATTGAAAATAAACCTTAATGATCATAATGATAATCCGTTTTCAGTTTTTCCCTTGATGTAATGATATAAAAAGCTTTGATACCTTATTTGTCGTTTTACCCTGTAAGTATTAACAGTTAAAAAGTCGGCTTTTTTAGCTAACCGCCTACTCATTTGTGGAAAATGCATTAGGTTTCTGAGAGTGATCGAAAGTAGCAAAAAGATATGAATGTCTATTTTTTTTTATTACTTTTTCTGAATTGTAAGCGCGGTATTATTTTTCTTTGATTAATATTCTTGCTCTTTTAAAGTCAGTGAGGCTTTTAAATTTTATTAATATGCATATGCAAAGTTCTGTCATCGATTGCCAATATGAGCATGGATTCATTAAAGGAAATGCTATTTGCAAACACTCCAACTTTTAAAAGGCGTGTTTGCAGCGTAAATCTATGGCTTTTAGTATGTCGTTATGAGTACGTTATGAAATCTGGCCCCAGATCTTTGTGTCACCAATTTATAATCTAGTGGTGGTGTAAGTACTTTATTATACTCAAACATCGAAGCCATGCCGTTTTCAGTGACTCTATTCACTTTAATGGCATCGTCAGTGACACTTAAGAAGAATCGATACTTGCCGCCAACATACACTGGGAATGAGTTTGTCGATGCAACAACTGCATTATCCCAAATAATGGCTGAGTACCCATCGTCAATCGAAAAGAAAATACTTCTTCCAGCAGAGTCCGTGATCTCAATCCCTTTTCCGTCACTTGCGCCTAATCTCATTGGCTCGATAGTCAACTCTACATTGCCTCGACCAATGTTTTCTGCGATGAGGAGCTTTTTAATATGGCTACTCGTTTTCATTTCTAAGTAATCGATATTTGTTTCTACACTTGCATACGTTGTGCTTTGCAAGCCTGTTGCAAGTAGGAGTGCGATTAATTTTTTCATATATAAAATTCCTTATTATGATTGAAAATAGATAAATAATGATTGGTTAATCCGAGAATTTAACTATTTAGAGAGCAAGATCCTTTTTAATTTACTGGGCTGTTATTTTAATTATGTTAGCAGTTCCGATGCTAAAAAGATTTTAAGTAAAAGTCGAGTGGAGACTCATTTTGATTAATCAGTGTTTATACCCTTAGGCTCCATGGGTGGCCTATAACGGCCTTATTTGGAAGACTTGACGTTATTATACAGCTTGCTAAATTCACTGCGGCTTTGTTCAGATTGATTATTTAAATTATTTAATGCATCCAAAAATAGTGGGTCACCGGTCTCGATGTAATTGGCCAAAGCAACCCCCGCAGCTGTTTCTAATAGCCTATTCATGTCATGTATGTTACTAAGTGCATCTTCCATAGAGAGTGCGCCTGCCTGCTTTTCGGATGACGTGACAGTGCTTTGAACATTAGTGGGGTTGTTAGACATGTTCGGTTTGGTTTGGTTATTTAAAGCGCCTAGTGCACTGATGAACTTAGGGTCGCCTGTCTCGATGTAATTGGCCAAAGCAACCCCCGCAGCAGTTTCCGATAACCTATTTACGTCGTGTATGCTCTTGAGCGCATCTTCTGTAGAGAGTGCACTTGTTTGTGTTTTTGATGATGTTACAGGCTTTTGAAGTTTTTGATTATTGTCAGACATGCGCTTTCCAGATTAAAAAATTCAGTTCAAAGTGAATTCCAATAAAAATAATTGGCACTAGCACTATTTCAGGATAAGTAGGGTTAGGTATTTGGGTCGTCTTCTTTTTCGGTTATCGTTTTACCCGTAGCTACATTACCTGTTTTTAAGAGCGCATTAATACCTTGCACTGTGGCAGCTTGATACATCACATTGGCTTGTTGCTGCCCAGTTGTAAGATTCTGCCCACTGACTGATAGTGCTTGGCTTATGGTCATCATCAAGTTTCCCATAGCCGTCGCTGGTGTCTCTCCCAGCACTTTGGTATTTACTTGCGTTACTGAATCTGTAATTGCTCCATTTACTGTATTTGGCATGACACTTCTCCTGCTAGATAGTTGGCCATATAAATATGTAGTGTGTGCTTACTATTTATAAGGTTTTAAAAAAAAATGAGTGCTCACTTTATTAAGAAAATAAATAGTGCATCACACTTTAATGGAGCATAGCGCTGTTTTTTAGAGTTTTAAATTACACCCCTATTACACATGGCTGTTTGGTCATGGAGAGTTAAATTGTTGCTATGTATTGAAACTGTTATGTGGAATTATTCAGGCGAGTTAACTCACTCTGAATCTTTCGATTGACCAAGTGTAGGTGCTTATATTTCAATGGGGTAGGGTGTTAGTGTTTTTACACTAAAAAATATTGTTTAAACACTTTTGTACCCTTTCTAACATTTTATATTGATAAATTAATCCCAGCTTAAAAATACTGTAAAGGGATTAAATTATGAAACACGCAATCATTTCAGCAAGCCTATTAACATTGATAGCACTTAACACTCATGCATCTGACACGCTGAGTAAGGACTTCTATACTGGGGCGGAATACAGTAATTATGAATTTGGTCATTTGGAATTGGGTGTTGCTACACTCAAAGGTGGGTACAAGTACAATGACTTTTTATCTTTTGAAGTTGCATATGGTGCAGGCGTTGGCGCATTTATGAAAGAAGAGCGCTATTATTCAAACCCTTTAGCTAACTATTCATCGACATCTGAATATAGAATAGAGCAACAAGTTAAAGTAAAAGCAATTGGTGAAGTGCCAATAATTAACAACTGGTCCGCTTATGGATATTTGCAAATGGTTGATACACGAATTCAACATAAGTTTCGCTTCAAAAAAGACAGCGAACATAATCAATCTCGCAAGTATACCTATGATGATGGTGGGCTTGGCTATGGGTTAGGTGTTAAGTACAGCTTTCCTGAAAACTGGCAAGTGTCATTAGAGTATTCAAGTTTAGGTGAATTTAACCCCATTGATAAAAACGTAAGTGGTTTCTCCTTAGGTGTTAATTATCAATTTTGAATGAATTAATGCTAAGGCATTTAGTTATATATGTCTGCGGTGCAGGCATATTTTCTAGTTTAGCGAGTTAGAGATAGCTCTTGCTTTGAGTTTATCTGAGATGTTTAGACTCCATAACTACTTCTTTAAGAATAATTTTCATGTCTTAGTCCTTACAACGAAATTGACGGATATTTATATTAACCGCCAATACAATGGATTAAATTAATTTACTATAAACCATTGACTAAGGACACACTAATTAAAATTAGGACACAATCCGTCGACAATTTTTTCCCAAAGAGGTGTAGCGGTTATCAATACGCCGGGTATGCGAGAGCTACAGCTTGATCATTCTGAACAGGGTATTGAGCTTACATTTAGCTCGATTGTTGAGTTAACCTCTTTATGTAAATACAGTGACTGCACACACTCAAATCTACTTAGAGAAGATGCGTCGCAAAAGCGCTGTACAGAAGGCGCATGCTGTAAAAGTACATTATCGAGCGTATTAAAAAATCCGCAGTGATAATAGGGAAAAATAGTAAATGGTTTCGACATTATGATGTGGTTAACATCGGTAAATTAGTAGCTTACACTCTTTGCGTGCATAAAGCATATCGCTAGCACTGGTTCTTTCCATGAGTGAATTTGACGTTCTCTTCACAAACCCTTTTGTATTGTTGTGACTTTCAAATACAAAAAGGAATGATTGATGAAGCTTCTTATTTTACTTTTGGGCACCATGGTATTAAGCGGTTGCAGTGTCGCTAATTATCTCCGACTTAAATATGAAAATGATGATCTAGAGCCAAATTGGCAAGCAGGAAAAACGCACTCTCAACTAGATGCCGAAATTAGTGCTAAACCGTATGTTTATATGACCATTAATGGTGTCAGCGGTTTTAAAATGATGATTGATACTGGGGCATCGATTTCGTTGTTGGAAGATACAAGCAAAGTTAAGGCGCTTGGTTTAAAAGAAGGATATCCACTTGAGCTAGGCGGGTGGGGTGATGGTGAAAATTCACGCGCTTATCAAACGCAAGTGAGTCAAATTAAGCTTGGCGATGTAAGCTTTGATGAGGTGAGTTTTGCATTTATGCCTCTGTCTCAAACAGATTACTTCTTACAGCCTGAGGAGGCTGTTTTTGATGGTGTGCTTGGTCATGACATTTTAAAACATTTTACGTGGTACATAGATCCTAAAAAAGGCACTGTCGCTATTTCAAAAGCACCTTATCAATCATCACAAGAAGATATAACCATCCCGATGCGTGTGTTTCTCAGCAAACTTTATTTTGATAGTGAAATTGACCTAGGCAATAACCAGGAGCTTGAACATGAGGTCGCGCTTGATACCGGTAGTCGTCATTATTTCAAACTGAATAATTATTATGTGCGTGATGCAGGCTTTGAGTTTAAAGGTAAAACGGTCACGGGCTCTGACTTTGGTTTAAATGGTCAAACTGTGCACCAGCGTGGGACTGTGCCACAAGTTAAAGCTGGGAACTTAACTTTAACCAATGTGAAAACAAATTTTATTGAAGGGGACGATGATGGCAAGTCTGTGCTTGGTAGCTCAGCGTTATCGCATTTTAGTTATGTTATTGACTACAGCAACTTAACGCTCCATTTAAAGCCATATCGGTCAACCAAGTTTGCAGCGCAATACAACTTACTTGGCTTGGAGTTGAGAAAGCTGATCAATGGTGCGTTTGTTGTGAGGTATGTGATGCCGGATATGGCAGCCTTTGGCTCAGGGATCAAAGTAGGTGATGTAGTTGTGAGTTTTAATGGCGTAAATGCGAAACAGCTGTCACAAACAGACTGGATTGCGCTTTCATCAACTGTGGGTGAACATACATTATGCATCACAAGAAACGATACCTGCTATCAGCTCAATGCACAGCATATTGCAGGCTACAGTAATGTACAAAAGTGATAGCAAAGTCGCACAAGTCATGAATATGGCTTGTGCATACAAAGTACCTGCCTATATTGCATCGTTCCAAATGTTGTTGTGTCATTTGATTTAATCCTAATTACCTATCTTCTACTTTTTTGGTTTTTTGTTCTTTTTATGTGCAGGATAAAGTTTATTTTATTTGTTTCTGTTTTAGGTTTGTTGGCCAATTGAAAAACCCTTACCTTTAATGTATTGATTTTTATATTTTATTTTTAATATTAAACGTTTGTTCTGGTATGTTGTTTATTAAAGTTTTATGACAAGTGATTTGGAACGGTTGACTAAATTATTGCAAATAACGCATTATGCGCACCAAATTTCATCCCTAGGTATTGTTTTTAACTTGGGGTTTAGTAAAAAGTAATGATAGGCGCAAAGCAATATGCTTCAAAACATGCACAAAGCAAAATTTAAACTGTCACTGTTGGCTGCACTTTCTTTAGGTGTTGCGAGCAATGTATCTGCTCACAGTTTACAGTCGCAAATTTTGAGTTTTGAAGGAAATGGACTCCCTGATAATGTACATAGCAATGACGCTCGGCTCACACAGCAAAGAGCAATAAATGGTGAACAGTCACTGCTTTGGGATTGGGGTAAGTCACATGAGCTTACCATTGAGCAATACTTTGTACGCATGACTGATAAGCAGGCGAGTAAAGCGTATGGTCGAGGTGCGACACAAGTGCTGTCTTTTTGGATTTATAATCCAGTCGCTGTAAATGACATTATGCAAGTGTTGCTAACGGATGCAGATGCAGAGCAAACGACCACGCTTCCAGTCAATATGAACTTCACAGGTTGGCGTGCTGTTGGTGTGTCACTAAATGCTGATTTTAAACCTGCGGTGACACATAATTTATCTAAGCTGGTATTTAAAGCTCCGAGTACAATTACACAGGCGGCACAGCCTGTGTTTATTGACCGTGTTATGGTATCGGTTGATGATAAACGTTACCAATGGTCAGATCATCAAGTGACGACGCGATATAAATTACCTGAGATTCATTTTGATTTAAGCAAAAATATACCTTCTCCAACGACTGCCCAGTTGGCAGATATCGATAGGGTGCAACAGCAACTGATTGATCAGTTCAAAGGTCGCTCGGGCAGTTTTGCGTCGTTGCAAAAACGATTTGATGACTATCAGATCAGCATCGCAGCAGATGGCACTATAACTGGTCGCCATATCGTCATGGGCTATCAAAAGACCATATATCAAACTAAGCACTTATCTAGCGAAGATAAAGCATTAGTGCAAGCATATCGTGAATTAGATGATTACACTGACTTGATGTTGGATTTGGCAAAGGCATACCATAACAGCGCGTTTGATGGATACAAGTCTGACATTGTGAACATGTATAGCCTACTGACCAAGCACTTACTTGATCAAGGTTATGCAGCCGGTAGTGGTTTGGTGACGACACATCACTGGGGCTATAGCACACGTTGGTGGTATATTTCTGCGCTGATGATGGCTAATGAACTTGAACAGCAGAACCTACTTAAGCACACTTATGAAGCGTTACTATGGTTCTCACGTGAGTTTAAATCGAGCTTTGATATGGCACTAAACGAGAAAAGCTCTAACCTAGATTATTTTAATACCTTGTCTAATCAACATTTAGCATTACTGCTTTTAAATCCTGATGTTAAAGAACGTGTTGCGTTGGTTAAGCAGTTTTCTCATTTCTTTTCTGGTGCGCTAAGCCAAACGCCTTCTGGATATCACGACGGTTTTAGGCCAGATGGCACAGCATGGCGTCACTATGGCCATTATGCAGGCTATGCTTTTCCAGCATTTAAGCGTGCGGCACAAGTTGCGTATATTCTAAAAGGCACTGAGTTTGCACTGCAAAACACCGCGCTAGACAGCTTGAAAAAGGTCATGGTCGCAGGTTGGCGTTATACCAACCCGTATGTGCCTCTAGGTTTATCTGGTAGGCATCCATTTAGCAAATTGGGTGTTAAGCACTACAGTAGCGGCCTGCGTGATTTGGCTATGGCATATCCTATATTGGATGAAGAGTTGGCAGCCATTTACTTGCAAGTGACAAATCAATCAGTAGACCAAGGAAGCCAGATATTTGGTCAAAATATTACACCAGCGAAATTACCAGAAGGGAGCTGGAGTTATAATGGCGGTGCGTTTGTCGTGCATAGACACGGGGATCGGATGGCACTGATAAAAGGCTACAATAAAGATGTGTGGTCGTCTGAAATTTACAGAAAAGACAACCGTTATGGTCGCTACCAAAGCCATGGTAGTGTGCATGTGATGCCATTTGGTGAGCCCGATGAGTGGGGCTATCAAGAAGCTGGTTGGGATTGGAACCGAAACCCAGGTGCAACTACAATTCACTTGAGTCTAGACGAGTTAGAAAGCCCAAATAAACATAGTTTAATGTTGCGCTCAGACACTGGGGTGAGTGGGTCTACATCGCTGCAGGATAAATTTAGTTTATTTACGTTTAAGCACCAAGCACCACAAGATAAAGACAAGTTTGAGTCGAGCTTTGTAGCAGAAAAGCATGTGCTTGCTGCCGACAACATGTTGTTTTTAACAGGCAACGGGATCTCAAACCTAGATGGTAAAAACGTTACTGAAACGACATTGTTCCAATTAGCAGTCGTAGACACGCCGCGTTCAATCTGGGTGAATGGCGAGGAAATTAATAGTACTCGCTTTGATCTGACGCTAGGCACGGGCGATTGGCTGATAGATGACAATGGCGTTGGCTACTTTTTACAAAATGCAGAGCAAGTAAAAGTCAGTCGAGGATCACAAACGTCTCGTCATAATAAGACGAAGCAGCAAACAAAAGGTGTATTTACCAAAGCGTGGATCAATCACGGCACAGCGCCACTTAACGCGACTTATGAATATGTTGTAGTAATGGATGCAACACCAAGCCAGATGAGTGAATTGGCACAAAAAATGGCTCGCTACCCTTATTTTAATATTCGTAAAACGGATCAAAACGGTATGTACATCCGCAATCGCATAAATAACTTATATGGCTACAGCAGCACTGATTTTACAAACTTTAAGTTTGGTCCGGTGCGTTCAGTGAGTACGACTGCGCAGTTACTTGTGCAATTAAATGCTAAGCAGGCAACTTTAAGTGTGTCTTCGCCAGAGTTAAAAGTAAGTAAAACACAGGCAACACAGAGTGTGCCTATTGAAATCGTTCTAAAAGGCATTTGGCAAACAAATGATGCTGACTATCAGCATGTCAAAGGCAATACGCTTATCAAAACGCACAGCTTTTTTGGCCAGGCTGCCAATATTCAATTAAGCAAAGCTGAGTAATTCAACTACACTACTAAAATTAGATCTCCCAACTAATTCAAAGCGGCAAGATGACAATCTTGCCGCTTTTTTATGCACTGCTTTTTGGAGTGTGCTCGCGCATTAAGTCTAGTTACGAATATTTTAAGTTATGTTATATTGTATCATTTTGGCGTGGGGCGCAAAAATGGGTCAGGAGAATAAAGTCAGTTTGAATCTGGACAGTGTCGTTAAAAAATACCTAAACGAGTTGAAAGCGTCGGGGTTTAAAGGAGAAATAGATACCAGTTATTCAACCACTTTGGTTCACTCAACGGATAACAGTATTTACCAGCAATTTCCACAAGCAGTGATATTTGCCAAGTCAAATGAGGATATTCAAACTGCATTGTCGTTGGCAGATAAAGCGGAGTTTCGTCAGCTCAGCTTTGGTCCACGTGGCGGTGGCACAGGTACTAATGGGCAATCACTTACAGGGGGCATTGTATTGGATTTATCGCGACATATGCGACAAATCTTAGAGGTAAACACGGAAGAAAAGTGGGTTAGAGTACAAGGTGGTGTTATCAAAGATCAGCTCAATGATTTTTTAAGGCCGCTCGGATTCTTTTTTGCGCCTGATTTATCTACCAGCAACCGTGCAACGGTGGGTGGTATGATAAATACTGACGCATCAGGGCAGGGCTCTCTGGTTTATGGTAAAACCAGCGATCACGTATTGGCTTTAAAGTGTTTTTTAGCTGATGGCTATGAGCTTGATACATGCCAAATGCCGATGAAGGCAGCACAGACAATCGCCAAGCAGGACAGCCGCCAAGGACATATCTTTCGTGACGTACTTAACAGCTGTGTTGAAAACCGCGCCAAAATCTTAGACGTTTTTCCAAAATTAAATCGCTTTTTAACTGGGTATGACCTTAAAAATGTGCTCAGTGACGATATGCAGTCCTTTGACCTAACCCGCATTATTGCTGGTAGTGAGGGCTCCCTTGCGGTTGTCGCCGAAGCAAAACTGAACATCCTGCCTATTGAGCCATACAAAACATTGGTCAATATTAACTATGACAACTTTGACTCAGCATTGAGGCATTCCCCTTTTTTGGTGAGCGCCCGTTCGACTTCTGTTGAAACCGTGGACAGCAAAGTTTTAAATCTGGCGCGTGAAGATATGATTTGGCGTAGTGTCGCCGATTTTTTAGAAACTCCGGCTCATATTATCTCTGATGGGTTAAATATGGTGGAGTTTAATGGCACAAATGAGTCTGACATCAATACCAAGGTGAGGGCATTAACGAACCAATTAGATTCATTGATTGAAAGCAAAAAAGCTGGGGTTTTATCTTATTCAATAACCACCAATAAGGCTGATATTTTAAAAATTTATGCGATGCGTAAAAAAGCGGTGGGGCTATTAGGCAATACCAAAGGGGCGCAAAAGCCAGTTGCATTTGTTGAAGACACCGCAGTGCCACCAGAAAACCTTGCTGATTTTATCACTGAATTCAGAGAGCTGCTTGATAGCTATTACTTGAGTTATGGCATGTTTGGTCATGTTGATGCTGGTGTTTTACATGTACGACCGGCCTTGGATTTGTGTGATGATAAGCAGCAAGCCATGTTAAAACCCATATCAGATAAAGTATCTGAGTTGACTAAAAAGTATGGTGGCTTGTTTTGGGGTGAGCATGGTAAAGGGTTTCGCAGTGAATATGGCCCTGACTTTTTTGGTCCTGAATTATTTTTAGAATTGAGAAAAATCAAAACTGCATTTGATAAACATAACAAACTCAACCCTGGGAAAATATGTACGCCGATTGATAATGAGACTGTACTTGCAGGCGTAGAGGGGCCGCTTAGAGCGCGATATGACCAGCTTATACCTATTAATATAAAAACGTCGTTTCAAGATACGCTAAATTGCAACGGCAACGGGCTGTGTTTTAACTACAATGAAAGCACTCAAATGTGCCCATCATATAAAATAACCAAAGATAGGCGAGACTCTCCCAAAGGGCGCGCTATGTTATTTAAAGAGTGGACTCGCTTACAAGCAGCTCAAGGAGTGGAGTTACCATTACAGCAGTCTGCATACTTTGATGAAACAAAGTCTCAGGTACAGATCTCTGAAGTGGGAGAGCTTGCCAAGTTAAACCATGAGGTAAAGCGTGCCATGGATGCTTGCTTAGCCTGTAAAGCATGTTCAACGGCATGCCCTGTCAAAGTGGATATCCCAAATTCTCGGGCGTATTTTTTGCATTTCTATCATCAAAAGTATGGCCGTGGGCTTAAGGATTATGTCGTCGGGAATATTGAAAAGCTGCTGCCTTTGATGTCGCGTGGTGCATCAATACTAAATCCTGTGATTGGCTCAAAGTTTGTGAATAAGCTCAGTAAGTGGGGATTAGGTTATCAAGATTTACCAAAGCTCAGTACCAACCAGCCCACAGGGGTTGAATATAACTATGAAGCGTTAAGCCAGCTCAGTCAGTCGCAAAAAGATAACCATGTGCTGGTGGTATTAGACCCATTCACTTGGTTTTATGAAGCTGAATTAATTGCTGCAACCATTAAATTAGTAAATAAGCTCGGTAAAGATGCCGTTCTTTTACCTTTTCATGGCAACGGTAAAACCCAGCATGTGAAAGGGTTTTTGCCTGAGTTTAAAATAACCGCCAAAGCCACCAGTGCATTTTTACAGCAAGCTGCAAGCTTAAACATTCCTATGGTTGGCTTAGATTCCGCACAGGTATTTGTATACGATGATGAGTATCGCAAAGTGCTTAGTGACGCAGAGCGAGGGGATTTTCATGTACTCACAATTCATGAGTGGCTCAAACAACAAGACCTTGGCACTTTATCGCCAACATCGGTGGCTAAGTCATTGACTCTAATGCCTCATTGCACCGAAGAAACGAACGCACGCGCAGCATCGGCTACTTGGAAGAACATTTTTGATACGCTCGGCATAAAAATTAACGCGCCTAGTATCGGGTGCTGTGGCATGGCAGGTACCTTTGGTCATGAGAGTAAAAATCAAGTTGCATCAAGAGCATTATATAACGCATCTTGGCAACCACATGTACAGTCATCAATCGTAGTTGCAACAGGGTTTTCTTGCCGCAGTCAAGTTAAACGCTTTGAAGGGCGTAAGCCAAAGCATCCCGTGGAGTTTATTGCAGATATTTTGTAGTTGCTTTGAGTACTAAGAAGAAAGATTAAACCCGAACCTGTTACGGCGGGTTTAATCTTATTAAGCGTTCTTTTTATTTAGGTTTTGGCATACTGCTTTGGTTAGCCTCAGATGGTTTTTCTTTTTCTAAATGCGCAGCTAACTCGTCAAACTGTTCTTGCATTTTCGCAATATCAATTTCAACTTTGACTTTCCAGTTATAACCTAAGTCTGAAGTACTTACTATTTGCCCCTCATCACATAGAAAAAATAAGGTAGACGCTTGTGTTAGCTCAGACAACTGAGTTTGGCAGTGTGGTAACAAGTGACCATGTGCAGTCCACTTGGATTGGTCATTCACATTCGACAGTTCTGCTGTCATTATACGTAACTGGCTTTTGCTATGGTGTGTTTTTTTAAAGCGTCCTATAGAAGCAACTTGGTTGTTAGGGAGAACAACAGGAGGAGTTGCGTAAATTTTTGGATCTCCGGACACCTGTAATGTGCGGTCAACAACGTGCCAAGTATGACCATAGTCGGTAGAAATGACTTGTTTGCCGTATCCAGACCATTGACTGACTTCTACTGCAACGAGTTCACCGGTTTTTAATTGCGCTAATTTTTTATACTTCTGATGAGGTTTAGACTGCCAAGAGTTCAAAGTTTGATCATACAAATAAATAACTTTGTCGTTGATAACCCTTAGGTTCCCGTTTCCATCAAAGAATGCGAACAACCCGCCATTCTCTCTGCGGTGAGTCTTGTCATCTTTTTTGTCGAGATAACCAATATTCTGCCATTCAGATTGCACATCGCTAAAACGATAGATTGTATGTTTCTTCTCGGAGCTTGTAATTGCATAGCCAAACTGGTCAGAGCTTCCTAACCAAACAAATGCTTCTTTGGCAGAAACGGGGTAGTTCTCTTGCCATTGACCATTTGTAGACTTGCTAAATAGTATGCCTCTTTCACTCCCTACATAGAGTTTATTATTAAACACGGTACCAGAGGTTAATTGCGATGTTGTTGGTAACGAGTCGGTTGTTAAGTCTCCATTTTCATTGATCACATGCAATAGCCCAAATCTTGCGGCTAACATGTTATTTTTACTGTTTTGTAGCGAAATAGCACGTTCACCGTATGCGTTGAGCATGGACAGATTGCTCAGTTTCTCTCTTATTGGCGCATATGGGTCATGTTGCCATGAATTTACACGAGAAAAATTGAGTTTGCTTGCTAAGTTTGGGTGATGTTGTTTTATGAATGGCGATAAATCTGTATTGCTAGTGATTCTAGTAACATATGCATGCTTTTTGGAGCGATTGCCCCAAAAAGATGGGTCTTTGATATTTAATAATGGCTGGAAAACGAGAGTCCCTAAATCCGTTAGGGCAGATGCTTCTACGTTGAAAACTCCGGCCTGTCTGTATACTGGCATAGTGAGCCAAGACTCTAGATTGCCATCAAAATAATAGCTATACAGGGATGCTATGGCATATTCCCCTTCGGGTATTGCCCCAACAAACACTTGGCTTGAAATTGTGCCCTGAGGGTTTGCCGTTAAGCTATAGTAATCACGTTGCCATTCAACTTCATCAGGATCAAACGATACTTTTTTCCTTTTCGCCTCCTCACGCGCATGTGCGATTGCTGTTTGCTTACGTTGCTCTGCATTATCTAATCTAACGACAATCACATTTCGCCAATTTTGGTGCCTTGGCGCTAGGCGCGAGGTATTGTTGATGACTTCAACTGCCACAACGCCCTGACCGTTTGCTAATGTCGTTTGCTGTTGTAGCTGTGCATCTTCTACTTTTAGGGTCGACTGACATGCTGAAATGAGGATTATAATAAATAAAATTAAAATCGTTTTTGACATTTTATAACTTGTTCCTTGTCTTTATTATTTTTATATCTTTACTTTATCATTTGAGTTGTAAATTTAAAAACCCTTACTGTATTTATGTATATGTTTTTTATGCTTTTATTCTCATCAGATAAGCATCAGTAAAACCATATCCTGCGCACATTTACAGTGCGCTTTATTTACGTTTTTCTGATTGTATTCAAGTTGTAATTGAGGAAAAAAATGAAGAATAAGAGTCTATTTATCTATGCAGTATTTATGCTTTTCTTTTCGAGTGTGGTGTTTAGTTCACAGAAGTACACGCATCAAAAATTAACAGATAACGTGTATATTATGACCCGTCACTGGGAGGGGGTTAGTATTAGCTACGGAGTGGTTGTTGGGCAAGATGGCTTGTTGTTGGTTAATTGCAATATCGCGTCAGATGCACATCCTTTTGAAGAGGCACTTCGAAAAATATCAGACTTACCCGTCAAATATGTATTAAACAATAATTATGATGGTGGCAATGCGCACCTCAATGGCTATTTTGCTCATAAAGGCGCGCAGATCATTTCTCACCAAGCGCTTAAATACAGCAATATTTTCACACAAAAGCTGGTTGATGATGGTTACACCCTTGAATTTGGCGGACAAACCATTTCAATGCACCACAGTGGCGGGCACTCATTTGGGCATATGAACATACGGTTAAAGCAAGCCAATATTCTGTTTATGGCTGACAGCTACCGCAGTGACTGGTTAACGGTATTTGGACCAAAGGGGGTTGATGGGCATATTTCAGGCCTTGAGTCTGCATTGACAATGATTGATGAGCAGACCGTGATTGTACCGGGTAACGTATTACCCGATCAGTTATTTGCAAGCCGTGCAGACGTGGAGCTGCAAATTAAAAGTACAGGTTTGTTTAAGTCACTTGTACAAAAACTTTCAGCTAACGGTTTATCACCGGAGGAGATCACTGAACATCAAGAAATAAAGTCATTTTTTAAAACGTATTACCCTGAGCGCTTGGACTTTGACATTATTTCTAGAGTGCGCAGTGCAGTAAACTTTCATGCCACGCCAGACTATAAAGCAACATTAAAAGAGTGGGATGAGCTGCTAGGAAAATATGTGTCTAATAATGGCAAAATATTTGAAGTGATTGTGCAAAATGGCAGGCTGATTGCGCGCAGTGAAGGGAACTATATTTTGCCTCTTAAATGGACTGAAAAAAACACCTTAATAAACCCTTCTGGTGAATTAAATGAACAGTTTGAAATTGTTCGCAATGAACGAGGGAAAATTAGAAAGCTCAAACTCCATTTTGGTAAAAGCTGGCAAAGGCGATATGTAGGGACAACCAGTTGGAGCAAGCTTTGAGTATGCTTTAGCTTGATGCATAGCTGATAAACTGGCAGGGATGCTTTAAATTCAGTGATATAGTTGATACTTATATAATTGTGTGTATCTTCTGGCAGTATAATTAGAGAGATGGGGTTAAGTGTCAATGCGTTTTGTATATGTGATGGACCCGATGTGTGCTTGGTGCTATGGGTTTGGGCCAGAATTAGAGGCGTTTTTAAGTGAGCATGCAAGTGCTCGGGTAGATTGGGTTATGGGCGGTCTTGCGCCAGACAATACTGAGCCAATGGAGCAAAGTTTAAGAGACACAATTGCTTCATATTGGCACCAAATAGAACAAAGAACCCAAGTCTCGTTTAATCATGATTATTGGCACCATAACACGCCTTATCGTTCTACTTATCAAGCTTGTCGGGCTGTGATTGCTGCGCAAACTATGAAAGAAAATGGTGCAGAAGCTATGTCAAAGGCGATTCAGTCGGTCTATTATCAACAAGCATTGAATCCATCATTAGATGCGACTTTGGCAGCATGCGCGGTGTCTATTGGACTAGACGAAGCGCAGTTTTTATCTTCACTTAATGCACAAGATACACAAGCGCAGCTGCAGCAGCATTTGGCGCTAACCCGCCAGTTACAAGTGGGTGGCTTCCCCGCATTGTTTTATGTGACTGATGAAAACCATGCCTATGCACTGACTTTAGGGTATTGCCAAGCAAGTGAGCTGTCTGAGCGGTTTACTAAAATACACCAAGCATCATCACAATGACTGTATTAGACATGTATTTTGACTTCAGGTGTCGTTTTGCTGAAGTTACCCAAAAGGCAGATCAAGCACACTTAAAGTTATGGGGAGATCTTGACCCTGAATATGCGTATTCTTGGTTTGAAAGTGTCGCTAAAGCAATTAACATTGAGATGAACAAGGGGGCACCTTCAGCGCACTATGTAGATGTTTTTAATTACTTTGAGACACAATATAAATGTGGAATTGATGAGGTAAAAGACTGTATTGATGTATCTTTTACAGAAAATCTATTTTGGCAAGTCAGTGCAGTAAACGCACAAGGTTACTGGCAGGTGTTACCGGAATTACTGAAAACGCTTTATATCGATTTTCATGCTAATTTGCCTACTCCTGATTTCAGGTAATAAGTGATAATAGTTAGTGGAAGCATTTAATTTTCAGCTTCTACCTTGTTACTTTCTTGCTTTTAATATTACTTTAACTTTTGTTCTTTAAGTTGGGATGTCGCCAAAATGGCGACTAATAATTAAAATTTAAGGACAAAAAATGAAAAATTATATTAAGGTATTATCAGTAAGTGCGTTAATGTTTGCAGCTCAGTCTCAAGCTGCAACTGTTTTTAACTGTTCTGGTTATTTAAAAAACGTTTTTTCAATTGGCAATAACGCGTATGAAGTACGTTATTCTCGCTATTCTGATGGTGGTTTTGAGCTAGAGCCTTTGATCATTTATCCAGAGCAAACTTATTTGCTAGGCCCTGTGCTAGAAGCAATTCGTCAATCAAAAAACAACCAAGTAAAATATACACTAGTTGTAGAAAACCGCGATAGCGGCGACAGAAGATGTCACGATGGTGAGAGCAATAACGCACTATTGGCGATCACTAAATATTAATTCTGTTTTGTAAAAAGGCGCATTCAGCGCCTTTATCTGTCTCGTGTTAGATCTTTTGCAAAATAAACATGTGGTAGCCAAATTCATTGGCATACTCAGTACATATATCCACTTCTTTTTGAATATCTTGCAGGGCGGTGGAATCCACCATTGTGTCTTTGAGTTCAATGACGCGTTCATGCAAAGGTCCGTAATAGTTTTGCCAGGCTTGAGCGCTTTGTGGGAAATGCGCTAGGACTTTGTATCCGAGTGTGGATATTTGCGCCAATCTCGATTCAACCGATTTCATATCAGGATATTCTTTAGCCCAAAAGTCTTGCGGCTGAGCACTTGGCTTTGCTGTGTGCCATACCATGTCACTAAAAACGAGTACACCGTCACTGTTGAGCATCGCGCTCCATTGCTTTAATGCATTTTGTACGCCCATGATATAGGCGCTGCCCTCTGACCAAATAAGGTCAATGCTTTGTGGGTTAAAACTCAGTTCAGTCATACTTGCGCATTCAGTTTGTAACCTGTGGCTCAGCCCTTGTTGAGTAAAGCTGTCGGTCAGTGCATCAAGCGCGCTTTGCTCGTTGTCTACAGCAATAATGTTGGCTTTAGTATGCGCTGTAAGTAACTGAGTCGCATAGCCTTTTCCACAGCCTATGTCAGCAATTGATTGTGGAGAAAAGGGAACGTATGACAGCGCTTTAAGTGTATCTTCCTCGCTACCGGGCGCCCAGCGTGCCAGAGGAGAAAAAACTTTCATAAAATCAGCCATATATTTTTCATGTTCATTCATATCTTTTGATAACCATTTTAATCTGAGGGCTTCTTTTTCATTAAAGCCTTGTTGTATTAACCAGTTTAAGTGTGCATCAGGCGCAATTGCATTGAGCTCTTCATGCCAAGCGTGCTGCGGCGCATCACCCAACATTGCTGATAGCAAATCGCGAGCTTGCTGTTTTTGCTTTATTTCCTCGTCTAATACAGACAGTCGCTGACGTAAAAGTTGAGGGTCTATTTTGCTATCAAGGCATGCCTTACATTCTTTTATGGTAAGTCCGCCCGCGAGCAACTTTTGTATAAGTCGTACCCGTTGCACATCGCGCTCAAGATAGACTCGATAGCCATTGCTTTGGCGCTTTCCTATAATGAGCTGTTGCTTTTCATAGTAGAGTAGTGCCGTGCGAGACAGTCCAACTCGCTTTGCGAGTTCTGATATTTTGTACATGAACGTCACTCAATAAAGTTAATGAGTACAGACTTTAAAGTATAAAGTGATAGACAGGTCAAGCTCGATTATAAAAATGAAGGAAAAAGATGAGAGGCAAGAAAGAAGGGGCGAATGCCCCTTGGTTTTTACGCTTATCAATTAGGACGCTAAAGTCCTAAGTCCGGTACTCCTTTGCTCTATGGTAAAGAAATCCATAGTGCTATTCATACTATTGGCTTGATCTGCCATAGACTGACCAGCGGCTGTTGCTTGCTCAACCAATGCTGCGTTCTGCTGCGTCATTTCATCCATTTGGGTCACAGCACTGTTCACTTGTACTATGCCTTCAGATTGCTGTCGTGAAGACTCAGCGAGATCTTGCATCATGACGCGCACTTTTGAGGTCGCCTCGACAATTTCCAACAGTGTTTCACCAGACTTGTTGACTAAAGAGGTACCTTCTTCAACTTTAGTTTGGCTATCTCGGATCAGATCTTTGATTTCTTTCGCCGCTTCAGAGGAGCGCTGAGCGAGGTTTCTGACTTCCCCTGCGACGACGGCAAATCCGCGCCCTTGTTCGCCCGCTCTGGCTGCTTCAACTGCAGCATTTAAAGCCAATAAATTAGTTTGGAAGGCAATTTCGTCAATCACCCCGATGATCTCAGAAATTTCTTTACTTGAATCACTGATCTCTTTCATGGCGGTAACGGCCATATTGACGACTTGGCCGCCTTGCTCTGCACGACGCTCTGCATCAAGTGACAACTCATTAGCATTTTCAGCGCGTTTACTGCTTTGTTTCACACTGTCTGTCATGGTATCCATACTGGCTGAGGTTTCTTCGAGGCTAGACGCTTGCTCTTCTGTGCGTTGACTCAAGTCCATATTGCCTTGCGCGATTTCATTGGCACTTTGGGAAATACTGCCTGCAGATGAGCGAATGCTAGAAATAATTTCCGTGAGTTTATCTGCGGTTGCATTCGTGTCTTCTTTGAGTTTGCCAAACTTACCTTGGTATTCATTGGTAATCCGGGTTGTGAGATCGCCATGAGCCAGCGCCCCCAGTGTTTGCATCACATCATCGAGTGCGACTTCAACGGTGCCTAATAAGTCATTTAGGCCTTGGCTTAAGTTGCCAAAGAAACCAGACTTTCCTGTTGGGTCAATTTTCTTACTCAGGTCACCTTGAGAAGCAGCTTGAACAATGTCATCAATCTCCTTCTCTATGTTCACTTCAGCAGTACGGTCTACCCATTCCAACACGGTACCAATGCGCTTGCCATCGACTTCAATCGGATTAGCTGTGAGGGCAAACACCTTATTACCAATGTGCTCTACACTGCGGTGGGTATCATCTAAGTTCTCAAATATCAGCTTTTGCTGCTCCGGTTCTAAATAAAAGTTGTGGATTGCAAAACCCATTAGGTTTGTGCTTTCAAAAACACCGACATGTTGTCTGATATCTTGCTCGGACTCTAACATCATATTTTGCAGCGCATTATTGGCATAAATTACATTGAGGTCAGGGTCTGCTATCATTACATTTCCCGATACGCTGTCTAGTGCGTACTTCACCCGAGCGTTTTCAGAAGCAACTCGTGATTTTTCTCGTTCAAGCGCGAGCCACTGTGTCTTATCTTGCCATTCTAGAACGGTCCCCACGCGCTCACCATCGACCTTGACGGGACTGGCAACAACATTAAATGTCCGTCCAGCAATCACAAATTCACTTTGGTGGCTGGTTGTAAGGCCGTCAAATTCAGCAAGTAGGTTGGTAAAATGAGAGAAGTAATAATCCAACGCGTTGTACTTAATATTTGCGGAGTTAAAGTCTGTGAGCTCCCGCGTTACGTCAGCTGATGCTTCTTTAAACATCTTCTCTAATGCGCCATTAAGGTAAATCACTTTGTAGTTATCATCGGTGATCATCACTTGACCAGATGAGCCATCCAGCGCGTATTTTACGCGGGCATTTTCCGATGCGACCCGCGCTTTTTCTATTTCATTGGCTAACCACTGTGTTTTGTCTTCCCACTCGTAAACTAAGCCAACTGTTTTGCCTTCTACAACAACGGGGCTTGCAACCACTGCAAACGTTCGACCTGCAATTTTTAGCTCATTAGCGTAGCTGTCGCTAAGGCCCTGCGCTTTTTGCTCGAATTCAGCGAAATCAGGGAGAGATTGGCTAAGCGACTGGTTTAGTACGCCTTTACTATCGAAGTGCGCATGCACAGTACAGATATCGCTGCTTGCATTGTCGAACATGGCGTAAATGGCATCATTTAGATAGATAACTTGGTTTTGGGTATTGGTGATCATCACACACGCACTGGCGTTATCCAGTGCACTTTTGATACGCGCATTGGTACTGGCGATACGTTTTTCTTCTTTTTCTTTTTCTCTTATTTGGCGAAGGCTATCACGCATACCCATCATAGATTTAAACACGCCTTTTGGCGCGCGTTCATCATATTGCTCATCTAAGTCGCCCCGCGCAATTGCTCGAGCAACATTTTCTAACTCGCTTGGGTCTTTACCAAGCTGAGCCATTACATTTCGGGTCAGAATAAAGACGATACAGCCACTGAGTAGCAGGGCAACTGCAAATGTCATCATAATATTGGTCACTGCTGACTCATTGGCTTCTTTGAGCATTGGTCCTAGTTTGTCTTGGTCTGTTTTAACAGAGAGCTTTAAATCGTCAACCAGTTTGGCAAATCGAGGTCCAAGCACATCAAGGGTACTTGTTACTTTATCATTGCGATCTACGATGATGTCATGCACGCTGAGATAAGCTTGTTTATAGTCTGCTTCAAGTGCGCGGACTTGCGCGATTAATTGACGATTTGCCGCGGTGTTGGTGAGCTGTTCAATTAAGTCCATTTGCTGCTCAAACGCACTAAATTCTTGTTTGACTCTTTGATCTGCGCTTTCGTCATTACTCTCTAAGTATTTAATGACATAAAGGCGACCAAGTAACAGGTTACGCATCGCAACCCCCGTCAAATAAGCAAGTTGTGTGTCGTTACTTTCTGATGCACTGAACATCAGCTTGGTAAGTTCCCGCTCCATTTGTGGGCCAATGACGTTGAGTTTATTAAACACCAAGTCATTGCGTTGGACTCGATACGCTTTTATCAGGTCAAACGTCTCATTGTAAGTTGCTATTTTTGTGGTGAGTTGTTTCACCATTTCTGCACGTTCGGGTTTGTTAATTTCTCGCGTCGCATCTTTGAGTAAGTTCTCGACCTGCGTGAAATACTCATCATATTGGCGAATGTCTTTCTCACTGCCAGTCAACAAAAAGTCTTTCACATTCATACGCACCATTAGCATATTGGACTGCAAAATGCCTGCTAGGTTACTATCACGAGCTAACTCTCGATAATCTTTAAATCCATCTGAGGCCATTTTTAAGGCAAAGTAAGAAATAAAACCAATCACGGCAAGCGTGATCATCACAGCCGAAAAAGCAGCAATCAGCTTTGCGCGCAATGTAGAAAAAAGAGTAAGTTGCTTGGATTTAGTCATATTCAAATTCCCTTAGTCCGCAGGTGATGCGAGAAATAGAAAAAGTCCTGAGAACAAGTATAGAAGCTAAATCGCAATGCGTTGTATTATTAGCAATTGAAGTTGAATTACATCTTAAATGTGGTGTCACAACTTAGCTAAGAATAGTTGAATTAAGCATTTAATAACAATTGGTTGTGTTGAAATTTGGTAGGCTTGACTTCCCTGTGAGAGGTGAGGTTTTATATGTAAATAAATGCACTTTTTTAATTTTAGACAGCATAATAAAAGAACCAAAGCACAGTAACAGTAAAGATGTCACGACAGAACACTGGTATTTAAGTAAGGTGTATGTTATTCAATCATGGAGATGTTTTTGTTTTAGGAGCAAACATACTGTGGACATCAATATAACGATAAGAAAAGCAAATGATGAAGAGATCCACTGGGTCAATGAGCAGTATCAACGCGTGGGGTTTAAGCTATCAAGCTTCGAAACGGATCTAGTCGCCATAGCCTTAATTGACGGGCAAAAAGTTGGATTAGGTCGTATTCAAAAAATCACCGACTATGATGCAGAGCTTGGTGGTATCTATGTCAGCTCCGATTTTAGAGGAATAGGGATTGCAGCTAAGTTAGTCACCTTTTTAGTAGAAAACACAGCACAATATCGACAGGTATATTGCTTGCCATTTGAACATCTCGCTGCGTTTTATGAAAAGTTTGGTTTTGAACCCGTCTCAGATAGTGTGGCTGAAGTACCAGATCTGGTGCTCAGTAAGCATCATTGGTGTAATGAGATTTATGACCAGACGACATTGCTATTTGTAAAACATAACACTGATTTTATTAAACGAAGTGCTTCATGAGTAATAAAGATAGTTTCGAAAATAAAGCGCGTTTATTACATTTTCTAAGGGGGGTAGCCCCTTTTGATGAAAGAGAAGTCACAGCTTGCATTGATGTATTTGAGTTTAAAACTTACCAGCCAAAATCACATATTTTTGTAAGTCAGGACATTGTTAAAGACGTGCACTTTTTACTCTCAGGCTTTGGACGTTATTACTATATCGATATTGATGGCAAAGAGTTTAATAAGTCGTTGGTTAAACCCGGTGGTGCTTTTACCAGTATTGGTTCATTGATAGCGCACTCTCCGAGTCCTTTTTCTGCTCAAGCATTAAGTGAGTGTGAAATAGCCTCAATTTCTTATCAGGATTTGATTAGATTTGCTGAGCAAAACAGCCAGTGGAGTACTTTTGTTCGAAGGCTGTATGAACGATTAGCATTGAAAAAAGAAAGGCGAGAGGCCAGCTTGTTACTGCTTGATGCACAGCAAAGATATGAGCAATTTCTAGATGAGTTTGGTAAAGACAGTGAGTTAATCGCGCTGAATCAAATCGCTATGTACTTGGGTATCACCGATGTGAGCTTATCTCGTATACGCAAAAAAATGGGCTTAACATAAGTTAAGGTAAAGATATCACGCACTCAGTAAAGTCATTTTTTATTTGAGGAGCGAATAAATGCAAAAACTCTTGCCACCATTTTTATATCTTATCACCTTGATCAGCATGGCTTTATTGTGTTGGTCCTTAGATGTGAACCATCTTATAGTTTATCCCTATAACTTGGTGGGTTTGCCCTTTTTGATAACTGGATTGCTACTGGCAGCAGGTGCTAAAAAACTCTTTGTCCATGTTGGTACTAACGTGATGACTTTTTCGGAACCGGGGAAGCTAGTTACTCACGGCGCGTTTAAATTCTCCCGCAACCCTATGTATTTGGGTTTTGCGGTCTCTTTGCTCGGGGCTGCGGTATTATTTGGAGCTGGAATTGTCAGTTTAGTATGCTGGCTCGGATTTATTGTCATTACTGATCGTTGGTATATCCGTTTTGAAGAGCGGGCAATGCGACAGAAGTTTGGTTTAGAGTATGCGCAATACTGTTGCCAAGTGAGACGCTGGATATAATGAATAAATAGAGGAAAGGGGGCTAAGTAGTACCCCTAAATATGATGAATCAAGATGTAACATTGAGAACACTTAAGCCATCAGACGATGTGTATTTAGTTAACTATTTAAATGACTCTGAGGTGACTCGATATTTGTCTGATAGACTGCCCGCGCCTTACACTTTGCAAGATGCAAAGTGGTGGTTGGATATTGGATGTCGTCAAAATGCACTGAATTATGCGATTGAATCACACGGTCAATTTTGTGGTGTGATTGGGTCTTATTTACCCGATAAAGCTGTACCAGAGCAGAGTGCTGAGCTGGGATATTGGCTCGCTAAGGAGTTTTGGGGCAAAGGCATTGGCACTCAGGCTGTGGCGCTTTTCATTGATAAAGTGTTTAAGCAAACTCAGGTAACATCATTATTCAATCCCGTTTCGGCGCCCAACATAGCGTCAATCAGAGTGATGGAAAAAGCGGGGTTTGGCTTAAACCAGATAACGCAAAATACAGCTTTGCATCAAGGAATGAGATTCGACGAACATGTTTATGTACTTAAGCGATAATAGACCTCACACTTATCACTGCTAAATGGGTTTTATTGCTCCTTGTTTGATGAGAACATTCAAAGTTCAAAAACAGCTGGAAACGCATGAAAAAACGGCCTGTAAAGCCGTTTGTGGGTCAAAAAACAAGGATAAAGATAAGGCTTTTTTAACTCAAGCAGGCAGAGCCTCCGGTACATGCAAAGTTAGACTTGCAAGCAGAGCGAGTTTCTATGACGGGCATGCCACCAGCAACATTGGGTGTTAAGTTGCTATCGACGATTTGTGTATGAATAAGGTTTTTAATTTTACTTTTCTTCATTTTCAGCTTCATGATTAATTTCCTTTATTTAACTGGATGTAAGGTTCACCTTTTATTGGCAACTCTTAACCTAGCAAATACTGACAAGGAAAAACTTTAGGTTAGCTTTTGATTACCTTTGGATTGTCTGTTGAATTTTGTATTTTCCTTAACATTATCTTTGATGCAAACAGCCATCACGCTTGTCGAGTGAGGCGTTTAATGAATTGAGGCGACCCTGAGCTCAAAGGTCGCCAACAATACTGAATTTGTGGCCGCAAATTCAGGCATTTTGATTAACCTGGGAGACACGCCTGTGGGTGAGTGCATGCCCAGATTGAGCGACATGGTTCGCGCGTCTCTACTTGATTCATACCACCAGCAACGTGCGGCGTTGCTTCTAGTCCTAAAGCAGGCTTGCTAGAAAGGTTCTTAATTTTACTTTTTTTGATTGTTAATTTCATTGTTATCTCCTTAACTGTACTGAATTGTACCTTTTCAAAATTAGTCAATCTCGAATGCAAATTCAATGCAAATACATGAACTGTTACATTCATATTTGTCGATGAACAACGTTGTGATGGTTGGCCTTAGTTGATGTTTTATGAGGGTTAACTGATGTTTTTATGGCATGATTTAATTATTTGTTTTATATGCTTTGTTTCTCGTTGAAAAACCAATAAGTTCTTAGACGTGTTGGCGAGAGTTGATGGAATCGTAAATGTTACAAATTATTGCCAATTTACGTAAATTGACGTTTTTCATCTGACTGGCACAAAATTTCGCACATGGTACAATCGCCCGTCGAATTTTTTGGTAGTTGTACTGCCTATACATTAAGAGTGAATAGTATGAGTGAAACATTTGCAGCGATAGGCTTGGTGAACCCTAAGTCGCCAACCAATGTTGGTGGTGTGTTACGTGCTGCTGGGTGCTATGGCGCACAGGCGGTGTATTTTAACGGTAACCGCTACGCAAAAGCTGCAAAATATCACACAGACACAAAAAATGTAGCTGAGAATATCCCAATTCAACAAGTCGATGACCTAGTGAGCTTAAAAGTATCAGGGCGTGCTTTGGTGTGCGTTGAACTGGTAGAAGGCGCGACGCCATTACCGCATTTTGCTCATCCTGAGAACGCGCTGTATGTGTTTGGTCCTGAGGATGGCAGTTTGCCACAAGATATTGTCGATGCTGCTGATGCGGTTGTATACGTGCCGACAACTGGATGTATGAATTTGGCTGCCACCGTGAATGTACTTTTATACGATCGTATGGCCAAGCGTGCGACTAATTTTGATGCGGCGCAGATTTTAACAAGCCGAGATACTAATAATCGTTTAATTGTTGGTTAGAGCGCCCAGAGGGTGATGACATTCGGATGAGAGAAAGCCGCGATTAAACGCGGCTTTTGTGTTTTACATTAAGTCAAAGCGGTCTAAGCGCATCACTTTGACCCAGACTTTAATAAAGTCATCGGCAAACTTTTGCTTAGCATCATCGGATGCATACACTTCTGCTATGGCTCTGAGCTCCGAATTTGAGCCAAAAATAAGGTCAACCGCGCTTGCTTGCCATTGCTGTTTTCCGGTCTTTCGGTCATAACCCAAGTACATACCCGGCTGTGTGTCTGACTTTTTCCACTGCGTGCGCATATCGAGCAAGTTGACAAAAAAGGCATTGTCTAAGCTACCCGGAGTATGCGTCAGTACGCCAGTGTTTGAGTTATCCGTATTTGTTTCCAGCACACGCATACCGCCAAGTAGTACCGTCATCTCAGGAACCGATAGCCCAAGCATGTTTGCCTTATCTACCAACATTTTTGTTGGCGACATAAAGGCAGAGTCATGGTAATAGTTTCTAAACGCGTCGGCTTTAGGCTCTAAAAAGCTGAATGATTTAACGTCGGTTTGTGCCTGAGAGGCATCGGTACGCCCTGGGCTAAATGGCACTGTTTTTGGCATATTTGCATTTCTAAGTGCGCCTTCAATACCAGTTTTACCAGCAAGTACAATGACATCGGCCAGAGATACTTGGCGTTTTGAGCGTTGGTTAAATTGCGTTTTAACTTGCTCAAGCTGTGCGAGCACTTGTTTGAGCTGGTGCGGATTATTGACCGTCCAGTTATTTTGTGGAGCGAGTCGGATCCGCGCGCCATTTGCGCCGCCCCGCATATCTGTGACACGGTGACTTGATGCGGCTGCCCATGCAGTTTCAATTAAATCAGCGTTATTGAGGCCTGTGCGCTTGATTGCAACCTGTAGTGTCTTGATGTCACTTTGCGTGATTTTTTTACCGTTATGTTCAGGAATAGGGTCTTGCCATGTCAGTACTTCGCTTGGTATTTCATTGCCAAGGTAGCGTGCTCTTGGCCCCATATCTCTGTGCGTGAGCTTAAACCAAGCCTTGGCAAATGCCAGTTCGTACTCTTTAGGATCTGCGCGGAATCGCTCTACAATTTTACGAAACGCAGGGTCTTCTTTGAGGGCAAGGTCAGTGGTAAACATAATCGGGGCACTGCGTTTCCCTTTGATATGTGCGTCAGGTACTAAATTGGCGGCAGCTGGATTATCTGGGATCCATTGTATTGCGCCAGCAGGGCTTTTGGTTTGCACCCAATTAAAATTCATTAGATTGTCTAAGTAGTTTGTTGACCAGCGAGTTGGTGTGACTGTCCACGCTCCTTCTAAGCCACTGGTACTGGTATCTGCGCCTTTGCCAGTGCCGCATTTGTTTTTCCAGCCAAAGCCCTGCTGTTCAGTTGGCGCAGCGGCAGGCTCCTTACCAACACAGTTTCCCGGTTTTTTCGCACCATGCGCTTTTCCGAAGGTGTGGCCACCTGCGATGAGCGCAACGATTTCTTCGTCATTCATAGCCATACGACCAAACGAAAGGCGAATGTCGTCGGCTGCCAATAAGGGATCTGGCTTGCCATGTGGGCCTTCTGGATTGACATAGATAAGGCCCATTTCAACCGCCGCCAATGGGCCTTTGAGTTTGCCTTTTTTATCGCGTCGTTTGTCGGCTAAAAATGTGGTTTCTGGACCCCAATAGACGAGATCAGGTTCCCAGTCATCGCTTCTACCACCGGCAAAACCGAAGGTTTCAAAGCCCATAGACTCTAATGACACATTGCCCGCCAATACCATTAAGTCAGCCCAAGATAGCTGCTTGCCGTATTTTTGCTTAACAGGCCACAATAAGCGTCGAGCTTTATCTAAATTGGCATTATCAGGCCAACTGTTGAGCGGGTTGAAGCGCTGCTGACCGCCAGCAGCACCGCCTCTACCGTCGTGAACGCGGTAAACGCCTGCGCTGTGCCATGCCATACGGATCATCAGAGGCCCGTAGTGTCCCCAATCTGCCGGCCACCAGTCTTGAGAGTCAGTGAGGGTCTTTTCAATGTCGGCTTTAACTTGTGCTAAATCGAGTTTTACAAACTCGGCTCTGTAGTCAAAGTTTTTACCATAGGGGTTTGAGTTTATGTCATGTTGTCTAAGCGGGCTGAGATCTAATTGCTCTGGCCACCAGAACTGGTTGGTTTTAATTTGGGTTGCACTGGGCGCTGCAATCGCTGTACTAGACAGTGCCAGTGCGATGCCCGAGGCTAACGTCATCAGTTGAGTACGCATAATTTACTCCAATAGGGTTACTTTAATCAGCTCAATGCTGTCTGAGTGGTGACCTTTTAGAGCCTAAGTAGACGGGTGTTAAATGAAAAATTGAATAATTTAATGATAATTATCAGTTTTTTAGAATGTATAATAAAAGCACATCAAAAAATGTGTATAACATTGAATTTATTATCTTTATTCACAGTTAAACTAAACGCAGAGTAAGTAGTGGCGAAAATACGAACAGTTGTGCGGGTGCACTTAACGTGCAATTGATTAAAATAGAAAAAACAATCAATAATAAAGAACGTTTTAATGGTCTCTATAAAACAAATCATCTATGCACTTGCGGTAGAAAAAACACTGCACTTTAAAAAGGCGGCGGATGCATGTCATGTGTCTCAATCGACCTTAAGTACGGCGATACATGAACTTGAAAAACAGTTGGGAACAGTGATTTTTGAGCGCAACAATAAGCATGTATTTGTGACTGAGCAAGGTAAGGTTTTGCTGGATAAGGCGCGCAAAATTAAGCTGGAAGTCGATGAGTTTATGATGCTTTCACAAGTAGATAAATCGCCGCTTTGCAGACCGATGAAAATAGGTGTGATCCCGACCATTGGCCCATTTTTACTGCCTAAAGTTTTGCCGGATGTACGTCAGCAATACCCTGATTTTAAGTTAAAGATCATAGAAGATCAGTCTCATGTCTTAACCGATATGCTGCGCCAAGGCGAATTAGATGCCGCTATTTTAGCTTTGCCATATCAAATTGATGGGCTGATGGCGTTTAACTTCTGGAAAGAGGATTTTTACTGGGTTAGTCACAAAGATGAAAGCGGGGCGGGACTGCAAGAGATCACCAGCGACCAATTTGATATTGCCAAACTGATGTTACTTAAAGACGGCCACTGCTTAAAAGAGCACGCCTTGAGTGCATGTAACTTGCCGCAAGAGCAAAAAGACACAACCTTTGATAGTACAAGCTTACACACGCTGATCCAGATGGTTGCTGGAAAAATGGGGACCACCTTAGTGCCGCAAATGGCACTTGATCAACTGATAAAAGGCGAGTCTGAGCTGGTGGCGTTACACCTCAATGAGCCGGGTCCGCACCGCACTATCGCACTGGTTGTTCGGCCTAATTACGTGCGCACGAATGATATTACCCTATTGCAAAAGTTGTTTGAGCAGGCGCTCGATAAACATTGCGCAATGAGTTATTGCAGTATTTAACTGGCCCAAGGCTGTTGCACCATAAACTGTTTGAGTATGTCTGCAAACGCTTTTACTTTCGGTGAGGGATATTTGCGGGAAGTTGTCACCAAATATACCGGACGTTCAACACCAGACCATTGTGGCAGGACTGTTTTTAGTGCGCCACTTTGCAAACAACTTGATGCTTCACTCAATGGTAGCAATGCGATGCATCGGCCACTTTTTACCATGGCTTTAAGTAGTGCTATGTCATTGCAAAAATGTGTTGGTGTGACGGTTACCTTATAGTCCCCTTGCTTCGGATGAGAGAGTGTAAGGTTATTGACCTGCTGCGAAATGGCAAAAGTATGTTCAGATAATTCAGTCACACAGGTGATATCTGGGTATTCAGGTGCAGCAACCAGTTTACTCTCTATGGTGCCAAGGCGTTTTTGCACTAAGCTAGAGCTTGGTAAATGACCAACGCGAATTGCGCAATCAGCGCCTTGCTCGGCAATATCTTGGATATGATTACTGGTCTGGATATCGAGTTGTAGATCAGGATAAGTGCGCATAAACTCTGGCCAAAAATCTGCCAGCGCAGTTGTGGCCAAGTTACTCGGAGCCAAAACTTTTAGTCGCCCGCTGATCAACTGAGATTGTGATTTGAACTCTGTAAGCTGAGTTTGAATCGTCTGTAAATCCACTGCATATTGCCGATATAACTGCTCTCCTGCCTGCGTGACATGTATGCCCCGTGCATGTCTGTTTAGCAGTTGTTCTGGAACAATAAAGTTTGTACACTATTCCAGCTTGGAACAATAAAGTTTGTACATTATTAACAAATATGGGTCAACTTTTCAGTATACTTGCAATTACTTTCTTGAGGGTAATATGAAAATTTCTGCTTTTCCTTACTTCAACTTGCGGATGCTAAATAATCTCCTATCTGAAGTCGAAAATTAGAATTATGATTTTCAGCTTGAACATAACATCGTTTACAGATATTGCAGTAACTACCTTTGTCTTTTATTAACCTAGCTTCATACTTGTGAATCTTGTCATCACTATACCTATAAAGAACTTCTTGAAAGTCGAGGGAGGTAATGGATTTATATAAACTTGGTAAGTCACTTTGTATTTTTTTGTAGTATCTAAGTAAAACCTTATCATACTCTCTTAATGCCTTACTCTGATGTATATAATGACCGTCAAATTTTAAACATAGCCTATAGGTCTCAACATCAAACTTTTGGTAGAAGTCTATTTGAAACATCCTGCTGAAGTTCTCTAAATACCTAACAATTTTATGTTTAGCACATGGGGCTATTTTTATTTCTTGTTCATAATTAACAAAATCTTTTATAAAAGCTCCTTCAAATGTCTGTTGCTCATTTCTTTCACAATTTGAGAGAAGGCCTTGCTTAAAAGGGGACTTAAGAAAGTTGTAAGTACTTGTTGTGTCGCATGGTTGAAATTTTCGTAAAAGCTTCCCATGTTTTTTACATCGTTCACCTAAAAGCCAATCATATCTGAAATAATGAAAACCGTACTCCTTTAATTGTTCATTAAAACAACAACCGCAAAATTTCATATGAATACATCCATAAGTATGAGGTGTTTTAGTACTGCCATTTAAGAAAATGCTCTTAAAGTTAACAACTGGAATTAAAGGACTATCAAAGACATTTCCTTTGTATTTTTCACCAACTATTTCAGCGAATTGGTTTACCAATCCTGGTTGCCTGCTTTTATTAAATAACCAACTGCAATTTGAAGGTAATTTTGGCTCTCTAATCCACCCTTCTTTTGACAGAAAAGATTTGCACTCCTTGATGTAGCCATAATTAGATAGAACTCTAACTACAAAACTATGTAAAAGTTCACCAGGCATAGGGCCATGCTGTAAAAAATAGCCACTCATTTGAATGTCAGTATTATTCATATTGGATAAATATCAGAATTCAACTTTGATAATAATTGGAATATTTAATAGGTTAGTTACCTAGTTAATAAATAAATATTCTCGACATTCAGCCCAGTTCTTTACTACAACAGGAAATGCCCAAGGATTATTTTTTGCCAATAGCATATCATCATCATTTATTGGTAAATTATTGTGAGCAAAAAAGTAATGCAGTAATGATTTTCTGATATTGACCGGCGAAGCATTTTCAAGATCAAATTCTCCAACAATGAGTTTCTTACTGTCTTCACAAAGTTTTGTGTTGGCAACTAGAACCACAGATATAACCTCATACCACATGGTGTCTATAGGCAGCTCAGTTTTATTTTTTCTTGGGGCGATCAATTCAGGCTCTGTACTAAACCTAGACAAGACAAAATCACGATACAGGCACTTGTCATAGCAATAAGCTCTCAAATGAGCCCTATTACCGACATAGGCAATACCACAAGGTTTTAGCGTTCTTCTTGCGCCAAATGGTGAACTTGCTGATTTATAGATAACCTGAATATCAGATTCAGACTCTATAGCTTGCATAATACTTGGAAGTAGTCCTCTGATCTGATTTCTCTTTAACGTCGGTATGGTTTCAATAGACCTACTACCAGAAAGCTCTTCAAAAGACTCACTAAAATTAGGTGTCAAGCTTTCACTAATAAAATGGGGGCTAAATGATTTACTTGGTCGATAAGATTTGTTGACTGCATTGTATGGCAATAAATTTTCTGGGTATAGATCCTTATAAAGTTTGATATCGCCACTAGCTTGTTGCCTTGAAATACCAAACTCCATAACAAGAGTTCTTGAATTTATTTCTCGCTTGAATAGCAATTGAAACTCAATAAATTGAAGGCGTTTTCTAACCCCCCAAGAAATATCTTCAAACTTTTTGGACATAATCAGTTCTTGTTTGTTAATTACAACATCATTATTAAACACCAAACACACTCCGTCAATTAACTTTACATGTAAAGAAACTAGACGCATATAAATTAATCATTTATAGTTTCATTATCTAAAGGAAATGTGAAGACTGACTACTATGTTTTGGGAAAGCATCAATAACGATTTGTTTAAACCTCTGGCCTCAATAAATAGTAAAATCTATTCGATTTCATTATTTGCCTTATACCGCTATTTGGTTGTTGAACAGACAGAAATCGGAGAATGTACTCCAGTAAAAGCAAAACAAGTCATCCGTAATAGTCTATTAGAGCATGGCCAAGAGATTCACCTTCAAGAAGAAGATGAAGAGATTCGAGTGTATGATGAACCAGATGATGCTGCCAGAATCTACAGGAGGTTAAAGGAGTGTGGGTGGCTTCGAGAAATGGATGGAGAAGGCTACAGAAGGGAAACCTTTATGCCAAGTGTTGCTGCTAGCATTATTTCGGCTTTAGAAAATATTTCACAAGGCCCTATAGCTAAATTAGGTTCAACTTGCCAGGGAATATATAGTGCTATTAGGACTGTCCAGTCGGAACCTCAAAATGGGATTTCTAATATTGAGTTTGCCGCCGAAAGCGCTCGCCGATTTTACAAAGAGTTAATCTCGATGGCTGCAAATTGCCAGGAGATTGCTTATACGATGCGTGAAGAGCATACAGGTAAAAAACTTTTCGAGACATTTTTTGAAGATTTCCTAAAGAAAATTTTATTAGAAGATTACTCCAAATTAAATTTAACAACTCATCCCTATAGATACCGAGCAGTCACGATTAGTGAGATTTTTGACATTCAACAAAACAAACAGGTTTGGCAAGCACTTGTTGAAAAACATCACAAAGAATACCAAACCAACTCGCAACTTGAATCTGAAGAACAGTTAAATTCAGAACTCAACGACATCGTTCAAATCCTTGAAAATATTGATACAACCCTCAAGCGAATAGACCATTATCGACGCACAATGACCAAACGAACGCGTGAGGCTATGCAATACGCGCTAACAGTAACACCTGAGCTTGGAGAAAAACTAGATAATCTTATTAGTGGAGTCGCAAAATTGCCCAGTGATTCTACGATACCTAGCAATCAATTGACTGAATTTTTTATTACAGATTCTAGGCTGTATCAGCCAAGAGCTTTACAAGCACCAGCTGAGCCTACATTAGTTCAAAAACAACAACCAAATATTGAAGATATAGCGCGAAGTCGCTCTGTCGATGCCTATATCAAACGAAGAGCTCCTTCACCAAGAAGAATATTACACCTCATTGAGAAAGCGCTTGGTAACAAGCAGCGTATCACCACTGACGAAATTGAAGTTAATAACTTAGATGATCTCATTGCCTTTTTGCAAATGCGAGATTTACTCCATGACGCTGTACCTCCAGGTAGCCCATATAGTCAATTAGTGAAAATATATAAATGTAAGCCCGTGCAGAACGAATATACAGAAAACTCATTTATTGTTGCGCCCAAAATGATCATAGAACGACGCATTCAACCAAGCCATGCCAAGGTATAAATATGCTAAGAGATTTAAGAATTTTATTGGATAAACCAGAGAATGAGCATCTTGATGAAGATGATTTTTACCAAGCAGCTGCGCAAATCAGACGTAAACAGTTTATTTGGTATGACGGCCACGGACAAAGGACTAACTATAACCTAGTCCTTAAGTACAAAGAGTATTTTTCTAGTTTATTTGGTGCTTTTGGCGATGAATTTGTTTTAGATAATAATTTTGGTTATTGCGGTGTTATTCCTAAATATCATCGTGGAAAAATGAAGCAACTCGACACCCTATTTTTGTTAATTCTGGCAAAACTTTATGATACTGAAGCTCGTAAAGCTTGCATTGAGAATGGCAAAGCTAAACCTTCACCTTCCTTATTGATTGATAATTACATAGAGCTTACAGGTAAAGAAAAGCCCAAAATTTCTGATACCAAAGAAGCACTTAACTCGCTTGAAAAAAGTGGGCTTATTTCACTGGGGGAAAAAGATGAAGCATCAGAGCTACCGACAATAGTGGTGTTGCCAACAATCAAAGTAATTCTATCAGAACAATATATTTCCCTCCTAGAGCGCTTTACTGACGACAAAGGTGAACGATCTGTAGAGCTAACAGAAGAAATAAAAATGACAGAAACTGCCGAGGCTACTTATGAGTAAAACTAAACAATCAACGAATATGCACCGCCTTGTCAGAGTGACTTTGGTTAATTGGTATTTATTTGATTATGAAGATATTGCTATTGATGTCGATGTTGCACTTTTTAAAGGCGTTAATGGCGCAGGAAAAAGTTCACTTGCAGATGCATTACAAACCATTTTTGCAGGGGGAGACGAAACTAAAATAGCGCTTAACGCAGCTAGTGGCGACAATAAACAATCTGGACGTTCCATACTTTCATATGTACTTGGTGTAGTAGCCGAGTCTGGTGGGATGAGAGCGGTGCAGCCTCGGAAAATATCTAATTGTTATCTGTCCGTGACATTTCAACGGCCTGACAACTCTTATTACAGCTTTGGTCTTTCTCTATTTGCAAGAAGTGGTGATAAGAAAGTTAAAAAAGAACGCTTTATTATTGATGGCCAAGATCTTAGTTGTATGGACTTTATGGATGGTAATAACACTATTGTCCCCTGGTCAACTATGCAAAAGCGTATACAGGTTATGCAAGCTAACATTTCGTTCCCTAATAATGCATCCGATTATCGAAGACAATATTGTGAACTAATGTCTGGTTCAGGCGCTAACCAACAAATCGCTTCTAATATGATGTTACAAGCTTTTAAAAATGGAATAGCGTTCAAAGAAGAAAAAAGTATTAACGACTTTATCTGGAATTATATTCTGCCAAAACGAACTATCGATGTTGATCGAATTGAAAATGATTATAGCGAATACCAGAAAATTGAAGAGCTTATAGCCAATACAGAAGCAAAACTTTCTTTGTTACAAAAAGTTGTTAATTCATACAACCGCTATAAACAAAAACACGAAAGTGCTTTAGCTTTTCAATGGTGTGAGCTCGAAGCTGTATGTTTAGCTACAGATGACAGGTTAAATAGGAAGCAAGACGAAGCTGAAAAATTACAGTTAAAATTTGATGTTAACCAAAAGAAACATGCAGATCTTGAAGAAGAAGTTGGTAGGCTAAAAGAACTAGCAAAGAAAGCTGAATCAGCTTGGCTTGGATCTAATACATATCAAGAAAAACAAAACTTAACTGAAAAATTAACCGGTAATACTCAGTTACGTGATTCGAATAAACTCGTGTTATCTCAATCAAATGATCAAGTTAGGCAGCTCACAGAGTTTGTCTTGCCAGAATTTGAAGATACTACGTTAGGTGAAGCGACGAAAAAAATACAATCTAATTTGAAAGCTATTATTGGTAATGATCTTCTAGTATCCCCTTGGTATTTATCATTAGAAAAAATAGAGCTTACTCTTTTTGAACTTAACAAACTAAAAGAGCTGTCATCAAAATTTCAGGACGAGTCGCTAAATTCTCAACAAAAAACTAAGGCGTTAACTGAAGAATTTGAAGAGCTTAAAGCTGTAATTGACACTTCTAAACAAGGGAAGGTCCGTTTTAATAAGTCAACCACTTATGTGATAGACCTTTTAAAAAGTCATGGAATAGATGCAAAACCCGTCTGCGATCTCGCAAGCATTAATGATGAAGAGTGGCAAGTAAGTATAGAGAGTTTCCTTAGAAGTAATCGGGAAGCACTAGTTATTAGTGCCCAAGATTATAGCCATGCTCTTAAATTATATCGCCAAGAAAAAAACAGGCATAAACACATTCGCCAAGTTAAATTGATTAACCCTGATAAAGGTTTTGGGTTTGAAGGAATCCCTGATTCTGATAGTGCTGCAAGTCTAATCGAATCAGACAACACTGTGGCATTAAAGTTCTTGCGAGGTTTATTACATAACGTAAAACTGGTTGAAACTGAAGATGAGTTGCGCCATGAAAAACGTGCTATAAGTCGAGATGGAATGATTGCCGGTAATGGTGCTATCAGTGGTGGCGGTAAGCCGATTGATACTATTATGCTAGGTATCGAAGCCAGAAAAAAGCATGCATTAGCGTTACAAGAAAAAATGCAATTAATAGCTACACTACTGGCTGAGGCCCAAAATAAGGATCTCTTGTTTAAATCCTTAGTTAATGAGTTTATACCAAGTATAACTACCGCAATTAATAGCGGTACTACTTTGCCAAAAGCACTCAATCAGTTCAATGAATTTGATGCAATTATCCAGGAAGTTAATCAAGCTTTATCTCAGCTTGGCGGTGATAGCGGTGATCAGTTGGAAAATAAATCACAACAAGCAGAAAAAGCATTTAACGATGAGAACAACAAATTAAATGCTCTTAAGGTTGATATAGGAGTTCAAAAAGAGAACCTTGAACGTTATGCAACTGCGATCACTTCACTTTCATCAGAGTATGAAGGCCACGCTGGTAAACGAAAAGAATTTGAAGCTGCGCAACAGTTTTCTTTTGATTTAGCCAATGACAAGCTGGAAGCGCTTTGTGAATTACTAGAAGAAAATTATACTCAGCTTGCTGAACAAGCGAGGTTAAAAGCTGAAGAGGCACAAAAAGCTGCTCAAAGTGCATTGAGAAATGCTGGTGAATCACTCACCGAGTATTGCTCCAATTTTGAGCCTGATGATAAAAAAGAACTTGCTGCATTAAATCAATCACAACCACTGCAAGCAGCAGACAGGTGTCAGGGCCATATAGATAGAATTGAAAAGACAGAATTAGCAAAATATGTAGTTGATTCAAAACAGGCTAGGGAGACTATGCTGAAAAACTTCCGAGCAGAAGTCGTGGCAAATTTGAAAGAAAGCTTTCAGCAGATAAAACAAACATTTACACTCTTAAATGAACAGTTATCAGAACTAACGTTTAACAATAATGTTTACCAATTCCTTTTCCCTGCTACTAGTATTGATTCATTAAAAATGATTTACGATTACGTGACTGATACCTCAGATCTAGACATCGAAAGCGTTGGTACGCTATTTGATGAAAAAATAGATGATCCTGCTGTTAATATTATTGAAAATCTACTATTAGAAGGTCGCTTAAGAGAGATTTCAGATTATCGAAATTTCTTTAACTACGACATACAGTCAAAAGATATCAATACTGATACAAAACGAAAATTCAGCGAATTATTAAAAACGGGCTCAGGCGGTGAAAAACAAGCACCATTTTATGTAGCATTAGGCGCATCTTTTATGACAGCCTATAAAATTCAAAAGTTTGGTGATCATGTGGAGGGTGGCGCTGCAATTGCCGTGTTTGATGAAGCCTTTTCCAAAATGGATGGTAACAACGCTAAAGCTGCATTGTCATTTTTCAGAGATATTGGATTACAAGTCATCATTGCGGCACCACCAGAAAGTGAAATTAAAACTGGCCCTTATGTTGACAAAACCTACACAATTTTAAGAAACGGTGATCAGGTATATATTGACCACCACACATACAAAGATGATGGAAAGGAACTACTGGAAAGTGACGACCATAGCGTCAACCCTGAGGTTCTATCTGCATTAATTAAAGAAGTTGAAATGGAATTTGGAGTAGCACAAATTGGCTAATGTGCTTCTTGAAAAATTGCTTAAAGCTTGTAATAAGCCAAGTGAATTAGTTGAACAACAGAAATTTAATATCACGAAAAAAAGGTATGATTTTTATCATTTATTGACCATTAGTGAGCGCTTAAAGTGCCATGAACAGCTAGAACTTATAGGCCGTCAAACTGGCGCGATTCGATTGAACTATGCAGCAAAAGCATTTGGCGAAGAAGATTTAATTGAAAGTATCGTGCTTAGCGATGTACGTCAGCTGTGTCATTTGCTTCACATTCCCATACACTCAGAAAATACCGCCGTGGCAATAGCGGCTGTCGACACAATTAAAGACTCCAGCCCTCCTTGGCTTTCGGAAATTCTTACTGAAATACAACAAGGCTGGCAGCAAGGAAAAAAACCGTATCATTTTAGTACGGGCGATCATCATAAAATAAAAGATGTCTGCACTTTTATCGCTTGGGCTGAGTCGACCAATAACTCGCAACTTGTTGCGCTTGATATACGGACTGTTAGTGTTCAGCTTTTTAGTGACTCTAAACGATTAGAAAAGTTGGCTTCTAAAGTTAAATCGTTAATGAAAAAGCAGTTGCCAAAGGAAGTTCAGGAATTAGATCCAGTCGAGGTACTTGCTTATCTTGGTGTATCACGTTTTCCGCCTTTATTCAGGCTTAAAGGGGGGGTTTCAATCCAATTTCGAACTGGTAAAATGGATACGACCTATTGCTGGCCAAATATCGGTATCTCACCCGATGGTATTGTTAATGTTGCCATCTCTAAGCCCCCTAGTTACGTCCTTTTTATAGAAAACCAAACTACCTTTGAACGTTACTGCAGAGAAGTTAATGATAACGGTTTGATATTTTATACTAATGGTTTTCCCTCAAGAACCTGGCAGTCTTTATACACTAAAATAGAAGGCCTTTTACCGCCCAATACACCGTTATTTCATTGGGGGGATATTGATATCGGTGGATATAATATTCTGGCGTTTATGTCCTCGCTTTTTGAACGAAGTGTTACCCCTTATATGATGAATCCGCTTGAATTTACTGGTACATCAGAAAAATATCTCAACAAAGAAAAGCTAATTAAGTGCTTAGACAGAGTAAATAGAGGTCCTATTGGTGAACTAAGAAACGTGCTGAGTTCATCAGACATAACCGATATACCTTGGGTAGAACAGGAGTCGTTAATAATCAAAGCTGTTAGCTAGCCAGCTCTACTGCAGCATCGTTTTAACATAGCCCCTAGCATAAAAAGCTCGGGGCAATAAAAGCATCAATCGCTTTTGCTATTAAAGTAAGCTTTATTTTTAGGTGCTTGTAACATCAAACCTTTTCGTAGGAGTAGTTACTTTTAATCTTTTGATGTAAATATGAGCCCTTTGAGTTTGCTCCCATAAGTTCATCATAAATATATAAAGGCACATCATAATAGCGGTAGATCCCACTATTAAACTCTACTTCTAATGTTGAGGTATCTTCCTCGTAACCGATAGAAATAACATTGCTAGACTCAACGTGAATTCTTTCCATACTATGTTCCTTAATTTTTATTCACTGTTAACAAAAGAATTTTGGATTCGCCAACAACCGACTAGACCCTTAAAGTCAGTATTACTAAAGTCGTTTGCCCAGCTTGTGGCGACTTTGGGATCATGGCTATCAGGAAATTGTGTTTCTTTTAAAATTCTAAACTTGAACCTCATAGGTAATTTGGCAGCTTCACCTGTGATTATTGCTTCACCAGTTCTTAAAATAGGCAGAGCATCTACAATGCCAGACAAGCTGTCAGACATTGCCGATTTAACTCTAGATCTATCTGTAGCATTGTTTATTCGCAAAGCAAATAGGGTCCCACATTGAGATAATATAGTTTCGTCAATTTCAGATGGGCGTTGACTAATTAACATAGAGCCAACACCAAATTTTCGCCCTTCTTTCGCTATCCTTCGAACCATATTTTTTGCCAAACCGTTAGATTCACTAGAGAGATAACGGTGAGCTTCTTCCATAACTAGAAGTAATGGAAGGTTTTTCATTCCGCTCAACAAATTACGTCCCCAAACTGCAGCTTCAAACAAGACATCAAAGATTGACCCCAGCAAAAGGTCTAAGCGTTCAGAAGGCATACCAGATAGATCTAATATCGTTATTGGTTTATCTGTACCAATCCAATAATTTAAAAGGTCTGGCAAATCCTTTTCAATTTTATATTCATGAGTCGGTGACCAAGGCCCTGGGTCTAGGAAGAATGAATATTGACCGTCTAAAAGACGAGACCTCATCAAATCTAAACTCTTTTTCCATCTATTATCCCCACCTTTCTTAGCAAAATTCTCTTTAGCTGTACTTGCGGGTCTAAATGTTGCTTTTCTCAGGCTCTCAACATCTCCTTTATCAATAAATGCTGGAGTAGTCATCTCTTTATCTTCCCAGTTTACAGTGTCAAAGAACACCAGATCAGACCAGATTTTTTTAAGGCTAAATGGTATAGGTGTACTGGGGGTTATTTTATTTATATCGATGCTCAAGGCTGGATTTCTTTCGGCAAATTTAATTTTTTCTTCTACGATAAGATCTAAAAATTTATTTTTAATATCACCACTACCGCATAAAAATTCAATCAAGCTCTCGGGATTTACACACCAAAAAGGAATAAAAAATTTGTTAGCTTGGTCAGTTGCATCAATTGACTGAACATTTGATATATCATTTAATGCAGAAGAGTATTCACCATGTAAGTCAAATAAAACGATTCTCGCCGATGGCATCAATAATTGCGGTGAGTGTGAAGTAACAATTGACCTCAACAAACTGGCGACACTAGTAGACTTTCCGGAACCAGTCGAGCCTAGAATTGCAGAGTGTTTATTAACCAAATTATCTAGATCGATGCTTACGTTAATGCTATCAGAGCTTGATAATTTACCAATTACAATTTGACCTTCTTTATTGTTACCATAAATCTTCTTTAGGTCTTCCTCTATAACTAAATGAACTTCATCTGAAATAGAAGGAAACTGACTTAAGCCTCTCTCAAAGTCATATCCTATTGATTCACCTACAAGCTCTACCTTAATAACTCTTTTCTCTTCGGCTGAGGATAACTCTGATTCATTAGACGAAGTTTCGCTTGTTTCAGAAATTATTCCGAATAAATTGTTATAACCCTGAGGGATTCGAATGAAGCTGCCAACTTGACCAATACGGTATGTCTGTCCGTCTATAATCAACAAACCAGATCGTACTTGAGGTGTTAGCTCAACTAAAACTGATGAACCTGAAACAGATGTGATTTTCCCTAAATATGTAGGATTATTCATGGCTTTCAGGTTCCTCTATATTAGCCGGTGAAGATTTTCCACCTCCAGAGTTAGCTAAAAACCTAGCGAATTTGACAAAGTCACCAAGATTAAACTTTTCCTTTTCCCAATATTCAGCACGTATAAGCTTCCAATTTTTGCTCGGTTCTTCACCAATTTGCCATTTGGCTTCAACACCGTTGATTACAGCTCCATTCTTACAATACACACTCAAATTGGGCCTATTTTTAGCCGCTTTTACTGCAAATATTTCTTCTTTTAGCTCTTTAAACTGAAATGCAAATATTGCAGATGATTTATTTTCGGCGAGGCACTCATCCAATTTAGAAGTGATATGAGCATCAGCAAAAGAAAACCCAGTAGTTAGTAATAGGCTATCAGGTTCTAGTAAAAAATTTTTTAATCTTTCAAACAGTGAAGAAAATGGGGCTGATTGAGTTTGATCATATTTTATATGTGAAGGGTAAACCATAGTGCCATCTGCTACACCATTTCCTCGCACAACCTCATTCTGTTCATTCCTAGACCAGTTAATAGAGCCATGCAATTTCCAAAGTCTGACCCACCGAGGTGGTAAATCATTACTTGATATACTTGAAGGATCAAAAAAAGCAGTTTTAGATCCTGAAAATCCATCAAAATATGGGGTTCTAGTTTCCTCTAAGGCTTCTTCCAGTAACAGGTCATAGTTTGTCGTGAAGATTTCAACTGCGTAATCTCTATTGATTCCATTTATCCAAGAAACAAGATGGGAATATGGGTTTTCACCTTTGGGTAGGGATTGATTTACTACATCTTTAATTTTCAAACAGATTTTATTTGATAAGCTGTCGTAGCCGTTTGAATTTAAACCAAAAACTTCAGCTTCTCCAATAACCTCCCCCAGAGATCTAATTTTAGATAGAATTAGTTCAATATTATCGTTTGATAATGAAGCAGATATTTGCTCAAAGGCACTCTGGTCTTTTGGATCTACTAAACTATTTTTTACAATTTTGGTCAATCCTGCAATATCAGGTATTAATGGTCGCCAATCCTCACCTTCGTCTGCAATGTTGATGCTAACCGGAGCTCCAGCACCGAGTAAAATCCCAATTTTTTTTCTACTATGAGTCAATATATGTTGGAAGTCATACATATATTGATCCGGGTTATGCACAGTTTCACTCATAAATATCCCTACTTTTTATCTGGCTAAGTTATAAACTTACCGTAATATAATTCTATATACACTAACTAAATGTGAAGAGAGGTTATTTATCTTTGCTGCGGGGATTCCTGTATGGACAGTTTGGTTTCGGTAAAATGGACTCAAGCCATTCGCGTTCGTGATTGTAAAGCCAATAAAATGCAGCATTACAATCGCGTTTAATATCTTTCCTAAGGCTGACAGGGTTACTTTGTATATACCGAAGTATTTGACATCTATATCGTCGGCGTTTGGATTCATGCTTACACTGCTTTCTCCACTCGACTAGCCCATTTACTGAAGAAATCAACATTTCTACGCTTCCTGTCGAGACTGATGCGCGTCGGGCGATCTCAACTCGATGGAAGCCTTTCCATGCAAGACCAATAATTTCTGCTCTGATTGATGGCTTTAGTTTAGTGGGTTCGAACAAATGAGCCATACCAGCAGAGTAGGCCACAGACATAATATAGGTTCTACTTTTACCCGTTTTCTTGCTAATCTCAGATACAGATAAACCTTGGTGCAGCAACGACACACACTTTTTCTCTATATGCTGTAGACTTTGTTCAGCCTGTGCATACTTTGCTACTGGCTCTTTTCGCATAACTTTCTGCCATGATAACCAATAGCCAAGTATTAAATACTTGAAGATATGCTGTGAGTACTTGTTATACAGCAAATTCGTAACATACTTGTAGTCCGATTTCGACGTAGGTAGAAGGCTAGCCGACGGGTACTGTAGCTGACTCGTGAACCGATGAAAATCTGCAAGTAATTTAATCCTTCGTAATCGCCCTGCCTTTGTCACGTAACCTAGGTCTGCTAGTTTATCTTTGTAGCTAACTAGGCTGATAGTAGAATTAATCTTTGATTGTTTTAAGAGAACCTGCTTAGCGAAACGCGCCAACAAGAAACTTTGGTAATTGCTATCTGATGACTCCATTTCTAAGTAAAGCGAAGGCAATCCAGCAGCTAAGCGGTAACGTTGAGGTAGGCTGACATGTACAAGTTGCTGTTGGTGTTCGTGGCATGACTCAATTCCTGGGATTTGGTGCAATCTATGCCAGTACGCTACACCGAATTGCCTAATATCTTCCTGCACACACATCGGACACATTTTGAGGATTAACTTTTCATGTTCTCTTACACAAGAAAGTTGGCTTAACCGAATAGCTGCATAATTATCTTTAGAGATCATTGCCGCTGTTAGTTTTTCTTTATAGTGAGGGTAGTAATGCATGAAAAGCGGAGCCAGTGTTTGCTCCCTTAACAGGTTATCCCGGCTCTCACGAAAAATACTTGAGATCGAACTTAATCCAGCAGTCAGTATTGGGTTTATGCTAGCTCTATCATCTTCGTATACACTGTTTAAAAATTCAGGTATCGGGACAGCGTACAGGCAGCAGTATCTAATCAGTCGACTAAATAACAACTCATCAGGTAAAACATCTGGCAAACGCATAATCGCCCCCGCTGTATGTAAACCCTACATTCTAAACTTAACCAAAAGTATCAAGTGGATCATCGCACAATACCCCTGATGCTCTGAGGCTTTCAAGAGGATCACTTTCCTGAGACGCTTTCTGAATAAGAGAAGTATCCAACACCCTATCAATCAAATCCTCAGCTAACACCATTTCAGCTAATGCATCAATAAACTCGGGGTGATGCGGGCGAGTTAAATCTCCAGGTATTGTAGAAGGATTGGCTGTTACATTAATGATTTCTTTCGATGGTATATCATTATTACGGTCACTATTTAGTTCGGAGCTGTTGTCTTTTCTATTCCTTTTAAGTATCGAAATGCTTTGTTTTTTCCTCATTTCTTCTGTGTGCTTTTTCGTCGCTCGAAGAGCAATACTAGCTCCAAGCTCAAGCACCTCTTCAGTAAGCCTCTCATCCGAAGCACCAATAACTGCCTTTTGAGCAGAATAGTAAACTCGAACAGCTAAATCCATGTTGCCAGCAGATAACGAGTAAAGTTTATTGTTCAAACTCGGGGTAAGCGGCGTTTCAACATTCGTCCACTGTAAACCCCAAAGTTCATCAACAAACAATTCCCACTCTTCATCGTTCTCCATTAGTTCCACATCAAAATAACCACTGCTTTCCGCTCGTCGCGCTGATTTGAAACTCTTGCTTAACAGTTCATCAAAAGGAGGGTTAGCACAGAACAGCAAGGGAATACCTAAATTGTTGACTAAGTTATGCAAAAAACCTAAAAGTCGATCAGCACCACCTGCTTTAGCAAGGTTTAAGTTTTGCATTTCATCAATAACTAAGATTCCAAGGAAACTTGACTTCATTCTTGCTTCAATTTGCTGAAGTAAAAGCGCTATCGTTCCCGCTGGTTTTGTTGGAGATTCTCCCAGTTTTAGGTCAATTTGTTCTAGGATACGATGACAAAGCCCTTTTACACTAGAATCATCGGGACAATCCACTTTTATCCAAACAACCTGTGGCATTGCTAATGCTTTGTTTTGGTAGTATTTATGTTCTATGACATCGGGAAAACAATTGAGTACCTGTTCAAGCATGCAGGTTTTACCTACCCCACTTTCACCAATTATTGTTATGCCACTGCCCTTAGGTTTAAAAAAGCCTGTTCGGGGTTCAACATTAGGACGATTATCCATAGAATAATGTAGATAGTTCATTGTTGTGGGTGATAAAGGATTTTTTGCTGAATAACCCTCTTTAATTGCCATTTCAATAGCTCTAAATACATCAAAATAGAGAGGTAATGGCTGCCTTAATGCCTTTAATCGGGTGAGGTAATCCAACCTTTCAATAGCCTCTAATGTTGTTTCCTCAACAATCCTCTCAGGATAATTACTAAGCTTAGTAACTAACTCATCATCTTTAACCTTAGGTGGTAAAGCTTCAATCAAAGGATTGCCACGATGCTCAGGTAAGATGGCTTCATGGTAAGTCGCATTTTCACTTCTCATTTTACTTAACTCTTTTTCTCTTAAGTATCGAAATTACCTTTGCCTTCTTATCATCAAGATGCTCACTTGATTTCTCTGACTCTATATCAGACTTAGATTGGTGAAGTTGGCATTCTCCGTCCTCAACCCTCTGTGCGAGAATAGCTTCTCTTCTCCTTGCTTTCATGTCCTTTGTTCTCTCGGATTTTGAGCCTAGAGACGGAGCCAATGCCGCTTCTTCTTTTGCATTTTCGATAACCTGATTTCTTCTCCGATGACGTTCTATTGATTTAGCGGTTGGCTTAGCTTTGTTTTTCTCCAACTTAATCCAATCTTCAAAATACAATATGTCTGCTTGATGTCTGTGGGCAAAATTAGCTGACTCCTTAAGCAGATAACATCTTGTGAAGCCACTTTCTTCCTCAAGCCTGACAAATATGAAGCTTGAATTATCATGATCAACTAACGCATCAAGTTTCCATGAACCATTATTTCTAGCGATTACTTTCCAAGCCTCAAAGTCAGTATGATCTGAGTCGTAATACATTTGATCGTTAAGCCGAATCCCTTTTCCTGTCATAGTCACTTTAATAGTTGGTAGAAGACGAGAACGAATATGAGCCTCATCTGCTCGGCTTAATGCATGGCGCTGCGCTTTAACATGAAGCTGCCAATAATTCAGAGGAGTTGGTGAAAGCCCTGACTCGATAAGTAATGTGCTTTGCTTGGCTAAACCTTTAAAGATTGAACTGTTATGCTCAAGAACTTCATCAATGAGCAATTTAGTGACCTCTCTAAGTGTAAACGTTGCATCCAACCTTGGGTCTTTATCTCCTCTCACATATTGTCTTCCCTTCGTCGTTCCTAACAACTCATGGACTAACTTTTCATTCAAGATATGAAAACGATGCTCGACTATTCCTTTTAATTCAGCTCTGTAAGGTGGTGCTATACTCAAGTGACCAATTAATGGCACAGCGAGTTTTTCGGCATCCTTACAAATAAATTCACCTCGATCACAAAGCAATCGTTGAGGAATATGGTTACAAGGCCAATCCGCTTCTTCGATTTCAATTCCAAACTCTGCACAATATTCTTTCTTCGAAGTAAAGCTATTTATTAAAGCCTGTCTACCAGCCCTCCATGAAGCATATTCCATAGATACGTGAAGCCCAACAATCATTCGACTTTCTTTATCAACCACACAGTAAACTATTGGTCTCCCTAATACGTGATTTCTCTGGAAGTCCGAAACGATATGTACATCCAAAACCGTTGCATCCAGTTCAAAGCAACTACCAGGAACTTCTGTATGATCAGTAGCTGCTCCCTTTAAGCCACGCTTATTGCGGTCAAAGTCCCCCTGATTTGTTTGATTACGAATTAATGTATGCGCTGGAATTAGCTTCTTAACCCAGTAAATAAATGCTCTATAGTTTGGAACTAAAGCCTCCCTAGACTCAGATTCAGCAGCAATCAGTTCATCTGCATAGTATTCTCTGAGCATTTTGTCATACACGCGACTGAACCTGACTTTTTCACCTTTTAGACCAAATTCCTTCATTGATTTAAGAAACAGCTTCTTATCAAATTCGGTAGTATTAACTCCTTTGGGAACGTCAATACTAGGGCTTGATAGCTGTATTGGTGAACCACGCTTTACCTCACCAGCTATTCTGAATTTACCTCTCCCCCCTGAATTCTTATAGCTAGGTAAGAGTGAATTTCGTTCTTGACCATATTTCCAATAGAGGTTTAGTGCTCGATAAACATTCTGCACGTATGTACTGTGGGCTTTTGCATGTAACGAAACCAACTTACTACGAGGCTGTTCAACCAAATTCAGCAAGAAGCTCGGATCAGATACTAAACCTATAATCAATGAGTATTTTTTATTTCTTTTCGCCAAATAACTTTCTGAAATATCATCCTCTGACAGCAGTTGATAATACGGTAGCTCGTATGAGGCAAGTTGTGCATTACCAACATTGATCGCCTCGCTAAAGAGGTCAAATCCTAGTTTGAGTGGTCGCAGTAAAGCTTTTGATTCGATTAAGGGAAACAGAATAACGATACTTGCTTCTGTATACAGCTGCAAAACTCTGTATAGGCCGTCATCTAGGCCATCAAAGCTATTAATTTGCCAAACGCTATTTAATTCAACTTGCATGTTGTATTGATTTCCCATCAATCTTGATTTCAATTACTTCGACCATGCCTGATAAAACTATGGGGCGAGCTAAATCAATCATCACTTCTTTATCAGCCAGTAGAGACTTCAACAATAGCAGCGCATCATCATTCGATATACCAATTTCACGAGAAAACGTTTCGCAGATATCACTTAGTTGTGCCGTACCTACCGTCAGCAAGCACTTGGCCCGCTCCCTAACGTCGGTCAGTTGTGATGGATACTTCTTACGCTTAGGGTCAGTAATCCACTGAATATTCTTAGACTTAATTTGATTGATTTCTGATAAGCAAAATATGTGAAATGGAACACCCAATAATTCCCACCAAACTCTTTCAATATCGAGTTTTTGTGCTGTTCTTCTATCAAAGAGTTTTTCACTGGGCTTAATGCATACAGCTTCATACCAAATCCGCTTTCCATCACTACAGGTTAAAAGGAAGTCTGTAGTCATAATAATAGGATCTTTGCTTTTGGGGTGCTGAGGGTGCTCGATATCAAGTAACTGAGAGATTTTTAATGAGAGCGAGAGAGGAAGCAGTGGGAACTGCTCACGAATATCAATCACTGAGTCAGAAAACTCTGCCAAATAGAAAAAACAGGACTCTTGTTCAGATAAGGGGTGGTGAGTTCTGCCTGATTTTATTCCTTCAATCTTGCCACTATGACCATGAGACTTAACATCCTGAACTCTTATCCACGGAGTGTAATTGACACCTTCGCCTAAGCCATACTTTTGTTTTAAAGCTCGCTTGTAGTCAGCTAACTTTTCAAGTTTTCTCCGTCCAGCCACAACATATACTCTACTCAATTCAATAGAGTATATTATAGCCTAGTGTACAAACTTTTTTATTCCAAATGACATGTTTGTACATTCTTTTTCAACAGTGTACAAACTTTATTGTTCCTAAACAGCAGTGGCTGTCCGATGTGCGCTTCGAGTGCGCAAAGCCTTCGGGAAACAGTCGCGACAGTGGTATTTAATTGTTTGGCTGCACGGCTTAAGCTGCCACAATCGACAATGATAGAGAAAAGGTAGAGGTCATTTAATAGCATTACATATATGTAAAGTTAGTTCGCATTTGTTTGTATAGTTTACGTATATGATGCTAGTTATGATAGTTGTTCTTTATTGATACAATTTAAAAAGGACACCTTATGAGCTATTACATTGTTGCCAAGCTAATGGCAAACCACGGCAATATGTCAGAAATTACGGCTGAACTGAATATTTTGAAAGCGCATACAGTCGATGAGCCTGGCTGTATCTATTTTGAAATTTATCATGCTCATGACGAGCCGGGTGTGTTTTATTTGTGGGAAGAGTGGCACTGTGAAGCAGATTTAAAGCGTCATTATGATGCGCCTCATACCCAAGCCTATTTTGCTAAACAGCATACTCGCATTCTTTCTTGTCAGCCTATCAGTAAGCTCAGTGCTTAAATTATGTCTTTTTTGCAGGGTATCGTTACGCTTTAATGCTTTCTGTAACCCTCAGCTACATCAAAGTATTGAAAAATAACATTCAATAACAACTCGCACTGACCGTGAGCAATATACTTCCCACAACGCCACTTTGAGGAGAGTATTGTGAAATTAATAACTGGATTGGTTTTATCTGTTGCGGTATCTGTTTTAGCTGGGTGTAACAATGACGACACCTACACTGCTGATGTCAGTGCAATTAACTTGGTGAACAGTGAAATGGATGTGTATTGGGAGTTTGAAAAAGGCCATGAAGAAATGTCTTTATCAGATGAAAATGGTTTGTTGTTCGGCGCTAAATCAGACGAAAAGTTACTTGTTCAAGACGACTCAGATGGCAATGTATTTTCATTTTATGCTGTAGAGGGTAACTCCAAAGAAGTGGCAATTGCATCGACGCGTTTTAGATTTTCCGAGCACGGTGATTATGTTGTTTATAGCTATGGTCGATTAGATAACGATTCAGCACAGGCTGCACAACTAGATGCAGTAAAAATTGACGATGCAGAAGTTGCACAGAGTAAATATCGTGTGATTGTTATCCATACTTACGTTGCTGATATGGGCAAAGTGGATGTATATATGGGTGACAAAAAATTAGCTGAAAACTTGGAATATGGTGATGCGACAGAATTTGTTGACCTATCAACGGATCTAAATGAGCTGATTGTGGTTAAAGCAGGTCAGGGCGCAAACACAGATACACCCATTGCAAAGGTGACTTTATCGGCAGAAGCGGGCGACATTCACCTCGCGTATATTACAACTACTTCTGAAAATGAAGGTAATATCAAATCGTTTAAAGTCGCGCCTAAAGCACAGTAGCGAATGGTACTTGCCGATTGTTGAGGTTATTTAGAAGCGGCGTTGTGCCGCTTTTTATATTTTAAACAGCATGTTAAGTTAAATTACTTAACGTATTAAGGTCTATCCCTATATCTTTCATTCTTTTTAAGAGAATGAAGCTCTCTATTTTTACAAATTTTATTTCTCTAATTAGATAGTAAACTTGTTAGCAAGTCGGCAGAGATGCCAACAAAACAAATTTACAGCTTTGGAGAACATCATGAATTTACTCAATATCGTTTCTAATAACGACCATCTATCGAATGGCGCAAACTTACTAGGTCGAGTTGGTTTATCTGCCATTTTTATTTTGGCAGGGATGAATAAAATCCAATACTTTGAGGGCAACGCTCAGTATCTCGCCTCTGGTGGTTTACCTGAGTTTTTACTACCGTTAGTGATTGCGTTTGAGCTGATTGGTGGATTATTCATCTTAGCGGGTGCATTAACCCAGTTAACCGCATTGGCTTTTGCTGGATTCTGTGTAATGAGTGCATTGGTGTTTCACAATAACCTTGCGGATCAAATGCAGTTTTTTATGTTCTTTAAAAGCATTGCCATGGCAGGCGGCTTTTTAGCCTTAGCCTCTACTGGCGCAGGTCGCTTTAGCATCGACCACAAGTTGGCTAAATCAGCATAAAGGGCGGTGGCCCAAATTTGGGCCAAACTTTGAACTGCTATGTCAGCAGTTGCAGATACATATTTAAGCATAGGTTAGGAGCAAAAAAATGGGTTTATTGGTTAACGGACATTGGCAAGACAAGTGGTACGATACTAAATCAAGTAATGGTGAATTTAAACGAGAGGCTGCGCAATTACGAAATTGGCTTACCCCTGACGGCGAAGCTGGCCCAAGTGGAGAAGCAGGTTTTAAGGCAGAAAAAGGCCGTTATCACTTGTTTGTATCACTCGCTTGTCCTTGGGCGCACCGCACATTGATATTTAGAAAGCTTAAAGGGTTAGAGGACTATATTGATGTATCTGTGGTGAGCCCTGACATGTTAGAACAGGGTTGGACGTTTGATAAAGCAACTGGTAGCACAGGCGATGCATTATTTGACAGCAACTTTATGCATCAGATCTATACCAAAAATAAAGCAGATTACAGTGGTAGAGTAACGGTGCCGGTATTGTGGGACAAACAAGCTCAGCGGATCGTGAGTAATGAGTCATCTGAGATCATCCGCATGTTTAACACTGCATTTGATACGCTGACAGGCAATACATTAGATTTTTATCCAAGTGCTTTACAGACTCAAATCGATGACATCAATGATTTTGTTTATGACTCGATAAATAACGGGGTATATCGCACAGGGTTTGCCACCAGCCAAGATGCTTATAATCAAGCGTATGACAAACTATTTGATGCGCTAGATAAAGTAGAAAATATTCTAAGCGAAAATAGATACTTAGTTGGTGATACATTAACAGAAGCCGACTGGCGTTTATTTACCACCTTGATAAGATTTGATGCTGTGTATGTTGGCCACTTTAAGTGTAATAAGCGCACAATTGAAAGCTACCCAAATTTATCTAATTACGTCAGAGAATTATATCAATACCCAGGTGTAGCTGAGACAGTTGATTTTTATCACATTAAACGTCATTACTACTTCAGCCATACAATGATCAATCCAACGCAAGTTGTGCCCAATGGACCTGTTATAGATTACGCCCGCCCACATAATCGTGGCTGATAATTAAGTTAAGTACAACAAGAGCCAGAGATGGCTCTTTTTATTTTTATAAAGCAACTTTCCGATATGTTTAGAGTGCATACTTTGGGTATGTGATGCGTAAAATTATAAGGTGCGTTGAGCGTTTTAATAATGAAGTATAGTGTCTCCAACAAGTGACTATTTGGCGGTTAATCTCTCGCAAATTTTAATGTGCTTTTTGAAATAGTGATGTTTGATATTTAAATTTTCTCGTTTCAACATGAAATAATTAATAAATTGTATTTGTTTTTTAACATTGGAGGTGTAAATATAAAATTTCAAAAAAGGAGGTTTTATGAAATATTCAGTTGGTTTTATGATTTTGCTGTCATCGGCAACAAGTGTGGCTTCAAATATTCATGTTTATGATAGTGGGTATCAGTCGAGCTATTTTTGTTTAACAAATCAGTTATACAATGGGGTGCCCAAGTATTGTGGTGCGACAGGCACTTATACTCATAAACATATCCCAGTTGCGGTTGAAAAAAACAATAATCACTTTGAAGTGTTTTCTAATAACGAAAATGGCAACTTAGTCACTTATGTAGTGAAAAACTACAATCAAAAAGTAAAAGTCCATACAGAGAGCAATTGGAATGATCCACATACCAATGCGGTGGTCGATATTGATAAAAACGGTTATATTTACGTGCAACTGTCTTCGCGTGGGCTTGGGCACAAATATCGAAGCGGGCACCTTTACAAATCAACAACCCCTTATGGCACTCAGTTTCAAAAGCTTAAAGGCTTGCCCAATCACGGTGACTTTAATCAGTCATACCCACAGTTACACTTAGACAATGCTTTAAACCGTCTTGCGGTATTCACCCGGTATGAATATGCAGGGAAAAAGTCTGTACGGACACTGTGGTTTGATAATAATGGTCATGAATTTAAATTAGCCGAAGGTGGTCATTATGCGGTCAGTGATACTAATGATGATGGGGCAATTTATATAGCGTATAACTATCACCCCAATTACAACCTAGATCGCCGCTCAAACATTCATGTGATTAAGTCTTATACTTTCAACCCAAACACTTGGTACAACATTAAAGGCGAAAGGCTCACCTTGCCACTTGCTGAAAACGACTCCCGGACTTTGGTTTACGACTCAGAAGCCAAAGGGACATATATTTATGTGAAAGACATTGTTGCTGAAGAAGCAGGGACGGGGGGCGGTGTGCATGTTTTATTTACCGAAAGTACGTCTTTTGATCCGACTAAAGGGTCACGTTACGTGAAAGATTTAGATATTCAATCTGTAAATAAAGTAGCAGTAAATACCATCACTGCGACCAATCATAATTACTCTGGCGCAACATACTTAACCAACCGTTTTGGTTGGACGGTACACAGCATTTTAGTTAACGGTAATAACCACCAACCATACTTCGGTGGTGATATACAGCTATATCAACGTGTGAATGGTCATTGGCAATACAAAAATACTTATGCCGATGGCGGCAATTATACTTACATCAGAAAAGTAAGGGGTTCAGGTCACAAAGCGGTTGCTTCAAAAGGCGTAGGGGAAATTGATAACGGAAATACGCAAATACGTATTGAAGTCAAATAGCTCAGATGCGAGTTAAGACGATATAATTAACAATACGTATTAAGTGCGGTTTTAAGGCACCTTATAAGTGCCTTTTTTATATCCAGCATCAAAGCTTTTTTCGTCATTTCACAGTATATGGTGTAACTATTTAAATGTACGAGGCTTGTTTAAGCTTTGCAGACAAGAGCGATTTCTCTTTCTGTGAATAAATCAATTAAAGGGTAGAAACCATTATTACTTCCCCAAAGAGCCGCTTCAGCGGTGATCAATCCTAAATTCTGAGCATATAAATTGTGTTCTCTTACTTGAGCAACTGTAAGTCTAGGGCCCATGCTACACCTTTTACCTATATTTAACATTGCTCTCTCTATATATTCGTCTAACGTGATAATAGAGCTTACTTCGCTGTTGGCGGCCACCGAAAATGTGTTTGTTGACAGTATAGTAAGTAGTAATAGTGATGCTAACTTCATATTTTATTCCTTTAGACTTTATGGTCTACCAACAGAGCAGATTAATGTTACACGATTTTCAAAGGGATTAATGACTGGATAGTAGCCAGTTGCTTTACCCCAATTTGCAGCTCGTGTGGTTATGAGCCCATTTTGTAATGCATAATCAATGTACATTCGCCAGTTAAGTGGGCCGTGAATGTTGCCCATGCATCGTCCAGGTGCTTGGCTATCTGCGTAGGCTTTTTGTTGATAGGTGCTTAAGTCCATGGCTGCAAAAGACTCAAATGAGAATAAAGAAAGAGCACTTACAATTGTAAATACTTTAATATTCATAATAATGTCCTTTTTATAATTAAATTTAAGATTTGGTTTATAAAGAAAGCGATATATGTAATGTCGTGTAACTTATAGATTAGGTGTTTTAGGGGGTCCATTTACATACCAGAGTTACCTTGTAACTGAAAGGATCGATAATTGGATAGTATGTATTGGCTTTTGCCCAATTTGCGGCTCGCTCAGTTATGATGTTCCGATTGAGTGCGTAATTAATTCGAATTAAAACATCGTGATAAGTTAACGGAATACCGCCTATACATCCTCGATGAGGAAGCCCTTGGTGATACTCTGCATATCTCTTGTACTGTCCCAAATCCATCGCAGCATCGGAATTAAACGAAATCAGTGAAAGAGTAGATATTAGACTTGCAACTGCAATTATTTTAAAGCTCATAATAACTTCCTTATAAAATGTAGTGATTATCTTAGTGTGTATTTGATGAATGTTAAGGTAGCTTGCCTTTGCAGATAGCAGCGACTTGGTTCGAAAACATGTCAACAATAGGGTAATAGCCATATGCTTTACCCCAATAGGAAGCCCGCTCAGTGATTAAACCTTGGTTAAGCGCCCAGTCAATACGGAGTTTGACATTGTCATATGAAATGGGGCTATAAACACAGCGTCCTGGTATTTTGGCATCTTGTAATGCTCTGAATTCGTACTGTTGCATATTTAAGGCGGCAAAGGAGTCAAAAGAGGTTAAAGTTAAAAAACCAGTAAAAGCGACTGTTAATATACGCATTATTATTTCCTTATTGCTTGTTGAGTTGAGATGAAATAGTTAGCTACGACCAGCGGAGCAAACCGCTGCAATTTCGCCTGTAAATATATCTATCACTGGGTAGAAACCAAATGTATTTCCCCATTCTGCTGCCCTTGCTGTAATGAGTCTGTTTTGATATGCCCAGTAATTGCGAGCGGTATAATTGTAGATAGGCGTCTGATATATACAGCGACCTTGCATTTGGGCATCTATGTTTGCACGATGCTGAAAAGTCCAAATATCCATGGTAGCATTTGCATTAAATGAGTAAGCAGAACTTACCAAAGCCGTAATAAACAATAGTATTTTCATATATAGCTTTTATATAGGTGCTCTAGTGGCACCTATCCCCCTTTACAAATAGCGGTTATTTGATGTGAAAACATATCTATAACAGGGTAATACGCGTAGGCTTTTCCCCAGTACGATGCTCTTTCTGTTATCAGCCCTTGGTTATAAGCCCAATTTATACGAACTTTCACGTCTGAATATGACACCGGAACAGATGTACAACGGTTTCTTATTTGGCTGTCTAATCGCGCACGCTCTTCATAGGCCTCTATGGTGAACACATCATTTGCTTGGTAAGAAAATGATGTGAGTGTGCTAACTAATGCGATTGCACTGAACGACATACTGATTTCCTTTATGTGTGAGTTTATTGATGATGTCTAATTGTGAACACATGTATTGCATACAACCTTGTCTGTTTTATTGGCAAAAAATCGTCATAAAAGGTAAGTAGCAGGTTTGCAACGCCGCCACTTTTGATTTGCCAATTTAAATGCGGGTTTTATATGTAACGTGCTAATCGAGAGAGGTAAAGTTTTGAGAACTGACTCGGCATGAAAGCATGACTTCCCAGCTTGATGTCTCAAAAAAATATCCTAGATATGGGAAGTATCCCTGTGATTTTGCCCAATCCGCGACAGGGGGCGTAATTTTATCCATGTCAATGAGCTCATTAAGATACTCAGAAAAGCTCATTGGGTACCGAGGATGGTAGCAGGTAAAGTAATCAGAGCTTGTCGGGTCAAATTGCTCGCTCATTTGAATGAACTGATTTAAAGTGACAGCAGAATATGCACTGGAAGATATCAGTAAAAAAACACTTGATAAAATGAATGACTTCACCTTAGTGTCAATTCGGTTTTTTAGAGATCTGCCTTTAAATTTCATGTCGATTCCTTGATTAAAAAATATGGCTGATAACGAATTTATTTTGTAACGCCTTTTAAAAAAGTAAGACTTATGGCTTTTTCTCATGTATTTGAGCTGGTCCAAGCGCTTTTACTCTGATAAAGGGGGCTAGTCTATTTTTATGTACTTATATTTTACGGTTTATGTTTTAACATTGTTTAAATTTGTGATCAATAAGTAATCAAATGTAAATTTCAAGTTTTTAAAATAACCTTTTAAATTAGCGGTTTATAATTTAATTAATTTTTCTTTGGAAAAGCAGGCGAGGTTACGGGTTTTGTGGGGATTATAGGTTTATTACCACTAGACTATAGTTTGCTTTTATTTATTAATGCGGTCGGTTTTATTGTTTATTATACACGATTATTGTTTTTATGTTTATAAATAAAGGGTATGGTGAGAATATAACCTCACCATACATGTTTATTACGAATTAACTACATCGCTTGCAATAGCATCGCTACTCCAATACCTGCACCTGTACCAATAATTACGCCCATTAGCGCCATTAAAATTGCAACCGGAACCAGTGTTTGGCTATAGGCCGCAGCGAGAACAGGCGAGGATGCTACGCCTCCAATGTTGGCTAGGGATGCAATTCCGCAGGTGAATAGATCAAGTTTGAATATTTTCGCTATCACGGTGAGGATAACACCATGGATGAGTAGAATAACGAATCCAGCTAAAATGTATGCAGGCGCCTGAGTAAGCTCTGCAAAATCAGCATTTGCTGCGATAAGGCCAACCAAAGTATAAAGCAGCACATTGGACAGCTGAGGTGAACCAGGTAACTTACCTAACGGCGTCATTGCGCAAATAACGCCAACAATAGTCACTATCATAATGCTCCACGTCGTACTTGTCAGTACAGCATTGTGAGGTAAAAGACCAGAAATGTAGATGGCCAGCGCAGATAAGCCAAAAGCACTGCCTAGCAGTAACATCATGTCTGGGAATGTCGTTTCTTTTCTGATTTTGTCATTGGACAAAGTGAGCTTTTTTTGCAACTCGTCCAGTGTGCTGGTATCAGCTTTTGTCCATGCATTAAACTTGTGAGCAAAAGGGACTAACGTCAGTAAGAACATAATCCACATCGCATAATCAATAGAGTCTATGAGTAGTGTATACCCCATACCCGCATCATTTAGACCAAGCGATTGTTGCACGGCGACCATATTCTGTGTACCACCAATCCAACTACCAGCTAACGCACCAAAAGTCAGTGCGGCATTATCATTTAAGTAATTTTGGAACAGGGCGAATGAGACGATAAAGCCCAGCACAATACTTAAAGTAGCAGCAAAAAAAGTGCCTAGTAATTTAGGGCCTAGTTTAACAATATCTCGTAAGTCAGCCCTGAGTAACATCAAAAATATCATGGCTGGTAAGATGGCGGTTTTAACTTCGCCTCGTGCTTGTTTAACAGAGTCTGTCATTTCCCAGACACCTAATGTTGACATAACCATAGCGGAAAAATAGATAATAATGACAGCGGGGACATACTTAAAAAAAGGTCCATTTTTATACTTGTCTTCGCTCCATATTATGATGCTGGAGACAAACATTAAGAATGCGATAAATGCAAAACCGTCTTGGATCATACCTTCCTCTTTTTCTAATTATTATAAATTGCCCGCTATGCTAGCGGAATTTACCAAAAAAAACGACGCTAAATTTTAAATTTGGTTACAATTATGTATTTTTAAAGTTATCAAAAGTAACTGATAAATATGCGATTTTAAATATGTTGGCGGTGAGTCGGGTCACTGCCGGGCATGAGTCGAGGTATTTTTAGACCGTCATATCATAGTTTCAATCATTCTTCTTACATTAAATGCTTTAGAAAACAAGATAATATTAAAGGAGATTCGATTGAGTAGGAGCTTATCTCAGCACAGTTAGTTCATATTTTGGGGTTAAATATACGAACTATCCATCGCGGTGCCAACGTGAGTTTAGAATTAAAAAAGTGCTTTGCAAGTGCCCTTGATGTCAGCATAAATATTTAGAACTTGAACCTATTTTATGTCAGGAGAACATGGCAGGGGATAAGTTTGATATATTAATTTGGTTGTTAAAAATAATAAAATAATACTATTTTATTTTTAATTGGAAGGAGTATTATCGTTGCTCGTGAACTGGGCTAGTAAAATATATGTTGTTCTAAATCAATGTTTTGATTTGTATCTATTGAGCTTAACTAATGTTTTGTTTAAGAATAATAAATATGTAGTCTTTATCTTATTTATCATAAGTAAATAATTTTTTGTTCATGAGTCACTAATAAACTGTATCATTTAAAGGAGATGATGATGCTTAAAAATACCCTATGGCTTTCTTTATTTGCGTGCACAAGCGCGATGGCTGTTAACGAGTACTCTGAAGTGTCTGCAAGCGATGCTTGGAGCGCTGTAAATCACACAAACGGTAATCTAGTATTTACAAGTGTACCTTCAGACAAAGAAGCTGACGCTGGTATTATCGCCTTACAGCAATCTGCTGGCGGTGTAGAAATTAAATTCCAAGAATGGCCTCATCTTGACGGTGCACACGCTACTGAAGATTTAGCAATTCTATCACTTCCTGCTGGCCGTCAAACTCTGGCTGATGGCACAATCATTGAGGTGGGTACCTTTAAATTAGGAAATGGTGAAAATAAAATTAACTTCTCTTCGAAGTTTAACCATACACCGCATATTTTCTTAACAGGTCAATCAAATGACAATGCAAAAGCGTATGTAACACGTGTACATGGAGTGACGCAGCACGGTTTTGTGGCTTTAAAGCAAGGTGAAGAAGCTGCTTCAAACTTACCTGCGCAAGAAACGGTTGCATACCTAGCTATTTATGCGCCAAATAATACTGGCACAATCGGCGGTAACGACTTCGCCCTTGATCAAATAAAGCTTGACCATTCAGCAGCAACTGAAGCGACTCATGGATTGTACTTACAAGAAGAGCAGTCGAAAGATAGTGAGCTTACTCACATTGTAGAGCATGTAAATGTGTTGACGTTTGGCAAACATGTTTTTGCACAAGATGTGACTGCGTTTGGTCGTGATACAGTCGCACCTAGATTGGCAAATGATTTTGCACAAGGACCTACAGGCAGCTCATGTTTAAATATTCAGATGAAAGACCCTGCGGGACTGGTACCAAGTGGTTACTATACAATAACTCCACCTAATTCAGCGCCATTCAAAGTATATTGTAATATGGAAAAAGAGTATGGCGGCTGGACTTTATTTGCGAAGCATAACACATCATTAAAATCAGTCGATGCTGTTGATGTGGTTAGACATGACGGTTTTGGTGTAATGACTGATGCAAACTGGCAAGCTGTAAGAGACAACATGACGTACGCCATCATGTTTGTTGATAGTGCAGGTAAGGTTGGTATTGTAACAAAAGATGCACTTTTCAATGCGTCTTGTATTTCTCTTAACCAAACAGACTCACTGGCTAATAATCCTGCGCCGTATGGTCGTTTCTGGCATACAGAAACATCAGGCTGTGGTGGTTCTGGTACTGACTACAGTGAAGCTATCCTTAATATCGGTTGGTCTCATGTTTATAACTTCACAGGCGCATTCAACAAGTGGGAGTTTAGTGGTAGTTATACAGCGGACATCGTAGAATACTACATCATGTAAAAATCAACGTAAGCATACTCATTTTTGAGTATGCTCGTGACAAGCCAAGTAAAGCTGACCGCTTACTTGGCTTTTTAATTTTTGGCAAATATTTTGATGCCGCACATGTGTTTAAAATTGCTCAAAAAATGACACTTGAGTTGGGTGTTTTAGTGCTTTGGGCCTGATCGATTGCACTTGCGTGATGATGTCTGAATGTGTGTATCCTAGACGTTTCATTAACAAGCCAATCACCAGTCCTGTTCTGCCAGAGCCCCCTTTGCAATGTACCGCCACTGTGCCTTTACTCTCAAGAATAGAAAAAACTTCTTCGATGTGGTTATTAAATGCATTAACAAAATCTTGATTAGGTTCATCATCGTCAGGAAGGGGGAATTGAAACCACTTTACATTTTGCTCTTTGCACACTTGCGCTAAGCTCTGTGCATTATTTTTAAGAAGCTCACTGTCATACATCAGTGTAATAATTGCATCTGTACCAGCACTTTTAAGTTGAGCAACAGACTCAGTGATGGCAACATCTTTTGTACCAGGGCAAGGGGTGAAAATAAAGGTGGCACCATTATCTAGTGACAGCTTATCAAAAGGGTGAGTTTGCATAATTGCCTCTTAGTGTGTTTGTGGGTCAAACCAATGTTTGGTTTTATTAACGATAGCGACCAAAGACAACATCACAGGCACTTCTACTAAAACACCAACTACGGTGGCAAGCGCAGCACCTGAGTGCAATCCAAATAATGATATTGCAACAGCCACTGCGAGCTCAAAAAAGTTTGATGTGCCAATAAGACAAGCGGGAGCCGCGATGTTGTGTTTAAGTTTCAGTTTGAGTGCAGCGAAGTAAGCGATGAAAAATATGCCATAAGTTTGCAAGATCAAAGGAATTGCGATTAAAACAATATTCATCGGCTTAGAGATGATGGTATTGGCTTGAAAACCAAACAGAAGCACAACGGTTGCCAACAGACCTACTACAGAAAAAGGTTTTAATCTTGCCAGCAATGCTTCTATAGCCCCCTCATTTTTTCCTGAAGCATTGAGTTTTTTGCGAGTGTATATACCTGCCATTAAAGGCAGTAAAACGTATAACACGACAGAAATAAACAGTGTATCCCACGGAACATGAATATCTGATACACCAAGCAGCAACCCAGCTATTGGTGCAAATGCAAAGATCATGATCACATCGTTCACAGACACCTGCACTAACGTATAGTTTGCATCGCCCTTAGTGAGCTGAGACCAAACAAAAACCATGGCGGTACATGGGGCAACACCCAGCAGGATCATGCCTGCGATATATTCTTGCGCTGTTTCTGGGCTGACAAAATCTGCGAAGAGCCCTTCAAAAAATAACCAGCCTAAAGCAGCCATGGTAAATGGTTTGACTAACCAATTTATGATGATAGTCAGGACGAGGCCCTGCGGGTTTTTACCGACTTCTTTGATGGTTGAGAAGTCTATTTGCACCATCATTGGATAAATCATTATCCAGATAAAAATCGCGACCACGAGATTGACATTGGCATAAGTCATGGTGGCAATGAATTCAAACAAAGGCGGATATACCACACCAAGCCCAACACCGATGGCAATGCTGGCAGCAACCCAAACTGATAAATAACGCTCAAAAATACCCATAAAATAGTGCCTTATTTACACAAGTTTGCAAAACGAGTAGGGCGATCACCCATGGTATTGAGCCTATTTAACTCTTGCTCGATAAAGCTAGGTTCATTGATGACTGTAGAGGTGATAATGTGCTTCATCCATTCAGGCAATGTCGGGTTAAGCGAGTAAAAAACCCATTGATGGTACTTTCTATCAGATAAGATCCCAATTTTACGCAGCTGTGCGAGGTGACGAGAAACTTTTGGCTGGCTCGACTCATCCAGTGCTGTCATTAGCTCACACACGCAAGCCTCTTTTTCTACCGCAATAATCAGCAAGGTTTTTAGACGTGTTTCATCAGCCAATGATTTGTAAAAGGCTGTTGGCTGGATTGTTGCAGGCTGTTGTGTCGTACTTTCAATCAACAGGGACTGAATTTTTTCGTTGATTTCCTGCAGTGTTTTTTCAAAAGGGTTATCACATTGGCGAGATTTAGGCTCGGCAATGTCCCAGGCAAGACAGTTTACGCCATTGACTCGGCCTTCGCATTCCATAGTTGCACTAGCACATAGGGTTATCACATAGTCAAAGTGCATCGTGGCGAATTCATCTATATGTTGTGATACTAACCCTTGGCTATTTAAGCCAAAATGCTCAATGGCTTTGATAGTACGAGGATCTGCGCCGCTCGGGCTAGTGCCAGCACTGTACACATCGTACTGGCCTTTACCGTGATGCTTAAGAAGCACTTCAGCCATAAGAGAACGTGCTGAGTTCTCTGTGCATAAAAATAAAACTTTCATATAAGTGCACTCAAAGTTAGTACATAACAAATTTGTTATATACTAACTTTGTTATGTAATAGTCGCAAGGATTTGTTGAGTTGCTTTTAAGTTCATAGTGGTTTTCGTTATGAGTTACTGTGCTTAGGTAGGCGTTCTTGATGGTACTCTTTGTGGTTGTTTTTTGACCTTAATTAAACAGTATTTATTATGCTGAGAATAGTCCGTCTTATGTGGGTTATTTAACCAAAACAGGGTTATTGAGCTTAGCAGTAACGAAAGACGTGGAATATATAAAACAGCGTTAGCTATAAATATATTAATGGTGCAAATAATAACTCGAGCTAGGCTATATGAAATAATATGTTAACAAATTATTTTTGTTATTTATTTGTGTTTCTTGTTGATTTTTTGCTCTCAACTTTGAGGTAGTATCCCTGTAAATGGAAAGTTACTGTCAGTGAGTGCTAATTGCATTCGGTGTATTGTGGATATACAAAAGGAGTTTGACGCGTTGAATAGCGAGCCCAAAAAAACTACATCATTTCTTATACTAGTTATCTTTTTCTTGTTGCAAATGACGGTTGTCGCCTCAAAAGCACATGCAAGTTTATTTATTCCTATCAGTGTAGGAAAAACTTTAATAATGGTGCCTCGGCCAATAGAGTCTGGTGAATATAATGCACAAATTACTGAAGATAGTCGGGGCAGAGTACTTACTTGGACTTCTGAATTAAGTGCTGACAAGTATGCCATTCAAGTTTTAAATGAAAACGGGCACTGGGAAACGTTACTATTCACCACTGAAACATCCGTATTGCTAGATGATAGGTTTAACGATTTTGCACAAGTCAGAGTGGCTTTGTGTTATAGCCAAAGTTGCTCGTTAATCGCAGCAGGCAGTTTAGTCCAAAATATATTTGAAACTGACTATGCTGATGCAACTACATCAATACCTGTCAATGCATCTCTTGTTAGCCCAAGTGCGCCAAATGTTGATAGTGTAGGCACGCTTAAAGGCAGCGCGAGCGTAAGCGGCGGCACTGCAACGTATTCTATTCCTATTGAATTAACGGCTGGGCGTGCAGGTATGCAACCCAGTGTATCGTTAACTTACTCTTCTCAAACTGGAGGGGGTATTGCAGGTAAAGGTTGGTTATTGTCTGCTGGCTCAGCCATTACACGCTGTCCTGCAACATATGCACAAGAAGGGTATACCAGCAATCCGCTATATAACAATGATGATAGGTTATGCCTCAATGGTCAAAAATTAGTGCTCGTTCGAGGGCGATATGGTGAAAGTGGTGCTCAATATAGAACTGAGATAGACAGTTTTGCACTTGTTACGCAACAGGGTGCATTAAATTCAAATTCTAGTTATTTTAGTGTTAAATATAAAAATGGCCATGTCAGTGCTTTTGGAACGTCAGCTAATAGTTGCGATATTCATCATCAATACAAGGGACCATATTCTTGGCTGATTGACTATACACGTGATGCAACGAGTAAAAACTTTATTCACTATGAATACGTTCTTTATGGTGAGAATGAAAAGCTACTAGATAAAATAAATTATACGGGAAATAGTAGCTCTCATTCAGGTATTCATAATATTCACTTCGAATATGAGCAGGTGGGCGATCCGACTACTAAATATCATCACGGAGTAAAATACGAAAGTACGCAACGTTTAAAGCGTATTATTACAAAACATGAGAAGAGTCAAACACGCGCTTACATTCTAGATTACAAAGTTAGTTTGGCATCAGGTTCCGATTTACTCGCTTCTGTTGAGTTATGTTATGGCTCAACGGGGGCTTATTGTTTGCCTAAAACCACATTTGATTGGGCCGATCAGTCAATGACAGTGAGAGGCACATTCGTAAATATAAATGCAGGAAAAAGTATCGCAGCAGTATTACCAAATGGCGATCGAAATGGTGATGGTGCAAGAGATTGGCCCGGCTTTTATATCAATGCAGAAGGGAATATAACAAATAATACGCACCCGATGACTGACTGTGAGTTTTCAGGCACTAGCGGTGAAAAAGTAAATTGTAATTCACAAACTGCAGACTATAACTTAGATGGGCTAACAGATGACTTTGATTTTGAAGCGGCTTCAGTAAGTTCTAAGAAAAAACTAGTTATTTATCGCAGTAATTCAAATGGTACTTCAACACAGATCAACACAAATATTGAGGTACCACATTTGTCTTCTTTTCTACACGTCGGAGATATGAATGGCGATAGTTTACCTGATTTGGTCATTTATGAAAAAACGGCGTCATACAGTGCTGACGAAATAAACTTTTATTATCACAGCGGTAACTCTGCATCTCCATATTCGGCAGCCCGAAGTCAAAAGCTATTTTCAGTCAATAAACGGACTAATACTACGATGCCTTCTGAGTCATATGCACTGGGTGGTGATTTTGACGGTAATGGTATTCCAGACTTTTACCGTGTATCCCTTGGTTCTAATGATAAAGGGCAGGGCAGGCTTTCATCTATTTTGCTTATATCATCAGATGGTAATTTACTGAGTTCATTCCCAAAAGCAGTGAACTTTGATGATGAAAATGATTATCTAGACCGACATGAAGGGGCTTGGGCTCGCTTTTATCGTTTTGCAGACTTAAATGGTGATGGCTTAAAAGATTGGTTTGGTTGGTATAAGCCAAGGACTAACGGCAGTCGACTATTTGTGAGATATAGCACTGGCAATGGTACATTTGGTGCTGCGATAAATACCGGGAAATGGATCAGTAGTAGAGAGTTTATTTTTGAAGAGCGCTTTGGAGGGGAGGGGGATACAGAGAGTCTGCGCAGTGCCCATATTCCTAAATATGGCGACGCAATTAAAGTATCTGATATTGATGCAGATGGCAAAGAAGAGTTATTAGTACCAGCGAGCATAATTGTAAAAGGCTGCCATAATGTCAGTCATTATCAATATAGAGGTCAGAGCGTAACTGAATTTTGTGGTGAGCAAATTTATACTGAAACAGTACCCAGTGGTAATAGAAGAGTAAAATCTATAGAAGGCAGCTACGACCGTAGTATTTACTCATTCACAAAACTAGAGTTAAAGAACGATAGCTTTGTTAGCTCAAGCACAGATTTTATAGGCTCTATTTACCAATCTGCTATGGTTGATGCGCAGGGGGATGGTTTACCAGATCTTGTGTTTAACTATGGATGTGAGCGAGGTGCGAGTGGATCCAATTGCCGTTTTTTAGATAGCACACCAACTGGTTATGCTAAAGGTAAAATTAATATCAGCCGCAATTATGGCACTGGATCAGGCACTAATGGTAGTCGCTATCGTCCATTGGATTTGCTGAGTTCAGTGACCAACGGGGAAGGGTTAAAAAGTGAATGGCAATATCGCCCGCTTTCGTCTTCTGTGAGTACGGGTATCACTGGTCTTGAACAATTATATAAGAGCGACACTACTTATACTCGAGGCTACCAGAACTTTACCTCTAGCATGTATGTGGTTAACGAGTTTAAGCAAGACAACGGCGTGGGAGGGGATTTCGTCCGTAGGTATGCGTATCGCGGTGCTTTATTTAATAATCAAGGTAGAGGGTTCTCAGGGTTTAGAACGATAATAGAAGCGGATATTACACAGGGACTGGTTACTCAGTCTGATTTTCGTCAACACTTCCCTTATGCGGGTAAGCTAAAGAGGAAAGCGACGTTTACCTCAGCTGAATACCCTAAAAATGGTAACGCTTTGAATCCGGTTGAAAGCATGGCCATTAGTCAGTCTGCAATATCCTGGGTAGATAATTCAAGTCATACTATTTCGGGCGTTTATAGTGTTTATGCTAATTCAAGTTATGACGTAAAACGAGATTTAACCACAAAGGATAAGCTGGTAGAAAAGCGCTCTAAGGTATTCTCGATTGATAAATACGGGAACATCACCAAATCTGAGCAGACCCTTGAAGATAGTAGTGGTTTGGTCAAAACAATCACAGAGAACACGTTTAACAATAATGAAAATGATTGGTGGATAAATAAGCTAACCAAGAGTGTAGTCACTAAATACGCTGTTTCTGGTCGAAGTGGTAACGATCCATACACTCAATATTCGGGCAGTGAGCAAGGGCTCGACGTCACGACTAATACGTCAACAGATTTCAGTAACTTTAATAATGCAAGGAAAGCTAAAACAGTCACCGTAAGAGGTTCCAGCGGCGTTGGCCATCAGACCGAGTACGAGTTTAATAGCTATGGCCTGCCAATAAAAGTCACCAATAAGGCTCGCGTTTATAATAATTCTGCTTGGACTGAACAAAGCCGTGTTCAGACTATAAATTATAGCTTAAATGGTCAATCCGTAGCTTCTAGCGGCTATTATATTTTTGATGTAACTAACGCTAAACAACATAGAGTGCGTACTATTACAGACGCAAAAACCGGCCTTAAAAAGGAGGTTCACAAACAGGTCAATTCAAGAGACTTTCTCACTACAAAATTTACATATGACGGTTATTTACGACCATATAGCCAAAAAGTAGAGGGATCTCCGACGCTTTACACTGCTGTACAAACAGCGAGTACCTATGCCCCAAGTGATGCTGTTAAACAGGTTCGGACTGTGGCAGCCGGCGCGCCAGAGCAAGTAGCGTTTATTGATAAATTGGGGCGTACAATTCGTACAATGGTTCTAGGTCAGAATAACGTTTGGGTATTTACCGACGCCACTTTCAACGCACGAGGGTATCCGCTATTTCAATCTCAGCCTTATAAATGGCAGCAAACTAAGTACGGTGTGCAGTTTGAAAATTATGATGCGTTAGGTCGTCCAGAGCGTAAAGTGACAGACCAACAGTGTGGCCCTTTTTCAAGTGGCACCATGACCGCAGAATATACTTATACTGGCTTCAAAACCTTCATCGATGTTTCTGAGTCCTGTTACAACATTCAGCTAGGTCAGATGAGCCGCACTTATAACGGCCAAAATCAATTAATAGAAACCGTTGATGCATTAGGAGGCAGCACACGATATGCATACAATGGTCAAGGGCTTCCTATTGTGATCCAAGATGCTAACGGACATAACATTTTGGCTAAATATGATGCGTTTGGTAATAAAACCAGAGTGGTAGACCCAAATCAAGGCAGTACAAATTTTGTTAATAATGGCTTTGGTGAAGTGCAGCGAGAAGCTCGCAGTAACTCTAAAACTGTGAACCTTAACCTCGATACCTTGGGCCGTATTATAAAAAGAACAGCATCAGGTGAAGGCACTTTAAACTATATTTTTGATACACACTCATATGGTCAATTGACGAGCTCAGTAGGCAATGGCGTTACCCATACTTATAGTTATGATGGCCTTGGTCGTGCGATTTCGCACACTGTGAGTGACGATAATAGAAGCTTTACGACTAAAACATATTATGATGCAAACTATGGTCGTGTTAAAGGTGTGCGTTATCCAAACAACCTGACTTTAGAATATATCTATGATGATAAAGGCTATCAAATTGAAACCAAGAACAAGGCCAGTGGTTATCGATACCAACAGGTGACTGCACGTGATGTGTTTGGGGCTATTCAGTCACAAACCTTGGGCAATGGCTTAACAACGAATACCTATTATAGCCGTCAAACAGGTCAAATGGTTGAGCATTACACCCATAAAAACAACGCCAATTTACTGTCTATCCAATATACGGCTTATGATGGGTTTGGAAACTTAAAAGGCATGTCAGTTGAGTCAGGTAGCTTAGCAAATCGGCATCAATTTGAGGAGTCATATCAGTACGATCACTTGCATCGATTAAAGTCTAATCAAATCCAGGGTTATACCACCATTCGTTACGATTATGATGCTGTAGGTAACATCACGAGTAAATCTGATTATGCGTCGACGTATAACTATACGACACGTTTATCAGGTCACAGTGGTGGCGGAGCAAATGCCGTCAAACAAGTTAATAAAAATGGACGTTGGGTCGGCTTTAGCTACGATGGCCGCGGAAATATGGTCAGAGGTGATGGACTAAGCGCTGCATCTTATAACGCGATGGATAAGCCTACGCGGCTGGTTAAAAATGGCGTGACTGCAGAATTCACATATGGTGCAGACCATATGCGCTTTAAACAAGTGCAAAGTGGCATCACGACATATTATGCAGGCAAGCATTATGAAATTGAGGTGGAAGGAAACAAAACGACAACGCGTGCCTACATTGGTGATACAGCAGTTGTTTCGACAAAATCTGGCGCAAGCCCTTATATTCGTTACTTGCATAAAGACCGTTTAGGGAGCGCAAGGCTTATTACGAATGCTAATGGATATGTGGTTACTGAGCGTAATTTTGACCCATTTGGTAAGCCTCGCTCGGCTTCAGGTGCTTTAAAGTTCACCGCAAAGCTGGGGGACATAGCGTCTGCAAAAACTAAGCGCGGATTTACAGACCATGAACATCTAGAAGAACTAGCGCTCATTCATATGAACGGTCGGGTGTACGATTATAACCTTGGACGGTTTATGAGTGTAGATCCCTTGATACAGTCGCCCGGTAACTCGCAGTCGATAAATCCCTACTCGTATATTATGAATAATCCGTTGGCGGGGACAGACCCAACGGGATATTGCGGCACAGCAATTAAAGGCAAGCATCAACCATTTTGTGCGACATTCGGTGAGAATGACCTACCAGCTGGCAAACAAGCAAGCATGATGGGAGATCAAGTGGTTGCAAATGCGATGCATGAGACTTACTCGAATTTGAATGGTGCGCAACAACAAAATACGAGTATCAATAGTGAGAAGTCGATAACGGATATGTTGTCGCAAAATGAGGTTGCGAAGAAAAGCGAGGTTGGGGATAATGGTACCAATCAAGGACAAAGCTATTCACCTGAGATAACTGGTACTATCGAGCCTATCGTTGGGAGTCCAACTAAAGGGTTCTTAAAGTCCTTAGTCAATGGTCTAACGTTTGGAATTGTTTATGGTGATATAAGCTCCATACCTTCTTTGAATGCGGACCCTATTGATAGTGCTGACATTGAGGCTTACGAAGAACAAGCTGGTGCAGAGCGTTACGCAATGGCTATTCTTCCGGGCAAAGCTACTGCAACAGCAACTCAAACGTTACGTAGCTTGCCTATGCAAATTCACCATTTTGCAACCAATAAAAGCAAAACCTTTACTCCTGCAATGGAAAAGATTGCAGAAAAGTATGGCCTTAAGCTGGATGACATGTGGAACAAGCAGTCATTACCGCATTTAGGTCGACATCCTAACGCATATCATCAATTCGTACTGGATGGCATGAGGCGCTCCCATAAAGAAGCAAGGGGCAATGTGGATACATTCTTGTCAGGCTTTGATAAGTACGTTAAACAGCCCGTACTTAGCAACCCTGAGCTATTAAGAAAAAGCGGTTGGAAATAACAAATTGATGAGTTTTTATTATGTGCTACCACCTGATGATTCAGTGGTAGCAACTATTTCAGACAAATGTGACATTGACTTTGTTGATGAGTTGCAAGAAAACACCTGCAACGTATTGTTCAATGCAGAGAAAGAAGGTCTTGGTGACATTCTGGCAAATGACCTCGGTTGGCCTTTGTATTCGAAGAAAGTGAAGGACATAATAGATTCTGTTATAGAGGACAAGTCGCACTATGTTTGGCACAAAGTATCTATAGCCACACCACATAGTGTTACTGACTATTACGTACCACAATTCTTAAAGGAGCTTGATGTACTTGATGCATCTCATTCAATATATGCTGAAGGTGGATTTGTTGTTAAAGCGTGTATTGAGCCAGCTAAAGCCCATAACAGAGGAATGTTTCCAGTTCCCGGCTCTGACTCTCGAATAATAATTTCTCAGGATATATGTTGTGTGTTAAGTGATAGTGGAGTAGATACGACTCATTTTGAAACAGCGTCAACTTCACCAAATCACCACCACTAAGCCTATACTCTAATGTAACCACCGATCTCCGATCGGTGGCACCCCGCTTTCACCCATCATCACAATTTCACACCAACTCCAGCATTACTAGCAATTTACCAGGCTGAAAACATTCCCACTTTGGAGTATAATCGGGAAAGTTACGGAGAACCTGAATGAGAAATATCAGCAACTTAGAAGATTATAGAACACCCACCCCAAGCACCAAAAACTCGAAAGTTACCAATACCCGCAAATATAAAGATGTTCGTGAACGTGAGTATCTGACACCATCAGAAATTGAACGCATCATAAAAGCTGCCAAGAATATCGGACGCCATGGTCACAGGGATATGACAATTGTAACTCCCACATAAACTGAAACAGTTCAGAAGTGTAATTTTTATCAATATATCCCTAAATTCAACATGCAAGTGCACCACATATCAAAACTATATTTTGGAATGTTAGGAGGGTTGTTTCTATTTTGAAACAGGCAAAAGTTTGAACGTGATGTCAATTGGAATGGGGGTAATATGAGTTTATGGTGAATTTCCTAAGCCTCGCTCGGCTTCAGCTGCTTTAAAGTTCAACGCAAAGCTGGGGGACATAGCATCTGCAAAGACTAAGCGCGGATCCACAGACCAGGAACATCTAGAAGAACTAGCGCTCATTCATATGAACGGTCGGGTGTACGACTACAACCTTGGGCGGTTTATGAGTGTAGATCTCTTGATACAGTCGCCCGGTAACTCGCAGTCGATAAATCCTTACTCGTATATTATGAATAACCCGTTGGCGGGGACAGACCCAACGGGATATTGCGGCACAGCAATTAAAGGCAAGCATCAACCATTTTGTGCGACATTCGGCGAGAATGACCTACCTGCTGGCAAACAAGCAAGCATGATGGGAGATCAAGTGGTTACCAATGCGATGCATGAGACTTACTCGAATTTGAATGGTGCGCAACAGCAAAATACGAGTATCAATAGTGAGAAATCGATAACGGATATGTTGTCGCAAAGTGAGGTTGCGAAGAAAAGCGAGGTTGGGGATAATGCTAACAATCAAGGTGGTGGTGGGTTCCTTGACTCTGTTATTGGCTATGTCAAAGGGCTAGGGCAATCCTTCATTGATAGCCAAGCGCAAGCTCTGGCTGGAGGGTTAGGAGTAGAGGATACTGAAAACATCCAATCTTCTATTCAGATACCTATTTCCGAATCTGAGCTTGCTGGGGCAGAGTTAGCACAATCATCTGTTGCCAATGCAGGAATGGTATCGTCATCTGTAATGATGATTGCCAATCTGAGAAATGGTGAATTTACTCCTAGTAAAGATATGATAATGGGCTCACTATCTTTGCTTGTAAAAGATGGTGCCATTGATGCTTCAGTTCTCAGCACTTATGTTCCTGACAATCTTCGTAATTCTGTTATGCCCACAGATAGAGTGCCAGCAGGACAAAAATTCCGGTTCAAAATTGGTAATACTAAAGTGAGTATAAAATGGCACTCTCCTGACTTAGGCCTTAGAAAGACAATGCCTCGATCCAACTCTGCAAGAGTTTGGACAGCGCAAATACAAGTTGGCAAAAAATTCTTAATGAGTAACGGTTCATGGACTAGAGAGCAAAAGTCCAACAGAACTCATATACCAGTTATTAGGTGAAGTTATGATTGATTTATCATATTACGAATGCCTTCCTGACTTCATGCCTCAGCATGAAATTGAAGGGGAACTCAAAGGGCTTTTAGAAAAATATAAACTAGAAGCAGACCGAAACCTGTTTGATGCGATATATGAACTGTCATCACGCCAAGTTAACAATTATGCATTGATCACTAATGAATTGCGATTATCAATAAGTGAAGTAATTATTTCGTGTTGGGATATGGACTGCATTGATAATACTGAAACGTGCATAGCAATAATCACCAACTTAGGGTTGCAGGTTGCCTACAAACACATGAGAGAAGAAGCTTCTAACGTGACAAATTCAGATGTTAAGCACGAACTAGACGAAGCATTTGTTGAATTAGGTGAATCTATTGAAGATGCAGGTGACATATCTTGAAAATCGTTGTCAGGATCCCCCGGGGATCCTGACAACCTTCCCATTATCATTACTAGGAATTATCACAGCGATAAGATAGGTGACATAACTGGAGTTACAATTCGTGATTTCACCCTACTTTATAGAGCTTGGCATATGCACTTGGAGTCATGTTGGTAAATCGTTTAAATGCCAAGTTAAACGCTGATTTAGAGTTAAATCCGGCGTTAAAGGCAATATCTAATAAAGTATATTGCGATGACCTTCGAGCTGATAATTGTTTTTGCACTTCTTTCACTCTCAATTCATTGACATAGTCATTAAAGTTTTTATTTGTGGCTGTATTGATTGCCCACGAGATATCTTTGGTTTTGATTTGGGTGCGAGCACATATATCATTGACGCTTAACTTTGCCTGTAAATACAGAGAGTCCGCCATGACAGCTTGGTGGATTTCATCAAACAATTTTTGAGCGAGCTCTGTGTTATTTAATTCTTCTGAGGTTTCATTAAGATAGGCTGTATCAGAAATCGCAGGAGGTTCTGCTTGACCATTTAGTTGGTTTTGTCTCGAGAGTCTTAATACCAGAAAGCATAAAATACAAAAAATTAAGGCAAGGTCGATAAAATACCAATGATAATAAATTACTTCGCTAGTCAGGCTGCGAACATTTAGTCTGACAAGATCAATGATAAATATAAACGCAAGCATAATGAGCGTATAATTTAACCAGCGTAATTGAAGGTTTTCAGCATCGGAACGCGTATTAAAAATTGACCAATTATATTTGTTAAGTAATTTTTTACTTTGGTGGATGTAAATTAGCTGGCTAATCGTCGCAATAGCAATAACAACTTGGGTGTGGTGTGTAAAAGGCAAAGCCATTAAAGTTGGAACAGTATGACATGCGACTCGCCAATTAGCTTGAAAATAAATTCCTACCAACTGGCGGCTCATGAAATATAAAATTGGCCCAAGTAAAAGTGTCAGTGCTGGGGTGATAAAAAACAGTGGCTTTGTGATGTTTAGCTCTTCTAGTAGGTTAAGTAGCATCAATACGCTGTAGTAGAGTAGTAATGCAACCACACCTTGAAGTCGCTTTTGGCCCCACAATAAAAGTGTGCCGAATATACCTAAAAAAATAAATAAGCATTGCAAAAGGTTTACGGGTTTTATCATGATGAAATCAATCATAGATTCACTTTTGAAATTATTAGTTTAAATATCATGGGTTTATATTTATTTTGAAAAAGTCCTAAATCCTGATTTGAGACGAACTAGATACATGCTTTGTTAATATTAAGTGCATTAATAAAGTGCTTTGGAGACGTTATGCACCTGTTTACTGTTTGTATTCTTTTATTATCCTTATTCAATATAGGCTCGGCAATTGCCGCCTCAACAAAAACAACCACTTTAAGCATGAGTAATGATGCGCATAAGATTGATGCATCACTTGAATTTAGTCACGACAGTATTGCGTATTATAAGTTGCGAAATCAGGCAAAGAGTCTAACACGCGATGGCAATTTTAAGGAGGCATTACCATTACTTTTAAAATTAGCTGAACAATATCAAAATGATGGTGAGATATGGTATTTACTTGGTATCGCGCAGAGACAGTTACAAGATTTTCGTGCAGCGATTCATTCATTTAAACAAGCGCTGGCCTTAGGTGTAAGGGTTCATGGTATTAAAGGTAATTCTAGTAACCCTAATGATCTAATGGTGACGATTGCACGACTGTACGCTCAGTTAGACGAAGAGGCTGAAACAAAATATTGGTTAACTAAAGCACTTAATCACCGCTGGGATGATAAACCTAAGTTGGCTGGCACCAGTTTGTTTACTAAAGGTGCAGATCAACACTTTGCACAATTCCATCAAAAAAGCTGGTATCAAGATCTTGTTGGTGTAGCACGTTCATTTAAAAACCCAGTTGAAGGTTGGCGCTACGATCTAGCCTACTTGGTTGCTGAGATCAATCGGTTGCATGCCAACCCGTTTCACAGCGTCACTGAGATTGAATTTAACGCTAAAGTTGAAGCAATTTATAGCGAGATCCCAAGCTTAACTGATAGCCAAATAGTATTTGAATTTATGCGTTTGCTAGCCATGGTTAACAATGGCCATAACTTCTTTGTGCCCGCCTGGGGCAAAAAAGGAAACTTTACTCAATTACCCATGCAGTTTTATCAGTTTCGCGATGGACTTTATATTGTTGCAGCGAACGATGAGTATCAACAGTATATAGGCCATAAAGTGATTAAGTTTAATGGTCTAGACACAGTTGATGTACTTAAAATGACAGATGCTGTGAATGCCAAAGACAACACTATGCAGCGCCTGTGGCAGGGGCCTTATTATTTAAGTCTACTGCCTGTGTTAGAAGGACTAGGCGTGTTTAATGAGCATGACCCTTTAACTCTCACTTTGCTATCTTCAAAAGGAGGGGTCATAGACATTAAACCACAGAGTCAAAAAATGAACTTTAATGGCTTTCCAAAACTACCACAGCTTGGCAAAAAACAGTTAACTCCTTTATATCTACAAAATGTAACAACGGCTTATTTTGACAAGGCGTTTTTAAAACAGCAAAGTCTCTATGTGCAATTTAATCAGGTTCAAAATACACAAGACGAAAGTTTAAAAGACTTTAACATACGCCTTCAGCAGCGATTGCTAAATAAAGAGGTTAAGCACTTTATTTTAGATTTGAGGCATAACAGCGGTGGAAATGGCTCTTTGCTAGCACCGATGATTAAAACAGCCGTACTATTTGAAGCGCTCAACCCTGATGGAAAGTTTTTTATTATAGCAGGGCGTAATACCTATTCTGCGGGCCATGATTTATTAGTGCGATTATTAGAGGTTACCGATCCGATCATAGTTGGTGAACCCTCGGGGACAAGACCCAATACAATAGGAGAAGCTGGATGGTTTACGCTGCCTTATAGTGGTCAAAAAGGGATTATTTCATCGCAGTTTCATCAAAAAAGTAGTGCAGAAGATCACCGTATTTGGATAGCGCCAGACATGCCAATTACATTAGATGCAGATGATTATTTTAATGGTAATGACATTGCGCTCGATACAATTTTTGAATATATCAGCCATCAAGCAAAGAGGTGAAAAATTATATTTAGTATAGTAAGGCTATATCTTTATGAGTAAACAAACACGATATTAACTTTGCGATATTTATATATATTTCAGTATGAAGTACAGTTGAAAAAAGAAGTCATTTACAAGGATGTAGTATGTTAGAGAAACTTTTCCAAAGTTATTCTGTTAGAGCCAATGTAAGTGCGCAAATCTTTGGTATAAAAGTGATGCTTAAACGTTTGCTCTATTTTAAGAGTCCGCTGGTTGCAAAGCAGGATATGGCCTTTCTTGATTTGGTGCTTAGATTTCCTGATGAACATAAAGGCTTTAGTGAGGGCGCACAGGGTCATAGAAAGTGGTGGTTAGGTGCAAAGCCTTTGCCACCGTGTCGGTATGTATCAACTAAACCAACTTATGACGACTTATGTAGTTTCTTATTTGTAATGGGCGCACATCACTTAGATATTTTTGAGGCGTATATTCAGTCTTCTTTCTCAAAAGATGTACAGCGTTTATTTGTAGGTACTTCGAGTGCAGAATATTCGCCAAAAAACAGTGACGTTGATCCAATGGATTATTCTTTGGTTACAGAGGTTTTATCTAAAGGATGGTATCCGAGGTTAAAAGTACTGTGGTTAGGGTCTACGGAATTACTTTTTAATGGTACTTGGTCCAATGGCTCAGTGGGAAATGTGACAAAGCTTCTGAAGAAAATGCCGAATTTGTCTAACTTAGAAATATCTGGATTCTTTAAGTTAAATGAACCAATAGTGTTAAATAATCTCACATGTTTAGATATTGAGGTTTTGCACGACCTTAAACGTAAGGCCTGCCTCGAGCCAAGCCTTGACTCTGTGCAGAATTTACTAAGTTCAAATTTCCCAAAGCTGAAAGAAGCGCAATATTTTTTGCAATGTGAGGGTGATTTGACACGAAATCCAGGTTACATATTTCCAAAGGTATTTTTGGATATGTGCTCGCACCCCTCACTGCGTGAGTTATCATTGTCAGGCTTATTTCAAAAAGGAGAAATAAAAAAGTTACAGCAAAGCCGCTTAGGTCAAAACCTTGAGACATTCTACCATGACGCCTTAGAAGCTTATATTTTAATGGTTCACATTGAGCGAGGGCGGGGTTTAACCTTTATAAAAGCAACAGCTTATACCCATACAGAACATGCTAAGTTTTCTGCGCAGGAGGTGTATGAATATCAAGTCGGACACGATGCAGGTGTCTGTCAAATAGAGTCTGTGTACCAAAGCGTTGTGAGCCTATTAAAAGCGCATGAATTGTTTCCTGCACTCGTTGTTGTTCGCGATGACACATTTTTACTTGATAACAATGGTGACACACTTGGAAGCGGTATTTTTAACCAGTTATCGCATAGGGATAATGCCCCTAATGTTTTAGAAATAATGAATTCCATTGGAAAAGCAGAGCGCTCAAAGATAAAAACGCATAACGTAGGCTGCAAACAATTGCTATATACGAAGACGTCTGGGTATGAAGATGAATATGGTGACTTTGTATTTGATAAATGGTTGGAAAGTGGCTTCCTTGATACGATGCTGCAAGGACAGCAATTTCATAACGATTTCCATTAAACTAAACTTATGGGTGATCACTATTAAATATGGTCATCTATTTATACTGTATCTGTTCACATAAAGGCTCAGTAAAAAGTGTCCAGCATTTCAGCTGGACACCAAATTAGCTTGCTAATGCTTTATCCCTTAAATCTTAAAAAGAATAGTCTAAGCCAATATACGCCATACGAGGGCTACCAGGCTGTATACGCTCTCGGTTATAGCGGATCTCAGCTTGTAGGGCATATGTTTTATCTGTGATATTAGCGACTCGAGCATGCACTTTAAGCGCGTCATTGACTTGATAGTTTGCTTTTAAGTTTGCAATGGTATAACCGCTATATTCTTGTGAGTTTTCCGAGTCCATCCAATAGTCTCCGATGCTTTTTATTTCAGCAGTGATGTTTAACCCAGAAATAGCTTGGCTGTTGTAGTTTAAACGGAAGTTAGCCACATATTCAGGTGCCATTACTAGGCTATTACCAGACAGATCGACTTCTTTACTTTTTTTCGTTTTGTAGTCAATTCGCCCCTCATCTTGGATGTAATGATCAAACTTATGATTCGACTGGCTGTAAGCTAACGCAAGAGACCAAGCCGGTGAAAGGGTGTAAGTGGTGCCAAATTCAAACCCTTGATGTTGCACTTCAGCGGCATTAACGCGAAGACTTGAACCAAAGTCATCATATGCGGTGACAATGGCATCTTTCACATCCATCACGTAGTAAGCAAGTTCAACAGAAACTTTGTCAAAGTTAGCTTTATAGCCAATTTCATAGGTGTCTGATACTTCTTCATTTAATGAACTTAGCTGCGCGCTCGTTTCTTTCGTTTTTAAATGATACAGCTCTGAGAACGTGGGGATGCGTATTGCATTGGCGTAGCGTGTATAAATACTAGAATGCGTGTTTAATTGATAATTTAAACTGGCTTTAGGGCTCAGGTGCTCAAATGTATCATTGCGACTGGCGATAGAGCGATTACCAAACCCATCATTATCATAGACCGGAACAGCATTACTGAACTCATATTTGTTATGGTCATAGCGCAAACCAACAGCGTAATTTAGGCGCTCTGTGATCTTACCTAAGTGCTGAATATAAGGCGAAATACCAACAAAGGTCGTTGCATCATCATAAAAAACATGGCCTTCTGGGTATGTCGCCGCAGCCCATCCTGTGGTTGTGCGTGTTGTTGGTTGATAGGAGTAGGCATCTCCCTCAGAGCGTTCCAGATCGATACCAATGGTTGTTTCAAAATCAGTAGTATGTCTGAAGTTAGTTAATGCAAGTAGACCAATTGAGTTCACACTAGATTCAATTTTAGGCATATTTGGCTGCCACGTAGCTATGTAGTCGTTGTTGCGGTAACGAAGGTAAGGGATCACTGAGGCATAAAAGTCATTGTCTTCGTATGTGTATTCTGAGCTTAGCCTAACATAATCAGTTGTGCGGCGAGGGTCGATAGCTAGAACTTCAGTAGGCAGACCAGCTTGAGCTGGGTCTTGTAAAAGTTCATCTTCTTCAAGTGCATCTAACATTTGTTGGTCTAGGGTAGATGAAATTAAACTTGTTTTGATACTTTGCTTATCATCTATTTGGAATTCATGTAGTACATTAAACTCCGACTTTTTAACGCTACTATGAGCCCGCCACCCATCATTATCTAGATGTGCAGCGCTTACTCTGATGCCATTAGTATCTGATATGTTATGCGTTACGCTGCCGCTTAATCTCTGATAACCATGCTCACCCAATGTGATTGCAAGGTTGTCATTTTCGTTACTCACTGGCGCAGAAATGACATTGACGGTTGCGGCAACAGCACCTGAACCATACAGGCTGGTTCCTGCACCTTTCACTACTTCTAAACGAGAGAGTGAGGAGTTTGTGCTTGCCCACCAAAGCGCATTGTGATTATAAAAAGCCGCGGATTGTAGAGGCACGTTATCTTGAAGATAGAGAGTATAACCTCCAAAATTAATCGGCATACGTATAGCGGCATTATGACCTTGTCCTCCGGATAGTTGATTCAGCAACACACCAGAGATGGTTTCGAGTGACTCGGACACATGCTGTGCGTTGTCGTTTTTTATTACTTCACTTGATACACTGCCGACACTGAGGGCTAAATCAGTATTTGCCTTTGCAGTTCTGCTGGCTGTAACGATGATTTTTTCAATGTCATCGCTTTGTTGCTGAGCGTATAGCATATCAGCTTGTAAAAGTGCGACGGCAATGAGGGAATAAGAAAAGCCAGATTTCATTATGCTTGTTCCTTAGTTATTTTCTAATAATTCGTTATTTTTTAAGTTACGTTGCTGTTTCGCTCGGCGCTGGCGAAGTGATCTTGAAACGTACATGTATGTACCTGTTAATGCAACAAATACGAGACCAAGGCAGATCAACGCAATGATGCTATCACGTATGCCTTTGCCAAGCGGGTTTAAAAAGTGATATTTGTGCAGGTAACCAAAATGCCAACTACGTGCTTTTTGCCAATTGTCATTGATGGCAGCAATATAGCCTGTATGGATCTCGACACTGTAAAGTACCTCTGGTGAATGCTCGAAGCTTATTTGTTGTACAGGAAGTCGCTTATTTACAAACCCATACGTTGGTCCAAATTTATCCACTTTCTTTTCATGATTAATTTGTCCTGATATCTCTAGTTGGTCGAGCAACACAGAACGTGCAACACTTGTGTTGTCGAATCGCGTTTTTTGTGATTGCCAGTATGAAAAGCGCATCTTTTGTTTTTCAAATTGAACGATTTGGCTGACTACTTCACCGTTAATATTTAGTAATTGAAAATTATCGCCATTGGCGCTGCGCATTGCGTTTATGGGGTCGTGATTTATATCACGCGTGACAATGCTGTTTGTTGGTATTAAGGCTCTAAATTCCTGTATGAAGAATTTATCAATTAAAATGTGGGTGCTACTGCTGGCAAAACCAAGTAGGGATAAACTAAGAACTAACCCAGTACCTCTGTGCAACGACTTTGCAGATCTTCTTTTGGATTTAACTTTGAACCATAGCAGGCTGTATGCGACTAATCCAAACAAAGCGACAATACATAAAGCGATGCTTACGAATAACATTGGAATAAGTCTCCAGGGGCTATGTCGATCCCCTGCAAATTGCCATGTATGTAATTGCTTAAACCAATACGAGAGGGATTCTCTAAGGGGCGTGTTATGTGCGGCTATACGCTTTCCAAGCGTGTCAATGTATAAGTTGTTGCCATTATCAAGTTGCACGCGATAAACCGGCAATATTCTATTTATTTCGGGATAAGCCGTACTAAATTGTGTAATGATTTGCGTACTTTGAATACTTTGCCCGCTCCAGTTTTGAGCCAGATATTTGGCATATTCAATGTCAGTAAGAGGAAGTTGGGTGTTATCAAGAGGGAGGTAATGCACTTCCAAGTCATTAAGAGATTGCTCCTGCACCTGATAAAAATAGCGTTCTTTGTATTTTATAAGGCTTGCATGACTAAAGCTGACAATGCCATTTTGTGTCAGCGCCTCTTGGATATTTGTGTAACTTTGTAAATCTTTTATATCTGCAACAACCAGATTATTTTTTATTGTTGGCGCTTTGGCAAAGTGTGACATTGCAGGGTGGAGCAGCCCTGAAAGCGCCCATATAATCAAAGGAACTAGGCTACATAATGCGAGCCTTTTATGCCATAGCAGCAGGTGTTTGAGCATTTTATTGTTATCATATTAAGGATAATTCGAGGATTATATGTAATAAATTTGCTGCTGATAATGTGACAAATTGTCGCATGACTTTTCGACTCTTATCATTAGTGTCAAAATCTCATAAGTTGTAAGTAATTGTAAAGTAGCTATATACAGGTGACATTTCGATTGATACATTAAAGTGAACCAAATTGGGTACTAACTTTGAAGTACTAGTAACTTTTTGGGAAGCGCAATGAGTGCGCCCAATAAATAATAAAAAAGGAACTCTCATGTTTATCGTCACGCTTAATTATCTCGTTGGATTATCTGAAGTCGAGAAGTATTTACCTTTACATATTGAATATTTAGATCAATGTTATGACGATGGTATTTTTTTAATGTCTGGCCCTACTGAACCCCGTACCGGAGGCGTTATTTTAGCCACCTCACCCTCCAAAGAAGTACTGGAACTTGCCCTAAGTGAAGACCCGTTTTTTAAAACAGGTATTGCTGAATATAATATCACTGAGTTTGTGCCAACAAAATCAATGAAGGAGTTAAATTATTTGATATAGTTCACTGCAGGTATTTAGTGTAATGTTACAACAGGGAGGTTGTTTTAATGCAGAGCTTATTATTAGACAAGTTACATCGAGTGACTCAGGGGGTTGGACACCTCAAGCGTCATATTAACAAGCACTTTATACTTTTCAAAGATTCTGGAATAGGCCCTTGGTTTATTTCATCTTCTAATCACTTCAAAATTAAAGAGTTTGATGAGAAACATTATTTTGTGATCCCATTTGTGCAAGGCCAGTATGGCGTTGCTTTGCATACCATAAGAAGCCTTCCTCCCTGTATACCTGAAATAAACACCTTACCAAAACGTCGAGTTTTTCACTTTGCCAATGAACATGCTGAAACTTTGTTATCGGAAATTTTGTCTCAGCAGGCAGAGTCTTTGGTAAGAGTTAAAAAAGCAGGCCAAGAGAGTCAGCTGGATAAATTAGCCAATGATATTGATGCGCTAGATACTAAATTAACTTATGGCATGTTTGTTGTTGGTGGGTTGTCAGCCTTTTTAAATCCAGCTGTGGGGGCTGCAATCGCTGCTAAAGCTGCGCTGCCCAGTATTACTGGGTTAGTGAATAGGCATGGTATTCGCCCTCTCGCTGAAAAATACTCGCAAAACTCTTTAGAAAAAGAGATTCAGTCCGCACAAGAGAAAGTCTTAGAGGAGTTCAGTGAAGGGGATACGATAAAACTAGTTAACCCTATGTTATCACGGCTTGAAAAGGCACTGCAGACGTCTGAGCAAGAATATGATCCACTACTAGATGAAGCATTTTATGGCAGCAACTTAGGCATATTGGAAAAAGATCAGTGGGCACTTCTGACAGTTGAAGCATTGTCACATGTTTATCAAGAGATCCTAGATTCCCCTCAGCTACATAATCAAGCATGCCTTGGTGAAGAGGATATTCGGTGGTTAACATACCTGTTTGATGGTTATTTAACACCAGTTAAAAGTCGGGGGTAATAAATGTGCCTGTTTAATCAAAACACACTCATACATGGCCTATTGTGTTTATTACTTAGTTTTAGTGCCAGTGCGCATGTTGAAATACATTCAAAATTAGAAAACGAGCGAGATTGGCAAAACAGAAATGCCGTCATGCTGCCTTCGGGAGATGTTGTTGATCTTAGAGTGGAAGCACCTGAAGGGGCACTGATTAAGTGGTTTCAAATTATTCCAGATACAAGCCAGTATTATAAAAATGCGAATCATCCTTGGGAGCCACAGCCCTATCAATGGTCTGGCTTTGGGGAAATACATTATCAGAAAAAGCATCTTGAGCAGTTTGATGATAAACAACATATAACGGTATCGTCCTCTTGGCTAAAGCACAATAACGTATTTAATTCACCATATTATCAGAGTGAGGCGGGGAGTTTTTGGTTTGAAGTTGAAGTGATTGATAAGGGTGGGCGTAAATTAAAGAGTGTGGGGTTAGACAATAATGATCACCGAGGGCTGAATAAGCAGGTTTTAAGGGTTTCTTTTACGCAAGGTGACGGTTATCTAGGTCTCTTAAGCAGCTTTTTTAACGTGCCAGCGATATTTGGCTCAGTTCCTTATCAGAGCCAACATTATTTGGGTGTCGATTGCGCGGATGTACTTATGGCGGCAAATGCAATCAAACGCAATGGCAAAGTATATGACCGAAATGTCGCTTGGTTGGTGACCAACTTGAGGCATAAGGCTAAGTTAGTAGCGTTTAGCGGTGAAAGTACTCGGTTGAGGTGGGGAAAAGATATCTCTCCAGGTGATTTTATTGCAGTTAGATACCGTAAAAATGGCCAATTTGCACACATAGGCGCTTTAAACAAAGACAGTAACCGTAATGGGATATTAGATGGTGAAGATTCCGTCATGCATGCTGGACCAAATGCTTTGAGCTACGCGACGCTTCAAGAAGCTGGCTTTTTAGGGGAGGTTGTCATACTCGACAATCAAAATTAATGACTAACGTGGTATTAATGCCGTTAATTTAAAGGTGAAATTGAATTCAAAATGATTAGAGAAGCAAGATCACAAGATGCGCAATGTCTAACTGCTTTGGCACTTCAGGTTTGGTTAACAACCTATACAACAGATGGTATGAGAGATGAATATGCTGCGTTTGCACTGGCGACGTTTACGCCAGATTATTTTAAGAAAATCATAAACAATAAAGACAACAAACTATTGGTTTATGAACGCGATAGTGCGGTTTTGGGGTTTTTGTTGATTAACTTCACCTCGCATCATCAAGGCCAAGATAACGGGTTTGAAGTTGAAAAATTGTATGTTCACAGTGGATTTCAAGGGCAGGGTATTGGTAGACAATTACTAGATGAGCTGTCAAAGCGCTATGGGGATAGATACTGGCTATATACTTGGGTTGAGAATGATTCAAACGTGTTTTATCAACGATTAGGGTTTGAAAAAATTGGCGAGATAAGTTTTCAATTTGCAGGCCATGATATTCACAACAACGTGTACCGCAGTCCAACTAACTAGCTATGAACCTGCGTTTATTAAGCGCATAAAATCAGTTTAAACACCCCCAAAACGATGGGTATTTTAATAAAATCGCAAGACCATTACGGGTGCTATGCTGATTGCTCTAACAGTTTTGCTATCACTTCTCTGGCTTGGTCGAATTCAAAATCTTCAATGAGCTCAATTAGCTGTGCAGACGTTGATTCATCAATCTTATGATGCCCTTTGAGCTCATGCACTTTTTCAATCGACTGAGTGTCACAACTGAGCAGAAGCTCCTCTAATTCAAGGAAATCATCTCGTGTAATAGTCAGGCTTACCACGTTTGATGAGGGCGGCGGTGGAGCCTCTTCATTATGTAACTCACCTAATTGTTTGTGTAAACCTCTCAAGTAGTCTGTCAGTATTTCGACGGATTGGGGGGCCACTTTTTGCTGATTGGCAATCGCATGCTCAATGTCAGATGCTTGTTTTGATAGGTTGTCGATACATAAGTTTGCGCTGGCGCCTTTTAACGAGTGTGCAATACGCTCAGCATGCTCTAAATCACCTATGACGAGTGCTTGATTTAGGTTGATAGTTTCTTCAATCTGATTTCTGGCAAACTTTTTAATGATACTCCAAAACGCTTTTTCATTACCGCCTAAGCGCTTTATTGCACGCTGAATGTCAACACCTTCAAGCTCAGTCTCTTTTTTAGCGTTTGTGTCTTTGACTTCACAGGGGGGATCCACTGCAATAGGGGGCAGGTGTTCAGTTGGGCTCGATGTTTTATACAAATGGCTGTGGAGGGTTTGAGCCATTTGATTAAAGTTGATGGGCTTACCTATATGCCCATTCATGCCAGCGGCTTCGCATTTTTGTAAATCTTCCTTCATTACATTGGCGGTCATGGCGACTATAGGAAGTGCGTTATACTGACTAAGCTCGCGTATTTTCTTAGTCGCTGTATAGCCATCCATGACAGGCATTTGAATATCCATAAGGACAATGTCAAAAGTATGTTTTTGTACCATCTCGACAGCTATTTGACCGTTGTCTGCAATAACTACATTGAGATTTAAAGAGCTCAGCATTTCGTTCGCAATTTCTTGATTGGTGCTATTGTCTTCGACGAGTAGCACTTTTTGTTGCTCAAAAGTCGGTGCTACTTGATTTATTTGCTCTGTGTTATTCGAGCTAGTCGATTGCTCTGAGAGGTTGAATGACTCCATAATCGCGTCAAGTAGCACAGATGCATTGACGGGCTTCAATATAATGGCATCGATTAAATCATGGATTTCTGAGTTCATACCAATATCTGTGCCGTAGGCAGTGACAAGCACGTATTTTGGTTCTTTTGGTAGTTCAAGGGAGCGAATATGCAAAATAGCGTCTATGCCGCTCATATTTGGCATTTTCCAGTCCATAAAAATGATGTCAAATTGGCTGCCTTGCACCAGTTCGATGGCGCCAGAACCACTGGCAGCGCAAGTCACATGAAACTTCATCGCTTTGAGTAAGTTTGTCAAGATTGCACGAGCGCTTTCATTGTCGTCAACGACTAATGCATGCTTACCAGCGAGCTGGCTGTCAGGGCAAATTACATTGGTCAATTTAGCGGATTGCAGGCCACAGCGTACAGTGAAAAAGAATTCCGATCCTTGACCTTTTTCGCTAATTACGCCAATTTCTCCGCCCATGAGCTCAACTAATTTTTTAGAGATACTTAAGCCTAAACCGGTTCCGCCATATTTTCGGGTGATCGAGCCATCGGCTTGCGAAAACGCCTTAAACAACTTGTTTTGCTGCTCTTGAGACATGCCTATCCCAGTATCTTTGACGGTAAATTTTAACGTTGTTTGCTCATTTTCTTGGGCGACAGTGCTGACCGATATGGTGATCTCTCCTTGCTCAGTAAATTTAATTGCATTGCCGCATAAGTTTATAAGGATCTGGCCGAGTCTAAGCGGGTCCCCGACTAGACTAATAGGAACGTCTGGAGCAATATCCAATAACATTTCCAAGCCTTTTTCTTGCATTCGAATGACATTGATATTGACCACATTATCCATGACTTCTTGAAGCGAGAAATCAATATTTTCTACTTCAAGCTTGCCAGACTCGATTTTTGAAAAATCTAAAATATCGTTGATGATGCCAAGTAAGCTCTTAGCTGCCTGATCAATTTTGTTGATATAACCGGATTGTTGGCTGGTGAGCTCTGTCCTTAAAGCTAAGTGACTCATACCAATAATCGCATTCATAGGGGTGCGAATTTCATGGCTCATGTTCGCCAAAAACTCGCCTTTGGCTGTACTCATTTCGTCGGCTTTATCTTTCGCCAATCTGAGTTCTAGTTCCATTTGCTTGCGTTCAGTCACATCAAGCAATAAACCAACAACGCCAGCTAGCTGGTTTTCTGCATTAGTAAATACAGCTTCATAGACAATAAAATTTCGGGGCTCACCTTCGGAGTTTTCAATTTTTATTTCATAGTGTTGGTTAGACTTTCCATCAATAAGGTCTTGGTGAGATTGCTCGAACACTTGCGCAATTTCATAATTAAAAATATCTTCAGCCGTGGCATCGAGTACATCGGCATCAAATGTACCGAAGTATTGGTGAAACACACTGTTTACGCCCAAATAATTACCAGAACTATTTTTGTAATACATGGGACTGGGTATGGCATCGAGAATTTTTTTATTTAGCTCTAGTTGCTCGACGATGCGCTTTTCTGCTTTCGACTGTAAATCAATATTTTGTGTTAACTGCAAACTGACTGCTAAGTCATTTATCACCGATTTTATCCACTTGTAATCTTGATCGGTGAGCTCTACGAGACTACCCAGTTCAAGTAAGCCAATGCTGTCGTTACTTACTACTAAAGGAAAGTAATAGAGCTCGCTGATAGAGAGCTTTTCGCCATTGAGTTCAATTGCATACTGCTCTTTCTCAAACTTCATGGAATAGGGTTTTTGCGTACTTAAAACATGAAAATGGATAGAGTCGTAGTTACTGTAAGTTCTGGCGCAGTTACTGCTGTAGCCCGTGCCTGCAACGCGTGTCAGGACTTTTTGTTCTTCAAAGACATATAAACCGAGTAGGGGAACAGATAAACGCTGTTCTAAAAACTGCAGTAATTCTTCACCTAACTCGTTTGGATTTTTCTTTCCGCGAAGGGCCAAGCCAAAGTCTTTCATGATGGTGTTGAATTCGAGTTGCTCGGACAAATCGTTGAGTAACTTATTCATTGATTTAGATAAATCGGAAAGGTCACCTTTGACGGTCTCATCCAGTGTAAAATTGTAATTACCCTGCTCAACATTACTGACCACTTGCTTTTGGATTGACGCAACGGGGTTGATGTATAGCTTCCAAAGCAGGTAAAAAGATAAGGCAATATTGATAAGCAGGATAAGGTTAAAGACATTCCTCAGCATATATGCAGTATTTAAACTATTTTGATGACTTGCTAACTCGGCATTTAATCTTGATGTGATGGATCTATGTGCCTCACCAATGGCTGACATAATCTTAGACTTTTCTACTAAGTAATTGTCACTGAATAGAATTTTTTGAGCGCTGATTAAATCAGGGCCTGAATCTTTAACCCAGTTACCATAAGTGTCTTTGTGTATGCCTTCAATTGCATTAAATGCACGGCGCTCTAAACTGACCAGCGAATTAGAGGTTGAAAGCGCATTTTGCATTTGCAGTAATTCAAAGTCTTGTGCGCCGAGTTGTTGAAAACGCTCTATGATATTGTGGCCATCATTTACTCTCACAAACTCAGGGATGCTTGAATGAGGCGCAGCTAGACTATCCCAATAATCATAGGTATTTGCGTTTTCTGCATGGACTTTTCCATCGCGCACTAACAGCGTGTAACTAAATAGCTTTTGCCATTTTTCGTTGCCAGTGACGGCGTAAGCTCTGGCAAAGTTTGTGAGATTGTCTGAGCTGAGCTTTAATTCATGGGATAACTCGGTAAGCTTAAACAGCTGTGTTTGCTTGTCAGATAGCGCATTAACCTCGGTGCGCACATAATGAGACATCAACCCGATCCCAATACTGACCAACAGCATTATTGAGAAGGTGATAAAGAAGCTGACTCGTAAACTTTTCATCTAATCCAGTCCGTGCTTGGCGTTTCAGTAATAATAGACCTATATTTTTTGTGTGGTGAACAATTGTGCAACAAAACATATAGAAGAAACTATGGATCAGCTCAAAACGGTGTTAGTAGTGGACGACGTGAAGGAAAACCTCGCTTTCATGACTGAAATTATTAAAGACAAGTATCGTGTTTTGGCAGTAAAAAGCGGTGAAGCTGCGATTTCAGTGGTTGAGAAAAACCATGTTGATATTATTCTGCTTGACGTAGTGATGCCAGAAATGAACGGGTATGAGGTAATCAAGTACCTGAAATCCCATGAAGTGCATCAAGAAATTCCAGTTATTTTCCTGACAGCAAAAACCAGCGTTGAAGATGAAGAGAAAGGCTTTTTGCTCGGTGCGTGTGATTACATTAATAAACCCATCAGTCCCCCTATCTTATTAGCCCGACTCAATACCCATTTATTAAATAAAGAGTCTAAAGATATTTTAAAGAACAAAAATGATTATTTGGAAGAAGAAGTGCAAAAGCGTACTGAGCAAATGTCACGTTTGCAGGACGTGACGATACAGGCCATGGCTAGCTTGGCAGAAACACGGGATCAGGAAACCGGTAATCATATTCGTCGTACACAACTCTATGTGAAACTACTTGCAACGATTTTATGTGAAAAAGACAAGTACAAAGAAATCTTAACACCAGAAGTAATCAATAACTTTTACAAATCAGCACCACTTCATGACATTGGCAAGGTGGGGATCCCGGATAATGTTTTGTTAAAGCCAGGAAAACTGACCGCTGATGAATTTGAAATAATGAAAAGTCATACCGTGTATGGCCGTAATGCAATTGAAACAGCTGAGTCGGCGTTGGGGCAAACGGATAGCTTTTTACAAACAGCAAAAGAGATTTCTCACTATCATCATGAGAAGTGGGATGGCTCAGGTTATCCGCAAGGGCTAAAAGGGGAAGAGATCCCACTTAGCGCACGTATGATGGCCATAGCTGATGTGTATGATGCGTTGATAAGTCGACGGGTTTATAAAGACGCGATGGAGCATGATAAGGCCATTGCAATTATGCGAGAAGGGCGAGCGAGTCATTTTGATCCAGAATTGCTAGATGAGTTTTTGGCAAAAGAAAATTTGTTTTTTGATATTTCTCAGCAGTATCGAGATTAGTTTTTGGGGGGCGTATGTCGTACTCAATTTTGTTAATCGATGATGATGAAGTAAACCATGACATTGCGAAAACAATGCTAGGTGAATCTCATGAATATTTTTCGGCTTATAACGGAGAAGAGGCGTTAGCCTTATTTGGTGAGCGAAAATATGATGCGATTTTATTGGATGTGGTGATGCCTGGCATGGATGGTTATGAAGTATGTAAGGCCATTAGGGATGCGCCTCAAAACGCAAAAACGCCCGTGTTGTTCGTGTCTTCCAAAGATGACATTGAAGATAAATTAGAAGGGTTTAAAGCGGGTGGCGATGATTACATTACCAAGCCATTCGATGTAGAAGAGTTAAGTTTTCGTATCGACCGCTTAGTTAAATATAGCTGTGAGATAGACACTTTGAAAGTGAGCTGTGAAGCGGCTGAAGAAGTCACCATGACAGCCATTACGAGCTGCAGTGAGCTTGGCTTGTGTTTGGAGTTTATAGAGAATTCTTATCAATGTAACACACTTTCGGACTTATCGAATGCGATGTTGGCAACGTGTCAAAACCTACACTTACACGCGTCTGTTCAGCTTGGGTTATTAGGTGAGTTTCGTGATTTTAGCAATTGTGGAGCGATTAACCCACTAGAAAGTGAATTACTTCGAAAAGGCAGGGATAGCAAGACTGTTATTAATATTGAAAAGCGTAGCTTTTTTAATAGTGCCTACTGTTCGCTGTTAATCAAAAACATGCCGATTGATGATGAGGAAAAATACGGACGCTTTAATGATATTTTAGCTTTAGTTGTTAGGGGGGCTGATGCCAGGCTAAAAAGTTTAGAAACTAACATCAAAGCAATTCAAGCTAAAAACAAAGGGCTGAGAGAGTTAAGTCAGGTAGCAAGCAGGGACTTAGAAGACATAGAGCAAGTGTTTAAAAACTACCACAATGCATGCCAAGAGTTAGTTGAGCGGCTTATCTTTGATGTAGAAGACTCTATGATGTCGTTTGGTGTGAGTGATGCGCAAGAGCAGACTATTAGAGAAACACTAGACAGTGCCAAAGACGACCTGAAACAAATCCAAGAGCATTCTGAAGATATGTCAGCGACGTTCAACGACTTTTTTATTAAGCTCGATAAACTAATTGATTAATATTTGTTGTTTTTATAACTGCTCCTGCTTATTTAAAAATATTTTTTACGTTGTTTATTATAAATAAAATGCCAGTTTGACATTTTACTTCTCTATCTATACTTTATTTTATAGCGTTTTTATTGGTTGGAGTAGTAAATGCAAAATGACACAAATATACCAAAAGCTCTGTTGAAGTATATTTCGGGAGGCAGAGGGGCAGGCTGGTTGCCGGATGAAAGGCCTGACAAACCGAAAGAAGGCGATAAAGAAGAAAAGTCAGATTGATTTTGAGTCAATATGCCGTTTCTTCTTTTAATTTATATAGCCTTGGTATAAGTGTGAAGTAGGTAATATGTGTACGAAAATGAAATCATTAGAAGCGCAGTCTTTCTTTGAGTATCATTTAACCCTATTTGCTATCCTTATTCTTTTTGCGATTATTATCATTCCTGCGTGTAGACTGGTTTTAAATTGTAATTTAGAGAGGAAGAATGTGCTTTCACTGCTTTCTCAGTTTACATCCCGACATGTTGCTAAAAGTAAACTAGAGATGAGCTTGCTGTTTATTGCATTGTGCTATTTCGTTTATTCTTTAACTCTGTTTTTCATTGAATTTTGTTTTCGGTCTTGAATGTTGATATTAATAGCTATAATAAAATTGTTTATACTTTTATATTAATGAAGGTTCACTTTTTCCTGAGCTTGAGAGGCTGAGCAGATATAAGCCTCTAAATGCCTTTCATTGTTTTGGCTTGGCGCCTTTGTTGCTCTCTTATTTTACACCTGTTCAGAATCTGTTGCTTTTCATCTTCACTTTTTCCGCTCCAACCAACAATTTCATCAATGCTTCTCAAGCATCCGATACAAATATCTTGGCTATCTAAGCAACAGTTGCGAATGCAAGGTGAGGGGGATTGTTCTTTGGATTCTGACGTTTTATTGGTCATAGGGTACTGCTTTAACGGATGCTGCCGTTATTATTATGACGCTTTTTTGAGCCTGATAAAAGTCTGTAATGTCATTTTGTCTATTGGAGTGGAAGCTTTGTCTCAATTTCACGCTGTTTTGTCGAGTTCTACATTTTTCTAGGGAACTATGAAAGAAACCACAAGTCTTCATACTGTGTGTACATAGACTGATGAACAAAGGCTTAGTATACAAATCATAAATAATTACTCTGCAAAGAAAAATAAACGCAAGGAGTTGGCCACACAACATGGCAAGTGTTCAATCACAGGATTTTAATAGTGCACCTAGTCAACCTTGCGCTAAGCAACGTGCAAGGGCTGTAAAGAGGCGCTGGATATTAACTGGGTCAACCAGCGCAGTACTAAAGCAATTAACGATACCTATGCTCTTCGCTATTTTGGCGCTGTTTAGTGCAGACTTAATTGAGTTATATTTTGCATCTCGATTGGGCGTGGAAGAGCTAACTGCGATGAGTTATACACTGCCTATTCAGGCGACTTTGTTTGCTTTTGCAATCGGGCTTGGCATCGTTGTCGCGACGCGTTTAACACAGGCACGCCAAGTTGAGGAGCTTGCTGCGGTGAGCTTGATTTTTACCGTGCTTGTCGGTGCCATATTGGCGTTGTGTATTTGGCTAAACTTGTTGCCAATATTGAATTTACTCGGCTTTTCAGATTTTGCTCAACGAGATGATATATGGGCACCCCTTAAAAGCTACATGCAGTATCGTTTGAGTGCTGTGGTGTTCTTTTTCCTTGTTATGGTCATTTTTGGGGTTTTACGGGCGTTCGGTAATATGCGCGCGGCAGCGCAATTGTTGATTCTATTTTCATCGGTCCAAATTGCGGTAAGTGCAGCGCTGTTCTCTCCTTGGGCTACATCTAATATGGCGTTAACTGGCTTAGAAAAGCTGGGGGTAGCGCATTTGGTTGCAGCAGTGATTGGTTGCATCTGGGCTTTATATCTTTTGGTCGTCAGAGAAAATATTTCAATCAAAGTTAGTTTACTATCGGTACAAAGCCGTCAAGGGTTTCGTTGTTTAACGCGCCTGTTAGTCCCTATCGCGTCGATGCAATTACTAACACCTATCGCACAATCTGTATTGATGGCGATTGTCGCTTCACAAGGCAGTGATGCGGTTGCAGCATATGGTGTTGTGATGCGTCTTGAGCCTCTAGCATTGCTATTGCCTATGGTACTCACGACTTCTTTACCTATTTTTGTTGGTCAAAATTGGGAGGCGAAAAAGTCGTTACGAGTTAGGCGTGGCATTAAGTTATCAGTTCTTGCCTGTATTTTGTGGCAGGTTGTTGTCTCTGTTATACTTTTTAGTGCAGCAGATTTATTGGGTGTGGGGTTCTGTAAACAAACATTTGTCAGTAGCTCAATTGAACTGGCCCTGACAGTTTTGCCTTTGTCTTATGTTACATTGGCGGCTGCCATGTTGTATGTCAGTTGTTGCAATGCCACAGGTCGAAGTCTGGCGGCACTTAATGTCAGTATTATTAGGTTATTTGGCTTGTCGATCCCGTTTGCATTTTTAGGGGCATATATGGCCGGTTTTATTGGGATTGTATGGGGTCTAGCACTTGCCAATGTTGTATTAGGCTTAGGGTTGTTGGTTTATTGTGTATCTCAGCGTGAGCAATTAAGCCTCTCAAAGGGCAGTGCTATCAGTTAGCCTAGATGTGTTTTGTATTTATTGTTCAGTTATTCGTCATAGCATCGAAGAATAATAAAAGGCATAAATATGAAACAAACAAACTTTTTACTGGGGAGTATTGCATCGGTTGTCTTGTTGAGCGGCTGTAATTCAGACCCTAATGTACTATTAGGTTACAGTGCTAACCAGCTATGCTCTAGACACTTTATCTCCGAAGAGCCAATTGAATTTATTAAGCAGCGCGTTATCCCCGAGGCACTTGGGGCGGTGCAGGGCGAGTTGCAACTGGATATTGATAGCACGGCTAAACAAGTATCTCTGTCGACTCAAATAGATGGGTCGACATTAACTCGCACATCTGTCTTTCGTGAAGGCTTAGGTTGCACTTTGCTTCATGACTTATCACCTGCACAGCTGCATGCACAAACCGCGGATCTCGATTTTCCAGCGCCATCACCCAGTACACCAATTAATAAAGCGCTTCGTCCTGATATTTCACTAGACACGTTTTTCGCAACTAATCATAAAGACTACTCTTGGAGTGATAACACCTTTGCGGTCGCTGTTATGCACAAAGGTCAGCTGGTTGCACAGCAGTATGATGAGTTTCATAATGGCGGATCACGGATGCTAAGTTGGTCTATGGCTAAGACCTTAACTGGGTTGATGACAGGGCTATTGGTCGACCAAGGAAAGCTAACTTTGGAGCAGCCACTGCGTTTTGGTGAGCACGTTATGACAGTTAAAAACCTCATGAATATGAGTTCTGGTGTCAAATGGGCTGAAACACCGGATATTCATGGATATGAAGACTTAGCGCCTATGTGGTATCACACTGGGGATTCGGTTAATTATGTTACGCAATTGCCAAAAGCCTATCAGCCAGGGAGTCAATTTGAATATGCCACGGGTACAACTCAGCTATTAAGTCGCGCATTGATGGATGCAGCAGGTGGTGATATTCAGTCACTCAATAATTTATATCAAAAACATTTTTTCGCGCCATTAGGTATTAATAATGCAATCGCAGAGTTTGATGAAGCAGGTAACCTCAGAGGCGGTGCGAGAATGTTTCTAAGCGTCCATGACTGGCTCAAAGTAGGTCAATTGTTCATCGATAATGGCCGTTGGCAGGGGGAACAAGTTGTCTCTGAAGCTTGGTTAAAAGAGGTGATGATGAGCAATGGCGTTGATAAACATTATGGTGGTCAATTGTGGCTCAACGATATGAGTTTTTGGTTGCCTAAATTACCAATAGATACGGTGTCACTTCGTGGACATCGCGGTCAGTACGTTGTGATCATTCCATCAAAGCAATTGGTTGTGGTGCGCTTTGGTGCTTATGGTGCAGTTGTAAATCAACATATTGGTCTGGCAAATAAACGTTTGTTCAAGTCAGTACTGAATGTGATTGAACAGTTAGAAAAATAAAGGCGGGCAGTATTGAATTGTCCGCCAGTATTAAACTGAACTTAGTTTAAATCAATGCTCAGTGCACAGTGGTCACTGAGCATTTCTTTTGGCTTCATATTATCAAAGTAGTGGAACTTCACACTGCCTTGCACATACTTTTGCTTCAATGTGTTTGATACCAAAATGTGGTCGATTGGTGCAGGGTAGTAAGGGTGACACCCTGTTAGCATTTGGTTGGCATTGAAGAAGGTTGCTTTAGACAAGTCGTTTGGCGCCTTGTCTGCAAGCCCATTAGGGTAGTATAGGTCACGACTCACGCGGTTATATGGTGCGGTTAACCTGTGGTTAAAATCCCCAAGCACGATGAAGTTTGCTTGTTCAGCGCTTTTTGTTTCGACCCAGTTGTCCAGTAATGGCACTTGCTTGGCTAATAATTTACATGACTTTTTGTCTGAACGACGATAGTCATCTACGAAGCAGCCACTTTTCAAGTGCACATTCAACAGGTCAAGTGTTTTACCTTGGTAGCCAATTTGGACTTCTAAGCCACTTCTTAAACCCATTTGTATGTCAGAAAACTGTTTATGATGAACGACTTTTTCAACACTTAGAGGCTTTTTCACAGCAAAAGCGACTTTTTGCTGTGTTGATGTCAACCCATTGCCACGACATGTGTAGCTTGGGCTGTCTTTTCTGTCAGATAAAATGAGCTGCCACTGCGACTTGTCAAAAACAGTCTCTAGTGCTTGGATAGAGCCCACTTCTTGAAAAGCGATAACATCAGCATCAAGTGATTTTGCATAGTGTTGTAAAGCGGTGATCTCTTGCTCAGTTCTTGGTTTACAGCCTTTGCTGTTATCAGCAGCAAGGTGCTCAATATTCCAAGTGACAACACGCAGTCCTGTATCTAGTTTTTCGTTTGTGTTCGTTGCGTTACAGGCACTGGTAAGTAGTGCACATAGTGCTAGTGCACTGACTTTGAAAGTATGATTCATAATTCTAATAACTTGAATATTTCTAATAGCGATATAGTGTATCAAAAATATTGCAAATAGATTATATAAATATTTTTATTCATCGCGAATAAAGGGTCATTTAACTCAGTGGCGAGCAAATGGCGTGAAGCGCTGCAATACTTGTTAAGTATTGCAGCGAAAAAGACTATTTATCAGCAGGTTCATGCCAGTGTTTACACTTACTGGTTTTGCCGATCCCCGGGTTAAATGAGTTAGTTGGGTCAAGCTTTTTATAAAAAGACTTTAATGCGTCTTTGGCGAAATATTCGTGTCCTACGTTATGCTCTGCTGGATATTCAGCACCGCGTTTATCGAATGTTTCTAAGATTTTATTTTTGACAGCTTTTGCATCCACACCAGGCTTCATGATGTAGTTTTGATGCATAACATGGCAGAAAAGATGGCCATAATAAAGTTTTACAGCAATTTGCTCATCAATTTCAGGAGGTAATTGCTCAAACCAATCTTGTTCGTTACGAGGGAAGGCAACATCAATGGTCATGATTGCGCCCATCTCTTTGCTGTTCATAGTTTGCATTCGGCCAATCGCGCCACCAGCGACAAAGCGGTGCAAAATGGCTTTTTCCCCTTCATCTTCGGTACACTCAAAGTAACTCCCCTCATTGGTTTTGAAAAACTCATCAAAGTAAGCTTTGGCTTCAGCAACACCAGCGTTACTCATTTCCACAATCCAGTGATGTTCATAACGGTCACGATATTCATCCATGCGCTTTGGCAAGTGATTTGGCCACAGGCAACTTAAATATTGCATGATGCGGTCTGAAAACTTGTTGGGTAAAAACTTAAAGTTATCAGCAATGCGATCCACGGTGCGTTTGATACCAAACATCTTTGGAATGTATTTAGAACCCAGTTTGTCGATTACCAAAAAGGTATCTTTACCGTATTTCTTGGAGGCGTCATAACAGTCTCTATGTAGGTATTCCCCTGATACCGGTAAGTTGTCAAACTTAGATAAAATGTCACGGCGTATTTGCGCTAAAACGGCAGGGTCATTCGTGCCCACATAAAATACTTGATGCTTATCAGGAACAGGGTAAGTGTCTAATCTCACAGCAAAAACGGCAAGTTTACCAGCGCAGCCTGAAGATTCATAAAGACGACGCCCATCATTATTGAATCTCGAAGGGGTATCGGCATCAACATCTCTTACACGCTCATGGTATTCATCATCGGATGCGCGCAGCTCTGGGAATTGCACATCGGCATCTGTGTAATTTTGTTCTTGCAAATTAGTCAGGATTTCCTCGGGCGTACTCCCAAGGTTTATACCGAGATTATTAACCAGTGATAAGTTTCCTTGGTCATCTATTTGTGCGAATAAAGATAGCTCAGTATATGCGGGGCCTCTTTGCACTAATGCACCGCCTGAGTTATTACAAATCCCGCCAACAATGGATGCACCAATGCATGATGAGCCGATCACAGAATGCGGTTCACGACCATGTGGTGCCAATGTGTCCTCTAGACCAAATAACGTGCTACCTGCTAGGCCAACGATTTGTTTGGCATTGTCGATAAGCTGGATGCTATCAATGCGCATAGTGCTGATGATGACAATAGGGCGATCATAATCCTTACCATCTGGTGTAGAGCCGCCAGTCAGACCAGTATTGGCGGCCTGCATGATGACAATAACGTCTGCGGCAACACAGGCTTTAAGTGCTTGCCAAATTTCCAATAAAGTAGCGGGTCTTATTACTGCTAATGCTTCGCCTGAACCAAAACGAAATCCTTTGGTGTATGGCTGCTTTTTAGTGTTATCGGTTAGTACAAAGCTGTTACCAACGATAGACTTGAGTTCTTGTATAAGGGCGGTATTTGAAGCGTTATTGGTCATGCTGTTCTCGGAAATTGATCTACTTTTGCATTCTTGACGAGGGATTGGGGACTAGTATACAGCAAGGTTAAGAAGGAGTGAAACCAATGATTTGCATGTTAACAAGTCCCTTTTAAAGGAAATATTGCGGTAGATGAAGAAATTTAACGGCACAACAGTGCGAGGGTTCTACAATAATATCTAAGTCACGCAGCTCTAAAATGAGAGAATTTAATATGCTAATCAAGGACAGACTGAATGTATTAACGGGGTCTACCCTAATCATAGCCACTTTTATACTGACTGGATGTGAGGGCAATCAGAACTTACAAAGCACTGGGAGCGAAGTACAGAGTGTGCCAAAGTCCAGTATATCGAATGGCATTTACAATGTGATGCATGATGAGCAAAAATTCGTAATGGGCGCGTGTGTCGAATTGGGGTATCCGTTGTCTATTTCAAAATCCCAAGCGTCTGCACAAGTGCAGTCAGCCTGTTCTCGTAATCTTACCCATAAATTTGAAGCTGATACTAAAAAGTCGGACACCAAGCTTAAATGGCGTGTACGTGTTCAAGGTGTTGAGCTCCAGTGTGAATGTGCGGGCTACGCCACGCAGGCTGGCCGTAATTGAGTTTAAATCAAGTTGTATCTCAGCGCATATGCCAAACGAATTTAATCCATATTTTGTGATCCTGCAGCAACAATGCATTCCCTCTAATTTCTGTTATAAAAGCGAGGGAATGAGGTCTAATTTTTGAATCTTGCTAGCAATCGAATAATACATCCAGTGCATAGGTTTGAGTTTTTTTGTGCTCTGCCATCGCCACTGATACCATTTTTTTCGCAACTTGTTGCCCAGAGATTGGACGGTATTTTTTCAGCCAAGGCAGTTTACAGAGTGTCGGTAATAGATAATTTCCGATGGTTTCCGCTATGCGTGTATCTGATCTCTGACCAACCAGTAATGAAGGTTGGAAGATGTTGACCGTGTCAAAGTGCAGCAGTTTCACATGCTGCTCAAGTTCACCTTTCATTTGAAGGTATGGACTGCGGCTATTTGCATTGGCGCCACTGGAAGAAACCAAAAAATAATGCTTAATCTGGTTTTGGGCTGCAAGTTGAGCAACTTGAAGCTGATAGTCTAAGTCGACGGTTCTTTGCTTTGCAATCGAGCCTGCTTGTTTTTTGGTGGTGCCCAAACAAGAGAAAAACATATCACCTCGAAAAATATAGGCGAATTGACTCAGGTTATCAAAGTCCACTACGTGGTTTGTGATCTTAGGCGATTGATAATCAACAGGTCGCCGTGTAACAGCAGTAACGTGACTCATTGAGGGATGTTCTGCAAGTTGTTGCACAAGGTTTTTACCAATAAGACCTGTCGCGCCGAGGACAATTGCTGTTTTCATTGTTTATTTAGACTTTTTTCATTGCCGTGATGGTTTATTAGATATAGTGCATCAGCTAATAGCAAGTATTTTGAGTTATGTAATTAGCCTTCGAGTGAAAGCTGCATGAATACAGAAGAGGGCTCTTGACGATATTGCCCAAACGCATCGCAGAATTCGAATCCAAACGCCTCATATAGCTTAATTGCTGCATGCTGTTGATCGCCAGTTTCTAGCTTGATTTGTTTTAGTCCACTTGCTTTAGCTTGCGAGAGCAGGTGTTGTATAACCGCTTTCGCCATGCCCTTGCCACGTTGAGATGGTTTGACATAGATGCGTTTTAACTCCGCGTAGCTTGATTGATCTTGTTTAACAACGTAGCTGCCGCACGCGACGAGCTCTTCTTCGTCATAGTGACCGATGAGATAAGTATTGGGGTTATCCACCTCTTCGATTGGTATTAGATCGTTGGCCTCTGCGGGATAGAGGCTATTCATTAACGTATCAATTTCATTAAAAAGCGCTGCAAGTCCTGCGCTTTGGCTGCTTAATTGAATAAATTGCATAGTTTTCCTTATCGTATTGTTTACTCACTGATATTAGTTCCTAAAACGGGGTGGTCAAGTCTTAATCTAAGAATAGATGTCTAACATACTTCATTTTTTTAGTAGTAGCCTGTTCCCAACTGTATGCATTGAGACTCAATTCAACATATCCGCACGTCACAACATTATTGAGATTAGGTGCGCCCAAGAGGTTTGCCACAGCCGTGATAGCAGGGTTATGGGCGACAATGCAAATATCATTAAAACATTCATCACACTGCATAATTGCGTCTATTAGTGACTCTGGGTCGAAGGTATAGAGCGCATCGCAACGCAGCAGGTCACTCTTGGGTGCAAAGCCGTGGTGTAAAATTTTGGCAGTGTCTATTGCGCGTTTTGCTGGGCTTGTCACAATTTGTGTATCTGGCAATGACCCAAGTGTCGCTGCTAGTTTATTTGCTCGTGCAATGCCTTTTGGTTTGAGTGGTCTATCAAAGTCGTCAAGAGATGGGTCTTTCCAGCTTGATTTTGCATGACGGACCAACCTGAGTGTTTTCATATATGTCTCATTTGTAAGTAAATACACACAGCATGGTCCATAGCACGTCTAATGATGTTGTTAATCAACAAATAATTGATTTTCGAGCGTTCTGCCATTGACCAGTTGTTTGTAAGTCCAACTGTTTTCATGGATCAGGGTGAGTAAAGATAAATCAAACGGCTCATCTTGCTTGGCATATTCAATGACAAGCTCATCAGATTGGGTTTGTTTGATTTTTTTTACACCGTTCAATTTTGCTATTTTGTCTTTCATGGGTCCATCTAGGTTGAGCATTTGCAAAGTAATAAAGCTGCCTTGCTCACTTTGGTAAAGATCGCTTTGATGGCTTGAGAGTTGACCTTGCTCCAGATAAAGCACGGTATCACAGAGTCGCTCGAGTTCACTGAGGTCGTGTGAGCTCAAAATGAACGTCATATCACCTTGTAAAGAGGCAATCAGGGTACGAATTGCTTTGGCGTTTTTCGGATCTAGTCCGGCGGTTGCCTCGTCAAGCAATACAATTTGCGGGCTGCCCAGTAATGCCTGTGCAATACACACGCGCTTTCGCATGCCATGAGATAGCTCGCCCGTTTTTGAGCTGGCAACATGGACTAAGTCGACTAACTCTAACACGCGCTGTGTGTCTGTCTCTGCCGCTTTGCGCGACATACCTTGTAACTGAGCAAAGAAGCTTAGTTGCTTTGCGACTGAAAATTTGGGGTCAAGCTGCGCATCTTGAGGCAGCGCGGAGATTTTGCCAAACAAATTAGCATCGCCGGGGTTGTGACCAAGTACATTAATTGACCCGTTAGATGGTTTTAAGTATCCGCATATGATGCTGAACAATGTTGTTTTACCCGCCCCATTTGGGCCAACTAACGCGACTGTACTGCCTTTTTTTATCGTAAAAGCAACATTATTCAGTGCTTGTTTTGTACCAAACGTTTTGCTCAAAGAGCTTACTTCAATTACTGCGCTCATAGATCTCTCCCTTTTAATAAAACATGTCCAATACCAAGCAATACCAGTGTTTGGCATGCTGGGAGCAGATAAGCAGATGCGGGGGTATTTCGCCAACCGGTCAGCTCTGTAACTTGATGTCCCGGGATAAAATAATTTAACCAATCAAGCATAGGGTATTGCACACCGAGATAGCTGATCACTGACGCCACGATGGTAAAAAATAAAATGGAAAAAACAATACTCATTCTTGCTGAGTTAGTGATCAGATTCAGTAAGCTCATCAGCGCGATAAAAGGTAAGCAGGTGAGCAGCAGCTTGCCCCAAATTGCGATAGATTTGGGCAAAGCGGATGCTAGTAAGCTGGCATCCCGATAAAGCATCATGGCAAGCGTTGCAACGGTGACTAGGGCGATAAGTGACGCCAAGATCATCACTTGTCCTGCAAATCGACCAAGTAATATTTCAAGTCGTGTGCTGCGCATGGTTAAAAACCTTAAAGTACCTCTATTTCTATCTTCGACGGTTTGATCTGCTGTGACAAATACTGTGAACATAGGGAAGGTAAATAGACCGATCAGCCAAAACATCGCAAGCTCTGCTTCAGACCAAGATATCAAAGCTGACAATCCGACAGTGCCAGCGACTTGCCCGACAATGTCTGAAAACTCATAGCTGCTGATGAAAGGGACTGCATTGTAGATGGGGTAGCGCAATACCATAAGCCAGACAAGAAAAAATGCGGCAATGGCGAGCCAGCCTCGTTTGGTGGCAAATAAACGTGTAAGTTCAAATTGGCCAAATAGCCAAGTGCGTTGAAAATTCATAAGGTCTCCTCATTCAGATCAATACATTAGCTCGAATTAAGAAGAGGAGGAAGCAAAAAAGTGTTGCAGAATATGGCGCTTGAAACAAATAGCGCAGCAAGGCGCTGCGCTATTGAATTTTAGTTAATTATTACCAGCCACACTGACGGCCTTTGTTTTGCTCGTCAAGGTAAGCTTGTAATGGTGCGAAGTAGTCTAAAATTGCAGTCGCATCCATTTGCTGATTACCTGTTACTGTTTCTAGGGCTTCTTGCCAAGGGCGGCTGCTACCCATTTCAAGCATGGTATTCAAGCGCTCACCAGCTTCTTTAGAGTTGTATACAGAGCAGCGATGGATTGCTTCTTTGCTACCAGCAATTTCACACAGAGACTTGTGGAATTCAAACTGCAAGATATGTGCTAAGAAATAGCGAGTGTATGGCACATTGCCAGGTACGTGATATTTTGCACCTGGGTCAAAGTCGTTCTCGGTACGTGTTACCGGCGCTTTAACACCTTGGTATTTTTCACGTAATTCCCACCAAGCTTGGTTGTATTGCTCTGGGCTGATTTCACCAGAGTATACTTTCCAGCGCCACTGGTCGACGAGCAGACCAAATGGAATGAACGCGACTTTATCCATCGCCATTTTCATCAATAGGCCAATGTCTTTCGATTCATCAGGTACTTGTTCAAGTAGACCGATTTCTTTCAGGTAACCTGGCGTCACTGATAGCGCGATGGTGTCACCAATGGCTTCGTGGAAACCATCATTAGCACTTTCTTGATAGTAAAGAGGCAGCTTGTTATATGCGCGCTGATAGAAGTTATGGCCTAACTCATGGTGAATAACAGAGAACTCTTCACCGGTTTGCTGAATACACATTTTGATGCGCAGGTCATCTTTATTATCCAAATTCCAAGCTGATGCGTGACATTGAACATCACGATCTTGCGGCTTTAAGAATAGTGAACGTGTCCAAAAAGTCTCTGGCAATGGTTCAAAGCCCATAGAAGTAAAGAACTTTTCAGCACCTTTGGTCATTTTAATCGCATCGTAGTCGTTTTCTACAAGTAGTTTGGTCAAGTCATAACCTGGATCGGCGTTTTCTGGCGCAACTAAGTCATAAACGTTACCCCAAGTCTGCGCCCACATATTACCTAACAGGTGCGCAGGAATAGGCTGATCTTGCGGTACTTTGTCTTCACCGTATTTTTCGCCAAGTTTTGCGCGCACGTGGCAATGTAGAGAGTTATAAAGCGGCTTAACTTGACCCCAAATACGGTCGAGTTCCTTTGCAAAATCATCTGCTGGCATGTCGTATTTGCTTCGCCACATTGCACCAGTGTCAGCATAACCTAACTCATTAGCACCTTCGTTTGCTAATGACACAAGGTCTTTGTAAAGCGGACGCATTGGTTTTGATACTTCGCGCCAGCCTTGCCAGATATCTAGCAACTCTTCGTAATTTCGGCTGGTGGCCATTTTAGCTGTCATATCACCTAGGCTCATGCAAGTACCGTTATTACAGTACTTACCTTTACCGTAGATGCCATCAAGTTCGGCTGATAACTTTGCAAGCTCTGCTGTTTTTTGCGGATCTTTTGGCGCAGGAAGTGTTAAGTTAAGCTTTAATTTATCAAGCTTTCGACGGTTGTCGTAATTTAACTCTAGGTCATCAAATTTAGCCGCTTCGTTGGCAAGCGCAACCAGTGCAGCTGTGTATTCCCTGCCAACTTCTGCTGATAGCGCGGCAGTATCTTCAGTAATAAAATTAGCGTAGATCCATGCTGCTCTGCCACTTCTTACAGATAAATCTTGAAGTTGCTTTTCAGCTTCTGCAAGAAATACCTCAGCGTCTTTTTCTGTTAGCTTTTCAGTCGTTGTTGTTGAATTACAGCCACTCAGTGAGAGTGCCCCAGCGACAAAGATTGCGCTTAGGCTGAGTTTAAATTTTGCTGACATTGTGTTTTCACTTTTTGTTATAGAGAGGGGTGATGATAGCAGCGTCTGCTAATGTGCTCAATTATCTGCAGTCACACTTGACGTTAAAATATTTAGCGAAGTAGTTAAATTTATTCCTAGATCAACAAAGCGAGTGAATTATTGAGTTAGTGTGTTTTTCATCCATACTTATCTTGATACTTAGTTGGGGAACAACGCTCATGTGGCTAATTTTATTATTAATTATTGCAGTTTGGGTTATATTTTCGGTCAAAGATATACGCCTAAAATGGATTTCAAAACCGACATTTAATTACTTTAAACGCGCTTTGCCTGAACTCTCAGACACTGAGAGAGAAGCAATGAAAGCGGGAGACACGTGGTGGGACGCCAGTTTATTTAGTGGTAAGCCAGATTGGGGGATGTGGCTCAAATCTGGCAAGCCTCGCTTATCAGACGAAGAACAAGCTTTTGTAAATAACGAGTTAGCTGAATTAATGACCATGCTTGATGAGACTGAGATAACGGCACGAGGTGATTTGTCTAAGGAAATTTGGCAATTTCTGCGTGAAAAAGGCTTTTTCTCAATGATTATTCCTAAAAGCTTTGGCGGTAAGGAGTTTAGTGCACAAGCTAATTCTGTCATTGTATCTACGATCGCAACGCGTAGTTTGTCTGCTGCAGTGACCGTGATGGTGCCAAATAGCTTAGGTCCTGCGGAATTACTACTGCACTTTGGCACACAGGGACAGCAGGCGCAATGGTTACCAAAATTGGCCAGTGGTGAAGTATTACCTTGCTTTGCATTGACGTCGTTGCATGCTGGTTCTGACGCTGGAGGGATCACAGATCATGCCACCGTGTGTCGCCAAGTGTATGAAGGTGAAAAAGTATTGGGTTTAAAAGTGACTTGGTCGAAGCGATATATCACGCTTGCCCCTGTGGCTGATGTGCTGGGCTTGGCGTTTAAAGTATACGACCCAGATAAACTGCTAGGCGATGAAGTTGAGCGTGGTATTACCTGTGCGCTTATCCCAACTTCACATGATGGGGTTAAACAAGGAGAACGCCATGATCCAATGGGCTTAGCGTTTATGAATGGCACAACTTCTGGGAAGCAGGTTTTTATCCCACTTGATTGGGTCATTGGTGGGGAGAGTGGTGTAGGGAAAGGGTGGCGAATGCTCGTTTCTTGCCTAAGTGCTGGACGGGGAATTTCACTACCTGCTTTGAGCGCAGGCACTGCGCAGTTATGTGCAAAATCGACTTCTGCTTACAGCCAGCTACGTTATCAGTTTAAGCAGCCGATAGGTCATTTTGAAGGTGTTCAAAGTACAGCAGCTCGAATTTATGGGTTAACTTATAGTATTGAAGCTGCAAGAGAGAATACGGCGCTTGCGGTGGATTTGAAGAAAAAGCCATCGGTGATAACAGCTATTGCTAAATATCATTTAACAGAACAAGCTAGGGTGGTCATCAATGATGCGATGGATATTCATGGTGGTAAAGCAATACAAAAAGGCCCATTAAATTACTTAGCCAATCACTATGCAGGCATGCCAATTAGCATCACTGTAGAAGGTGCCAATATACTCACACGAAATTTGATGATTTTTGGTCAAGGGGCAAGTCGCTGCCATCCTTTTATTTTACAAGAAATGGAAGCTGCGCAAATGAAAGATCCAGAGCAGGGGCTGAAGGTTTTCGATAAATTACTTGTCGAGCACATTGCGCATTCAGGTAAAAATGCAGTGAAAGCTCTGTTAAACGGTCTAACTGTGGGGCGCTTTGTACGTAGCCCTGTAAGTGGTGATGTGGCGCGTTACTATCAAAAACTCACTTGGTATAGCCAAGTATTGTCATCGCTAAGTGACATTGCCATGTTGAGGCTCGGTGGAAAGCTCAAATATCGCGAAATGCAGTCAGCTCGGTTAGGGGACATGCTAAGTCATTTGTATTTGGCATCTTGTGTATTGAAAAAGTTTGAAGATGATGGGCATCAGTGTGGTGATTTGCCGCTACTTCACGTTGCGATGTCTCATCATTTATCAAGCTATAGCAGTGCGATGAAAAGCTTTATTGATAACTTTTTACCTAGGGGACTTCGAAGCATCGCTAAGCGCATATTTTTCCCTTTTGGCACTCGCTCTCGAGAGATGTCTGATGAACAGGTTAAAGCGTTATGTGCAAGCGTGTATGAAAACCACACTACGCGGATGCGGATCAGCGCATTATGCCCCAGTACAAACATGCTTGGATTGGAAAAGCTGGAGTCAGCACTGAGTTTGTCAAAAAAAGTGACTTCAGCGTATCACGACTTTTTAAGGTGGCAAAAAAAGCAGACTGCAAAACTGTATGATAAATCTATGCCTGAGCAATTGGTTGCAGCGTGTGAAGCTGGAATTATTTCTGAAGGGGACAAGCAATTGCTAGAGGAGTGGTTACAGGTATGTGATGAAGCGCTCAGTGTTGATGTCTCGAGCGCCTCTTAATTATCTTATCGTGCGTAAGGGTCTGGGTTAATTTTATCTACATACCAGCTTCCCTTGCGTTTAACCATTTGCACACTGCGCATGTCGTCTACTTGATCACCGTGCAATTGTCCCGTAAAAATAAGGTTTACTTTGGCATTTTTACCATATTGCTCTCGCAAACTCTTATTTGTCATATCTAGCTCAATTGTGACATGGTCGAATTGCATGTTGACTAGGTTTCTAGTGAATTGTGAGGGCGTGCCGTACGAGCGCATGATCCTCGCAAGTCGAGGTGTGGCAAGGTCTAGAGCCGTTTTCATATCCTTTTTATTGTAAAGTGCGTCAAAATACATGGTTGCGGTATAACCGGGTGTATCTTTGTCACCTCGACCAGCCTCTTCATTGTCACAGGCTGTTATCAAAAACGAAAGAGCAAAGATAAGTAAAGCAGATAATTTCATAATACGAGAGAATAACGAAACACTGACTCTAGTGTGTCTTTATTCTTGGCATTTGTAAAGGTGACTAGTGAAATTCGATTGGTTTATAATTTCGACTTAGTATAAAGGGATGGACTTTTATAGTTTTTTGTCATTAAGCATGACCCTGCACTCACCTCAGAGCTGACTGAGGTGAGTGAGACAGTTTAGTTATTGATGGGGCAGCTTATGGAGTATGAGCTTTTAGGCTTGTAACAAATTTGGCCGTCTTTTTCGAGTAGAGTTGATACAAATTTACCCGCACTTTCATAGGTTTTTTTCTCATCTTGATAGCATTGCATCTTCCCGTCTCGGACTAGGCAAGTTTGCTCATTTAGGTTTAAAATCTGATGTACTTGGCCAGGCTGTTCGAGCAAGTTCTCAATCTTTGTGGCACGCGTTCCCCAGCATTGCCAGCTTGCATCTTGTCTTTGCCCACAGACGGTTTCTAATCCGACTGTATTGAGTCTAACTATATTTTCTAAATTAGGCACGTCCAGTACAGGATTTTCGGTTTCACCATCACATTGAACTTTGCCATCATAGCCTAGTAAGCAGACATAGTTTCCTCTAGCGACTACTTGTTTTAACTGCTCTGGCTGGTTTTCAAAAAGCAATTGGTCATTTTCACTGACACATTTTTGCAAAACACGATCTTTCACCTCGCAATTGTACTTCTCTCCTTCGATTGTTATGTTGTCTACGAAGCGGATTTGAAGCTCGCTAGAGGTGGCTTTATTGTTGTCATCTTGGCTTACTAATCTCAGTTTGACGGTATCAGCTTTTGGACGAAAAGGCTCATTAATGTTTGCTTCGTTTGCCAGCGTTTGTGGGTTTTCAAATGTAAACCTTGCCGTGTCAGAAGACCAGTTTGGGGCATACTCGCTTTTGCCGTCAGTATGGATCAATTGCCCGAAGACAGAAATGCGGTCACCGGTGATAAATACTTCATCTATGCCAGAATAGGCTCGCAATAAAGAGTCGTATGCCCATGCCGTGATATTAAATTCTTTTTCAGCTAATCCTGCCTTAGCAATGACCTTGAAAAATCGTCGACCAGCTAAAGGTACTTCATTGTCTAGTAATGTAATTGCGAGATTATTATCATGATTTTCAGATTCAAGCTTGTCATAAGTATATGTGCCAAATGCCGCAACTACTCGTACACTGTCTAACTTAACACTGCTGGCTAATGTGTAATTGGCTGTGACTTCTTTTTGTGGGTAGATCTCAAATTCTTGATATTTGTCTTTGAGTTGGATCTCTCCTCTCGTAGCTGATGTACTGAGATACACTAGAGGGATCTTAGCGGTTTTGGTAACGCCAGTGTTATATTTAACTTCGTAATGCACATGATGAATCTTTTTAAGGTCGTCAGGTTCTGGCAATTCTATTGTAAGCTGATTGGGCGCTTCTACTAGCAAGCTTTTATCAAAGCCACCGTCAATATCCCAAGTTACAGACTCTACCTCAGAGGTATCTTCTAGGTTACTTTTAATAATTACGGTTTGACCAGCAGCGGCAAGGGCGTGAGAGCTAGAGAGTGAAAGCTTATTATCAGCAGGTATAGGTGATACTTTAACTTTTGTGGTTGCTGTTTTTGTAATGTTACCTTTCATCGTGACTTCTAGTGACACGTCAAAGTCAGTTTCTTGCTCAACATTCGGTGCGTAAAATTGATAAACACGTTTTGTAGATGAAGGCTTTGTAGGTTGTGGGTCAGGGGCCCAGCTCCACGCATAACCAATAATATCATCAGAATTTGCAATTGTCGGCACGATGCTCAAATGTGCTGTTGAAGAAACTGCATACCCTTTTGCAAGAGAAACATTTAAGACAGGCCCATCAGCTGGAGAAATTTTTATTTTTGCCGTTTGTTTGTGTGCACCATTATTTGTTTCGATAATGATGGTCACGAAGAACTCTATGACTTCGGTGACTGCGGGAAGTTGAAGGTTAAGCGAGGAGTCGCCATGTGTATCTGCTAAGCCTTCAGTCACATCTTGATAGTCAGGATCAAAGCCTTCAATGTCCCAAGTTACCGACTTAATCGTGGATGTTGTTTCGAAGGGCACATTGATGCTGACATTACTACCGCCTTCAAACTTATATTCATCAGCCATTTGGATGTGTGCCCCGATACTTTCAGGGTAAAGGGTGATGTTAAAGTTTTTACTTACCGGTTGATTGACTCCGTCTGATACTTCACAGGTTATTACTATGCTTTTTTTCTCAGTCACAGCAGGAAAGGAAACGATTGTCTCAGAGAGTGAGTTTTGCTTAAACGTAACATCGGCTAGAGAGCTTTTCCAGTTGACTGTTAAGTCATCACTCTCTGCATCAACAAACTGGGTCGATAGCGTTATGGTTTCTTTGGACAACGCAATGGTTTCACCCGTGATAAAAGCGGTAGGTGCGCTATTCTCACTGACAGGTTGATTTTGACTTTGGTCTGCTCGAGGGGTCAGTGTACTATTTGAACTATCATTGTCACTTCCGCCTCCGCAGGCTGTGAGTAATGTGATTAGTGGAGCTATGAGTAGTTTTCGCATTTTTAATCCTTAATATATGCTGTTTTTGTAGTGGTTTATTTTTAACCACATGAAAGATAGTTGGATTTAATTGAATGAAAACTGAACATCAAGGTTGGCGATTGTATAGTATTTGTAATTAAGTGTATGAGCCCAGCTTTATGCTGGGCTCTTTCAGGAGGTGAAGTATTTCTGTTAGTTGACGTTAGAGGGAACTTGAGGCTGTTCGGTTTTTTGTCGGCGTAGTACCTTTCTTGAGAGTTGTTTAATATCCTCTAACATAACGTATTGACATGGGATTAGCAGTAATGTGATGACAGTGGCAAATAGAACGCCAAATGCCAACGATACAGCCATCGGGATGACAATCTGTGCTTGTAAACTGGTTTCCATAATAATGGGCACAAGACCAATAAATGTTGTTAGAGAAGTCAAAAGGATTGCCCTGAAGCGGCGACAACCAGCCTCAACAACAGCTTCTTTTATACTCATACCTTGCTCTCGGGCTTTATTGACAAAATCGACCATTACCAGCGAGTCATTCACAACAACGCCAGCCACAGCAATAATACCAAACATAGACAAACCGCTCATCGTCATACCCAACACTAGGTGACCAAATACAGCTCCAACCACGCCAAATGGGATAACCGACATTATCAATAATGGCTGAGAATAAGAGCGCAGAGGGATTGCCAGTAGTGCGAATATGATCATCATAGAGATGGCGAAGTCTCTAAACTGCTCTGCAACGCTGTCCATTTCCTCTTGAATACGACCAGCAATACTGCTTGAAACCCCAGGGTAGCTCTCTAATAAACTAGGTAGGTATTCTTCACTGATCTGTTCTGCAATCTTAAAGGGTTCGGCTTTGTCAGTATCTATGGATGCCCACACACTGACAGTACGCTTGGAGTTTTCACGACGTATACGGCTTACACCTTCTACTTGCTTGATGTCAGCCACTTCAATCAAGGGGATCTCTGCGCCAGCAGGTGAGATAATACGCACGTCTTGAATATCGCTGATGGCATCTCGCTGCGCTTCAGGGTAACGGATCATGACTTTAATTTCTTCACCATTTCTTAATATCCGCTGAGCTTCAATACCGTAATAACTAAAGTTTACTTGCGAAGCAATGTCAGCAAGCGTAAGTCCCATGCTGTAGGCAAGTGGTTTTAGCTCCAATTGGATTTCATCAGTAGCAGATTGCATAGAGTCGTTAACATCACCAACGCCTTCAATGGTTCTGAGCTTATCTTTTAATCTTTCAGCCACCTCTTTTAGGGTGTCTTTGTCTTTGCCTTCAAGTCGGAAGCTGATATCGCCATCATCTCGACCGCCGTCAGAAATACTGTCTTGAATATTTAAAGTTTTTACACCAGGTAGCGGTGGCATATTTTCGCGCCACATGGCACTGAGTTCAAATGTATCAATTGGGCGTAAATGAGGCTCAACCAGCACAGCGCGGATAGTCGCGTTGGTTCTGCCATTCATATTGATAGCGAAGTTTTTAACCATAACTTGATCGTAGTCTTGCTCAATTTGCTGCTCTACTTTATTAAGCATAGTTTCGAGTTTTTTGATGGTTTCGAGTGTTGCCGATTCTGAAGAAGACAAGTTCATTTCAACCTGAATGCTCGGAAAATCATGAGGGATTTTAGGGTTGGCAACAAACTTAATAAATCCGCCAGCGAATAATCCCGCGCTGACAATAAGAATACAAATAAAGCCAACGATCACCGTATAGCGATAATGAATGCACTTTTCAATAGAAGGTCTATAGGTGTTTTCGATGAAGTTTTTTAGACCGTTGTCTAGCGCTTCACGCAGGCGGTGGAATGGGTTGTTAGGGTTGCTTGGCTTGTCTTTCATTGCCGCTAGGTGCGCGGGCAAGATAAGCTTTGATTCAATCAAAGAGAAAATTAAGCAAAGAATGATAACACCGCCAATGGCTTTGGAAAATGCCGCTTCTGGGCCGGTAGATAATGTTTGTGGGAAAAACGCGGCGATGGTGGTGAGTACACCAAATGTCGCAGGGACTGCAACTCGTTTTACACCACGGACAACGTTATCTAAACTGTGACCGTGTTTCTCTATTTCAGCATGTGCTGATTCGCCGACGACAATGGCATCGTCTACCACAATACCGAGTACCAGTATAAAGGCAAATAGAGAGGCTAGATTAATGGTGATGTCGATAGAGCCAGCAGGCATGAGTAAAAATGCGCCCAAAAACGATACTGGTAAACCCATCATGACCCAAAACGCTAACCTAATTCTTAAAAACAGCGCCAACATCAGCATGACGAGTACGCCACCGATGACCATGTTTTCAATCATCATATTGAGGCGGCCTTCAAGGTAGTAAGTGAAATCTAAAAATGGTTCTAGTTTCACGCCCTGTGGTAATTGACCCTCTTTCTCATTTAGGTAATTTTTGATGATCCCTGCAACATTGGTGATATCTTGATCTTTTGACGCACGAACTTCATAGATCAGTGAATTTCTACCGTTATAGAGTGAGTACATCAGACCTTCTTCAAAGCCATCTGAGATAGTGGCAACATCACCTAACCGAATTTGAGCACCATCTTCTAATGTGATCAAAGGAAGCTGTTCAAAATCATGACCGCGATAAGCTTGGTTTTCAACTCGCATTGAAATGTAGCCATTATCAGAGCGGATTTGACCTGCGGACATATTAGCAGAGTAGTTACGTACTGCATCCGCGATATTTCTAAATGTTAGACCATACTCACGTAGTTTATCCGGACTAACTTCTATGCCAATTTCATAATTCAGGCCACCATTGAACGTAACTAAATTTACGCCCGGTAAAGCAAGCATTTCGTCATGCAAATTGTTACCAAGGTGCTTGAGATCTTCGAAGCTCATGTCCCCGTTTAATGTCAGGAGCATGACTTCCTGTTCATTCTTTTCATTGCGAATGACAGGGCGCTCCATGTCAGCGGGGAAGGTTGAAATAGAGTCAACCTGCATTTTGACTTCATCGAGTACATCTTTGGGGTCGTACTGATGTTCGACTTCAATCCAAGTTTGTGAGTAGCCCCTGTTGGAGTAGGTGATCAATCGTTTTATACCTTCAAGGCCTTCCATTGATTCTTCTACTTTTATCGTGATCCCTTCTTCGACTTCTTGAGGTGCAGCACCGGGGTAGATGGCTTGGATGCTCAACCAGTAGTTAGTATTTTGTGGGAACAATTGTTTTTGCATTGTGAATGCTGTGAGCAGACCGCCGACGAGAATGAAAATCATCAGCAGGTTTGCCGCAACTGGATTGCGTGCAAACCACGCAATAATGCCTTTTTCTTGGCTTTCCATACGCTATTACTCCTCTTTTAATGCAAGGGCATTAGAAGGTGTTGCAGCTTGGCCATCGTCTAAGCTCAACTGCATGCCTTCGGTTGGGAATTCTAAAGAGGTGGTAATTAATTTCTGTCCTGATTCAAGACCTTGGTTAGCAACTACCAAACCATCGTATTCTCTGACGACATTTAAAGTTTTAAATGAAAGAGTACGATCTTTGTTTAAGATAGCGACTTTACCATCACGTACAAGATGGTGTGGGATCTCTACTGCGTTGTTTAATAACTTGCCTTTGATTTGTGCGTTCAAATAGGCGCCAAAGCGCAGCGGTGCTTGATTGTTATCATAAGGGCGTTCAACTTGTGCAACGAGATAGGTCATACGACTGCGGTTATCAATAACGCCCTCGCTACGGACTATCTTACCTTGCCAAGCAACATCTTGGCCGGCGACTTTGGCCATCAAGGTGACACTGGCGTCAATTCCGTTGTTTTTCAGGTGTTGTAGATCGCTATCTGCGACGGGTAGACGAACCTCTGCCACAGAAATCGCATTTAATACACCAACGGAGCTTCCAAGGTTAACTACGCTGCCTAAACTGAGCGCTCGACTTTCAATGATCGCATCATAAGGTGCCTTTACATATGTACGCTCTAAGTTTCTTTTCGCACGCTTTACACTTGCTTGTGCCGCTTTAAATCTGGCCAGTTTCTCTGCAAGTTGTGGTTTTCTTAAATACAGCTCAGAAGGGATAGTAGAACTTGCATTGCTTTTAATGCGCTCCCATTCTGTCTTCGCAACATGTGCTTGTGCTTGTTCAATCTCAAGTGCGGAACTCGCTTGAGCAAGCGTGGCTTGCGCGTCAATCAATGCAGCTTCATAATCATTGGGGTCAATGCGTGCTAACACCTCGCCTTTTTTAACAAACCCGCCTTTAACAAACTGCTCTGAGAGGTCAATAATTTGGCCGCTTACTTGCGCGACCAATTTTGTACTGTACTTAGGTTTTACTATGCCGTAAGAACTTACAGACATTTCCAGAGGCGCAACCTGTACAGGCGCTACCTCAACCAATGGGTGTATGATTTTTTTTTCTTTTTCAGCGGGTGGCGTTTTCATCGACGCAAATGCGATTGCACTTGCGATACCGCCAAGTAAGACGACACCCGGTAATATAATTTGTTTTTTACTAGCCACGATGTTAATTCCTTCCTGAATTGACAATTTGGATACGCTTGTATTAATCAAGTTCGTATCAATTACCATCAATAATACGCCAATAGATATTTCAAGGTGTTTTGATATCAGCTCAATATGTAACAAAGCATTGCGTACCCTGTTACATTTTTACAATTGCAAAAAGCGGTGTATATTTTGTGTAAATGACATACAGATGGCAGTACAACGGGTATAATGGCACTTTTGAATTGAAAAGGTGCTGATTATGGACTGTAGATTAGGCTGTGGTGCATGCTGTATAGCACCAAGTATTAGCTCTTTGGGAAAGGCTGCTAATATTCGTTGTGAGTACTTAAACGACAATAATTTATGTTCTATCTTTGGTGAGCCAGAGCGCCCCCAAGTATGCAGTGATTTTAAAGCCGATAGGGAAACTTGCGGTAGTACTAATGAAGAAGCAATGAAGAACTTAATTTATTTAGAAGCGGTGACGTAAATGCCCGTTAACTGTTATTTCATTTACACTAACTTGGTAGCGCAAAGGTGGCTACCAAGTTAAGGCTGTTAGTTACTTCCTACCTTCAATGACATAGATTGAGTGGTGACGATTATTTTGCCAGTAATCGAGCGCTGCTTGGTCAACTAAATCAGCGATGCGCTTACTAAAATCACTGTGATTGCCACTGAAACTGCGCATATCAATCGCGCCCTCATATACAGCGGTCATAGCGCCTGCAGCATAATAAGCTGCGGCTTCAATGCTATCACCACCAATACCAGAGCCAGCTGATCTTATCAGGTCGCACGGACCATGGCATCGGTCGTTACCACCACCACCGGAGCCTTCAGGGTATTGGTCGCCACGGTTGTAAAGCGTATCGCCGCCATCACCACCATATAATCCAACATCGTGATTATATTGCGAGAAACTTGCGACAAAGTCTGCGCTACCACCACCAAAGAGCTCGCAGTCACCATCCTCACATAACACGATATCGTTACCGCTTCCGCCCCACAATTTTGCGCGCTTTTTCCACTTGTTACCACCAGAGTCCACTAAGATATCGTCGCCACTGTTACCATGTAAGCGGTCTTTATCACCGGCATTACCAAAAACGAGGTCATCGCCATTACCACCTTCAAGGTGATCGGAATGACCATTACCAAAAATCACGTCGTGACCATCTTGTCCATATATTTTGTCTTGCGCGGTTGCCGAGCTGCCTAAAGGAAGCGTAAATACAACACCGCGTTTATCTGTTTCAATACGTGAGTCGCCCATGAGCCAATCATTGCCCGCACCGCCGCGTATGGTATCTTTATTACTGCCTCCAAATACCCAATCATGGCCGCTGCCAGTAGTTATATTATCTTTACCTTCAAGGCCGTATACCGTCATGTTGTAAGTAACTGCTGAGGCATTCAAGGTATCGTTACCACTACTCAATTTGGCAAAAATAAGGTCAATATTTGAGGTATTAGGTGTTGAGCAGGCTGTTGAGTTGCCAAGCTTTGCATTAACAAAAACCAATTCACCATACTGCTCAAAGGTGTAGCTCACACTGTTGATCTTTGACTGAATTCCCCAAACACCATTGACATAGTAATCGGTGAATAAGGCGCCGCCGCCAGTACAGCTTTGTGTTTTACTTATGATGGTCGAGAAATTAGCACAGCTCGATAATTCATGATTTTCAGGGCGCTGAGGGATAGAGCCTGCCGTACCTACTTCAGCACAATCTATACCATTGCCTGCATCTACGATATCTGTATCGCCAAAGGTGAATAACTGGTCATTACCAGCACCTGAGTAGACATAATCGACTTTGTTGCCCGTCCTAATGACATCATCGCCATTGCCGCCATAGATAAGCTGGTGGGTATGCAGGCTTTGACCATTGTATGTATTTCCATGATTACTCAAATTGACCTGCACACCATTGTAATTACTGATATCGAACATTTCACAGGTGTTGCCATATGTCATTTTAACGAAGCTATCACCACCTAAAGCATGCAAAGTATGCTGATTATTAGTAAGTGTGAATGACAGGTAGGTCATCATACCGTTATGTATGGTATTGGTTGTTACATTAATACTGTTGTCCAGGCCTGTGCAGGCGTAACTGGACGCATGAAAACCTAAAGATAACGTCACGAAGGTCGTTATTTTGGTTAACTTTGATAAATTTTTGCGCATGAAGTTGATCCTTACATTCTAAATTTTATCATTACTGAGTGAAGCTTTAAGATGATATTTTGCATCGGTTTTTACGGACATTAAGCTAGCAATAAAGTGTGCAAGCAACATGGAATTGTTGTATGTAAAGTGAGCTTACTTGTGTATTTGGTGTTAATTTTTTGATTTGCTTGTTCGTGGGTGATTTTTATGCATTTTTAGAGGCTGCAATACATGGAGGTTAAATTAATTATTCGAGAATGAGTTATACATGATGGTTGTTTTTATTTTGTTATTGTCACTAAATCTTTTCTAATCATTCTGCAGATTTCAATATCTTGCTATTTGCTCTTTTATTATTGTTGCAAAAACTGCCTTTTCAATTTGGGTTATCAAGCGTTTATTTGGTTTTTTGCCGTATAATAAAGTTATATAAAGTTAGTGAGTACAAATTAACTTTATATTTTTAAAAAACGTATTTATCTGATTTATCGTATCTTATCTTGCGAATTATGAATGTGATGGGCGTAATTATACAGCCGTGTTCACAATTCATTAGGTAAGAAATTGTACTTGGTATTTTAGTATATTATTCATTTTTTCAAGAAGACTAAAATTGAGCATAAGCACTTCACCACTGTTCCAAATACAAATAATTTTCCCTTTTAAATTAATAAAATGTAATTTAATTGTTGTAATTTGATGTATTGGGTGTTTATTTTTGGTTCCTTGTATGTAAATATTAATATGCATCCATTGAGGAGTAAGTGGGTGTATGACTGATGTTTGCTGTAGTTTTGTCGCACTTACTTAGAGAGATGTTTCGATATAAAAACACTTACAAGCATAATAAGGATAATTTATGAACAAATGGAAACTCACCCCCATAGCAATGGGTTTGCTAGCGGGATCGGCTGTTTCAGTGCAAGCAGCAGAGTTTTATAGTAATTCAGCAGGTACTCAAGCGATTGAAGATAGCTACATCGTAGTGTACAAAGTACCTCAAGGCATTGCGTCGGCAGACAATGAAGTAAAAGCGCAATTCACGACACAATTAACAAATACACTTGCTACTGAAATTGGCATTGAAGTTACGCGTCAATATTCTAGTAGTATTTCAGGTGTTGCTGTAAATGCTGATGCAAAGCAGCTACTTAAGTTATTATCTCACCCTGATGTAGATTTTGTAGAGCAAAACGCGATAGTGACAGTGGCGCCTATCAAATCTAAATCTGGTTTTTCAGCACTTCAGAATAACCCTGTTTGGGGCTTAGACCGTATTGACCAAAGAGACCTTCCTCTAAACAATAAGTTTGAAGCACCAAACAAAGGCACTGGTGTAACTGCTTACGTAATCGATACAGGTATTCAGAACAGCCATAACGAGTTTGGTGGTCGTTCAGTTAATGGTTACGATTTTGTAGATAACGATGGTAATTCAGCAGACTGTAACGGTCATGGAACACACGTTGCTGGTACAATCGGTGGTGCTACTTATGGTGTTGCTAAGAATGTAAAACTTGTGGGTGTACGAGTACTTAACTGTAGCGGTTCTGGTACTTATGCAGGTGTTATCGCTGGTATCGATTGGGTTGCTAACAATGCAAATGGTCCATCTGTTGCAAATATGAGTCTTGGCGGTGGTAAATCACAAGCGGTAAATAACGCTGTGACAAGCGCTGTAAACAAAGGCATTTCATTTGTTGTTGCCGCTGGTAACGAAAACTCTGATGCATGTACTCGCTCTCCAGCAAGCACACCAGCCGCTGTTACAGTTGCTTCATCAACCTCTTCAGATGCACGTTCTGGTTTCTCAAACTGGGGTAAATGTATCGATGTATTTGGTCCTGGTTCATCAATCAAATCTGCTTGGATTGGCTCAGACTCTGCGACAAGAACCATTAGTGGTACGTCAATGGCCGCTCCTCACGTAGCTGGTGTTGCTGCACTTTTCCTTGAAAAAAATCCAACTAGTTCACCTACTCAAGTAACTGCTGCGCTTTCTAGCGGTGCGTCTGAGAACAAAATCAGTGACGTAAAAGGCTCACCTAATAAGCTTGTTTATGTAGAAGCAGGCGGTGATGACGGTGGTTTTGAAAAAGTCATCAGTGGCGGTAAAAACGAGACTAAAGCATTCACTTATGAAGTGCCTGCAGGTGCTACTAGCTTAAAAGTGACATTAAGTGGCGGTTCTGGTGATGCGGATTTATATATCAAACATGGTGCAGAGCCTTGGGCGTTTGATAGTGATTGCGCATCTGAGAATCCAGACACATCAAATGAGTCTTGTGTAATCAATAACCCTAAAGCTGGTACATGGTACATCTCAGCTTATGGTTATGCAGCGTTCAACAATGTAACTCTAAAAGCAAACCATCAATAATTCTTTAACCATAAACTTAAACATAAAGGAATAAATAAATGAAAGTCTTTACATTTCTACTAAGCCTATTTGCAAGTTTCTTGGCTTTTCAAGCAAGCGCACAAATGGATTTAGCTACTTACTCTAACCGCGCAGAAGTAGACGCTGGTATTGCTGGCCGTTGTGTTTACCAACCGATTGGTACAAGCGCTTGTCATATGCGTATCGACTGGGCTGTTCAAAATGGTAAAATCACTCAGCGCGCTGGTGATTGGGGTAAAGCAAATGGCTTCTACCCTGTAATTGATTTTTTCAGCCATAATATCGCAGCAGTTTGTAAGTGTGGTTGTTTTGAGCAAGATACACTAATCCGTGTACTTAAAGATGGCAAAATCCAAGACATTCGCGCGAAAGACTTAGGTACTGAAGACAGCCTAGTTGCGCTTAATGATGATGCAACACTAAGCAACATGTCTACTGAAGTATTTGAAATGAAAGCACGTACTAAAGGTCCTGAAACTCCGGCTCTTTACGTATTCACTTTCGAAGATGGTAACGAGCTTAAAGTAACTCAGCACCACGGTATGCTAATTGGTGACGGTACTATGGTTGCTGCAAAAGACGTTAAAGTTGGCCACTCTATGTACAACGCTGAAGGTGTTGAGCTTAAAGTTGCTTCAATCGAGCGTGAGTACACTAAGTTTGACGTTTACAACTTCGAAACTCAAGGCGACGTAACAACTAACCACATCATCGTAGCTAACGGTATGTTTGTTGGTGACTTAACTTGGCAGAACCAGTTCGCTGCTGATTTAGGTAAGGTTATTGTTCGTCAGTAATCCTCTGTACGCAAAGGGAAGCTTAGCTTCCCTTTGTTCTTTTAGTGTTATATTTGTTTGAGGAGTTTAAGGATGAATATTGGTAAGTCAGCGCTCGCTGGTGCGGTGGTGCTTGGTATTGCACTTGGAGGTGCATATTGGCTAAATGATGATTCACAACCGACAGTAAAAAATACGGAAACACAGCCAAAACAAGTTGAGATCTCACAAGTGAGTGAGTTAAAGCAACTGAGCAACAAAATTGCTGATGATATAGATCAGCTACACCCATTGCCTAAACAAGGTGAAGTCAGTACGAAAGAGCGCATGTTAGTGTCTTTCAATCGTATGCAAGCCTCAGTAGGTAAATTTAACTCATCAGGGTTTGTAAAAGCGGAAATACAAGCATTATTGAATGACCCAGCGGTTATCGAGCTAGCAAAAAATACGCTGGTTGATTTAGAGGGCGCAATGGCTGAATTTGGTGAAGATCAAGCTATGGCGAGAGTGTACTCGATAAAAATATTGGATGAATTAGCAAAGCAAGGGGAGCCTTACCCTTTGTATGAAACGACAGCACAGCTTGCAGAAAAATTAAATGAACAGGCAAATCAAGATGTGGCGTTTTCGAAAAGACAAGACTTGGACTTAGAAGAGCTTGTATTTGCCTCACTTAACTCATTTGAGGAGTCGCAAATATTAGAGAACCCGCAAATCGTGATGGACGAATTGGGTTACTCTGATGCGCAACATGATAAAATTCGCAAAATATACGGAAACTTATTTGGTTCAGTATTTGTAAGACATGCGAGTATTGATGAATCAATTGCACGTGTTCAAGAACTATTTAACAAGCAAGGAACAAACAATGGATAAACTATCAATCGCACTGAGCATGGTCGCAAGTGCTGTGGCGATGTCAGCTCAGGCACATCCTCTAAAAGCTGCTAGCGATCAGTATGTTGCAGATACCGTCGCTTGGATCCAAAGTGAAAGCATTCAGTGTGCAGGCGAAGCGCCTCATGCAATGTGTGAAACCAGCATTGTTAAGTTTAGTGACGGTGCATTTGACCAAAATCGTACAGATCCAAGACAAACAATTTTAGTACTAGACTCAGCGATGGACTTGCACACAGTATTAAGGTATCGCAGTCGTATCAAAGCGCATTTAGAGTTTGACCCGCAAACAAATACGTTTGTTGAGGGCGATCCTGAGGTGGCGATTTCTAAACTTGGTCAAAAGTTACTGACAGAATTGGATACCTTTAAAGATCCAGAGACCCAAGTGCCAGCATTTTTACCGTCAGCATGGCTGAGAAATTTAGCGGTTGCATATGGCAGCGCAGCGCCGGGTGATACGCGAGATCATACTACGCAAGAGCCACACTTTAGCCATGGTTCTAAAGTGCTTGGATACTTAACTCAGCATAACCCTAATGCTGAATTTGTGGTTATTGATACCGCAACATTCTTACCTTACCTTCAGCATCAAGAAGCTGTGTGTAACAAAGACAGTCAGACCTTTAAGTCTTATATGCAAACGGCTGCGGACTCTTTAACACAAGATGTTATTGAGCAATACGGAGTTGAATATATTAATTTCTCTGGGGGTTATAACAGGTATCACGTAAAGCAAGCATGGCAGCGTAATGAGTGTTCAGGTAACCTGTCAAACTATGCTGCAAGTAACATGCTCTTGGCGATGAAGCCGTATTATGATGCAATGTTTGAAGCACCAGGAGTACTTGGTTTTCAAGCGGCGGTTATCAATGCAGATAACAAAGATGATGCGTTAGATGTGATTGATTACCCTAATCGTATTCGAGTTCAGCCATATACATCAGAGAATGTAGATACGGATGTTTCGCCGACAGGTGAAAGCGGATGGCAAAAAGTATTTAAAGACTTTAGCAACGAGTTTTCAGGACATGATCATATAGACATGTATGTAAACTTTGGTTACGGCCGCACTAATTTCTTTAATCAAAATAGTACGCCGAAAATGACATCTGATGTATTTGGTATGCAATATGCGGCGGATTGGGCATTGTTGTCATCTTCGTGGTCAACACCTGTAGCGGTATCTTACGCAATAAACGAACAAGCGAAACTATACGATGAAACCTTTCAAGTCGGTTTTGCGCCAGCGCTTTTAAAAGATCAGATCTTACCAAAGACGTGTAATGATGCAGACGGTTATTGGTATGTGTATGGTATTAGCGCATTTATGTGGAAAGGCGATTACATGTGTCGGATTCAAGACCCTCTTAAATACCGAGCAGATCAACTAAATACCCTAGGTTACTTGGCCCTCTAAATCTAGTTATTTTATGGCTGTGTGGTGTTTTACTCCCGCACAGCTAGTTATTGGAATTGACACTACCTACTCTCTAAAAATTCATTTGTTCAAAGTATGAGCACATTCATCTGCATCGATATTACCTTATAAAATCTCGTAAATTACAGCTATTAAAAGTCACATTAGATTTTAAGGATGATGATAAATGGAAAAACAAAGACATTATTTTAATAGGGTATTGATGGCAATATGTTTGGTAGGCCTCGTAGGTTGCGGTTCGTCTGAGTCAGTCTCGCAGTTACCCAAAGAGCCCGTTTCTGAGCTACCTGAGGAGCCTGTTCAACCAAACCCGCCCACGAATAAATTACCAGAACCTCAACAAAACCTAAAAGCACTTAAAGCTGCAGCTGAGGAATATTCAAAAGATACAATTGCTTGGATGGAGCAAGCAGGTATCGATTGTACGCTTGAACCAGTACAGTCGAGACATGAGTTGTGTGAGCAGGTCCGTATTAATTTCACTGATGGTCAATTTGACAGCGAAAGAGTCGATGAAGACCAAACAATACTCGTTTTGGATCGTGAAATTGCCTTACAAGTTGCACTGCGTTACCGAAGCAGAATGAAAGCGGCTTATGCTTATGATGCAGAGTCTAACAAGTTTGTTGCTGACAACCCAAATTTATTGCTCTCTGGAGTAGGTGTAAAAATATTATCTGAGCTTGATCAATTTACGTTTACAGATGCTGAAAGCGGGGAGTCTTTACCTGGGTTTGCATCGTCATTTTGGTTAGGTGAATTAGGTAATCAATATGCGCAACGCGTACCTCAAGATGAATTTAACTCAGAGACAAACTCCCACCAAAACGCCCATGGTAATAGGGTGATTGGCTATATGGCAGAGTACGCGCCAAGGGCTGGGTTTGTCATTATTGACGTAAGAAAGTTCAGGCCATTTGAAACGAATCATGAGCTGGTATGCCAAAAAGACAGTAATGCACTATTGGCAAAGTTTCAGGCTGCTGCGGATTCTCTAAAACAAGATGTTCTTCAAAAGCACGGTGTTAGATTTGTTAACTATTCGGGCTCACATACGGCCGATATGGTCTCAGGTGTTTTCAATAAACATTGTGATGGGTTGTTGACGATTGAAGAAGCAAGTTCAATGCTACTATCTTTGCAGCCATTTTATGAAGTTATGTTTAATTTAGAGGATATATTAGGCTTGCAGTCCGCTTTGCATGAGGCTGATCCGCTGTCTCATGCATTGGACGTTATTGAGTTTGATAACCGATTGCGTATAGCTTCTTTCACAACGGGTGTGCAGGATAGTCAGTTAGACAAGACCGGAGAACAGTTTTGGCGAGAAACTGCATCAGAATATGTTGATGAGTTCAATATGCATGAAACGGTTGATATGTTTATTAATACCGGTGCAGAAATATTCCCAAAATTAGGTACTAATAGTACGCCAAAAATGCACTTTGATGCATTTGGTTTGCGTTATGCACCCGACTATGAAAAACACACATCTTGGATAGCACCAGCGGCGACAGTATATGCGCTTTATTTACAGAGTTTACAGCTGCAGGCAGATGAAAATTGGGCATTTTCACCAGCACAGCTAAAGTCTATCATGGTGCCTAAAACGTGTTTTTCAAATGAAGATGATACTGACTTTATAAAAGGGTTTGTGAGGCAGGGAGGCGATTGTCGATTGCAAGACCCAGTCAAGTTCAAATCGTCAGAACTACAACGGACTGGTTATTTAAATATTGAATAATGACGATTAAAACAGGTATGAACTCTAGTTGTATTCATACCTTAGTTTCATTTTCTATGTTTATACTGAGTCGGACAATAGCCACGGCTGACTTCAGGAGAGCGCAGTTTTTGATGCTTGGTTTTTCTACCTGAAACTCGCGCTCTCCAAAGTTTGAAGCTACTGGCTTTGAGCTCGTCACGCATCAATCTAATTACCGCTTTTTCATCAAGGCCATACAAACGATGTATTGCCTCAAAAGGGGTTCTGTCTTCCCAAGCCATTTCTATAATTCTGGATGTATCTACGTGGTCCATTTTGCTGCCAAAAATTGAGTTTTTAAACTGTACGTATTGGCTAGCAAACCGATCAGTTTTATATTTGAAAGCCCTTAATTTATCGAACTAAGCGCGAGCCTTGAGAGGACTAGCTTCGAACGAAACCCCGCTCCAGCCATACTTAATAAAGTTTCTGATATTGCCATGGTCATCGCTATCTGGGTTTTGCAGGACGTCATGACGGTAGTATTGTCCAAAGCAATGTAGGGTGGCTTGTTCCGATAATTTGTGCTGTTTTGCAAAAGCGAGAATTTTGCATGACCCTAAATTTTTACCAGCTTCATTATTCAGCTCGCCATTTTTAAATTCACAAGGTGTGAATTCATATAAGTTATCTATGAGCTGGATAGTGTGTTCAAATTCAACTGATTCGCCTTGATGTGTCAAGCGTTCAATAAAATTTTCAAGCGTTTCATTTTGTGTGTCTGACATGTTAATTCCTATTAATCAAAAGCTTTATTATCCTTGTATTGGCAATCTAATCATAATGAAATTTTGTCGTGATACTTGAGTTTTTAGTAGCTTAAACCAATGTAAGAAAAGGATTTGTGTTATACTTACTCGGTGTTAAAAATAGGAGGGAAATTATTCGAGTGAGCAAAGCAAAACTAAGCCAAGACGAAAGCCTATCATTTAAAATCAACTATCAGCTCCTGCCAAAAGAGACAAACCAGCTTGATCTATACTTTTCCATCCCAATCGACATGGGGATCAATGCGAACACGCTCAATGAAGTTGATTACTTCAATGCCAATATCAAGTGTCACAGTGCCTATTATTCTGAGCAATTACACCTTCCACTTGTTCGAAGTCGTTTTATCAGCCAAAGCAAGGGGCAAAAAAGCGATTATCGTGTCAACCTCAATTTATTTTGTTATCAAATTCGCATTGCGCTAGATGCGGACGTGAAGCAAACCTTAAAGATCAAACAAGCTGAGGAGTTTTATCCCGCAGCTATTGAATTGGTTGAGCAAAGCGCAAAACTCTTGGTGAAGTTAAGACGCTATACGCCACCGGATAACCGGCTTAAATCGTACTTTCAAAATGCTGACAATTATTTAAGTTGGCATACAGAGCAAGCTTTTTTAAAGTTACTGGCTCGGGGCCCTAAATCAAGTGAGTTTAGTAAAGAGCGGGGCGAGGTAATCGATTTCTGCAAACAAGAAAACCTCTATCGAGAAAAGCAAAGCTATAACTCACAAGTGACGCTGGACGACCCAAACCGAATCACTAATAAGATGCGCCTATTGGAAAGGCTCATAGAATATGGCGTGGTATTTAATAAAGAAACTACCAACTTAGGTGCTAACCTAAAGCGTCTTGCTCGCGGTGCGGTGACTGCGGTGATCATGGCGTTTGTGATGTATCTGGTACTGAATGCGCGGTCAAATTTTGAAGAGATCACGGTAGCGCTTATTGCCCTGTTAGGAGTCATTTATGGCTTGAGAGAAACCTTTAAAGATGATTTGACTCAATGGGCGTGGCGCAAGGTACAAAAGGGCCGGCCTAAATGGCGCAACAAATTTAAAAACTCAGTCAATGATGAAACCGTCTGTACGCAAACCATTTGGCTGGAGCATATCAAAAAGAAAGATATACCAGATGATGTGGATAAGCTGCTTAAAAAGCGCGGCAGACAAAATCGTCAGGAAGCAAATTTATTGCACTTTAGCTGTAAAAACCAGGTTCAGATTGACGAGTTTTTACCGGGATATGAGGAAGTGCAGCAAAGGATCACCTTTAATATGAGCTCTTTTGCGCGCTATCTAAAAAAGGGGGCCGGCAAGCTTTACAGCCTTGAAGGGCATAAAGTGTCGAAAAACTCGGTGGAGCGTCGATATCAAATCAACCTAGTTATGCGCTTTAAATCAGGTGAGGACACTCAGCTAGAACGTTATAAGCTGACAATGAACCGCTCTGAGATTGTCGCGATAGAACAAATGAAAGATTAGACATGGGGCCATAACTTTTAGAAGGTGAACTCATTCACCTTCTACTCGGCGGTTTGGAAAAAGATCAGCTTATTACCGAATGGATCAGATATGGCCATTTCAAGTCCCCACGGTTGCTCGATAATGCCAGGCCTCGCATGCTTAAACTGTTTCTCAATTAGCTGTGCGTGATAAGACTTAAGATCATCACAGCCAATTCTGATACTCACCCCGGGAGATGCATCACCATAATGCTCTGACAAATGTAGTATGCAGGTATCTTTTGATATTTGCATATACATGGGCAAGTCAGCTTGATATTGATGTTGCCAGTCTATTTTAAACCCTAAAAATTCGATATAAAAAGCGTGTGTGACGTGCTTATCAAAGCTACGGATAATCGGAATGGGGGAGTGGAATGTCATTGAGTTATGGCTTCGACTAACAATTAGTTAGACGAAGCCACTATTTGAAAGTTTATGGTGTGCTTTGCTTTGTATTGTGAAGCAGCTCAACAATGGCTTTAAAGTTACGCTTAGACGTTTCTTTTTTTAACGCAGTGCGTAATGTGGCTTTAATACCGTCTTTACGCTCTTGTGTTGCAAGTGCTTGAATAGCTGCATAACGGCTCTCAGCTGTTGGGTTGTTCATGGCAATTGCAAGTACAGCATCACTGGCAGCTGGTTCAAGTTGATAATTTGATAGCGCTTTTAGCAGCGCGACTTGATTTTGATGTTGAGGTTTAGCAAGTTGCTTTTCTAAACTCGTGTACGCTTGCTCAGTTTGCATCATGCCGAGCGCTCTAATTGAAGCTCGTTGCACACTTTTATTTGAATCCTCTACATAGCTGTCGATTTGCTCGAAGTGCTGCTCATCTCGGCTATTACCAAGGCTGGTAATAAGCGCTGATTTTATGTTTGTCTCTGTGACTAATGACAATTGCTCAGACAATACGTCATGTAGCTGAGCAGACTGGGCATTGGCAGCTCGGCTATTGAGCATGGCACCAATGGTCATATAAAAACTGCTCGTCACTTCTGAGTCTAAGCTATTGAAGCCGCTCTCGATTTGCTCTGTCAACAAGGCGCTAAGTTCGGGGCTCAGCGCGTTTTGCCCTTGAGATAAGGCGCGAAGGGCACGGAACTGCATTAAAGGATCTTTCTCTGCATTAACCAGTATATGGCCCAGTAGCAGTTGGCTGTTAGCGCTATCAAGCTGACCTAATGCATTAAACAAGCGCATTTGCGCTTCATCGGAGAGTGTTTGTTGCAAAAATATCGTCTCTAGTGAGCCGATAACTGCGTCAAACTGACTTAGCTGTTTGGCTAAATCGTAGGCTGAAATATCGGTTAGATTTTCTTTGCTCACCAAGCTTTGTAAGGATTTTTTGAGCTGAGCAAGCTCATCCTCGCTGAGTGTTTTTTCTGTGCTTGGCCAGCTTTCTAAATTCGTGGGTAAACTAAATAGCGCTGAGGGATATGCTGAGCTCGTTGGTCGCAATTGATATTGCTGCTTGGTTTTTAAATTTAGGCTTTGTGATTGACCAGAAAAAAGCAGCGTTTCTTGACCTTTTCGGGTTTCAAAAAAACATGCATTAGGTGTGATTTGATGACCTGATGAAGCGACGTTTACCGTCTGCAATGCCGCTTGTGTTTTATCATGGAGCGCATAGGTGTGCTTATTTAGATGGATCTCATCATCTTTAAATTGATAAGACACGGTATAACGGCCTAGCGTATCTTGCTCTTTTTTGATTAAAGCTGGATTGCTGCGCTGAAACTGAAAATAGTAGGCTAGGCCTTTAAGTTGGTCTTGCGTCTGAGTGTCTAGTTTGGTTGGAAACCAAAAGTCTGTGACTAGCCCATTTTTTGCTAACTTAAATGCAAATGGAACTGTGTAGCTAGCAAGCTCTGATGCAAACTGCCCCTGACCAGCTGTCACTTTATCCGCTTTGATTGCCCACCATCCGTCTTCGTCATTGTGCTTTGCAGCTTTGATAGTCAACAATCCATTGAGCTTTATATGGGTTTGTTGCCCTTGCTGGCTGACTTGATCGTAGTTAAATGTGGTGTGCGTATCGATAACAAAGTTGTATTGTGCTGAACAGCTTGCCTCGGCTGTATTAGAAACAGCCAGTGCACAAAGTGCACTGGCTAGCATCGCTTTATTAAGCGTGATCATAGATCGATTTCACCTTCTTTGGAGTAAATTGTCCAAGATTTATCAAATACACTATTGGTTTGATATAACCAAAGATCATAGCGAGATGTTTTCTTACCACAAGGGTAAGGGATCCCCCACTTTTTACACCATTTAACACCATAGGTTTCCGCATATAAACCAAATTTACCTGAAATGACATCAAGGTCATTCTTCAATTCAATACCGTAGTAAATATGTGGATTTGTGTTGTTGTTGGTAAGCAGTGCAAATCCTGCATTTGACTCCATGGCAAACGTATTATCGATTAACGTTAAAATCGCTTGTACTCCAGCTGAAGCAACGAGTAGGTTTACACCACCACGACCAAAAGCACCAAAGTCGACATGGAATAGGTCGCCTTCAGCGTATAGCTCTGCATTGTAGCCAACGGTAAGTTCAAAGCCTAGGTTACCTGTGACACCTGCTTCTACCTTGATAGGGATTGGACCTACAGTAAATGTGGCTTGGGCAAGCGTTTTATCTTCTTCCCATTTCTTTTCCCATGACTTTTCATATTTAGCAGTAAACTTTTCATCTTCAAACACAACATTGTTGAAGATGATCATTTCAGACTCATAACCTGTATTTAGGCCACTGATGTAAGCACTGCCATTATAAGAAATACTGAATAAGGTATTTTTCGCTTTGAAGAAGTAAGCTTCAACGGTACCTTCACCGGTAATACGACCACCTGGATCGCCAGTCGGTACGATAAATAGCTGACCTTGTAAGTCTACGCCAACACTGAACTTAGATTTGTCACCGTATGACTTATCAAATTCACTTTGGAAGTTGATATTGGCCAAACCAACGGAAGCTGGCACGATGGCTTGCTCAGTAAACCTAGCTTGTCTTGAAGATCGGCTAGCAGGCTCTTCGGTTGCCGCTTCTTGCTCAAAAAAGTAGAACGGGATAGAGGTTAACACCTGATTGTTATCAGTGTTAGTTTCAGCATCTTGGGCCGCATCAATGAGGGTAAAACGCAGCTCAAGGTTATTTTGTGCATTCGCGTCGTAGTTTTCATGTAGGCTTTTGATTAATTCAGGCTCTAATGCGATGTCAAAACCAATATGCTCATCATGTAATTCAGCTCTGAATTCATGGGCAAGTGTGTCTGTATATTGGCCCGCTGTTGCATCCCAAAAGTGTGTTTCAACCCAGTTACCAGCAACCATGACTTCTGCTTTAATATGCGAAAGGCCTAAGTTTGTGCCTTCATAGTCAGCTTCAAAGTAACCAATAAGATCAGAGTGGTGGTCACTTGCACCATTGTCGACGTCCGGCGTGTCCAAAATTAGCGCCGCTTGACCAAATTCAGCGCCAAGTAATTTATAATCATGACCTTCTTGCTGGCGAACGACAATGTCAGCATGTGGGAAGTTGCCTTCTAAATGAGGATCGTGATCAACAGAAGGGTGGTTATCTTCTTCAATGTCTTCCACGTGTAGGTCATTTGGATCAATTTGAGCCAAGATGTGGTAGTTACCGCCTTCTAAAGAATTTGGCAATGTCAGTTCAATTTCGTGCTCGCTAGTACCAGCAGAAAGCCCTGCTAATTCAACAACAGCGATTTGTTGAATGTCTTCAATTGCAGCTTCTTGCTCACTTTGTGAATCTAGCTCATCGGAGTGCATTAGGTAAAAATGGACTTCAACGTCAATATTATCAAAACCCGTTACATCTACCGTGTAATAAGTTTTAACGGTATCACTTGGTGCTAACATATCTAGCGGACCAGTTGATATATCAGTGATTTCCAAATTACTTTGTACTTCCGGAGCTGGTGTTACTACCGTAACTTCAGGCGTGTCATTTTCGCTGAATTGACACCCAGTCAAAGTGGCTAAGCTCAAAAGAGCATATGGGATCAAGCGCATGTCGTTTCTCTATCTTATCTAAATCTATTTTATTATATGCTAAGAATATGGAAGGAGTGTGGAGCTAATTGATTGGGACATTAGTATTGTGTTTGATAAAGGTAAAAAACCGCTTTACGGTATGTTATTTAGTTGTTAGGTGGCTAAAAAAGAGCTGATAGTAGCATGTTAACTGCCAGAGCACTGAGTAACACTTTAATGATACCAATGAGTTGTGTGTTGTTCGCGGATAAACGTAGCTTAGTGCCAATATATGACCCAAACATTGCGCCGCATATCATGGTAATAATAACAGGGCCGTTTTGTAATAGCTCAGAGGAGACTAACAAAAACACAGGAACTTTTGCTAAATGGCTGAGTGTCATGAACACTGCACTAGTGGCCACAACTTGGTCTTTGGATTGAAGTTGTTTGGTCAGCACTGTCAAAGATAGTGGCCCTGTGGCACCCACAATTAATCCCAGCCCGGTTTGTAAGGCGCCAATGATATAGAAGTTCTCAAAACGCTTAATAAAATTCGAAAAAGGTGAGTACCAAAGGTTTAACAAGATATACAGGCCAATTGCTGTCGGAATATAGGTTGTTGGCATGTTATATAAAACAACACCAAAAAGGAGAGTACCGAGTATCGAGCCGACAAAAAAAGCGGGGAGGAGGAACCATTGGACATCAGAGAGAGAAAACAGCGCCCGTGATGCATTACTGGTAATTTGAGTGAGTCCATGTATGGGGATCACCAGCGCGGGATTTAAAAAAAATGGTAGAAGCGCAATTAGTAACATGCCACCGCCAAATCCAACGATGGCTGCAATCAGTGACGTTATAAATGCAACTAGTCCGAGCAATAGTTCCATATTTATCTTTCCTTGAAAGCGAAGTCTGTATTAGATTGTTATGTCCTCATCGCCACGGCCACTCCGGAGGCTGACAACAAACTGCCTGCGAGTTTATTAAAAACTCCCATTCGCTTTGATGTAGAAACAAACCTTTTTGCTTTTGCACTGAGGTATGAATATCCGAGATTGACCGAACCAAACGCTAAGGTAGCACAGATAAAAATCCCCAAAATGTCAGTTATTGTAATAGTATGAAAGTCCACAAAGGCAGGGAACAGTGCAACGTAAAATATAATGGCTTTTGGATTACTCATGGTTAATAAGAAACCAGCCAAAATATCAATATGATGTTTGGTTGCTGGTGGCGTTTGCTCATCTATAGCAGGAGTTGCCCGAAATAGCTTAATACCCATCCAGATTAAATAAGCGGCACATAGATATTTTATTATCGCAAAGGTACTGCCCATAGACTCTGCTATAAAAGCCAGTCCTGATACCGCCAAGAGTATGAAAAAATAATCAGCAATGATAAGCCCTAATGTCATTGCTGCACCACGTTGAAAGCCGCCTGTCATAGAAGCGGTGGTAATAGCAAATACAGCAGGGCCCGGAATGATCCCTACGATAAACATGGCGCTGAATAGAGCAAGATAGCTTTCTATTGTCATAGAGCACTCGGTAAGTTTTTTGATTTGCCATAACCTTAACATGTTTTGTCATCTTTGGCGTTGTTATAAATTTATTGGGTATTTAAAGCGAATATACTATTTCACTAAGTAGGAAGTTAAAAGATTTGAAATGCTTTTTAAATTGAAAAGTATCATTATGTGTTTTGAAGTGCGTTGACTTTGTGAAAGTGGTGTTTTTTAATTTGAAAAGTATATTTTTAAATTTTAAAGTGTGCTTTTAAATTTGAAAAGTATTGTAGTTTTAATTTTTTATTTTTGTAATTTACTTGTCTTTTAATAAATGATTATTTTATTTTTATTCGTTGATTTTTTTGTTTTTATTGTGCTAGTTTAAGTTTGAAAATTAACCAATAAGGATAGAGATATGAAATTGAAAATAAAAAAGAATAACTTAAAAGCACTTTCTAAAAATCAACAGTCACTTAATGCAAAGCAGACTAAAGAGATTAATGGAGGATTTTTCGTCACAGGACGTTGCCTTGTAACAGATGTTGAATTGTGTACAACAAATTGGGCTCAGTGTGCCCCATAAATATTAATCTGGGATGAGAATTAACTAAGGAAAGAAAAATGAAATTAAAAATAAAAAAGAACAATTTAAAAGTCCTTTCTAAAAATCAACAGTCACTTAATGCAAAGCAGACTAAAGAAATCAATGGTGGTGGATTCTTCTCATTGTTTTGTGTTTTAACAGATGTTGATATTTGTACAACAGCTTGGGCAGAATGTGCGCCATAAATATTGGTACATAAATAAGGGGCTATACGCCCCTTATTTACAGCTATTTAAATAGCTGTAAACCCCTCTATTTCTATGTAATAAATTCTCCTTAAAATCGTCATACATAAAAATAAAAACCTTCATTTAAATAACAAGTTTTTGAAATGAGATAGACACTTTCAAAGCTTAACCTCTTTGTACCGAAATTTGTTACGCCGTAAGTCGTCTTGTAAATGCGTTAATGCGCGAGTTTCTCAGCGAAACATACAAAAATAATGAAGTACTGGAGATAAAATGAAGATCAAACTAACCCTATTTTGCGTTTTGATATTGTTGAGCACACAGAGTATGGCTCAATCGCTTAAGGTGATGGCATACAATATTATGCAGTTAAACGTTCAAGATTGGGACCAAAGTAATAGAGCTGAGCGACTGCCGGCGGTGATTAAATCACTGAGTGATAGTCCAGATGTTATTCTTGTCAATGAGGTATTCAATGGTGACGCAGAACAAGCATTATCTGCTTTGTCAGATATTTACCCATATCAAACGCCTAATGTGGGACAAGATTGCAGCGGTAGCGGATGGGATAGCTTAACAGGGAACTGTTCAAGTAGCCCATTTGTTATTCGAGGTGGTGTTGTGATTATTTCTAAGTACCCAATCATTTCACAAAAAGCACATGTTTTTAAAAATAGCTTAAGCGGCAGCTGGGATTATTTAGCGAACAAAGGTTTCGCTTATGTTGAAATCGAAAAAAACGGGCAACGCTACCATCTTGTGGGCACGCATTTGCAAGCAACACATGATGGTAATACAGAGCAAGAGCATCGCGTTCGAATGGGGCAGTTAGGCGAAATTCAAACATTTATCAAAGCAGAAAATATTCCCACCAGTGAGCCTGTGATCATCGGTGGTGATATGAATGTTGAGTGGAGCAAGCAACATGAAATTGCAGATATGCTGACGACTTCTCATAGTAAATTGAACTTTGAAACACCTGAAGTAGGCTCTTTTTCAGCAAAACATAATTGGTTTACCAAAGCCAATGCATACTATTTTGATTACAGCCTAGAGTACAACGATACTTTAGATTATGTATTTTGGCATAAAGATTATAAACAACCTAAAAACAATCCGAGCATGTCAGTTCGTTACCCTAAAGCAGAGCGTAACTTTTATTGGAGCTATTTAAAGGGCAATTGGAACTTAAGTTCAGGGCGCTATTATCATAATGGATATTATAATGAACTATCTGACCATTACCCTGTGCAAGTAAACTTTGAATTCTGATATTTGAAAAAAGTAGTGCGCCATGTAATTAAATCCCTGGCCACTACTTGAATTACCTCTAATTTTACCTATCGTTAAAATTTCCTACAACATATACAGCTCACAACTTTGATAAGCTACTTCACTATTTCCTTTTATGAAATTAAAACACTCCATAAAACATGCCTGATATATATTTTTAATATTTATTTACATCAAAGGTATGATATGCAATATTGATTTGTGTAAACATTAACCAGTTTTTGACCTGTATTAACCAGTTTTTGAGCTGTATTAAGCATAGATGTCTAGCAGATATTACGAGCATACTAATGCATATGGTCTTGTCAGGTATGGCTGAATTGTAATGTCGATAGTAAAAAGTGGTTTTTGTATCTAAGGTGAGTATCGAATTTAGTGTTAACAAATAAGGAAAATATAATGTTAAATAAACTCTTAATCGCTGCTGTTATACTGGTGGCTTCATCAACTTCCATCTCTGTAAATGCTTATGGCGGATTTATGGTGTCTTGTTATAAAGAAGGGGCTCTTGAATGGGTTGAGACCGTTGAGTCGCATTATGAAGCAAGGTTTTTGGAAAGGATATGTAGAAGAAACGGCGGCATACCCTTTGTTGATTAATGTTATGTAACTGCTAGTTTTACCGAGTGAAATGGGGGGGATTTACTTCCCTTTTCACTTTAGTGAAAATTTAAATTTGAGCTTGTTAATTTAAATTTCAGTCTTAAAGAATAATTATTTTAAATAAATATTTTCACAGTTTCCTTTGATAAAAATTAAAAAGGTATTTATGGATATTTCATTGCCTATTTTAATACATTTGTTTTCTGTAATTCCTGCTATTGGATTGGGGGTTCTTAATCTAGCAATGAAAAAAGGCACTTCACTACATAAGCTTTTTGGTCGAGTATGGGTAGTATTGATGATTATAGCGTCATTAATTTCTTTTCTAATTCAGCCCACAGGCAGTCTAACTTGGCTACATCTTTTTGCAATTTTAGTGATAGTGTCGGTGAGCATTGGAACTTATGCTATTTATAAGCAAAACCAAAAGCTCCATATGCACTGTATGAGTGGCGCATATATTGGTACTGTCATCTCAGCCATTGTGGCAGCAAGTGTACCAGGGCGACTATTGCATCAACTGTTATTCTAATAGAGACTTGAGGCTGGAAATTAATCTAGCGAAGTTGTCAAAGAGCAGAGAAGTATTATGTACATAGGTGAAGTAGCGAAAAAAACAGGACTTTCTATAAAAGCGATACGCCTATACGAAGAGCGGGGACTGATCACTTTACCACCTCGAAAGGGACGGTATCGATATTATAATGCTTCACATGTCGAAATTTTGAATCTGATAAAAGAGGCAAAATCTTTGGGCTCAACGCTATCTCAATTAGAGGCGGTGATAGTGTATGACAATGGAGAAGTCGATTGGCCAAAAATTGAGACTTTTTTGATAAAACTGAAGTGTCAATTAACCCAGCAAACAGAGATATTAAAAGAGCGAATAGGAAGAGTGGATGCCTGCCTATCGGCAATAAACTCTTGTCCAACAATGCTTGACTCTACCCCTAAGGGGAGAGAGTAGAATCGTTATCGACCTCTTAAAATTGGAAATGAGTAAGATGACGAAGAAAATACTAATTCTTAATGGAAACCCGAAATCCACGAGTTTTTGCCAACAATTAGCCAATACATACACTGTTGAGGCGAGAGAGTACTATGAAGTAAAGCACTTCAATTTATCTGAAATGGCTTTTAACCCTAGTCTAGACTCGGGCTACGATGCAGAGCAAGATTTGGAACCAGATTTAAAAGACTTTCAAAAGTGGCTCCTATGGGCTGAACATATTGTGATCTTCTCACCAATTTGGTGGGGCGGTCTACCTGCAAAGCTAAAAGGACTTTTTGATAGATCTTTTCTACCTCATTTCGCTTTTAAGTATGAGCTTGAAAATCCACAGCCAACGCCACTATTGATTGGTAAAACATCCCGCATCGTACTCACGATGGATATGCCTGAGCCTTTTCTTGAAGAGCAGGCTAGGCCTGTTTTGAAGCAGTTAGATAAGTATACATTGCAGTTTAGTGGGGTTGAAAAAGCGGCAACGAATTTATTTGGATCTATGGTATCTGCAACGCAAGAAGAAAAGCAGAATTGGGAAAAGCTGGTAAAGTCCCTTGGTAGCCAAGGGATCTAATTTAATTGCGCTTTTAGCAGTAAATTACTTGATGAGATACGTCGTTTACTGCTTTAAGAATATATCGGAGTCTGTGTAAAATTGCCCATTAAATGTATCAATTGCGGTATAAACAACAGAATATTGGCCTTGAGGGAATCAATTTTTAACTTCAACTCCATTAAAAAGCTTTAAGTTTTTCTTTAATACTTGTTGCTTGAAACTGCTTGTTTATGCGCATTGGCATGCCATTGTGATTAGAGAGTGTGGATCTGGCATTGATGTTTTGTGGGTCTACTTGCTCATCTAAAAACTCTATTCTTGTCTGCTTTAAATACGTGACAAGAACACTCAGCATTTCCTGCATTGCGAAATGTTGCCCTATACAGTTTCTGTGGCCCGCACCGAAGGGGATATAGCTGCCTTTTTTTATGTCGGGCTCATTTTCCCAGCGAGTTGGATCAAAGTTTTCGGGGTTATCAAAGTTGCTCTTTAATTTGTGCACAACAAATGGAGAGATAAATACTTTATCTCCTTTACTTATTTTATAACTATTTAGGTTTGTATCTTCTTGAGCACGCCTAGCGCCAATCAGCCATACAGGTGGAAATAGCCTCAACACCTCTTTTATAAATGCCAGAGTCGCTGGAAATTTATCAAAAGACAGCGACTCACCACTTTTGTGATTGATAACTTCTTTATATACTTTATTGGCCTCAACATCATATTTTGCCAAACAATACCAGCACCACATTAAGCTATTCGAGGTTGTCTCATGGCCGACGATAAAGTAAGACACCAAATGGTCTTTTATATTTTCATTGGTGAGTGAATTGCCTGTTTCATCCGTGGCTTCAAGTAAGGATGACAATAAGTCACCATGATCTTGAAACGGCTCGTTCCTTCTTTTTAAAAGAATTTCATCAATAATTTGATCTATGATTTTACGTGCTCTTTTTACTCTGACATTAAGCGGCGAGGGGAACCAAGCAGGAAAGTTGACTACAGCTTCAAAGTTTTTACTGAGCAAATGATGTAATTCATTCATCGCTTCTGATACAGCACTGGCTTTTTTCAGTTCGGATTGACACAAACCAAACAGCGTTTTGCACGTAATTTGCAGCGATAACCGTTCCATCTCTACTGCCATATCGACAGTATCGCCATGGCTCAGCTCAGAAACTGACTCTAGAGCATATTGCTCAAATACACCTTGGTAGCTTTGCAGGCGACGATGCATGAAGGCGGGCTGGGCGATTTTACGCAGTGGTTTATGTGTTTGCTGATCTGCGGTGACAATACCTTGGCCGATGGCTTTGCTGAGAATGTTCGTATCTCTAGTCGATTTAGGAAATTGCTTCACTTTCCCAATCAACACTTCTTGGATCATGCTGGGGTTAGAGATCAAAGTGACTTTAAATGGTCCAAGTTTAAATTGCAGCACATCTCCAAATATATCTGCAAGTGTCATCAGAAATCCTGCTGGGTCATCCATAAATTTGATGCCCAAAGCGCTGATCTCCTTGTTAGTTACTTTTGGTATTTGCTTCATTTTTTGTCAGTTACTAGCGATGTTTTTAATGGCGTCAAAGAGAGAATAGATATGCTTAACCACTTGTTCCTCATTGAGGTTATGTGGGTTGTATTCGATTAAAAAGTCTACCTGATGTACGCCATGGAAGTTAATCACATTCAGCTGTAGCGGTAAGCTGTGATGCTGATGCGACTCATAGCTGAATGATCTTGGCATACCCGGTGTATCGCTGAGCTTTTCCAGTTCCATATAGCCAAACCTGAACTCACTCAGGGGTATATGTGGCGGTAAATTAAGCTCTTCATACAAGAGTTCCGGAGGCAGCTTTTTATGTCTATAGGCATGTTTTAATTGTGTAGAGATTTTCTGCGCTTGTGCTGCCAAATCGAGCTCATCAGATAATGAAAATTCATGAACCAACATATTCGCCATAAATGCAATTAAATTACTGTCGCTTTTTTTACGCCCGTGGACAGGTAAACCAACACGCAATTGATTTGAGTTAGGCAGGGGGAAATCTTGGTTTAATTGACGTATCCAAAGGGTCAGCATCAATGTGGATAAACTCAGTTCATGTTGATTTGAAAACTCTACGGCTGGTGCGAGTTGTGACCGAGGTAAAGAAAGGTGTATCGCTTTACTTTTTAACGGGTTTGTTGGTGAAAAGAGCCTAAATTCAATCGACGCTGCTAAGTGACTTAGCCAAAATGCTTTGTCCTTTTGGTACTGGTTTGATGTCAGGTACTCTGCTTGCTGATTGGCAAGTTGAGCTGGTTCAAATTGAGTATTTGTCGGGGTATGTCCTTTATCATAATAGTCTACAACTTGCTTTAAGTAAGCAAATGCACTGTATCCATCACAGATTAAATGATTGGCTAAAAAGGCTAGCCAAACTTGATTGTTCGGCAGTATGAAAATTTCATTTCTGTGTAGCGGGTACTCAAATGCAGAAATAGGAGTCGTAAAAAGCGTTTCTATTTTGTCACGGGCTACTTGCTCTGCACGTTCAAAAGGCAGTGTGGATAAATCGGTAATTGGATAGGAGCGCTCGCAATGTGCATGTTGACGTTGCTCAATGCCATTGGGCGTTTGATGAAAATAAAAATCAAAACTTGCGTGACAGGCCATCACGGCTCTTTGTGCCTCAACGAGTTTATTGGCATCAACATGGTCAAATTTGATGACGCCCCCAGCATTGGCAATGGGCAAATGAGGGGCTGCGCTGCAAAATGCCAGCATCATATTTTGTAATAATGTAATTGGGAATGTATTCATAGTGCTGTTATCTAGTTTAATGAAAGGCCGCCATCAACCTTAATGACACTGCCAGTTGTCCAAGGCTGAGATAATAAAGTGGTAATGATTTGCGCCACTTCGTTTGCTTTACCAAGTCCAAATGGGTGTAGCTCAGCGAGTGCTTTTAATCGTGTTTGCTGTTCTAAGTTATCGTCTCGATGTTGGCTTAACATGGGCGTATCGACACAGCCAAGTGCTACTGCATTGACGCTGATCTGCTTGGCTGTCCCAGCGATTGCCGACGCCTTCATTACTTGTTCGAGTCCTGCTTTTGAGGCGCTATATATCGCACTGGTAGCAATGGGCTTTTCAGCCAGTGTTGAGCTGAGCAATATAATGGTGCTTTGTTTTGGCATATGTGCAATGGCTTGCTCACAAAGCAAAAAAGCGGAAATAAGGTTAACGTTAAGCTGTTCAGTGATGGAGCTCATTTTAGTTTGGCCAAACGGCTCGTGGTAACAAACGCCCGCCGCATATATTAATGCGTCAATTGAGCCGATATTATCAATCAAAGTCTGAAACAAGTCGCCAGCTTGAGTTATATCCGATAAGTCACATTGCCACGGGATAAATTGCTCAAATTCATTAAGCGGGTGGCTTCTATCTATGGTCCTGCTTAAACCGATCACCCGCTCACCCTTGGTTAGTAGATCTTTGCAAATTTGGTAGCCTATGCCTGAACTTGCACCTGTGACTAAAACTGTTTTGCTCATGTTGCTGAGATACCTTGATAGTAATTGATGTTGGCAGGTGTCACTGATCCTAAAGGGTTAGTATGGTTGACAATAATTTCATCCTCTGGAATAAACTTAGGACGATCTATACATAAGATGGTAGCAGGTAATGCACTTAGGTTGTCATAACCATGCACCACGCCTTTTGGCCAATCAAAGCTACTACCGGGCTCTATATTTTCTCCGTTAAACATTAAGCCTTCATCTAAAACGAGCTCATGTTCTTCCATCTGCAGGTGCATGTGTGCGGGGATTGACTCACCAGCTTTGATGTTAAGCAAATAAATGCCAAACTTTTCGTTTTCAAATAGAATGTCGACAGTCCCAAATGTCTGGGTCTCGTATTCAACAATACTTCTTTGACAGATAATGTTGTGGTTATATTCAAGCAAGAGAGGTTTCACAGTAATATCAATACTATCAAGCCACTTGAAACGACAAAAAAGTAAATTAGGAATAATTATTAAAAATTCTGTTGCGCTTATTTCACATATTCTGTCATACAAAAATTGCACTTGTGCTTGTATTTTTTGTAACTGAGTTGAGTTTAATTTATTTGCTAAGCTGAGCTTGAGTTCAATTTGCAGATCTGACGCTAGATTGATCTCGAGACATTGCTCATACAGTGGCATGGCGTACCTCCTCGCAGTGCGGTTGGTTCAGTGTGATTGCCGGTTTGCAAAACAAATGTTCTTTTAGCTGCTTAAATGCACTGGCTCTAGGGTGAAGCACATTTCGTTTCTCAGGGGGGAGTGATGCAAGTGTTGAGTTGTGCCCATGAGGAATAAATATTGGCTCAAAGCCAATGCGATTGTGTCCTGATGCGCGCCAGCTAATCGTACCCGGTAATTCGCCAACAAAAGAGCAAACATCACCACTAGGATAAGCAAGGCTTAATGCACACACCATTTTGGCGTGTCTTTTTTGTGTTAAGGCCATGCGGGTCAACACATGGTCAATGGCGCCATCAAATCCGCCGGCCTGTTCGGCCCATCTTGCAGTGTACAGCCCAGGTAAACCATTTAGTGCATCTATGCACAATCCGCTATCATCAGCAATTGCCACTTTGCCACTAAGGTGGGCAATATTGAGTGCTTTTAATTGCGCATTTTGACAAAAACTAGTGCCAGTCTCTTCTATTTCATCTAATTCCAATGCGTGAGCGGAACGAATTTTGTGGCAATAGGGTTTTATTAAGGCGCTGATCTCACGCGTTTTACCAAGGTTGTGGCTCGCTATGACAATTTCATCAAATGCAGCATGCTCAATCATACAGTTCTTCAGGTAGCTTGGATGTATCCCATGAAGTCAGCTTAATTCGCAAATGTGGATGAAATGTGTAATTTTTTTGTTAATTCAGAATAGACATGTCTGATAAGACAATTATTTGTTTCCGTTATTTATAAATTAGCTTCTAAATTATAAATAACTCTATCAAAGTGTCTATTGGTTTTGTTTTAATTTGAAGTAAGGTTTTTTAAATTTATTATTTACACTGGTTTTTTGTTTATATATATTTTCACTTAAAAATTAAACAAGGAGTTTTGATGAATGAAAATTAAATCAATGTTGTTTGGCTGTATTACTGCAGTCACTTTAGCTTTAAGTAACCAAGTTTCTGCATCAGTAGGCAGTGGTACCATGCTGATTACCTGCGTAGACCGCTCTGAATTCATAGAGTTATGGTCTGTTACTGCCTCTAACCCTAGGGAGCAAAACTATTTTCTATCACGTTGCTTTAACGAAGGTGGTTTTCCAGATATAAAGCTTATTTAGTTTAAGTTCTTAAGTACGTCTGTCTAGTGGGCGTACTTTTTTAAATTGCTGGAATATAGCTTTCTTACTTTCTTACCTCTTGTATTTTTTCATATTAACATCATATTTATTCTTGATTATTCATAAATTTTATAAACCTTCAACAGCGCAAAGGTAAAGTTTTGTAAAGTTAAATTTCTGTATTTACACCTTTTTAAATTGTTTATATATTTTCTCCGAGTTTTAAATAGTGATTAAACAAGGGAGTTAATAAAATGAAATTAAAATCAATGTTATTTGGTGGTATTGCAGCTGTGACGATGACACTTGGTGTACAATCAACGGCTCATGCATACATGACTATTTTGGTAACTTGTATAGATAAAAATAACTATAATTATTTATGGTCATCCAAGTCTATCTTCAGGGCTCAGTTTCAAGCTGACTTAGATCGTTGTCGTCGTGATGGCGGTTTAGCAGAGGTGGACTATCTATAGGTCTTGAATTGAATATGCACTTTTTATAAGTGCATATTTTTAACTTAGATAAGGCATTTTTTATATTTGAATCCCGACCAATACGCAGTATTAGTCAATTAATGAACTCTGCAAAATATAGTTTGGCCCAGCTGGACTACCTAAATACTTCTTGCCAGAGTCTGTAAATCCAGCTTTTTTATAACATTCATAAGCTAACGAATTGCGGCAGTTGACAGTTAAGCAAATTTGATTAAATTGTGGGTAAAATGCTTTTACATAAGAGAAGAGTGCGGCAACAGCCTGCTTGCCATAACCTTTTCCTTGTTGGCCTTTATCGATGACAAATGCGCGGATCCCAACGCCATCTTCTGGGCAAAAATCGTACTTTTTCGCATAGGCGAGATCAAGCTTAAAATAACCAATCACCTCTTCTTGATGTTTTATGACATGTAAATGTGTGGTGTCGCATATTTCTTCTAAAAACTCTGACGCAGTGCCTGCAAATTCAATTTGATCCTGTTCGATTTGGATGCGCTTAACCTGTTCAATGTATTTATCACAGAGCTTTGTTATCGTTATCATGGGTCGCTCATAATTGTTATAAAGTAACAAAATAATAAAGGATCGTAACGAAAATTACCATAACGGGAACAGCTTGGCTTTACAGTGACATTAACTCAGCTTTGACTTGCTTATCTAGTTTCTCAAGTGCGTATCGAAATGCCACACGTGGCATCTTTTTGTGATGTCTTTTGAGATAATTAATTACTTCATTGGGCGAGGTTTTAGAGAGTACTTTGAGTAACCAGCCATAGCCTTTTTGCACTAAATCATGCTCATCATTGAACAAGAGATTCGCCGCGTTTAAAGGCGCACTTTGGGGATATTTTCCTTTATTTAACGGGTAAATTAAGATCACGGCAACGGCTCTTCTAACAGCAAAATTGTCGTGTTTAGCCCATGCATGGGTTTTATTTATTAACCGCGGGTACTGCACGATTAACTCACCAAAAGCATGCGTGCAAAAATCGTCACAGTCATACCAATCGGTTACGTATTCGAGTAGCCATCGCTCAAACACCTCAAATGTGTTTGGGGTATATTGTTTTTTAACTCTAAATGCCCAGTCAAAGGCGATTAAACTGAGCATCCACTCTCTTGACTCAAGTAGCTGCTCACAGAGTTCAAACACTGAATCGATATGATGATCAGGCAATGCGCGGTACAGGGTTGCTGATATTTGTCGAGCTTGTGCTGTTTTGACTTTTTGTTCTGGGTAGCCAAACTCTGCAAGCGCTTGATGTGCGGTGTCTTTAATATGCATAGCGTATTTCAGTACGTTTTTTTAAAACACGGTAGCTGAATTATAGGAAAAGCTCAAAGCCGCACAAATAAGCTGGCGACTTTGAGCCTTTATGTTAATGAGAGGGGAGTTCAGCCTCTTGCCAAATAACTTGATAGTGCGAGTCTTCTCGCCACTGTTTAAAGTAGGTGTTAAACAGCGCCTCCCAGTCATCTAATCCAACTTGGTATTGTTTGACCAGCGCTAAATAATTGTCTTTGTCGTACGGTGTCATTGGCATTAGGTACGCTTCAAACAAATATTCATCATATCCTGGGCGCTGCGTGAGTAAGCCATCCATAATGACTTGGGTATTACCCTCCGTTGCGTGTTCGATATAGTGTTTGCATGACTCAATAAACGCATGCTTTTCACCTTGCTCAAAGCGCAAGCCTTGGCTTTGTGCCATGTCGTAAAACTGCGAGACAGGCAGTGGTGTTTTGTTTGCCACATGAAAGACCGTATTGCGTTTTTGCTCATCATTCATGCCAAGTACGATGGCGGCAGCGGCTTTATCCACCGGAATAATATCCAGTAAATACGGTACATCTGCGGGCTGCACAGGCGTGCGCATCATCATTTTTAAAATTCGATGGAAAATATCATCGGTGTTGCCAATGCCAGTTTGTGACGACCCTGAAATTTGCGCAAAGCGATAAATGGTGTAGGGCACACCACATTCTGAAGCTTGGCGGATATTCTCCTCTTGCACCCATTTAGATTGACCGTAGCCACTACAGATGAGCTCGGCATCAGTGACGTCGATAAAGTCTTCGATGGGATTCACTGAAAAATGCGAATTTTTGACTTGTGTACTGGCGGTCGTGCTCGAGACAAAGTGCATCATTTTGAGCGATTTTGTCGTGGCCATTTGTAACAGCTGATTGGTGCCCGCCACTGACTTTTTAAATGCAAAGTAAGGCTGAATATGATTCACGTAAGAAGCCGTATGAACTATGTGCTGCACATGTTCGCACAAGCTTTGCCAATCTTTATCAGACAAGCCAAGCTGTGGCTTTTCCATATCTCCAAGCATGGGCTCGACGCGACTCATATCAGGTGAAAGCTGGTAGCTTTTGGCTGAGTGCGTAATACGTTGCTTGGCCTCATTTAATGAACTTGCTCTGACAATGCAGTAGATGGTGGCATCTGTCTCATCTAATAACTGCTGAAGAATATGGCTCCCTAAAAAGCCCGTTGCGCCAGTGAGTAGCACTGATTTCACGTCGCCTTCATAGGATTTTGTTAGCCCAGTAGTATTAGCTGTTGGGGTGAAGCCCGCATCTAAAATAAAGTCAGGCTTTTGCTGGCTATCTTCACTTTGGCTATCTGTTTGCTGCACAGCATAGAGCTTTTCAATGTCTTCAATGAATGCCGCTATGGTATTCATGTTTTTAAACGCATCTGCCTGTAGTTCAATATTAAGCTGCTCTTTTAATTGCTGAAAGGTTTTCAGTAAAGAGATAGAGTCAAAGCCATATTCGTATAGGTCACAATCTAGGTCTAACTCATCTGCTGCTATACCAATCACATTACTGACGATTTGGATCACTGCACCTCGTATATCAGCGCTGTTGACTACTTCGACCTGTTCACCTGATAAGTGTGTGACCGTGTCAGCTGGCGCAACCTGACGGCTCATCAAGCGCGCGGTATTTTGATAGATTTTATCAGGTGCGGAGCTCAGTAAAGCGCCCATGTTGGTGACTTCGTTGCTCAACACGTGTTGCATTAAGCTAAACGCTTCAGGCATGGTAATCAGCTGGTAGCCTTTTTTCTCTGCAAAGCCATTTTCAATGCTTTTTACAGGGTCATCCGAATGCCAGTACCCCCAATTAATGGCCAACGTTTTACCATGTCTGTCACCTGCCAGTACTTGTTGTTGACGGGCGTGGGCAAATGCGTTTTGAAAGCCATTACCGTATGAATAGGATAGGTGATTTAAACTGCCGAATACCGCCATGGATGAGAACATCACAAACAAATCAAGGTCGGTATGTGCAAATACCTTGTCCAGATTGATTGAGCCTTGCACTTTGACTTGCATCGCTTGCTCAAAGTCAGCCCAGTTGTTTTCATCTTCTTGAAAGGCGGTACCTAAATGCAGTATGCCATTTAACTGCAAGTTGTGTTCATCCATGTACTTGTGCACCTCTTGAAGGCTTTGCTCGCATGTGACATCTGCGCTCAAGTAATGGACTTGACCTTGTTGAGATGCTTTGAGTTGATTGAGCGAGTCAATACATTGCGCCTCTTTGCGTCTACCAAGCAAGATAAGGGTGGCGTTAAATTGCGTTAATAACTGCTCGCACAGTGCCATGCCTAACTCGCCCAGTGCGCCAGCAATCAAATACACACCCTGTTGCTTAAAGTTGTTTGCAATGAGGGCAGAGTTATTTGCAGGAAAAGCTGCTTTGTTCAGCGCTAAGCCAAAGCGAGATTGGTCTTGGTACTTCACTTGGTTAGGTTGAGTGGCATCGCTGTTTAAGCTTGGGCAAACCAGCTCTTGCAGTAATTTGTCAGCCCAGTTTGAACCGTTGTCAGCAAACTCAACCAGACTCCAAACATGGGCAGGGTTGCGCATGGTGTAGCTTCTAAGAAGTGCGCTGATGTCTTCATAACTGCTATTAATTTGGCTATTTGGCAAAGCGTAAAACAACTGCATCGCGTGTTTATCAAACTTGGCAATCGCCTGTATAAATTCGAACAGAGGCTTTATAGTGGCAGGCTTTGTTTCTGCTTGCTCGGCAATGAAGTAGGCAAAGCTAGGTAACGTATCTTGGTTAAATACCAAAGTTTCGAGCTCTGAAAAATATATAATGTCCACGTCACAGCCTTTGAGCTTAGCACGCAGTGGCTCAGCGCTTTGCTTATCTTGTGCGACGATAAGCCCTTTTTTGCTGGCAAGCAGTGGTTTTAACTGTGCTTGCCAATCTAGCGGGCAACTCAGTGGCATCGTTTGCCATTGATTCTCTAGCAGTAACCAAGGCGCAGCAGGGGGTTCTGTGGTTAAAAACGGTGTACTTGGCAAGCTGACTTTTTGCACCGGTGTTTTATACAGTACAGACCAATTGATTGGGTGTCCTTCAAGCCAAAAGCGCAGTAGAGCCGCTGGGTTGTGTGCAAGCTTTAATACATCGTTATCAGTAATCGCCTCAGCTTTTGTGCTTGGCACCTTTTTAATCATCAAAGTATTGCTTTCAAGCTCAGCGCCGAGTTTTTGTTTTAAAGCTGCAACAGAGGAAACAGCCCAGCCAGTGCGGTATTTATGCGCCGTTCTACCTATTTGCAGTGTATAAACTAGGGACTCGAACGACACGGTCGGTTGCTGCTCAAGATAGGCATTGAGCGCCTTAACTTTTGCTTCTAGCGCTGATTCGCTAGTAGCTGAAAGCACGATGGCAGACTCAGTATCCGCTGCTGTGGTCTCGACATTAGGCTGTTTGCTGTATTCTTCAAGTACGATATGGGCGTTGACGCCACTGATACCAAATGAGCTTACCCCGGCACGGCGTGGTTGCTCGCTTTGCCAAGGTGTCACCTCTGTTTGTACTTTAAATGGTGAGTTCTCAAGGCCTAAGTACGGATTGAGCTCATCCACATGCAGCGATGGCACCAAAGTTTGGTGTTTAAGCTGCAGTAATACTTTGATCACCCCAGCAATACCTGCGGCAATTTCAAGATGGCCGATATTACTTTTCACTGAGCCCAGCGCACAGGTTTGCGCGTTATCTGTAGCCGCGCTGATTTTTTTATAGGCGGCCTTGAGTGCATCGAGCTCAACAGGGTCGCCAAGTGAGGTGCCGGTACCATGGCACTCAATGTAGCTGAGCGTGCCTGGGTCAACGCCCGCATCTTGCCAAGCTTTGTCGAGCAGGCGAGTTTGCGCTTTTGCATTGGGGACAGTAAAGCCTTGAGACTTACCGCCGTGATTAATGGCGGAACCTAAAATCGTCCCATAGATGTGATCTTTATCACGCTCCGATTCACTTAGCTTTTTAATAAAGATCATGCCCACACCTTCGCCGCGCACGATACCGTTGGCATTTGCCGAGAAAGTACGACAACGCCCTGTGGGTGAGAGCGCGCCAATGTCATGCATTGCAATCGATGCACTGGGAGAGTCAATGACATTTACACCGCCTACGATGGCCTGATCACACTCACCATTTTGAATGGCTTGTACTGCTTTGTGGATGGCAACGAGAGAAGACGAGCAGGTGGTGTCTACGCCTTCACTAGGGCCGTGCAAATCCAAGAAGTAGCTCATGCGGTTTGGCGCATAGGCAGAGGAGGTGAGCAAGCCCTCGTGATATCCAGCCTGACAGCCAATGAATAACCCAGTGTTGGTGCCAGCTAAGGATTTTGGATCATAGCCTGCATCTTCAATACATTGCCAAACATGTGACATCAGCAAGCTTTCTTGAAGTTTAATGCGGTCACTTTCAGCTGGCGCAATATTGAAAAACAGCGGATCAAAGCTTTGGTTGCGCTCAAGGCGACCAAGCCAGTTAATGTCTTTTGGTAATGGTTGTTGTGAACGGGTATCAGTATTTTCACCTGCCCAGTTAAATTCAGTCACACAGTCAGTTTGATTGACGAGGTTTTGCCAAAATGCATCAATGTTATTTGCTTGTGGAAATTGTGCGCTGATCCCAATGATCGCAATGCGATCATCCGTTTCATTCTTCTGTTCAGTAACTTGGGTCTTTTGAAGCTCAGTATGATCTGAGTTGTTCCCAACCAATTTATCGCTGTGCTCGTCCAAAATATGGGTAAAGATACTGTTTAAAGTAGAGTGCATAAACAGCACGCTCGGCGACAATGTTAGTTGGTATTTGGCATTCACTTGGTTGATAAAGGTGATAAAAGCGATAGAGTCTGCGCCAAAGTCACCTAAATCTGTATCAGGGTCAAGCTCGTTGGCATCCACCCCTAAAATGTCAGCGGCAATGCCGCTTAATCCCGTTTTTAGCTCAGCAGTGAGTGCCTCGATACTGTCAAACAGGTGTGCATTGTGAGTGATACTGACATTGGCAGTTTGCGTCTTGTTAGTATATTCAACGAGCGTTTGAGGGTGTTGCAGCGCACTGTAAAAAGCGTCAATGCCTGTGCGTGTTGGCATAGGTGTAAAACCAGTTTGTGCCAGCATGTCTTTAAAATCAGGGTTGATTTTCATGCCGCCATCTTGCCAGTATGGCCAGTCGATACTGGCGCTCATACCTTGGCGTTCACCGCGTTGTTGCAGTCCACTGCGATAGTGCATATAGCTATCTAAGAAGGCATTGGCAGTGGCATAGTCGACTTGCGTCAAAGCACCATTTACGCCGCTTAGCCCTGCAAAACAGACAAAAAAGTCCAATACTAAATCTTGAGTGGCTTCATCCAATGCAACCACGCCCGAAACTTTAGGGGCAAGTACTTGCGAAAAGCTGTGTTTATCTTTTTTGCTTAAAAGTGTGTCTTTAACAATGCCTGCCGCATGGATAACACCGCACAGCGAACCATGCTTGGCAAGGATGTCACGAACCATCAAAAGCACATTCATTTTATGTGAAACGTCCACGCTTTGGTACTGCAATTGCGTATTTGATGTGCTTAGCGCCACCAACTGCTTTTGTACTTCAGGATGGCTTTGCGGTTTACGCCCTGTCACGACAATGGTTTTATTAAAAGGTTGTGCATTGATCGCCTTGATAAAGTGCTGACCTATGCCACCAAAGCCACCTGTGATGAGGTAAACGCCATTTGCTTTAAACGGCATTTTTGCCTCAGCTGATGTAATTGCTTGATAGGTTAATACTTCACGCTCACCCTTGGTGTAACGAACAAATTTATCATCAAAGCCACTTTGTTCGGCACAGAGTATCTTAGCAACGTTACTTTCTATTGTTTCTGCGTCTAACACCAACAATTGTGTTTGCAGTGTTGTGTGCTCAAGGCTGGCTGTGTTTAATAGCGCATGGAAGCAAGTATGCAGGTTCGCTTGAGTATCGGTGGATGCAGTGTCGCCAATGACCAGTTGCAGTTTTATCTGCTTCTTGGCCTTTGCTAAGAGCTTGATAAGCTCAACCAGTTGAAAGCCATAGTCTGCAATTTTTTGCTCAATCGCGAAGTGTTCAGAGTGCAATGAGTGTATTTGCGCATCTGTCAGTTCACTGAATTGCGCGTGTGCAGGGAAGTCACATAAAACAAGGTGACGCTCTGTATCAGTCGCTGTCGTATGAGCTTGGCCTGTTTTGGCTTTTTTGACCCAAACAGGGGCTTTCAGCGTCATTTTAGCCTGCTCATCATCTCCAACTTTTGGTGTTTGCACGATTTGTACATCGCCAAGGCCAATGTTTTTAAGTGCAAACGGGTAGGTAGGCAAACTGAGCTTTGGCAGCTTTGCACCTTGATAGATAAAGCCCCAGTTTGTGAAACCAGTTTCGACCCAATGGGCTAAGATCTCTTGATGATCTAAAAGTCTTATCGCATGCGCTAACTCAATTGAGTGCGTTGGCTTAGTTGTGGCTGTTGGCACGTATTCAGCGAGTTTTGATTTCAGCTCAGCAATAGAGCTGACGACAAATCCTGTGCGAATTGGCATCACCGTGCGGCCAGTTTGCAAGGTATAAGCCAGTCTTCTTAGATCTCGCTCATTTAAGTTGTTAGCAGCTAAATAGTCGTGTAGTTGCGCCACTTGTTTGTCTAATACCGCTTGCGTGTGTGCAGAGAGCACAATAATGGCCGGTGTATGGATCAGCTGACTTTCAAGCTCGTGATGCTCGATGTCATTGGCCTCTTCCAGCACCGCATGGGCATTGGTGCCACCAATACCAAAAGAGCTTACGGCTGCGCGCCTTGGTAGTAGCGGTGTGTGCCAATCTCGTGTGCTATCGACCACATAAAATGGTGAATTTGCTAAATCTATGTGCGGATTAGCGTTATTGTAATGTAATGAAGCTGGCAGCTTTTTGTGATAAAGCGCCAACGATGTTTTAATTAAGCCAGTGAGGCCCGCTAATGTATCTGTGTGACCTAGGTTGGATTTAACAGCACCTAAACCGCAAAACTGTTTGTCGCCGCTATATTGCTGATAAACCTGCTGCAAAGATGAAAACTCAATGGGGTCACCAAGAGCAGTGCCAGTACCATGGGCTTCCACATAACTGATTGAAGTAGGAGAGACGTCTGCGGCTTTTAAAGTTTGCGCTATGACGTGCATTTGGCCTTTGGTGCCCGGAGCGAAAAAGCCTGCTTTGTCTTTGCCGTCGTTATTTACCTTGATACCACGAATGAGGCTGTAGATGTTATCAGCGTCATTGACTGCATCATCGGCGCGTTTTAATACAATCACAGACACGCCGCTGCCGCCAATCATACCGTCGGCTTTTTCGTCAAACACCTTACAGCGTGCATCGCCTGCAAAGTTGAGCCCTTTCTCGTATTCATATCCGGTGTAGCGCTGAGGGTAAAGACAAGCAGCGCCGACAATGGCGTAATCAATCTCGCCAGCTTTTAGTGCGCTGCATGCCAACGAGATAGCAGACATAGACGATGAGCAATTTGAGTGCACAAACAAGCTTGGGCCAGTAAAGCCAAGATGATATGAAATAGTGGTTGGCAGTGTACCAGGTTGATTGATAGTCGAAGCCACATAGTCTTGTGCGTTTAAAATAAACTGACCATCTTTAAACTTGTCTTGCAGGTTTAAATCTGGGTTGTCCGCACCAGAGGATGACACATACACGCCCGTATTTGGCATGTTTTCAGCGCAGTAGCCTGCATCTTCAATGGCTTTCCACGCATGTAGAAGCAATTGACGTTGCGAGTAGCTCATTGTTTTGGCGTTCTTTTCAGAGATATTGAAAAACTCTGGGTCAAATTGGTCTTGGCCCTCAACCCAAGAGTCGAGCCAGGTAATATCGCCTTGCTCGGTAGACTCACTAAGTCGTTTGAGTAAGTCTTTTTCGTTGACCAAATTCTGCCAAAATTCGGTGTGGTTCTGTGAATCAGGGTACTGGCAAGATAGGCCAATGAGTGCGATATCTTGAGTGTGATTTTCTTGATTGTAAGAATTGCTATTAGCTGTATCGCTTGTTATCTCTTGAACAGGTGCTTGGGCGATAAAGTCTGTCATCGCATCTATGGTGCTAGATTGAAAAATCTGCGTCAGTGGAAATTCAACATCTAACTGTGATTTAAACTTAGCAGTGAGCACATTGGCCAGCAGTGAATCACCGCCAGCTTCAAAAAATGGCACGTTGGAGGCGATGTGGTCGACTTCTAAAACCTGCTGCCAAATTTGCGTCACTGCTGCTTTGAGCTCTGATCGCCCAGTCAGTTTAGGTGTTGCAGTGAGGGTGCTGGCGTTAGATTTTGCGTCTAACATTGCTGTTTGTGATGGCACAAATGGTAACTGCTTTGATAATGCCTGCTTATCTATTTTACCGTTTGAAGTAATTGGGAAATGGGGCACCAATACAAAATAAGCAGGTACCATGTATTCAGGCAATTTGCTCAGTAAATCGGTGCGGATCTTCGCAGTCGATGGCGAATTTGGGGCAATGATATAGGCGACCAATACTTGGCCACGTTGCTTTTGTGCGCTAGTGACATAGGCGTCTGTGATGTAGCTCAGTGATTGCAGTGCATGTTGGACTTCGCCAAGTTCAATGCGATGACCACGGATCTGAACTTGGTCATCGGCTCGGCCCATATATTCCAGTAAGCCAGACTCATTTAATCGGGCTAAATCACCTGAGCGGTAAAGACGCTTACCATCACTGTGAGTAATAAAGCGTGCATCAGTCAACGCGGGTTGATTGTGATAGCCTCGAGTCACGCCACAACCTGCGACAAAAACCTCACCAACTTGGCCTACTTGAACTGGGTTAAATTGTTCATCTAACAACAATACTTCGTAGCCGGGTAGGGCACGACCTATGATACTGCGCGCTTGTGTGCCATAGACCATGCTCGCATCTATGGTGACTTCGGTGACATGCACTGTGGTTTCAGTGATGCCATACATGTTTACAAGCTCAGCTTGTGGCTGTGCTTGCTCAAACCAAGGAGCCAGCTTGCTCACATCGAGTGCTTCACCACCAAATATCACTTTACGCAGTGCATTGTGTGGGCTTGCCAACAAGTTGTCCATCAGTGGGTAAAATGCCGATGGCGTTTGGTTTAAAATAGTCACTTGATTATCAATGACAAACTTGGCAAAACTCACGGATTCTTTGCGAGTAAGCTCATCTGGGATCAACAGCTTGCCACCGTGCAGTAGCGCGCCCCAAATTTCCCACACAGAAAAATCAAAGGCATAAGAGTGGAATAAGCACCAAGTATCTTGCTCGTTAAAGTCAAATAACGATTGGGTGTTGTTAAACAAGTTGCATACATTGTGATGCTCCACCAAAACGCCTTTTGGCTTGCCCGTTGAGCCTGATGTATAAATGATGTACGCCAAGTTGGATGCAGATGCGCGATTGATATTGGCAACTTGTGTCGTACTTGCAAGGGCCGCTTGCAAATTAATCACTTGATGGTGCTGGTAGGCCCCTGCATGTGGCATCTCTGCCCCAAGTACTAAAATACTTGGTTTGGCGTCTTCTAAAATATATTTAATGCGCGCCGCAGGTGAGTTGGGGTCAAGGGGGACATAGGCTGCTCCTGATTTTAAAATCCCCAGTATCGCGACGATTAACTCAATAGAAGGTTTGGCACATAGCGCAACAAGGTTTTCAGCGCCTTGCTTAAATTCAGGGTGATTTAAGAGCGTGTTTGCAAATTGATTGGCTTTGTCGTTGAGTTGACGGTAATTGATTGACTGCATACCAAAGCAAACCGCAATGTGCTCTGGGTGGATAGCGGCTTGTGCTTCAAACAAATTGACTAGGGTCGGTTGAGCGGCTGGTTGTGTTTGCACATGAGTAAAGACTGGTAAGCTGCCAAGTGTTTGCTCGCCTGCAAACATCACGTCATCAATTAAAGCCGTATAGTCTTTAGCCAATGCATCAATAATTGCTGAAGGGTAGACGGCTTCATCAAATTTAAACGCAACTTTAAAGCTGTGTGATAAAGGCGTGACTTCCAAGCTTAAATCTAGTTCAGGTTCTTGCACACAGTCAGGCCAAATGGCGTTCATCAAGTCTTGATTAGACTCAATCCAATCTGGTTTTAAGAAGTTATGGTAGGCAAACCCGATTTGGAAAATCGGATGGCTGTGCATCGCGCGTTTAGCACCCGTTGCGCGGACGATTTCAGCAAATGGATAGCCGCTGTGTTTTATAAGCTCGCCAAGCTGGTGTTGGTTTTGCAGTGCCAAATGTGAGAATGAGTGCGCCTGATTGACAGAAGCGCTAAGTGGCAGCTGGTTTACAAACAAGCCTAATGAGTTGGCCATATCACTGGTTGGGCGGTGCAGCACTGGCACGCCCAAAGTGATGTCATCACGTTGCGTTTTGGCACTCAATAGAGTTTGAAACGCAGATAAGAAAAACGCAGCAGGGTTTATTTTATTGCTACTACAAAACTGCTGAATACGTTGCACTTGGTTGTTATTCATCGCCAGCTCAAGCCGCTTTGCTTGCTTGTTCGCACTTTGCTTTTCTTGTTTGCCAGCCAGTACGAGCTCAGACTCAATACCTTGCAACTGTGTTTGCCAATAGTGTTTTAGCTGTGTACTTTGCTCGCTGTTGAGCATCTGCTTTTCCCACTCAAGGTAGGTGAAGAAGCCAGTATCCGGTTGAGCTTGCTCTAGCGACTCATTGGCGACCAAAGCGTGGTAAGTTTGCCATAACTGTTCAAGCAATAGGGTCGCAGAGACACCGTCAATGATGAGGTGATGGAATACTAAAACCATTACATCGAGCTGGCCGTTTATTTGCCAATGTGTTGCGCGCCACAGCAGCGGGCTGTGTGCAGAGTGTGATTGTGTCATCGCGAATGGCTGTTTGATGTCAGCTTGGATCAAATCAATCAAGGCTGATTTTGATGCCACTGGCGTGTGATTTTGTACCAGTGTGGGTGTAAGCCTTGTGATTTGTTGCTGAGGTAAGCCTTCCACTTCAGCAAGCTGCACCGACAAAATGGGGTGTTTTTGGCTGAGCCAGTTAAGCGCAGCCTGCATGCAGTCCACATTCAAGTCATTGACTTCAAAAACCATTGGTACGTGGTAAGTGCTTAGTTGCGGGTTTTGCTTGTGCAGTAACCACAGACCTTGCTGAGCTTTTGACAGTGGCATAGGCCCATGTAAATTTGCACTGGCTGGTGTGCTTTGAGCCAAGGGCTCATCCACTTGCGTTGGCAATTGGTGCGCAGCCAAATAGTCGCATAACTCATTGATGGTGCTTATCTCAAAAAGCAGTGCGGGTGGCAAAGTTTCAATGTTCAAAAACGTATCTGACTCAAGCTGTTGCACCACTGACATCAGCATGATGGAGTCAAAACCCATGTCTTTAAAATCAACCTCATCGTCTAAATCTTTCACATCGATTTTAGTGATGTCGGTAATAATTGACTTAACGTGGTTGCGGATCTGAGCGTGGCTTTTTCCACCCTCAACAGAGCTGGTGTTGATGCGCTGATTTGTGGTGCTAGGCTTGTGCCAAAGCTGTGTTAATTTGCTGGCACCGCCGTATAAAAAACAGTGCTGAGTAGGGATGTTGTGCAAGGTAAAAATACGATAAAACGCGTCGATACCGACTTCATTCGGCATGACTTCAATGCCTTGAGATTGCAAAATAGACGTGGTTAATGAGTCAACCTGCATGCCGCCTTCTGACCACAATGGCCAGTTAATTGACAGGCTCAAACCGCTACGCATACCTTGTGATACTTGCATTTGACGAGCCGCCATAAAGCGGTCCATAAAGGCGTTAGCACAGGCATAATCTGCCTGTCCCATATTGCCAAATACACCGGCAATGGAAGAGAAGCAGACAAAAAAGTCTAAATCACATGTTTTACTTGCTTCATCTAACGCGATTAAGCCAGCTACTTTTGGCGCAAACACCTGTGCGACTTCTTGCGGCGTTTTATTGCTTATCAGTTGGTCTTTGATCACTCCTGCACTGTGAATTATGCCTGTGATACCACCATGTTTGGCTTTGAGGTTTGCAAACAGGGCGTTGACGTCATCATGATTGGCAATATCCAATGATACATAGCTCAGTTTGGAAGGTTCGCCTCCAAGTGCATCAAGGTGTGATTGAATCGCATCACTGTGTGCTCGGCGGCCAATAAATACAATATGTGCTTGTTGAGTATGTTGGATGATTTCTTTGGCAAAGGTTTGACCAAGTTGGCCAAGACCGCCTGTTATGACATACACACCGTCTTCTTTCCAAGGCAAAGTGGTGGCGTCAACTTGCTGATAGGCTTGCAAGTCAAAGGTTAAAACCTGTCGCTGTCCTTGTTGGTAGCGTATGCAGGCGTCTTGTTTTTTTGCTTCATCCTCAACAAGGTGTTCAAAATTATTTGTATCATCAACGGCAATAAGCTGAGTCTCAATGTTGCTGTATTCGATAGCGGCTGTTTTCAGTACACCATTGAGTGCAGATAAAAGTGAGGTTTGGTCTTTCACTACAACTTGAACAAGTAACTTGCTCGGCGTCTTTTTGGTGATGGTGCCTTGCTGTAGTTCGAGCTGCTTAAAATAGCCGATAAGTCCATTTGTATAGGTTTCTAATTGCGCTTGAGTTTCAGAGGCTGTGCAGCTTAGACGCGTGCTCGATACCGAGTATATTTCTGGTAAGTCATCACCAAGCAATACAACTTGACGATGATATGTCGCAGGCTCAGTAGAAGTTAACGGCTTGTCTGCCCAGTTTGCAGTGTAATGGAGCAGTGCGGACGGCTTAGTGGATGATTGTGCAGTTGGTGTGTGCGGTACAGGTTCAAACACTTGCGTGTTTTGCTCGTTTGCGCTTGGACTAATAAAGTCGAGTGCAGCACTTGGCTCGCATTTTTCAGCTGGCTTATCTGTACTTTTTTCTGGTAGCCAAAATGACGTTTTAGCGAACGGATAAGTGGGTAAACGCAATAGCGCTGGCGTTTGCTGTGTGTACAATAAAGGCCAATCGATGTCAGCACCAACAACCCAAAGCGCCAGCAACTTGTTCAAGTCGCCTTGCTCTATCCAACGCATAAAGTCACTGCTATCCAGTGCGCTTAAAATCTCTTTACCTTGTTTGACTTCCCCTTGCTTGTAGTGACCACGTGCCTTGTTTGTAAATTGCGTCAGGCCATCTTGCACATCTGCAATGGTGCTTGCGGTAAATGCCATGCGATAGTCCATCTCTTCACGGGCGCTTTGTAGCGTGAAGGCAAGGCTAGTCAGGGCGCTGTCTTGTACGTTTTTGCGAGTTAGCCATGACTTCAAGGCGTGCGCTTTGTCATTGAGTGACTCTTTGCTTTTGGCGCTAAGCGTGATGATCACAGGCTGCGTAGTCGTGCTTTGCTGCTGGATAGATTGAGGCAGGTATTCTTCAAGTACAACATGGGCGTTGGTGCCACTAAAGCCAAAGGAACTCACCGCTGCACGGCGCTTTTGCCCATTGTCGCTTTGCCATGCGATGGCTTCTTGGTTGACAAAAAATGGCGTGTTGTGCCAATTGATGTGACTGTTGCCTTGCTCATAGTGAAGCGAAGCAGGAATTGTGCGGTGCTTCATGGCAAGTAGCGCTTTGATCACCCCAGCAACGCCCGCTGCGGTTAGGCAGTGGCCGATATTGGTTTTGACCGAGCCCAGCGCACAAAACTCGTTGCTGTCGGTGTGGGCTCTAAATGCACGGGTCAGTGCTTGAAACTCAATGGGGTCGCCCAGTTTTGTGCCTGTGCCGTGGGCTTCGATCATTTGAATTGAATCGGGTGCAATATCAAAGCGTGCGTAAATATCGCGGTGCAATTGCTCTTGTGATAAAGAACTTGGTGCGGTGATCCCGCTGGTGGTGCCATCTTGATTGGTGGCAGAACCTAGGATCACACCGTAAATGTGGTCGCCATCGCGCTCGGCGTCTTCAAGCTTTTTCAGTACGAGCACACCTGCGCCTTCACCGGGCACAAAGCCATTGGCGCGATCGTCAAAGGTATAGCAGGTGCCATCTGGGCTCAGCATGCCTGCTTTACCCGCATGGATGGAAAATTTAGGCGTGCATAAAGTAGTAACACCGCCGACAAGGGCGCTGCTGATCTCATTGTTGTTTAAAGCTTGGCACGCACTGTGAAGGGCAACCAAAGAGGACGAACACGCTGTGTCGATAGCAAGTGCAGGGCCTTTTAAATTTAAAAAGTAAGAAACACGAGCTGGGATAACTGATCCTGCATTGCCCCAAAACACTTGTGCGGGCGCATCTTCTTCGGCCAAGCCAGCATAATCACTTTGCGCACAGCCCAAGTATACGCCGACATTTTGACCCGCAACTTTGGTGATCATATTGGCATCTTCTAATGCTTTATACGCTTCTTGCAAAAAGAGTCTTTGCTGTGGGTCCATGTACATGGCTTCTTGCGGCGTAATTGAGAAAAAGGGCGCGTCGAAGAGGCTGATGTCATTCAGCAAGCTGGCGTATTTGCTCCAGCTTTGCTGATTGTCAGTAAGGCGTGATAAATCCCATCGTGTTTGTGCTTTGACCGAGGTGCGCTTTTCCGCCAGCATGCACCAAAATTCTTCGAGATTGTCTGCATCACCAAATTGACCGCTCATGCCCACAATGGCGACTTTACCGCTATTAACTGGCGCTTGTGCCGTTGATTTTTTTTGTTCTGACTGCACCACTTTGCTGTGTGAGCTGTGCTTGCGCAAGTTGTGCGTGTTATCAGAGTTTGTATTTGTTTTAACAACGTGTTCAGTTGCGTTGCTGTCGCTTTGGGCTGGCATTTCCGCTAAAACCTGCTCTTTATGCTCTGCGATGATATAAGTACTCAGTGTGTCAATTGATGGGTAGTCAAACAGCAAGGTTGCTGGCAAGTTTACGTTAAACTTGGCATTGATCTCATCCAGCATTTGAATGGCTAAAATAGAGTCTACCCCATAGTCTGCAAAGGACTCATCTGCGTCTAGCTCATTAGGAGCCATGTCTAGGGCGGCACTGGCAATGTCAAATAGCGCATTGTGGACAAATTCAGTTAGCACAGAGGGATCTGCATTGTGTTGTGGTTGTTGTATTGATGTACTGCTCATACTCTGTGTTGCTTTGTGATTGTCTTTTTTATTTTTGTTCTTGGTGTGAGTTGGCGTTTTTGCTTGTAAAGAAAAGCCATCGCTTTGGGCGCAAAAAACCTGCTGAGGCGCGCTTGCATCACCTGCGGTAAAGGCGTTTACAAATCCAGTTTCAAAAAGGGCTTGTTGCCAGTTTTTGATAGACAACATCGGCGAGCCTGCTAAGCGCAAGTGCTTATCTTGGCTTAGCCACCATCCTTCTAATAAGCCGAATGTCAGGTGTGTAAATAAGGAGGTGTGTACCACTTCATTAATAAGTAAAACACCGCCTTGCTTTAAGCAAGCCTTGGTATTTTGCAGGGTATTTTTAATGTCAGCAGTGGCGTGTAGAACGTTAGTAGCAATCACCACATCATAGCTGCCGATATCAATATTTTGCCCTGCAAGAGGCTTGCTGATATCTAGGTATTTGGTGTCAACAAATGGGTAATCAGTTTGATACTGCGCTTTGGCATGGTTAAAGAATGCTTTGGATAAGTCGGTATAAGCGTATTCTTCAACTTGCCACGGTTTAAGCGCTGGTAAAACCGAGCGAGTCGTGCCGCCAGTACCTGCGCCAATTTCAAGCACGCGTATCGGCTCCAAATTAGCTGTCGCCAAGTAGGTTTGCAGCTGCTCAATCAGCACCGCATTTGCATAATCCGCAACCGGATTATTTTGATAAACCGCTTCGATTAAGGCCATGGATGCACTGGGAAAGAGCGCATCTGTGGCTTTGATCTCGCCATTTAAAATGGCAGGTAAATTCGCCAAGCAATTATCTAGTAGATCCTCCGATGGGGTTGAAATATGGGTAGCTTCAACAGTTTGAATAACGCCATTTTTCATTAGCTGGTGCGCCTCTAAATAGCGCTCGGTCTCTGTCCACCACTTACTGAAATACTCTGGCAAAATGGCAAGGGCATGTTCACGCTGGGCTGGCTGTTGCCAACCAGCTTGGTGGAGCGCCGCGCAAAGTTGGTTTAGGTCAACCTGCGCTTTGATATCTTGCTTAGGCGCTTGATATTTAGAGTTTTGCTTTGCGAGTGCGTGCTGCGCGCCTGATGCACTAAAGCTTTGTAACTTAAAGGTATCGGTTAGTGCGGCTTGCGTGATTTTAAGCACGCCCGCTTGTGTTAAGTTTGCGCCCATCAAGGTCGCAAGTGCTTGCATGCCTTGATCTGCCTCGATAGAGCCAATGCCCATCGCCTGCATTTTCTTTTGGTAGTACTCGTCTTGGACTGCGCCCACAGAGCCCCAGTATCCCCAATTGATGATTTTAACTGGGCACTTATGTTGGTAAGTGCGAGCAAGTGAATCTAGATATACACACCCTGCGGCATAGTTACTTTGCCCCGCAGCAGGAGAAAACGACTGCATGGATGAAAAGAACAAGAAAAAGTCTAAATCTGCTTGGCTGAATACTTCCAGTGCGACTTCACCAGTTTGCTGTTTGGCGTGATAACTGCGGTTAAATTGCGCGTCATTCATGTTTGCCAGCGTTTGGTCTTCTAGGTGTAAAATCGAATGTACCACACCATTTAAACCACCAAAGTGACGGGTGATGTCTTGATATGCACTTTCCATCGCATCTATGTCACTGGCATCACATTGAATGTATACAGGGGCTTTACCAAGCTTTGCTAAACGGTCAATATCGCTTTGAATATCCGCGTTTAGTTCACGGCGGCCAAGCCAGATGATATGCGCATCGTGGTGCTTTATCATCCACTCGCTCCATACTTGGCCAAGACCGCCAGCCCCGCCCAGTACGAGATAGGTGCCTTGCTTTTGCAGACTCGCATTGTTAGCTGCCGCATCTATAAAGGTGTGCTGCGCCAGCTCAAAGCTAAAATATTGCCCGGTACGATGCGCGTACAGCCCCGCAGGCAGCGCTGTAAATTCACTTGGGATAGAATCTAATTGCTCCGCATCTATGATGCGCACCGTCCAGCTTGGGTATTCCTGTGCAACGCTTTGCAGTAGGCCAATTAGGCCTGCACCTTCACAGTTAATTTGTTCATTTTGGCCAAAAACGGCTTGTGTTTGTTTTGTCACTAAGGTGATTGACAGTGGCTTACTATCAAACCCGTCTGCTAACATGCGCTTGAGTTGTTGGAATAAAGCCAGCGGCTGTGCGTACTCATCTTGTGCCAACCAAACCAGCTGATTGGTGTCATTACTCTCGGTTAACCAATCTGGTTTTAATGCCTGTGGCCCAAAGTAAGCAGCGTGCAGTTCAGGAGGCGTTTCAAAGTCGGGTGTGACTGCTTGCCAGCAAGGCGTGAGCGTGAGCAAGTCTTGCGTACTTGGTTTGATAGCATCTAATGATACTTTTCGAGTTGAAAAGCCTTTAATACCCATAAGTAAATTGCCATCGAGATCACAAATATCCAAATCAAACTTTTGTGTGTTATCTGTATCGGTGCTTGTTTGCGTTGCTTTGACCCAGACTTCAGTGTGCTGTGCTGCACTTAATTGCTGTGCGTTGTAAAAGCACACCTGTTCGGTGGCAAATGGCAGAGCTGCGTGTGATTGGTCGGCGAATATGACTAAGGATTGCAGCGCCGCGTCGACAAGGGCAGGTGATAGGCCAAAGCCTTGGCTGCACGACGAAGGCACGGCCACTTTGGCGGTTGCTGTTATACCTTGTTTGCTTAACTGTTGTAGGCCTTGAAAGCGGGGGCCGTAGTCTATGCCCATGTTTTTAAACGTGGCGTAAGCGTCACTTGGTGTAAGCAGCTGATCAGACTCGGTGGCTAATTCAAATAAGGTGACGGGCGCGCTGTGCTGTGAAACTTGCACTTCTCCTGAGGCACAGACTTGTTGTGCGCCTTCGTGCTTTTGCCACACTTCAAATTGCATTGCACTATCTGACTGCCAAAGGGATAGATAAACGGTGTTTTGCTCAGTGGATGCCCCTTGTTCAATGCTAATCGGGCGCAGCCATTTGACGTTTTTAATTTGAATGGCATGAGACGCATCTAAATTATGGGATAATGCGATGGCTGCACGGGCCATTTCTAACGTGCAAACCCCAGGCAATACGCATTCGCCGTTGACTTTGTGGTCAGCTAAAAAGAATTCGTCGCCAGTAAAAGTCGAGCTAAATAGTAGTTCATCAAAAGCAGGTAGTGCTTTATGCAGTAGTGGGTGTAAAACTTCGGCTTTAGGCGCGTCTTTTTTTGAGGTTATCCAATATGGCTTTGGATTAAACGGGTAACCGGGTAGGGCAAGTCGCTGCGGTTTGGCATCAGGGTAGAGTGCTGACCAATCAACAGTCGCATCTGTTAGCCATTGGCTTAGTGCATTTGAAGTGTTTTGATTATCTGCTGTTATACAGGTACTCGCGTTGTCTTTATCTGCTTTCCCTTGTTGCCAAGCGCCGCTTTTGCCTTCAATAAACAAATTAAGCTGTTTTGTTACTTCAGCCATTGAGCTGGCACTAAAAGCCAAGCGTTGGCTCATGTCTTCGCGGCCAACTTGTAGGGTAAATGCCAAATCGGCCAAGTTATCATCAGTTAAGTTTTGCGCTTCAATAAAGGCTTTGAGTGCTTTGGCGCGCGCCATTAAGGCCTCAGGCTTTTTGGCGGAGAGCATAATAACAGCTGGCGTATCTAAACTAACGGTATTTGCTATTTGGGCTGGTGGTGATTGCAAAATCACATGGGCGTTTACGCCTGCAAAGCCAAATGATGAAATACCAGCAAGCACATGCTTTTGCTCTAAGGGGACACAGTCAGTTGCTAAGGCAAACGGTGATTTATCCAGCGTGATTTTGGGGTTCAACGTCTCGAAGTTTTGTAGCGGTGGTACTTGCTGGTGTTTAAAACTCAAAAGCACCTTGATGATACCCGCTATGCCCGCAGCGGACTCCAAGTGACCGATATTGGTTTTGACTGTGCTGAGATAACAAGTAGAGTCTCCGTCTGACTTTTTAGATTTTGTGGCACGAAAAGCGCGTTTTAGACCTTGAATTTCGATTGGGTCGCCAAGTCGAGTGCCTGTCCCATGTAGCTCAATGTAAGATAAATCATCACTATGGATCCCCGCATTGTCGATGGCCTCTTGAATGACACGAGATTGCGAAAATGGACTGGGTGAGGTGAGGGTATTGGTGTGACCTGAATGACCGACACTGCTGCCTTTGACCACACCGTACACAGTGAGGTTTTCTTTTAAAGCGCGCTCTAACGGCATCAGCAGTACCATGCCCACGCCTTCGCCACGCACATAGCCATCGGCATTGGCATCTAGGGTTTTGCAGTGCCCATTTGGCGATAATACCCCAAGTTTACTGAATGACACGTAGCGACTTTTGGTGATAAGCAGGTTAACACCGCCAACTAAGGCGGCGTTGATCTCTCCGGCATTAAAGTCGTTCATGGCTTTGTGCAACGCAACCAAAGATGATGAACACGCAGTATCGACGGTCTCACTGGGGCCTTGGAAATTAAAATAATGGGAGATGCGATTGGCAAAAACCCCAGTCGACATGCCCGTTAAAAAATGCGGGTCGATGTTACCCGTGGCAAGCTCTTGATAGTCGGTATTACTGCAACCTAAGTACACACCCGTTTTGGTATTTTTGAAGCTGCTTGGAGACAAACCCGCATCTTCAAAACATTGCCACGCCAGCTCCATGCTCAGGCGTTGTTGTGGGTCCATGCTTTGCGCTTCTTTGGGGGATATGGCAAAAAATCCGGCATCAAAACCGTCAATATTGTCGATAAATCCGCCCCATTTACTCACGATTTTTTGTTCGTCTTTTTTCGGAGTTGGGTCAAAGTCATCTTGCCATCGAAAGCGCGCTGCTGGGATCTCACTGATACTACTTACTTTGTTTGCTAAGTTGTGCCAAAACTGCTCTTTGCTGCTGGCGCCGGGAAAGCGTAGCGATATACCAACAATGGCAATCTCTTGTTGAGCTGAGGTGTGTTTGTTAGCCGTAGTATCTTGCTTGTTTTTCATGGTTTGTCTCAGTAAAACGGGTGTAACTAATAATGTGCAAAGCAAATAAAGTGACCGCCTACCTTGGCGGTCGCCCTAAATCACTATTGATTTAGGGCGCTTGCTGTTAGCTCTTTTCGTAAATGGTGTTGTTAATCACCAACACGTCGATGCCTGACATCAGGAACACCGCGAGCATGTCTTCAACAGAATGCACAATGGGCTTACCCATAATGTTGAAGCTGGTGTTTAGTAGTACAGGCACGCCTGTGATCTCTTTGAAGCTACTGATCAAGTTGTAGTAAGGTTCGTTCCACTCTTTTTTCACTGACTGTAAACGACCTGTATTGTCGACGTGCACAACCGCAGGCACCTTGTCTCGTACTTCTTCTCTAAAGACCAAAGTACGCTCCATGTAAGGCGACTCTTGGTAGTTTTCAAAGTATTCATCGCCATGCTCGTGCAAAATAGACGGTGCAAACGGTCTGAACTCTTCACGGAACTTAACGCGGGCATTGATGGTGTCTTTCATATCTGGCAAACATGGGTTTGCGAGGATGGAGCGGTTACCTAAAGAGCGCGGGCCAAATTCGGCGCGACCTTGTGCCCACCCGATGATTTTACCTTGTGCTAAAAACTCTGCGGTTTTTTTGTAGACCTCATCGCCGCAATCTGTGGCTTTTAAGTGGCCATATTGCGCCAGCTTTTGCAGCGATTTTTCTTTAACTGTCGAGCCTGTGTATGGCGATTGCACGGTTTTACTTGGCTGCCAACTTGGGTTGTCTTGCTGGTAACTTAACAACGCAGCGCCAATGGCATTGCCATCATCAGCAGGGGCTGAAGGCACAAAGATGTTGTCAAATTTAGAGCGCTCGAGAGCGGTGCCCATAAATGAGGAATTCAGTGAACAGCCACCTGAAATACATAGGTTTTTAGACGGTGCATACTCGTATGCGGCGTTGATTAAATCCATGAAGATTTCACCAAACACCAACTGACCTGTGTAAGCAAAGTCTTTATAGCGTTCAACCGACTCACCAGGCTCTCTTGCCATGCTTTTGATTTCTTTCATGATGGCATTAAGGTTTTTCGGAACAGCAAAGTTACCGTTTTTAACCTGTAAAGATGAGCGCAGTAAATCATAGACTCTTTGGTCTTTTTTACCGTACGGCGCAAGGCCCATCACTTTCCACTCTTCACCTTTGAGCGGGTCAAAGCCGAGGTTTTCACAGATGATGGTGTAGAACAAACCCAAGCTTTTAAATGAGCGTTTTACCTTGATTGGCGCTGGTTTAATTTTGCCATGTTTGTAGGTGTAATAGGCAATACTGCTTTTTTCGCCCATGCCATCTACCACGATACAGGTCGCGTCATCATACGGGCTGTTAAAACAAGCATTGGCCGCGTGGGTTAAATGGTGGTCGTGATAGCGTACATCCGTTGGTTTTTTAGTTCTGTAGTTACCAACGATAAAGTTGCGGCAACCAGCTTCAAAAAAGCGTGATAGGGTTCTGCCAGCCGCTGCTTGAGAAGCGCGAGCAAAGTAGAACTGATCTTTAATATCACGGGTGTTGACGTCAATATTAAATGAGAAAGTTTCTAAAATACTTAAAACCACATTTTCTAAAATATTGGTGCTTTTTTCGCGGCCTTTACTCCATGTTTTGGCAATCACAAGCTCAGTGCAATCAGCGCAGTGGGTTTTTAGTACTTCTTCAATGTAGTAAGGGTTGTCTGGCAAGCAGTATAGGCCACGTTTGTAGCCTAAAAAGCGCTCTGCGTCTTCGGCAAAAATGAGTTCGCCTTTTGCGTTAACGATTGCAATTGCAGGGTCGTGAAATGAGGTGGCTAAGCCAATGTAATATTTCATCGCTGTGGTCCAATATTATGGTTAAGTTTTATTCTGTTGATGGCCTTGCTTGGGCCAGTGATTGTATTCATGTGGATTTAAGCCGTTGCGGGTATGTGCGCGTGCTGCTGGGCAGGGCGTAAATCAGTTAAATGGAAGTATCCGCCGAAACCGTGCAAATAAAGTGTAGGGCGGTGACCAAACTGCAAAGTGGCTTGAGTACGGGTCTTGTAGGGCGTTGTTTGCCCTTTGATAAGCACCTCGGTACCCACTGGATACGTGTTATTCCAGTGTGCAACCTGTTGCTGCGGCGTAATGCCTGCTTGAACATTTGATGGTATTTTTACGGCACTTGACTGCACTGGCTTCACAAACTGTTTTTCAATGGTTTGCACTAATTTAGTGAGCACCTTTTTTGGCCCAAGCTCTAAAAAGTCCATATCACCTTGTGAGAGCAAGTATTCAACGCTTTTGGTCCACTGCACAGGCTGGGTAATTTGCGCTATTAAATGCTGGGCGATATCTGAATGGTTATAAGGTTGTGCTGTGACGTTAGCAATCACAGGTATTTGTAGAGTTTTAAACTCAAAGCCTTGAATAAATTCAGCAAACTCAGTTTGCGCAGGGGCCATATAGCGAGAATGAAATGCACCACTGGTATTAAGTTTGATAAAGCGACCACCTAGCTGCTCAATACAAGCTTGGCTTTGGTTAATGCCTTCAGCAAGCCCAGAGATCACGATTTGGTCTGGCGCATTCAAATTGGCAATATCAATGGTGTTTAAGTTGTTCTCTGTCAGTGCCTTATTTAAGTCAAATTCGCTGACATTCAACACAGCGGCCATGGCGCCGGGGGCTGCTTTGCTCATGAGCTCACCGCGCTTTTGTACCAGCTTTAATCCAGTTTCAAAACTGATTGCGCCTGCGGCAAATAACGCAGCGTATTCACCTAAGCTGTGACCTGCTAAATAGTCCGCAGGCTCTCGTTGTTTTTGCTGTTGTAAAAAGGCGAGGGCACTGACGACATAAAGCGCAGGCTGAGTAAATTGAGTGTGATTAAGCTGCTTGTTGGGATCTGCCAAGCACAGCTCGCTGATTGAGTAGCCAAGTAAGTCACTGGCTTGCTCAACATACGCAGGAAACTCAGCAAAAAGCGGTTTGCCCATACCGACATATTGTGATCCTTGTCCCGGAAATATGTATGTTTTCATATCTACTCCGTTTTTTATTTGTAAGCGAGGTTTGCAGCCAGTAGTTGTTGCACTTTGGCATTCATCAATTCAGCGGTGTCTTGCATCAGTTTTTCGGCAACTTTGTCAACGTGACGGTTTTGCCATGGTTCAAGCTCAGTGCCTTTGACCCATTGATTAAATGCACCAAGAGCTGGGCCAGTGTGCACTTGAAAGTTCACTCGCATTTGCTCATCGCCACTAAAGGCGAGCTTCATGCTGTGGGCAAAGTACCAACGAAACACGCGGGCCATTTTGTATTTGTCGTCTTTTTCGGCACGCTCCGCGTCATGTGGGCGCTTAGATGCAAGCAAGTAGCCTTTGGTTTGTTGCCAGATCTCGTCAAAGCTCATGTTGAAGTACTTGTCTTGTAGCTGCGCTTGTATTCTTGGCGGTAGGGCGTCGAGCGAGTCATATTGCTGATAAAGCTGAAACAACTTGTTGGCACGCGCCGCAAAAAAGCTACCTTTTTTCAGTACCTGCACCTTGGCACCGGATTCAAACATATCGCCAGCGGGCGCGTACTCAGTGTCTTGCACATTGATGTGTTGCAGCATGTGTTTAACGGTATCGGATGTACCTGCTTCGACGGTGCATTGGTTGATAGAGCCCGTGAGAATAAAGTCTGCGCCCATCATAAAAGCGGCTGCGGCAGCACTTGGCGTGCCAATGCCGCCACCAAGCCCAATTCGCGGTGAATGCACAAAGCCAAACTCAGCGACTTTTTGGTCCCGTAAGCTTTGGATTGCGGGCAGTAAAACAGCGGGCTGCCCTCTGTCTGTATGGCCGCCCGAGTCAGCCTCAACGCAGATGTCATCACACATAAAAATGGACTGACTTAATTTAGCTTGCTCAGCCGTGATTTTGTGATCATCAAGCAGTTGTTGGACGATTTGCTTTGGTGCTGGGCTTAAAAAGCCATTGGCGACTTCTGGGCGAGAGAGTTTGGCGATCAGTTTATTGTGGGTGCGCACATTGCCTTGCTCATCTTGGTATAAACCCTGTAAGCGATACAATACCAGAGCGGGTGTAATGCGAATAAACGCGGCGGCTTCAATACACTTAATCCCGTGTTGAAGGTAGAGCTCTACGGTGGCAAGCTCGGTATCTGGCGAGTCTAAATTTGCAACTAGATTTATCCCATATGCTTGTCTATGTGTGAGCTTGCTTTGAATATGAATTATGTCTTGTTCAATGTCTTTTAGCTGTCTACCACCTGTGCCTAAAAAGCCCATCACGCCTGCGTTTGCAAGTGCGATGACCAACTCTTTAGAGGCGATACCACGATACATGCCGCCTGCCAAATAGGCATATTTGAGGCCATAGTCCTTGCGAAAATTGGCACAGCCAAGGTTATTTGGTGAAATCTTGGCTAAGTCGAAGCTGTTTGTGACTTTAGTACTTTGTTGGTTTTTGTTGTTATGTTTTTGTTCACAAATGACACCAGTTAACTGGACGTTTTCATGATCTATAGCGTGCTGCATACCATTTCCAAGCGGGATCATCTTAGTTATAACGCATGGTGGTACATAATTATGAAAGCAAAATGGAGGAATAAATTTTATTTTTATAATACTAGTTTATTAGTTTGTATTTTAATCAGCGCGTTATTCAGCACTTTTTAAGGAGTTTTAGTATTTAATCTACTTTTAAAGGCTGGTTTGTCACTAAGTTATGTTTTTTCGTGCATTTTATGCAACTAAATTATTCTGTTTTTGTTCTGTATTAGTTGGCAAAAATTTTAAGGGTGGCAGTGTGAGGTATCTAAAGTATTTATTCTTTGTTGTGACTTTCATCATTCTAATTGGTTTGTTACTGCCCGAGAAATTACACATACCGGTACGTGGTGCGAGTGTTCATGATTGGCATCAAGAGACTTTTTGGTATGAACCGTGGGGGAGTTCGGGTGTACACAAAGGCATAGATATTTTTGGGAAAAAAGGCACAGATGTGCTGTCGGCATCCGACGGGGTTGTTTTATTTTCAGGGCAGTTCAATAAGGGCGGCAAAGTGGCGATTGTGCTCGGCCCTAAATGGCGCATTCATTATTATGCGCACCTAGAGAGTGTTACAACTCATGCTGGTCAGTGGCTAAGTTCAGGCCAACCCATTGGTACTTTGGGTGATACAGGCAACGCCAAAGGCAAACCCGCACATGTGCATTATTCTATCTTGTCTCTTATCCCACTACCTTGGCTTGTAACACCTGAAACCCAAGGCTGGAAGAAGATGTTTTATTTGGATCCAAGTAAGGCTTTGGTGAAGTGAAATAGATATGGGTCACCTACTTAAGCAATACAGCTTACCTACCTCATCGAAAAGTGTTTGCTAAGCTTGATATCAAATAGAAAAGCGAATGGTAGGTGAGTATGAATGCGATTAAGCTAGGTTTTATAGCTTCAGGTATGATCAATATTGTTGCTGTACTAGTATTTTCACGAGTGTTTACAAATTCGGTAATTAACGAGTTTGACCCAGTAGTAATGTCCAATTTTGGTCTGTTAATGATTATGGTGTGGGGTTTTGTTTTTCTTGGGGCTTCTCAGGTTACTCAAGGCATTAAATGGATAGCTGGTGCATTTGCACTAGAAAAGCTAGTTTATGTCGTTGCTTGGGTGCTTTGGTTTAAGGGAAATGAACTTAGTTCAGTTTATGAAGAGGATCTGTTTGCAGGTATTTTCTACAGTATTTATGGATTAAATGACTTTGCTTTCATGTTATTTTTTTCTTGGATCTTTTTTAATCAAAGTAGTTCCGCTAATTCATTAGAGTAACAAAGTAATTAAGGGTCTCTGCGCTTGGTATTCTTCATTCCATCGTTGAGCTTTGTGTTTGAGGAGTGTAAAAAAAAGAAGAAGTCTGTTTAATTTTTTGCTCAAACATTACAAATACCGGTACGTGGAGCCAGTGTTCATGATTGGCATCAAGAGACTTTTTGGTATGAACCGTGGGGGAGTTCGGGCGTGGACAAAGGCATAGATATTTTTGGGAAAAAAAGCACAGATGTGTTGTCGGCATCCGACGGTTTTTTTTATTTTCAGGGCAGTTCTATTTTCAGGACAGGTCAATAAAGGCGGTAAAGTGGTGATTGTGCTCGGACCCAAATGGCGGGTTCATTATTATGCGCACCTAGAGAGTGTTATAACTTTTGCTGGTCAGTGGTTAAGTTCAGGTCAACCCATTGGGACTTTGGGCGGTACAGGCAACGCCAAAGGAAAACCTGCTCACGTACATTATTCTATTTTGTCACTTGTCCCGCTACCTTGGCTTGTAACATTTGAAACCCAAGGCTGGAAGAAGATGTTTTATTTAGATCCAAGTAAGGTTTTGGTGGTGTGAATGTGCGTTACTGATTTTGCTCTTTCGGCTATTTAACGAGAGTTTTTGAGTTCTATAAATTGTGAAATTGGACAAAGGCGGTTATTCAATGGAGGTCACGTGAAATGGTACTTTTGGCATATACAGTTCTTAGTATTTTCAAGATATCACTGTTATACGACAATTGACGCACTTTAACTGTTTCTAACTTGGTGACATTTATTTAACTTACTGTTATGGTTGAGGGTACTAGAGTGAGTGTCTGAAAAGCTGTTGTTATGCGGCAGACATTACGATGTCGTTATTCGACATTTGTCGTAGATAAAAATGTTAGTTGTACAAGGAAAGCCTGAGTAGTGGAAATGTTCGCAGAAATTATCAAGAATTTGTATGGAGTTTCACTGACTGAATTGGCTGTGATGATAGTAGATACTCTTACTTATCTAATAGCTCTTTTAATAGTACTTTTCACATTTGTAAAACTGGATAAAGTTACAAAAAGTAAGCATGCCAAAGGAGTTAAAATCTCTATTGTTGCTACAATTTTCTCTTCATTTGTAGCGAGTGCAATTGTTGAGAGCTCTGAAGAGTTTGGCTTACTTGAGGTTTCCGTATTTCTTGTCCCCTCGATTTTCACATTATTAGCGGCAGTTTGTTTTTATCGGTTTGCTAAAGAAGTTCTAGTAAAGTACAGCTAACAAGGCCGTAAATCCAAGGACGGAAAACAGTAGGTTTGTGCTCTTTCTTCGCCAATTTTAGCCTGCTACTTTGTGCCGTTTACGGCAAGCGTTAGTTTGCATTTAAAAATTATGGAGCACGTTGAATGAAAGTATTTCAAATCATCATATTGTTAATTGCGATAGCAGGTTGTGCACAAATCCCATCTTTTCGCAATCCTGACAGGCTTAATGAGTTTGTTTCTAAGACAAAGTATATTGTCGAAAGCGACGTTATTTATGAAGAAAAGAAGGGGTTTGTTGATTGGTTTTATGGCATAAGAAAAGGAATTTATATATCCAAATATCAAGATGACGAAGCGTATTATTATATTGGTGGTGGCTTTTCTTCTTGCATTGGTACTAAATCCAAATCAGGTGGCTGTTTGTCAAATATTAAAGGGGGAATTTGGGTTTCAAAGAAAGATCCTGAAGATATCCGAATGTATTATATTGATGGAGCAGATGAGGATGAAGTCGATGTTAACATGGGCTGGATTTACTATCTTACACTGGGCTCAATTGTAATAGAAACGCCAAACAAAACTTTTGCCAAAAAGGTTGCGGGTTATAAAGCAAAAGATGCAAACTAAAACAAGTGCCTAAACCACGGTCTAGAAACAGCAGGCTTGCGGGCCTTCGTCGCTAATTTTAGCCTGCTATTTTCCGCCGTTTATTAATACGTTAGTTTAATAGGAGAATTATATGAGCATGGATGTTGCAATTTGGGTCACCTGTATCGCGGATTTACCAGCTGATCTCCCAAGAACAGGCGATTGGAATGAGGAAAAGTGGGATGATTTTACTTCCTATGTATTCCCCAGCCCTAAAATGGATTGGCAGTTGATTCTAGAAAAATTGGATGATTCAGAGAAGCCCACCGCTCAAGCATTAAAATTGGAGCCAGATTTAAAATATGGATATGTGCTTTCATTAGAACCAATTGGCGCGGATGAACTTGGTTACAAAATGCTAGAAGACTCAATTCAATCTATAGCAAACAAATGTGGTGTAGCTATAGTTGAAGGTCCAGCAGGTACCTATAAAGTTGATTTAAAATAGTAAAATAACAAACCACATAAAATGACGTAAAACGCTTGGCTTGCGCTCTTTCGTAGCTAATTTTAACCAAGCATTTATGCGCCAATTAGTAAGGCGTTATAAGTCAAAGGAAGTTATGAATTTACGGAGAGCACAATTAGCTAACGTTAGAGCTCCGTTTAGAGTGTTTGCGGGTTTTATCTTTGTGCTTTCGTTGTTTGCGGTTTTAGTTACGATTACTTTCGCGTTTACTGAATCAAATGGGAAAGGCACAAATTTACTGGGCAAAAAGATATTTATATAATTTTCTCTATCTTGTAAAAGTGTCTACTCAACTTGCTCTTTGTCAAATATCACTGTTATACGACAAGTGACTCACCTTAATTGTTTCTAACTTGGTTACACCGGCTTAACTTATTGTTATGGTTGAGGGGATTAAAGTGCGTATCTGAAAAGCTGTTGTTATGCGGCAGACATTACGCTGTTGTTATGCGACATTTGTTGTAGATAAAAATGTTAGATTCCCATAGAGGTAACATGGATATTGAAGTATCGATTGATGAACTCGCTGCTATCATCGCAGAAGCATTGCGTTCTGAATTAGAAGTGGAAGAAGATGGAAATTTTCTATTTAGGTTTAGTAATCCACGTATAAACGTAGAGTTTCATGAATCAAGAGAGCGCTTAGAAGAGGTTGTCTCTAATCTTAAAAAACTAGAAGAAGTAGATGAAACGGTTATTTCCTCTAACAAGTCATTTGAAGTACTTGTAAAAGAAGAGGGGAATATTCCAACATTTTTTATGCGTCGGAGAGAAGGGCCCATTGAAAATGAAGACTCGGATAATGGATATCGCTATAAACTAGGGGCGGCTAGCCAAGAATATATTGTATTTCTTCTTTCAAAAGTTGCTAAAGTTTCTGAAGCAAGGTATTTCATTGGTGGCTCTCATTACTCGATGTGGGAACGGGTACTAGAAAAACATTCAAGCGCTTTAGATATACTAGCGGAGATTACACCAAGGATGCTGACTCTATCCGTTGAGTCGACTAAGTCAAGGTCATTCAAAGAATTTCAACTGATGGCAAGTGCTTATTTATTTCAATTTTCATATAACCTCGATATTGCATTGGTTCAGCAAAGATTTATTGAGGAGATAATAAGAAGAGGTCGAGTGATAAGGCATAGAAAGTCGGGTTTTGATGATTTTGACGCACCAAAGCGGAAGTATATTCCTGACTTGATTCATCATTACCAGTTAGGTGTCGGTGCTGATAACCCCGTTTTAGAGTTTATTTCCTTTTATCATGTGATAGAGCATTTTTTCGAATCGATATTCAATGATGATTTAATTGAAAGAATTAAAGATAAAATTACAAAACCTGACTTCTCATACAAACGAAAGAAAGATGTAATGTCTTTAGTCAAAGATGTCAGTAAATCCCTACAAATACGTAGTGAAACTATTACTTTCAACGAAGCTAGCGCTCTTATCCTTACGCTTAAGAAGCATATTGATCTTTCAGACTTAAAGGCGAAGTTAGAAGATTTTGATGATAGTCTAATTGATTATTATAAGAACAATAAGGTTCTCTTTTCTGATGGCCAGGCTGTTGACTTTAATCTTTCCGATGAAAATGTCATTTACAAGAATCTTGCGAGTAGAATTTATCGAACGAGAAATGCAATTGTCCATAGTAAAGAAGGCGACAAGACAAAGTTTGTTCCTTTCCATCACGAAAGGTTGCTTTTAAAAGAAATACCTCTGATAAGAATGATCGCAGAAGCGCTAATAATTGAAACATCTGAAATCATCAATTGAATCTAACAAACGCATCAAAAATGACGTCAAATGCTTGGCTGGCGCTCATTCTTCGCTAATTTTATCCAAGCATTTTCCGCATTTTATGCGGGCGTTATGTTTCAAGGAAAGTTTGTGGATAATTCTAGAAAAGTGAAATCATTAAAGTCTATTGAGTTTGCAATTGAACATCCCCAAGAACATGAATCCAAACTAATTAAAAAGAGTCGGCTTTTAGCTGTCGTTGCATGGATTGGATTCTTTGTTAGTTTTCTTTTGTACTTTCAAGAATTACGTGGTTTGTATTTGCCTGCATTAGCATCATTTTCTGGAATCCTATATGGCTTGTCTATGTACCTTGATTCAACCATAAAGCAGTGGCCCTTGGTCGCAAAGCATGTTGACATTGATTCGGTTAAGAAAGAAATCAGTGAGATTGAAACATAACAAATTAATTAAACAATGGACGCAAAACAGCAGGTTTGCGCTCATTCTTCGCTTAGTTTAGCCTGCTATTTTTCGCCGTTTATTAAGGCGTTGGTATGACTCCCTCTGTCAAGTTATACACACTGATCCTTGCCTAACTTTAAGCCATAATTTCCTAACTCGAATTAGAAAGAGTTAATGAATAGGATGAAGCAAGTAATTTCGTCGGTTTTCTTGCTGGTATTCGTTGGTTACTCACTTTTATGAGCAGAGCAGACTTTACTCACACACATGGGACAGATACAATTTCTTTGCATAAATTGAGGTGCTTGACTACTGTTTAAATATCCAGTTTAAAGTGGAGTTGAATAGGAATGACAAGAGCACGGAAAGCCCTAATAGATTTGTCGTCGACGTCTTATTATCACTTAATAGCGCGGTGTGTACGCCGTGCTTTTTTGTGCGGAAATGATAAGTATACAGGTAAAAACTTTGACCATAGACGAACATGGTTAGTCGAAAGAGTAAAATTGCTAAGCCGTGTATTTGCCATTGAAATAGCAGCTTATGCCATCATGAGCAATCACTATCATTTAGTGGTTAAAGTGAATAGACAACAAGCACTTAATTGGTCAGATAACGAAGTGATATCAAGATGGTATAGGTTGTACAAGGGTAGTCCTATCATTGATAGATACCTTCACGGTGATATTCTCAGTGAAGCAGAGAAATTACTTGCGTTGGAACTGATTGAAAAGTGGCGAACTCGGTTATACGACATTAGCTGGTTTATGAAAAACCTTAATGAATACATTGCAAAAGAAGCAAATAAAGAAGATGGTTGTACCGGTAAATACTGGGAAGGACGATACAAATCACAAGCCTTGTTAGATGAAACAGCATTGCTCAGCTGCATGGCCTATGTAGATTTAAACCCAGTCCGAGCGAACATGGCAAATAATCTAGAAGATAGTGACTTTACATCTATCCAAGAGCGCATAAGGTATTTTAAAAACGCCAAATCAAACGCAAAAAAATCTAATCAAAATAATAAAGCTGCGCATCAAATCAAACAGCCAAAAACACTGAAATCGTTTGGTAAAAGAGAGTATGAAAACACATTGCCTTTTTCGTTTTTGGATTACCTTGAGTTAGTTGATTGGACGGGTCGACATGCCCATCCGAAAAAGAAAGGGTACATACCAAAGAGTGTGCCCGATATTCTAGTATCACTGAAAATTGAAGAAGCAACTTGGCTGGATAGGATGCAAAATTATGGTACTCACTATGGCAACTTTGCTGGCTCGAAAACGGTATTAAGAGCGCATGCCGCTAAAAATGATGTAAATTGGTATAAGGGAGTTGGTTAGTAAAAAGTTGTTTTAGCCTTGCTTATAAATCTAGACTCTTCTTGTTTAATAAAATGAATATATTCCTAAGTTATATTTGCTTCTATCATAAGGCGGATTTTAATCGTGTTGCTCAGAAAAACCTTAGGCTTGTAATACATTTCTGCAATTCGGTTCTAATTTTAAAAAAGAAAAGAAAGAAAAGTGCCTGTCCTATTTGTTTTCATCACGCTTGTCAGTTTTAACACGTTCACCAGGCTTTTTAGGGATAAGCGAGGGGGCAACTACGTAACAGCAATGCCCAAGAGAAGTAATTAAGCGATAAATCCAATAACCACAGGGGCCAGCTTCATAAACGAAATGCAGAGTTGCATTGGGGTATTTAGATTCAAATTGCCTGATGAGCCTTTTTATAGCTACTTTAGCAGAAGAAATACGACCGAAATGAATGGGGTGTGCGCCGCGATTATCTTCAATGTAGGCAACCTCAATGAATTCTTTATGAGTATCTAAACCAATGAAAAGTATGTTATGTTTAGTCATGCTGGCCTCTGCTATATAGTTATTTGACAAACTAATTATGGCTCTGGCTTTAAGCTAACCCACGAAAATGCGGAGGCTAGCACCTTGTGGGAGTCATTATGTCTATGTTTTCTGGAAACTGAGTATGAAACTTCTAATTTCTCTGATGTTTATAGAAGTAGTGCTAATGGCAAAGGCTTTTGCATTACCTTTATGTCAGGAATATTTTAAACAAATACCTCACGTAGAAAAGGTTGGTGTTGGCACTAACGATAATGAATTACTATCAGTTTACGGCTTTAGTCTTGATGAATCTCAATTAACATCTATTAAAAAACTAAAAGAAACCTTGAGTAATTCCCGAAATATAAAGTCACAATTTGGTGATATTAATGAGCTTTCTGTTGTTTGTACCAGCAAAAACTCTGTTGGTTTTACCATTAAAGGTAAACTAGGTGAATTGACAGCTTTCTATCTGTTTAAAACAGGAAGCTATTATGCAGGTCCTCTTTTATATACTGAAGGCGATGTTTTAACTATTAAATCTGACAGCTGTGAGCGGAAAGAAAACCTAACAAATTAATTAAACCTTGGACGCAAAACAGTAGGCTTGCGCTCCTTCGTCGCTTATTTTAGCCTACTATTTTTCGCCGTTTATTAAGGCGTTAGAGTTTTCATGAAATATTTAGCATTAGTTATGGCGTTAGCTTCTTTTGATACTTTTTCAAGTATGCCAACTAATGGAACAAAAGTTACTATTTCAGGAATAATAGTGCTTTCGGAAGTTCACCTTGAAGGTAAGCTTATAAAATTTAAAACCATTAAACTTGAAAAAGAACAGTGCTTTAAAGCTGATGGTGTTATCTTTGATAAAGCACACACATGGGACAGACACAATCTCTTTCGGTTTACGGTCACGCGTTTTGCAAAAACACGCAAAACAATGTGCCAGCAAACCTCACCGGTTAGTTGGGCGTTTTGTGCCGTCTCATTGAACTGAGCTGATAATGGAATATGCTGTTTTAACTATACCTGCGCTGGTTATTTTCTATAACTTCCGCGTATTGTTTTTAAAAATTCTCAAGAAAACAACTGAATCATATGTTTTGGCAGTTGTTCCAGTTTTGACAATACTATGCAGTATGTTAATGTCAAACAATCAGTTTATGTGGCTAATCGCGGTTGATCCAGCGACTTATGCATTACCTTTCTATGCAATATTGAAAAAATGAGCGGCGGCACATAACAAACGCATAAACGTATGGACTAATAAAGCTTGGCTTGGTTCGTGCTTTACCAATTTTAGTCAAGTATTATTAGCTCGTTATGCGAGGCTTTAGGTCAATCTCAGGATGAGTGAAATTTTTATAAATTTTTTGTTTTATGGGTGTTTAATATTTATAAGCCTTATATTCTGGTTAAAGGATTCAAACCCTACAAAATTACGCTTTCTTGTATCTGCTCATGGGCTGTTAGTTTTAGTCATATTTGGTATAGCATTTTTAGTTTTTCTTAGCGGCATAGTTAAAATATGGATTTTGTGTTTGTTTTTTGCACTATCCCTTTTGCCAATTATCTCTATCATAGCCAGTTTAAAGTATTTTCAAGGCAGTAAACTTCTGCATATATTTCATGTTCTTACTATTTTGGCTATGTTATGGGTATTCTTCGTGGGTGGTATGATGGTTACAAATGACTTTATATAGTAGTAAATTAACCGAACAAGTAACTAAAGCGGGACAAAAGAACCAAATGGGACAGGCACAAATTCATTGGACCAATTGATTTAGGGCATTAAGTTATGAAATCAACCAAATGGGACAGGCACAATTTCACTTTCAAGATTATGTACCAAGTGTTAAGAAGCTTTCAAACTATCAACAGAAAGCAAATGAAAGAATATTAGAAAAATACAATAATAGTAAAACAAGGTCACAAAGCCTTGGTGGTGGCGAGTATTTAAAACATAACAAATTGATTAATTGGACAAATTTAACTGTATCGCTTAATGCATTGCGCTTCGCGCGCATAAACCAACCCAGAAAAATATTTCTATTATCAGGGCGTTACGTGTACCAATGAGTATGAACGAATACACTGAGATTAAGTCTCCGGAAGAGCTAGAACAGTTTCTACATGAAAAGGTTACTTTTCATGATGGCATGCTGAAAGAGATGCAGATAATTAACCGTGGCTATGTGATGGAGAGTAAATCCATGAACATGGATCACAGGTTTGATGCGAAAATGCTGTTTCAAACACAGTGGGATCCTGTAGCTTTTGAAATAGTTTGCATTGGTATAAATCACTTAAATGCTACTGGCCCAGAAGAATTTATGGGTAGCTCAGGAAAATTTATTGATTCTCCTGAGCAGCTAATAGAGTTGTCACTAGATGGTGATTTTATAATCCAATGCAAACAGCTATTTTATAAAATCACACCAGAGCTACATGGCAATAATGAACATTTAGGATCTCAGGTTCCGAGTACTAATATGGTGCTAGCTGTAAAGTTAGATGAAAATTGGAGGCAATGTAGTGAGTGCAGCAATGCATGGGAGGTTTCTCCAGCAATTGAAATCGCTACCTGTCCTTCTTGTAACAAAGTAACGTGTACTGGCAACACGTAACAAGCGCATGTTGCCGGACTGGTTTTACGCTGCGCTCCAAACAAGCTGAAAATGCGGGTGTTATGCGCTTATAGCAATGGTGAATACTGGTCGTTTACAAATAAATCAGAGAATGAGTGTTATCTGAATAATGAACTATAAAGAAGCAAAAGAAATAGTCCAATTTCATGCTACTGAAGGAATAGCCTATACCTCAAGGTTTGGAAAATATCCGAGTAGAGAAGATTTTACAAAGCTACTTGAAGCTTTGGAGATGATCTCTGGAGAAGTCTCAGGCGCTGAAAGTATAGAAAGAGAATTAGTAAGCTGGCTGTTCACTATCTCAGATCAAGTTCAAAATAACTTTAATGGCGCTGCTGATAAAGGAATCGAGTTAACCACGGATTTCAGTGAGTCAGACGTTTTTGAAATTAATATGCTCATGTATGCAATATTTGAGCAGTAGACGTGCATAACAAGTCAATCAATAAGGGCATAAAATCATAGGCTTGCCGAGAGGCGGCAGTGTAGCCAATAATTTCCTGCCTATTATTTAAACGTTACATGCAAGGAGAGTTTTCAACATTGGATAATGATCAGTTTTACCCAGATTGGCTTTATAAAAAGCTTATAGAGGATGACTTACCTTGGGAGCAAAAGCCATCGCATGATTTTGAAGAGTTCTTAAGTAAGTACACTCTCCATGACTCTTTCTGGGTCGGTATATTTCATCACGTAGCATTTGATAGGTCAGTCACGTTGGCATTTCAATGGGATTCAGTTTGGTTACCAGACGAATTAAAAGAGGCGACCTCACATGTTGATGATTGGCCATACTTATTTGTGAAAATCACAGAAGTGGAAGAAATATCGAAAGCCAATTTCGTTGAGTTAGGTCGCATAAACCGTGCCATCGGCGGGGCAGAAATTCTTAAATTGGAAGGTACAAAGCATTTAGCAATCGATGATGTTTATGGTGGTCAAGTAAATATCGTCTTCAAAGGTAAGTATTCTATCATCGCGCTTAATCCAGATGGTTCCGTACTTCGAATATGAAAGCATGTAACAAACAGCTCAAGCTGACTTCCACTGCGTTGCTCGTTTTGTACTTTTTCGCTACGCTTGCACAAAATAATCAACTCCGTTCCAGCGGCTTAGCTGGACTTTAGAGTTTCATGCAAATTTTTGATAGCCGAAAGCCAATATCTGTTCTATTTGTTCTTGGAACAGCTATCGTTATTATTCTGTTTTTTTGGGGGGTAGGGTTCCAATTTATTAAAGGTGATATAAGAAAAACACTTGATCGAAACTTTGAATCTTGGAAAGAGAAAGAGCCATTTAGCTATAGCTATAAAGTTCAGAATGGATGCATGCTGGCATTTTCGTCGAATGTTTTGGTTATTGATGGCATTGCTCTTTTTGAACATGAAAATGAGCATGATTTTGAAATAACAATTGATGAAATGTTTTACAAAGCAAAAAAGGGAATAACTCAAGCTGCAAGCATCGAATTAAAATATGATTCAATGTATTTTTCCCAACGAGTATTAAAATTGATTGGGATAAGGATATACAAGATGATGAGTGCTTTTATTATATAAGCAACTTTAGAGTTATTGAGTAAAGATACTCTAACAAAAGCTTAAACAAGGACGCAAAATAGCAGGCTTGCGTTCCTTTGTCGCCAATTATAGCCTGCTATTTTGTGCCGTTAGCCAAATGGGACGGACAGGCACAAATATATTGCTGTAATCTTCTCTATTTTATAAATGTGTCTGTTCAACTTGCTCTTTTTCAAATATCACAGTTACACGGCAATTCATATTTTTCAATAATTCCTAATTTGGTGACACCTGCTTAAGTTATTGTTATGGTTGAGGGTATTAAAGTGCTTATTTGAAAAGCGGTTGTTATGCGGCATTTGTCGTAGATAAAAATGTTAGGCATGTATGTTCTCACTATTCAAAAAGAAAAAATTTGAACCAAACTTTCCAATTATCGAGTTGGACGCTTCTGCTGCAGAGGTAAAAGATATTCTCTCTAAATTCTCCTCAGTAGTAAGGGTTGAACAGTCGCAAGGGGGAGGTGTCGATTTTGAGTATGTCGCAGAGAATCATGAAACCCGTATTAACGTTGGTTTTTCTGCTGATAAGATCTTATTTGTAAATTATCTTAGTGAACAGTTTAATAACAATGACAAGAAGAAAGCTCAAAAGCTTGATTGGTTTATTAATTACTACGGTACGGCTGAGGAATTCGAAGAACCCAATGACACAGGTTTTATGATTTTCTTTCATAATCCTAAGAGAAAACTTACAATTGTTTTTGGCCTTCATATGGGGCCAATTCGAATAAATAGTCATGTAAATGCCTAACAAGTGCCTAAATCAAAGGACGAAAAACAGCAGGCTTGCGCGCCTTCGTCGCTAATTTTAGCCTGCTATTTCACCCCGTTTATTAATACGTTAGTTTAATAGGAGAATTATATGAGCATGGATGTTGCAATTTGGGTTACTTGTATCGCGGCTTTACCAGCTGATCTCCCAAGAACAGGCGATTGGAATGAGGAAAAGTGGGATGATTTTACTTCCTATGTATACCCCAGCCCTAAAATGGATTGGCAGTTGATTCTAGAAAAATTGGATGATTCAGAGAAGCCCACCGCTCAAGCATTAAAATTGGAGCCAGATTTAAAATATGGATATGTGCTTTCATTAGAACCAATTGGCGCGGATGAACTTGGTTACAAAATGCTAGAAGACTCAATTCAATCTATAGCAAACAAATGTGGTATAGCTATAGTTGAAGGTCCAGCAGGTACCTATAAAGTTGATTCAAAATAGTAAACTAACAAATAAGGATAGGTAGAACCAAATAGGACAGGCACAAATTCATTGGACCAATTGATTTAGGGCATTAAATTATGAAATCGAGTAAAGGCAGTTATCTAATAGAGATACCATGAAATGGTACTTTTGACATACCTTTACGTAGGAAGATACGCTTGTATTATGGATAAAAAGGCTATTTCATAACCAGTTCTATTTTGATTTATTTGAATTTCTATACGTATAGTGTTTGGTGCTTTTTCATATATCACAGTTATACGGCTATTGACGTACTATAATCGTTTCTAGATTGGTTATTTCTGCTTAACCTATTGTTATGGTTGAGGGTATCAAAGTGCGTATTTGAAAAGCTGTTGTTATGCGGCATTTGTCGTAGATAAAAATGTTAGCCATTCAGAGGTGATTTTGAAAACTATCAGTATTAGATGTGGAAATATTACACCAAATAGTGCAGAAGTAGATCATGACGATGTCATATTTGGGTGGCGTGAAGTCGAATCAATTCTTACTAATTATGCTATAAAAATTGACTCCTATAGAACTGTGTATATCTCACTAAACGCTAGAACCAAATGGGACAGGCACGAGTTCGTTGCACCAAGTGATTTAGGGTCATCAAATTTTGAGTTGGATAGCGGCGGATATCCAATAGAGGTAAATTGAACTAGTACTTTTGGCATATATGTGCTTGGAACATGGATAAAAATGGCGACTACATCAACACAGATGGGACAAGCACAATTTCTTTGCATAAATTGAGGTGCTTGACTACTGTTTAAATATCCAGTTTAAAGTGGAGTTGAATAGGAATGACAAGAGCACGGAAAGCCCTAATAGATTTGTCATCGACGTTTTATTATCACTTAATAGCGCGGTGTGTACGCCGTGCTTTTTTGTGCGGAGATGATAAGTATACAGGTAAAAACTTTGACCATAGACGAACATGGTTAGTTGAGAGAGTAAAACTGCTAAGCAGTGTATTTGCCATTGAGATAGCGGCTTATGCCATCATGAGTAATCACTATCATTTGGTGGTGAAAGTGAATAGGCAGCAAGCACTTAATTGGTCAGATAACGAGGTAATATCTAGATGGTATAGGTTGTACAAGGGTAGCCCTATCATTGATAGATACCTTCACGGTGATATTCTCAGTGAAGCAGAGCAATTGCTTGTGTTGGAACTGATTGAAAAGTGGCGAGCTCGGTTATACGACATCAGCTGGTTTATGAAAAACCTTAATGAGTTCATCGCAAAGGAAGCAAACAAGGAAGATAACTGCACGGGTAAATACTGGGAAGGGCGGTACAAGTCTCAAGCCTTGCTAGACGAAACAGCGCTGCTCAGCTGCATGGCCTATGTAGATTTAAACCCAGTCCGAGCGAACATGGCAAATAATCTAGAGGATAGTGATTTCACATCGATTCAAGAGCGCATCCAGCACTTTAAAAACACCAAATCAAACGCAAAGAAATCAAATCTAAATGAAGCCAAGAGCCAAGCAAAACAACCTAAATCACTAAAACCGTTTGGTGCGAGGGAGCATGCAAACACAATACCTTTTTCATTAATTGACTACCTTGAGCTAGTTGACTGGACGGGCCGGCATGTTCACCCCAAAAAGAGGGGGTATATACCAAAAAGCATGCCTAATATTCTAGTTTCACTGAAAATTGAAGAAGTGACATGGCTGGATAGGATACAAAGTTTTGGAAGTCACTACGGTAACTTTGCAGGTTCGCAAACTGTGTTAAAAGCACATGCAGCTAAAAATGATATGAATTGGTATAAAGGAGTTGGTTAGTAAAAAGTAGTTTTAGCTTTGCTTATAAATCTAGGCTCTTATCATTTAATAAAATGAATATATTCCTAAGTTATATTTATTTTTTCCGTAAGGGGGTAGTCACGTTACTCAGTAAACCTTAGGCTTGTAATACATTTCTGCAATTCGGTTCTAACTTTAAAAAAGAAAAGAAAGAAAAGTACCTGCCCTATTTGTTTTTATTATTGTTTAATAAAATGAATATGTTCCTAATTTATATTTATTTCTTCCGTAAGGGGGGTGATTCATGTTACTCATAAAAACCTTTGGCTTGTAATGCATTTCTGCAATTTGGTTCTAATTTAAAAAAAGAAAACAAAGAAAAGTGCCTGTCCTATTTGTTTCTCTATTTGTCTTTTATTTGTTTTATTTGCATAAAAAGAAACAGGTGAAATCGCCGTAAAAGTAATTATCGATTACAATACCTACTCTATTATCTTGTTAAGCAAATGAGAAAGTATATAAATGAATGAGAACAGCAATCTGCAACGACGTAATTTACTAAAGAAATCATTAGCTCTAGGCGGAGGAACAGCTCTGTTGGCATCTTTAAGTTCAAATGCCTCTAGTTTTAATGGTGGAGCAAACAACTTTATTTGTATAGAGTCTATGGAAGAACTTTCAAATATATTGACCATCGAACCTGGCTCTGTGGCACTAGTTCTTGGGTTTCATAGCAAAAATGACGGAGGGGGAGGTTTATTTTTTTATGATAACTCAAGCGCCTCAACTTTTAACAACCAACAGTATGACGGTATGCTTGTTATTCCTTCTGACCAAAGAATGACGGGACGGTGGATCAGGTGTTGGGATGGAGGAGTGCTAAATATTAGATGGTTCGGAGCTAAACCCAATGACAAGGACTTTGATTGTAGTATAGCTTTTAACACTGCATTGTATTATGCGCAACAAGGTGAGAGAGCAAACATTTCCGTTAGCAATGCAGGTAAAACTATTCTCTTCCCTAGCGGTGGATATTATTTTAATAATCCTATAAATGAAATAACAAAAGGAGTGGTAATAACAGGGGAAGGATCTACGGGTTCTACTGAACAGATTGGTACAACACTTTTTGTAAATTATAGTAATTCAGATGACCTTCATGGTTTTATTCGGTTTAATGCATATCAAGCACTAAATACTGGTGGAGCGATTTCCAACTTATCTATTAAAGTATCTTCTCAGGCATTTAACTCGAACATAGTAACTGTTTTTAGTAATACTTCAGCCTACGTATCTCATTGGGCAATTCAAAACGTCAGACTGGAATGCAATAGTTTTGCAAAAAGAGCTTTATTTTTAAGGGATTTTGTGGGTGATGGAAATTGGAGAATTCGTGATATAAACATATTAAACTGCTATTTCTCAGGTGCTACTAATGAATTTAGTACGGTAGTTATGAGTAATTTAGCCAATGCGTTTGTTGAAGGATGTTTTATTTATCCGGCTGGTTCAAGTGCCAAAGCAGGGCTTTGGGTTACAGGTGAAAACTCTTGTACAAATGTTCATTTTACCGGTGGAAGTTTAGCTAATCTGAAAATTGTAGCGCTCAAAAATTCAATAATTAATTCCTACTACGAGAATCTTATTTCAGAAGGCGGTAGCATGGAGAACGTCAAGAAAGTTATGTTGGAGTTAATCTGATAAGCTTTTAACACACAAAAATTACTTAATTGGTCGCCGAAACATTTGTTAGTTAGCATTGAAGGTTTTTTGATTAAGCACTCTGATGTCGTCAACAGTCTAGAATATGGGTGCTCTATCAATCAAACAGCTGAATTTATGGGTAAGGATCGCGTGTATTTGCAGCCACGTTTTGTTGGTTGGCTAGGTGACTTAAAAACTGTTCTACCGCCTCCTCATCAAGTGTTTTTGGGTGCAATAAATTATGAAATCGAATAAAGGCAGTTATCCAATAGAGATAACATGAAATAGTACTTTTGGCATATCTTTGCGTATACATATGTTCCTGAATCATGGATAAAAATGGTGATTTCATATGCAGTTCCATTTTAAATTATTTATATGTATATATATACAGCGCTCAGTATTTGTCAAATATCACTGTTATACGACAAGTGACATATTTTAAACATTTCTAATTTGGTGACATTTGCCTAACTTATTGTTATGGTTGAGAGTATTAAAGTGCGTATCTGAAAAGCTGTTGTTATGCGGCAGACATTACGCTGTTGTTATGCGACATTTGTCGTAGATAAAAATGTTATTTAGCTCTGAAGTTATGGAATTAGAAACTGCTGAAATAAAGAGTAACTTTAAGCAATTCGTATTGGTGTTACTCTTTGGTCCATTTGGTTTGTTTTATAGTAATAAATTACTTGCGACAATTGCTGTACTATTGTTTTTCATCTTGATTGGAGCTTATTTTTTGGGCTTCTTGATAGTGTGGGTATTTTCTTTTGTTGCTGGCTTTTATAGTGTCAAAGAACATAATAAAAGAGTTAACAAGTTCGAAAAGCTTAAGAAAAGATACAAGCATTTAGGTTGAAAGCGCTATATAACAAAGTTGCAAATTGAACGTTTCTAACTTAGTGATATCTGCTTAACTTATTGTTCTGGTTGAGGGTATTAAAGTGCGTATTTGAAAAGTTGTTGTTATATAACATTTGTTGTAGATAAAAATGTTCTGTGCTTTCGGGAGCTTATGAAATTAACATTCAAGATTGTGGCAGCACTGGTGTGCATTCTGTTTTCGGCATACCATACTTACTTCTTTGCGCTTCCCAGTGTAACGGTGATAAACAACTCAAAATCGGCAGTTGAAAGCGCGAGGGTTAACTTGCCAAGCTCAGGATTGGACTTTGGCCCCATTAATGCTGGTTCGAAGAACACGATTTATTATGCGTTAGAGCAAAGTGACGGTGTTTATCAATACCAGTTCAAAATTGAAAGTGGTCTTGTCTTGTCGGGTAAGTGTGGTTACGTTACAAATAACGAGGTTCATAAGCGTGTGGTGCTTTTGGTTAAAGAAAATCAGGTAACCTGCCAATCAAGCACATAACAATCGCATCAAGTCGCCGCTACGTTTTGCTGCCCTTTATTCGGGCTACATGGACTTCCCCGATTATCAACGAATTCTTCTTTGATAATTAGATATGGTTCTTCACCTCTCCATTCTGCCTATTAAAGCAAATAGTAAAACAAACGGGACAGGCACAAATATATTGCTGTAATCTTCTCTATTTTATAAATGTGCCTGTTCAACTTGTTCTTTTTCATGTACCACAGTTACACGGGTATTCATATTTTTCAATAATTCCTAATTGGGTGACACCTGCTTAACTTATTGTTATGGTTAAGGTGATTAAAGTGCGTATCTGAGTCGCTGTTGTTATGCGATATTTTTCGTAGATTAAAATGTTATGTTTTACGGAACATAAGCTCAGTAACTAATATAAGATTAAATAAAAAGGATCTTTATGAAAGAAGCTATGGATGAACTAAAAAGTGAGGTAAAAGCTAAATTGCTGTTTTGGAATAAGATTGAAAGCAAAGCAGTTAAAGTTGCTCTTGTATTTGTTTTTATTGGCTTAATCGCTTTAAAAGTATTTACCACTGTACTTACTTTTGACTGGCTGAAAAATTTATTCGCTTAATGAACTTACGGCTAAGCAAAACATAAACAGTGCCTCAACCATGGGCGCAAAACAGTAGGCTTGTGCTCCTTCGCTGCCAATTTTAGCCTGCTATTTTATGCCGTTTACGGCAAGCATTATAAGCTCTAGAGATTAGCATCATGCCATCCAAAGAAGTTCAGAGAATTATTCGTGTTGACCATGCTGGTGAGTTTGGTGCAATTAATATTTATCGAGCACAACGAACAGTAGCCAAATTGCTTTACAAGGATATCGTCGAACAATTAGATGATATGTTGCACCACGAAAAGGAGCACTTTGATACGTTTAATAGTTGGCTCGAACAAAATAGCGTCAGGCACTGTTATGCGCTTTGGTTTTGGGCTATTGGTGGTTACTTCTTGGGTTTAGTCACTGCGTTATTGGGGCGTAAATCTATTTGGGTTTGTACTCACGCCGTTGAATCAACTGTGCTCCATCACTTGGATTGGCAGCTCAGCTACCTAAGCAAACACGACCCGAGTGCCTATGAAGCCGTATTGAGTATTAAACAAGAAGAGGAAGCGCATCAAAGTTTGGGTCTACTTAATGGCTCTAACTCACTAGTTTATTCACCAATTCGGTTAGTCGTTAAATATTCAACTAAATTTGCAATTTGGCTGTCGACAAAACTGTAGGGGCTCTTACAAGGCGATAAAATAAAGGACACAGAACATCAGGCTTGTGCTCCTTCGTCGCTAATTTTAGCCAGCTATTTTATGCCGTTTAAGGGATCGTTATTTACCTATGAAGATTAAATTAGCATTGGTGTTAATTCTTATAGCTTTGATTACTTTAGCTTGGCAACCAGCAAAGACTTTTTTACTTCAAGACTCTTGTTTAGATCAAGGAGGAAAGTGGGCATCAAATGGCAACTTTTGCATATATAAAAATTGTGCTGAAACCAGCTCTTGCAAACCAAGTTATAGGAATAACTCAATTTGTGAAGAGTTAAAATTGGGCATATCTCAAAACGAGTTATATTTTCATTTAGGCATGCCTGAGTCTCGCTCTGACAATAATTTTGTATTCACTGCTGGCGGTGGAGAAAAGGAAATTACAGCAATTATAATGTCTGGTAAAGTTGTTAAGTTACAATGCGGTACATGAAAAGCGCATTATGAGCGGAACCAAAAGGCTTGGCTTGGTTCGCACATCATCAATTATAGCCAAGTATTTAGTTCCGCATATGTGGGCATTAGCTGTCAGTCAGAAATTTCTTGTCTCTGGGTACATCTAAATACCCTTATTAAGTTGATTTTATTTTCTTAATTATATCTGCAATATCTTCAGTACTTATAAAGCCGGGTACTGCTTCTCCATTGGCAAATAAAATGGTTGGCGTGGCGCTAAAACCAAATTTTTGCGCCAACGTTTTTTGAGTATTGAGGTTGTTAATACATTCTGGGGTTGCTTGAATGTTTGTTTCAAAGTGCCCCGTATGCATTGCAGAGTCCATGGCTGCTTGCGGGTTTGTGGCACACAGTGCATTTACGGTTTTATTGAAAGCTTTACTACCCGCTTTTCCTCTGGGCAACATGACATAATCGACGCTGACACCTAGCTGGTTTAAGTCTTTAATTTGAGCGTGAAGCTTTCTGCAAAATGGACAGTCAATGTCAGTAAAAATAGTTATTTTATGTCGCTCTTCAGCTGCTGAGTAGGTGAGTAGTTTCTCTCTTGGAATAGACTCGAGTAGTGTTTGCCTATGAAGTTGATTTGCCTGTTCAATCAGATCTGTGCTTGTCGAGGTGTCGATCACTTTACCCCAAAATAAGTGTTGCCCATCTTTACTGGCAAGTAAGATTTGATTGTCGATTGTGACGCGCTCAAAAGTGTCATTAAATGAAGTTATTTCAAAGTTTGCCTTAGAGCCAAGCAATCGATGTAGCTTTGCACTTAGAACTGGGTTTGAGTAATTCGATGACTGATTAGTAGGTACCTCTGCGGATACTGCATTAAGGCTTGTGAAAGATAAAATAGCACATGCTAAAATTGATAATCGATTAAATGCTTTCATTGGCTGCTCTCAATATTAGATAAGTAAATGCCTTTATAAAGTGAGCTGCACATTTTATGTCAGTATAAATGCCTCTAAGTTTCTATAATTATATATATTAGTTTACTTTTCATTGGGTTAAGTCTAGGTGGTGAATTGTCTTATGCCTATTAACTGGGCAGTAAATTCCACGTTTTCACACTCTAGTTTTGAAGTCACGGAGTCTTTAAGTTCTTTACAAAGTTGCGCATATTCGCTCTTTTCTATTTTGTTTTCTGCGTTACTTGATAGGGCCTCTTTACTGTCGATTTGCATGCGTACCTGTGAGTTAAAAGATTTATCTTGCTGTTTACTGACTAGGGCTGCGATTTGTTGTTCGAACATGTGCGCACTGCAGATTGCAAACCCTTCTTCAGCGGATTCTTTTCCTTGAATTGCAAAATCTAGTGCATCTTTAAAGTTATGCTGCATTGTGGCTATTCTGCTCAATAAAGAAAGTGCTTGTCCTCGATAATAACTTTGTGATTCATTTTCTAGCACTAGTTCATGTGCTAATTGCTTAGCATGGGCTAGCTGCTGTTGACTGAATTTTATCTCGGCTAACAGTAGCTTGGCTTCTTGAGAGTATGGGTTTTCTTTAAGGCTGAACTCCAGCCATTTTTGAGCTGTTGTGTAGTCTTGTGAGCGATAAGCATCAACTGCATTTGTATAGCTGCTAAAAGCTGGTGGTAAAGTAGGCTCAAATGCATTGTCTTCTTGAATAAAAAAGCTCGTTGAGCTGATACCACAAATGGCCAGGCATGCAGCAACGGCATAGTTTGCCACTTTATTTGACTTTTTTACTGCGAGTTTGTCGATAGAAGCTAGCCAGTAATAGCCATGATTAGGTTGAGTGCGAATAAGGTTTTTATTGGGCGCGAGCTTACGTATTTCACTGATCACTTGAAAGAGGCGGTAATCTTGATGTTGTGAATTGCCCCATAAAGCAGTGTGTAATTCATCTTTAGTGATCAGAGTTTGAGGATTATTGATAAACATCTCTATTGCTTGCGCTGTTTTAGGTCGGATATGAATGGTTTTACCTGACTGGCATAATCGATAGCTTTGATCACAAAAGGTGAAGTCTAAGAATTTAAAAGTTGCCACACGTTATCCTTTTTTCGCAAGTGAGATGACATTTATAATGCTTAATTTATGTGTAAGCAAGTTTGTACAGCTTCTAAACGTCATTTAAATTGGGCTGTGCATGTACCTTAAAATAATTGTATGTAGGTTCTCTTTTACGTAGTTCAATTACAATTAAGTAAATTTATAGTGTTTTGAGGTTTTCTGTTCAATAAAACGAACCTGACAGCAAGAATTAATAACAGTGTGAAAGATGTTTTCAATAAAGGATTAGAAGCGCTAAAGTCCGCCTCGCAAAAATTTCAGATGACATAAAGCTATACAGCCAAATAAAGCCAAATAGTAAAGCCAAATAGGACAGGCACAAATATATTGCTGTAATTTTCTCAATTTTATAAAAGCATCTGTTCTACTTACTCTTTTCAAATATCACCGCTATGCGGCAAGTGATGTCCTTTAATTATTCCTAATTTGGTGACATCCGCTTCACTCGTTGTTATGGTTAAGATGAATAAAGTGCGTAATTGAAAAAGAATTAAAGAATTAGAATTAAATGGGACAGGCACATTAATTTCGCCCTAAACAGCGTTCAAATTTAACTGGCATAGCCTTAACGTAGGCCTCGTATCAGTTGGCGCGATTTCGCCTCGAGTCACATTTTAGCAAACCATTATTTACTGCTTAAGACTGCATTTACTTCTACAATAGCAAGGAGATATGTTTACTTTTAGGTTTTTAAGCTCCATTAGTGCTATCGCTTTGTTATATGTCCTGATGGTGTTTATCGGGTTGCGGTTCTTTCTTGATGAATTAGTTTTTGTGACTTCACCGGATGGTTTAACTAATGAAAGTTCGAGCTTCAAAGTTAGTGAAGGTAAATCCGAAGCTTTAGTTCGGGTTTACTCAGCAAAAAACGCTGGGCGTTACGTAATCTTCTTCCCTGGGCGCAGTGGCGGCATCCCGAGATATGAAAAAGAAATATTTGGGTATTTGCTTGAATCAGATATCAGTATTTATGCTATCTCATTTCCCGGTTATGACGGTGCCGCGGGGCGAAGTACTTTTTCGAACGTCAAAGCGCTAGGGAATAGTGCATTGGTACACATAAATAAAGCCGGTTCATGTCGTCTGCAAGAATCTGTACTACTAGGTCGTTCGTTGGGTGGGGCGATTGCAGTAGAGCTTGCTGTTAAAAACCCACCTGCGGGTATATTAGTGGATTCAGTTGCTCCTTCGCTTGCCGTCGCGTTTCGCGCAAAGTTTAAAAAGAGTTGGTTCACAACACCAGCTGCGTATTTACCATTAGAGGTTTTCATGGCAGCTAATCCAAACTTCGACCAAGCTATTTCAAAGTTTAGTTCGAGGGTTGTTGTCCTTCAGGGCTCGCATGATTTAGTGGCGTCATATGAGGAAATAAAAGGTGCCATTGGCTCGTCCCAAAATGTTAGTGTCATGGAAGTTAAAGGTGCTGCCCATTCCAATACGCATATTGTTGGTCGCAACCAATATCTGAAGGAACTTGATAGTCTTTTTAAAAGAGTACAGCTTCAAGGTCCAGAGCTTAAAACCAAATAGGACAGGTATAAATGTATTGCTGTAATCTTTCCTATTTTATAAAAGTGTCTGTCCAACTTTCCCTTTTTAAATATCACAGCTATGCGGCAAGTGATGTTCATTAATGATTCCTAATTTGGTGACATCTGTTTAACTTATTGATATGGTTGATAGTGTTGTAAGGTGTATCTAAAGGTCTGCTGTTATGTGGCAGGCATTACGCTGTTGTTATGAAGCATTTGTTGTAGATAAAAATGTTAGGGCTTTTACTAAATTGCCCGCTTTGGAGTTTAAAAATGGAATTGTTTGAGCAGTATCAAATCAGCATTTTAGTTATTGGTTTAACAGGCTTAATGTTTTTAGTTCAATTACTTGTTGCCGATGTTGTCAGTATTAAAAAAGGTCATACTCCTGGCACGATTGCAGAGCAAAGCCACGACAATTTTTTATTTCGCTCTAGTCGTGCTATCGCTAACAGCAATGAGACAGTGGGTATTTTCATACTTTTCCTAATGTTCGCACTTTTGTCTTCATCCAATTCTAGTTGGGTAAATATATCTGCTATGGTTTATTTTGTTGGCCGGTTAGGCCATATGGCGTTCTATTATGCTAATTTAAAAGCATTACGAAGCGTAGCGTTTGCAGTTGCTTTAATGGGTCTAGTTAGCATATTTTTATCTGGTTTAGTGCGCTGGTTCTAGGGGTTAGTCCTAACAAACGTATTAATACTCACCGGCGTTCGCAGCGGATAAATAACGCTGCCGTTTCGCTCAAAATTATAGCCAACTAATTTTAGCCGTTTATTTGCGGCGTCAGACAACTACGGATAGCCAAAGTATGCCCAATCCTTTTATTCCCGAATCATTCAAGCCTCCGACGTTTTTTGATAGTGAAAATTTTCATTTCAGAGTTCTTGAAGAAGAAGTTGCGGAATTAGACTTTGAAGCAGTAATGTCCAGTCAAAAAAGGCTACAGGGAATATTTGGCCCTGAAACTGAGTGGCCTAAAGTTAATATGACCCTTGAAGAAAATATAGAAAGCTTAAAGATTCACAAACAAGAATTTGAAGCAAGAGATGCTTTTGCATATTCCGTATTCAACAATTCAAAGGAAAAATGCCTCGGCTCTGTTTATATAGATCCAAGCCAATCACCAAATTATGACTGTGAAGTCTACTTTTGGATCCGAGATGATAGTATTGCGTTAGAAAAAATACTTTATCAGACTGTTTTAAATTGGCTTCAAGCCGCTTGGCCTTTCTCAAAAATAGCATTACCTGGCAAGTCGATTTCATGGAAAGATTGGACTGGTGAGTTAAAAGTAAAACCAAATAAGACAGGCACAAACATGTTGCTATAATTTTCTCTATCTTGTAAAAGTGCCTGTCCAACTCATTCTCGATGCGTCAATTGATGCACTCAGTTTGTTTCCGATATGGTTGCATCGTTTTAACTTACTGTTATGATTGAGAGTAATAAAGTACGTATTTGAATAGCCGATGTTGTGCGTCAGAAATTACGCTGTTTTATTCAGATATTTATCTGTAGATTAAAATGTTGTACATATAAAATGAAAGCATCGAATAAAACAATAATCTTAATAATTACCTCATTCGTCATAGTCGCATTCGTCGACAGTTACTTCCTGTACGCAAAAGGGCAAGAAGGCGTAACCTTTCTGCTTCATACTTTGTTTATTGCGGTTTGTTGTTTTGTTTGGTGTAAACAACATGCTTTGGAAAACTCTGTAAAAGACCTAAAGTTTTTCCCATTGTTATGTGGATTATTAAACGTTGTAGGTATACCTGCATATGGTTACGCTAAATTTGGCTTCAAAAAAGGCAGTAAGATTCTTGGTGGTTTTATTGGATACATGGTCGTTATCGTTTCATTAACTGGCGTTATAGATTTGCTTGTCAAACAAATGTATGTATAACCAAACCAGCTAAATATGAAGCCAGTCAAATAGAGCAGTCAAATAGCAGTCAAATAGGACAGGCACAAATTGACTGCTCAAACTGCTTACTTGATCATTTTGTAAATATCTAAATTAATTTGAGTTGAATAGGGATGATAAGTGCTCGGAAACCACTTATTGATTTCTTGATAGCGCTGTGCACTTCGATCTTTTGTGTGCGAAGAGGATAAGTAAACAGGTAAACACCTTGATTTCAGGCGAATATAGGTAGTGGTGCACTTGGAAAGTAACTGTCCAGCTGTTTCCTTGTCTACCTAAACAGCATTGAACTTTAACATATACTTTTTACACATAATTTAATGTAATACAAAGCATAATAGTATGTATTTTAGATAAAATTTGCGTTGTTCGTTTTTTGTGCCTAGAGTGTTTTCTGCAGGTAATACCTGCTCATTTAACACACAATAAGGAAATAGGTATGAAAATTAGATTAAAGAAGCAAAAGATTAAAAATTTGTCCGCAGATAAAAACGAAATATCTCCAAACTTAACTCCCAATATTGGAGCCGGCGAAGCGCCAAAATCTAAAAATGGACTTTGTGAGACTGACTGGTTTTGCCTAAGCGAAAACTTCTGCCAGTCACAACAATTCTGTCCTTGATCTTAGAACAACAGGTTTAGCTGCATAGCTTCAAAAGTACTGGGCTTCCGGTACTTTTTCTTTTAACGCTCTTATAGTGAACAGCTGTAAAATTCCACATAATTCCATATATGCCTTCATTACCAATTATTTAGCGTATTGTAATTTAGGTAATTCGCTCGGACAGGCACATATTAATTGCTCAAATCGCGTTACTTGACTACTGTTTAAATATCCAGTTTTAATTTGAGTTGAATAGGAATGACAAAAGCAAGGAAAGCACTGATAGATCTGTCGTCGACGTCTTATTATCACTTGATAGCACGGTGTGTACGCCGTGCTTTTTTGTGCGGAGAAGATAAATACACAGGTAAGAACTTTGACCATAGACGAACTTGGTTAGTCGAAAGAGTAAAACTGCTAAGTCGAGTATTTGCCATTGATATAGCAGCTTATGCCATCATGAGTAATCACTATCATTTAGTGGTTAAAGTGAATAGACAGCAAGCACTTAGTTGGTCAGATAACGAGGTAATATCTAGATGGTATAAGTTGTACAAGGGGAGTCCTATCATAGATAAGCAGCGAAAAGGTGATACTCTGAGTGAGGCAGAGCAACTGCTTGTATCTGAGTTAGTTGAAACGTGGCGAGCTAGACTATTTGACATTAGTTGGTTCATGAAAAACCTTAATGAATATATTGCAAAAGAAGCAAACAAGGAAGATAACTGCACGGGTAAATACTGGGAAGGGCGATATAAGTCACAAGCCTTGCTAGATGAATCAGCTTTACTCAGTTGTATGGCCTATGTGGACTTAAATCCAATTCGTTCCAACATGGCAAATAATCTAGAGGATAGTGATTTCACATCGATTCAAGAGCGCATAAGGCACTTTAAAAACGCCAAAGCAAACGTAAAAAAATCTAATCACCATGTAATAGAGAGCAACTGCAACCAACCTAAGTCACTAAAGCCGTTTGGAGTAAGGGGGCATGAGAACACATTACCTTTCTCGCTCTTGGATTATCTTGAGCTAGTTGATTGGACGGGTCGGCATGTTCATCCTAAAAAGAAAGGCAGCGTACTAAAAGGTATTCCTAAAATTCTTGAATCGTTGAAAATTGAAGAAGTGAGTTGGCTGGAGAGGGTGCTAAATTATGGTACTCACTATGGAAACTTTGTAGGTTCGCAAACGGTATTAAGGGCGCATGCTGCTAAAAATGACATGAATTGGTATAAAGGGGTAGGGTAACCTATTTTTGATTATGCCTCTCTTTCTAATCTAGTTATCAATAGCTTATTGAAATGAAAATATTCCTAATTTAAATTTATTGCTACCATAAGGTGGGTTATTACAGTTTTCTCTATACATAAAACTCTTAGATTGGAAAGGGGGTGTTGTGGTTCAATAAACCCGGACACAACTTTAGGTGGTATGATTACCACTTAACTAGAGGTGTCAAATGGCCAGAAAACGTCGAACATTTAGTAAAGAGTTTAAACTTGAAGCAGCTTGCTTAGTTTTAGATAAAGGTTACTCATTTCCAGATGCATGTCGCTCCTTGGATGTGGGTGAAACGACTCTAAGACGGTGGGTTCAGCAACTTGAGGTTGAAAGGAACGGTGAAACACCGAAGTCGAAAGCTTTGACGCCCGAACAACAGAAGATCCAAGAACTTGAAGCCCGTATCAATCGCTTAGAACGAGAGAAATCGATACTAAAAAAGGCTACAGCTCTCTTAATGTCAGAAGAAACAAACAGTATTCTCTAATAGACCAGTTAAGTGAGCAAGATTCGGTTGAGTTGGTCTGTAATGTCTTTGATGTCGCTCGTTCAAGTTTCTATGACTACAAGCGCCGTCTTAATGTCATTGATACTAACGAGGTGTTCCTTCGAGCTAAGCTCCAAGAGTGCTTTAAATTAAGCCGTGGCTCCGCAGGAAGCCGAACACTCTCGGCAATGCTGGCCGAGTATGATATTGATGTTGGCCTTTTCAAAATCAGGCGGATCATGCGTGATATGCAACTTGTATCGAAACAGCCAGGGCCTCACGCATATAAAAGAGCAGTGAATGAGCGTCCAGACATACCCAACCGACTAAATCGTGAGTTCGGTGCTCACAAACCAAATCAAGCATGGTGCGGAGATATTACTTATATTTGGACAGGTCAGAAGTGGGCATATTTAGCTGTAGTGATTGATTTATATGCCAGAAGAGTGGTTAGCTGGGCAATGTCAGATAAACCAGATGCAGCGTTGGCTGTCAAAGCGTTAGATAGGGCCTATGAACAAAGAGGCCGACCTAGAGGGCTCATGTTTCACTCGGACCAAGGCTGTCAGTATAGCTCAATCAAATATAGGCAGAGGTTATGGCGCTATCAAATAACACAAAGTATGAGTCGCAGAGGTAACTGTTGGGATAATTCTCCAATGGAACGTTTATTTAGAAGTCTGAAAACAGAGTGGATTCCGAGCACGGGCTATAAATCAATTAAAGAAGCAGAACAAGATATAAGCTTTTATTTGATGAGTTACTACAACTGGAAAAGACCGCACAGTCACAACGATATGACAGCACCAGCTGTAATGGAAGAACAACTTAAATCATTGTCCGGAATTAGTTGACCACAACAGGGCTATGATTCGATTGTAATTTAAAAGTGTCTGTCCTATTTATCCTTGTCCTATTTATCCTTACTATTTATCTGTCTGTCCTCTATTTCTCCTCTATTTCTCTTTCTCTTTCTAATCTAGTTATCAATAGCTTATTGAAATGAAAATATTCCTAATTTAAATTTATTGCTACCATAAGGTGGGTTATTACAGTTTTCTCTATACATAAAACTCTTAGATTGGAAAGGGGGCTATGATTCGATTGTAATTTAAAAGTGTCTGTCCTATTTATCTCTACTATTTATCACTGATTTATCCCATATATCCTATTTATCTGTCTGTCCTCTATTTCTCGTCCTCTATTTCTCTATCTGTATAGATAGCTAAAAAAGTTATTTACTCGTTAATATGCGCTGAAACATTGATAAAGCAAGGGCTTCATCGCAAATTAATATTGTGTTTTCCAATTATCCAGCCCCCCCAATTCGCCAAATAACGCAGCTTTATTGAGGTTGACGTATTTTGATTGTTTCTAATTGTTTCTAGTATGGTTACATGCAGTTAAGTTGTTGTTATTGTATTACTTAATCGAGTGCGCATATGAGTAGTCGTAATTATACGGCAGGAGATGCGCTGTAGTTATGAGACAAAAAAGGAGTATCAGAATAATGTCAAAGTTCTCTGAATATCAGGTAAATATTAAAATTAAGCTTTGTGCTTTGTGGTCTGCGGTAATGTCACTTTATATCTATTGTGATTATTTTGAACTTTATACGCCTACAAAAATCGAGACAATGATAAACGGTACAACTATTTTCGGTTCCGGCGATCAAACGACCTTGCTTGGATTGTCCTCGATAATGTTGGTCACGAGCTTGATGATCTGCTTGTCGGTTTTATTACCTGCAAAAATAAACAGAATATTGAACATAGCCGTTGGGTTCATAATGACAATTATGCTTATGTTCCTTGCATATGCTGTGGGTTGGTATTTTTATAAAATGTATGCTGTCGTTGAGTCGATTCTTACAATGGTAATTGTATGGCTTGCTTGGAAATGGCCTCAAGAGTCTAACGAATAGCAAAGCCTAAAGTTGGATCCGTATTAGGCTCACTCGGATCCGCTTCACTTGATATTTTTGTAATCGATTACTCAGCGTTTAAATTGGCACTATGAGCCCTGAGCCCTGAGTATTCAAACTAAACAAGTTTATTTTAATAAGGAATAGTAGTGTCTAAAAATAGTATTGCAAGACTCGCTGGCTTATTTTATTTGGCAGTTGTTTTAACAGGAATATTTAACCTTATTTATGTACCATCGCAACTTATTGTATGGGGAGATGCGGCAGTAACGGCTAATAACATTCTGAATTCTGAGCTCTTATTCAGGTTTGGGATTGTTAGTGGGGTGCTCTGTTATATAAGCTTTTTTGTGCTGCCATTTATTTTGTACAAATTATTCGAGTCAGTTGACAAAAATTACGCCTTTTTCATGGTGGCGCTCGCTGTTGTCAGTGTGCCTATTTCCATTTTCAATATGATCAATAAAGTTGATGTACTTACCCTCCTTAGCGGAGCTGAATATTTAAATTCATTTGATGTCGAGCAAATACATACACAAGTGATGTTATTGCTTAGATCATACAATAATGGGATTTCAGTAGTTCAGATATTTTGGGGTCTTTGGTTATTTCCTTTCGGTTACCTCGTTTATAAATCAGGCTTCATCCCTAAAATATTTGGCATTTTATTGATGGTTGGCTGTTTTGGGTATTTGATAAAATTCTTTGGTTATCTTCTTTTTCCAAATTTTGCTATTCCACTGTTTGTTGAACTGCCAGCTTCTTTGGGGGAAATCGGAATTTGTTTGTGGCTCTTGATCATGGGGGTTAAAGATAAACCAGCGGAAGGAACAAGTTAATCCATATTAAGAAAATTTTTATCTATCTAATGGATTACAATATTGCCAGAAGGGAACAAAACAGGCATGTTGTTCAGTTTTTCCCTTGTTTGGCAAATTAAATCTAAAAAGGAGTGAGGTTTATGGATAACCCTATAAGTAAATTCAAAGTTTGGTGGCAGGAATCACAGGCTAATAGCCCTTTAAATCAAAAAAATGCAGTGTGTGTATCTACTCTTGATGAGAGCGGTTTTCCATCAGGGAGATTTGTTGATTTAAAAGCTGTGAGTGATGAAGGCTTTGTTTTTTGCTCTTATTTGGACTCAGCAAAAGGCAAACAGATTTCGCATAACTCAAAATCAGCTATGACTATATGGTGGGATCATGTCGGCTACCAAGTTCGTGTTATCGGTCATGCAGAAGAGATTTCAAAAATTGAAGCCGATCGGTTTTGGGAAGCAAGAACAAGAAGTGCTCAGTTAACAACCTCTGCTTTTGAGCAAAGTGCACCGCTTGAATCAGTAAGCCTTTTAGCAACGCGTTTACAGAAAGCGTCTATAAAATTGGATGGTCAACCTGTGCCAAAACCAGATAATTGGGGAGGTTATACCATTAAGCCAGTCTCAATTGAGTTTCTAACGTTTCAAGAGAGCAGGCTTCATTTGCGGGAATTATATGAGCGCACTGACGGCTATTGGAGTAAGCAACTTCTTCAACCGTAAATGACATAGTAAGGTTGTGAAATAGCGAGTTGGTCCGTAATTCGTAGAAGTGATACAAGCAGGAAATAGTGAAGTTCCTATTTATAATTCTGTTAAGCCTCATACTTGTGGCCTGCAATGGTGATAATTATCTGCGTGGTGAGGTAAAACCATCGGCGGATGGTAAAACATACTTTGGTGTCATCGATGATAATGGTGGTGAATGTGGCCCTTTGCTCTTAGACGGTAAACCATGGAGTTTAGCGTTGGGTGAGATAACAGAAATTGAGGCTGGCGAGCACACTATTCATTGTGGTGTATCAATTAGTTTCACTGTGCCTGAGGGCGTTATTTTTAAATTTGATTATTGGGGACCATAGCCATATTACACACGTTTCATCTTATGAGGCCAATCTAGTAGGGCTGCATTTGCTGCTCGTTAATTTTCTTACTGTTATTGTGCCGATTAGGTGAGATTATTAGGAATAACATGGATATTCGACCATATACACAAAACGATCTTGCGGCGATTTTTGATATATATCGTCGCTCAAAGCTTGATGAACTCAAGTTTGAAGAGAAAGTATTTACACTTCTGCCACTTGAGGAGGATAAGGAGCGGTTAAGAGGTTTAATGGAATCACAAATATTTGTGTATCAAGAGCAAGGCGAGGCTTTAGGATTTGGCGCTATCTGTGGGCATGAAATTCGCGCGTTGTTTGTTGCTCCTGAGCATAGAGGGAAGGGAGTAGGGAAAGCATTGTTTGAGTTTTTATTGTCCAATATATCTGGGCAGCCGTGCTTATATGTGGCAAGCACAAACCAACCAGCTAAATACCTATATCAAGAGTATGGCTTTAGTGTCACAGAAACATTTGAAACTACATATAACCAAGTATCTGTGATAGCGCAAAAAATGGTGCGTATAGCTTCAAGTTTATAATTCAAGGACAGGCACATACTTATTGTTCAAAAAAGCGTGTTTATTACAATTTAATATGGTGATTAAATTTGAAGGTGCCTGTCCCATTTGGCATCTGCCTATTTGGTATCTTAGTTCTACTTGTTCTCACTAAAGTCATAATCAACGTAATAATATGCTTAAGATTAACTAGGAGGTGTTTAAAAAGTCATAAGCCTTGTGGTTTCATTGAACTTTTAAATTTCAGTGAAATGTAATGTTTATAAATTTTAAGGACATAGTTGTTTTTCAAACAGCTTGATTCAACACGCATACAACGACTAAAAGAAAATAAAGTATGCTAAAGCAAGAATGGATGTTTATATGATAAAACAAAAAACAGTCGCAAAAATAGCGTTATTGATTTCAGCTTTTTCCGCTCAATGGTCTGTACAAGCTGATGATAAGTTAGCAGCCATTTTAAACAACCTAAAACCGAGTTTGTTTGCACCAAATATTGTATCGACCAATCAATTTGATTATGGTTCTAGTTTATCCCCCGACGGAAAAAAGTTTGCGTTTGTTAGGGCGTTGGCCCGATTTTCACACAGTGCGCTGGTTATTACCCATAAACAAGGGGATACTTGGCAAACCCCAACTCTAATGCCATTTAGTGGCGAGTTTCATGATACTAACCCCTACTTCTCCAAAGACAGCAACACCTTTTACTTTACTTCCAGAAGGCCCGTTGAAGGGTCTGATAAAGGTATATTTAAAATGTGGCAAGTAAACTTTGATGGCGATAAATTTGGCCAGCCTGAGTTAGTGCCTGGTAAAATTAACGGTGTTCATAATGTGATCTATCCGACAGTGCACACCAATAAAGATATCTATTTTTCATCAGTGATAAAAGGTTCTAAAGGGGGCATGGATCTCTTTATATCTAAGTATCACCCTGAAGGGTATCTAGCACCAACGGAGATTTCAGAGCTTAACTCCACGGCCAGTGATGCTGATCCAGAGGTATCCACGGATGGAAAACTGTTATTTTATACTTCAATGAGACCGGGCGGATTAGGGCACTATGATTTGCATGTATCGGTTAAACAGAAGGATGGTAAGTGGGGGGAGCCTATCAATTTAGGCGACAAAATTAATTCACGTAGAATGGACTCAGATCCTATTTTATCAGCTGACGGTAATACGTTATTTTTCTCAAGTGATAAGAATCCTGAAGTAAAGGCTGTAAAAAATTATAATGAATTGCTACAACGGCAGGAAAGTATTCTTAATGGTCTTATGAATATTTATAGTGTCGATATAACCGAGCTAAATAGATATCTTCGCAATAATATCTAAGACATCAGTCACAATACTAATTGCAATGACAGGAAAACATGTAGGTTTATGTGCATGTTTTTCTGATTGAACTCTATTACTAGGGGAACAAAGCTTCGTCAGGGTTTCAGTGCTATTTTTACGTGCTTAATAATTCAAGAATGTATGTTTTTTATTAAATGCGGTGTAGCTGGCTAGCTGCTCCATGTTTTAGTTCGACACACAAGGGTATAGATCTAATCATTGCCTCAGCATTGCTCTTTTACTTTGTTGAGGGAATATGGGACAGACAAGATTTGTCCATAACGCCATACAAAATCTATCTACCAAAATACGAATGAAATAATTCACTTTTCAGAAGAGGAAAACGGCTAAAGGCTTTTGCATTACCTAGAGCCGTTAGACCTAGTTATGTAACACTTGGCATTGTTCTCCCTGCTAGATCTGCAGGAAAGCCTCTTTCTAGGGCTAGGTATTCAGCCCTTTGGGCAATTTGTTGTTCAGGTATGTTGTTAGTCATGGAAGTATCAACAAAGCTATTTCGACAGCGTTGTGAGTTTTCGTCAGTTAACAAACCAAGCTCGACTAATTTATCAAAGATGGTATTTGCCGCTGGCAGGGCAGACGATGCCTTGACGATTTCACATCGAGCATAGCTATTTGATTGAAAAGCCACATCAGCAACCCTTAATGTCGCATCAGCACCTGGTATTTGCTGCGCGCCATACATAGGGCGGCCACCAACATCAGCACTATTAAAATCAGGGATATAGCCCGCTACTTTTTCGATAGCTTTGGCGGTTCTTTCATTGATGATTTGTTCGTCCCACTGATGATTTACCTTTCTGATGTATTTGCTCGGTAACTCTGGTTGAGCACTTTCCTGTTTAGACGACACTAACCCATCCTCAAAAAGGGTAATGTCAGGCGTCATTGCGTGTATTTGAAAGTAACCATTAGGGTATGGAGTTAACTGCGTCATGCCATCTTTAGTGCCTCGAGTACCATGAAAGATAACTTCGGGCCATTTAGTCTGGGTGTCATTCCAACGGCTAATATAAGCGGCTTTAAATTCAACCATACGCTTTGGTTTGGCACCTACCATGTCATCAATGGTACCAGTTCTAAACCCACAGGCATTAATTAGATAGTCTACTTCAAATGTCTCATCTATGCCCGAGCGTGTTGTTTCAATCATCCATTTTTGTGCACTGTTTTGTGTGACTGAAGTCACTTGAGTGCTTGTGAGTAACTCACAATGTGGACTATTTTCTAGTGCTAAACTGGTTAATGCTGCTAGCCTGAAAACGCTAATGCCATATTCTTGTACTAAAAAGATCGGGAATTTAAGCCGCGTTAAATCTGTTTGCTTCGCAAAGGCTATCATCCATTCATCGGGGGTTTGTGGATGATTTGGAACCGGTAATTGCGACAATTTTTCAATGTCTGCGCGTTGGTACAATCTAAAATACTCGGATGCAGGCCCCAGTATTTCATTTTGAGGATCTGACTCGACGAGCCTCTGATATTCCCTCTGTAGCACTGTTAGCCTAGATATAACATCGCTTGGTTCGCCTTTATCGTGCGATGGTACAGCCACGATTGTCGGCCTGTAATCTATGGCTTCTTGATACAGCTTTGCTGTATTAATCGATTGTTTTAATAAATCGATACACTGCTGATCTGATATTTCTCTATATAAATTGCCCCCTGCGTGCAGGTGACACATTGGCGGGCCATTGACTAAGCTACTCTCTTTTTCGAAAAGTAATACGTCAGCGCCTTGTTGGCTTAATTTTAATGCGATGGTTGCACCGCCAATACCGCCGCCTATGATCCCGACGCGAGTATTGGCATACTTTGGCTGTTTATTTATCATGCTCTACACAATAATGGAAATGTTAAAACGTCAAACTTCAAAAGGCTGAGCTTGTTAATGTGCTGATTCCGCAACGGGAACTAGGGCTTCAATGATGTCGGCAAAATTATCTAACACCAGTGATGCGCCATGGCTATTAATGTCTTCACCGTGATTATATCCATAGGTTAAACCGATGCTCTGCATCTCTGCTGCTGTTGCTGCAAAAATATCGTTTTTCGAGTCACCTATCATTAAACACGACGATGCTTTAACGCCGAGCGATTCACATACGTAAGTCAACTGCATAGGGTCAGGTTTGCGTTTTGGCAAGCTGTCGCCTCCGACAACCATTTCGAAAAGGTTGTCTAGACCTAAGTGCTTTAAAATTGGGCGAACAAACTGCTCTGGTTTGTTTGTAACAATTACCAATCGATAACCGTCGCGATGCAGGGATTCTAATGTGCTTTTTACATTGGGGTATAGTGTCGTATCAACACATACATTTTGTTCGTAATAAGTTAGAAAAATTGAAAGTGCTTTTTCGACATAAGCGGGATCTAAGTCAGGGGTGATGTCAATATGACCTGATAATGCTCTTTTGGTTAACACCGCTGCGCCGTTACCAACCCAACTGCGGATCGTATCTGTAGGGTAGGGTTTCATGTCTAATTCATGTAGCATTTGATTAATGCTGAGCGCTAAATCTGGCACACTGTCTATCAATGTGCCATCCAAATCAAATAGCAATACGTTTTTGTCGGTGAATTTCAATGTAAATTCCTAATATTGGCCCTAGTTTAAACCGCGCTAGTGTATCTTTAAAAAGAGCCACTTTCTACGGCTATCCTAGCTAAATCTTTGTGTTCTGTGTAAACCTTGTTGAACTGTGTTTTGTTCATAACGTTTTAAGATTTTTGCACCAGAACTGTTATCCAAACGACTCTGTAATACGTCCCCTAAGTATTTTCGGTTCAAAAAAATAATGAGTATTTCTACAAATTGATAAGATGGTTTGTATTGCTATATCTTTAATGAACTGTGGTGAGCTATGAGAGTTAGGTATCTTTACAAAAGCCAGATAATTGGCTTTGGATAAGAGACCATTTCCAGCGAATGGTTCGTGGTGGGCTGAGTTAATTAAACAACCACTATCACGCCTCGCTGAAGCTCAGTGGTAATTTAGGGTGGGTAAGTAATGCCCTAACTCGAGACATCTTCAAAATATATCTGTCCTAGTTGTTCTTCTATTTGTTCTCCAGTTCGCTTTAAGAAGTGCCTGTCCGGTTTTGAGCACGATTTTGAGGTTAGTTGTGCTTGTCATTTACTACTTTAAAAATACATTCAATAATTTTATATTAAAAACAAAAAAAGGTTTAAAAAGTACATGATTTATACTTTACGCAAAGCCAACGACGGTGATTTAGATTTTTTATTGGATCTGCGCCGAATAACAATGGATAACTATTTATTAAGTGATGGTGTAGATATAAGTGATAGTGAGCATCTTTATCGCATAAAATATAATTTTGAAGACGCCCAGATAATCCAAATTAACAATGAAAATATTGGATTGTTTAAAGCTAGTTTCATTTCTGAAAAATCACAATGGTATATTTTTCAGATACAAATACTACCTTCATATCAAGGTTTTGGAATAGGTAGGAATCTAATCACTGATTTATGTGAAAAAGCGAAAAAAGACAAATTATCGGTAGGCTTAAGTGTTCTCAAGAGTAACCCCGCAAAGAATCTTTATGACGCGCTTGGCTTTCGGGTTATCAGCTCAGATTGTTCTGAATATGAAATGGTATACGGTGCTTAACAAACGTGAGAATGACTTTAAAAAGTAAAACGATTGGCTGTAAGTGAATACCTAACTTCTACTGAATATTTGTTATAGTATTATGGGCGCGGCAGGCCTTATGTTTGTTCCTAATGTTCGTCGATGGCTGCTTTCAATTTATATAAATTTTAATGTAAGTGTTATGAATACGATAATTCAGCATATAGAAACGTATTGGACAAAAAAGTCTCGCGGTAATCCAAGAGCTGCAGTACGAAATGCAGTCCCTGAAAATTATTCAATAAAGGGTGTGCCAGAAACCCAAGGTGTATTCTTATATAAAGTTAAATATTCAGAGTATAGTAACTTTAGTGACCCTGTGGTGTCTGAGTTTAGATGTATAAATGATATTTAGCAACGTCAGCTGGGTTTTAAGCTCGAAGTATTGAATGGAGAGCTCTTAGTTTCGAAATGGGGCAAAAGAGGTCATGTTAAACATGTTTGTGTTCTAAAACCGAATACATGGATTAAGATTGTTACTAATGAGCGATCTTCTATAGAGTACACTTGGGCATATTATAAGCATGTGTATAATATCTATTTTGGCAACCCTTTTAATGCTGATAAGGTACTGTTATCTCAAGAGCCAAGTAAAGTGTTAAATGATGAGACAAATCTATGGTAATTTTGTTCTTGAAGAAGAGTAAGGAAATGTAGTAATTAATACTTTTTGGTCACCTAGTTATAATTATTCCCAATACTGCCGTTGTTTCATGATTGGCGAGCAACCATCATTGTGTTTGTGAGGCCGGTAGCGGTTGTAGTAGCCCGAGATGTATTGGGAAGGGTATGATCTCAAAATAGTTTTGGCTAATGGCTGAACCATTTGAACTGTTCCTCAATATAAACGAAATTTAGCATAAATAAGCAATTGAGCTAGAATTACTTTCTAAACATTAGGTTCATTTGTGCGGCTAATAATTATATTCAAGTATCACATTCCATTATGGCATTGACAATTATTTTGTTCTTCTAATCTGAAGCTGAATTAAATCGCATAGGTAAATATAGAGACTGGCACACGGAGTGTGCCGGTCTCTAATTTTTAGGCTAGTAGTAAGACGCTACAAAGCAAAAATCACCTATACAAGATACATTTAAGTCAAGCGTTAAATAAGAAAGAGACATATTAGAGCTGATATCGACTTCTGACAATGCGTTGTTATGTAACTGGAGGTAGCTTAATTGACTATTATTTGCGAGGTCGACAGTGGTTAACTTGTTGTTGTTTAAATATAACTCTACAAGTGCACTATTATCACTCGTATTTAGCTGCGTAAGTTCGTTGTTGTCAGCTATTAAATTTGTTAATGCCTCACTTTGGGTAATATTGAGTTGGGCAATATTATTTCGACTCACTTTTGCGTAGGTTAGTTCAGGCTGCTCTGACAAATCAAGTTCACTTAGTTGGTTGTCGTCCACATATATTGTACTCAAGACTGAGTTGGTTGCTATATCAAGCTTGGTCAATTTATTACCGCTTGCATATAATGTCTTCAATGCGGAGTTTGCAGTGGTATCAAGTTGAGTCAGTTGATTGTAGTTCGCATCCACAGTAATGAGATATGGACTGGGCGGTAGTATGAGCTCTGAAAGCTGGTTATCACTAACATGAAGTTCTTTGAGCACCTCAACTCCTGCCAAGTTGATAGATGTAAGTAAGTTACCAGTGGCATAGATATATTCGAGTGCAGGTGTATTGGCGAGGTCTAATGTATCTAGTTTGTTATAATTTACATTAAGCGTCCCTAACTCTGATTTATTCGATAGGTTTAGAGATGTTAACTCGTTAAAATCAGCACTCAGATAATTTAATTCAACATTGCTGGTTAAGTCTAACTCTTGAAGCTTATTATTTGACAATGTGATACCTTCCAGATTCATGTTGTTGGATAGGTCAACCTCGGTTAGTTTATTGCCCGAAACATCTAAATAGTATAAGGCGCTATTATTGCTAGTATCCAACCGTGTAAGTTGGTTATTATTCAACGATAAATACGTTAAAAGCACATTGTTAGACAAGTCAATATTAGTTAGTTTATTGTTCGAGGCGTATAGGGTCGTCAACTCCGGATTATTGGAGATATCTAGCGCTGTTAAAGCATTGTCGCTAACATCCAAGAAACTCAGTTTTGTAATGTGTTCAAGGCCAAGGTTTGTTACGTATGACCCGATGACAACAAGAGAATTGAGCTCAGGCACATGAGATAGGTTCAGTGTCTCTAGTGGTAAGCTCTGAAGCGATAGGTAGTTGAGCTGAGAGTGGGCTGATAAGTCTAAGTCATTTATCTGTATATTGGTTAGACTCAGACTAGTAAGCTGTGTTAAATGAGATAACTCGATGTCTTGTATGTCATGGCTACCCAATAAACTGAGATCTTTTAGATCTGGCGTGGCCAAAAGGTCAAGCTGTGTAAGTCTGTAAGCATGAACATTTAGTTTATCAAGCTGCGAGTTGTTAGATAAGTCGAGCGCAGTGAGCTTATCACTATAAATAGAAAGGCTTTGAAGTTGCTCATTATTAGATGTGTTGAGGCGGTCCATTTCCCATGCTTGAACATACAGCTTTTGCAACGATTTATTTGAAGAAACGTCGAGTTTATTAAGCTCTGAGCGGTATATTAACAGTGTTTTCAATGCCGTATTATTTTCAACATTAAGTGTTGTAAGGACGCTACTCTCGAGTGTTAATTGGGATAGAGCGGTATTTTTTGACACATCTATTGTTTGCAAATTATCCGAAAATACGCTTAATTCTGTCAGGCTAGCATTTGCATCTAGTTTAATGGTTTCAAGTTTGGGATCTGAAACTGACAGTTTTTCAAGGGCTTTAAAGTTCGAAAAGTCCAGTTCGGTAAAACCATTGCCAGAAACGGCTAGTTCAGTAAGTAATTCGTTAACAGGAAAACTGAGTTTCGTAAGTTGGTTATTTAACAGATGAAGCTCTGTAAGCATTGGGTTGCGCGAGATGTCCAGTTGAGTCAGTTGGTTATTCTCTACAAAGAGTTTGGAGAGATTTGGTAACTCCGTTAAATCTACTGCCGAAAGCTTGTTATCCGCCAGTCGTAATTCGGACAACTCTGGATTTTGCGATAGTTTAATTGTATTTAATGCATTACTCGTGAGATCGAGTGATTGCAAATGCGGATTATTCTCTAAGTTAATGTCTGTTAGCGCATTAGAAGATAAATTGACAATCACCAATTCATTATTCTTACTGAGGTCGATCTCAGATAGTTGGTTTTTAGATACTGTCAAAAATGTCAGGTGTTGAGCATATGAAAGATCTAAGTTTATTAGTTGGTTTTCATAAAGCTCTAGACGGTCCAAGTTCAGCGAGTTAGTTAAATTTAAAGTGGTTATTGGGGTATGTATGATCGATAAATCATTTAATTCAGAGTTTTGTGACAGTTCTAGCTGAGTAACATCTACTTCGTAGAGCCATAATCGGCTAAGTTTTGGGTTATTTGATAGCTGTAGGTTGGTTATTGGTGCATTATTAATAATTAAGCTGCCAAGATTTATATTCGTATTAACGTCAAGATCGGGTAGCACTTGGCTGGAGACTGACAAGTTGCTCAATTCAAGGTTTTTAGACACATCCAGGGTTTCTAATTGAGCAGCATTTACAGATAAGGAGTTAAGTTTTGCATTCTTTGTGACGTCTAGCGCTCTAAGTTGTCCGCTGGTAATGGCAAGGTTTACGAGATCTGTGTGGTTAGAGATATCCAAAGAGTTTAATTGACTACCATCGATCCTTAGCGATTCGAGTTTGGTGTTGCCTGAAATATCAAGCGTTTCAAGGAGTGGGCTTAAAATGACAAGTGAACGCAGCTCAGGGTTTTCGGAAGTGTTTAGGCTGGTAAAATTTTGCTCATACAACTCTAAATATTCAAGCTTTGTAAAATGCTCAATGGCTTTTGTGTTTTCAATGGGCTGATAACAGAAAATTGAAGTAACTTCATCGGCAAACCTGTAGTCGCCTTGTTCAGATAAACATTGAGTGAGTACAGGGCCTATATCCAATGAAGTGAGTTCGACACGAGGTTTAAATACAATATCAACAGTACAGTCTGACTGCATGCTTTCAATGCTATACCAGTTGTCTGTCAGTGTACCACCACACCCAGTAGCTGAGGCAACATAGTAGCCTTCATCTGGCTCTAGTGACAAGCGAGTGTAACTATCGGCATACACTGTTTTTGTAGGGTTAATGGCTCTACCAGAACCGACAATATTGGTATTTAAGGTATAAGTTACAATATTTGTCGTAGTAGAAGAGCTGTTTGTATCACTATTGTTGTTACTGCTGCCGCCGCCACAGCCAATTAAAAACAGAGAGAGCAATGCAGCTACAGGAAAAGTTGGTTTATGTGTCAATTGGGTACTCCAGAAGTTTATGTCGATAGCTTATCAGAGCGCGAGCGTTCTGAATAAGAAGGCAATAATGCGCAATATGGTACAATATTGAGGTTAAAAAAGATACGAACATGATTTTTTTGTAACTTTAATGTTTTTTTTGGGTTTTGTTTGGTTAAATTTAATGCCTTATTACTGGCTCTATTTAAAACCTAACGTGTACTTTTATTTTTGGGTTATGGAGGGGGTTCCTAGTTTTAATTATGCGGGCTTTTGTTTTTTCATTTTTTAATGATTTGTAGCGTGCGTTTTACTTTTAATTATAAATATATTTATCTAAATTTATTTCTCTTCTGTTTTTTATATTCTGTTCGAGTTGGTTGTGGGTTTATGGTGAGCTTTTCGATAGCCGTAATAGGCATCCTCTCGGGTTTTAAACTCCTAAAAAAGCGTTTCATTGGCACGTTATCCCAACGGTTTCCCCTACGAGAGTGACTTTGTTGTATGTCATAACGCCAGAGTAACTGACTTAAACTCTTGCTAGTATAATGACAGCCTTTATCACTATGGATTAGTATCCGCTTTTGATTACCTCGGTTTTCATAAGCCATTCTCAAAGCCTTTTCATTAGTTCACTGTCTGGTTTCGCTGACGTTGCCCAGCCAACAATTTTGCGAGCATATAGGTCGATTAAAATTGACAGATAAAGCCCACGAGAGCCACACTAGACTTGAACTGGTTCTTTTGTGCTAAATTCTCTTTTCAATAAATTCGGCATGCTAACGAGTTCTTTTTCTGCTCTTGCATACTTATGTGTTGGCATTTGACGTCTAACTAGTCCCACTTGTTTCATCAACTTAGTTACCAACCAACGACTTGCTTTTAAGCCAGATTTTGTGAGCAGCTGAACTAAAGTTCATTGACTTGCTAAGCTATGACTTAGCCCAAACCAACGTTTCATTTTGGCAATTAAACGTAGCCGCTCAGGCGTTATGGTACTTAGTGTTTCACGCCAATATAGGTAAAACTGCTACGCTGCGCTTTAAATACCGAACACAAGCGCTTCACAGGCCTTCTCTCTAGAAGGGAGGGGATCAGGGTAAACCTTTGATGGAGTCTTACATCAAAAGAGCTGAAGCCTTTTTAGGGTCTCATTGTCCTATTCTAGGCGCTGAGTTTGTGTTCAAGTGCACGGGTTTTAAGTTGGTCAGGGGTCAGCGGGTTCGCACTTGTGAGGTTACCATTAGGCTCTTCTTTTTGTTGGCGAGCCCATTTATCGGCAGTGGGTTTACCTAGTCCCATCTACTCGGCAACATCTCTCACGAAGCGTTTCTCTGAGCTACTTCAAGTTTAAATTCAGGAGAATAAGTTGGACGAGTTCTTTTAGTCATACTTGCACCAAATCAGTTATGGTGATTCTATCACCTCTAATCAGGTGGCCAAATTTATTGGGCCACTACAGCCACTACTTTTAGCAACTAACACACTCAGTGTGTCAGTTGCTTATTTGTCGGTTAGTAGTAATACGCCATAAAGCACATATTACCAGTACAAGAAACATTGTAGTCGAGGGTCAAATTATATAGTTCTTCAATTGAACTGATATCGACTTCAGACAATTCGTTGTTATGTAACTGGAGGTAGCTTAATTGGCTATTATTTGCGAGGTCGACAGTGGTTAATTTGTTGCTGTCCAGATATAACTCTACAAGTGCACTGTTATCACTTGTATTGAGTTGCGTAAGCTCGTTATTGCTGGCTGCTAACATTGTCAATGCCGTACTTTTGGTTATATTCAGCTGAGCGATATTGTTTTCGAATAAATATGCGTGGGTTAGCTCTGGTTGTCCTGATAAGTCTAGTGCACTTAGTTGATTATCGTTCAAATGTAGCTCAGACAACATTGAGTTAGCGGCTATGGTAAGTTTGTTCAAACTATTGTTACTTGCATGTAATGTCTGCAATGAAGGATTTGCAGTGGTATCTAGGTCAGTCAACAGGTTGAAGTCTATATTAAGAGTAATGAGAGATGGGATAGAGGCTAGAGTGAGCTCTGAAAGTTGGTTATTCACTGCCTCTAGTTCAATTAGGGAGTCATGGCTTCCCAAAATCAGTGATGATAAGTGATTGTCGCTTATATTGACTTTAATCAGTAATGGGTTATTACTCAGGTCAAGTTGTGTTAGTTGATTTGAATATACATCCAAATTTTGTAGTGCTGAGGCTGAAGATAACGCAAGTTCTGAAAGTTGGTTATTCTCTGCTTTTAGTTCAATTAGGGAGTCATGGCTTCCCAAAATCAGTGATGATAAGTGATTGTTGCTTATATTGACTTTAGTCAGTAATGGGTTATTACTCAGGTCAAGTTGTGTTAGTTGATTTGAATATACATCCAAATTTTGTAGTGCTGAGGCTGAAGATAACGCAAGTTCTGCTAATTGGTTATTATCAACATTAAGCGTCTTGAGTGCGTTCGCTCCCTCAAGGTTAATAGATGTGAGTAAGTTGTCAGAGGTATAAAGATATGATAACGCAGGTGCATTTGTTACTGTTAACGTCTTTAGTTTGTTATCGTTTACAATTAGTGTCTCTAACTTAGATTGATCTGAGATATCCAAAGTCGTTAACTTGTTAGAGGGTGCAATTAGATAGTACAATTCAGTATTTTGGGTTATGTCTAATTCTTGAAGCTTATTGTTAGATAATGTAACTCTTTCCAGTAGTAAGTTGTTGGATAGGTCAATTTCGGTTAGTTGATTATTCGAAACGTATAAAGAGGATAAGGCGATATTGTCGCTGATATCCAATTGATAAAGTTGGTTATATTCCAACGATAAATACGATAAAAGCACATTGTTAGATAAGTCTATATTGGTTAGATTGTTGTTCGAGGCGTATAGGATTGTCAACTCCGGATTATTGGAGATATCTAGCTCAGTCAAAGCATTGCCGTTAACATCCAAGTAACTCAGTTTTGTATTGTGTTCAAGGTCAAGACCAAGGTAAGTAAGTTGTAACCCATTGACAGAAAGAGAGTAGAGCTCTGGCATACCAGACAGGTCAAGTTTCTTTAGTGGCAAGTAACTTAGCGATAATGAGTTGAGCTGAGAGTGAGCAGATAAGTCTAAGTCATTTATTTGTATATTGCTTAGATCTAGACTAGTAAGCCGTGTTAAATGAGACAAGTCTATGTCTTTTATGTAAGAGCTAATACGGAGCTCTATGAGATCCGGTATGGCAGAAAGGTCAAGCTGTGTTAGTCCGTGAGCATATACAGTCAGTTGCTGAAGCTGCGAGTTGTTAGATAAGTCGAGTGAAGCGAGCTCATCACTATAAACATGAAGGTTGTGAAGCTGCTCATTGTTAGATGTGTTGAGGCGGTCCATTCCCCAAGCTTGAACATGCAGATCTTGCAATGATTTATTTGAAGAAATGTCGAGTTCATCAAGCTCTGAACTGAATATTTGCAGTGTATTTAACGCTGTATTATTTTCAACATTCAGTGTTGTAAGGGTGCTGCTCTCAAGTGTTAATTGGGATAGAGCGGTATTTTTTGACACATCTATTGTTTGCAAATTATCCGAAAATACGCTTAATTCTGTCAGGCTAGCATTTGCATCTAGTTTAATGGTTTCAAGTTTGGGGTCTGAAACTGACAGTTTTTCAAGTGCTTTAAAGTTTGAAAAGTCCAGTTCTGTAAAACCATTGCCAGAGACGGATAGTTCAGTAAGCAATTCATTAATAGGGAAACTAAGTTTTGTAAGTTGGTTATTTAACAGGTGAAACTCTGTAAGCATTGGGTTGCGCGAGATGTCCAGTTGAGTCAGTTGGTTATTCTCTACAAAGAGTTTTGAGAGATTAGGTAGCCCCGTTAAATCTAATGTCGAAAGCTTGTTATCCGCCAGTCGCAATTCCAACAACTCTGGATTTTGCGACAGTTTAATTGTGTTTAATGCATTATTCGTGAGATTGAGTGATTGCACATGCGGATTATTCTCTAAATTAATGTTTGTTAGCGCATTAGAAGATAAATTTACATTCTTCAAGTCAGTATTCTTACTGAGGTCGATCTCAGATAGTTGGTTTTTTGATACTGTTAAAAATGTCAGGTGTTGAGCATCTGAAAGATCTAAGTTTATTAGTTGGTTGTCAAATAGCTCTAAATGCTCCAAGTTTTGCAAGTTAGTTAAGTTTAAAGTGGTTAGTGGGGTGTGTGTTATAAACACATGATGTAATTCAGAGTTTTGTGACAGATCTAGCTGAGTAATATTGGCTTCGCTGAGCGATAAAGAGTTAAGTTTTAGGTTGGCAGAGAGTTGTAAACTGGAAATAAATGCATTTTCAATATATAAATGTTCAAGGTTTATATTCGTATTAATGTCAATATTTGACAGCACTTGGCTGTTGATAGACAAAGAGTACAACTCGATGTTTTTAGATACATCCAAGGTTTCTAATTGAGCCGCACCTACAGACAAGATTTTGAGTTTTTTATTCTTTGTGACATCGAGCGCTTTTAGTTGCCCACTGGAAATAGCAAGGTCTATGAGATGTGTGTTGTTAGAGATATCCAAAGAATTTAATTGACTATCATCGATCCTTAGCCATTCTAGTTTGGTGTTGTTTGAAATATCAAGCGTTTCAAGGAGTGGGCTAGAGATCTCAAGCAAATACAGCTCTGGGTTTTCTGAAATATTGATGTTTGTAAAGCTTTGATTATGAAGTTCTAAGTACTGAAGCTTTGTAAAATGCTTAATGGCTTCCGTGTTTTCTATGGGCTGATGACAGTCAATGGAAGTAACTTCATCGGCGAACTTGTAGTCGCCTTGTTCAGATAAACATTGAGTAAGTACAGGATCTATATCCAATGAACTGAGTTCGACACGAGGTTTAAATATAATATCAACAGTACAGCCTGACTGCATACTTTCAATGCTATACCAGTTGTCAGACAGTGTACCACCACACCCAGTAGCTGAGGCGACATAGTAGCCTTCATCTGGCTCTAGTAAGAAGCGAGTGTCACCATCGGCTCGCACTGTTTTTGCAGGGTCAATGGCTCTACCAGATCCGACAATATTGGTCGTTAAGGTATAAGTTACAATATTTGTCGTGGAAGAAGAGCTGTTTGTATTACTATTGTTGTTACTGCTGCTGCCACCACCACAGCCAATTAAAAAGAAAGAGAGCAATGCAGCTACAGAAAAAGTTGGTTTATGTGTCAATTGTATACTCCAGAAGTTTATGCCAATAGCTTATCAGAGCGAAAATGCTCCGTATACGCAGTTAAGTTAACGATATAGTATAATTGTGTAAATGATAAAATATACACTTATTTTTTATTTTAAGTTTATATTTTTATTGTTGGTGTTTTTGGGCTGGTTTTTCTTTTTTATTTTAAAATTTATTTTTGTATTTTCAGTTTTTTAGTTTGTGGCTTTCTTTTAATTATAAATATATTTATCTAAATTCATTTTCTTTTACGGGGTTTTATGCCTTTTTCGATTTGATGGTGGGTTTGTGGTGAGATTTTTGGTCACTTAAAAGCTTATAATTTACTTTAGAAAGAATGAAAATTTAATATAGCCTTTACTACACATGAAAATACATACGCTGAAGATTTTAACCGAGCGAGTTTTTCAAAAAAGTACTTTAAGATAAAGCCATGGTTACTTAAGGGGTCAGATACTTATTTTGAGTACTGTCTTTTCTTATTCTTGAATATCTAGATATTGATCATTCGCACATGAACGAAGTGATGTCGTTCAAAAGCTTCTCTTAACAGGTATATCGGCTTACTAAGCTTCGAGAGTTGCTCTTGAAAATGTTGACCCTAAAAAGCGATAGGAGAAAGTAGACAGGCTAAATTCAGGTGAAAGCTTCGACTTAGTATTTGGGAAGTAAGAAACGTTTAAACTTGATAGATAAGGCGGTAAGCTAGGCTGAATAGTAGAGTCATATTTTTTAGGATCTGAGACTTAGTGTGTTTGGATTGAACGCAGGTAAAACAATAATAGATAGGAGTATACATGCCACATTTTGTAATGGATTGCTCAGAAGGCATTCTAAAAATGCATGATGAAGAGTTTATTCTTGAGAAAGTTTTTTTGGTAGCGAGCGCGACTCAATTATTTGATGACAATGACATTAAAGTGAGAATTAACCCTTTTAAAAAGTACTCAGTTGGCAACAAACGAGAGGAGTTTATTCATGTGTTTGCTTCCATCATGCAAGGTCGAACAGAAAAGCAAAAGACGGCATTATCTCAGGCTGTCGTATCAAAACTTGTTGAAATGTTCCCACACGTACCAAATATCGCCATGAACGTTGATGATTTTGAGAAGGCGACATACTGCAATCGCACAATGCTTTAGTATCTTTATTTAAAAGACTGCCACTTTCATATTCTCTGCTTTGAAACGACATACTGATATTATCTAGAAGTGGCAATAGTCGTTTAGAGATGAATTCGGTGAGCGCTTAGTAGTTATAGGATTTTTTGATTGATATTTGGTTCTAATACAACTTAAGCAAGCCCAAAAAAATAGAGTATTTTGTAAGGGCTGATGATTGCTTTGGGTCGTGGCGCTTCGCATGCTTTAATGGTGTATTATGAATGCGCTTTAGTAAAAGGATATGTTCATGGCTAGCAGCAACAAATATAAGAGACTCAGCGATAGCAGGGATTTTATTGTAGACAATTACCCTGAACCTCTTAGCTTATCCGATATCGCAAAACACTCATGTATGTCCCCATACCATTTTTTGCGTGTTTTTAAGGACACGTATGGTGAAACACCCAATGATTATTTGATCCGGCTTAGAGTCGAGCAAGCAAAGAGAATGCTTATTACAGAACAGTGTAGTGTCTCTGAGGTTTGTGAAAAAGTGGGTTATGCAAGCCTAGGTAGCTTTTCATCTTTATTTGTAAAACAAGTTGGTGTAGCGCCGACTTCATATCGACGTAAGTTATGGGCTTTATCAGCAGAAGCCTATTGCTTTCCTGCTCAGGCGATACCTGCGTGCTATGCATATCACTTTTTGGGTAAATTGACGAAATGAGCAAGATTGAAGAAATATTCTTGTGATTATTTTTGTATGATGAAGATGATTGAACAAATAAGGAATATATAAATGATCACATCCATAGCACATACAACAATCTATGTTCTCAATCAGGAAGACGCGCTTGATTTTTATAAAAACAAGCTTGGTTTTGAAGTGGGAGATGATATGAAAGTGGAGGGCGGTTTTCGATGGTTGACCGTGCACCCGAAATCTAAACCCGAACTCCAATTAGTATTGGCAGAGCCTAAAGAAGGGCCTATGTTTAACAAGGACGCGGCGGAGAAAATACGGAGTCTAATTGAAGAAGGCGCATTTGGTGCGGGTGTTTTTGAAACAGAAAACTGCCAAAAAACGTACGAAGAACTTGTTTCGAGTGGTGTGGAGTTTATTCAACCGCCAACAGATCAGCTGTACGGTGTTGAAGCGATGGCGCTGGATAACTCTGGAAATTGGTTTAGCCTAGTTCAAAGGCAATAAGCACTGAATTTTGAAAGTAGGGCATTTTCAATATATGCCCTAAATGTGGATCTTCTTTGAGTATGCCACTTAACCAAAGCAATACAATACGGTGTAAGTTAAGTGGCTTGTCTAGTACCTCAACTTTTTAGCTTTGCGTTTAAATAAATGCTGGCAGAATTTTTTCAGCAATGACCTGCTTGAACGCAATACTGTTATCGTTGGCTGTGTGCACAATCAGTAGGTCTAACTCTTCAATGATCATAATGATTTGACCGTTGCCGCCTTGAGCTGAAACCCCTAAATATTTTTTATCCCCAACTTTTAAATCTACTCCCCACCACAGATAGCCGTAACCTTGTTTAGATACATCTTTACCGCCCCAATGCACTTCATCATCACCGGTAATGACAAGTCTGCTAGTACCATCAGTGATAAACTTTTCAGGTATGAGCTGCTCACCTTGCCATTTACCTTTGTTCATAGCTAGCATGCCCCATTTGACCATATCTCGTGAGGTCATGTTGGTACGCCATCCCGCTTCTGGCAAACCTGAAGCTCCATTCGTTCTCCATCGATAATTGCTGATCCCCATCTTGTCGAGTAACTCTTTTTTGATGAAGTCTTTTGCTGAGCCCGGAACGACCGCTTCGAGGACGTGCATAACCAGTAGCGGACCATAGCCGTACTTGAATGTTTGTGAGTCTTTGGTGACGGGTGTGCTGTAATTTAGTATTGTTTGAATTTCTTTTTGGCCCATTAATTGGTTTGGTAACTTATTTATCTGTGCCCTTTGCTCATCATTGGTTCGAATACCTGAAGTCATGGTCAATGCGTGACGCAAAGTCACTTTATCGGCGCCTTTTTTAATTGCTCCTTTTAAGTTTAATTTGGTTAGAAAGCTCGTTATTGGCTTGTCTAAGTCATCCATGGAAAGGTAGCCCAATTGAATGGCCCGACCGAGCGCTAAACCCGTGTAGGTTTTTGTGACTGAGGCCTGATAATGAGGTAGGTTTACCCGGCCTTTTGCATAATAGGATTCAAAAACCAGTTTTCCTTTGTGGGAGATTAAAAGGCTGTCGTAATGTCCGTGCTCATAGGCTGCAAGCTCTTTTGCAAACTGTATGATCTGTTGTTTATCAGCCCCAGAGTTACCTAGCTTGCCTACGGAGATCCCATCCTGTCTATTTTCCGGAGATGTATCGATAAATGCTTTTTTAAGAAAGGGAGTTTCTGTATAACCAATGTGTATATCTGCTTTTGCAACTTCAGGTGCTAAGTGCGTATTCTCTTTATTGCTTGCTGAGGCAAGGCCACTATAGCTGGATAAGACAGCAATGGTGAGTAAGCTTTTCACTGCGCATTTTAGAGTCATTCTTTATCCTTGTTACTTTATTGGTAATTATTATTTAGATTGGATTGAGGTGATTTACACTCGTAATTATTCACGCCAATTCATCTGCTGCTAATTACTATAATGAAATAAGAAAGGTGGACTTGAACTCCCTATGATTTTTTGATTACAGTTTGATGATTTGAATTATATCCAAACTTATCAGTGGCTTGGGTTTTTTATGATTGTGGGTGAATTCAATTAACCTAGATCTATTAAAGCGTTTATGCTGATTGTCTATTGGTTTTTTGGTTTATATTTTGTAATTTAGGTGAATAGGGATAACAGTGGAGTTTATAAATGGATAGGGCGGTTAAAGCATGCTGGCAGCAATACCCTGAGCATGTACGAGTCCAGCTTGAATTACTTCGCGAGTTAGTTTTCCAAGTTGCCAATGAACTCGATTTAGGTGACGTTGAAGAGTCTCTTAAATGGGGAGAGCCTAGCTATAAAGTAAAAGTAGGTAGCCCAGTAAGAATCGATTGGAAGCCCAAAACACCACACAATTACTTTCTGTATTTTCATTGCCAAACAAAGTTGGTTGATACCTTTCGAGTGTTATACGGTGAAACACTTGAATTTAATGGCAATAGAGCAATAGTACTCTCTGTTGCGGAGCCACTGCCACAGACCATCATTAAGCACTGCTTAGAATTAGCGCTTACTTATCAGCAGAGGAAGCATCTACCACTATTGGGCGTTTAGTAATCAGTTAAGCTCGCATCATGAATGACGATTTGGCTCTGAAAACTTGCTATACAAGCGCCAGCTAGGAGTGCAATTTGATTTTATGTTTATATCAATTAGATTTTAAATTTTCTCTCGGGATGTTTTGATTGATGTATCCAAGCCCAATAAGGTGGAGCTGGTCAAATCAAAAGTATAAAACTGGGGAGATTGGCCTTGTTGCGATATAAGCAACTTATTATTTTCAATCAATCTAAATGATCTGACGTCTTCCAATATGAGTCTTAAGTCTTTGCCATCAAAGGTTGAGGTAAATAACTTGGCTGAATCTTCATGGTCAAGATACCCATTTTGATTAGTGTCTTCATTAATGATCAGGTAAATGTTTTTATTTAATAAGTGCTCCTCTTCACTTGATGAGAATCTTGCCTTTAAAAACTTAAGCATTAGTCCGTCTTTTCGCAATAACATATGCGGTTTGCTATTTTCTCTAACAAACATCAAGTTAACGGCGTTTCTGGATAAGAAGTGTCCGTTATATAAGTCGTGCGACACTTTTGGGCCTGTAAACATAGAATAAATCTCGCTGTCATGATGTTGAGTAATATCAATTTCTTTGGAGATCAACTCAAAAATGTACACACCTTTTAACTTCGTTGAATACTCTTTTGTGTACTGTGTTTGTTTAATTTGCTCTTGGGTATCACTGTTATCGACCAGTGCAATTTTTGGTGGCTCATATTTATGGTCGAAGAATTTCGAAATAAACTCGACAGAAATGACGACAATAAAAAGTGTCACTGCCAAAAAGAATAAGACGTGATTAGATTTTTTTATGAAATTAAACGCTTTACTCATGTTGTCCTCTAAGTGAGCGGGGTGTTTCTGAGTATGTTGAGGCTATATCAAGCTCAGTATTTAATACTCAAAGGTAACATAGAAAGCTAGAAAATATTTTCCTAAGTTAAAATTAGTTATATTAACTGAGTTGTATTAGGTTTATATGCAGAAGTTTTTGTGAGGTGATGTGCGCTTTTCGCCTATATTGATAATTCCAGTGTTAGCGTGAATATCTACCTTATTAGTTTTATTCTATAACTTGGCAGAATTTTACACTCAGTATTTGGTATAACTCTCAGGTAGGAACTACGTGAAAGTCGTGTTGATACAGGCTTATATATAAAAATAGATTGATTAGCAGAGTAAATTGTTTCTATGGTCATATATAGGCAGTGAATAGCATGTTATTTTGGCTCCTATTTACTAGCAGACACGAAATTGAATTAGATAGACAGAGCGCTAAGCAAGGGAAGTATGACAGAGATAATTGAGCCCATAACTAAACGCCTTCAGCTGCGACAATGGAAAGAAAGTGACTTCCCTGAGTTTGCTAAAATGTCTTCTGATCCTGAAGTGATGAAGTTTTTCCCTAGTACATTGAATCGAGTTCAGAGCGACTCTATTGCTAAAACATGTCAATCCTTGCTTGTTCAACAAGGATGGGGAGTGTGGGCAGTAGAACAGCGTAAGACCAGTGAGTTTGTGGGTATTGTGGGTTTGCATAAGCCGACTGCCACTTTGCCGTGCTCACCTTGTGTTGAAGTTTTGTGGAGACTCGCACGCCCACATTGGGGCTTTGGCTATGCGACAGAGGCGGCCGGGGCTGCGCTAAAAGTCGGCTTTGAAGATATTGGATTAAACGAAATCGTATCATTTGCGGTGGTTGATAATTTTGCATCTCGTGCAGTAATGGAAAGAATACACATGATAAATACCAATGTTGTGTTTGAGCATCCAGATGTACCTTACCCAAACTCTCTAAAGAAACACTGTCTATATAAGCTCTCGAGAGATTGGTGGATGAAAAAGGCACTTCAATCGTCTTTTTGAAGGTTTAGAGGGTATGGCTAGCTTTCTGGGTTAATGACTTTTTCAATAAGGTGAAGTCATATCGACATGCATAGCGCAAAACGACAGTGAACAAGCGATATATATCATACTAATTTCAACATAAATATAAGGACATAGAATTAATACTGTGAAAAAAATTAAGTTAGAAAAGGGGCTCTATCAATATCAGTTTCCTCCATTTGAAAATCAACATTTTGGATTTAACATTTATGCGCTCATACAAGATGACGAAGCACTGTTGATTGACACGGCCTTTGAAGAACAGGCTCAGGCAGTGATAGATGATTTAGCTAACACAGGTATCCAAGTGAAAAAAGTCGTTTTTTCTCACTTTCATCCAGATCATATTTCTGGTCTGCCGGTACTTAATTCACCTGAGCTTTACGGTAGTTATTTATATAAGTCGACCTTAGAGAAATATATACCTAAAGAAAGACACCACTACTTTGAGGGGGTAAACCCTATAATGGATGGAAACGCGTTATCTTTTGGGGCATTTCGTTTGACGTTTAAGTTAATACAAGGTCATGTAATTTGTGGCATGTATACAATTATCAACGATGCATATATTCACGTCGCTGATGATGTCATGACTTCCAATGGTGGATTGCCTTTATTGCCTTCAGTGCAGGTTGATAATGCAAAAAAACATGTGCACTCTTTAGAGCTACTCAAGAACTATGCGTCTTATACTTTGTTACTTTCTCATGGTAATGCATTTAAAGGTTCGGCGGATATTTTACAGGCCATACAAGATAGGCAAAGCTATCTTAAGGCAATCGCTGACAGCGATGAGCCAATTTCTGTCGAAAAGGCGTTGAAAAATGTCAAGTGTGATTTTTTGCATAAAGAATGGCATGACTACGTTTATAGTTAGGAGAACGGATAAAGTGTAGTCTAAAACCTAAGTACATAATGCTCTGTTAGGTGTTTATATTAGAATAGGTGTTCTTATGTTGGTGATATAAATATACACTGACGCCATGAGTGTTATGAACTGCTTTTATCATTTGGATATAGTGGTCACTATTTTTGATTAAAATGATAAACAAGCAAGGTTGCTACATGAAGACACAAATAGCCATTTCGCTATCTACAGCCACTTTTCTGTTTCTGGTTTTTATCGCTAGCCTTTTTACTGCTCAAAGTGCAAATGCCAATGCTTCTATTGATGACAGTGAAAAAATAGTTGAGACGCAAGCGTTAATCGGGTTAGAGCAGTATGTCGACTCTTTGATTGAGCGTGGCATGACGCAGCATTCAATACCAGGTGTCACCATTGTCATTGTTAAGGATGGCGACGTAGCGTTGCTCAAAGGCTATGGCTATGCGGATGTGAGTAGTCGAAAGAAAGTCGACCCCAATACAACCATGTTCCGTATAGGTTCAATTACTAAAACCATGACGGCCATCGCGGTTATGCAATTGGTAGAGCAGGGCAAACTGGCCCTTGATGTTGATATTAATGACTACCTCACTGAATTCAAAATCCCTAATACATTTGAAGCGCCAATAACCATTGCAGCTTTGCTCAGCCACCGAGCAGGCTTTGAAGAAGCGGACGCAGGTCATTTAATCAGCGACCAGCCTGAGCAGATGCTAAGTACACCTGAATATCTGGCTAAATATATGCCAAATAGAATTTGGCCTGTTGGTCATAACATGTCTTATTCAAATTATGGGTTTGGTTTGCTGGGGTATTTGGTAGAGCAAAAATCGGGTATGGATTTGGCATCCTATATGAAGCAGAACATGTTTGCTCCTCTAAGTATGCAAAATACCACGCTACGTGAGCCGCTTGGTAGCAGCTATGGTGCTGCCAATATGAATGATACTCTGCGGCAACAGCTGGCAACGGGGTATTTCAAAGACACTGTTGGGCGCAATTTGGTAAAGCCGTTTGAATTTCTAGGACACATTGGCGGGGCTGGGGCGGTCTCTTCAACTGCACATGATATGGCACTGTATATGTGCGCCCTGATGCGTGAAAACAATCAACTAGTCACGCCATTAACCAACGATAGCATGAAGCACAGGCTGTATAATGATAGACCGCTCGCTGCAGATGTCGTTCATGGTATGTTTGAAGGTCACTTTAGAGGACATCAATACTACCACCATTCGGGGGCTACGCTCACTTTCTCATCTAATATGGTCATTTATCCTGAGTTAAAGCTGGGTATTTTTATCGCAAGCAATATGGTTGGCGGGGCCGCTCATTTAGCAGACTCTTTACCTAAAGTTATTTTAAATAAGTACTATCAAAGTAAACCGTTAAAGTTAGTCGAGCCTACTTCAGTAGGTGCATATAGCCAGTTTTTGTCGGTGCCTGTTGCAACGCGTAAGTTAGACGAATATACCGGATCTTGGTTGAGTACCCGCCGCTCCTACACTCAGTTAGAAAAAATGGCTGCCTTGGATAGTTCAGTGACAATTTCTCTCGATGCACAGGGTGATTTGAAAATGCGTCGTTTGGGAAGTAACGTGTCATTTAAGCTAAAACGACTTCAAGAAAATGTATTTCAAGCAGAGTCTTATCACGGTTCTATTTTTTATTTTTATCCAGATAGTTCAGGAGAAATAGCACGCTTCTCTGCAAGTATGTGGTCTGGTGACTATGAAAAGATGAGCTTGTCGCAAAGCCCGTTTTTCTTTTATTTTGTTTTAGTGCTCGCCTCATTACTTGCTCTGTCTATGTTAATACTCACTGGCAATCGAAAGAGCCGGGTTAAGCGCCTCAGTATATTCGAAAATACAGCCTGCATCTCTGCGGGTTTGATACTGGTTACTGTGATTGGCTTTATTTTCATGAATTCCGGTTTTGTGTTGGACGAATATAATTTCTTATTAAATTTCCCGACACTTGAAGTGAAACTGCTACTTTGCTTTGTATTAGTTGTTGGTTTTACTACGTTAATAAAGTTGGTTGGATTGGCATTTATCTGGCGTATGACCGAATTAGGGTGGATACACAAGCTTCTCTATTCGATTTTCACGCTGAGCTGTTTAAGCTTTTTATATGTTTTTTGGGTATGGAATGCGATAGGGTTTAACTACATCAATTAAGGCAATTTGTTGCAAAGACTAAGTTATACGCAAGTTCTTGGCCTAAAAGCTTTTTGTGTTGAGCCCACCCTACCACTGTTGCTGAATGATAAGTGGGCTCATTTGAGTCTAAAAGATAGCGCAAAGCCTTGCTGCTACTCGCTGATTTTTTTTAGGTCTAAATCATGAAAGTTATAAGAAAAATCAGTGCTACTACTTACTGCTTTCATTTTGAATCCGCTGACCTTACCATCGAAGTCGACGTCAAAGTTTACAAAAGCATCTGCATTCAGTGTTCGGTCATGCCATTTTGCAACGAACCGGTTGCCTTCTAGGTGGTCAAGCTTACCAGTTAAAGCATTACCGCGAGAAAACTTAATATTAAGCTCGGAGCCTTTTACTGTGACATCCACTGTACCATACCAATTATCCTTGTAAGTACCGGCATATTGAACAAGTGCAATAGGCGGTTTGGTTGTGCTCAGTTGTAAAGGCTTTTCTGTTTTCTTTTGCTGTTTTTTGTAGGCTTCGTATCGTTTGTTGCCTTCTATGTACACATCAATGTAATTTGTGGGTTCTGCTTCAATATAGTGTTCTAGGATAGTTGCGGTTAGACCTTGAGCTGCTCGTGACCATTGATTTGTAAGCGCAATCACAGCAACATCTTTTTCAGGTAAAAAAGCGATATGTGAGGTCATGCCTTGTACCGCGCCGCCATGAGAAACATGCAAGTGGCCATGAAAGTCCATCAAATTCCAACCTAATCCATATGCTTGGAAATGAGTCTGCGCGTATTTTTGATCAATATAAGAGACTTTCTTTAAAGTCACTGGCTTCCACAGCTCTGCGTGTTGTTTTTCAGACAGTAAGTTTTGCCCATTAGGCAGTTTTCCTTTGGAAAGAAATAGCTGTGCCCACTTTGCCATACCCGCTATGTCACAATTAATTTGGGTATCATCTTTGAAAAAAGTGGTTTTGAGCTCACCATCCACTTCCATATGCGGTATTGCACGTTTACTTGGTATTTTAATTCGAGTCGGGCTTGCTACACAGTGAGTCATTTGAAGCGGTGCTAATAATGCTTTTTCGACATATTCGTCCCAAGGCATCTTGGTGATTGCGCGTATCACCTCTTCGGCGACAATATACATTAAATTGACATAAGAATATTCAGAACGAAATGAACTGGTTGGTTTTAAATACTTTAATGCTGAGATGATTTCATCAGGCGTTGCGTGTGCCTGTGCATCAGGCCATTGTAATAAGTCCCCAGCACCCAGAGGCAAACCAGAGCGATGAGTTAATAAGTCGCGAATAGTAAACTCTCTTGTTACCCAAGGATCATACATTTGAAAGTGCGGAAGGTAATCAATGACCTTATCGTCCCAGCTGAGTTTGTTTTCATCTACGAGTAGTGCCAATGCAGCAGTTACAAATGATTTTGAAATTGACGCGACCTGAAATAGGGTATCCGTATTTACTGGAGTTTTGCTTTCAATAGATTGAACGCCATAGCCTTTTGCATGGATCACTTCTCCACTTTTTACAACTGCCAATGCAATTCCTGGCACATTAAGCTCGTTTGATGCTTTTTCAACAAGTGCATCTATTTGTTTTGGCGTTAACTGTGCACTTAGACATAGTGGAGAAAAAATTAACTGTGATAAGACGATTCCTGTATATACAGACTTTTTGATATAGTTCATTTAAATAGACCCTTTAAAGCAATTTACTAATTGATAAGGACATTACCAATTACTTCTTATTTTTCTAGCACTTATATGCAAGCGGTGGCGTTTCTTCTGCAAAAGGCAGTAAAACTTATCAAGATGTGCGTTCGAGCTTTCTTAAATCCCATTGTGATAAATATCAATCAGATATGTGGGTGCTTTTTGGCCATTTTTAGCATGATATTCTCGACACAACTCGTAGCAAATGAATTTAATAAGCAATTTATTCAAGAGGTTAGGGTTTGTTATGATGAAGACGAAAAGCTGTCTTCAAAGACGTTTTTCCTTCAAAATTGCAAAACGATGTCTCTAGGAGAGGTAAAGTTGGGTAATAAGGTAACTTGGATAGGCTCCACGTTTGACATAGACGCACCTGAGCTTATCGATAAACCAATTGGGTTGTTTTTTTCTGCCCAAGCGGCGGCTGAGTTTTACTTTAATGGCGAATTAATTGGCCGAAATGGTTATCCCTCTTCTCAACCTGACGAAGAGCGGCCAGGTGTGATGGACTTTGTTACCTATATACCTAAAGGGCTGCTGAAGAAGTCTCAGAATGAAATCGTTATTAAACTGTCATCTCATCATAAAGCGTTTGATATCAGTCGCTCCATTGGGCTTGCGATAGTTACATACTATGACTCACCTCAAGATATCGTATTGCATCACTATCTACCCACATTGGTGCCGTTAGGTGTTTTGATCATTGGTTTGGTTTTCTCAAGCTTGTTGGTGTTGCAAGACTCGAGTCCAAGGCTAAGTGCTTTTTGGCTTCCTTTACTCTCTTTGCTGGTGGTACTCCAATTGTTGACTGAAGTGTCAAGGGGTTTAGTCGCATACGAATATCCTTATCATGAAATTCGATTGGTGGTTATTTTATTACTGGGGACGTTGAGCGGTCTGAGTTTGCTGTTATATATCATAGATGGTTTTGTAAAGAATCATCGTAAGAGCTGCTTTTCCCTATCCATGTTATTGACGTTTATATTTATTTATCTGGGTAGTACGATAGAAGACAAAACCGTGATCGCCATTCAAGTGCCTGCTGGTATCAGCTTTTTAATCACAGCTTTTCAAGTATTTAATAGGCAGGAAAATGCGAGAAAACATGCCTGCGCACTTTTCATATTTTTTACCATAATTGCGGTGAACCCTAATCAATTTCTCGATCTCTATTTTTATTATTTTGTCGCTGCGCTTTTGTTATTCTTTTTTGTTCAACATGCAATTGCATATAAACACGAGCAATTTCAAAAGCAGCTTGCACAGCAAAGAGCTGATCAGTTACAGCTGGCATTAGATGAGTATAGTGAGCAGCAGACACCATCTAAGATAAAGCTCAATCTTGCAGACAAAAGCGAGTGGATATCATGTGAGAGTATTTGCTTCGTGAAAGGCGCGAGAGATTATGTAGAAATCAGCCTATTAGATAGGCGCAGTGTGTTGCACAACGAGACTTTGACTATCATGGAAGAAAGATTACCCGCAACATTTTTGCGTATACATCGCTCATACATTGTAAATAAGCAGCTGATACAGTCTCTTCAAAAGCTCCCATCAGGTGGTGGGAATTTGATACTGAGCTCCGGCGATACAGTACCCGTTAGCAGGCGGATTATGCCAAAGATTAGAAAGCAGCTTGATTGATATTTTAAATGTTCTGGACTTTTTAAAGCAGCCAGAACTCAGAATAGGCGAGCATATAAGTTATTAATTTGGTTATTTTCTTAACGCTTAACTACTAAACATGAATAGTGATAATTAAAGATATCACTTTTCATTTTTAGTAACTCATAAATTCACCAATGACAGATAACTTAACCGCATGGTTTATTATGTAGGTTGTATAAAACTTATTGTTCAGCATGCGTTTTGGTTGTTCTTTTGCCTGCTGTAGTTATTGTGTAACTACCCCCAACTTTAGTACAGCCCATTAGTAGAATCATGCTGCCTTAAGATAGCTCATTGGAGTTTGATTTCCTAGTACATCGTGAGGCCGTTCATAATTATAAATATCTAACCATTCATCTGTAATGTCACGAACTTGCTGAAGTGATTCAAACAGATATAAATCCAACACCCGAATAACGCGTTCAGCTGTCAGGCTTGTATCGATCTCAATCGCTAATGCTTGGCGGTTGTAATCATCCAGTATATTCAGTGTTCTAAAACGATGTCCGTAACTAAGTGCATCGCTCATAAAATCCATCGACCACGAGTCTTTGTATTTGCTCGGTGCGCTTAACGGCTTCGGTGTGCGTGATGGTAAACGGCGTTTTCCTTTTCGTCTAAGGTTAAGTTTAAGCATGTTATATACTCGCTCAACACGCTTTTTATTCCATACTTTGCCTTGATGCTTAAGTCGTTTAAACAGTTTTGGCATGCCCCACCTAGGGTGCCGCTCAACAAGCGCTAACAAAGCATCAATCACATCATCATCCGATGGCCGCTTGCATTTATAGTAATAAACGCTTCGACCTAAACCCGCTACGTTACAGCAAATGCCACGCTAACCTCAAACCGTGCTCGTAAATGTTCGACCCAAGCTCTGCGCCTGCTTGTTTTCACAGCTTTTTTGAGATGATTTCCTCAAGCATTGAATGTTTTAAACTGAGAGTCGCAAACATGCCTTTTAGCTTGCGATTTTCATCTTCAAGCTCTTTTAAACGCTTCACATCAGAGGCGTCCATCCCACCATATTTAGAACGCCACTTATAAAATGTACTTTGACCAACACCATGTTTACGACATATTTCCGGTACAGGCACACCCGATCCAGCTTCTTTGATCATGCCGACTATCTGTGTTTTAAACGCCAAAAGTTTAATCTGGATTAATGTGATATAGGACATTATATAAGATTGATTCTTATATTTTTTGCAACGTGGTTTTAATGAGGTTGTGTAAAGTTAAGCATATAAAAATCTATCTAAAATTTTATAGGTATTTTTGATTCTAAGTTAAGTGAAAAGGAGTTTAAATTCGATATTTTTTATTGTGGGATTTAAATGTTTATGATTTATATCAATAAAGACCTATATTTTCACAAGGTAGGCTTTTTATCGTCTTAAGCCAAATGCTGAACTTGTAGCTTATGATTTTTTATTTTTTACTCGTTATATGTGTTGGTTGTTTTCTTATATAACCTTATGTTGTCATGAATTTTTCATCAATAATTTTTATGTGTTTAAGTTTTTTGTGTGTGGTTTTCTTATCTTGCTGATACGTGAGTTGAAAGGAACGGTTGGTTGTCGATTGAAAAAAAATTAGTAACTTTAGGTCTCTGTTTTTACTGTTTATTTTTTGTTGTGTTCTTGTTGGAATCTAATTTGATTTATTTTTCTTTATTTTTTGTTTTATTATTTTATTTTTATGTTTCTTTATTTACATAATGGATTTTGTGGTATTAATATGTGGCTGTTTTGAGTTTTTTGTTTTTGGTTTGGTTTTTATATATAGAAAGGAAGTAATTATGGGGAATAAGAGTAAGTTAAACCCAATAAGTATGTCAGTTAAATTGATGTGTTTAGGTGCACTCAGTGCTGTGCCTGCTCATACTGCATACGCAAATGAAGACGCAATAGAAAAAATTGAAGTTACAGGCTCTCGTATTATGCGTGAAGGAGTGATTGCACAAAACCCTGTGTCAGTCCTTTCAGGGCAAGATTTAGTTAATACTGGTGCTCTAAATATAGGTGAAGCATTAAATAAACTACCAAGTTTAAAACCTACATTCGGTATGCAAAACTCAGGTCGCTTTATCGGAACCTCCGGCCTCAACGTATTAGACTTGAGAGGCATGGGCGTTGATAGAACTTTAGTACTTGTAAATGGCAAGCGTCATGTTTCAAGTAGTGGTGGTTCATCTATGGTTGATACTAATACTATCCCAACTGAATGGGTTGATCGAGTCGAAGTCATTACTGGTGGTGCCTCTGCTATTTATGGTGCTGATGCAGTAACGGGGGTAGTTAACTTTATCCTTAAAGATAGGATTGAGGGATTCTCTGTTTCTGCAACACATGGTGAGGCAGCGAATTCTGATTATGACAATCAAAAGTTTAATATTTCTTTTGGCCAAGATTTTCTAGATGGAAAAGGTAATTTTGGTGTCTCCTATGAATTTGCAACTCAATCAAGACTGAATGCACTCGATAATGAATTTACAAATTATGCTGTTCGCGAGCTGACTAACTTTGAACGAGACTCGAATAGGCCTGATGACTTAGATAATCCAGATGAAAAAATGTATGACAATGCTGGGCTCTTTAATCTAACAGAATCTGGAGTATTTAATGCGGGTGGTATTTATTACACATTCAATGAGGATGGTACTCCACGTCCTGTGCAGCTGGATTATAATAAGTTGGATGGATATGGATGTGTAGATTGCGAGTATTTTAACTTGCGTAAATATACAGAGGTCCAGCCAACTTTTGATAGGCATATTGTCAACTTTAAAAGCAACTATGATATCAATGATGAGACCTCTTTCTATTTTGAAGGTAAGTTTGCAAAGATTGAATCTGAAAGGTGGGGGCAGCCAAGCTACCATACACGTTCAGGGATCACACTCTCTCGGGACAACGCATTTTTACACCCACAAACAGCCCAGATCATGGATTCAACGTTCGATGATGAAGGTAATCCTTTGACGGCTATTAGTATTAATCGTTTTAATGGTGATATTGGTCGCCGTTTCGAAATTAGTACACGTGAAACAACACGTTTTGTCTTTGGGTTAGAAGGGATTGTTGCTGAGGATTGGGACTATGAAGTATTCATCAATTCGGGTGTGACTGAAATTGAACGCGCGAATTATAACAACTTAGTCAGACCAAACTTTCAGGCTGCAATAGACGCAGTCTTTGACGATACAGGTAATGTGGTATGCCGAGATGCCAATGCTCGTGCAAACGGCTGTGTGCCAATGGATATTATGGGTTATAACCGCCCAAGCCAAGAGTCTATTGATTACGTCAATACGGTATCTGTAGGTACAACTAAATTAGAGCAGTTAAATGCGGGGGCAAGTCTTGCTAATGCTGGTTTCTATGAGCTGCCAGCCGGTCCTGTAGGGGTTGCTTTTGGTATTGAATATAGAGAAGAGAAGAGTCGTCAAAGAGAAGATGATAATGCTAAATCTGGTGATACTTTCTTTAATGTTCTCGGTGAAGATGAGGGGGAGTATGATGTATCAGAAGTGTTTGTGGAGGCGTCCATTCCTCTTTTAGGTGATATACCACTGATTGATACACTGACTTTAGAGGTTGCAAGTCGATATGCTGACTATAGTACTGTCGGTGATGTGACGAGCTGGAAAGTAGGTTTAGATTGGCAGGTATATGATGATCTAAGGTTACGCTCTACGCTATCTGAAGCGATTCGAGCGCCAAACATTGGTGAATTATTCGGGGCTGTTAGTGAAACGTTTTATGGTATTGATGACCCATGTAGAGTTAAAAACTTAAATCAGGTTTCAGGTGCGGCTCGTGATTTAAGACAAGCTAATTGTACTGCATTAGGCGTGCCTGTTGGGTTTGATGACTCATATGATTCAGCTAGGGTCAGAGGTCAACAGTCTGGTAATGACGAGCTTGTTCCCGAAGAGTCTACAAGTTACACCGTCGGTGCTGTGTTTACACCTAGTTTTGTGGATGGTCTAACCTTTACTGTTGATTATTGGAATATAGAATTAGAAGATGCGATAGACTTTATTGATTCTAAGAAAATAGTGACCCGTTGTGTTGATGCTGGCAGCATTGATAACCAGTACTGTGCTTTACTTACACGTGCGAATGATGGCAGGTTGACGCTTATTGAAAATAAAGCCTTGAATATTGCTATGCAAGAATCAGCAGGTGTTGATTTTGAAGTAAATTATGATTTCAAGACAAGTTTTGGTAACTTTAAAACTCGCCTAATGGCAACACGCTTGATTGAACGAAAGGACTACCCATTCCAAGAAGATGTGACTGAATTTCAAGAGTATGCTGGTGTAGATACAGAACCATCTTGGGCGGGGGCATTAGATATTGGCTATAATTATGATAACTTCTTTGCTAGTTGGAAAACACGTTACACCCAAAAAACAAATCGTTACCGTGCTGATGAATTAGAGAAGAACCCCAACCCTTCTAATCATATGGAATGGCCGACCTATATTATAACAGATATTTCTGGTGGTTATAATTTTGACAACGGAATGGCAGTTAAAGTGGGTATAGATAATATCTTCAATAAAGAGATGATCAGATATACCACAGGTACTACGCTTGAGGGAGGCACCTATGACAATATAGGGCGCTTTGGCTATGTTCGACTCTCTTACAAGTTTTAATTAGTATTTTAGAGACTTTAAAAGGCATGCTTAGCATGCCTTTTTTATGTAAAAATTATATTCAATTTATTTGAATATAATAATTGTTTTTTTGTATTTGTTTTTTTAGATCTTGTTGTAACGTTTTTATGCCTCAAACCAGAATACGGTCTGTCAGTTACTCAGTAATAGCCTAAGACAAAAATAAATTAGTATTATTAACAACCCTAAAAAGTGAAATACATAGCTTTAGTCTAGTGATATAAGGTGAAATTTGATTTAAATACAGATACTTAACGATAATTAGTTTGCATAAGCTGGAGAAGGCCATGCAGCCTTCAAAACTCATCAATTTAATCTTTGAAACAAAACTGGGTTTTAGGAGAGGTTTAAAGAGCACTGGAGTATCAATAATACTCCATGCATTTATGGTTTAGGGATAGTATCTCTCTTGGCTTGAAATAGAGAGCGCTTCTCTGGATCTGATGACCTTTCAACAGCCAAAGCAAGTAGCTTATCTGTCTTCTCTATATCTCCTTTGGTGTGGTAAATTCGGGCTAATTCAAAATAGGGCTCAGGCAGGTAGGGCGTCTCAATGATGACTTCTTTTAGCTCTTGAATTGCTCTGGTAAATCGTCCTTTTTGAGCAGACCTTTGAGCAACTTGAATCTTATCAAACGGTGTCGATGCTGTTTTATCAAGTAAACTCTCCAACTGCTCTACAAGCGTGATGTTATTTTGGTTTTTGGCAATAGAAAGGTAATTTGAAAGTAAGTTTTGGCTAGTTAGGTTATAGCTCTTTGCGTATTCATAAATTCTTATAGCATGGCTTTCTTGACCACTGCGACGATGTAGCACCCCTGCAATGTTAATCAATTCAGGATCATAGGGTTTGTAACTCAACGCTTGCTTGAGCAGGTTGAAGCTTTGATTAAAGTTGTCCTCCAATAATGCATCAACAGCTCGGTTTGCATAATATTTAGCAACAAGGTCATGATAATTTGCATTGTCGATAAAAAAACTGTCTTGGGCAGGGAAGTAATCAACGATTGTACCTGCTCTAATGATTTCAATTATGTTTGGGTCAGTACTCGATTTCGGCGCTAGTAGCTTGGTACGAAAATGATTTGAAATGAGGATGGTATTATTACTTTTTTTAAATACGGGAACTGTGCCTACCTCTATAAACGTCGTATCCACCTGTGCAAGTTTTGCATATGCTTGAGTGAGTATGGCTAATGAAATGCAATTACCTTCATTTCTTTCTAATGACTCAGTTGCCGTGAGGGTATCACCATCGTAAGTAAATTGGTTGATACGCTGTTTAAGATAATTAAAAATGATCTTATCTTCTCTAACCCCTTTAATGAGTTCGTTGTTGAAATAGTCTAAGAATTTCTCTTGTTCTTGGGCAGGGAGTGTAAATATTTCTTGCTCATTTATCGTAAGTGCTTGCTCGAATGTATTGTCACTAAACAGCGCTGATACTAAAGGGATTGTTTCAGGAGGAGTATCTTTTGTACTAGAGCAGCCACTTATCAGCGCCATAAAAATTAAAAAAGTTATGTGCTTAGTCATAATTAATATCCTTAACGATTGTGACAACGAACTTAGTTATGACATGAATTGATATGGTTTTCAATATGAGTGCGCAATAATAAGTGAGCTAAATCAGGCTTCTATAGTAAATGCGTAGCTGTAGTTGCTTGTCGAGTTTGGTGAATATAATTTAAAAGCTATTCACAAATCCATTATTAATTTTAAATGGTAGCGGGTTTTAAAATAAATTATCCATGAGCATCTTTCTAACCTAAATACCTGTGAATTCAACTTGTTATTAGTAAATGAAAATAAATCAATTCATATTTGTTGTAATTTTCAGCAGTTGGCGGTTAGTTTATATTTTTAATACAAACAAAAGGAAATTAAATATGAAGTTATCTCTTATGGGTATGGCAGTTATCTTATTCTCTGCAAGTACACTGATATCAACGGCTCAGGCATCAGGTTCTCCATACACATTGTGCAAGTATGAATTTGAGACCGGCGCTCCAGATCATATTAGGCCGCCAAACTCAGATTCGTTCACTAAGTACTATTCTGGACATGTGAGCTGTCCATCAACGTATGTAGGCGCTTGGGGCTACTATTTATTAAAGATTCAAAGGCACTTTAATTAGAGCCAATCTAAATAAGTAAATTACACGGCCTAGGTAGCACGTTTTACTTTTAGAAAACTTGGTGCGCTAAATTTGCAAGTGCCTTGGCTGTGTGTTTTTTAAGTACTTACTGATAGTGTTACTATCAGTGGCTGTGTAAATTTAGGAGCTTATTCTTCATATAAGAACATTATTTAGCCACACATTTTTGTTTCCTTATTTCAAGCTTTCATACTTCATTGTTTTAACAGATGATCTTAAAGTTTTATTGGTTGCTATCGTGAGTGTGTGATTAGGTATAGTTAGTAGTCAAAACTATGAGCAAAATACGTCTGCTCGTTACTTTAGGATTTTGAAAGGAGTCCTCGTTGTTTTTATTTATAGGTAAAATTAAAACTGTGTGCAGTGAAAAGGGGGTCATAAGAAGTACTCACAAAAGAGGAAACCTGTTTGAACAACTCAGTATACTCAAGCCGATGGTATTAAGCGTTTGCGAGTCAATATTAGCTTTCGTACTGAGGGCTGAGCGTTTTCATCCTTTGTAGAAGCTACTTTAACTAAAATTGAAGCAAGTTGGACTAGGAGTCAGGTTATGAAAAGCTGTATTGCACTAGTGGTGATATCTGGCGCAGTAGTTGTGCTATTGTTTAGTGGTTTAATTATAAAATCAGTAGTATTTGGTGATTAGTTGCTATTAAAATTATAAAGTGATGGCTTTTAAAATTAACCATCACATCGTGATTTATTTTAGTTAAATAAAATCACATTAACACATAGCAGTCCAACAGCAGGCTGTTTGCTGTTTATTTGTATATAGTAATGTATCACATGTTTGTGCTTTGACAGAGCCACAGTGATTGGTGCAATTATCTGTAAGGCGTCCACCACCAACTTCTGGAGTTGCGTTAACTGGAAGCTGTTTATTATCTTGGCTTAGGGATTTAAAGCTTTTTTTATTTAGGCTAAGTTTCATATTCAATCCTTTTAAATTATTATTTCAACTCAGTTGCTGTTTGGTTTTATTGACTTTAGATGCATATTTAAAAAATATAGTGCCCTTTTAATTGGTATTTTGTTCCGTAAATTTTTATATTTAACAGTTCTTATAGCATTACCAATACAATTCAGTCATTTCTGGCTGTATGGGCCCCCAATGATACCTTTACCATGCTCACATCATTAGCTTTTAACGTCATAAAAGCTTAACGATACCATCACTTAAGTCGCTTTGTTTTAATGTAGTGTATCATAAGGGGATTATAAGTTACCGACTTGTTTGCATTGTGTAAATGCCTGGGTTCTATAAAATTAAATATTTAATGCGGTTGAATTTTAGGCTGTTTTTTCAATACTTTATTGTTGACAATGCTTAAATTAAATAAAATGATGTCTTTTCTTTTTTAATAAAATTTTAGTTATGTCGAGCTTAAAAATATGATGTCTAAAATAACCGCTTTAGTTGAAGCAAAGCTGTTCCAAAACTTTTTGATAGCAGTCATTTTGTTTAATGCTGTTACCTTAGGCTTAGAAACCACCAATATTGGCAAGAGCAATGCTGACTTATTGCACAAAATTGACACTGTCATCTTACTTATTTTCACTTTTGAATTAGTGTTAAAGCTAATTGCTTATCGAATACAGTTTTTCAAATCGGGCTGGAACTGCTTTGATTTAATCATTGTTGCAATTTCTTGGGTACCTGCTGGTGGCGCGTTATCAGTGCTACGAGCGTTCAGAATTCTCAGAGTATTACGCCTGTTCTCAGTTGTGCCACAGATGCGAAAAGTCATAGGGGCTTTGGGGCATTCGTTACCTGGTATGGCATCAGTTGTAGGCGTGTTAGGAGTTGTATTTTATGTTTCTGCGGTATTAACCACCAAGCTATTTGGTCAGCATCCTGATCCGAATATGCAAGAGTGGTTTGGCAGTATTGGCGCGTCTTCGTACACATTGTTTCAGGTGATGACGTTAGAGAGTTGGTCAATGGGTATTGTAAGGCCGACAATGGAGCTGTTCCCTTATTCTTGGTTGTTCTTTATTCCCTTTATTGTTTTTACGAGCTTTGCGGTGCTAAACCTTTTCATTGGTATTATTGTCGACGCAATGCAAGTTATGCATGAACAAGAAGAAAAAGAAGAGGGCGCCTCTGCGACAAAAGAGGACATTCAACGTCTTGAGGCCAAGCTGGATACGTTGTTACAAAACAACAAACACAGTTAATTGAATTTGTGCTGAGTAAAATAGTTCAAAAGGGTGAGTGCAGTTAAATCCTTATTGCACTCACTCGGCTTTTTATATCAAGTGGTTAATTCGATTGCGACAAGTAATCAAGGGCAAACTCAGTGAGTGCGCGCGTACCTAATTTAAAGGCTGACTCATCGGCAAAAAAGTAAGGCGAGTGGTTACTTGGTGCATCTTTAGGATGCGTGCCTTTCGGGGTTCCCCCCAAAAACACGAATAAACCAGGTACTTCCATGGCGTAAAATGAGAAGTCTTCGGCGCCTGTCACTTTCGGCATATTAATGAGCCCCGCGTCGCCGACCACTTTTGCAAGCGACGGAAGCATTTTTTCAGTCAGTAATGGGTCATTGACGGTGACAGGGTAACCTTCTTTAATCACGACTTTGGCCTTATTGCCAGAGGCTTTTGCCGTGTGCTCTGCGGTATGGGTTATTTTATCAAAGATCTGCTGTCTATTTTCCATATCAAAATTGCGAATTGTCCCTATCATATTTACTTCTTCAGGAATGATATTGTTACGCACACCGCCTGAGATTTTGCCAAAAGATACGATTGCAGGCTCTTTGGTAATATCAATTTGTCGGCTCACAATATGATTGACTCCAGATACAATTTGAGCGGCGGCCGCAATGGGATCTGCGCCAGCCCAAGGTGTGGAGCCGTGCGTTTGCTCTCCGGTCACTGTAATTTCAAACCTATCGGCACTGGCCATCGTTGGACCACTTCGATAGCCGATTTGGCCGACATTGAGCTTGGATGTGATATGTAAACCAAAGGCCACATCGGGCTGATATCTGTCAAATATTCCTTGCTTTAACATCAGCTCAGCTCCGCCTTCCTCTCCTTCTGGGGCACCTTCTTCAGCCGGTTGAAAGACGAACATGACGTTACCTGCAAGCTCGCTTTGCATACCGCTGAGCACTTCAGCTGCACCCATTAACATTGCGACATGTGTATCGTGGCCGCAAGCATGCATAATACCGACATCGACGCCTTGATAATTTGTCATTTTTGTTGATTTAAAGGGCACATCAGTTTTTTCTGTCACAGGGAGCGCATCCATATCCGCACGTAGCATGACTGTTGGTCCTGGCTTTGCGCCTTTTAAAAAACCGACGACGCCAGTGTAGGCAATGCCTGTTTCGACTTGCATCCCTAAAGATTTTAAATGCTTTGCGACGAGCGCAGCTGTGCGCACTTCACGGTTGCCCAGTTCGGGGTTCTGGTGGATATCTCGTCGCCAATCAATGACCTTGGACTCAACTTGCTTGAGCAGTTTGATGTGATCTGATGAAGCCAACGTGTTATAGCTAAAACCCATCAACAAAATTGATAGCCCTATTTTCTTTGTTATTTTCTTCATATCCTTTCTCATATTTTTTTTGCTAGCACTTAGCATATCTAACACGAGAAATAGTTATTTTGAATTAAATTCGACGAGTGAGTAGGTAAAAAGGATTGATTTTGTTTTGGTTATTCTAGTTTGAAATGTTCTAAGATGTTGGGCTAATTTGTTTATATAGCTGTATTGTGATCAGTTTTTCTAGAAGCAGAGGAAAATTATTATGGGATCTGTATTCATAGATATTTCATAAGCCTCAGCTGTGGATACTTCGCTGGGAGTAATTTTGTCAGGTATTTTGTGGTGTTATATGTAAAGTTAAAAAATTTTTCGCAAGGTGAAAGCGCAGACATGTTTGTCGCGATTGAAAATGGTTGTAAGTTTTTTCTCTTTCAATTTTAATATCGCTATTTCTTGAAGTAATCATGCTGATATTGTTAGAGGATAGGGTGAAGCGCTATCTAATTTATGCTATTGATGTGCCTTATTACATACTGACTATTCTTGCCTCTTTATACTTTTTTAGAAGTATCCGGTTTATAAAGAAAAAAAGTAAAGCAAAAAAGTAAAGCAAAAAAGTAAAGGTGAAGCCTGATTGCCATATGAACGATGCGTACCTTTACTTTTGGCAAGGTAAGCATCGTTTTTTATCTTTGATTACTTATTAGCAAAGCCTTGAGTGACAAGTACCAAATGAGTGGCAGCCATAAGTTGTACCCGTACAGTCTCTCCAATCCGTTCTGAACCCGCCTGCAACTTTGTCGGTTAGCTCTTGTGGTAGGTTTTTATTTGTTTTAGTAAGACTTTTCATACTTTTTTTATTAAGTGATAGTTTCATTGTAATTTCCTTTTTTGTTTAATAATTGCACATCAATCATAATGCGATTGAGTTATTTGGCTATTGAAAAATAATGAAATGAAATATTTTATATTTACTTCAATAAATGGGATAAAGTTTGATGAAAACAGGCGTTTTATAAATTTTTTATCGGCATAAAGTTTTGGATTGGTTGCTAAGTTCAGTTTTTTATACTTTTTATTTTAATAATGTGTCGTGCTGTTACACATTCAGATTGCTCAAGTTAAGCACTGTGCTTCAGCATATTTATAACGTGTCTGGTGCGATTTTCATAAAAATCATAAGTGACTAAATAGCTTAATCGCGGCGGAGTCAGTTAGTTTGAGCGGTTTTCTTTTCGCGAAAACACGGAGACTTGATAACAAAAGTTATTGACTGGAAGCTCAGATAATTAAGTCGGTTTGACCTAAGAGAGCTCGTCTAATTGTATGAATAGCTTTTAAAATTCAACATACTAGTTTCCACTTTATTACAGCTCTAAATCATTAACCAATTGATACTAATGCTTATTATTGTTTTTTGTGTGATCCACTCTGATTTTCAGGAAAAATCAATGAGAAATCATCAAGACGTAAGGCGATTCTTTTTTGCAGTGCATAAGCTGAATTTGCTTAATCGAGTTTGGCCTCGATGAGATAACGAATTGCGCCTATAATAAGGAAAAAACAATGAAGCTTTACTCTCATTCGATCACGTTACTTTTATCAAGTTTAATATTTAGCGCTACTGGATTTGCCAAAGATATTACGGGCCCTTATTTTGGGCAAACACCACCTGGCGAGACGCCAGAAATTTTCGCGCCGGGTATTGTATCTAAGGAGCATCGAGATTGGACAGGCAGATTTACGCCGGACATGACTGAATATTACTTTACAAGAAACAATCGTGAGGCTCGAACCAGTACACAATTGATGTTTAAACTGATTGATGGGAAATGGCATGAAAAAGTGTTGCCAGCAGGTGTCGGAGGCGCTGTTTCTGCTGATGGCATGAAGATGTACTCGGGTAGAACCTATCGTGACCGCATAGGTGTTCAATGGTCTGAACCAAAAAGTATTGGCAAGGCATTTCAATCGATACCTATTATGGTGATCAGCGTATCAGACAAGGGTATGTATGTTTTTGATGAGCGCGAGGTTAAAGGTACAATTCGATATTCCCGTTTGATTGATGGCAAACGCGAGGCACCAAAAGCTTTTGGCAAGCAGATAAACTCAGGAAAATGGACCGCGCATCCATTTGTAGCACCAGATGAAAGCTATATTATTTGGGACAGTGAAAGAGAAGGCGGCTATGGTAAGACTGACTTGTATGTGAGTTTTCAATTAGAAAACGGCATATGGAGCGATGCAATTAACTTAGGAGATAAAATCAATACGCCTGGGCCAGATACAGGCGCTGTGGTGTCTCCTGATGGAAAATACTTATTCTTCAACAGAAAATTTAGCGAAGATGATTCGGATATTATGTGGGTAGATGCCAAAGTCATTGATGATCTTAGACCCAAGCGTTAAAAGTCATAGTATATTGTTAGTTGAATAAAGGCGCCTATTGAGCGCCTTTATGCATTTTTGTGTAATTGTTGTCCTTATAGTTTAAGTAATCGCTGTTTTTTCACCTACTCGTGCATATATTAATTTTTTTTCGTTGAGATACTCTACAATGGAGCCTGCACCTTATGAGCGCTAGGAGAGAAGTTTGGCTAAAAAATATTATGTTGTTTGGAAGGGCAGAGAAACGGGAATTTTTACAACATGGGCACAATGCAAGTCTTTGGTTGATGGCTTTGCGGGAGCTCGATTTAAGTCTTTTCCGTCATTAGCAGAAGCGGAAGCCGCGTTTGGTAAAAAATCTAATTTACAAAGTGAAAAAAGTACGGCAAGTAAAGGTGGTAAAGCACCAAAAACAGCGCCGTTGACGCAAGTGCAAATCGATACTATGCCATATGAATTTAAAATCTTTACTGATGGTGCGTGCGATCCGAACCCAGGCGAAGCGGGTACTGGGCTTGCTATTTATCATAGCAATCAATTATCTGAGCTTTGGTATGGATTTTATCAGCCGGTTGGTACAAACAATACGGCTGAATTGCGAGGGTTAAAGCAAGCACTGGTGGTTGCCCTTAGTTATTTAGATCAAGGGCACACTGTTGGAATATTTTGTGACTCTAAATATGCGATTGATTGTATTACTAAATGGGCCATGGGTTGGCAAAAAAAAGGTTGGACAAAGTCCGATGGTGAGATCAAGAATTTAGATATTATTCAACCGGCATTTGAGATTTATCAAAAAATTGCGAGTAAGGTTAAGGTCCATCACGTCAATGGGCATGTTGGCATAGAAGGTAATGAACTTGCTGACAGGATGTCAATCGTAGCTATCGAGCGTCAATGTGAGACACTACGTCAGTTTGAAGATGTAGATAATATTGATTCTATCTTGGCTTTGAGAGCAGGCTAGGCACACTACATAACACAATGATTTTATTTAAATAAGGGCAACCTGCTGTTGGATAAGAATATATAGGGAGATATTGAACAATGAAATTTAGTTTTATCATATTTGTACTGGTGATTTTTTCTGGCTGTACTTCGCAACTATGGCAGGCGCCCAGCTATCAAGAGAAGATTACCGGTTTTTACGCGGCTAAAGATAAACAGTTGCTGTTAATTACTGGCACAAAATACAGCTATGTTTTTGAGGCTGATGATTTACTGACAAGTTCATTAGAAGTAAGCAGACATATTGAATTCATTCCTACGTATAGTGGCTTCAAAATCGACACGAACAACCAGATCACAGGTACACTTAAGTTAGTGTCTAATAGGGTTGCAGATAAGAAAGTGCTCGAGGTAAATAACATCCCATTAGATCAGTATGGCAATGTAGCGCTTGAGTTTAATTTAAAAGGCAAGCGCTACGATGTTGAAGGAGACTTCCCTTTTCAAACCTTAGCGGATGATCATTATGTTGTGATTGGGACACCTGAAAGTGGCGTCACTAAAGCGGGTAAAATCGTCGTGACACCTGTTGCCGTTGCAATTGATGCCGCAACAGTTGTGCCTATTGCTGCTTTTTTTGGTGTGTTGGGTATTTTAAACAAGGTTTAAAGGCTCGCTCATGTATCATAAATTTATAGTGTACTTAAAGACGCTTTTGAAACCCATGCTCGACAACAAAGCGTTTTGTTTTATATTTATGCCTTTTGTTACTTATGAATAGAAGGCTCTGAGATTTTTCAAGTCAGTTTTATTGTTAGGTCGATACTTTAAGAATCGACTACTTTACATTTGTTTATACTCTCTTTGTCTCATATCTCTTCTGCAATGACGGGCTCGGCCCAGACATCTATTAATGTTGTTTCATCGTGAAAGCGCTTTCACGTTTTACATTAGTTTACACCACATATCGATTAAAGTTGGTACATTGGCTTCAGTGAATTGAGAGCTACTTGCTTGATAATAAATAAAAATTAAATCTGCTCTGTTTGTTTTTAGGTAAACACTCGCATTAGTGCGACTGATCAGAGTGGTAAAACAATATGCAAAGCAAACTTGGAAACCAAAGTCGAATTTCGAGTGACAATAAGTAAAGGATAAAGCCATGAATAAAATTAAATCAATTTCAAGTGTGATATGTATTGCAGCGACAATGATGTGCAATGTGAGTGTAGCCGCATCATTTCCTGCGCTTAAAGGGGATTGGTTCGGCCAACAAACACCAGGGTTAACGCCAGAGGTATTTGCAGCAAATACGGTGTCAATTGAAGGGCGTTATGAGTTTGGCATCTCTTTTTCTCCTGATTTGAAAGAGATGTACTTTACAGCATTAGATGTGATTGAAGGAGTGGATACAAGCCCTAAAATCATGTATTCAAAAATCGAGAACGGGCACTGGACAAAGCCCAAAGAAGCCGGTTTTACTGGCGGAAAGATGAAGTATGAGCTCGTTCCGTACGCAAGTTTAAATGAAGAGCGAGTGTACTTTACTGGCAGAAGTCCTGACTCTAAAGAGTCTGGTATTTGGTATGTTACCAGAGAAGATGAAGGGCTAAGCGAAGCAAAGCGTTTTGAATCACCACTTAACACTGGACGACTTTCTGATTTTAATCAGGGCATTGATGGCGATATGATTTTTACCAATATGTCAGAGCGCAGAATGTATACCGCAAAAAAAGAAAATGGGCAGTTTTTAAAGGCTAAGCCGATGGACATTGAATTTGGTTTGCATGGTTTTATATCACCTAATGAAGATTACTTGCTGGTTAACGCGAGACATCGTGACGATGAAGCGAGAAAAGACAGTGATTTATTTGTCTACTTCAAGGAAGCTGATGGTAGTTGGTCCAAACCTATTAATTTAGGTACAAGTATCAATACACCTTACTCAGAAACTGTTGCAAGAGTGTCGCCAGATGGTCAGTATTTATTTTTTGCCAGATATAACGAACCAGATGCTGTTTCAAATATTTATTGGGTCAGTACGCAAGTTATCACTAAGTTGAAAGAGGCTTACTTCAAAGGGTAGTTAAGAATCATATATGAGCATGGTAAGGAAACTAACTTACCATGACTCCTTACTGGGTAAAACTATTACTCTTGTTTGAGCATTTAATATTTCACAATATCAGTAATCATGTCTTTTCCTCTTTTATAGTTTCGTTTGGAAAAAGCAATCCTATATGCTTTTAGCATTGAAATTTAGTTTGTTGTATTTTTTAATGAACTTTATCATGCAGTTAGACTCTATACTTCGAACGTTCACTAAACTTGATAAATCAAATAAGTAAGTAACTGTAATTAAAGCTCATTGTTTTTCTATTGGATTCATATAAAAAAGTGAGTAGTGGGACTTTTGAAAATGGACTAAGTAGCTTATCAACTTGGCTTTATTGGTACGGTGGAATAATAAAAATAAATCAAGGAGATATATAGAGTGATTAGAGTGGCCCTTATCTTTTTGCTGTTGTTGCAGTTTAGCGTACATGCACAATCGCAAGTCAGTATTGCAAAAAGCTTTGAATTTGAATCAAAGATACTAAAAGAGCAAAGAACAATAGTGGTATCTCTGCCGGATGGATATGACGCATCAAAAGCCGCTTACCCCGTGATCTACCTACTGGATGGTGTTCAAAATTTGAAACATGTAGTGGGGAGTGTTGATGTTTTAACGCGCGTAGGTAGCGTGCCACCCAGTATTATTGTTGGGATTAAAAGTGAAAACCGCATGAAGGATTTCAGCCCAACAAAAATGACTGGTGTTGAGGAGAGTGGCGGAGCGAAAACTTTTTTAAATTTTTTGAGCAAAGAACTCATTCCGTATATCAATAATACATATAGAACAAACGGTTTTAGCGTGTTAGAAGGTCATTCCCTAGCTGGGTTGTTTGCCGCGTATACATTGATGGAATCGCCAGATTTATTTGATGCTTACATAGTGATGGGGCCCGCATTTTGGTGGAATAAAGAAGAGCCCGTGAAAGACTTTAAAGCATTTTTAAGCGCTGCTGATACGTTAGATAAAGCATTGTACTTTGGTGTTGGAAAAGAAGATGGTAATCGCCATTCGTTGAAGCGATTTGTCAAAGAGCTTGAAACTACGACACCTAAAGGTGTTCGTTGGAAACATGAAGAGTTTGATGATGAAGGGCATATGTCGGCACCACTGCTTAACAACTATTTTGCGCTCAAATTTATCTTTTCGGACATGAGGCTTCCTCAGGCGATCATGGATGACTTTAGCAGTGAGAAATTCTTAGCTCATGAAGCGGGCATTATGAAAAAATACGGTCAAGCAGCGAAGCAGCCTCAAGAAATATATGTGCCTTTGGCTTTAGAGCTGATGAAGCAGAAGGACTATGGAGGTGCTGTCACGGTGTTTAGGCGTAATGCTGAAGCTTATATCATGAATAAATACCCACAAAACTATGTATGGTTGGCAGAAGCCCTAGAAAAAAACAAACAAGTGAAAGAAGCCATAAAAGTATATGAGCAAGCCTATACACTTTCACAAGAAACCGGTTATGATGAGACTGACAAATTTGCTGCAAAAATTAAAGAACTAAAAGAAAAGTTGTAAATATTGGTTTGTATATTTCAAAGTGTGTTCCTTGAACAATTTAAAGTTAGAGCATACTGACAACGCGTATTTTTAACAGGTAGGCTGAGTAGCCTATTTAACTGTCAGTATAAATAACAACCAGTTAATTTTGCTTTCCATCTTATATTGATGGTTTTGAGTCGTTTATTTGGATCACTTGTGACCGCTGAATAAAGGGAAAGAAAATAATTACTTTCCCTTTATTCATAGCTTATTCAACAGGACTTATTTGAAATTAGCGCTTTCTAATACCCGGTACACAGCGGTAAAAGTTTGTTTTTGGCGCGCCAAACCATCCCATTGCTTTTGAATCATGCACAGCGTATAGCTCATATTCTGCGCCAGGCTCTAATGTAATAGCAATAGATGTCATACCTTTAAAGCCCGCATGCTCAGGCTCTTTACTAAAATTACACTCTAGATTAAGTACAACGTCACCTGATAAAACTTCACGAGGTTGACTTCCTTCGCCTGTATAATAAATGAAGCCATGCTCATCATACTGTACGCCAGGGATTAGTAACGCATTATTGTTATCAAAATCGAAGTCAGAAACTGACACCATTTTAACCACATCAACATGTGCGTATATAGTAGAGTCTGCAACTTCAGGTGCGTTTAATACTTGGTCATACGAGTAAATTGTCGCAGTTGTTGCCATTGCTGAGGTAGATAGAGCCGTTAGGGCAAGTGCAGCAAGTAATTTTTTCATTTTTTTATCCTTATTAAATTTAGAGAGTTTATGATTTATCGCCTGTTGACGGAAAAATAGTACCCACGGAATGTTTTAATTACGTTTACGTTTTATTAAGTGTTTGTTAATTGTGTGGGGTGGTATTTATAGGTGATATTTATCAAAGGTCGGGATTGATGATAATAAAGCATTCGTGCTTGAGATTATTTGCATAAATGATTGGGCTTTATTTTGTTGTTGCTATGACAAATGTGTGACTTCTGATTTAACTGCGAAATAACAATCTTGTATCTATTTATAATGAAGTTGAAAAATTGAGCATGTATAAGGGCTGCTTGTATAGCTGGGTGAGAGGCAGCACTTAACATTGAGATTAAACGGCGCTAAGATGTCGCCAGTTTATTTTATATCAGTTCGATGATTAGCCTCCATTGTGTTTAATGCTTCGGCTGTAGTTTAGAGGTTGATCCAAGATTATGCGCAAATCAGATAAAAAATTAGAAAAGGCCATTGTTGCTGCTTTGACAGAAGCGTGTGAGGATGCTTTGAAAGTGTATAAAGGGTTTGAGTGGTTAACGCATGTGGTTAATTTTCAAAACTTTCCCGACAGCTTAACAGTCGTATGTATTTTTGATAATCAAGAGAGCTTAAACTTGGCAATGGGCGACGATAAAGGTACAGGGTTTAAGTCGGCGATTGAGCGCAAGTTAACAGCACACAACATCAAGATTAAAGGTGTTACAAAGCGCATTTTATTTGATACCGAAGAGGCATGTGCCGCTGAGCATAATGGCAATTGGAGTAAACGGTTGGATGGTGTGCAGCACGCACGTCATGTTTAACTGAAAGTGGACTTTTATGCTTATCCAAGTGATTAGCAGCCTTTCAAAGACAGACATGTTTACACTTTAGTATTTTATCTCTCTCAAGTTTAGAGTTAAAACTCTAATTCGGGGTTTTGTAGCTTGCTAACTGGTTATACCAGTTGTAAGCTATAAGCATATATTCCTTCATTTATTGCAACTATGCCATTTATTGTATGTCGAGAAATCACAGTGCACTGAGAGGATAAATACCGACTTTCCGCAACTGTATTTTTACCCAAAGGTACATTGAGAGGAGCCGTTTTAATTGGTCCTGCTACTGGGATAAAGCGACAGTTTTATACCGCATTTGCAGAGTTTTTGGCTGCCAATGACTATGGTGTTTTAACCTATGATAACCGTGGAATAGGGCAATCTTTACAAGGTAATGTCAGTGATCATGATGCGACATTACAAAGTTGGGGGCAGCTTGATCAACAAGCCGCCATTGCAGCGCTGATATCTGAATTTCCCGACTCCAATTATCATTTAATTGGCCACAGTGCTGGTGGACAGTTAATTGGTTTGGCATCTAACGCATTGAAACTCAAATCAATGTTTAATGTTGCGAGCTCGTCGGGTCGGTTGCTTAATATGAAGTTGCGGGATCAAGTTAAGTCACATTTTTTTATGAACGTGTTTATTCCGTTTTCTAATTTACTTTTTGGCCATACAAAGTCTCAATGGTTTGGCATGGGAGAGCCGTTGCCTTCAGCTGTATCAAAACAGTGGCGTACTTGGTGTAATGGAAAAGGCTATGTCAAAACTGCATTTGGTAAAACCATAGACAAGCACTACTTTTCAGAGCTGACGATTCCCGCTTTGTGGGTGAATGCCGTGGATGATTTTATTGCAAATGATAAAAATGTGCGGGATATGATGTCTGTAAGTCCTAACATGAAAGCAGAAACTTTAACTTTAAACCCTAAAGAGTTTGGTTTGAAAGAAATTGGCCATATGAAGTTTTTCAGCTGCAGATCAGAAGTACTTTGGCAAATATGTTTAGATTGGTTAGTTAAACACTCCGAACCGTGATTTTTATGGTGCGTCTTGTGAAATTGATAGTGGTATAATCATGTCCTTAAATCTGAATTAGCAGTATATAAATCAGGAGATTAAGTAAAAAATGGAGTTTAAAACAGCGCAAAAAGTTAAGTTGCATGGGCTTTATTTAGTTTTAACTATATTAACTATGTCACTTGGGCTTCTAACCAGATCGAGCATGGTGGATTTTCCTCAGTGGGTCCATCTTTACCTTGGGGATTTTTTGTGGGCGCTAATGGTGTTTTGGTTAATATGCTCATTAAAGCCCAAGTTTACAAATATGCAGTTAGCTATGATGGCATTATTGTTTGCTTATTCGATTGAGTTCTCTCAGCTTTATCAAGGTGACTGGTTAAACACAATAAGGCATACCAAACTTGGTGCCTTGGTGTTTGGATTTGGTTTTAAAGTGAGCGATCTAGCAGCATATACACTTGGTATTGGGTTTGGTGTGTTTATTAAACATACATTGTTGAACCAGAAGAAGCAGTAACTTCTTTTTATGGGATATTCATCGAGCTATTTACTACATCCATTTGTTACTTTGATTTAAAGTTGTGTTTTAAACCTCGTTGACAACATTGCACTAAATATGGTGACAATACAGTGTAGTCAATTAGTAACACTTAATAAGGGTTTTCTCATGAGTGCACAATCGGGTAATGAGCGAACTAAACCTACTCAGGCATACTATATTGGCAAGGGCGTAGCTGCAGGTAGCAGCATTGGATGCATTATTGGATTGGCGATCGGGATGCCATTTGGTTTACTCGCTTATATTGGGATCCCAATTGGTGCGGGTGTCGCTATTGGTGTTGCAGGTGGCGTAGCTATACACCGTGCAAAGCATCAAATTTAGGGTTACCTTAATTTTTTCAAATGCGATTGGAGGGAGCTATGGATTTTTCGAGTACTATCGATGGTTTGATCTTGTTTGTTAGTGGTGCTGCGATCTTACTGTATACCAGTGGAAGTTTGTTCCCTAGGCTCATCAAGAGCGAAGTTGCACTCGGTTACAAAGCGCCTTTATATTTGGTTGGGGCCATCATCACTCTGCTGGGTATTGGCGCAATGATGCACGCGCTGCTTTGAAAAGACACTTTGGCTACTTATTATTTTTCATAGATAGCTAAACACTTTCCACCTGTATTAATGTTTCTTTTCGTTATCTATTAACTTTTGATTTTAAATGTCTCATTGTCAATGAATTGTATTAGCAATAGCTTATGGATTAGTTTTTGGTTAATAAATCGGTTCGTGCAATAATGGTTTCGATATGAATAACAAAACAATATGTTGAAGATTTATCTAGGGAGTAATCATATTGAAACTAAAAATATTATCACTATTGTCAGCGGGTGTTCTTTCTTTATCGGCGCAAGCGGCTACATTTGGCGCATGTGACGTTACAACCAATGTATCAGGCTTTGAGGCGTCAACATGTGCTAAAACACAGGTGCCTCTTGATTATACAAACCCAGATCTAGGCCAAATCGAACTGGCTGTTCGTCAATTTCCAACAAAAGATGCTAAACAGTCCCGCGGACAAGTATGGCTTATACATGGTGGGCCAGGTGAAGCAGGAGCAGGGTTCACTCCGTTTTTGTCTGTATTTCGGGAAGCGTTTAAAGGGTATGACATTGTTGTGCCGGATCATCGAGGCACCGGTGAGTCTAGTCGGCTTTGCCCAGCTCAGGAGTCGGCAAGCAGTGAAGCGGGTTATGCACTTGGTAATACAGAGTGGGGGCCTTGCATAGGCTCTTTATACGCTAATCCATCAAGAACACAGGCGTTTACAATTACTCATGCTGCTAAGGATCTGGCAGGCTTAATTGAAAAGTACCGCGCTGATAAAGAAGTATATGTCTATGGTGTATCTTATGGTACGCAATTGACGTTACGTTTGATGCAAGTGGCTTCACCAAAGTTAGACGGTATTATTTTAGATGGACTTGTACCAAAAGAAGGTGATACTGAATGGGAGATCAGCCATCGCACCAGAGTTGTTGATAGTGTAGGGCGTAAGCTACTGACAGATAAACAAGAAAAGCAGTTAAAAACATTACTAGCGTCTGATAATAAAGTGTGGCAATCGGTACTAGAGGGCGGAGATATTCGCTTTTTCATGGCTTCATTGCTTAACTATCATGACTTACGGAGCCAGATCCCGGATTTAATTAAGCAATTAACTGCGGGCGATACGTCACTCCTCAAGCAAACATTGCAATCACTTAAAGACAAGCAAGGCGATATTATTTCAGCTTACCCAACAGCAGTGCCTTCTTTACCTCTTTCCATGTTGATCACAAGCTCTGAAAATAACAGTAGGACCAATTTAACCAAGGAAATAGTGAGCAAAGAGGCAGAAGGTGCGCTATTTACTAGTCACTTACCTCGATTGTTGGTAGATGTACCAGCGCCATTATATTCACGTGATAAATATTTTGGGCAGTTACCAAAGCAGCTCCCGAGAACCTTGATTGTGCAGGGCACGCTAGACCCAAATACACCATATGAAGCAGCTCAATTACATTCAAAGCACCTTGAAAAGCTAGGTGATGTTCAGTTTGTTACGGTTAAGGATGCTGCGCATATTTTACCTATGGTCGCGCCTAAATGTTTTACTCAGTTGGCGTCTCAATTTATATCTAAAAATAAAGTTTCTGAGATATGTGAGCTCTAAATGAGCTTAGTAAATGTACCGAGTCGTATATCTAAACGTTCGGTACTTTGCTAAATCTTAAAGCTGTGAATTAGGTTTTATCAAGATATACCTTCATTGGAAAAACTCTACAAAATGCTTGACCCTAACGTTAGGTGATAGTTAACGATGGGCTTGTCTTTCAGCAGTAATCAAAGGATTAAGAGTTGAATAAAGCAAAACGTTATAGCGTCAGTCAATTGAGCCAGCTTGCTGGGGTGAGTGTTCGCACATTACACCATTACGATAAAATTAGTTTGTTAAAACCGCTTCGAGGAGCAAATGGTTATCGTGAGTATACACAAACTCACCTGATCAAGTTGCAGCAAATTATTGTGTATAAAGAGCTCGAGTTTAGCCTTGAAGAAATACAAAGTATTTTAAACGCAACAGATTTTGACTTATTGCAAGCTCTAAAAGACCAAAAAAACATGCTGTTGAAAAGACAAGAAAAAACACAGTTAATTATCAACAGTCTGGAGAATTCAATGAGTATAATAAATGGTCAAAGTAACTTAGATATTTTATTTAAAGATTTACCCTTAGAAAAAGTAGAGCGCTGGAAAGATATGATGGCCCAAAGCGCAGAAGATGGTTCCTTAGATGAGTATTATTTATCATTACAGCACTTAAGTCGCGAGGATGCTGAGCTTGAACTGCATGATTTTGATGTGTGGGTTTCAAATTATAAGCAATTACTGAGCTTGCCAGTTCGCAGTAAAGAGGTGCAAGCCTTAGTTGAACAGCACTATGTCATCACTAATCGGTTTACCTACAAGACGCATGATAACGATACAGAATTCAAAGGAGTAAGTTATGAGGGGTATTTAGCTTATGCGGACTCAATTGTAACAAATGCGATATCTCGAGAAATGTATGAGCATTACAGTATAGGGCTGGCAAGCCATTTACATAAAGCAATGTTGCACTTTGCTGAAAACACATTAAAAGGCAATATCGACAAGTTCAAAAATTTGGGGCTAGTTAATAGTTAAACAGAGGGCTAATCCCCAAATTTGTATTTAAAATCGGTGATGGTGTCATCAACCCAAATATATTGACAAATCAAAACCAAACAAAGCAAATTCCTTCCCTTAAGGGCATTAACAATGATGCCCTTATTTTTTGTTTAAATTCATACTATTTCATAAATTTCGCATTTTAAACTCAGTCAAAATATAGGTGTGACCAGTTAATCACCTTGATTCCTTTTAAGTTATGACGGTTTTATGTAGTCTAGACGGGTTTTTATTTTTGGAGGCATTTCGCTATGTTGCGAATTCTTATTTCTGCAAGTTTAGGGCTTGCAGTAAGTGCAGGTGTGTCAGCACAAGATGTGATGACCCCTGAAAAACTGTGGGAAGTTAAACGTGTTACTGCGCTGGGATTAAATAAAGATAAAACCCATGTAATTTACAGCGTAACGACGCCGAGCGTGGCAAATAATGATTTTGCCAGCAAGGTATATCAGGTGCCTGTTAAAGGCGGAAGTACACAGCTATTAGAAGCCTATCAAGGTCTATTGATTGATAGCAATATCTCTCCTGATGGTACTAAAAAGCTATTCCATAAAAAGGTGAATATTGAGTCGGTTTTAGCTAGTCATAGGCATAAAGACTTGTCTCAAGCGAATGCTTATGTATTCGATGACCTGAATTATCGCCATTGGGACACGTGGAATGATGGTGGCTTTAAGCACGTTTTCTATCAAGATTTAGCGACTGAAAAGAAAGTCGACATCATGGAAGGTAAGCCTTACTCAAGCCCAACCTCTCCATTTGGTGGCTCAAGTGATTACATTTGGGGCCCTAAAGGCGAGAACATTTACTATGTGAGTAAAAAGCTGACGGGTACTGAATATGTTACCAGTACCAACACCGACATTTATCGTTATAACCTAGCGAGTAAAAAAACAACCAATATCACTGAAAGCAACCTAGGTTATGATAAAAGCCCTGCGTTTTCGTCAAAAGGAAATCTAGCGTGGCTTCAAATGGACGTGCCAGGGTATGAAGCGGATAAAAACGACATCATAGTGCGCATCAAAAACAAAGAAGTTAATTTGACTGAGCATTGGGATGGCACGGTAAATAGCTTCAAATGGAGCCCTGATGGCAAGCGCATTTACTTTGTTGCGCCAACCGATGGCACAATCCAATTGTTCCAAGTATCAGTCAGTACTAAACCAAAGATCAAACAGCTAACGAAAGGCCAGTTTGATGTGAATGGGATTGTCGCGGCAATGGATAAGCACTTAGTCGTGACGCGTAGCAGCATGAACCGTGCATCAGAAATTTTCCGTTTTGACCTGCGCAAGAAAAACCTAACAGCACTGACTAAAGTCAATGACGCATTTTATGCAGGCCTTGATTTACCAACCGTTAAGAAGCGTATGGTGACGACAAAAGACGGTCAGGAAATGTTAACTTGGGTGATTTATCCACCTAATTTTGATGAAAGTAAAAAGTACCCAACACTACTTTATCTACAAGGCGGTCCTCAGTCTGCGCTTTCACAGTTTTATTCGTTCCGCTGGAACTTCCAAGTAATGGCATCACAAGGGTATATCGTTGTAGCACCAAATCGCCGCGGAATGCCAGGTCATGGTGTCAAGTGGAATGAAGACATTACCCAAGATTGGGGTGGTAAGGCGATGCAAGACTACCTTGATGCCATTGATGATGTGTCAAAAGCATCTTACGTTGATAAAAAGCGCATTGGCGCAATCGGTGCAAGCTTTGGCGGTTACTCTGCATTTTATTTAGCGGGCAACCATGATGGTCGCTTTAAAACCTTCATCTCACATTGTGGTATCTTCGATTTACGCAGTATGTATGGCACAACAGAAGAACTATTCTTCGTAAACCATGAATTTGGTGGTCCATACTGGGAGCAAGGCAATGCGTCTATCAACCAAACGTATAATGAGTTCAACCCAATTAATTATGTAGATAAGTGGGATGCACCTATGTTTGTGATCCATGGTGGCAAAGACTACCGTGTACCATTAGGCCAAGGTATTCAGGCGTTCCAAGCTGCAAAATTACGTGGTTTAGAGAGCCGTTTCTTATACTTCCCTGAAGAGAATCACTGGGTACTGACGCCGCAAAACGGCATCGTATGGCAACGTGAATTCTTCAAATGGTTAGAAGACACACTATAAACTAGCAACAAGTTAGTTTGTATTAAACGTTTTAATGCCTGAGTACAAATCTGTGCTCAGGCATTTTTAATTGCTTTGATGATGATTTTAAAGCAATAAAGTCGAGTATTATCACGGTAGTTACTAGATTAATTAAAGGACTATAAATGAGTTTCAGAGGCTTATTGTTCAAGGGCATCTTACCCTGTACTCTATTGGCAACAGCAGGTTGTGATGGAGACCCTTATACCGGCTTTGGTTGCATTGCTAATGAGTCACACCCTGCGGTGGGCCATGCAAGAGCGCTGTCGGCGCAGCAGCTCCAGCAAGCCTACTTTACACTGAAAAGTTTACGTTCAGTACATACTGTTGATGTATTTGGTAAAGTTCTGCGAAACGAAGATATTCCTGATAGTTTGCATTTTTTAGAGGCGGACGCAATCAAGTTGCGAGTGTCAGGCCTTCCCTATGTTGTTTTGGCAAATTGTTTTGATGAACGCATTGAACTGAGATTAACTTCACCCGAAAGCCAGAATGGCCCGTCAATTACCTTGCAATGGGCTGCGCCGACAAAAAACAATGCGTACGCAATAGGAATGCAAGTGCTTTGGGAAATGGAAAGTCTTTAGTAACACGCAAAAATAACATACAAAATTATTACCTGAGTTCCAGTACAGCTTGATTCAATTAGATAACCTGATCTAACAACACATACTTATTTTATGTCTGATATTTTCCAAGCGAAGGGCTTGACTGGTTTTAATTTATTGATGAGTTTGCATCTTAAGCTGTACTCGTAATCTAGGGGCTTACAGCAACCTCAAGCTACTGCCATAAAGTAAATAGGCTTTTAGTAAATGTTGATGAGGGTTGTGTGTTCGCAGTGTTATGATTTCTTATTCAGTAAGCACAGAGGGATATTTCTGTTAGTGATGAATGCGATGTGGCAAGTGAAGTACTTTGATAGTTTCTGTTTTGGTTACATTCGCCTAAATTATTGTTATGCTATGGGTTGGTACAGTACGTATCTGAATCGTTGTTGTTATGCGATGTTTGTGGTAGTTAAAAGTGTTAGTTGTTAATGAAGGTTTGGTGTAATGGATACAATCATTTTTTATCTTGTAGGTTCATTAGCATTTGTATTTTGCTTAACAATAATTGTTCTTCCTCAGCTCCTTTACAAGTATATTTTACCGTCTGCACCAGAAAGAGAGCTATCAATTGAAGCTAATATGTGGCCTTTAACGTTAGCTCCTGAACATTTTTCTAAATCAGGGCAAAGAATCAGGTTTATAGGTTTCAAAATTCTCTGGTGTTGTGCAGCCAGCATGGGTGTAATTATTTTAGGTATAATTTCTTTTTTGCTGGTGGTTAATTAGCACCTAACAAATCGCTCAGGCATGGGCGTTCAAAGGTTGACCAAATAGGACAGGCACAACTTTTGTGAAAACTCCGAGCTAGAATGACGCACATTTATGATTGGTTTAGTTTTCCTCGATACTTTTCTGTTTCCTGCCCTAAATGCAGCGCAGAAGCAAGAGCCAGCGAGCTACCAAACCTAAAAAACGAAAACAATGAGCTTGTTCGTTATAAGCCTGAAGTAGTCAGCGGATCATTTAAATGCGAAGTTTCGTGTTTAAATTGTGGTTATCAAGGTGACTCTACTGATATTGATTGGGTTGACGACGCATATTGGAGATTTGAGGTCAAAGGGAAAATACTTTGGGCTTGGTCAAAAGAGCATGCTCTTACTATAAGGGATTATCTTGCATCCACCGACCGTCGCGAAGAAGCATTTGGGGTGTACAGGGCATCATTACTGCATCTTCCGAAGCATTTTAAATTATCAAAACATAGGGCGGCGGCAGTCAAATCCATAGACAATGTCATTGCCCAACATACATAACAAATTGTTTAAGAGTGATTCGATGTGCGTAGCGTTTGTACTATAAATAGGTTTTAGTGGTGTAGCCAAATAGGACAGGCACATATTTATTAATTTAATACACACATTCTCTATTTTAAGTTTTTTGAGGACCTATTTTGACTAAAAAAGACTATATCGTATGGGTTGTTATTCTCTCACCGTTACTCATTTCAACACCCGTGTGGTTGTTTTTTGATGTGTCATATTTGACTGGGATGTTAGATGAAGTACTATCTGGATCAATTTTTTTAAATAATATAAATGAATATGGAAAATACCCTGAATTTTATAAGTGCTTATTAATTTTTCAATTGCTCTTATCGCCAATTCAAGGTGTTCTTGTGTGTTTAATAACGAAAAAAATCCTCAGTAGAGCAGCTTTGAAAAAGCCATGGCATATGGAGGTGGCGGTTTTTTGTCCGCCTGCATTCATTTTTTCTCTTTTTTTTAGAAAGGCTAATAGAGAAGGGAGTATTCGTAATCTTATAGGGTTTTACGATAACCCTTTTTCATTTATTTTTTTATTTATATTTTTATCTTCACTCTCATCAATATTGATGGCTTTGTATTTAAAAACACAGTTTTATAATTGCTTTAAAAAGGATCAAGTATGACAACCCAAACAGTAGAGAACAAGAAGTTCAAGCGCTATTTAGAGGGTGATTTGAATAAGCTGCACCAAGATTTGAGCGAGTGTTTTTAAAACCCGAAAAGGGTCGGCACAAATTTAGTCAAACATTACCAGCCCCTTTGCAGAGGTTTATATGTCCAAGGAAGTCATGCGTAAACTATTAGTATTATTCTTTGTTATTTTTTCATATCCCCTTTTGGCACATGAACAAACGATGTCTGAGTTAGAAATAAAACAAAGAGATGAGGTGATAACTGAGCTTACGAGTTTATTGTTTTTTCAGTTTCAAAACTTGTCTCAAAGTGAATTGGCTGCGAGACTTAAAAAGCATCCAAACGCAGTTAAAAACTCAAACTATGTTAGTGTTGAAGATAATTATGTATTCTTCGGTACCACTACAAAGTTCGAATTTAAAAACAATAAATTAATAAAGGTTTATTGGTAAACACATATAACAAGCCATGTCAACGGGATAATTTATAGCTGAGAACCAAAAAGGCAAAGACCAAATGGTACAGGCACATATTTATAAATTTGTAACCGGTTACAACGGCGTTAAGCATAAATCAATCGGTTCAGAGATTATGGAAAAAGTAGAAATACCAGAAGATATTGTTCGGTTCGTAGAGGACCTTATTAGTTCAGGTGAAGAGAAATTTGAAGTAATTAAACTCCGTGTACTAGATGAAGAGAGTGAACAACACGACGATGAGTTAATTGACTCCGTAATTCATGATTTTACAATTGTTTTACAGGGCTTAGCTTCTGATCTTGCTGGATGGTACGGTGAGCCTAGAATCACATTAGATGAAGAAGAGTTTGATGATGAAACAGAAGATCAGGGCGAAGAAGAGGGGGAGCCGTTTTACGTTCCTTGTTCTTTTTCGTCGGCCATATGGGAAACTGAGGAATTGATACTTTATCTGGCAGTATGTCAAGAGGACAGAGAGTTCCCAATAATGTTGGTTGTTGGTGTGGAGTACTAAAAATACCTAGCAAAAGTCAGCAACGGATTTTGTCGCAGGGTCTCCAAATCCGCTGTGCAATACGTTAGCCATAAAATGGAGTTGTTGAAACAATGAATGAAAAAGTTCTAGCTTTAGGCCAAAAATGTTTGCGAATAGTGAGCTCTGATAAACGTACATCGAGCTTTCTTGGTGGGAAACCGATAGTTGGTGGCCAGTTTGACTGGCCACGGAAAAATGAAAAACCTCTTGGCTTCATCGGGCAATTAGATTTAAAAGAAATCAATCCAAAAAAAGAGATAGACTGGCTACCTCAAACGGGTAGACTTTTATTTTTCTATGATCTCGAAGAGTGGCCTTGGGGTTTTGATCCTAAAGATTTTGGGGGTTGGGCAATTCTATATGAGAATGGCCATTCTGATTTATTTCCGTATGATCTGCCGTCAGATTTTGATTTAGATCACTTATTACCGTCAATCAAATACGTTAAGTCTGAAAGCTTTATTAGCTACCCTGATGTTCAAAGGTTGGATTTTGAATCTCTTGGGATTTCAGAAGATGATGACGAAGAATATTATGACTTCATCGATGAACATTTTGGCGATGAACCTCGACACCAAATAGGTGGTTTTCCAAGCCCCATTCAAGGAGATTCAATGGAAGAAGACTGCCAGTTAGCTAGTGGCGGTGTTTATTGTGGTAACCCTGAAGGCTATAACTCTAAGGAAGCTGAAAAGCTGCGATGTGAATTACTAGATTGGAAGCTGCTTTTACAATTTGACTCTGATGAGGAAATAGAAGCAATGTGGGGTGATATGGGGATGCTGTATTTTTGGATCAGGGAAAGCGAAGCTAAGAATTGTGATTTTTCTAGGCCTTGGTTGATTTTACAATGTAGCTAAAATGGGACAGACACACTTTTATAAATTTAGTCTCCCCGAAAAACGCGATGGCTCATCAATAACCTTGCACAGCACTGAGCCAACAAAAAACAATACGCATACCTCAGTAAAGCAAGCACTTTGGGAAGTGGAGCTCCCTCAATAACTCAAAAAATAACGCAAAATTATAAGCTGAGTTCTACCACATCTTGATTCAGCTCGATAAGCTGAGCTAGCAACACATAGTTACCTTTTATATCTGATATTTTCCATGCAAAGGGCTTTAGTGGCTTCAATTTTTTAATGAATTCGCCGTTTAAGTCGTATTTCGTTAAGTAACCTGATTTTATGTCATAGCTATAAAAGTGTTGTTTGTATAACACTAAGCTGTGGCCATTCAGTGTCGGCATTCGCTGATATTCAGTGCTATCAGAGTTAAGTGTTCGCTTAAACACTAGCCCATCAAAGTCACTGATATAGAGTGCATGGTCACTGAGCCAGACTGACTGAACATCGTCAACTGAGTGGGCTGTAAATGTTTGCTTGTCTAGGTCCAGTTGCCAAAGTGTATGGGCAGAGGGCTGAGATGCCGTGACAAAAATCCCTGATTGAGGGTGCCAGTTTAGTACTTCCACTAATGGGGCTGGCGCTTCAATGATGTGAGTTTCTCCATTCAAATTAACCATGTGGAGCTGGGTTTTATGAATGACAGCCAGGTTTTGACCATCTGGAGACCAGCTAAACCGCTCTATTTTGCTGTGCTGCGAAAAGTGTGTCAGTTGCTTTTCTTGTACGCCGTCCCAGAGCCATATCTGATCTTGTCCACTGCGATCAGAAATGAAGGCGATCAACTCACCATTTGGTTGAAATTGCGCATACTTTTCTCGGCTTTTAGAGCGCGCAAAACTTGGATATGGTTGCACGCTTTGGTTTATTACGCGCTCTGTTTTGACTTCGAGCTCACCACTTAAAGGGATGAGTGCAATATCTGTATCTTTATTGCCTTTGATGGCGATGATGTTTGAAGTTAAAGGATGAGATTGCGCACTCACAATATCATTGATTGCAGTTTGATACGCAGTCACTTTGCCATCCAGTGTTAAGTGATAAAGCTTACCATGTGAGACTGCCAACAATGCATTGCCATGACCTGAAAAACGGATAGAAAAGTGGCTTACTTGCAGCTGTTGATTGCTTGTATCTATTTCGTTTTGTTGCAAGAGTTCGCCATGCTTACTGAGTATGCTCAGCATATGCTGGTTTTCTTGATTAAAGGAAAGCACTGCATACTGAGCTTGTATTGGGTCATAGTCATACGTATAAATTGAATGACCTACCAAGTTAAATAGGGTATTCGAGTGCTGTGCCAGTGCATTGAACTTAATTAAGGTCTGCGTGTTACCTTGACGGCTTAAAAATGCATATTGGTGGTTTGGCAGCGCCACGGGTCGTGTTATCGAGTTGGCTTGGCACTGATAGGGCACAGTCGCAACTTGCGGTGTATTTAAGGCGGTAGCAAAATTCAGCATATTGATTTGCCAGCAGTTAGCCTGTAACGGTTCGTGTTGTGTCGTTTTGCTTTGATCACAATGGCGTTGCTTTGTATAAAGTATGTTACGCCCATCCGGTGTAAAACGTGTATCGCGGTAAAAGCCGGGCTCTACACTTAGTTGTTTTTCAATACCTGTTTGTAGGTTTTTAGCCCAGATATGGCTTTGGCATGAGTGCGTATGGCGATTAAATACGATGTATTGTCCATCGGGACTATAGGTTACTTCACTCTCAAAGGCATCTGTATAAGTGATCTGTTTAAAAGAGTTCACCTTTAAAGCTTCGGGTTGCGTATGCCACCATGTCACTAAGCCAAGCATAATAATCAAAACACACGGCAGCCCAAAATATAGAGCCTGTTTGAGACTCAGCGAGCTTTGCATGGCGGCGAATTTAGTTTTATTTTCGGGCAGCCATTGCACATCTACCATGAGCCGATAACCTATTTTGGGATGTGTCGCAATGATATGTGGCGACTTTGCATCATCCCCAAGTACTTTTCTTAGCCGTGCAATACACCGCTGTAAGGCATTTGGGACAACTTCACTGCCTTTCCAAACTTCATCCATGATTTGTTGGTGGCTAACCACTTCAGGCGCGTTTTGTGCGAGTAAAAGCAGTACCTGTAAAATTTTGGGTTCTACCTTGGTACTTTGCTCTGCATAAGAGATTTCAGAACGAGATAAGTCTATGAGATGTTCTTGAATATAAAAACGCTGCGTTGGGGACATAATCTTATTTTACGGCTCGAAGTATGCTCGAGTATATGCAGTTAATCAGAGGCTGTCGAGTATCAAAATATTATATAACCTATTGTAAATTATAGATATCAGCTATTCATCATGAATTCCTCAGTGTGCCTTTGTTGTGCTTTTCGGGCTTTAAAGCACAGTAGTGGCGCAAAAGTCATTTCATATGAAGGGAAATATTATGCGTATCTATTTCATACAAAAAACGTGGTCAAAGACACATGACTGTCGAGCTTTGCTTTGTGCACTCGTGGTGTTTCAAAGTAGCTCTGCTTACGCAGATGAGGCTGCCATCAAAGCAATTACGCGCGCTGCTGAAGTCTATGGTACTGACAAAATTTCAAAACTAAAACAATTAAAGGTGGAGGAGTCACTTTATCGTTACATGCAAGGGCAAAGTGGCCATGTTGAAGAGGGCTCGCACAGTTTGGTGTTACATCGGTATAAGCAACAACTTGAAATTAATTTTGCTGCCAAAAGTAAATCGTTTAAACGCAGTGATGAGAACTTAATTGGTAATTATGGCTATCATTCATTAGTTACGCTTGATAGACGTTATCTAAATGGCAAAGGCATGAAGGTAGATCATTGCATGCAAACGTATCAGCCCAGCACTAGAATGAGTTGGGACTCTGTGGCTTTTAATATGGAGCCGAGTGTAGACACGCTAATTATTAAGGAGCTCAGTGACAACCGCGCAGATGTGAGCAGTGGTGGGGTTACCTATATTCAAGGGGACGCTCATACGGTACTTAATTGGACGATTAATCAAGTGCGTAAAACAGCTTATATCGGTTCAGCTTCTGGTCTGTTGTCGCGTTTAATAACGAAAGAAAACGGAAAAATGACGCGTTATGACTTTTTAGGCCATACACAAAATAATCAAGGGCTTACATGGGCGAGTCAAACGCTTGTAAGTCACGAGCATAAACCCACCTTGCATGTTACAGAGCGCGTTGTCACACAGAGTACATCAACATTCCCCTTAGTGCTAAAACCTGATGGCTACAAACTTAGCGACAACGACACGTTTTTAGATTTTGCACAGGCGAGCGTAAATGAAATTGCTAAGGGCGTATTTTTAGTTGGTCAAGGATGGAGCTTTACTTTATTTGTTGATATTGGCACATCCTATATCTCGGCCGGCTCATGGCAAATGCCTAATGATACATTCACTTGGCAGCAAAGGTTAAACAAGTTGAAACAGCATCTGGGCACTAAAAAGCCAGTGTCTCAATTTATTGTGACACATCACCATGACGACCATTTAATGGGGTTAAATGAAGTCAGTACACATGGCGCTAAAATACTTTTGATGGCGGAACATCAAAAGGCGGTAGAAGCGAGTGTAGAACAGCCTTTAACACCAAAAAATAGTACGTTGCTACACGACGGTATGATGCTAGCCAATAACCAGGTACAGGTTTTTGATGTCCCAAGCAGCCATGCTGATCATAACCTCGTTGTGTATTTACCAAAGCAAAAGGTTGTATTTGCGGAGGATATGTTTGGCAGTAGCTTGGAGGCGGGGTTTCATTCACCTAATAGCTGGCCAAGTCGAGATGTATATTATCGGGCGCAGGTTTTAAACGAGAGGCTTAACGAGCTTGGTATTCAGGCTGAACATTTTGTGTCGTCTCACCATGGCCGAGTGCTCTCGAAAGATGAATTTAAAGCACTAGTGAACTTAAGTTGTCCAGAAGATAGTGTGTTAATAAAACGCCTTTATGCTCGTTAGTCTATTACTAATTATTATGAACTAATATTTCAAAATAAGAATAACTATAAATTCCACATTAAATAATTAATATTTGCCTAGTTATTTTCTTAATTCGGTTTGTATAATAAGTTCAGGAAGCGTTTTTATAAAATCGACTTGGAGGTCGGATGAAGTTTATATTTTTAACTTTATTAATGTCAGCAATACTTGGCTGTAGTCCGTTAGATGAGTTTTCTGCGCTTAAAATGTTGAACGATGCTGAGCGGGTTTGGGTTTTTGCGCAGTTTAATGTCCCAGAAGAAGGCGGTGAGATAGAGTCTTATTATTACTATGGGGAGGTATCTAAGCCTCTTTATGAATCTATTTCAAACAATGAAATTGGCTCTGGGTTTATTTTAATGTCGAAGGTTAAGTATTGGGGGAATGACGATTTAATTCATGATTATGACAACAAAGAGACCTCAGGAGAGCTGGTATTTCGAATTGAACACATCGCGACAGTAAATTTGATTAACACCCCTCCAGTTGCAGGCAAAGGTTATGAGCAATTTGCAGAAAAAGACCCATTTTCAGAGAGTGAATCTGACCAAGCAGTTAGAAGTTCAATGTAAAAGTTTTAGATAAATGAGTTAGATATGAAAGTAGTTGTTGTCGAGGCGCATGTCTCTGAGTTTCCAGAGCCCTTTTTTTTAAACCAAGGTGAGCAAGTAACGCTTGGTAATATGGATGATGAATTTCCAAATTGGGTTTTCATTAAAACACAGTCGGGCCAACAAGGGTGGGCGCCAACTCAGTACATTGGAAAGGGTTCTGTAGCAAGTGAGGGGGTACTTACACAGGATTATGATAATAATGAGTTAAACACCTCGGTTGGTGAAAACCTGACAGTGCTCTTTGAATTAAGTGCGTGATATCGGGTGAAAAGAGGTGTAGGAGAAATTGGCTGGGTGCCGGTTAGTACGGTAAAAACAGCATAGTGAGTGTGGATTCAGGGGGTTACAATGTCGTTTGACGTTTAAGCCTACCCACTTCATTTAGAAAACGACAGCAAGGAAATGCGATGTCTAGAATTGCTTCAAATAAAGAAGAGCTGTTGTCTGCCATTGACACGATTTTCCCTAAATTAATGGCAGATTATCGCTCGATATCTGCCAGTAAGTCTCGAGTTCTAGGTGTACAAGGGAACGTCAAAGGCTCCGTTGTCAGCGTATGCGATACCTTGGCTTATTTATTGGGGTGGGGGAATCTTGTTTTAAAGTGGTATCACTTAAAGCAACAAGCGCAACCAGTGGATTTCCCTGAACGCGGATTTAAATGGAATCAATTAGGGTTATTGGCAGAGCATTTTCATCAAACATATGCTGACTGGCAATACGAAGATTTGCTTGCTGAGCTCGAGGTGTGTGTCACAGAGATTCGAACACTGATCGTAAATTCAAATAACCATGAATTGTATGAAGTACCTTGGTATGAAAAGTGGACGCTTGGGCGTATGGTCCAATTAAATACGGCTTCGCCAATGATGAGTACACGCACAAAAATACGCCGGTTTAAGCGCCAATATTGCTAACAGGATATATCAAAATGAGCATGCGACAAAACCTATTTAGATTTAACTATTTAGTACAGTAAATCTAACCGGCACAGTAAGCAATTAGCTCGGGTATAAGTTAGTTTATCGAATGAGATGTTAGTTAGAATAACAAGGATAACGTTATGAAAACAAACGCGGTTTATTTATACATTATATTAATTTTATGCAGTTTTACATCTGTTGCTAAGTTTTCAACCTTAGATGAGTCTTTAAAAGCTAGAGCGCTCACTCAGCAAATAGATATGCTAGGCAAAGAGGGAGAGTTTAGTGGTAGCGTTTTGTTTGCCCGTCAAGGGCAAGTGCTATTTCACAAAGTTGTAGGGCAGATCCATCCTCAATCTAACCAATTAATAACTGAAAGTTCAGCTTTTAATTTGGGTTTATTGTCAAAGCAATTTACTGCAATGGCCATTATGATACTTAGGTACCAAGGTAAGTTAGATTACGATAAACCGATTCAGGCGTACTTACCTCATTTCCCTTACTCAGAAGTAACAGCGAGGCATTTGCTAACACATACTTCGGGCATCGTGAGCTATGAGGAATTGATAGATAAGCCCATATCAAAACAGCTATTTACAAATAAAGATATAGTGTCGCTGTTTATCCAATTTACGCCAAACTTGGCGTTTATTCCCGGAAGTCAGTATAACGTTAGCAATACTGATTATGTGATGCTGGCGCATATCGTTGAGAGTGTATCTGAACAGTCTTTAGAAGAATTTGCTAGGCAGCATATTTTTAGACCACTCAATATGCATAACACACGTATATTCACGGCATTCTCAAAGAATGCTGAGTTTAAAAATAGAGTCTACGGGCTGTCAGGTAACAAACAAAATGATCAGGTCCAAGTTAAAGGCGTGACAGGCGGAAGTGCTGTCTATTCAACTGCGGTCGATCTTCTAAAGTGGCATCAAGGCCTAAACGGTAATAAATTACTGCCGCCTTCGTTGTTAAATGAGGCATTTTCCCCGGCTATACTCAATGATGGCTCAACCGAATATTATGGTTTTGGTTGGGTTATTGATAAGCACCGCCCTGAAATAGTCTCTTACTCAAATGATAAACTTGGCTCAAATGCGTTTATTATCAGAAATATGAAAACAGATGAGCTACTGATTTTGATGAGCAATTACACAAAGGGTATTAAGTTTACCAAGCTTAAAGCGCTCGTTTACTCTGGATTTGAAACGCAATTTAGCGATATTTATTAATGCAGCTGTGAGATGTGGTTGTTTTGCCATACCTAGATTTGGCAGCTAAGTTATCTCTACACGATTTAAACGATGAGATTTCAATGGTAATAACTCACTCAAGACTACACTATGAGATAATGACGCATTTTGTTGAGCATGCAAAAGCGCCGAGTATAGACGAATTGAGCGTTTTGTTTGGACTCAATAAAGATTGTATTATTAAGGCACTAAAGTTGTTACAAGCGGAACATGGTGTTGTTTTGCACCCAATATCGAATGAAATTTGGGTGATGCATCCGTTTTCTGCTGCGCCAACTAATTTTTGGATTAATTCCGGTGATATGGGCTGGTGGGGAAATTGCGCTTGGTGTGCTTTGGGGGCAGCTGCACTACTTGATCGAGACTTGACCATAACAACTACACTAGGTAGCGAGTCAAAACAGGTTGAGATTGAAATCACACAAGGAAGAATAGCGAACAAGCATTTGTATGTTCATTTTCCTATTCCCATGGAGAAAGCGTGGGATAATGTAATTTACACTTGCAGTACTATGCTGATGTTTGAGTCTGAATCTGACATTGATGCATGGTGTGAAAGACACAACATGCATAAGGGCGATGTTCAGCCAATGGAGCAGGTTTGGGCGTTTTCAAAAGCTTGGTACGGGCGACACTTGAGCCCTGATTGGGTAAAGTGGACTGTGCAAGAAGCGACAGAAATATTTGAGCGCTTTGGACTCACACATTCTATTTGGAAATTGCCAGAGGAAAAAGGCAGGTTTTGAGCAGGCCAATTAGCCTGCTCGTGTGTAATTATTTTACACAAGTATTTGGCAGGAGAATATCAACCCACACTAATCTGTGATCAGAAGAAGCAGCTCTATTAGCCACTAATTCAGCGCCGGGCTCGTGTTGTGCAGGCCAAAATACACCACCATTAATGACATTTAAATCGCTAGATGGCAGCACGTAATCAGCGCGCATTCCCCAATGTGCAGTGTGTGCCACTGCATTTGCATTTTGCGGTTTGTTTAATCTTCCACCTTCTGATTTAGGCGTTGCTAAATTGTTTACTCGACTGTGTGTGAGGAGCTGCTTGATGGCATTAGGGTGGCCATCACCATCGACGTCACTTGCATTTAAATCACCGACAATCACAAAAGATGAACCGTTGAAACCGCCTTTCACACCTGCGTCATCATAAATGTATTTGTGACCAGTTGCAGAAATATAGTCTTTCCAAAGCCTTAGTTCATCATGATTTCTTTTACCATTTCTATCCTCAGGCCCATCAAAAACAGGTGGCGTTGGGTGGCTAGCAAGCACGTTTAGCTGCTGGTTGCAGATCTGAACTGGAATATCCCAGTGAGACTTTGAAGAAAGGCGCATGATGTCACGTTCAGATTGAGCATACCAGCTCTTACCATCTTTGGTGGTTGGCATCATGTTATTTGGCATATCTTTCCATAAAAAGTTTTGAAAAGTACGTACTTGATCAGCGTCTATTGGGAACTTTGATAGCAGCACCATGCCGTATTGGCCCGGATATTTGCCAAATCCATAATGAGTGAGTTTGCTGTCTTTGCCAGTCAAAGGTGTTTTAACGCCCGTATTGACAGGTGCTAAATATACATGAGGATAAGAAATTGGCTCAAAGCCATTTTGAGATACCTCTAAGTATTTACTTTTAAATAAGTTTATACCTTGCTCAGGGTCGGCAATATAGTCAAATTCATTTAAAAGGATAATGTCAGGACGTGTGCGTTGAATGATCTCGGCAATATTATTGATTTGCTTTATTTCACCGCTTTTTAACGCCTTAGTTAATACGTTACCAGAAACATCTAACGCTTTATCAGCTTGATAGTTGGTTGCTTCCATACTCACGTTAAACGTTGCAACACGTATCGTGGTGTCGTTAACAGTGGCTGTGTCAGTTGTCGTTGTTTGCGTTGATGTTTGCTGACAGCCTGTGCCTAGCAAAGTGGCAGCTAAGGCGATAGATACTAGTGATGGTCTCATTATTAACCTAATACAAAATGCAATTGGCGATAGTCTACCTGTTTGTTGTTCAAAGAGGGTTTAAAAGTATGTTAATTATTTGGTTTTTTTATTTGTTGAGAATAATTATGTAGATACTTCACAAACAATGAATATGCTGATAGTTTTTGTTATGGGTACTTAAAGTTACAAAAGAATTTGTAATTAGCCTAAAAACTGCGTTTTACAAAAATATAGTTAACTGAGCGAAGGTGCACAGTAAAACACACAAAAACACCTGTTGTAGTATTTTACACTTAGGAGTAAGGCCTTGGTAAAACTAGAAGTAAATGATGAAATTTGTTTGAAGTTATTGTCTTTGTCGGATGCCCCAACGTTATTTACACTCGTTGATGACAACAGGCAGTATCTAAAACAGTGGCTACCTTGGCTTGATTTTACCCAGTCAGTTCAAGACTCTGAAGCATTCATTAAAACAACTCAAAAGCAATTACATGATGAGCTTGGTTTGATGGGCGGGATATATTTAAATCATGCCTTGGTAGGCATGTGTGGATATCATCCCATAGATAAAAGAAATGGATGTGCATCAATTGGTTATTGGCTTGCTAAAAAGTATCAAGGGCAGGGTATTGCAACCCAATCTGTGAGCTACTTAATTGATCATGCATTTGAAACCTTAGCGCTTAATAAGGTCTCCCTTTCTATTGCAGAGCACAATTACAAAAGCCAAGACATTGCGCTTCGATTAGGTTTTGTGAATAAAGAGTTTAAGCCTGACGCTGAGTTTTTATATGACCATAGAGTGAATCACATCTGTTATTGGATGGCGCGTGAGGAGTGGTTAGCACATCAGGCGCATATTGATTAACAGGTTTTTGTTGGTCGTATTGAGTTAACAGCGTCATATCTCAACCGCCAAGATGAGTGCGGGGTGCTTTAATTTAATCAAAGTCTTATCCTGTGTTAAATATGTACTTAGCACAGATATTACTTATTAATCTGTTCCGATAGGTGTTACGCGCCTCATCTTGAGCGACTTTATTGCTTGCGTAATTTCTAGTATAAACTGGGCTTTTTCTCATGGATAAAAGTATGACCCAGCCAATAAAGCAGCAAATTGGTAACATCGCACTCGTCGTTGAAAGCTATGATGATGCCATTGAGTTTTACACACAAAAACTACAGTTTACCCTAGTTGAAGACACTGATTTAGGTGCTGGTAAGCGTTGGGTTCAGGTTGCCCCACCAAATTCAAATGGCACTAATTTGCTGTTGGCAAAAGCAAGCAATGATGAACAACGACAGGCGATCGGTAACCAAAGCGGTGGACGGGTGTTTTTGTTCTTACAAACTAATGATTTTTGGCGTGATTACCATTTTATGAAAGACAATGGCGTAGTGTTTCATGAAGAGCCAAGAGTTGAACAGTACGCAACTGTAGTCGTTTTCGAAGATTTATATGGCAACAAGTGGGATTTGTTAGAACTAAAAAAATAATTGCTGGCTCGAAGAAGGAGCTTCGTTAAGCTGTTTATCGAATATAGGCATATACCAAAAAATAGCGTCATTATTTGTATTTAAGTTTGTTTTACCTCAAACCACTGTTTAATAAACACACTTCAATTAAATTTTTTATTAATTACTGAGTCTATGAAACGTATTCTTGATGCGTTCATATATTGCTTTGCCCTAACTATACGGGAAAACGAGCGGTATACAGTGCACAGGATAGCAGCATGTGAGCGCATTAACGCGATGGCATGGTGAATGATTGTTTAAATATACAGACTGAGTAAACTAACATGGATATACGCCTTTTCTCTCCTTACTTTCTTGGCTCTTATGGTGAAAATAACCACGAGTTTGAAGATATCTTTTTAGAGTTCTTTCGGGATCACGTTTATTGGCGACGTAGTTTTCATCCAGAAGATTTACCGCCCGTCTCAATTATTGAAAAACAGTCTTCCCATTACCTAGAAACCATGGCTAAAACTAAGCAAGAACTGCATAAGCTGAGTGCGGATTTAAAGCAATCAGTGCCGTTTTCAAACCCACGTTATATTGGGCATATGGCGTCTGATTTGCTGCTACCGGGAATGCTGGCGCAATTTATTACTGCGCTGTATAACCCCAATAATGTTACAGAAGAAGCTGCGCCAGTCACCGTTAAAATGGAGTTGGAAGTGGGTAATAAACTAGCGCAAATGTTTGGCTATAACTTGGATACAGACAAAGGTGCAGTCGCTTGGGGACATTTAACCTCAGGTGGTACGGTGGCGAACTATCAGAGCTTATGGATGTTTCGCTCCGTGAAGTACTACCCATTGGCGGTAAAGCGCTGTGGTGAGCTGGCAGATATTGACTTTGTGGATGGGCAAGGGCGTTCATTGCAAAGCATGTCTACTTGGGAGCTAATGAATCTCTCGATTGACGAAGTAGTGCAAATTCGTGTCAATTGCTTAAATAAGCTCAAAGCCATGGGTGATGAGAAATATGATGAACTGATCGAGTTACTTAGAGAGCAGCGCATTGAGCACCAAGGTCACATTGACTTTTTTGACCAACATAAAGATTTAAAACAGCCCGTGGTGTTTGTGCCAGCCACTGCTCATTATTCATGGATAAAAGCCATGAAGATTTTGGGTATAGGCAGTAAAAACCTATGGCAAGTCCCCACAGATGAAAAAATGCGCTTAGACCCCGCAGCACTTAAGCAGTTATTGCTTAAAGCTAAATCTGAAAACCGTACCGTCCTTGCGGTGATTGGCGTCTTGGGGACTACTGAGTTTGGTACCGTTGACCCTATCGCTGACATTGTATCTTTGCGTGACGAAATGATCCGAAATGAGGGATTGAATTACTATATTCACGTGGATGCCGCATGGGGTGGCTACTTGTCGTCTGTATTTAGAAATGAAGACAATCGAATGCGCGAGCATGAAGAGGTCAAAGCAGGGTTTGAATACTTCCCATCTGTCAAAGTCTACAATGCATTTGCCGCGCTATGTGAGACTGACTCCATTACGGTTGACCCACATAAGCTAGGTTATATGCCCTTTGGCAGCGGTGCATTTATCGCCAGAAACAAAAATATGTGTGGCTTTGTGGTGCAAGAAGCTGCCTATGTATTTGATAAAAAGAACCGATTTGTTGAGCCTGAGCCTAAATTAAATCAGTTAGGTCAGTATATTATGGAAGGCTCAAAGCCGGGAGCAGCCGCAGCAGCAAGTTATGTGGCGCAAAATGTTTTACCACTCAATGCTGAGCATTTCGGAAAATTACCAGCGAGCACAATTCGCACCACAGAAGTGTTTTACCATAAGATTGCAGCATTGAGTGAAAAACTGGCAGGCAAAGCGACCTTGATTGCGCCCATAGAGCCAGACACAAACCTGATTTGCTTGGCTATTAATCCCGCGGGTAACACCAGTACTCGAGTGTTAAATGACTTTACTCGCAAAGTGTTTGAGCACATTAAAATTGAGAAGTCGACGCCAATGTTTAGTAAGGAGTTTATTGGCTCTTATACTTCTATTTTTAGAAAAAACATCAATGATAAAGTAGCACATAATTTATGTATTAAGCTTGGTCTTGATCCGCACTCGTTTGTGAGAGATGTTGAACAGGTTGAGTATCAAGATAACGCACTGTTTGTCTTACGACATACTTTGATGAACCCATGGTTATCAGATGATAAAAATGGCGTTACTTATATGGATATGTATCTTAACTACCTTGAGGAAATCATTTTGAAGTTAGTAGAGCAATAAATTCGGCCTATAAAAGATGCTGAGCTTTGGCCTGACAACGATGTCTGGGCTGAGCTTGGCAGATTAAAAGGTGAATATCTCAAGTTAATTCAGTCGACTGGATTATCTGCTTTTTGCTTGAGGTTGTTTTTTTGTACTGAAATAAAAAGCGGATTGTATTACCAGACTCATTATTTTTCATAAGGGACAAAAATGAAAAGAATCTGTTTTGGAATCGTATTACTACTTTTATCTGTATCCGTGTTTGCGCGGCATGAAGGAGACTTATGTTGGGGGTGGGATGATAGCAATCCACCCGAACTTAAAGAAGAGGCGCTAAGAAGCTTTTTGGCCGATAGCCGGATAGGTAATATTTATATCTGTGGACAACCCATATTAATTACCAAACCTTTGATAATTGATAGGCCTGTCCGATTTGAAGGTATAGGGCATACCGCTCAGATTATTGCTAAAAGTAAGTTTGCCGATTCTGCTGCTATGCTCAAGTTTACCGAAAATGCCAGTGGGAGCCAGATCAGGCAAGTTGTGATTGATGGGGGCTTTTTAGCAACAAAAGGCGTAGAAGTACAAGGTGTGGATGGCATTGATATTTCTTACTCGGTATTCAGTCGTTTTTTAGGAACTGATTTTAAAACTGGCACAATAACGCATTACTCAGAAATTTACCCAGCTCGGGCGATTCAGATCACAAACAGTCGTAATATTCATATTTTCAATAATTTCATAGATAGAGTTGGAGGGTATGACGCCAGTTCTGATAGGTATTTTAATGGTGTAGATCTTGTGAGGGAAGGACGTTTGGCGCACAGGGGAATATCTATAGTCGGGTCAGCTTCTGGTCAGGTAGAAGTATCTAAAAATACCATTCGTGATGTTTATGGTTATTTAGATTCAAGCGCAATTTACGTACAAAGTATGGACTGTGTGGATCGTTGTTATTATGGAGTTATATCAGATAATGAAATTAATGCTTTTGGTAATAATGGCATTAAGCTTTTAGCAAGTAATTTCAATGTTCACTACAACCGCCTCTTTTCAAATGGTCAAAGTAACAGTGTGGATCGCCAAACAATAGGCACTACTTCATCAGCTATATTCTCACTTTGCCACTCGACGCCATGCTCAGAAAATATAATTTCAAGCAATGTCATAGAGTTACAGAGGGCTTATAGAGGGATCCAAGCTATCGGTGAGCATTATGTTGGCGGTAATCAAGTCACAATTCATAGCCCACATATAACAGCCAGAGGTATGCTTACCTATGAGTTTTCACTTCAGGTTAGCTCAGGGTTGAGCCACTTCAGTGGTAACCGTATTTATGGGGAGGCTAAAAACCCGCATTTAGGTGCGACAAACTACGCGGATGGATACTGCATTAATAGTGTTTCACACACTTACCGTAGTGAGTTTTACCATGACTGTGATCCTGTGTTGCCCAGCACTGTAAGACTAAGGCAATAAAGGTAAATTCACTCACCCACTTTCGCAGCTTAGTTGGGTGAGTGAGACATGCTGCGACACCGCTGCACATAGTGCTTGTTCCTTGCTTTTATTTCTTTAAATTCCTGCTCAATTTATAGACTTTATTGCCGATAACCAAATTACATGGATGGGTTAGGAGGAGCTATGAAAATTGAAAGTGCACAAATTGAAATGCGTAACAAACATGAAGGGCAATTTCACGTCAGTGAGCAGCGTACAGAAGTTACAATGCCAGAAGAGGAGCAAAGTGCTTTGCCCATGGCTGACACTGAAGTTGCTAAGGCAGAGCAAGCAGCGAGTGACATGGAAATGGGCAACGATGCTAAGCTGTATATTCTTAAGTTATTGGTACAGAAGCTAACCGGAAAAGAAGTGAGTTGGTACGATGACACCATAGGTAAGGACGTAGCAGAGGCTGAAGCTGCCGCTGAGCTTGCAGCTGCAGATGCCGAGCAGCCCGAGCCAACTCATGTTATTGTTGAGCGTTTAAGTCACGAGCACCAATCTAATGTATTTAAAGTAGGTGGGCAAATTACACTCCAAAATGGCGAGCAAATTGCTTTTGCGTTTAAGTCTGTATTTGAGCAATCCCACACCAGTTACGAGCGTACGATTGAAGATATAAATATGAAAGATCCGCTGATTATCAGCTTTACCAATAAGGCAGTTGAGCTGGATAGTGAGCAGATGCAGTTTGATATTGATGCCGATGGCAAAGCAGATACATTCTCCCATCTTAAAAAAGGCTATGGCTTTTTGGCGCTGGATTTAAACAATAATTCACGCATTGATGATGGCACTGAACTGTTTGGTGCGTTAAGTGGTAATGGTTTTGCTGATTTAGCTCAATACGATCAAGATGGCAACGGCTTTATTGACGAAAATGACGAGGTATTTGACAGCCTCAAAGTGTGGATAAAAAACAAAGATGAAGACAAGTTGGTGACACTGTCAGAGGCCAATATTGGCGCTATCGGGTTGCAAAATGCAGATACCCCTATGAATATTCGCGAGCAAGGCGAGCTGAAAGGTGCAATCAGAAAATCAGGTTTTTATCTGGACGAGCAGGGTACACCGAACTTAGTGCAGCAGATTGATTATGTGGTTTAGTTAACTGTGTACAAGCGACTAAAAATAAAAATCGACTTGGGGAATTGCAATATGTATTTAATTATTAAGGCTCTAGTTTTTTGGTCTGTTTATATGTTTTATACCGCCGGTTTACTATTTCTTTGTATCTTTTATAATCAGAAAAGGCATCAGAGAGCAGCTTCAAGTCGATGTTAAGCTCTAAGCCTTGTAATTGAATGAATGTAAATAAGTTAATAAATATGCAGTGCGAAAACCTAAGTTCATCTCTAGAGTAAGAAAATGGTACCCTGAGAATTGCAATGAAACTTCTCATTTCGTTCATTGAGATTAATGTCTTTCCTTTTCGCCATCTATCAAATTTTTTCTTTATAGCGGTGATATCAGGTTCATGTAACTCAGGAGAGTTTGAACTAATGGGCGGGTTCGTGATATCTGGATCTTGCATTCTCTTTTTAGCTATATCGCGATATAGGTCGGCCCATTTGATAGTCCGCTCGTTGGCATAGCCATGCTCGTCGCGTGACCATGCTTTTTTGAAATTAATAAGGAACTGTTCTGTTGAAAGGCTTAGTTTGTTAGTTTTCTCATTGAAGATTGGTAAAACCTTGTGGAGATATGAATATTCAGTAGTATTAAATTCAAGCTCCAAAAATAATTCAAATAAAGCTGCCCAGTACATTACTGATTTAACTAAATAAATATACATGGTGTTGCCGTCTAGATCAAAGTTGTTCTGTGTCTTGATGCTAAGCCATGTTTTTAAGTAACTTTCTATTAACTCAATGCTTTTAGCGGAACTTAGTTCTTCCAAAATAGTATGCTCAAGGTCACAATGAGCCTCTAGAAAGCTCCAGTAATATCTTAAAGCAATGTCTTCTTCCTGATTGTTATACTTACCGCCGTTAACAAAGGATTTTAATAAGTACCAGCTACCCATATTTTGTGGGTTAGGTTCTCGACTAAAGTTTAGCTTAAGAGAATCAGTATCAATATTGAAGTACGATTCAAAAATAGATAATCGTCTTCTACCATGCCTTATATCTCTAAAGATTTGATGATCGTGTGAAATGTTTTTATCTCTTTTAAGTTTTCTGGCGAGCTTAACTAATAAGTCTGATTCTGATGAAATGCACTTTAATGAAATTATGATTAACTCCGGCAGGTAATTAAACAGTAACCCTTTATTCATGCTTGTAGGAAATATCATATTTCAGTGAAAAGTCCCTTTTTTCTATTTGCTTATATGAAAAACTAACACTCAATTAAACAATAGAAAAGGAAATGTTATGACAAAATCTAAAATTACACCGCGAAACAACTCTGCAAATATGCCAAATGCTAATAAGGGTACACCAGGAACTAATAGGCAACACGATCAAGTTCATGGGAACCGGAGTAAACAAATTCAAAGGAGGCGTCAAGGGAAGAAATAACCTATAACAATTGGAAGTCTGAAAATATATGTAGGTTGGAGTAAGCTGACTTTTCATGATTATAGATTTTACTAAAAAACAATTAATGAACAAAAATCGCTCTTTTAATTGTTTTTTAGTATTTATTCAGATGGATATTATTTCACTTTATCATGTCGATTTGACGCAACTGCTTTACTACCTTCTAAATCCAGCATATACACCGCACCTGATGAATTGCCGTTATCATCGCGATGTGGTGCGGCAACGATGGCATGTTGATTTGATAGCGCGAGATTCCAGCCAAATCTGTCATCGATTTTTCCGTCTTTGGCGACGATCTTTGATGTGTAGTGCCACTGGCTACCTTGTTTTTTATACATATAGACAGCACCTGCATTGCTGCCGTTGGCGTCATGGTGCATCGCACTAATTAGGGCGGTGTCATTAGAGAGTGTTACGCCGCGTGCAAATCGGTCATCTGCATGAGCATCTGGCGCGACCAGCTTTTGTGTTTGCGTCCATTTTCCATCCGTGCGCTCAAAAATGTACGCTGAACCTGCATCCTCACCTACACCTTCAATATCGTCTCTTCTGGCAGAGATCAGTGCAGTATCGCCTCGCAGCGCAACTCGTACTCCGAAGATATCTGTATGTCCACCATCTTTTGCCATCAGTTTAGCTTGTTGCTGCCACTGTTTACCATCAAATTCATAGGCATAAACTGCACCGGCCTCTTGTGCTATTTCATCATGTAAGTCTGCACCGACAAGAATGGTATTACCATCAATCGCCACACTAATACCGAATAAATCATCCGCAGCACCGTCTTTGGCTGTGAGTTTTGTTTGATACTGCCAAGCACCGTTTTCGCGAGTATATACATAAGCTGAACCAGAGTCTTTGTGTGGAGCGTCACTGTGCGGCGCACCGATGACTAAAAAGCGCTCAGTCAGTGCAATGCTTTGTCCAAATACATCGCCAGCTTTACCATCAATTGCAGTTAAAATTTGTTTTTGTGTCCAAGTGTTGCCTTGTTTTTCGAATACCACCACGGCGCCAGAGTCTTTACCTCGGCTGTCTCTTCTTGATACACCTAACATGGCCATATTATTTTTAAGTGCCACATTACCACCAAGTGTGTCCTCGCTGAATGCAGGCTCTGCCACTAACTTTGCTTGTTGGTACCAGCCGTTGCTGCCGAGTGCATACACGTAGGCGGCCCCTGCATTTTGAATTGTTTTTGTATCCGCTTTAAAGGCACCGATCAGAGCAGTTTTACCGTCTACAGCAACGCTAAATCCAAAACTGTCATCGGCTTTGCCGTCATGAGGTAAAAGTTTCTGTTGATTGGCCTCGCCCTGAGAAGCCACAAGCAGAGTTAGACAAGATAACACTTTAAGTAGAGCACCCGATTTCATTATTATTTTCCTTGGGTTAGATAATGCTGTGCCAATATATGAAACTTTTTAATGCATAACAAGTGTCTACAGCGTCGGGTTTGTGCAAATTTATTCGAGGTTGACTCATATGCTATAAATGTTTGTTGAAACTGATCTTTGACTACTCCATAAGCCTTCTTAGAGTAATGCTGTGTAATAGATTTTTCTTATGAAAGTCCGTAATTTCGTGTCGAACACACATATATCAAAGGATTATCTAAAGTGAAGCTAGTTATACTATCTTTAATGTTTCTTATTGCTATGCCCATGTTTGCAGCGAGTAACGGGCAAGAAACGACAGCAAAAGGTATAAATACACAGGAAGCGCGGATAAAGGCGGAGCTAGAAAAGCGCTTAAATACCGCGATTATCTATTTGTTAGCATCAAATTTTAACGACCCTAGCTATTTGGCCAAATACAAATCTTTAGTCAAGGATTCAGAAGGAGATTTGTCGGTAAAAGCGCTGCGAAAAGCACTTAATGATGCGTCTGATCTGCTTGAAAACGCGCATTTTATCAACCCACGCCAGGCTGTACTTTGTTCTCTTGAAGATTTCCAAAATGGCGCTTGTTTTGCGCCGAGTTGTACACCTTGTATATTGGATAAACCAGGACCATTGGGCACAGGGCTATTGTGTAGGAAGGTAAAGTCGTCAGAATCGCTTCAACCATGTTGCGTAGTTGGTGGTGGTGCACCATGCGAAGTGTTTGATGACCACAGTCGCTTGAAAAACTCCGAGCTGTTTGAATAAACTTATATCAGGGGACCTAGAATAATGTTGAAAGTAAAGTTTTAATATAGGTCCTCTCACATACAAAATACAAAGCAATTTAATTGTCTTAATCCATACACAGCATTTTTGCTTATATTCATCGATAACAAATGGTTACATTCACTCATACGAGGTAAAGTTCATACCGCTTAAACCTTGACTATACTCAGGTCTACTTAAGGTTTTGGCTCTCAAAGCGACACTTTTGAGTGTTATCGGTTTAATTAAGCGGATTAATAGCATGATCAAATTTACACTTGCTGCGCTGACTATGTTGGCTGCAAGCATGGCGCACGCGCTACCTAATATTCAATTCTCTAAACTCGACTTAACGCAAAACAAGCGTTTAATCATTTTTGTTGATAACGCGAATTCATTAAGCGGGCTTGCGGCGCAAGTAAACACAAAAACAAATGGTCAATTGCAAGGCGCAATTGAGAGCGCAGGCTTTAAAAGTGGGTTTGGTAAAACGAAAACGTTTTATGGTCTGGCGCCTTTTGCACAAATTACCGTGATCGGTACTGGCTCTGATGCATTAACACAAGCTCAACTGCAAGACTTAGGTGGCTACGCAGCGGCGAGCACACCAGATAATGGCCATGCTCAGTATGCGATCGTTACTGATGCGCTCAATACTCAAGTTGCAACACCTTCAGCTTGGGTCGCAATGGGTGCAGGTCTTCGCGATTATCACTTTGACAAATATAAATCACAGGCAAAGCAATCCTTACCTCGTAACTTTGTGCTTTATAGTAACAACGTTGCTGCAGCTACTAAAAAATATAATGACGATTTACAGTACATGGTACAAGGCGTACATCTAACCCGTGATATGGCATCAGAGCCGGGTAAATCAATTTATCCGCAGAGCTTTGTAGACAGAGTAAAGGATGCTTTTGATGATATCGATAACGTTGATATCAAGGTTATGAAAGTCAGAGAAATGAAAAAGCGCAATATGGGCGCGATTTTAGGTGTTGGCTTGGGTTCTATCCATGAACCACGCATGTTGGTGATCAACTACCGTGGCGGTAACAAAAAAGACGCGCCAATTGCATTGGTGGGTAAAGGGATCACATTTGATACTGGTGGTATCAGTTTGAAGAAAAACAGCGGTATGTGGCAGATGAAATCTGATTTGTCTGGTGCTGCAGCGGTTGCCGGTACATTATTGGCTGTGGCAAGCAGAGGTGAAAATGTCAATGTTGTCGGTGTGATGCCGCTAGCTGAAAATATGCCAGCGGAAGATGCTATTCGTCCGGGGGATGTACTAACAACAATGCAAGGGACGACGATTGAGATCATCTCAACGGATGCGGAAGGCCGTTTGTTACTAGCCGATGCAGTACGTTATGCACAAGATGAATTTAAACCTAGAATGCTGGTTAACATTGCGACGTTGACAGGATCAGCCGCAAGAGCGTTAAGTGATGAGTATGCGGCCATGGTTACGCGCGACTGGTCTCTTGCTCAAAATATGATGCAAGTTGGTGAAACCAGTGGTGAAGCGGTTTGGCCTCTGCCTCTGCATCCGAATTTCTTTAAGCAAATTAAGTCAGATATTGCAGATATTAAAAACTCAGGTGCAGGTAACCCAGGTGCAAGTATCGGTGCTGCAGTCGTCGCGACGTTTGTAGATAAAGATATTCCATGGGTACACTTGGACATTGCGGGTGTTGATTGGTTAAATCAGCCGATTGCGGTGGCACCGAAAGGTTCTCAAGGCTGGGGTGTGCGTTTTTTAGATCAATTAGTTAGGCAAAGCAGTAACTAGTTGACACCTTTCTTCTAAGTGCACCTATGCTAATGGTGCACTACTTCCTCTCACTTATCTGCCAGTGTGCTTGTGTCTACATGTTAAAAAAATAGAGTCTTATATTCGTTTTTTTCTATTTACTTAATCGCTTTTTTTATCAAGAAATATGTTTGTTTTTTCCATTTAATTAATCAATTTTTCATCAAGAAATATATCTGGTTAATATGGTTTTAAGTTTTTTGCGTTGGAGAATGCTATTGATAAGGGTTGATTTCATTTAAAAATGTTTCAATTGTCATGATTTGTTACAGTGTGCTTTTTTTATTATGGGTTTTTCTGTTTACTTATACTGAATTTATATGTAACTTTTTTATATCCACCTGATGTGGATGAAAGGAAATACCAATAACAATACCTAAAAATTCATTAAGGAAAATAAATGAAATTAAAACTTAACAAAAAGTCAGTAAAAAAACTTTCTGAAAATAAAGCTATTATGGCAGGAATGACGCCTCAAGTTGCTGGTGGTCATCAATTAGCAAGACGCTGGACAAGTCCTTGGGGTGGTGACTGCTGGACAGGAAACGACTATTCGTGCCCAGCAGCTACGTGCGAACAACCTTAATAAGGTGTAATAAGTAGTAGGGGAGCAATCCTCTACTTTCTGAAGTTTATTCTTTTTATCCTTCTGTACAGATTAATCAATTTATTACCTGCTCGTATAACCTGTAAATTATATTTTCCACTTTAATGTTTTGTTTTAATATTTAAAAATAAAATATTAAATTTATTTTTATTCATGCTTTATACTAATTAACTTGCTTTCTATATTTAGAATTCGGTTGGTTTAGAAAACATTGCTTTGTAACATTTTGATGGACGATGGTTGTCGCTGCAAGCAAAGTGTCCATAATCAATGGCAGGCCATTTCGCTTGGTGTTGTTGACGACTATATCCATTAAAATTCAATGTCCCACTCGTTTATTTGTGCTGTTGATGAGATAAAATATTAAGGGAGTAGTCGGCGAATGAGTAAAGTCGAGGGCATTGAGAGTTTACAAAAGTTTGCATTCAAACCTTTGTGAAAACTGGTAAACTGCGTGTTCACAGAAATGGGTTGCTGAGCCATCTATAAAAACTAATGAGAAAGAAGGTCAGCGATCACATCGATTTTTACATCAACAAAAGGAAGTGGTTTGAGCATTAAACCAAAACTGCTCATCGTTGAAGATGAGCCAAGCATTTTAAGGGGCTTGACGGATTTATTTGTATTTCATGGTTATGACGTAGACAGTGCCGTTGACGGAAAAGAAGGCTTAGATAAGGGGCTTTGCGGTGATTACACCTGTATTTTGCTCGATGTTATGCTGCCTTCAATGAATGGCTTTGATATTTGCAATGCACTTCGAGCTCATTCTCGCACGCAACCAATTATGATGCTCACAGCAAAAAATGCAGAAGAAGACATCATTAATGCGCTGACCCTCGGCGCCGACGATTATGTCTCAAAACCTTTTTCAACGTCAGAGTTAGTTTTACGAGTCAGTGCATTAGTTAGGCGCTCAGGGTGGACAGCAAAAGGTGATGTTATCTCGCTCAGTGAGCAAGTTTCCGTGTGCTTACAGTCATTGACGGGTAACTCCTATCAAAAAGAGATGAAATATACCCGCAGAGAAGCGGAGATTTTGGCTTATTTAAATCGCAAAGGCGGTTTAGTGTCACGAGATGATTTGCTAAAAGATGTCTGGGGATACAAAGAAACCAAAGATATAGATACGCGAACGGTAGATATTCATATCGCTAAAATTCGTAAAAAAATAGAAATAGACCCCAAAACACCGAAGCACTTAATCACCCACAGAGGTGAAGGATATCAGCTCTATACACTATAAGAATAACAAATGACTTTTATAAAAAATAAGCGCTTACTTAATTATTCTGAGCGTTTAAGACGATTGCAGATTTCGGCGGTTTTACTCTTATTGCTGCTCCTCATCCCCCTCTCTTTACTGTTTTGTATTAGTTATCAGCAAGCGGAAAAAAACCGCTTGTCTGAGTATCAACAAGAAGCCAGTAATTTAGTCAGGGTTATTAACAGAAAGCTGTTTCGGATGACCAGTGTGAGCAATCAAATTCCGGTTGATGCATTTAACTATTATCGCTATGTACATAACCCAGTTACTAAGCAAACACAAAAAGTAGTCTCACCTTTAGCACAGCTAGATGGGTCACAAAATATAACGGGACTTGTGGGGTATTTTCAAATTGATCATAAGGGCAATTTTAATTCTCCAATTTGGCCAAATGCAATTACAGTTGACGAGTTGTCTGACACTTCCAATGAAATTCAAACTTTAGAGGCTATTACGCGTCGCGAAATGGCTGTATCTGTTTATCGCACTGTATTTCAATCTAAATCGATTAAAGCCATGTTGAATATTGGACTAGACCTTAAAAAAAATCAGTTTGATGTGAACTTCGACTTGCCTGAATATATCATCTTTTATCGTGTTGTCTCTGTTTTGGAACAATCCGTGCTGCAAGGGTATGTAGTAAAAAGAGACCCGTACTTGCACCAGCAAGTGACGGATATACTTGAGAATAGGCGGTTTGATATACCGATTTTGGCAACGCTTAAGATTGTGGATGAGACGCTACCCCATGCACACTTTTTATATCTTCCTTCAGAGAGTACACCGACAGTCTCACAGCCGAAAACAGTAGAAAGTAGTTACATACAACAGCCTATCTATGAAACTCGACTGGATTGGCCATATAAAAACTATACACTATCGGTGACATCAAAGCCTATGCCACTAGCTGAATCAACCATATTTAGCTTGATTTTTAACGGTATTTTATTCATCGCCATCGTTTCTGCTTGCTATGGGTTTTATCGCTTTAGTGTTAAGCAACTTGCGCTTTCAGAAGAGAAGGTTAACTTTATTTCATCGGTAAGCCATGAACTGAAAACGCCCTTAACATCGATAAAGATGTATTCCGAGATGCTTAAATCTGGCATGGTGGCTTCGCCAGAGCACCAAGGCGAGTATTTTGATTTTATCTGTGATGAGAGTGATAGGCTAGCAAGGCTCATTGATAACATTTTACAGCTGTCTGCTTTTGAGCGTCAGCAGCAAAATGTGGCGCCAGAATATGTCCCGCTGACAGTATTACAAAACATTATTCATTCTAAAATTTCGTCATTGACTGACAAGCATGGTTTTAAACAGGTGCATTGTATGGAATTTGCAGAGCCCGAGTCTGTTTTAGCGTATATTGAGCCTGATGCGTTTACGCAAGTGGTGATAAATATCACGGACAATGCCATCAAGTTTTTTGAATCAGCAAACATAGATGACAATGATAGAAAGAAAATTGATTTTACTTTTTGCAGGCACCCCACAAATCAAAATATGGTTCAATTGGAGATCCGAGATTACGGTAATGGCATAAGCAAAGAGCAAGAAGACAAAATATTTGAGCTGTTTTATCGAGGGAGCAGCGAACTGACGCGAAATACCAAAGGGACGGGGATTGGCTTGGCCCTTGTCCGCGAACTAGTGTTGTCACAGCAAGGAGAGGTTCAAGTGCAAAGAAGGCACCCAGGGTTGGCCTTATTGGTCTCATTCAAGTTAAAGCTGAGTGATGAGTAAACAGCTGGTAGGGGTTACTAGCTATCTCTATAAGTTTTAGAGTCATTAAGCTATGGAGTTGATAGGTTTTTCAACTCCAACTTCTATTCATATTTTCGATGTTGTGTAGGCTATGAACCTACCCCTTATTCCACCAAGATATAATATAGCTGTAACAACCTGTAATAGTTTTATTTTATACCTCCACCCACAATAAAGGCATTGTATTAGCACGTATAAAAGGAAGCATCGCAATGTTTTTAACCCAATGCCAAAAAGATGATATTGAGTCAATTGTTGGTACGAGTAATGTGTTTTATCCAAATGATGGATTAAAAGAGTTAGATGGTAAGTACAACGAGTCTCGTAAAGTATTTAATCGCAAATTTGATTTTGTACCAAGCGCGGTAGTCCATGTGACCAATACTGAGAAGGTTTCTGGGCTCATCGCGTATTTGCAGGGGGAGGGTATCGATCTTACTGTTAAATCTGGGGGCCATGACCACGAAGGTGAGTGTGTTGCTACGGGAAAAGTACTGATTGATTTCCAATGCATGGATGCGGTTGAGGTAAGTGATGACAAAGCGCAAGTCAGGATCCAGCCTGGTGCAAAGTTTGTCGATATAAAAAAGGTGCTTGATGCGCATAACCTTGGGATCCCGCATGGAACCTGTATGACAGTAGCGATTGCTGGCTACACAATGGGTGGCGGTTGGGGGCCTTGGACACGCAGATATGGTATGGGCTGTGAGCGGTTAACGGGTGCAACGATTGTGCTTGGTGATGGCACGGTTGAATACCTTGGCGAAAGCGCGACTTACCATAATAAAACTCAGTCTGTTCATAATAGTCAGCTTTTAAGTGCCCTACGCGGTGGCGGTGGGCTGAGTTACGGTGTAGTCACAGAGTTTTTCTTTGAACCATTCGAACTGCCAGAAATCGCACAAAGTTTTGTTATTAAAAGTGACACGATACCTGCACTGAAAAATATTAAAGCAACGACCATTATTGCAGCCTGGGAGCACTTAATTGCAAGCGATAAAAATCAGAACTTAATTGGGACTAACTTAAAAGTTGACGCCAAAGCGGTGGCCTGTGCATCTGAAATCAGCAAAGATGCTGTGCTAGATTGGCAAATGAATGGACATTTTGGTGGCACAGTCGAAGAGCGTGATGCGTTATTAGCTGCATGGGCAAAAATTGTTGGCCTGACTGGTGGGGCAACTTCACAATTAACTGCTGCTAATTCACTGTCGGAACTGTATAAAAAGGTTAATGTAGATACTCAGGTACATTCAAGTACCAGTAATGCAAATGGCTATGCTTTGAATTTTGATAGCTGGGATCGCAGTACTGGTATTGAGCTTGAACCTGATGGTCCTGCACCGCATAAAATTACGTCGAGAATGCCAACCCCTGATTGGGATGAGCAAGGACGAGAAGCGCTTGTGATGTCTTTACAGTCAACGTTGCTCTTTGATCAAAATAGTGACTCGACGGTATCGGCCTATATTACGCTAGGCGCAATAAGTGGGCCGTTCTACACAAATAAGTTCAAAGCCCCATTAAGTGAAAGAGTATCATGTGCATTTCCTTATCAAGACAGACCTTTCACCATTCAATATCAAGCATGGTGGGATCAACCTGACAAAGATAAGCCAGTGAGCAAAGAGAAAGAAATTGCCACGCGTTTTTATGAAAATAGAGCGCAAGACTGGATTGAGTCATGCCGCAGCTATGATATTCCGCAAACTCATGGTTCGTTTATCAGCTTTAAAGATGCTTCGGTTGAAACGAAAGACTACTTTGTCGATAAGTATGAAGAGTTGATCAACACTAAACTAGAGTGTAGTAAAGACGAAAAATGCTTACTTAGAAGCCGTAAGACGATTATTTAAGGCTGTTTTATTTCCAGTCGCATCGCAATCACGCTACCCAAGTTTTGTGGTTAGCGTGATTGATAAAGTAATGCTTTTAAAACCCGCTACAAAACCCACCATATTTAATTATTTATTAATTTAATCAGAAGCTTGCACTTTAGAACTCTGCGAGATAAGTTTCAGATCCTAATCGTTTACTTTACTCAATTGGAGAGGCTAAAAATGGAAAAGTTGTTTTCATATGGCACATTGCAGTTAGAACATGTTCAAATTGAAACGTTTGGCCGTAAGCTAAAAGGCGAAAAAGATCAGCTTGTTGGCTATGTGCTATCTGAGGTTAAAATTACCGATGCAGAGGTGATTAAAACCAGTGGTAAAGACATACATCCGATTTTGAAATACACAGGCTACGAGTTAGATATTGTTGAGGGCACGGTATTTGAAATCACCCCAGAGGAGCTTGCTCAGGCTGATGAGTATGAGGTGGATGAATACGTTAGGATAGCAGGGCAGTTTCAATCAGGTCAGCAAGCTTGGGCTTATGTGTGCGCGGCGACAGAGTCAGCAAGAGGCTAATGCTTTTCAGTTTTCACCTCTTAAAACATTGAGCAGTGTATGTTGCTCGGCACTTTGTAATCTAGCGGCTTTATAGTCGCCATTCACTTTTGTAAAGGTGAACATTATCAAGCCCGCCTCTGAGTCCAAAGAGCCTGTACTCCAAATAATAAAAGCCTCAGCTTGTCCTCCTAAAAATCTGAAATGGTAGGGTTTACCCCAAGGGTCTAGGGGGACATTATCGATTAGTTTAGGGGTTGTTTGCTCAAGGGCGTGTAGTTCTTTGATTTGACTAATATCATGTTTTAAAAGGCTGCTATATAAGGCAGCGGCAGTGCCTAATTGTTGGATATCCAGCTGAGCTGCTCTTTCTGGGGATAGCGGATAACAATGTATTGTTGGTTGATATATTAATACTAACAGCAATAAAGGAACTAACATTAATAACGCGACAATGGGCTTGCTCAATGGTTACTCTCCAGATATGTACTATTCATCACTTTGCCTTGTTAGTGGTGATACTTTGTAGGTGTTACCTTCTTCTTTGAATAAATACATAATCAAACCTTCCTCTGAGTCAATTGAACCCATACTCCAAATGATAAAAGATTTAGGTTCACTTCCTAAATATTCAAAGCCGTATGGTTTACCCCATGGATCGAGTGGAGAATCATTTAACGTATTGGTGAGTGTGTTTTTGTATTGTGTTATGTTGTCGGCGCGACTCGTATACTGTTTAAGTGTCTTGTCGTTTAAAGTTAATATTTTGCCTATCACTGCGACATCTGATTGGATTTTTAACTGTGGTGGTGGGCCACATAGCGTTGTTGGCATAAACACAGGAGCAATACAGATTATTGTAAGTATAAGTGCGACATAAGCAGCGTAACGTTTCACGACTCAATTTCCTTTTTACTCATTCATGTAAATAAAGTGCCACTAAGCAATAACTTACTTAGCATGAATGAATCCTCACTTAATTAAAGGGGTAGTTTGAGAGCAGTGACTTATCCTGTTGTATAACTATGAAAGCTGTTTATGCATATTGAGCCCGCCACTTACTCGGGGTAGTGCCCAGTTGCTTTTTAAATTCCGTATAAAAAGAACTTTTATTATTAAAACCGCTATCAAGAGCGATTTGAGTGATGTTATTCCTTGTTGTACTTTTTTTGAGTAGCTCACAAGCGAAATGGATTCTATGCTCATTGAGTAATGTATAAAAGCTCTTGTTCATATGCTCATTGAGCAGCTCTGAGGTTTGATGTTGAGTCAGTCCAAGCTGGTCTGCAAGCTGTGCAAGCGTCAATTGGTTGTCTAAAAATACTTGTTCTTCTTCAAGTAACTGTTTGAGCTCATCGATGCAGCTTTGGGCAATCGATGGGCTTAGTTGCAGCTGCTTTTCTAATATTGGTGCACTAACTGTTCCAGCAAGGTGAGTTTGCTTGATGCGATAGACCGCAGTGAAAGAACATGCCAGTAAATAAACACAAACACTGGTATTCAATAGTAGCCAAAGAGGGTAAGTCAATGTTGATTTACTTAAAAATGCGATGGCAACACCGCCATTGAGTGTAACTACAAACACGACCCAGTACAGCAATAACTTACTTTTCTTTAACGTTTTTTCGTTTGCTACACCTTGGCTATGCCAGATCGCCGTTACATAGCTGAACATCAAGCCAAAATAGACAACATACATGAGCGCTGTTTGAGTATGAAAGTCGGCGAGTTTGACTATTAGAAAAGCAAAAAAAGGCGTGCAATGTAGCAAGATTGTATTGAGCTTGGGTGTTACCTTATATCGATAGAACAAGTAAGCAAGCCCACAAAATAATAAGATACAGTTGTTGGCTAACTGGGAAAGTAAAGGTGTATGAATATTAAACTTAATTTGAAGATAGCTGGTGAATGGGATCAGCAATAAAGCACAATTCGCTAAGGTCAAAAGTGGCAAACGGGTATTAAAGCTACGCTCGAATCTTTGCATTTGGCCTGCACAAAATAATGTTAATAAACACGATACGAGATAAAACTCTTGTTGTAGTTCAAGCCACATAATCAACTTATCCTTAGTGAGCGTGTGTAATGCACGTTCTGAGCTGTCAATTTAACTAAATTGACATGTGTAATTAACTGATAGATATCGATATTAATTCAAAGATTTCCTCTTTTATCAAGATGGAATAATTTTGCTTGCGGCGCTTTAAAACTAAAAAGGTGATAAATACAACGACTAGGAGTCATCATGAAATCTATTCAAGCAGGTTTAGTTTTATTAGGTTCGAGCTTTTTAAGTTTTAATGTGAGCGCTGAGCCATTAACAACAGCACAAGTAGAGCAGGTTAAACAGAATGTACTGACTTATATGAGTACCTGGAATACCTATGAAGAAAGTGAACGAGTGAGTAAGTTAGAACGTGCAACTAACCCCGGCTTTCGTTACCAAGATCCGACTACGGCAGGGTTTTTGGTTAACAATGCACAAAGCGTCAGCAGTTGGATTGGTGGTTTTCAGGGGCAAATGCGTGACTTCGGACTCTGGCCTTTTGATGCCACTTTGGTGTCAAATGTTGAAATACATGGCAGTGTTGAAAGTACAAATATAAGATTTAACTGGCATATTTCAGCATTTGATGGTGCTGTCACCATAGCCGAAGGGGTTGATTATGGGACAGCATCAAATTTAAAACTTGATACAATTACAGGTTTTTTTGGCGCACTGTCACCGCTATGCAGAGCGCCTGAATTTGAAGCTGGCAACACCTATGTGAGAGATAACCAAGTTACATTCAAACAAGCAATTTACAAGGCGAGCTGGTGGACTCAAGAGTCACCTGATCAAAATCCAGAAGCTTGGATAAAACTCACAGACTGTAGCGTCAATCCGTAACGATTAGCAATCGTCCAGAGTGGCTCATAACGAGCCCTCTTTTGTTCTTTCAGAAAATATTGAAACTTTATTTCTTGCCGCTAATATAAATAGGGTCTTGTCTAAGAAATAAAGGATTATTTTATGAAGAATAAGCACTATCTTATCGACCGTTCCCTTCACTGGTTTGCCGCTTTTTTGATCCTATTTATTTTAATGAATATGGGCACGCAAATTCACAATATCGATTACCGTATAAAAGGTCAGGCGCTGCACCGTCAAGATGCGATTGAAACGCATGCATTAATGGCGCTGGGCGTATTTGGTTTAATTTTGGCACGACTTGGCTGGGAAAAGTTGTTCGCAAGCAGGCTTCCTCGTCAACCCATGCGCAATTCATTCCATTTGGGATTAGTAAAAAGCGTACATGCATGTTTTTATTTAATCTTATCTGGGTTGGTGATCACTGGGTTGGGTATGGCGATAAACGCCGAAGTGGTTATTCAATTATTTGGTGTGCAACTTTCTGATGCGATTAGTAGTGACGGACGCTTTTATGCCAAAATGCTAGACATTCATTTAATGCTCATTGACACTCTGTGGTGGCTGATTGGTCTACACTTTTTGGGCGTGTTGTATGCGCGGAAGTAACTAGCTAAAGTGCAGGGACAGTGGCTGTCCCTGCAAGATATTTTTACTTGATGGTATCTTCTAAGGCTGCAAGTAATAAGGCCACGTTTTGCTCATTGGCTGTGCTGCCCATCAGACCTATGCGCCATGTTTTTCCTGCAAGTTGGCCAAGCCCTGCGCCGATTTCTAGATTGTATTTACTTAATAAAGTTGATCTGACGTGCGCATCATCAACCCCATCAGGCACTAATACAGAATTGAGCTGAGGCAGACGGTGTGTTTCATCAACCAAAAACTCAATGCCGAGCTTTTCAAGGCCATGACGAAGTTTCTCATGCAACCTTTGGTGGCGTAGCCATGCGTTTTCTAGTCCTTCTTGCTTGAGCATAAGTAAGGATTCATGTAGCGCATACAATGAGTTAATCGGAGCCGTGTGATGGTAACTGCGTTTACCTTCTCCAGACCAATAATCCATTACCAAGGATTGATCTAAAAACCAGCTTTGTACCTTGCTTTGACGAGATTTAAGTACTTCAACGGCTTTTTCACTGAAGCTGACAGGCGAGATCCCCGGTACGCATGATAAACACTTTTGAGAACCTGAATAGATGGCGTCAATACCCCATTCATCAACTCTAAGCTCGCTGCCGCCAAGAGAAGTAACAGCATCCACGATGCTTAGTGCGTTATATTGCTGTGCAATTTGGCATAAGCTTTTTGCATCACTGCGGGCACCTGTTGAGGTTTCTGCGTGCACAAACGCCAAAGCTTTTGCATCAGGGGTCGCTTTGAAGGCGTCACTCACTTTGTCAATTGAGACTGGGTGACCCCATTTATCTTCGACAACAATGGCTTTGGCACCTACGCGTTCTATGTTTTCTTTTAAACGACCACCGAATACACCATTAATACACACAATGACTTTATCACCGGGCTCGATGAGATTCACTATACAGGCTTCCATTCCCGCAGAACCCGGCGCAGATAGGGCAATAGTAAAGGCATTTCGTGTGTTAAATGCATATTGCAGGAGCTGTTTTATCTCGTCCATTAAGCCGATGAATTGCGGGTCTAAATGACCAATAGTTGGCCTAGATAGGGCGCCTAAAACTCTCGGAGATACATTAGAGGGGCCTGGACCCATTAATATACGTGGTGTTGGATTAAAAGACTCAAACATAAAAATTCCTGTTGTTAGCGTGTTAGTCGATTTAAGCGATGAAGCGTTAAAAAAGCGCTTGGATTTTATCGAAGTTTTATTGTGTGTTTATTGATACATATTATCCAGTGTTTAAAGAAAATTTTATTTAATGATGGTTTCTGTTGAGCATGTCGTCTTTTGCCATTTGACGTACGTTAAATTCAAAAGGCTGGCCAGTGCAACCAAGAATAAGCAGCCGCTCAAAACCGGAAACAATAAAAAGTCGATGTGTGTATTGCCAGCCATGATGATGACAAGTGGGGTAGCGCCTGCTGGCGGATGAACCACCTTGAACAGCTGCATTAGGGCAATTGCTAACCCAACACCAATAGCCATGGATAAAAGGCTTGAGCCAAGTAAAAATAACATGATCAAGCCGATGGTAGCTGAAAGGCAATGCCCGCCGATGACATTTTTTGGCCTTGATAACGGGGAGTGAGGAACCGCAAAGAGTAATACACATGTGGCGCCATATGGGGCCATTAAGATCGGGTGATGCACCAACGAAGAGAGCATACCTAATCCCCAAACTCCCAAAAAACCACCCATAAAACCTTTTGTGATATCAGTTAATCTACTCATTTTATCTCCTTATATTAGCGCTGCAATTTTAAAAGTGTACAAACCTGTACACCGCTTGCTAAAAAGAGTACAGATTTGTACACTTTCAGACAAGTAATTTTTTGGCAAAAAAAAACATGGATATACAGCAGCATATTTTGGATGTGGCAGAAGACTTATTTAACCAGCATGGGTTTAACGTGGTTGGTGTTGACCTAATAAGAGATGAAGCCAAAGTGTCCAAAACCACCTTGTATCGCCGCTTTGGCGATAAGCTTGGTTTAGTGGAGGCCGTGTTGCATAGGCGGCATGTGCGCTTTGAGCAAATGCTAGATGAGGTTGTCAGTGCTCATGACTGTCCGAAGGATAAAATCTCAGCCATTCTCGATTGGCATTTTGATTGGTTTGGTTCGCCGCAGTTTAAGGGGTGTATGTTTATGCATGCCCAATCAGAATTTAAATGCACAAAGCAAAAACCAAGTGAAATTGCCGTCGATCATAAAGCATGGCTGTTGTCCTTGTTTATTCGTGCTCTGGGTGAAAATCAAGTTAATGCACAAAAACATGCCGAGATGCTACTGACTTTTTTTGAAGGCATGATAGTACGCGCTGAGTTCGGTTGTATTTTGCATGATAAAGCGTTTTACAGATCTGCCTGTTTGAAGTTACTACCATAGAAATAAATACATGTTTAGATAAATTGCTTTTTAAGCCAGTCAACAAAGATTTGCTGTTGTTGGCTGTAGCGTACTTCTTGCGAGGACAAATAATATCCTAAGCTTGAGGAAACAGGTTGGTGAGCTGAACAAGTTAATACACCGTTTTGCTCAAGCATGTTAACTAAGCTGTGTGAGGCAAAAACACAACCAGCGCCAGCAATGGCTTCTTGAATGCAATAGAGTTCTTGGTCATAAGTGATAAGTTCATGCTGTTTATCATTCATCTGGTTTTGACTTAACCACGCTGACCAGGGGGCTTCGGGAAGAGATTGATTTTTCCACTTTGGCATAAAAACAGTACTTGGATTTATGCCGTCAAGGTTTGGATTGAGATATAAGTTAAATTGCTCAATTGAGAGAATTTGGTGCGTTTCAATGTGGCTAATATCACCAAACCGAATGGTAATAGCTTGATTATCATGAACCAGATGTTCGCCGGTGATCACCGATACATCAATATCAGGGTTTAATTTCGCAAAACCTCTTAAGGCAGGGATCAGCATTTGGGCCGCAAAGGACGAGGTGGTGTGCACCACCACGCATTTACTTTGCTCTACGAGCTGATGAAGCGCTCGCTCTATGGTACTAAATCCAGAACTGGTGGCTTTTGCCAAATCTGCCCCAGCTTTAGTCAGCGTGACTTCTCGTGTTTTTCTAATGAATAGTTCGATGCCCAAGCGCGTTTCAAGGTTTTTAATATGATGAGACACATTGGTTGCCGTGAGATTTAGCTCGTCGGCTGCGAGTTTAAAGCTATTGTGGCGCGCTGCAGCGTCAAAGACCTTAAGTGCTTGCATTGAAACGTTGGTCATCGGTTATTCCTAAAACGAAAGTTATTTTTATTATACATGAGTAAAACTTATTTATAACTGGGTTCTTTTCATTTGTCGTGATATGGCAAAAACAGCAAAATTGCAGTCATAGAACAGCAACAATAGGTATATAACTCGATGTACTCAATACTTCATATAGACTCAAGTATCAGAAAGCGTGTCAACGACAACCCAAACCATGACTCAATCTCTAAACGCTTAGCCCACAGCTTTATCGAAAACTTAAAAGAAAACTCATCCATAAAAGCATATCAGCACCGCGACGTGGGAATGAACCCTCCACCTTTTACTGATCAGGATTGGTTAGGTGCCGTATTTACGCCACAACAGAGCCGCAGTGAACAACAGCGTCAGAAGCTGGCAATATCAGATCAATTAATTCAAGAAGTGAAAGTGGCCGATATCATCGTTATTTCTACCCCTATGTATAACTATGGTATGCCCGCACAATTAAAAGCATGGTTTGATCAGATAGTCCGGATCCACGAAACATTTAGCTTTGACTTAAATCGAGGTGACTTTCCACTAGAGCCGGTCTTGAGTGGGAAAAGCTTGGTCCTAATTACGTCATGTGGAGAGTTTGGCTTCGAAAAAGGGGGAGTAAGAGAGACGATGAATCATTTAGCACCGCATATTAAAACCTTGTCCAAGTACTTAGGCTGTGAGCAAGTATTTGAGATTGCCTCTGAGTATCAAGAGTTTGCGGATTTACGCCATCAAAACTCACTGGAGACGGCGTTTGTTGAAACACGCTCATTAGCAAATAAGTTTGCATAATCAATTTGTAACAGCAAAAAGCGATTTTTGCTGTTTATTCTCGCTTTGACTGTCTTTATTATTGGTGCATATCCATTAATTTGCCAACAGGAGTATGGTTTGGCTGATAATTCTCAAGACCCTTCAGTTGCTCAAATATGTAAACATTATTTTGATGATCAAGGCTTACCAGAGCGGAAACTCGAAAGTTGGCACTTTTGCGATAACGAAATGGATGCAAATACATGCCTCGCTTTGGTACTTTCAGGAGAGAAAAAGGCCACGTCACCGTCTTTATGGTGGTATGAAGCAAATGATGAAGCATTGCCACAAGTAGGAGATTTAAATGTAGTGACAAACTACCAAGGTGAAGCTCAATGCATTATAAAAACAACCAAAGTGTCTGTTACCCCATTCAATCAGATCAGTGAAGCTTATGCGCAAATAGAAGGAGAGGGCGATAAGTCACTTGCTTATTGGCAGCGTGTACACTGGGCATATTATCATCGGGAATTAGCGGGGACTGCATTTGTGCCTAAGCCTGATATGCCTATTGTATGTGAAGAATTTGAAGTGGTTTTTGCATTGGAGAAGCTATGATAGAAGCGGTAATTTTTGACATGGATGGCACCTTAATTGATTCCGAGCCCATGTGGCAAGAAGCTGAGAAGCTGGTATTTACAAGTTTAGGTGTGGATGTGACAGATGATTTGGCAGCCAATACTGCGTCAATGACAACCATTGGAGCTGCTGAGTTTTGGTATCAGCAATCTCCATGGAATGGACCTTCTATTTCACAAGCCGCTGATAACGTCGTCTCTTGTGTAGCGGAACTTATTTTACAAAAAGGTAAGGCATTATCTGGTGTGCATGAGGCTTTGGCTTATTTAAGTGAAAAGCAGATTAAGATTGGTCTTGCGACTAATGCGCCAGAGAGGCTAATTCCTGAGGTGTTAAATGTCCTCAATATTGCACATTATTTTTCCGTTTGCTGCTCATCAGAGGACGAGCTGTCAGGTAAGCCCAGCCCAGATGTCTACTTGAGTGCTGCGGCAAAGCTCAACGTTACTCCAGAGAAATGCTTAGCAGTGGAGGATTCTGTCACAGGGTTGCTTGCCGCAAAGGCTGCAAATATGCGCACATTAGCAGTGCCTTCAAGCGCTCAATTTAACTGTGTGCAATTTGCACAAGCAGATTTCAAATTGGCTAGTTTAGCAGGGCTCACATCACGACACTTAATTGGAGCTTGATAAAGCAGGTTGAACAAAATGCGTTCAAACACAGTTAAATAGGGTGTCTTGCTTTGCAATTATTGCGAGCTGTTACTAGCATCAATTTGTGGTATGCACAAAATGACAACAGTAAGGAAGGCCATGAAGATTTTGATCGTAGATGATACCTACTTTATGAGAGAGCTTATCAGTGAAAGCCTGCAAGAACGAGGATTTAAAGAACTAACACAGGCATCCAATGGTGAAGAGGCACTCAAAGCCATGTCGGCTAAGTGTTACGATTTAATTGTAACTGACTGGAATATGCCAAAAATTAATGGCTTGGAGCTCATCAAAAGGATGAAGAAAAATCCGGCCTGTCGTCATACGAAAGTGATCATGCTCACTGGTGATACCACGCCAGAAAAAATACTTGAGATGAAAGAGTTAGGTGTAAACGGTTATATATCAAAGCCATTTACACCTGAACTACTCACGGATCTGGTACTTAAGCTGGCATAGCAAAGCGATTTAATTGGTTATAACTAGCCCACAAACCTTCCTCAAGCACTTGAAAAAAATCCAAAAGGCGGAGACTATAAGCGCAGTTTATCCACTAACCTGAAATGGAAATTAAAATGACTAAAGTTTTGCATACAGAATCTGCGCCTGCGGCAATTGGCCCATATGTTCAAGGGGTTGACTTAGGAAACATGGTGATGACTTCTGGTCAGATACCAGTAAACCCAGCGACAGGTGAAGTACCTGAAGCCATTGCTGATCAAGCAAGACAATCACTTGAGAATGTCAAAGCAGTGGTTGAGTCTTCGGGCTTGAGTGTTGCAGATATTGTAAAGCTTACTGTATTCGTTAAAGATCTAAATGACTTTGGTACAGTTAACGAGGTGTACGGTAATTTCTTCGATGAGCATCAAGTTGCTAACTACCCAGCGCGTTCGTGTGTTGAGGTTGCACGCTTGCCAAAAGATGTAAACATCGAAATTGAAGCGATTGCAGTACGCAAATAGTGCTGATGAAATGGTTAAGAGGGGCTTAGGTTCCTCTTTAAGCTGTAATGCTCTCTTAATTTACATACGAATAAAAATTCAGTAGCAAAAAAATGCTTAAACTCATCCCCTCTATCGCCGAACATATTGATGCCTTCATCGAGATGGAGCGACGCAGTGATACCTCAAAATTCATTATCCCTTATACAAAAGCGCAACATCAAACTGAAATGCACAAGCAGGATGTCATTTACTTATCGATATTATCGCATAATGCTTTATCCGGATTTATCATCTTAGCGCGACAAGCCAACAGAGAAGTTGAATTTAGACGAATTGTTGTCGATAGCAAATTTCGTGGAATTGGACAGCAAGCGATTGTACAAATGGAACAGTACTGCATGGCGCAGTTTGATACTCAAAGGATCTGGCTGGACGTGTTTGAGTCAAACCAACGCGGATTACATATCTATAATAAATTGGGTTACAAACAGTTTAATACTTCGCTGCATCAAGGAAAACCTCTAATTTTGATGGAAAAGTACCTGTAGATAAAAAACAGTTTTGACAAAAAATACAGGTACAGATATGCTGATAAAATGCACAAAATAATTAATCAGAATATTCGACACATTATTATCATCATTCCATAGGAATGGTGGGATTTGATGTGCAAAGATTTTATCAAACCCGCCCAATACGGCGGGTTTTTTTATGCGGTATTGGGAGACAAATTATTAAGGAAAATAAATGAAAAAAGTCGCCGTATTTGGCAAGCCAGGCAGTGGCAAATCGACCTTTAGTAAATATTTAGCAAAACAGGTAGACTTACCTCTGCATCAGTTAGATATCATGGTGTTTAATCAAGATGGCAGCCAAGTCTCACGAACGCAGTTTGATGACAACCACGACAAAATTTTACAGCAATCTAGCTGGATTTTAGAGGGGCTGGGTCCGCTGAGTTCTTTCAAGCAGCGCCTAGCTCACGCTGATACTCTTATTTATATCGACTTACCCTATTGGTTGAGCTATTGGCTTGTGACAAAACGCGCAATTAAGGGCTTAATTAAAACCCCAGAAGGGTGGCCACAAGGGTGTTCGATTATACAGGGCACACGTCAGTCATATCATTATTTAAAACTATCACGACAGTTTTGGAATGATGAGTTTGAACAGAACTTAAAAAACATCGCCAGTGACAAACAACTCTATATCGTACGTTCACTGAGCGAGCTTAAGTCGTTACAACGTCAGTTAGTTAGCTAACCTCTAAATAAATGAGCAATTGCCATTGCTCATTTTGACTATTCATCTTGGTCGAATGTAGCTTGCAGTAAGGATTCTGTTTGAATCGCAATGTCTTTCATTTTGATGGCATATTGCTCTAGTGCTTTTTGCTCTGGTGTTTGAGCAACAAACTTTGAAACTGGGATAGGGTAACCTGCTTGATCCATCGCGATAAAGCTAATGATGCAGTGGTTGGTTTCGACCATGTGTTGCTTTTGCGGATCGCCGCAACGAACCTGAATAAAAATTTGCATACTGGTTTTGCCGGTATGCGCAATTTTTGCAGACACCTCAACAATTTGACCAACTAAAATAGGCCTGTGAAAGCGGACGCCTGCCACGGATACGGTTACGCAGTAAGCACCGCTCCAGCCAGCAGCACAGGCATAACCAGCTTGATCTATCCACTTCATAACAACACCACCGTGTACTTTCCCACCAAAGTTGACATCGGTTGGTTCAGCTAAAAATCTGAAAATCACTTCTGATTGGTTGGCCATGTCTACCTCATCATTTTTTGAGTCTGAGGTAAGTATAGAAAAAAAGGGGCATTTCGCCCCTTGCAATTTAGGATATGTAAATAATTGGTTGGTTTTACATATTCGGGTAGTTGGGACCGCCTGCGCCTTCAGGGGTTACCCAAGTAATGTTTTGACTGGGATCTTTGATATCGCAGGTCTTACAGTGAATGCAGTTTTGTGCATTGATAACAAACTGTTTCTCACCTTCTTCATTTTCATTTACTTCGTAAACACCGGCAGGGCAATAGCGCTGTGCAGGCTCAGCGTACTGCTCAAGGTTCACTGAAATAGGGATCGTGCTATCTGTTAACTGCAGGTGGCATGGTTGCACTTCTTCATGGTTGGTATTAGATAAAAACACCGAAGAGAGTTTGTCAAAGCTGAGTTTGCCATCTGGTTTTGGATAAGTGATTTCTGTTGCATCTTTTGCAAGTCTTAATGACTCATAATCCTTGCTGATGTCTTTGATGGTGAACGGTAAAGCGCCGGAGAAAAAGTTTTGGTCAATCATGTTGTAAGCACCGCCTAAGTAGCGGCCTAACTTGTGCATGGCAGGGCCAAAATTACGAGACTGATATAACTCTTCGTGTAGCCAGCTGGCTTTAAACTTATCATCGAAGCTGTGTAAATCTGCTTTCGCATCTTCTTGTGAGAGTGCTTCGATAATGGTGTCTGCGCCAATGATCCCTGATTTCATTGCAGTGTGATTACCCTTGATCTTTGCAAAGTTCAAAGTCCCCGCATCACAACCGATCAATAAACCACCTGGGAAGTGCATTTTTGGTAAAGCATGTAAGCCACCTTTGGCAATGGCTCTAGCACCGTATGAAATACGCTCGCCGCCTTCAAGTGTTTGCTTAAAAACAGGGTGGTGTTTCATGCGTTGAAATTCATCAAAGGGGCTAAGATATGGATTTTTGTAGTTCAGGTCGATAATAAGACCCACCACAACTTGGTTATTTTCGGCATGATACATAAACGAGCCACCATGTGTCTCGTTATCAAGAGGCCAGCCTGTACCATGCACGACAGTCCCTTCTTTGTGTTTTTCAGGGTCTATTTGCCAAATTTCTTTAAAGCCAATACCGTAGTGCTGAGGTGTCGCATCTTTATCTAGCTCAAACTCTTTGATTAGCTGTTTACCAAGATGTCCTCGGCAACCTTCTGCAAATACTGTGTACTTGGCTCTAAGCTCCATACCTGGCATATAAGTGTCTTTTGGTTGGCCATCTCTATCTAAGCCCATGTCACCTGTGACAATGCCTTTTACTTCTTTGTCTTCGATGATTAAAGAGTGGGCACTAAATCCTGGGAAGATCTCTACGCCGAGCTCTTCAGCCTGTTCCGCTAACCAACGACAGACATTACCCATAGAAACGATGTAGTTACCGTCGTTTTTAAATGTTTTTGGCACCACCATGTGCGGCAAGTTTGTCGCGTTTTGCTCATCTTTGAATAGGTAGATTTCGTCTTCAGTGACTTTGGTAGTAACTGGTGCCCCTTTTTGTGCCCAATCAGGGATGAGTTCATCGAGTGCTTTGGTTTCGAATACCGCACCGGACAAAATATGCGCACCCACTTCAGAGCCTTTTTCTACCACACAGATCATGAGTTCTTGTTCTTTTTGCTGTGCTTGTTGAGCAAGTCGAATAGCGCATGATAGACCCGCAGGGCCCGCCCCCACTATGACGACATCAAATTCCATGGTTTCACGTTCGACCATTTTTACCTCGTATACATTGACGGTAGATTAACTTAAACTCGAGTTAAGTTCTTTTTACGTTAAGCTAAGGTTATTTTAGGTTGACGTTTACGTCAACAGGAAGTAGGCTGGTTTCATCAAATTGTTTCATTGACGTACGCGTCAGCTATACAAATAACCAGATGATGGAGTAACCATGAAAGTACTTGTACCAATCAAACGCGTGATTGACTACAACGTCAAAGCGAGAGTCAAGGCAGATAACAGCGATGTTGATCTTACAAATGTAAAGATGGCCATGAACCCGTTTTGCGAAATCGCAGTAGAAGAAGCGATTAGATTAAAAGAAGCAGGTAGTGCAACTGAAGTAATTGCCGTATCTATCGGTGATAAAGCTTGCCAAGAACAACTTCGTACTGCGCTGGCACTTGGTGCTGACAAGGCAATCCACATCGAAACAGATGCAACATTAGAATCTCTTCATGTTGCTAAATTACTGGCTAAATTAGTAGAACAAGAAAACCCTGAATTGGTCATTCTTGGTAAGCAGTCAATTGATGCTGATAACAACCAAACTGGACAAATGCTAGGTGCATTGACTAAACGTGGTCAAGGTACGTTTGCATCTAAGCTTGTTATTGAAGGCTCAAACGCTGTGGTAACTCGTGAAGTAGACGGTGGTCTACAAACTGTCTCACTAGCGTTACCTGCGATTGTAACCACGGATCTTCGCTTAAACGAACCACGTTATGCAACACTGCCTAACATCATGAAAGCTAAGCGTAAGCCGCTAGATGTTATTGCAGCAGACTCATTAGGTGTAGATTTAACACCTCGTGTTGAGCTTGTTAGAGTCGATGAGCCTGCTAAGCGTGAAGCAGGTGTCATTGTAGAGAGCGTTGAAGAGCTAGTAACAAAACTTAAGACAGAAGCAAAGGTGATCTCATGAGCGTATTAGTTATTGCAGAACATGAAAATGGCGTATTGAAGCCAGAAACCGCAAAAGTGATCACTGCGGCTGTTAAAATTGGTGGTGATGTTGATGTATTAGTCGCGGGTAGCAATGTGGCTGCTGCGGCAGACTCTGTTGCTGGTATTGCTGGCGTCACGTCAGTGAAATTAGTAGACGATGCGAATTTTGAGCACCAATTGGCTGAGAACACTGCTGATTTAGTGGTTGAGTTGGCTGGTGGTTACAGCCATATCTTAGCGAGTGCTTCTACAACGGGTAAAAACATTTTACCTCGTGTTGCGGCACTACTGGATAAATCACAAATTTCTGAAATTGTCGACGTAGTAGATGCAGACACCTTTAAGCGCCCAATTTATGCGGGTAACGCCATTGCGACGGTTAAATCGCTTGAGTCACAAAAAGTTATCACTGTTCGTGCAAGCGCATTTGATGCTGCGGGCGAGCAGGGCCCTGTGTCAGTAGAGTCACTATCAAATGGCGCAGCGAACAGCCTAAGCAGTTTTGTTGGTGCTGAGCAAACTGAATCAGAGCGCCCAGAATTAACTGCTGCACCTGTGATTATCTCAGGTGGTCGCGGTATGCAAAACGGCGATAACTTTGCACTATTAAACGGTGTTGCTGACAAGCTAGGTGCAGCAATTGGTGCATCTCGTGCTGCAGTGGATGCTGGCTTTGTACCAAATGATATGCAAGTCGGTCAGACAGGTAAGATTGTCGCGCCAGATCTGTACATTGCGGTGGGCATTAGCGGTGCTATTCAGCATCTTGCTGGTATGAAAGACTCTAAAGTCATTGTAGCCATCAACAAAGATCCAGAAGCACCGATTTTCCAAGTTGCTGACTATGGCCTAGTCGCCGACTTATTTGACGTATTACCTGAGCTAGAACAAGCTCTGTAACCTATTCTGGTTGTTGAAGCCGTGTGCATTATGCCGCGGCTTTTTTCATTTCATATGTTTGAATTACCAAAATTATTAATTATGCGCTGGCATGAAAGCCGAACTGATATACTTCAAGTTTGTTGATCATAGTTTCATAATTTCTGACCACATCTTGTGTTGCTGCGCCCTGACTTTTAACGGTGGATAAGTTTTCTTTTAATTGACCTATCACATCGAACTTTTCAGCTTTTGCTTGTGCAAGCGTCGTCCCGCCGAGCTCACCATCATGTTTAATTAAATTGTATCGCCCAGTTAAAAATGCAACCTCGCCAAGGCTTAACACGCCTTGCTGATAAAGCGCCTCAGCAGCATTTGATTGCTCTTCTAATGTCATATTAGAAAAATCAAATTGCCTACTGCGTATATTATTATGAGTATCTGTATGAGCACTATGGACTGAGCTCGATTCAGTCACGGCTTGGCGGTTTTTTAAAGTTTGATGTCCGCTTGGGGCTTGGGGAGAATTGGCTGTAATGTTACTGGTCATCTTTTATCCTTAAAATGAGATTGAGCGTATGAAATATAAGCAATAAACATTCCATGAGGCATTGTGAATAGGCAACATTCGGGTACTGTCTAAGTATTTCGAAGCTCTGACGGTGTGACACCAAACCAGCGTTTAAACGCTCGGCGAAAATTAGGTAAATCGTTAAACGCGAGTGCTTTTGCTACCTGTGCATTTGAGTAACCTTGTTGTTGAATACAAAATGCGGCCTGCTGGCTAAGCACTCTGTCTTTTAAGCTACTGAATTGACTGTTATGTTGATTGAGTTTTCTTTTCATTGTTGCTTCGCTGATCTTAAAGTGGTTGGCGAGATCTTCTAAGCATGCTTTGGGGTGATGGATCAAAAACGTTTCTGCATAAGATAAAAAGCCCATTGATGTGCAGGGCTGCAAAGTGACTAGATTGCTTTGCAAAGCTGCAACGGCATCGTATTGCCGTGCCTGAAGTACAGTTTTTCGGATCTCGACAGTACAGGCGTGGTGACCAAATGATAGCGTACCAACCTGCATCGCATGGTAATGTTCAATGTGCGCAGGCGTGCCGTAGGGCAGTTGAAATTGTATCTCTAAATTATTGAATCGCCATTTGATAAAGCCATTTATAAGGCTAAGCCAAACTTCGAGTAAAAACTGATAGGTGCAAGGAGATGGCTCACTGACAGCGGGGTTTACAAAGAAATGAATAGCTTGCCCTTCTCTAAGCATACGTATGCTGAAGTAGGGAAATAGGTCATTTTCCAGTTGTTTACAGGCTATCAGCAACGCTTTCAAGTCGATACAATGAAACAAATACGATGCATATTTAGCACAAAGACTATGCAATAGGTGTTGACCCAACACAAAGCTAATGTCTTGACTTAAATTGTGTTTTGTAATGTTTTCTATGATTTGTTCTAGTTGCGCATAACTAGAGTTGTGGTTTTGATTTTTGAAATCCTTGTAAAATATCTTGGTGCCTTTGAGCGCTTTGTCTGGATGTATTCCCCGTTGCTTTGCCAGCTCAACCAGTGGTTCTAACAATTGATGACTGTTAAATCTTAGATTGTTTGATTCAAAGTAAGGCATTAACAGGCCTGCTTATTGTGAGCAAGTTGAGCCATCAGCTGCTCAAAAATTTGCACGCTTTGCATCGCAAGTGAAACTTCAATGCACGCATAGTGCAGTGTACTCGGGTTTAATGTGACGAGATTTTTATCGTACTGGTGGTGGACTTTTGCGGCAGTGCACACTCGGTTTGTGATGTCTATGGCAGTACTGAGCTTAGTCGCAGGGTATAAGACAATGAATTTATCCCCAGCGTAACGGCATGTGAGATCGCAGCCACGAATATTTAGGGTGATCAATTGCCCTGTGTCGCGAAGTAATAGCTCGCCTTTGGTGATACCGTGTTTAAAGCAAAACTGGCTATAGGCTTTTAAGTCTAAGATTGCGACACAGAACCGAGTACCATCATCGATGAGCTGCGAAACCTCCGCGTCAATTTGCTTTTCCATGTAGCGCGCACTGTATAAACCAGTCACATAGTCGGTAAAGGTATGCTCTCTAAAATGTCGCTCTTTTCTTAATAACGTTAAGTTTAAAAAAGTTTGCTCTTGATACCACCAATACATGGCAATGCTCATCACAATCATACCGAGTAATGCGGGGAAAGCTTCAAGTGAGCTGAGAGTTGGATGGATGTGGTTAAAAGAAAAGAACTCATCTAGGCAATCTAAGAGCAATGAAATCAGCATCAAGGTTAGGCCAAAAGAAAGCGCCGTCGTAACGCGTCCTTGTGGGCGGCTCAATAATGTTGCAACTAGCCACACTAAAGACATGGCAGCAAGTCCTCCTTCACCAATTGCGTCAAGTATTTCGAATTGGGCGTAAGGTTTTAATTCACCAAAGTGTACTGCCATTAATATTGTGATGGTGACAGACACGATAAGCAGTGCCCATAAATGAATGTGTTTTATCGATGTAATAAAGTGAGCCATAAATTGATGCCGAGCAAAATGTTTATTGTTGTTATGTTATTGCAGTGAAATTTCTTGAACAGGGTCAATTTAGCTCATTACTTTGACAGTTTTTTTAACTTTGATGGCAATTTAAGGCTAAAAGAGTCTCAGTTTATTGTTTTGAGCTTATTTAAGAGGGTGAAATTAGCTCAAATGCTCAGTGTTTTAATCTAAAAGCTAGCTAAATCAGTACCTTCGGTTTAGTGATGAAATAAATAATTCATATTGTCCAGATATTGTTGCTGCGATTTTTAGGGTAATCAATCAACACAATCTGTAAGAGATAAATATGAAACAATCACTACCGTTACCTTTTTCAAAGTCCTATCAAGCCATTGCGCTACTATTGGGCGTGTTTGCAAGTGGCACACATGCAAATACACTGCAAGGGCAAGTAGGAGATACACAAAATAAAGCGTTTTTTGAAGGCGCGCATGTCAAACTCGTTGAGTTAAATAAACACATCAGTACAAGTCGAGATGGACGTTTTGTGTTTACTAAACTGCCCGCTGGGGAATACACGCTGGAAATCTCCTATATTGGTGCTCAATCTTCCGTTCAAATAATAACAATCAATGACGACCAACTAACGCAAGTGGCTGTGAAGCTCAAGCCTGTGCAAGAAGATTTGGATAATATCATTGTGGTTGTCCAGCGCGCAGGACAAGCAGGGGCATTTAACCGACAAAAAAATGCCGACGGTATTATGTCTGTGGTGAGTGCAGATGGCATTGGCCAGCTTCCTGATCAAAATGCAGCAGAAGCATTACAGCGTTTACCGGGGATGTATATTCAGCGCGACCAAGGTGAAGGGCGCTTTGTCGGAATTCGCGGTATCGATCCTGGGCTGAATAATGTGTCGATTAATGGTGCCAACGTACCTTCGCCTGAAGCGGGTGTACGCAGTGTCGCAATGGATGTGATCCCCAGTGAAATTATTCAAAGCTTAGAAGTGAGCAAAACCGTCACGCCAGATATGGACGCCAGTGCGATTGGTGGCAGCATCAATGTAAAAAGCCTCAGCGCGTTTGACAGGCAAGGGCAAAGTTACAGCTTTACGGCGCAAGGCTCTTATAACGAACAGGTTAGTGAATCTAGCCCTAAATTGTCAGCGAGTTTTAGTGATATTTTTGCGCTTTCCAATGATACGCAGTTAGGTGTTGCGACAGCCGTTTCTTGGTTCGAACGAAAGTTTGGATCGCATAATATGGAAACGGACGGGGGTTGGATGGCTTTAGAACAAGAAGAGGCCTCAACAGGAGAAGATGCTGCATTTTATGGTGCCGAAGAGATAGAGCAGCGTCATTATCTAGTGACTCGTGAACGACTAGGTGCTGCGCTCAACTTAGACCTTCATCATAATACATTCAATAAGTACTATTTGCGGACTTTATATAGTGAATTCTCGGACGATGAATATCGTCTTCGCAACGAATATAAGTATGACAAAGGCAAGTACATCGAAGCAGAGTCAAGTTCAAGTGCGGCATATTTCACTGACGCGGAAATGGACAGAGACACCAAGGATAGATATGAAGAGCAAAGTATTCTGTCGTTGGTGGCGGGAGGGGAGCACATACTGCAAAGCTGGTTTGTGGAATACAACCTTGGTTATTCAAAGTCGGATGAAATTGAGCCTAACCGATTAGATGTCGATTTTGCGGGAGAAGGTTTTACTCTGGGTTATGGCAGTCTAGGTGACGCACCAACACTCGCTCATTCGGACAATGCCCATGACCTAAGTAATTTCGCATTAGATGAGATTGTCAGTGAACACAACCTCAGCGAAGATGACGCGCTCAGTTTTAAACTTGATGTGAGTAAAGATTTAGTCATAAAAGGGCACAATGCACAGTTAAAAGCCGGTGTTAAATACAGCGACCGTGAAAAACGCAACCTTGTGAATACCAACGTTTATGATGACGGTTTTGATGACGTTACGGCAATGCGCTTTGCAACAGACAATCCAGAGTACGATCTCGGCCAGTTTGGACCAGGTTTGTCGCGAAGTGGCATAAGACATTTTTTTGCAGAGAATCAAGCGTACTTCACACTTAATCAATTAGAAACAGACATTGAGAGCAAAGGTAAATCCTATACATCTGAAGAGCGCGTAGCAGCTGCATATGTGATGGCGAGTATCGACATTAATGACTTAAATGTTATTGCTGGGCTGCGCTACGAAGATACTGATTATGAGACATCAGGGAGCCGTGTTGAGCTACTCAAAAATGAGATTGAAGACAGCGAACAAGTTGCAATTACGCCATGGAATGTCAGCAAAAGCTACGATCATTTATTACCAAACCTGACACTTAGATATGCCTATTCGGATGAATTAATCACGCGTTTTGCCTACACACATACGATTGCAAGACCAAGCTTTGGTGATGCCGCAGCTTTTCAGTTATTAGAGAGCGAAACATCCAGTGATGACGATGGTATTCAAGTAGAACGCAAAGGCGAGGTTGGCAACCCTGATTTAAACCCTTATGAATCGAGCAACCTTGATTTCTCAATTGAATATTACCCCGGCAAGGTTGGCATTATGTCTGCGGGGTTGTTCCACAAAAATATCGATAATTTTATTGCTAAGCAGCAAGTGCAAGACAATGGCAAGTGGGATGGTTTTGAAGAAGTTATCCAATCGGTAAATGGCGGCAAAGCCCAATTGAGTGGCATTGAGCTGGCGTACACGAAAAACTTTGATAATGGCCTGATGATTTCAGCTAATGGCACTTTTATTGATGCAGATGAGGGTCTGCCAAATCAGTCTGACACAGTGGCAAACCTGATGATTGGGTATGAAAATGACGAGATCAGTGCCCGCCTCAGTGCTAGCTACAAAAGTAAGTTCTACATTATGACTGAAAATGATGCGCGAGTGTATCAAGACGCCCATAACCAAATAGACCTCAGTGTGAAGTATTTCATCGATGAGCAAACCCAAGTTTATTTTAATGCAGTCAACCTGACGGATGAGCCGTATTACGTGTATCACGGCGAGCAGCGTTATAACTATCAATATGAAAGTTATGGCCGCGCCTATCAATTGGGTATCACCTTAAGTTCTTTCTAATTTTCTAAAAACAACAATGGCGCTGCTTGGGTAACCTTGCAGCGAAAATGTATGAAGTTATCTACCTCTTGCTTCGCAGTATCTGCGTTATTACTCAGTGGCTCATTTAATGTGGCTGCTCAAGATTCTATTTCGTTTTTGGCTTTTGGTGATGGGGGATATCACCCTGATTATCCAAAAACTAAGCATATTAAAAAGCCTAAAAACAAACAGCAATTTATAGAAGCCGAACGCGCTGACTGGTTAGAGGATCACAGGCCAATAGAGGAATTTAATCACGCGCCAATTTACGTTTATCCTGGCACAGAAATCGCCACAGAAGATACCGGAGCTGCGGCTGTTGGTAAAGCAATGGCGACACTATGTGAGCGCAAAGCTTGCGAGTTTGGTATTCAGCTTGGCGATAATATCTACCCAGATGGTGCGGATGCGAATGATGGTAAAGATGACCAAAAGCGCATGAATGATTTGATATTAGGTCCCTTAAAGCCGCTATTTAAGAATAATAAAGAGCTGGTGGTGTACTCTGCACTTGGCAATCATGATTGGAAGACATCTCGAAAGGGCGTAAAACTGCAAACGCAATGGATGGCTAATCAACCTAACTTTCATATGGATAAACGGGGATACTACCGTTACAGAGTGGGTGAGACAGGCAATGACGTAGAGTTTTTTGTGCTCGATACTAATATGCTGTTATCAGGGCAGCATTATTATGAAATTCCACTGGCAAAAGATGGCAGTGAGCAAGGTCTTGCGACGGCACTGGCACACGGACATGCGGAAGTAGAGGACATAGAAATACATGAGTCGCCGGTCAATGGTGAAGACCATAAGCAACTTGCTTGGCTTGCTAAGGGACTGAAAACATCAACCGCAAAATGGAAGATTGTGTATGGACATCACATCTTGTGGTCTATTGGTGGAACTAAATATGATGAGGGCCATGTACTTAGAAGACTGATTTTACCTGAGTTATGTCAGTATGCAGATGCCTACATTGCAGGACATGAGCATGATCTTGAGTTACTGACAGATGACTGCTCTCGTGTTATGCCGGGGAACAACAAGCCAAAACTTCCACTCATTATCAGTGGAGCAGCCTCAAAAATGCGTGGTACACACACGCCATTTTCTCAGCAACAAGAAAAACGTTATCCAGAATATGACTTAATTTGGGCTAAAAGCTTTATCTGGGGCTTTGCCCATATTGAGCTCGATAATCGCAGCGACAGCTTAAATGTGAGCTTTTACACAACGCCACATGACAAGTCTGGACAAGTGATCCCTGAAGCGAGCTTTTCTTTTAACCATCGAAGTGAGTAGGGTTATTCAAATTGCACTGTTGTATGTATCTGTGTGCAGCAGTGTTTTTGATTGTTGAAACTAATCAATAATTTGGAGTACTAGAAAATGGTAAGAATAATTCCCAAAACTTGTTAGAAAAGTATCTGAATTACGCATATGGGTACAATTACAGTTGTTATATCTGTGTAACTATCCAGTCGAGGCAACAATAAACATAGGAATAAGGAAATGAAACTTACAAGTTTAACATTGGCTGTGATTGCAACTTTGGGCGTGGCGTTATCAGGCAACGCGCAAGCTGAAGCAGAAATAAATTCACCTGTGCGAGTCGCGATTGATCACTTAGGCGTGCCATGGGTGCATAAAGATGACTCAGCTGGGCTGTGGCGTGAAAAGCCATTGCCACATGGTCAAAAGGCCATTGCAACAGCAGGTGGATATTTTCACTATCATTTTGGTACCGGACCTGATGATAAAGGGTATGCATATTATGAAGGAGCGACTTTTGCGGTTGGAGAAAATGGCAATGCATATCGATACCAAAATTATGACTGGCAATCGGTTGTGGGCTGCTGGGGCGCACAGGATGTAAGCTCATTTACAGTAGAACATGCATACTGCGTGAATGGCGATGGTACTTTGAAGAAGTTCAATGATGTCAGCGATAGTTTCGAAGGTTACTATGCCATTAGCAATGAAAAAATTAAAAAAATTGATGTTGCGCTAGGTGGTGTTATTTGGGCCATCACTGAAAGTGACAAGTTGTTTAAGTATGATGGCGTAAAGTGGGCACAACAAAAAGTAGCCTGTGGCGATTTATGTTCGCTTGTTGACATCGCAGTTGGTGGCGGCCAAGTGTTTGTTGTAGCCAGTGTTTATGGTAGCAACGATGGACCGCAGAGCGTATACACACTGAATAATGGCAATCTGGTTAAATTTGGCTCATTTTATAATATCGATGTCGATAGAGAAGGCGTCATATGGGCTATCTCAAACTATACACGCACGCTATTTTTGAAACGCCCAGGCATGAGCGAATTTGTTGAAGATGTTCAAATGAGCTATAAAGTGTCGACTAATATTGGTAGTTAAATACCAATGTAAATGAAGAGGGGGAATAGACCGCCTCTTCTGACTTTAAATAACTTTTATTATTTATATGTAAAACTTTGCGCTTATTAACCATTCAGTCTATCTTCATTCGCTTAGTCATATCTTACCGTTCTAGATTTACATTATTTTCCACATCTCATGGCTCATTTTAAGCTAATTAATATATGTGGAATATCCATAGATATATAAAATAAAACCAGGAAGTAATTCATGCTTAATAATTGGTATAAATCGACCTTATTCATTACATCTTTTTGCTTTTGTTTCGGTAGTGCGCAGGCTGCGAACGAGATACCTGAACCTAATTTAAAATATGAATTTGCACTTCAAGTTGGCACAGAGGCCTTGTATGAAGTCAAAATGACACTCAAAGATGAACAGCCTGCGGATATCACCTACTACGATGAAAAGAACAGACCGACTTATAGAGTAGTTTTAAATGTAGACTATGAAAAATCTATCAAGCGTGGAAAAGAGAGCACCATAAAGCATTCCATTCAAAAGTATAAAAACAACGATTGGGTAGAATTGTTTTCTCCAGAAATGACTTACTTGGTTGGACTACCAGGTAAACTCGAAATATATAACGAAGACAAGGTTAGAATGTCATTAAATGGTGAGCTGACCATTGCCGATAGTACGCACCTTTGATGATTAATTACTAAGCTTTATGAGAAATGAAGCTTAGTCAAACTAACAGTCAACGATCAACATAAAACGACAGAATAATACATTTTTCATTTTCCGTGTTTCAATATAGAACAGCATTTAAGCTCGGGTGATGTTACCTTTGCAAATTAACATGGCTATACGAAGATAATATTTTTATCCATAGTTATTAAAAATCCAATATATCAATGGTCTGGGTTTATTTTATAAATATATTTGTAACATATGCGCTTATCTTCTAGAATCTGAGCGGTTTTCTGACTAAGTAAAGCGTTCAAATAATTGCGGGGTTGTTATCTCGCAAGGTTTTGGACAAAGGAGAGTAATGAAAAAAGCCATTTTTACTTTGGCCATTGGTGACAACCCAATGTACAAAGCTGCACTACATAGTTTTAAACTTTACGCACAAAAGGTGGGTGCTGATTTAATCGTATCTGACCAATTACACTATAAAATAGATATTGTTAACCCCAAGTTTAATGCATCTCCTGCTTGGACTGAAAAGCTTAGGATTGGGGAGCTATTGAATGAGTATGACAGAGTACTCTACGTTGACTCTGATATTATCATTCGACCAGATGCGCGAGACATATTTGAACTGCATAAAGAGTTAGATACAACTTATTGGCTTAATGAAGGTTTGCTAAAAGACCGCCAAGCAGATATTTCGCTTATTTGTGAAAAATTAGGGCCAGTAGAATGGGCAACTGAAAGTGGTATGCGGACATATTACAATGCAGGAGTAATACTGACTTCTAAAGAAGCTGGGTTATTCTCAATAACTAATTTGGAAGACTTGCAGCTGATATGTAATGAGGTCTCTTTTTACGAGCAAAGCTACTTTAATTATTGTTTGCATAAACATGGTTTAAAACATCAGGGGATTGATAAAGCATTTAATCACATGGATATGTTTGGTAATGGCAGCTACCTAGATGCCGACTTTATTCACTATGCTGGCAAGGGGTATGCTAAAACCAGTCGACGTCGAGATGTACAGTTTTTAAAGGATTTCTCAGCAATTTTCGACGGTATTGTATCTGAGGATGAACTTAAAAAGCTCAAAGAAGATGCATGGCAAGCTTATCTCAAGGTGATTTATAAGAAGTATCCTTTACCTAATATTTTGATAAAACTCTTTACTGAACGCTTTGTGCCGCGTTAAAAAGGTGGTGATAGCAGGGAAGGGGAGTAAGAAAGTGCAGTAAGGGTTACTGCACTGTAACTTTACAGACTAAGAAGTCTTTTTCTGACGGCTAACTAAACAATAAGAACCGTCTTTTGTGCTGGTCATATAGCCAACAAAGTTTTTATCTCTTTTATGAGCAAAAACATGTGTCTCGTCGTTCAATTTACCTTTGAATAGCCACTTTTTGAATACTTCCTCACGCACCACAATACATGGGTTTTTAACAGCAAAACTTTCTTTATACGCTACTTCACAATGGCCCGCACTGTGAGACATAGAAAAAGTGATATGGCTTTGTCTGTCTTTATATTCAAGTACACCCGTTACCAACAAAGTTTCAAGTTCATTTTTGTTGGTTTGGTTTGATACCAATAAACGATGTTTTTTTGAGCCAATAATATCACCCGCCATCGCTTTTAATTCGCTATGGCAATGTTTGACATTATATTTTTCAATAATCGTTTCAATCGAGTTTTTTGCAACCACCTGAGTACTTGCCATTAAAAGGCCAGCTATGAATAAATATGTCTTCATAGCATAAGCTCTCTAATTTGAGCTGCAAGTTCATTAGGCGTTGTTGTATGGCTCATAGCGGTAATTAAATCGCCTTCTTTATTTATGATGTAAAATCTTGATGCATGGGCTACTGAGTATTCCATAAACGACTCTTCAAGGTTTTCGTCATCATAATAAACACCATATAATCCACCAACTTCTTTGGTTTGCGCAGCGCTGCCAGTCAAACCAGTAATACGCTCGTGAAAGTAGTCAGTATATTCCTTTAAATCTTCTACTGTATCACGCGCAGGGTCTACTGTTACAAGTAAGCCCTGCACCTGATCAAGCCCTTGCTTCTCTAAACGCATAAATGCATTAGTCATTACAGCGAGAGAGTTAGGACATACCTCTGCACAAGACAGGTAGCCGAAGTACATGACGACGACTTGGCCTTTATAATCAGAGAGCGAAACAGGTCCGGCATAGCTTTGCAGCGTAAAATCTCCACCCAATTCATCGAACGACTTTCTTGTTTCGTTAAAGTCTTTAGTGGTTGTTGATAGATAAAACCAAATGAGTCCAATAATACCAAGAAAAGATAAAATCCAATGTAAGTGAGCGGCTTTAAACTGCTTCATAACTCTACCTTGCTGTCACATATGCATTTTGGTCAATATGAGCAAAATCAACTGACATCAGAACACTCATAGAAGTAATGGCAACCAGCGATAAAATAAATACGCGTTTTGCCCAAGTATGATTGTCCATACGATGGAAGTCGAAAATTGTGCTCAATAGCCAGATCAAACCAATGATGAACGTAAATGAGGCGAAAATAGCGCCAACATAGTTCAACGTGAATAGAGAAAGTGCAAGTACAGTAAAGGCAACAATAAAGCCAATCATGTGTTTTCTAGCAACTTCAACACCACTGACAATTGGTAAAACCGGAATATTTGCGTCTTTGTAGTCTTTGAATCGGTAAATAGCAATGGCATAAGAATGCGGAATTTGCCAAATACAGAAGATTGCCAAGATCACAACGGCGCCAATATCAAATTGACCGTTAACAGCACAGTACCCCATAACAGGAGGACATGCGCCAGAAATACTGCCTACAAAAGTACCGTATATAGATTTTCTTTTATAATAAAGCGTGTAAAGGCCAACGTATACCACGAAGCCTAGCACACCGAAATAAAAGCTCATCATTGATGCATACAGTGCTAAAGAGGCGAAACCTATGCAACCCAAAAGGGTTGCATAAGCCAAAGCTTTGTTCACCGAAATCGACTCTAAGAGTGGCTTTCGGTACTTTGTGCGTGACATCAACTGGTCGATGTCACGGTCAATCACATTATTAAAAACGCAACCAGAGGCGATGATACAAACTGTACCCACTATCATTGCTGTAAATGTAACGAAATCAATATTACCTTTGGCTGCGAGCACGTAGCCCGCAACCGCAGTGATTAAGTTACCAAAGATAATGCCTGGTTTTGTAATTAACAGGTAACTTCTTAACATTTTAATGTCCCATGAGCATGTTGTGATTTAGGTGCTCCATAATCCAAATGGAGCCAATCACAACTATGGCCACTGTCAACACAATAAACGCGGCTGAAGTAGTGTTCCATATTTGCTCAGAAGATGAGTTCATGTGTAAGAAAAATACAAGTTGTACAAATAGCTGTGCAATAGCTGTAACTAGGATGATCCCAAGCGTGATAGCTGGAGATGCCATATCGTACATTACAACTAAAAACGGGATAGCAGTTAGTACTAGAGATAGAAGTAAACCTATCGTGTACTCTTTAACGCTACCGTGAGATGCACCGCCAGTGCCATGTTCATTATTAGTGTGGCCCATTACATCACTCCTACTAAGTACACAACGCTAAATACACAGATCCAGATGATGTCTAGGAAGTGCCAGAATAAGCTTAGGCAAGAAAGTCTTACCAAGTTATCTTCACTAAATCCGTCACGCTTGAAGTGAACGAATAGAACAAGCATCCAGATGATACCACCGAATACGTGCAAACCGTGTGTTGCTACTAGTGCATAGAATGCAGACCAGTAACCACTTGTTTGCGGCGTAGCACCAAGTGTACTGAAGTGCCAGAACTCATACATTTCTAAGCCAAGGAAACCTAGGCCTAGAAGTAATGTGATGACCAACCAAGTGATCATGCCTTTCATCTTGCGCTGGTTGGCTTGAAGCATTGCCATACCAAACGTAAAACTACTGAATAGTAGGAACGCAGTACCAACTGCAACTAGATTAAGGTCAAATAACTCTTTTGGTGTAGGGCCGCCTGCGAAGCCGCCACTTAGTACTGCATATGTTGCAAACAATGTTGCGAACAAAATACAGTCACTCATGATATATATCCAGAATCCGAATATAGTATCACCACCGGTATCATGATGCTCATGATCATCGTGATGATCGTGAGCGTCGTTTGCGATTACGTGATCGTTTGACATGATTTAAAACTTTCCTCTACTTGCCTTTATTAGCTGCGTGTTCTGCAACAGCTGCCAAGTGCTTTGACTCGATTTCTTCAACTTGATCTACTGGTACGTAGTAGTCTTTGTTGCGATCAAATGAGTACGCAATCCAAGAAGCTACGATACCGATGAAGCTAGCGATAACCATCCACCAGATGTGCCATACGAAACCGAAACCTAAAGATAGTGAGAATGCACTGATCACAAAGCCAGCCCATGTATTTGAAGGCATGTGGATCTTTGAGTACTTCTCAGGCTTTTGGTAAGCAATACCATGCTCTTTCTTGTAATGATGCTCATCACGGTCATGGATTTTAGGCAACTTAGCAAAGTTGTAGAATGGAGGCGGTGACGAAGTAGCCCACTCAAGAGTACGACCATCCCACGGATCACCAGTTACGTCCATATTTTGCTTACGGTCTCTGAAGCTCACGTAGCCCATGTAGAACTGAACAGCGATACCAGCAGCAACGATGAATGCACCAATCATTGCAACGATCAGTAGTGGTGTCCACTCTGGGTTGTCATAGTAGTTAAGACGACGAGTCATACCGTTGAAACCAAGGATGTATAGCGGCATAAATGCAACGAAGAAACCGATTGTCCATAGTGCACAAGAAAGCTTGTTAAGTTTCTCGTTCAGCATCCAACCAGTTGCTTTTGGCCACCAGTAAGTAAGACCTGCGAAGTAACCAAATACTGCACCACCAATGATTACATTGTGGAAGTGTGCAATTAGGAACAAGCTGTTGTGTAGTACGAAGTCAGCAGCAGGTACTGCTAGCATTACACCTGTCATACCACCGATTGTGAATGTGAATAGGAAACTACATGTCCACCACATAGAAGCTGTGAATTCAACACGACCTTTGTACATAGTGAATAGCCAGTTGAAGATCTTAACACCGGTGGGGACGGCTATGATCATGGTGGCGATACCAAAGAAGGCATTTACACTTGAGCCTGCACCCATTGTAAAGAAGTGGTGTAGCCATACAACCATTGCTAAAACCATGATAACGGCAGTTGCCCATACAAGCGATGTATAACCGAACAGACGCTTACGTGAGAATGTAGCAGCGACTTCAGAGAAAACACCAAATGCAGGTAAGATCAGAATGTAAACTTCTGGGTGACCCCATGCCCAAATGAGGTTTACGTACATCATTTGGTTACCGCCAAGGTCATTAGTGAAGAAGTTTGTACCTAAGTATCTATCTAGCGTTAGAAGCGTGATAGTTACAGTAAGGATAGGGAACGATAGAATGATTAGTACGTTTGCACATAGAGAAGTCCATGTGAATACAGGCATTTGCATAAGCTTCATGCCAGGCGCACGCATTCTGATGATAGTAACGAAGAAGTTAACACCCGTTAGTAGAGTACCAATACCAGAGATCTGTAGTGCCCAGAGCCAATAATCGACCCCGACCCAGGGACTGTATTCAATACCTGATAACGGCGGATATGCTAACCAACCAGTTGCAGCAAACTCACCAACGAATAGTGAAATGTTAACTAGTAATGCACCTACTACGAATAACCAGAAGCTCAAAGAGTTCAGGAATGGGAATGCAACGTCACGCGCACCGATTTGTAGAGGTACAACAATGTTCATCAAGCCAACAACTAAAGGCATGGCTACGAAGAAAATCATGATTACACCGTGAGCCGTAAAGATCTGGTCATAGTGTTCAGGAGGTAGATAGCCCGCTCCCACGCTGTCAGCGGTTGCTAACGCTTGGTGAGTACGCATCATAATTGCGTCCGCGAAACCACGAACCAGCATCACAATCGCTGCGATGATGTACATAATACCTATTTTTTTGTGATCCACTGAAGTGAACCATTCTTCCCAAAGGTATTTCCACTTACCCATTTTGGTAATAAGTGCGAATAGGAAGATACCGCCAAGTATTGCACAGATCATTACTGGCAAAATAACAGGGTCATGAACAGGAATAGAATCCCAGGTCAGTTTACCCGTGAGCGGATCCGGATCTGTGATTATGGTAGCTTTACTTGCCATTTTGAACCCCAGTGTATTTCTCTATGGTTTTCTTAAAGTGCAGAGGGTCGACATCCGAGTAGTAAACTACAGGATGGTCTTTTGATTTCTCGCTAAGCGCTTTGTAAGTAGGTTCGTCTAGCACATACTCTGATGCTTTTACTTTATTAACCCAAGCATCAAAGCCAGCTTGATCTACAGAGTGAGTTTTGAACTTCATGCCTGAGAAACCAAAACCACTGTAGTTAGCAGACATACCGCGGAAGGTACCTTCTTTAGATGCCATCAGGTTAAGTCTATTTTCCATACCAGCCATCGCATAAATCTGGCTACCCAAACGCGGAATGAAGAATGAGTTCATCACTGTGTCTGAAGTGATTAGGAACTCTACCGGCGTATTTACTGGGATTGAGATTTCGTTGACGGTTGCAATTTGCTGCTCTGGATAGATGAATAGCCATTTCCAGTCCATTGCCACTACTTGAATAGTCAATGTGTCTTTGTCTTTACCTAGCGGCTTACGCGGGTCTAGAGTGTGAGACGTGACATATGTGAAATATGCAAGTGCTGCGATGATCATACAAGGCACAATCCAAACAACAAGTTCGATTTTTGTTGAGTGTTCCCACGACGGCTTGTACTCAGCTTTTTTATTGCTAGTACGATACTTGTACGGGAAGTAAATAGACATAAATAATACAGGGATTATTACAATAAGTAATAAAGCCACAGAAATTATAATCAGGTCTTTCGCCTGCTCACCAATTGGACCCGCAGGGTCAAAAAGCGCTAGCTCACAACCTGTTAGAAGAAACGCCATCGTAAAAACCATTACGAATGACAAGGACTTTTTCAGCATATTCAACCTACTTGATATCGCGGGTAATTACCCCATTACCTGCCTGAATAAATTAACGAGATTAATGCAATTGAGAACTGTTTCCATTCACACCCCTCTCGGAGGGGAATGTTATAGGGAATGCAGCTAAAATTCAAGATTGACTTGACCTACATCAATACGTTCTAAATTCAAATTTAGATGTTTTTTGAGCGATTTATGTCTAGACTTCGTATTGACACCGTCAAAAAAAATTCTGGAGCGTGCGATATGAAAAGACTATTTTATTCCACAGATAGTTTGGATGATGCAGAAATGATTTCGGACGAAGTACATCAATTGGGTATTGATGATCACCATTTTTACGTACTATCTCGGGATGAAAGCGGCATAAGGACGCATCATTTACACGGCTCAACTCAGATAGAGAAAACACAAATATTGTCAGCAAGAAAGAGAGCTTTTTTACTCGCAGGTGCGACTGCATTAGCGTTACTGACATTCATGTATTTTTTTACTGATTTAACAAATAAATTTTTAATACAAGCTCTAGCAGCAAGTATTATTGGTGGTTTTGTTGTCATGTTCATCGTAAAACTTGCTGGAAAGTCATTTGATGAGTATTTCCAGCTGCTTGTCAATGAGCACCTAGATGCTGGTGATGTGATCATAATCATCGATGTTGAACGCTCTCAAACACACAAAGTTGAAACACAGCTAGAGGGGCATCCTAAAGCACAATTCTTGGCCGATAGTTCAAATTTGGCGTCGCCAATACCAGATTGAACAAACAAATTTAAAATAGTGGTGATAAACTTTGGAGAATGAAAAAAGTTATCACCACTCGTAGCATCAACTTTTGATTGCAACTTATGCTGCGGAGCTTACTTCCTTGTTAGCTTCTTCGTCCTTGACTGCCTTTAACTTGGGCAGCGGGTTTCTCGAACCAACAGCTTCTTCGATAGAATTAAAGCCATCGGCCTTCAACAATTTGACAAGTCCACGATTGATCTCGCTAATATTTTGTGGTCCGTCAAATATGAGTGTTGAAATCATGTGCAAGATGCTTGCGCCAGAAGTAATTTTTTCATAGGCGTCTTTGGCTGTGAATACACCACCTACACCAATAATGGTGAGTTTACCGCGAGTTCTTCTATAAACATGTCTGATCACGTTGGTAGAAATACGCTGAAGCGGTAAGCCACTCATGGCACCTTTGTGAAATGGTAGCTCTTCTTTGACATATTCTTGGTTGAACTTGGGCTTAGCAAGGTTGGTTAACACAACGCCATCCATTTTATGTTCAACGCAAGCATCAACAATGATGTTAATCTCATCCAAAGTCATGTCTGCAGCGAGTTTGACATAGATAGGGCGGCCATCAACTCTGTGCTTGTTTACTGCGATAAGTAATGCATCTAGATTGTTTTTATCAACAAATGGTTCGCCATCTTGCGTATTTGGACAGCTTATGTTGATAGTATAGTAATCGCCTATGTCTTTGAATAGCTTCATTGTTTTGGTGTAGTCGTCGATAGAATCTTGTAGATCAAACTCCGGCGTTATATTCGATTTAGCAGCATTTATCCCCACTTTTAATTTACCAAAATTCACACCTTTTAATCGTGATGAAATTTTCTCAGCACCTTGGTTATTCAGGCCGTACCAAACGAGAATTGATTTTGACTTGACCATTCTAAATAAACGCTTACCAGGATTTCCTGGACAAACTTCACCGGTAAATGAACCAAGTTCAGCCAAGCCAAATCCAATCGATGGGTAAATCTTGGTTAATTCGCCATCTTTGTCAAAGCCTGCGGATAAACCTAACGGGTTTCTATATTTAATACCGTCAACTTCAATCTTCAGGCTGCGATGGCCGTAGTTGAAGAAAAAAGAAGTGAGCCAGCGGGTTAGAAAGTTTGAGCCCAGTATTACTCCGACACGTTTAAACATGTAGTGAGCATCTTCTGGGTCCATCAGGAATATCAGCGGACGAACCGCTCTGTATAGTAGCTTTAAGACAAAGTTACGAATGCCGATGATAAGGCGCATTTTCAACCTCCAAATTTGTCATCGATTGTTGTTGTTGGGTGCTGTTTTACGAGCACATCAGGTAACTCATGTTTTTAGCTTATGATCATTAAATAATAATAGCAATAAGAATTGTTATCATTTACAGTTGGTTGTTATTCAAATTGGAGGTGCTGATGAAAAAGTGGATGCTGAAGCTATTGGGTACAGATGTAACGAAGCCGATTGTACGAAGTGTAGTCGAGCCTATTTGGCAAAGTACAGGCGAAGTTTTTTATTTATTGAATACTTTGCAATTACGCTATAAATCTCGTTACGGGATGGTCAGTGTTGATGCGTTTGATATCAATTCATTTATTAACAACGCGCACGATCCATTAGATGAACTTGTGCACGAGTTTGGCGAAGAGTTTTCTTTTTCTGTTTGCGCAGTTGGGTGGGAGAGACTTGGCAATCAAACTCGGGTGAAGGCCATTGATAACGCCGCAATGTTTAGATTTAACAAGTCATTAGATTCACCTACGCAGGTACTCTTTCAGCATCAGTTTTGTGCATCTGATGAGGTCAATAAAAATGAAGTTAATCTTGCTTTAACTCGAGGGGTATTTAAATATTATAATGTCCAAATTGACGAGTTTATTAATCAATTGAAAGAAGCAAATAAAAGAATTAATCATGACAGAGCAAAATGTCATGGGATAACTGGAGAAAACTTTAATAAAGATGTCTTTGACAGGGTGTCTATGGCTTAAATAAGCCTTTGAGTCGGAGTGGATTTATTAAAAAACCACTCCATCTAAGCGTTACTGATCGTCGTAAGTTGCGATTTCTTGCTCTATGACAACTAGTTCAACGCCTGCCATCTCAAACATATCTCTGGTTTCTTGCGCTGCATGATAACGTTTTTTAGCAACGACTTTAGAAATGCCGCAGCTTATGATGAGCATTGCGCAAACTCGGCATGGCTCCATCGTGCAATACAAGGTGGCACCATCTAAAGGAACGCCATAGCGAGCAGCTTGGCAGATAGCATTTTGCTCAGCGTGAATGGTTCGCACGCAGTGTTGCCTTGTGGTGCCATCGCTATCGGTAACTTGCTTCATTAGGTGACCGACATCATCACAGTGTGGCAAACCAGAGGGCGAACCCACATAACCTGTTGATATTATTCTTTTATCTTTAACTATAATACAGCCTGATTTACCTCTATCACAGGTGGCCCTTTGTCCAACACTGTCAACTAAATCAATGAAGTATTCATCCCAATCTGGTCTCATTGCTTGTGCCTTCAATACTACTTACATGTCAATAGTATACTCAGTATCTAGCATAATTCGAAGCTTATCTTATCAATGAGTTATATCTTTAAAACGGATCAAATGTATCTGACGAATATAAAATTAATATGATTAATGTATCTATTTGTTTTGTTTTTTAGTATAAATTGTTTTTTCTTTTTTATACTTTTGGTGTTGTGTGAAAAATAAATATTTATTGTTTTCTGCTTATTCTAGCTTTTTGGCGGCTGTTTTACATCTTGGGTGTATTATATTCGGTGCGCCTTGGTATAGATTTTTCGGGGCTGGTGAGCGAATGGCTACGATGGCTGAGGCGGGAGAACTTGAACCCACGTTGACTACTTTTGTGATTGTCTCTGCTTTAAGTACATGGGGAGTATTTGCATTGTCCGGTGCTGGCGTGATACGTCGATTACCTTTCTTAAAAACAGTTATCTTTATGGTTGCGTTAGTGTTTATTGGCCGTGGGGTTGCATTCCTGTTTATTATGCCTTTGTTTCCCGAAAACTCACTCACATTTTGGATAGTGAGCTCTTTGATATGTTTGACTATCGGCCTGTGCTACGCGTTAGGTGGATGGCAACTGCATAAGCAGCAAGCCAACTTATAAAATGACGCTTTGTCAATATAAATAAATTGATATTCATGGATTTTATATTACGTATATTCTGACTGGAACCACAATTACCTCCTATATTTCAATTTGGCACTAAACTTGATGTTCTAGCGAATAAGCAGATTTGGCTAGCTGAAATTCTACTTATTCGCTTATCAGTAGGTGAATCTGAGCTCATCAACAAGATGTATCTAACTAAAATTGTGCAAAATGCACCAATAGGGGGCAATAATGAACTTCTATGAAGTTAATTTCGATGGACTTGTCGGGCCATCACATAATTACGCAGGCCTGTCATATGGAAATGTCGCTTCAAAAGCAAATGCGAAAAAATTCTCTAATCCTAAACAGGCAGCGCTACAAGGATTAGACAAGATGTACGCTTTGGCACAGCTGGGCTTACATCAAGGCGTGTTAGCACCTAATGCGCGTCCAGATTTAAAAACGCTACGTGCTCTTGGCTTTGGTGGCAGTGATGGCGATGTTATTGCTAAAGCAGCCAAGTTAGAACCTCAACTACTCAAAGCATGTTATTCAGCATCGTCAATGTGGACAGCAAATGCGGCTACGGTGTCGCCAAGTTGTGATACGCAAGACAGGAAGGTTCATTTCACGCCTGCTAATTTAAACAATAAATTACATCGTGCAATAGAAGCTGAGACAACGTCTCGTATTTTAAAGCAAGTCTTTAGTGATAATGATTATTTTGCGCATCATGAACCGTTACCACAGCATCCCCTTTTTGGTGATGAAGGAGCTGCAAATCATACTCGTTTGGCTGACTCGTATAATCACTCTGGTTTAGCTTTGTTTGTCTACGGACAAGACAATCATAGTGATATTAGGCCGTCTAAATTTCCTGCTAGACAGACACGCCAAGCAAGTGAAGCGGTTGCACGCAGCCATATGCTTAAAACTGAAAACTGTCTTTTTATACAGCAAAACCCGGATGTGATAGACGCCGGTGTATTTCATAATGACGTAATAGCGATTGGTAATGAGAATGTATTTTTATTCCACGAACAGGCATTTTATGATCAGCAAACGTCAGTCAAGAAAATCCGTGAGGCTTATAAAGGTAGCCGACCTTTGCACTTAATTGAGGTCTCAAATACGGATGTGAGTGTTGAACAAGCGGTACAGAGTTACATTTTTAACAGTCAACTAGTTAGCTTGCCTAATGGCGGAATGGCATTGATAGCGCCGAGTGAATGTCAAAAAATCAATGAAGTTGAAACCTATTTAAGCGCACTTAAGCAGGCAAGCAATCCAGTTAACGATGTTATCTATATGGATGTGAAGCAAAGTATGCAAAATGGGGGCGGGCCTGCTTGTTTGCGTCTGCGTGTAGTTTTATCTGAGCTTGAGCTTAAAGCCACAAATCAAGCTTGTTTGTTGGATGAACAGCTCTATAGCACATTATCAATTTGGATAAATAAACATTATCGTGACCAGTTAAGTGAATATGATTTGGCTGATCCCCAGTTTTTGAAAGAAAACTATGCGGCTTTAGATGAGTTGACACAGATCCTAAAACTTGGATCTGTATATGATTTTCAAAGAGAGTAATCACTTAAGTTAGGCTATTCGCAAGAGTAGCCTGAACAAACATCGTTTTAGCTTGTTTTACTCATCAATTGTTACCCCTTTTAAATTTCAAAAATTATCGTTTTCTGTAAGATATGAATGCCTAGTATCGGTCTTTAATTACGATATTACTTTATTGACCACTTTTATCTTTTTCTTCGAAATTAACGCGAGTCTGAATGGTGTGCTTGATTTTGTGCACTACATGAATCTTTGCAAAAAGTTGTGATTATCTATATCCCTCGAAAATGTACCCGAAATCTAAAGTGAATTTTTAACGTCCTTGATTATACTTTGCATATCTCTATCTAGGCATGTTTTATGTTTTCTGGTCGTTAGCGGGTCGACGGTTAGATAAAGAGGTCTTGCTTGGAGTAGGTAGTGATGAACATACGATAACCAATGATAGGTGATTAGCTATGTCACTAGTACTTCGATGCGCACAGTACGTTTTTATAACCCTTGCTAGCTTGAGTAGTTCAATATGTCTAGCACTGGATAATCCATCTCAATCTGATGAGAAATTGAAACAAATCCTTAGCGATATTAACGCTAACTTAGTTGAAAAAGACTATCAATCAGCATATCAAAAAGCGGAAGCTGCAAGTGGCGAGTGGGCTGGAGAGCCAAGTTTTGACTTTTTGTATGCTCAAGCGGCTTTAGAACAGGCCAAATATGATGAAGCTATTTTTGCATTAGAGCGAGTGTTGGTGAGCTGGCCAGATCATATCCCTAGCCATTATTTATTAGGTTTAACCTATGCGAAACAAAAAAACTATGCTCAGGCTAGTAGCGTTTTTTCAGATTTGTTAAATGCGCAATTAAGTTCGACAATGCGTGAGAGGGTAAGTCAAGCATTAGAAGCAATTGATCGCAATACGCAAAAACTGGAGCAGTCATTTAACCACGCAATCTCGCTTGCACTGGGTCATGATTCCAATGTGAATAGCGGGGCGCTGGATGACAGAATTGTTATTGGCGGGTTGCCTCTCACACTAGGCCAGAGCAGCTTGAAAACATCAGATAACTTTATGCGGTTTAAGTATCGTTTTAGAGGTAGTTGGCAGCAAACTCAATATCAAGGCTGGCGACTGGACGTCAATTATTCAGATCAGCGTCACAAGGATGCAGATCAGTTTGATAGATACCAAGGCAATATTCGCTTTGGCTATGAGCATAAAAAAGATGATTTAACGCTCACCACAGGTGGTCAGTTTGGTGTTTTAGCACTGGATGATAATACCTATCAACAAGATATCGGATTGTATGGCTCTGCGCAATACAACATATCATCTCACTATTTCGCTGCTTTGAGCGGCTTTATTTTTTCGCAAAACAATGTTCAAGACCGAAACCTTGATAGTCGTATTTATACGATTCAAGGATCTGCAGGGTATTCATCAGCATTATGGCTGGTGAGGACGGATATTGGATACACCTGGCAGCCTGCAAGATATGAAGAGGGTGAGCATTATGGCCGAGATTATAACTTTATTTCCGGATCGGTAAGCCATAAAACCGGAGAAAAGGGGTTATTGAGCTTTAAAGCGCAATACAGAGATATTGAACATCGTGCAGATCACCCACTTTTTTTGTCGACAAGAAATGAAGAGCTAGTGATTCTGAATTTGAATTGGCAGTACAGATGGAGCCAAGCGTTGAGTATTGACTTGTCAGCTTCCTACTACGACAAACATAGCTCAATTACCTTATATAGTTACGATAGAACAGAATGGTTCACGGGAGTCCGTTATGAATTCTAACTTTAAGTTGATTGTAAACTTTACATCAATATCAAGTGCCATGGCTCTCGCTGTCGTATTGCCATTTTTTGTCCATGCTGAACAAGCAGGGAAAACCATTATGTCTCGTGGTGATGTGGTTGCGACAGACAGCAGCAATGCGTCACAACGAGATCTCAAAAGGCGTAGCCCAATTTATAATGTCGATGTTGTAAATACGGGTGAATCAAGTCAGGCCCAGCTCAGAATGCAAGACGGCGCGCTCATCGCGCTCAAAGCTCAAACTCAATTGAAGATTGAAGAGTACTCGCTGGGCAGTGCTGAAGGTGGCTCAGTAGTGATGGAGCTTATCTCTGGCGGACTTCGAACGATTACAGGTGAAATTAAGGGTGATAAAAGTAACTATAAACTAAAAACACCTGTCGGCAGTATTGGGATACGTGGCACGCACTATGAAGTCGAATGGAAAAATAATGCATTATTTCTGGCTGTTTGGGACGGTACGATTGAGTTAGATATGAGTGGTGCAACAGGTGCTGAAGGGCCTGTATTACTAGGTAAAGGCGGCGATTTTTCTTTTGCGAAGGTGAGTGAGAATGGCGCCGTTACATCACTGCTTAAACCCCCTTCTGAGCTATCTTCACTGTCTTCTTCAGTAAGTTCATCTGCACAGTCAAATGACACTGAAGAACAAGGCACTACGATTGCGAGTGCTGAATTAGACCCGACTGAACAGCCAACCCCCATATTGGAGGGGAGCTTTGCTCAAGTAGCAAATGATGTATCACAAAATGAGTTCATCAATGAACAAGAACTAGATAGCTTGGGGACCGCAGATATTGGTGAGTTGATTGCCGAGCGAACTGGAAGCACAGATTATACGGTACTTGAAAGCATAAATGCCAGCTCAAGTTTAGGCGCTGTAAGTGCGATAAATATGCAAATGACAGTTAATTTTGATCGAGGAACTGTTGAACAAGGGGCTTTGTCCTTTCAGGATTCGGGTGGTGAGTGGTTTGCAGCATTTAATGGTTTGATAACTACTGAAGGTATGGACCTTGGTGTTAATTTTGCCTCTCATGGAAATAACTTGGCTAATGGGACCATTCAAAGTCGATTTATAGATGGGCTTGAGAAGTTGAGTGGTGACTTCAATTTAAGAGAAATAGACAACCCGAGTGTGACTGCTCGTGGTGATTTTCTATTAGGCCAGCCTTAGGAGAAATATGATGAACCTAAGTGCATTGATACGAATTTTAGCTGCGATTATATTTGCGACGGCTATTGCAGGTTGTGGTGGTGGGGATGATAGTAAACCACTTCAGCAAAATAATAACGTTACCGAAGCGGCTGAACAGCCAACACTTTCTAGTTCTGTCACTTTTTCAAGTTCGCCTGTTGTGGTGGATTTTTCTTATCAACCTAAATTCAGACATGCTCGATTAGGGGCAACGCAGATAGTTGATGAGCTGATGATAAATGGAACCGGTGATCTTACCCATCCTCAAGGTGCGTTTACTGAACGCGGAAATATCACGGTTGCTGTTGATAATATTGAAGACCCTGATGGTATTGCTCGAGTACTTTTGGGCTTTGATAATGCAGAGCAAGCTATTGAGTTATGCAGTGCAAATTGTGGCTCGTCTTTTAAATTTACTCAAACCGGAGTTAATCCATTTGACTTTGGCCAGCAAAGTGGCACTGTTAATCTTCAAGTGTGGGTAGAAGATCTCAATGGCAATCTCAGTGTAGTGGCGATTAAACAGGTGAACTGGCAGCCGCAAAGCATCGTCGTTGAGCCTGCACAAAGGCAAGATGATGGCACTGTCGAGATTAATTGGCAGCCTCTTGATGGCGCACTGAGATACAACGTTTATTTGTCAGAAGAGCCTGTAAACAGTCGCGCGACGATCAATTCACTGCCAGCTGGCAATCGATTTGTTGCTTTGACACAGACCACTCAGTCATTTTCAGGTTTGGAGCCCACAAAGCACTATTACGTTATGGTAACAGGCATAGATGGTAGCGGTGAAAGTGCTTTTAGTGAATCAATCCTGTTGCCTGCTACTGAGAATACACCACCAATTGCAAGAGATGATAATTTCTCTGGGCTTCAGTTTGAGTCTATTTCTGGCAATGTGTTAAGCAATGATGACGATTTAGGCTTTGGCCCTATTGAAGTGCTAAATGAGCTTATTACAGTGCCATCAAATGGGACTGTTGATATTTCTGCAAACGGGATCTTTACATACACGCCGAGTGATAACTTTTTTGGTAATGACAGTTTTGTTTATCAAATTCAAAATTCGCAAGGAGCAACGGCTCAGGCGACTGTTACGTTGGAAATAGAAGCGGTAAGAGTTTCAATACTTACGCTTAATAATAGTTATGTAGTTGAAAAAAACACTGAGTTGGCTGTTACTGGGCGCGGCGTACTTGTGAATGATGTGCATTTATTGGATCAAGCACTGCAAATGGACACCCAGCCAGAGCGTAATGTGGAAAATGGTGCTTTGACACTAAACTCTGATGGTAGCTTTATTTATGTACCAAATAGTGAGTTCATCGGCGAGGATTCATTTATTTACCGCGTACGCAGCAACGACGGTGAGGTACAGCTAGCAGAAGTCTTTATTTCTGTTCAAGATAACGTCACTAGCACTGCGCCCGTCGCAGTGAATGATATGTTTGAGACCAGCGAAGATTTTATTTTGTCGGTTAGCTCACCCGGCGTATTAGAGAATGACACGGATCAAGCGCTGGATAATGTTTCGATTGGTATTGAGACAACCACAATGAGTGGTACTTTGGAATTGACCGAACAAGGCGGGTTTAGATATATCCCTAATGCAGACTTTTCTGGACAGGACTTCTTTATTTATAGCATTACCAATGAAGCAGGTTTGAGCGCAAATGCTTTTGGTTTAATTAATGTCATCAGTGTCAATGATCCACCTATGGCCGTGGATGACTCTATCGAAGTTGCACAGGGTCAACCAACTGCAATAAATGTAACAAGTAATGATAGTGATAAAGATGGTGAGCTGGTTTTATCGACATTAGAAATTGTTATGCAGCCAATGCACGGAAATCTTTCGTTTGATTCAAGCAATGGGCAATTTATTTATCAGAGTGATGCCAATTACCGAGGTCCTGATTATTTTGTTTATACAATAGATGATAATGAAGGTGCTAAATCTAACGAGGCGCAGGTACAAATATTTGTTACGGGAGAGAACACAGCCCCCATGGCTGTAAATGACACTGCCAGCACTTCCCAAGATATACCTGTAGATATTGATGTGCTGTCCAACGACTCTGACTCAGATGGTACGTTAGTGTTTAGTTCTATTGAAATCACGACAAATCCAGAAAACGGGCAAGTGAATATTAATTCAAGCGACGGTATTTTAGTCTACACGCCAAGTTCAGGGTTCTCTGGTACAGATTCATTCCAATACAGAGTTCAAGACAATGAGGGTCTGGTTTCTAATATCGCGTCGGTTACTGTGACGGTACAAGCTGTTAATCAGGCTCCTGTCGCAAACGCAGATAGTGCACAGGTGGAAATTGGTGTATCGGTTGTGGTAGCTGTGTTGGATAATGACATTGATTCAGATGGCATGATTGATGGTAGTACTGTTGAGGTAGTCGCAAACCCTAGTAAAGGCACTGTTAATGTTGAGTCTACCGGAGAGATTTTATATGAGCATACAGGCACATCCGTAGGCAGTGATAGTTTTTCTTACAGGGTGCGAGATACAGAAGGGGCGCAATCAAACATTGCAATAGTCTCTATCACAATAGTGGAGCCGGATACTACGCCAATAGCGAATGCAGATACAGCGTCACTTGATAAGAACACGTCCGTTATGATTGATGTGTTGAGTAATGATGATGCCAAAAGACAGACGTTAAATTTATCTAGCATCGAAATAATCAATGATGTAGAGCATGGTGACACTTTTATTGATACATCTACAGGCTATATTAGTTATATTCCAGTGAGTAACTTTGTTGGTACTGATAGCTTTACGTATCAAGTTATGAATAACTTAGGTGAAACTTCCAATGTTGCTACAGTCACCATTACAGTATTACCCAGAAATTACCCACCTACGGTTTCACCCAACTCTGCAAATATAGACACAAATGTGTCAAACGGTGACCTTGTGCTTCAAATTGCAGCTGTTGACCCTGATGGTGATGGAATTAGTTATGCATTGAGTGGCACGAACGCCAGTTTATTCTCAGTAGCAGCGAATGGACATGTTACTGTTGCCAATGCACCTCAAGTAGTGAGCAATGGTGAGGCGGTATATAACTTAACCGTTGAAGTGTGTGACGATATTTCCCCTCCTTTATGTACCAGTGCGCAAGTCACTATTAATGTTAGTGTTGCGGTGCAAAGTTTTGTCGCGAATAAGCTTACTTCATTTGGTACAGATGGAGAGCAGGTTGTTCGTTTAAGGGCAAGCAAAGAATACCATGAGTATGGGCAAACTATTTTATTGCCAGATGGTAAGTTGCTTACAGTTGGTGGAGTTGGTAAATACGAGGCCAGTGTAAGCAGAAGCATTCACCGAGCTGCTGTGAGCAAGTTAAATGCTGATGGGCACTTTGATAGAACGTTTGCAACTAACGGAGTTTTCACCAGTTATTTTGGCATTGAAGTAGCAGGACAGCCGCAAAATATAGTTGCAAGTTCGGTTACTACAGACGGTGAGAATAGAATTTATGTAGCAGGCTATGCAGACTTTGGTTCGACTAAGGAGCTGCTCATATTTAGGCTATCAGCAGATGGTAACCATGATACCAGTTATGGTGCTGGCTCTGGTTACACTCAGTTGCCATTGACGTCTGGTGCAAGTGTAGAGCCTGTGGCTATATTTGTAGATGATGCACAGGTTGTCACCGTCGTTTCGAACGTGACTGTTGGAATGCAAACGACGGTAATGGTTCGAAGAATTGATCATACTGGAGGGGTAACGGGATCTTTAGATATTGCTCCCAACGGGTCTCAGTTTGCAAATGGTGCAATACAATTAAATAGCACCATACTGATGTACGGTGAAACTACCTCTGAAACTACCTCTGAAACAGACAATAATGATAAAGATATACTATTAGCACGTATTGACAGTACAAGCTTGAATTTGGATACATCTTTTGGAGCTGCTGGTATAGTTCAGCTTGATGTTACATCGTCGTCATTTAATGACAGAATAAACGACGCTATTCAATTGTCGGATAACAAGATTTTAGTCACGGGAGATACATATTTACCCGGTGGTACGTTTAAGTCTGCATTTGTTATGCGCTTATCTAATGACGGTGCGCTTGATACCGACTTTGATACAAATGGTTATAAAGTATATGAATTTAATGAATTACCATCTTCAACAATTACCGACTTGGATTTGAGTGCTTGGCATGCATCTGGAAAAGGTATTTTTGCAGATGATAGTCATTATTATATTAGTGTAGGTAGAGGTTCTTCAGCTGACAGCGAATTTGTTGCTCAAATGTTTAGGGTATCTCATGGGGGAGTGGCAGATAGCAGTTGGGGATCCGATACTGGGGGACCGACCGTTCTCAATCAGCAGGGTTTAACACTAAGTGACTTGATTCGCACTCAGCAAGGTTTTTTACTACCCGGTTATCAATACAACTTAATTGGAAATAACTTTTTTAGATCGTATTGGTTTGCCGAGTTTGCCTTATCGGGAGCATTTAATACCGCTTTTGGTAGTAATGGTCAGATAATAGTCACGGTCGGAAATGCTGATGAAAGGTTTGAATATGGTTTCGCATCGTCCTTACAAACTGATCGAATTTATATAGTGGGTGATGCTAAAACATCTTATGGAAATGACGTGCCTTATATTTATAAATTAGACGCTACAGGGAAAGGTAGCTCTGATTTTGGCAATTTGGGTAAAGCGCAGGTTTTTACTGGTGTTAATGCTGTTGCAACTGCTTCTGCTCAGTTAACTTCCGGTAATATATTGATGGCATTCCAAGATGTTACTTCTACTACTGAAGCTTATATTGCTAGCTTTGCGAATGGCAACATACAAGATACCTCATTTACAGGGGGGCTAAATAATGGGATTTTGCAAATTGCCGCGAGTGATTATTCAGGCGAGTCAATGATAGTTAAGCGATTATATGGGCTTGCGACAGGCGGGTTTCTGATGTTCGCAAAAGTATTTGATGGCTGTATAAATCAAAGTCATGGCTTTGTCTTCACCAGCTCTGGTGTGCTATCTGATGAATTTAAGTATCCAATACCAGGAGAGCCTGCTTGTAATACGTCAGCTAGGAGTATTGATTTTGTTCATCCAGTCTCGACCTTCCTTGTCGGTGTAGGTACTGATGAACAAATATTCCCTGAACCACGAATTATTCTTGCTAAAGCGACTGTTACCGGTGCATTAGATACAACTTTTGGCACTAACGGCGTTGCGGAATTAGATATCGGTTTATCTTCAGGAGAGTCGCTTTCACTTACTGGATCTTTGGTTGATTCTGAAGGCAGATTTGTGATCTTCGGCACCGGCGGAAGTAAGAACTTTGTAATGAGAGTCAATAGTGATGGTTTAATTGACAGCACATTTGGTTCAGGGGGGGTATTGATGTTTGAGCAGTTAGGCACAACCCCAGTTGTTGTTAAACAAGGCTGGGTCCAAAGCACAGGTGAGCTGGTATTATTCCTACAAGAATCAAGCGGTCAAGGTATTTACATTGCTCGGGTTAAATTAGCTGATGATGCGGGTACTTTCGATACAGCGTTTAACTCTGTCGGTTATCAAAACTTCTCGGTGTCCATGACAGGACAGCTTTCCACTGCTATTAGTTTAAATAATGGCGATAGTTTTGTACTGGTTTTACAACAGGATGAGCCTAAGGTCATTGTGTTGCAAGCAGGTATCATTGAAATAGCTGACTAGCGAGGTTGATATAGAATGCAGTTAAAATTCTACGGTGTGCGGGGTTCTATCCCCACACCGGGACCAAATACAGTCAAATATGGTGGCAATACGGTGTGTGTATCACTGCAAAGCCAAAGCAATACACACATTATCTTAGACTCTGGAACAGGTATAAGGCTACTTGGTGACGAGCTAATGAAAGATAAGCGGGATATTTATATTCTGCTTAGTCACAACCATTGGGATCATATTCAAGGCTTTCCGTTTTTTGTGCCTGCATATATGCCAAATAAAAATATTACAATCATTCCAGGTGTAACTGATGCTCAGGCACCTGATGCGATTTTGCGGCAAATGGATGGCAGCTATTTCCCTGTACAATATGATGATTTGCCGTCAACGGTGAAAATTGTGCAGCAGCAAAATGATACTTGGCACTATCATGATATTAAAATTGAGCGTATGGCGATGAATCACCCCGGTGGTGGTAGTGCATATCGCTTAACGGTTGATGGGCTAAAAATAGTTTATGCAATTGATAACGAGTTGTACCCTCCGAATGATCCTGTGACGAGTTTTGATAAGTGGATTGAGTTCGTCGATGGTGTTGACTATTTAATCCATGATGGGCAGTTTATCCCCAGTGATTACCCTTTAAAGATGGGGTGGGGGCATTCGCAGATTAAAGATGCTTTAGACTTAGCGGTAAAAGGCAAGGTTAAAAACTTAGTTCTGATTAGTCATGACCCTGCAAGAACAGATGATGACCTGGACCAAATAGCACAAGACATTGGCAAGCAGGGCTACGATTTTAAAATCATTATTGCCCATGAGGGGCTCATAATTTAATGAAACTAGCTAAGCATTTTAAGCTATATCGACTTCAATGGGCAGCTGGTTTTATTATTACGTTTTTATTTATATTACTTCATCTACTAGCTTTGTCTCCTGCAGCGCCTTATGGGCAAGTTCTAAAACGCTTTGAAGGATTGGCATATGATGTACGTCTAAAAGAAACTCTTTCTTGGCAGCAAAGGTCATTTTTACCTATCGTGATCGTTGATATTGACGAGCAAAGCTTGATTGAGGTTGGTCGCTTCCCTTGGAGTCGCCACGTAATGGCAAAGCTACAAGACCAACTTGCTGCTGCTGGCGTCTCTGTTGTTGCATATGATGTTTTGTTTTCCGAGCCAGAGCTTAATCCAGCGAACCAAGTTGCCAATCACTTAAGTGAGTTAGATCAAGATACTACAAGTAAATTACGGTCAATTGCGCCTGAAATTGACGCAGACATCGCCTTTTCAAAAACACTCGACGCCACAGATACTGTTTTGGGTATGTTGTTTGAACATCAACAAGATATTTTAGTAGGGAAGCTACCTGCTCCCATTTTCGCCAGTGAAATAATCCCCACAGACCTTCCAATCCCTGATTTTGCTGGACATGTGGCGAATGTAAAAGTGCTGCAGCAAAATAGCCCGGGCACAGGGTTCATAAATAGTGCGCCTGATGGTGACGGTTTTGTACGTTATTCTATGTTGATGATTAAACACAACAACAACGCTTACCCAGCATTGGCTTTAGAAGCAGCAAGATTGTATACCTTGGCAGATACTGTCGAGATTGTTGCTAAGCCATTTGGTGATGGACACAGTGTGCAAGGGATAAAGTTAGGCACAACATTAATCCCAACTGATGACTATGGCCGTGTAGCTATTCCATTTCGAGGACCTGCGTTCAGCTTTCCTTATATCTCTGCTATTGATGTAATTAATGGTGAGGTAGATAAAACATTATTCGACCAAGCCATCGTCTTTGTGGGTACATCCGCCGTTGGTCATGCGGATCTTCGCACCACGCCGGTGGGCGTTCAATATCCGGGTGTTGAAGTACACGCAAACGTATTAGAAGGGTTAGTTTTTCCTGAGCTGCTGCCTTCAAGACCTGATTGGATAGATGGTGCTGTAGTTGTATTACTGATCTGTTTAGGCTTAGTCACCTCGATTGTGTTACCGCTACTAGGCGTACTTGGCATGACATTATTTGCAGGAGTTATCACCTCCTGTTTTATCTTCTTTAGTTTTTATGCTTGGGTTGTTTGGCGATTAGACTTCCCCCAAGTTGCAACACTTGGCCTGATTATTTCGCAAACTACCGTACTAGGTAGTCTTGGTTTTGTGAAAGAACATAAAGAGCGTGTACAGATAAAGTCGATATTTGATCAATATGTACCACCTGCACATATTGCTTCCATGCTAGAGCAACCCGATCAAGCCTCTATGGAAGGCGAAAAGCGTGAAATGACGGTCTTGTTTGCTGACATACGTGAATTTACCAGTATTTCCGAGTCATTGGACGCGGGAAGGTTAAAAGCTTATCTGAATCAGTATTTTTCCCCAATAACCAAGATCATATTTGAGTATCAAGGCACGATAGACAAATACGTTGGTGACATGGTGATGGCATTTTGGAATGCCCCATTATTGGTTGAACAGCACCCTGAACTCGCTGTTAAATGCGCCATGCAAATGCAGCAGCAGGTAGAGGATTTGCAAGCACAAATGATCGAGCAAGGTTTCCCGCCTTTTGCGATCGGTATCGGATTAAATACCGGTGATATGAATGTCGGCGACATGGGGTCTGAGTATCGACGAGCTTATACTGTGCTTGGTGACGCCGTTAATTTGGGCTCTCGTCTTGAAGGATTAACCAAGTTTTACGGGGTAGGTGTACTTGTGAGTGAAATGACCTATGAGCAGTGCCCAAATATTATTTTTAGACCGATAGATAAAGTAAAAGTAAAAGGGAAAAGCCTAGCAGTAACTATTTTTGAGCCAATCGCGTTAAAAAATGCGGTGACACAGGCACAGTTTGATGAATTAAAACAGCACGAAGCAGCTTGGCAGTTGTATTTATCGCAATCTTGGCAGGAAGCTTTGTCAGCTTTTACTAAACTAATAGAGTTACAACCGCAAAGAAAGATTTATCAGCTTCTTTGTGAGAGAGTGCGTGAGATGCAGTCGAATCCACCGAGTGAAAACTGGGATGGAAGTTATACGCACAAGTCAAAATAGTATGGGTGTATAGGGCCATGGATCTGTCAATTCGTAGCACAGTAGCTGAAGAAGACATCATAGAGAGTCAGGTTGCATTAAAGCATCTGCTTAAATTAGCGATTGAGCTGTCGTCAGAGCATGATACCGACAGGTTATTAGAGCATATTTTGGAGTCTGCAATTGCACTGAGTAATGCAGAAGGCGGAACAATTTATTCTGTCTCAGAAGATGCGCAACTTAAATTTGCCACACTGATTAATGAGCCGCTTGGCTTACATATGGGAGGGACATCCGGTAAAGAGATACCATTTCCCGCGATCCCAATATATTTAGAAAATGGCTCTCCAAATGAAAGCGCATTGGTGGCGCTTGCTGCAGCTAAAAAAGATGTTATCCGCATTGACGATGTTTATGACTGTACAGATTATGATTTATCTGCAGCCAGAGCAATGGATAAAAAAACAGGCTATCACACCCAGTCCGTATTGACGGTCCCTATGGCAAATCATGAGCGTGATTTAAATGGCGTATTGCAACTGATAAACCCTCGCAGTAAAGATAAAGTGGTTAGGTTTTCTTCAGACTTAGTAGAATTGATCTGTTCCATGAGTTCATTAGCGGCCGTTGCTTTAACTAACAGGCAGTTAATTGATGATATGGAAACACTCTTTCAGGCATTTACACGCTTAATTGCAAAAGCGATAGATGAAAAATCGCCTTACACAGGAGGTCATTGCCGACGCGTACCCGAGTTGACCATGATGATTGCAGATGCGGTGCATGATGCGCAATCAGGACCCATGGCTGAATTTATAATGACTGCTGCAGATAGACATGAATTATCGCTTGCTGGGTGGCTTCATGACTGCGGGAAAATCGCAATTCCAGAATATGTCATGGATAAAGCCACTAAGTTACACTCTGTGTATGATCGCATCGAATTGGTAATCGCTAAGATAGAAATTGCTAAAAGGGATATTGAGCTTGATTACACAAAGCAAATCATTAAAGCGGAGATGCTAGATCAGCAACAAAAAGCAAATAGCTTGAAAAAAGAATTACAACGTGCTTTGCAAACGTTAGATGATGAGAGTGAGTTTTTATCTCGAGTAAATATTGGCGGTGAATTTATGAAAGAAGCCGATCAGCACCGAGTACAAAACTTGGCAGATAGCTATCAGGTTTCAATTGCGGGCTTTGAACAGCCCCTACTATCAAATGAAGAAGTATATAACTTGAGCATAGCCAGAGGCACCTTAACAGCTGAAGAGCGAGTTGTAATTAATAAGCATATGGATATTACACTTGAGATGCTTGAGGCATTGCCTTTTCCAAAACATTTAAAGCGTGTGCCTGAGTTTGCGGGAGGACACCATGAAAAAATGGATGGGACAGGTTACCCAAAAGGCCTTACCAGAGAACAGATGTCAGTACCTGCACGGATCATGGCTATTGCCGATATTTTTGAGGCATTAACTGCGGCAGATAGACCCTACAAAGACGCGAAGCCATTGAGCGAGTGTTTGTTTATTATGGGAAAAATGAAGCTCGGAGACCATATTGATCCGGACTTATTTGATGTATTCGTCAGCTCTGGTGTGTACTTAGAGTACGCTAGGCAATATTTGAAGCCAGAGCAAATAGATGAGGTAGATATAGATAAAATTCCCGGATATAACAAACCTGAAGGGTAATTAAGTAACACGCCAAGGTGGGTTTAAGCGGTTTTCTCCAGCCCAGTAGAGTTTAATTTTATTGTTAGACGGGTCTAACAATATGGCTTCTTTCCAAAGGTACCTCTCCATCGTAGGTAGTTGTTTAAACTCAACGCCTTTATCTACAAGCTCTGCAACCCACTGCTCTAATTCAGGGTGTTCAAAATATATCACAGCGCCGTTGTTAAACTTTTCATCTTCAAGCGAGAGTGAAAAAGAACTTGTGCCTTTTGGGCATTCAAATCTAGCATAATGTGGCGTATCTACAATTAATGTGAAGCCAAGCAGCTGATAAAAGCTTACTGATTTTTGCATATTGGTAACGGGCAGAGTAACTTGGTTTAAATTCATGCTTATTGTTTTCTCTGTTGGTGTGTTTAAAACCATAATTTCAAACAATTCAGGCACTGTAAACAGCAAAGTAGTTGTTAATTATTTGAACTATCTTGCTTTTCAGGACCGTAGCAACGTATATGTTCAATAAGGTCAGGGAAAAAGCTTAAAAAAGATTGCTCAAGTGGTTCAAAGTGGTCAGAAATCTCGACGCCTATGCCATGAAATCCGTTTTTAAACCGTATCCTGTTGGCAATATTATCAAGCGCTTGAGTAGTGCCAGTAAATGAACGGTACTGGGTAAACCAATCATGCGTAATGACATTTTTTATGACCTTTTGCATAGGTGGGTGCATGATGGGCAGCTTTTGACTAAGAAGCCGATAGCTATTACTTTTGAACTCATCAAAATGACAATCGCTAAACTGATCCCAGTGTTTAATCAATAAGTGGTCGTACAATACATCAATAGCAATCCCTGAAAAACGTCTACGTTTGGCGGTAAATAATGTTTTTGATTGTTTAACTTGCGGATGAGTGTCGGTGAATTTGTCTACCAAAATATGATTTGTTAGCGCTCTTTTCGTCTGTGGTGATAGGGTTTTTGTGTCCACGCCTTTTTGAAAATCACCAAGCAAGTTGCCATGGTAAGACTCTGCATTGTTTTGCGCGAGGAATAAGTGGGCTAGATAATTCACAGATCACCGTTTTATCATATATGGAAAAAGTGGTTTACTCACTACTATTACTATGCGGGCAATGGACAAATTATCAATAAGCGCGAACTGAAAACCTTTCCTTTAACAGTTATTTCCCTAAAAAGAAAATTATTGAAATCGCGGCCACTAACTAAGTTGTTCTGCTAACCTTAACTTATGAGCCCTTATAAAGACGACCATTGATGCCTGATCTACTGAACTTTGATAGCGAGGTACAGTTATGATTGCATATGGATTTTTGCCTTTTTCAGCCTACGTTATCTCGGATTTTATCTTTTTTCACCGTAATCGCTCTATTAGTGTTGACGTGCTTGTTAGACAGGTTCGCTTTACCGGAGTAGAAGCGCTTGGGCTGGTGGTATTAATAGCCATGTTGATAGGAGCGCTCATTATCGTACAAGGTTACCCGCTGTTAGCCGCGATAGGCCAAGGTAATTGGATTTACGATATCTTAATTTCTACCATAGTGCGCGACTTGGGACCATTTATAGTGTGTTTTATTGTGTTAGCTCGTTCAGGGACCGCAATCACTACCGAGCTTGGTAATATGGTTGTCAGCAAAGAAATTGATGCATTAGTCGCAATGGGCGTCTCGCCTATTTCTTATCTTGTCGCCCCCCGTGTATTAGGCATGATTGTATCCCTAGTTCTGCTCATGAGCTATTTTGTAGCATGTGGTATTTTTGGTGGCTATTTAGTCAGTAACGCATTTCAATCAATCCCCGTAAGTACATTTTTCGCAAAGCTAATCAGTGAATTACATTGGTTGGATATAGTCATTATGCTTTTGAAAGTTGCATTATCAGGCTTGTTTATTAGCCTAATTGCCAGTTATCACGGTTTGACTGTGAATCGCGCGATTACAGAAGTGCCGCAACGTAATATTAAGGCGGTTGGCAGAGGGCTTATTTCAATTTGCTTAATTCATGTTTCTCTGACTTTGCTGTACGTGATAATTACAGGCCAATAGTGATGCAGATTGAGTTTAAAAATATCTCCCACAGTGTGAAAAGCAGGGTCATATTTAGTGATATAAACGCCCATGTAAACAGTGGTGAGTGTCTAGTTGTGTCTGGACGCTCAGGGTGTGGGAAGACCTTATTTTTTAGCATTGCCAGTGACATCATCAGACCTGATGGAGGGGAAGTACTGATTGATGGTTGTAATGTGCATCAAATGAATGCGCAAAAATATGCTGACTTTCGAAGAGACTTAGGCGTGGTATTTCAATTATCAGGGTTAATTTCAAATTTAACCCTAGAAGAGAACTTTTTGCTGCCACTAAATCGTCATTGCAAAGAGTTAGATAAAGCTGAGAAATATAGCCGTATTAACGCGCTAGCTGATGAGTTTGCTTTGACGCAATATTTACCACAGCGTACCGAGATGCTTTCATCTGGTCAGGCATCTTTGGCGGGTCTTGCGCGCGCACTGTTATTGAAGCCTAGAGCGGTGATATGGGATGCACCTATGACGGAAATTGATGAGCAATGGAGTCATTATGTGTTGAAACTCTTGTTAAAACTTAAAGATCAAGGCACGACATTGGTTTTATGTTCAAATCGAAAAGAGGTGATCAGTAACTTGGCGGACGAGCAGTTAGAGCTTAATGAGCTGTTTTGTTTGTCGGAGTGTTAGAGCATGCAACATAGCGTAAATAAAACAAATAATATCGTACTGGTTTTTGGCATTGCGGGTATTTTGATGTTGCTGATCTTGACCTCAATGATCTTGGTAAACAATCATACTTTTGCCGATAAAACGTATTATAAAACGGTGCTTCAAGACGCAAGTGGGTTGAGTGCGTTGCCGGCCATTTACTTTAAAGGGTTAAAAGTAGGGCGAATAGATGGGTTCAGATTGAATCACGACACCAATTTGATTGAAGTTGATTTATGGATATTTCAGGAATATCAAAACAAGGTCGTCGAGTATGCTGTATTAGCCGGCGAGCAGCATCCAATTTTTGATGATGTAACGACCTTTGAGCTGATTTTACCTGATAAAAAACGTGTTGATAGCTATATTCAATTGGCACCAAATAGTTTTATTCCACATATCAATAGTGAGCTAGGTAAAAGTTATGTGGAGCAGGGGGCAATTGCTCAAAAAGGCGATGATATTGAGAGCATACTTGCCAGTATTAACCAGCTTTTACAGAACTTTCAAAAAGAAGATAACCCCGAGGCTGGAGCGATATTTAGAGTCTTAGACCGTGTAGCAAAAATTAGCGACAATTTGATGGTGGTGAGTGAGGAGGTCAGAAGCAGTGATTTGCTGCCAGATGCCGAGCGCACACTGGCTCAAAGCCAGCAGGTACTTGAGCAAATGCCAAAAGTATTAGCCCAAATTAATACCACGCTGTTAACGACCGAGCGCCTAATGGGACAAGCTGGTACTACTCTAAATAACTACGCATCCCCAGCTGAGATTGTCGGAGATATAACCGAAGGCCAATTACCGATTGTACTGAACAACCTTAACGAAAGTCTTACCGTGATGCAAACCATGCTTAAAGAAGTGCACAGCGAACGTGAGCAATTTGCCATCGCGATACACAGCATGCAGCAAGTGTTAGATAAAATGGATAAGACCTTACAGGCGCTTAATAATCATCCCATTCTGAAAGATGGTATTGAAAAACAACCGCAAACCAGAGGGATAGAGATGCATGATTAGAAGTTTGGTATTGGCAATGGTGTTTGTATTGATAAACACAAGCTGCTCAAGCGCGCCTGAAAAGCAATATCGCGTGACAAAATATTTGGATTTGGCAAATACCTGGATGGCGCGAGGAGATAGAAAAAGGCAAGAGGAAAAACTAGATCTTGCTTTAAGTAATTACGACACAGGTCTTAAATATGCTCATTTACGAAATGATTTGACGTTAATGGGGATTTTGCAGCTTAAAAAGGCGACGATTTATATTAATCAAAGTCGATTTGAATTTGCTTTAAAGCGCATTGAAAAAGCGAAAGCGCTGCATAAATATGAAGGGGCTGAATTAAAACTTCCTATAAGAGCGTTAGAAGCAAAGCTTGCACATGCACAAGGTCGCTTTAAAGAGGCGTCAGCCTCTGCCTTGGCGCTAAGCGAGGCATATAAAGATGATAATGAGCGCAGTATTTACTATCGCTGGTTAGGTGTGATGTACTCAAGCGACAGTATAATGTTATGGGAAGAAATGGACAGAGATTTGCGCTTGCTGGATAACCTGAAAGCGCGTGGCGAGCTTGAAAATATAGAAATATTATCATTTGTTGTATATAACAATGCTCTGTGGAAAGTGCGTGATAAGCATGCACAGGCACAAATAGCAATTGAGCAGGCAATCGCACACTTTTCAGAGTTAGAGTTGACTAACAAGATTAGAGATTGCTACGCGCTTGCCGTTAAATTATATAAAGCTCATGGAAATGAAGATAAAGCAACTTATTTCCTAAAACGTTTGGATAGTTTTAACCCTTATTCAAAAGCGCAATAAATTGTTGTGCTATGTTATACGTCTTCTATTAAGTGTAGCTCACTTCGGTTTCTGCCATTGTGCTTGGCTTGATAGAGTGCGTTATCCGCTTGTAATTGGGTTGCTTCAAATGCTGCTTTTGATACAGTTTCAGTGCTAGCAATGCCTGCACTCAAGGTTACTTCACCAACTTGTGTGTTGACTTGCGCTAAGCTGTGAGTAAAAGCACGCCTTATTTTTTCGGCCAGTTGCAGTGCATGGGTCGGGTTGCTATCGAATAAAACGATACAAAATTCTTCTCCTCCCCAGCGGGTAACAAGGTCTGATGCACGGACAGAAGCATATAGTTGTTTACCTACATGAGCGAGAATTTGATCGCCAGTTTGGTGTCCGAACGTATCATTTATTCTTTTGAAATGATCAACGTCTAACATGATAACAGTTAAAGAGTGACATTTTCTTTGTGAGAGGGGCATGATGTTATCAAGGTATTTAGACAGACCACGACGATTGAGTAGTGCTGTTAATTCGTCGTGATGGGCTGCGTATTCAAGTTTTCTCACAAACCTACCTGCACTGAGTAACATGAGTAATGGGATACCTGCGACAATACCAATTAAAGCCACTACCCAAGTGTAACCGCCCACCCAACTGAACTGCTCTCCGATACTGGGTAATGCGCCGAATGCACCATAAAGTGTATATACAAAACTTAAAATCAGCTCTAGGAGCACAACAGATACAGTGATTTTTACAGCGATATATTCGTTTTTATCTTGCTTGGCATGTTGCCACAGGGCCCAAGCATAATTTGCTCTAACGTAAAGCAGCCAAACGCCAATCACCAGCAGCCGCATTGAGCGTTCCGGTATAATCAGCGTAAATACTAAAGACAGTACCAAAACGGGTGCGATTAGAAGTAAAACTTTTTGTTTTGAAGGCGGACTATGTACAAAGTGCCAAGCCCCAATTAACCAGAGTGCATGCCCGATAATAAGACAGGTATTAAAGGTCACAACCATGATATTTCTTGGTAATCCTTGCAGGGTTAACTGAGAAAGGTAAGCAACGGATAGGATACCAAGCGCAATGGCCCAATATCGCGCGCCCTCAATAGTCTGGCTCATCCTTGTTATGGCACTTAATACAATTGCGCCAGTTATTGATGCGATGAAAAGTGAGAGCATTAAGGTTAAGTCATGAACTTGCACTTATTACATGATCCTTATCAAGTCATAGGAAGTGACTTTGAGTTGAATTGTTCTCCAAACTTGGAGCCCAATAAAAGCTTAGCAAATGTTGATGCTTTTGCATTAGCTTACCGATTAGATAGCTATTTATTTTGGACCATAATTTGCAATTATTACTATATTTTAATGTGAGGGGTAGTATGGAGATGAATGTGAAGCAGCGTATCAACAAGCTATTTGTATATGGTTCTTTAGCGCCAGATCGTGAAAATGCTAGCGTGTTGGAGCCTTTGAAAGCGACATATCAAAAAGGCTGGGTAAAAGGCAAACTTTATGAACAAGGGTGGGGCGCAGCGATGGGCTATCCCGGAATTGAACTGAGCACTGAGGGTGATTGGATAGAAGGCTATTTGGTCAGATCGAGCAAACTCAACGATTTTTGGCAGGTGATTGATGAATTTGAGGGGCAAGAGTATACGCGACAAGAATGTGAAGTGAAAACAGCCTCTGGAGAGTGCTACAGAGCTTACATTTACACATTAGTCAGCTAAAACCGTGAAAAGTCAATGCCAACTATTATCGGTACTGTATAGATTATGAAAAAAGTTTTGTTCTTTCTATTGTTCATGCATGGCCAAGCTATGGCGGAACCTATTCGAATTATCGTAAATGATTGGACGAGTCAAAAAGTCCTAGCAAATATTGCAGAACAAATTTTTATCCGATTAGGTTACGAAGTAGAGCTGATCACTGTGACTGTAGATGAACAATGGTTTCTATTAAAAACAAATAGAGCCGATCTGCAATTAGAAGTGTGGCAAGGCACCATGGAGGATAAGTTTAATCAATTGCATCGTGTGGGAAAAATTGTTGATTTGGGGGAGTACTCTGTTAAGACACGAGAGGATTGGTGGTATCCATTGTATGTTAAAGATATGTGCCCTGGGCTACCAAATTGGCGAGCACTAAGAACGTGTGCAGATATATTCAAACGGGCAGACTCAAGAGGAAAAGGCGTTTATGTTGCAGGGCCATGGGAAAAGCCAGACAGGGCACGGATCAAAGCATTAGGCCTCAATTTTATCGTCAAACAAGTTGATGAGGGTGAGAAAATTTGGCAAGAGCTTAAATATGCGATCGAGAAGCGGCATGCAATCTTGGTATTTAACTGGACTCCCAATTGGGTTGGAGCTGCTTACCCTGGTGAGTTTGTAGAATTTCCGAAATACGCTAAAGAATGTGAAGAAGATAGCAGCTGGGGTGTCAATTCTGAACTGGAATACGATTGTGGTAACCCCAAATCGGGCTGGTTAAAAAAGGCTTCAAGCCGACGCTTTGCAGAACTGTTTCCATGTTTAACAAAGGGAATTAAGAGCTTTGATTTAACTAATGAAGAAATTGAAATGCTGTCCGCCCAAGTGGATGTCAATGGGCGTACAGTTAAACAAGCAGCGCTGGATTGGGTTAAAACCAATAAATTAGTTTGGGAAGAGAACTTTTCGACCTGTGAACCTCAGCTAAATTAATTTACTGAGATGTCGACTGTCTGAGTATCAACTTGGGTGGCAGTAATGTGTCGGTTATATCTTCACCTCTGATTAAAGAGAGCAGGTTAGTAACAAGCATTTGCCCTGCAAGCGTTGTATTTTGTTGAACTGTGGTTAGAGATGGCGTGATATAGTTTGATGCAGCAATATTATCAAAGCCAATGACATTGACGTCTTCTGGTATTCTTAAGCCTGCTTCTTTTAATGCTTTGATAGCGCCAATGGCAATTAAATCACTGGCAGCAAACAAAGAATCAAATTTTACATTGTTGGCCAAAAGAGAATGTGTAGCGTGATAACCAGACTCTTCTGTTGAGATGGCATTGGCAATATGCCTTTCACTACATGAAATACCATGGCGCTCTAAAGTGTCTTGAAAGCCTTTGAATCGCGTTAAAAATTCAGGGCTGTGCTCCGAGGCGTCTCCAATAAAGACGCAGTTTTTCCTTGCCTTTTCGATAAAGTGTTGCGCTGCCAATTGGCCGCCACCATAGTTGTCACAACTGACAGTTAAATCAGGTCTTCCCTCAACATTTGCGCCCCAGCATACGAACTTGGTATTTTGTGATAATAGATTTTGTAACCTTGATTGGTAATCCATGTAATCACCGTAGCCCAGCAAAATGATGCCATCTGCGCGATGACTGTCTTCGTATTCAGCACGCCAATCTTGGCTGATAGATTGGAAAGAAACCAATAAGTCATATCCTTCTTTAGCGCATGCTCTGGTGATACTTCCAAGCATGTTTAAAAAGAAAGGATTTATTTGAGATTCATCACCGGTAGGATCTTCAAATAATAGAATTGCCAAGGTTGCGCTTTGCTGAGTGCGCAAATTACTGGCATTTTTATCCACTTTATAATTGAGCTTCTTAGCGACCTCCCACACTTTTCTTCGCGTTTCTTCATTCACAAGTGGGCTATTTCTAAGTGCCCTAGAGACGGTTGATTGGGAAACGCCTGCAAAATGTGCAATGTCAAAGGAGGTTGCTTTACCTTTTGTTTTCATGTTCAAAATTAGTTTAATTGAGTCTTGGACATTGTCTTCGATTATTTTTTTTTTGCAACCAATTTCATAAAAGGCGTAAATTTTTATTGATGTACTTTGACACCGGTGTCATAATGTCGGTGTTTTATCATTTTGTTGTCAAAACGTATTTGGCTGCCCTGAAATTAGGGCAGCTCTTTTTTCAGCCAGCGTGCAAAGTTTCGGCTGATTATGATTTGGGATAACAAGTGGGGCTAGCCCCAATAGGTGTTTGGAACACCGCAACAACAGAGAAAAACAGCATGAGCCAGACAACACTTAATAGTTTTAATGGTCATGACCGTGCGTTCGAGCCGATTATCGTTGCCGATATTGGTGGTACTAATGCTCGATTTGCCGTCGTGACAGGATACGATTTAGACTCTAATCAGTTTACAATTGCCCATCAACTTACTTTTCCAAGTGCAGAGTTTCAATCCTTTGAAACTGCTTTATCAGCTTTCCTCGATTCACTGACTATTTCAAAACCTTCTAGAGCTTGCTTTGCCGTTGCAGGACCTATCAAAGGGCATCAAGTGTTTTTAACAAATTTGGGGTGGAACTTTAATACCCAGGATGTTCAGAAACAATTTGGTTTTGAACAGTGTGCGGTGATTAACGATTTCGCGGCATTTGCTTATGCTGCGCCTTATCTAAAAAAAGAAGACAATATACAGATTAAGGCAGGACAAGCAGCTGAAGGTGCAAACATTGCTGTTATGGGACCTGGTACAGGGTTTGGTGCAGCTTGTCATGTTAGCGATATCCACAGCAGCTCAGTATTGAGTTGTGAAGCTGGGCATATCAGCTTGGCAGCAGTTACTGAATTAGACAGACAATTATTACAAGTATTAAAAGAAAGCATTGGGCATGTTTCAGTAGAAACCGTGTTTTCTGGCCCAGGGCTTGCGAGGCTTTATAAAGCAATGGCGCAGGTCAAAGGTGTACAAGCCGAAGATTTAAATGCTGCACAGGTAAGCGCGAAAGCGGGAGAGTGTGAAGTATGTGATGCGACTCTTAATCAGTTTTGTGACTGGATTGGCAGTGTTGCAGGTGATCTTGCGTTAACTTTCGGGGCGTTAGGTGGCGTGTTTATTGGCGGTGGGATCTTACCCCGCATGACTGAACGGCTGATCTCAAGCAGGTTTGTTGAAAGGTTTACAGAAAAAGGGATAATGTCTCAGTACGCTGGGCAAATTCCAGTAACTCTAGTTGTGCAGGATAATATTCCTCTAATTGGAGCGGCAGCATGTCTGCATAGCCGTAACCAATTTTCATAAATTGGAATAAGTATGAAAAAAGTAACCATTAACAGCGTAGCTGAGTATGCTGGAGTATCGAAGAAAACGGTCTCTAGAGTACTCAATAATGAGCCTAATGTTAGTCCAGCTACGCGTGAAAAGGTACTCAAAGTTTTTAAAGAGCTCGACTATAAGCCAAACCCCATTGCGCGCGGACTGGCGCGCAATAAAAGCTTTATCATTGGGTGTTTATATGACAATCCAAGTAAGAGTTATATAACTCGGGTGCAAAGCGGGGCTTTAGAAGCGTGTCACAAATTCAACTATAATTTGCTTATTCACCCATGCGAGCTAAGAGGTGATGAGCTCATTCATAACGTTGATCAATTACTGACTACGTCGAGGCTAGATGGCTTAGTATTGACGCCGCCATTTTCTGATTCACAAGAGCTGATAGATTTCTTAAAAACACAGAATATACCTTTTGCTCGTGTTGCATCTGCTTTGGAAGACGACACCTCTATTTCCGTGCGCAGTAACGATGAGCAGGGCGCATATGAACTTACTGAGCACCTAATATCACTTGGTCATAAAGAAATTGCTTTTATTAAGGGTCACCAAGATCACAGTGCAACTGAAAAACGCTTTAGTGGTTATCAAAACGCGTTACTTAATCATGGAATTGAATTTAATGAAGGTTTGGTAGCACAGGGTAACTTTAGTTATCACTCAGGTGCTGATAGTGCAAAACAAATTTTAGATTTGGAGCCAATGCCAACTGCGGTTTTTGCATCTAACGATTACATGGCAGCAGCGGTGTTGAAGCTTGCAACGCAAAGGCAGCTAAGAGTTCCAGAAGATATTTCAATTGCAGGTTTTGATAATGCACCGATCGCAAGACATATTTGGCCGGGTCTGACCACAATTGCACAGCCTGTAGAGGAGATGACTCGCCAAGCTGTCGAGCAATTGATTTTACAAATATCTGATCCATCGACAGAAGTTTATCAAAAAGTGCTCGAAGCAAAGCTCATTACAAGAGAGTCGACTGCTGCAAAATAACCAGTTTTAATTACATCTACTTGTCAAAAGCCCAATCCCTAGCGATTGGGCTTTTTTTGTCCATAATTTAGATATGAACCTAATTTAATCTAAATTTAATGTTCAATAGGTTGACACCGGTGTCATAAGTGTGAGTTAATATAGTGACACCGGTGTCAGGTTGAGGTGAGAGACAACCTGCCAGCGTACCTTTGAACGGGTAAATCAAAGCTGCTCAGTACATGTGAGATGTGCTGAGCCTTTTTCCTCTAAACATGCAGAGAGGCGGATTATGTTGCATCCTCGAATTCAAGAAGTTACTGAAAGAGTCGCTAAACGCAGCCAGACAACTCGTAGTGCCTACCTTAAGCGTATACAAGAAGCAAAAAAACAAACACGCGTAAGAGCTGGACTTGGGTGTGGTAACTTAGCGCACGTAATGGCTGCTTGTTCAAGTAGCGATAAGGCAAGATTAAAAGCTGACGATCAGCCAAACCTAGCGATTATCAACTCTTACAATGACATGCTTTCTGCACATGTTCCTTATATCGAATACCCAGATTTAATTAAAAAGATAGCGACAAAATATGACGCCACAGCACAGGTTGCTGGCGGTGTACCTGCGATGTGTGACGGTGTTACACAGGGTCGTGACGGTATGGAGCTGTCTTTATTTTCACGTGACGTTATCGCGATGTCTACCGCAGTTGCGTTGTCACACGATGTGTTTGACGGTGTTTTCTGCTTAGGTGTGTGCGATAAGATTGTACCTGGACTTTTGATAGGTTCACTTTCATTTGGCCATCTACCAATTTTCTTTTTACCAGCCGGCCCAATGGAGTCTGGTATTCCAAATAAAGAAAAAGCGCGTGTCCGTCAAAGCTTTGCACAAGGCCTAGTTAGTCGTGAAGAGCTATTAGAAGCGGAAAGTGCTTCATACCACAGTGCGGGCACTTGTACTTTCTATGGCACTGCAAATTCAAATCAGATGTTGATGGAGATCATGGGTCTTCATTTACCGGGTAGCTCATTTATTAATCCGTACACAGAATTACGAGATGGTTTAACAGCCAGTGCTGTGAAAATGATGCTTGAACAACTTATTGAAACTAAATCGGCAAACCCAATTGGTGAGATTGTTGATGAAAAGACCGTTATCAATGGGTTAGTTGGTTTACTCGCGACAGGTGGTTCTACTAACCACGCAATACATCTAGTTGCAATGGCGAAAGCCGCTGGCGTACAGATCACATGGAAAGACATGGCTGAGCTATCAGAAGTAGTGCCACTTTTAACTCGCATTTATCCAAATGGTTCAGCGGATGTAAACCACTTCCAAGCAGCTGGTGGTATGGGTTTCTTAATGCGTGAACTGCGCGATGCAGGTTATTTACATAATGATGTTAAGACCATTGTTGGTGAAGGCTTAGACGATTACACCAAAGAGCCAGTATTAGATGTTGATACCAATGTGATCATGACCAACAGTGAAGGCCCAAGCAAGGTTAAGTGGGTACCATGTCCTGAAAACTCTTTAGACGAAGATGTGCTTAGACCGGTATCAAACCCATTTAACAAGCAAGGTGGCTTGCAGCTCTTAACAGGTAATCTGGGCAAAGCGGTAATTAAAGTATCAGCCGTTGCCGAGAAACATCAATTTGTTTCCGCGCCTGCAAAAGTATTTAGCTCACAGGCCTCTCTTCAAGATGCGTTTGCCAACGGTGAACTTAATCAAGACTTTATTGCTGTGATTAAAGAGCAAGGTCCTAAAGCCAAAGGCATGCCTGAGCTACATAAGTTGACGCCAGTAATGGCAACCTTGCAAGACCAGGGTTATAAAGTTGCGATTGTGACAGATGGTCGTATGTCAGGTGCATCCGGTAAAGTTCCAGCGGCTATTCACCTAGCGCCAGAAGCCGTTGAAGGCGGCATCATCGCGAAGATCCGCGAAGGTGACATGATTACGCTTGATGCGCCAAATGGTGATTTAATTTTACATGTTTCAGATGAAGAATTAGCAGAGCGCGAATTAGAACTTACTCAACCAGAGCTGACATTTGGTACAGGTCGAGAACTATTCACAGGGTTTAGAAACATGGTGAGTAGTGCAGACTTGGGTGCTAGCGCCTTTGGTATCGACGAATAAAAACATTGGGGATGGGGTAAATATGAAAATACAAGAAATCTTATCGGCAGCTCCCGTAGTACCGGTAATTGTTATAGAAGAATTAGAAGATGCAATACCATTGGCACGAGCTTTATACAATGGTGGACTACGTGCACTTGAAGTAACGCTTAGAACACCTGTAGCGGCTGAAGCTGTAAAGCAAATTAAAGAAGCATTGCCTGAAGCTTATGTTGGTACTGGTACAGTTGTAGATAAAGCTTCTTTTGAAGCGTCGGTTAATGCGGGCGCAGACTTCATGGTAAGTCCTGGTGTGAGCTCAGAATTACTAGAACTTGCTAAAAGCACTGATATCCCATTTTTACCTGGTGCTGCTACACCAAGTGAAGCAATGGAACTTGCCTCGCATGGCTTCAAGTATTTAAAGTTTTTCCCAGCAGAAGCAGCTGGCGGCGCACCAATGCTTAAATCAATTGGTGGGCCTCTTCCGCAAGTGACATTTTGCCCGACAGGTGGAATAACACTTGAAAGCGCGCCTAAATACTTGGCGTTAAACAATGTAGTTTGTGTTGGCGGTACTTGGATGTTGGATAAATCGCTAATTGCAAATAAAGACTGGCAAGCCATCGAAGCGCTTGCAAAACAAGCAAGTGAAGTTAAATAATTAGGGGAATGTAATCATGATCAACATCGCAATTAATGGTTATGGCCGCATCGGTCGCAACGTACTACGCGCACTTTACGAATCAGGTCAAAATGACCAAATCAAGATTGTTGCTATCAACGATCTTGCGCCAGCAGAAACAAACGCACATTTAACTCAATTCGATTCGGTACATGGTCGTTTCAATGAAAAGTTAACACTTGCGGGTAATACACTTGTTATTGGTAATGATGAAATTGCACTAACGCAAGAGCGCGATCCTGCAAACCTGCCTTGGAAAGCATTAAATGTAGATATCGTACTAGAATGTACGGGTATTTTCACATCTCGTGAGGCTGCGGCTAAGCACATTGAAGCAGGCGCAAAGAAAGTAATCGTTTCAGCGCCTGGTACGGACTTAGATGCGACAGTGGTTCACGGTGTTAATAGCGATGTGTTAAACGAAAACAGCAATATTATCTCAAATGCATCATGTACAACTAACTGTCTTGCGCCAGTTGCAAAAGCACTAAACGATGTCATTGGCATCGAGCAGGGCAGCATGACTACAATTCATGCATTTACAAATGACCAAAATCTATGTGATGTATACCACAAGGATTTATACCGTGCTCGTAGCGCAACACAGTCAATGATCCCGACCAAAACCGGTGCTGCAAAAGCAGTTGGTTTAGTATTGCCTGAACTTGCTGGTAAACTTGATGGTATGGCTGTGCGTGTTCCTACTGTGAATGTTTCTTTGGTTGATTTAACTTTTGTTGCTAAGCGCGACACTACGACTGAAGAAGTGAACGAAATTGTAAAAGCTGCTGCAGAAGGTGCGATGGCGGGTGTGCTTGAATACAACACGTTACCACTTGTATCAATTGACTTTAACCATAACCCAGCATCATCAGTATTCGATGCAACGCAAACTAAAGCAGAGGGTAAACTTGTTAAAGTGATGGCTTGGTATGATAACGAATGGGGTTTCTCAAATCGTATGATTGACCAAGTTAAAGCACTAGGCGCATTTTTATAATTGCAACTCAGAATTAAAGTTAAGCCCTGCAAATGTGCGGGGCTTTTTTATGCGTATTGATTTGCCTGAGCACCTAGCCTAAAAATATCGTTTTATAAATATACGATTATGGTGTGTATTCCTTGCACAATAAGTAGATTATGTTTATGTACATTCGACATGGGGTACAAAACCTCTAATCAATTGGTATAAGTGACTTGAGTATCAACGCGCAATATGAAAAAATTCCAACCAATTAAAATACAGTAAACTCAGAATCGAGGAACATAATATGCGCATTATCCTTTTAGGCGCGCCTGGTGCTGGTAAAGGCACTCAAGCTCAATTTCTTATGGAAAAATTTGGTATCCCTCAAATCTCTACAGGCGATATGCTTCGCGCTGCTATCAGCGAAGGTACACCGCTAGGCTTAGAGGCAAAAAAAGTGATGGATGCTGGTCAGCTAGTTTCTGATGAAATCATCATTGGTCTAGTTAAAGAGCGTATCGCAAAGCCTGACTGTGAGAAAGGTTTCCTATTAGATGGTTTCCCTCGCACGATTCCTCAAGCTGATGCAATGAAAGAAAATGCGATTACGATTGATCACGTTATCGAGTTTGATGTTGCTGACGAGATCATCGTTGAGCGTATGGGCGGTCGTCGCGTACACCCAGGCTCTGGTCGTGTTTATCATGTAGTTTACAACCCACCTAAGGTTGAAGGCAAAGACGATGAGACTGGTGAAGACCTTATTATCCGTGCTGATGATACAGAAGAAACTGTACGTAAGCGTCTAGGTATCTACCATGACCAAACAAGACCGCTTGTAGATTACTACAACAAAGAAGCTGAAGCGGGCAATACTAAGTACCACAAGCTAGACGGTACACAAGCTGTAGACGCTGTAAGTCAGCAGCTTGGTGAGTTACTTGGTTAATTAGGTAATTAATTAGCTTTGAACCCAGTTGCGATGCGGCTGGGTTTTTTTTGCCTAAAATTTGGATGCATAGGTACGTAAAAGAAAAAGGCGCCTGAAAACTCAAGCGCTAAAAATCTTAAGGGGAATTCAAATGCCAAACAAGGCTGTTTGGAAATGCACATTAAACAACTTTTTGATGACTAATTTATGACAGTGTTTTGTTTGCTTCTGCTGAAGCCAAGTTCATCAGCGCTTTGGGGCTTACTAAACCAATAACCTTGATATTCAGTAATGCCTAGTGCATCTAAGCGCTCGAAGTCTTGTTGTGTTTCAACGCCCTCAGCTAATAGTGCAATCTGCATGTTTTCACATATGGTTTTTAGTCCCAGTAATAGAGAGCGCTGTTTTTTAAGATCCGTAATATCAGATATTAAACTTCTGTCTAACTTAAGCCTTTGTATTGGACATTCAAGCACGCGTGCAATATTTGAATATCCAGTACCAAAGTCATCAACACTGAGAATAAAACCAAGCTTGTTAAGCTGATCCATAATGTGATTATGGTCTTCAGCAAAACTATATTCGGTTAACTCGAGTTCAATAGACTGAGGTGACACATCATAGTGTGTCGTTATTTCTTTAATTGAAGTGATAAAGTGAGGATCTTCAATATCCCTTGAGCTGATATTAATTGCGACAGGCACAGTGATATCGGGCGCGCTGGTTAAAAGTTGACAGACCTTTTTCAACATAGTTCTTGTGACTTGATTTACTAAGCCAAACTCTTCAGCGATAGGAATAAACTGTGAGGGTGGAACCCAGCCCAATAAGTTGTTATGCCATCTTGCTAGTGCTTCATAGCCAATAATGTCTTTGTTGGCATTATGCTTACTTTGTAAATATAATTTTAATTCACCTAGCTCAATGGACTTCTCAAGAAGCAAAGCCATTTCATGCCTGGCTAAAGTTTGCCTACGAGTCATTTGATCAAAAACGGTGATCATCTGGTTTGGCGCTCTAAGCTCACAGGCCTGCAGTGCATTTTTTAATAGTCGCTCGGCGATATACCCGTGCTCTGGGTAGGTGGCAATACCGATAGCATATTTGGAATGAAACTGATGTTGACCAAGCTTGAGCCAAAAGTCGAGTTGTTTATGCCACCTGCGCGCAATGTCCTTTAATGGCGCCTTTGCTTCTACTAAGATAGCTATCCTTCCTGCACCAATATACGCAATTTGATCGAGTAACTCAGCATCTTGCTCTACAATTTGGTTAATCCGTGCATAGAGGGTGCGGTGCTGCTCTCCATCAATCATATAATCAAGCACGTGCTTGTTTAAATTGTCAGCGATCAACAAGGCAAAAGGCTCACCTCTATCTATGTGCGCTTGCAGCTGTTCTAACAACCATGTTTTATTTGGTAGATTGGTTGCTTTATCAAAGTACTTGGCTTGTTGATGGGCAACGTCAAGCGTGAGTAAGTCTTGTTGAAGTTGTTGCTGATCTGACACATCTTGTAGATACCAAGCTTTAATATCGCTTGAGTGTTGCTCTTGTGCTGCGACTTCAATACATTTCTCATTTACGGTAAATGTTTTTGGTATTGCATCAACAAGCTCGCTATCATAAGTAAGATAATCAACGTTATCCGGCGTAATGCGTGAAAGTAGCAATGGCAGTGGTTGAGTCTGGATATTTAGCAACCTTTTTGCCTTGTCGTTTGCTTCTACAATATTCAAGGCGTTATCAACTAAGATAATTGCGTTAAATGACTTTTGGAAAAAACGCTGATAAATCTGCTTTTGTGATTTTAGTAGGGTGTTATTTTCATGCATATGCTGGTTTAAACGGTTTGCAGCTAGGCTTGTCCTCCAAACAGCAAGTGGAATACAGCAATTTAAAAAGAAAAACAGCAAAAGCTGAATATGTAATACAGCATCAACTAACATCCTACTTTCTTTTGGCACAACCGAAATGTCTATGTTTTTAAGTATTAGCATGAAAGGGATAATGTTTAATAGCGCATAAAAAACGGCGGTTTTTTTACCCACTAAAATCAATGCGATAATCGGTGTAATGTAAACAAAGATAGAGCCTAGATGAGCAAGTTCAATACTTGGAATGAATAACTTTATCATCACCCCTGCAGTGATAATGCATACCAACAGCAAATGGGCGGTAAGATAAAAAGAACGATTACTTAATAGTAGTAATGCGCCTACTGTGAGTGTGAATCCAGTTATTAAAGCAATGACATAGTTTAACTCGTAATCAATTGCCGCAGGTAAGCTATTTAGAAAAATGCCCAGGCACAGTATTAAGCCCGTCGCCAAAATAATACGAAGAGCGCTAAGTCGCCATGTAGGTACGTTTACTTTTGGTTTTTGTTCTTCTTCAAGTAAGAAAAATCGGCTTAATGTACTCAAAACTAAATATTTCGTATTATTATTTTGAACAATACTAAGGTCTAACTGTACACAATTCAATGACAAATCAGCGAAATAAAGACTTAAATCAAATTGATTACGTTGTCATTTTTTAATTATCTGAGATAGAACAATCTAACTTGAATCTTTTTTGAACTTAATTGTTAACTTACAGTTGCCTTTTGATGATTCCTATAAAGTACAAAGATTGATATATGCAGCTATGTTGACTGATTAGTACGCAAAAGAATTAGTATGTACTGATAAAGGCCAAAAAAAACGGTAGTATAGGGCACTTATCCACGACCAAAAATTAAGTTTGAGTGATTAATAATGAGCAAAGGGTTCATGCTAGTTTGCGATGGCAGTAATGGCGCAGGCAAAACAACAGTGATTAAGGGTATTGAAGCTTACCTAACTTCGAAAGGCTATGAGGTTGTTTTAACTCGTGAGCCTGGTGGCACAGAAATTGGTGAAAAAATCCGTGAAGTTATTCTTAATCCAGAGACCCCTCAGATGACGGATATTGCTGAATTAATGCTATTTGGTGCAGCACGTGCACAGCATATTGAAGAAAAAATTAAACCTGCACTTGCAGCGGGAAAGGTGGTTATTTCCGATCGCTTTGATGCTGCAACTTTTAGCTTTCAACATTATGCAAGAGGCATAGATTTAAAGGTCATTAAAACAATTAATGATTTAGCGCTAAACGGATTTAAACCTGATATGAATATTATTTTAGACCTCGAACCAGAACTCGGCTTGCAGCGAGTTCAGCAGCGAGGTGAGGGCTTAGATCGCTTAGAAGACGAAAAAATTGATTTTTTAAAGAGAGCCAGAGACGGATATCTAGCGCAAGCAAATGCACAACCAGAGTTATTTACTGTTGTGGATGCTCGACATTCTCAAGAGCAAGTATTGCAACAGTGCCTTAAAGTCGTGGATAGCTTAGTGATGCGCCATTCATGAAGTATAAATGTAATCAAGGTGCGGCATAATGTTTCCTTGGATTGAGTCTGTTAGATCTCAAATGCAAGAGAGCTTTGAACGCAACCGCTTTCATCATGCGCAGTTGATACACGGGCTAGTTGGTGTTGGAAAAACCGCGCTTGTGCAAAGTTTAAGTGAAGATCTGCTGTGTATAAATAGCAGTACTCTCGTTAGCTGTGGTCAGTGTAAAAGCTGTTTGTTACTGCGCGCCCAAAACCATCCAGATTTATTACATCTAATGGCCGAGTCAGGTAGTATCGGAGTTGATGAAGTCAGAGCATTGAATGAATTCGTTTTTCATTCGGCACAGCAAGGTGGTAACAAGGTTGTTGTCATTGAGCAAATAGAAAAAATGACAGAATCGGCTGCGAATGCATTACTCAAAACGCTCGAAGAACCCGCGGCTAAACGATATATTTTGATGACGTGTAATGATATATCCAAGGTTAAGGCAACCGTATTGAGCCGTTGTAATCAAGTTCGGGTGGCAGTGACAGATGGGACAGCATCAAAGCAGTGGTTAGCTATGAAAGGAATTTCAAGCGAAGCACACTTATGGGCTGATAATTTCGCCAATCAGCCGTTGCTACTTGAACAGTGGTCCAGCCAAGGGCTCATGCCTGAAGTGGATTATTTATGGAAAGTAGCGCATGATATTGCTAGCATTTCTGATATAAATGCGCTTGAAAGCTCGCTTGCAAAGGGCACTGGTTTGTATACTGTGTTCACGCGTTTTTTAATTTCTGCGGTTAAGCAGCAACTAGTGGCTGGTCAAATTGATTTTGTGCAGTATCATAATTGCACACAGCAAATTGAAAAATATATGTCTGATCATCATAAAATTTTGGGCATAAATAAGCTTTTGAGTTTGTCCAATTTGGTATTTGGGCTTCAGCGTTTGCTAAGACAGGATTGAATATCATGCAAGAATTATTAGTCGATATTGAAGACAACGACGAGTTATATCGCAGTTATATGCCATTTTTAAAAAGTGGCGGTATGTTTGTAAAAACCAATAGCCGCTTTGATATGGGTACGCCAGTGTCTATGAGGCTCATGCTGCCTGATGCGCTGGAAGAAGAAGAAGTGACAGGTAAAGTCGTTTGGATCACGCCTCAGGGGGCGCAAAACTCAAACCCACCCGGTGTAGGTATTAGTTTTGATACTGAGTTTGAATTGTTAAACGATAAAATAATAAAAATGCTGGGTACTTCACTCAATTTAGATAAACCAACTTATACGATGTAAGAAAGTAGTAATGATAGTAGATTCACATTGTCATCTTGACCGATTAGATTTCGACAAGTTAGATATTCAGTTACCAGAAGTTTTGCAGGCTGCACGCGATAAGCAAGTTGAACACTTTTTATGTGTTAGTGTCACGCTTGATCAATTCCCTAATATGTTGAAAGTCATCGAGCCGTTTAAAGATGTGTCTGCCTCATGTGGAGTACATCCTTTAAATCAAAGTGATGCGTTAAATAAGAGTGAGCTAATAGAGCTAGCTCAACATCCCCGTGTTGTTGCAATTGGTGAGACTGGATTAGATTACTATTACGCTAAGGATACACATCAAGTTCAGCAGGAAAGTTTTGCAGGACATATAGATGTTGCAAATGAACTGAAAAAACCGCTGATCATTCATACAAGAGATGCGAGAAAAGACACCATCGACATAATGAAGGCCCATAACGCCCAAGATTGTGGCGGTGTTTTGCATTGCTTTACCGAAGATTGGGATATGGCTAAAAAAGCCATTGATATGGGCTTTTACATTTCGATTTCAGGGATAGTCACATTTAAAAATGCAGTTGATTTGCAAGAAGTAGTGAAAAAACTACCTTTGGATAGACTTTTGATTGAGACCGACTCTCCTTATTTAGCGCCAGTCCCTCACCGTGGGAAAACTAATCAACCAGCTTATGTTCAGGATGTAGCTTATTTTGTTGCGGACCTTAAAGGGTTGCAATATAAAGAGCTTGCACATGCGACGACCGAAAATTTTTACCAGCTTTTTAGTTTAGCAAATCGCAGTAATCAAAGTAGTGAATCAATCTAACCTCCCCCTATTTTTGTGCGGGCCTATGGTCCGCAGAGCTGAACCTCACCAAATTTGCTTGCAGTTTGTTACGACGAGAAAAACAAACTTAAAGGTTGAGCTAAAAGGGCATCAAACGTTATCAGATCAAACTGACATACGCCTAGGTGATGCGCTATTTCTGACTTTTGTGTGTGTTACTCCGCAACAAGGGGAGTTTACGACAGATGAAGAGATACCCTATCAGATTTTCAATGCAGGCGAAAAAGCGGACCTAGCCAACTTGAGCTATCAGGGGTCACCTCAGATAGTTGTACCCAAGTTATTGAAAAATGTACTGCATGGTTCGTGCAGAAACCCGCATCACCCAAGCAAAGATAGCCTTGTTGAAGCCGATTCTTATATGGCTCAAAGCTATAGAAATAGTCATGAACGAGCAAGCTTGCTGATCTTATCAGGCGATCAAGTTTATGCTGATGATGTCGCAGGCCCAATGCTTGTCGCAGTCCAGCAGTTAATTAACTTACTTGGGATTTATAAAGAGCAAGCATTAGACTTGAGGCTGCCAAATACAGTGGATGAGCAGCTTTACAATCGAGACTCATTCCTTCCTAAGGTACCTTGGAAAAGTCGAAGTAAATTCACTTTGGGGTATTGGTTACGAAAAGATGAGCCTCATTTTTCCAGTGTTAAAGCCGCTAATCATCTTGTCTCGATAGAAGAGTTTGTGGCTTTTTATGTCTTAAATTTCAGTGCTAAAGCTTGGCAGTTAGTCACCCCTTTTGAGTTTGATACTCGAAAATTGAGCGCAAATCAGCAAACATTATTTGAGGCTGAATCAAGGGCGCTGAAAGAGTTCATTGCAACTTTACCTAGCGTCGAAAGATTGATGGCCAACGTCTCCACATTAATGATGTTCGATGACCACGATGTGACAGATGATTGGAATTTAACGCCTAGGTGGGAGCAAAATATTGCCAATTCTCAAGCTAGTAAGCGTATTGTCAATAATGGGCTGATCGCATATTGGTTGTTTCAAGGTCTTGGTAATGATGCGCACCAAGTGTCAGGTCGATTGTTAGCCGGATTTTCCAATTCTTTAAAAGACAATGTTTGGTATTTTAAAAGTTTTGATAAAGAGATAAATCGATTTGGTCAATGGCATTATTGTTTAGATACGACACCAAAAGTCGTTGTGATCGATACCAGAACGCACCGGTGGCGAAGCGAGCAAGACTTTGATGAACCCAGTGGCTTGATGGATTGGGAAAGCTTGATGGAGTTACAGGAAGTACTGATTAATCATGAAAGTGTACTGCTGGTGAGCCCTGCGCCAGTATTTGGTGTAAAAATTATTGAAACTATTCAGGCAATTTTTAATACCTGCGGCGAGCCATTAGTGGTGGATGTTGAGAACTGGATGGCGCATGAGGGAGCAGCTAGAAAGCTTATTGATATCTTCAAGCGAGAAGACACGCCTAAGGAAACAATTATTCTATCTGGTGATGTACATTATTCATTTTGTTTTTCGGTTCAGGCGAGGTTTGGTCGTCATGACAATCGGATCTGGCAGCTAACTGCTTCGGGGATTAAAAATGAATTCCCCAAAGGGCTATTGGCGATATTGGAAAAACTAGATATTGCGTTTTTCGCTACTTGGAGTCCATTTAACTTATTTACAAAGCGTTGGCAGCTCGCTGTTTCTAAGCATAAGTCTGATTATGAAAATGGACGGTATCTGGTTTCGGACTCTGCAATTAGCTTGGTGAGTATGGATGAGGGCAAACTGGTTAAATACACGCTACTTCACGGAACAGGCGAAGTAACCCAATTTGATTTAAACTAAACATCACGGATTAAAGCGCTACACGTAGCTTTTGCTATAGTTACGTTTAAGTATAGAGACTTAAGTGGCATTTATGCTTTTAATACAGCGCTTGCATGTGATGTGTATAGGATTAACACGGGTTATTAAGCCTTTTGTACAAGGTGTCCTTTGTGTTGTTTTGCTGTGTGCTGTTTTTGTTACGGCGGCAAACCCTGTCTTTACGGATACCTCTCAAGTTATGAGGCGATTTGATTATGAGTCAGGCCTCAGTCAAGTCACAATCATGGCACTTACCGAAGATCAGCTGGGCTACATATGGATTGGTACTCAGGCTGGGCTTAACCGATTTGATGGCCATGAATTTAAACAGTTTACCAGCACGCAACAAAACCCCAACGAGCTAGCTGGTTCGTTTGTGACAGGGCTGTGCCACAGTGGTGAAACAGTTTGGATAGGTACAAGCACTGGGCTCAGCGCATATCACACAGTGACAGGGCGCTTTCAAAGTTTTTTAGAAGAAAATTACCAAGCCATTACTTCAGACAGAGTAAAAACCCTCAATTGCAGCGGTAATTATATTTCGGTCACCACTGAAAACCATGCTTTTTATCTTATCGACAAAGTGACACTTGAGCCGGTTGCGTTAGATTTAGCTGGCCGTTTTCCTAGCCATGCGATTGCCTACAATAATCAAGTCTTTTATATCACTGAGAGCGGATTTAGTACGCTGAACCTGCAGTCTAAGAAAAGTGACTTGTTGCTCGCAGGAGAATTTAAGTATCTGGCACTACGCGGAGAGCGCGTTTTTCTGATCACCAAAGAAAATCAATTGCTGAGTTATGACACATTATACGAGCGTGTGCTTTGGGAGATATCAGTTGGTGCTGGAGCTGGGCTTGAATTGAACAACTTGCACATATCAACAGGGAAATTATTTGTTGGCAGTAATTATGGTGTTTATTTATATGACTTGAATGGCAATTTTAAAAAGCACTGGTTTAAGCATGAAGGTCAGGGACTTGGCTTACAAGACAACAGCATCATGTCTGTACTGGTCGATAGTAATCAAGATCTATGGTTTGGTACTGAGACAGGTGGGTTACATTTCATTAGCCAATTAAGTGAGAACTTCGGTCATATCAGTGCTTTTAACTATCCACATAGCCCACTGCCTGAGCCTGATATTAGAAATTTTGCATTAGATAGGTTTGATAGACTTTGGCTGGCAACCTCTTCAGGCTTATATTTTTTCGATGGAACAGGGTTTAAAGGAGCACACCGCGTTTTTCCGAACCTCTCGGTTGTTGAGAGTGCATTTATAACTAAGTTGTATATTCGCGATCAATATATGTGGATTGCAACACGTGGGTTAGGTATTTATCGGTTTAACTTAGATGACGGAACATTATTGAATATTATTCCCGATGTCGGTAAAGGCCCAGAGCTGAGCTTTAATGACATCATTGAGTTTCAAGGTCGAATTTTGGTGAGCTCACGCTCGATGGGGTTGTTGTTTTTTAATGAATCATCAAACAAGTTAGAGCCATTTCTAAACATGGAGAATGCGCCTAGTCACGTTTCATCACTACTGCCCCAAGGTAATGCGCTTATATTTGGCAGTATCGGCGATGGGCTTTTCAAATATGAAGAGGGCAGCTTAACACAGCTTACTATTGCTGATGCTTTGGCTTCTGATATCGTATTTATGTTGCAAGCTGACAGCTTTGGTCGAGTCTGGGCAGGAAGTGAAACGGGCATTTCTGTTATTGATAATACGTTTTCTGTGGTTAGAACCATTAAAAGGCAGGACGGAATAGCAAATAGCGCAATTTGGGCACTTTTGTATGACGAGCAAGATCATATTTGGCTAGGCACGAGTGGTGGTTTGTCGCGAATAAATATTCATGACTTTAAAATTGATAACTTCTTACCTGTGGATGGCGTGCAAGGCAATGAGTTTAATTATAATGCGAGCTGGCTAGCGCCAGATGGACGAGTATTCATTGGTGGGTCAAATGGATTTAATCAATTTCATCCTGAGCAGATAACCATATCCCCATTAATTAGACCATTATTAACCTCCAATATAGAGTTATTGGGTAAAACATTGCCCGTCGATAAATAAAGAATTAAAATTAGCACCCGAGCTCACTACTTTCCTCGAACTTGAATATGACCAAGATATTGTGTCTTTGCATTACTCAAGTTTGGACTATGGTTCTGAAGGCCTTAGATTTTACTATCGTATTATTGGGCTCAGTGAACAGTGGCTTAAGCTTGCTGATGGGGTTAGGCAAATTAATCTGCTCAAGTTAAACCCAGGCAATTATCAAGTTCAGGCTTATACAATTAATCGTTTTAATCAAACATCTCCTGTCCATCATTTTGATATAAAAATTAATGCGCCGTGGTGGTGGAGTAACTTGACTAAAACACTTTATTTCATTCTTTTATCACTTCTTCTAGTCATGTGGTTTAGACAGCGACAAAAGCGATTCTTACAAGTTGTTAATGACAACAAAATAATGAATGAATTGCAGGAGCGTTTAGAGCTTTCTTTGTGGGCCAGTCAGGACGAAATGTGGGATTGGCATATTGATACAGATAAAATTTATCGCCACAGTGTGAGACCCCGAATTGAATATGGACAATGCAAGTCAGAGATGTCCGTCCATGACGCTGTGCAGTTTATACACCCAAAAGATTACATTGCTTGGGAAGAAAAACTCGAAGCTTGCCTAGATGGTGAGCAAGATACATATGAGATCGCAATTAGAGTTAAAACCATTGATGACCAATGGACATGGGTATTGGAGCGAGGCAAGGTTGTCAGTAGAGACAGTCATGGCAAGGTTAAACGGCTCGCTGGCGCCTTAAAAGACATAGCCGAGCTCAAAGCACATCAGAATGCACTTCAGGCATTAAATGAAGATTTAGAGATTAAGGTCGCAGTACGCACTGACGAACTTTATCAAAAGAACCAGAAGCTAGAGCAAGCGATGATAGAGCTCAAAAGAACGCAACAAGAGCTTATTGAGAGTGAAAAGATGGCTTCACTTGGTAACGTTGTTGCCGGTATTGCCCATGAGATTAATACTCCGCTAGGTATTTCTATTACGGCAATTTCTTATAATCAAGAGTGCTTGCAACAGGTCGCGACTAAATTAAAGAATCAGACACTTAAACAGTCTGATTTAGAGCAGTCTATTGAGGAGCAACAAGAGGGCTATTTATTGATGAGCCGTAACCTTGACCGAGCTAAAGAGTTAATTAGTAACTTTAAGCAAGTCGCGGTTGATCACTCCAGTGAAGTCCAGCGAGAAATAAATGTAAAATGCTATGTCGAGGATGTCTTTAAGTCTTTAAGCCCTTTGGCAAATGGCAAGCAGATAACCTTGGATATCGAAGGAGATAAGGAGGTGAATGTAGATACTTATCCCGGCGCTCTTTATCAAATCCTAACCAATTTATACAACAACTCGATATTGCATGGTTTTGAAGGAAAAGAGTCTGGTGGGGTGAGTGTAATAGTCCATCAAATAGATGGCTATTGGTCGTTGGTTTATAAAGACGATGGTGTTGGAATGAGTGCGGATAACTTACAAACAATGTTCGACCCATTTGTTACCACTAAACGCAGTCAAGGGGGATGTGGTTTAGGTATGCATATTGTTTATAATTTAGTCACACAGTTACTTAAAGGCGAGATATCAGCTTGGTCAAAACCTAATAAAGGCCTAGAGGTGAAGTTGAAAGTGCCAACAGCACATATGAATGAAAAAAAATAGGTTCTAATTAAAGCTAGCCCATACTAAATCATATTTTAAATAGGGCTAGAGTTAATATATTAAAAATGGTTAATTTATATAGGTAGATATATCCCGAGTGATATTATTTTGATTTAGCTTCCAAGTCTCGACCATTCGAGTTGTGCCGCCTGTATTCCTACAGACTATTTGTGCTGATATTGTTGCTGTTCTTGCATCATAATAGGTAGGCTCATCAAAAGAGATAATATCATTTATAAAACCATCACTGTGCCATGGCTCTAGTTTTAATGGTGCGTCACTTTCAATACTTGAAGCAGTACAAAAACCAGTCTCTTCGCTGTTATTAATGTTTAAAGTAGCTTGATAGCGTACATCTTGATAAAAACCCGGATAAAGATGATCGCCATCTTGCCAGTGAGATGCTGTCATTTTGCTTTTTAATTTGATTTTAGGTGCTGGGGCAATGTTATGCCTTAATCGTACTGATGAAATTGAGTTATCGATGCATTGCACCTCAATATACTTTTCTTTGTGTTCGTGGCCACGTTCAAGTTGAGCCGTTAAAATGCTTCCATTTATTTGCACATTAGCGAGATGAGTATGTGTGTACTTTTCGAAAATTGCGGCGTGTTGGCAAGGGAGTTCGTTACCTGGGTATGGAGCATAAACACGGATGTCGTATGCAGAGCTTGACTGGGTCACCATCACATTAAGTGCAGTTTGGTTATAATAGGTGACTCTACCGGGCGTGCCATCAGTATCGTGTATGATTGATGATGCTAAAGCAGATGTATTTATTATGATCATCAAAGGTAACACTCTATTAATTCTCATTTTACATTCCTTTTTACATGTTGTGAGAATTTACTTTAGCGTGCACATGATATTATTTAAAGGGGTAGGTAGTATTTGTTGATGGGTTATTATAGTTTCAAAAGTATTTAAACAATTAAAATATTTAAGTATAAAGGGTATAAATTAGAGTAGATTTATTCTGCACTTTGTCGCAAGAGGCCTAGATTTAAAGAGAAGCCAGCCTAAAATGAGGGCATGAAATATAGTTTCATGCCCTCAATGAATTGTATTACATTACACGCATACCTGGCTCAGAGCCGTCGTCAGGGTTTAAGATATAAATTTCTTTACCACCTGGACCTGCGGCTAAAACCATGCCTTCAGACATACCGAAGCGCATCTTACGCGGCTTAAGGTTTGCTACCATCACAGTTAACTTACCTTCAATGTCTTCTGGTGCATAGGCTGACTTGATACCTGCAAATACTTGACGCGTTTCACCACCTAAATCTAACGTCAATTTAAGCAGTTTTTCTGCTCCTTCAACATGCTCAGCTTTAGCGATTTTAGCGACACGTAAGTCAACCTTAGCAAAGTCATTGAATTCAATTTCGTCTGCGATTGGCTCTTTAGCTAGCGGACTATTTGGATCTAAAGCTGGTTTAGCAGCTTCTAAGCTTTCTTTAGATGCGTCTACCATTGCATTTACCTTATCTAAATCAACACGCTGCATTAATGCTTTGAACTTATTAATTTCATGGCCAACTAATGGCTTAGATACTGTTTCCCAAGTAAGTTCTGTTGCAAGGAATTGCTCGACGTTTGCACTCATGCCAGGTAATACTGGTTTTAAGTAAGTCAGGATAATCTTGAACATATTCAAACCAAGTGAACATACCTGATGTGCGCGTTCTTGAGTCGCTTCGTCTTTGATCAATACCCAAGGAGCTTCAGCGTCAATAAACTGGTTTGCTTTGTCAGCAAGTGTCATGATTTCGCGAATAGCACGGCTATATTCGCGATTCTCAAAGTGGGTTGCAATGGTATCAGAAACAGCACTGAACTCTGCTAAAAGCGCTTCGTCCATGATCTTGTCACTTAACTTACCAGCAAACTTCTTAGTAATAAATCCTGCACAGCGACTTGCAATGTTCACAACTTTACCGACAAGGTCAGAGTTTACGCGTTGTGCAAAGTCTTCTAGGTTCAAGTCTAAGTCAGTGATACCGTTGTTTAGTTTCGCAGCGTAGTAATAACGCAAGTACTCAGGGTCTAAATGCTCAAGATAAGTACGCGCTTTGATAAACGTACCTTTCGATTTAGACATCTTGGCACCGTTTACAGTAACGAACCCGTGAGCAAATACGTTAGTTGGCTTTCTAAAATCTGCGCCCTCTAACATTGCAGGCCAAAATAGGCTGTGGAAATAAATGATGTCTTTTCCGATAAAGTGATATAGCTCCGCGTCTGAGTCTTTGCCCCAGAATGCGTCAAAGTCGATACCACTCTTGTCACATAAGTTTTTAAAGCTTGCCATGTAACCAATCGGTGCATCTAGCCACACGTAGAAGTATTTACCTGGCGCGCCTGGAATTTCGAAACCAAAATAAGGCGCATCACGGCTGATATCCCACTGCTGAAGACCTTCAGCAAACCATTCTTCCAGTTTGTTTGCCATTTCGGCTTGTAAACTCCCTGAATGTAGCCACTCTTTTAACATGCCTTCAAAAGCAGGCAGATCAAAGAAGTAGTGCTCTGAGTCTTTTAAAACGGGCGTTGCGCCAGACATTGCTGAGCGAGGGTCTTTTAGTTCTGTTGGACTGTATGTTGCGCCACAGGCATCACAGCTATCACCGTTTTGATCTACTGCATCACATGTAGGGCAGGTACCAGTTACGAATCTATCTGGTAAAAAGATATTTTTCTCTGGGTCAAACAACTGCGAAATAGTACGCTTTTTGATGTGGCCCTTATCATTTAGTCGAGTATAGATAAGTTCACTAAGAGCTTTGTTCTCATCGCTATGTGTGCTGTGGTAATTGTCAAAAACGATATTGAAATCAGCAAAGTCACGCTGTCTTTCAATACTGACATTCTTAACCATTTCTTCAGGTGTGATACCTTGCTTTTGCGCGTTCAGCATGATCGGAGTACCGTGTGCATCGTCAGCACAAACATAGTATGTTTCATGGCCACGCATTTTTTGGAAGCGTGACCAAATATCAGTCTGAATGTATTCAAGTAAGTGCCCTAAATGAGTTGGGCCATTTGCATATGGTAATGCACTTGTGATGAGAATTTTTCTCTTTGTCATAGTTTTCCCAAGGTTAATTAGCCGCATCGGCTAACGCCAGTGTCACTTTGTATTCAATTTGACGGTTAAATTAAATACAAATATTTTGACCAACTGGATTATGCCCAAATAACGCGATTTTGACTGGTCTTAATTTATCGAATGTTACATAATTCCTGCGTTCTTTTCATCACCTGATGGCGTTTTATTTGTATGTTTGGCATCAAGAAGTTTTTTAGTAAAGAAGATCCACAGCAAACTGAGATTATGAAGCTATTAAATAGCTATCGTAGTGCGATTTTTCCGATGGGGGTTCAAAACGAGTGGATCTCATCGATTGAAAAAAGTAAGTCGCAATATCGTGTATTGATTACGCTTCCTTTTGCTGCACACACTCAACAAAAGCAACTTGAGCAATATCTACATAAAAATAAAATAGAAGAAGTCGCTGTTACCATTGAAACCAGTATCCCTACTTCATACAAATTTAAGAAAATAAAGCATATTGTGCTTATTGCTTCCGGTAAAGGCGGGGTGGGTAAATCAACAACCGCGGTAAACTTAGCATTAGCGCTCGAACAAGAGGGAGCAAAAGTAGGCTTACTTGATGCGGATATTTATGGACCTTCTATTCCATCATTATTGGGTTTGGTTGGTGAGCAACCGACAGCGAAAGATGATAAAACACTGAATCCGATGCAAAAATATGGATTAAATACAATGTCTATTGGTTACTTGGTACCAGCCGAAAATGCGACGGTTTGGCGCGGGCCAATGGCGTCGCAGGCATTAAATCAGTTACTTAATGAAACCGACTGGGGTGAGTTGGATTACCTTATTGTTGATATGCCTCCAGGAACAGGCGATATACAGCTTACTATGACGCAAAAGTTACCAGCCAGTGGCGCAGTCATTGTTACAACGCCACAGGACTTAGCGCTAGCTGATGCACAAAAAGGCATTGCCATGTTTTCACAAGTTAATTTGCCCATAATAGGACTTATTGAAAATATGAGTTACTTTAACTGTCAGCACTGTGGTGAGAAAAACGCGCTTTTTGGTTCTGATGGCGGCAGTGAGTTAGCGGCGCGCCATGGTGTGCCTTTATTAGCTGAGATCCCACTAGATATTCAGATTAGAGAAGAGTCAGAAAAAGGGGAAAACTTAATTTCTCAAGGTACTAAGGTGGCTGAACATTATGTTTATTGTGCACAGCTTTTGAGTAGTATGTTGCACTTGCAATCAGCTGAAACATCAGCAGTCGAAATTACTTTTTCTGACGACTAAATGTCTATTTTGTATGATGTTGGGGATTTTATTTCTCTTGAACACTGGTAATTGGGTTGTTAGTCATCATACTTATACATGTGGTTTTTAGGGGTGTCTGGTTGAATTGACATTAACGTTGACATGTTTGTGATAGCCTAGGCTATTGGCAATCGAAATCACTTACTCAAGGAGGTGGGTATGTGGTTGTATGTTAAGAACATTGCATTGTTTTGCATGCTTTTAATTTGTAGCTATGGTTCGTTTGCATCTCAAAGTTATATCATTGAGCAAGTTTCAGATACATCAAACCAATTGACCATAGATTCCATCATTGACCGTTCTGCGAGCTTTAATGCTGCTAAGGGAGAAATTCGTTTTATTAAAGGCGAAACACTTTGGATAAAAGTCTCTAGTGTCAGTGAGCTAGCTAGCGAGACTTTAGTCGTTTTAGGCTCTATTGAAGGCACTTTCAAGTTGTATCAGGTTGCTAACGGTAAAGTTGCAGCTTACAAGTTTATTTCACCAGAACTCGCGCATCTTGCGCCTAATCTTCATATATTGCCTTCTATCGCATTATCTACCGACAATCAGAACTACGATGCCTACATCAAGGTACAGGCTAAGTATAATGGCATGTTGTCCTTATCTGTGATGTCGTTGGAACAGTATAGAGAGGCACTTAATGAAAGGTTATTTATTACTGGTGCCAGCAGTGGTATCCATTATTTCATTGCTATTTTTGTTTTATTGATGGCGATAAGTCAGTCACGAAAAGGGCTAGCGGTTTTAGCAGCCTATTTTGTCTGTGTCAGCATACAAACAGGCGCATATAATGGCGCCAACAACTTAATTTTTCCAAGCGAATTGGCAAGCTATTTTGCAGTTTATCAAAGCCAAATCTATCTGCTCTCTTTGATTTTTGCGGTACTCTTTCTAAATTATTTTGTCGTAGTTAAACGCTCTGACCCAAAATTCACTAGGCTCGTCAGTGCATCTATTTGGGCACTGGCAGGGTTAGCTGTTTTGATAGCCCCCTTGAATGCTCAGCACTCTCTTGTCTTCCACCTAATCGGTAGCTTGATCTGTTTCTTATTGTATATTTTGGTACTACAAAATCAGTTTTATGAACATAAACGTGAAGTAATGGCGATTGTTATCGCTTGGTTGCCTATTTTTATTTTTAAAATGTATGTTTTCATGAATCAATTTGGAATCTATGTGTCGATTGATCCATCCGTACTAAACCAGATATTTGTCACGTTACATGTTGTTTTACTTGCGGCATACTTGTACTGGCATGATAAAAACAAGAAAAAACAGCTGTTGTTCTATGCCACGCATGACAAAGATACCGGCGCCCCTAATCGCTATATGTTGCAGCAGAGTCTAGATGGCTTAGGTAAAAGTCAAAAAGATCATACTTTACTTCTTTTTCGCCCGCTGGTTTTGCAAACGATTAGATTAAATATGGGCTGGAGCTATGCTAATGCTCACCTAAAAAAACTTCTGATGAAAGTGGGTGAGCAGTTAAATACGTACGGCAATACTGTCATTGCAGGGCATAATAATGTGCATACCGCGATTTATCGCCTAGATGATTCATTGTTTGCAATTGTCTTACTCGGAAAGTTTGAACTTAGCCAAGTAGAGCAGTTTGTTTGTGTTTTGTCTGCTAGCTTTGAGGAAGGCATTGATTTTGGTGGAGACTTATTGGTAGATCAACTTGAAATAGGGGTGGCGAGTAATCCAATTCATGCCACAAATGCCGACTCGTTAATACAGTGTGCTATGCAGGCAATGGCTGCAAAGCCTGCCGGGACTAACAAGTGGCAGCTTTTTGACTTTGGTAATTCAATCGTCTCTCAAAGGCGTATAAAAATTGCTTCTGCGCTAAAGGTGGCTATTGAACGAAAGCAGCTTAGCTTATACCTTCAACCCCAGCTTCATCTTGGAACTGGCCGTGTATACGGTGCAGAAGCATTATTAAGGTGGCATCACCCAGAGTTAGGTGTTGTGCCACCCAGTGAGTTTATTCCTGTAGCTGAGTCTTCGGGTATTATCTACGAACTCACGGAATGGGTGATTGAAACCGGACTAAAACAGCAAGCGGAGCTTGTTCAATTATTACCTGATCATACCTTATCACTTAACATCTCAGGTAAAGATGTAGGTCGTAAAGAGCTAACGGTGCAACTTATCGAGCTAGTTAATCAATATACATTAGTACCGACACAAATTGTTTTGGAGGTGACTGAGTCAGCAACAGTGGAGAATGAAAATACGTTGTTTGATACTTTAGGTGATTATCGAAGCATAGGGCTTAGAGTAGCGATTGATGATTTTGGTACTGGTTATTCATCATTGGCTTATTTAAGTCAACTTGGATTTGATAAATTGAAAATAGATAAACGCTTTGTTATGGACGTAGAAAGTTCGAAGACTAATCAAACAATTTGTAAAGCTACTTGTGATATGGCGCACAGTTTAGGTTCAGTTGTTGTTGCTGAGGGAATTGAAAGTGAGCAATGCTATCGTCAGTTGCAACAGTACAAGTGCGACATTGGACAGGGTTATTTTATTTCAAGGCCACTACCTTTTGAAGATTACAAAAAATGGCTGCATAGAATGATTGAGGTTGAGGACGTTATTCATTACCTCACATCTTAAGTGTTAATTACGGGCATAGTTTCAAGACCGCTGGAGATCAAGTTGCCAAGCGTCATAAAGTCGATGGGCTTTGGCAGCATATCTGTCATTCCCACCTCAGATAGGTGCCTTTTGCTGAGCTCATCCGTGTTAGCAGTCATAGCGATAATGGTAGCATGATGTGGAAGGAGTTTACGGTCAAAAATAATCTTTGCAGCTGTCAGCCCATCCATAACCGGCATCATACTATCCATGAATATGATGTCGTACTTATTCTGTTCACACTGTTTTATCGCAATCTCACCATTGCTTGCAGTATGCGGGGAAATATTAAATTTATTTAAAAATGCTATCATCACTTTTAGGTTAATCAGGTTGTCTTCCACAACGAGCACATTCAAGCTGGATGCATCAAAATCATGCTGCTTTAGAGGTTCTTCGATAGCGGGTTTAGGCACTAATTTTAACGGGATAAACACACTAAACTGGCTGCCTTTTTGCAAAGCGCTGGTAATATTAATTGTGCCTTGCATGAGATCTATCAGTTCCTTCACAATGGACATGCCAAGCCCAGTTCCGCCAAAATGACGACCTATTTCGTTTTCCCCTTGTTTAAATGGTTCAAATAAATACTGGATGCTTGTGGGTGACATGCCTATCCCTGTGTCATTCACATCAATAAAAAGATTGACGCCATCCGCGCGAGATTGAGAGTGGACTCTGAGACTCACGTTGCCATATTCAGTAAATTTGACGGCGTTACTAATAAGGTTAGTGATAATTTGAGTGAGTCGTAGTGGATCACATGTTACCCAGCATGTTTTAGGTAATTTGATGTCAGAGCGAAAATCAATACCTTTGTTGCTTGCCAGCTGTTTAGATAATTCTACAAGGTCATCGATTAAAGAGCAGAGGTTGCAATCTTGGTGAGTTAAAGAAAGGCCTTCTTGAGATATTTTTGAAAAGTCTAAAATTTCATTTACCAGACCAGTTAAAATGTCTGTGCTGCGTAGCGCAAGTTGAAGGTGCTCTGTAATCTTATTTTTATCAGTTTCATCCATGGCACTTAATAGCATGCCATTGATCCCGTTTAATGGGGTTCTCATTTCATGGCTTATTTTCGCCAAAAGTAAGCTACGCTCATTTAACAATTTCTCGGCGTCTAATTTTTGTTGTTGAAGGCTATTTCTTAGTTCGACATCTTTGGTAATGTTTTGTATTGAACCAATTAGATACATTTCCCCATCTTGATCAATGGTTCTTTCCCCGTGACATGACACCCAAACTTCTTTGTTTAGTTTGGTTGTGATTTGTAATTCTAACTCCCATGGCAAGCCTTTATTTAAGGCATTATCAATTGCACTGGAAAATGCTTGACGATGCGCATCTTCGTTGATGAGTGCAAACCATTCATTGAGTGAGAGTGTCGAATCTAACTCTAGTTGGTGGATCCGCTTAGCTTCATCGCTCCAAAATACTTGATTAGAAGATATATCAATTCGCCAACTGCCCATTGACGCAACTTGTTCCATCTTTGCGAGCGTTTTGTAGTTATTCTTGAACTTGCTTTCAGATTCCATTCTTGCAAGTTCACATCCTAGCCACTGAGCAAATAACTCTACATAGTCATTGTGCTCTGCTGTAAAAGGGTTACTGATCTTGGCCGCGGAGAAGTTAATAGTTCCAAATGTTTGATTTGCAATGCGTATCGGTGCACCGATATATGATTCTAGTTGGAAATTTTGATAGCAAGGGTGGGAAGCAATGTTGCTCGAACCCGCATGGTGAAAGGACAGCGCTTTATTGGCTTTTAAAGTGTGAGTACAGTACGTGCCTGCTAAGTCAAATTGGCATTTTGGTTCGAGTGAAGGGCTATCTGACTCGACATACAAAATGGTGTATTTATCATCTATAACTTGACTAACAATTGCTATTTCGAGATCAAAAACGTCGAGACCAAACCGCAGTAATGATTGGATTTTTTCCTCGGTGCTCAACTCTTGTTTCGATACAATATTATGAAACTGCCTTAAAAAACTCACCAAGTTAAATCCTTTTGAACTAGTACAAATTATGTTCTACTAGATTAAATGCAAAAAAACACCCAAAGATGAATAATATATTAATATCTCTAATAATCAATTGGCTGGGTGATTATATTTACGTTAATTAGATTGGGAATGTAGTGCATGACCTAACGTATGAAAGTAGCGTTCAATATTTTTGGTTATTGGTTGAATCTCATCGGTGAGGGGGAATCCTCCGGCGTGTTCCAGCTTAGAGTTGATGACATCAGATACTAAGAATTCGTTTTGAATACTAGGTTGATGTGCAACAAAACATTCGAAAGCACGTGCTGTGAGCTCTTGCGGCAAACTATAATAGAGCTGATGTGTCTGTTTGTCTAAATGAATACCTCTTTGAAAAAAGGCACTTGGTTTATTGCCATCACTGCTAAGTAAAATACTTTTATAGACTTGGTCTAGTAGTTGATTGAGTGGATGAGCTGTCTCTGGTGAATTTGTAAGCCAAAGCGATGAAGCAAAGTCGTTGGACTTACTGGACCCAAACAGGTGCTTGCATATATAGTGATCAAATGCATGCCACCACTCATGTGCAAGCGCACCGCCTCCGGCATTTTTTGCAAGCGCTAAGGTTCGAGTAGATGGGGCATAGTGAGCTTGCACACCCTTTTGGCCACCACTCCCAAACGCGAGGTTCAAAGTACCTCTTAGGCCTATAGCGGTTGGAGGAAGAGAGAGTATTTGGGCAAGATCAGCCAGTGAGTCATAGATTAAATTGGCACTTAGGTGTTGCTCTTCTTTGGTAACCCAATTTCCTAAAGTAATCGTTTTAAAACCAAATGTCGTTTTTAATTCGTCAAAGCAGACTTGATCACCAAACCGATAATCAGGTCCTGAGCGCTTAAAATGCCTATGTAATCTAGTGCTCTTCATTGAGGTATCGTTGTTTAACGTCTGCGGGCATAAATTTGGTCTGTTCATGTATCATACCTGCAAGCAAGTCATGCAGTGGCTTAACGTTTAACGATTCGTAACAGGATAAGAAATATGCGCACGCTTCTAAGGTTGATAAACTGTACGATTGTTCAGCTTTTCTAATCGAATACTTATTTTCTGGCAATTGTGAAAATGAGACTTTTTGCAGATCATTTAACCAAGGATTTAGCATGGCAATTTTATTGACTTTTTTCCAAGTGCCGTCTAGTACGAACAGTGTGTCTATCGGGTTTACACTTTTATCAATATTTTCAACTTGAAGCGCATTTTCGCTAGGAAATAGTAAAGCACAATGACTCGAAGAGGCTATTTTTTGTGGGGTTAAAAAATCAGACGGACTTTCACCTACGTATGTTTGAATGTTGCCTAATTGAAGGTTTAACAGTCTAACTGTATTTTTTGCTACACAAACTTCGTTCGGGTGCTGCAATATGATGATTGTCGTTTCATTGCTCATCTCAGGGCTAATATAGTGACAAACACATGTTTTAATAGAAAAATGGCAAATATTGCAGGTACTTCTTTTCATATAGGCTTAGAACAGGTTACATTGGTATATATCTTAACATAATTTATAGTTGGCTTTGCTCTTGTTGATACTCTTAACTAGCATATAGTTATAATTAGATACACGGGCAATAGACAATAAAGGACTTTTATGGATACTAGAATTGATGAAACTTGCTTGGAAAACATGCAGGCACTGCTTGGAGAGCAATTTACTGATACGTTAGAGTTTTGTCTAAGCGAATTTGATCGTCTGGCAAATGAGGTTAAGGCGACTATTGATAATGATTTAGAAGCGGCAACAAGAAATGCGCACAGCCTTAAATCAAATGCGGCACAATTTGGTGCAATGAGTTTGGCTGATGTGGCTAGAACGATTGAGATGTCATTGGTCGAAAACAATATAGAGCATGCTAAAACGCAAGTCAGTGTTTTGTGCTCAGAGGTAGATGCCTCTAAAGTGCTTTTACAAAGGTGGCTAACTTCCAGTGTGTAAATAAAGGGTTCGGCTTGGTAAGAGCGCTATCGAAATAAGTATAAATAGATGTATTGCCCTAATCTCACTTCAATTAAATAATTCAGCAATTGACTCTTTTAAAACCCCTCATTCATCGTTATGCTAAGTTTGGATTGAGGGGAATATCATGAATAAAATAAGTAAAAGCAATAAATTAAATGGGGTGTGTTACGACATTCGCGGACCTGTTTTGTCACAAGCACAAAAAATGGAAGATGAAGGCGTCAAAGTCTTAAAGCTCAATATTGGTAATCCAGCAGCATTTGGCTTTGATATGCCTGAAGACATGCACCGTGACATTATTAGAAATTTGCGAGACGGGCAGGGATACTGTGATTCAAAGGGATTGTACTCAGCACGTGTTGCTGTTTACCAATACTATCAGCAGAAAAACTTTCCAAATATCAGTGTTGATAACACCTTTATAGGCAATGGGGTGAGTGAGCTGATCCAAATGGTCACGCAAGCTCTATTGAATGACGGCGATGAAGTATTGATCCCCGCTCCTGATTATCCGCTTTGGACTGCCTCTGTTAAATTAGCAGGGGGTGCGCCAGTGCACTACATGTGTGATGAATGTGCAGATTGGTTCCCTGATATTGCCGATATCAAAGATAAGATCACCAGTAAAACAAAGGCACTGGTATTAGTTAATCCGAATAACCCAACGGGAGCCGTGTATAGCAAAGCGCTTTTACAAGAGCTTATCGAGATTGCCAGAGAGCACAAGTTACTTATTCTAAGTGACGAAATTTACGAGAAAATACTGTTTGATGGTACAGAACATTTTTCAATTGGTTCGTTATGTGATGACTTACCCGTGATTACGTTCAATGGATTAGCTAAAACGTACCGAGCCGCTGGTCTTAGAATGGGCTGGATGGTGGCAAGTGGTAAAATTTCTGTCATGCGTGACTTACTTGAAGGTTTGAACATGCTCGCTTCTATGCGTTTGTGTGCAAATGTACCAGCACAATTTGCGATACAGCAGGCTTTGGGTGGTGTGCAATCGATAGACGACCTGCTTCTACCCGGCGGGCGTTTGTATGAGCAACGCAATATTGCATGGCAGGGGTTGAACGAAATTCAAGGTATCTCCTGTGTAAAACCAAAAGGTGCTTTGTACGCCTTTGCGAAAGTTGATACAAAACACTTTAACGTTAAAAACGATGAGTTAATGGTACTTGACCTTTTAAGGGAAGAGAAAATACTGCTTGTTCATGGTCGGGCTTTTAATTGGCCTTCTCCTGATCATTTTAGGTTGGTTTTCTTGCCTCATAAAGATGAACTAGAGCCTGCATTACAGTCTATGCACCGCTTTTTTGATCATTATCGACAGTAAGTTTTATTTTTAGAAGGGCGTTTAGCCCTTTGCGATATTGGTAATAAATTGAGAATATAGTTTTGGTAAATTTGCTAATATCGCTTCCTTTCCAAGAACATCTTGCTCAGAAATCACTTGTTGAATTGTATTTAGTGATACATGTTGCTCTAATTTATACGCGGTCTCTAGATGGCTTATATGCCAAGGCTCCGCAGCAACTCCACCTCGATATGTATCGTACGGTTTAAAAAAACCAAATTGTGACAATGACGCATCAAGCCAGCATGAAAATTCATAAAATGGACCGCCTGATTGATATTCCCAAGGTTCAAGCTGCAATGACTCTCCAGCTCCAAGGCAGTTACTGGCGTAAACATCCAGATCACTGCCAAAATGATGTCGGCTTGTTCCAGGCAACGCTGAAAACAACATTATTGCCTCGACAATTTTTTCGTCACTGAGATGGTGAATATCAACAGGTGCATTATTGTTATCAAGAATAGGGCGTTTACCACTAAATTTAGCATTCCAAATCATGGCTTGACGGTGGAAATTTCTATGTGCAGATGCAATCGAAAACGCAAAGCCAGCTGCTTTAGCTGCTTTATTGAGGGAATCTAAGTCCTTGATTACCTCTTTGTGGACAAACTTATTTTGATATTCAACTAAATGAGATGAGTCCAACCCAAGTGCTTGAAGCGCAATGTTATTCATTACGCTTTTACCAAGAGCTTTTCAAGAATAGACTCGTAGATGAGCGCTAAATCGTCTAGAGATTTGGCACAAACTTGCTCGTCTACTTGGTGGATTGTCTTATTTACAGGGCCAAGTTCAATGACCTTGCAGCCTGTTTGTGCGATAAATCGACCATCAGAAGTACCGCCCGTTGTTTCAGGGTTTGCTTCGATACCCGTGACTTCTTTGATAGCTTCCAATGTGACGTTGAGCAACTCACCTGGCTCGGTTAAAAAGGGCAGGCCATTCACTGTCCAATTAAGCTCATAATCTAGGTTATGTGCTTTTAATATTGCATTTACGCCGTCTTGTAGCTGCTCAACAGTGGACTCTGTACTGAATCTGAAGTTGAACTGCACATCAACAGTACCAGGGATGACATTGCCAGCTCCTGTACCACCGTTAATATTTGAGATTTGAAAACTGGTAGCAGGGAAAAACGCGTTGCCCGTATCCCATTCTTTATTGCTCAGCTCAGTAAGTGCTGGTGCGACATCATGAATTGGGTTTTTAGCAAGGTGGGGGTAAGCGACATGGCCTTGAATGCCTTTCACGGTTAAATAGCCAGTTAAGGAACCTCTGCGACCATTTTTGACTACATCGCCTAATGTTTCTCTAGATGAAGGCTCACCGACAAGGCACATATCAATTTTCTCGTTGCGTGCTTCAAGCAAATCGACGACCTTGGTAGTCCCATTTATGAATGGCCCCTCCTCATCGGATGTGATCAAAAAGCTGATCGAGCCTTGATGGTTAGGGTGTTTTGCAACAAATCGTTCTGTCGCGACAACCATAGCCGCGAGCGATCCTTTCATGTCGGCAGCGCCTCTGCCGTGTAAAATACCGTCTTCAACTAAACCTGCAAATGGTGGGTGGCACCAATCTTTTTCATTGCCAATTGGCACGACATCTGTGTGCCCTGCAAAGCAAAAATGCGGGCTTTGCGTGCCTTTTCTTGCCCATGTGTTGAGTGTATCTGTAAAAAATAGCTCTTCAATGTTAAACCCCAGCTTTTCGAGACGGCTATTCATTAAGCTTTGGCATCCGGCATCTTCAGGTGTGACTGATTGGCGTTGGATAAGGGCTGAGGCAAGTTCAAGCACTTCGCTAAGTGGGGTTTGGCTCATTTAAAAATCTCTTGATATTGCGCTGCTTTGAAACCAATGTGTAGCTTCGAATCAACTTGTAAAATAGGGCGCTTGATCATAGCAGGTGCGTCGAGCATGTATTGCTTGGCAGACGCTTCATCGAGTGTTTGTTTTTGCTCGTCGCTAAGGGCTCTGTATGTGGTGCCACGTTTATTCAATACCGTTTCCCAACCTAGCTCTGCCACAAAGCTGTCTAGTAACTCAGGTGTTAAACCATCTTTTCGGTAATCATGAAAAGCAAACTCAATATTTTGTTCTTGTAAAAATTTTTTCGCTTTCTTAATCGTGTCACAATTTGGAATACCGTATAAAACTATGCTCATAATTTACTAGCTCTTGATAATGTTATTAGCGGATCTTTGCCCGCGTTGACTTGATTTAGCGGATAATAACACGGGCCTAATTTATCTGCATTGAGAATTATGAGTGTGCCTGTGATGGGCAATTCCTGTGGTATATCGAAGTAGCAAAGAATATCGCCAGTGATGATGTGTTTTTGTCCAATACAGTGTTTAATAAGGTTTTCCATTTTGCGATATTCATTGGGAATATTAAGGTGTAGTAAAAATTGCAATCCGGATTCTGCACGGATCACAAATTCACAGCCTTGTTGGCCAACCTTTATTATTTTGCCATTGCATGGTGACATCATCAGTGCTTGATTCATTTTGACACACACGCCACTGCCTATCATGCCAGTTGAAAACAGAGGTAAAGGATGATTTGTCAATGGAAAAACTTTACCAGTAAATGGGCTGGCAATATGTAAAAGGGGATTGGCAATTTGCGTAATTGGTGCGTAATTAATAGGTTTAGAAAATATCATTAAACAAAAAGGTAACCGTCTTTTCTGAGCGCTTGAATTGCATTATTGAGTTGTTGTTCTTTAACAAGAATGTAGTCAGTATCGTATGTTGAAATGGAAAAAATAGACACATTTGCACTTGCTAATACACCTGAGATGTTAGACATAATCCCAGTCAGTGAAAACCCCAATGGACCGATAATCTCTATGGCTCTCCAGTATGGCTCAGCGGCGAAGCTATCAACTTTTATGTCAGAAGGACAAACGATTGATAATTCTTCAGTTGTTTTAGCAATAAAAAAAATATCAGATTTGAGTACATTACTAGGAATGCTCTCATCGCTATCTAGGCTATGAATCGTAAAGTCTTGTTGTAGTATTTGTAGCGTTTGTTTTGACATACTTGCGCTCTAACTGCATCGACTTCTTCATAGTATAGGTAAGCAAAAGGAAAAGAAACCTTTTTATTTAGGGAGTAGAGATTGCCTACTCCCTTGATAGCGTTAAGAAAGGCTATTTATGGGCGTTGAGCCGCTTGGATTGCCGTCAATGCAATCGTATAAACGATATCATCAACCAGTGCTCCACGGCTTAAGTCATTTACAGGCTTTCTCATCCCTTGAAGCATCGGACCAATACTGATGAGCTCGGCGCTTCGCTGTACTGCTTTGTATGTTGTGTTACCTGTGTTTAGGTCAGGGAATACAAATACAGTTGCTTTGCCAGCTACTTTACTATTTGGTGCCTTTTTACGTGCGACATTTTCCATAATCGCTGCGTCGTATTGTAACGGCCCGTCAATATCTAAATCTGGGCGTTTTTGCTGTGCTAATTCAGTTGCTTCTCTTACTTTATCAACATCAGCCCCTTGGCCTGAAGTCCCTGTACTGTAACTAATCATCGCAACTTTTGGCTCGATACCAAATGCAGCAGCTGAATCAGCTGATTGAATCGCGATATCAGCCAATTGTTCAGCGGTTGGATCTGGGTTAATTGCACAGTCACCATAAACAAGTACTTGATCAGGTAGCAACATAAAGAACACAGAACTCACTAAAGATGAGTCTGGTGCAGTTTTGATCAACTGTAGAGGAGGGCGAATGGTATTCGCAGTGGTATTAACCGCACCTGATACAAGTCCATCTACTTCATCTTCAGCTAACATCATGGTACCAAGCACGACATTGTCTTGCAGTTGTTCTGCGGCGACGACTTCAGTAAGTCCTTTGTTCTTGCGCAGTTCAACCATAGGTGCAATATACTTACCAATCGCTTGGCTTGGGTCGACAATGGTGATGTTTTCGTTTAACACCACGCCCTGTTGCGCTGCGATACGTTGGATCTCTTCATGGTCACCAAGTAAGACCGTTTTAGCGATGCCTCGCTCACCACAGATTGCTGCCGCTTTGATTGTGCGTGGCTCATTACCCTCTGGTAATACAATGGTTTTGTTTGCTCTACGTGCTTGATCCGTCAGCATGAATCTAAATGCCGGTGGCGAGAGCTTTCTGGTGCGAGCAACACCTTGAGATAAACTATCTAGCCAATCTGGGTCGATATGATCAGCGTTGTGTTGCTTCACCTTATCAATGCGTTGTTCATCGTCCGCAGGTACTTCCATATTGAAGTTATGCAGTAATAACGATGTTCTCCATGTATCTGCTTCAGTTGCAAGGATGGGCAAGCCGGTATTCATGGCTTGCTCGCACAGTTCCATGATCCGCGGCTCAGGCTTGAAGCCACCAGTCAGTAGAATTGCCCCTAATTTTGTACCATTCATAGCCGATAAGCATGCAGCGACCAAAATATCTGAACGGTCGCCAGGAGTAACCAAAAGGGCGCCTGGAGTAAAGTGGTTCAGGATGTTAGACACTGTTCGCGCACAAAAGGTAACGCGGCGAAGACGTCTGTGAGCCATATCCCCTTCATTGATGACTTCGGCTTGGAGATATTCACTTAGATCTCTAACTCGTGGTGCAACAAGATCGAAATCCCAAGGGATAGCGCCAAGCAACATAAACGGATGTTTGCGGAAGATTGGCAATGAAGCCAAACGGTTCATCTCGTTTTCAAGTTGTTCTGGTTCATGTTGGTCAACCAAATCAGCACGAGCGCGGCCATCTTCATCTAGTGGCGCGTTGACCTTATTGAAAATACAACCTAGTACTCTCGCATGGTCTATTCCACCATAGTTACCAGAGGCAATCTCTAAGCGGTCTTCAAGTTGGTCGTTGGTGTCATTACCTGGTGTTAATACAAACACGATATCAGCGCCTAAAGTTTGGGCGATTTCTCGGTTGACACGACCAGCATAAGGTTGTTTACGTGTTGGCACCATACCTTCAATGATGGCGACTTCATCATCTTGTACGCTGCTTTCAAAGCGCTCTACTATTTCCTCTAGCAGGTCATCGCCTTTACCATCACCAATCATTTGCTCTGCATAGTGCAATTCGAAAGGCGTAGGGGGCGCAATTGATGAGCCTTGCTTGATAATTAAAGTCGACTTCTCAGGCCCTACATCGGCATTTCGAGGCTGAGCAATCGGTTTGAAAAAGTTAACTTTTACAGCTTTTTGCTCTAAAGCTCGCACTAAACCGACAGAAACAGATGTCAAACCAACCCCAGTTGAGATTGGAATAAGCATGATCCTACGACCCATAATTATTGCTCCCCAGCAAGTGTTGCCGCATCTTGTGCAATAACAAGTTCTTCATTAGTTGGTATAACCATGGCAATAGGCGTAGATGAACCTTCAGTAATAACGCCCTCGCTGCCAAATCTTGCTGCTAAGTTTCGCTCATTGTTTAACTGGAAGCCTAGGAAGCTTAACTGGTTGACGACACTTGCACGGATCACATCAGAGTTTTCTCCGATACCACCCGTAAATACCAAAGCATCAATCCCACCAAGTGGTACTGCAAAACTCGCAATTTGCTTTGCAAGTCGGAAGCAGAATATGTCTAAAGCTAGTTTTGCTTTTTCATGACCTTGGGAAGCATTTTCTTCGATTGTACGGCAGTCGTTTGACAGCTCACTAATGCCAAGTAAACCACTTTCTTTATTCAATAATGTGTCTATTTGTGCCGCAGAGTAACCAAGCTGGTTCACTAGGTAGGCAAATAAGCCCGGATCAATATCACCGCTTCGTGTGCCCATTACAAGGCCTTCTAAAGGTGTTAAGCCCATGCTGGTATCTACTGATTTGCCATCTTTAACAGCACAAACAGAGCATCCGTTACCAAGGTGCGCAGTAACAATTTTAGAAGATTTATCAGCTAGGCCTAATTGTTCGATGGCTTGTGCCGATACGAAATAATGACTGGTTCCGTGGAAACCATAGCGTCTGATGCTGTGTTGTTCGTACAATTTATATGGCAATGCGTATAAAAATGCAGTTGCATCCATTGTTTGATGGAAAGCAGTGTCAAAAACAGCAATTTGAGGAAGTGTTGAAAATGCTTCCGTGGCCGCTTCAATACCAAGTAAGTTAGCTGGGTTATGCAAAGGCGCAAGTGTTGCTGTTTGCTTGATTGCTTCAAGCACCGTGTTGTCTATAAGTGCTGATTTGGTGAAGTGTTCACCACCATGCACGACGCGGTGTCCAACAGCAACAAGCTGCTGATCGAGCTTCAACGATTTTACTAGTTCAACCAGTTTGTTTATAGCGACTTCATGGGCGTCGCCATTAGATAGAGAAATAATGTGCTTTTGGCCATTAACTTTATATTTAATTTGAGGTGATTCTTCACCCAAGCGTTCCGCTAACCCGGATAAATGCTCTTTTGCAGAGCTCGAGTCTATGATTGCAAATTTGAGGCTAGAGCTGCCACAATTGAGGACCAAAACATGCGACGATGACATAATGACTTTCCGTTTTGACAATAAGAGTAGTTGCGTATTAAGCTAAATGATGACGTTCATTCAGCATTACACTTAATACTAAGGTATAATTGACATGAATGACCGTAATTTTACCTTATTTTTTTGAGAAAAGTTAGCACCTAGGAGTTATGATGCAGAAAAGTCTTATTTCACAAGTGCAACTGGGCCGTCAATATGCTAAAGAATGGCCAATGCGTAAGGAACTCGCACCTTTATTTCCCGAGTTTAGAGTGATTAGGGCTACGGATCTGGCTTTGCAAACTATGCCAATTTTAGCGATGTTTACTGTTTTTTTTCAAACAAGCCTACTGGGTATGGAGTATTTACCTCAATCAATTGCGATTGCGTTGTTTTTTCTAACGCTGCCAGTACAAGGATTATTATGGTTAGGGAAGCGATGTGAGACAGCCTTAACCCCTGCACTGAATTCTTGGTATAGAGATTTGTACCAAAAAATGGTTGCTAACGGTTATCAAGGGGATCTTTGCACACGAAAGCCCACTTATCGTGAGCTGGCTAAATTACTCAGTGACATGTTCGATAAGATGGATAAAGCCTTCACTAAAGAAAACCTGTAAAAAGTTCAAACGCACAATAATCTATATTTATTGTGCGCTTCTTTAAGCTAGGCATTGGTGATTCTTTTTATCTTAAGCAAGCCTAATATTATTAATAGCCAATACAATGCTCCACCAGAGCTAGGTGATTCTTTATTAATATCATTTTCAACCGGTTCAGTGTTTTCAACTGGGCTTGAGTTTTCAACCGGTTCAGTGTTTTCAACTGGGTTTGATATATCTTTTGGCTGTGTGTCGGTTTCAGCTATGACTTCTATATCGAAAGACTGTGTAAATACATGTTTACCTTCGAAAAGGGCTGTCACTTGAATTGTATACTCACCGACTGTATCAAATGCAAAATCTACATGTTCCCCATTTAATTTCGTGTCATCAGGAAGTAACCATTCGTAGTCTAAGGCTAAGTCGTATTCCGAGTTCAGTTCGATACTGGCACGTGCTTTTTCTCCCTTATGTATATCGTGTGGTGCGATTAAATTAAGTGATTCTATCACGGGAGTGATGGCGTTTATTTCGTATTGCTTACTATAGCTAAGATTATCACTGACTGTTTCAGTAAGTGAGACGGTATAAATCCCGGGTTTTGTATAAGTATGGTTAGGGCTTGCCTCTGTACTCGTTGAGCCATCACCAAAATCCCAAAAGTAGGTTTTTTCTTGTGCATGGAGTTGAGTAGGTATGTTAAAAGCCAGTACACAAGTTATCAGCAATATCCTTTTTAACAGCATTTAATTTCCTTTCCCATTTATGGAGATAATATATTTCGATTTAACAGTTTTTGATGGATTGTTTGATACGTGAATAAGCGTCTAACTTAATATATTTATATGAAACTTTAAATACATACTTTTATATTATGAAATTGTTTATATAATGAACTTATTTAGGGGTTTTACTGGATTATCTCAGTTTTATTGGTTATTTTTTACTGGTTTTTTGACCACAAAAATAATTTCAGGAAGGACTCCAGTGCGTAAGTTAGGATTTATATTTACCTTGGTCGGCTGTCAAGCTTTTATGTGTGACGCTAGAGCACAACAGGTTTCGCCGTTTCCATACCAATATGAAGGTTACCATATACATTTATCAGACCAACCCGCTGATATTCAATATAAATTAAACAAAATTAAGGAAATAGATACGTCGTCTACCTTCAAACATTATGATTTGTACTTGGATGATGTAAAGGTATATGACAGTACATTGGTTTTAAAAAAAACACAGGGCGGTAAGGGGCAGCTAATATCTGGAAATTTAAGCTTTGTAAGTCAATTAACAGAAAGCTTAGCAAGTTTGAAAATAAAGAAGCCTAAGTTCAATTACAAAGATGATTATGTCACGGAGCATGTCTTACAGACTTATCCATTTGTATCAGATGTGGCACAGGTTAATCGTTTAGTTGTTTTAGGTAGGCAACAAAAGCTTCGTTTTATTTATCAAGTCGAAGTAAAATCAAAGGAGCAAAGACGCCAGTTTATTACCTTGGATAGTCTCACTTTAAAGCAGTTAGGTGTATCTGTCAGTAATTATGCTTTCTCAGAACATCATGATGAGAGCTATCACCCGGTAGCGACAACAACTGGGAATTACAAACTTGGTCTAAACTGCCACCAAGCCCCAGACATGCCAACTCAAAAATGCCAAAATAGTGTTTTACCACTTGAGCACCCCATCACACAGCAGTTTTTTCCAAATGCGCCAATAGTCAGTAATATTTATTATCGAACAAATACCAACGCTGCATTTAGTGAGTTTGATGGCTATCCAATGATCGTTAAGCTATACGATAATCGATGTATTTTTCAAAATAACTGGGTTGAGACATACCTTGGCAGCGCTTTAGAACCATATTCATACGCTTGCCCAGATGGTGTTGAAGAAGCCCACGGTATTAGTGGTAACCCATACTTTTATTATTTTTTAAAAGGTGCATTTAAAACGGTAAATGACGGTCATTTTTTTGGTGGTATTACTGCCCAAACCTTGCATTATCATTTTAAACAGTTGTTTCCAAACCAGCAAAGCCGTTGTGAGAAGGAAGCGGGTTATTGCTTGAATAAAATAAAACAGCGTGTTGATGCAGGAAATTTATATCAAAGCAGTTGGGACGGTGAATTTACAAATTATGCAGGAGGAACAAAGGGCTCCCCATTTCCACATGGTAGTTCATTGGATATTGTTGCTCATGAAATCGGACATGCGATATTAGAGTGGAATACGGATAATATTATTTCAGGCTTTAATTTTGAAGATGAGCCAGTAGAACTTCGTGCGAAGAGAAGTGCATTACATGAGAGTTTTTCGGATATGACAGCGATTGCTGTTAAAGATTATTACGCTCGGCATTTGCAAGCAGAGCCTTTTGATTCTAACTGGGTGCACTCTGCAATTTATTCGAAACTATACGATCAAAATGAAATGCTTTGGGCAATAGGCTTTGACGCAAGATTGTCTGATACATTTTCTCGACATGCAGCTATGCCGAGGCTTGATGGCGTTAGCATGGATGACTATAGAGAGTATGATCAGACTGTGGGGTCGCATCAACGTGCTGGCGCGTTAAATAAATTTTTCTATTTAATCGCTTCCAGTGATGGTTGGGATATTCAGCGAGCATATCAGCTAGTGTTAAAAGCCATGACAGGGTGTTTTTCAGCCACAGCAGGTATGTATGAAGCCTCGCAATGTATTATTGCAGTGGCTGATGCTCCTGATGCAGAACATATTACACGGCTCGCTGAAAAAGTTGGATTTATAGCGACTGACAAAGAGCATACTCAATTAAATGTATCTATTGATCGCCGATATGGCAGCCTAAGGTATGACTTTAGTGATATGAGGGTTTCACAAGACAATACTTCGGTTGTCGAGGTTCAAATTGGTTCAAACCCTGTTATGAGATGGACACCAGAGAATGAACTCGTTTGGCAGGATATCATCGCTGGGCAACATACACTGGGTGCAGGTGAACATGACTTATCATGGTATGTTGAGCTTAATGATGGCACAGAATTAGAAACTAAAAGGTTGGTGAGTTTATTTGACGGCGTATTATGTAAACCACAAGGTATTAGCGATCAGTATATTACTAACCTTTCAATTAATGCCCAAAATCATGAAGTAGAGCAAGGTTTTAATGAGCTGACCATACTCGATCCAGTTTTTAAACAAAGCGGTTTAAACATAGATTTTATTGGCCTTAATCCCGAGATAGCGATATCTACTTATTTGGATTTGGACAGAAATGGGTATTTTGATACTAATAGTGAAAAAATGGTCAACCAGAGCAGTCAGGAAGGTGAGTTTGTCTTTGACCTCGCTCAGTATCAAAAATTGGGTGCTGGACCTATTGTAGTAAGGATTGTGTTATCTGCACAAGAAGAAACCTCTAGTTGCGCAGGTTTAACCAATGCGCAAGTGATTGATCTAAATATAACATTACGTGAAGGTCATTACATTGCTCCGGATATTGATTTTGGCTATAAACAGAAAAATAGTGAGATCCACTTATCTATCAATCAAGACTTCACTAGTGCGTATTCTTTTAGATGGGTTTTTGGTAATGAAGAAATAGAGACCTCTGAATACCATATTGTAAAATCAATGCCACAGACATCAGAAGTGACGTTAATATTGCTCTACCATGGTGTCGAAGTGAATCGTATCGATAAAAGTGTAGCTGTATTACCGGAACCAGCGTTTTCTATTGATTGTCAGCAAAATGGTACGGAATGTAAGCTATTATTGGTAGGTGACTTACCAAGCAATATCACTCGGTTTGCGTGGAAAATAGATGAACAGCACTTCACTAGCAGTAATGACTTTCTAATTTATGACTTTGGTACAACAGGGCTGAAAAATGTCACTGCATTACTCACCCTGCAAGGCGCCTCTGTTATATTTGAACGGTCACAGTCTATTGAGTTAAAAGAAGTTGTGGATTTTGATGTTGATGTACAGCAAGAAAACAATGACTTCATACTAAATATCTCAAAAGCACTTCCGGCTAGTTATTCGTTAATTTGGGTGGTTAATGGCATCGAATATCCGCATAGTCAAACTGGAACTATTTTAACTGCGTTGTCCCCTCAAGACAGTGTAAGCTATATATTGCAAAAAGATGGTGAATCAATTTTTGAGAAACGTATTGATATTGCTCATGTAAATGACCCTAACTTGAAGATTGGATGCCAAAGTAACGGCCTAGAATGCAAGTTTTTAGCAGAGCATCAGTCTACTGCCACTGATATAAAGTATGTGTGGGACTTTGGTGATGGCACTGTTATAGAAAATAATGCACAAAGCATTAATTACAGTTATCAGGAAGCTGGAGAATACATTGCGAATATTACGCTTGTCATTGATGGAAGAGCGAGGTTTACTGCTCAACTATTGGTAAAAGTCGACGTAATTAAACCTTTAATAAATATCGGTTTTAAGCAACATAACCAAACCTTGTCACTGAGCGCTTCAGGTGAGGTACATGATGGGATGGCATTTCAGTGGTTGATCAACAATGAAATAAGATACGGTCAGACGATTGATTATGATTTTCCTGACAAAACACAAATAACAAGTATCAAGCTTACTGTGTATGAAAAGGAGCAAGAGGTGCTTGAGGTTTTTGAGAATATTCAGGTCTTTGAAAGTTCTGGGTTAGATTTTAAGTGGGCTCAAGACAATTCAGAAGAGCCACTACAGTTTAGTTTTTCTATACAGAAGGGCATGAACTAAAATGTTTAAGCCCGTTGCGATTTGCATACGGGCCTAATTGTTAATCACTTTACTAATTTTTTGTACTGAGTGATTAAAAACGAAAAGGTAATATCATGAACGTCTTTGCGAGAGAGCTCTTCGTAATGAGAAGCTTTAAATTTCCATGCAAAAGGCGTCATTTGAATTAAGTGCTTAACAATATCAGTCGCGACTGCCTGATTATCTTCAACCAGTGTTTGTTCAATCACTTCAAAGTCTTGTGGACATTCCGGCGCTTCATGTAAGTGCACGTTATCATAAATTTTTTGTTTTAGTTCAAACAAATGCTTAGGGCCAGGCCCAACAACGATGAGTGTGCCATCGTCTTGTAACAAACGAGCAGACTCTTGTGCAAATACTGGTGCGAATATACTTAATACCACATCCGCCTGTTTGCCCTTAAATGGCGCGTCTTTACTTGAAGCGACACTAAAGTGTGGTTTTTCATAACGCTTTGCAGCATATTTTACAGCAGGTTTACTGATATCTAATCCATACACTTGGGTCGAATCTGGCACTTTAGCCGCGATTGCGTGAGTGTAGAAACCTTCTCCACAGCCAAGGTCTATCACGATATTAGGGTTTTTACTTGTGATGAGCTCTGCCAGGGATTGCTGCAAAAAGCGGTAGTGGCTCGTAGCAAAAAATGCACGTCTGGCCTGCACCATATCAAGATTATCGCCTGGTTGCTTAGAGCGTTTAAACTGTACAGGCAATAGATTGATATAGCCTTCTTTTGCAAAGTCGAATTGATGACGGTTAATGCAGCCCAGTGTATTGTTTGTCTGTGTTAATGCCTCTGAGCAAATAGGGCAGCGGTAATCTAATGTCATCTATCTAAATATTCCTGATCATAAAAAGTCCTAACCCAATTAGGACGATAAGTGATCATTAATGTGATGGCCATGCCATTTAACATGGCTTCAGGGAACCACATGATCACTGAGTAAAACATATAGTTGTATTGCAGCGTTTGCCAGTCGTATAGACCTAAGGTCCAATAGTAAACACTGGTAATTAGTATTTTACAGGCAGCAACAAGGCCTGCGCAAATAAATGCACATACAAAAATATATATAAAAAAATGTTTTGGCACGTATTGGTAGCAAATAACAAAAAGACCATAACTGATATAGACAGGAATAATCCCTGTTAGTAACCAAAACGAGAAAAAATCAACTGGTGTTGTAGCAAAAGCTAAGTGGAGTAGGGAAGCCAGTAGCGTGCTGATTAAAGACAGTCGCCAGCCAAGCACCAAAGTAACCGTTGTTATGGCCAATATATGGATATCCAAATGGGGGAGGATCCCCGCCTGTATTTTCCATAAAATAGCCATAACAAGCGCACAACATAATACACCTGTTTGTCTTTGCGGTGTTTTGAGTAGTGTTAATAGTTGTGTTTTATCAAAACTGACTACAAATGCGAACAAAGAAAACAGTATAGTTGCCATAAAATGTTACCTATCATTATTAGGGCAAACTATCTCTGTGCTTAAATATCGAAAGTAGCCCAAATCGGCGCATGATCTGAAGGCTTTTCAATACCTCTAAGCTCATAATCAATATCACTTTCTGTACAGGTTGCCATTAAGCTCTCTGTTGCAAGCACGACATCAATTCGCAGCCCTCTGTTATCGTTAAAGCCTTTAGAGCGATAATCAAACCAAGAATATTTATCTTGTGCATCAGGCGTAAGCTCTCTAAAGGTGTCTTTTAATCCCCAATCCATCAGCGTTTTTAGCCACTCACGTTCTTCTGGCTGGAATGAGCATTTACCGGTTTTTAGCCAGCGTTTCATATTTGGTTCGCCAATACCGATATCACTGTCTGTAGGTGAGATATTAATATCACCCATAACGACAAGATTAGTCTCTGGAGATTCATTGTTATTGAGGTGAGTCATTAAATCTTTATAAAATTGACGTTTATATGGGAATTTAGTCTCATGGCTGATGTTATCACCTTGTGGAAAGTAGCCATTCATTACTGTGACTTCTTTTCCATTGTCGCTCTCGAATACACCCGTGATCATACGTTTCTGCGCTTCTTCAGTATCTGTCGCAAACCCTTTCATAATAGATTTGGCTGGTTTCTTTGATAGCAAAGCGACGCCATAGTGGGCTTTTTGTCCATGAAAATAAACGTTGTAACCCATGGCTTCTACATCGTCGATAGGGAATGCTTCATCATGGACTTTTATTTCTTGAAGCCCAATTATATCTGGCTGATGTTTGTCGATAAGTGCTTGCAGTTGGTGAAGTCTTGCTCTAAGACCATTGATATTGAAAGAGATAATTTTCATATTAGAAAGTCATTTTTAAATAAAAAGGAGTGTAACACTTTTGCTCGTGGGATAGTTGAAAAGTTTACTGATACTCATGACTTGTTTGTTAACTTTTTAGAGCAGTTTGCATAGTTAAAGCGATGTGTTTATGAATATGTTAATTGATCATTAAATGTTCAAAAAAGTTTATTTTTATCATTTACAGCGCAATTTTTGGTTATATAATGCGCAGTAATTCGTTCATCCGAGGTAAATTATGTTTAAATCTTTCACTGTTGCTGCACTTATTTCTCTTATATCTACGACTGCTTTTGCATCTCAAGCACAAAGCTTTAAAGCAAGTAATGCATCTGCAATCTCAAAAGTATGTGAGGTTGCTGCAAATCAAGGCCTAAGTGCTGCACGCAAAGAAGGCGCTCAGCAAGGCATATTCATCTCGCGATTTTCAGAAACAGTAAAGTGCAATGGTGAAGATATTCGTACATTCGCAAAAACGCAAAGTGATGTTCAAGTTGCTAATCAACCTAGCAAGTCTAAGCTAGTTGCTAAAAATACGTCAGTTGCAACTGAGCTTTGTATGAAAGCTGCGAAAGAAGGTTTAGATAGTCTTAAAACTTATCGCGGTCAAGCGAGAAGCTTAAAATGCAATAACTTACCAGTTAAGCAGTTTGTTCAGCAAATTCATAGAGCTGCACTGTAAACTATATCCAATCAATTTTTCTATTAAGCCTGACACATCGTGTTGGGCTTTTTTATTTTCAATTATTTTACCTTTCATAATTTAAATCATTTCTCTTTTATTTCCCGTTGGTAACACCTGTAAGTTATACCCTCTCAATTGTGTTTTTATTGTTTTTTCTATGTGTTATAAAGGTTAATTAGATGTTTTATTTAATAACACTACGGAGAAGAAAAAATGAAAAAGGGGATTACGCTAATTGCATCTGCAGTAAGTATTGCGTTACTAGGAGGGGCAAGTCCAAGTTACGCGAATGAAAGTGAAGTGGAGCGTATTGAAGTAACAGGATCGCATATAAAGCGTTCAGACCTCGAAGGGCCATCGCCAATTCAAACAATCTCAGCAGGGGATTTAGCTGCGACTGGTTCAACCGACCTCATCGGTGCTTTACAAAAACTACCCGTTGCTGGTGCTGGTACGTTCAGTACACAAGGTAACTCAAGTGATGATACAGCTAACGGCGGCTCAAGCGTTGCGTTAAGAGGGTTAGGGGCATCATCAACACTGGTATTGATTAATGGTCGCCGTGTTGCTGTTAGTCCTTTTGCAAAAGATATTGAAACATCCTTTGTAGATTTAAATACAATTCCAGTGTCATCGGTGAAAAGAATTGATGTGTTAAAGGATGGCGCATCAGCGACTTATGGTTCTGATGCGGTTGCTGGCGTTATTAACATTGTATTACGTGATGATATCGATGGTTTTGAAGTAGCGGGTAAGATTTCTGACACTGCTGATGGTGGAGCAGAAGAAGAAAACTTCACGCTATTGTGGGGTAGCTCAACAGACAAAGGGCATCATAACTTCTCATTGGATTACTTCAAACGTGGTGATGTGTTTTATGCTGATAGAGATTATGCGTCTACGGCAGATCAAAGATTCAGAGGGGGGAATAACGCTCTGAGCTCATCAGGTATTCCAGGCAGTATTGAAGTGGTTAGAGATAGAGTAACTGACGCTCAATGGGAAGGGCTAGATGTTGCACGTGTTGAAGATGATGGCACTATTGTAAGAAAAACTCTGTATGCTGATGTATATGGAAATGATACGTGCCCAACGGATTTGATTATTGGAGATATTTGTCGTTACGACTATGCTCCGCATATGACATTAATCCCATCTACAGAGCGTATTAGCTTCAATTATAATGGTGTACAAGAGATAACAGACGGTATTGAAGGCTTCGCTGAGTTCTCCGCACAGCATACATCTACTTTCATTCAAGGTGCAGCGAGCCCCAGTTTTACAGAATTATTCATGGATGGTGACAACCCGAATCACCCACTTGCGGACCAACCCGATCACTTTCTTCACGGTGTAAATATCTCAATGCGACGACGTACGGTTGATATTGGCAACCGTAAAAAAGACGTAGACTCAGAATATTATCGTGCTGTGATGGGGATGCGTGGCGAGTTTAAAGAGTGGGACTGGGAATTTGCATATTCTTCAATTCGCTCAAGTGCGGTTGAAAAAGGCTTTGATGGTTTTCCCAATAAGTTAAGAGCACAAGCAGCTATTGACAGTGGCGAATGGAACCCGTTTGAACCTAGCCAGAACTCACAAGCTGCGTTAGATAAAATCGAAACAACAACGACTCGTTATGGCGCGTCAACGATGCAATCTTTTGATGCGACGATTTCAGGTGAGCTATTTGAATTTGGTGACGGTTATGTCGCAGCTGCGTTTGGTTTAGAACATCGCTATGAAAAAATTGAAGATAATCCGGACAGCCAATATTTAAACGGTGAAATATTTGGTACTGAAGCGACACAAGCAAATGGTGACAGAGACAATACAGCGATATTCGCAGAATTTAATGTGCCAGCGACTGAAAACCTAGAGTTACAATTAGCCTTAAGGCACGAGGATTATAGTGACTTTGGTAACACGACAGATCCAAAAGTGGCATTTCGCTGGACACCACTTGAAGAAATTGTCGTGCGTGGCTCATGGGGCACAGCGTTTAGAGCACCATCTTTGGTACAGTTACATCTGGGTAAAACAGAAGAATCTCCGAGTGTTATAGACCGCGACCGCTGTAAAATTACCAAAGATCCATTAGACTGTGAGCCTTTTGAATATACAGCCGATGTTGCGGGTAATAAGGCCTTACAGCCAGAAGAGTCAACAAACTATAATTTAGGTGTTATTTGGCAGGCATCTGATGAATTTAGTATCGGTCTGGACTACTGGAACTATGACCAAGATAACTTGATTAAAAAAATTGGTGCTCAAGACATTGTAGATTGCTGCGGCGACGACTCAAGTCTAGTTATTAGAGATCCAAGTACAGGAGGCACGCCTGGTCGTATTCGTCGTATTAAAGATACATTCGTCAATATTGGTGGCAGAAAAACAGATGGTATCGATATTGACTTAGAATATAGATTACCAACTCAAGATATGGGTGAGTTTAAGTTTGGTTATAACGTTACTTATGTAATGAGTTATGATGAAGAGCTGATCCAAAACGATGCGAATGGCAATCCGATTACTGTTATAGAAGACGAAAATGGCGAGTACCAGCATCCAGATATGCGTTGGAATGCACGTGTAGACTGGGCGCTAGATGATTGGGTAGCTAATTTTAGTGTGAATTATATTGATTCATATAATGATTTAGCTGATAGTGATGGTAATAAATTTAAAATTGATTCTTGGACAACGATAGACACCAGTGTCACATATATTGGCTATGAAAAATTAACTATGACTGTGGGGGCATCTAACTTAACCAATGAAGAAGCGCCATTTGCACCGTCTGAAACAATGGGTGTAGATAACAAAACCCATAGTATTCTTGGCAGACAGGCTTATCTGAAGTTTGCTTACAAGTTTTAAAACTTAAATTTTTAAAATGTCATGCCCAACTGTAAATTGTTGGGCTTTTTTTCGCTGAATTTTACAGCGCTTATCTTTGAATAGTGCCTCATTACTTCTACTCTTTAACTTATTAGCCGAAGGATTTTCGCGATGTATAGCGTTAAATTTATCGTTACTGGCACTGTTCAAGGTGTTGGGTTTAGGTATCACACCAAAATAACAGCCCATACTTTAGGATTGGTAGGCTTTGCTAAAAATTTACCAGATAGAAGTGTTGAAGTTGTTGCTGCTGGAAACCCTGACAAAATAGCGGAATTAGAGCTGTGGTTGCAAAAAGGCCCTGTAATGGCGAAAGTAAGTTCTGTTACTCGAGAAAAAGTAGATTATTTAGTGGGCGATGACTTCGAAATTTATTAAAAGGTACACTTTTTTCAAAAAAATATTTTGGTGATTTATTTGTAAACTTAGGTGTACGCTTGTTGGGTTTGGCCGAAATGTAGTCTATTAATGCATAAAAAAAGAGGCTAATTAGCCTCTTTTTTCAAATAAAGCGAGTGATTAACGCTCACCTTGGTCTTTATAATCGCGTGCTGTATAGCCAGTATATAGCTGACGAGGACGACCGATCTTATGACCAGCTTGAGAAAGCATTTCGTTCCAGTGTGAGATCCAGCCAACTGTACGTGACATAGCGAAAATCACAGTGAACATGCTTGTTGGAATACCGATTGCTTTAAGGATAATGCCTGAGTAGAAATCTACATTCGGGTAAAGCTTCTTCTCGATGAAGTATGGGTCTTCTAGTGCAATTTGCTCTAGTTTCATTGCAACATCAAGTAGTGGGTCTTGAATATTCAATTCTTTAAGTACTTCGTGACACGTTTGACGCATTACTGTCGCGCGCGGGTCAAAGTTCTTGTAAACACGGTGTCCGAAGCCCATAAGACGGAACGGGTCGTTCTTATCTTTTGCTTTTGCTACATACTCGTCGATACGGTCTACAGAACCGATTTCTTCAAGCATAGTTAGACACGCTTCGTTTGCACCACCGTGTGCAGGACCCCATAGTGACGCGATACCAGCAGCGATACAAGCGTATGGGTTTGCACCTGAAGAACCCGCTAAACGTACTGTTGACGTTGACGCATTTTGCTCGTGGTCAGCGTGAAGCATGAAGATACGGTCCATAGCTTTCGCAAGAACCGGGCTTACTTTGTATTCTTCAGCTGGAACAGAGAACATCATATGTAGGAAGTTTTCTGCGTAGCTTAAATCGTTACGAGGGTAAACGAAAGGTTGACCAACGTTGTACTTGTATGCCATCGCTGCAATAGTTGGCAGCTTAGCAACTAGCTTAGTCGCACAACGCATACGTTGTTCTGAGTCTGAAATATCTAAATCATCGTGGTAGAAAGATGATAGTGCGCCTACTACACCACACAGCATAGCCATCGGGTGTGAGTCAACACGGAAACCTTGGAAGAAAGCTGCAATCTTCTCGTGCATCATAGTGTTACGAGTGATCTCGTCAGAGAAAACTGCTAGCTGATCAGCGTTTGGTAGCTCACCATTTAATAGTAAGTAGCATAGCTCAATGTAGTTTGAATGCTCTGCAAGCTGTTCAATCGGGTAGCCGCGGTGAAGAAGTACACCTTTTGCACCATCAATGTAAGTAATAGATGATTCACAAGAGCCAGTCGACATGAAACCAGGGTCATATGTGAAGAAGCCGTGAGCACCTAAAGTACGAACGTCGATAACGTCTTGGCCTGCTGTGCCAGAGTGGATCGGTAGTTCGATTGGATCGTGCCCATCGATATGGACTGTGGCTTTCTTATCTGCCATCTAACTTATCTCCTATGGAATAACAACATTCTGATTGTTATGTTGTGATACTAATGTTAAGCAAATTCAGATCATTGTAACTTATAAATGGGGTGAAAAGTCAATTTTTCTAAGAATTATGCAAAAATGTATAATAAGTATTCTGGTCAGATTAAATATTATACCATTGGCTAATTCGCAAGCGTACGAAACTAAACAAGAATTGTAAAAACACGCACAGCCTTATATACTGTCAACGGTTTTATACCGTGTCGTCTGTGGGTAAACCTATTTTTACATCGAAGTTTTACAGGCAAGTGATCTTTTAAGTGTTTAAACAGGTTTATCTAGAGTGTGCCATTTGTGCATGTCGTGCAAGTGGGTTGATAAAAACAAGTAGATGAAGCTCTTATCGAGCAAAGATGGGCAAGTAACTGTGAAAAAGCAAAGACCTGTAAATCTAGATCTTACGACTATATCTATGCCAGCAACGGCAAAGGCGTCGATCTTACATCGTGTCACTGGTGTCGCGTTGTTCTTCGCGCTGACATTTGTCATTTGGGCGTGGTCTGAATCTCTCTCTTCTCCTGAAGGATTTGAATTTGTTAAGGAGCTTATGACTGGCTTCGTAGCAAAATTCATTGCGTGGGGCACCTTGGCTGTATTGTCTTACCACATCATTGGCGGTATCCGTCATATGATCCAAGACATGGGCCACTGGGAAGAGTTAGAGTCGGGCAATGCAAGTGCTAAAATTGCAATCGCCATTTGGGTAATCGTTGCGATTCTTGGTGGAGTGTGGATATGGTCTTAAATCAAGCAACTCTGAAACGTGATGGTGTACAAGATTATGTATCACTTCGCGCAACAGCATTAATCATTGCAGCTTACGCTGTATTTATCGTGGGCTACTTAGCGTTAACTCCTGAATTAACGTATGAAGCGTGGTCTGGGTTATTTGATAACCTAGCTATGAAAGCTGCAACTATTATTACACTTGTTTGTATAATGGTTCATACTCGTATTGGCCTTTGGCAAGTTCTTACTGACTACGTCAAGTGTTCAACAATGCGTTCAGTTTTAGGCTTTGTATTAAATCTAATGGCACTTGCATATGTTGCTGTTGGTTTGTTTGTTCTGTGGGGTGTTTAAGTGAAATATAATGTCCGTGAATTTGATGCTGTAGTTGTCGGAGCCGGCGGTGCGGGTATGCGTGCTGCACTTGCTATTTCTGAGTCAGGCAAGACATGTGCTCTTATCTCTAAAGTATTCCCAACTCGTTCTCACACAGTATCTGCGCAAGGTGGTATTACGGTAGCACTTGGCAACTCTCATGAAGATAACTGGGAATGGCACATGTACGATACCGTTAAGGGTTCTGATTATATCGGTGACCAAGACGCTATCGAATATATGACTAAAACGGGTCCTGAGGCGATCACTGAACTAGAAAATATGGGCCTACCATTTTCTCGTTTCGAAAATGGTCGCGTTTATCAGCGTCCTTTCGGTGGTCAGTCTAAGCACTTTGGCGGCGAGCAGGCTGCTCGTACTGCAGCAGCAGCTGACCGTACTGGTCACGCACTTCTTCATTGTCTATACCAACAAAACGTTAAAAACAAAACTAACGTTTTCTCTGAGTGGTATGCGCTTGACTTAGTTAAAAATGATAAAGGCGACGTGGTTGGTGTTACTGCAATTGAAATTGAGACTGGTGAAGTTGTTTATTTCAAGTCTAAAGCGGTAGTACTTGCAACTGGTGGTGCTGGTCGTATTTATGCATCAACTACGAATGCACACATCAACACTGGTGACGGTGTTGGTATGGCAGTGCGCGCTGGTATCGGCATGCAAGACATGGAGATGTGGCAGTTCCACCCGACAGGTATTGCAGGTGCTGGTACACTCGTAACTGAAGGTTGTCGTGGTGAAGGTGGTTACCTTCTGAATAAAGACGGCGAGCGTTTCATGGAACGTTATGCGCCTAACGCGAAAGACCTTGCCGGTCGTGACGTTGTTGCACGTGCAATGATGACAGAGATCCGTGAAGGTCGTGGTTGCGAAGGTCCTTGGGGTATTCACATTAAGCTGAAACTTGACCACTTAGGTGAAGAAATGCTTAATCTTCGTCTACCTGGTGTTTGTGACTTATCGAAAACATTTGCTCACGTTGATCCTGCTGAAGAGCCAATTCCAGTAATTCCTACATGTCACTACATGATGGGTGGTGTGCCTACAAATGTTAACGGTCAAGTACTAGATGTAGATGGCAATGGTAACGAACGTATCGTTGAAGGTCTATTCGCTGTAGGTGAGATTGCATGTGTATCTGTACACGGTGCAAACCGTCTAGGCGGAAACTCACTACTAGACTTAGTTGTATTCGGTCGTGCGGCTGGTAACTTCCTAGGCTCTTATCTGAAAGACTTTGAGTCAACTGGCGAAGCGTCTAAAGACGATGTTGATGCAGCATTTGCTCGTTACAATCGTTGGGAAACGTCTGAAGTTGGCAAAGGTGAAGACCCAGTTCAAATCAAGAAAGACCTACAAGAGTGTATGCAGCTTAACTTCTCGGTATTCCGTGAAGGTGATGCAATGGCTGATGGCCTTAAGCAGCTTAAAGAAATTCGTGAACGTCTTCAGTATGCACGTCTTGATGACAAGTCAACTGAATTCAACACGCAACGTATTGAGTGTCTTGAACTAGATAACTTGATGGAAACAGCATACTCAACAGCAGTTGCTGCTAACTTCCGTACGGAAAGCCGTGGTGCGCACTCAAGATTTGACTTCCCTGAGCGAGATGATGAGAACTGGTTATGCCACTCAATGTATCATCCACAAAGTGAGTCAATGACAAAGCGTGATGTTAACTTTGCGCCGACTACGCGTGAAGCATTCCCACCTAAAGCTCGTACGTACTAGGAGTTAGACGATGGCAACAGCAACTTTAGAATTATCTGTTTATCGTTACAACCCAGATGTTGATACTGCACCTCGTATGCAGGAATACAAACTTGAGGTTGAAGAAGGTCGTGACATGATGGTGCTTGACGCACTACTTATGTTAAAAGAGCAGGACTCGACACTTTCTTTCCGTCGTTCATGTCGTGAAGGTGTTTGTGGTTCTGATGGTCTAAACATGAATGGTAAAAATGGCCTTGCATGTATTACTCCATTGTCTGCTCTACAAAAAAATGGCAAAGGTAAAATTATCGTACGTCCACTTCCTGGCTTGCCAGTAATTCGTGACTTGGTAATTGACATGAGTCAGTTCTACACTCAATACGAGAAAGTAAAACCTTACTTGATCAATGATAAGCCTACTGGCGGTGAAGAGCGTCTTCAATCTGTTGAAGATCGTGAAAAGCTAGATGGTCTTTACGAGTGTATTTTATGTGCATGTTGTTCAACTTCATGCCCATCATTCTGGTGGAACCCAGATAAATTTATCGGTCCTGCTGGTCTTCTTCATGCGTACCGTTTCTTGGCGGATAGCCGAGATACAGCAACTGAAGAGCGTTTAGCTGGTCTTGATGACGCGTTCAGCGTATTCCGTTGTCACAGTATCATGAACTGTGTTAGCGTTTGTCCAAAAGGTTTGAATCCAACCAAAGCGATTGGACACATTAAATCTATGCTATTAAACCGTTCGGTTTAGAGCATATTATTATCTTAAGATGGCATGCTGAGCATGCCATCTTGTTTTCGTTTAAGTTTAAGTTTCTGCGCTAGAGAAAAGGGCTAATAAATGCACGAAGGTGTGATGAAAGCATGGCTGGAATCTTCTCACTTATACGGCGGCAACGTTGCATATGTAGAAGATCTATATGAGGCGTATCTTGACGATGCGGCTTCAGTGCCAGAAGAATGGCGAGAAGTGTTTGATCAACTGCCTAAAGTAGAAGGTGTTGATGTTGATATTAAACATTCCGATGTAAGAACACAATTTGCTGAGCTTGCTAAGAACAAACACAGAGAAGTAGTAGTTTCTGCAGAAGGTGCGGCAGATGCAAAACAAGTGCGTGTGTTGCAGCTTATTAATGCATTTAGATTTAGGGGCCACCAAAATGCCAACCTAGACCCGTTGGGTTTATGGCAACGTGACCGAGTGAGAGAACTCGAGTTGGCTTACCACGATTTAGATGATGTGGATCACGATAAAGAATTCAATGTTGGCTCTTTTGCCTGTGGCAAAGAGACAATGAAATTAAAAGACTTGTACGCTGCGTTAAAGTCTACCTACTGTGGTTCAGTTGGTGCAGAGTACATGCACATCACATCAACCGAAGAAAAGCGCTGGTTACAACAACGCTTAGAAGCCGGTTTCTCTAAGCCTCAATTTAGCAAAGAAAACAAATTACGCTTATTGCAAGGTTTAATCGCTGCAGATGGTCTTGAAAAATATCTTGGTGCTAAGTTCCCAGGTGCAAAACGTTTCTCACTAGAAGGTGGCGATGCACTTGTACCAATGCTTAAAGAGCTGGTACACAGAGCTGGTGAAAGTGGCCAAGAAGAAGTTGTTATCGGTATGGCGCACCGTGGTCGTCTTAACGTATTAGTTAACGTCCTTGGTAAGAACCCTCAAGAATTATTCGATGAATTCGCTGGTAAATACGGCGAGTCTGCTGGTTCTGGTGATGTTAAGTATCACATGGGTTTCTCTTCTGATTTCGCGACGCAGGGCGGCGATGTTCACATGGCATTGGCGTTTAACCCGTCTCACTTAGAAATCGTTAACCCAGTGGTTATGGGCTCAGTAAGAGCACGTCTTGACCGTTTAGATTGCGCAAGTGGCTCTAAGGCACTACCAATCACTATCCACGGTGATTCAGCTATTGCAGGTCAAGGTGTTGTACAAGAGACATTTAACTTATCAAAGACGCGTGCATACGGTGTTGGCGGTACTGTTCGTATCGTTGTAAACAACCAAGTTGGTTTCACAACGTCTAAACCAGAAGACACGCGTTCTACAGAATACTGTACTGATATCGCTAAGATGGTTCAGGCGCCAATCTTCCACGTTAACTCTGACGATCCGGAAGCGGTAGCATTTGTAACGCAGGTTGCGCTTGATTTCCGTAACAAGTTTAAGCGTGATGTTGTTATTGATTTAGTGTGCTACCGTCGCCACGGTCACAACGAAGCTGATGAGCCAAATGCAACTCAGCCTCTAATGTATCAAAAGATCAAAAAGCACCCTGTACCGCGTCAGTTATACTCTGACAAGCTTGTAGCTGAAGGGGTATTGTCAGCACAAGAAGCAAAACAGCTTGCTGATGACTACCGAAATGGCTTAGACAATGGTGTGTGTGTGGTTTCTGAAATCCAACCAGAAACGAAGCATTCATCTGAGTGGTCTAAGTACGTTGGCCATGACTGGGATACGCCTTACGAGACAGAAGTTTCTGTTGATAAGCTTAAAGAGCTTGGTGAAAAGGTTGCTAGCTACCCAGAAGATCACAAAGCACAGTCTCGTGTTAAGAAAATATACGATGACCGTAAAGCGATGGCAAAGGGTGATAAGCCACTCGATTGGGGTATGGCTGAAACACTTGCATACGCGACTATGGTTGACCAAGGCACTGACATTCGTCTAACTGGTCAGGACTCTGGTCGTGGTACTTTCTTCCACCGCCACGCTGTTGTTCATAATCAAAACGATGCGTCTACTTATTTACCATTGCAAAACATCAGCCCAGAGCAGGGTACTTTTGAGGTTTATGACTCAGTACTTTCTGAAGAAGCTGTTTTAGCATTTGAATACGGTTACGCGACAGCTGAGCCGACTTCACTGGTTCTTTGGGAAGCACAATTTGGTGACTTTGCGAATGGTGCACAGGTTGTATTTGACCAATTCTTAAGTTCGGGTGAGCAAAAGTGGGGCCGTTTGTGTGGCTTGACTCTATTGCTTCCGCACGGTTACGAGGGTCAAGGTCCAGAACACAGTTCTGCACGTATGGAGCGTTACCTTCAGCTTTGTGCTGACCACAACATGCAAGTATGTGTACCAACTACGCCAGCGCAAGTTTATGCAATGTTACGTCGTCAATCAGTACGTCCTTTACGTCGTCCATTGATTGTAATGACACCAAAATCATTGCTACGTCACCCATTAGCAGTTTCTAGCCTTGAAGAACTATCTGATGGTGTTTTCCACAATATGATCGATGAAATCGATGAGATTAAGCCGGAAAACGTAGAGCGCGTTGTATTCTGTAGTGGTAAGGTTTACTACGAACTACTTCAAGAGCGTCGTAAGCTTGAACTAAACAATGTTGCTATTGTACGTGTTGAACAGTTATATCCATTCCCTCACAAAGAGATGGATGAGATCATGGCTCGTTATCAGCATGTGAAAGATTTCGTATGGTGTCAGGAAGAGCCACAGAACCAAGGTGCTTGGTACTGTTCTCAACACCATTTCTGGGAAGCAATCCCTGCAGGTGCAAACCTAACATATGCTGGCCGTAAGGCATCAGCTGCACCGGCATGTGGATATATGTCTACCCACACTAAAGAACAAAACGCGTTGATTGCTGACGCATTAACAATTAAAAAATAAGGAATAAGAGATGACAACCGAAATTAAGGTGCCTGTTCTTCCTGAGTCAGTTGCAGACGCGACCGTTGCGACATGGCATGTAAGCGTTGGTGATACGGTAAGCCGTGACCAAAACCTAGTTGACATCGAAACGGATAAAGTCGTTTTAGAAGTTGTAGCACCTGAAGATGGTGTAATTGTTGCTATTTCTGAAGAAGAAGGCGCGACAGTATTAGGTGAGCAAGTAATTGCACAAATCGGTGCTGCAGGTGCGGCACCAGCTCAATCAAATGAACAACCAGCAGCGCCAGCGGCAGCGGCGCCAGCAGCAGAAGGTAAAGAAGTGGACATTAAAGTACCAGTACTTCCAGAATCAGTAGCAGACGCTACAATCGCAACTTGGCACGTTCAACCAGGTGAGGCTGTAAGCCGTGACCAAAACCTAGTTGACATCGAAACAGATAAAGTTGTTTTAGAAGTTGTTGCACCTGAAGACGGTGTAATGGGTGAGCACTTGCACGCTGAAGGCGACACAGTACTTGGCGAGCAGGTTATTGGTAAGCTTTCTGCAGGTGGTGCACCAGCTGCGGCAGCGCCAGCTGCGGCAGCACAAGCAGATGCTGCATCTTCTGATGAAAACGCTGATGTGCTAACGCCTTCAGTTCGTCGTTTAATTGCAGAAAAAGGCCTAGATGCTTCTCAAATTAAGGGTTCTGGTAAAGGCGGTCGCATCACAAAAGAAGATGTTGACGCGTTCTTGAAAGCACCTGCGGCTAAGCCAGCTGCAGCACCTGCAAAAGCAGCATCTGCACCAGCTCCAGCAGCACCTGTAGGTGACCGTACTCAGAAGCGTGTTCCAATGACACGTCTTCGTAAGACAATTGCTAACCGTCTTCTTGAAGCTAAGAATTCAACAGCAATGCTTACTACGTTCAACGAAGTAAACATGAAGCCAATCATGGACCTTCGTAAGCAGTACAAAGATGTATTTGAAGAGCGTCACGGTATTCGCCTTGGTTTCATGTCTTTCTACGTGAAAGCAGTAACAGAAGCGCTTAAGCGTTTCCCTGAAGTAAATGCATCAATCGACGGTGATGACATCGTTTATCACAACTACTTCGATATCAGCATCGCTGTTTCTACACCTCGTGGTCTAGTAACACCAGTACTTCGTGACTGTGACAAGCTATCTGTTGCTGAAATCGAAAAAGGTATCCGTGAGCTAGCGCTTAAAGGTCGTGATGGTAAGCTAACAGTTGACGATATGACTGGTGGTAACTTCACAATCACAAACGGTGGTGTATTCGGTTCACTACTTTCTACGCCTATCATCAACCTACCTCAGTCTTCAATTCTTGGTATGCACAAAATCCAAGAACGTCCAATGGCTGTAAATGGCAAGGTAGAAATTCTACCTATGATGTACCTAGCGCTTTCTTATGACCACCGTCAAATTGATGGTAAAGAATCAGTTGGTTTCCTAGTAACAATCAAAGAATTACTAGAAGATCCAACACGTCTACTTCTAGACGTTTAAGCAAAAGATTAAATCTTAAGCTGTATGTGTGCAATTAAGCGACATACAGCTTTTTTTTTGCGCCTTTGGTCTAACTGGGGTTTTATTAAAACGCCGTGGGATCTATACTATGTGCGCAATTTGGGATAGCTGATTATTTGCATAAATATTCAGCATTTTTAGTATAAAAAATTGGATAAAGCATCATGAATTTGCATGAGTATCAGGCAAAACAACTTTTTGCCGAATATGGTTTACCTGTGTCTGAGGGTTACGCTTGTGACACTCCTCAGGAAGCAGTTGAAGCTGCTGGTAAAATTGGTGGCGACAAGTGGGTCGTTAAATGTCAAGTACACGCGGGTGGCCGTGGTAAAGCTGGCGGTGTTAAGCTAGCTGATAGCAAAGACGAGATCCGCGCATTTGCTGAAAACTGGTTAGGTAAAAACCTAGTAACTTACCAGACTGACGAAAAAGGTCAGCCTGTTGCTAAGATCCTAGTTGAAAGCTGCACTGATATTGCAAATGAGCTATACCTTGGTGCTGTTGTTGACCGTGCTTCACGTAAAATCGTGTTCATGGCTTCAACTGAAGGTGGTGTTGAAATCGAGCAAGTTGCTGAAGAAACTCCAGAACTAATTCACAAAGCTGAAATCGATCCACTAGTAGGCCCTCAGGCATACCAAGGTCGTGAGCTAGGCTTCAAGCTTGGTCTTAACCCTGCACAGATCAAACAGTTCACTAAGATCTTCCTAGGTCTTGCGAACATGTTCATCGATCACGATTTCGCACTTTTAGAGATCAACCCTCTAGTAATCACTGACGAAAACAACCTACATTGCCTAGACGGCAAGATTGGTGTTGATGGCAACGCGCTATTCCGTCAGCCTAAGATCCGTGAATTCCACGATCCTTCACAAGAAGATGCTCGTGAAGCTCACGCTGCAAGCTTCGAGTTAAACTACGTTGCTCTAGACGGTAACGTTGGTTGTATGGTTAACGGTGCAGGCCTAGCAATGGGTACAATGGACATCGTAAACCTACACGGTGGTAAGCCAGCTAACTTCCTAGACGTTGGTGGCGGCGCGACTAAAGAGCGTGTATCTGAAGCATTCAAGATCATCCTTTCAGATGACAACGTGAAAGCAGTACTAGTTAACATCTTCGGTGGTATCGTTCGTTGTGACATGATCGCTGAAGGTATTATTGGTGCAGTTAAAGAAGTTGGTGTAAGCGTACCTGTAGTTGTACGTCTTGAAGGTACTAACGCTGAAGCTGGCCGTGAAGTACTAGCTAACTCTGGTCTTGACATCATCGCTGCTGAATCACTAACTGATGCTGCAGAGAAAGTAGTTGCTGCTGCGGAGGGCAAATAATGTCTGTACTAATTAATAAAGATACTAAAGTAATCTGTCAGGGTTTCACTGGTGGTCAGGGTACTTTCCACTCAGAGCAAGCTATCCAGTACGGTACGCAAATGGTTGGCGGTGTTTCACCTGGTAAAGGTGGTCAAACTCACCTTGGTCTTCCAGTGTTCAACACTGTACGTGAAGCTGTAGAAGCAACTGGCGCAACTGCGACAGTAATCTACGTACCAGCTGCATTCTGTAAAGACGCTATTTTAGAAGCTATCGACGGTGGCATCGAGCTAATCGTTTGTATCACTGAAGGCATCCCTACATTAGATATGGTTGATGTTAAAGTTAAGCTAGAAGAAACTGGCGTTCGCATGATCGGTCCTAACTGCCCAGGTGTTATCACTCCGGGTGAGTGTAAGATTGGTATCATGCCTGGTCACATCCACCAGCCTGGTAAAGTAGGTATCGTATCTCGTTCAGGTACTCTTACTTACGAAGCTGTTAAGCAAACTACTGACGCTGGCTTCGGTCAATCAACTTGTGTTGGTATCGGTGGTGACCCAATCCCAGGTACTAACTTCATCGACGTACTAGAAATGTTCCAGAACGATCCTAAGACTGAAGCAATCGTAATGATTGGTGAGATCGGTGGTACAGCAGAAGAAGAAGCTGCAGAGTACATCAAGCACAACGTGACTAAGCCAGTTGTTTCTTACATCGCTGGTGTTACTGCTCCTCCGGGCAAGCGTATGGGTCACGCTGGTGCAATCATCTCAGGCGGTAAAGGTACTGCTGATGAGAAGTTCGCAGCTCTAGAAGAAGCAGGCGTTAAGACTGTTCGCTCTCTAGCTGAGATCGGTTCTGCACTTAAAGAAAAAGCTGGTTGGTAATCATTTACCATTCAGGTAAACAGGCTCCTTAGGGAGCCTTTTTTGTTCTAACTGTACCGTCCTAATTAAGGTTGACACTTTTCAAACTTTGTTTGAGAGTGTGAAACAATCGATAGTCAGCCTACTTAACGCAATCATATCCAAAGTAATTAGTCTTCATCCTTCGATTATCTTGAGCTGTTCATGTTCAACAACGCGATATAACCCATAAACAAGTGCATTATGGTAATCATAGTCGCTCAATCGTTTTCGTTAGGTTCGAAAGTATGGGTGCCTAAATTGCCTTCAAGTTACATTAAAGTGACAAAGTACGCATAAGTTAGAAATTGAGGACGCACCAGAGAAACCTAACAGTTGAAAACAGGCTACCTAATATCACAGTCATGGCTGGAACTTTCGAAGGTGTAACTCATCTACACAAAACTAACTAAGAGGTGAGTATTTAAAAAGCTTATAGTTTTATGAGTATATACCTTAGCTAAATCAAATTCGTGTTTATCTTGTGTGAATTGTATTCGTTTATTGCGTTTTTTATTTTTATATTCATATATGTGTTTTAGTTGTTAACTAATGGTTCTCGAGCTGTTATATTGCCCCCGAATTAGAAAAAGGAGAATAATGTGCGGTTAATTTTCAGTTCAATCGTTTTGGGGTTACTTGCAGGTTGTGGCGGAGGTTCTTCAAACGATAATCAAAATACAGCGCCTTCTGTTACAGCTGCGAATAGCTCATCTACCAATAGCTCTTCAACAAATAGCTCATCGTCCAATAGGGCTCCAATATTCAACTCAGATCGAAATTGGTCGGTTATCGCAAATACCGAAACAAGCAAGGTGTTTACGCTTTCTGATGCCGATGGAGATGAGATTTCAGCTCAAGTAGACAATTTACCAACTTGGTTATCTTTTTCTTTAGAAGGGAGTAATCTAACACTGGTTGCTAAACCAAGTTTGTCAGAGGTAGGTGCCCATTCAATTGCAGTGACTTTGTCAGACGGTGAAAGCTCTGCAAATCACAACATTGAAATAACTGTTGAAGACGACTCAACGCAGCAGGCAGAGGATCCTATTGCGCTTGATAACGACACTCTAGTCGGTACTTGGTCGAATGCGGATGAAGGTTTTTTGTTTTACTTTTCTGACGATAAGTCAGGCCTAGGAAAAATAAAGCAAACTAACTTTGCGTTCTCTTGGGATAATAAAGGTACCATAGAGCTGAAAACCAAAGAAGTTGAATGTTTTGTTAATTGCATTAGTGAAGGTTTGCTATCCATTGAAGCATTTTCCCTAAACGATGATCAATTACGCGCTAAGCTCTTTAAGAATGAGTCAGAATATGACTGGATCACCCTTACAAAGGGGGATGTAAAAGAACTTGAATACAGTGAATATAGTGAGCAAAGACTTGCGGATTATGTAAATGTCAGTGAGCTAACTACTTCTGAAACAGAGAAGTCTAGATTTATTGGTTACCTACATGTTAATTACGGTGACTACAACCAGTGGGTTAGTTTTAATGACGAAGCTGATTACAGCGCAACGACTGGCTTTGAATTATTAGATACGCAAGTTAGTGTTTCCACGCCTAGCGTATTAACATTAGACTTTGAGAATCAGGTTACTCAAAACACAAAAAGCTTATCGTTCAGGACACATATTACAGCAACTAAGTTGATCGCCGCGGTTGATGATTACGCTGCATTTGAGTTTACATATCAATTCAAACTTGATGCGTATTCATTTGTTGCCAAGGATGAAATTGAGGATTATGTGGGCTTAGCTGAGGTGTTGAAACCACGTTCTAGCTATAAAATATACAGAGGCATTACCTTCTTGCCATTTTCTAATCTGTCCGCAAACGCCAAGCATGGTGGCTTTTCTACCACGTGGTTTATAGATTTGGCGTCAGGTGAAAGGTTCAAAGGCAGTAATGCTCGGTTGAGTATTAATTCAGGTAACAATGCCAGTTTAATTTCTAAAAACCTAATTACAGGGGATGAAGAGCCTGTAGAAGTAACCTTTGAGAAGTCATATGGTGGTTTAACCTACAAAATTGGCACTTCTAGCAAAACAATTAGCTATGCTGAGCTTTATGATAATAGAAAAGCATTTATCTACACCCGAACAGATCCAGTGGAGAAGGTTTTTTCAAATGCTTACATAAGTCAGTTTATTGAGCCTGATAAGGTAACTCAAAATGATTATATGAAATTATTCTACCGCGATGGCACTTTTCTGAATAATAAAGGGCTAGCTGAAATTGTTCACCCTTTAGAAAATGGTAAAGCCATCGTTTTCAGTGATGATGCACAAAGTCCAAATGGGCGATGGAAATTCGAAGATGATAATAGTATGACCTTGATAACTCCATGTTATGAGGATAGCTTTTCCGAGTGCTTGAATAATGACGGTGATCTGACAGTTGTTAATTATAAGTTGATGCAAAAACTTGATGAGGGTTATTGGTTTAAGCAACTTCGCACTGACAGAGAAGTAAGCCCGCAAGGTCTTATTTTCACTTCTAATACTGAAAGCTTGGAATTTATGCGTACTTGTGAAGGGACATGTAACTCCAGCAGTAACTAATCTTGTCAAAGGCAAGCAATCTGCTTGCCTTTACTATGTACATCTATATTTCATCTCTTATTATTAGTTTTTATTTTAAACTAACGCCTTATTTACTCTTTAAATAAGCCAGCAATTAAATGTTCTTGAAGTTTGCCATAAATCCCTGATATAAGTACCCTTTCTGCATAATATAATAGGTAACGTCATGTCCAAAAAGGACTTTGTAAGTCATTTACTAACAGAATGTGATGTCATGATCCGCTATGCTTCCGGTGAAGGTAAGACCGTTCCCAGTCATATTCCCAATACAATATATCAGTTACAAAATAAGCATGATATGAACGAAATTGACGGATATACTTTGCTCTTGGAAAACGAGCTAACTGCTTTAACTAAGTGCCACAAAGATCTTTCAATCCTAGTCTACCCAGCTAAACCCCTTACTTTGGCTATCATGGATAAAGAGTCAACTTCAGTAAGCTGGTTGAGGTTTTTGGGGCCTGTAAAGCTGGTTCGCCATATGTCTTTATTAGCGCTGTTCTTTTTAATCTCAATCATTGCGCTGTCAATCTCTCCTGAAGTGAACCAGAAAACCATCAATGAAGGCTTGTTTAACTCTGAAGGCAGGGTGCTTTTATTAAACCAGCTCTTTTTACTTTGCTGTGCAGGCCTTGGGGCGACTTTTGCTTGTTTATATAAATCACGTAACTTTATTCGATCGTGTAACTATGACCCTAAATTTGACTCAACTTATTGGTCAATGGTGATTATGGGCTTTATGGCGGGTTTGATGATTGCAGAGTTGATCCCTACACAAGACATTACCCAGAGCTCTAGTTCATCCATTGGCGATTTTCATAAACCATTGGCAGCGCTTCTCGGCGGCTTTTCTGCTGATGTTATTTATAGTGTGTTGAATCGACTGGTTGAAGTGCTCAATCAGCTCATGGGCAGTACAGATCAAAAGGCTAAAGATAAGGTAAAAGTTACCCTTACTAGGGCTGATTTAGCTGAGCAGTTGCAGCAACAAAACAAGGATATTAAAGACTCTATTTTACAGAGCCAAAAATTGAACCAGCAGCTTCTTAGTGCACTTTCTACAGAATTCACATCAACTGTATTTAACAAAAATGATTTTCAGTCCTCATCACAAGACATCAACCGAGTCAGAACTGGTGGGCAAGATGTCCAAAATAAGAAGGCAAAATCAGAGAAAGAGCAGCCTGTATTGTCAGAGTAATACTGCGCTTTTGAGTGAGATAGCCAGTTATAAAACGTCCGTAATTTATTGTATATTTCGTAATAAAGGATTACATTTAAAGCGAGGTTAACTTTACGAGAAGCGTATTTGCAACACATATTTTTTTTGATAGTGGTGACTTTATTTTACTCATTGACTGCATCAGCATTTTCAAAACAACAGCTATTGGAGTTTGAAGCATCGGTTGTTTCTTCTCCTGCTCAATTACTTAAAATGGAAACGCCCGCACCTGACGTCGATGAGCTGTTATGGTTGACGCTTAGAGCCCGCGCTGCGTTTTTTAGAGGCGATATCGACACTGCTGGGAAGCTTTTTGACTTGGGGAAATCCCGAGCACAGTCCTTACCTTTACAACTTACTTCTGGTTACTGGTTTTTGTATCGAGCCTTTTTTTCAGTAGAGCAGGGTGATTTAAATAAAGCGAAGCAGTATATAAAGCAAGCCAGCCTTTGTTTTACTCAAAATAGAGAAAGTGATTTTTTGATACGTGCTCACGCGATGGAAGCTATCATTTCGGTGTGGCGAGAAGAGTATAGTAATGCGTTAAAGTACCTTCAGACAGCACAAGGGCTGATGTCTAAATCCTCTAACGATCAAGATGATGTCACTAAATTATTGGTCTATGATGCGCTAACAGCTTATTACTCAACGTTGAAGTTTTACGTAAAAGCCCTAGGTTATGCACATCAGGCGCAGGAACTAGCTGGCAGACAAAGCAATGTTCTGGATGGTTTGCCTGTAAAATATAACCTGTGCTTAACGTTATTGCGTGCTGATCTGCTCGAGAAAGCAAAAGTATGTTATACGCAAATGTTTGAAGCTTCTGAAGAACACGATTTGCCGAGGTATAAATTCTGGGCTTTATCAGGGCTTGGTAAAATAGCGTTATCAGAAAAAACATTTGAGTTAGCCATTAAGCATCTAAGCTTGGCCCAAAGTACTCAGAAAAATGCCATAATTAACCCCGCGCACATCATTGTGTTACACAATAATTTGGGCTATGCATATGCACAAACTAAGATGTTTGATAAAGCACTTGAGCAAATTACGTTCTCAAAACAGGTTTTGAGTAAATATCACAGCCCATTGAATAATAGGTATATGAGACAAACACTCAAAATCGAAGCGGATGTGCATCAAGCTAAGCAAGACTTTCCGCAGACAGTATCCACATTACGCACTTATATTCGCCTGCTCGAGGAGAGCGAATTAAAGACACAAGGTAAGCGGCAGAGTGATAATCAAAATGCAATAAGGCTAGATCTTAGGGGGAAGAGTTCGTCTAAAGATCACCAGCAAAATCACAGGTCAAAAGAAGATGAAACGTTGACAAAGGCATATATTTTTATTGCGTTGTTACTCGTTTGTTTGATCGGCCTGATTATTTATCATAGACAATCAACAAGTAAACTGACTCAAGATTTATACTATAGAGATATTGCCACAGGCTTATATAATAGACGCTATTTCATTGAAAAACATGATGATTTTACAAGTTGTCATGTGGATTATGCCATGGCGCTTATCGAGGTCAATTCAGAACATAGTGAAGGGTATAGCAGTAACGTGTTTGAGGACTCTGATCTTAGATTTATTGCCGACCAACTGTTGATGCAATTTCGAGATGATGGTGATTTGGTCTGTAGGGTGAGTGATCAAGAGTTTGTAATCATGTGTTTAGGGATGAAAAAAACAGTTTTACAAAAGCGATTAGCAGCGCTCAATAAGGTCTTGATAGCACAGAGCAACAAGGCCCCGTTGTCAATATCTGGCGCACTCATATGCTCAGATGAGGGCGATTTTGGTAATATATTTGCCGAATTAGAAAGTCGCTTGAGCCATGTCAAGCGGACCGCTAAAGGGCAGGTGATTTCTTTTTAACCACCTGCTTTGAAAGGCTTTTTAATAGTTATAACTAATATGCTGGAAAAATCGCATTGTTATGTCTTGTTTCTCTGGGTTTATAGGAAGCTGAGTTATAAATCGTCTTACCATGGTTTCAACATTGTTCATAAATTTGCCATACCCCGCATCTTTATTATCACTGTCGTTAGCTACAATAACAAAATGCATTACATCACACAGATATTCGGCGTCCCAAATTGTGTGGGTTTGTCCGTCAATAAGCGAAGTGTCAAAGCTCAGCTTTTGCAGCTCTCGGTTATGTGCTGATTTATCAATTTGACTATTTCTGACAATAGGCAGTCTACCATCAGCTACAAATCCGATATGTGACAGTTGTAGTTGATTACACGTTGTCAGTAGCTTATCTTCAATATGCCTGTAAAAGTTCGCATAGTCACCAGGTCTGAGCATATGTTGGTATTCGGTCTTAATGGCTCTTGTGATCGGAACAGAGAATGTAACATAGGTAATTTCACTATGAGCCTCTGGTAATGAACAGTTTCTGGCTTGATAGCGAGGGTATAAACTTCTCAGCTTATAACCATATGTTTCTCTGTGGCCTTTAATTTTTGAAAAAATATCATATGTGAGATGTTGGTGGTCTCTCACTTTTATCCGCATATTTTCTTCTTCATACTGAGACTGAAGTGCGTCTAAAGCGCGTTTTACTTTACTATGAAATGACGCAGCATTTGCTCTTAATTCATCACCTGTAGCTAAAAATAAGAAACGGATCTTTCTTGCTTTATGACCTGCATCACTATAAACCTTGTGTGCTTCATGATATTTAGGGTTGTAAAAAAACAGGATTTGTTTGTCTGTTTGTAAACTATAAGCCTCTTCGTGATATCTCACAACGGGCAGCTTGTCATTTACAATAAGCTGTACGTTGTATAATTCATATTCATCACATAGTGCAAATAGCTTTCTTGAAAGGCGCTGATAAGCACTTTCAACATCATCAAAACGTTCATAGAAAGAGCTCTCGGGTTTAAACTCTGCCAAAATATAGTGGTTATTGCGAGCATTGGTTGGAATATAGACACGATGTAAATTCAATGAAGCCATTTTTAATCCTTAACGATACACCTGATTTTTAGCTCATATTATTGAATTTAAATGACGATTTTATTGCGCTGGAACAAAAGTTGTCACAATAGTTGAATTGCAACTGATAACATCTACTGCACTCATTTACTTATTTGTATCGCTATTTAGGATAAGTCATTAGACATGTAAATGATTCTCGTTTAAAGTTTTGTGGATTATTAATGGGAACTATACAATGAAACTAATGCCTTTGAGTGATCGATCACTCAACTTTCTCGCCCTTGGTGAGGCAAATAATAATAATGCAAATTCATGTGACTTACTCATTTTAGATGGTCAATATGATATGGAAGTGTTGGCATCTAGTGTTGATCAAATTGCACGCACTCATCCAGTTTTGCAAAGTCGAATCGTGAGAAAAGGGCTTAAGTATTATTGGCAATATGACGCGTTACTTTATCCATCCAAGTTATATTTAGATTGGAGTGACAGTTATAATGATGTTGAGCAATGGCATAAAGCGCTGAGGCAGTATGCCATTGATAACCCTATCGATCCCTTTGCTGGCTCACCGTTGAAATTTGTTTATATCCGTTTTAAACAATTTAGTGCAATTCTGTTTCTTTCATCTCATGCAGCCTCAGACGCACGAAGTGGCTATATCCTGTTTGAGCAATTAAATTCCATCTTAAATAAGCAAGCTATCCCGGAGGAAGATAATAGCTTTTGTGAGGAGCAACTGATTTTTGATAGAGTTAAATTAAATGCAATACTAAAGGCTGGTAAAAACTTAGTGTCTGAGCTATTCAAACCCAGCGCCAAAATTACAATTGAAGATTCTAGCAATTGGTCTGTAGATTATTACGATTTTGGCACTGCGGCTACAGAGTCTTTAGTGAGATGGGCTAGACAGCATCACGTGTCTGTTAATGTTGCGCTTAACTATGTACTTAATAAAGCATTAAATAAGGGCGAAAAGTACACTATTATTGAGACTATTTCGATTAGAGGGATAGCAAAGCAAGATCTCGCATCTTCTTATAACAATTTAATTATGCCGTTCGGTTCAGAAGTCGGAGGCGATAGCTGTTGGGTTGAGGCGTACCAAGCGCGTCTACAGAATTTGAAACGTGAGGGATATAAGGTGCACCAAGCAGAGCAGCGGATACAATCTTACTCAATACATTTAATGCCTCAGTTTGCGTTAAAACTACTCGTTAACTGTTACAAACATCTGTTTCTAAGAGGAAACGTGATCTTATCTAATTTAGGAAGGTTAGAGTTTGACTTAAGTTATCTTGGTGAGCATAAGATTGTAGATATCTACAATTTTAGCGTCCCCTTGCCGCCTGCAGGTCTAGCATTGGTTGTAAGTACTTATAAAGAAAAATTGCGAGTTTCTTTTGCTCATAGAAGTAAAAATATAGCTCCGATAATAAGAGCTATTAAGCATGAGCTGTCAGTACTAAATGAATAAACTTCAAATTAAATTCTTCATACCTTCTTACTCTTGGGAGGTATGGTTTTTAGTATTGCAAGGGATTTTCTTTTTTACACCTATTAACTTAATCCTTAACTGTTAATCAAATTTTAGGCTAAAAATGTGCTTTGACTCTAAAAGCAAATAATTTATGGCAGCAGAATAGGATTATACATTAAATAAACAATGGTTTATATATTGTATTAATTTTGTTTTCACATAAATGCTATGCGCGCGTCTTTCCTCCGATATAAATTTTTTTATTGGAGAAATGATGTTACATACAGGGGAGTTAGTTGCAGCACAGCAAAAGCAACTACAAGGACATAGTGAGTTTTGGACAATTTGGCTTGAAAACAAAGAGAAGCTATTAAGTTGTTGTCATCGGTGGTTAAGAAACGACAGCGATAAAGTTGAAGATGTACTAGCACAAACTTGTGAAAAGGCATTTCGAGCATATAATCAATCAAATTATACAATAGAAAATGAATTTGCTTGGCTATGTCGTATAGCTCACAATTTATGTATGGATGAACACCGTGCAAGAGCTAAGCATCAAGATATAGTCAATCACGTATCTGAGTTGCCGGATCACTTCTATTTTGCAGATAACCAATCCACCTCTTTAGAAAGCGACCATTGGAATACCAGTTTATATGCGAAGTTAGTAAATGAAATCTCTATACTTCCTAAGGATTTACGTCTTGTAATGCAATATAAATTTCTCTATGAAATGGAGTACCCAGAAATTGCAAGTAGACTGCAATTATCACTAGAGAATGTGAGGAAGCGGGTGCAACTAGCAAGAAGGCAACTGACAAACTTAAAAGAAGAATATAAGAGGTATTGTTAACACCTATTCAATTGCAGCATATTGTACGAATATATATTCCGGTAGCTTTATAAGAGTAATGATTTAAATCAATAAAATAATTCACATATCTTTATGTATTACGTTTATAGCCCGCAAGGTTTTAAACATCAGCCCAACCTTGAAAGTGGTCTCAAAAATTGAGGCCATTTTTTTTGGTTTCAATTAACTTAAATTTTCACAAATTATCTCGAGTCACGTCAGTACGGTATTAAAACAGTAGTAAGCATTTTAAAGTTGTTTATTACTTAACTTTAAAACATAAACCTCTGAAAAGATCGCTTCATTATGTGGGCGATGTGGCGGAGCATATCTAGGATTTGAGATGACAACAATAAGAAATTGGTACGTTGTTTACACTAAGCCGAATACCGAAAAGAAGTTTGCAGAACAAGTATCGAATATTAACTCTGGATGTGATGTATTTTTACCATTAAAGGTTGAGAGGAAGCAGTGGAGTGATCGTGTAAAAACAATATATACGCCATTATTTAAATCATATGTATTTGTTTACCTGGACGACTTTGAATATCACCACATCAAGCGCTTAAATGGGTTTGTAGATTTTATAAAGTTTAATGGTAAAGCAAGCATTGTTAATAGCGCTGAAATTGAGAAGATTAAAGCGGTTATTTCTTCGGGCTTTGAATGTGAAACGGTACCGAATAGGTTGGCAATTGGTAGTCAAGTAGAAATCACAGTGGGTGCCTTAAAGGGTTATCAAGGTTGTTTGGTTGAGCGCACCAACGATAGCGTATTTGTAATTGAAATCGCGGGTTTAGATCAAAGTCTGATGTTATCAGTGCCTGCTGACCTGTTACAAATTGTTGAGGCCAATTGATGAAGCAGTGCTGTTTTTATTACGTATTTTGTACCAGGTTAATCTTATTTACGTGCTTTGAAGCGTTACTAATTAGTATTGTGGTCAAAATACCTTTACTAAAAAAGATAGAAAGGAAGGCATTATCAACCAATGCTTGTGCCTATTTATCAGTTAATACTGTATTTAATCTTAATTGGTTCTATGAGGGCTGTGGTTATTCAATGATTCCTTCAACGCTAGAAGAACGGGGGCTAAATGCATGTTAAGACCCGATGAATCGACATCACAACAATTCACACTGGAAAAGCAACTTGCTCGCTGTTTTTTTCAAATTGGAGTCGCACTGTCACAAGATGAAGAAAATATACAATTTTTGATGTCTCATTTTGATAAAGCGTTAGAGCAGTTAATTTGTGTGCCTAAATTTAAGTTTGTTGCAGAAGCGTTTAGTCTTAAGGAATATGAAATGAGGCTTGTTGCTCTTGTGTATATTCAAGAGCTTGAACCTGATATTTTAACTCCTTTTATTGGGTTAAGCTGGTATGAAAATGGCCCAACACTCAGCCTAGATAAATTATTGTATTTAAGCCAATTGGGTAGTAAAAGAGCACTGCTATTTAATGGAGGCCTTCGCATGAAGGTGTTTGAATGGCAATTACTACAATGCGGACCTTCACAATCGCTGACAGAACGTGTTGCTATACATTCTGGGTTATTACATTATTTGTTGACAGGTTCTTTGCATCTTCCAGAAGAACATCCCGTTGCATTAGTTAGTTGTGCTTCACAAGATACTGTTTTTAGAGCTTGTATGGATGAGGTGGGTGATGATTTATCAGACAATCAATTTTTCCAGATAGATACACCTAACACAGATATTGCTCGTTGGTATACCCAACAACTTGCCTTTCATGAAAATGCGCTGTTTGGCTTTTATCATGATGAGCGGCTTCAGCAAATGAATTACACTTCTTTTATCTGTTCGTTAGTCGATGTCATTCTTAGCACTGCTGGTAAACGCATATTCTTGTTTGCCGCTGACTTAAATTGTGTTTCACCTTTGGTTTTTGAAAACTTGGATCAGTTAGATCTTAGTGCCGCGAAGGTATCGTTTGTGAGTTCTTTGACTAATCAGTCAAAGGAAGCGCAAGCGATTTGTAAAAGGATTAAATTTGATAAGCCTTCAGCTATAACTCTTGCAGATACTTGGCAAATATTGTCACCAGTACCAAATGCAGCACGAGCCGCCTCAATTACTGCGCGTTACCCTGTTTCTATACATCGAATGTCAGCGTTGGCAGGTATAGCCAAACAAAATATGCAAAGTGACGCTGATTTTTGGGACATACTTCAATCACTGTGTTTACGTGAGCTAAATAAAGGTCCTGAAGAGCTGGCAAAGCTGGCTGAGCCTCGGTTTAAAATTTCAGACATGGTTTTGTCGCCGCAAGTGTCATTGCAGCTTGTTGAGCTGGTTGGTCGAATAGATAAGCAAGCAGCCTTGCACTCTCAGTTATCTCGTTTTACGCCAGGTTGTAAAGCGCTTTTTTGGGGTAAGCCGGGAACGGGTAAATCAATGGCTGCGGAAGCCATTGCTGGGGAACTTCAACTGCCTTTGTATATCGTGAACTTAGCTAATATCTCGAGTAAATGGATAGGCGAGACGGAAAAGCACCTAGAAAAGCTGTTTGATCAAGCCCAAGAGCATAATGCCGTACTGATGTTTGATGAAGCCGATGCGATATTTGCGAAAAGAAGTGCGGTAGAGTCTAGTCAGGACAAGAATGCAAATACGGGCGTGAGTTATTTACTACAAAAAATAGAACACTACAGCGGTCTTCTTTTGTTAAGTACAAATCTTAAATCCAATCTGGATGATGCTTTTTTACGAAGGTTCCACAATGTGATTGAGTTCACATTGCCAACGCCTGCGCACAGGGAGCAGTTATGGCGTCGCGCTTTGTCAAATAATGGCAATGACGCCCTAATGAACTCGATAACAAGTTTGGCACACAGATTTGAATTAAGTGCTGCACAAATTTTTAATATTACGGAGTCAGCGTTATTACAACGTTTGATGATAGAGCATAGAGATATAGATCCTGAATCGCTTGCAAATGCACTTAAAAGAGAGCTTTCAAAACAGCACGAAGGATTTATGGCACAGCATGAAATAAAAGCTTGGTTGCAAGGAAACTAATATGGATCCAAACATTATTTACAACACTCAGCAAGCGTTAAAAACATTTCTCACAGAGCGAATTTTGTCGATGAGTAATGGGACAGGCGCAGAACTAGATAGTGAAATTGCGCTTAGTTTCATTGCGCCTGATAAAACTTTCTATGACAAACATGTCAGTGACGAGCCAACTGTTAACTGTTACTTGATAGGGGTCGCTGAAGATATAACTCGTCGTCAAAGTGAGCCGCCAAGAAGTTATTTGAACATTTCTCAAACCCATCGTATTCATCATAAAGAGCCAAGGTTTGTTTCGTTGACTTATATGCTGACTGTATGGAGTAAGGCAGAAGCAGGCAGTGCTGAGCTTGAGCATATGGTACTTAGTTATTTGCTATGTGGGCTAGGCGCTTATGACTTTTTACCTGAAGACATTCTGGCTAAGTATGGGGTAGAGGATAAGCCTTATGGGATCCGAACACAGTTGTTCGGTAATGAACACAGTGAAAAAGTAAGTGGTCAAGTCTGGCAAGCTTTAGGTTCGACGCCCAAGCCTACGTTATTACTTTCGTTGTCTGTGCCTGTGCCTGTGTTTACCCCTGATGTATTGCCAGTTATCCAAGAAATCGAAACTAATATGGATAACAAATCAGCTTAAAAACACTTTTTCCTCTTCCAAATTTCGCTTGCTGCATCAGCTCTCCCCCGATGTAGCAAGATTTCTTAATTTAAGACTAATCATCAAAGGTTAACTATGAAACATTCAGAATTAAATACTGAACTGCGCGGATATTTTGAAAATGGCGATATACCAACTCAAATCGAATTTCGCAAACTGATCGATGCAGCAACGGATAATACAACCACATTTAGCTTATTAGCACACCTGTTTGGTGTTACAGTTGATTGTGCTGTAAGTGAGCCTGATCTGGATTTAGAGTCAGATTTAACATCAGAATTAGCAGATTATTCGCTGGTTCCAGGTGAGCAAGTCATTTTGCATGCGCAGCAAGATATTACAGAGAATGGTGTTTACATCTTTGATCTAGAGACAGTTGAAGGAGAGACAACCGCCAAGCTGACCAAGCAGGTGATTAATGAATTTGAAGGCATGCTAATTAAAGCGAATCGCTCGCTAGATGACAGTGCAAGTTATTATCACTATGTTATGGAAAGTAATATCGATCAAAATCTAGATTGGCATAAGGTTGAAAACTTTGATGTGCCTGAATATTACTCAGAGCACATCCAAAACGCTCGTTTTCCAGCCGAAATTGATTTAACACAGCAAGACAGCGTTGAAAACAGCAAATTGACGGCCAATTATTTAGTTGGTAATGGTGCTGCGATCACGGATTTAAATAATGCCAACCTGCCTGCGCAAATAGATCTCACGCAAATAGATAATAATTCTAGCCTTAAAGCCAAAGACATCATTGGAGATGGTCACCAATTAACAGGGTTAGATGCAGATCAGCTGCAATTTGGACAGGTGCCGCCAGAGCGTATCGATTTTGCGCAAATGAGTGATATAGAGTCAGGCAGCAGCGTAAAAGTCCTTAATGCAGATCATGGATATTGGCTTAATCAAAAAGTAGAGTCGTTGGGGATCTATACTTTAATACAAGACTTTATCACTTGTGCTGAAGTAAACACGCATATCGATACAGCTTCACCATTGCTTATGCTCGATGGTGTGTCATTGCAAGCGGGCGATCTTGTGTTGTTAACAGCCCAGCTAGAGCCAAGTGAAAATCGCATATGGCAAATTCAATCAGATAAGACTCTGTCATTACCATCGCCAGAGATTGCTTTAAGTCCAGGTGCAGCAGTAAAGATTAATGCAGGTACTGTACATCAGCATAAAGTCTTTGTATTAGCCTCTCAGTTTGAAAATTTACAGGGGGATGTTGAAAACCAATGGCATGCTTCATCTCAAGTTACATTAGCGGGAGCGGGTCTCAAGGTCATTAATAATCAACACTCGGTAGATGTTGCTACACCAGCGGATATTGAAGCGGGTGTCACAGATAAGTTGCTCGATGCTGCGCAATTCAAAGCGCAACAATCTTCTGGATCAGATGCTTTAAAAGCAGACTATAACGCTAAAATTACCGTTCAAAAAGAGCGCATTGATAGCATTTTGGAAGCGAGTGATGCAGATGCAGACTCATTTAAAGAAATTGTTGATTTGATCAACTCAGTCGACACTGAATCGGATCAAGCCTTTGCAAGCTATGTGCTGAGCAATGATCAGCGAAGTGCCCAAATAGAAACTGATCTGGCTAATGAATCGAGCACGAGGTCACAAGAGGTAGCATCACTTGAAACAGCTTTACAGCAAGAGGTGTCAGATCGTACAGCAGATTCAGCATCAAGATATACCAAGGCAGAGGCCGATCAACGCTTTCTAAAATCTGTCAATACTCAGCTCGTAGGCACAGTGGATATTACGCAGGCTAATTTTAACGGCAATATGGCTGTATCGGGGGCAATCACCGCGACAGGTGATGTGACCGCTTTTTCTGATGCACGGTTAAAATCAAATATTAAACCCATCACGGAGGCGCTCACTGCCGTAAATAAATTAGAAGGGGTTACATTTGAGCGCGCTGATGGCCAGTCTGATAGGCGTTATACCGGGTTGATAGCGCAAAACGTAGAACAAGTCTGTCCCGAAGCTGTATACGAGCAAGATAACTATAAATCTGTTGCTTATGGCAATTTAGTCGGCCTATTAGTTGAGGGTATTAAAGAACTAAATAACAAGGTAATGAGTTTAGAAAATCAAGTTGCCAAACTTGAGTCTGAGTAAGGGGAATGAAGGCGCATGACTTTACAAACGAATGGACCCATATCACTCAAAAATATTGGCGATGAATATCGCGACTCACAGCCCCATGAGTTAGGTTATTTCAGCGAGCATGTCGATAAAGTACCAGGAGATACACTTGCAATCAGCGAATTTTACGGCAAGTCAGCTCAAACGATACGCCTACTTGATAAAACCTTTCAGGTTTATACGCAACGTACTGCCATTATCCCAATCGCTAATATTCTTGAAGGTAGTTTTGATGAATATAGTAACGGGCAAGATCCTATTCGGCTGATTGCGGTACCAAATTCTCTGTTTGGCACTGTCCTTATAAGCGGAGCCAATATTGAATTTACCTCAAATAGTGGTATTGGTAGTGCGGCTCGTTTTGACTTTATTGTTGAAAACAGTATTGGGATTCGTAAAACACATTTTGTCACCATGTCAGTTGTTGCTGTACCACCAATAGTATGTAATCCAGATACTTTGAGTCTACAGCAAGGTGAATCTGTATTTATCAGCAAACAGCAACTGATTGCCAATGATGAAGATGGTTCGGGCACTGGCCTATCCTTAATTGGTGTATCTAATGCGCAAGGTGGTACGGTATCTCTCAGTGGAGACACCATTACCTTTCTCTCTACAGGGCTTGCAGAGCAACCTGCGCAGTTTAACTATCGTGTCAGAAATGGTCATGGTGTTGAGCAAACAGGTACGGTCTATATTAACATTACTCCTTTACCAGAACTGGAGTCCTACATATTCCGCACCCAGCAGCAATCAGATGATGCACGGCAAAGTTATAGCCCGCCGACGATGCAGGATATATTCAACAACTGGGCAAGATTTAATGGGAATGAATACTACTTAAATAAGCAAGATGCCGAAGCTCGTGATAGTACCAATGCAAAAGCTTGGTTCTATAGAGCTTCAACAGATAGTGTTGTTATGCCGCTCAATGTATCTCCTGCAAATGGGTTTGTATCTTCGGAGAAAGTAGATAACTACACCTTAGAGGCGACCTTAAGTTCAGATAATGGTGACAATGATACTATTGGTGTGGTTGCGGCTTTTGTTAGGGAAGGAAACACAAACTATGTTCTAACGATAGTGCTCAATACGGGTGGTACAGCGCCTAGTTCAACAGGGTGTGGCGTGTATTTTGGCTATGCTGGTGTGGGGTCTGGTTCAGATAAGTTACTGGGTCAATATAATATTGGAACCGGTGGTGGTTGGAGCAACAAACGTGTGCGGGTAAAAGTTCAGCGCCAAGATGATATTTTTAAATTTTACGTGACGCCATGGAATCAAACAGGTAACTTCCAATCGGCTAGCGAGATTATTGTTGATTTAAATAGTGACACGGATTTGCACCGTTTTAAAGGCAAACAATCTTATGGCTACATCACTTTCTCCCAACCAAATTCAACCTACTTAGACACTGATTTACGCGGTGGATTAGATGTATCGAAGATTTACGATGCACAAAATAATTTTGTTTGGGAATATGTAAGTGGAAACTGGCAGAAGGTATCGGGCAATATACAAAGTCACTTAGGGTACATCAGAAAGGTCTTTAACCCGCAAAGCCAAGAGCGTTTTTTAATCTCTCAATCAACAGTCAGCTACTTAGGCAATCTGGTGGAAAATAGTGCTTGGGATAGCACCAAATTACTGGATGAAAGCCAAAATATTTTGGCGGAGCAAGTTCTATCACAAAATGGTGCGCCAGCCGGCAGGCGGATGCTTGCTTTGTATACGAAAGGTAAAGAAGAGAAAAATTACCTAACCGGTAAACCTGCAGTGTCTTCTACGTCTGCTCATACTCATCACAACAGTAATCCAGGCTTTAATAATTTGTCGAGTAAAAATTGGTTTGCTGATAATGAAATAGACTTGGCAATTACCAATTTCGTTGGCGGTACCGTGGTATTTGAGGGCGGAATTGTTGGCCGGATCACGAGCATAGGCAATGATAATGGGACGAGTGCTTTTGTACATTATCAAGTCGCCAGTTACCGATTGTTTGAGCTGATCCCCGAAGTGTCATCTCAGCACCTTTAAGGATGCTTTGCAGCGTTGTGTTTAATCCTACCTTGACAGTCGCTGCTTGAAATAAAACTCCAATTCTACAACCTGTAGTGTATCAAACCTGAAAGCTACATTTATCAAGGAGGCCATAATGGCTTTAAAAACTCTCTCTGGCATTCTCGCTGCCATTGATGCTGAGCAGATCGCTGTCAACATGACTGCGACCAAGTCGCTATACAGATATACGGGTATTATTGACCGTGTTCATAAAGTGAAAAAAGATACCAATGTAAATCTGCCTGCGGCAAATACGGATGATTTTCTCACCAATACATTAGCGCTTGCTGATGGTGAAAAAATCCTACTCACCAAGCAATCTACACCTTCTCAGAATGGGGTTTATCAAAGAATTGCCGACACGCTTAATAAAATCAGTTACCCAAATGTTGAGTTGGGCAACCTAGTTGAATTGTTGGGCACACCACCTACATCCTCTACCGTTTTTTACAAACTGATGGAAGGCGACCAGTGGAGTGAAGTCGCCTTGAGCGATGGGGTTGTGTCAGTCGCAGTTTAATCTCTTTGGCCAAGTGTTGTAACCACTTGGCCTTTTATTTTAAATGAAGGGTTCAAAATGAGGTATGCAAATGGCTTTTAAATATCTAAATGTCAACGCTTTACTCAAAAAAATAGGCCAACATCAGCAATATATTGAACGGTATATTGGCTTCATTGGGACGGTAGATATTGTATTTTATGAACCGATATCTTTGTCACAACCAATGCCCCCAAGTTATTGGCAATCTCTCATATTGCTAACAGGCCAAAAACTACAAATTGAAAATGGCTTGTACCAAATCAGCTCAGAGGGACTTTGGTCTCGGCTGCCAACAGAGCTTGAACTTGGCAACATTGTTGCTTTGAAGGGGGCGCATGATGGAACCAACCAATATTTTAAGTTAACTGAGCAAAGGTCAGATAAGCAAATTTGGCGACCGTTTATCATAGACAACATTGACACTATCGATAAGTCATCTGCGTGATCGCGCGATGGAGTTTACGATGGAGAACTCATTAAGAAAAACCCTTAAATCCTTTTTTAGGCGTGGCGCAAAACCAACAGAGTCTCAGTTTGCCAATTGGCTAGACGCGTGTTTGCTACAAAATGAAGACGGGATCAAAAAGAGCGAGAGGGGATTAGAGTTTAGCAATGATGTGATCATCAAAGGTGACCTCAAACTTGATGGTACATTTTGGCTGTCAGCAGACACATCAGAAGCAAGTTTACTAGAGGCGGAACCAACCAGTAATTCAGTCCCTGTTGGTGCAATTTTTCTTTGGTATGGTGAGGCCCTACCGCAAGGCTATGAGCTGTGCGATGGGCAGCTTGGTCGGCCTTTTTTGTCTCCCCCGAATAAACATGTCAATTACATAATAAAGCTAATTAAAGATGGAAATGATTAAGGAAGAAATTTATGTCCGATCACGATTTTGATCATTCGCAACTGTTGGGGTTAGAGCAGCTCGAGTATGCGACGCTAAAGGATGCGCCACAATCATGCCAAATTGAAAAAAACAAAAAGTATGGTGAATTTCGCAGGGCCTTTGATGCAGATATATGGCCAACGTCTTTATCAGAAAAATTTGTCGATGAGTGGCATAACCAAGCTTGGTTAAACGTTTATCTAGAGTCTATTTTAGCCTGGTTACATGACTTACAAGACAATGAGCTATTAGATACTTCAAAGCCTGTTTATTTACTGCAAATAGGCGCCTGCGGCTACAAGTTTGGGTTGTCTTTGATGCATAAATTACATCAGTGCTGTGGTGAGCAAGGTCTACAGCACATACATTTATGTCTATTACTACACACTAAAAACGAGCAAGAGCAAGCGCTATTAAGTCAACATCCTGACTTTAAATTCTTTAATGAACAAGATAGCGCAGTGATTGTTGACTGGGGGATCACCTCAACTATTTCGCCATTGCCTAAAAAAGCTATTTGTGGGGCGCATATCGATTTTGCAAGCAATCCAGCTGTTTTGATTGCTAATGGTACGTTATCTCAGCTCACACAATCGCTATACCATGTTCATTATCACGAGGTTTACAGAGCAGATGTAGCACGCGTATATGAAAATCAGGTAAATATAGATACCAGAATGAATCAGGCAGATACGTGTTATGAGTTGCCATTTTTACAGCAAATGAAAAGCAAAGTTACAGACGAGGATACACAAGATAATGATCGTATAGAGATTGCTTACCAATGGGTCAAGGTGAGTTTAGATGATGAAAGCAGTTATTACGATGCACAATTATCTAAACGCATCGAGCAATTACTAGAATATCAAAGTGCAAAGGGGTGCAGTGAAGTGATTGCGGTGCCGGTACAAGCCGCACGCGTGATTAATGCCATTGAATCTTCGTTTAAAAAGGGGATGCTGGGATTGGTTAGCGATCACACTAATGCTCAAAAGGGATTAAAGTTATCCAACAGTATTTATGCGGTGGGTATGGCTTTACCCATTGATTTTATGATTTTAAATCAATTGCTTTGTGAAGACTTAGGTATGCAAAGTGGCAGATTATCAAGCGATGAAACCGGCTGTGTGATGGTTTTGTCTGAAAAAGGCTCCAGCCAGTTTAATTATGCAAGGCATGCTTTCGATACCAGTTGTGCAAACGAGCAACCAAAGGCAAGAGCACAAGTATTGCAAAGTTTAGAGAGTGCAACTACCGCTTTATCAAATGCTCAAATCCGTGCTTTTATTGTGCAAACGGATCACGATGTAAAAGTGCTTAAATTATTTCTATCTCGCCTTCGTAAAGAAGGAGTGCCTCTTGAGTATCGATTAGCTTGGTGTCAACTTCTCTCCGAGGTATGGGACAACTACATTGCTAATCTTGAAAATGAGTTTTTTGCCTTTGAACTTGGTTTGTTAGCCATTGAATTAAGTCATTGGCCTTTAGCTAAAAGTTGTATGCTGATGTGTATGGAAGTTAATGGACCTAATTCGGTGTGTTTGCATAACTTGGCACTGGTGGCGTGGGTGACTGGTGAACTTGACATCGCGCTGCAAAGTATTGATTTAGCCTTAACGATGAGTGAAGAAAAAATACAAATTGAACAGCTAAAAAGTGAGATATTGTCTTATCAACAGCGCTGTAAGACGTTGCTTTGGTATAACAACGAATATCAAAGTACAGTTCTTGAAAGCAGCACACTTAAACTACTTCCCTTGGGTGAGCATCAATTAGATGAGTTTTTTACTCAATATCGCAACCAAGATATCTCTGAGCGACTAAGAGGCATAAAGTTAGAGAGCTTAGAGCAATTAAGACAGTTATGGCCGACTTGGCAGGCTCAAGGAGATAGTGATCAAAAAGCCTACTTCGCCATGGTGCATGGTGAATTTGGACTCGTTGGAGGAGTGGTTTTGGACTTTTATGATAGTGATGACGCGTCACAAGTCGATAGCTCAGAAAAAACAACAAATCAATATGCGCACTTGTCATTTTGGGTAGGTGAAGATTATCAACATAAAGGTTTTGGAATGCTCGGTGTTAATTTAGCAATAGAGCAAATTCGTTTAATAGCCCATAAGCTTCATATTACTCATATTAAAACTTCAGCCTGGTGCCATAACATACCATCTCGAAAAATATTAAAAAAAGTAGGTTTTATTGAGTTGCCAGATACTCAAGGTGCTGGTGTTGAGAAGGAGGTTTTTTATGAATTTCACATTAACTAGAATGTGTCATGAGATTAATTTTTAAATCGTTAAAATAAAGTACAATAATTATAAATTTTAAAGTTGTTATTATAACCCCATCTTTTTTAAAGATGATTTAGATAAAGATCAATGCAAGGAGATCTTATATGAAAGGTAGTTACAAAAATTATGACGATGGCCAGTTTATAAAGTCGTTAGTTGAAGATGAAAGTATGCATAGTTCACTTTATTCTACTTATCGTACATCAGGGCAGTATGTTGATAGTAAAAGTAAGTTGAGGTTATTTGTGGTGTCAAGCCCGTCTGGTTGTGCTGCATATTATCAATCATCTAAAGCGACTGAACGCCATCTACATGAAATCGGAACTAATAAAGGTGGCAGCGTTTTCAGTGACGTTAAACAGCAACATAAATCAGCTTCAGAGAATAAATATCTGAATTAGAAAAATTAACTTTAATTTATACTGTCATTGCCATAAGACTCCCTCCCATCTTTTCCGGTTTTATAATTTTGATTTTATTTGTGAGCGACTTTTTAAAGTTAATCGCATGTTCTGTTGTAATTAAATTAAACTGGAGAAAAATATGTTTTCTAAGAAAAGTACAGGTGCAAAAAAAAGCAAACCTGTTAAAAACTTGCCGAGCACTTATAAAAAAAGCAAGACGGGGAAATATGCATTAACAAGTCAAAATCGGTTACTGCTTTATTCAAAACCAACGAGCCCGGCATTAGTACCTGCAAAAATGTTTAGCCACTTTACTAATACGTATGCTGATTATAGCGAGCATTGGAAAAGCAATGGAGGCAACAAGCAACTAGGTATTTACAAAACAGATTGTGGTAAATATGCAAGGCTGCTGAGGTCAAAAACCACTAAAAAAGAGAAAGATAAAGTAATAAAAGATAGCAAGCAGGCTAAAACTAAGCCTCAAGTTGGTGATACATATTATATTTCACCACGGACTAAGGCACAGCCTACATTCAGTACTTTGACTTCAGGTTTGGCTGTTGAAGATCCTGTTAGTGACTTAAATGCAAAGATTAAAAAACATGCTACAAACTTTCATGTCGCCACTGTGGTTGCAAATGATGGCAACACAATTATTACATCTGAGGTCAATGCTGCATTTCAAAACAATACAACGCCTTGGTTCTCGATGTATGAAGGAGGTATGGGTTTTTATAAAACCTTTAGACTGGAATACAGCAATCTTGCTAAAGATAAAAAAAGTGGTAAGTGGGAAGTAACTCAGTCTCCGAAAATTCAAAGGCAAAGTATTAAGTAAAATATACCTGTAAATAAAATGATGCCTTAGTTGGCAAATTTATTCTTATGAACCATGCCGAATCACTAGGTTATTTAAAGCCATATGATTGTGGTTGAGTGTAATAGAGAGTAATACTTTTTTGTCTGGCTATCGCTAAATTTAAGGCTCACTCAATAATGAGTGGGCCCTAAATTTGGGCAAAACGGACAGACAAAAGGAGCAAATATTATGTCTAATGAAAATTGGGTACTTAAAACATTTACTAGCGGACATCAGGTAGACAATATCGGTACTGTACAGGCTTTTTTAAATACGGAGCTGAATGGCGCACAAAGAGCGGTATGTAAAATTGCTTACTCTGATTACCATACTGGGGATGCCTGTGTTTTTGTGATGTACCCGACAGTTGTAAACAAAGATGATTGCTTAACTTCGTTCAATGTGCTTGAACAACATACGGTAAATAACAGCCACGACTCAGAAACGTTAGCACAAGAAATTGTTAACTTTTTAAATGCGTTACCAAGTGCACAGGCTTACAGTGCCCGTGTTGCTGCATCCGATGCAAAAAACAATCCAGCGACAATGACACTTTGGTACCCTAAAGCTTAATACTTGATTAAATTGTGACAGCTTTAATTACTCAGAGTCTCATACTCACTTTGCTGCAGAGCCATCATATTTTCTGTAGCAAAGTGTTTGTATTCAATAATAAAAACTCCAATATCATTCAGATTTTACGATAGGCCTTGATGTTTTCAATCTGAAAAAGGCCTTTCAACCTTACCTCGCATAACACAATCCAGACACGAATTTACCCCACAAGAAGGCGACGCATTATGATGTCAAATATGGACTATACATACTCGGTTGATAGGCAAGAACAGAAGCGAAGAGATAAAGCGTTTCGACAGCAAAGATATCGGTCAGATGAAGAGTCGCCACGCTTTAGAGATCGTAGTCCCATTCGTCGTCCAGCCTATGAAATTGCACGTACAAAGTTGGGTATGAGTGTTCAAGATGAAGAAGATATTGAGACAATTGTACTTGATGATCTAGATTACGTTGAGTCTATTTCCCAGGATGAATATGACAGCTTCATTCCAATTTTGGATCAGTATTCAGCGGATTTAACCTCTACAGAGAAAGTGGAAGAAGCCATAGAAGTGATAGGTAGTAGTTACTTTGATGTCTTATTGGATCCTGAGCAAGTACAAGAGGTGGCGCAATATTATTACCAAATTGTAGGCGCTAGGCTAAGCCACATATACAAATTACTCCTTCCTGAAAGTAACAATGTGGATTTTGCATTTAGTGCGATTAATGAGGTTGCTCTAGCTGAGATGCCAGGTGTGCATCTAATCCAAAATTTTGCCTATCAATATAATCCATCCATGATAGGTGCGACATTTTCAATTAACCCTGCATGGAATATTGCAATACCAGCTGGTGGCAGTGAAGAAAGAGTGCGAGAAACCACTGGAACTGATTCAATCAATGATACAAAAATCAGGTTTTTTGCCGCAAAAGATTTTAAGTATAAAGATGCAGCTGGCAAAGATGTCACGATCAATACGATTGTGGGGGATAAGGTTGAAGCGCGGTTATCCCGTCTAGCACCACGGGGTGAGTCGGCCGAGGTCAATGCAGATCAAAGTGATTTGATGAAAAATGTGCTCGTTTACAACAATAACGGAAATAACGCCAATGAAAAAGGGTGGATCCGTGGCCACCTCCTTAACGATAATTTAGGGGGATCAGCACTAAAATTTAATTTATATCCGATCACGGGTTCTGCCAATAAAGAACATCATTCTCGGGTGGAGTCGCATGTTAAAAACCTTGTAGAAGCAGGTTATATCGTCGAATATAAAGTGGAGGTTGTGCCAACAGTTCCTGTACCTCATCAAAAAGAAACGGCTCCTGGATATAAGAGTGGTGCAGCGCCCAAAGCAAATTTGCTCTGCTCAGTAAAAGTATTGAGTGATACCAGCACAGATACAGTCAGTAGCTACCACCCTGAAGGGTCATTCTCAGTGACCATTACGTCTGAATACAAAACCAAGCATGCTTCATCGGGGGATGTGTCGACTTTAAAAGCGTTTGCAAATAAAGCCATTAAAAGTAAAGACACTACGGTTGATAGTAAAGCCTATATGCGGCCATGGACAAGTAAAAAAGGGCTGACCAAACCGCTGGGCCTATCTCACAAAGATGATAAGCATATTCGAGATAAAGATTATAAAGATTGGACTGACAAACAAAAAAATAGCAAGTTCTGGACATGGGATCAGACTCGCATTGATGCACTTAAAACTGCGCTAAAAGGCTAAACCTTCCCCATTTATATTCTAGATAACTGCTTCACACATGCACTTGTGCTTCCAATCAGTACCTCTTTCAAGTTTCTATTATTTACACACGCAACAATAGGAAATTATTGATATGCAACAACAAGAACAGGAGCACGCTCCTTCCTTCCAAAATTACCCCACGCGCACAGCTTTATCTGTGAGTAATGCATTGCAGTCTGATTCTGTGAGTGTTGATCTGTTGTCATCAGGCGTTGACGTTGCAAAACGATATGCCTCACAAGTGGTTTGGGACCACTTTAATGGTGATGCGACAGCTAAGCTGATTATCTCGAGTGTATTTAATTATGCGGTGACCTCATTAAAGTCTTTGAACCCGTGGGTCACTGCCATAGCGCAAGCACTATTGCTGTTGGCAAAAGTTCCGCCTGGTGTGGTCTCTGCCGTTTTGTGGGCGGTCGGAAAAATTTGGCTTTGGGTCGCAAATAAGTTTTACAACGGCGGCTGGATAGCTGCGGCTTGGGGAGACATTGATGAGCCATATATTTATCAATGGCTAAAAAAAGGCAGCGATGCCCATGGCGCACTGCGGGCGCTAGTCGACAATTTACAAGACTGGGTTAAGTATATTCAGGACAAACTGAATAGTCGGGTTGCACGCCTAATAGGTGTGGCTGAGTCTAACAGTGAAGAAGAGCAAAGTGATCAGCAGCAGGCTCAGCAAGGGGCACAAGAGTCATCACCTAATCTAGTAGATAACAAATTCATCTCATTAGGGATTAACCAACCAGAACTGATGGACTGGGAAGACGGTGCAAGTAAACCCAAAAGGGCAGGTCTACATGGTACCGGGGTTGCCAAGGTCAACCTACTTGGCCAGCAATTTGGCGGTGATATTGATATTAAGCTTCCTTTTGGAAGCGGCTGGGAAGTAGCAGTATCGCCGGTTTTCGCAAGTCAGCAAGGTGTTGGCTTTAGTGGTTATATTGAAGCTCACCAAGTATTAGGTGATGAGTTGGTTATAAATGAAGCGGGCCTTGCTCGGTTTAAAGCAAGCATTGTCGGTTTAAATATCGCCAACAAACGTGTTTATTCGGACTTGATGTCGCTGGATTACAACAAACAGCAAAAAGAAGTTCATTTTGCCGGCGATGCCCATGTGCCTCTTTGGAATAAAAAGAAGCTGGATGGTGAGTTTGACCTTAAAATGGATACTGCTGGTAAGTTTAAGTCAGGAAGGACTAAGGTCTCCTCAAAAGACACGTTTGAAGTGATCCCCAAGTTTTTATCAATCAGTAACCCAAGTGGTGAAGTGGAAGTAAAAGAAGATGCATCACCAGAGTTTGAAGTAGGGACTGATGTGTCGCTTTATGGTTTACCCGGTGGCGTGAAAGCATCCGTGACACAAGCCAAAGTGATGTACCACGATGAGCAGCTCGGGGGCGAAATAGAGCAAGCTGATGTCGAGATCCCCATCAGTAAACACACCACAATGACCCTTGCGATGACCAAAGCCAAGTTTACAAAGGATGCTATTGAAGCTGAAAACGCCTTTATGGATCTAGAGCATGATAATTCGAAAGTGCTCAATGAAGCGGCCATTGTCGAGTCTGACTTTTTCTCAGGTAACTTTGATTTTAGTAAAGTGTTTGAACTTAAACAGTTAAAAGTTCACCAAGGTTTAAACTCGCTCAAATTTGCAGGCGGTAAATTTACCTATGAAAAAGATGAAAATAATGGCTTACAGTTACTTAGAGCACGCATTTTGGGGCTTGAGGCTTATTACGATAGAGAAAAACGAGAAGGGGGTATTTCAGGTGAGTGGCATAAAGGCATTAGTTTCCCTGCATTCTCTCTAGACTTTCCTGTGGGCGCAGGGGTTGCAGGCGTCGGTGTTGATATTACCGGTGGCTTCGACTTTGGTGCAGGTATTGGCGCAACACTTAAAAACGATGAGAAAGATAATACCGATACACAGATGTTATTTTCGGTCTCAGGTGAAGCCTCTGCCAGTGCAAAAGCCAAAGCAAGAATTGAAGCTGGTGCTTTTGTGGGAGTGCCGTATCTTGCCAAAGTGCAAGCGGGCGTGTTTGGTGAGATCCGAGGTGGTGTCGCCGGTAAGGTCAATACCACAGGTCGCTTAAAATATACACGCGGCAAAGGCGGCGACAGCTTTGGTCAATTTGCCATTGACAGTGATATACCAATGAAAGGCGATTTTAGCCTCAAAGGCTCGTTAGAAGCGGAAGTAGGCGCGTCGATAAAAGCCAAAGTGCTGACTTTTGAGAAAGAAATCGCGTCAGTTTCCATCGGTGACTGGACACTTGGCGAATACACGTTAAACGGTACAATCAAAAAAGATCCAAACGGCAAAGGCTATATTGTTGAGCGCTCTAAAGGTGAATTTACCAAGGGTAAGCCAGAACCAGCACAAGTGACAAAAGAGACCTTAACCGTTGATAAATGGGTAGATCAGCTGGAAAAAGACCACACCCACATTGAATACACTGAGGATGAAGCGAAAAGAAAGTTACCAGAGGTAGCACGTAAAACGGTATATAGTCATCTGAGTCCGGTACAAAAAGATGATGTGAGTGATCGTTATAAAAATCTACTCAAACAAATTTCTCAGCAAAATAAGTTCGTTAAAATTTATCGTGAAACCAAAGCTGGGCGGGATAAGTTGCCTACCAGTGGCACATATATTTGGACCTCTAAAGTCTGGAGTGAAGCGGTACAGCGCAAGAGCTTCTGGATATTTGAAATGAGTAAGAGTAAAGCCAAAGTAGCGGATAAGCTGGATAAGTATCACAAAACCAATTCTATTTTGGACCGCAGGGTAATACTGGCCGAACTGGAAGAAATAGCGTCAGATTATCGTCAAAATCGTTCAAAGAATGAAGATAACAAAGAGGCAGCAAAAGAGTTTTTAGACAGTATTGATAAAGAGAGACTGATTTTGATGTGATAAACAGACTGAGTTGTTATCTGTAACCACCTTGATGATTGTTAAGTTTTTAACAATGTATGTAATAAGGCGTAATAGATATTGGCAAGTGAGTTCATTATGTTGCTAGGTAGATTTGAGTAGATGCAGCGTTGATTTACTCGTATCGATACAACATGTAAAAGGAACATTTATTCATGCCAAAGCTTAATTGGCGACACACACACTCGGTCAGAGATGGCCCCAACTTAGGTCTTTAAGCAAGTGAACGCAAAAATATATATGTGTGCTTGTGGGCCTTCAATTCAATAAAAAGCAGCCCTGTGGCTGCTTTTTTGTTATAAAAACCCACTTCGCTTTAAGAGTGAAAAATTTAAACTCTATTTTCAATTTCTCTTGAATACTTATAAATTTTTATTTAAAAATTATTTTCACTATAAATTGTTTTTTTTCTTGATTTTTTTCGGGGTGATGTGTAGTGATGAAGGTCGAAGGTTTTATATTATTTAAATTATTTTATATAAACAAGGGTTTTTATGTCTAGCTTTTCAAATGTAGAACGAGATATAGCTGATTTAGCGTTACTGGTCAATGAAAACCAATTGGTAACTACAAGATATGATGGTATAAAAGAAAGTTGGTTATATTTTACCGGCAGACTAGAGAGTGAGTTTAACTCACTTCTTGATGAAGTAAATAAATCGAGAGGTTTTAGGGTTGTTGGAGATTTTTCTTCTGGGTTTAACTATGAGCTTCCAAATGATATTGGTATTGACTCAAAGGGTGATTGCTGGGTGTACACAAATACAGTAGATTTGCCAGTCACTATACCTAAAGAGACTCTTCCTTCATCACCTAACTTTAAAAAAGTTACCTTCAGCTCATTAGAAGCCTTAACCGGACTTTCTAATGTTAGTGATTTAAATTTAACTCTGCCGCGTAATGTTAAAAAATCAACAGCTATTAATGACGATGCGCAAATAGGTACTTTATATATAATATCAGATCTTGATTATGCGTTATATGTGGTTGTTGATGGTACTGATATTGGAGGGTTTTATATAACCGGACTGGCAAGCGGTAGAAAGTTGAAGAAAATCATAACAATTAATGAGACAGTTTTGCAATATGGTACATTGCCTGACCTAGCTTCAACGACACTTGCATTACAAAGCGCTATAAATTTTGGGAAGGATATTGTTATTGATCGAGAAATAACTATAACAACAGTAAATTTAATTAGCGATACAACAATAAGGTTTGCGAAAGGAGGCCTGGTAAATACAGCACCTGGCAATAAAGCATTTCAAGCCATTGGAGCTAAAAACATAACATTACATAATCCCAAAATTAAAGGCGTTTATGCCGGAGTCCCAAGCATAGCAGAGCATGCTATTGATTTAACTCGCTGCTCTGATGTGGAAATATATTCACCTGTATTGACGAATATTGGGGGAAATGGGGTCAGGTTAGATCTATGTAATGATATTGATATTTATGATTTAAAAACCAATTCAACTGGCTTTTTAGGGTACATAGCGATTGACTGTAATAGAGATAGGTTGCATAGCGCTTATATTAAAGATGCAGCAGATCCATTCAGTGTACAATCAAAAGGAGGAACAGACTCATTAATAGATAATGTTACTGTGGAAAACCCTGATAGCTGCGGTGTAATCGTCAATACAAACAATGCTACGCAAACTCCCGCAATAAGGCCAAGAGTAGGGAAAGTAACAATATTAGGTGACGCAGGCCAGCCTCCTTTCTCAGGGACCAGAGGTGGTGTTTTTATGCAGTCTCAAGATGGCTTTATTGGTGAAGTCTACATGTCAAATAATAACTATATACCTCAGCTTAGTATTGGAGCAACTACTGATAATTTACACATAGGAAAGGTGACTGTTGAGTCAAATACTTCCATCGGGATAGATGTAGCAACTGATGTTGGGACAGTCATAATTCAGTCACTAATAGCCAAAGGTAACCAAGATAGGGCTGCAAGGTTTCGCAGTGGCAGAATACACATATTAGGTGGTGATATTAGAGATAATGGTATAGCCGGTACTGCAAATATCGAGTTTATAGATTGGGATTACTTTGTTGTTTCTGGGGTTACATTTCAAAGGGTAACAGCTGGTAGTACTCGACCAAATATATTATTAGCAGCGAGCAGCGGACAGGGTCTAATATCTGGCAATAGTTTCACAAGAAATAATCAGCCTGACGTTAAAACTGTAACTGGAGAATTCAGAATTGATTGTCCTAATGTTTCTGTGCACGGAAATGAAAATTGCTTTTTGCAAGTAACAACAGGGTGGCTAGAAAGATTTGAAATCAAAGATGGGCTTGTTGTTGAAAGTGGTTACTCTAGGGCTACCGCACCAAAAACTGGAACGTGGATTTCTGGAGATACAATCAGAGCCAAACCTTCAAAGGCTGGTGATGCTACAAAATTTGTTTGCATTTCCGAACCAAACACTTTTTTAGGTGCAGGTATAGTTTTGAATGTACTTTAAAGACAAAATTGATATCGATATATAAAGAGGCATATATAAAGGATAGGTACAAATCTTTGTTACACAGAAACCTACCTAAAAGAAGCGCTTAAAATATTAGGAACTAATGTGAAAGTCTTAGCTAAAAAGAATTGGAGTTATATTTTATATGAATTGGATGACTCATCTTGGGCGTTGGATGTGATGGTCCATCACTCGGGAGCAGAGGTTTCAATGTGCTTTCAGCTAATTGAAACAGAAGTTAACTCCATTAAAAATGACGAGAGCTACTTGGAAGAGCTCGCGAAAGCTATTTCATTTAGCCCAAGTAGATATAAAAGTAGGCAGATAGTACTTCCAAATTAGGTTTTTATATTTTTCAAAACTAAGAGTTTATGAGACAGGCACAAATCTTTTGCTTAAATCGAGATTTTTTTCAATGTTTAAATATCCAGTTTTAAGTTGAGTTAAATGGGAATGAGTAGAGCAAGAAAGATATTGAAAATGTGCCTGTCTCTTTGTTTTTCTTTTTTTATTTTTTCCTGGAGGTGCTATCTCTGGAGGGGACGATAAACTATCTCAGATGTAACTCAAGTTCCCTTAAGATTGCTCAAACTTAAGTAATTGTTTGGAGTATTAGGTTATGAAACCAGGTTATGAAGAAATAAGAGGAGTTTGCTGCATGCTTGTCCGAGAAAGAGGCAAGTACTTTGTCAATTATGACAGCGGTGCACATGGATCAGGCGTAACCGTTAAGGAAATCAAGGAACAGGACTTCAATGCAGTAAAAATCGGCAAGTTACAAATTGAAAATATAGTAGATAAATATCGATTTCAATAATTCGGTAAGATAATTGGACAGACAAGGCAGCTGCAAATTTATTGCTTAAATCAAGTTGTTCTGCTGTTTTATTATTCAGCTTTAACTGATTTTTAATTTGATTGGTGAAAGCAATGGATACTTAATAGATTTGCCTTTGATGACTTATTATCAATTTAATAAAAATGTGCCTGTCCTGTTGTCTAGCTTTGTTTCTGTTGAAAAGGACTACCTCATATACCTTTAAGACCCGTGCATGCATTGCGCAGATGCAAAAAAAAATACCAACTAACTCAAGAACAAGTTTATGACATTAAGGAGAAAAAGCCTGAGTAAAGCTAGATGCTTGTAATAAGACCGTTGATTGTACTTTTGTGAGTATACTTGCTTGCAAGTAGACGTCGGATCAACTGATATACTTAATATCGAAAGAGAGAAATATGGTATTAAAGTCACGATTTAATGAAAGTGAATAATAAACATTCCAGATTTTGTGTGGTATAAAAAATGAGCGAGTGTTAGGTGTTATTACTAATTGTAGTAAATCAAAAATAAAGGAGTGTTGTAAATTGCTTTTATTTTATTATAAAAGGGACTTGGTGAGAGGGGGAAGTGTACAGTGCCCTGCCTGTAAAAGCTCACATTGTACTTATACATCTAGTGTGAATTATATCACATTTATGATATTGCCTATTTTTCCAATTAGTCATTGGCACTGTTATAGCTGTTTAAATTGTTTGAAAGTGATAAAAACACAGCCTGACTCGATGGAGTACTTCCCTAAAGTAAGTAAGATTAGAGTTCTTAATAAATTTATAGGCATACCAATCGCCGTAGTTATATTTCTTATGGTGCAGGCTTATAGTCAAAGTTTGGAGAGAGTGCAACAACAGTTTCGTTTACACCCTCAAAAAAACGATATTTTATTTATTGATAACTTCAAGATCACTGCCGAACCTAGACAAGTCTTATACCCCTATCGAATCGCTAAAATAACTAAAGTAGACGTTGAAGACCAAACTCTATCATTTGCTCTGAGTAACTTACGATATAAGAATATGTCTAGAGTAAAGAGAGACTTTGTAGTACAGCGCTACTTGTTTAACAGCTTTTTTGAAGAGAAAGAGCTAAAAGTACCTATCAAAACAATGTTCGATGAGGAAAAAGTGATAAAGATAAATAGACCTTTTGAACCATTAGATGTTGAAAACTTACACGGCGACGTTGAGTTTGATAAAAGTTTTGAAGAAGTACCACGAATAAGGTAAGTATTAGCCGATCGATGAGGTTTAAAGCTTTAAAGTGCTTATTTAGAGAATACTGACTGTATATCAGGCATGTAAGTATTTAAACCATCATAATTTATGTACTTACAGATAAATATCTAGGTAATACCTGAATAAAGATACACATATTCAAACTGTTGCACGAGATTTTAGCTTTAATAGTAGGTTTTCTTGCCCGAAGAGAGTAAACCATCATTATAACTTATAGCTGTCTGGCTATGATGGAGCGCCAGCGCAACTTTCAGAATATCGACGTTATGTGTATCAGCATCATGATAAACAAGCACTCAATCACAACGTATATATCTATTTATCGACAACGACTGATTATTAGATTTGATATAAATAAAATAGCAGCTCTAGTGAGCTGCTATTTTTTGACCGTTTTAATCATTCATTATTTAATGATTAGTTGGTCTTCGTATGTATAGATGCCGTTTGGATCTGTTAAGTTGAATACTTTAACAGCCATCGTTTTACCAGCCGCGTTTTCACACTGAACGATTTGGTAAAGAACCGGTTGTGCAGTATCGTTTGTATATACTTTATCTTGTGTGAATACATCTGAGTGGAATGTATTTGATGTATCACTGCCGTGGAATAAACCTAGAGATAGACCACGGTTAGCGACTGTATAACAGTATGATTGGCTCTTGTTTTGGTTATTTACGTTTAGCGTGCTCTTAACACGGAACGCTGAGTGGTACCCAAATGAGTATGGTTGATTAACAAAGTCACCTGCTGGTTCTACTGTGATGTCCCAATCTACAATTGGTGCGCCAGGTACGTTTACAAGAACGTTATACCATGTGTTGTCTGCATCATAGCAGCTTAAGTGAAGTGTTTTATTGTGAGTAAGCTTGTCTTCTGCAATCGCATTAGTCACACCAATTGTTGCAGCATTCGCGTTAGCAGCATCTGCCTGAATACCAACGTTTACTACGTGGCTGTTATCAACATTTGAATATAGGTTACCGTTATCGCAGCGAGCACCGTCACGAAGTTCAACATCAGCTGAAAAGTTATGTGCAAATTCACTAGTAATAACTACACGGCTAACTGGGCCATATGAGTAAACAGTATGACGGTCATAACCATTTGTATCAGCAACATTGATAGGTGCAGCAACTGCACTTACAGCAGTTAACATAGCAGCAGCGAGAGTACCTACTTTAAACATTTTCATCTTTTTTCCTTTGGTCGTTCTTAGTTCAGTTATTTTCACTTGTTAGTTTTAGTCAGTTACCACTTGGGCCCAAAGTGTTAACGAGATGAAAAGTAGCAAACAAAATAGGGACGAGCAAATAAGTCGTACTATGAGAGAAGTTTGAAAAATGAATAATTTTATGCGCTTAAAAAACAGTTGTTTAAGTGTGTTTTTGTATTTTCAATGAGTGTTGTGAAGTACTTTTCTATGTAATCCATAATCATTAATCACCATTAAAAACTTATTCATTGTTTAAAAATAATTAATTATTTGAAGTTTGTGTAAATTTATGAGTGCTGAATTGCAATTTATGAATGGTAAAGTCTTATTTTAGATGAAAGTAGAAAAGTAAATTCGGTAACTTCTTTATTACTGAATTGTTTTTACTGCGTCTGCTAGTTTTTTCTCTGACCATTTTTCAGGTTGTGAGGGGGGCTTGCCCATTTCAAGTGTTGTGCCTGTCCCGGGTGTTGAGATCACAACTCGGCCAAACTCATTTTCGATTACGATTGGATGCTCACTGTCCAGTAGAATGACATCGATTGTGCGCGCATTATATAAATTGCCCCCCCAAAAGTCGGTGCCTCTAATCCCAATAGAGCCCATGGGTGTTTTAATTTTAAAATTTGGGTTTGTGACTTTTGTGATTTCTCCTGTGACCACTCGAAATGCTCCTTTAATAAATTCAAAGTGCGCTTCAGATGTTTTTTGATGTTCAAATTGGTTGACGGCAAACTGCGTGTTTTCACCAAGAGTAAGTATTGTTCCCTCAGTAAACCTGAATTGGGCCCTTGCATGTTTACCTGTTGTTAGCGTATCGGCCTTGTAAATTTTAGATTTGCGCTTTAACTGGCGCTCTTTAATAGATGAAGTTGCTGTAACTTGTTCTTTTGCGATTATGACTTTGGCAACCTGTGTGTTTGCAAAACACGACCCGGCAACAACTAATAAGCTCAGCAGTACTAATTTCATTATTTTATTCCATGACTATTTCTTTAAAAATAGAGCGGTAAGCGTAAAGTGTCGAGTTTAACAACACCACAAAATGTAGAGAAATATTCACATTATTTATCAAGAAACGTCGGATTGTTGATTTAACTTTAAAAGGTCAAAAATTCGTGCGAGTGAGAGCAACTTCCTTATATGACAGTGAACCGTTGGCGATCATGCGAACGGGATCATTGCACTGGGCTACTATGCAGTTAAATAAGGCCCCTTATTTTACAAAGTCGCTGTTGCGTCAGCTAAGTTATTTTTTTTCACCTGAATTTCAAACACCAAAAAATACGATAAAAGTGATCAGTAGTGCCAAAGCGGGTGTATTTAGTTTAGGTGGAGACTTAAGCAGCTTAGCGAATGTGGTAAGCCAAAGAGATGAAATCTGGCTTAAAGATTATGCTTTCACTTATATGACTTTATTACACCGCATTTTAAGTGGTGCGAAATATAACATGACCAGCATTGCTTTGGTACAAGGCCGAGCTTATGGAATAGGTATGGAGTTGGCATTATGTACTGATTGTGTTGTAGCCGAAAAAGAGTCAGTGTTTTTGTATCCGCCAGCGGTATTTAACCATGGTCTAGAGCACTTTTTGGTTCGTAAACTTCAACATAAGTCATCGCGCTGTGCATTAATGGAAGTGATGTATTCAAATCGGCGATTTAGTGCCAATGAGTTATACGATTTGGGTCTTGTGGATGTTTTGGTTGACGCCGGTGAAGGTGAGCAAGCTGTGAGAGACCTAGTTAGTCGTGCACAAGCTTGTGACCTTGGCCATGCGGAATTACAAAAGTATAGATATCAAAAAAGCATGCATTCACTCAGTCAATTAAATGGTGTTGCTGATACCTGGGTAAAGCGTGCGATTAAAGGGGATGCAAATCAGCAAAAATACTTACGGCGATTGGCACGCATGCAATATTAAATTTAACAATCATGGCGAAGCGGGCCGCTTTGTGCGCAAGGAAGGGATAAAGCGGCCTTTATTTTAAACAAAGTGACAAGTTACTTCATGCTTTGTTTGCGATGCTTTTTAATTGCTTTGGCAATCCGCTTTGCAGCGCGTTGCATGGTTTTTCTATTGGGATGCAGTCCGTCACTCATGGGCTCAAACCCTTTCCAAATATCTAAAAATATGGCGTCGGGCACTTCAGTGCGTAGGCGGTTTAACCTGAGATCAGAAAATGTTTCGTAATTTTCTTTACTGATTATCCATGGCCAGTTGAATCGATTTCGTAATGTTTCCCAATCTATGGCGTCATAGTTCGGGGCTTTTGAAAAAATGGGGGTGATCCCAGCATCTAATGCACGATTAGCAACGCTAACAAATGTATCAATGTACGAGTTCATTTGCTCAATGGTACATTCTGAAGTTTCTGCCATGGGAATACCAAACGCGTCAGGGTGATTACAATCGTTACCACGAATAATAACGATATACTCTGCTGATACTTCACCAGAAAATGAAGTAACCCTGCTTAGGGCTTTGGTAAATAGTTTTTCATATCCCTCCCAACCAGGCCCCACACATTCAGGCCCAGGAAAACAAGTCAGTCTGTCAAACGTTGTCGCACCAGCTTGGCCTTCATTGATGAGGTGGCCAGATAAACGAGGTTCTCTGATCAAGGCATTACCAAGTGATAAGTATTTCCCTGAATTGATGGCTATGCCGTTCAGTGGCGCTTCAAGGTTATCGAAATAAGGCATTTTTGCATTCGCAAATGAGGCTCCAATTAAAAGCAGCGGTGCTTCATCTGATTTTGTTGCAGCGCTTGCATTTGCACAGAGTGATAACCCAAGGCCACATATCAAGGTTTTTAAGGTATTTACAGTAAACATACTATTCCTTTTGTTTGAAAAATGTTCACTTTTAAACTTAAGGCATGTTGCTAATTCAGTAATTAGCACTTTGGTCGGTTATCGTCATGTTTGACATAAATACACGGTAATTAAATTTCACATAGTTTGCATACCTACGTTTTTTATTAGCCACAGCCATATGTTCAGAATTTGAGTATTCGGTACGACGGCTGTCATCGTGGGTGCGTATTAAGCTATTTGATACGCCAAAGTGCATCATAAATTGCTGAGTAATATCATGATCAAAATTCTCAATCATAGTACGGTTTTTAATTTGTTACTGGATAAAGGTGTTCTTGTTGTGCCAACAACCGGGCCTTTGGAAGTGGCTTCAAAAGGGTTAATTTGCCAAGGAGAGATAGCGGTTCAAGATGATATTGAGCAATTTTTGGCTAAAAAAGTAAACATGTCGCCTTATATCAATGGAGCATATGCGGCGGGTGGGACAGTCACTTTTAGTGCTATCAACGATATTGTGTTATCCGAAGTCACATTTAAAGGCGGGGCGCCAATTGTACTTAAAGGGGACATTGTTTGCGCATTAAGCGTGATCCCAGCACTTAACCCGCAAGGGGTGCCAGATCCAGGACCTCCAACTGAGCTAACTGTGAAATATGAGCCAACCCAGCCGATTGTTGTCTCGAAATAAAAGGTATTAAAGCGTATTTAATCTTGTGGTTCAAAGCCATCTATGACAGGTATATCTGATCCTGTTAAGTTAAATACGCCGCTCGACCAGCAACTTTAAGTAGGTCTTTAATATTCCTCTCCAAAAGAGGTTTTTTCTATTTTGGTTATCTCAAAAGCCTACCTAATTACGTTGTATTTGATTTCCTGTCTTTTCTTTTCTTTTCTTTTCTTTTCTTTTCTTTTCTTTTCTTTTCCTTGCCGCACGAGCACTTTATTTTAGAGAACACTACTTTATATGTAACTAAACCCTAATTTCCACTAGGTTTAAGTGCTTTATAACAATAACTTACAAAAAATTCATTTTAATTTTCACACCCTTCAGACCATGGCGTCATAGCAGTACAAATTAACAAATAAACACACATCAGCTGGGACTGATGTGGCGGAGCCGTGCAAAGGCTCTTCATTTTCGAGGCACAAAGAATAGGGTGGGTTTGTTCCCATTGATTTGCCACCTGACCTGCAATGACCGAGCAGCTTTGTGCCTCTTTTCACCAAATTCTAGCCTAAACGGCTCTTTAGAATGTAATTATCAACGTAAGGAAAAACTATGCCTCAATATAAAACCCCAGACGTCTACGTCCAAGAGAAGTCAACTCTGCCTCCGTCAGTTGCAGAAGTGGCTACTGCTATCCCTGCATTCATCGGTTATACAACAAAATTAGATGATGACGGAAATGTTGCTTATCTAAATTCACCAGCACGTATCACCAGCATGGTTGAGTTTGAAGCAGTATTTGGTAGTGCCTACCAAGAAAGCTTTAAAGTTGCGCCTAAGTCGACTGGTGGCTTCAATGTTACTTCAGACGGTTCAATGCTTGCTGACGCATTTTTCTTTTTACACCAAGCAGTGAGTCACTTCTTCGCCAATGGCGGCGGTGCGTGTTATGTCGTTAGTATCGGTGCGCCAGACGCAGGACTTCTTTCAACAGATCCAGTAACTGGTGAAATAAACCTACTAGCTGAACAAGCAGCAAAGTTCACAGCGGCTATCACATTACTCAATAAAGTCGATGAAGTAACGCTCATCTCTTGTCCTGAAGCCATTGGCCTGAGCACGGTTAAGCATTACGAAGTGCAAAATAAGGCGCTTGTTCATGCAGAAAAGAGAATGGATCGCTTTGCACTTGTTGACGTTCAAATGCAAGCAGATGCAGACAGCATTGACCCAATTGCTGATGACTCAAAAGCACTGAGAGCGGGCGCTACATTGGGCCTTAAATATGGTGCAGCTTACTACCCATATTTAACAACAACCATGGCACGTGCATATGACGCGAAGAAAGTGGTTGTTAAAACACCGCTAACAGCACAAGCTTGGTGGCCAAAAGCGGCTTCACATGAACTGGTTTGTGTGGGTGACGACGGCAATTGGGCTGCAATTGGCCAAGATTACTTATATAACCCAGAAGGGGCGAACGACCCAACGGCTGCTGAATATGACCCATCAGGCAATCGTTACTTAGTGCCAGAAACTGTCTTTGCAACAGACGGTGATAAGTATTATCGCCTTACTGATGGTGAGCAAGTTGACCTAGCTGGCGGTGAAGTCACAGCGACACCAGGCGGCTCTGCAATCACAATCTCAGATGATTTCAAATTAACTGACATCATGCTTCCGAAGCTACAACTTGCCGCAATCGGTGACCCTGCTTACCCATTCTCATCAGCTGATGTGTACAACCAAGTAAAAGCAGAACTTGGTAAAAACTACCTTGATTTACCACCTTCACCAGCAATCGCGGGTGTGATGGCTAAAACAGATAAAGACCGTGGTGTTTGGAAAGCGCCAGCGAATGCTGCACTTGCACAAGTATTAATGCCTAAACTGGCAATTGATAATGCAGATCAAGAAAACCTCAACGTTGATGCAACTTCAGGTAAGTCTATCAATGCTATCCGTACATTCGTAGGTAAAGGGACGCTTGTTTGGGGTGCACGTACGCTTGCAGGTAACGATAACGAGTGGCGCTATGTGTCTGTACGTCGTCTATTCAACATGGTTGAAGAGTCAGTACAAAAAGCAACGCACTTCGCAGTATTTGAGCCAAATACACCATTCACGTGGCTAAAACTTAAAACCATGATTGAAAGTTATCTAGAAGGGCTTTGGCGCTCAGGTGCTTTCTTTGGTGAAACACCAGAGCAAGCATTTTTCGTCAACGTTGGCCTTGGTCAAACAATGACTGAAGATGACATCAACAATGGCTTAATGAACATTGAAATTGGCCTAGCGGCAGTACGTCCAGCCGAATTCATCGTTCTAACATTCTCTCATAAGAGCCTAGAAGGCTAATTAGTAAGCCTAAATGGCAATTAGCTAATCAAACATTGCTATTTGGCGCTGAGCCTTGGCGTCAAATAGATATTAATTATTACTTACAGCATGACTGTAAATACCGAATTTTTGGAGTTATTACATGGCTACTACTAAAGCAGATATCGCAGCAGAATATCCAATTCCCGTCTATCGATTTGTTGTCAGCTTCGGCGAAGAGAGCATTCCATTTTCAGAAGTATCTGGTCTAGACATCGGCGTTGAAACAATTACTTATAAAGATGGTTATGGCAAAAAACACATGCCTGGGCAACCAACAGACGTCAACATTACATTGAAGCGTGGTCTGGTTAAACAGAAGAGTCAATTCTACGATTGGATCTCGTCTATCAGCTTGAACTTAGTTGATAAAAAAGACATCACGATTTCATTGACGAATGAAGACAGATCTCAGCCACTTGTGACGTGGAAAGTGATCAATGCATTTCCTAAGAAGCTTACAGCACCTAGCATCAACGGTGGCTCTAACGAAGCCAGTGTTGAATCATTAGAGATGATGGCAGACGACATTAAGATTGAGTTCCATTAATTTTTAAATCTCTTTTAGGGCACGCAAGTGCCCGCTTAGGTGGCTAATATGTTTCAAGACCCTAGAACCCCGATGGTCGGGTATCGATTTTTAGTTGGTATTGTGGCCGCAGGTATTCCGAATCCCATTGATATTTTGTTCAAAGAAGTCAGCGGCCTGAAAATGAACCGCAGTATCGACTATACCAATAACCGTGTCAGTATCGCTAACCAAAAACAAGCGAAAACACTCACTTTAAAACGTGGCGTCTTTCAAGGTGGTAGCCCTTTGATGTTGCAAAATCTCGTATTTGGCGATGCTTGGAATACCTACTTGGTTAAAAATCAAATTTTGATCACCACCTTAGATGATAACTATTTACCATCGCAAGCTTGGCTTGTTCAAGATGCATTTTTAGAAAGCTGGGAGTGGGAGGGGATTGATGCGAGCAGAAATGATGTACTTATTGAGTCTCTTAGCTTTAGTTATCGCGATTTGGTGGCAGTGCCTATTCCTGGTGTGCCAGTGTAAGGAGCTAGATAGATGGAAGTTAAGTGTAACAATGTGCGCGTTAAAGCGCGGATCAGTGCTGAGCAACCCTCCAAGACTTCAGCGGCAAATTCGAGTGACATGCCCAGCGAGGAAACGCAGCAGGCTCTTGGGTCCGAATATCATAGCAATGCAGTAAGCTGGTCCGAATTACAAGACTTATTACACCAGTTAGAGTCAGATTTAAAACGACACATCGAATTTAGATTTGCACGCCAAGGTAAGGAAAAAAGGCCTTAATTATGAATAAAGCAGACGGCATTAACGCAAGTGGCTTACCACTTTGTAAAGTGACTTTTTATAAAAAAATTGAGCGCGGCGATGGCAATAAATTGGGGGAGTTGACGCTGCCGTACGATCCTAAATCACTCAATGTCACTCATCAAAATTGTTTAAAAGACTCTAAAGCCATTGGCTCTGAAAGCGGCTCTGCACGTTATCAAAAGTCCCCCCCATCTAGTTTAGCGATCACGTTTTTATTAGATGACACGATTATCGAAACACCCGCTCAATATGCAATGACGCTTAGCGGTGAAACCACCACTGAAGACAGCATTCAGGATATGCTTAAATACGGCCTCGCTGTGCAAGGGGAAACACACTTGCCCGGGTTTGTCACAATTATGCCTTTGAACATGGTACTTAACCATGGTGCCGATGGCGGTTTTCACGGCATGTTCAGTGATATTAATGTGATAACTGAATTGGTTAATTCCAAAGGTAATCGAGTCAAAGCTCAAGTCGTTTGTAATATCTCTGAGTGTCTATCTAGCAAAGAAATTAAGCTCAGAACAGGGAAAAGCTCGCCTGACTTAACGCACGAATTACAGTTTATGGATGGAGATAGCCTAGTGTCAAAGGTGGAGTCCATATACGGTAAAGCTAACTATGTTCACCAAGTTGCAAGCGTAAACAGACTGCCTTCGATCCGCAGTGCCAAGGTGGGTGACTACATTACTTACCCGCCATTGGAGCGATGACATGGATATTCGTTACACGATATTAGTGGATGGTAGTGAAAAGAAACTGGAAGTTGGTGTCCGTGAAGTTATCACGCACCGTGGGCTTAACCAGATCTCAGAACTATCTATCCTATTTGAAGACGGCGATATGGCTGATGAAAGCTTTAAACTTGATTTAAATAAAGACTTTCAGCCTGGGAAGTCCATTGAAGTCAAAGCCGGTTTTGGTGAAGACGCGCAAATCACGTTATTTGTTGGCGTGATAACGGGCGGTAAAGTGGGTTATTGCAGTGAAGCCTACCTTCAAGTGATCGCAAAGGGTGAAGCCAACAAGTTATGCCAGTCTAAAATCAGTAAGCTTTACAAACCTGACTCCACTGACACAGATATTATCAACGACCTACTCAAGCCTTGTGGCGGTAAAAAAACGGTCGCGGACAGTAAAATTAAACATTATCAGTATCTCATGGTTGAGAAAAAGCCATGGGAAGTGATCATGAATCGCATACTGACAAATGGGTTCGCCCTGTATGAGGAAGAAGGGATCAACATTGTTGATTTGACAACGCATACGCCTTCGGCGACGGAATTTAATGTTGCGATGGATGGCTGTACAGGGTTTGAGCTGTGTATGGACAATAGCTCCTATGCGCAAAAAGTCGATCACAGTGCCTGGGATATAAAAACTCAAGCTATGTTACTTGAAAATTATGATTCAGGTGAGAAAAAAGAAGGCGCGACCGAAGATGTAGTCATCAAATCACAAGCACCGATAGATAAAGTTGAGTTGGCAGCCAAGGCCAAAGCCGAGCAAGTATATCGTTTACTAGATACCAGCCAAGGCCGTATTCAAGTGGATATGTCTGAAGCGACCGCTTTACATAAATTAAAGCTACTTGATGCAATCAAAGTATCGGGGGCAGGTGAAAACAACAAAGCGGACTACATGGTGACAGAAATTCACCATCATTTAAGTAATCAAGGCTGGTTCTGTGAATTTACACTGGGCTTATCTTTAACAAAAAGTGGCTGGTCTAAATGGGCTGAGCTTTCGGCTACACCTATGTTGGTTGCCACTGTTGCGCCGTTTAAAGACGATAAAGAAAAACTACATCGCATACCTATCACCTTAAATACACTAACCACGGAGCCAATTTGGGCAAGGTTACTAACCACCTATGTAGGTAAGGAAGAGGGATTATTTTTACCTCCAAACCCAGACACAGAAGTGCTGGTGGACTTTATCGGTGGGGATGCCAGACACCCTGTGATTGTTGGTGCCTGTCATAACCCTGTGGCCATTCCTCCTTTGGGCGGCTACAAGAAAGAATATGATGTTCGAGGACTGCTATTTAAGGAGCAAGCCACGGCACTGAAGTTCACCTTTAAAAAGCCACATATCATTATGGAAGGCAGCAAGGATCACTCAATCTCTTTAGGTGAAAGCTCTGGTTATGCTTTATCTCAAAAAGATAAAGCCGGTATGACCGCTAAAACAGATGTTGTGATTAAAACACCAGACGATAGCCAGATAAAAATGGATAGCAAAATTACCATTGAAAGCGCAAAAGTCGAGGTGGCCACAGATAAGATGGAAATAGGATAACGAGGAGGCAAATATGGACAATTCATTTCTAGGTCGAGGGTGGAGTTTTCCACCTAAATTTTCTAGCCCAGATGCAGGTCCTGATATGGACGAGGATGAAACACTGGTGAAACAAGCCATTTCAGTGGCATTAAATACACTCAAAGGCGAGCGTCCATATTGGAGTGAGCTAGGCTCGGGCTTATCAAATTTTGTATTTGAAGATGTCAGTGAGTCGGCGCTCGTCACGCTCAAGCAAGAGATTTCTGCGGTATTGCTAAATTACGAACCCAGGATCATCTTAGAAGATATTTCGTTTGATATGTCAGATGCATATGAAGGTGCGCTACTGATTGAACTCACTTACCTGATCCGTAAAACGAACAGTCGCAGCAATATGGTGTTTCCTTTTTATCTCGCTGAGCAATCTGTATAAATCAGCATTTCTTACACTTAGGTTTTTCAGCACTAGTTCATTAGTTCATTTCATCCTCGCTCATCAAGCAAGACGCAGACCCGCACCGCTTCTTCTTTTGTTTAGGTTAATTTAACCAAGCAGCGCATTGGTATGCTTATAAATAACATTAATAAGGTAATCTCATGACTTTTAAGTCTCGTAGTCAATCACTTATCTCAGGCAATGGGAAGGGGTTAAGTCAAACCGCACGGCAGATCCCCGAGCTTTCCAGTGAGTTTTTCAGTATCGAACCGCGTACAATTGAACTGTGGTTATCATATTTATCAACTGTAGCTGAGCAAACTCAGTTTATTGGTCAAGCCACTTGGAAGCCGGTGCAAAGTTGGTACAAGGTATTGCCTGACGCTGACAAATTTGCTGCTTTGGCTAAGTTAATCGCTTCAGGGCAGGGTGATGAACTCACCGTGCAAATTGCCAGTCGTCCTGATCTGGCGCTACTACTGACGTTTGTTGATTTGCTGCAGCATACTCAGCAGCAATTTAACGATTTTGTACAGCGCCATCTTGATCATTATTATCGTGACGTTTTGGGATTTGAATTATTGGCAGCCACTCCAGACTCAGCCCATGTCCTAATCGAGCTCAATGAGGTTGATTCTTTGACCTTACAGCCGGGCACTCAGTTTGATGGTGGTAAGGATGATGACGGTGCAGATCGTGTGTATCAGTTGGCTGAGCCAAGCGCGATAAATCGAGCTGTGGTGGATACAGTAACGACGGTTAATAAAGCTAACTACAATAGCGGTGTGCAAATTTGTCGTAATGTTTTACTGGATACTGAGCAGGGCATTAAGCTTGAAAATAGCGCGATGACATTTGGTGACAATGCAACGTCACCAGAGCAAGCGCCCGTTCAAATAGGGTTCAAAATTGCGTCACAAGACTTATTTTTAAGCAGTGGTCAGCGTATTATTACGCTACGTTTTTCTACCGATGAATTTGGTGAAAGCCCAATAGATTTATCCCTTTGGTTAGACAGTTTTGATATCTGGCTCAGTACCGCCGAAGAAGCCGTGCAATTGGACCCAGCGCAGTTAACACTCAATGGTGAGAATGAGTTGGTTATTCATGTTGATGAGTTATTTGCGCCGATTGCGCCAGTATCTGACATCATGATTGGCCAAGATAAAACCTTACCTTATATTGCATTTATACTGAAGCAATCCAAATATGATGCCTTATATGCGCTAGATCTTGAAAAGCGCCAAGAAGCATTGGCAAATTTGACCGTCAGTGACATTCAAGAAGTGCGCATGGCGGTGACTGTACTGGGCGCCAGTGGCCTGATAGCCAACAATGGCATTGGCTTTTTAGATACAACCAAACCTTTTGAACCGTTTGGCTATTCTCCTCAGTTAGCCGACAAGTTTGAGTTCACTCACCCTGAGCTTTTGTGCAAACGTGTTACCCGAGCCAGCATTGAATTTAATTGGATCGGCAGGCCGACGGATTTCGATAGTCACTACCAAACTTACTTGTCATATAAAAATATCACCACACCGCCAGCAGATCCGCTTCAGGCTGCTGATGAGTCTTGGCCAAGAAACCAAGTGATGATTTCACAATCGGATGAAACTTATCCAAGTGAGCAACATAAAGTGGTGGCGGATCTGTTTTATAACGACACGGTATGGCAACTGAGTAATGAGGAACTGACGTCGCAAGAGCAGACCTTGGTAGCCAATGACAGTGCCAACACCTTACCTGATGTCGTAAATAATATCGCAACAAACCGCTTGGTGTTTAGTTATGATGATGACAATGGTGAAACAGATTATTTATCTTTGCCATTTAATTTGACACAGGCGAAACATTGGCCTAAATGGTATACATTAGCGCTTTCAAATCAAGACTTTGGCCATCCACAATATATCAAGGTTGCTGAATATTATGCGTTCCAAAATAGTGTTAAACTGGCAAATTGGAACCCTGCAGATGGCGACTTTATGCCAACGCAGGTGCCAGAGCCTTACACACCCTTATTAGATTCCGTTAAATTACATTATCGCACGCAAAGTATTTCACGGGCGCAAAGAACAGCCATCGGGAACTCAATTTGGATTGAGCATATTTCACCCATTGGTAGACAGCTACAAATATTAGAAAACCAAAACACGGTTCACTTATTGCCGCAAATCGACGATTTAGGGTATTTATACATTGGCCTTGGGGCGCTACCAACGCCTGGGCAATGTAGTGTGTTATTTCAACTTGAAGCTGTTGATGGGTTTAACTTTAGTGACTCTCCAGAATTTAAATGGGAATACTACAATCAAGGTCAATGGCACCACTTCAGCCGAGAAGACTCCCAAGGAAGTGGTGAAGAAGGGCGGATCTTACAAGACAATACCTATGATTTATTAGATTCTGGGATCATTATCTTCTCTTTACCGGAATTTGATTTAGACGATCAATTTAACCAAGACGGCAAGGTTTGGATAAGAGCTGTGATTGACTCGGATGTGTTGCAAGATAAATATGTCACTCCCATCTATTCAAAGCTAAAAGGTGTGTATGCTCAGGCCGTGCAAGTCATATTAAACTCAACTGAACATGCGCAATCTCATTATTTGAAACCACTCGAAGCGGGCAGTATCAGTAAATTAACTGTCACCGATCCGCTCATCGCATCGATTGAACAACCTTTTGAAAGCTTTGGTGCCAAGGTAAAAGAAGATGATAGCCGACTGTATCGCAGAGTGAGTGAACGTTTAAGGCACAGAGACAGACTTTTAACTGGCTGGGACTATGAGCACTTTGCCTTACAAGCGTTTCCCGAGTTGCACTCTGTGAATGCATACCAAACAGAAGAAGGCGTGAATATCACCGTGATCCCGCTTAATCATGATGTTGACATTTTACAGCCTAAAGTACCGCGTTACTTAATGCGCAAAATACAAGATGAAGTTGAAGCGCGCTGTGCACCTTATCTTAATGTAAAAGTTAAAGATCCAACGTATATCGAAGTACAGCTTGAGGCCATCATTCAAATAGATCCAAGGTTTGATATTCAATCTACGGTTATAGAGCTCAATGATTTGATTGTCGATACTTTAACACCTTGGAATAAACCGGATGCTGAGTTGTCGCAAACCATTTTCCTCGCAGATGTTGCGCAGGCTTTAGAGGCTCATCAAGCTGTGAATATGGTACAGGTCATACGAGGCATGAAAGTCGGTGAGAATATTAAGCACTATGCCCAAATTTCGCCGAATAATAACAGCGAAATTCTGGTACCGACTCGCAATCATAAAATCTCATTGGCCAATGTTGACGGTGATGTATTTGAAGGGATCGGTAAGTGGAAAATTCAGCATAACTTTGTTGTGCAGTAAATCAATTCAGTAATTAAAGCAGCGTTAAACCCATAAAGCGTTTCACAGTCTTGAGGGTTTGACGTCATCTCCCATATCGACTTACTTTCCAAAGGAAAATCATGGAAACCAATGCACTGAAAATTGCTTCAGATGCCTTGTTGCACTCTGGGCAAAACCTAGACGAGCTGCGAGAACAAGGTATTGCGCAATTACAAAAGCTCGCGCCAGAGACTTGGAGCGATCACAACGTATTTGATCCGGGCATTACCTTACTTGAAGTACTGGCCTTTGTGCTTTCGGATCTCAGTTATAAGCTTAATTATTCCGTTGAAGATTTAACCACGCCAACGCCAGATGAAGCGTCTGCGGTGACACAGTTTTTATCGTCAGAGCAAGTCATGTTTAGCCACTGCGTCACGCTTGCAGATTATCGACGATTATTACTGGATATTCCAAGTGTAAAAAACATCACGATAACTGTGCGTGATGAAGGTCAAAGCGGCGCGATTATGTTTGACTTAGTCGTACAGCCTGTGCCAAATAGCCCCGTATCAGAAGAAAGCCTGCGCCACCAAGTCCATAGCGCGTTTGCTAATGCGCGATGTGTGACACATCAGCTTGGCAACATTGAGTTTTATAAGTCGGTACCTGTGCATTTGGGTATGAACCTTGTGCTCCAAGATGCAGAAGACTTGGTACAAGTCATGGCTGATATTCTGAGTAAAGTGGCGCTTGAAATTTCACCTAATTTACCGCGTTACTCTGGGGAGCAACTGCGCGAAAAAGGCATGTATGTTGAAGATGTCTATGTTGGGCCATCACTAAAGCATGGCTTTATTTTGGATAATGACTTAGAAAATACGCCAGTAAAAAAACACCTGTATAGCTCAGATATTTTAGATGCACTGCGCAATCACCCTAACATTGAGCAAATAGAAGAGTTTCGATTTATTGTGGGCAGTGGCTCGCAGCCGGGATATGACTATTGGCAGGTTGAGATACAAGATTTAGAGCCCGAGTCAGTCAATTTAGCCCCAGAACTTGGCTTTTTGAGTGAGCAGTTTTTTGATGCCATTTCAATCGTAATTGAAGACCAGAGTTATGTACTTGATGACCAGGAAGTTGAGCAAATAAAGCAATTGGTCAGTGAATACATTTTGGAGCAATCCACAGATAGCATGACTCAGGTGTTTGCTGAAACTGAAGACTATTTATCATTAAGCCAATATCGCTCTTTGCAGCATGAGCTACCAAAAGTGTATGCCGTTGCAGATCAATCGCTCAGCCGAGATATCGACTCAGAACAAAAAGCACAGCTACTGCAATTTAAAGGGTACTTGCACCTTTTCGATCAAATATTAGCTGATCAGCACAAGCAATTAGATGTACTGCCACACATTTTAGCTTTACCGCAGTGCGCACATTTTGAACGCCTAGGCCAAATAATGGATCGTATGCTCGCCAGTGAAGCGCTGTCACAAGCTTTACTTGATGAATTTTGGCACCGAGTAACGCAGTTGCCACATACCCAGTTGAGTCAAGCTGTTACGGGAATAAGTGGCGTTAATCACTTGGTAAAACAGGCACTAGAGGACTATGAGCAAAGTGGCTTACAGCAACAATTAGAAGCCGATTTTTCTGTTGCTCAACTGACACGTTTAAATGACAGCCTAGCGCATTTGCTGGCGCGATTTGCGGTTAAGTTACCGAATGCCAACTTGCTGAAGTATCGAGAGGTTTTTGGTTTTTATGTTCATGTCATCGGTGCCTGCCACCAAGATCCAAATGATCAAGAAGACCTCCTATTACGCTTGGTGCTGTTACGTCAGTACATTGATAAGTGTCGATTATTGACAGAAGTTGGCTTACTGGGGGAAAACCGTTGTCGTGGCTTCGACTATTTGTCCAAGGAACCCAAAACGGATCATCTTGCAAGTTTAAGTCGCTTAATTATGCGTAACCTTGGCTTTTCGCACCAAGGGCAAATGCCACTGGCAACCCATAACAGAGAAAGCTTCTATCTACTTGAAAGCGACTTGCTCACCAGTGCCACAACAGGCCATTTGTATTGTGTGTTACCGAATTGGACAACTAGACTGCAAAACTCGGCATTTAGAGTGTTAGTTGAAAGTCAGGTTGCTAAGCACAGGCCGCTGCATTTATCCGCTGAGTGTATTTGGCTCACGCGAGAGCAAATGAGTTTATTTGAGCGCTTGTATTTTGGATGGCTCAATTTTTATGGTCAGGCGCAACGTGAACGATTTGCAGATGGGCAAGCGCATATTGCCAGTGTTGCACAAGATATTGGTGGCCTGCTTGAGACGTTGGCGATATCTGATCCACAAGACATGATTAAGCTCATTATTAATTATGTGCTTGCAAAACCTCAAGGAATGGAAGTACTTGAAGCATACCTGATACAGATATTATCTGAATATGCCTGCGAACCACTCCCAGAAGACATTGCAATAGACGAGCAAACATACGCTTTAGTCCATGCTGCTGTTGCGCTGATAATTAACGACAACAGCGCGCTTTATCCAGATGGTTTTAGTGCTGACCAAGTACTTTATTTAGCAACACAGCTTTGCATTGACCACATTTGTACACCCAATGCATTTGCACAATCAAACAATACCAGGTTTACGGTTGGGTATTCACCACTGCCGTTTCTTAAACCCATTTTGCCTGTGTCTTTTTCACAAATTAACTCAAACACCGCGGTGGTTTCGAAATTTATCGTGGCAACCAGCGTGCCAAATCGTATAGATCCTGAAGGAAACGAAGAATGAACAAAGTCAGTGACCAAGAAGTGTTAGTCGAATGTGACCAAACATCCATAGTAACTAAGCGCAGTCGCGCTGAATTAATTGAAAAGTTTGACGACCTCAAAACGCCTACTGGGGATGATTTTGAGTCACTCATTCGCTCCGGTTTTAACCAGATAGACGATCCTATCGCTGTAGTGAAAAATGCAGATGCACAGGAAATTGCCGTCACGTCACCGTTAACCGTCAGTCCTGACGGCGAAACTGAGTGTTTTAGAGTCGATACCGATGCGGTAAAAATTAGTCATGATGTGGTTGTGTCTGCATCAGACAGTGAAAGTAATGTATTGACTGCTGACGCACAAAGTGTCTCCATTTATGACAAAGTCGAAGTGCTCCCTGAGGCTGAAGAGGTGCTACGTGTTACAGGTAGTGCTAAGTTAACTCAAGGCATTAAGTCGCAAACTGCGGATATTAATCAGCACTTAAGAGCAGGTGCGTTGTCTGTCAGCAAAGGCACAATAAAAACATTGGAAGCGGGCTTGGATGATGATGACAATCCAAAAGTCACGGCTTATGGTGATGTTGAAGTAAACGCAGATGTTAACGTTGCAGGCAATGTTCAAGCACACTCTATCTCTGTGACAAATGACATTAGCATGAGCGGTAATACCTCAACACAAATGTTATCGGTCGAAGAGCGTACCATGCTACTCGGTGAGCTCAGTGCGCAAAATGCAATCTTTGCAGGGCATGTAGAAGCGCCGATGTTAGGGGTTGGTTTAGATGAAAATAGCACCTTGGCGAAACTGCATATCGGCAAGCGTTCATCAGATACCAGCGATTTATTCCGAGTTGATGACCTAAACCAAGACAATACGCCGTTTATTATTAACCCAGAAGGTAAAGTGGGTGTGGGTACCAGTGTGCCTAAAGCGCGTTTCCATGTTGCGGACTCGGTGTTAGTTGGACAAGATAAAGATCATCCACACATTGCATTAAATGAAGATGGGCACGCACATTTCTCTGGCACTGTGCGCATAGAGCAAACAGCAGACGTTGCAGGCAATTTGAACGTAGAAAGCGATGCGCATATTGATGGGATGTTGTCGATTGGCACTGAAACACCTAATGCGAAGGTGGATATTCAAGCTGGTAGCGGAGACTTACTGAATATCGGCGATGGCAATACGAATTTAGTCAAAGTCACTAATATGCCGCTTGCGGGTGAGCAGTCAATCAATATGTTTGCACATACATATATTGCAGATGACTTAACTGCCGCGGGGCAAGTGAACGCACAGACAGCGCAGATTGCGGATACGTTAACGGCTGGCAGCACGGAGCTTAACGATCTAACGATTAGTCAAGATGCACAAATTAACGGGCAAACACGCACACGTCAGTTGCAAGTAGGTGAAACACCTAGTACTCCTGTGCAAACAGATGCTGGTGCGCTTATTAACACGACGCTTGATGTAAAAGATCACGCTACGTTTAATTCACTCCATGCAAGCGACAGTATCATCACTGACACGCAGTTTAGCGCACGCGAGGGGGTCGTAAAGGATAACCTAACGGTGGGTGAGCAAGCGGTTAATTCAGCAGCAACACTCACGGTTAAAAGCACGACGGTAAATGAGTCATCGTTACTTGTTTCTGACAAGGAAGGAAACCCATTACTGCGTATTGACAATGATCAGGCCGTGATGGGCAGCGCAGCGCAAGACCAAACATTGACTGTAAAAGGCAATATTATAACGCCAGAACTCACGGTATCTGATGAGGCGACTATTCATCAAGCTGACGTCAGTGAACATGTGGTTATTGCTTCGAGTGCTTTACAAAGTGATTGGACGACCGGTGCGAAATTGGGTGTACTGGCGCATAATGGACAGCCGCAAAGTGTCGACATCAGTTATTTTGATGGGCTTAACACCACGTCTGTTATTAATGCAACGGGCAAGCAGATTGGTTTATTCCAATCAAGTCCTCAGCAAAGCCTACATGTTGGCGAAAATGCGCTTTTTGATAAAGATATCACGGCACTCAAAGGCGTTTATGTTGCCAATGAAAGCAGTGAGTTTGGCGGTTTTAGCGCGTCGTTAATGCACACCCAAGTGGGCAGCGAGCAAAAATCAGCGAATTTTGATGTGTATGGTAATTCACAGTTATTCGGTGAGTTTTCTATCGTTGAAAACGAACATGTGGCAGTGAACTTTGCGAGTAGCCAGTTAGCATTAACTCAGTTATCTGAAACTCCAGTATTTAAAATTACTAATCAGACGCAAGATGCAGAAATATTGGCAGCAGCGGGTCAACTTGCCATTAATCAAGCAATTCCAGCAGATGGCGTTAACTTCGCAGTCACAGGTCTTGCTGATATCACAGGCCAATTAACCATTAAAGATACAGGCACCGCTTTAACGGTTGATGGTAAATCAAAATTAATGGGCCATGCTGAGCTGAAAAATGGCATGCACGTCAGCGTGACCAATAATTCAGGCGACGTACAACGAGCGGCGTTATTTGTTGCGGGGCAGTCACAATTAGAGGGAGAGCTCCTTGTTTCAGACGATGTACATCTGGACGCTGATCTGATCGTTGATGGCAACAGTGACATTAAATCAAACCTGCAGGTAGGGCGCAGTACTCAGCTAGGTGAGAATTTATCTGTTGCAGGTGAACATTATGCTGGTGGCAGTGTAGAAATTGAGGGTACAGAAGGTCGGGATGCACTGACTGTAAATAACGATGCCAGCTTTAGAACAGACGTCAATGTTGCGGGCAACTTGTCTTTAGCTCCTTACCAAGCCACGGCGAGAGTGCACATCTGTGAAACGGATCAACAAGCACTTCGTATTGATGACCCTAGCGGCGCTGCACAACTGGTATTCACTCATGGAAATCTTGGCCTGGGTGTTGAGCGCCCAGATTATATTCTCGATGTGGGAGAAGATGCCTGCTTTAGAAAAGACCTATCTGTTAATGGACGAGTGGAAGTAGACGACAGTCTGCACGTTAATGAATACGCAAGCTTTAGAAGCAACGTGAACATATACGGCACGTCAGAGCTACAAGGCGAAACAAGAATTGGTTTGGCAATGCATGCCTCTGATGAGGAAGCGTCAACCACGCGCCGCAGTGCGCAACTGAGTGTCGATCAAAATCACTTTGAGTACGGCCTAGCGATTTATCACAAAGGCGTTAACCCGATTGTATTCAAAGATGGCAAAGTGGGGATCCGTAATGCACAGCCAGAAGCAGAGCTGGATATTCTAGGGGATATTAAGGTTGAAGGGGATATCGAGCTCAATGGGGTGCTACGCGGTACTGGTCTACTTGAGTGCTTAGATGGTGCGAAAATTTTAGGGGATGTTGAACTGCGCTCAGATTTGACGGTGTATGATGACGCGCTGTTCAAAGACACGGTGACTATCGAAGGCCTGACAACGATTGAGCGTAAATTAAACCTACTGGCCGATGCCGATTTTGCAAAGAGCTTACACCTAGGTGAAGAGTTGACGGTTCGAGGCAATGCGTTCTTCAAAGAAGCGGTTCATTTTGATAAAGACACGACAGTACGTGGCAGCTTAGTGGTTGAAGGCCTCGATGCAGCAAATCAAGTTGTGTTTAAGCCGCATGTGGATATCCATAGCCACTTAGCAGTGAAAGGGGAAGCAAACTTTGGCAGTGATACCCATGTAAAAGGCAATTCTTTCATTAGTGGCTCAGTACAAGCAGCCAAATTAGTCACAGAGCACAGCCTCAAAGTTGGTGAATCTCATAATGACAGCGCCATGGTGGCAGTAAACACCAGTGAAGGTGAATCAGCGCTTGATATCGCAGTGCGTGGAAAGTCTGAGCTTGTTATTGATGGCAATGCGAATGTGGGTATTGGTTGTAAAGCACCTGAGCACAAATTAGATGTACGTGGCGACGTTCGAGTATCGGACACATTGACTGTTGAAGGTGATTTATTGCTTGAAAGCAGGCTTCACTTACAGCAAGGCGCAGAAATTTTTGGTGATTGTGCTGTACAAGGTCAAATTGCACCGGCGCAATTGCAGCTTCCAGAAGGGCCGCATATTGAGGCGATTTCTCCAGATTGTGAGCTTGGCGGTGAAATGGCATCTGACAACGTCCTTGCCACTCAGGCTGCAGTGAAAGCGTATGTCGATGAGCATGCATGGCGCTTTGGTCGTGGCAAAAAAGTTGTCGCAATTCACAACCAAGAAGAGTTTGACGAGATCTTCTCTAGAGACTGTTTGCATAACATGACCATCTTGTTGTTCCCACACAACGGTCATCGTCAGGTTTCAAGAGCCTATAAGCTGAAAAACTCCGTTGAAGTGGGATCAAACCTGAGCATTGTCGGTTTTAATGAGCGAGAAACTCGTATTGTAAAAGCCCATGCAGGTTGCCGTTTCCTTATTCGCGGTGACAGAGATGCCATGGTAAAACACGTTGAGATGCATGGTTTCACGTTTGATGGTGCGATCCATGAAGTATCCAGAGAATTGAGTGCTTATGAAGGCAATGGTGGCGCGTTCAATTTGCGCTATGCAGATCAAATACAGCTTAATTGTGTGATTGAAAACCATGCTGTCAGTGGTGATGGTGGTGCAATTTATGGTGAAGATGTAACCAATCTGACTGCCAATAATGTTCGAAACTGCCGCGCTGGCCGCCAAGGTGGTGCAGCTTATGGCTTAAGGTATGCACAGATTAACGCCGAAAATTGTCAAGCTGAACGCGGCGGTGCGGTTGCTCACTGTGATGACAGTGAAGTGGTTGCGATTAATAATACAGCGCAGCTACACGGTGGCGGTGCGTATAAGTGTCAAAACTTAATTTGTAAAGGGTTCTGGCGACGCAATACTGCACAACAAGGCGAGGGTGATCACATCTTCAGTGTGGGCTGTTATCACCTAGAAGAGCAAGAAGAGCACCATGGTGACTACTTGTGGCATGCGGTTTATTTGGACAGGCCATTAAATCACTCGCGTTTCTTCTGGCGCAATGACCACATTTAATGATGAGGTTAGCAATTGGTCAAATAGGGGCTGAATTAGAAGCCCCTGCACATCTGGTGAACTCAGGTCAGCGAAGTATTGCTGACCTAGAGTCACTGTTTAAAACTTGGTTATCTAAGGAAATAAATCGACTCCAAATAGATTTACCGTCCATAATATTGCCGGTTGGTTCTGTGACGCTCAGTGACCTAGAAATTGTGTTGCCTGACATTGATCTACACAGATTACAAAGCGATCCAGGGAGCTATTTCAAAGCTATTTTTCAGCCGGCTTTTAATGCCGCCTTGGCGCAGCAGTTAAGCGAGTATATACGCCAATTACCGAAAAATAATTATGCACTGGCTGTGCCGCTGTTTGGCGGGTTAATCGAGCACAGTAAAAATGCGGTGTCAAAACAGGCCATGTTGGATGTTATCAAAGCATGTGAACTGAGTTTGCAACATCGCCCTCAACAATTTTTAAGCTTGGTAAGTAGTGCAGAATGGCCAAGCTTGCGCAAACATGTCATTAATGCATTTTATAAGGACGAGGCACTTTTAGCAGCGTCACTTGCTGTGATCAGTGAAGGGGTTGTTTCTAACCGTTCAATGGCGCTTTTAACTCGATTATCTGAGCCTGAGCATTATCAATTGTGGCTCGATATTGAGTCACTGAGAAGCGCCTACGCATCAAATCTACATACTCGTCAAAGAAGTTTAGCTTTGCTTGTACAAAGCTATCAATTTTATAAAGCGCAGACTGCGTTTAACGAAACGGTTCGAGAAAGTGTCATTGATACAATAAAAACAAAGCGGACTATTTTTGGCGCCCTGAGCACCTGGTTTGCAGTGAAAGGCCAAGCAACAATCACGGCCAAAGATTGTAAATCACTATTAAAAGTGCTGAACAAAGCAAGCAGTAAAACAAAGACATTACCTCATTATAAAACTGATTTGGCGCCATATCAGTCAGGTGCGCTTACACAAGTGTTAGAGAGTCGCAGTGCGGGTCTTGACTCACCGCAACAGACGGCAGAATTCGCCGAGCAAGGCACACCTTATCTACTTGCACAAATTAGAGGGGCGCTAGGAGGAGGTTGCCGACAAACAATTCGTGCGCTTGAGCGTTTAATTCAACTTTTGGCTGCTCAAACAAGCTCCAAAGAATTGCCTTATTTGAGCCAAATTCGCTGGCGTAACTTCATTGCTAAATACGACATCGAGCAAACTTTGCCTGTGCAAGTAAGAGCGCCTGTTCAGCGATTATTGGCTGCAATGTTAGCGGCTGAGAGTCCATACGAAGTAAATCTGCGAGCAAGCAATAAGGTAATTGAGCTAATTACTCGTGAGCGCAAAGCGCTCGAGTACAATTGGGCACCTAAGCAATCACCTAAATATGCTCGACGTATTTTTGCGCTACTCTGTCAAATCACTAACTTACCATCGCAATTTATTGTTCAATTTAATCATTTCTTTGCAAATGTGTTGGGTAGTAAAGGAGGTGACAGCACTGAAGCAAAAGTGGTGGTGTATAGCGCCTTGCTTGAGCAAGTGCATGCATGGCTGAATAATGAATACGAGCAAAGTGAGCAGCGAACATCGGGCTATCAGCTTACGGATCATAATAATGAGTCTGTAGAAAACGAACAAAAGCAGCAAAACAAGGGTATCGAGTCAGGTACGAGTACCACAAATGAGCATACAGCACTGTGTGATTCTGCAGAGCATATGCTGGGTGAGGTCAGTTATTTTGAGTCATCTATGCGTGTTGTATTTGATAGCAAGCAGATCGCACAATTAGAACAAATTGAGCTGCTGCAATTAGAGTTAACACTGTCTGTCTTACTACCGCAAGTGGATGAAACGTATCAGTTAATCGTTCGAAGTGAGATGTTTGAGGCCAGTGCGACAAAATTAAAGCAGCTGATTGCAAGCCAAACAAAGCGCATAGGGCAAATTGAACACAGCTCATTAACCGAACAATATGCTAAATCAAAGCTAAATGACCTTGATGCTCAAACGCAGATGTCGATTGTAAACAATTTACTGAGTGCGTTGGCGCCAGTTTGTGAAAAGCTGGGACAAATAGTCAATCACATCAGAACGATGCAGCAAAGTACGCTGCATTCAATGGATGCAAACCAAACCAATGACTTGTTGTTTGATGCGCAAAAGCAATCTGCTAACCACGTGAGCATGAATGAGGCTGATGGGCTAACAGACGCGGGCGTTGAAACGCAAAATGAAAAATCAGATGGGCCATTAGCTACCTCAGGGCTTGTTCTCGCTCGAGAGTTGGTCATGATCACTCAGTTGAAGCGCTATATGACAGCGCTACAACAAGAGATTTCAGCCAATCAATTGGGAATTCAATTGCATGCTTGTCATGAGGTGGTGGTTAATTTGCTATCGTATGTGCACAGTTGGAAAGCTTTATTTCCAGTGGATTCAGTATCACCTGCTGGCAAAGAAGCGCAGCAACTTTTAATTTCAACTATCTCTACGTTTGATGGCATTAGAAAACAGCTATATGCGCTAAACCCCTATCTACCTGGTCAATTACAAAAGTCATCTATGTGGTGGGTGTCTTTGCTTGATGAGCATCAGCTCGACCAAAAAGATGCTAGGAGACTAGGCTCCTTAAATGCAGCCATCACAAGAGACGCTGATAATCAAGCTGAGAGTGACGGTTCTCCAATTTCACCTCAGAAAAATTGCAAAGAGCACCTAGATTATGCTCTGCAGGTAATTAGTCAGCTGCGCTCGGCAAAGACACTAGAAGAAGTAAAAAATCAGCTTGTACCTTATGTGTCACATAAAAGCGACGTGAAACACACCTTGGATAGCCATGTAGTTGCTCAGTCAGAGGGACTATTAGAGGGCTGCACATTATTATCGAAGCCTAAACAGAGACATGAAGGCAAGTTATCTAAGTCTCAACATAAGCTCGAAGCCAGCGCGTTAGATGAACGCTTGCAATTATCTGATATTAGCCATGAGGACATCGAAAAAGTATCGCACGTTACTGATAACGAGGCGCCTCCACTTGTAGCACAAAATATAAACAAAGTACTTAAAGGGCTGACTCTACAAGCTAAAAAACATCGAAATAGACTCGCCAACTTGAATGCGCAAAAGATTAAGACACACAGTGAGGAAGCACTGGCTGAGCTTAAATATCATTATCAGCAGTCTTCTGAGCACTTTATCAGTGCCGATGCGGGCGTTGTTTTACTTTGGCCGTTCTTGGAAATTTTATTTAACAAGTTAGCGTTACTCGACAATACGGATGAATCTGGCGTGTTATTTGAAAGCGAAGCTTCGCAACATAAAGCGCATGCGTTGCTTTGTGAACTTGTTGGTATTGATGACGATGAGACTGAGACTTTTGTTATTAATGCGCTGCTTGGCTTACCTCTTGAACATAGGTACGAAGAGCAAACCACAATAGGTGAACAGGAACGTGATGAAATTACCAACATGGTCAATGCAGCAATAAGCCGCTGGGAAGCCTTAAAAGGCATGCCAGCTGATGCGTTTAAATCCATGTTTTTACAAAGAGCCGGCGAAGTCAAACTCACCGCAAATGGTGTTTGCATTGTTATCGATAGTAAACCTCAAGATATATTGCTTATGAAGCTTCCTTGGGGGTTAGGAATTGTTCAACTTCCTTGGTTGATTAATGACTTAATCAATATTGAATGGCAGTACGGCTTTTAAATTGATTTAACTCACAACAAAAAATCCAGAATAAAACTTAAAACGAAGACACATTATATGGCAAGTGATGTGTCTCAAACCCAAGACCAATCATCAAATGGACTCGCGAACGAGTGAGCTGGTCCCAATTAAATATGGAGAAGTGTATGCCTGTAAATAATCATTCGAATCTACGCGCGTTAATTGAGGAACATCAAGTGCGTCAACAGCAGTATCAAGTTGCAGAAAATAAAGTACAAGCCTATTTGGAGTATAATCGCAGGTATTTGCTCCAACATTTGAATAACTTATTTACAAATCGCGTACTACCACACTTGGAGTTAGCTAAATCTTTATTAGTTGAGCAAGGGTATGCTGCGGATATTGAGATAGAGAAGCAAACATTGTTTGAAGAGAGCGAAGCGATAGAGGTGATCACACAAGTGTCATTTGTTTTTTCGGGAAATTCAGATGATCTTGACACCGGATTGACACAAAATAGGCTATTAATATTTACGCGTCCAAATCATGCGTTTGTTTATGCTAAATATATTACAGACTTAGTGACAAGCCAAACACAGCCATTGTTTTTTGCTGACGATTATTATTATCAAAATATGCCGTCAGAAAACCAATTTCCGCACTTCCCATTCCCCCCTAATTTTGAAGACCATAGCGAATTTAAGTCAATGTTGTCAGACTTTTTGAGTTTGGTATTTTTACAGATCAGAGGGAAGTTAAGTTAAATTAAATAAATTACGCCTTGGTTTTTTGTCACATATAAAAAGTTTTTGCGTCAGTGTTTAAAGAACCTAAGGAGAGACTCTGTGGCAAATTATCAAGAAGCGTTTAGATATGTTTTTGAAGAAAACTTTAAATATAACCAAGATACTAATTATCAAACTATGCGTTTGGACAGCTTATATAGCCAAGGTTTTAATGATAAGGAAATCCAAGTTTTACTTAAGCAAGTCTACGGGGTGGAACTTTGGCGACAGTTTAAAGGTGAACGCATAAAGAACCAAAAAACAGCAGAGTTATTGTTGCTGCTTAACGCGCATGGTCTTTTAGCGATGATGCTCCTTGAAATGCAAAAATATTATGGTATTTCACCAAGTAGCCAAATGTGCGAGCAAACGTTGCATCGAATAAACCAAATACCTGCGGATAAATTACATGATTGGATCATTGCAGGTATCAATTATTTTTCTCTTGTTGGCAATATGCAAAAAGAGCATGCCCTGCACCAATAGGGTTGAATTTTACTAAATTTACCCAATATAGAAAATCAATAGAGTAATCATTTGACTGATTAAATCTAGTCAAAATAATATTTTTAGGGAAAGAGGCATGAGTATACAGCAGCCTAGCGTGGGCCAATTTACATTTGAACAAGAAGGGCAAGAGGGTGGTAGATACCACAGCCGTGTCTTACACGTGCCATCTCAGTACTCTGGTCTAACTATTGGAAGAGGCTTTGATTTGAAGCATCGCAGTTCGGAGCAAATTATCCAAGCTTTAAAACTTGCTGGGGTGGCTTTTGAAGACGCCCAAGTGCTGGCAAAGGCATCGGGCTTGTATGGCAGTGAGGCAAAAGAGTTTATAGAAAAACATGGATTACAAGGCTTTGAGGTCAGCCCGAAAGAGCAAGTCCTATTATTTGAGCAGACATATGAAGTGATGGCAAAAGATGTTAAACGCATCTGTGATAAAGCTGATTGCGTTAAGGTATACGGGCCGGTAAATTGGGATAATTTACATCCAAAAATTAAAGAGATCTTAATCGATTTGCGTTACCGCGGTGATTATACTCCGACTACCCGTAGACGGATCCAACGTTATGTTGTGCAAAATGACCTTGAAGCATTCAGTAAAGAGATGTCTGACAGAGAGTTGTGGCACAAGGTGCCAAGCGAGCGTTTTAAACAGCGTTTAGCGTATTTGACCACAACATAATAAAAAAGCTGCTTAGGCAGCTTTTTTATTATGTTGTGTTTTTATTTCGCTTCGAAGGTGTGTTCCATGACCATCGATTTCTGGTGTTGAGAGCAAGTATGCATGGAAAGTAATAATGCCGAGGCCACGACGAGTTCGCTCTGCCCAATATATGCCAACCAATAACCCCAGCAATAAACAACCTACTATTAAACTTGAAGCAGTAAAGTGGTCAAAATGTAAATATGCAATGGAGCCAAGCACACCCATAAAGAATATTGGCACAATCACAATTTGTAAATATAAGAGTAGAAATACAAGGCACCCTAAAAAATATAAATGCCACTCAAATATTTTTTCAAAGAATAATATGATGCTCTTTAGCAATTAAATCCCTTTTTTTAATGAAATATTTATAATTAGTAAAGATTTATAATAACATGAGGTGAGGGATGAAGGGAACCTTGCTAAATATTAAGCCCAAGGCTTTATTGGCCAGACCGATTCAGTTCATGTATCTGGCCACAAAAAATGGTTTAATTAGCCACCAATATCCACAACTGTAGTATGATTTACTCTTTGCTCTTCTACAAAATCAATCATGCCTGGGCGCTTATAGTGAAGGGTTTTTGAATCATATGAAATAGCCCAAATCGTGTTATCGCGATCGACGTCAATATTATAAAAGTGCCCAAACTTTTCTAGCTCATCACCATTGAGTTTGTAAACTTGTTGTGAACCGCGTGTATTTTTAAATATATGCGCGGTGACATAGACTTCACCACTACCAACAGCGACATCTTTGAGGGTGCATGTTTGCGGGCAGTTTATGTTAATTTGATGCCAATTTCCGTTGTTCCGCTGGTAAAGCTCATTATCATCTGTGATTGCCCATATAGCGCCGGTTTCATTCACATCAATTTTTACAATGCGCTTATTGGGGATCCCATAATTTCCACCAAACTTTTTAGCTACCAAGTTGAATTTCTTTAAATCCCCAGTTTGTGTAACACAATATGCGTGTTTAGGGCTATAAGTTGAAACATCTGCGGCACCCAAACAACCGAATACATGTTGCCAAGTATCGTTTTGATATCTAAAGACCATGCCATACTCCCCAACTGCAAACGTAGCGCCTTCATTGTAAGCGTACCCCGGGGAGCTTTCACTGCTTGGGCGATAATGAAAGTAACCACCTGAGGCGGCGACCGTTTTTTGATAATAAGGAAGTGGCGTAATTTGCCAAGGATCAAACGCATCGTCTTTGTGAATGTAAGGTGTACCTTGGTCGTCAATCAAAACACGGATCGCTGAATTTTGGGGCTCATTAGCAAAAGCCGTTGTATTTAACGCGGATATTATGCCCATAATCATCACAGTATGTGTGAAGTATTTCATATTAGTTTTCCTTTACATGTTTTTTACGGTCTAAAAAAGTGTAAGCACATTGGGAAGAAATAAGGCGTACTAAACACTCAAAAATCAATACTAATGAATGCTTTTTTATATTTAAAATATTCTGAAATCAGTAAAAAAGGATGGTTTTCAAAGTGCGAAAAAGTGATATTTGAGCATGCTAAAAAGCTTTAATGCCATTGATTAAGATTTATATAAATCAGATTAAATACTTTTTCATTAGCGATACGTCGTAAAGAGGTAAACGTAAATACCAACAGTTATTTTGCTATTGGGCGCTGCAACTGTCCAGCTAGGTGGGCAATCTTGCCAAGGTCGGACAGTCTTTTTTTCCCACGAAGGATATGTTGAATTACTCTTTGCTGAGGTCAGCTTATAATGACACACTTTATAGTTTGCTTTAGTCGCTTCTTTGTCCGAGCCTAGGGCTGATGCACTAAAAATAAAGCTAAAAGTAAGCACAAGTGCCAATATATTTTTTATCATCATATTTCCTTTAAATACTTTCAGGTCGTTGTACAATTCAACTCATCCATTGAGTTTGATTTAGGCCCTATTACTAGAACACATTATGAACGATAAGTGAATAAAAATTACGCCGAAATCTGAAATACTTAAAAGACTCGATTTATAAATTAACGCAATAGTTTGATTGCTCTTATTACTTATGTAGCTGTAAATAGGGCTCAGCATCAAAAGAATAATTTAATTACAAACCTGCCACATACGCACATGTGGCAGGCAAATATAGATTATAAAATTAAATACTATCTATACGTACTGTACTGATAAGCATAATAGCCAGCCGGAACCCGACTCCAATAAAACCCGACAGTCCAGCCGCTTGGGCATGATTTGTTTGCTAGCACTTCTTTTGTTTCCCATGATGGGAATCTATCACTTCCTGGGCCACGTAACGTAAGTTTATAATGGCAAACGCGAACAGAATGTGATGCATTGATCTGTTCGGTTTTGGCTTCCGACGCTGCGGATGAGTAAGAAGCAACGCTTAATGTGCTAGCTAATGCAGCGGATAAAATTAAAACTTTATGATTCATCATATTTCCTTGATTCTACATATTAGTAATTAGATAAAATCCAGATGTGCCTAAATATTAAACAGGCATATTTAAGTTAATCACTGCTGCTTAAAAAGTAAACCAATCGAGCTTGTGTTATTTTCAAGTTACTGTAATGTGAGAAAAATACTTCTCAATCAGCTTAATTAGTTTGGATAAGCATGCAAGATCACTTCTTTTAGGGGATTACTTTAGTCAGACGCCACCTACATTGGACTAATTTTGCATGTAATTTACCCAGCCTATAAAAAACATCAAATAAATCGACTTTATGAGGCGATAAGCGCTGTAAGTTACCAAATTAATTTGTAATAATGCGTCAGTTAACAAGCTACAAATTCAGAGGAAAGACCTCCTATGGCGGATACAGAGAATCGCCCAACTAACTTCATCAGAAATATCATTGATGGTGATCTGGCAAGTGGCAAACACGCATCAACACATACGCGTTTCCCGCCAGAGCCAAATGGTTTTTTACACATTGGCCATGCTAAATCTATCTGCCTTAATTTTGGCATAGCGCAAGATTATAAAGGCCTTTGTAATTTACGTTTTGACGATACGAACCCAGAAAAAGAAGACATCGATTACGTAAACTCAATTCAAGAAGATGTTAAGTGGCTAGGTTTTGATTGGGATGGCGAAATTTGCTATTCATCAAACTATTTCGACAAGCTATACGGCTATGCTGTAGAGCTGATTGAAAAAGGCTTAGCTTATGTATGTTTCTTGTCTCCCGAGCAAGCACGTGAATATCGCGGTACATTGACTGAGCCAGGTAAAAATAGTCCGCACAGAGACACGTCTCCTGAGGAAAACTTAGCGCTTTTCGAAAAAATGAAAAATGGTGAGTTCAAAGAAGGTGAATGTGTACTTAGAGCAAAGATCGATATGGCGAGCTCTTTCATGGTACTTCGTGACCCGATTATTTACCGTATCCGTTTTGTTCATCACCATCAGACTGGTGACAAGTGGTGTATTTATCCAATGTATGACTTCACGCACTGTATTTCAGATGCGCTAGAAGGGATCACGCATTCGTTGTGTACGCTTGAATTCCAAGACAATCGTCGTTTATACGATTGGGTACTTGAGAACATCAGCATTGAGTGCCAACCTCAGCAGATTGAGTTTTCTCGTCTAAATCTAGAATATACCGTGATGTCAAAGCGTAAGCTTAACGACTTAGTCGTGAACGGTCAGGTAGAAGGTTGGGATGATCCCCGTATGCCTACAATTGCGGGTCTACGTCGTCGTGGTTACACACCGGCATCTATTCGTGAATTCTGTAAGCGTATTGGTATTACAAAGCAAGATAACATGGTTGAAATGGGAATGCTTGAAGCATGTATCCGTGATGACCTAAATGAAAATGCACCACGTGCGATGGCTGTTTTAGATCCAGTTAAAATTGTTATCGAAAACTATGATGCAGACACAGTTGAGATGTTATCTGCACCAAATCACCCAACATTAGAAATGGGTGAGCGTGAATTGCCATTTACTCGTGAAATTTTCATTGAGCGTGAAGACTTCCGCGTTGAAGCGAACAAAAAGTTTAAGCGTTTAGTGTTGGGTAAAGAAGTACGTTTACGTAATGCTTATGTGATTAAAGCTGAGCGCATTGAAGAAGATGACGCTGGTAATATCACGACTATTTATTGTACATATGATGCAGATACACTTGGTAAAAACCCAGCAGATGGCCGTAAGGTTAAAGGCGTAATTCATTGGGTTTCAGCGTCACATTGTATCGAAGCGGAAGTACGTCAGTATGACCGTCTATTTAATGTACCTAACCCAGCGGCTGCTGAAGATTTTGCTACTACGCTAAACCCTGAGTCATTAGTCGTTATTGCAAATGCGAAATTAGAGCCATCACTTGCAAAAGCAAGCCCAGAGCAAGGCTTTCAGTTTGAACGATTAGGCTATTATAGTCGTGATAACAAGTCACAAAGCTTAACATTCAACCAAACGGTTGGGCTTCGCGATTCATGGGCGAAAATTGAAAAAGCATAAAGTACGTTAAATACACTTTATTTTTTCCAAAAAAGGTCGACATTTGTCGGCCTTTTTTTCAATATATTCATCAAATTAGTTTTATTAAGTCGCGCCGTGAGCAAACAGTCAATTCACAACTTCTATATTAATGAACAGCAATCGATTTATTTGCTATCTCACCATGATGCAAAAAAACATCGTCAGTGGCTCAATATCTGTAAGAAGCAATTATCGCTCTTGGGCTATCAAGATGTAGAATTAATAGGCTCTGGCGCGTTTGGATTTGTGTTTGCAGGCATAGAAGACAGCGGTGAGGAGTGGGTTTTCAAATTTTCTCGTATTACCTTAGCGCAAAGTGTGAGGGATAGGCTTGAAGACGAAGCTTATATGTTATCCCAGATAAATAATCCAATGGTACCTAAGTTCTTTGCTTTTGAACGAGTTAAAAAGCAAGGGATCTTAATGATGGCCAGAGCGCAAGGGGAAGATCTTGAGCAGGTTTCTTTAAAGCAGGGGCACCTAAAACCCCATGTTCTGGTTCATTTAGCACTGAAATTACGAAATGTGCTACAAGACTTACGTGAGAGAAAAAATGGTATGTCCTTGCAACCTGTGGTACATGGTGACATCAAACCTTCGAATATTGTTTGGGATCAGCACTCAGATGCATTTTCATTGGTTGATTGGGGCAGCTCTGTTTACGCACAAATTGATGTACATGGAGAACCTGTAGCCAGCAATATCATGGATTTAATGTCTTCTGATATTGCGAGCACAAATGCCCGAATGGGGGATGTCTATTTTATTGGTGATGAGCAAATGTCTGGCTCACGCTCTTCACCGCGATTTGATGAGCAGGGAGTTGCTTCGACGATTTACGCATTGGCAAGTGCGCAATCTTGTCGCTTTGGCGCGCAGGTGATCCCTGCGACTAGCCTGGGGCTACCTATTGAATTTGCAAAAGTTATCGATGGTATGTTGAGTAAAGATAAAATGACCAGAGATAATGCAGGTGATTATTTTATGCGTAATATGCCTGCCATGGCCAAAGTATATTTACCAGATATAGAATCACTTCAAATAAAAGCGAATATACCGTTTTGGACGACTACGCAAACCGATCTGCCTGATACCGTGGTCTACAGCTCTAGGAAGCAATTTTTGCGCCGTGCTGATCATAACCAACAGCTTTTAGACGTAAATGATGCACAGCTTGACAGATATTATAAAGAGTTCTTATTTGATACTGGCGATACGGAAAAAGCATTTTTAGCTTCTATTAGTCGATTAGCGAAATATCCTGTTGTGGGCGGGTTGAGTTTCCACTGGCAGCAAGAGTCGTTATATGTTGAGTCGAGCTTGATGTTGCATGATGAAAGCTTGCAAAGTGCTTTTACGGATGCGGTAAATGCTACGGTTATGCTGGCACAGGGCATCGAGCAGAAGGGCTTATTCAAATGCTGCTTATTTGACGCAAGGCAGACGATTCAGTTAGAGCGTGACGAAACTGGTGCATATATTTTTGAGCAGCTGCCAGAATTACAGTACACCGTGAGTCATGTTGCGGCGTCAGAAGTAACTAGGCCGCATTCCTATTTTGAAGATGGTAAAGATCCTGATGAGCAGTTGCAGCTGCCTAAGCAAATTATTCAATGTGTTTTTGAGCTGAATAAAATTCATCACACAGGTTGTATCATTTTCGAGTCACTGAGCGATAGATTAAAAATTCACTATTATTATCGGTTGTTAGATGCAGAGCAAGAGGCTGCTTTTGCGGCGTTGCTCAAAGAAATTATTCAGTATACGGTGAGCATTCAAGACTATGGTGTAGCAGGCTTTATGAAGCTTCCCTACAAAAATACCCGAGAATTTGAGTTGTGTCCAAAACAGCCTGATAACTACTATCCGAAAAATCCAAAGTCATAGATTTGCACTATTGCGAGTAGTGTAAATCTGCCAATGAGTAGTAAAATTTGGACTAGCATATGACGAATTGTCAATTGAAATCTGGCTGACTCTGTAGCAGTCTCTTAAGGGATAGGAGGGAGCTATGGATAAACGAAAAAGACAGGAGATCTTAACCTTGAGTTGGGGGATCCACGATGAAGTTGAGCAAGCAATAGTGCATCACACTGCCGTTGAAGGGGACGATGACTGGTCCGAAAAGCAACGATTATTGATAGCTGATATGTCTTTGCATTTGCTGCAAACGGCTCTTAAGCCTGAGCCTATGTGTAATGAAAAGCTTAAAAATAATCTCAATGCTATTTTAACTTTATCAAATGACTTTGTGAGTGAAGTTGATCTGAAGCAGGTGGCTGATGCGTTATATCGGCTTGAAAAAGCCTAATCGATTTATTATCCAAATATCATATAGTTAAAAAGCCAGCATAAAGCTGGCTTTTAATTTAAATTGCATACGCTATCGAATTAAGAATCATCAGATTCTGTAAATCTTCTGCACTCTTCTTCATCGACACACTCACCATACAAGTAAAGAGAGTGGTTTGTTAGTTTGATACCGTTAGTTGTTGCAATTTCGACCTGACGAGTTTCGATAACTTCGTCTTCGAATTCAATAACTTTACCACACTTTAAACAAACCAAGTGGTCATGGTGTGTGCTGCCAGACAATTCAAAAACTGACTTGCCGCCTTCAAAGTGGTGGCGTGTCACAATACCGGCATCATCAAACTGGTTCAGTACACGATAAACAGTTGCTAAACCAATTTCTTCGCCCTTATCGAGCAAAATTTTGTAAACATCTTCAGCGCTGATATGCTGATTTTCTGGAGATTGTAAAATCTCAAGAATTTTAATTCGCGGTAAGGTGACTTTTAAGCCCGCCTTTTTAAGCTCTAAGTTGTGATCAGTCATTTAATCTGTCTCAATCTATTATCTTTTTACTTCAATTCTTAAGAATAAGCACGACCATTTTCTTAAGAATAACGTGCACGGGCAACAAGTCAAAGCTTGTTTTATTAATTCAATGAATTAATCTTCTAATTCGCTTAGGCACATTTCATCATAAACCTGTGCACACCAAGCCTTAATACGTTGCTCAGTAAGCTCAGGTTGACGGTCTTCATCGATACCTAAACCAACAAAGTTATTGTCATCTACAAGTGCTTTTGACGCTTCAAACTCATAGCCGTCAGTTGACCAATGACCAACAACAATTGCACCACGCTCAGTAACGATGTCATTTACCATGCCCATCGCATCTAAGAAGTATTCAGCGTAATCTTCTTGGTCACCACAACCGAAGATAGCAACTAGTTTGCCTTCAAAGTTAATCTCTTCTAGCTCAGGGAAGAAGTCATCCCAGTCACATTGTGCTTCACCGTAGTACCAAGTAGGGATACCAAATAGAATTAAGTCAAACTCTTCGATGTCAGCCTTGCTGCTTTTCGCAATATCTTTAACATCAATTAGCTTTTTACCTAGTTCTTTTTGGATTTGCTTAGCAACGTGCTCGGTGTTACCCGTGTCACTGCCGAAAAAAATACCTACGCTTGCCATTAATTACTTACCTTTATCTATTAATCGCTAATTTCTCTTGCAAGATGGTCTCAATGAGTGCGCTACGGCTAATATTTTGCTCTTCAGCCATATCACTCAAGGCTTGGTAAAGTTCAGAAGATACTTTGAACTCTACGCGCTTTAAACCCCTTGCTCTATCTCTTTTAATTTGATTACGCTTGTTGATCTTAAGCTGCATTTCCCTTGGTAAGGGATTTGTTTTGGGCCGACCAGGGCGTTTTTCATTTTCAAATAAGTCGATAGTTGTTCTATCTAATTCAGACTTGGCCATTAACCAACACCCGCACCTTGCCAAAACACTTGTATTACACCTTTGGCTATAAAACCTGAACAACCTAAAAACAACACCAGCCAAACGATGTATCGACCAAATTTAGGCACGTCACCTTTCTTTAGAACGTCTTGAATAGCCATTCCAATAAGAAAAAATATACATGCGAGCGCAAAGTAAAAACCAAGAGTTTCAAACTCATTTATGTATTGACTGATCATCTTTGCACTACTAAAACCTTAAACGGCGGGTACTATAGCATACCTAACTACAATAAATTAAGTTTAGCCACATAAAAATCTCCGACAATTATTGAATAAAATCAATAATTGAACGATTGACAGCTTCTGGTTTTTCAGCGTGCAGCCAGTGACCAGCCCCTTGAATGATTTTTGCGCGCGCTTTAGAAAACGCATTTACAATGTCATTTTTGTGTTCTGGTAGTATATAGTCGGAGTTATTACCTTTGACGAGTAGCGTATCACACAAACAGGTACGAGGTGTATCTATGTTATCGATAATCTTAGAATAATTTTTTTCTATTATGGGTAAATTGAAACGCCATTCCAATTCACCATCCGCATTCTTTGCCAAGCTTTTTAATAAAAACTGTCTGACGCCAAGCTCTTCTATATTATCTGACATGATTTTGTCAGCATCACTTCGACTTTTTGGTGCGCTGTTTGTCACTTTATTTAGCGCAGCTATGATGTTGTCATGTCTAGGGGGATATTGCACAGGTGCGATATCAAGCACTACCAGCTTGCTTACCTTATGCTCATTAAGCATTGCCACTTGCATCGCGACTTTGCCGCCCATTGAGTGCCCAACAAGAATCACTTGTTCAAGCTTGAGGTGATCAATCAGAGATAATATGTCTTGCGCCATGACCTGATAGTTCATATCGTCACTTTTGAATGAACGGCCATGATTTCGCAAGTCTACATTGACGACATTGAATTGTGGCTCTAGTGCTCGAGCTATGATGTTTAGGTTTTCTAATGAGCCAAATAAGCCATGTATTAATATGACAGTTTTGGCGCTACTTTGCTCTAGTCCGCTTTGCTTAAAATTAAGTAACATACTACCTCCAAATTTGTGTCGCTATTTTGCCAGCCTTAAATCAAAAATCAAAGCCGTAGAGGAAGAAGAAAAATTTAGATATAATCCCTCCCAAATGCGGTATATGTATAAAATGACAGGACAAGCATGAAAACAATAGAAATAGATGACGAGCTTTATCAATACATTGCAAGCAACACGCAAAGTATTGGAGAGAGCGCCTCACAGATCCTGCGTCGTTTACTAGAGTTAGAGCCAGTTCAGGGTACTTCGGTAGCAGTGCAAACCGAGGTGTCACAAGTAGAGCCAGTTCCAGTGGAAAGTAAAACGGAAGTTAAACCTGAGCCAGTAAAAGAGTCTGCGAATGTATTTAATATTCTAAATAAAGAAGAGCTTGCTATGCAAAAAGGCGTAGTAGGGCGTTTTTTATTTATTCTTGCAGCATTTCACCGTACGCACAAAGCTCAGTTTAAAAAAGTACTGGAAATAAAAGGGCGAGATAGAATTTACTTTGCAATGAGTAAAGAAGCGTTGCTTGAAAGCGGGAGCAGTATGAACCCAAAAAATATCACAGACAGTGAATATTGGGTCATGACAAATTCAAACACCACGCGTAAAAAGATGATGTTGCACGAAGTGGCCCTAATTTTAGGCTACACTGAGCAGCAGGCAGAAACAGTTCGAGATTACTTATAAGGAAATGTGATGGCAAACCATCCTAACGCAGGCAAAAAAGCTCCCAAGTCACAGCTCGCAAATATTCCAAAGCTGGTGTCAGCTTATTATTTGAATGAGCCAGATCTTGAAACAAACCCAGAACAGTGCGTAGCATTTGGTACTTCTGGTCATCGTGGCTGTTCTTATAATGTAAAGTTTAATGAGTCACATATTCTTGCAATCACGCAAGCAATTTGTGATTACAGAAAGGCAAATAATATATTTGGCCCTCTCTTTTTAGGTAAAGATACCCATGCATTGTCTGAGGCAGCGTTTAATTCAGCAATTGAAGTACTCGTTGCTAATGAAGTGCAGGTAATTACTCAAGAAAATGATGACTTTACTCCGACGCCAGTAGTAAGTCATGCGATCGTGTGTCACAACAGAACACATCCACATGAATTGGCTGATGGTATTGTTGTAACGCCTTCACACAACCCGCCTGAAGATGGTGGGTTTAAGTACAATCCGCCAAACGGTGGTCCTGCTGATACAGATGTAACGAATTGGATTGAGCAAAGAGCTAACCAGTTATTACGTGAAGACTTGGTAGAAGTGCAGCTATTTCCTTATGCTAAAGCGAAGCGTTCGGGGTTTATCAAATATGAAGACTTGGTCACGCCATATGTTGAAGACTTAGCAAATGTGATTGACTTAGAAGCGATAGCTAAAGCGGATGTTAGCATCGGTATCGACCCTCTTGGTGGCTCAGGCATTAATTTTTGGCCTGTTATCGCTGAAAAGTTTGGTCTAAATATGACGGTTGTAAACGATGAAGTAGATCCTCGATTTGCATTTATGCCACTAGATAAAGATGGCAAAATTAGAATGGATTGCTCTTCACCGTTTGCTATGGCAAACCTCATTGAAATCAAAGACGATTTTGATATTGGTATCGGTAATGACCCTGATTATGATCGTCACGGTATTGTGACAAAAGATGGGTTGATGAATCCTAACCACTTCTTGGCGGTAGCGATAGATTACTTGCTAAAACACAGAGGCTGGGCAAAAGACATCAAAGTCGGTAAAACACTGGTTTCAAGTGGCATGATTGACAAAGTTGTGCAAAGCCATGGCAATGAAGTGTATGAAGTGCCAGTTGGCTTTAAATGGTTTGTTGAAGGCTTAAGTGATAAGTGGCTTGCTTTTGGTGGTGAAGAAAGTGCAGGTGCGTCATTTTTAAGAAAAAATGGCGATGTTTGGAACACTGACAAAGACGGATTTATTCTAGGCTTACTCGCAGCTGAGATTTTAGCCGTGACAGGTAAAACACCTTCTGAGCGATATAAAGAACTTGAACAAGAGTTTGGTGCACCAAGTTACAAACGAATCGATGCACCAGCAAATGATGCGCAAAAAGCCAGATTAAAAGCGCTCAGTGTTGATGACGTGAAAGCCACAGCGCTTGCAGGTGATGAAATTACCGATATTCTGACCCATGCTCCAGGTAATGGCGCAGCAATTGGCGGCTTAAAAGTAGTGACTGCTTCTGGCTGGTTTGCTGCAAGACCTTCAGGCACAGAAGACATTTACAAAATTTATTTAGAATCTTTCAAAGGCGAAGCACATCTTGCTGAGCTTGAAAGAGAAGCAAAAGCACTGGTTGACAGTGTAATTAGCTAAATTATCTGATATTAAAGGCCATTTTTTAATGGCCTTTTTCTTTTTTACATCTCTCATAAGGTGACAGTATGTACCTTGATACATTAAAAGCAACCGGCGATTTTTTAACCATTACTCGTGAAAATGAGTTTGAATTAGCACCTTGTCAATTTACTTTGGAGAACGGTACTGAGGTCAAGGTAATTGACACTGGTGTTATTCAATTTACCCCTGCATGCGAAACTCAAAAAGACTTTGTTTTTTCAAGTGCTGTGCACGGTAATGAAACGGCACCAATCGAAATTTGTGATGAGCTGATCCAGCACATAATCACTGGCAAGTTAGAACTGAAACAACGTGTTTTGTTTATCTACGGTAATCCGAAGTCGATTAATATTGGTCAGCGTTTTGTTGATGAAAACTTAAACCGGTTATTCAATGGCGCACACGACAATAAAACTGATAACCCAGAACAGGTTCGCGCAGCAAATTTAGAAAACTATGTGCGTGAGTTTTTCACCAGCGTAGAAGCGGGCCGTTATCGTGCGCATTATGATCTGCACACCGCTATTCGTGGTTCTAAAAACGAAAAGTTTGCCGTGTATCCTTTTTTGCATGGCAAACCTTGGAAAAAGTCGCAACTACAATTTTTATTGTCATGCGGTGTAAACACTGTACTCATGATGCGCGCAGCCGCCACGACTTTCAGTTATTTTTCTTCAAAGCAATTTGATGCGGATGCATTCACAGTAGAGCTGGGTCAGGTAAAGCCATTTGGTGAAAATAACATGGCAAGCTTTGAAGCAACAAAGAAGACGCTTAGTGCATTAATTAGCCAAAAAGAAGTTGAATATAAAGAATTCGATGCAAAAGATTTTGAGCTATTCACAGTGCATAGAACGATTAACCGAACTTGTGAAGCGTTTTCATTTCCATTCCCTGATTCTGCGGTGAACTTTACTGGATTCGCTAAAGGCGAGCTACTTGCAACAGACGGAGACACTGAGATATTTGCTGAAGTGGAAGGCGAAGCAATTATCTTCCCAAATGCTAAAGTTGCCCTCGGCCAACGTGCATTATTAACCGTGATCCCAATGGAAGTAAACGAGAACTTTGTTTAACCCACTGAAATAAAAGTTTTTTTGTAACCGTATCGAAATCTTTCCAGAATAAAAATGCAAATTACCGGTTATTCATCTAGGATTAGTTGAATAACCGTTTACGTTAACGTAAAGTGGCAAAAGCTTTAATTTAAGTAATTTGCATTTACCGCACTAATTATTCAAAACTCAACACGCGGGCTTTTATGTCAATGCTATTGACTGCAAGTATTGCAAATTGGCGATGACAACAAGAGAAGGTAGGTTATGACTAACCCCAATAACATATCGTTAAACATAAGCCATGCACTCGAATTTATCGATGGCCATGCGCTTAACATCCCAACATTGAAAATTTTAAGTGAGCAAGGCGAGATCTTAGATGGCGCGACGTCACCTGAGTTAGATAAAGAAACTGCGCTTAAAATTTATAGCACGATGAGATTTATCCGTTTGTTGGATGAACGTATGCAAGCTGCTCAGCGCCAAGGCCGTATTAGTTTCTATATGCAGTGTCTAGGTGAAGAGGCTGCAATTACAGCAAGTGCTGCAGCGTTAAAGCAAGATGATATGATCATGGCTCAGTATCGTGAGCAAGCTGCACTGCATTATCGTGGCTTTACACTAGAACAATTCATGAACCAGCTTTTCTCAAATGAAAAAGATTTGGGTAAGGGTCGTCAAATGCCGGTGCATTATGGCTCTAACGAATTACATTATCTGACAATTTCTTCACCACTTGGCACGCAGATCCCGCAAGCTACAGGCTATGCTTATGGTCAAAAGCTTAAGCATATTGATAAAGAGTCAGGTGAATTAAGCTCTGAAATCGATAACGTAACTATCTGTTACTTCGGTGAAGGTGCTGCTTCAGAAGGTGATTTCCATGCTGGCCTTAACATGGCCGCAGTACACAAAGCCCCTGTTATCTTCTTTGCCCGTAATAACGGCTACGCAATCTCAACACCTGCGGATGAGCAGTTTAAAGGTGACGGTATTGCAGCGCGTGGTGTTGGCTACGGTATTAAGACTATTCGTGTTGATGGCGCTGATACACTAGCTGTGTATGAAGCGACTAAAAAAGCCCGTGAAATAGCAGTCACAACAGGTGAGCCTGTGCTCATCGAGTCAATTGCATATCGCCTTGGCGCTCACTCTACTTCTGATGATCCGTCGGGTTATCGTACTAAAGACGAAGAAGCTGAGTTTAAAAATAGCTGCCCAGTTGCCAGATTTAAAGCGTGGTTATTGAAGCAAAACTGGTTAGATGAAAAAGAAGACGAAGCAATTAAAGACAAGATCCGTGAAGAGATTTTGGCGGCACTAAAAGTAGCGGAAAAAGTACAAAAACCAGCACTTGAAGAACTTGTTTCTGATGTGTATGACACGCCAATTCCAGCGCTACAAAAACAATACGAAGAATTAAAAGAGCATATCAAACAATACCCAGATGCCTATCCAGTAACAGCAGGGAGAATTAAATAATGGCTAAGATGAATATGTTACACGCCATTAATTCGGCGCTTGATATTAGTATGGCAGAGCACCCTCAAGCTTGTATCTTTGGTGAAGATGTTGGCTATTTTGGAGGGGTATTCCGTGCAACATCTGGATTGCAAGAGAAGTATGGTAAGCATCGTGTATTTAATACACCACTGACAGAGCAAGGTATTCTTGGCTTTGCCAATGGTCTTGCGGCATTTGGCGCGCCAGCGCTAGCTGAGATTCAGTTTGCGGATTATATCTTCCCAGCGTTTGACCAAATCGTAAACGAGTCAGCTAAATTCCGTTACCGTTCTGGTAATGAGTTTAATGTTGGTAATCTGACTATTCGTACACCGTACGGCGGTGGTATTGCCGGTGGTTTGTATCACTCGCAATCTCCAGAAGCGTATTTTGCGCATACTCCAGGTTTGAAGTTAGTTGTACCTCGTAATCCTTATCAAGCAAAAGGCTTACTAAGAGCTTGTATCAAAGACGATAACCCAGTGATTTTCTTTGAGCCTAAACGTTTATACCGTGCATCTGTTGGTGAAGTACCAGAAGAAGATTACACTATTGAAATTGGTAAAGCGGAAGTTGTTAAAGAAGGCTCTGACATCACTGTACTTGCTTGGGGTGCACAGATGGAGATCATTGAACAGGCCGCTGTGAAAGCAGAAGAAGCGGGTATTAGCTGTGAAATTATCGATCTTCGCTCAATTTTACCTTGGGATGCTGAAACACTGATTAAGTCTGTGACTAAAACTGGCCGTTTGGTGATAAGTCACGAAGCGCCAATTACAAATGGTTTTGGTGCTGAAATCGCTGCGACTATCCAAAAAGAGTGTTTCTTGCACTTAGAGTCACCTATTGAACGCGTATGTGGTCTAGATACCCCGTATCCTTTAGCTCTTGAAAAAGAATATGTACCAGATGCTTTAAAAGTGTTTGAAGCAATCAAGAAGTCAGTGGAATTTTAAGGATAAGTCATGTCTAAAGAGTTTATTTTACCGGATATCGGCGAAGGCATCGTTGAATGTGAAGTTGTAGAGTGGTTAGTCGCTGTTGGTGACACAGTCAAAGAAGATCAGCCAATCTGTGATGTGATGACAGACAAAGCTTTGGTACAAATCCCGGCAGTACATGATGGTGTTATCACTCAATTGCATTACGCTAAAGGTGATATTGCAAAGGTACACGAGCCACTGTTTGCGATGAATGTGGAAGGTGATGCCCCTGTAGAAGAGGCGGCAGCTGAGGTTTCGGCAGCAAAAGAGCAACCAGTAGCAACACAAGGCGCTCACTTAGAGGATTTTATCTTACCGGATATTGGTGAGGGTATTGTTGAATGTGAGATTGTTGAGTGGCTGGTAAGCGAAGGTGAAGAAATTAAAGAAGACCAAGCTGTTTGTGATGTAATGACAGACAAAGCGCTTGTTCAAATTCCAGCGAAGTATGATGGTGTTGTGGAAAAATTGTATTATCAAAAAGGTGATATAGCACAAGTACATAGCCCATTATTTCAGGTACGTTTGGCACAATCTAATGGTGCGCAAGCAGTACCTGCTAAATCTGTTGAAGAGGAGCTTGCAATCCACAAGCCTCAACCTGTTTCTTCTTCAACTTCGCCTTCACAGCCTGTTATTAATGGTAAAGCGGTCGCTTCACCTGCGGTAAGGCGACGTGCACGTGAAATGGATATTGATATTCGTCAAGTGCCTGGAAGTGGTAAGAATGGTCGTGTCTATAAAGAAGACCTTGAAAAGTTCTTGAGCGCGGGCGCGAGTCCTGCTGCACCAGTTGCTAGCGAAGCGGCTCCTCAGCCTGCGACAACCACAGTGAGCACTGTGACGGGTGGCACTAGAGTTGAACCAATTCGTGGCATGAAAGCCGCGATGGCTAAGCAAATGGTTGCGTCTGTATCCACAATTCCTCACTTCACTTACAGTGATGAAATTGACCTAACAGAGCTCATTGCGCTGCGACTTTCTTTGAAAGAGCAATATGCAAAGCAAGGTATTAAGCTCACTATGATGCCTTTCTTTATTAAAGCGCTGTCTCTTGCCATTAAAGAATTCCCAATCTTAAACTCGCAAGTTAACGATGAATGTACAGAGCTTACATACTTTGATGATCATAATATTGGTATGGCCGTTGATAGTAAGTTAGGTTTGTTAGTGCCAAATATTAAAGGCTGTCAAAATAAGTCTATTGTTGATGTTGCTGAGGCGGTAACTAAGTTAACTGACGCAGCAAGAGAAGGGCGCGTATCGCCAGATGACCTTAAAGGCGGCACAATTTCTATATCGAACATTGGCGCAATTGGCGGCACAACTGCGACACCAATTATTAATAAACCAGAAGTAGCAATTGTTGCACTTGGTAAATTGCAGCATCTACCACGCTTTGATGCTGATGGTAACGTGGTTTCACGTTCGATTATGCAAGTGAGTTGGTCTGGTGACCACCGAGTTATTGACGGTGGTACGATTGCTAGATTTAACAATTTGTGGAAATCATACCTGGAAGAACCTGCGAAAATGATGATGGCGATGCGCTAAGTCAGATTTGTAAAGGCCCTTTACATGCCCTAAAAGTGCACGCTTTTGGGGCATTTTTCTGTTTGAGGTAGATATTTATGTTATGTAAATTGTTTATCTGCATTGATATGTTCCAACCCAGTCTAAAAGCCCGTATAATTCACACCTTAAAATTTTTACCCGTAGCAATTAAAAAGCCGTCCGTTTTAGGCTTGAGAAGTCGTGATGAATCAAAAAGACGATAGAAAAGAAATACTTGAATTTAATAAGTTGCAGAAAAAACTGCGCAGAAATGTTGGTAACGCAATAAAAGATTACAACATGATCGAAGAAGGTGATGTTGTGATGGCTTGTATTAGTGGTGGTAAAGACTCTTTTGCAATGCTTGATATATTACTTAATCTGCAAAAAGCTGCGCCTATTAAATTCGAAGTTATCGCAGTTAACTTGGATCAAAAGCAACCTGGGTTCCCTGAGCATATTTTGCCTGAATACTTCGAAAGCTTGAATATTCCTTATTATATCGTTGATAAAGATACGTACTCGGTTGTTCGTGAAAAGGTGCCAGAGGGCAAAACAACATGTGGTTTATGTTCTCGTCTGCGTCGAGGCACACTGTATTCATTTGCAGAAAAAATTGGCGCAACCAAGCTTGCCTTGGGACACCATATGGATGACATTGTTGAAACCATGTTTTTAAATATGTTCCATGGTTCGCGCTTAAAAGCTATGCCACCTAAGTTAAGGTCTGATGATGGCCGTAACGTGGTTATTAGACCGTTAACATACTGCCGCGAGAAAGACTTAATAAAATACGCCGAGCATAGAGAATTTCCAATTATTCCTTGTAATTTGTGTGGTTCTCAAGAAAACCTGCAAAGACAAAATATCAAAGCAATGTTGGTTGAATGGGATAAAAAGACGCCTGGTCGTGTAGACAGTATTTTTAAATCACTACAGAACGTTAGCCCAAGCCAGCTTGCGGATACAAACTTGTTTGATTTTGAAAACCTGCCAATCGACAGGGAAAATGATCGAGATGAGTATCAATTTAGTGAAGCGACAGTGTCATCAACAAACATTGATGAGTCTTTGTTTATTGATGTGACAAATATCTAATTAATGTCTTGTGCCAAGTATCGCGCTCAGCGGTACTTGGCACATTATTATCTCGCTTCCTTATTTTTCATTAATTTACTGAGCTTTATCTCCAAATAACTTGGCAACCATTTTTGCATCACTGCTTTAAACTCTTGGCTATTAACGACAGTATTAGCAACAGAATCAATTTTTTTGATGATCTCTCTGCCAGTTTTATTGTCTGTGCAACCAACATAACCATGAACAATAGGGTCAACGTCTTCGAGAAGCAGTTGTACCACGTCTTTAGTATTCGTTTGTTTGTGAAGGTAAAAGTGTTCACTGGGATAGCCAATAACGGCGTCGACACGACCTTTTTTAAGCATGTAGGTCAAACTTTCAAGCGCATCTTGTCCAGGCCTGATAACAACCTGATCTTTTTCGATAGAACTAATTACTTGGTCTAATGCACTGCCGTATGAACGTTGCATCACAACACCGAGCACCAGTTTATTTTGCTCTATAAACGGCTTAAGCCTGACCTTTGACGCGTTTTCAAAACCAAGTGCCTCAAGGGTTGCGGTGGTTGTGGCAATGGTTGGCGATAATCCAATGGTGGTATAGTTTTGGCTGAAACGAATGAATTTTTGACGTTGCGGTGTTTTGTACAAAGAAAGCATACAAAACGTGTTGCGTTTATCACTTAGAGCTCTAATAGCTCGACTTGCAGGAAAGTAGACTTTATTATTTTCATAATCAGGTAAGTACGTGTGGAATAAATCAATGATTAATTCATCTCTACCAGTACCTTCGTCTGCATCATTAATCATGTAGTAGGGAGGGAAGTCAGTGATAATCCAGTCAATGCTTTTGCTTTCTGCCACACCGGTTAACAACATTAATAGTAGCAATGCTTTGCGCACATTTCGCCCTCGTATAATTGTCACTATTAAAGCTTAGCAAAGATCATTCAATTGCCAACAGCTATAAAAGTAATTAAGTTAAAATCTTTGTTTATTATTTGTGATTTATTTTACAACTTGTGTCTTTTTGCTACATTAAAATACGAACACCAGCCTTAAAGCAATTTAAAGTGGTGGCCAATGGGTTTTGAACAAGGATTGGTCTTTTATTTGTGATTAAAAGTGTTTTAAAGTCGTACTTAGGTTAGTATGCAAGGTTGGCGAGCTAAGTTAATTTCAATAACAAGAGAAAACTATGAATACGCTTATCGTCAGTGATATTTTTGGGCAAACAAAATGCTTAGAAAACTTCGTTAATGAGCTAGATGGCAGCACCTCAATTTGCTCTCCTTATCCATTTAGACAAGGTCATTTGAATAGAGATGAAGAGACAGCATATAAGCAGTTCATGGATTCTGTCGGCCACGATAAATATTTTCAAAAAGTAGTTGAAGCGATTTCTGATAAACAGCCTGATTTGGTCATCGGCTTTTCGGCCGGTGGAGTTGCATGTTGGAGAGCGCTAGCTGCCATGCCGATCAAAAGCACCACAAAGCTGATTGCGTTTTATCCGGGTCAGATAAGGAACTATTTGCAGCTGCACCCAAAATGTGATGTCGATATATATTTTCCTTATCAAGAGAATCACTTTGATATTAAACCTGTTATACATCATTTGTCTGGCATGCCGGGGATAAACTGCCATAGAACACGCTATGAGCATGGATTTATGAACTCGCTTTCGAGCAATTTTGATGCCGCAGCTCTGCAGCATTTTACTGCTTTGTGCCAATACAATATTGACGAAGCAATTAAGTTGAAATTAGCCAACCGAAGGATAAAAAGTGGACTAGAATTGACTATGTAAATCATAATGAAAAGGAGTTATGTATGTCAGATCAGCCTCGTATTCCTTACAGACACTTCCCAGGTAACCCAATCGCAAAACCGCCATGCAGAATGCTTAACGCAATGATGTATGGCTTTTTTGTTAAAGGGGAGTTGGAAACCATTCAAAGCTATGTAGATTCAACACTTAACAGCGTACCCAGTGAAACAATTGCGTTTAGGGCATTATCATCATATTGCCTTTTAACGTTCACAGATATAGAAAATATTGCGTCTAAAGTGCCGCCATTTAGTAATTACGGCTATATGCAAGAGACTGACATCATTGTTTGGTTGCCGATTGCACAGATAAGCAAGCAAGAGAACAAGATGACGCATCTATATTGGTATCCAGCATTTATTACGGTTAACAATATCAACGCGTTAGTTAATGGCCGTGAGACTTGGGGTTATAACAAATACTTGTGTAAGTACCAAATGCCGGATAACCAGCATCGCGCGGACCATTTTTCGCTTAGTCTTGAGACTTTTCAACCTTTTGAAGCAGACAAAAAAATGGCTTGGTATGAGCTTTTGTCTATTGACCGGGTGGCGGATGATGACACTTGGTTCGAAGAAGCGATAGAGATTGGCAAAGAAGTTGCCGAACTTATCCATGGCAGTGTGCATGATTTAGGCGTTAGTATAGACTTTTTTAAACAGCTATTTAGTGGCTTTACCAATCCGCAACTTGCCCAAATTTTATTTAAACAGTTCCCTGACGGCTTTGCAGAAAATAGTGTTTATAGTGCGGTTGTTCACTCTCCCTCAACTGTGAAAAAGGTGCATAAACTCGGTTTTCTTAAAGATGAATATAAAGTCACTTTTAACCAAGTTGATGCATTTCCCTTAGAAGAGATGTTTGGGATCAAGGTGGGTGAACAGTTCGCCAGACTGCCTTACTTTTTGTGTATGGATTTTGATCAAGATGGTGCGCATGAAATCGTAACAGCCGATCTGTGAAGTGAGTAAGGACATAACATGACTAAAGAACGTATCGCTATATTAGGTGGTGGCGTGTCTGCGATGACTGCTGCTGTTTACTTAACTGAAAAGGAAAATTGGCAAGATCTGTATGATATTACGGTTTATCAGTTAGGTTGGAGATTAGGTGGGAAAGGAGCTAGTGGCAGAAACGCCCATTTTGGTGAAAGAATTGAAGAACATGGCTTGCATGTATGGTTTGGCGCATATGTTAATTCATTTCGCGCGATTGAGACTGTGTATGACAAATTAAACAGGCCGGCCACCGTGCCAATTCATACTTGGCAGCAAGCGTTAAAGCCCCATAGTTTTGTTGTTTTACAAGAGTATATCGACAATCAGTGGGAGACCTGGCCCGTTGATTTTCCGTTGATTGATGGAAACCCCGCTGATGGTACATTAGACCTTCACTTTTGGCAGTTGATAGAGCTGGTTGTTGCATGGTTACACAAGTGGATTGATGAGTTAGAAGAGGCGATAGAAGCATCTAATCGTCAAACGCAGCTGCAAACTCGTAAACAACGTGATAGAAGTCTATTACAACATTTAGCCGGAGAGATCTCGGACGCATTTGACAGCGTTGAAGACTCTGTTAAGTCTTTTTTTGATAGCGCTATCGATGAAGCGCAAGATATCTTGTCGACCCCTAAACTACTTATATCTCAGCTACATGATTTGATGAGCTTGCGAGCGAAGGATAAAAATCTATCAAATTCAAAAGATAGACTTGTTACTTGGTATATTGTCAGAAAGTTAAAGCGTTGGCTGCGCTCAGAGGCGTTAGAGCTGATTGATGATAATCCTGCTGTGAGACGTGCATATATCTGTGCTGATTTAGCCATAGCGATGACAGTTGGCATGATTAGGGACAGAGTACACGCCAATGGATTTGGTGTGCTAAATAAGTACGACTTTAAATATTGGCTTGCTAGAAACGGTGCAGATAAAAAATACGCTGTTGAGTCTGCGCCTGTGCGAGGCTTCTATGATCTTGTTTTTGGTTTTGTCGATGGGGACTTTAAAAATGGTGACGTCGAGGCCGGCGTTGCTTCTTTGGCTATGTTGCGCATTATGCTTTGTTACAAAGGCGGTGTGATGTGGAAAATGCAGGCGGGGATGGGTGATATCATCTTTTCACCAATCTATGAGTTACTTAGCCAAAGAGGTGTTAAATTTGAGTTCTTCAATCAAGTTGAAGGGCTTAAACCCGGACAAGATGAAAATGGCAACTATGTCGTAGATGAGATTTCTATTATTGAGCAAGTCGAGCTTAAAAATGGTCAATATCAGCCATTTGTAGATGTGAAAGGTTTACCTTGCTGGCCTTCACAGCCAAACTTGGATCAAATTGTTGATGAGCAGGCTAACCTCATTCGACAACATAAGGTGAACTTAGAATCATTCTGGACTGACTGGCCCGCTATATACGAGCAGCATTATCAGCGACCTTTGCCGCGTAAGACACTCACAAGAATGCGTGATTTTGATAAAGTCGTTTTTGGTATTTCGGTTGGGTCGTTAGAGCATCTTTGTCCAGAGCTACTCGCGTTAGACTATGGCTTTGAGCAGCAAAGCAGTAAGGTAAAGACAGTCGCAACGCAAGCGTTTCAGGTTTGGTTAAATAAAACGGATGAGCAGTTAGGTTTTAACTATACACCGACCAGTGAAGAGCGGCCTATATTAAGTGCGTTTTCTCAGCCATTTGATACATGGGCGGCAATGTCTAATTTACTTGGTGTAGAGGACTGGCCTTCATCGGGGCCATGTAATATCGCTTATTTTTGTAGTGCTTTTACTTGCGACTATTACCCGCCAGCATCAGAGCATACGTTTCCTGCAGAACAAACAGCCAACGTTAAGGTTAATTCACTCAATAAATTGAACCATGAAATGCAGCCGTTGTGGCCATCCGCATATAATGATGTAGGTCAGTTTATTTGGGATGTCATTTATGACCCAAGTGCTGCGCCCACGGAGCAAAGGTTTGACTCACAATATTGGCGCGTCAACGTTGACCCAAGTGAGCGATATGTTCTGTCAGTGACAGGTAGCAGCGATTTTCGCTTAGCGACTGATGGCACAGTGTTCAAAAACTTATTTATAACAGGTGATTGGATCAAAACAGGTGTTAATGCAGGGTGTGTAGAGGCTGCTGTGATGGCCGGCATGCAAACATCACGTGCTATTTGCGGTTTACCTGAGGAAATAAGTGGTGAAAATGGCTTTGAGCCAGATGGTACTTGATAGATAATATTAGGTAAGTTACAGAAAAGACCTGCAATTTTATTGGAGGTCTTTTCTTTTGGACTATACTCAGTAGTGCAAAGTGAATACTGCAATAACTAACGAGAACGGACATGTTTAAACTCTCTGCCATTTCTATATCCATAATGCCTGTGCTTCTAAGTTCATTTCTATCTTATGCAGCAAATGATTCAATCGAGATTATTGAGGTCCATGCACAAAAACGAAAGCAAAATATCGAAGATGTGAGCGTATCGATTTCAACGATTAGCGCCGACCGTATTGCCCGTCAGGGTATCAAAGATGCGACTGAGCTGGGTCATTTTGTCGCAAATTTAAAAATCAGCCAAAATGCAGCTGAAGGCACGCCGCCAGCAATTAATATTCGTGGTATTGGCTTGTTAGATTACAACACAGCAAATACCTCACCAATTGCCATGTATGTCGATGGTGTATCTGTCGGCTCGGCCAACAATCAAATAGCTAACTTGTTTGATATTGAGCAAGTTGAGGTTTTAAAGGGCCCGCAGGGGACTTTATTTGGTAGAAACAGTACTGGTGGTGCATTGCTCGTAAGAACAAAACGACCTGATGCGGGCAACTATGGTTATGTTAGCTTAGGAGCTGGTACAGATGATTGGCGAAGGGCGCAAGGCGCTTATAACGCAACAATTAATGATGAAAGTGCCATTCGTTTTGCTTTTAATCATGCAGACTATGAGTATACAAGTTATAACCTGCTCGAAACATCGCCAGAGGCAGGCCTAAAACAAAGTGATTTTCGGCTAAGTTACTTGGGAGAGTGGGACAATTGGAGCGCATTTGTAAAAGGGTACTACGGTCATTGGGATGGCATAGTACAGCCGGTCGGTAATATTGGTATATTCAAAGATCCAAACCCTGCTGCTCCAGTAAAATGTTCACCTAGTGAGGCAGGAAGTGCTGTGTGTGTAGATAGTTTTGGCTTTAATGATGGCAGCGATGATTTTTGGGCTGTAAGTGTAAACAATGACTCTCCTCATTTGAGTATCTATAAAGGCTGGACAGCTGAACTACAGTGGCAATTAAATGAAGATGCATTCGTAACTTATTCAAATGGTTTTAATCGTCTTGATAGAGACCACACGTTTAATTGTGATGGCAGTCCTCAACGTTTATGTGAAGGCGAGCTGGGCTTGAAAAGTGAGCTTGTAACTAATGAGCTAAGATATCAAAGCCAATTAGATGAAGACTATTGGACAATTGGTCTATTTCAATACCAAGAGCGCATCTATCAAAATAATCACAATGATATTTTAAGGGACTTCAGAGGTATTCTTTCGCCGGAGTTAACAACAACCTTTTTTTACGACAATGAGATTGTCACAAAGTCGATTGCTTTGTTCTCTCAGTATGAGTGGCAGGTGAACGAGCATCATATGCTAACGATTGGCGCGCGCTATTCAGACGAGTCAGTTAAATATGACTCTATTTCACGATTAAACTTTATCACAACGCCAGGGGAGCTTGCGGGGTCGCTTATTCCTTTTTATACGGTTAATGGAGAGGTCAAAGACGATGGTTTTTCGGGGAAAGTTGCTTGGAATTATACACCGCGTGATGATTTGCTAATTTATTATTCACTGGCAAATGGCACCAAAAGTGGAGGCTATAATGGAGGCCTACTGTCATCTAAAGAACAAGCTGAGTTAGCGGATTATGGTCCTGAAGAAACACTCTCTCATGAAGTCGGTTTTAAGCTCTCTGAAGAGGATGCCTATTTTCTTTCTGGCGCGATTTTCTATTACGATTATAAAAATCAGCAAGTGTTCATGAACCAAGCCTCTTCAACACCCAATGCGCCACCTTTGCAACTTTTGGAAAACGTTGGTGAGTCGACCATTTATGGTGCAGAACTTGAGCTAGTATATTTGTTCACTGAGGCTGTAACATCGCGGGTCGCCATTGGCTACATTCCTGAAGCAAATTTTGAAGAGTTCATAGATCCGCTCGGTAACCGATTAACTGATAATAGACTCCCTTTTACGTCCGAATGGAATGTTTCTGCAGAGCTCGCGTATTCTTATGAATTGAATAGTGGCGAGTTAGCAACAGTTATTGGTGTTGATTACCAGTCCGAATATTACTTTGATCAAAACCAGGATCCATATGCGATGCAAGCTAGTTATGCGTTATGGCGCGCTAATGTTACTTATCAGTATCAGCAATGGCAGATCGGTTTATGGGGTAAAAACTTATTCGATAAAGAGTACAGCCACTTAAAGTTTGATCTCAGTTCTTTCCTTGGCATGTTAGAAGACTTTAAGGGCGAGGGGCAAAGAATTGGTGTTGATGTTACATATAACTTTTAGAGCTCTCTTAGCTTATTCATATGGGTTTTTAGGTCAATAATGTATTTGATTAGACTGACTCTTAGCTTAATAATTTTAGTTATGTCGCACTCAGTGAGTGCCCAGCAGTACGTGTACAATGGTATCGAAAAAGGTGTCAATCTACACGACAAGGGCTTGGTGCTTGCTGCAAAGGACGATACGCGTTTCCCTGAGTCATTTGGTGATGTGATGAACTGGGCGAGTCGTTTAGAGAAACAAGAAGAGCGAGCATTATTCTCTGGGCGCTATTGGCTTGTTACTCAAATTAAAAACATCTCTAACTATGAGCAGTTGGTTTTATATCCATACAACACTGTTTTATCCAATATTGAGACTAGAATATACTCAAAAGATGATATTAAGCGCTACTACTCCGGAGGCATGGTGCCTAATGAGTTTGCGTTTCATTATGGCAACACCATCGAGCTGTTACCAGACAAAGACTATTACGTCGTTACTTTGTTTGAAAGTGATTATTTTTATACGCCTATTAAATTAGAGCTGGTGCCAGTCAAAGAATTTAAAGAGCAAGTTGTGATTGATAACTTAATCATGATGATTTGCTTTAGTGTTGGCATTGTTTTGGGCCTTTATAATTTACTCATTTATATTGGCTCTAAAGATTTGACACACCTTTATTATGCGATATTTGCAGCCACTATGGTGTTTGCATGGAGCCACTTTTTTCATATATCAGATCAGCTTTTTGGGTTCTACTCGGCCCACTTGCATTGGCTAGGCTTTACGTTATCTCCAATTAGTAATGCATTGTTTTATAATTGCTTACTTAAATTAAAAGAAAAGCATCCAAATTTATCTTCGGCCTCTATTTGGGTTGGGGTAATTGCTGCGATAGGTACGCCTTTCAGTATTTTATTTCCTGGATTTGGTTTTCTATGGGCGACAATGTCAACAGGTGTTGCACTATGTTTGGGTCTTTATGTTGGTATTTTAAGGATTTCAGAAGGGTTTAAGCCTGCTCGCTATTTCATCTTAGCTTATGTATGTATGGCGGTACCTAACATGATTGGTAATTTCACTAATTTGGGCTTGTTACCACCAATAGCAGTTAATTTGTATTTACTCGGTTTGGTTGGTGTGGCACTGGATGCAATGTTCTTGGCATTCGCCGTTGCGGATAAAGTACGTTTAACCAGTGAAGAAAATATTGAACTCAATAAAAACTTAGAAGCGAAGGTATTGAAGCGCACTTATGAGCTAGAACAGTTAGCTTCAGAGTTACGTGATGCCAGTGAAGCGAAAAGTCGATTCTTGGCCAATATGAGCCATGAGATCAGGACACCTATGACCTCAATAATTGGTTATGCAGATGGTATTATTCTAGGAGATATTAAACCGCACGAGCGCAATCATGCGATTACCGTCATATTACAAAACTCTCGGCATGTACTCGGATTAATTAATGATATTTTAGATATGTCTAAGATTGAGGCCAACAGACTGGAAGTTGAATTAATCGAGGCCAATTTATTTCAGTCTATTGCGCATGTTGAATCCCTGCTTGGCAAGCAAATAAGAGATAAAGGGTTAGAGTTTGATTTAAATTATCAATTCCCTTTGCCAGATTATGTCGTTATTGACCCAACGCGACTGAGGCAAATACTGTTGAATTTGACATCAAATGCGTTGAAGTTTACATCGGTTGGTAAAATTTCAATTGAAGTAAGCTGTAAGGACGACAGGCTATATATCAGTGTTAAAGATACGGGTATTGGCATGACAACAGAAGAACAAAAAGAATTGTTCAGCGCATTTTATCAAGCGGATTCATCTACAACACGTAAGTATGGTGGAACGGGATTAGGACTTAATATCTCCAAGAGCTTAGCTCAAAAGTTAGATGGTGATATTGTCGTTGACAGTGAAGTTGGATCTGGAACTTCATTCACCTTGTCATTGAGTTTATTCACCACTGAACGAACTAAATGGGTAAACTCGTTTGAAGAAATACATCATCAAAGTGAGCCTTACATACAGGCTGAATCAGAGTTAGATTCTGAGGATCTTAAAGGTGAAGTATTGTTGGCAGAAGATCACAGTGATAATTGTCGCCTGATAACTCGGATTTTAGAAAGAATGGGTTTGAATGTAACGGCGGTAGAAAATGGCCAGTTAGCAGTGCAAGCAGTTTTAGACTATGAATTTGATTTGATTTTAATGGATATTCAAATGCCCGTTATGGATGGTGAGCAAGCATTTAACTTTATTCAAGCAACAGGGTGTACTGCGCCTGTTATTGCTTTGACAGCAAACACCATGAGTCATGAAGTGGAAAGGTATATTAAACTTGGGTTTACTGACCATCTAGCGAAGCCAATAGACAGAGCACAGTTTGCCAAGAAAATTTCACATTATTTGAATATTATAGTAGATGATGATCTTAATTTACCAGATGAAGAGTTTAAGCAGCTCAAAATGCAATATATTGATGGTTTGCATGAGCAGCTAGTTCAGCTTCAAAATCAGTTAAAATATAAAGACTATGAGGGCCTTGCACGTTCTATTCATGCACTAAAAGGCACTTCGGCTATGTTTGATTGTCATGAAATTTATCAAACAGTATCCCAAATCGATTCCTTGTTAAAACAAGAAAATTGGCAAGATGTTGAAAGGGCACTTGCTCGGTTATTTGAACTGATTAATAAAGTGATCGATGAATCTGATTGTGGTCAAGCTGTTTAGGGTTTGACTCACAACTTGAAGAATTCGAATTTGAGGTTTTCATCACCAAAACTTTATAATTGCTAAAAATAATGACAATAAAATAGGGAAAGATTATGAAGTGTTTAACGTTATTGTGCGCGCTTGCAAGTCCACTTGCCTTGTCAAATCCTTTGATGGGGACTTGGGAGTTTGTTAGTGGTGAATATGCGACTAAAGACGGCAGAGTGAAAGCGTCTGCGCCTCAAGTCACCTCAACTAAAATCATTAATAATACACATTTTAGCTATATCACCAGTAGCGACAATAAGTTTCATTATGCTGGCGGCGGCACTTATCAGCTTAAAGACAATTATTTTATTGAGACGGTAACACTTGGCAATGTTGAGAGTTTAATCGGCCGTAAGATGGCATTCACTTATGAAGTCAAAGGTGATCTTTGGCATCACAAACTCGTTGAAGATGGTAAATTTGTTGAATATGAAATCTGGAAACGAGTAAAGTAACACCTCTTTATTTAGATGCGACAAGCTGCATTTTTAAATAACAATGCGAGTTAAGCTAGGGCGATCACTGCTTAGCTTAACGCCTTTTTCGCTTTTAACGAAATTTCTCTCCATAAAGTTCAATTTTTGATGTAAAAAACTGTATTAAGCATGTTCTGATGAACTAACATTTAGATTAGTTGGAAAACGTAGTTATTTCTGCATTTTATGATTGAGTTGCAATTAATTATCAATTAACTTGAATAATTATTCTTGTTTATCGGTTTAAAACTCATCCTAAAGTGGGTCATATATCAACAGTAACTGACAAGTGTTAACGTCAGTTACTTTGTCCAATTGTATTTTTTCGCATAAGTTATTTGTACAGGTTAGGCAAAGAAGGTATGCAATCATGAAATCTTACATCCCCTTAGTTATGGTGTCTTTAATAGCAGGCTGCTCATCATCTGAAAGTGATAGCCCCAGTCAAGTGAACAATTCATCCCAGCAAGAAACATCGACTCAGGAAACTGAAAACAGTCAGACAAGTACATCTACAGATAATAGTAGTGATACAAACTCAAATGTGAATAATGATTCATCAGGACAAGCAGATGCCGGTGATAGTAGTGGAAGTACAGATAATGATGTGACGAATAATCGTGGCGTATATTTCCCGCAATCATTGGCTGTCGCATCTCCGTTTTCAGATAGCAGTGATGAGCAAGATAGGCAATATGTTTACAGAACGCTAGAGGCGAGAGGCCCAGCATCACCAACATACTTTTGGGCGACGAGAAGGATTGATGCATTGTTAAGTGGTGAAACACCCTTAAGAGATGTATTTCGAGTTCGTTCTTTTTATAGAAATAGTGAAAATGCGGATTGTTTTGGACCCCAAGTGAGCTATCAGGGCCACCCTGATGCCACTGATCCTAGTATGAGCTCAGGTACTTTACCGACTGGGGATCTTGGTTTGTGGCTAGCCAGTGCAAAAAATGGAAATGCGTGTGCTGTTGCTCAAACTAATGCTCAACTGCGAGCAGTGAGAGAGCGAACAAGAATGGCATTGATGACTTTGGCGAGTATGGTCTCAGCAGCTATTGATGACGGTGCGGGTTTACCATCTGACGGCAGCTCGATTGATTTGACCACGCAGATGAATAGTAAGGGATTAGCTGATATTAATTTTGATACTGCGAGCATAGAGCTGGCTTCTGGTGTGTGGGAATATCGCGTTAATCTAACCTATACAGTGTCCGGGTCAGATTATGGAATTACGTTATCTATGGTACATACACCAGGTAGTGATGCCATGAATTATACTGGGCTATTAAACTTTACAGTTGAAGGCGAAGTCGGCGTAACAGGTATAGAGTTCCCCGGTGGTAATTGTAGTCAAAATGAACGCACATTGGTGGGTTCCCTAGCTTACGAACGAAGTGCAGAGCAGATGTCTTTGCAATCAAGATCGGCAATCAATTGTGGTCATGGTATTAGTGGGGCATTTAACAGTGACCAACAAGTGGATGTGAAAAACAAATACCATAATACCGATAACCCAGATGGCTGGAGTGAGAATTTTGCAATTTTTGGTGCGAATTTTAATCTCACGAGTTTAGCGGGTGCTTATGCATATGCATGGCAAGCGGGTGTGAATGATTCAAATAGTCGGATCTTAAATATTGGATTTAATGATGCATCTTTAGAAAACGGCGAAGCGCATTTTGGTTATGGTACTGACATTGATGTGACAGATGGCATGGTACAAGGGTTTATTTGTAATTGGGCTGGGCCTAACAATAACCACACCTTACAAGATTTTACTCAAAGACAATTTTTTGAATATGATTCATCGACGAATACGTATTTAGGTACCGATCATCGTGCAAATATTGAATATGCACCGACTAATTCTTGTGAATATGATGGTACAGCCAGCTTTGTATTCGATATTGATGCAAGTGGTGTTTTAGGTGACATTGCCAGTGAATCAGCAAGTGTTAGTTTCGTAACAGACTTGTGGTCACCCACGGACCCTTCACTCTCAGTTGCTGAATCTGTGGTAGCAAGAGGACTATCAGTTCCTGATGTGCCATTCACTTGGCCAGTAGATGAATAGCTTTGATAAAAAAGAGAAGGCTTAGCCTTCTCTTTTTATATGCATTTAGCGGGCTTGGGCAAACCTGCAATCTTTGTTGCTTGCTTCGCAGGGCCTTTCGGAAATAGTTTGTATAAGTAGATACTCTTGCCTTTATCTTCACCTAGCTTTTTAGCAATCGCTTTTACAAGCATTCTAATCGCTGGGCTAGTACCATATTCTTCATAAAAGCTACGTACAAATCGAATGACTTCCCAGTGTGCATCGGTCAATGTGATACTTTCACCAGATGCAATGACTGGTGCCAGGCTTTCATCCCAGTCTAAGTGATTTAATAAGTAGCCTTCTTTATCTGTTTCTATCGTTCTATCGTTTACTTCTAACATAATTACCACGTTAAAGATTTGTCACTGCTTGCAATAAGGTCAATCCAACTCAAGTCATCAACAAGTGTGATGGAGTTGTCAGGTAAAACGCCACGGGCTAAAGCGCACGTTTCTAGCATAAATATAGGGGCAGGGCTGTTAATTAAGAATTTTGATTGGTCATAACAGGCGTCTTGCAGAAGCAACACTTTATCTGTTTGGCTAATTAGACCCATATCAACATTGCTATAATAGCTTATCGGTTTAGAAAAAATATGTACTATTGAACTCATAACTTAACCACGTGATCTTGCTCTTTTAACAGCGCTTGTTGTTGATTTATGTTTAACACATCTGCGTCTATGGCCAATTGCTCTTTTGATATGGAGAAGTCATTGAGTGCGTCCTCGCACACAAATATGCTATCCACATCATAAATCTCGAGTGTTTTAAGCTGTTTCAAAAAGTCTTTTATACCGAGTTGGTTAGGCTTTTGACCTTCTTTCAATGCAAGCACAGAAGAGCCTCTGAATAACCAGCTTACCTCTTGATCAATGGCTGCAAAAATCAGAGCCATATCTAAACTGTCGCGGATAATTTGCTTGTCAAATGGTGAAGCATCACAGATAACTAATACTTTTTTTGTCATTTAAATTGCACCCACTTATCAGCTTTACATGTTTCCATAGCGAATTCAGCTAAACCAGCGACAGTAAATAAACCTGTATCGGATATATTGATACCGCGTTTTTCAGCTGCTGTAACACAGAGTTTTAATGGTATACCCAAGTCATGAAGGTTTTGCCAGACTGTGCTTACTTGAAGCTCATCGCTTGCAAGCGCAAAATGCTGAGTGGCATGGAGTACCGCATCTTGATATAGAAAAATACACTTGATCGAGTGCTGTTGTTGGAGTGTGGCGCGAGCAAAGCGCTCAATACATTGCAAAGTATCATGATCTGAAGGACCGCAATGTACCGAAATAATGAATTGGCTCAAAGAAAACCCATAAAAAAAGCCCCTAATGGGGCTTATTTTATCAGAATGATAAGATTAGTCATCACTTGACATAACGCCTAATAGCATTAATAGGGAAGTGAATAGGTTGTAGATAGCAACGAACAGGCCTACTGTCGCAAGGACATAGTTAGTTTCGCCACCATTTACGATTCTGCTTGTTTCAAACAAGATCATTGCAGACATAAGCAATACAAACACAGCGTTGATAGCAATGAATACAATTGGGCTACCGATGAAGATATTTACGATAGAAATACCAACAGTTACTAAAATACCAATTGTTAAAAAGCCACCCATGAAAGAGAAGTCTTTCTTAGTTGTCAACGCATAAGCTGATAAACCGAAGAAAATCAATGCAGTTGAACCAAGTGCTTGTGCAATCAGTAATCCACCATTTGGTAAGTTTAAGTATGAGTTAAGCAGTGGACCTAAGCCAAAGCCTAGGATACCTGTAAACAAGAAAACCAGACCGATAGCAGAAGAAGAGTTTGCCTTCTTTTGGATAACAAAAATAAGACCCATAGCAACAAGAGAACAGACAAGACCTGTAAATCTAGGTAATGCCATAGTCATAGAGATTGCAGCAGTTAAGGCACTGAATGCCAAAGTCATTGCTAAAAGAAAGTAAGTGCTCTTAAGCACTTTATTTGTTTCAGTCGTTGACATTACTGCTTTTTCAGTAGTGTACGAATGATTGAACGCCATATTATAGCTCCTTAATAGAAACACGATGTTCCGATAATTAAACTTTCCAAAGATTACCAAGAGTTACATAGTTGAGCAAACCTTTCTCGAATAGTAGACCATTTTTTGAGGTAAATAGTTCAAAGATAACAAAAGATTGATAAAAAATTCGTCAAGCTAGCTGGAATTGTCGTCAAACGAGCTGAATTTTAGCCAAACGATAAAAAAAGCAAAAAAAAAGCTTCACATTCTAAAAAGGTTTCCCTATTATTCGCCCCGCTGCGGAGAGATGGCTGAGTGGTTGAAAGCACCGGTCTTGAAAACCGGCATACGTTAATAGCGTATCTAGGGTTCAAATCCCTATCTCTCCGCCACTATTTGTATTGTGCTTATGCATAATAAAAGTTTCGGAGAGATGGCTGAGTGGTTGAAAGCACCGGTCTTGAAAACCGGCATACGTTAATAGCGTATCTAGGGTTCAAATCCCTATCTCTCCGCCACTATAATGATTGATTTGCAGTGATAAAGTAAGACAGTTCAATCAAAAATTTCGGAGAGATGGCTGAGTGGTTGAAAGCACCGGTCTTGAAAACCGGCATACGTTAATAGCGTATCTAGGGTTCAAATCCCTATCTCTCCGCCACTACAATAAACATCACATTTGAGATGTGTTGTTTTACAAACTTGGAGAGATGGCTGAGTGGTTGAAAGCACCGGTCTTGAAAACCGGCATACGTTAATAGCGTATCTAGGGTTCAAATCCCTATCTCTCCGCCATATTAAGCCCAAGCTAAGTTAGCTTGGGCTTTTTTACTTTCAAAATATATTTAGTTCAATCTAGTAGCATGCGACCAAAGTCTTATTGATGGGATTTCACTTACAAAGAAGACTTCACTAACGACATATTCTTGTAAGGAATTTGAAATGAAAAAAGTCGCAACTGCAATTGGCGTTTCAATGTTATCGCCTCTTATCATTGGCTGCGTATTAGGTGCATACTTTTATATTTCGACAGGAGAAGGGCAGCTTTTTTTTCAGCTGCTAACCACTGCGATTTCAAATGCACATATTGTGGGTATGGTCATGGCGTTATGTGTTTTACCGGCGTATTTATTTTTGTATAAACGTGACAAGCTATCGTATTCGGCCTTAACAACAACAGCTCTGCTGGGCGGAACAGCATTTACTTACTTGCTTGCAGTGTCTACGGGGCCAATACTCATTGCAAATGCGATTATGAGTGCGTTTGCATCCGCACTTTTTTTATGCAGTCTCAGAAGGCAATAACATTTCCTTTGAGTGTAAATTGAACAGTTGCAGTTAGATTGAGGATAAATTGGGACTTTTTCCTCTGAAAAGGTTTCATTTATTGGCTTGAAAGAGTACCTTTACTGTTTATATGTAAGAATGTTCAGTATTAATAATGCAAAAGCAAAAATTTTATGAGCTGTTAAATCAACAGGCAAAAGGGTTAATTGAAGGCGAGCACAACCACATTGCTAATATGGCGAATTTAAGTGCCTTGCTGTTTACCAACATGGAAGATATCAACTGGTCAGGTTTTTATCTTATGGATGGTGACAATGAACTCGTATTAGGCCCATTCCAAGGTAATCCTGCATGTATCCGTATTCCGGTTGGTAAAGGCGTTTGTGGCACTGCAGTGTCAGAGGCTAGAACTCAACTGGTTGAAGATGTGCATGCTTTTGCAGGTCATATTGCATGTGATGCGGCGTCTAACTCTGAAATTGTAATACCTGTATATAAGCAGGGTAAAATATTTGCTGTGCTGGACATTGACAGCCCTAGTTTGGCAAGGTTTGATGAACAAGATAAACTGGGCTTAGAGGCGTTAGTTAAAAGCTTCGAGGAAACACTTTAAAATGAAAGATATGCTTAATGTACAAGATTACTTGTTTTCTAATTTTGATGTTGGGGATTGGGAAGGTGACGAAGAGCAAGTAGCAGAAACGCTCAACGAACTTATCCACTTCGCTTGGGAAAGATTACCGGAAGATCTTGGAAGTGAGCAAATTGATCAAATTATTAATGGTATTTGGGAACATCTACGCGGTGACATGGCTTTAATTGAAACCGAATTGGATGAACTCTTAGACTGGGTTACACACTATATTAATTCATCACTTGATGAAGATATTTAAATAGGTTTAGACATGGAAACCACAAACAAGCTAAAAGATATTAATGAGGTTCTGGAGTTTTTATACTCAGAATTCCCTCAGTGTTTTAAACAAAAGGATGGTATCAAGCCACTTAAGGTCGGGATCTTTAAAGATATTGCTGAGAAGATCGAAGGCTCTGATAAAGTGAGCAAAACACAAGTAAGACAAGCTTTAAGAAAGTACACGTCAAGCTGGCGCTACTTAGAAGCTGTGACTAAAAATGAGTTTCGTGTCGATTTAGAAGGTGGTCAAGCTGAGAAAGTTGAGCAAGAGCACGTTGAGCACGCACAAAAAGCATTAGAAGAAAGCCGTGCGAAAATGGCTAAGCGCAAGAAGCCGCAAAGACCTCGCAATGACGGTGACACAAAATCTTACAAATCAAAAGGGCCTGGCCAAGCACGCCATGCTAACAAAAAGCCTAGAGTTAATAAGAAACCAGCTCAACAACAGCAGCGCAGAAGCTCTGGAAAAGTTGAACCTCTTCCTGCAAATGAGGTCAAGGTTAATAACAAAGTAAAAGTTAAACTTGGCCAAGCGCTAGTTAACGCAACGATTACTGAAGTCAATAAAGACGAGGTACATGTTGAACTTGTAACTGGTATGCAGGTTAAGACAAAGGCTGATAGTCTATTTATTCTATAAGGAGTAGTGTATGAGTAAAAATTTACCACTCATTGGGGCAGTTGCATTGTTTGTTGCAAACACGTGTTTTGCAGCTAATAGCGTTGTAACAGAAAAAGACATACCTGTGCTAAAACCTGAATTACAGCACGCAACAGCTACGAAAAGAGTGACAGATAAATTTACTCAGAACCACTACAAACGTTTTAAACTCAATTCAACATTATCAGAAGAAATTTTTGATAGATATGTAGAAACCTTAGACTACAACAAGTCTATTTTTTTGCAGTCGGATGTTGATGGTTTTGAACAACATAAAGCAAAGTTTGATGAAGCCTTAGCTGATGGTAAGTTAGACTTTGCTTTTGAAATGTTCAATGTGAGCTTACAGAGACGCTTTGAGCGTTTTCAATATGCCATTTCTTTATTAGATAAAGAGATGAAATTTGATACGCCAGATGCGTTTTACTTTGACCGTGAAGAGGGCGTTTTTGCTAAAGACCAAGCCGAACTTAATGAGTTTTGGCGCCAAAGAGTCAAATCTGATGCCTTGCGATTAAAGTTAACGGGTAAGGATTGGGAAGGCATTAAAGAGATTTTAACTAAGCGCTACAAAAACGCTCAAAAGCGATTAGTTCAAACCAATAGTGAAGATGCATATCAAATTGTTATGAATGCATTCGCTAGAAGCATCGAAGCACACACATCTTACCTTTCTCCTCGCAGAGCTGAGCAATTTAAGATGGATATGGACCTTGAACTTGAAGGGATCGGTGCAGTATTAAGTTACGATGAAGATTACACTGTTATTCGCAGCTTAGTTCCAGGTGGGCCTGCTGATAAAACGGAACAGATAAAAGCAGACGATAAAATCATTGGGGTAGCCCAAGATGGTGAAGAGTTTGTAGATGTTATCGGTTGGAGACTAGATGACGTGGTCGATCTGATAAAAGGGCCAAAGGGCACTAAAGTCAGATTACAATACCTTAAAGGAAGCGATTCACACGGTACCCCGAAAGTCGTTGAAATAGTTAGAGACAAGATCAGGTTAGAAGATCGTGCCGCTAAATCATCAGTCTTTAAAGCTCAGTATTCTGATTTAACGAGTAAGATAGGTGTAATTGAAATACCTAGTTTCTATAACAACCTTTCTGAGGATGTACTTAAAGAAATCAATTCCCTCAAAGCAGAGAAAGTTGATGGTATTATTATTGACCTTAGACAGAATGGCGGTGGCTCACTTTACGAAGCGAAAAAGCTGTCAGGGCTGTTCATTGATAAAGGGCCAATCGTACAAATTCACACTGCTCAAAATCGTCTAGACGTACAAAAAGATCAAGATGGTAAAACATATTACAGCGGCCCTATGACAGTGTTAGTTGACCGCTATAGTGCTTCAGCATCTGAAATTTTTGCAGCTGCAATGCAAGATTATGGCCGCGCAATTGTCATCGGTGAGCAAACATTCGGTAAAGGTACTGTGCAGCAACATAAGGGGCTGAGAAGAACTTACGATTTGTTCGAAAACCCACTTGGCAGTATTACCTACACAATTGCTAAATTTTATAGAATAAATGGTGGCAGTACTCAGAATAAAGGTGTGATCCCAGATATTTTGTTACCGTCTTTTATTGAGCCAGAAGAGTGGGGTGAAAGCCAAGAAGATAACGCATTGCCGTGGGATAGTATTGCCCGTGCCAAGTACAATACCATTGATGATTTGTCATCGGTCATTGCGCATTTAAATGAAAAACACACCAAACGTATAGCGAAAGAACCTGAGTTTTCATACGTTTACGCCGACATTAAACGTTATAAAGATAAAGAAAACGAAGTATCAATTTCATTAGTCGAAGCGCAAAGAAAGAAAGAGCGTGAGGAAAGAGATCAAAGAGCGCTTGCCAGAACCAATGAACGTTTGAAGCGTTTAGGCTTAGAAGCAATCAAAGATTTGGATGATGTACCTGACGTTATTTCGGAGCTAGACCCGTATTTGGAAGAAACAGCATTAATCACGCAAGATATGATTAACTTTGGCAAGATTGTAAAGAACGATATTTAAACCTATTTAATGGTTTGGTATTACGAAAAAAGGCGCAATAGCGCCTTTTTTCGTTACTCCTGAACGCAAATTTGTTATTATCGTCAGCCGCAACAAGACAACATAGACTATGTTTATCAATCCGTCTTGATAATCGATACTGAAAAGTACGCGTTGAATTATTATCAAACCGGATTGGTAAAAGAGTGGAAATACTCGGTCAAATAATAATACGCACCAAAATGAGTGCGAGGGGTACATAAATTTGAAACAACCAAAAACAGCATCTTCGTGGGATGCTTTTATACCAATCATTGTATTGGTCAGCTTGTTAGGCGCTGCAGTTTATCTGTATGGAGACAGTTCATCGTCTGGACCAAACCAAATCGCGTTATTGTTCGCAACGTTTACAGCAGCATTAATCGGCTTAAAAAATGGCTTCACATGGAAAACGCTTGAAGAAGCGATGATCAAAGGTATCACGATTTCGTTGGGTGCTATTTTGATCTTGCTCATGGTAGGCGCTTTAATCGGGACTTGGCTTTTATCTGGTACGGTCCCGACACTGATATATTATGGATTGCAGATCATTAACCCGTCTTGGTTCTATGCCGCCAGCTGTTTAATCTGTGGTATTGTCGCCATGAGTATTGGTAGCTCTTGGACCACTGCTGCAACAATTGGTGTGGCTTTGTTAGGCGTGGCCAACGGTTTAGGGCTTGACCCAGTTGTGACCGCGGGGGCTGTGATATCAGGCGCTTATTTTGGCGATAAACTCAGCCCGTTGTCAGAGACAACTAACTTGGCACCTGCAGTGGCGGGCAGTGACTTGTTTGACCACATTCAGCATATGTTATGGACCACGGTACCAAGTTTTGTTATTGCCTTGATTATTTTCATTGTAATGGGCTTTAACGCAGATGTTGCAAGTGATGCGAGTAAAATTGACGCAATCAGCACGATTTTACAAGACAATTTTAATATCAATATTTTGATGCTAGTCCCACTGGTTATTTTACTTGGTCTTGCAATTAAGAAGATGCCGGCTTTTCCAGCGATATCAATTGGTGCTGTCGTAGGTGCTGTGTGGGCATTACTTTTCCAAGGTGATTTGATTGCGAGCCAAATAGATGCGTCTCAAGGTGAACTTGTTGGGCAGTTTAAGCTGATTTGGGCAACCTTTTTTGATGGGTTTAGTGTGCAAACTGGCGATGCAAAAATGGATGATTTACTCAGTGGTGGAGGTATGTCTAGCATGTTGACAACAACATGGTTGATAATGACTGCCCTGATGTTCGGTGCCATCATGGAGAAAACTGGCTTACTAGAAGTCTTTGTACGTAGTATTCTTCGCATAGCGAAAAGCACCGGCTCACTCATTGCTTCAACTATAGCAACATGTTTTGGTACGAACCTTGTTGCGGCCGACCAATATATCGCGATAGTGGTCCCTGGTAGAATGTTTAAAGAAGAATATAAAAAGCGCGGTCTTCAGAGCGTTAATTTATCTAGGACGCTTGAAGATGGAGGAACGATTACTAGCCCGTTAATACCATGGAATACCTGTGGTGCATATATGCAAAGCGTATTATTAATTAACCCGTTAGATTATGCTGTTTACGCTTTCTTTAATTTAATCAACCCGCTACTAGCAATCGTTTATGGCTATCTTGGTGTCAAAGTATTAAAGCTAAAACCAAGAGAACAAGACTAAAATAGAGAGGCTCCAAATATTGGAGCCTTTTTTATTGTCTAAACAGTCAGATAACCCGTCTAAACTTATTTGCAAGCTACATTTCCCTCATTTAATATTATAAAATCTCGTTTAACTTATGTATGTGTCCTTAATGGATGCATGTGTATATATATTAGACACTTGCATGATTTAGGTAGCAAAGATTGGCGGATAGGTGGTGTTGATCATATTGCGCTATTTTATGCGATGAAGGAATTTTAATGACACAAAAACCGCAAGCTAAACTATTGGCAGATTATCAGCCACCAAGTCACCAAGTGGACCATATTGACCTTACATTTAACTTATCACCGTTAAAAACCCGTGTAATCGCAAAGTATGAATTGCAAGCGAATGGTGCGCAATCATATGTTCAGCTTGATGGCGTTGATTTAACGCTTATTTCACTCAAAGTTGATGGCCAGCCACACTCTGATTTTACCCAGCTAGTTGATGGGATAAAGATCAACTCTGTGCCTGCATCCTTTTCCCTCGAAATAGAGACTGAGATTGCCCCTGAACAGAATACGTCACTTGAAGGGTTATATCTTTCTGATGGTGCATATTGCACGCAGTGTGAAGCTGAAGGCTTTAGGAAAATAACCTACTTCTTCGATAGGCCTGACGTATTAGCGACGTATAGAGTTACCGTAATAGGGGATAAATCATTTCCGTTTTTACTCTCCAATGGTAATCAAGTTGATTTGGGAGAGCTAGAAGACGGGCGGCACTTCGTCATTTGGGAAGACCCGTTTAAGAAGCCATCTTATCTATTTGCGCTGGTAGCAGGTGATTTTGATACCCTTGAAGATAAGTTTGTGACTAAAACCGGTCGTGAGGTTAAGCTGCAGTTATTCGTCGACAAGGGAAATTTGTCAAAAGCCCCTCATGCGATGACGTCTTTGAAGAAGTCGATGCAATGGGATGAGGAGCGTTTCAATTTAGAATACGACCTTGATATCTACATGATTGTAGCAGTCGACTTCTTTAATATGGGCGCAATGGAAAACAAGGGCCTGAATGTTTTTAATAGTGCTTGTGTACTTGCTAATCAAGAAACAGCGACGGATAGAGATTATCACGTTATTGAATCCATTGTTGGTCATGAATACTTCCATAACTGGACCGGTAACCGTGTAACTTGCCGTGATTGGTTTCAGCTAAGTTTAAAAGAAGGATTGACTGTATTTAGAGATCAAGAGTTTAGCAGTGACTTAGGCTCTAGAGCATTAAATAGAATTGATGCTGTGAATGCGATGCGTACGCATCAGTTTGCAGAGGACGCGGGCCCTATGGCGCATCCTATCCGCCCTGAAAAAGTGATAGAGATGAATAACTTTTATACGGTGACTGTTTACAATAAAGGTGCTGAAGTGATCCGCATGATGCATACCTTGCTTTCTGAGGAAGGCTTCCAGCAAGGTATGAAGTTATATTTCGAACGTCACGATGGCCAAGCTGTAACGTGCGATGATTTTGTGAATGCCATGGCTGATGCAACAAATACTGATCTGAGTCAGTTTAAATTGTGGTATCAACAATTTGGTACGCCAACATTACATGTTAAAACCAAATATGACGCACAAGCAAAAACATATCAAATAGACATCACCCAGACTCACGCAAAGAACGATCCGGTGACCGAGCCTCTACATATCCCCGTAGCGATTGAATTACTTGATGAAAATGGCAAAGCGATTGCTCTTAAGGGCGCACCTTTAAAGCAAGGTAAAGTACTAGAGTTAACTGAAGAAAAGCAAACTTTTGTGTTTGAGGATATCGGTTCAGTACCAACACCTGTTCTATTAGAGGACTTTTCTGCGCCGTGTTTACTTGAGTATGAATATTCCTTGTCTCAGCTGAGTCATATTGCAAAATATGCATCAAGCTATTATGCAAGATGGGAAGCGATGCAAATATTGTTTACTCAGCAAATACGCGCCTATGTCGGCTCTGAAGATAATAATCAAACTATGTTTGGTGAGTTATCTTCTGTGCTAGAAAGCCTATTTGAAAATAAGCCAGATGATTTAGCCATTTTGGCTGAGTACATTTCAGTGCCAAACTTTGACACACTGTCAGGTGGTTACGATATTGTGCCTGTTGATGCTTTATGCCAAGCAATTGAACGTCTTGAGCGACAAATTGCAGACTTATTAGAAACTCAGTTAGTTGAATTCTATCAAAGCGTTAAGGACTGCGGTGGGTTAAGTGCTGAAGATGTGGCGATCAGGGCACTACGTAATAAGAGTCTCTACTATCTGTCACTCACGACGGTAAATGTATCTGACTGGTTAAAAGAGCAGGCCAGCTCTTCGAATATGACAACGAAGCTTGGTGGGTTAAAGAGTGCGCTAAACGCTCAGCATCCACTGTCAACAGAATTAATGCAAGAGTTTGATACACAATGGAATCATGATCTACTTGTCATGGATAAATGGTTTGCACTGCACGCAACAAGTCAGTCAGATAAGTGCATAGACGTGATCCTATCATTGTATGAACACTCATGCTTTGATAAGTCCAATCCCAATAGAGTGAGATCTTTGGTTGGTACTTTTGCAAGGATGAATCCAAAACAATTCCATAGACCTGACGGTAAAGGCTATGAATTATTAGGTAACTTAATCGCTGAGCTTAACGAACTTAACCCACAAAATGCATCAAGAATTATTACTCCACTTTTATCTTTTAAGCGCTTTGATGAAGGCCGACAAGAAAAGATGCGAGCACAACTTGAGCGTTTAGCAGGAATTTCAGACTTAAGTGATGATCTATATGAGAAAATTGATAGAGCATTAAACTGATACATGCAAGAATATTACTTTTATTTAAGGCTGACCCATGAGCAGTGCCTTGCTTATTATGAAGGGGATATTGAATCTATTCAGGTTGTGGAAGATGGTGGGAAGCGGATTCGCTTTCCAGCAGCACACATCAGAAGGTTTGTATCCAGCATTGGTGTGAATGGGCGTTTTAGATTACAGCTTGACGGTAGCAACCGATTTATCGCACTTGAAAAGGTGACATAAGCTCTAAAAAGGCTTTGTGGGATAAAGTATTTTTGTTAATTCGGTTTGTTTTAAACTTAAATTACGTGTTATAACTATTCTGGTAAGACGTCTTACCAAGGTTAAAAGACGGGCTAAAAAGTTAAAAATGCACCGAACGAACGCGTAAAATTTGTAATTTTCGATTTTCGCTTCTATCGTTACGACAACAAAAAACAATAACTTGATTAGATTTACCCGCCATAAGGGGGAGAAATAATGATAAAAAAAGCGCGCTTTACTAAGAACAAGATTATGCTTGGACTTGGAGCAGCCATTTTCGGAACGGTTGGCATGCATGCGCAAGCCGCTAATTTCCAAGTCGGTGATTTTGAGATAACGTTCGATTCAACGTTCTCATATGGACAAAGTATTCGTGTTGAAGACCGAGACTTTGGAATTATCGGTAAGAGTAACCACCCTAGGTTTAATTGGAGTGGGTACAATGCCTCAACGGGCAATACCTTGTACTCTTCTTCACAAGTTTGGAGCCAGGAAGGTGCTTACTCTAACAATGGTGATGCAGGCAACTTAAACTTTGACGCTGGTGATACTTTTTCTCAACAGTTAAAAGGCACACACGAATTTGCCATCACTAAAGATAATTATGGTTTCTTCTCTCGCTTTATGTACTTCTATGACTTTGCGATGGAAGACGGTGATTTTGCTTACCGTAACCCAGTGTCTGGCCAACATGTAGACCCATGTGCAGATGATGATACAAAAGAACAGGTTTGTTCTGACGCTAGATTGTTAGATGCATTTGTATGGGCTGATTTTGATTTAAACGATGGCAATAATCCGCTGTCTATTCGTCTAGGTCAGCAAGTGATCAACTGGGGTGAAAGTACATTAATATCGCATGGTATTAACGTAAACCCTGTTGATATTGACCGTTTAAAAGCGCCGGGCTCTGAGTTAAAAGAAGCATTCATTCCTGTTGGTATGCTTTGGGCTTCATTGGGCATTACTGAAAATGTCACGTTAGAAGCATTTTATCAATATCAGTGGCATGAGACTCGCTTGCCAGCGACAGGTAGTTATTTTTCGACGAATGATTTTGCATCAGCTAATGGTTATTCGCAAAATGTACAGCTTGGTTTCACTTCAAACCCAGATATCGACTTACATCATCTAACTGAAGCTTTAAATTCTTTGCAGTCTAACTGGGTTGGTGCACTTGCTGCACAAGGTTTAGACGTCACAGATCAAAGCGTATTGAGCAGCCCTGATGCATTGCAAATGCTATCGTCTATGTACCTTGCTTACCCAACAAGAGTTGCGTTAAAAGGTAAGGGTGACGCGGGTAAAACAGATGCTGATGACAGTGGCCAATTTGGTATTCGTTTAGGCATGTTCGTTCCAGAATTGAACGATACTGAAATCGCGCTTTATCATATTAATTATCACAGCCGCAGACCGCTTATTTCTGGTAAAGCATCCAACTTTACTACCGGTGCGATAATGCAGGATCTTAACTATATTCAGAATAATAAGATCACTGAAGACAATATCACGAACCTGAACGCGTTCACGCAAGCGGTTATTGTTTATCCAGAAGACATTAAACTTTATGGCTTGAGCTTTAACACGGCAATTGGTGAGACAGCTTTCTCTGGTGAATTTGCTTACCGTCAAGATGAGCCGCTTCAAATTGATGATGTAGAGCTTTTATATGCTGGTATGGTTGAGCAGTTAGCTGCAGCAGGCATTCGCGAAGATTTTGAAGGCTTCTCTCAATTAAGCCAAGGTAATGATGTGTCTTATGTTCAGCCTGGCGAAGTGGCACAAGGTTTCGTATTGAAAGATACGATGCAGCTACAATTCACAGCAACGCATTTATTCGGTCCATCACTTGGCGCGGATAGCTGGGCGGTTGTCGGTGAAGTAGGTGCTGTTACGATTAAAGACATGCCTTCTTATGATGAATTACGTCTGAATGTTGCGGGTACTGGTCGAAGCGGCACAATTGAGGGAATAGAAGGTCGTAACTACGATTTGATCCACCAAGCAGTGTCTAATGGCCCTGAAGTTAACCCATTCCCAACGGCTTCTTCATGGGGTTACCGTCTTATCGCCAAAGGTGAATACAACAATTTATTCTCAGGTGTAAACTTCTCACCACGAGTTGTGTTTTCACATGACGTAAACGGAACCACACCAGATCCAATGTTCTTGTTTGTTGAAGATAGAAAGTCGATGGGTGTGAACCTTAACTTTAGCTATCAAAATGCATGGTCATTTGATCTAGGGTACAACACGTTCTGGGGCGGTGGTGCGACAAACACATTCTCAGATCGCGATTTTGTATCATTTAATATTAAGTATTCAATTTAAGGGCTTTCGATATGTTTAGAAAACCTACACTACTAGCAGCATCAATAATGACAATAATGGCTGCACCAGTTGCTTTAGCGAAAATGACATCTGAAGAGGTTGATCGCTTAGGTAAAGATTTATCACCAATCGGCGCTGAAGTTGCAGGTAATGCTGATGGCTCAATCCCTGCTTGGACTGGTGGTATAACTAAGCCACCTGCAAACTTTAAGCCTGGTATGCACCACCCAGATCCGTATGCGGACGACAAGATCTTATTTACTATCGATAAGAGCAATCTTGATAAATATAAAGATAACTTGAGCCCTGGCCAGATAGCTTTATTTGAAACGTACCCTGATACGTTTAAGATGAATATCTATCAAACGCGACGCAGTGCGGCTTATCCTCAGTTTGTATACGATGCGACTAAAAAATATGCATCAACGGCTGAGCTGATTGAAGGCGGTAACGGGATTAAAAATACAGCGATTGGTATTCCATTCCCAATTCCAGAAAATGGCTTAGAAGCGATTTGGAATCACTTATTAAGATATCGTGGCTTGTCTATTGCGCGTAACGGTGGTCAGGCAATGCCAACGGCTTCTGGCTCTTATAACATCATTGGCTTTGATGAGAAGCTACTGGTTAAGTATTCAGATCCAAGTGCGACGCCAGAAGAGCTACAAAAATCTAATGTGTTATTTAAGTTCAAGCAAAAGGTAACTGAGCCTGCGCGATTGGCGGGTACAGCATTACTTGTGCACGAAACAATGGACCAAATTTTAACACCACGACAAGCATGGACGTACAACACAGGTCAGCGTCGAGTTCGTCGTGCACCTAACGTTGCATATGATGCACCAGGAACTGCGTCTGATAGCTTACGTACAACAGATGACTTTGACATGTTCAACGGCTCTCCCAACCGTTATAACTGGACGTTAAAAGGCAAAAAAGAGATGTACATTCCGTACAACAGCTATAAATTACATAGCGACTCTTTGAAGTATGAAGATATTTTGAAAGCCGGTCATATTAACCCAGAGCACGTTCGCTATGAAAAGCACCGTGTATGGGTTGTTGAAGCGAACCTTAAAGAGGGAACACGTCACATTTATAAAAAGCGTGTATTCTTCATCGATGAAGATAGCTGGCAAATTCATGTAGCGGACTTGTACGACAACCGTGATCAAATGTACCGCGTTGCGATGGCACACGGTATTAACTATTACGACGTACCGACTCATTGGAGTACACTAGACGTATACCACGACTTAAACTCTCGTCGTTATCTAGCAATCGGCCTAGACAACGAAGAGAAAATGTATGACTTTACACAGTCATTCCAAGACAATGAGTTTACTCAAAGTGCACTTCGTCGAGAGGGAAGACGTTAATATAACGTCTTTCGGGATCAATTAATTTGGTCTTTCTACACTCTATTAAAACTGGACATCAATATGTCCAGTTTTATCCCCCCAGTCATTCACGACATTTTTATTTGAGTATTCATAATGATTAAGAAGTTAATTGCAACCTCGATTGCAGTGTTCGTTATGCAAAGTGAAGCTATTGGCAGCGCCTCAGAAGCGTTAAGAGTTGCACACCCAGAGAAAACCTTGCTAACTGATATTACCAATAGCGGAAAGAAACTTGTTGCCGTAGGGAAGCATGGGACAATAGTGTACAGTGATGATGGTTCAAGTTGGGAGCAAGCGCATGTACCAATCCAATCTCTCTTAACTGCGGTGGAATTTGCATCGGCAAAAAGAGGCTGGGCGTGTGGTCATGACGCTTCGATTTTAAATACCACCGACGGTGGCGTCTCTTGGCAAATCCAACAGTACTTGCCTGATATAGAAAAACCTTGTTTAGATATTGAGTTTGTAGATGATAAGCAAGGTTTCGCAATTGGTGCATATGGCATGATGTATCAAACACAAGATGGCGGTAAAAGCTGGACTAAACGCTTTTTAAACGAGTTTGTACACCCTGATGACGTTGAGTATTTAGCTGAACTAAAGCAAGACGATCCGCAGGCGTATGAAGAAGAAACGCAATTTATTTTACCTCACTTCAATCGAATGCTGATTGACGGCAACGATATTTTTCTTGTTGGTGAGATGGGTCTATTTGCGGTAAGCCGTGATTTAGGTACAACATGGACAAGAATTGACGAATTTTATTCAGGCTCACTGTTTGCTGTAAACAAAAACAAAAAAGAACAGCTTATTGCAGCAGGCTTACGTGGCAACACATTTATTTCTGATAGTAAAGACGTCTCTTTTTCACCTATCAATGTGGAAAAAGCCGCAACGATTAACAGTATTGTTTCAACTGATACTGCACAAATTATGCTGGCGAACAGCGGTTTCGTTTTTACTGTAGAGGGTGAAAATGTGAAAACAAAACAGCTGAAAAACGGTAAATCTATTCTTTCAGGTGTGCTGCACAATGGTCAACTTGTGCTTGCTACAGAAGAGGGTATTCAAACAATCGAGGTTGATCGCTAATGCAGTCTATTTTAAATCAACTAGTGTATGTCGTTTTTAGGCATCGTTTTATGGTTATAGCGCTGTTTGCGCTAGCGACGGTCTTTTTAGGTTATAAGTCTACACATATTCAGCTTGATGCATCTTTCAATAAAAATATACCTTTAAACCATGATTACATGAAGGTGTATTTAAAGCATGAAAAACAATTTGGTGGTGCGAACAGTATTTTAATCTCTGTATGTGATGCAGATGGTGATATTTTTAATCCTGAATTCTTTACGCAGTTAAAAGCGGTTCATGACCAACTTTACTTTATTCCTGGCGTGAATCGTCCATTGGTAAATTCTATTTTTGCACCGAGTGCACGATTTGTAGAAGTCGTTGAAGATGGCTTTGCAGGTGGCCCAATTATTCCTGCGAACTTCACAGCTGATGCAACAGGTCTTGCTGTAGTGAAGCAGAATATTGAAAAAGCCAAAGTGGTTGGCCGCATGGTAGCGAGTGACTATTCTTGTGCCATGGTATCTGCTCAGCTTATGGAGACAGATCCGCAAACACAGCAAAAGTTAGACACGCTCACATTTGCAAAAAAATTAGAGTCGGAGATCCGCGAACCTTTAAGCACAGATAAAGTATCAATTCATATCATTGGTTTTGCCAAGATGGCAGGGGATATTGCTGATGGTGCAAAAGATGTTGTGTTCTTTTTTACAATCGCCATTTTATTCACTTTCATCATGGTTTGGCTATTTTGCAAAAGCTTTAAACTGACATTGTTACCTATTGCCTGTTCGTTAATTGCGGTAGTTTGGCAGTTAGGTTTGCTATCTGTACTTGGCTTTGGTTTAGATCCAATGTCTATTCTTGTGCCATTTTTGGTCTTTGCAATTGGGGTAAGCCATGGTGTGCAAATGATCAACGCCATTGGTAAAAAGGTATCTGAAGGCGTGAGCAGTAAGGTGGCTGCTGAAGCAAGCTTTAAAGCGTTGCTTATTCCGGGCGGTATCGCGCTGTTATCCGATACGATTGGCTTTATGACTTTACTTGCTATTGATATTGGTATTATCAGAGAGCTTGCCATCACAGCAAGCTTAGGTGTGGCTGTTATCATCTTTACGAACCTAATTTTATTGCCTGTCCTTGCTTCTTACTTTAGGTCGTCAAAAATGCATCGCGTTGATGATGGTAAAGCCAAAGCGAATAGTGTGTTCACTAAGCTAAGAGAAAGCCTTGTTTTAGCGACGGATAGACGATATGCCGCGGTTATTTTGCTTGTATCAGCTGGACTGTTTGCATTTGGTTATTGGCAGTCAAAAGACATGCGTATTGGTGATTTACATGCTGGTGCACCGGCGCTGCATGAAGATGCGCGCTATAACCTAGATACTTTTTTAATTTCAGATCGCTATGAGATATCTTCGGATATTTTAAAAGTCTTAGTAGAAGCATACCCAGCGGCATGTACTGAACACGATACCATGGATAGAGTAAGTCGTTTTCAGTGGCGAGTGGAAAACTTAGACGGTGTGCAATCCGCAGTTTCATTGAGTTCTGTAGCACAAGCTGTCAATGCAGGCTACAACGAAGGCAACTTAAAATGGCAAACCTTGCCTAGAAATGGTGCGTCTCTAGTTCAAGCGACTTCTCGCGTGGAAACGAGCACGGGCTTATTGAATGGCGACTGTTCTGTGATGCCGATTATCATCTTTATGGACGATCACAAAGCTGAAACTATTGACCATGTTGTGTCGCAAATTAAACTGTTTGCTCAAGAAGAAGGAACAGACCGTGTAAGCTTCAAGCTCGCATCTGGCCCAATTGGTGTGATGGCAGCAACAAATGAATCTGTCGCTGCTGCACAATTACCAATGATGATCTATGTTTATGGTGCGGTGATTATTTTATGCCTTATCAGCTTTAGAAGTATAAGAGCAACAGTCGCAGTTGTTTTACCTCTGTATATTGTTTCGACCTTGGCGCAAGCGCTGATGGTTAAGCTTGAGATTGGTTTAACCGTATCCACGTTACCTGTGATTGCATTGGGTGTAGGTATTGGTGTCGACTATGGAATTTATATCTTGTCGTCAATGATGAACCAATTAAAGCAGGGCATGCCATTGTCGGCTGCGTATCGCAATGCATTGGCTGAACGAGGAAGCGCTGTATTGTTCACAGGTATTACCTTGGCCATAGGTGTGAGTACGTGGATTTTCTCTGCATTAAAGTTCCAAGTAGACATGGGCATATTGCTCACGTTTATGTTCTTGGTAAATATGTTGGGCGCAGTGCTGTTATTACCTGCGATAGGGACTTTTATCTGGCCAGACCAGAAAAAAAAGTGTGAATAATTGTGCTCTTAAATGGCCTTAATTGGCCATTTATATCTACAATTTGTGAATATATGACCAACTGGCTGAAAAGCCTCAAATGTTTTTGTCAAAAAAGCTTTTTATTAGCGCCAGAAAGGTTAAAATCCTCTGGACTCCACGCTAATAATTGGCTGTACAAATAATCTACCGTTCAAAGGTGGTATAGATTAAGGAACACATAATGACACAAAGTGAAGGTCCAGCATCGGTTATCCTTGATAACGTTTGCAAGTTGATCCAGAAAAAAGTTCATGCCGATAACGTGTCGCTCGTTGAAACATTCGCCAAAGCCTTGTACAGCAACATGTCTAAAGAGGACTTGGCTAATCGTAACGACAGCGACCTGTACGGTGCTGCTCTGAGTCTGTGGAATTCTCTTGAAAAGAATACTTCAGAAGACGCAGTAATCCGTGTATTCAACCCTGAAGTTGCGAAAGATGGCTGGCAATCGTCTCACACGATTGTAGAGATCATTTCAGATGATATGCCATTTTTGGTTGACTCAGTACGTATGGCGTTAAGCCGTAAGAATATTGCTTCGCATCTACTTTTACACTGTCCTCTCAAGATCAACCGTGACCAAGAAGATAAAATCTCAGCTGTTTCAGGTTTAAAAACTGAACAAGAATCTTCATCTACTAAAACTGTTTTCTTTATTGAGATTGACCGTCAAACAGACGAGTCGGTCATTGCTGACTTTACGCAAGAATTAGAATCAGTGTTAAAAGATGTTTCTGTTGCGGTTGAAGACTGGTTACTTATCAGAGATAAGCTGGTTGCAGTTGGTGAAGATATTCCTAATCGCAAACACAGCTCTTCTGAACAAGAACTCAGTGAAGCCGTTGAATTCCTTGATTGGCTTGCGCGTGATAACTTCACGTTCATGGGATACCGTCAGTATGACCTTGTGCCAGTTCAAGGTGACTACGAGCTTAAGCCTGTAGCAGGTTCAAGCTTAGGTCTAATGAAAAACTCTTCTGAAAGTAGTCGTCTGTTATCAGAACTTCCAGAAGTAGCGCGCCTTGAAGCTCGCAGTAAAAACTTATTGATCTTAACCAAGACAAACTCTCAATCTCGCGTTCATCGTCCAGCACACATTGATTATGTTGGTATTAAGCGTTTTGATAAAGAGGGCAATGTGATTGGTGAAGATCGTTTCATCGGTCTTTTCTCTTCAAGTTTTTACAATAACAGTGCTTCTGACGTTCCTGTATTAAAGAGTAAAATTGCGCGCATCATGGAGCAGTGTGATTTTGCTAAAGGAACTCACGCTTACAAAGCAGTGCTTAATATCTTAGAGACGTATCCACGTGACGAGCTAGTGCAGGCTCGTGAATCTGAGTTATTAGATGTTGCAACGGGTGTATTGCAAACCCAAGAGCGTGATATGTGTCGTCTGTTCGTTAGAAGAGACGTATATGGACGTTTCTTCTCTTGTATGGTCTATGTACCGCGTGAGAGATACAATACCGCGCTTCGTCGCGAAACTCAGAAACTGTTAGGCGATGCCTTTGGGTCTAACGAAAAAGTTGAGTTCACTACATTTTTCTCAGAGTCTACATTAGCAAGAACGCATTACATTGTTCGTGTAGCTGACAACAACATTAAGTACAACGTGAAAGAAATCGAAAATAATTTAGTAGAAGCTGCCCGTACTTGGGAAGATAAACTACAAACAGCTTTGCTTGCGGGCGAAGGTGAAGCACGCGGTAACGAGTTAAACCGCAAATATGCAACGGCTTTCCCTCGTGCATATAAAGACGAAGTATTGCCAAGCGCTGCTGTCGTTGACATCTCAAAACTTGAGAAGTTGAGCGATGAGAACAAACTTGAAATGTTGTTCTACCGACCTCAAGAAGAAGCGAATTCACAAATCGTGCGTTTAAGCTTATTCCACAAAGATGAGCCAATTCACCTATCAGACGTGATGCCAATGCTAGAAAACTTTGGCTTACGCGTAATCGGTGAAACTCCGTTTGCTGTTAAGACAAGTGATGGTCAAGTAAATTGGATCATGGACTTCTCTATGCTGTTAGACAGCAAAGGGCTAGCAGATTTTGATAAAGTATCAGCACGTTTCCGCGCTGCACTTATCAACGTTTGGAACAACCGTCTAGAAAATGATGGCTTCAACCGTTTAGTTTTAAAAGCGGGTTCTACGGGCCGTGAAGCATCTATCCTTCGTGCATACGCTAAATATATGCGCCAGATTGGTGTGACTTTCTCACAGTCTTACATCGAAAATACGTTCGAGCATTATCCTCACATCGCAAACCAATTGGTTGAGTTGTTTGAGAAGAAATTCTGCCCACAAACAAAAGTTGCGCAAAAGTCACTTGATAAGCTAGTAGAGAAAATCTACCACGAGTTGGAAAGTGTAGCGAACCTAGATGATGACCGTATTATTCGTCTGTACGTAGCAATGATTGATGCGACGCTAAGAACGAACTTCTACCAAAAAGAAGCGGATGACTCTAACAAATCATACGTTTCATTCAAAATTCAGCCAAGCGCAATTCCTGAAATGCCGTTGCCATTACCTGCATTTGAAATCTTTGTATACTCTCCGCGTATCGAAGGTGTTCACTTACGTGGTGGTAAGGTTGCTCGTGGTGGTTTACGCTGGTCTGACCGTCGCGAAGACTTCCGCACAGAGGTGCTTGGTCTTGTTAAAGCACAGCAGGTTAAAAACACAGTAATCGTCCCTGTTGGCTCTAAAGGCGGCTTCGTATGTAAACAGTTGCCAAATGACCGTGAAGGTTTCTTCCGTGAAGGTCAAGAGTGCTACAAAATTTTCATTCGTGGCCTGTTAGACATCACTGATAACATCATTCACGGTGACATTGTGCCACCTGTAGACGTCGTTCGTCACGATGAAGATGACCCATACTTAGTAGTAGCTGCCGATAAAGGTACAGCGACATTCTCAGATATTGCTAACGGTATTGCTGATGAATACAACTTCTGGCTAGGTGATGCATTTGCATCTGGTGGTTCAATTGGTTACGACCACAAGAAGATGGGTATCACAGCTAAAGGTGCTTGGGAGTCAGTTAAACGTCACTTCCGTGAAATGGATATTGACTGTCAAACAACTGATTTCACAGCCGTTGCTATTGGTGATATGGCAGGTGATGTATTCGGTAATGGTATGTTGTTATCTGAGCACACGCGCTTAGTTGCTGCATTTAACCACATGCACATCTTCATCGATCCAAACCCAGATGCAGTGAGCTCTTACAAAGAGCGTGCACGTATGTTCGAATTACCACGTTCATCGTGGGAAGACTATGATGCAAGCTTAATCTCTCAAGGTGGTGGTATCTTCTCTCGTGCAGCGAAGTCAATCACACTAACGCCAGAGATTAAGAAAATGCTTGGTACTAAAAAAGCAAGCATGACACCAAATGAGTTGATTAAAGCGCTTCTAATGATGCCAGTTGATCTACTTTGGAATGGTGGTATCGGTACTTATATCAAGGCGAAAAACGAAAGTGACGCGGATGTAGGTGACAGAGCGAATGATGCACTACGTATTAATGGCTCTGAGCTTGGTGCTAAGATCTTCGGTGAAGGCGGTAACTTAGGTTCTACCCAACTTGGTCGTATCGAGTTTGCAGCTAAAGGCGGTCGCATTAACACTGACTTTATCGATAATGTTGGTGGTGTTGCGTGTTCAGATAACGAAGTAAACATTAAGATTTTACTTAATGGTCTAGTTGCTGAAGGTGACCTTACGAAGAAACAACGTGACGAATTGCTATATGCAATGACTGACGAGGTGTCTGAGCTTGTACTTGCTGACTGTTACCGTCAAACACATACATTGTCTGTAACTAAGTCAAAAGGTCCTGCGACACTTAAAGAAAAGATCCGCTTCATCCACGCACTTGAAAAAGACGGTAAGCTTGATAGAAACATTGAATTCTTACCAAGTGATGAAGAGCTAGCAGAGCGCGCTGCAGCGGGTCTTGATTTAACTCGTCCAGAGCTTTCTGTTCTAGTTTCTTATTCTAAGATGGTACTAAAAGAAACATTAGTGGTTGATGAAATCACTGAAAACCCTTATTACCGTCAGCTACTAGTAAACTCTTTCCCTGTGCCTCTTCGTGACCGCTTTAACGCAGCAATGGATGAGCACCCGCTGAGAAAAGAGATCATTGCTACTAAGCTTGCTAACAATATCGTAAACGATATGGGCTTGAACTTCATGATACGCATGCATGAAGAAACAGGCGCAACAGAAGCTGAAATAGCACTTTGTTACTCAATTGCATGTGCGACATTCGAGATGTCAGAAACATGGGCTGAAATTTCAGCGCTTGATAACAAGATCCCATCAGCTGTACAAACAGAAATGTTGTATCAGTTACGTCGTACAGTTCGTCGTGTTACGCGTTGGTTCTTACGCCACCGTAACAAAGCACTGAGCATTGAAGAAACAATTGAGTTCTTCGCGCCGACATTTGCAGACTTAAGCGCTAACCTGACAACTTACATGGTTGAAGAAGAAAGTGCGCGTCTTGCTGAGAAAGCAGCTGAGTTAACATCAGAAGGTGTTCCACAAGCATTAGCAGATCGCATCGTATCGCTATCTAGCTTGTTCTCAGTGATGGATCTTGCAGAAGTTGCAAACAACGCGAAGCGTGATATCTCAGTAGTATCTAACACGTACTTCAAGTTAGGTGCAAACATGGGCCTACACTGGTTCCTAGACCAAATCACTGCTCAACCAGTGGCTAACCACTGGCAGGCACTAGCACGTGCTTCATACCGTGAAGAACTAGACTGGCAGCAGCGTGCATTGTCTGAAGTTGTTCTAAACAGCTTTGAAGGAGATGGTGAAGTTGACTCACTTATCAATCAGTGGATGGATAATCAGTCTTCACTTCTACACCGTTGGCAGCAAATGCTAGCGGAGTTTAAGACTTCTCAGAACCATGACTTTGCGAAGTTCTCAGTAGCGTTAAGAGAATTAATGTTACTAAGTCACAACTGTGACACTTCCAAATAAAAATTAACACGTTAAAATACCCCGGCAATTGCTGGGGTATTTTTTTGCCTCAAACTGTTACCAGGAACTTAAGGAGTCTCGATGTTTTACGATTTAGCACGTCGTTATATGTTTAATAAAGATGCGGAATGGGCCCACGATTTTGCTTTAGGCAATTTGCGCCGTTTCAAAAATACCCCATTAAGTCTTGCTTGGTCACAGTCTCTTCCTAAAAAGCCAGTTAACTTTTTAGGCTTAGAATTTGATAACCCAGTGGGATTAGCTGCTGGTTTAGACAAAAATGCTGAATGTATTGATGCATTTGGCCAAATGGGTTTTGGGTTTATTGAAGTAGGTACTGTTACACCTAGGCCTCAAGCTGGAAATGATAAGCCACGTATATTCCGCCTGCCAGAAGCACATGCTGTGATTAACAGAATGGGCTTTAACAATAAAGGCGTAGATAATTTAGTTGCTAACGTAAAAGCTTCAAATTATACCGGGATCCTTGGGATCAACATTGGTAAAAACAAAGATACACCAAACGAGCAGGGCAAAGATGATTACATCCATTGTATGCGCAAAGTTTTTGAACATGCATCATACATCACAGTAAACATCTCTTCACCGAATACGCCTGGCCTTCGTGATCTGCAATATGGTGAAGCGCTAGATGACTTATTACAAAGCCTTAAAAATGAGCAGGTAGACTTAATTGAAAAGCACAAAAAGTCAGTGCCAATGCTTGTTAAAATTGCGCCAGATGTTGATGCTGTGCAATTAACGCAAATCGCTGAATCACTTGTAACTAATCGCATTGACGGCGTCATTGCGACGAATACAACGTTAGCAAGAGACGCAGTACAAGGCTTAGAATTTGCAAATGAAGCTGGCGGTTTATCAGGACGTCCTGTGCGTGAAAAGTCAACGCATGTTGTTCAAGAACTAAAACGCCTTACAGAAGGCAAGCTGCCTATTATTGGTGTGGGTGGGATTGACAGCGCTGAAGCTGCGCAAGAAAAGCTCAACGCAGGCGCAGATCTCGTCCAATTGTACACTGGTTTTATTTACGAAGGACCACAATTGATCAAAAGGATCGTAAATTCTTTATAAGGATCAGTCATATTACAAAATGATCCTAAACAAATTGTTATTATAAATATTTTTACACTTGCAAAAATCGCGATATACTTCGCGTTACTGGATGAATTAATTTAATAGTAACGCGGAGGGCGATTTTGCAAGCATCAAAAGAGTGGCGTTGGCTTCAATGTCGCGCACAAAACCGTTTGCTTGTTGATTTAGGCGACGAGCTTCAACTCTGCACACCTTATCGTCTGCGCCAGCTTACTGCTGATTCTGATTCCAGCCCCACATTTAGTGTCGAAGAAGCTGCATTTTATCAAAACGTATTTGATTACTTGTGTACTTATTCTGTCTGGTCAGAAGCGCAATGTTGCCAGATTGCACTTAATGCCACTGCCGCTAAATTTCATTTATTACCAGTTCAAGCTAAGAGTTGGTTTTTCCAAGCATATATTGGTAATGAAGTTTTGTGTAATGCAGTCATTAGTCTTAAATCTAAAGTTATGACAGGCGAGTGTTTAATCGTTGATCACGAACGCGATGCAAGCTTGTGTATCAACCTGACCGCGAATTTCCAGCTAGATGAAAATATTAGTTTAGAGCAGTTTCAGGCCATCAAGGTTTTAAACGATCGCATTCACCCTGTATTGGCGAGTAATAAAGTCAGTAGAAGGGCTTAATCCAATCCCAGTCTGTACATAGCTGTGTTATACTCGCGTCAATTGAAATTACAGGGTTATCACATTGCAGTTTATTGCGCTTACATCGATTGGCATCGAAAATCTACTAGTCGAAGAACTTCAATCTTTCGAAATTAAAGTTACTAAGCAAAGCATTGGTTCGGTTCGCTTTGAAGCCGACAATCTTACCGCTCAGAAATTTTGTATGATGACGCGATACTCAACGCGCGTTATGTTATTAATTGATGAGCATGAAGATATTAAAAATAAAGATGACCTGTATAAGTTTGCTCGTTTCCAAGGCTGGCAAGAGTGGTTTGGCCCGTCACAGACCTTTGCTGTTGAGTTTAATGGCACGAATAAAGAATTAAAAAATACGCAGTTCTCGGGTTTGGTCATTAAAGATGCCGTTGTTGATTATTTCCAAGATCTTTATGAGCAACGTCCATCCGTAGATAAACAAGACGCTAATGTTCGAATTATTGCTAAGCTTAATAAGCAAAAAATTGCACTATATCTTGATTATTCAGGTCCAAGATTGTCTGACCGTGGCTATAGAACCAAACAGGGTAAAGCCCCAATTCGTGAACACCTAGCTGCAGCGCTTGTTACTCGAAGTGGCTGGCTGAATGATACATCAAAGCCTTTGTTTGACCCTTGTTGTGGCTCTGGAACATTGTTAATTGAAGCCGCGAGTATGGCTTTAAAGCTGCCAACAAACTTGCATAAAGCATTTGCTTTTAAGCGTCTACCGAGCTTTAGAGAAGCCAAATTCAAAGAAATCCAAAAAGAGCTTAAAGCGGAAAAAGTCGATTCTAAATTGTGGCTAATTGGCCATGATATTGATGGAAGAGTGTTAGACACAGCTAAGTCTAATGCAAACCGTGCAGGTGTTGGCGAACTAATCCAATTTAAAGAAGCGGATGCGGGCAAGTTGCAGTCTGTCGCAAAGCGCCCAGGTACAATTCTAAGTAACTTACCGTATGGTGAGCGCTTGGGGTCAATGGCTGAATTGATTAACCTATATCGTAATATGGGTGTGAGCTTCAAAAAGCATTATCGCGATTGGAACGCTGCACTGCTTGGTACTGACGATGAGTTATTTAGATTATTTAAGCTAGCGTCTAAAAAGCGTTATAAGTTCAAGAATGGTCCAATCGATGTCACCTTGTATATGTATGAGCTGAATGAAAAGCAAGTTGCGCAGAACCAACAAGCTTCAGAACTGCATTTTGAGCAATCTCGTGCATTTGCTAACAGGCTTAAAAAGAATAAGCAGGGCCTAAAAAGTTGGTTGAAAAAAGAGTCTGTTGAGGCTTATCGTTTGTATGATGCTGATATCCCTGAATATAACGTCGCTGTAGATGTATATGGTGACAACGCCGTTATCTTTGAATACGCAGCACCAAAAGAAATCAACACCGACGTTGCGGATAAACGTTTACAAGATGTGATTTCTTTAACTGCCGAAACTCTAGATATTTCGCCGAGCAACTTAGCGGTTAAGGTACGAAAAAAACAGCGTGGTGATGAGCAATATACTTCATATGAGAAGCAAAATCGTTATCAAGTTATTGAAGAGTTCGGTGCAAAATTTAAAGTTAATTTGTATGACTATTTAGATACGGGTCTGTTTTTAGATCACCGTCTTGCACGTCGATTTATCCAACAAAACTCAAAAGACAAACGCGTTTTAAACCTGTTTGCTTATACGGGCTCTGCGTCAGTTCACGCAGCACTCGGCGGTGCAAAGTCGGTTACTACTGTTGATATGTCAAAAACTTACCTTAAATGGGCTGAAGAAAACTTTGCACTTAATAACCTTAAAAATCCACGTTTTAGATTCGAGCAAGCGGATTGTTTGAAATGGTTAGAACATGCTAAGGGTCAATACGATTTAATTTTCTTAGATCCGCCTACCTTTTCAAACTCAAAGAGAATGAAAAACGTGTTTGATGTTCAACGTGACCATATCCAATTATTAACTTGGGTGAAGAACATTCTAAGTCCTGATGGCGTGCTACTGTTCTCTAATAACAAGCGCGGTTTTAAAATGGATGAAGTTGCACTGATGGGGTTGGGCTTGAAAGCGGAAAATATCTCAACGGAAACATTATCTCCAGACTTTAAACGCAATAAACAGATCCACAATAGCTGGCTTATTACACATGGCTAAAGTGGTTTTATATCACACTGATGGATGTCATTTATGTGAACAGGCACACGATTATGCTGTGTCTGTGCTTTCAAGCGGTGACATTCACCTTCAAGATATCTTGGATGATGAAAGTTTGATGTCGCAATTTCAAACTTCTATTCCAGTAATTAAAAATATAAAAACAGGTAAATTGCTCTACTGGCCATTTACCCAACAACAAATTCAAGAGTTAATACAAGAAGATGGATTTAATTAGAATTGCTAAAGCACAACTTGCTTTTGGTTCTCATCCGCTACTAGACAATGCAGATGCCTTGATTGAAGCCGGTGAGCGGGTCTGTATTGTTGGTAGAAACGGTGCTGGTAAGTCAACCTTACTGAAAGTACTTGATGGGCAGGTGTTATTAGATGATGGTGAAATAAACCGTCTTACAGGTCTTAAAGTATCACGCCTTGAACAGGATCCACCAAAAGGGGCGCAGGGCAGTGTCTTTGATTACGTGGCTCAAGGTTTACCGGATGTCGCGAGTCTTTTAATTGAATATAACCATGTCAGCGAAGCGCTCCAAACAGACCAATCTAACAGTTTGTTGAATAAGCTTGAACGGTTATCAGCTGAAATTGAAGCAGCAGATGCGTGGCGTTTTGAAAGCCGAATTAATTTGGTTCTAAGCCAGCTTCAGTTGACCGCGCAAATGCGCCTTGAAAAGCTTTCAGGTGGTTGGCTGAGAAAGGTTGCGCTAGCCAAAGCGCTTGTCAGTGACCCAGACCTATTACTACTTGATGAACCGACTAACCACTTGGACATGGCAAGTGTGGAATGGTTAGAGTCATTTTTGAAAGATTTCAAAGGTGGCATCGTGTTTATTTCTCACGATCGTGCGTTCATTAGAGCAGTAGCGACACGTATTTTAGATTTAGATAGAGGTAAGCTGGTTTCATACCCTGGTAACTATGCTAAGTATCTCGAGCAAAAAGCCCATGATTTAAAAGTCGAAGAGGCTCAAAATGCGTTGTTTGATAAAAAACTCGCTGAAGAAGAGACTTGGATAAGGCAGGGGATCAAAGCGCGTAGAACACGTAATGAAGGTCGTGTTCGTGCGTTAAAAGCGCTACGTGTTGAGCGAAAGCAGCGTATTGAGCAAGTGGGTAAAGCGGACTTTAACATTGAATCTGCTGAGCGCTCTGGCAAGTTAGTTTTTGAAGCAAACTTTGTAAATCATGCATTTAAAGACAAGCCAATTGTGAAAGACTTTTCTACATTGGTGATGCGCGGAGATAGAGTCGGTTTAGTAGGCCCGAATGGCATTGGTAAAACAACGTTATTAAAGCTACTTTTTGGTAAATTATCAGCAGACAGCGGAAAAATTAAACAAGGTGTTAATTTAGAAGTTGCTTATTTTGATCAGTATCGAGAAAAACTTGATGAAGAAATGACTGTTCAAGATAACGTTGCTGAAGGTAAGCAAGAAGTATCTATCGGTGGTCGAAGCCGACACGTATTAGGCTACTTGCAAGACTTCTTATTTCCACCAGCACGTGCTCGTACGCCTGTTAAGGCGTTATCCGGTGGTGAGAAAAACCGACTGCTCTTAGCTAAGCTGTTTTTAAAGCCGTCAAATGTATTGGTGCTTGATGAGCCAACCAATGATTTGGATATCGAAACGTTAGAACTGTTAGAGGAAATCATTACTCAATATCAAGGCACAATATTAATTGTTAGCCACGATAGGGAGTTTATTGATAACACTTGTAATAGTGTTTGGGCTTTTGAAGGCGATGGTGTTGTGACTGAGATTGTTGGTGGTTACAGCGATTTTGAGGCGTATCGAGATAACAAACTTGCTCAACAAAAAGAGCTTGAAAAGTTAGACAAAGAAAAGTCTGCTGCCACACCCGCTAAACGCGATACAAGCAAAAACAAATCTAGCAAGCTCAGTTACAAATTAAAACTTGAATTAGAGGCCTTGCCGGGTAAAGTAGAGGAACTTGAAACCGCGCTAGAAAATCAGCAAGAGTTAGTGAACTCGCCTGAATTTTTTAAACAAGAATCTGATGTAACACAACAAGCATTGAACCAACTGGCGGAACTGGAGTCCAAGCTCGAAGCCGCGTATGAACGTTGGGAAGAATTAGAAGCTTTACAGAATCAGCAGTAAGGATTGAAATGAAATATTCACTTTTAGCCGCCAGCATTGGTTTGTGCTTTTCAGGGCAGCTTTTTGCTGCAACATATCAATTGACTGAGTTACCATCGCATAGCTCTACAACGGACACTATCATTAATGATGCCAATGAGTCTGGAGAAGTTGTTGGCAGGTCTACTGGTCTGTTTAATATAAAGATTGATACCAGTTATATTGATTTTAACGATGACAGTATTACAAGTTCATACGATCAATTTAAAGAAGCACGTGAGCGAATTGAAGACCCAATTAATTTTACATTAGACGACATAAAAAATAATAATGCGGCAGCGACTGATCCAGATGCGCATGAATTTATGCGTTCATATCTAAACAATCGCAGTGGTAATGGCGAATTTCAAAAAATTAACTCAGGTATTTCTGTAACATTTTCAGCGACTAGCGCCGATGAAAAAGTATTATTTGATGAGCAAAGAGAGTATACGGGTAATGAGCTGTCTCGTTCTGTTACCACCTATATCAGTGGTATTGCCTCTGATGGAGCGATGGTGGGATGGGGAACAGCGCCTTATTCTAAAAGAACTGACTTTGTAAAAGATGGAGAGTCAGATCCAACCGTATTTTTTGAGCGCGCATTTTCTTCTCGTGCTGTTTTCATCACCCCTGGTGGTGAACTGGTTGAGTTACCTCCCGCTTTTGTTGGCGAATATGGTGGATTCAGCACAGCGAACCATGTAGAAAAACTAGATGACGGTACTTATTTAGTTGTCGGTCAAACTTCTACAGATGTTGCGATAGATGGCCAACAGCGCTTTGATGATATTTGTAATGGTGAGAGTAGGCCAGTTAATGTGTGCGTATGGGAACTTCAAAATGGTTCGATATACTATAACCGTCACGCTTACCAGTGGAAGTTAGACGCAAACTTTAACCTTATTGAAGGTGAGTCTAAGCTTTTGGGCTTGGGTATTATTCGTGAAGAAGACGAAGAACGAGTTCACCTTGGCACGGCAATCGCTGTGAACCAAGCCGGTTATGCCGTTGGTCATTCTCAGACTCGTAAAGACGATCGCTTTATCAGTCGCCAAAGAGCTGGGTATTATAAAGACGGCCAATTTACTCAAATCATTGATCATGTAGAGGGCTATGAGTCTAGTCGAGGCGTTGATATTAATAATAATAATATCGTGGTGGGTTATCGATTTGATGAGCTGAATTCGTTTGAGCAAGTAAAAGGCTATTATTACGACATCAATAATAAGTCTTTCACTGAAATGACATCGTTCTTTAATAGCTCAGACTTATATCCGCGAGATATCAATGATGCGGGTATCATTGTTGGCCAGGCAGAAGTAACCAGTATTGGTGATACTCCGAGACGAGAAGCTTTTATCTATGATATTGCAACCTCTGAACTAAAAAACATAAATGATCTACTACCTTGCCCAAGTGATGATTTCAATTATCGTGTTGGTGATGCAGTTAAGATAACAGAAGATAACCGTATTTTTGCCGTTGCATCAAAAACGGTGAAGCGCAGAGACAACTTGGGCAATGTAACTAAAGACAGCTCAGGCGATGATGAGTTTGAATCAGTAGCTGTGCCAGTATTACTGACGCCAATCAGTGGTGAGCCTGAACAGTGCCCGGCTCCAGAGGCGGAAACTTATGAACGTAGCTCAGCTTCTTTTGGCATATTTGGTCTATTAGCTTTACCATTACTAATGCTAAGAAGACGAAGAAAATAAGCATAATAAAAAAGGGCCTTAAGGCCCTTTTTTATTATCGTTGAAAATGGTGTTATTGATTTCTCGCTTCCCAAGCTTTGTTCACGGAGCGTCTCCAAAGATAATCAATACCAAAAAAACCGATAATTGCGGCAATACATGCGCATATTAATGAGCCGACGATAAATGCAGGGCCTATCGTTGAGATACTTTGAGTTAACCATTCCCAAGTAGGCTCGAAGTGAAAGGGCTGAAGCTCTTGACCTAGGGCAAATACACCGACAAGATATGAGCAGTAAAATATAGGTGGCATTGTTAGAGGGTTAGTTATCCATACCAGTGCGATAGATAAAGGCAAGTTTACTCTAAAAGGAATTGCGAGGGCTGCCGCGAGTACCATTTGAAAAGGGACAGGGATGAACGCAAAAAAAAGTCCAACTGAAAATGCACCTCTTGCTGAGCGTCGATTAAGATGCCACAGATTTGCATCATGCAATAAACTTCCAAAAATTCTTAACGATTTTTGTTCTTTGATCTTATTGTGATCGGGTAAAAAGCGTTGGATCGTTTTTTTCGCCATATAGAGCAACCATCTACTTCAGTTTTGATTTGCTGCGGCATCATATTCGGGTGTGCAATATCCGTGTTTTTCATGGATACATGGCAATTACCCGTCAGTTTTGCCTTGCTCGTTTTTGTTAGTAGCTATTTTAAGCTTTTTTCAAACGTTTTGGCAGGTTTTATTTTAGGTATTTTTGTTACAAACTTGAATTACTATATGCTCTATCAGATTTCATGGCAGAATTTAGTCATTGAAAAACCAGTTAAAATTGTTGCAACAGTGTCTCAATTTATCAAATCTGGTGAGCGACCATATATCCAAGTAAAAATTGAATCCATTGATACCTTTCAAGTAAGTGCATGGCAAACGGTAAATGCAAATTTGTCTGTTGGTAAGCATAGTATGTCATTGCGAGAAGGCGACAAAATAGCAGGAGTTGCAAAGCTAAAGGTATTTCGTTCAAGAAAAAATTTTCATACGTTTGATAGCGAGCTGTTTGCTTTTCAAAAGCATATTTATTTTAAAGGCACGGTAGAGATTGAACGACATGATAGAAAAGAACGAACTTGGCAGACTAGCTACAGGTACTATATTTCAAGTGTTTTTCAAAAATATGAGTTGAGTTGGCTATATTACACGTTGATGACTGGTGATAAATCTAAAATCCCCAAAATAGATAAAGAACACTTTCGTATATTGGGTCTCAGTCATTTACTCGCCATTTCTGGACTGCATATAGCGATTTTCTTTTCATTAAGCTTTATGCTTTTAAAAGTTTTTTTAATACCACTGCGAAGCTTCCTAAAACAAGATTCCAATACCCATACCCTTGGGGTTTTATGTGCGCTCATTAGTGCCGGGTTGTATGTTACTGTGAGTGGCATGCAAATATCAGCACAACGCGCTTGGTTAATGGCACTGATAGGTGTGGTTTGTTATTTATTAGGAACTCGTATTAGTTTCTTTAGGCTTATTTTGTATGCGCTCACAGTTATTATCTTAGTTTCTCCATTTTCATTATTAAACATGGGATTGTATTTTTCATTTGTGGCCGTGAGTTGCATCCTATGGTTTATTTCAAAACAGAATAGGGCGAAAGGGGAGCCTTTGAAATGGCGCGATAAACTGGTCTGGATTATAAAGATACAGCTACTTATATTTGTATTTTTATGCCCACTGACAATCTTTGCATTTCAGGGAGTGAGTATTAGTGGTTTGGTCGTAAACATTGTTGTGATCCCATTATTGTCTTTTGTGATCTTTCCGGCAATTTTATTGCAGTCTTTAATTTTTCACGTCTCTGATGTGAGTGCAATTTCACTATTGGATACTTTGCTTTTTGAGGCTTACAGGTGGCTATTGCAATTAAATTTTCACTGGTTAGATATTGCGCCAATCACAGTGAACCAACTGTTCGCAATTATGCTCATTATTGTGTTGTTATGTACTCCGTTAACGCGTTTTTATTCATTAATTCCATTAATCGCCACTTCGCTTCATTGGTGGATGAGCCCCAAACCTATTTGGCAAATCAATATTTTTGATGTCGGACATGGTAGCGCAGTGTTAGTTGAGCACAATGGGAAAGGTATTTTGTATGATTTGGGAGCCAGTTACTTTGGCACGTATTCTATGTTTAAACATGTTGTGGTGCCGTATATCAAAGCGAATAATATTGAGCTCATACATACTATTGTGAGCCATGATGATGGTGATCATGCTGGAGGGTTAAAAGATTTAAATTTGCTCGGTTATAGGGATACATTACGTGCTTTTCATAGAGAGGAATATGCACAGCCATGTTTGCTAAAAACGATTGAGTTAGGCGGTTTAACTATTCAGTCGATTTGGCCTGAGCAGCTACAGAACAATGATAATAACAGCTCCTGTGTGGTTATGGTAAGCGATGGCGAATTCACACTTTTGCTCCCTGGAGATATTGAAGCGGGCATTGAATCGCAAATAGTTACTCAACATGAAGCGCATCTAAACGCCTCATTTTTACTTGCTCCACATCATGGCAGTCGCACATCTTCCAGTGCTCAATTTATTGAGCAAGTAGAAGCAGAATTAGTCGTATTTTCTCGCAGCTATAACACGCCTTGGGAGCTACCTCATTCAGATGTTGTAAAGCGTTACCACTATTTTGGATATAAAACATACGATACGGCATTGGATGGTCAAGTTCAGATCCGCGTTTTTAAACAGCACTTTGAAGTTTACACCGCAAGAAACGCGAAAAATCTATGGTTTTTAAGATAATGCATTCAGTTTTTGCTTGATGGCAGATACAATAAGGGGGTTTTGAAGTTTTAGAGTAACACTATGCAACAGTCTGGAAAGCAAATATATAAAAGGCTTTTGACTTACACCTATGAATTTAAAGCAGCGTCGCTGTTTGCAATAATTGGCATGCTTGGTTATGCGGCAATGGATGCGCTGTTTATTCAGTTAATGAAACCATTTATGGACGATGGTCTCACGCAAGGTAATCAAGAAGTACTCGCCATGGCACCTATTGTGGTCATTTTATTGGTTTTAGGGCGCGGTATTTTTAATTATATGTCTTCATATTGTTTAAGCTATGTAGGCTCTCAAGTCGTCAGAAAGCTAAGACAACAACTGTATGAGCATATGTTGTTTATGCCAGTGTCTTTTCATGATAAACACTCTAATGGTGAACTGGTTTCAAAAATCACATTCGATACAGAGCAGGTTCAGCAGGCGGTTACACGTGCACTTCAAGTAGCTATCCGCGAAGGGGCATTTGTTGTATTTTTATTATGGGGCATGTTCGCAATTAGCTGGAAGTTATCACTTTTATTTCTAATTATTGTGCCATTTGTTGCCATTGTGGTCAGTGTAGTTTCTAAACGTTTCAGAAAGATTTCAAAAAATATACAAGATGCGATGGGCGCTGTGACAAGAGGCTCGGAGCAAATGCTGTCTGGCCACAAAGAAATCCATGGATTCGGCGGTCAGGAAAAAGAAATTACACATTTTGCGAAAGTGAATAACCATAACCGTCAGCAGCGGGTTAAAATGGATGCGACAAGAGCGCTCAGTGTTTCAGTTATTCAGCTGATTGCGGCCAGTGCCATGGCCGTCGTTTTGGCAATTATCGCAATGCCAGATGTGCATGAGTCTTTAACACCAGGTGTTGTTGCCTCTTTGATCACGGCTATGGTTATGATGCTTCGTCCATTGAAGCAGCTTGCAAACGTAAACAGTGATTTTCAAAGGGGCATTGCAGCTGCAAAAAGTATCTTTGATGTGCTTGATGAAGAAAAAGAAAAGGATACAGGCACGTACTCTGTTGATAGTGTTACGGGCGCAATTTCCGTAAAGGGGGTTACTTTCACCTATCCTACAAAAGATGAACCAGTCATCAAAGACCTTTCGATTGAAATCCCTGCGGGCAAGAGTATTGCGTTAGTTGGCCGCAGTGGCTCTGGCAAGTCGACATTGTCTAGTTTATTACCGAGATTTTATGAATTGGATAGCGGCGCTATTACACTAGACGGTGTAGATCTAAGTGAATACACCTTAGCTAGCCTTAGAAATCAATTTGCGCTTGTTTCTCAGCATGTCACTTTGTTCAATGACACGATTGCAAATAACATTATGTACGGTTTGGATGAAAAACTCAGTGAAGCGGAATTAATTGAAGTTGCTAAAAAAGCGCATGTTTGGGAATTTGTTAAAGATTTACCTGAAGGATTAAACACTGAAGTCGGTGAGAATGGTGTCATGCTTTCTGGCGGTCAAAGGCAGCGTATAGCGATAGCACGTGCGATTGTTAAAGACGCGCCTGTATTAATATTAGACGAGGCTACTTCGGCATTAGACACAGAGTCTGAGCGATTGATCCAAGAGGAGCTTGATAAGCTGATGGTTAATAAGACCTCGATAGTCATTGCACACCGCCTATCAACCATAGAAAAGTCCGATCAAATTTATGTACTCGATAAAGGTCGAGTGCTTGAACAAGGGAAACACGACGAGTTGCTAGCCAACGATGGAGCGTACTCTGCACTTTGCAAGATGCAATATGGTGAATAACAATGAACAAAGTGGAACAAAGTTGGTATAAACCAATCAGCCTTATCAATATTGTTTTATTACCACTAAGCGGACTTTTTTGGTTAGTAAGCTCTATAAGAAGGTTGATGTTTCGTATTGGCATAAAGTCATCATACAAGGCATCTGTGCCAGTTATGATTGTAGGTAACATTGGTATTGGCGGTAACGGTAAAACACCATTTGTACTGTGGCTTGTGCCTTATTTACAATCACTTGGTTTGAAAGTCGCCGTAATTAGTCGTGGATATGGTGCCAAGCCGCCACACACACCATACAAAGTAAGTGATGACAGTACCGCAGAGTTGGCCGGAGATGAGCCGTTATTAATTTATAAACGATTAGGCTGTGATGTGGTTATCGGTGGCGACCGCAAAGCGAGTATCGAATATCTAATCGCGCATAATGAACCTGACATCATTGTTAGTGATGATGGGCTTCAACATTACCAACTTGATAGAGATATTGAGATTTGCATCGTTGACAACGAGCGTCGTTTTGGCAATGGGTTATTATTACCTGCTGGGCCACTGAGAGAAACGCCCAAGCGCTTAAAGTCAGTTGACCTCACTGTGTTCAATGGTTCCATCAAAGAGGACGGTTACTCACTCAATACAACAGGTATTTACAGTGTTAAAACGGGGGCACGGGTTACACAATTTGAGCCTAAAGGTATCGCCGTAAGTGCGATAGGCAACCCATCTCGCTTCGAGAAGTCGCTCAGTGCAAATGGAGTGACAATCACACAAAGCAAACACTTTGCAGATCATCATATGTTTACTGAAGAAGATTTTGAGATCTACAACAAAAGCAACATATTTATGACAGAAAAAGACGCAGTAAAATGCCAGTCTTATGCGAAAGACAACTGGTATTTTTTACGCGTAGATGCTGTTCCGTCAGAAGGGCTTGTTAACAAGCTTCACAACTTATTAGATAGAAAGGGGATTATTACCCATGGCGTTTGATACTAAATTACTTGAAATTATTGCGTGTCCAGTATGTAAAGGCAAACTAGCATATGATAAAGATAACAAAGAACTTATCAGCACAGCAGCAAAGCTTGCCTATCCAGTAAGAGATGATATTCCTGTTTTGCTAGAAAATGAGGCAAGAGAATTATCTCTTGAAGAGGTAGAAAAGTGGAATTCATAGTTGTCATACCTGCAAGGTATGCATCAACACGCTTGCCAGGCAAGCCACTTGTGGATATCTGCGGTAAATCAATGATCCAAAGAGTCTTCGAGCAAGCGAAAAAGTCAGGTGCAAAAGCCGTTTATATCGCGACTGACCACCAGCTGGTTTTTGATGAAGCAAAGCGTTTTACTGATAACGTATTGATGACTCGTGAAGATCACCAGTCTGGCACTGAACGCTTAGCTGAGGTTGTTGAGTTACTTAACTTGGATGACGATACATTAATGGTGAATGTGCAGGGTGATGAGCCTTTGCTTGAACCAGAAAATATCTCTCAAGTAGCAGAGTTACTGTTCAACTCTTCTGCACCTATGGCAACATTGAGCGTTGACATTGAAGATGTGGAAGAAGTACTCAACCCGAATGCTGTGAAAGTAGTTAGCGATATTCAGAATAATGCGCTGTATTTTTCTCGATCACCGATCCCGTTTCAGCGTGACAGCATGATGTCGTTGGATAAAAAGAGTATTCCTCTTACACACTTTAAGCGTCATGTAGGGATTTATGCTTATCGCGCTGGGTTTATAAAAACCTATCTCGCGCTGAGTGTATCGCCACTGGAAGTGCAAGAGTCTTTAGAGCAACTTCGAGTGCTCTATCATGGCCACTCAATTAAAGTGACCAAAGCGTGTAAACCTGTACATGCAGGCGTTGATACACCTGAAGATTTGAATCGAGTGATTGAGTTTTTAAATGGCTGATATCAAAGTCATTGCGCAGTATGAAGATTTTGTTGTTGCTTATAAGCCGTGTGGCTTGAGTTTTCATAGCGAAGAGCAAGCTGGGTTTGTCGCTTTGCTTGAGCAACAGCTGGAGATAAGCTTATTTCCAGTGCACAGGTTAGATAAGGTCACATCTGGTTTATTGGTGTTGGCAAAATCTAGTCAAGCGGCTGCTAAACTGACAGAACTGTTTACAAGTCGCGAGGTAGATAAATATTATCTCGCGCTTACTTCAGATAAGCCAAAGAAAAAACAAGGGTGGATAAAAGGCGATATGGCCAAGTCTCGACGTGGCACATATAAACTTTTAAAAAGCCAAGAAAACCCAGCGATAACCCGATTTTATTCTACTAGCATTGAGCCTGGTCTAAGAGCTTGTTTACTGAAACCGTACAGTGGCAAGACTCATCAATTACGAGTTGCCTTGAAAAGCCTGTCGGCACCCATTTTAGGTGATGATAGCTACGGTGGTAAACAGTCCGATAGAGTGTATTTACACGCTTATTATCTCTCGTTTAATTGGAATGATGAGCGTGTGGCTTTTAGTATTGAGCCTGAAGAAGGCAGTAAATTCATGCAATTAATTGAGCATGAGGTATTTTTATCATGGCGTCAGCCTGAGCAGTTAGAGTGGTAATATGACAGATCAAGATACATCACTTCGATTTGGTGGCATAGGTAGATTATATGGCGAGCAACAATTAGCGTGGTTAAATGACGCTAATTTTTGCGTAATTGGCATTGGTGGTGTGGGCAGTTGGGCTGCTGAAGCATTAGCAAGAACTGGTATCGGACATATTACGCTGATCGATCTTGACGATATTTGTGTGACGAATATCAACCGTCAATTACACGCAGTGACGCAAACAGTGGGTGACATTAAAGCTGAGGCAATGAAGTCTCGTCTTGAAAGCATCAATCCAAATTGTCAGGTCACGGTAATAGACGATTTTATTACGCAAGAAAATATCAAAGAGTACATTCAAGGCTTTGATTATGTGATTGACTGCATTGATGCTGTTAAAGAGAAAGCTGCATTGATAGCGCATTGTAAGCGTAACAAAATCCCTGTCATCACAACTGGCGGAGCAGGTGGTCAAACGGACCCAAGTCAGATTAGTTTTGGAGATGTTGCTAAAACAACCCATGATCCGCTACTTGCAAAAGTACGATATTTACTGCGCAAGCAATATAACTTTACCACTAACCCGAAGCGTAAATTTGCCGTAGATTGCGTGTATTCTACAGAGCAACTGGTCTACCCAACAGGGGATGGCGAAGTTTGTAAAGCGAAACAACAAGCTGATGGCAGTAAAAATATGGATTGCGCGACAGGCTTTGGCTCAGCAACCATGGTGACTGGCAGTTTTGGCTTTTTTGCCGCAGCAAAATCTATTCGAAAGTACTTAGACAAAAAGTCACGAGCAAGTGATTAGCTCCAATTACTGGAGCATGTTTACCTGTTGTTGAATACGTTCAACAATCGCTTTGACACCATTGCCTCTAGATGGGCTTAAATGTTTAATTAGGCCCATTTCTTCAAATAGCAGATAAGCGTCTATGTCTTTTGCTTCATTTGGTAATGTATGGTTGTAGCAAGCCAGAATAATCGCCAATAACCCTTTTACTATACGCGTATCCGAGTCAGCAATAAGCACGAGACGTTGCTGAGACTCGTCTAGGTCAATATGCAGCCATACGTTGCTTTCGCAGCCTTTTACAAGCGCCTCAGAGGTTTTTAGCGGCTCTGGCAGACTTGGCAGTTGTTTACCAAGTAACATGATCTCACGGTATTTTGCTTGCCAACCAGACAAACTATTTAGCTTTTCTTGGATTTGATTGATATCCATTATTCTATTCTTCCAACATCTCAATGGTTTCTATAAGTGCACTGATAAAAGTGTCTATGTCTTGTTGATTATTATAAAACGCAAGGCTTACGCGAATTGTGCCGGGAATATTTAAATGTGCCATTAAAGGCTGTGTGCAGTGATGGCCACTTCTTACTGCGACGCCGTAGGTGTTTAGTAGGGTAGCGATGTCAAAGTGATGCTCGTTTTTATACGTAAAACTGACAACACCAATATTGTGTGTTGTGTCGCCCCAAATTTTAATGCCTGCTATTTTTTGCAGATTTGATACCAGGTATTGATACAAAGCATGTTCGTGCTCAATTAACGCATCTCGTTCAATACTATTTAAATAATCAAGTGCCGCTCCAAAGCCGAGGACACCGCTGATATTAGGTGTACCAGGTTCAAATTTTTCAGGTGCTGGTCTAAACGTTGTGCCTGAGAAGCTAACTGTGTCGATCATTTCGCCTCCGGTCTGGTAAACAGGGAGGCTATTGAGCAGTTCAAAACGACCGAATAGACCACCAAGGCCCGTTGGCCCAAGCGCTTTATGAGCCGAAAACACGAAAAAATCACAATCAAGTTGTGTTAAGTCTGGTTTTAAATGCATAAATGACTGGGCACCATCAACGACAGTGATTGTTGAATAGGCTTTTGAGGCATCAATCAATGATTTGACGTCATGAATATTGCCAAGCGCATTTGATGCATGGCAAATACTTAAAATCGTTGGTTTAACCTCGTGTATCAGTTCAATAGACGCATTGTGATCAAGCACACCTTGGCGTGAAGCGGGTAAAACAACGATTTGAGCGCCTGTTCTAGCGGCTGCTTGTTGCCAAGGCACAATATTGGCATGATGCTCAAAAGGGGAGAGCGCTATTACATCATCTTGAGTTAATTTTTCTGATAGACCGTGGGCGATTAAGTTAAGAGAGTCAGTTGCGCCTTTAGTCCACACTATTTCGTTTCTATGAACATTTAAGTATTGAGCAAGTTTGTCGCGAACAGCTTCATATTTTGTGGTTGCATCCGCGCTAAGCGTGTGTGCACCGCGGTGTACATTGGCATTCTCGAGCTGATAAAAATGGCTTACTGCATCAATTACACTTTTTGGCTTTTGTGTTGTGGCAGCAGAATCAAAATAACAAAGTGGCTGCTCATCCACTAATTGATGTAATAAAGGGAAGTCTTTACGAAGTTGCTCAATCAAGATAGTTGCTCATTAAGAACCGGAAACCGCCGAATTTTACCTAATTGAAATTCCCTTGCAAGTATGAACAATTAAATCAGTAGGGTAAATTTAAAAAGGCAACTTGTTGCTGCCCTAATTGTGCTTTTAGTGCTCAACCTTTGGAGGGAAGTTGGCGAGAATATCTTTGACGGTATTATTCACCGACTCGGTGCGTTTTTCAGGCGACTGCTTTTTACGTAAGCGTCCTTCTTTTGCGCCACGCCAAACTAGTTGATTTGACGCACTGTCAATAATATCAATGACCAAAGTACCGACTTCATATTCGCGCGCTTGCGTTTGTGTATGCCAGCCAACACCCCAATAGTTCCAGCGTGCAGAATAGCTGGTATTAAAAGTGTCTACATCAAGCTTTGTATCTACCGCCGCGTGGAAGTTTACCATTACATCCGCTTTAGCGCCTTCTACAAGGGTGATACCATGCTGTGCCATCTCAGTAATAATTGCATTACGCACGCGTTTTTCCATCAACTCACTGATTTGATAATTATCTGCACCTTTATCAAAATTGGCAGTGTCAGGAGACCATGAAAAGGTTTTGTAATTGGCAAACTCAACAGATTTATCGTAGTCCCAATCTGGTGTGTTAGAACAAGCACTTAATACAATTAAACTTAGCGCTACAAGCAGGTTACGAGTCATTTTTTACTCCTTAATTAAGGCCTTTGGCCTTGTAATACTAACTGGACCCTAGTGGATAAGCAAAATGCCCTAAGATCCAGTAATTAAGACCATTTTAAACTACGAATGTTCCACTTCAATCCAGTCTTTTTCGTCTACCCAGTTTTGGCTGCCTTTATTCACACTGCGAATTGGCACTAGGTAATCACAACTTATCTGTGGCTTCACCGAAGCAAAGATAGGCACAAATCCAAAGCTTAAGGCAGTCTCTATAATTGCTTTTTGGTTCTGCGGGTCGATATCAGCTGCTTCATCAATATAAATAGGTATACGGTACAGCGCTTGCTCTTGATCAGAAAGCAGGTAGCGGATAAACAACATGCCACACAGTAGCTTAATGGTGATACGCGTACCGTTTGAGCCGGCAGAGTCAATTTTATCAAAGTGCTCAGTTTCACCAGCACGATTGACGACTTCAAAGCGGATGTCGAATAAATCGGTTAGCGTTAGGCCTGCTTTTTCACTTGCCAGCTTGATAATGTGATCTTTTGCTTCATTTACCGCATTTTCATCCGCTTTGGCTTCACTGAGCAAATCAAAGCTTTCACCTTGCTCGTAGACTTCTGAGGTACTGATAATAGTATCAATACTGTCAACCAGCATCTTGCGAGGAATAACATTTATCTTAAACGCTTTTAAGTTTGAAATACGGTGTTGGCTGATCCCACGGTTGAAACTATTCATTTCACGGCGCAGTCGGTCTAAGTCTTCTCGTAAGCCTTTAATTGTTGCCGCAACTTCGGTAAGTGCAACACGCGCTTGACGCTCTACTGCATCACGCTCGTTATCAATATTATGATAGGCGCTGATCAATTTAGCGTATTTTGTTGATTCATCTGTTTCGTTATCAAATTTTGTGATGCCCGCATTGTAAATGTGTAAATAGGTATTGCGGACATTCACATCAAGGTTTCTCAGCTCTTGGCAGTCTTTATTAAACTGATGCACAATTTCCGAGAGGTTATCAAAGTCAATTTTAACATCGATAGGGTAAGGGGTTTGCTTACCCTCATAAATCGCCAATGTGTGGTCGATACGTTCAGACTTAACTTGCTTTAAACGATCGCTTTGTCTCAGGATGAGATCTTGTTTGCTCTTGATAATCGAGCGACGATCCGAAATAGATCCCGCATTGCGTTGCACATCTTGCAGGTAGTCATCAACTTGCTCACGCTCAGCCGTTAATTGGTCTTTAAGCGCAAGCTGTGCTTCAGCTGATTGCTGCATAGTTTGGAATTGCTCAAAGCGCTTGAGTGCTTCTTCGGTTGCCATCAGCTCCTGATATAGCGCATCGCGTTCTTGCTGCTTATCGGCGACGTTTGCAGCAACTTCTCTTTGTTGTTTAAGCTCTGTGAGCGAGCGCTGTAGGGCTTCAAGCTGGGCTTGTAGCTGTGCTTTATTCTCTCCACTTTGCATTTGCACAGGTGCTAGCTTTTTCAGTTTAATGCTGACACCAGGTAGTTTAAGTTCACCGCCTTTTACAGCGTTTGATAGAAGTACTAAGAAGTCTGCAAATGCATCTTCGTCTTCAATTGTGACTTCGCCTTGTGAAGTGGTTGCAAAAGACAGCAGATCAGGATTTAAAATTCGTGAGATCTCTTCAACTTCTTTTAGAGAAAGATCCTCGCGCATACGCGTAAATAAGTTAAATTCTAAGTTCTTAAGCTGAAGCTTTAAGCTCTTGATTTGCTTTTGTGTTTCACCAATACGGTAGTCAAGGGTATGTAAGCTTTGACCTTGCGCACTGTTAATTGAGAACGACAGTTGCTCATACTCTTTTTTCAACAGTGTTAGGTTGGTCTTCAAAGTGGCGTGATTGGTCAGCTCAAACTCTGATTTAAGGGCTTGGTAGTCTGTAAACCACTGCTCAATTTGTGTTTGCTTACGCTCGATATCACGAGATTGTTGAACATAAAGCTGCTGTTTTTGCTCAAAATCACGCTTTTCTTGTTCGATGTTTTCAAGCTGTTCGTTAAGTTCATCGATCTGGGTCGTTTGATATTCATCAAAGGCGATAATGGCTTGGTCAATCTTAGGCGCATAAGCTGCTAATTTGCCTTTAATGGTTGCTTCACTTTCGATCATCTGCTCAAGTGCAGCAATGGGCTCTTGCATTGACTCTAGTGCATTGAGCTCTCGTTTAGAGCGATTAACCTTGTCAAACGCTCGGCGCCATACTTCATAAAAGTCGACCTTTGAATTTGACATATGACGTTCAAAAACACGTAACATAAAGCGTTTAACATCATGAGCACCAAGTTTGTGCAGATTTAAGATGCGTCTAAAGATCTCTTTATAGATCGCGGCATCTTGCACATTGTTAAGTGGGATCATTTTAAGGTTAATGTCGCCATCGTAAGGTGTCGCACCCCCAGTTAATAATGCGTTCAATTCGGCAGCTTTAAGCTCAATCGGCTTGAAACCTTTTTCACCAAGGTGATTAAATAACTTGGTGTATTTGATGATGCTTTTGCCTTCAGTAAAGTCATCAAGGTTTAATTTGCCGTTGTAGCAAAAAAACTGATGCGCATACCCTGCAATTTTACCAAGGCCAGCAACACCAATTACCACGTCACCGTGAGGCAGGTTTGCTTCGAGTAAAATATAAGATTGATCACTAGAGAAGTAGAACTTTCTGGTTTCTTCTAAGTCGTGACCATCCCATTCAGTCAAACGTAAGTCATTGACCAAGGGAAATTGTAGCGCATTGATAACAGAGCTTTTACCTGTGTTGTTTGGCGCACAGATAGATGCACTTTTATCTAGTGGGATAACACACTTGGCATAGCCTGCCGTGTTTAAAAGCGCCAGTTTGCTTAGTCCATATAATTCGCTCATACTTCTTCCTCTAGCGCTTCAAAATTATCTTCATTGACTTCCATTAAGGCGTCGATATATCTATAAACCGGTGCTAACAATACAAAACCACGCTCGGTTTCTTTACATAGCCCTAATCTCAACATCCTTAAAAAGACATCTTTTCTTAGATCTGATCCTGAGAAGATCTCTAATTGATCAAATAAATGTTTGTTAAGTTGGATGAGGGTTTGCATTAATTCTAAATCGATTTGCTCATCAAAAAGCGCACGCAAAGGATCTTTGCCTTGGTTTGCGTAATACTCGATAAGGATAAACACCGTTAGTGCGATGGCACGGCTGATTTTGCCCATATTAGGTGTGCTTTCGTCACTGGCAAGATAATAAAAGCCGCGAGCATCATGCTGAAGATCGTGACCCAGTGCCGCAAATAGCGCTTGGTAAGCTTCAATGTGCTGATCAAGTTCTTGCCAAAGCGTCGTGTCTTGTTCACTAATGTGGTAACCACCAGCAAGCTTTTTATTGATAGCTTGCAACTGGGATAAGTCGTTTAGATTAATTTGTGTCATGGTGTCGTACTTATTGCTTTGCTTTTTCAGCGTCAGACTCAGTGTGCTCTGAAGCGCTAAATGGATACAATTTAATTTTGGTATTTGCCAGCTGCATTGATTCTTGAGAATCAGACTGCGTGACCGAGAGGTCAGGGTCGCTGATAAGCTTCTGGTACAAAAACAGCATTTCATCAGCTTCAAGGTTCGGGTAGCTATCACTTAAGAAGCCAAGTAGGGCGGTACGCTTTTTACCGCTGCTGGCAAATGATTTTCTAACATCCTGATAGTCAAGGATATTAGGGCTTTGGTATGCGGGTACATCGTCGTGATCAGGCAGCTGATATTCTTCATGCTCAAATTCTGCAAGACTTGCCATGTAAGCAACCATATGGCGTTTTTGACCAAGGTTAAAGCGTTGTATATCTGATACAAAATCGGGTTGTACAGGACTTAGCATACGGTCAACGCCATTTTTACGAATAAGCCCCAGTACCTTGGCTGCCTGACGTGTAATTAAAGTATTACGTCTAAGCTCTTCACGCAGTGGCATGAGCATATCCGCACTTTTACCTAAGCTTTCACGACCGATTAAGTGCATGTCTAGAATGCGTGTTCTTAATTGTTCTAACATACGTTTGTCGTGTGCACCGCGGCCAAGCTGTTCAATTTGACTTATCTGCTCACTTATCTGTAATTCAATTTGGCTAAAACAGGCTTGGAATGGTCCGTGAATGTCGACCATTTCAAGCATCGGCTCAATGTATTCGTCAAAGGCTTCAATGACAGCTTGATAACGTCGTTTTAGTGATAAATTACTGTGATCAGACTTTGCTTGCTCGACTAGGTTGAGGATCGCGCTTTCGTTGTGTTGATAAAGCTTTACAATTTTTCTGACGCGTTCGTCCATTATGCGGCTGAATCGTCTTAACTCACTGTGGTCACCTTCGTTGCCTGCTTGAGAAAGGCGCTCGCCTAAGCGTTGCAAATCTTTCACTAGTACAGTGATTTCTTCAGCCAACCCCAAGTGCTCTTCTTGTAATAAAAAACTTGCAAAATCAGCCACTGCACGATTGATTTCAAGTTGAGAAGACTTGGCTAATGGAATAATAATTTCTTGATTTAATAATCTATTTGTCTCTTTATAAACTCGTTCACTTGACCAGTTTGGATTTTTTAATTTTATTAAGTTTTGTACATCTTTTATACTGAAATCGGACATTTTAAAGCGTTTAAATAACAACTCCAAAACACTCCAATGCTCATTTAATGTATTAAGAACTTTTTTAGCTGGGATCATAACTTTCCAGTTTGTATCATTTTTGTGACATCACTAGTTCACTAATTTGTCATAAAGTGTAATTAGCGATAGCAGTCACTTGCCCATAGTGTTAGACTCCGCGCCGATTTACATCGCCCTTTACAAAAATTACATTTTATTACAGGTTGTTTACGCGTATGGTCACTTCCATAATCCTAACCCTAATAGCGCTAGCTTTTGTGCTTATCGTTATAGAGGATATTATCCATGTAAACAAGGCCAAAACGACGCTTTTTTTTGGCACTTTATGTTGGATTATCGCTTTTATATCTCCAATTCATGGTGAAAGCTCAGAAACTATACAACATCAGCTCGATCACAACATTTTAGAAATCGCGACCTTATGGCTTTTTTTAATGGCTGCGATGACCTTTGTTGCTTATTTAAACTCCAAAGGTTTTATTCAGAATATTGTACACCGGATCATGCCTGAGCAAATCAGCGAGAGAAAGTTAATGTTTCTTGTCGGTGCATTTGCCTTTGTTTTTTCTTCGATTTCAGACAATATTACCGCGACTTTAATTTCACTGGCGGTTGTCATGTCTTTGAAGTTGGATGCTAAAAAGCTAGTTAAGTATGCCACATTAATCATATTTAGCGTAAATTCTGGCGGTGTCTCTTTGATCACAGGTGATGTAACGACCTTAATGATATTTTTGGCTGGTAAAGTCACCATTCCTGACTTGCTGTTATTGGTGTTACCAGCGATTGTCAGTGTATTTGCACTGGCAGCCATGTTGTCCATTGGCATGAATGAACAGCTTCACTTTGCAAGGCAAGAAGTCAGAAGAATAGAAAAAACCGATATCACCATTGCAGTGATTTTTATGTCGACTGTGCTCGCTACCTTGTTTTTAAGTGTGCAATATCAAGTACCACCTATGCTTACATTTTTGTTCGGCTTGTCATTTATGTTTTTAGTCGCGCAGTTTCTGATGCGTAAAAAGGACGTCAACAAGAAGATTATTGATTATATAAGAGAGATAGAATACGACACATTACTGTTTTTTGTTGGTGTACTTTTGCTGGTGGGCGCGCTTAAAGAAGTTGGCGTATTGAGCATGTTTACAGAGTTATATCAATTTTTGGCACCAGAATATGCGAATTACCTAGTTGGGTTGTTGAGCGCAGCGGTAGATAATGTGCCACTTACGGCAGCTTTACTTAAAGCGCAGATTGAAATGACACCTCAGCAGTGGCTCACGTTTACGTATGCAACGGGCGTTGGTGGCTCGATGCTTATTATTGGTTCGGCTGCGGGGATCATCGCAATGAGTAAAGTTAAAGCGCTTACATTCATGAGTTATTTAAAGATGGTGTTATATCTTCTTGTCGCTTATTCCATTGGCTATGCAGGCTCATTTTACATGGGACAACTTATCTAAATAAATTTTTTGACGTCTAGGTACAAAATAGCTTGACACCTAGACGTCTAAAAGATAGTTTTTAAAAGCCTGCTCCAGTAGCAGGTTTTTATTTTGCTATTGTTCAGCTTAGAACACGCAAAATAGACAGAAGAGGTGCGATGCTTAGGTAGCTTGTTCGAGGACACGACATCCAACGACAGCAAGTGAGGGAAGTATTCGCCGAGGAAAGTGATTGGTCGTCACAATGACTTTTCGGTTTACGGGGTTGAATCCCTGGAACTGTCACCGATTATTGGTGGAGAGCTTCTGGCAGTGGTTTTTCAATGTATTCTTATATCCTCTTGCCAATGAGTTCTCCTTATTTTTTGACAGCATCAATGTTGTCACAAGGAGATAAAATGAATTCCCAGTATGTAGTTGCTAAGTTTGGTGGTACCAGTGTTGCCGACTTCACAGCGATGCATCGTTGCGCGCAGATCATAAATGATGACCCAAATGTTCGAGTAGTCGTAGTGAGTGCCAGTGCAGGCGTCACTAATCACTTAGTTGAATTGGTGCAACAAAAAGCAGACGAAACTCAGCGACAAGCACTCGTTGATGCTGTGATGCAAATTCAGCAACGTATATTGGAGCACGTGACGCTCGATGCTGATTTGCAGTCTGGTTTTGATGACACATATAGAGAATTTAAAGAGATAGCGCTTTTGCCTGCGTTAAGCACACAGCAATGCGATGAAGTATTGAGCTTTGGTGAGCGCTTTTCATCATTTATCTTTACTCAAGTACTGAGAAACTTAGGTGTCAGCTCAGTTCGCTTTGATGTAAGAGAGGTTTTGAAAACCGATAGTAATTTCTCTAAAGCGACGCCCGATATTTTGGCAACAGCGCTTGCTGCCTCAGAACATTTACAGCCACTGCTTGAGGAGCAGGTAGTCGTCACACAAGGCTTCATTGGCAGTGATAAATATGGGCAAACGACGACACTTGGCCGTGGTGGTTCTGATTATAGTGCTGCGCTTATTGCAGAAGCAATCAATGCGCAAAGTGTACATATATGGACAGATGTGGTTGGCATATTTAGTACAGACCCTAGGTTATGCAGTAAAGCAAAACCAATTGCAAGGCTTAGCTTTGACGAAGCTGCTGAAATGGCGACTTTCGGTGCAAAAGTGTTGCACCCAGCAACGATTCTACCTGCAAGTCGTAAAGGTATTTCGGTATTTGTGGGTTCGAGTAAAGCACCGGAGCAGGGTGGAACTTGGATTGAAAAAGAAACACAATCTCAATCTGGGATAAGAGCAGTTACACAACGCAAAAATCAAATTTTATTGACCTTGAAGAGCCCTGAAATGCTGCTAGCTAGTGGCTTTTTAGCAAAAATATTTACCATCCTCAGTAACTATAATATCTCCGTTGACCTTGTCACGACTTCTGAAATCAGTGTTGCCCTCACTTTGGATAATGCGCCAAATGCTTCTCGACCGGAGCTTGAACAAGCATGCCTTGATGAATTGGGTGAATTTTGTCATGTGTCAGTTGAAAATAACCTAACACTTGTTGCTATGATCGGTTCTGAGATTCAGTTAAGAGGCGGAGATGACTGTTTGGTTGATGTGTTATCTGAGTTTGATATTCGTTTAATTTGCCATGGTGCAAGCCGACATAACCTGTGCTTTTTAGTAGAGCAATCAAGTTCTGATGCGGTTGTACAGGCAATTCATCAGAAGTTGCTCGAAGCAGCTTAATCAGTTTACGATTGCAGGGGCTAGTTATATTCTCTATGCCCCTTCGGATCTCTTCCTAAGAAGAAATAATTCTATAACAAAAATTAATGATAAAGTTGCAATAAAAGGCGTATAGTGACAAGCTTAGATTAGAGGAGAATATAACACTAAGGGTTACTTATGCAGTATCAAGATATCTATGAATTTTGGTTTGTGACTTGCTCTGAGCAAGATTGGTGGCAGAAATCAACGACATTTGATCAGAAAGTAAAAAGCCAATTCTCAATCCTCCACAAGATGGCACATAGCGGTGAACTTGAAAAGTGGCGTGAATCACCAATTGGTTCTTTGTGTGAGATAATCGTGTTAGATCAGTTTCCAAGAAATATGTACCGAGATACGCCGCAAGCCTTTGCAAGTGACGCGCTAGCACTGAGCCTGTCACAGCAAGCGATTGAAAAAGGGTTTGATAAAGCATTAAATGATACAGAAGTTGGCTTTTTATACATGCCGTTTATGCACAGCGAAAGTGCCGTGATCCATCGTCAGGCAGAGGTGCTGTTTAGAGACTTACCCGGATATGAATTCGAGTTAGCACATAAAAAAATTATCGATCGATTTGGTCGTTACCCGCATAGAAATGACATTCTGGGCCGCGTATCAACAGATGAAGAGCTAGAATTCTTGCAACAGCCAGGCTCAAGTTTTTAACTGCTGCTGTATCTTCATTAATAAACCGTATAAGTTCCTGTAAGAGGGTTCTTGTACTCGCATTTTTCTCTCGAAAAGGTATAATCGCTGGCCAAAACAATAATTATATTTGTGTTCAATTATGGCTCAGGTACGTGATGGTTTTCAAAGCCGACTTGGTTTTGTTCTAGCGGCGGCAGGTGCTGCTGTTGGTTTAGGTAATATTTGGGGTTTCCCTACGCAAGCTGCTAATCATGGCGGTGGTGCTTTTTTACTCGCATATTTTATCGTTATCTTTTTGTTGGCTTTACCAGCTTTGTACACTGAGCTTTACCTCGGTCACCAAGCGCAAGCCAATCCAGTAAAAGCATTAAAGCAAGCATGGCAAGAAAAACAGCCAAGTGTAGGTGCAGCAGCTGGTTACATTGGTTTGGCTGGCGCGATTGTGATGCTAAGCTTCTATTCAATTGTGGCCGGGTGGATGCTCGCCCATTCCATTGAGCCGGTTACGTCCTTACTGGGTATGGATGCTGCGAGTCAGTTTCTGACCGGGGACTCTACACATAGAAACTTTATCTTCACGCCTTTGATGTTGCTGTTAACAGCCGCAATTATTTTGAAAGGGGTAAAGTCAGGTATTGAGACATGGTCACGTCGCTTAATGCCACTTTTATTGTTATTACTATGCTGTTTGATTGCTTATATGGCAACACTTGAAGGTGCATCAGACGGATTCAGAGCATACTTAGTTCCTGACTTTAGTAAAATTACAGACCCAGATTTGATTATTGCAGCAATGGGCCAAGCGTTCTTCTCTTTATCGCTCGGTGTTGGCTGTATGATGATTTACGGCTCATATTTAAAACCAAATGAAAACCTACCAAAACTGACTTTCAGCGTTGCTATGTTAGATACTGGCGTGGCATTTTTAGCTGGTTTGTTGATTATACCTGCTATTTTTGTTGCGCAGCAAAATGGTGTAGAAGTGTTTCAAGATGGCAAGCTAGCTGGGGAAGGGCGACTCATTTTTGCAATTCTACCTGAGCTTTTCTCAAGCATGGGACAAATTGGTATTTGGGTTGGCTTAACATTCTTTGTATTAATGTCAATTGCTTCTCTGACTTCAACGATTTCATCCACAGAAATCCCGGTGTCTTTCTTAGTTGAAAATCACGGCATGGAGCGAAAAAGTGCAACCTGGGTAGTGACGCTGGTGATACTGGTGTGTTCTAGTCTCATTATAATGAACTTTGATTGGCTGTTTGGCTTGGTTATCTCAGTATTTACTCGATATCAGTTACCGCTAATGGGATTATTCTATTTTGTTACTGTAGGCTGGATGTGGAAACGTGGAAATAAGCTGATTGAGAACGCCTCAGGTATGCATTATTGGTTTGCGCAATACTTACGTTTTATCTGTCCAATTTTAATGACAGCTGTATTCGTAAATGTTGTTGTAAATAAATAAATTGGTTTAAAAAGAAAAAGCGCAGCTCGACTGCGCTTTTTTTTGCCTAGTTTTAGACAATGTTTGGTGTATGGGTTTTATTTTTGAGTGCGTATAAGTTTTTAACCGTTGTCATGGCAATTTCGGTTAGCGCCTCTTGAGTAAAAAAGCCTTGATGGCCGGTGATTAAGACGTTAGGAAACCCGCTGAGCCTGACAAAAGTATCATCTTGAATGATTTCTTCACTCCGGTCTTTGAAAAAAAGCTCTGACTCTTGTTCGTACACATCAAGACCTAAATAACCAATCTTTTTTGATTTAAGTGCTGTGATACAGGCCTGTGTGTCAATCAATGCACCTCGACTGGTATTGATGAGCATTACACCGGGTTTCATTTTACCAAAGGCTATTTCATCGATTAAATGATGTGTTGCTTCAGTTAATGGGCAGTGTAGTGAAATGATATCGCTTTGTTCTAATAACATATCTAACGAGACTTGTGTGTAAGAGCCTTCACCGATATTTGGATCATACACAAGCGTGTGCGCACCAAAGCCATTTAAAATTGAGACAAGTGATTGACCTATTTTGCCGCAGCCAATGAGTCCAACCGTTTTGTTATGGATGTTAAACCCTAATAAGCCATTAAGATCAAAGTTTTCTTCTCGTACGCGGTTATAGGCTTTATGGGTTTTTCTTGCTAGGGTCAGAATAAGTGCCATGCAATGTTCTGCGACGGCTTCTGGGCTATATGAGGGGACTCTCACTACTTGTATGCCTAGTGCATGTGCCGCCTCGATATCAACGTTGTTGTAGCCTGCACACCGTAAAGCAACAAACTTGATACCCAGCTCGGCTAAATCGCCAAGCACACAGGCATTGAGATCATCATTAACGAATACACAAACTGCGTCATACCCAGATGCTAAAAAAACGGTTGCGCGTGTCAAGCTGTTTTCTATGTGGTCTATCTCTATGCCATTGAACTTTGAGATAGCATCTGAAAAAAAAGCGTGTTCATACTTTTGCGAACTGAAAAGTGCTACTTTCATCTTGTAACTGACCCTCAATGATTTGCTTCAAGGACTCTGGCTTGGTGCGAGGTGCATAGCGTGATAATAGCTCACCATCGGTACCAATTAAAAACTTTGTGTAGTTCCACTTTATCGCACGATTTTGCGCAATACCACGAGTATGTGATTTAAGGTAATTAAATAATGGATGGGCATCAGGTCCATTGACTAAGGTTTTTTCAGCAATGTTAAAGCTTAAATTAAAGTGTGATTGATAAAACTCTTTAAGCATTTCATTCTCTAACGGTTCATTCTTGCCGAACTGATTACATGGAAATGCGATGATCTCTAGCCCTTTTTTGTTATATTTACGATACATTTTTTCAAGGGCAGTTAGCTGTGGTGTAAAGCTGCATTTGCTGGCGATGTTGACTAAAATAACAGGCCTGCCTTTTAACGACTTTAACGAAAGCGTTTCACCTGTGAGTAATTTGACACTGTATCTGTAAATATTTTCCATGCTGCAAGGTTCCGTGCATATAACAAGTTCTATTAATGATCTTCATGTGGAGTTTGTATATGTTCCACAGACTGCTTTTGAGGTGAAATCCCCTCCATTGTTCAAGCATAGCAGTCATTTTGGTCAATTTTATGTCAAGTTGGTTTAAATTTAACGCAATGTACACATTCGGGTAGAAGTGAGGTGAAAGGTGTTGATAGAGCAAAGAAGGGTGCCACGAGTGTGACACCGAAAACCTTGATTAAACTAGGCGTTTTAGTAAACTTGAAGTGTCCCAGCGGTTGCCTCCCATTTTTTGCACATCAGCGTAAAATTGATCAACCAATGCGGTCAGGGGCAGAGTAGAACCGTTCTTTTTGGCTTCATCAAGGGCGATAGACAAGTCTTTGCGCATCCAATCAACGGCAAAGCCATGCTCATAGTGATCGTCCAACATGCTTTTATGGCGGTTTTCCATCTGCCAACTGCCTGCTGCGCCTTTAGAAATTACTTCAACGACTGCTTCGCAATCGATATTTGCATTTTGACCAAACTGGAGTGCTTCTGCGAGTCCCTGAACTACACCAGCAATACAAATTTGGTTCATCATTTTGGCTATCTGACCAGAGCCGACGTTGCCAAGTAACTTGGAAAAACGTGCGTAAGCAGCCATTACAGGCTCAATGTGCGTGTACGTATCAAGATCACCACCACACATGATGGTTAGTTGACCGTTTACCGCACCTGCTTCACCGCCAGAAACAGGCGCGTCAATAAAGCCAATTTGCTTATTTAGACAAACAGAATTTAACTCTCTTGCGACATCAGCCGACGCCGTTGTATGGTCGACTAAGTATGTATGCGCTTTCATGCTTTGCAGGACACCGTCACTACCAGTGGTCACTTCACGTAGGTCATCGTCATTTCCGACACAAATAAAAACAATATCTGCGTCTGCTGCAGCGAGTGCAGGCGTTAAGGCAAGTTGCCCTGAATAGGTTTCTAACCACAACTCTGCTTTGCTGGTGGTACGGTTATACACAGTGACGTTGTGCCCCTGTTTGGCCAGATGCCCAGCCATTGGAAAACCCATTACACCTAGGCCGATGAAAGCAACATTTTTTTTATTTGAAGTCATAATTTACAATCCAGTTGTGTCGTTTGACTCGATTGTAACTGAAGTAGAAGTGTTATGGATGAATATTTTGCATGACGGAGTGAATTAAGCATGCTTATCATTTGGATGGTTAGTGTAGAGCAGTTTTATAATTCATTCTACTCTACACTGATTTGGATTATGCTTTAGAAGTACTTAAGTTTTCTTCAAGTTCTTTGGCTGCATTTGGGTCGTTGAAAACAGTTTGATCCAATTCACCTTCAGATTTTGCTACTACACAAGTTACCATACAGTCACCAGTTACATTCACAGCTGTGCGTGTCATATCTAGTAATCTGTCTACACCCATGATGATCGCTATGCCTTCAACAGGTAAACCTACTTGATTTAGTACCATCGCCAGCATGATCAAACCAACACCTGGAACACCTGCCGTACCAACGGACGCTAAGGTCGCTGTTAAAATAACCATTAGGTAGTCGCTCAATGTTAAGTCAACAGCAAATACTTGGGCGATAAATACGGTTGCAACACCTTGCATAATGGCTGTGCCATCCATATTGATAGTGGCGCCTAGCGGGACAGTGAAAGACGCAACAGTGTTATTTGCACCGAGCTTTTTAGTTGCTGTTTCAAGCGTTACAGGCATGGTTGCACTAGAGCTTGAAGTACTGAACGCGAACATACACGCATCTTTCATTTTCTTTAGGAAGGTAACAGGGTTTAAGCCTGTAAGCGTTTTGAGTAAAATTGTGTAGTTGACCAATGCGTGGAAGAATAGAGCAGCAACCACAACTAAGAAGTATTTGCCGAGTTCAACAATTAAGCCCATCTGGATATCTGTGAACAGTTTCGCCATCAAACAAAATACGCCGTATGGCGCTAAGTTCATCAGTAAGGTAACAAGTTTAAGGATAACTGTGTTTAGATCCTCAAATACAGCTGCAACGCGTTTACCAGGCTCGCCACTGAGCGCCATTGCAATACCAAATAGTAATGCAAAAACGATGACCTGCAGCATATTACCGCTTGCCATTGCATCTATTGGGTTAGTCGGAAACATACCGATAATGACTTGAGCAAGCGTTGGGGCTTCTTTTGCATCAAAGCTGCTTGTCGTTGGCATATCTATGCCTGCGCCTGGACTTACTAGTAACGCCAGAGAAATTGCAACAGTAATCGCGATAGCCGTCGTCGTTAAATATAGAAGTATAGATTTCCCACCTAAACGGCCTAACTTCTTGGGGTCGCTTAAACTACATGTTCCACAGACCAATGATATAAATACCAAAGGTACTACAAGCATCTTTAAACTTGCTATAAAAATTTGCCCGCCTACATGGAATAAACCATCTACGAAAAACCCTCTTACAGGAAACTCTGCAAACCCTAATGGGATTAAAAACTCTGGCTCACCTGCAAGGATTTGTTGCAGAATAACACCGACACCAATACCCGCGATCATGGCAATCATGATGCGTGTTGTCAGGCTAAATTTATTATTATCAGTCATTGTTTTGGAGACGCCCTAAAACTTCTTGTTGTTAAAATGGTTATAGCCTAACAGGATGGTGCAAAATGAACAAAAAAAATTGCTAGGTACTACGAAAAAATTGTGATTTTTTGTCTGGTTTTGAGTTAACATTGTGCAAATAACTCTAATTTAAAATTGTGCGAGGGAGAACTGCGGATGATTTCAATGCGTTGGTTTAGCACCATATTTATGATATTCCTTCTAACAGCCTGTGGCGGAGGAGGTTCAATTGAAAAAAACTCCTCTGGTGATGGAGGTTCTGACTCAGATGATTATGCATTAGCATTGACTCTTAATTCTCAAAGTGGTTCATCCGAACTAAGTGCTTCAAATCCAATTCAAATTCAAGCAACAGTAACGAAAGATGGCGAGGCACAAGCTGATAGGCTAGTTAAATTTGTTGGCGATGAATTTTCTGACTTTAACGGCGCTTCATCTGCTTTCACCAATAGTGAAGGTATTGCTGTTGTTGGCATTGTTGCTAATAGGAATCAAGGTGCGGGGACCATAACGGCGTCATTTGATACTGAAAGCCAAGCTATCTCAAAAAGTATTGAATATAAAGCAACGGGCGATGGCGGCGTGCAGATTGCATTGACGTTTAAAGATGCGAGCGGTGCAGATATTAGCACGCAAAACCCGCTTGCAGGTGATGCGGATGCGACCATAATGGCGACTTTAACGAATAATGGTGTGCCGATAGAAGGTGAGATTATTACTTTTACCTTTGATGAGCTGTTGTTTTCATCCAGCAATGGTCGAATTGTAACGAATGCGAATGGCCAGGCTAGCATAAACGTTAAAGCCACTAAATCAACCGGTGCGGGTCAAATAACGGCGACATATGATGAAGAGCCCCCATTTGTGTTTGCATTTGAGTCAAATGGTAACGAGTTTTTTGGAGAAGAAACTTATGTTCTAGAACTCGTTGGGCAAAATGCTCAGGGTGAGGCAACAAGCAGTCTTGCGCTTGGCGCTCCAATTTCTGTTGTGGCATCACTTTCGCTTAACGGTAATCCTTTAGCTGACCAGCAAATTTCTTGGAGTATTGATGATAAAGCGGTTCTAACCTCCGGGGCAACACAAACAACCAATGCGGCAGGTCAAGTAACAGCGATAATCACAGACAATAATATTACTGGTTCTGGCACACTAACCGCTACATATAATGTATCTGAAACCTTAACGCTTACTCAGCCATTTGCTTTTGCAAGTGCAGGTGACGGCGGTTTGCAGATGAGCATATCAGTTCAGGATCAAAATGGCGCGGTGATTAATGAAGCAAACCCATTGAGTGAAACAAAAAATGGTCGAGTAGTTGTCACGTTAACAAATAATGGTGAACCAGTTTCTGTTGGTGAAGTCACCATCTCTTCAAAGTTTAATAAAATTCAAACTTCCCCGTCAGATGGTATTGATTTTACCGATGAAAGTGGCGTTGCTTCAGTCAACATTCTACCTAACGATGAAGAGGGCGCTGACACTGTCATTGCCACTTATATAAAAGAAAGTACAAATGAGCAGGTTCAAGCAGAAGCCCCAATCTGGACATTGGGCAATGGCGATACACAAATTCAAATTATCAGTATCATTGATGATGTTACAAAAAATCCGGTGACTGCGGATAACACCATCGCTCAAGGTAAAAGTGCAACTGTTACAGCGCGGGTCATCATTAATGGTACACCGGCAACTACAGGCGTTGTCTTCTTTGAAACTACCTCAGAAGGGTCACTTCCAGTAAGTACAGCGGAGCTAAATGAGAGTGGAGAAGCTGAAACTAAGCTTTTTGCTACCACAACAAGTGGTCTAGGCCGTATCAGAGCTGGTTATGCAAGAGCAGGCGAACTTGAGCCAAGCTCTTTTTCTGATTACTCAATATTCCATTCGGAAGGAGATGCAATTGTATTTGATGGTGATTACGCTTTTGATATTCAGCTACTAACAGGGTGTAATGACGGGTGGGATGATAACCGAGATACAGAAACGTTAAACCCTATAAATGGTGGGTGCCAGACAGTTACTAATATTCGTTCCAGTGAATTACCTGAGCTATTTGTTGCTATTACCCGAATTAATGGTGATGCCACCGAGCCAAACGAACAAATTGTTGAAGTTCAAAGTGATAAAGGGCAGGTTCTACCAAGCACTGGTCGAGCGCTCACCGATAAAAAAGGTGTAGCTTTACTCAAATTACAACCCGGAGACGTCGACGGTGCAGGCACTGTTACAGTAAAGTTTAACGGCAGTACAGGTTTTCGTAATTTCAGTGTGGGTGTAGACGACCTTTATTTGCAACTAACAGCAACCTTGAATGCATCAGATACACCAGATACACAACCTTTACCTGAGCTAGACTCTGGTGACAGTTTCATAATTACAGCTAAAGTATCGACAGTTGACGGTGATTTCTCTGATGATGCACTTTATACACAGCCAGTGGACGTAGGCTTTTCGTCTGTTTGCGTAAATGAAGACCCAAATTTGGCGTCGATTGATGCAACGGTTAGAACTAAAGAAGGGGTAGCTACTTCTACATATAGAACGACTGGCTGTAATGGCAATGAAACGATCACAGCAAGTATTGCATCTGCAGATCCTGCTGAATTTGACTTTTTCATCAATGATGCACCCGTTCAAGCCATTCAATTTTTAGGAGCCAGTGAATCATTTATCGGTATTCCTCCGAGCACAAGTGGCGTACCGGTTACATCTGAAGTCAGGTTTTTATTGGTTGATACAGATGGTAATCCGATGCAACAAAAGCAAATTGAGTTTAGGTTGGCTGATTTGTCTGGTGCTGCATCGCTAACCAGCTATCGAGGAAATACAACAAGTGATGGCGAGGCTGTAACGATAATTAAAGGGGGGGTTGTTCCGGGCTCTTTAGTTGTTGAAGCGTGTTATTTATCAGATGAACAGATTGCACAAGCTGCACTGAGCAGCTCATTTCCAACATGTTGGCAATCAAAGATTGATCAATGTACTGCTGACTCCACATTAGAATTTTGCGACCTACCAGATGGCATTACTAACTTCACACTTATCCCAGCAGATGAGCAGGTAAATGCGGTGTCTTCTGGCGTTGTTTTATCTTCCGGTGTACCAGATCAAGATAGTTTTGGCGCCGCTCCAGCGGGAACAATTCTTAATGCTCAAGGCTACTCTGGCGTAGATGTAGACATTTTTGTTTATTTTGGCGATCAATTTAACCAGCTTACAGCAAATAATTTGGTTGCCAACGTGCAATCAGAAGCAGGAATTGTTGGTAATATTGATGGGTCAGGTAGCGGTAATTCTTATGAATGTTCGGCTGTGAATGGTGTTTGTCGAGTGCAGTGGCGTTCTCAAGGTGATTTACCATTCACGGATCCTAAATGGCAAAATCGCATTGGAGATGTGTGCGATACATATAAAGGCCAACCTGTTCCATGTATTGGTGCTTATCCAACCACTGTAAATGGGAGAACCATTGTAAGAGGTGCCAGAGTATCAATTTTGGCAACAGCTAAAGGACAAGAGAACTTCCATGATAAACCATCAAGTGGTGGCATTGAAAGACGAAATGGTATCTTTGATATTGGTGAGTTTCAGCCTCGAAATGATGATTTAGCGGAAGCTTTTATCGACTTCAACCAAGACAATGTGTTTGATCCCAAAGATTGTGGCGGCGATGAAGCAACTGATCCATGCGAGCCAGCAAATAGTAACGGTGGTCATAACGAGGTCTATGTAGATGGTAATAATAATGGGCTTTATGATGCTGCTGATGGTATCTACAATGGTCTTCTTTGTGGAAAGGCTGCTGAGGATGCGGGTCAGTGTACAAAAGACTTGGTTGATATAAGAAGGCAGTTTGAACTTATAGCTTCCAGTGATGTTGTGTATGCACGTTTTGTTGTCAATAAGTCTCAAATTGGTGGTGCTGATTGTACAAACATAGTTAATGGTGCTCAGCAGCTAGTTAATGGACTAGACGGCTTAGAAGATACTGAAGATACAAACTACTGTGATATCGATAGTATAACGCTTGGGAACGATGTAAACGATGCAGACAGAGTTGAAGTTGAAATCTATTACTCAGATTTATACGGCAACTCGCTTCCAGCAGGTACACAAATAAGTATTGGTACTACCAATGGTGTTGTAAACGTTCGTGAGCTGACCAGTACGATATACACGAGTGGAGGGTTTGAACGCGGTAAAGCGGTGGTAGAAATCTCACAAGAAACGTCTTCAAATAGTCGGGATACAGGTAACTTGATAATCACTTTTGAAATACCTGGGCCATCCGATGACAGTGAAACCATAACTCGAACTAAGTCCATCATTATTAGGGACGACGGTTAAGATTTTGACCCATCCTAGTATGGGTTGACACTTTTTATATTAAAACGCTCGATGAACTTCATCGGGCGTTTTGTAGTTTAAGGCTGTGTGTGGCCTTTTCTGATTATAGATTTCAACAGACTGCTTCACCATTTTCTTAGCCTCTGCCAGGTTATTTGGCTTTATCAGTAAATATTCATTTTTAAGAATGCCGTTTACTCGTTCAGTCAGGGCATTTTGGTAGCTATCATACCCATCTGTCATTGAACAGATTACTCCATGTTTTTCATGTATCTGTTGATACTCATTAGAACAATATTGAATACCTCTATCTGAATGATGGATAAGTATTGATGTGCTCTTTCTATGTGTCAGAGCGTGCTTGAACGTCAGCTTTACTGAGCTTGTTTTTAAATTATCACTTAAGTGATACCCCACAATTTTCCTTGAATAAGCATCTGTCACGAGGCTGAGATAGGCACCACACTCATTTGTTGGTAAATAGGTAATGTCTGCCACCCACAGTTGCTCTGGACGGGTTAGCTCAATGCCTTCTTTTATGATGTTGGGGTGTTTATAAAATCGATGAAGACTATGTGTCGTTTTATGGAACGCGCGTTTGTTCGGTACTAATAAACGATTTAACCTTAGTAAAGTAAATAGGCGGTCTCTTCCGATTGATATCTGAGATTGCTTCATCATGTATTGTAACTTTCTCGTGTCAATACGAGGGTGAGTCATGCGTTCAAGCCTCACAAATGAGAGAACACTTTGCTCAAGTAGTGCGTTGTTTGCATTCACTTTACAACGCTTGTAATAAGCTTGCCGAGTAATGCCCAAATACATACACGCTTTACTCACCGATAGCTTGGCTATGGTTTTTTCTTCAATAACTTGTTGCGTTGCTTTTTTGTAATATGTACTCCGAAATCTTTATCAAGTACATCAACTATCGTTTCGAAGAACTGTGCCTTGAGTTTTGCATCCTCTAGTTCTTTCTCAAGTGCTTTGATTTTTTGTTCTGGCGTTAAGTCTTTGGGCTCTGACATATAACCGACCTCACTCATATGATTAGGTGTTCCTTTACTCCAATCTAGACGGCCATGCTTACGAAGCCAAACTAAAACTGTCGAAGCCCCTTGGATACCATAATGGTCTTGTGCTTGTTTGTAAGTGCATTCGCCTTTTTCTACCTTATCAACAACTGATAATTTAAAGGCAAGCGAATAATCTCTTTTGGTTCTCTTAGATATAGATGTCATGACATTCTCCAAATTCAAATTTGAAAAGTGTCACCTTAATTAGGACGGTACATTTCCAACGAAAAGGGCCTTTTTTAGGGCCCTTTTTTATTAACGCTTGAATTTCCTCGCATATCCGCTATATTCGCCTTTTTAACACGTTCAGAGTTAGATTTGATTAAAATAGCAGCAATAGTTGCTTAATAAATCGCTGTTCAGATAAAAGTTAGAATGAAAAGCTTGTAACAATAGGTGTTTGTGGATATACCTATAAATAATAACGCCCAATGGGGCACAACAGACAGAATTAGTCAAAATAGGCAGATATGGGCAAATCGCTAGTAATTGTAGAGTCTCCCGCAAAGGCCAAAACTATTAATAAGTATTTGGGAAAAGACTACATTGTGAAATCCAGTGTGGGTCATGTTCGTGATCTACCGACGTCAGGGGCAGGTAAAACCAAAGGGGTTGCTACTAAATCTCCGGCAGAAGTACGTAAAATGTCACCAGAAGAAAAGGCGGCATATCGCAAACAAAAGGACTACGCTAATTTAGTTGCAAGAATGGGTATTGACCCTGAAAAAGGCTGGGAGCCGCATTATGAAGTGCTACCTGGTAAGGAAAAAGTTGTTCAAGAGCTAACTAAGCTTGCGCAAGATGCAGACCATATCTATCTCGCAACCGATTTGGATAGAGAGGGAGAAGCAATTGCTTGGCACCTTGAAGAGATAATCGGTGGTGATGCATCAAAATACAAACGTGTGGTATTCAATGAGATAACCAAGAATGCTATTCAGCAGGCGTTTGAAGCACCTGGACAACTCAATACTGATATGGTTTATGCACAGCAAGCACGTCGTTTCTTAGACCGTGTTGTTGGTTTCATGGTTTCACCATTGCTATGGCAAAAAGTGGCTAGAGGTTTGTCTGCAGGCCGTGTACAGTCAGTTGCTGTGCGCTTGTTGGTTGAGCGCGAGCGTGAAATCAAGGCTTTTATTCCAGAAGAGTTTTGGGATATCCATGCTGATACTAAGCTGGCGACAACCGACGTAAGGTTTGCTGTTACCAAATATCAAGGTCAAGCGTTTAAGCCTGTAAACGAGCAAGAAGCGCTTAAAGCAGTTTCAGAAATTGAAAATGCGAGCCTGTCTGTTGTTAAAGTAGAAGAAAAGCCAAGTAAGAGTAAGCCAAGTGCACCTTTTATTACTTCTACAATGCAGCAAGCAGCAAGTACACGTTTAGGTTATGGCGTAAAGAAAACCATGATGTTGGCACAGCGTTTGTATGAAGCTGGCTACATTACTTATATGCGTACAGACTCAACAAACTTGTCTAATGACGCTGTTGAAATGTGTCGTGACTATATTCAAGGGAACTTTGGTGATAAGTATTTACCTAAAGCACCGATTAAATATAGTGCGAAAGACAATGCACAAGAAGCGCACGAAGCAATTCGTCCTTCGGATGTTAATGTATTATCTGGTCACGTTGAGGGTGTCGATGCCGATGCTAAAAAGCTATACGAATTAATTTGGCGTCAGTTTGTTGCTTGTCAGATGACACCAGCGGAATATGACCTAACCAATATTACACTAGGTGCGAATGACTATACGTTAAAAGCACGCGGTCGTGTACTTAGGTTTGATGGTTGGACAAAGGTACAACCCGCTGTTCGCAAGAAGAGCGAAGAAGAGCAAGCTCTGCCAGCAGTCGCTGTTGGTGACAGCGTTGACTTGGTTGCACTTGATCCAAAGCAGCATTTCACCAAACCACCAGCAAGATTCAGTGAAGCGAGTTTAGTTAAAGAGCTTGAAAAACGAGGAATTGGTCGTCCTTCTACCTATGCTGCAATTATTTCAACTATTCAAGATCGCGGCTATGTACGTGTTGAGAATAGACGATTCTTTGCAGAGAAAATGGGTGAAATCGTCACAGACCGTTTAGTTGAAAACTTTAACGATTTAATGAACTTTGACTTTACTGCAAAAATGGAAGGTCGACTGGATGACATTGCTGAAGGCGAACGAGAGTGGACACAAGTTCTTGACAAGTTTTATGCAGACTTTTCGAGCCAACTTGAACTAGCAGGACAAGATGAAGCCGAAGGTGGTATGCGTCAAAATGTCATGGTCGAAACAGACATTGATTGTACTACTTGTGGTAGGAAAATGGGTATTCGTACAGCATCGACAGGTGTGTTTTTAGGGTGTACTGGTTACAGCTTGCCGCCCAAAGAGCGCTGCACAACAACCATGAATTTGATTTCAGGTGATGAAGCAATCGATGCTGACGTTGAAGATGCGGAAACGGAAAGCTTAAGACAGAAAAAGCGTTGTCCAATCTGTGAAACAGCGATGGACTCATATCTGATAGATGAGACCCGTAAGATCCATGTATGTGGTAATAACCCTGCATGTGGTGGTTATGTTGTGGAGCAGGGCACATTCAAAATTAAGGGCTACGATGGTCCTGTGATTGAATGTGATAAATGTGGTGCAGACATGCAGCTTAAGTCAGGCCGTTTTGGCAAGTATTTTGGTTGTACTAAAGAAGACTGTAAGAATACACGTAAATTGCTGAAAAACGGCGAGGCTGCGCCGCCTAAAGAAGATCCTGTTCCGTTACCTGAACTTGAGTGTGAAAAGTCTGACGCACACTTTGTTCTACGTGATGGCGCTTCTGGCATTTTCTTAGCCGCGCATACATTCCCTAAATCTAGAGAAACGCGTGCACCTAAAGTTGCTGAGTTAAAGAGATTTAGAGATAGGATTTCTCCTAAGTTTTATTACCTCGCTGATGCTCCTGAAAAAGACAGTGATGGTAACTTAGCGGTAGTAAGATACTCACGTAAAACAAAGACTCAATATGTAATGACGGAAGTTGAAGGCAAAGCTACAGGCTGGAAAGCAACTTTTGTTGAAGGCAAGTGGGTCGAAGAAGAGAAAAAGCGTAAAAAATAAATTATAAGGCCAGCAATTGCTGGCCTTTTTTACAACTGCGTCTTTATATCATGCTCTCTGATAATATAGATATAGACACTTTAATCATCACAAGCAGTATTAACTGACGTATTGCACTTTGTGATACCCACCTCACTTTCTGTTGTTTTGTGTAACCGAATGACAAACATCTATTGTTGACTTGGTTATTTGTGCCCACTATTCTAACGACCACTGTGTCATACAGTGACTGCAAGACTATTTTAATTAAAAAACAAAACCTTGCTGATTTAAATAAGGAAAAACAGTAATGAATTTATTCGGCAATCAACTAGTTAAGCTATTTGGTATTAGTTTAACGTCCTTTGCCATTGCCTATTCTGGTATATCCTACGCGCAGCAAGAGGCTGCCCTTGAAGCGTGTTATGTGGAAGGCTTAGAAGATCGCCTGATGTGTGGTTCGGTTAGCCAGCCCCTTTCAAAAAAAACATCTGCTAATAATGTTGATATTCACTTTGCGGTGATCCCTGCAATTAAAAATATGCATCCTAAAGAAGCTGTATTGGCTTTTGCTGGTGGACCGGGCCAATCAGCGATAGAAGTCGCTGCTATTTTTGCTCGTAACTTGAAATATGCTAGGGAGAGCCGAGACATTATCCTTGTCGATCAGCGGGGGACAGGTAAATCTCAGTTGTTACAATGTGATAGTGGCACGGTTGAAGAGCAATTTAAGTTTGATGATCACGCTTTGTCATTTGTGGCTTTTACCAAAGAGGAAACAAACACCTGTAAAGAGCAGCTTGGAATAGATCTTACGCATTTTACTACAGTGGCTGCTGCCAGTGATTTCGAAGCTGTTAGACTTGCACTTGGCTATGAAAAACTCCACTTGTACGGTGCATCTTATGGCACTCGTATTGCGCAAGAATATTTGCGTCAATATCCAGGTTCTGTGGCAAGCGCAACCTTAGATGGGGTTGTTCCTATGCAACAGAGTTTAGTGGCAATTGGTGATGCGATTGATAATGCACTAAATGAAGTGTTTCTTGATTGCATGGCAGAAAAGTCGTGTTTATCGCAATATCCTTCTTTGGCCGATGATTACCAGAAATTATTGGAGCAATTGAGGGAAACACCTATTACGGTCAAAATCAGACACCCTCGTACTTTTAAAGAAATTTCATTGGTGCTTACTGAGAGTAAATTGCGTGGTGCAGTGAGGATGGCTCTGTATGGTCACACGACACGTTCATTGATCCCTTTGGTAATAGATTCTGCAGTTAAAGGTAATTATAGCCCGTTAGCCGGTTTGTTAGGTAATGAACAAACTCTTGGTAGTATCGCAATGGGGATGCATAGTGCTATTACGTGTGGAGAAGACTGGCCGAGTTTAACTGAGGCTGACAGAAAACAGTTTGGTCAATCATATTTTGGCAAGATGATGATTGAATCTTTAGATACAGCCTGTCCAATATGGGATGTTGAACCTGTTGAGCACGATTTCTATAAGCCAGTTAAAACAGATATTCCAATTTTACTTTTATCTGGTGGCCTTGACCCAGCTACTCCGCCAAGCTGGGCGGATCTTGCAATGGTTAGTTTTAGCAATGCAAAACATTTAGTTTCACCATCAGCGACTCACGGCGTCGCAGCACAGACATGTGCAAACAAAATCATTGGTCAGTTTATCGATTCTTTGACGTTTGCTGACTTAGACACAGATTGTCTCGATAAAGACAATCGCAAGCAGTATTTTATGAACATAAATGGACCTGTGGCCCATCAGGAAACAGAGCAAAAAAATGATTGAAGTAATCGAATTAGAGAAAAAAATAGGCTCAGTACAGGCACTGGATAAGCTCAGTTTTAAAGCTGAAGATGGAAAAATCACAGGTTTATTAGGGCCAAATGGTGCGGGAAAAACGACGTGTTTGCGCACGATCTTTGGTTTGCTTCAAGCAGATAGCGGCTTTGCTAAAATAGATGATATCGATGTAGTAAAAGACTCAATGCGCGCCAAACAGCAACTTGGGTTGTTTCCGGATCCATGCGGCCTTTATGAGCGTTTAACGCCCAGAGAGTATGTGCAATTTTTTGCAGAGCTCAGTGGCATGGATAAGCAATCGGCAAAAGTGGCAACACAAAGCGTGCTTGAACAGTTACAAATGACCGACATCGCTGACAGAAAGTGTAAAGGCTTTTCTCAAGGTCAGAGAATGAAAACGGCATTAGCCCAAGCCATTGTGCATCAGCCTACAAATATTATTCTTGATGAACCGACGCGAGGACTTGATGTGATGAGTACGCGCATTTTGCGTGACCTTTTGCTGATGCTCAAAGAGCAAGGACATTGCGTGTTATTTTCTAGTCATGTTATGCAGGAAGTTGCAGCGCTTTGCGATCATGTTGTTGTAATGACAAATGGTAAAGTCGTTGCAGAAGGATCACCTCAAGCATTATGTGAACAAACACAAAAAGAGACTTTAGAAGAAGCGTTCATTACATTAATTGGTTCAGATGAGGGACTTGCTGCATGATGAGACTGGTCCAAGTTTTATATAAAAAAGAGATGCTAGACGCGAGCCGTGACAAACGTTCTGTCATGGCTGGATTATATTATGCGATTGGTGCGCCCATCGTCATGTGTGTGCTGTTTACCATTTTACTCAAACAACTGAGCTCTCCTGACGCACTTGAAATTACCATTGAGAACCCACAAGCGGCACCAAACCTTGTACGCTTTTTAGAAGGACATGACATTAGTCATAGCGAAAAGTCGAGTGTGAAAGCCATTCGCTTGATCATTGATACTGATTATGCACAAGATATGTCTCAAGGGCACAGTGCGCTTGTTACGATTGTGGCAGATAAGTCTGACAATAAGTTGATTAAGTCTGTACGCCGCTTAGAAATGTCCCTTGCTCGATACAATTCAGAAGTAGCGGGGTTAAGACTTATCAGTCGTGGTATTGATCCGAGCATCATGCGTGCTGTGAATGTACAGACGCAGGATCAAGCAACACCTGACTCTAAAGGTGGGATGTTTCTTGGGATTGCGACCTTGTCCATCATTATTGCACTGTTTTACTCAGCGATGAATTTAGCCATTGATACCAGTGCAGGTGAAAGGGAGAGAAACTCTCTGGCGCTACTTTTGAGCCACCCAATCAGCAGTACACAACTTGTCCTTGCCAAAGTTGCAGCCATCGCCAGTTATTCAATGGTTGGCTTGATTTTAGTACTGGTTGTTTCAAAATTTGCATATGGCATGGTGCCTTGGGAGCAACTTGGCTTTAGTATTAACTTGGATTTGATGTTCATTTTATTTTGCACGCTGATTGGACTGCCAATTGCTTTGATGTCAGCAAGCTTATTGGTATTCGTCTCTTTTATGGCTAAATCTTTTAAAGAAGCACAATCTTATGTTGCTTTTGTTTTATTTGTACCAATTGGCCTGAGTATGATGACGACTTATGATATTGCGACTGAATACGTGCAATGGGCACCGATCGCCGCTCAGCAATATGCCATGATTGAAGTGATAAAAGGGAATGAACTGCCATTAATGCAAGTACTTTTATCGTCTGCAAGTACACTTGCCCTGTTTGCTATTTTTACCATGCTGAGCAGCAGGATGTTGAAAAGTGAGAAAGTCGTTTTTGGGCTTTAATGCCAGAGGTTTTGGCTGAGTTTAATTCTGAACTCAGCCACACTTCTTTCAAGAAGGTTTTGTTTAAACTGCACAAACAACGCGGTTTCTGCCGGACTTTTTCGCTTGATAAAGTGCAATATCTAACTTGCTGTAGATTTTATCAAGGCTATCAGGCGACGTTTTGTAGTAATAGGTCGAAAAGCTGGCGGTGATATTAATCGCTTTTCCAGACTCTGAGATAATTGTAGATTCACTCAACTTAATTCTAAATTGCTCTACAACATCGTCTTTATTTGAACTTGCCAAATTTGGTAAGAACAACATGAACTCTTCGCCGCCAAAGCGGGATAAAAGCGCATTTTTACCAAAAAACTGCTTTGCGAGTGTCGCCGTGTGTTTTAAAGCAATATCACCTGTTGGGTGGCCATGTACATCATTGACTTGTTTGAAATGGTCTAAATCGAACAAGACAAGGCAATGCTGTTTGCCAATTGAAGGAATAGCTGAACGAGAAACCACAGCTAGAAAAGTACTGCGTGTAAGCGCGCCTGTTAAGTTATCGTGCTGCGCTCTGTACTTATGTTTGGAGTAGCCACGTAAGCTTATGAATAACAGCAAAAGTGAGAAAAGAATAATAATAGCTTGGAATTGTTGCCTTTCTTCTAAAGCAGAGATATGAGCAAGTTGCTGATTATTATGTTTCTCTAGTCGTATGTTTTCCAATTGTTGGGCGGTCACTTCTAGCTCTGATTCAAGCTCAATCATGGCTTGCATTGTTTTCTGTGAATTGAACTGCTCTTTTTGTGCTACTAGCTGACTCTGTAGCAGGTAGGCTTGTTGATAATTTGATTCATGCGCATACAGATCGGAAAGTAGCTCCAAGCTGTGTATTAAATGCGTTTTGTCGCTGACATTGCTCGATAAATCATGGGCAATTTGTGCTTGCTCAATCGCTTTATCATACTGACCAAGCGCACGCATGTTTTCTGCAGCTTGTAGTCTAATATCGGTAATTAAATTGATATTATTGGTTAAACTAATTTTAGACAGCGCACGGTCAAGGGCGCTGGTAGCAAGGTCTATGTTTTTTAGATTGGCATAAACTTTTGCTTTTTGTACCAAGGTATAAGCTTGGCGGTATGGATTGTCGAATTTTACATAATACTCATGCGCTTGATTCAGCCACTTTAATGCGACGTCAAAGTCCTTTGCTTTGTTAGCAACAATACCAAGGTTGAGCATGGTTAGTGCAACTTTGAATTCATTGTTTTGTACTTTTCTCAAGTGCAAAGATTTTTTGAGATATTTTGTGGCATCGGTGTAATTGCCAATCTCCAAATAGGTGAGGGCCAAATTATTATAATAGGGGGCTTTGTTGCCTTCATATTTCGAGTTAGCAATAGCCTGTTTATACATTTTAATAGCTTGGGCATGATCCCCTAAAAAATTTGCATTTAACGCTTTTGCATTGTGTAGTGAATTTAAGCCCCAAAAAGGTTTGCTTAACGTATTTGCATTACGTTCCACTTCTTTAATATGGCGTTCAAGTTGAATGTAATTAGCCAATGTTATTTTGGCATTAATATAAAACAACTCGACAGTTGCAGTCAGTGCAGGGTCGTTAGCGGTATATGCCAGCGTAATTGCTTTTTTAAAGGCTTGCATGGTTTGCTCATATTCATTGTTATGTGCACTCAGCAAGGCAGTGACTAACTGTTGCAAAATAAGGTCATAGTCATTTTTTTCATAGCTGATAAGTGTATTCAATGAGGCCTGTTTTTTGAGCGCTAGGACGGTCCTCGCAAGTGTCGCACCGATGTATACACGTTTTGCACTGGGCTCAGTGGCTTTGACTTGCTGAGCTAAAAATTCGAACGCAGTATGTGTGTCTTGTGCACGAAGGACATCATAGGTTTGTTGCCATGTGCTGTGTGTACTACTGAATACGGGGAAGTTAACTACTAAAGTAAGTGCGAGAGCAACAAATAAGCGCAAAGATCTAGCCTTTGAAAGAAAATAATTGCAAATAGTAACATAATAGTCTGGTGCTTTTACAGCCAAAACCTTGTTATGATTTGTAACCGCGAAGCGTAGTGTAGCGGTAAACGCCAAAGAGCTGGCGTTTACCGTAGAGGTTAAGCGAGATCTTCCTGTGTTTCAGTGTGATCCCTTTTATGATGCTCGGCTATTTCTTTTGCTAGCTCTTTCTTTGAACGCTTTTCCGTAAACTTCCTAGTTGTTAACCAGTAAAAGAATAACGGTACAAAGAATACAGCTAAGAAAGTGGCCGCCATCATGCCACCCATCACACCTGTACCAACACTGTGTCTCGCCCCTGCGCCTGCACCTGAGCTTAATACCAATGGTACTACGCCCAGAATAAATGCAAGTGACGTCATGATGATAGGGCGGAACCTTAACCTTGCGGCTTCTAATGCGGCAGCACTAGCACTCCAGCCCTGTTGGTGTTTCATTAATGCATATTCAACAATCAAAATGGCATTTTTACTTGCAAGGCCCAGTAGCGTGACAAGACCAATTTGGAAGTATACGTCATTGGTGAGACCTGCAACCCAAATTGATACTAAAGCACCGAAGGTACCAAACGGCAGTGCGAGTAGGACAGAGATAGGTAATGACCAACGTTCATACAAGGCGGCGAGTATCAAAAATACCATGACAACGGCAAGGCCCAATGCAAGCCCAGTTGTGCCAGAACTACGTTTCTCTTGGAATGCTGACGCAGTCCATTCGAATGTCATATCAGGTGGTAGAACTTCAGCGGCAATTCTCTCAATCTCTGCAATTGCTTGACCCGAGCTATATCCTGGCGCGGCGTTACCCATCAATTTTACAGCCGATAAATTGTTATAACGGTGCAAGCTTTCTGGTCCGCGAGAGAACTCAATATCGGTAAAAGCAGATATTGGTACCATATCGCCTTGGTTGTTTTTCACATAGATGCGACCAACATCCTGAGGTGACATTCTAAATTGTGCCTCTGCAGACATAATTACCTGCCATGAACGCCCAAACTTGTTGAAGTCATTTACATAGTAATTACCTAAATTTGCAGCAAGGGCATTAAACGCAGAGTTGATATTGACTCCCATTGCTCTGGCTTGCTCTCTGTCCATATGTACTTGGAGTTGAGGTGCATCGGGACGCCACAGAGTTTGTAGTCCACCTAAAACAGGGCTTTGCTGTGCTGCATTCATCATCAATTGCATACCCTGTTTTAATTTCTCAGGATCTGCGCCAGTTTTGTTTTGTAGATAAAACTCAAAACCACCGGTAGAGCCTAACCCGAAGATAGCTGGGGGGTTAAATGCCAGTACGAGTGCTTCTTTGATATGCGCGGTTTTCATGAAGAGCTCGCCAACAAGTGCTTTTGTATCGACTTCGCGCTCATCCCAGTGTTTTTGGGTAATAAATAGAGTAGCGGCATTATTTTTGTAGCCTCCACCTAAGAAGTCGAAACCGGTAAAGGCGACAACATTTTCATTGGCTGGGTTAGATTGTGCAGCTTCAATAACTTGTTTGGTGACCTCAGTTGTGCGCTCTAACGAAGTACCATCTGGTAAGAATACTGCACTGATGTAAAAGCCTTGATCTTCATCTGGTACCAGTGAACCTGGCGTTTTTTCCCACATAAACAGGGTGGTGCCTACCATTGCTGACATGAGCACAAAACCTAGCGCACCACGGCGGATCATAAAGCTCACTGAGCCGACGTATTTTCCAGTTATGCGCGTGAACCAATCATTAAACCACAAGAAAAAGCGGGCGGTTTGCTTGTCTTCATGTTTTAAGATTAAAACGCACAGTGCTGGCGTCATGGTTAAAGCGACAACACCAGACAAGCTCACAGAAATTGAAATAGTGATGGCAAATTGTCTGAATAGTTCGCCTGTTAAGCCACCTAAAAAGGCAATAGGAATAAACACAGAACAAAGCACCAATACAATAGCAACTACAGGGCCACTGACTTCTTCCATTGCTTTGTAAGCGGCTTCACGGGCGCTCACTCGTTGTTCATGCATAATACGCTCGACGTTTTCAAGCACAACGATCGCGTCATCGACGACGATACCAATTGAAAGCACCATACCAAATAAGGTGAGTGTATTGATTGAATAGCCGAGCATGTAAAGTCCAGCAAATGTACCTAGCAAGGATACCGGCACTGCAAGGGTTGGGATTAAGGTTGCGCGCCAGTTTTGTAAAAACAGGTATACCACCAAGAATACCAACACCATGGCTTCTACTAAAGTGATCAACACTTCACGAATGGACACTTCTACAAAGCGCGTTGTGTCATAAGAGTTGATATGAGCAAGACCTTGTGGAAACTGTGACTTGAGTTTTTCAATCTCATTTTCAACTTCTTTGGCAACGTCTAGCGCATTGGCGCCTGGTTGCAAGAATATACCCAGTAGAACAGCATCTTTACCGTTGATCGTACCGTTGAAGTTATAATCTTTTGAACCGAGCTCAACCCGAGCGATGTCTTTAAGTCTTAAAGATGAACCATCGGCGTTTGCGCGAATAATGATGTTGTCAAACTCTTCAGGCGTAGATAGTCGCCCTTGTGCAGTGACACTGTATACTAACTCTTGAGGACTTGCAGATGTGGGGGTTGCACCAATGCTACCTGCGGCATATTGTGAGTTTTGCTCACGAATTGCATTTGTGACTTCCTCTACTGTGACCTTTAACTGGCTCATAAGATCAGGTCTGAGCCAAATTCGCATGGCATAATCACGAGCACCAAATATTTGAACATTCGTCGTACCAGGAATACGTTTAATGTTGTCCAAGATATTCATGGTGACATAGTTTGATGTCCACAAGCTTGAACGGCTGTTGTCAGGAGAGTAGAAAGCATGAACTTGCAAGAAACTGGATGACCCTTTGGCTACAACGACACCTTGACGCCTTGTTTCTTCAGGTAATCGAGCCTCGACTTGCTTTACTCTGTTATTGACATCAACAGCTGCTTGGTCAACGTCAGTGCCAATTTCAAATGTCACTGTGATGGTGGTTGCACCGGCACTGCTGCTGATTGACTCCATATACATCATGCCTTCAACACCTGTGATGGCATTTTCTATCGGGGCTGCAACAGTTTGCTCTAGCACATCGGCAGATGCACCAGGATATACCGCCGTAACTTGAACTTGAGGCGGTGAGATTTCAGGATATTGTGCAACAGGCAAAGTACGCATTGCCGCGAGGCCCGCCAGTACTATCACAATTGAGATCACAAAGGCAAAAATCGGCCTATCTATAAAATATTTAGAGAACATAGGGCTTATTCTCCTTTAGCCGCTACGTTAACTGGCATGCCGGGGAAGAATATACGGGCCATTCCTTCAACAATAACAGGTTGATTTGGTTGCAGTCCCGAGCGAATAACCCACATATTTTGACCATTTAGTTGCACCCACTCGCCAACCTCAACCGGTGCTGGTAGTGCCACTTTCATCCCTTGTTCATTATCTGCTGCGATATAGACGAATTTACCCGTTCCATTATCTAAAACAGCACGTTGCGGCACCACGATTGCTTGGTTTCTAACTGCACCACTCAGTTGCACACGCACAAATTGCCCAGGTCTTAATTCACCTTTTGGGTTGGCAATACGAGCCTGCAGTTCTGAAGTACCGGTAAAACGGTTGACTCTGACATCTGAGAAGTTCACTTTACCTTGCTCAGAGTAGGTGGAGCCATCTTGCAAAATGATGGTGGCGTCAAACTCGTTATTTTTTGGCAGGGTTAACGTACCAAGTTCAACATCTTTTCGCATTGCTAGCTGCTCACGCTCTGAGAAACCAAAGCGTGCTCTCATAACACTGGTGTCTGTCAGTTCTGTAAGAAGTACGGTTGGGCCAGAGATATAACTACCTTGAGATTCTTTTTCACGACCGATAATGCCTGACACTGGCGCTTTTACTTGTGCGTATTCAAGGTCAAGCTTGGCTTCGTTTAAAGCGACTTTTGCAGATTCTAAATTAGCAAGTGAAATATCGTAAGCTGAAACGGCATTATCGAAATCACGCTTAGAGACTGAACGCTCATCTTTAAGTTTTTCTAATCTATCTCTTTCGCGCTTCGCTTGTGCCACGTTTGCTTCTGCGGCATGGAGATCAGCTTGTGCTTTTTCAAGTTCGAGTTCGAATGGTTTTAACTCGATGGTGAACAAGGAATGTCCGGCTTTTACGTATTGTCCCTCATCAAAGTTTCTGGATTCAATCAGTCCTGATACTCGAGCACGTATTTCAACTTCTTTGTCGCCAAGAAGTGTCGCTGGTAATTCAATTTTAAACGGTACGCTTTGTGTTGAAACATGAGTCACACTGACTTGAGCAGGTTGCATACCAAATCCTGCTTGTTGCTGTGGAGCTTCTGAGCAAGCACTTAACATGCCTGCTGTAAAAAGTGCTAAAGAAAGGTGTTTAACTTTGCTTTTGAATGATGCTGGATACATGAACACTCCAAATCCTATTAACTATCGTGCTTCCAAACTGTCGCTGTTATTGCTCATCACAGTTTAGCTTACTACCTTGTATAAATTATTCCACATAGGGTATTAGTGGGGAGATTGTCCATTTGATACCTTCCTCACACCAAAGTAAAGGTTATAAACTCGACAACTATACAAGTAAACGCTAGTGTATACTTGTTTAATGTAAAGGTAAACGATGTCGTGTACTTTTTATTTTATAGATAAACGTAGCCGTGTACTTTTTATTGTCCCGATAATTGGTTAAACTGGTGTTAATTGTTAAAAGTGAGAGAAATAAATGACGCAATTGTCAGCCAAACAGCAAGCAATCGTTAGTGCCGCGATAGAACAATTTGCGCTAAATGGGTTGCAGGCCACAACAATGGAGGCAATTTGCCAAAAGGCTGAAGTATCAAAAAGGACTTTATATAAGCACTACCCGAATAAAGAAGCGCTATTTGATGCTGTTGTTATTTTGCTTATTGAAAGAATAGAACCATTAACTGCAATTCAGTTTATTCCTAACTATGACTTTGAAGTGCAATTAAAACATTTAGCGACCAGTGTTGTAAGTTTACTGTGTGATCCTGACTATATCCGGTTATCCCGTATTGTGATGATTGAGTCAATGCGAAGTGAGACACAAGCACATCGATTAAATGAAAAATTTAGTCACTGTGAGCAGTCAATGGTAGTGTGGTTTGAAGAAGCATCCAGTGCAGGATGCTTAGGCGATCATGATGCCCATTTTGCTGCCGCCTTTTTTTGGGGGGGCTTAAAAAGACTCACATTTTGGGAGATGGCCATCAGGTGGCAGCCTCCCGTAGATGAGCAGCAACTTGAAGTGTTTATTGAACAAGCCTGTAAATTGTTTTGTCGTGGTGTTAGTCCACGCCAATAAAGCCACCGGTTTGATGTGCCCAGAGTTTGGCATATATGCCATTTTGTTCAAGTAGTTCTGTGTGTGTTCCTTGCTCTACAATGGCACCTTGCTCAAGGACAATTAATCTATCCATCTGGGCAATGGTTGATAACCTATGCGCAATCGCAATCACCGTTTTATCTTGCATTAACTCATCTAAGCTTGCTTGGATTGCCTGCTCAGACTCTGAGTCTAGAGCAGAGGTGGCTTCGTCAAGTACTAAAATTGGTGCATCTTTTAAAAGGACTCTAGCAATAGCAATACGTTGCCTTTGGCCACCGGAGAGTTTGACACCACGCTCACCAACTTGGGCATCTAGACCTTGATTGCCATGACTGTCTTCAAGATCCCAAATAAAAGAACTTGCTTGCGCTTTATTGATTGCCTGTAGTAATTCGTCTTCTGTTGCATCAGGCCTGCCATATAAAACATTGTCTCTAATGCTGCGGTGTAACAAAGCAGTGTCTTGTGTCACCATAGCGATTTGCTTTCTTAAGCTTTCTTGTGTGACTTGAGAGATATCTTGGTCATCAATCGTAATCTTACCTTGTTGAATATCGTAAAACCTCAGCAATAAATTGACTAAAGTTGATTTACCAGAGCCAGAGCGACCAACAATGCCAATCTTTTCACCGCTTTTAATTTTTAAGGATAAGTTATCAAAGACTGAGTTTGTCAACTGTTTATCTTGGCGTTTATATGCAAAAGTGACATCTTTAAAGTCAATGCGTCCTTTTGTGACAATGAGTTCATTGGCAGTGGGCTTATCGGCAACCTCTATTGGCTTTGATAGCGTATTCATACCATCTACGACAGTACCGATATTTTCAAATAAGCTACTTATTTCCCACATGATCCATTGCGACATACCGTTTAGTCTTAAGGACAGGCTGATCGCAATGGCAATTTCACCTGCAGAAATCACATTGTGTGACCAAAGGTATAGTGATAGCCCAGCAATGGAGAAAACCAGAAGGTAATTTAATACTTGGATGCTGACATTAAGGCTGGTAACAAGCCGCATTTGTCGATAAACCGGCTGCATGAACACATCCATGCTGCTTTTAGCATACTCTTCTTCTCGCCTTGTATAGGAAAAAAGCTTAACGGTAGAGATATTGGTATAACTATCTACGATCCGCCCAGTCATTTCTGAGCGTGCATTGGCTTGCTCTGAAGAGACACGTTTTAAGCGTGGTAAAAAGTAAACTTGAACACAAATGTAAAAAAATAACCAAATTAACAGCGGTATCAATAGCTTTATATCGCTGCTACCAATCAATACAAGTGTCGCGCCAAAGTACACCACAATGTAAACTAGTACGTCGAGCAGCTTCATTACTGCTTCTCTTATGGCTAAAGAGGTTTGCATTAATTTGGTCGAGATCCTGCCAGCATAATCGTCTTGATAAAATGACATGCTTTGCTTTAGCAAATATCTATGTGCCAGCCATCGGATTGACATAGGGTAGTTACCGAGCAAGCTCTGGTGTAAAAAAGCGCTGTGAACAAAAACCAATAAAGGGATAGCAATGAGAGTGATCAGTGCCATGATAAGCAAAGTATCACTTTTGTCATTAAAGAGCTGCTTTGGCTCCATGGTTTGCATCCAATCTACCAATGTGCCCATAAAGCTGAATAGGGTAACTTCTAATGTAGCAAGTAAAGCTGCGCACACAGACATAATAATCAGGGGGTATTCCATGCCTCTACTATAATGTCTACAAAAAGCATACAGAGAATTTGGTGGCTGGTTGGCATCTTGGGATGGGAAAGCATCGGTGAGCTTTTCAAACAGCTTATACATTATACATCCTTATAGTTTTCATTATGCGCGATTCATTATGTTAAGTGTATCGAGAGTAACAAATAATGGTGTGTATAAGTATAGGTGTCAATGAAACGGATTAGTCAAAAGGGTGAGTGGTTGTGGGCAGAAACAGTTTACAAGGTGAGTGAGTCACTCACCTTAAATAATTAAATCGGTAGAATTTTATGCTTGCTCATCTTCCACGTCGTGGCCATACGTTTTGCGCATAATCAGTACGTAAGCGTTTGTGAATGCTTGCTCTTGGTACTTTCTTAATCCTGTGTCGGCATAATCAACAGGGACTGGGTTGCGTTTTAATTGCTCTTTCACTTCAGTTGCATTTAATAAATGTACTTCAGTGTTAGGAATAAGCTGAAAAGCCGCTTCCATTTTAAAGCCAGCAGCACTGCCTGCAAATTTTCCTTTATGCGCTCTTTGGCGAATAGCGATGGTATCGATTTGATAGTCTTCAACTAGCTTTGACACATCAAAATGAAACTTGCGCATTGCTTCTTGATCTTGGCCGATGTTTGCCAATGTGAAGCGAGTTTGTCGAATATCCCTAATGTCGAATACGTCGTTCTCTTTTGATAAAAGACAAAGCATCGCTTCGCTACCAGTAATTTCAACACCTAATGTTCTCATTATATTTTCCAATTTATACCTAATGGCAGGGATAATAGCATAGCTTGTTTATTAAATTGTAATTTCTATCGCAATTGCGGCGTGATCTGAATATCTTATGTCCTCTTCATCTCTTTTTGGGTCCAAATGACTCGCATAATTGTGATAAGTAAGCGAGTTGACACGGGTATTTGGGTCTCTGGGTGAAAACTCTTTGGATGCTAAAATATAGTCTAATACGTTGCCTTCACCATGAAAATAATGTGTTGGAGGCTTAACCCCGAGTTCTGGCTGATTGTCTGAGATGGCAAAGCTTTCGAATAGGCCAACGGTTCCTAATTGACTTGATTCACTGACAACAGGGAATTGCTCAGTCATGAAAGATAGAGCAGGGCTGGTAATATGTGCATTAAAGTCGCCCATTACTAATGTGGCTGAGCTTTTTTCTCTTTGGGTTTTAAGTGCGTCGTAATACACAATTGAAGCTTCTAAAGAACGAGAGATTTGAGACTGCATTGTGCCGACCGTTTGATTAAGCATAACCAGGAATGGATCTTCTTGATCGGGATCCCCTAATAGTTGCGCCATGGAATGGACGCGCTGAGATTTAAAATGCACCGCATAAATGGTTAAGAGCCCAAACCCCTCTAAATCAAAGGTACATTTAATGGGGGTTCGATTAAATTTAAAGTTTGCGAGGTTATTTAGATACTCTAATAACTCATGGCAAGGCTCTAAAGGTTTGCATTGTTTAAATGGCACTTTAGAAGCAATCGCGACAACCGGGTTGAAAAGTACATTTGGATAGACTGCGTCTGGTTTAGGTGAATCTACGGTGGCAAAGTATTTAAGCCCTAAATCCTCGCAAATTGAGGCTAAAACATCTGGAGCAAATACTTCTTGAAAGACGATTACTGTGGGGTCTATGTGCTGAATTAGGCCTGTGATAAATTGCGTTTTAGTAGCCCACTGGGTGTCATTATAGGTTTCCTCAGGTTGATAAAATGCATAAGGAGGCGATGCAAAATTCAAAAGATTGAAAGACGCAAATTTGAAAGTTTTTCGCTGCTCCATAAAAATCCCTCTGTTTTCCATTAATAATGACTATTTTATCTTAGTCTTTTCCTTGCAACTCGTCACGCATCAGGTCACAATAGCCGTAGGATTGAAAGACCCCAGTCAAATTTAGCATACCACTGAATAACCAATGCTTATTCGTAAAAGCGTTGATGGGCAACACTAACACTTAAAATTGATAATAGATACATGTGACGCGGCGTAGGTGTCACCACTGTAAATAGGATTAAAAATGCCAGTAATTACTCTTCCTGACGGCAGTCAGCGTATTTTCGAAAACCCTGTTTCTACTCTTGATGTTGCTAAAGACATCGGCCCTGGTCTTGCAAAAGCAACCATTGCTGGCCGTGTTAACGGTGAGCGTGTAGATGCATGTGACATCATTGAACAAGATGCTAATCTTGAAATTATTACCGCAAAGGACGAAGACGGTTTAGAGATCATTCGTCACTCTTGTGCGCACTTAATTGGCCACGCGGTAAAGCAACTTTTCCCTGAAGCTAAAATGGCGATAGGTCCAACTATCGACAATGGCTTTTATTACGACATCGACATGGAGCATTCACTAACTCAAGAAGACCTTGATGCTATTGAAAAGCGCATGTTACAGCTTGCAAAAACAAATTATGATGTTGTTAAAAAGAAAGTAAGCTGGCAAGAAGCTCGAGACACATTTGAATCTCGCGGTGAAAGTTACAAGATGGAAATCTTAGACGAGAACGTTGCTAAAGATGACCGTCCGGGCCTATACCATCACGAAGAATACATTGACATGTGTCGTGGTCCTCACGTGCCAAACATGAAGTTCTGCCAACACTTCAAAATTATGAAGGTTGCAGGCGCATATTGGCGTGGTAATGCAGACAACAAAATGCTTCAGCGTATCTACGGTACAGCTTGGGCAGATAAAAAGCAGTTAAAAGCATACCTTAAGCGTTTAGAAGAAGCTGAAAAACGTGACCACCGTAAAATTGGTAAAGCATTAGATTTATGGCACTGGCAAGAAGAAGCGCCAGGCATGGTATTCTGGCACAACGATGGTTGGAGCATTTATCGCGAACTAGAAGACTTTGTTCGTGAAAAATTGCGTGAATACGACTACGAAGAAGTCAAAGGTCCATTGATGATGGACAGAGGGCTTTGGGAAAAGTCTGGTCACTGGGATAAGTATTCAGATGCAATGTTCACGACTGAATCTGAGAAGCGTGAATATGCAATCAAACCAATGAACTGCCCAGGTCACGTACAAATCTTCAATCAAGGCTTGAAATCATACCGTGATTTACCATTGCGTATGGCTGAGTTCGGTTGTTGTCACCGTAATGAGCCGTCAGGTGCTCTACACGGCCTAATGCGTGTCCGTGGATTTACTCAAGATGACGCTCATGTATTCTGTACAGAAGAGCAGATCATGGATGAAGTTTCATCTTGTATTAAAATGGTCTACGATACGTATGAAACATTTGGCTTTGAAAAGATAGTTGTAAAACTTTCTACTCGCCCTGAAAAGCGTATTGGTGAAGACGAAATGTGGGACAAAGCAGAAGCAGCACTTGCTGAAGCGCTTAAGTCTAATGACATTGAGTTTGAATACCTACCGGGTGAAGGTGCCTTCTACGGACCTAAGATTGAGTTCACATTGTACGATTGCCTAGAGCGTGCTTGGCAATGTGGTACAGTACAGCTAGACTTTGCGTTACCAGGTCGTTTGGGCGCGACATATGTCGCTGAAAATAACGAGCGTAAGACGCCTGTTATGATCCACCGCGCGATTTTAGGTTCGATTGAACGTTTCATCGGTATTTTAACCGAAGAGTATGCTGGTTTCTTCCCAACATGGTTGGCACCAAAACAGGTTGTTATCATGAATATCACGGATAAACAGGCTGATTATGTCCAAGAAGTGGTGCAAAAACTAAATAAACTTGGAATAAGAGCTTGTGCTGACTTGAGAAATGAGAAGATTGGCTTTAAAATCCGCGAGCATACTTTAAAACGTATACCTTATTTACTTGTTGTTGGCGATAAAGAAGTTGAGCAACAAGAGCTAGCAGTAAGAACGCGCAAGGGTGAAGACCTTGGCAAATTCTCTGTGGATGATTTTGTCGCTAAAATTAGCGAAGAGATTAAAAACAGAGTTTAACTTTTGAAACCCGTGCGGCAAACATATTTACAACAGTGCCGCACGTTTAATTTTGGATTTTTTGGAGGAACGTACCATTAGAGGCGGCAAAAAAGGGCAAACTACTGCTCAAAAGAATCGTATCAATGATGAAATCACAGCGAAAGAAGTTCGCTTAATCGATGCTGAAGGTGAGCAAGCGGGCATTGTCTCTACGAGAGATGCGCTAGCGCAAGCAGAAAACGCAGGTTTAGACCTTGTTGAAATCAGTCCAAATGCTGAGCCACCAGTGGCCAAGATAATGGACTATGGTAAGTTCGTTTTTGAAAAAGCAAAATTACAAAAAGAACAGAAGAAAAAGCAAAAACAGATCCAGGTTAAAGAAATTAAATTCCGTCCTGGCACTGACGAAGGTGACTACCAAGTTAAACTTCGTAACTTGCGCAAGTTCTTAGAAGGTGGCGACAAGGCGAAAATCACCATACGTTTCCGTGGTCGTGAAATGGCTCACCAAGAAATCGCAATTGACATGCTTAACCGCTTAAAAGCAGATTTGGAAGAGATCGCTCAAGTTGAGTCTTTCCCAAATCGTGTTGAAGGTCGTCAGATGGTTATGATGATGGCACCTATTGCAAAAAAAGCATAAGTCAGGCATAATTCGCGCCGATTTTTGAAAGAATTTAACACAGGTATTGAAAGTACTGAGATTTTTAATCTTGAGTCACCTGTGTTAACCGGTAATAAGTAAGCTGTTTGTTTCATTCAGCTTCGCCGGAATAGGGTGTAAGTTGGGCCTTAAAAGTGATGTTCGCATCCGCCTACTTGCATATATTAAACGCAATATCATTTGGAGTTATTGCAATGGCTTATAAGCTAAAAACACACAGAGGTGCTGCAAAGCGCTTCAAAAAGACTGCTTCAGGCGGTTACAAGCGTAAACAGTCGCACCTTCGTCACATTCTGACTAAGAAGTCTTCAAAGCGTAAACTACACCTACGTGCTAAGTCTATGGTTCATAAGAATGACCTAGGCCTTATCGATCGTATGTTACCATTCGCTTAATAGAGGATATCAGAAATGGCAAGAGTTAAACGCGGTGTTATCGCACGTGCACGTCACAAAAAAGTATTAAAGCAAGCTAAAGGTTACTACGGAGCACGTTCACGTGTTTACCGCGTAGCGTTCCAAGCTGTAACTAAAGCTGGTCAATATGCATACCGTGACCGTCGCGCTAAGAAACGTACTTTCCGTCAACTATGGATTGCACGTATTAACGCTGCAGCACGTCAAAACGGCCTATCTTACAGCCGCTTCATTAACGGCCTTAAAAAGTCGTCAATCGAAATCGATCGTAAGATCCTAGCTGATATCGCAGTATACGACCAAGTAGCTTTCACTGCTCTAGTAGAGAAAGCAAAAGAAGGTCTTGCAGCTTAATTTATTAATTAAGTATAGCGATGTTTAAAAGGAGCCTTTGGCTCCTTTTTTAGTTCTTATTTACAGTTAACCTATGCGTTTTTGCTGCATTAACGTATCTCATTTTACTATCTGTTTTTAAGTAGTAATTTGTCTAACCAACGTGAACTTAAAATACGTTTTAAGTAACCCATCAAATAAGTCGGAAATGTCACATAATATCTAGCTTTCGCTTTTGGCGACTCAATCGCATGTAGTAGCTTGTCGTAAACTGCTTCCGGGCCGAGTGTGAACTTTTGTGGTGCTGTTTGTGCTTTAAGCCTCGTTAGCTGCGCTTGATACTCATCTTTATGGTAACTGGATCCGATATCAATATGTTGCTCAAAAGCTTGGCGGGCATTTTTTCTAAAATCTGACAGGATTGGGCCAGGTTCTATCAGGCTGACTTGAATATCAGTCTCAGCAAGCTCCATTCTTAGCGTGTCAGTCAGTCCTTCTAGTGCAAATTTACTGGCATTGTATGCGCCACGGTAGGGCAGTGCGACTAATCCGAGCACTGATGAATTTTGTATAATTCTACCTTGGCCCTTTTGGCGCATATGTGCAACGGCAAGACGGGTTAATGTGTGCCAGCCGAAAAAGTTGACTTCAAATTGCTGCCTTAAAACATCAGTAGGTAAGTCTTCAACTGCACCAGGCTGGCCATATGCACCGTTATTAAAGAGCACATCGAGCTTTCCATCGCATAGTTCAAGCGCTTCTTCGAAGCCTTGGTGTATCGAATTATCGTCTGATAGGTCGAGTAAGATGCAAGGTATCGCTAATTCTTCAAATATCGAAAGGTGTTTTGGGTCCCTGACTGAGGCAATAACTTTGTACCCAGAGTTATGCAGTGTTTTTGCACAATACAAACCTATGCCGGTAGAGCACCCCGTGATTAAAATACTTTTACTCATTGGTTTCGTTAAACTTTCCTTAAGTTGACCGCGTCATCGTGCGGTTAACTGTGAATTTTTGTTGAATCACCGCACATTGTAAGCCGTTAAATAAAATATTGATATAATCAACTTTATACAAAAAAGACACAAAGAATGTTTATGAGTTTAGGTATTGTTCTGCTTTCCGCAACACTTAATTTGAATAGTCATCTCCCTCCTTTGCAGCCATGGCAGGGCCAAAGTGAGCAGCTAATGCAGCAAGAGGGACTTTTAACAACAGACTTTGAGTTAAGTGGCGGATTGGAGTCCCCAAATTACAAACAAACGAACGCATTTATAAAGCGATTAGTTGCATCAAACCCAACGCAGTTTAAGTCGATTAAAATTGGTACAAGCGATCAAGGAAGAGACATTAATATGCTCTTGGCGGTCGAAGATAGCCAATTTACGCCTGCGATGATGAAAAACAATAATAAGCCAACGGTCTTGATCCAAGCAGGTATTCATGCGGGAGAAATCGATGGTAAAGATGCCATGTTTATGTTGCTTAGAGATATCGCCACAGGAAAGCGCCGCGATATTTTGAGCAAGGTGAATATACTGTTTATCCCGATTTTAAATGTCGATGGTCACGAAAGAAGCAGTGCATTTAACCGTATTAATCAACGTGGCCCAATCAACATGGGTTTTAGAACCAATTCAAAAAATTTAAATCTGAATCGCGACTATACCAAATTAGAGACTCCGGGAGTGCGCTCGGTCTTGAAAGTGATCAATGATTACGCACCATCGCTATATGTTGATGTGCATGTAACGGATGGCGCGGATTACCAATATGACGTAACCTACGGGTTTAACCCCAGCTTTGCCAGTGAATCTCCAGCGATAGCAAAAGTGCTAGAAGAGCAGTTTACGCCGATTATTGATAAAAAACTGACTGAGCAAGGCCATATTCCAGGCCCGCTGGTGTTTGTTATGGACAAACGAAACCTTAAAAAAGGACTAGCTGGTTGGGTTGCCTCGCCAAGGTTTTCAAATGGTTGGGGGGATGTCAAAGGACTACCTACTATTTTAGTCGAGAATCACTCATTAAAGCCATATAAACAGCGCGTATTGGGTACTTATGTCTTTATTGATGGTGTGATTGACGCACTGGCGCAGCAGTATAAGGCGTTGGATAAAGCAATTGAAACGGAAAAGCATAACCACCCAACAGAACTGGTTGTTGCTAGAGGTTACAGTAAAGAAGCGGATTACATAAACTTTAAAGGGATTAAATATAAAAGCTTTGAAAGTGCTTTGTCTGGGCATCAGGAAGTGAAGTATCTCGGTGAACCAGTTCAATATGACAAGCTTCCGGTTTATTGGCAAAAAGACGTTAAGTTGACCGTTAAAGTACCCGATGCTTTTTATATCCCACCCGAGTACACGACTTTAGTTGATAAGCTTGTTTTACACGGTATAGAAGTTGAAAAGCTTGCCGCAGATGTGTCATTGGCTGGGCTGACACAGCTTAAAGTTGATGAGCATACTTTCGCAAAAACACCATTTGAGGGGCGTTTTAGAGTTGAAGCATCTTTCACTTCAACTGTAATCGAAGATGAGGTTATGCTTGCTGGTTGGACGAAAGTATCGACTAAACAAGACTATTCTGAACTGGCTACGCATTTGCTTCACCCGGCTGCGCCAGATTCATTTTTTGCGTGGGGTGACTTCCACAGCATATTTCAACGCACAGAATATGTTGAAAATTATGCACTTGAGCCATACGCTAGGAAGATGTTAAAAGAGAGTCCTAAGCTTGCTTTGGCATTTGATAAAAAGATCCGCGAGGATAAAAAGTTTGCCAAAAGCGATAAACAAAGGCTTGAATGGCTGTATGAAAAAACACCATACTATGATCAAGCTTATTTAAAGTATCCGATTTTACTTTCGTATGCGGAGCAGTAACATGAAAGTTTTAACAATACCGGTTACGCCGTTTGCGCAAAACTGTCGAGTTATTGCTTGCGACGAAACAGGAAAAGCTGCCATAGTAGATCCCGGTGGGGATGCTGAGAAGATAATTGCATTAGTCAAACAACATAATCTCAGTATCGAATTTATCCTGCTCACTCATGGCCATTTAGATCATGTTGGTGCGAGTCAGCTACTAGCCAAAGAGTTCGGTGTAGAGATTGTTGGCCCGCATGCAGAAGATAAGTTTTGGCTTGATGGCTTGCCCATGCAAGCGCAAATGTTTGGTTTTGAGCCACACGGTGCTTTTTTGCCTCATAGATGGTTAGATGAGGGAGATGTTGTTTCGTTGGGTGAGTTGCAATTACAAGTAAGACATTGTCCAGGGCATACACCTGGACACGTGGTTTTTTATGAACCTGCAAGTGCGACAGTACTGGTTGGTGATGTGCTGTTTAAAGGTTCAGTGGGGCGTACTGATTTTCCTAAAGGAGATGCCTCACAACTCAAGCACGCTATTAATACAAAGCTTTTTACTTTAGATGATGAAACTAAAGTAATGAGTGGTCACGGAGAAGATACCACTATAGGGTACGAGAAGCGTAATAACCCATTTATGAGCGGTCGCTTTGGGTAGCGCTACGTGAATAGCGTAAAATTTAACATTAAAATATAAAGAAAAATATGTCATTAAATCAAGTTGATCGTCAGATACTAGCGTTGTTACAGCAAGATGCGAGTTTGTCCACAGCAGAAATTGCAGACAAAGTAGGATTATCGCAATCTCCTTGCTGGAGACGTATAGCCAAATTGGAACAAGATGGATTCATAAAAGGAAAAGTTGCGCTATTAGATGAAAAGCAACTTGGCTTTGATATGTTGGTATACGCCCATGTCAAATTATCCAATCACGGTCGCAGCAACCTTGCTGAATTCGAAAAGCTCATCATGAGCTATGACGAAGTGACCGAGTGCTATACCATGGCTGGTACTATGGACTTTATGCTTAGAATTGTGTCCAAAGGGATTGAAGGTTACGAGTTGTTTGTTCGTGATAATTTATTAAACCTTGAATATGTACAAGAAGTTCACTCTAATGTGACCATGACATGCGTTAAACGCTCAACCGCCTTGCCAATCATATAGTGTCATACAGACATCTCAATTTAACACTATAATGTATCATGTTTGTTAAAAGCGCTGGATTTTGATAGGATCCAGCGCTTTTCTGTCGTAGTAAAAACACTTGGGGATATAAATGTTTAATCTTATAGGCAAAGCGCCAAGCTCTGCTAAGAACGACGTGCTTTCTGGTTTAACCGTTGCATTAGCATTGGTGCCAGAAGCGGTCGCATTCGCATTTGTTGCACAAGTCGACCCACTGGTCGGTTTGTATGCAGCATTTATCGTTGGATTGATAACGTCAATTTTTGGCGGTCGTCCAGGAATGATTTCAGGTGCAACTGGTGCACTTGCAGTAGTTATGGTAAGCCTTGTGGTTGAACATGGCGTTGAATACCTCTTCGCCACCGTCTTATTGATGGGTATTTTACAGATATTGGCCGGTATATTTAAGCTAGGCAAGTTTATCCGAATGGTTCCGCACCCGGTTATGCTTGGCTTTGTAAATGGTTTGGCCATTGTTATTTTCTTAGCGCAATTAGGCCAGTTTAAAGTCATGGACGAGTCAGGTACTCTTCAGTGGATGCAAGGCTCAGAGCTGTATATCATGGCGGGCTTAGTTGCATTAACTATGGCCATTATTCATTTCCTGCCAAAGCTGACAACGGCTGTGCCATCAAGCTTAGCAGCTATTCTAGTCGTGACGGGTATTGTAATTGGCTTTGATTTAGATGCGCGCAATGTACTTGATTACCTTAAAGACATGAGCGGTAATGTAGATGCGACAATTGCGGGTGGTTTCCCTGCATTCCATATCCCAGACGTACCTTGGAACCTTGAAACGCTTAAAATTATCTTCCCATATGCACTTATCTTAGCTGCTATCGGTTTAATTGAATCACTACTGACATTAACACTGATTGACGAAATCACAGAAACTCGTGGTAACAGTAACCGTGAATGTGTTGGCCAAGGTGCTGCAAACGTAACGTGTGGTGTGTTTGGTGCGATGGGTGGTTGTGCGATGATTGGTCAATCAATGATCAATATTAACTCAGGTGGTCGCAGCCGACTATCGGGTATTACAGCGGCATTATTACTACTTGGCTTCATTTTATTTGCGGCAAGCTTAATCGAGATGATCCCACTTGCGGCACTTGTTGGTGTTATGTTTATGGTTGTACTTGGCACATTTGAATGGTCAAGCTTCCGTTTAATGAAGCGTATCCCTAAGAGTGACGCGTTTGTGATTGTGTTGGTATCTGGTGTGACTGTGATCACGGACCTTGCAATTGCGGTATGTGTGGGTGTGATTGTCTCTGCGCTTGTATTTGCTTGGGAGCACGCGAAGCACATTTACACAAATAACTATATCGATGACGAAGGCTCTAAAGTATATGAGCTACACGGCCCACTATTCTTCGGTTCAGTAAAAAACTTCTCAGAATTGTTTGATGTTGCTAACGATCCAGATGATGTGATTGTTGAATTCAAGCATAGTCGCGTTGCGGACCACAGTGCTATTGAAGCCATTGATGCGCTAGCTGAGAAATATACTAAAGCAGGTAAAAAACTGCACTTACGTCACTTAAGTGAGGATTGTAAGCAGCTACTTGATAACGCATCAGATTTGGTTGAAATCAACGTGATTGAAGACCCTAAATACAAAGTGGCTTCAGACAAGCTAGCCTAAGTATTAATGAATTAGACAAGCCCGCTCAATGCGGGCTTTTTTATTGTGATCACATTACTATCCCGGTATGTTATGTATTGGATGACCTTTACCAATACACGTGTACATGTTTGCAGCAATGATCTAAAGTAGCCTGTAATTAAATTTTAAAAACACAAACCATGAAAACAAAACTTGTACTCTCGATAATTGCTATGGCATGTTTGCTCAGTGGCAATGCGATTGCTGATAGTAATACAGTGACGGTAAAAACCTTAACAAAAACATCGCAAAGCTGGGATGGCACACCTTTACCAGCATACCCTCAAGGCAAACCTGAAATTACACTGCTAGATATTCATATTCCAGCAGGCACAGAGCTGCCGCTGCACCTTCACCCAGTCATTAATGCGGGGGTTGTGTTATCTGGTGAGTTACATGTTACTAAGCAAACTGGTGAACTGCTCATTCTAAAATCAGGAGAGCCTATTGTTGAGCTTGTGAACCAGTGGCATAAGGGCAAAGCGGTGGGTAAAGAAGATGTACGCATCATTGTGTTTTATGCCGGTGAGCAGGGTAAAGATATTACGGTGAAAAAACACTAACTATGGTGTTTGAAAAGCGAAGCACTTATACCACTGATAAGTGCTGAGTGTGCTCAACTAAATACTCATAAAGTGCACGTATTTTTGCATTTTGCTTGAGATCCTTGTGGTAGGTATACCAAAGGGCGCCAACGTTCTCTGTACACAGAAGCGGGCAGCCATCTAACCTCACTAAATTTGGATGCTTAATGGCATCATTCTCAGAGAGTGGTCCTATGCCCATGCCGCTGACAACAGCCGACTGTATGTCCGAAAATTGATTGCTAGTGTACACAATGCTGTCGTTTTTTAAGTGTTTGATCACTTGGTTGATAAACGGAATATGATGTTTTGAACTGTCGGGCATTAGCCAATGGAATCGATTAAATTCATCTTCGCTTTGCGGTAAGCCATATTCTGACATGTACTCTTTGGATGCAAAGTAAGACATTTTTAATGAGATCACATGCTTGGCTATTAAATCAGGTTCTTTTGGCTCAGGGCCTGCTCGTAATGAAACATGAATATTGCCACTTTGCGGCGGGATAACTTCATCGGTGGCCAGTAGTTCGATCCTGACTTTTGGGTATTGCTTTCTGAACTGTTGCATTGCTGGTACTAACAGGGGAGAGTAAGAGGTCACGGTTGTGATGCGAATTTTGCCGCTAAAATCTTGCTGAATGCTCTGGAGAGTGTCTTCCAAAGCGATAAACTGGGTGTTTAGCTCTTCGAGAGTTTCACTCATTATCTGACCTGCGTCCGTAAGTTGATATCCTCTTTGATGGCGGATAAACAAAGTTACATTGAGTGCGTCCTCCAAACGATTGATATGTCGCAATACGGTAGTATGGTTACACTTTAAAATAGTCGCAGCTTTTGCAAGCGAGCCTGCCTTTGCAACGGTATGGGCAACTTTAAAATCATCCCAATTCAATTTCTGCATAAATATAATATTTTTCACTTCGTCTAGATCTTGAGTATATATTTTTTTGCACAATAGTTCTTTAATTTGTGCACTACTCAATGTCACTTATGCGCGGTAATCTAGTCTCAGTTTTTTTAAAGGTGTGGGTTTCATATGCTAAAAAATAGCGATCAGGGTTATGGTTGGGTAAGCATCGCCGTGCATTGGTTCATGGCAGTGGCCATCTTTTTCATGTTTGGTCTTGGATTGTACATGGTCGAGTTAACCTATTATGACGCTTGGTATAAAGGGTCATTAGATTTACATAAATCGCTGGGCATCGTATTGATGGGCGTGTGGTTATTTAGAGTGGCGTGGCGACAGCTAAATTCAAAACCAAAAGCGCTACCTGGACCAAAGTTAGAACAGATTGCTGCGAGAGTGGGACATCAGCTTTTATATGTGTTGATGTTGCTTCTTTTACTCAGTGGTTATTTTATCTCAACCGCAGATGGTAGGCCGATAAGTGTATTTGAGCTGTTTGAAATCCCAGCAGTGTCTTGGTCTTTTGACAACCAAGAAGACATTGTGGGCGATATACATTTTTGGCTTGCATGGAGTTTAATCGGATTTGTGGCAGTACACATGTTAGCAGCACTGAAACATCAATTTATCAATAAAGACGGCGGCTTAAGTCGTATTTTAAAAGTATCAAAATAACGTATTTTAATTTATTTATAGAATATTTAAGGGCAAATTATGAAAAAGGGTATCGTGAGTGCGGTATTAGCAACAGGCTTATTAATGGCTGGAACAGCGAACGCAGCCGAGTACAAAGTAGATAAAGCCGGTGCACATGCATTTATCAACTTTAAAATTAAGCACCTAGGCTACAGCTGGCTAACAGGTCGGTTCAATGATTTTGATGGTAAATTTAGCTATGACAAAAACAAGCCAAATGAGTCTAAAATCGATATTGTGATCAACACAGCTAGTATTGACTCAAACCACGCTGAGCGTGATAAACACTTACGTGGTAAAGATTTTTTGAATGTGAAGAAATTCCCACAAGCAACCTTTGAAAGTACCAAGTATGAGCAAGTAAACGACAAAGAAGCCAAGTTAACAGGCTTACTAGAGCTGAACGGTGTAAAAAGAACAATTACATTCCCAGTTGAAAAAATTGGCGAAGGGCAAGATCCTTGGGGTGGCTACCGTGTTGGTTTTTCTGGCGAAACATCACTAAAACTAAAAGACTTTGGGATCGACTATAACTTAGGTCCAGCATCGACACACGTGACGCTTGAATTACATATTGAAGGTATTCGCCTTTAAGCCTTAAGTGCATTTGGATAAGTTGGGTTAGCTGAGATCGTGTAGCTGAAGTCTTTGGTGAAATGATCTTTGCAACTCAGAAATGCACAACTGCATTAAACTGGGTTCCAAGGCCCAGTGGAGGGAAGGCAACAATATCTTGGATCGTAAAAAACTTTTCTCAAAGTGTTTTAAGGCAGATAGAATCAAAGCAATCATTAACGTGTGCTAAAGAGGTAGTTCGTAATTATAGGACTAAACTACAGATTGCAGCATCAGGCATATAAAATGAACATAATAATTTCTTTTTTGTTATTGATTATATCTAGTAATGCACTTGCAAGTGCTATATTGCAATTCCCCAAATTAAAGTGCTCAACAGGTACCTTACAGTTAAATATTGTTGATGTGTCTTTTTGCCCACTGACAAGCAACTTAGAAAGAATAAACTTTCTTGGGTTGTCTGAACAAACGGTAACCATACTCAGTAATGGTGAGGAATTAACGATTGGTCTTAACCCTCCAGATATTTCAATCTCAAATCTCCATAAGAAATTTAACCTGACTGTGCATGAGTTTTTTTTGAGCTTGTATGAAGGCACATTAAAAACTGATAATTTGGGGTTAATAAAAGAAGCGTTTGATATAGATAAATCAAATAAGATGAAAGTTTATAAAAAAGGCAATGTATTCGCTTTTACTATTACAGGAAGTAATGCAGATTATGACAGGATTTATTTAAATAAAATAGATAGTGATGTGATTTATCAAATTACAGGTGAGTTTGATGAAAAGGGAGTTTTAGATATTCTTTCAAGGATAGAGTATTAAACCTGAGGGTAAAGTAAATGTGATAAATATGTTACTCCCTTTGCCCAAATTAAGAAAGTTCGATTGGGTAGTTATTACTACCTCTTTACTTTTATCTTGCTAAATATCAGTCGCATTTCAGTGAGCCGGAATCTAACTGAAAAGTACGGTATTCCCCAATATAAAAACAGCCGTTGCTAAGTTTGTAAGGTTAACTTTGATCCTGTGCGTTTTATGCAAAGTAGTAAAAGGCAGACACAAATTTATTTCTAAAGTGGTGACGATTCAATATGAAGTAAGCATGCAAGTGCACGTTTTAACTGCTTATGCAAAGCAGAATCTATCTTTTTGATGGCTATTAAAAATGGGGGATTACCAGCTAAGTATATTCTCTCATTTATTGGGCCTAGCTAATAGTATTATATTAGTTCAACTACGTGTTCTGTATGATTAGAGCAGTTAAGTACACTGTTTGTATCAATTAAGGAGAAAGATGCATGAACGAAGCAAATTCAGTCAAAGATGCCATTAATGCTTTTTACAAAGGCGCTGGAATTAATCTAAAGTTCACCGGTGAGGTTAATGAAAAGGTAGCTGAAATATTTGGGAAAATGGTAATTGAAACTCAAAAGTGTACAACCGCACTAAAGTGGGTGCCTACTCCAACAGGCGGAAAAGCGACCATTACATGGGTTGCGAAAAACTTTACAAAGAGTGCGATTAACCAATTAAAGGAAGAGCAATCTTTAACTTGTGCTAAAAAAGTAATTTTAGACTATAAAACTTCATTGAAATTGGCGTCCTTAGGTATTTAGCTATGAGGTTAATATTAATACTATTATCCATTTTCACTTGTACCGCCAGTGCTAGCCAATTTCCACAGTCATCTTGTAGTGGCACCCCTTATTGGCTAGAAGTTTCTGCTATCAAATTGTGCTTGGAGCCAGAAAATGTAAGTTATCTGAATGTGTTAAATTCAAAATACACATCTATGTCAATAGTATACGATGGGCGTGAGTATATTTTTCAAGTACAAACGGTGGAAAATGCAACGGGTGGACTTCATAAAAAATATGGTTTATCGGCATATCGTTACTTTCTAGCCCTAGCATTAAAAAATAACCTTAAAGTAGACTACTCAATTGCTTACGAGATACATGAGTTGAAGTCCGAACATGAAATAAATGTTTATGAGTCTTCTGAATGGGCAGTTTTTACCTTAATAAGTAACCATAGAAGTTTTGACGAGGTATTTATTATAAACAAAAAGAGTCAAAGCATATTTCAAATAGGGGGAAAATTTGACCAAAAAACGATTATGAGTTTACTTTCTAAGGTGAAGTTACCATAAAAGTAGGGTGACAGTATAAACGATTGGTCGTTTTTGTATCGTTAAAGGGTATGTAAATCATATGGGGCAGGCACAAATTTTTGCTGAAATTAAGCTACTCAGCCACTGTGTAAATATGTAGTTTTAATTTAAGTTGAACAGGAAATAGTGGTAATTGACAGAGACTCAGTATTTGAAATATGTCTGTCCATGTTTATATTTTAAACTTTGTGGCTACGCTAATAATAGTTCAAGAAGAAGCGAAATAGGACAGGCACAAATTTATTGCTCAAATCACGTTAATTGACTACTGTTTAAATATCCAGTTTTAAGTTGAGTTGAATGGAAATGACAAGAGCAAGGAAAGCACTGATAGATTTGTCGTCGACGTCTTATTATCACTTAATAGCGCGGTGTGTACGCCGTGCTTTTTTGTGCGGAGAAGATGAATACACAGGTAAATGAGCTAAATAGGACAGGCACAAATTTATTGCTCAAATCACGTTAATGGACTACTGATGAAATATCCAGTTTTAAGTTGAGTTGAATCGGAATGACAAGAGCACGGAAAGCACTGATAGATTTGTCGTCGACGTCTTATTATCACTTAATAGCACGGTGTGTACGCCGTGCTTTTTTGTGTGGGGAAGACGAATACACAAGTAAAAACTTTGACCACAGACGAACATGGTTAGTCGAGAGAGTAAAGTTGCTAAGCAGTGTATTTGCCATTGAAATAGCGGCTTATGCCATTATGAGTAATCACTATCATTTGGTTGTTAAAGTGAATAGGCAGCAAGCACTTAGTTGGTCAAATAACGAGGTAATATTTAGATGGTATAAGTTGTACAAGGGCAGCCCAATCATTGATAGATACATTCACGGCGATATTCTCAGTGAAGCAGAGCAATTGCTTGTATGGGAACTGATTGAAAAGTGGCGATCTCGCTTATACGACATCAGCTGGTTTATGAAAAACCTCAATGAATACATAGCAAAAGAAGCAAATAAAGAAGATGGTTGTACGGGTAAATACTGGGAAGGGCGGTACAAGTCTCAAGCCTTGCTAGATGAAACGGCATTGCTCAGTTGTATGGCTTACGTAGATTTAAACTCAATCCGAGCTAACATGGCAAATAATCTAGAGGGTAGTGATTTGACCTCAATTCAAGAGCGCATAAGGCACTTTAAAAATGCCAAACCAAACGCACAAAAATCTAATCTAAATAATGAAAATGCGCATCAAATCAAACAGCCAAAAATACTAAAATCGTTTGGAACAAGAGAGTATGAAAATACATTACCTTTTTCGTTTTTGGATTACCTCGAGTTAGTTGATTGGACAGGTCGTCATGTTCATCCGAAAAAGAAAGGGTACATACCAAAGAGTGTGCCCGATATTCTAGTATCACTGAAAATTGAAGAGGTAACTTGGTTAGATAGAGTGCAAAATTATGGTAATCACTATGGCAACTTTGCAGGCTCGAAAAGGGTATTAAGAGCGCATGCCGCTAAAAATGATGTAAATTGGTATAAGGGAGTAGGTTAGTAAAACTTGTTTAAGCCTTACTTATAAATCAAGTTTTTGCTTGCTTAAAAAAGTGAAAACATTCCTATTAGAAGTTGATGTCTAATGACAGGTGTTTCTCGATATTTCTATAGTGAAGAGCCCATTGTTTTGTAATGATATCTCGAAATTTGCTTCGCTTTTAAAAGGAGCGAAATAGGACAGACACAAATTCATTGTTGATTTTATCCACAAAAAAAGCAAACTTAAGACGTGTAACTAATTGTAGTAAAATAAAGGAATATTGATGAGTAAAAGTATTCAAGTAATCGCTGGGGTTATTTTGTTGCTTTCATTTACTGTTATGGGAAACGAAACCCAACTAACTCTACTGGAAATGGAAATTGATAAAATTGCAGAAGAGTCTATACCGGCTAGTGGGCCTGGGTGTTCAGTTGGCATCATTAAAAATCAACAATTCTTATTCAAGAAAAGCTATGGTTTGGCAAACATCGAACATCAAGTTCCTCTTAGTTCAATATCAGTATTTCGTATGGCTTCTGTATCCAAGCAATTCACTGGGTTTTCGGTATTGTTACTAGCAGATGCAGGGAAAATTAACCTTGATGATGATATACGTAAATATCTTCCCGATTTGAAAGACTTTGGTGTAAAAGTCACTATTAACTCGATGTTAGGTCACGTTTCAGGGATGGCAGATTACGATACACTCAAACCGCTTTTACCTAAACCATTACTGTCTTCTGCTGGTGGTCCTTTCAGGCTTGGTGATGAGGATTACCTGACTAAAGATGAATATTACGATGTCATAAAATCGCTTCCTTTAGAGCATCAACCTGATACTCAACAAGCCTATAGCAACTTCGCTTACTTTTTATTGTCGGAGTTAGTTGCTAAGGTCAGTGGAATGTCCATGCGGGAGTACACGACAAAGCACATGTTTGAACCGCTTGGTATGCATAACACTTTTTTTGCTGACGATATGCGAGAGATAGTACTTAATCGTGCCCAAGGATATAGAACATTCAAAGATAATGTATTAAAGAGTTATGAAACGAATATTTTTGTAGTAGGTGACGGTGGTCTTTACACCACACTGGAAGATATGTTGATTTGGGATAATCACTTTTATAACCCGAAATTAGGAGATGTTCCTAATAAATTGATGGCTCAATTCAATACGCCAAATAGTCAACACACCTACGAAAACAACGGAATAACTTTTTATGCTAACGGGCAGTATATTGAGCCTAATTATACGCTGCACAATGGCGGATGGATGGGGACAAGTACGAGTTATATCCGTAGGCACAAAGAGCAAGTCGCCTTTATTGGTATGTGTAATAGCTCTTCACTTGATGCAAATGTTTTTACTTACGAAATGCCGAAACTCCTAACTAAACTTAAAATTTGGGATGTGACTGACCCTGAAATTTTTTAGTTTAATTTTAGTTTTCAAAAAATAAAGGTTTATCGTGGCGGGCAATTAGTAAGGCAAGTTAAATTACACGGCCTCGCTTTTTGCAGTCATTTGGACAAGTACAATTCATTTTTTTGCCGAAAACAATGCTAGCCAAGTCGGGGTGTTTTTGGGTTCGGGCAGTTTGTTATGTAACTGAGTAATTGAAGGTTATTTTAAAAAATAAAGCGATTTATTGACAATACATAGTCATATAACAACCTGACTGTATGTAAGTAAATGCCTCACATGGGCAATCTTTAGCTGTTTCAGGAAGACCACCACCAACTTTTCTTGTTTGCTTTTTAGGTAGGTTCTTATTCTCTGATAAGCACTTTACTTTCTTAATGTTGAGTTTTAACTTCAAATTATTGCTCCTTTTTCGTTAAGTTTTTGTTTATTTTTTGTGATATTGCCCGGTGTTTTATTGATTTTCAAGGAAGGAATGTGATTTTTTATGTCAAAAAATTAACCTGTGTGTTGGATATATTGCTATATATGGTTTAAGAAATAAGAAGGTCAATTTATTTTTCTTTTGGTGTTAAAACCATATGGGACAGACACTAATTTTTTGCTGAAAAAAACTGCTCAGCCACTGTGTGAATATTCAGTTTTAATTTATGTTAAAAATGAACTAGTGGTAATGAGCAGACATAAAGCTTTTAAAAACGTTCGTCTATGTGTATTTCTTTTCTATCGGCCCTCTTTATTTCTATGCTTGCATTTTGTTTTCGGTATTAGCCAAAACAGGAGAGGTTAACCCATAGCAAACTTTTAAAACGTGTCATTATCGATGGTGTACCGCTATCTAGAGGATGCAGTAATAAAGTGTAATAACGTTTGCCACGCTTATGGATAATAATTAGAGGTGTATCATAACTGAGTTGAAATTATATAAATTTACTCACCAATATAGAATAGGGATAAGTTAACATGACAAAGTCGCACGATAATAAATTTACCTTCGATCTTGAAGGGCTTTCAAGCGTTTCTTTCGTCGTTAAAGATTATAAAGTCACCGAAGGGCAACCGTATAAAGGTGTAACTTGTGACGGTAGAACGCTTACAGTAAAGGCTGGGCGCCACAACTCAAGTGACGTAGCAACTTGGTTTAAAGAAAGAATTAATATCGGAGGAATAGCGAAAACATATAGTAGCCACTCTCCATCCAGCCTTAACTTTGCCGTAACCGGCACTCTAACACTTAATATGGAAAATGGTGTCACCTATACTTTTGAAGACTTTGTTTTAGGCCAAGGTCATTTTTCAGGTAACAATAACTGGTGGATTGGCTCCACATACATGGTCGGCGTAACATGGACTAATGTAGATCAAGAGTATGCTACCAACTTAGTTTCAGATACATTAAGCCTAGCCGTTGACATTATTTCAGAAGATCCTGAAGGTGCTATCGTCGACAGTGCTAAGCTCATTGTTGATATTTTAAATAACCGTCAAGTCGGCTCAGGCTCAATTACGGCGCGAACGAGTGAATCAACAACTGCCGTTGAGTTATTCTTATTTCAGATGGACAACTCTGACACGGATATTAATATGACAGGTTTCTACAAACGGCCATAAGTTCTGCCCTAAAAAATGCCTAAACCAAAGCACAAATGGCATGCTTGCTTATATTTATTATTATGATAAAAAGTAAGCATGAGGTATATATCTTTACACTTGATTTGTGTGCATGACAACAGGTGGGGAGTACTCGGGACTTGTCATTTCCCCACTGAAGCTGCACTACATACTTAAAGTTATTCGAGCCTTTATATCAAAATCAGTAAGTATTTATACCTACATGACATGGCTATTAGTACTTATTGACAAGGGCAAGTAGTAGGTCAAAAGTTGGCTTTCATGAAGTTAAAGGCGTTAATGTGTGTGCTATCTATAGTGAAAATGCGGTTCTTATGGAGAAAGGCCTAAAAAGTACCATTGATCACGCAACGCGTTTGTCTTAAGTTTGGTCGTTAGCGGGTTTATAAAATTAAAATGCTCAAAGGGGGAGGAGCTTATATTTGACCAAAGATATTTGATAAAGGCGTTTTTATAGCGAATGGCACTTAATGCCAACGATATATAATATTGCTCTTCGATTGATTTTTTATTTCATTGATTAGTTCTCTGCTTAAAAAAAGCGAACTATTGTCTTCACTCCTTAAGATATGTGTGTTTACATTTATCGGGGAACTATTCTCATAGCCTATAATGTATAGGTAAGAGTAATTCAATTTTAAGTCTGAGTGTTTTAATTCTATTGCACCTTCCTGAAGCTCGATGTTATTTTTTAAATAAGGTAATAGATTTTTTAAAAGTTTTTTATTTATAAATATTTTCGGAAATATATAAAAATCAAAAACTAAGTCTGGGGACGTTGACCCTTCTATCTTTTTTTCTTTTATAGGAAAGGTATCTAGTGAATTAATATTTAGCTCATAAAATTTTCGCATTAAAAAAGCTCCGGAACTTTTCCATCTTCATATATGGGCTTAACGACAAGGCTTGAGTCATTGTTCATTGCTAAGTACGACAACAATTCTTCCCCAAGCTCTTTAGACACTAGAATAGTACCTTTAGCTTCTTCGATCATAAAAATGTTTCTTTTATATTTGGGTGTTTTATTTAACTGTTCTAAGTCAAGGTACAAGGATAATATCTTTATGTGATTTCTTCTTTTAGGGAAAACAAAAATCTCACTTTTTTCCATATCTGCACATTTAATTATATTTTCAATCGAAATTAGGCTGTAGTTAGGCAGGGTTTCAAAGCTCTCGTCACTAATTGATATAGGAAAAAATCGACATCTATAAGGGTTGTATTTAGAAAAAATTCGGGCTATATCTTCATTGCAAATCACTTCACCTATTAAGTGGAAATCTTTGGTTGATTTTAATGTACATTCTTCTTTTACTGTTACAACCTCATCCACACTCACATGAGGGGAATCTAGGTGACAATAGTAATCAGTCCTATCGCTCGTTATAATTGAACTATTATTGTTCATTAAATTTTCAAATATCAAATAGTACTCTGTCATTTTTATATAGTTTTTGATTTTTGTTAATGCTTTGTTTTAACTGGATTTGTACGAAAGTGACATTATATTTAGTAGACAAAGCTATTTCGAGTATTTTACTGCTTTTATTTTCAGATATGGTAGTTTATCTTACAAATAGCTATACCAAAAAACGTGAGAATTATGAAACAAGAAGTTTTAAAAGAGTTCATTCAAAAAGTTTGGAATGAAGGGGATATTAATGCCATACCGAAATATATTGCTGACAAATACACCATAGTTCATGATCCTGCCGATCCGTGGGAAGGAATGGAGCTAGATGTAGCAGGTTTTCAAAGAAGAGTGGCAACATCTCGTGAGCCAGTTCCTGATCAGACCTTTGATATTCAGGAAATGTATGAAAAAGAGGATAGTGTTTGTATTACTTGGCTTTGGAGTGCAACGCATCTAGGTGAAATCGCGGGTATGCCACCTACAGGTGAAAAAATAACAATGTCGGGTGCCACGGTTTATTATTTTAAAAATAATAAAATCACGGGCCACTGGCAGGTTGCTGACCGATTAGGTGTTTTTCAACAATTACAAAGCCATCAAAATAAAGAAGGCTGATAGTATATTTTTGGCTATGACTTAAAAAATTTAAACTAAGCGAATTTTTGGTTGCTTGGTTAATACAGATTCATAACAAATGCTGTTTTTTGCACTGTCTAAAATTTTCCAATGTTGATACTGACAGTTGTGCTGATTTACAAATACGGGAAGGAATGTGGCAACGATTCAAATAGCTCGATTTATTATTGCTTTTGTATGGCTCTACCATGGGCTTGCTCCTAAATTAATACAGATTGCACCCATAGAGCAGCTAATTTCAGAAAGCGTTGGCCTAGGGGAGGAGCTAACTTATTTATTGATTAAGACCGCTGGAGTGGGTGAAGTAATTTGGGCAATCGTGTTCTATTTCTTCTATAGGGTGAAAGCAATTTTATTATTAAATATCTTTGCTTTAATCGGGCTACTCATTGGGGTTATGATCCTACAACCTCAGTTATTAGTTGAAGCTTTTAATCCCGTAACAACAAATGTTCCACTTATTGCTTTTACAATCATAATTTTGAATGCGACAAGCAATGAGCAGAGTAATAAGTAAGCTTGTATAAAAGGCAATACCTTATTTTTCGAAATAGATAATTTGAACGTGAGTAAATAATACACTGATTTCTCTTGATTCTAGTTGGGTAAAGTTTGTTGCTTTCAGTAGAACAAAAGGTGGTTAATGCAGAGTTCAATGAGTAAAGTTAGACGGTTTTTATATATAGTAGAGTTTGTCTTGGCATTTGGACCGTCGCTTATTGTGTTGGTTTTGGCGCTTATATTTAGCCCGGCTTTGCTTCTAGGCCTCGATCAAGACATATTGAGTAAGGCGTTAATCTTTGTATTAATAATATTAGGGTTTGGAGGGTTTTGGGGGGCAATAAGCTTAATTACCCTTACTCTGTTTCCGCTTCAGGAAAACACAAAACCAACCAGATTGAAGCTATATATTACGTCTGGCGTAATAGCATCGTCGGCGGCAAGCTTTTATGCTGGGACAATGAGCTTATATTTGCTCCCTGTGTTTATAGCACCGCTATTGGTGACATTACAATTAGTGATAAAACAAAGGCGCTATTTTTCGACCTAAATTAGTTATGTGCTTAATTAGCAAAGGCACAAGTTTGAACCAATGATGACAGTAATCAAAGGTTATTGAGCTGAGTAGGAATATTAGACTGTAGCATTGAGTACGATCTAGTATTATAGACGAGGATATTAATAAGTTAGATATTGATATGTTATTTTGAAAATCGAATACAACATGGTTGAAAAAAGTTGCTGCGCACATAGCGCAGCAACGAGATATATTTAACAACGTAAGGTTGAATAGCAGTCATACTCTGGAGGATTGGACGGGCAATTTAAAAAACTAGGGCAAATAGTTGTACAGCCTAAGTTAGTAATATCAGGTGTAGTATTGTGTCTACCTCCTGCAATATTAGGTGTGGCCCCTTTGTCTAGGTTGCCAGCAGTCTTACTCAAATTTTTGATTTTCTTTTTCTTAAACTTAAGGTTCATAATCATTCCTTGTGTACATGTTTTTGTTAATTACCAAAATTAAATATACATTAGTAGGGAAAATATCAAAGTAAATTTTTGTAAAATGGGTACGCAAACAATAAAGCTTGGCACGTAAAAAGCCGTTTTTTAATAAAAATTTCACTGATTTTTGTTTAGCAAATAGTGGTAAAAAACTTGATCTGTGCTTTCATTTAAGTTCGCAATTAATTGCTTTTATACTCAGTGTCATGATCACTGTAAGTATCGGGAATAACAGGGAGTTTGTTCAATGTTTAAGTTTGCTTATCTAATAGTGATATTTGCTACATTTAATACATCAGCACAAAACAATACGTGTGGCTCTCTTGAGTCTTTATCTTGGATTGTTGGTAGCTGGAGTTCAAACACTAGTAAGCTGAAAATTAAAGAGTCATGGAAAAAAGTAAGCAATAAGACGTTTGAGGGATCAGGCTACACTTACTCGATAAAAATGAGTAAAACAGTCAGTGCTGAAACTTTACGACTAATTGAGATGTCAGGAGACGTGTTTTATGTGGCAAAAGTTGCAAGTAATAGTTTACCAATTGCATTTAAATTGACTAGTTGTACAACTGAAACTGCAATATTTGAGAATCCTAAGCATGATTTTCCTAAAAAGCTAACTTATCAACTTAAAAATGAAAATAACATTACTGTTGCGGTTACTGGAGAGGAGGGGAGAGGCTTCTCAATTAATTTTATGCGTGAAGTCAAAAAGTGACAGCTTAAAAAGGGTAGTCTAGCAAAGTAGGGGAGCTTAATTCATATAAAAATCTAAATATCATTTCTTCCAATCTATTGTTTTTTATAGCAACAATGTTTATGACTTCAATTAAATTTTGAGTTTTCATCGTTAAGCCTCCATCGATAATCCCAAATATTTTTAGATTGATCTACTTCTTCACGCTAGGTTGTTGCATTGAACTAGGTCCGCATTCTATTTCTTCCATTTCGCTATTGATCTAATTGGTAAAGTAAGGCTTTACATTATACGTAAAAATCAACGATGGACTTTTAGTAAAATATAAGATTGGAAAGTGCCTTAATTATAAGGTGGTTTTTTAGGAATTAAGTCTATCTTAAGTGATTAGGTAAATTGATAGTCTTATTCAATATAAAATGGAAGGAAGTTATCAGTAAAAAGTCCTTTAAATTCTAATAATTGAAAAATATCAATATTATAAAATGTTACAGTGAAAAATCAATAAAAATATAAGTTGTTGTTATTTATGCTTTAAATTCAACTTTTAAAATTAGGATTGTTATATTTCACCCTTTTTAAAGTATCTGGTTTGTAAAGCTAAATTCTGTTTGTTAATGTTATTTACAACCACTGCTTAGTGGGATAATTAAAATAATAAATTTAAAATATCGTAAAATTAATAAGGGTAATTATGAATTTACTATCTAAAGTCGCTATTGCTTCTATAAGTGTTTTGTCTGCTAGTGTTTTTGCTGCTGGAGACCAAAAGGTCAACTGTAAAACAACGACAGTACAAACACCATATTGGTATGGTTGGGCTAGCTGCCGCGCTTCTGGTGAGTACCTCACTGAGTACGTCAGCCAGTATCATTCTCAGTGGATAACATTAACAGAAACAAAGTATGAGAATGGTAACTGGACAACTTATAGATGTGATGCATCATTACCTAATAAAGGATATAGCACCAGTTCAAGAGAGTCATGCCAGTATACGCCTAAAGCGAATATAACAGAGCATCTGGTTGAATCGCATTATGACCACATTACACGTACCACTTATTATCAAGCGGACGTGATTGTTGCAGATTTTAATTACAGTGATCGCGATGGTCAGGTACAAAAGGTAGAGAAGTGGGTAAATGGAGTGAGCACGACCCGTGGCCATGTAGATATTCGCGCTACAAGCACAGTAAAACTAAGAGTGACAGATAATGACGGTAATGTAACCGAGACGACTAGAACGCTAACACCACCGATGATCCAGCAATGTCGCCGCGGTGGCATGTTGATCCTATGTGATGATAACTTCCTATAATCAGTGGCTTATATTTATCTACTAGCAAAAAGCCAAGGTGGATGAGGTAATTTAAATCACATAAAATATTGAACTATACAGTCAAACTGTGTAGTTCTTTTTTATGTTTAAAGCATAAGCTTTTATAGTCAGTTATCCGCTTTGGCAATTTGACTACGTCTGGGCCTTTATACATTACTGTTTTAAGTTGTCACTGATTTTACGCGCTCGTGTATCTGTCTGCTATAACCTCAGGTTACGAGTAATCAGTCAATAAATTAAAGTTTTCTTTTTAGCTAAGCCTATAAAACTAATATGTAAATTATGAATTAGAATAAATGTGCTCTTGGGTATTAGTAAAGTCTCCTGCGTGTAAAGTTGGTTGAATATTAAACTCAATCTTTAATGTTCAAAAAGTGGAGGAAAGCGAGGGCATAGGTATGGACGATTTAAGGTCGGGGTGATGGGGGGTATTAACCACCCAATCATGAGCAATTAATACACGCGGGTCTTATAGACCAAAATGCTACCTAAGGCTTTGAAACTGCTGCAAGGCCTTGCCAGTCTTCTAAGTCTTGATCTGGTTTTTCTTGCCTAAATTGAGCGTATTGAGCTACACCCATCTTATCTTCGAGAATATCGACTGTAATGCCTTTTTCTTTTAATAGTGCTTCGTTACCGCATGCATTGCTAACATCGCCAACAACCACGCGTTGAAAGCCTCGCATGTAAAGTAAGGTTGCGCACACATCACATGGACTCAAACTGGTGTAAAGCGTGGTTTGTGAAAAATCAATTCTGCCAGCGTCACGAATTGCTGATGTTTCCCCATGGTTATACGGGTGCGACTCTTGAACCAATGTATTGTGGCCTTTACCGACAATTTGCTTGGTTGCATTGTTGACGATAACAGCACCAATCGGGCATCCGCCTTCTATATAACTTTTTTTAGCAAGTAGTACAGCTATGCGCATATAGTCTGCGTCACTTAGCTTTTGATTAAATGCATCAGTAGTGATAACCGGTAGACTTAAAGTTGGCATGTGAGCGATTACGTTGAGGTGAGTATCGTTTATGGCTGTCTCGCCATCGAATAGTGGTTGGATCATGAGTTTATCCATCTAATTACAACTAACTATTATATAAAAGAACAATAAGGAGCAATTGTGAAGTGTGGACATTAACTTAATACTAAAAAATGAGAAAACAGATTTGCTTTTAAAATGCTCACTATCGAACTTGAATTACAAAGTTGTCTATTTCAATATGGTGAACACGACAAATAAGAAAGGAATACACTATGGCAAAATATGAAATGCTAGTTGGGTTGGAAGTGTTGGATGACGTTGTATACAGCCAGTATCGTACCGCTATGAGGCCTATTTTAGAGGAGAAAGGAGGTGAATTTGGGTATGACTTTCGCGTATCCGAAGTACTTAAAAGCGAAGTAACCGAGCGCATTAATCGTGTATTTACGCTGCGATTTCCAAGTAAAAGTATCATGACTTCATTTTTTGATGATCCAAGATATCAAGCGGTTAAAACCGAGTATTTTTCGCCTTCTGTTGGAAGTTTCACAATTATTCGTGGGTATGATGTTGACGAGTTTCATTCCTAATAGTTTAAGGGGGACGTAAGCACTATTTAGTAAGGGCGTGGCTGTTTAAACAAACATGTAGGCAAATACCAGAGCAAATATATTTGAGTGGCGTTTAAAAAAACACCGCTCATTTACTTTTCTTTAAAGTAAAGGTGAAGTTTGCCCTTTTTAATACAAGAGTTTAATTGTATCTTACCGTCAACTTTAATCATGCTGATTTAAAAGGATAAATGATGAAAAGATTGGTGTTGTGTATGGATGGTACTTGGAATAAGCCTACGCAATATGATCGAGGGAAAAGAAAGCCAACCAATGTGGTTAAGCTTGCTAGAGGAGTTGACCCTGTATGCCCTGATGGTGTGCATCAAGTTGTCTATTACAGTGAGGGGGTTGGTACTCATTGGGGTATGGATAAAATTTTAGGTGGCGGTTTTGGTCTTGGTTTGTCGCAGAACGTTTTGCGCGCGTATCAATTTTTGGTCTTGAATTATCAACCCGGTGATGAAATTTATGGGTTTGGTTTCAGCCGCGGTGCTTATACTATTCGCAGCGTAATTGGGCTTATTAACAAAATTGGATTATTACCAAAAGATCATGCTTTTTATATGCCTGAAGCGTATAGGCTTTATCGCAATACAGCGCCTGAAAGTGAAGTTGATAAATTTAAGGCTGAACATAATTGCACAGATGTGTCGATTAAGTTTGTAGGTGTGTGGGATACAGTTGGTGCGCTAGGAGTCCCGTTTGATTTAGATTTTATAAATGGTCGATATCGATTTCACGATGTGAGCCTTACCGAAAATATCGAACATGCTTATCATGCTTTAGCAATTGATGAAAGGCGAGGACCATTTAAACCTGCAATCTGGACGTTACCGGAAGGTTCTAAGCAAACATTAGAGCAAAAGTGGTTTGCAGGAAGCCATAGCAATATCGGTGGTGGTTATTCGCAAGATGGGTTAGCAAATATCTCGTTGCATTGGATAAAGGATTGCGCCAGAGCGCATGGTTTGATCTTCAACGAGAGGTTTTTATCATACTATCGACCTTTCTACCTAGATGAATATCGCGACTCGATGAGTTGGCTCTACAAAATTACAGAGCGCGTGCGTCAACTGGGTATTGGTAAACGCACTAATGAATCTTTGCATGAAAGTGTTTATAAGCGTATTTCTGAAAGCGATAACTATCAACCACAAAATGCCATTGAGTTTATGGAAAAGCTTGAAGATAAAAAACAGGATGCTCAGCACTGACACAATTTAGCGTTGTCATAATACCTGCAGTTTGACAACGCTAAGAAAAGTACAAGACGTTTATTGAGCTAATAGAAACAGAGTCAATTCGTTTAGTTGTAGTGAGTAATGCATGTTTTTGTGTTTGAGTTGAACTGTATCTGATTTGAGTTCTTCATCTCCTATGACTATACAGAAATTACACTTTTGCTTGAAAGGCTCTACCAGATTTTTAAGCAACTGAATGCTAACATGACAACTAGGTGGTTGGCGTGGTGGTGTTTACTTGTAAAACGAATACAATAATTTTCATTTTCTATTTAATTTATGTTGCCTACTTTTCGTGTCTATTCTTTTTATATTTCAAATGTAAACTGGGATGTATTTTTAATAAACGTCTAATTTTGATGTTTTTAATTCTTTCAATTGTGTATTTAAAATTGGTTTAAGTTGTTTTTGGTGGGATGTTTCACCAGATTAAAATTATGCAAGTTGGCTCTTCCATATAATATTGATTTATTGATGTTGGTCTTATTATCTGTTGATATTTTAAAAATATTTCTATTTAAATCAGTCCTTAGTTGTTAGGTTGTTTTTCTTGAATTGGGCTTTAGATGAACACTCATAAAAATAAAAAGTTATTATTTATGACATGTTGATATTGAGATTTTCTCGATGATTTTTTTGCATGAGTAGCTTTGAATTTTTTGTTTGTTAATTATTTTATAATATGAATATAGTGTTTATGGCTTTTAGCCAAAGAGAGTGCTGGACACTTTTTGCTTTAAACACAATAAATATAGGAAACTAATTATGTTAAATAGGATGTTAATTATCTCACTTGCTACATTGTCACTTGGGAATGTAAACGTACTCCATGCTCAGCCAAGCGTAACAGCTGATCAAGCTCGCGTTTCATGCCATAACCCAAGGTATGGTAAGAGTTGGAGTATTCTTGTCTCTGGTAACAGTCAAATTAATTACTATGTTAGAAAGTGCATTTATGAAGGTGGAGCCCCGAGTGTTGATATGTACTAAGCATCAGCTTTGATATTTTATTAAATGCCTATTGTGCAATGTGAGTTTATTAAACACCGCAGTACATATTGCACTTCTGAATAAGTAACCTGCTTTTATTTCAATCCCATAATTATTTTAAAATTCCCGAAACCGGGAAGGTTTGAAAACCGAAAATCTAAAAGTCTCTAAAAATCAACCCCTTAAATTTGGCATGTAATTGGCTCTAGTAATCGAGAAATCATTACTGAGACTGAACATGGACATTAAAGACTCGCTTGCTAAAAGTAAAAAACACACGCCTCACTTGAAAATAGCTTTCTTCGGTATAGCTGGCTGTATTGCATTAATTGCGCTGGCATTTTCAGGTTTTGATAAAAAAGAGCTTGATTTGCATAGTTTGGTCCTCGCTGAAGTACAAAGGGGTAAATTGAATTTAGCAGTATCAGGTTATGGGACTCTCCGCTCTAAACAAAGTCGATTTATTACAGCGAGCCATCGCTCCCAAGTAGAAGAAATCTTTTACCTACCCGGTAGTCGTGTGCAGTCCGATACTATCATTATGCGCTTGTCGAACTCGGAACTAGTACAAGCTTTAAATAGAAGTCGGCTTGCACTCGCAAGACAAAAGGCTACTTTTGAAGCGTTAAAACTGAGTCAGCACAATGCTTTATTGGCGCAACAAGGTCAACTTACGTTGCTAAAAAGTGAGCTTGCGAATGCACAAAACCGCGAAGAAGCAGAAGCAAAATTGATTGCAACAGGCATAGTATCGATACTTGACCACAAGCGTTCTCAGTTAGAGGTGGATCAACTCACCAAGCGGGTCAAATTAGCCGAATTACAACTAACTCAAACTGAGGCATTGCACGCGCAAAGACTGCAAATAGAACAAGAACTAATGCGCGAAGTGGAACTGAGCTTTACTGCAGCACAGCAGGATGTCAATAAATTGCAAGTGCGTGCAGGTATCAACGGCATGCTTCAAGAAGTGAATGTAGAGCAAGGCCAATCTGTTCAAGTCGGGGCGCCTTTGGCTTTGGTTGGCAGCGAATCTGCTTTGTTAGCAGATCTTCAGATTCCACAGAAGCAAGCGAGTAGGGTGAAAGAAGGCCAAATTGGGATTATCAATACCTTTAGTGCGGAGGTAGAAGCGCGTGTCAAGCGCATCGATCCTGTTGTCAGGGATGGGCGCATAGCTATTGAGCTGGAACTAACAGGTGCTTTGCCGGACAACGCAAGGCCATCGTTATCGATTGAAGGGCGGATCATCACAGATATCAAGTCCAATGCGCTTTCTTTGCAAAAGCCAAGCTATATTGCTGAGCAAAGTAATGCATCATTGTTTGTACTTAATTTAAATACAAATCAACTCGTTAAAACCCCCATAGAGTTTGGTACACTCGCAGGTAGCGCCATCGAAATTCGGTCTGGTGTACAAGCCGGCGAGCAAGTTGTGATCTCTGATATGTCTGACTTTAAACACCTCGCACAAATAACAATAACGCAATAATTATAAGGAAACACCATGGCTAATACACCAGTTATCGAGCTTATCAATGTCTCGAAAGTATATATAAGTAAAGATGTAGAAACCCATGCACTCACTGATATCAACTTAAGTATCCATAAAGGCGACTACATTTCAATTAGCGGGCCTTCCGGCTGTGGTAAGTCGACACTCCTAAGTTTGATGGGACTGCTAGACGATATTACAGATGGTTCATACAAAATTGAGGGGGTGGATACCCGGAGTTTAGATGCGGATACCCTTGCAGAGCTTAGAAATCTGCATATTGGTTTTATTTTCCAGTCATTTAATTTAATTGATGAGTTATCTGTTTTTGATAATGTTGCATTGCCACTCATGTATCGTGAGCAAGCTTTGAGTCAAGAGGATATCAAAACGCGAGTCATCCGCGCTTTGAGTCAAGTGGAAATTGAGCATAGAGCAAATCATAAACCTAACCAGCTATCAGGTGGACAACAACAGCGTGTCGCGATCGCTCGTGCATTGGCAGGCGAGCCGAGTATTTTATTGGTTGATGAACCTACGGGAAACTTAGACTCCAAAAATGGGGACGCGGTTATGGCCATCCTAGAATCTTTGAATCAACAAGGCACAACAATTTGCATGGTGACCCACGATCCACGATACGCTGGGTATGCAAAAAAACAAATTAAGTTATTTGATGGTTCAGTATTAAATACAAGTGAATTAGGACCTGAAGCGTCGAGGAAGATGGCATGAATATAGTTCGCTTTTTTAATCAGTTAAAGTTAGCTGTCAATTCTCTTGGTCAAGCAAAAGGGTTCTCCGCTTCCATAATATTAACTTTGTCACTGACGTTAGCATGTTTTTTCGTGGTAATGAGCCTTTTTAGCAGTTACTTTATAAAGCCCCTCAAAGTTGAAAATGAATCACGATTAGTGATTGTCGAACAAGATAATATTTATGAGGATAAAAACAGTTCAGGCTATCAGAGCTTTCAATCGATCGAGCATTGGTATAATACTCAGCAAGTGTTTCAAAAAGCGGCTGCAGTCAGTACCGCACAACGAATTATTACCAGTCTACCAGGACAGCCTAAAATTCATGTGACGTACGCGACAAGTGAATACTACGAGCTATTTAAAGTCCCATTGGTATTGGGCCGCCATATAACCCCTGTTTCTAAACTTGAGGAAAAAGTGCAAGAGGTCGTTATTTCTTATACTTTTTGGCAACGGTATTTTGATGGCGATGACTCTGTTATTGGCCAAACTTTACAAACTGACGGTTTGCGAGAGAATTCATTTAAAGTCGTTGGTGTTGCAGCAAAAGAATTTGTCGACCCATTTATGTTTAACGATGGAAAAGCGCAAGTATGGTTTAACTTTTCCTCAGACGTACGTTATTTCCGTGAAGAAAATCGCAGCCCTTGGTCAAGTTTATACGGCACACTTAAATTAGTGGGGATTTTAAAACACTGGGAAACACACAACAGCGCACAAACGCATCTGTATCAATCTATTCAGCAAGTGAAAGCACAGTGGAAAGAAGACTTTCCTAGCTTAGTAGACTTGAAACCCATTATAACGAGTTTTCGTGAGGCGGAACTGGGTAATAATGATAATTTAGCAATTTTGTTACTGGCTGGAGTCACAGGGTTACTGTGTATCGCATTATTAAATGTGAGTAATTTGTTTATCTCCAGAGCGGTTGTTAAACATAAGCAATTAGCGCTTCAAGCTGTATTGGGAGCTAAACGGCGAATATTGTTTCAGAGTATTTTATTAGAAACAAGTATGTTAATGGCAGCATCCGTGCTGGTGGCATTGTTTTTAGCTGCATGGGGAATTAAACTTTTTGTCTCTGTAAGTGAAGGGTTTTTACCCTTAATCTCCGATCTTTCTCTTGATATCGCAGTGCTCACAAGTGCATTGGTTGCTTGTCTGTTGCTGTCTTTTTTATTTGCTGCAATAACCAGTCGATTAATTGACTTTGGTAAGCTTCGTAAGCAAATCCAGTCTTCTGGAAAAGGGGCGATTAGTCAGGTGAGTGCTCGCACAATAAAGTGGATGGTCGGGGGGCAGTTATTTTTAGCTACAGTCTTAGTAATCTGTGCGACCATGGTATTAAGCAAAAGTCTAGAAACGCTTAACCGGCCACTTGGTAGTGAAACAGAAAACCTGTATACAGTTCAGTTTTTTATACAAGGTATCGAAGAAAGTGTCTCTGAACGTTATCACTATATCGACACTTTTAAGAATGCACTTCTGAATATTGATGGAGTTGAGAAAGTGGCGCATGGAGGAAGTCCTGTTGAAATGAATGTGCTTGCAAGTACAGTGACCGATATGGCAGGGAGAGAGAGTGTGTTTATTCCGCAAGCTTGGGTTGGTCGAGATTACTTTGACGTCACGGGCCTTAAAATCATTGAGGGAAGAACATTTAGTGAAGCGGCGATCCGCGGTGAAAAATATGAGTTTTTGGTTTCAAAGGCAGTTAATGATTTACTTAAACCAAACGGCAGTTTAATTGGAGAGACTTTTGTTAGTTTTGACCCTGATAACCCCGTAGAGGTAGTGGGTATCACGGAAAACTTTAATCATCCGAAATCTTTTGGTAGACACCAGGGGCGCCAATTCTGGTGGGCTGCTCAGCCCTATTCTTTTCCTTATATTGTAAAAATGGAAGAGGGAAGAAGCTTAAACCGTGAATTGGTATTTCAAGCGGGCAGGGGTATTGATCCCCGAGCACACGTTTGGAAGCTAACAGATATGCACCATGAGTATGGCAAGATGACACATATGGAGCGTATGACACGTAATCTCACTATTGTACTTGCGATGTTCACTCTGATTCTTGCCGGTGTAGGTATTTATGGAGTGCTTAGCTACAACTTGGGTTTACGCCGCTACGAGTTGGGTATTCGAATGGCCTTAGGAGCAAAAAGAAAAAGTCTGTATAAACAGTTAGCTAAAGACACTATATTACCCTTGGCGAGTGCATTTATATTGGCAATATTAGTGTGTGTATCCAGCTATCGTAAATTTATGGAGCATGTGAGTGACTATATGCTACTTAACTCCATTTGGTTGACAGCTGTGTGTACGGGAATTGTATTGTTTGCACTGTTTGCGACTTTATACCCTATGAGCAAAATATTAGGCTCGAAGCCGATGGCTTCACTTCGCCAAAATTAGATAGAGTGGTGGGCTAAAGCATCAATGTTTTAGCCCAAAATAAGAATTAGAAAGGCAGTATGAAAACAGTATTAATTGTAGATGATCTTATCGACGTGCGTTTAAGTGCACGGATTGTGCTTGAAAGCCATGGGTTTCAATGCTTGGAGGCGGATCATCCAAATACAGCGTTGACTTGTTTGGCTAAAGATAAAGTTGATTTGATTTTATTGGATATGAACTTTAGTCAGGATACGACATCCGGGCATGAAGGACTGGCTTTTTTATCAAGTTTAAGAGCTCGGGGTTTAGCTATTCCCGTTATCGTGATAACGGGGTGGGCGAAAATTGAGCTTGCTGTTCAAGCAATGCAAAAGGGCGCGTGTGACTTTATCGAAAAGCCTTGGAAAAATAACAGGCTAATAGATGCTGTAAAAAAGAGTGTAGAGCAGCCCGACGCCTCTTCAAATACCAAAGAGCAAGACGTATTTGGTGCCTTTAGTACAACCAGTCATTTGTTAATTGAAAAAGCCAAGCGTATCGCTAAAACCGATGCAAATATATTGATAACCGGTGAAAACGGCACTGGTAAAAGTATGTTAGCGAAGTTCATCCACCAACACAGTCATCGTGCGACCAAAGATATGGTAAGCGTGAATATGGCTGCGATCCCTGACAATTTATTTGAAAGTGAGTTGTTTGGCCATAAAAAAGGTGCATTCACAGATGCAAAGGAACATCGAATTGGTCGGTTTACGTTAGCCAATGACTCTAGTTTGTTTTTAGATGAGGTCGGGTGCTTAACTTTACCGTTGCAAGCAAAGCTTTTGCGTGTGCTGGAAAGCGGGGAGTACGAGGAAGTTGGTTGCTCTAAATCTAAACGAAGTAATGCTCGGGTTATTTCTGCTACAAATGCTGATTTGGATAAGCTTATTGATGAAGGGAAATTTAGAAGAGATCTCCTATTTCGCCTCAATACGCTCGTTATTGAGTTGCCGCCTCTGAGGTCGCGTTTGGATGAGCTTGCGGAGTTTGCACATCACTTTTTATATCATCATGCAAAGAAGTATGGTCAAGACCCACTGACTTTAACGCAACGCGCCTTCAACAAACTTAAAGAATACCATTGGCCGGGCAATATCCGCGAGCTTTCCCATGTTTTAGAACGTGCAGTAATTATGGCTCAAGGTAATGTTATAGAAGCTGATGATATTCAAATTACGCAAGGCAGTAAAAAAGAAGTGAACCATGTACCCCTGATGTCGTTAGAGCAAGCCGAACAAAGGCTAATTACTCAAGCGATAAATCATTTTGATGGCAATGTGATTAAGGCGGGAGAGTTCTTGGGTCTGAGTAAATCTGCGATTTATCGACGAATTGATAAATTTAGTATTCAGGTGAAAGGTACGCAATGAAGCTAAAAACAACATCGTTAGAACGCAGCTTAGTTTGGCTTTTTAGTATACCTATTTGTACTTTACTCCTGTTGATACTCTTTATTTCCACACATTTTAAGTTAGACGCTTTGGAGACCTTGACCTTATTTTTAGCGGTTATGTTACCGAGCATTATCGCGAGTTATAAAATATACGAGTGCGTATGTTCTTGCTTAGATGGGATCTCGATCCAGATCGAAAGCCTAGCAAATGAGGAGTTTACCATATGGCAATTAGCCCAATATCGGCAGGGGCGTGTTGCTCAGGTGAAAAGTGACTTGAGATCGATTGCTTGGCGAATGAAACACAAGCGTCAAGAGTATGCTCAAAATGAGTCGTTTATTTTTGATTTTATAAACGAACTTGATTTGCCCATTGTGGTGCTCGATCATCACTTTCAAGTTTATCATTACAACATAGCTGCTGGACGCTTTTATCAAGGCGCTAATATTACGGGGTTTAATGTCTCACAATTGGCGCTTGAAAAGGTAAATGGTCGCTGGCAAACAACAGCGGATAATCAGCGTTTTAAAGTGGTGGAACATACGCTGTTAAGGGGGCAAAGACACTATAAATTGATGGTGTATGTATCAATTGAACAGCAGCTTCGAAAAAATGAACAGCAAGCATGGCAAAAGTTGGTTCGGGTGTTAAACCATGAAGTGAGAAACTCGCTTACGCCAATTTATTCCATGGCGCAATCATTAAAAGTATTGCCAAGTAATACAAATAATGACTTAAAACATACTATGTTAGGAGTGATAGAAAAGCGTGCCGAGCACTTACTTGATTTTGTATCAAGTTATTCCAAGTTATCTCAACTGCCTGAGCCTAAAAAGCACTTTGTTGCAGCCACTGATCTGCATCAGCGTTTACAAGCCTTATTCCCCAACGTATTTATAAAACAAGTTTCTGAACAAGAGTTGACTGCATATTGTGATGTTGAGCAGTTAGAACAGGCATTAATTAACTTAGTCAAAAATGCTGAGGAAGCGAATGAGGTAGCAGGTGAGACTGAAGTAATATTGGTCATAAAACTCTCTGAGTCACAAAGTTGTTTTGAAGTATTAGATAGAGGTGAAGGTGTATCAAATACAGATAATTTGTTCACGCCTTTTTATTCAACAAAAGAGCAGGGTAATGGCATTGGATTGGTATTAAGCCGAGAAATTATTCGATCGCAAGGTGGCGAGTTAACATTAAAAAGCAGAGTTGATAGTAATGGTGCTATCGCAACGATTCAGTTACCCAATTTTTCTAAAGAACTAGGCTCCACTTCGTCTTTTTAGTTTGAAGGGTTTTATTCAGACTCCTTATAAAAAAAGCGTATATATTCATTAAAGTAGCTGAATTTTGCATCTTTATAAATTGATTCTCATAAGTATGTTAATCACGCTTTGTAGTGTTTCATTCTCTACCATGTCCTGTGAATTGACACGAGAGTACCGAGAGCTGAGGCAAGAGTTTATGCAGATGACTCAAAAACCATTTCAAGATTGCTACACTAATATTTTATTAATCAGTATGTTATTTAGTAATGTCGACTAATCTATGGATTGACCAAACTCAAGTGTGAAGAGCAGAGTAGAGCTCTTAGATAGTAAACATAGAGCTCTTAGTATGTCTGTTTCTATTTTGGTTAATTTACCAATGGGCTACCCTAGGATCCTATTTAGCACCTTGGTTTTTTTATCAAATAAATGATGTTTGAGTGCGCCTAAAATATGTGCGCCAAGTATAAGATAGATTAAGTAAGGTAATAAGTACTTGTGTATTACCCCCAAATGATCACGCCACGCTCACTGGGTTGCCAAAGTGGCTGAACTTCCCAACCAAATAAATAGGTGGGGGCCCCAAAGTAACTGGTCATGATGAATCCCGAGATGGGTAACGCCAGTAAATACAAATAGAGCAATGCATGGACAGCACGTGAAAGTATGCGCTCAAAGGTGCTAAGCCCTTCCACAGATTTTGGCTGGTGGTTATATAGCTTCCAAATAAGGCGAATGATTACCAGTGCAAATATTAGAACACCTATGGTTTTATGAACAACATAATACTCAATGCGATAAGGCGTTCCTTCGGGGATGATTGTTGCGAAAATACCCAAGGGGATCATTAATATAAATAAAAATGCCGTTGTCCAATGCAGCGCTCTAGCAACTAATCCATATTTGCTATCGTCATTTGTATTTTTTAAGGGTAAAGGAGTGCCGGAGCGACTCTGCTTGTAAGCGACATAAAGTAAAGCAATACCAACCGTAAGCGCAAATGTGCACTGAAGCCACAAAAGAGTCGGTTTAAAAGCGTCTAGTGGCGTATCATAGGGTTTCGGGTTGGTTAGAAAGCCAGTGTTGATAATAAACAGAAAAAACCAACTTGCAATTGCTAAACAACCGGTCGAAGCGAGTAAAGTGCCAAAGGCTCTAATTTTAGATTTACGATGATTGATAAACCAAGCAGTACAGAGTGAGCTAAGTATAATTGTCAATGAAATGATACTTTCACTGTGCCCAGGAAGACGCTCTGATAAATCTTGGATAGCTTCGCCAAATATCATAGATAACAGCGCGATAACAGATATAAAAATCGATACAATTATCAATAAGATCATGGTGTTCCTTAGAAGTACTGGTTTGTATCTGAGTAAATGGTTCGACTCGCTAATTTTACTGAAATACAATAACCAGATTTGTAGATAGTTAATCTGGTTGCACACGCTTGCGCTATTTTGGCGCTATTGCCCCCTAAACGCGCATTGTCAAAAGAGTCGCTTGCAGAATTTTTAGGTGTTCCAGCACCCTATTTAGCGAAACAGTTACAGGCTCTGAGTCGAGCTGGTATTGTGCTGACGCATCGGGGCGCAAAAGGGGGATATCGGTTGGCTAAAAGTGCAGACCTAATTTCACTTTGGGATATCACAGCGTCAGTTGAAGGAACTACGCCTAGTTTTAGGTGTACTGAAGTAAGGCGAAATGGCCCTTGCGGCGCCTCAGAAAAAGAGTGTGCTGGACCATGCCACATTGCGTCTGCGTTTGCTCGTGCTGAGGTTGAATACAGAAATTCGTTGGCGAAAGTAAAGCTAATCGACCTAGTTGCGGCGGGAGCAAGTGATGCCACTGAAAATCGCAAACAAGACATTGGATTGTGGCTTGAACAACATACTACTGACGTGGCCTAGAGTACGACGCATAGTGGGTGGTCTATATTTTGTATTAGACCACTAAATGCAAATTTATATTGTAGGCTAGTGTAGTTCGGCCAACAGTTATTTATATAGAGCGATAAGTTTTTCTGCATGCTTTTTCGCATCTAATGGAATGGATGCTATAGATATTAATATTTTAAGCAAAATTAGAGCGACCCCAGCTATAAACATATTTGCTGGCAAAGTGATTAAAAATGGTGTGGTTTCATAACCAAAATTCATAAATTTTGCAATTAACTGTGAATTGATATTTATTATAGTGTCGAGGTAACTTCCTAGTATAAAGAAACAAAAGCTTGATACTTTTGCAAGTAAAAGAATTAAAATAGCCCTTTTTGGTATACGCTTGAATTCGATATAGCTTGATACAAGAAAAAACCAAATGATCGATGCTACACTGCCAATAAAAAGTATTGCACCAAAGCTACCGCTTATTATCTTTGCAAAAAGCCATACTTGCTTTGACATTCCTAATAAACTATCAGTGTTAGGCGCGAAGTTATCGACACTAAGAAACACATAGATTGATAGATAAATAATGATATAAAGAGTTACGAGTGGTAAATGTCGAGCCACTTCTATTCGCTCATTTTGTTTTATTTTTTCATGTTTCGTTCGGTCAGCTTTTCTAAAGGATCCATGTGTAATTACTCATTCATTGTTTATCTTTTTATTGCTAAGTTTAGGTTCATTTTAGAGCTAAATCGACTCCCAAAATTGGCTAGAGTGATAGGGTAAGCTAATGATATCAATCAATTTAAAGCGGATGTCCTTATCAAAGTGGAGTACAAAGTGTAACCCTATCATTGGTAAAATTTGAATGCGATAACTACTTATCTTAAGTTCATCTTTAGCAATAACATTATAATTCGCATTGAGTCAGTTTACGCTTTTCCATCATTGCTTTCACAGCGAAATTCAAATTTTCTTTTTTAATATAACGTTCTGGCAATGGTTTTATAGTGTATACAAAATCACCAACAGACCAGTCGATTTGGTTGTTTATAAATTGTGGGCTAATAACTGCAATTTTGAGGTCAGGATCAAGTCGCTTAAGAGCATCGACGGTGCCTAGGTGGTAGTTACTGTGGAAAGCGCCATTAAAGTGAATTACTTGGCTATTTTCAGATTGTTTTAGTGCATTAAAAATTGATTCCGCCATGGTGTTGTCACGTGCCAACTGAGCGTAAAAGCTATTATTGAGTTTCACAGGGCCAGATTTAGTCGTCTTTGACCCGTGATGGCTCATAGCCGCCATAAATTTTTCTTGGTACGCTGGTGAGCTGGTAGTTATATCCTCCGCGACCCACTTTTTCTGCGACGCTGTAAATTCTTTAATATATTCAGGGCCTTTGCGTGCAACGCATCTAACAACGCTTAGCGGGGTGTTGGCGGCAATGGCATCTAGCTTATTTTCACGTGCAAACTCCACTAAAGGGCGGTAGTCACTTAGATAGTTGTCCCAAGCATCAGCTTGTTTAATCAATGTTTGTTCGCCAATTTCATTGTTTAAGTATTGATTTAATATATGTTGTTTATCGCGTGTAAATTGCTCAAAGCTCAGTTTTAAGTTTGGGTTTTGTTGGAATATGAGGGGCAGTAAATTTGCCTGTAAAAGATGAGAGGCACTGTGGCTATGGTATTCACCCATAAAAATTACGTCTGCGTTTTTTAACTTCTCAGTTAGCTTTTTAGTTGTGATAGGTTTCTCATTACTTGCGTCGTACAACGTATAGTCATGTAACATGGTTAGATGACTCGAGTGGGAGGTATCTTGTTGTGTTGTCATACAGCCTTGAGCCAACATTAAAGGGATTGATAGCATCACTGTGGCTTTAAAACGCTTGATTTGTTTCATTAAAATTCCGGTTACTTAAATTCGAATTGAAGATTTCATTCACTGTAATGATAACCGTTATCATTAATCGTGTCGAGCTTGATCAAAGACATAGAGTTTTTATTTTTAATCTTGTAACTAATTGAATTTTAATGAAAAATACTCATTATAAATGATGGGTGAAATGTATTATTACTTATCTCGGCACTGACCTACAGCTAGGCTTCATTTTCTCATTAAGAAAGACTTTAACTATGCATCGCCATCCAATAGCGTGTGGGCCTTCTGATGGCAACCAAAAGACTTTTTGTCATTTACGTTATATCCCAATCAAATCGATACAGGTCAAATTCAGCACTGGTTTGATGATGCGATCGATAATGGTTATACCCCTAACATTGGATTCAATTACTCGAATGTAGTGAAATACGGTTTAGCACCTCAAACGCTACCTTTGAAACCGGGCCCTAACGGTGCAGATGCTATTGCTCGTTTTACGGTATCAACTAGTTCTGATTTTGCAATTGACGGCGCATTTTAGCAGGAGATACAGGCTCTATGACAGTTACAATCAGAGTTAATGGATACTCTGTTTGGACAAAAGCAAATGCTGTAGTCTTTGCATTTGATAATTTATGGTTACAGAAAGGCGAGACTGTCGATTTTGTTGTATACGGTGGTTGGAATTTCGGTAGTACTGGACAAGAGGTTAAAATCAACGAGAACAATGCTAATTATGTAGATCATAAATCAATTTCAGATCTCAACGAGAATGGTTCTGATGAGCTGCTTCTGCTGAGAAAGCGCAATTGAGGTACAATACAAGTTGTTGTAAAAGATTCAGTGACTCATGATACATTATCAAAAATAGACTTTGCCTCCGAGAATTACCAGCCTAATAAGTGTTTCTCTTGTAAAGTCTAATAGTGATGTGAATGTTCCTTATTTTTCTGTGCTATTAAAAAGCAATACGTCAAATCAGCATATATTAGAAACTCGTGAGTTATATATTGGCGCACTTGTTAGTCGATAACACTATAACTATAGTGGTTTAAAATAGTTAAATTTGTTGTGAATAACTTGTCATTTATGGCCCGTTAAGTTATTAAAAATACGCTTTGGATCTCTTTTTCGCGTTTTATTTTATAAAGGTAATTAATGCTGTTGTGGCAGAGTTTATATGTTCTTATAGGGCTATTTCAGTGCTCTGTAATTATTGAATGTTCAGTACTGCGTATTTCGGCAGTAGGAGAGCGCCAAGAAGTAGGTAAAAGCTTGTAGATATCGTATTTTCTATTATGCAAATAACCTCGTAGTGTCGCATATTGAATAAGTGACAGACAGTTTTGAGCCGCTTAACTATTTCTTCGAATTCCACTTCTGTGTTTATTCAAAACACTTCCTTGGGAATAAGGTAAGTTCTCTTTGAACTTATCCATCTTCATAGCTCAACTATGAGTCGTGAGCCTGTTATCTGAGCTAGGTAATAGCTTTTAGTGCAACACAAAATAAACATAGGAACAATTTTAGTTTTTTTTCTTACTTTGTTCGGTTAATTTTAATTGTTAATGCCTTTTATTTTTATTTTTTTTACAAGTCACTATAATTTTTGAGTATTAAATTACTTAGACTTTCTTATTAGTGTTATTATTTCAATTATATTTAACTTTGTTTTTTTCTTTGGTGTTTTTTATATCTTTAATTATCAACATTATTAACTTTTTCTATCATAACTCTAAAGGTTATCAAGCATTATATTTTTAAAATCGGTTGTGAGGCTCTGTTGACAAACTAACTTCTCAGGTGGCAGCTTAATAATTGTTAAGGGGATAATTAAAGGATAATTCAAATGAAAAAACTTACATTATTAACAGTATTAACATTAGGTATTGTTAGCGTTTCTGCTCAAGCATTAGTAGTTGAATGCTTAGTTAGCGGAACGGCGACAAAGCAAGAGTTTACAGCACATTTTTGTTCTAGTACTACAAATACATTAGATAGCGGTATCTTATTCAACCTCAAGTCTAGTAAACCTATAGCCGATGTGACTTGGTCTTATGCTGGGACTAGGGGGAATTGGAGGTGCAATAACGGTACATATTGTTCATATCAATCATATTATGGCATTGAATTTGGCATGGTTGAAGCTTGCGCAACACGAGTTTTATACAAAGATGGTACTTGGGAAAATACAGACGTTTGTGCAGAAGGTGAGTTTTGGTACACCGGTGGTGGTCCTATTGAATTTGGTACCAAAGGCTAACGCGTATAATCAAAATCAGCCATTGGTCGCAATTGTACTAGATTAATAAAGGCGGCTATTTTAATACTGTTTTAATTAAGGCTGGTTTATTCACTAAACTAAAAGGAATATTTATGAAGCAGCTTCACGTATTAGCATTTCTAAGCTTTGGTGTTGTTAGTATATCAACTCAGGCTGCGATAGTTGAATGCTTAATAAGTGGTACACCGACCCCACAAGAATATACAGCCAATTTTTGCTCTAGTTGGACATCGACTACTTCGTCTGCAGTGGTTTTTAGATTAAATGCAACTAAACCTATTGCCTCGGTATCTTGGTCTTATTATGGCTCCGCTGGGAGCTGGGAAGACTGTAGAAATGGACAGTATTGTATATTCAGGAATGATAGAAGAGAACCGACTGGGAGTGCAGAAGCTTGTGCAACACGTGTGCTATATAAAGACGGCACTTGGGAAAGCGTAAACTCTTGTGCATATGGTATGTTCTATCATGAGAGTAATCCAGTTAAGCCGTCTATTGCAGAAGTTTCAGAAGCGCTGCTTGACGAGAACATGTCATATTAAAAGTAAAAGCACTATTTAAACTACTGAATTACCCTTTGAGATTTCCTTGTTGTATTCAAGTTAATGATTTTGGTTGTGAAAAAGGGGATGTAGCTTTCACATGCTAATTTTTAATTTTATTAAACTGCCGGTTTTTTTGGTTTGATTTAATTGTGTTTTCAATTTCACTCTGATTTTATTTTTTAATTACAGTGAGATGAAAGCTAAATTTAAAATATTAAGATAAGGAAATAATCATGATAAAAAATGCTTTAATACTTACGTTAGGGCTTGGGGTATTCACCTTATCCGCACAAGCTGCGGTTGTCGAGTGTATAGTCAGTGGCACGCCCACACCTCAAGAGTACACAGCGGATTTTTGTTCTAGCGCAGTTAGTTCCACTGCGTCAAGTGTCAGATTTAGGCTTGTTACAAGCAAGCCTATCGCCGAGGTATCTTGGACATATAACGGCTCGTCAGGAAGGTGGGACTGTGGGAGAGGGCAATACTGTATCTTTAGGAACTACAATGATGAGCCTAGTGGTGGCGCTGAAGCTTGTGCAAGGCGTGTTTTATATAAAGACGGTACATGGGAAAATATAAACGCTTGTGCATATGGCATGTTTTGGTATGGTAGTGGTCCAGTGATCCCATTTACTGATGAAGCTTCATCAGTAAAATAAATCAAAGCTTGGTATAATTTACTTAGACTCTGATGAGTAGCGATGCAAGTGTTCTGTGTGATAGAGCGCTTGCATTTTGCTTATAATTGGTTAGAAAAAACCATTTCACTATCTTCATTGCTTAAATTTATTGTAAATATTTTTTCTTTTCCATATTTTGACTTCGTTAATGAAAATATAGTTGGTGTACTACTAAGGTATTTTGGTTTTAGCCCTTTGGTTAGCGTAAAAAACCTTTAAGCGCTACTGTTAATCTGTTTTTTTCTAAAAGTTGTAAGTTTTTTATTCTTGTTTTTTGTTTTTATTCACATTGAATTTTTAATTATATTGATATTAGGTCATTAGAGGAACAACAAAAATATATCAGAAGGCCAAATTTTCAAAGCAACATTTAAAGCATATCATTCTTATACCGAGACAAGTTAATTATAAGTTATCTATGTATAAATCAACTTGAAGTCTATCGCTCCTCTACCTGACGCTATCTAGTTTTACCTTGGGGCCAGCGTTAGTTGGTTCTCAATAAAAGTACACATGGTTAACTTCAATAAAATTATGTTGTTGAGCTTCGTAAAGTTGAAATTCACATTACGTACGACTTATATAACAGTGTTTATTGGAAAGGTGTGAATTACTGTGATTATGTTATATTTTATCATGAACGCAGTCTAATACATCCAAACATGATAGAAGTATCATAAGCAATAACTGAACATGATTTTTAGAGTAGATAGAGCTTTATATAAATGTTGGTATAAAATTTTTTAAGATTGCTTACAAGTTTTTATTTTTAAAGGTTTTTAATTTTTAAAATTTATTGCGTTATATTTGGCTTTGCTTGGTCAGTAATCTATGTTGTTTTTTTCTTATAATTCTTATTTTTAAGTTAATTACATTTCCTTCAGTTGAATTTGTTTGTTTCTTAATGGCATTTTATTTGTGTTGTATTTTTTCTTCATTAAATTTCTTTCAGTCAAGATGATGAAGTTTAGGTGCGAATGCTCCTTAATAAGGTTCTTACTTCTTAAACTTTAAGTCTACAAAAATGAAATTGGTGAATTTTTATTATAAAAATTAATGTAAATAAGAGGTCTGTAATGAAAAAAATAACTTTAGTAGCTTTATTGGGGCTTGGCATGGCAAGTGTATCGGCTCAAGCAGCAGTTGTAGAGTGTGTGATAAGCGGTACGCCAACACCTCAAGAATATACTGAGGGGACTTGTGCAAGCCAAACATCATGGCACGTGTCAGATGTTATATTTAGGCTAAAGTCGGATAAACCGATTGCTGAGGTAACTTGGACTTTTAATGGTAATCCAGGTACTTGGGATTGTAGAACAGGGCAGTATTGTAGGTTTTCCAACGACCCTGATCACCCAAGTGGTAGCGCTGAGGCTTGCGCACGTCGAGTTTTATATAAAGATGGCACTTGGGAAAATGTAAATTCTTGTGCATATGGTATGTATTGGTATGGCAGTGGACCTGTTATTACGCCATTTACCAAAGAAGTGTCGCCTGAGCAGCTTAAGTCGAGCTTTAGTTTGATCAACTAATTTTCTAAGCTTTATTTAAGCACTCTGTATCACAGAGTGCTTATACTTAGCTTGTGATTCTAAATAAAAGTTCACTAAGTTTTTCTGAGCTTAGAAAAAAACCATATCATCATTGTCATCACTTAAATCTTTTTCGGTTGTGATAGCTGACAAATCATCTATTAACTCATTCACTAATGACAGGCTTTTGTCATCTTGTCTATCGCTTAAATGTGCTTGTATGTCTTGAATTATTGAGTCCATGTGCTGCAGCTTGGCAATTTCATTCAGTCTGATGTCAATCGCTTCGACAACATAATGAAAAATATCAATCAGTGAGCCTTTGTTGTAATTGTCAGTTGGCATGTTTTTGACTATGAGCTCTGCTTGATGGTATTTAAAAAAAGTTGATTGACCAAAAGATTGTACGTTTGCGCTGTTGACCTCTAAATCATTGAATAGCTCAAGTTCCATATCGCAAATGGCTTCATCATTATTTTTAAAATGATATTCAGTTCCGTCCGTGAGCTTTAGGCGGGCAATGTAATCTAGCTCCCAGCTTTGCATTAAAGACGATAAATAACCCGAAAATTTGTTGATATCGTTCAGGTTTAAGCATTGACGGTAAAAGTGTATGAGTGCGTTATGATCAAGCTGCGTTCTAAAAGTTCTATCTGTTTGGATTTGAGAGTTCTTTTTTGCATGCTTAAGTGCGCGTAATCGCTTTGCTTGGTAATCTAGCAAGCTGTCTAATTTTATTTTTAAAACTTCTTTGCCAATGTCTTTTTGTATATAATTTTCTGCCCCAGCTTCAAACGCTCTAAGCCTCCATTCTAAGTCAGTCTCACCACTTAAAAACACAGTGATTGTATCCTCTTTTTTAGGCGTGTTTATTCTGCGGCAAAACTCTATGCTGTCTCCATCTGGCAAATAAAGGTCAAGAAGATAGATATCGAATTGCTGTTTATCTAATGCTTTATTAGCTGCTTCTAAGCTATTACACCATGTAAAATCAGCTCTATCTCCACTTAGAAGTTGTACTAGGTTTGCATAAACTTGGTTATCTTCGACCAAAAGCACAGAGAATTTTTTCATGGTATTCAACTTGTGAATAGAATGGACTGAACCTTGATAGATAAGTATGTGCTGCAATACGACAAAAGCAATTTCTGTACCTGCATGTTTCATGGTAATGCTTTGGAAAAGTGCTTTAGATCACATTTATTTAAATTTGTAATTATTTTTGTAACATTTTTGGTGGGGACACGGTCTGCTTTTAAGCGCAAATGAAAATAAGGAAAATAGTATGTTTGAGCTAGTAACCGATGTGATTAGAAATTTTTATATTCTTAGCTTAGTTTTAGGGTGTATTGTCAGCCTATTACTTTTTTTGTCTAAAACGAAAACCCTGGCATGTAGCCTCATAAGCATTTGGATATTGTTGTTTGTGACTGAGCTTACTCAAGTTGCGTTTGTTATGACAGATATAATGACATATACCAGCTTTATATCATTTGACGCTTTGTATGGATTGGTTTTCTATTTTTATGTTCGCTTTCAAGTAGAAGCAAAAAAAGTCTCCTTTGAAGATGTTTTTCATGCATTACCAATCTGTGCAAGTTATTTGTTTAGCATGACCTGGGAATTTTGCTTTGGTGTTGTTTGTGCACTGTCTTACGCAATTTATATTGTCTATTACTTAAACACGCATCGGCCAAGACTTAAAATTGAAGTCACTCATCGGCAATACGACAACTATACTTGGCTTGTCGTGATGGCTAGATTTCAGCTTATCTGTTGGTGTTTAGTTTTTTTACTTTTGTCTGTAAACGATATTTTCTCTGTGCCGGTTAGTAAACTTATTGCCTTAGCTAGCTATGTACCTATGAGCTTTTGGCTTTTCTATTTGTCCTACTTTAATCAAATCAAGCCGCTTTATGTACAAGGCAATGTGAATGAGCTCAGTGAGAGCATTGACAGTCCTCAAATACATAACAGTCACTGCAAGTCATATGAACAGATTATTCACCAGCTTAACAGCTCAATGCGCAGTGATAGGCTCTTTTTAAACCCCCAATTGAGTATTTCAGAGCTTGCTAAGCATATTAACTCAACGACTGCTGAAGTCTCTTGCACGTTAAATACACATTTAAACATGAACTTTTATGACTTTGTAAATCGTTACCGTGTTGATGAAGCCAAGCTTTTATTGTGTAAAACTCAGCACAAAGTACTTGCTGTCGCTTTTGATGCAGGCTTCAATAGTAAATCCACATTCAATAAGTTATTTAAATCTTATACTGGTTTAACACCAAGCCAATTCAGAAAAGAAGCCTGTGGCTTATTTCATGATGATTCACAAGGGACCGGTAATTCCCTCACTCATTTATTGGTAGAGTGATTCTTTCTTAAAAAAGCCATCAAGTTGATGGCTTTAACCGAAGAATGATGGGAGATGTTTGTTACTATTGGTTAGAGAAGAAGTTGCTACCTGCTCGATAGTCATGTATGCCTGTTGTAGAGCGCTTAAAGCCACCAGCAACGGTTGAAGCTTCACCATTTGCTTCGTTAAAGCGCCCACCAAGTACAACCGCAGCAGGGCTGCCTGATTTGTTTTCGCTACCACCTACAACAACAGCATAAGGTGCATTTGCGGTCGTTTGATTGAATTGGCCGCCACTGATTGAAGATGCAAAACCATAAGCAGAGTTATGTCTTCCTCCGACGACACTCGCAAACTGTGCATATACTCTGTTAGTCTCGCCTCCAGAAATACTGGCCCAAGTTGCATCAGAATATATGGTGTTGTTGGTGCCACCGAAAATACTGGCATGATCCGCTTCAACAGTGTGATTACTGCCTGACATAATCGCTGCACCATAACCGCTGATGTGGTTATTTGAACCTGCGATAACGCCTGACTTTCCTGTAACAGTGTTATTTTTACCTGTCAAAATGGTACCTGTAGATTGATAGCTATGGCCATCACCTAAAATTACATTGTGTGAGCCTTGACGGTCTAGTTCAGGCGTTTGGCTACCGTAGCGAAGCGTGTTGTAGCCTAAGATTAAGTTACCAACCCCATTGGCTGTGCTTACATTATTTTTTTCGTGTGTATAGCCCGTGCCATTTGCAATATGTAGGTTGCAACCGTTAATAATTAATGTATTACCAACTTTACTCATGCACTGTAAAATTGCGCGAAGTGCTTGGTCGCTGTCAATGGGGTCATGGACATGGTCGTGTGAGTTGGCCAAGGTCACGCTACTGACAAGTGATAGGCTTAATAGGGCAAATGATTTTTTTAAATTCAACATGTTGTTACTCCAAAATAGGTTGTTTTTAGGTTATTTGTCAGAAAAGAAGTAGCCGGCTTGATAGTCATCATGACCACCAATGGTGCGACTTAAACCGCCACCGATGCTTGAAGTGAAGCCGTTTGCACGGTTAAACTCGCCGCCAAGGACTGCGCTGAGCTCACCATTTGCTTCGTTGTTTCGACCACCTGTGATACTGGAAAGCGGACCTTCAGTGAAGTTATTCTGGCCACCTAAAATCATAGAGCTTTGGCCTTTTGCTATGTTGTTTTCACCCCCATACACGGATGCGTAGAAGTTTTTAGCTGTATTGCCTTTACCACCTGCAATCAAGGCATAATTATGAAATGGAAGCGTGTTGTTCTGTTGACCACCTAAAATGGCAGAGAAGGTTGCCTCTGCGGTATTTGATTCACCGCCCCAAATTACACTGTGTGGTCCAGAGACATAGTTATTCACACCTGCAACGCTTGTTGCATCTGCAAATGCTGAATTATTGTCACCGGCAATCAAGGCGCCAGCAGAATTAAATTGATGTCCATCACCAATAATTAAGTTATGAGAACCCGTTGCAACACGTTGCGAAGGAATCGCTTGAGCATTGTATCCAATGATCACATTGCCTTTGCCATTTCTAGCTGTGTTATCTTCAGAGCCATTAATGACTTGCACATCACAGCCACTCACAATCAGGGTGTTATCGACTCTTTCTAAACAAGACAGGATATCAATTAAAGCCGTTTGCTCTTGTTCAGTAAGTGTTGCTTGTGCGTTTAAAGAGGCAGCTGATAGCGCAACAACTGCAATTTTTGATAGTATTTTCATGTTCGTTATCCTTAAAGTTCTGTCTTAATTAGTTTTGTTGGTTTAAAGCGTCAGCTCTGTATGGGTCTTGTGAATTGAAAATACCCGCTCGGAATTCATGATCCTGGGTTGTTTGTCTGTCAGCGCCGCCAGCGATAGTTGAACGAAAACCTTTGGCTGTATTGTCTTGTCCGCCTAAAATGGTGGCAGCTTCTTGCGCTGCTGTGTTGTTACGACCACCTGCAATAACTGTTTGTTGTACAGTCGCTGTGTTGTTCTGGCCGCCAAGAATGTTGACTTGTAGTGCTTTAACGACTTTGTTATTTACACCACCTGCAATGGTACTGTATTGGCCATCGAGGTCATTACCTTGACCGCCAAGAATAACCATGGCATGAGAAAACTCATCTGAAATAGTGTTGCTATTGCCCCCTAAAATACCGCTTAAAAAAGCTCTGTTTGTATTACCTAAACCACCTGCGATGGTACCTCTTTCTGCATTTGCTCCTTCAACTAGGCTACTCGACCCAGCAACAAAGCTTGACGGCGCATGCACGGTATTTTTGGTGCCTGCAATCAAAGAACCAGAGCGTGTGTACGTATGTCCATAGCCTATAACAAGATTGTGTGATCCTGATGTGGTAACAACTGGGGCGAGTGGGTTAGAGCCGCCATCGTTGTAGCCAATAATAAGGTTACCCATACCATTGTTTGATTTAGTTTCACCAAGACCATTTGTGATTTGTAAGTTACAACCATGGATATGGATAGTGTCATTAGACTGAGACATACAGCCTAAGATATTCGATAATTTAGCGCGTTGATCGGCATTCAAATGGTGCGCGCTGGCTGAGATTGATATGCAGGTTAGCCCAGTTACAATGGCTAGTTTTTTAAATGTGTTCATATTAATTGCTCCAATTTAATATTGCTCTCATCTTGCTTCTAATGTGCAGATAGCTTGATGACTGTTTGGTGCTTGTTGCTAAGCACTGGAGCCACTTTATCGAGAGTGTGATTTGGAAGCGTCCGAACTGTTTTAAGAAGACTCTTTTTATTTTGGTTTTTTATAACGTTATGAATATATTGAAATTATTTTTATTAAATTACAGTGCGCATAAATGTGGACTAGAAAATGAGACGTTTCCAGGCTGGATTTGCAGTATTTTTTATGGTTAAAGTAAAGGGAAGGATAAAAAAGGAGAAAATATGGTTATATCTAATATCAAGTATGTAACGTTAGGATGTTTAGTCTCATCTAGCGTATTGGCAGCACCTGTATTTTCGGACTTTAGTGATAAAATAGACATACCCAGTGTCAAACCGGTCATTGTTGAAAATCAAACACAAAGGCAGTTCAGCAATTATCTCAATGATACAAAGGCTCAGAAGTACCAGACTTCTATTGGTGCAATATATTCAGCGCTGACGCCAGACGAGCAAATCAAATATAAATATCAAAAAGGCATTTTACGAGAAGCAGTTAAGTTTGAGTCACTACATGAATATACTTACAAAGTGAAAATGTCAGCTAACAAGGTTGAGCAGCAAACACACTATATATTTTGGGAGTAGGAGAGAGCTCGGTAAAAAAAGCGATTTGCTGTTAAGGCCAGTTAAGCAGCAAATCGCATAAAGGTTAGATTAGTTAAATTTAGTCACATCCTTTTTGGATTGGCGTAGTCCACACCCTCACGACAAAATCATTGTAGTCATTGTCGTTTTGATCTTCCCAGTACTGTTTGTCGCCATAGACAGTATAATTTGTAGTTAACTGATTACTGTTTCCGTTAATTGCCAGTACGTAGTTATAGCTACTGCCGACGAGTACATCGTAACTACCAGAGCCGCCGTACTCGTCTAGCAGTTTGACATAGCTGCCGTTAACTTTGACGCCCCAATCGTTATTATAACCGGCGCTTTCACTCACAAACTGATAGTTGATACGGGTATATTCGTCTGGGATACACTGCGGGTCATTTTCAAGTACGGTACCTGGTAATGACGCAGAGCCTGTCACATTCTGATCTGCGGTAGCTTGCAGGGTGAATGTTTCGTCGCCTTCATAATCTTGGTCGTCAGTTGTATCAATGACTATATTCGCGGTGGTATCACCGCTCGGGATCGTGATGCTTGTTTGGCTTAGGGCCAAGTCCGCTGAACTGGTCGTGCCATGCGTAATACTTAAATCAATAGAGACGTCTTGATAGTAATCATTACTCAAGGTGACTTGATATTCTAGCTGTGCCCCTTCAAAAGCAGAGTCTTTAACAGCTTCCAGTGTAAAAGTTGGAATAGGGTCAGTTTCACACGTTGGCGTGGTGTAACAAGCAACTTCATTATGCGTGTTGGTAGCTAGATCGTTGAGTCTCACGGGCACAGTCGCCAGTAGGCAAGTGTTACCTGACTGTGGGTTCATTTTATAAAGCTTGGAGCGATTCACATGACCATAGTCATTGATCAGTGTTCGGCTAACCACGACTTCTCCAGCTTGGTTTAACGTCGCGCCGGTTGCGGCAGTTAATGAGTGGTTTGCAAGCTTGGTGACTTCGTATGTAGTTCTATCAATTTGATACACAGATCGACTGGTAATTAAATAGAGGTTACCGTCTTGAATGACCAAGTCTCCCCTAAATTTGCCCTTCAATGAACCCAATGCACCTAATTCAGTGGCTGAACCAGTATTTTTATTAATTTGATATAGCTTTTTAAAGTCAGTGCCAAGTAGGACGTTACTGTCAGGATCAAAGACCATACTCAAAACTTGTGTGGTTCTGTCAACCACGGTGTGTGAGTTGGTATTAAAGTCGTAATAAGCAAGACGTAAATACTTAAAACGCTGGCCTTCAATAGGTAAGTGCGCCTTTTGCTCTTCAGTGAGGTTTGTTAAGCCACTGATGTCTACTTTGTATTCAATGGGTCTTGGTGCCGAAATGTAATACATGCGCTTATCTTCACTGTCATAAGCTAACGCGGAGGCGCTAAATTCGGCAAGGGTTTGTGCATATGCACTATTATTCTGCTCATTTAAGCCAAATAAAATCCCCACATCGCCACGACCAGCATTGACGCCGAATAATTCGCCGTGACAAGTATTTGCAAAGCCAAGGGTGGGCAATGACGCAGTTGCGAGGGTTAAAATGGTTAGTGATGTTTTTAGCATGGTAACAAACTCTGTTCAGTTTATCCTAAGCAAGCTAACACAACACAAAGTAATCACACATCTACATCCTCTGTACGATGTGCATTCTTATTCCTTCGAGACAGACGCATCCATTATTATCTTTGCAATCTCATTATATCATCCTCCCTTATGAACAAAATTGCAACAACAAAATACAACTAATGGATTAAAAAAAAGCAGGTTTTAACTGTTTTTCTGTGATTCCAAGTAGTTAGGCAGTAGCTCATCAACAATTAATTTTGCAGGGAGTGTATAGCGAACACCTTGGAACATGACAGAAGTGTGTTCATCGATGCCTGTAATACCAGTTAAGGTCCAACCTTCGCCTTTTTCTGGACACAAAACTTTCGTAGTCGGGGGGATCACCTTAAATTCGTCACTTTTTTCCGTCATATTTTTATCTTCACTGGACTTTCAAATAAGATGGGGTAGTTTATACCAAAATAATAAAAAATCGACCCATAAACCAGATGGAACTACGAACAAAAAGGCTGATATTACGCCTCGTTTCTTATAGAGACTGTAACGCGCTGTTTAAAATTTTAAATGACCCAAAAGTGAGTCACTATAACGACTATGGTACTGACTTATCCTTGCAAGATATCAAGGCCATGATCCAAGGTGATTTAGAGCTTTTTTATCAGGGGGTTGGAGCTCGTTTTGCACTATTAAAGGAGGGGGTTGTAATTGGTTCAATTGGTTTGTTTGACTATCAAGAGTCAACATCAGAAATTTCAATTGGTTATGAACTCGCCCCTGAGCATTGGGGTAATGGGTATATGCGCGAAGCGGCTAGTTGTCTGGTTGATTCATTGACAAACGTACTACCCAAAGCGCTTATTGAGCAAATTAATGCCAAAGTTGATAAAGAAAATAAAAGAAGTATCAATTTATTAAAGCATTTAGGGTTTGAGCAAAAGCATAAGCAATACCGCTTACACCTTTGCCAAAATCAATCACAGATGCGTGCCTTATAGGCCTTTTTTGCTAAATAGTGTTACGCGATCAGAAACCAGTGTCACAGTGATGTTCTTTGATTCATTTCCCCAAACACAATTAGTATGCAACGTTTTTTCTTCGCATGAATCTGCTGAACCTAGGACTTTTTCAAGTTCTGCTTTCTCCATACCAACAGATATTTTTTCGTAGTTTTCGATACTGACTTTTGAGCAAGCAGTAAGTGAAAGTAAAGCGGCAATGACTAAAAGTTTTTTCATGCTATTGATCCTGTTAGTGCTTATATTTTCTTATCTGGAAAATAATACCCATTTTAGGGTGGTCTAAATAATGTATATCGCCACTATAAACGCGAGTAAACTGAGACATTCTAGCTGACTCCAGCTCACCAGTATCAGACATATAGCGATAGTCAAAGTTACTCGTCACATATAAGTAGTGGCGAATATGAATTTTCATCGTGCCATCTAGCTCCCACAATGTGTCACCGCCAGATGTTAGGTTGGGCTTTGGCTCGGTACTGAGTAAGCTGATAAAGTTATCGTTACTCGACTCATTATAGATGTAGCTGGCAGGCTCAGCGTACTTTTTACCGCCATAAACAACAACGTTGGGAGCGCGCTTTTTGCTTTGATCAGGAAAACGCCAACCAGTATGTAAAATAGCTGTATGGCCTTTACGTTCAAGCTTTTTGCGTATTGACTCAAACTTAAGTTGCTCAGGTGCTAACAAATACATAGATTGCATATGTTCAAGAGGCTCACTGACAGGCACAACAGGTAGAATGTCATAGCGTTCTACATAGTTAATGTCGTCATCGCAATACCAAGAGCTTTGGGCTCTAGTAAACTTTTCAGTGACACTGCGTGGGTCATAATTTGGGTCGCCTGATAAGCAAGACTGATGACCAACATTATTGTAACCTTGCGTGAGTAAATCTAATCGTTTCTCAGTAGGTAACGGTGGTGTTTCGATTGAAAAGTCTTCCCTAATGGTTGACGCATCTTTTTGAGAAAAAGCGATTAACTCAACTTCAAACCAGCGTACGGCAAAAGCAGGCATGGCTGATGTGCTCAATGCTGCTAATAGTCCCCATTTAACGATTGATTGCTTCATGCAACAGCCTTTTTCTGAAAGTCATCCATCATGGCGTTAATGAGCTTCAAACGCTCTTGGCCATTTTTTTCTTCTATATTAAAGCGTAGTTTACTCGCGCCTTCCATACGATATATGGCAGGGTTGCTTTGTATCAAGCCGATGATGAACGTCGGGTTAACACTGGTGTTATTACTAAATTCAAAATAGCCACCTTTTGGATTCGCTTCAATCTTCTGTATTCCGATTTGTTGTGCTTTACATTTTAATAGCTGTATTTCGAAAATATTTTTAGCAGCATCTGGTAATAAGCCAAAACGGTCTATTAGCTCAACCTTTAACTCGTCCAGTTCATTTTCAGAAGACAGAGTAGCAATGCGCTTGTACATGCTCAGGCGAGTATTCACATCATGGATGTAATCATCAGGAAGTAGAGCGGGTAGTTTCAAGTCAACTTCGCTTTGTTGCTGTAATAAGTTCTCAAGCGTTGGCTCTTTGCCATCTTTGAGTGCTTGGACGGCTTGCTCTAGCATTTCCATGTACAAGGTAAATCCGACAGTTTGGATTTGACCGCTTTGGTCGTCACCAAGAAGCTCACCCGCACCACGGATCTCTAAATCATGCGTTGCAAGTGCAAAACCAGCGCCTAAGTCTTCAAGAGATTCGATAGCTTGTAGTCGTTTTACCGCATCTTTGGTCAAGCTTTGGCTATTTCGAGTAAGTAAATATGCATATGCTTGGTGATGGCTACGACCAACTCGACCGCGAAGCTGGTGTAGCTGTGCTAAGCCAAGTTTGTCAGCGCGGTCCATAATGATGGTATTCGCGGTTGGAATATCTATACCTGTTTCTATGATGGTGGTACATACCAACACGTTGTGCTTTTGATGGTAAAAGTCACTCATCAAGTGCTCGAGCTCGCGTTCACGCATCTGACCATGTGCAACAGCGATATTGGCTTCTGGTACAAGCGCTGAGATATCCGCAGCGGTTTTTTCGATGGTCTCAACGTTGTTGTGTAGGAAGTAAACCTGACCACCGCGTTTGATCTCACGTAAGATGGCTTCACGGATAAGTTCGTCATTGCGCTCACGGACAAAGGTTTTAACTGCCAGTCGCTTTGCTGGTGGCGTTGCGATGATAGATAAATCACGCATGCCGCTCATCGCCATATTAAGCGTTCTTGGAATTGGCGTTGCTGTCAGCGTTAAAATGTCGACGTCTGCACGAAGCTTTTTAATCTTTTCTTTTTGACGCACACCAAAGCGGTGTTCCTCATCGACAATCAATAAGCCTAAGTCTTTAAACTTTATGTTTTCTTGAATGAGCTTATGGGTGCCAATGACAATGTCAATTTTGCCATCTTCTAAGGCATTTAATGTTTCTTTTTGTTCTTTTGTGCTGTTAAAGCGAGACAGCACACCGACTTCGATAGGCAGATCGGCAAAGCGGTCTTTGAAGTTTTCAAAGTGTTGCTGTGCAAGTAGTGTGGTTGGTACTAGAACAGCAACTTGTTTATTGTCGTTTATGGCAACAAACGCGGCGCGCATGGCGACTTCTGTTTTACCAAAGCCAACGTCACCACATACGAGCCTGTCCATTGCTTGATTCGTTTGCATGTCACCAATGACGGCCTCGATGGCGTTGCGCTGATCATCTGTTTCTTCAAATGGGAAACTATTGCTGAAATCTCTATATGCGCCACCATCAAGTTTAAATTGATGGCCTGGTTTGCTTTGACGCTTAGCGTAAATATCTAATAGTTCAGCTGCAACATCTCGCACTTTCTCAGCGGCTTTGCGTTTGGCCTTCTCCCAAACATCTGAACCTAATTTATGGAGTGGGGCAGAGGCTTCTTCACCACCAGAATAACGACTCAGCATATGTAAAGATGAAACCGGCACATAAAGTTTGGCATCACCAGAGTAGATAATGGTCACAAACTCTGTAGCAACCCCGGCAGCATCAATGGTTTGCAAACCAAGGTAGCGACCAACACCGTGGTCTAAATGTACAATTGGCTGACCTTCTTTTAGCTCTGCTAGATTACGAATTAGGGCATCTTGTCCTTGCTCGTATTTGTGTTTACGACGTCTGCGTTGGGAGACTTTAATTCCCAGTAACTCTTGCTCAGTAATAAGTGATAAAGGCTTCGCGCCATTAAGAAAGACAGATGCTTCAAGCGGGCTGACTACCAACCCAACATCTGCACGGCCCTTAGTGAATGCTTCAAAGGACTCGAATTCTTTTAGTTTCAAGCCTGTTGGCTTTAAAAGCGTTAATAATGATTCTCGACGACCATCTGACTCAACACTGAAAAGTACTTTACCTTTTTGTTGTTTTTGTTCAGTGATGTAACTCACAATGGATGAATACGGATCTGCTTGCTTGTGGTCAATACGCACATCATCAATAAGGGCAGAATTAACGTTTGTATGGCCCGCTTTTGTCCCAAGTGATGCTTGGCTTAATCGAATTCTCGGGTAATGTGAAAACGCCTCAAAAAGCGACTCGACATTAAGGTAAAGTTCTTTTGGTTCAAGCAATGGTCTTAATGGATCAACTCTACGGTTTTCGTATCGCTTACTGACATCCGACCAAAAGTCACCAGCGGCGTGCTCGATGTCGCCTAAATGCATGAATACAGCATCTTTTGGTAAATAATCAAAAATAGTCGCCAGCTTGTCATAAAATAACGGTAAGTAGTATTCGATACCTGCTGGCCAATTACCCCGTGTTACCTGCATGTAGATGGAGTCTTGTTCAGAGCTTGCTCCAAAGGTTTCGCGGTATTGAATACGAAAGCGCTCAATGTCACTGTCGTTGGTTGGAAACTCGTGTGCAGGCAATAAGTCAATTGACTTTATGGTCTCGCTTGAACGCTGTGTTTCAATGTCAAAAAGACGAATACTATCTAGCTCATCATCAAAAAAGTCCAATCGGTAAGGGTGCTGACTACCCATTGGGTAAAGGTCAATGATAGATCCGCGCACAGCGAATTCACCATGTTCCATCACCTGCTGTACGTTACGATAGCCCGCTTGAGTAAGAGTTTCTCTGAGACCTTGCGCATCTAATGTGTCGCCCACTTTAAACTGCAGCGCATTGCCATAGATAAATTCAGGCGGTGCAGTTCTGAGCATTAATGTAGCAACAGGTATGAGTAGCACCCCCTGTTGCTTTGTGCGTAGCGCATTAAGACTGGCTAAACGCTGAGAAATAATATCTTGGTGCGGCGAAAAATGGTCATAGGGGAGGGTTTCCCAATCCGGAAAAACCATGACATTGTCTTCACCAAGTAAATAACCGAGTTCAGTTTCTAAGCGAAGTGCACTGGGGGTGTCTGGCGTGACTAACACGACAAGGGATTGATTCTTTTTTACGCCCTCGCTGATAGTAATTGCCAAGCTACTACCGAGTAATTGACCCCAATGGATCTTATCCTTTGCTGATTTTACCCAAGGTAGCTCATTCCACTGCACTAATGCCATTCTTAACTCCTAACTACTTAATCTCTGTATATTTTACATAGGTCTTGATAATGATCTATACGTCTATCACGTAAATACGGCCAAATACGGCGAACCGACTCACTGCGGTCTTGATCAATATCGACGACAAGCACTTCTTCTTGATCTTCAGTACCATGAATAAGTAGTTCACCCTGAGGACCGGCGACAAAAGAATTGCCCCAGAACAAGATACCTTCGCTTTGCGTACTTGGATCAGATTCGTGGCCAACTCGGTTCACACTGATAACAGGCACGCCATTAGAAACAGCATGTGCGCGCTGTGCAATCATCCATGCATCACGTTGACGAATTTGTTCATCTTTATCATCACGCGGATCCCAGCCAATCGCCGTTGGGTATATAAGCAACTCAGCACCTGCCATGGCCATTAATCTTGCGCCTTCAGGGAACCATTGATCCCAACAAACTAAAACGCCTAGTTTGCCCACTGATGTTTGGATTGGTTCAAAACCTAAATCACCTGGGGTAAAGTAAAATTTTTCATAGAAGCCCGGATCGTCAGGGATATGCATCTTACGATACTTTCCTGCAATGGTGCCATCCGACTCAATGACGACTGCGGTATTGTGATATAAGCCCGTTGCTCGTTTTTCAAAAAGCGAGGCGACAATAACAACGTTGAGTTCTTTCGCAAGTACACAAAGTGCATCGGTACTTGGGCCCGGTATGGTTTCAGCTAAGTCGAATAAATCCGTGTCTTCAGTTTGACAGAAATATAGGCTACGGTGAAGCTCTTGTAATACAACTAATTTTGCACCTTGTGCTGCTGCATTTTTAATGCCTGAAATGGACTTTTCGAAGTTACTTTCTAGGTTGTCGCTATTAGCGTGTTGGATTAACGCGACTTTCAAATTATTGTTGCTCATTTGGGTTCCTACTTAAAAAGCCTTGAGGTAGTTGCATTGTGATACAGTGCAAGCTGCCAAATTGATGAATAATTGGCAGGCAGTCAATGCCAATAATGGTTCTTTCAGGGTGTGCCTTTTGCAATTGAGTCAGTGCGAGTGCGTCTTTTTCATCCCCATAAATAGGGAGCAACACAGTATCGTTAATGATCAGGTAATTCGCATAGGTTGCAGGTAAACGTTCATTCTCATCATTGTATTTAGCACTTGGCCAAGGCAAAGGCACTAGGTTATATGGTTCACCTGAAGGAGTGACAAACTCTTTAAGTTGAGACTCCATCGCATTGAGTGCCTGATAATGTTCGTCTTGTTCATCGTCACATTGCACATACACGAGGGTATTATTTGGTGCAAATCTGACTAGCGTATCAATGTGGCTGTCCGTGTCGTCACCAGCAAGGTATCCATGGTCAACCCACAAAAATGAAGTTGCGCCTAGCTCTTTAGTGAGCTCAGCTTCTACTTGCTGCTTGTTCAGGTGTGGGTTGCGATTTGGATTCAGTAAGCACTCTGATGTGGTTAACAAAACTTTGTGCTCGTTAATCTCAACACCGCCACCTTCTAACACCAAGTTGACTTGTTGAACTTGGTTACGTTCGTCTGCAATTTGCTGACACATAGCGGCATTGATCTGGGTATCTAAATCACTTTCGTATTTGTTTCCCCAGCCGTTAAAGATGAAGTCTTTAATACTGAGTTCACCGCTTATATTGACTGTAGTAAGCGGGCCATGATCACGTGCCCAAGTATCGTTGCAAGGCGCATCAACAAATACGATTTGTTGCATATCTACGCTGGCATCAATCAGTAGGGTGGTAATATGGTTTTTAAGCGCTTCGTCGTGGGCAACGATAACCACTTTTTGAACCTGTGATATTTGCTGACATAGGGCGATATAAACAGGCTCAACTTGCTCAAGAATATCAGCCCAGTCAGTATTTTTGTGCGGCCATGTGACCATCACCGCATCTTGCGGTGACCATTCAGGTAATAACGTAAAACTCATGACGATAATAGATTTTTAATTGCTAGGGGCTAAGTGTATCACTGCACGGCGCTGTGTCAGCTATTTTGATCACTTTCGGTGTCTGATTGACGCTTTTTTAATTGCCTTGTTTGTGCATGTAAGCTGGCTCGAACTAATAGCTCTTGATCTGTGTCTCTAATTTGAGTGAAAGCTAGGGTATATTGAAGTGCATCATCATCTTGTTTTGAAATCTCAATCACTTGGCTATAGCAAAAAATGGCACTGGCTTCATATTGCAAAAAAACTTTAGTTCTAAAGTTTTGTCCTATTTGAAATTGCTCATTGGTCGTGACCTTGATCCCACCACCGCCATAACTGTCGCAATAGCTGGTTTCATCTTCAGGTTGTTCATTGGCAAGAATGTGGCTCATGATGAGGTCAATTTTTCTCGATTGAGCTTGAAGGTAAGCAGCTAAGTCTGAAGCAACATCACCTAGATTTCTTAAAGGTCTGAGTGCGTTTAAATCTAGCTCATTAATTTCATTAGCTAACCTGAACAAGGGAGGTATTGCGGCTTCAAGCTGAGCTTGGTTTTTAGGCACCATGTTTTCATCAACAGGGAATAAGTTGATTTGGTTTGCTTCGTCTATTTGAAAATATTGGTCAAAGTTTTCTTTTAAGTTCGTTTGCATTTATGTATGCCGATATTAATGTGGCTAGAGTAGCTATACCTTTATTCTCGCCACTCTAGCCATTTAAATCAAGATGTTAACTAATTTATACTTTAAATTGCTCTAACATATCCTCTTGTTTTGCGATTTTATCAACTTGTGACTTCATGGTGTGATCCACCACTTTCGCTTCATCGACAACGGTATTTGATAGGTTTCGTATCTCAGACGCATTGTGATCGACTGCTTCTACCACTGTTTTTTGCTCTTCCAACATGCTGGCAATATTTACATTTAGCTCAACAATGTTGTTAATTGACTCGCGAATGGCATGGAGGGCATCTTTTGTTTCTTCCGCTTTGACAACGGTCTTTTCAACAATAGTTTGACTCTGCTTCATAACCCCTACAGCATTTTCAGCGCCAGATTGAAGTTGGTCGATCATAGACTTAATTTCTGTGGTGGCCTCTTGTGTGCGCTGGGCTAAGGTTCTCACTTCATCTGCCACCACAGCAAAGCCTCTGCCAGACTCACCGGCTCTGGCAGCCTCGATTGCGGCGTTAAGAGCGAGTAGGTTTGTTTGCTCTGCAATACCATTAATGACAGAAAGTATCTGCTCAATTCCAGACGAAGATACTTCTAGTTCATTGACGACTTCTACAGCACGTTCAATTTGTGATGAAAGCTCACTGATGGAGCTAGTTGATTGCACGACTATGCTCTCACCATCTTTTGCCAAACCGTCAGTAGTCTTAATTGCGTCAGCAGCAAGTTGTGCTGTACTTGCAACCTGTTGCTCTGTATTGGACATATTGGCAGTCGAGTTGACTAGTTCATTGAGTGCCTCAAGCTGTCTTTGTATGGCTTGCGTTGCGTGATTAGCACCGGCAGATGTTTGCTTGGCATCGTCGAGTACTTCGTGTCCTAAAGTTTGAATTTCGGCAATGATGTTTTGCAGTCGAGAGGTGAATAAATTGAAGTTTTCTGCTAAGTCCGAAAACTCCGGTTCACTCGAAGCTTGCAACCGAACTGTAAGGTCTGCGTTACCCCTGGCGATATTAGACATCGCAGCGTTAATCGCTTCAAGTGGTTTTAACAAGATATTAATGACGTAAGATAAGGCTAAGAAGCTGGCAATAACTGCGATGATAGAGACGACTGTTGCGTTGTAGGTGAGCGTTTCCATAGCAGAAAACACTTTTTCTTTTTCAAGGGCGACACCGACATACCAATCATATCCTTCAACTGCTTTAAACATAACAAGATAGGTGACACCGTCAATTTCAATTTCCTGTGATGATTCCCTGACCACTGTGTTACCTAAGAAGTTACGCGCAGGTTGGCCATTTAGCGATACATCTGGATGAGAAATGGTGCTGCCGTTGGAGCTCACCATAAATGAAAAACCAGCATCAAATAAGTTAAATGAATTAATCATGTTGCCCAGTTTTGCAAGGCTGACATCATAAAAGATGGCGCCGTGAAATTGGCTGCCTTTGAATACCGGTGCACCAATTGACACAACAATCTCGCCACTGACGGCATCTGCATACGGATCTGTCACGACCAGATTTTTTGCTGCTTTTGCATCCTTATACCAAGGCCTTACTCTTGGGTCCCATGTCGAACCAGGGTTCCAGTTTGGGTCGCTTGCCACATATTTACCTGAACTTTCTTCACCGTAGCCGATGAGTAAAAACTCAGAGGTTAGCTTGGGCTGAGAAATCATAGGGCGTGCCTTTTCAAGGCCATCGACCTGAGCGACTAGCCCAGTAGTAAGCGCTGCAAGGTTCATAGCGCCCTGCATTTGAGCTGTGACAGTATTACTGATCCCTTGGATCACTTCTTCCATACTGTGAGTGACTTGTTCTTCTAAGTTTTCTTTAAGCAGGAAGTATTGCTTGACCGACAGTAAGAATAAGGCAAGCACTAAAACACTCGCAGAAACGGCGACTACTTTATATTTAAACTTCACTGAACGTCTCCCAGATGTGAGCTTATTATTAAAGGTAAATCATAAGCGAATAGTTGCAATGATTTACGGTAGTTTAATGGTTTTATTTACAATTTGGCATCAAAACTTCAAAGTAAAGTACGTTATGTTGACTCTAAAGCACTATATAGCTCATCCAGTTCTTCTTCAGACATATTCACAAAATCTAATACTTCATCACTAATCGCCAGCCATTCATTATCGTTCTCGATGGTGGTGGTATTTTTGAATAGAAAATTACCGTGACGTGCAAGCTTTAAAACCGAAAGAAGTTCCAAAGCAATACCGTCTAGCTCGCCAGAGCGGAATATGCCATTGGCATCATGCTGGTAATAGATGACGTTGATCATGGGTTTTGGCAGCTTCCATTGCTGTGCAAGCAGTGCGCCTATGGTGGCATGGCTAGTATTGTATTTACCAAATTCAAACTCAGTTGCTTTGCTCCAACCATCGATTTTCGCAACGTCTATCACCTCGGTGTAATCATCAAAATGTACGCACAATAAAGGGATCCCAACGGTATGGAATAACCCAAGCATGTAGGCATGGTTTGATAAACCGGGTTTGTTTAACTTCAGGCACAGCGTTGAGCAAAGCTGTGCAATATCGCTTTGGTCTTGCCAAAAGTTTTCTAAAGCTGGTGGCGTTTCAACAGTCGCTTTAACAGCAACCGCTTTAACAAGCGGTATTAAACGCTTTAGGCCAAGGATCATGATGGCTTGTTCAAGGGATTCAATTTCTTTACTACGGCGAAAGGCTGCTGAGTTGACGACTTGGAGTATTGCCGCGCTGATGGCAACGTCACTTTGTAAAATTTGGGTGATTTTATTGATGTTTGGTTCAGGGGATTTTGTTTCTTGTGAAAATTGAACAAGTGCTTCGGGTCTTGGCGGGATGGATATAGACCTGAGGATCTGTTTTTCTTGTTGGGTTAAAGATATGGCCATAACTTCTCGCTCACTGCATTATCTTACATTGATAAGAATAGCCAAGAATTGTAAAAAGGAGAAAAATAGAAAGGGTGTGGGAGGGAACAATTGATTTAAAATCAAAAAGGCCCGCAAAAAGCAGGCCTTTTAAATATTCAATGCTGTGTGCGATTATGCGTTTTCAACAGCTAAACGTGGCTCAACAAATTCCATATCGAAACCTTCAGCAACTTCTTTACACGTTACTTGGCCCTTAAGAACGTTAAGACCGTTTAAGAAGTGCTCATCAGAAAGAAGCGCTTCTTTGTAGCCAAGGTTCGCAAGCTTGATGATGTAAGGCAGAGTCGCGTTGTTAAGTGCAAATGTAGAAGTGCGAGGAACCGCACCTGGCATGTTAGCAACACAGTAGTGAACAACGTCGTCAACGATATAAGTTGGCTCTGCGTGTGTAGTCGCTTTAGAAGTCGCGATACAACCACCTTGGTCGATTGCAACGTCAACAATTGCAGCACCAGGCTTCATCGCTTTGATGTGTGCTTCAGTTACTAGCTTTGGAGCAGCAGCACCTGGGATTAGTACACCACCGATCACAAGGTCAGCTTCAACAACGTGCTTCTCTAGTGCATCAACAGTTGAGTAGATAACTTTTGCTTGGCTACCGAACTGAGCGTTAAGGCTACGTAGTACGTCGATGTTACGGTCAAGAATAGTAACGTCTGCACCCATACCAACAGCCATTTGCGCTGCGTTACGGCCAACCATACCACCACCGATAACAACCACTTTAGCTGGCTCAACACCAGGTACGCCACCTAGTAGCATGCCGCGACCTAGGTTTGACTTTTCAAGTGCCTGAGCACCTGCTTGAATAGACATACGGCCAGCAACTTCTGACATTGGCGCTAGAAGTGGAAGACCACCACGTGAGTCAGTTACAGTTTCGTATGCAATACAAATTGCACCGCTCTTAATTAGATCTTCAGTTTGTGGAAGATCTGGTGCTAGGTGAAGGTAAGTGAAAAGAATTTGGTCTTCACGTAACATTGCACGCTCAACAGCTTGTGGCTCTTTTACCTTAACAATCATTTCAGCTTTAGCGAAAACGTCTGCAGCTGTAGGTAAAATTTCAGCACCCGCTTGGATATAATCTTCGTCAGTGAAACCAATGCCGATACCTGCATTTGTTTCAACAATAACCTGGTGGCCGTGGTTAATTAGTTCACGAACACTTGCTGGAACCATACCAACACGGTACTCGTGGTTTTTAATCTCTTTAGGTACACCAATAATCATAATAAATCGCCTCAAATAAGAACGGATAACATTTTTGACTATTATAATTATGCAAAGCTAGTGTGTCCTACCTTTTTTGTGGTAATTTAAAGATGAATTGACTATAAACTTTATAAAAATAGGATAAAACACTTTTCATGCATACTCAGCTAGATAGAACTGATAGAAAAATTTTAGTCGAATTACAAAAAGACGGAAGAATTTCTAATGTTGAATTAGCCAAACGAATTGGATTAAGTGCAACACCTTGTCTAGAAAGGGTAAAAAAACTAGAGCGAGAAGGGTTCATAAAAGGATACAAAGCAGTAGTTGACCCAGTTAAGCTTGGCCAGGGGCTACTGGTATTCGTTGAAGTGACCATCAATAAAAACTCGCCAGATGTTTTTGAGCGCTTCAACGAGGCGGTAAAACAACATGATGAAATCATTGAATGTCACCTAGTCTCTGGAAATTTCGACTTTTTACTAAAAACCCGTGTAACGGATATGTCAGAATATCGAGGAGTGCTGGGGGAAATCTTGCTTAAATTACCGAATATTAATGAAAGTCGTACTTATGTTGTTATGGAAGAGGTAAAAGGGGAGGAGGGAGAGATTATAAAACCTTGTGCACCTTAAAGAATTTCTTGATATGGTGTAACCTATAATAGAAGTTTACAACAAAAGATAAATACAGGTTGAATGTAATGCGCTTAAATGGTGTTCAGCGCCTACTAGAAACGGGACTTATTGTTAGCACAGCTGCTGCAATTTTTACGCTTTGCGCCTTAGTTTCATTTGATCCAGCCGATCCGGCGTGGACACAAGCGGGTGAGTTTGTACAAGTCAATAATATCACAGGTGCAGCAGGCGCTTGGGTTGCTGACATTTTATTATTGAGTTTTGGTTGGCTTGCCTTTTGGGTACCAGCTGCAATGCAGCTGTTTGGTTATGTGTTATTTAAAAAGCCTCACAAAATTTTGCAGCTCGACTACACAACGCTTGGCTTAAGGATTATCGGCGCAACGCTCTTAATCGCGTCTTCAAGTGCCATCAGCAGTATCAATTTTGATGATATATACACCTTTTCTTCAGGCGGAGTAGTGGGAGATGTTGTGGCCGGCGCGATGATGCCAGCATTCAACTTCACAGGCACCTCAATTCTACTTTTGTGCTTTTTCTTTGCGGGTGTTACCTTGCTCACCGGAGTTTCGTGGGTTGAAGCGGTTGATTATTTAGGTGAAAAAGTCGTTCAATTTGTGAAGTTTTTATTTAGAAAAGCGACTACAAGAACACCTAAATCCGAGCAAACCTCTGCACAAGTCATTGCAGCTGAAACTGAGCAACCACCTGAAGTAGAACAAAAGGGAAGTATCGATGCCAGAGAGCAAATTGAAGAAAGTGAGCGCGCTCAAAAAGAGCCTGAGGTAGTTGTAGAAGAGGCTAAAGAATCTGATGAAGAACAAGCTGAAAAACCGCTAAAATTAAAAGATAAGTTGTTTTCAGTTGTTGGCCGTAAAGACAACAACGAGCAGATGTCTCCTAAAAATGTTGAGCCTGTATTTGAGCAAAAGCAGGAATTTAACGATGCGGTTTCTGCAGATGTTTTTGATGAACTTGATCATATTCTTGAGCAAGAAATTAATTTCTCTGCTATTGATGATGAGTCACTCGATACGGTTGCTGCCCTTAATGCGTTGGACGATGCCGCAGTGAAAGAAGAGCCTGTGACTAAAGTGGTATCGCCAGCAAGGCCAATTAAAAAGCCAACGCCAAGCTCTGAGCAGAAGCCAGCTTACCAACCGCCACCTTCTGCAAAAGAGCAGTTTGAGGCATTGTTAGAAGCGCAGCCACCTAAAGACCCGCTACCATCTCTTGATTTACTTGATAGACCAGATAAAGCAGAGAACCCAATTACTAAAGAAGAATTAGACTCTGTATCACGCCTTGTTGAAGCCAAATTATTGGACTTTAACATTCAAGCCGCAGTTGTAGGGGTTTACCCGGGTCCTGTCGTTACGCGTTTTGAGCTCGACCTTGCACCAGGTATTAAAGTGGCCAAAATTACTGGTCTTGCAAAAGATTTGGCGCGTTCACTGTCAGCAGTAAGTGTACGAGTTGTTGAAGTTATCCCTGGTAAAACCTATGTCGGATTGGAGCTACCGAATAAAAACCGCGAAATAGTGAGGCTTTCAGAGGTCATTAACGCCCCTAAATTTGAGCAAAATCCTTCACCATTAACCATGGTTTTAGGTAAAGACATTGCAGGCGAACCAGTTGTGGCTGACCTTGCAAAAATGCCACATTTATTGGTAGCTGGTACAACCGGCTCCGGTAAGTCAGTTGGCGTTAATGTTATGATATTAAGCTTACTGTATAAGTCACCGCCTGAAGACGTTCGTATGATCATGATAGACCCTAAAATGTTGGAGCTATCAGTGTATGAAGGCATTCCACACTTGCTGTGTGAAGTTGTGACAGATATGAAAGAAGCTGCCAATGCACTTAGATGGTGCGTAGGGGAAATGGAACGTCGCTATAAGTTAATGTCTGCATTAGGTGTTAGAAACTTAAAAGGCTACAACCAGAAAGTCACAGCAGCTAAAGAAGCTGGGCATCCTATTTTAGATCCGTTGTTTAAAGATACGGATGGTATGGCTGATGGGCCGGAGGAGCTAGATAAGCTGCCAAGCATTGTGGTCGTTATCGATGAATTTGCAGACATGATGATGATCGTTGGTAAAAAAGTTGAAGAGCTCATTGCGCGTATTGCTCAAAAAGCACGTGCAGCGGGGATACACCTTGTATTGGCAACACAAAGACCGTCAGTTGATGTTATAACAGGTCTGATTAAGGCAAATATACCGACGCGAATGGCGTTCCAAGTTTCTAGTAAAATTGACTCGCGCACCATACTAGATCAGCAAGGTGCAGAGAACTTACTAGGTATGGGTGACATGCTGTACTTACCGCCTGGCACGAGTGTACCGATCCGTGTTCATGGTGCGTTTGTTGATGACCATGAAGTACATGCTGTTGTGAATGATTGGAAAGCGCGTGGTAAGCCAAACTACATCGAAGATATTTTATGTGGTGAGGCAACGGAAGAAATTTTATTACCTGGCGAGCAGCCTGAAGGTGCTGACGATGAGTCTGATCCGCTCTACGATGAAGCCGTTGGCTTTGTTATTGAAACTGGTAAGGTATCGGTTTCCAGTGTGCAACGAAAATTAAGAGTTGGATATAACCGAGCTGCACGTTTGGTTGAACAGATGGAGATGTCAGGTGTTGTAAGTGCGCCAGGCCATAATGGTGCACGAGAAGTATTAGTACCGAAAGGTGGAGCAAATTAAAATGAAGTTTAAAACAATAGCCTTAGTACTAGGTTTAAGCTGTGGCTTTATGTCACAAAGCTTTGCTGGAGATGCGGAGTCTCTTAAGGCAAAGCTAAAATCGTTAAATACATTTAAAGCAAATTTCACGCAACAAGTGAAGGATGAAGAAGGCACATTATTACAAGATGGTACGGGTAATATTGCGCTAAAATATCCTTCAAAAATTCGTTGGCAACAGTTAGAACCGGATGAAACGTTATTAGTGTCCGATGGTGATAAGACTTTTTATTTCGATAGCTTTGCTGAACAAGTAACTGTTATGAATACAGCCGGCTTAATAGACACTACTCCCTTTGTTTTACTGACAACTCAGGATAAGTCTCAGTGGGCAAAATATGATGTTACAAAAACCACTGTTGGTTATCGTGTATCGCCAAAGCCTGATGTTGAATCACAAGTGGAGCAATTAGATATTGTGTTTGAAAGTGCCGGCCTTGCCATTGATTCGTTAAGTATCAAGGATGCTTCAGGGCAGATCTCGACATTTCAATTTGCAGATGCGAAAACAAATTTAGAAATGGACGATAAGTCTTTTACCTTTAAAATTCCGCATGGAGTGGTCATAGACGACCAGACAACAGGTGAGTAGTTTCGGTTTTGATTTTGCCCCAGATGTTAGACCTTTGGCCGCTAGAATGCGGCCAAAGTCGTTACAGGGCTATATTGGACAAACACATATCATTGAAAAAGGCTCTGTACTTTATCGTGCTATTGAACAAGGGCGATGTCATAGTCTCATTTTATGGGGCCCGCCGGGAGTTGGAAAAACCACCTTGGCTGAGATCATTGCAAATCATGCAGATGCTGAGCTTGAGAAACTATCTGCCGTGACAGCAGGCGTGAAGGAAATTCGTGAAGCCGTGTTAGAAGCTAAAAGTCGACTGTCTCAATCAGGCAGACGAACTTTACTTTTTGTCGACGAGGTCCATCGTTTTAATAAATCTCAGCAAGATGCCTTTTTACCTCACATAGAAGATGGCACGTTTGTTTTCATTGGCGCGACAACTGAAAACCCATCGTTTGCATTGAATAATGCTGTTTTGTCTCGTGCCCGCGTGTATACACTAAAGCCTTTATCGCAAGATGAATTACTGTTTACACTTCACAATGCCATTGAACATGACGAGCAATTGAGCCAGCTTACTATTCATATTGAACAAGAAGCCTTGGTTGCAATCGCACAAGCGGCTGATGGTGATGCAAGAAAAGCATTAAATCTGTTAGAGCAATCAGTTGATCTTGGCCATCGAACTGGCTGCGACATAAAAATTGACAGTGATGTTCTTTCGCAAATTTTACCAACTCACTTAGCCAAGTATGATAAAGGCGGTGATATTTATTATGATTTGATTTCTGCGTTTCATAAATCGGTTCGTGGTAGTAATCCTGACGCAGCACTTTATTGGTATTGTCGTATTTTAGCAGGCGGCGGCGATCCGCTTTATGTCGCAAGACGTTTGCTTGCCATTGCCAGTGAGGATATAGGAAATGCAGATCCAAGAGCGCTTCAGATAGCACTGAATGCGTGGGATATTTTTCACAGAGTCGGGCCTGCTGAAGGCGAAAGAGCGATTGCGCAAGCGACCATTTATATGGCCAGTGCCGCCAAGAGCAATGCAGTTTATACCGCATTTAAGCAGGCAAAAAGAGACGCTGAGACAGACGGCGATTTACCTGTACCGGAACATCTACGTAATGCGCCAACAAAGCTGATGAAGGAAATGGGGTTTGGGGCAGAATACCGCTATGCACATGATGAACCTGGTGCCTACGCCGCAGGGGAAAACTACTTTCCAGAATCTGTTGCAGACAGACAATATTATTACCCCACTGAACGTGGGTTAGAAAAGCAAATTAAAGAAAAACTCAATTACTTAAAAAGCCTCGATAATTCGAGTACTCAACAAAGGTATGCTCAAAAACCAGGTAAAACGTAAATGGAAGTGCTCAAAACTTATCTAATGATTGCTGTTGGTGGCGCATTTGGTGCCTGCTTACGGTTTTTTATTAGTGATATTGTGTTAAAACTCATGGGTAAGGGATTCCCTTTTGGGACATTGACCGTTAATATTCTTGGTTCATTGTTGATGGGCATTCTTTACGGATTAATCGAAAAGCAAATAATCGCGGTATCTCCTGCCAAGGCGTTGATAGGGGTTGGCTTTTTAGGTGCTTTGACGACATTTTCAACATTTTCCATGGACAGTCTTTTGTTGTTACAACAAGGCCAGTTCGTGAAGATGGCACTGAATATAGCGTTGAATGTCGTCGTATGTATATTTATGGCCTGGATAGGTCTTTGCTTAGTCATGCAAAAAGGTTAAAAGAACAAACATGTTAGATCCAAAGTATTTAAGACAGGACATCGAAGAAGCTGCTGCGCGCTTAAAAAAACGTGGCTTCGAGTTAGATGTTGAGGCAGTTAATGCGTTAGAAGAACAACGCAAGACGTTACAAACAAAAACACAAGAATTACAAAGCGAGCGTAACAGTCGCTCTAAAGCGATTGGTCAAGCTAAAGCAAAGGGTGAAGATGTTCAACCATTGTTAGATGCAGTTGCAAATCTTGGTGATCAGCTATCAGCAGCAAAAGCTGAGCAAGATAAAATATTAGCTGAGCTACAAGACTTAGCGTCAACATTGCCAAACTTACCGGCTGAAGATGTGCCAGCGGGCGCGGATGAAGATGACAACGTTGAAGTTTCTAAGTGGGGCGAGCCTAAGCAGTTTGACTTTGAAGTAAAAGATCACGTTGATTTAGGTGAAGCATTAGGTAAAGGCCTAGACTTTGAAACGGGTGTTAAATTAAGTGGCTCTCGCTTTACTGTTATGCGTGGCGGTGTTGCACGCATGCACCGTGCACTTGTTCAATTTATGCTTGATACGCACACTGATAAAAACGGCTACACTGAAATGTATGTGCCTTACCTTGTGAACAAAGCAAGCTTATATGGCACTGGTCAGTTACCAAAATTTGCTGCAGATTTATTCCACACTGAAGTACTCGAAGAAGACCAAGATGGCTACAGCTTAATTCCAACAGCTGAAGTGCCTTTAACAAACTGTGCTCGCGATGAAATTTTCGACGAGAAAGAGTTGCCTATCAAGATGACAGCACATACGCCTTGTTTCCGTAGTGAAGCTGGTAGCTATGGTCGTGATACGCGTGGTCTTATTCGTCAGCATCAGTTTGACAAAGTAGAATTAGTTCAGCTAGTCAAGCCAGAAGATTCAATGGCTGCACTTGAAGAGCTTACTGGCAGCGCTGAAGGTATTCTTCAAGCTCTAGAGCTTCCTTACAGAAAAGTGGTTTTATGTACGGGTGATATGGGCTTTGGTGCAGCAAAAACATACGATTTAGAAGTATGGCTTCCTGCGCAAAACACATACCGTGAAATTTCATCTTGCTCTAACATGCAAGACTTCCAAGCTCGTCGTATGCAAGCGCGCTTCCGTCGTGCTGGTGAAAAGAAACCAGAATTACTTCATACATTGAATGGTTCTGGCCTTGCGGTAGGCCGTACACTAGTTGCAATATTAGAAAATTATCAACAAGAAGATGGCTCGATTATCGTACCAGAGGTACTTAAGCCATACATGGGTGGTTTAGAGATCCTTAAGTGATCAACCCAAGTGATTGATATCAGGCCGCTATCTAGCGGCCTTTTTTATGACAAAATAATGAATGTTTTTTTACGTCTAAAATGGTTTTTTCTATTCTTTTTTATTGATTTTTTAGATTTTAAAGTTTTTTAAATTAGTTTTTATGCATAAATATTGCAAATAAAAAATTCACAAAAAGTTCTTATCTACTCTTTGTTGCATGTCCTTTCAAACTATGATTAATTAGAACTTGAGGTTTGGCCATTCCTTCTGAATAAGTCTTGCACGCTTTTAAAAAAAGCGAGCTGGAGTCTTATTGTTACCATTATTGCAAAATTGATATTTGATTCTATCCAAGATAGTTAGGCAGGTAATGCACGCTCTTAGATCGCAGTAAATATTTTTCATATCAAAGAGGTTGTATGTGCTTTTGCATAACACGCGAAAAGAGTTTGCAAATTACACTTGCGTTAACTATTTATTAAATGTGGATGTCGATAAGACGAAGCAATCAAAAATTTGAAGGTGAGGAATTTACCTATGAAGAGACAGAAAAGAGACCGTTTAGAAAGAGCACACTCACAGGGATTTAAAGCAGGTTTAGCAGGGCGGTCTAAAGATTTATGTCCATATCAACAAATTGAGCACAGATCAGAATGGTTAGGTGGCTGGCGAGAGGCCATAGACAATCGCAACATGTTTAAAACATAAAACAGAGCCAACAGAAACGAATTGAAAGAATAAAGCCCCGAAAGGGGCTTATTTGTTTATAGCGCGATATTTTAGAAAGCGCTTGTATCTTGGAATAGACCTACTTTTAGATCTTTTGCTTCGTAGATTACACGACCGTCAACTTCAACAACGCCGTCAGCAAGACCCATGAATAATTTGCGCTTGATAACACGCTTCATGTCTACGCGGTAAGTTACTTTTTTAGCAGTAGGTAAAATCTGACCAGTAAATTTAACTTCACCAACACCTAGTGCACGGCCAAGACCAGGGCCACCAGACCATCCTAAGAAAAAGCCAACAATCTGCCACATAGCGTCTAAACCAAGGCAACCAGGCATTACAGGGTCGCCACGGAAATGACAATCGAAGAACCAAAGATCAGGGTTGATATCTAGCTCAGCAATGATTTGACCTTTACCGAACTCACCACCGTCTTCGTTGATTTCAACGATACGGTCCATCATCAACATATTATCGATTGGCAGACGACAGTTGTTTTCACCAAACATCTTGCCTTCAGCACAAAGGATTAGTTCTTCTTTTGTATAGCTATTTTTAGGTTCCATAGTATTCATTCTTCATTTTTTAATTGCGGGTACTTTAGCGTACAGTTGTACGCTAAACAACTCTGAACAGTTAAATTTTTATCTCAACAATACGTCAAAAAGATTAAAATCAATTCTCTTAATGAATAACGCGATTTTTAGTTGAAAAAACTTTATAATTAGTTTGTTTGTTAGTAATTTAATGGAAATTTATGATCCTTTTTGTAGATGCCTTGACGGTAATAGACTTTTCTTACTTGTGTGCTAAGCGCGGAGCTGTTGGAGAAAGTTGGATAGTTGACATGACTTTACATGGACAACTCAATGAAGAATCAATGGTTTTGGACTTTGCAAAAGTAAAAAAACAAATCAAAGCAATTATTGATAACACAATAGATCATAAGTTAGCCATTCCTTCTGCACTGAATTGTCAATTTAAAAATCGAGATGGGCGCGCATCTTTTGACTATGAGTTCAGTGGCCACCACCTTGCCATGAATGCACCTGATGAAGCTGTTTGTGTAGTCGAAGGTGATAAAATTGATGAAGCGTCTGTGATTGCTTTCTTAAAGAAGCAGATCCTTCCTCAAATGCCAGATAATGTTAAAGATATTGAAATTACGCTTCGTCCAGAGCAGACAACTAGCTTCTACTATCATTACAGTCATGGCCTTAAAAAGCACGATGGTAATTGTCAGCGTATTATTCATGGGCATCGTTCTTTAATAGGTATTTTCTTTGATGGTGTTAGTATGCCTAGACTTCAAAAAGAATGGTCTCAGAAATGGGAAGACATTTATTTAGGCACAGAAGAAGATTTAATCGAGCACGCTCAATTACAATATGTTACAGCTAGAGAAGATGATTACTCTTTTGCTTATGAGTCATCTCAAGGCTATTTTGAAATGTGTATTAGCAAATCACGTAGTGATATTTTGCCATGTGATACAACGGTTGAGTGTATTGCTGAATACCTTGCTAATGAAATTAAGAAATCATACCCAGACAAAGAAGTTAAAGTAAGAGCTTATGAAGGTGTGGGTAAAGGAGCGATTGCGTATGCATAAACTGCTGCTGGCACTTAGCGCATGCTTTGCATTAAGTGCACAAGCAATTGAACTGAAGGGACATCTAACGCAAGGAGGTATGGTTACTGGCCATCTTGAAGGAATTAAATCAGTTTCTTTTAATGGTAAAGAGTTAGATGTTACGCCTGATGGTCAGTTTGTGTTTGGATTTGGACGAGATGCTAAGTCTGATCACTCTTTGACTTGGGTAGATAAAAATAATCAAAAACATACTAAAAGCTTTTTAATTACGAGTCGTGACTATGATATTGATCGCATCACGGGCGTCGCAAAAAAGTATGTATCACCCCCAAAAGAAGTGCTTCAACGCATTCGAAACGACTCTGCGAAAGTCGGCGCTGCGAGGTCAAAGAGCAGTAAACTAGAGTTCTTTGATATGCCAGTTTATCGTCCTGCTAAAGGACGAATTTCAGGTGTATATGGCAGTCAGCGATATTTTAACGGTGAGCCCAGAAGACCACACTTTGGTTTGGATATAGCCAATAAAACTGGCACGCCTATCTGGGCGCCACTTTCTGGAAAGGTAGTGCTTGCTGAGAGTGACCTATATTACAGTGGTGGTACGCTTATTTTGGATCATGGCTATGGCATAACCTCTACATATATTCATATGAGCAAGCTGCATGTCAAAGTAGGGGATATGGTTTCAACCGGTGATGTTATCGGTGATATTGGGGCAACTGGCAGAGTAACAGGGCCGCATTTAGATTGGCGTTTTAACTGGTTTGGCGAAAGGTTAGACCCTGAATTACTTATGATTGATAAACTAGCAAACAAAAGCAGTAAATAATGACAGAACAACATAAAGACGCAACCATCGCGAAGCGTATTGAAGACTCAACAACCTCAGTAACTAAAACTGTATTCCCAGGAAGAACTAACCATCACAATACCCTTTTTGGCGGTGATGCGCTGGCTTGGATGGATGAGGTTGCGTTTATAGCTGCGACACGTTTTTGTCGCAAGCCACTTGTGACTATTTCATCTGACCGTGTGGATTTTAAAGAGGCAATTCCTGCTGGTACGTTTGCTGAATTAGTAGCAAAGGTTGTACATGTTGGTAATACAAGTTTAAAAGTAGAAGTTCAGATCTTCTTAGAAACGATGCACAAAGATGACAAGCATTTAGCAATCTCAGGTAACTTTACATTTGTAGCTGTAGATGACAACCACAGGCCAACACCTGTTGTGTGTGACAAGATGCTTAATGGTTTTAAGTAAATAAAAATTGTGGGGCGATAAGCCCCATTTTTCCTCAGACTTCAACTCTTCTATCTATTCGCATTATCAGTTTTATGCTAGGGCCACTGTCACATCATTTTGAATGAGATTTTGCTTGCTAAATTTCTAGTATGACTTCCTATTTTTACACTGCAGTTCATCAGGCACTGTGCTTAAATTCGAAGCATTCACTATGAATTTTTTTAATGAATATAGTTACATAATAGGTTTGTTTTTTTCGCTAAGATATTAAAAATTGTTTTAATTTATTCATGGGTAAGATACAAGGAGAACTGTGGTTAGCACCTTATCGCTGAGAATAATGTGTCTTGCTAATAGAGTTTTTCCTTTTTGGGCAATTTTTATGGTTTCTTTAAAGTTTTTTAAAAAAATTTCTAGGTTTGCTTTTACGAATACACTCATCTGTTAATCCTGATCTACACTTGTCTTTGGCTTTCATAAAACAGTAAGGAGCTTGTGATGATTACAGTACATAGAGAATATTGCTTATCTGGCGAAAGAGGGTTACATGCCCATATTGAAGTCTTTCCAACAGGGCAACTAGACGTTGATATTATTGAACTTCACGAGCATCACTCGACTGAATTCGATAAAATTAAGTATGAGCATACAGGGCCAGATATTGTGGTTACAGGCATTGAAGGATCAACAAGTTGGCAAGTTGTCCTTAAAGAGCGAGACGCGAGAGAATTGTCACATTTGATTGCTGATGCCAACGAAGAATATGAAATATTAATGCGTGATCTAGGCTAATTAAATTATTTAGGTGAGTGTTTATTTATCAGCTAGGTAACACTGTGAGTTAAAGCTGGCGGAACTGAGCGATTCCAGCACCAAGTGGCTAGTTGTAAGACTGTGCGCACTTTTATAGTGTGCACACTAGAGTGTATAACCTCCATGGCTAGGAAAATGTTGCCGTCTATCAAAATTATCAAAGTTCATTCAAACAAACTTATCGATTGAATAATTTTCAAGGTATAAGACTCTTTTCGTATTAAGTAGTTCAAAGCGCTCTTGGAATGTTCCAAAATGTGCAGCAATTTTCTTATATTCATTATATAATTTCGTTTTTGTAAATAAATGTCAGCTTAGTTTGTGTCGGCAGAAATGGGCTTGTGCAGGTTTTTTGGGTTGTAATATATGCCTGGTTCTGTATTTTTTTTAATTTTAATTATTGGTACTTTACATCACTGGATCGGCTATAAGCTGATTCTGAATAAGGAGGCGTCTAGACGCTTAAAGCCAAGGCGTTTATTTGGTCGATACTGTACAAAAACAGTGCTAACGAATATGTGGCATTTTTCCACAGCATGTTGGTTTGGTTTTGCCGCGATTATATTTGTGTTCACAGTATTCGATAACCCTTCCAAAGAAATAACCTTATTTGTTACTTTGAGTGTATTTTCATTTAGTGGTTGGCTATGCTCTTGCTCAAAGGATCATAAGTTGATCTATTGGGGCGTATTTTTATTGATTGCTTCAATTAGCTTTATCGTCGCTAAGCATTAATTAGATCTCAGATATCTTTCAGCTAGATAGAGGCTGAGATCTAATTTTAGGTTTTAGTTAATTTAGTTTTGTAGGCTTAAAGCTACTACTTCTAAATTAGTAGAAATAACGAATGCTATTCCAAAGAGGCGTTTTACCACCATCTAAGCCGATAAACCTCACTTGACCTTCATCTATTGCAGCTGGGACTGTGTATTCGATGGTTTTACTTGCATCACCATAGGCACTGATATTTATAACGTCAACCTTTACCTCGTTAAGGTATATTTCAACTAACTCGGTATTCGTAACTTCGAGCGAGAACGTTCTGTCAATTGTATCCAGATCAGTTACCTTTGACTGTAAAAAATGTACGGTTGATTTATTAGGAGCTTCACTGAGTAAATCTCTAGCAATGGTTTCAAAGTTACCTAAGCTACTATCTTTGATACTCTCGAGTGTTTGCGGTACATGTTTGTCTGCCACACAGCCAAAATCTTCGATGATGGCATTTTGATTGTGTCCATGACGGATCATTTGCCTCCAAGACACTGTCATCTCTTGTCCATACGGTAACGGTTCAAAATAAGGTGCACCGACGTAATGTAAAAATACTGAGTGTCTCACAACGTTTGCACCGCCAGCTCCAGTTCGCTTGTGCTCACCATATACTTTTGCAACACCGTTATCTTGCATTGAACAGGTAAAAACATCACCTGAAGAATAAGTTCTGGCGTCTGACCATATGCCAACAGGCTTGTAGTAGGATTGTCCGAGTTCGTTGTTTTGGGCAACAGTGACGTAGCTTGTTGTATCGGTGTAACGCGCATTCGTTCCATTCACATCGGCTAGCACTTTTTGCCAATGTGGCCCAAATATACTAAAGAAGGTTTTGTGCAAAATATCGTAGTTGAGCTGGGTATTTAGAAATCTTAACTGTGTTGGCATTGCAGGTTTGGAGGAGAATAATTGCACCAAGTTATCTGCGTATATGATAAAACCACCAGGGTTATCTCTAACGTCAAATACTAAGGCATCTGTTTCTGCCAACTGTTCAGTTAATAATTCACTCATAAGTCTGACAGATGTATATATGTGATCATCTACAACATTAAAGCTATTTAGCTTGATATAACCAACTTGTTTACCATCTACTTCACGAATTGCCCAAGACACCTCAGGATCTGTGGATGGGGTTGTAGCGAAAGGGGTGCCTAAATCAGTATCTAGCTCAGCTTTAATTGCGCGATGTTGATCAGCTTCAATGTTTGTGCTCTGTCCTAATAACTGTCCGAAATTTGTAGTATGCTCATTGCTTGTCGATGTGGTTGGTACCCTGGTTATCCAAGGAATAGTTGTTGTGTATGTTTCCCCCGTCACACTGGATAAGAATTCGATAGTGACTTCATTATCCTTTGGAACAAGGGATATGGCATGAGCTTTTCGGGTGATTGCAGTTAGTGCTTGAACAAAGCCTGCATCTTCATTTGCGCCGAAGCCGACATATAAATTGTCTTCTACAACTTGATGAATTGGTTTACCATCATAAGAAATAACTTTGTCACCAACTTCAGGTAGCCTGCTGTCTGTTACATAAGGTCTAAGGCTCTCGTATATATTCGATACTCTCACTTCATAGTTACCAAATACGTCAGATGTTTTGTCAAATTCAAACGGCAAATATGAAGCGTAGCTGCGTACAGGTTGAGGATGAATGTATACTAAGTGTAAGTCGCGTTGTGCCTTAAATATTTGCGTAAGGCGCGTGTGCATTTGTTCTGTGCTGATAGAATCAAGTTCATCTATTAATTTATGGATCTCAGAAACAGCATTTACATGACCGTTTGGAGAAATTCCATAATAAATACCTTTTGAATACTGATGTACATAAAGGTCTTCCAATAAAATCCTCGCTTGTTCTACAACAAGTTGCTTTTCTTGTTGTGTATATTCTGGAGATTTAATTTGATCTCTTACTTCAGAAAGGGGAGCATAGTTGCTTGCAAGCGCTGTTGAGCTTAAAACGAGTGCTAAAGTGCTAGCTAATATTGACCTTTTCATTTGGCTATCCTTATTTAGTTATTCTAATTATTTATGTATAACTCAAATGCTTTTATTCATAAATAAATGTATTTGAGTTATACAAGTAAACGATTTTTATTTATGAAAGTAAACTGATTTTTTGAAAGGTGGGTTATTTTGGTCGTAAGATGAATTTATTTTATTTTGTGAGATTAAATGATTTTGTAAATATAAGGTTGTTTTTTTATATTTAATTCATCCTTTAAAAGGGGTGGTTTAGTTTATAAAAAACAATAGTTTTTATTTAGAGAACAGAGGAGGTTGTTTGTACGCTATTGCAGTGCCTGAAATAGTCATGTTAAACATAGGCATAGATAAAATTTATCGCGATTAATTATATAAATGGAATGGATTTTTATTATTAATTTAATTTGAAAAGCCAGTATGAACGGCGTGTCATCCTGGCATCAAACTTATATGATTTTGAAAGCGCCTTTCATAATTGCGAAGTGTCCAGGGAATGAACAGAAGAAATTATACTCTTTATTTTTACTCATGCCTTTAATTGAAAAAGTAATTGACGTCGATTCACCACCGCCAATCACAGGTGTAAATGCAAAAACTCTAGGATCATCAGGCTTTACATAGCTATTTTTTACACCAGCTCTCATGCCATCAGAAGCAACAGCTTTAACATTTTTCTTCTCAGTTAATACCCAGTTATGCCCCATAACCGATGCTGCTAGCTTGCCTGTGTGAACCAGTGTTAATTTTACTTCTTCACATTTTTCTGGCACTGATAATGTTTTTTCTGAGAATTGCATCATATCGTTTGATTCAATTGTCAACTCACAGTCATTGGCTGAAGCATGAAAAGCTGAAATACAAAGCGCGGTAACCACAACTTTTTTGATGATTTTCATTGATGTTACTCCTTAATAGAAATTATTCTCATTATCCTAGAAACTGATTCTGGAGTAAATCATAATTATTTTAAATAGTTTGGCTAAGTTTGATCTTGATTATTTATTGGGTCTTTTTTGTTGTTCGTTGTTTTATATTTTACTCACTAGCAACAACCTAGAGTCAAAATTTGTTTTTAGAACCTACGTTTAATCAATGTGAACAAAGTTTTATGCGTGATCGTGTAAAAAAACTTCCCACATATTGTTATTTTTTTTGATGTTGGTTGTTTTATTAGATAGCTAAGTAATTGTCATACGCACTTATTGAGAATTTCTGCTCAAAAACCAGTCAATTGCATAATTTGATTTATTGCTTTTTTAAATTTAATGAAGAAAAAATGAATTTTTGTAAATAAACGGTTGTAAGCAGGGGGCTCCTTGTGTAGGGTGTCTACATGTTAGGTACATAATTGCTAGCAAAATAGGGATTCACCGCATCGGATGCGGATAAAAATAAGAATATAGGAATCAACATGAAAAAAATGTTCAAATTAACTTCAGTCGCGTTTGCAGTTGCAGCGCTTTCTGCAACGGTTGCTCAAGCACAAGAAACAAAACAATATATCTTAAAGCAAAGTGATTTGAGTATCTTTGCACCTGAGACAAACCGTTTTGCAAGAGCAAATATTGCAGAGAGCTTTAGTGCAGATGCCTCTACAGAAGTACTATCTGCAGATACAACAGGCACTGTTGTAACTATGGAGCTGACTCCTGAGCAAGTCGCTAAGCTAAAAGCATCAGGGCAATACGCGTATATCGAAGAAGATTTTGAATATGTGCCATTTACTCAAGACTTCGTAGGTGAAGCGTCTCCTTATGGGCTTGCAGAAGTTCAAGCAAATCTATTACAAGATACTAACGCTGACTTGTTCAAAGTCTGTGTTATCGACTCGGGTTATGATTTAGGCCACCCTGATTTGCCACAAAATGCAACGGGTTTCACTGATTTACCTGGTTTAACTTGGTATCAAGATGGTTCAGGCCACGGTACACACGTAGCAGGTACAATCGTTGCGATCGATAATGGCTTCGGTGTAGTAGGTGTATTACCAAACGATAAGGTTGGTATTCACAATGTACGTGTATTCGACAATGATGGTAAACAGGGCCTTACATCACGTATTGCTCGTGCAGTAGATAACTGTGTTGAAAACGGTGCTAAAGTTATCAACATGAGTTTAGGTGGTGGTAGTCCAAGTCAGTATTTCCAAGAGCGCCTACAGGCAGCATATGACAAAGGCGTATTAATTATCGCTGCTGCAGGTAATGATGGCAATGCAACAATGAGCTATCCAGCGAGTTACGATACAGTCGTTTCTGTAGCAAACATTGACGAAAACAGAGTGAAGAACCCGTCTTCACAATATAACGTCCAAGTTGAGATTGCAGCACCTGGTACTGATGTATTATCTACTGTACCAAGAAGTTCTGGTATTCTTGCTGCTATTACAGTGGGTACTGATGTGGTTAAAGCTGGCGGTATGACTCACTCAGTTGAAGGTACTGTAAGTGCAGATCTCGTTGACTGTGGTCAAGGTTTAACAGCATGTGCTGCGACACAAAGTATCTGTTTAATTGAGCGCGGCGGTGCATCGTTCAAAGATAAGGCTGCTAATTGCCAAGCGGGCGGTGGCGTAGCTGCAATTATCTACAACAACTCGCCAGGTGAATTTGGTGGTACGCTTGGTGATACAAACCATGGTCTAACTATTCCAGTACTGTCTTTATCACAAGAAGCAGGTACTGCACTTAAAACATCTGTTGGTAGCTCAGTTAAAGTAGAACTTAATGCAGTTCTTGACTATGGCCTTATGACGGGCACTTCAATGGCAAGCCCACATGTTGCCGGTGTTGCAGCGTTAGTTTGGAGCCAGCACCCAAGCTGTACAAACGTAGATATTCGTAATGCACTGAATGCAACTGCCATTGACCTAGGTACGGCTGGTCGTGATGACGAATATGGTTATGGTTTAGTACAGGCGAAAGCTGCATCTGACTATATCGCTGCAAATGGTTGTGGTGGTGCTGTTGATAATCAAGCGCCAGTTGCAGACTTCACTTTCAGTTGTAGTGCATTAGCATGTGATTTTAATGCGACTTCAAGCCGTGATGCAGATGGTCAAATCGTGAGTTACGACTGGAATATTGGTGGTTTTAATACGACTGGTGCTAGAGTTTCACACGCATTTGCTAATGCAGGCGCATATCAAGTTTCTGTTACAGTGACTGATGATGCAGGTGCTACACACAGTGTGACAAAATCTGTAACAGTAACAGATGGCACTGATAATACAGGCTGTGTTGGTCTAACTGAGTGGAGCGCATCTAAAACGTATGTTGCAGGTGCTGAAGTGTCTTACCAAGGCAGTAAGTATCGCAGCAACTGGTGGAACAGAGATGCAAACCCAGCTCAGAATTCTAATGTTGGTAACGATTGGAAAGTATGGACTGACCTAGGTAAGTGTAACTAATTCCTTAAAAACCTTGAGATGAAAAGGTAAAAAGGCGGCAATAAATGTCGCCTTTTTTATTTGATAACGTCCAGAATTTTTTAATGAGCAGCTGTTTATTAAAAGGTTTGTAAAGAATTTTATCTGTTGTTATGTGATCAGTATCTTTGCAATCAATAAAACAAGAAATAAACAAATAGCGTAAGTTATTTTGAATCTTTAATGCGGCTTGAATAAACTCTATGCCGTCAGAGTTAGGCATAATGACATCGCTCACCACGAAATCAACGCACAAATTGATAACCCAGCATATCTTAGAATGTTTCGAGCTTTTGAACATATGTATTATCAACATACTGTTTCTTTCAGGTATTTGGCTGAATAGTTAAGAATACTAGCTTTGATGTTTTGAAAAGAGTTTGTAGGGCTTATAAAATGGCGCCATTAACTTTAATGAATGACGCCATAATAAATCACCTAAAATTAAAAGCGATATTTTAAGTTAGCTGTGATGGTACGGCGTTGGCCATAGAAGCAATCGCCGCGGTATAAACAACTGGTGATCACTGTCTTGTCTGTTAAGTTGTCGATATTTAGGCTTAACTCATAGTCGTTAAACTGATAGCCAACCATCATGTCATATAACGTAAAGCTATCTGTGGTAAGCGCCTTATGGTATTCGACACTTCCAACAGAGACTGAGCGGCTACCATCGAATGTTTTACCAACATATCGAATACCAGCACCAAACTTTAACCCCTCTAACAGGTTGTCTGCGCGATAAGTTGCCCATACTGACGCTAAATGCTCTGGCGTTGCAGACAGAGGCACATGATCAGTGCCAGCCGTCAAGACTGCACCTGCCATAATTCGCTGCTGCTGATCTGGAGCCTGTTGAGCTAAAATAGCTGCCTGAGTAAAGATTTCTTGTGCAGATAGCGGAGTTGTGTCTTGTTCCGATTCTGTGTAGGCATATGAAGCATAGACATCTAAATTCTCCCACTCTAGTTGCGCTTCAAGTTCAAAGCCATCAACTGAGACTTCACTATCTTGTACATGTTCGAGAGGGGAGATTTCTCTTACATGATTTTTATCGGTAATATGGAAAACACTAGCAGTAATTAAGTGTTCAGTGCCAGCAGGTTGATATTTCACACCATATTCTATTTGCTCACCTTCTTTAGGCTTGAAGCTTCCGCCTTGTGGCTTTGAACCATATAAAGGCTGGAATGATTCCGAGTAGCTAACATAAGGTGAGATACCATTTTCAAATTGGTATAGTCCGCCAATTCGGCCGGTCAAAGCACTTTGCGATTTTTTAACTTGCAATAAACTTGCAACATCATCTACTTTTTGCCACGTTTTTTGCTCGAGGTCGTCGTGACGAAGTGCAGTGTTAAAGACAAAGTTATTGTACTCAAACGTCGCTTGGATATATCCACCAAGTTGAGTATTTACTTGCTCAGGTGCGATGTCTTTTATTTCAGTTGGTAATGGATCATTTAAACCGTATACAGGGTTGTATAAATCTAATGGAGAAGAGACTCCACCGCGCAAACGACTGGTGCGTGTTTCTGCGTCCTGGAAATCAATACCAGCAACAATGTTTACTTCTACGTCATTGAATTCGATGTACTGATGCAGTTGGATATCACTTAACAAGCTCTTTGACTCGCCATCTGACATGCTAAATATACGGTTGATTGAGCGTTTATCTGCTTCAAACTTAGGTGGCCAAGAAAAAATAGTACGGTACTCAGAAGAGCTATCGCTATAACGAGTAGACCAGTTAACTTGTGTGTCTTCAGTAATACTGTGCTCTACGATTGTTGTGATTGCAAACTGTTCCGTATCGTAGCGATCCCAACCCGGCTCACTCACAAATCGTTCACTCGGGATTTGACCATATTTTGCTGGTAAAATGGTGCCTTCGTGAGGGAAGAATTGAGTTGAAGACCCTGACTCATTTTCTTGTATATTAGTCAAGATTGTTAAACGAGTATCTTGGTTGATATCCCAAGCAAAGCTTGGTGCAAATACAAGTGTATTGTCTTCGACAAAGTCTGTTTGGGTATCACTATTACGATATACACCGACAAATCTTGCTTGATATTCATCGCTTTGACCAAAGGCTGTGTTGTAGTCACCAGCGAGCTGCGCGCGATCATAGTTACCAACTTGTGCCCAGATCTCGCCTTGGGTTTCGCTGTGTGGACGTTTTGATACTGAGTTTATGATACCGCCTGTTGAGCCTTGACCATAAAGAACAGAAGAGGGGCCTTTTAAAATTTCAACGCGCTCAAGTGTATAGGGGTTAGTACGTGTATTGTTGTAGTTTCCAAACTGCATTTGTAGGCCGTCTACATAAATTAGAGGGTCTACACCACGCACTTTTGACCAATCACCACGGGTATCGACACCATATGGGCCATTGTATACACCAGCTACATAACCAATTGCATCTTGTAAGGTTTCTGCACCAAGATCGGCGATTCGCTTTGAAGTTAAAACAGAAACTGATACAGGTGTTTTGGTGATCGGCACATCTGATTTTGATGCACTTGCACTAACATAAGAAATAAGCCCTTTAGGACTGACTTCAATCACTTCCAATTCATTTTTTTTTGAATCGTCAGCGAGTGACACACCAGAAAAAGCAATCGCAAGTGCTGAAAGAAGCATTGGATATTTGGTTTTAAATGAGCGCATGATTTTCCTTCATTATTAAATAATCGCGCGAATAGTATTGTAAGTGATAACGATTATCAATGGTGTTTTTGGTGTTTTTATTATAAGAAACATATATGTAAGAACTTACTTAACACACCGCCACGTCTCTTAATTTTAAATTTACATACATACCTCTAATTGGAACGTTAATGTGTGGATTTACAGGTGGTCAAATTATGGTTGGAATCGTAATTTAAACTGATAATTAAGGTTGAGTTTGATTCGTTATTGTGTTGTTACTGTGTTTCAATAACCTATATGTTTGCGGCTAATTGTTGGAAATACAAGACTATTGGTAGTGCTTAACTGGTTTTCTATGGGATATAATCCAAGGTAGGTTATTAGAGGTAAAAATTAATTTGAATTGGCAAGCTTTAGTCGATAATCGACAACGATTTTTTTGGGTTTTACAGATATCTGGTTGGATCGGTTATGCACTGGTTAACTATATAGGCTCAAAAGTATTTGAAATGCGAGACATCTATGTGTTTGTCATCGTACTCAATGCGTATGCTGGTTGTTTGATGACGGTGCCACTTAGGTATCTCTACCGGCGGGTATGGAATGCAAAGCCTTGGATTTTGATATTCGTTGTTTTTAGTGTTTCTTACATTACAGGTACGTTGTGGTCAGTTGTACAAAAGTATAACTTGTGGGAAATATATCGACATGGCTATCGTCCAGAAGAATGGTTTTATTACCTTCAGCAGGGGTTAGACTCAGTTTATATCGTCTTGTGTTGGAGTGGCTTATATTTTGGTATTAAATATTACCAATTACTTCAAAGTGAACGTCAAAAAGCACTTAAGGCCAATACCATGGCTCATGAAGCGCAATTAAAAATGCTTCGTTATCAGCTAAACCCTCATTTCTTATTTAACACACTAAATGCAATATCGACATTGATATTAGTCGAAGAGAACAAAGACGCTAACCAGATGGTGTCCAGGTTAAGTGACTTTTTAAGGTATACCTTGAACACAGATCCAATTAAAAAAGTGCCACTAGAGCAGGAGCTTCACGCATTAAAGTTGTATTTAGAGATAGAGAAGGTTCGCTTTGACGAACGTTTGGCGATAGATTTAGATGTTACTGAGCAAGCAAAAAATGCGCTTGTGCCAAGTCTGATATTGCAGCCATTGATTGAAAATTCCATCAAATACGCGATAGCGCATATGGATGAGGGCGGCAAAATTGAAATTAAAGCGCAAGTATTTGCCAATGAACTATTGTTAGAAGTTGGAGACAATGGTCCTGGCGCTGAGCTTACTGATGGTCAGCTAACCAATGCGAGCGGTGTTGGCATCGCAAATACCAAAGACAGATTAAAAACACTTTATGAGAATAATTACTCGTTTGTGTTATCAAATAATTCGCCTTCAGGATTGAAGGCAAACATACGAGTTCCGTTTGAAAAGGCCGAGAAGTGAAGTAATGAGCAAGATTAAAACGATAATTGTTGACGACGAGCCACTAGCAAGAAAGGGCTTGGCAGTCAGATTGAGAGAATTTGATGAAATAGAAGTAGTCGAACTTTGTAACGGTGGACAAAAAGCCATAGACATTTGCCAGCAGCAGGATATTGATTTGGTCTTTTTAGATATCCAAATGCCTGGGTTAAATGGTTTTGAAGTAGCGCGAATTCTAAGTGAAAGTGTTAAACCTTTGCCTGCTATTGTCTTTGTTACAGCGTTTGATCACTATGCGGTCAAAGCGTTTGAGATCCACGCTTTGGATTACATTCTAAAACCAGTTGATGACAACAGACTAAAACAGGCGATCGAAAAAGTGCAAAGTTATTTAAAGAACCAACAAGATAACGCCCATAAGAAAAAGCTAGCTAGCTTTGTGGCGGGGATAACAGGTAACAATTGCGAAGAAATTCTAAAAAAGCTAGCCACTGGTGATGCAATTGAAGACAAAAAATTTCCTGAATCTCTTGCTGTAAAAGAGCAGGGCGAAATAATTAGAGTGTCGACTGCAACCATCCAATGGATTGATGCTGCGGGTGATTATATGTGTCTACACTGTGCTGACGGACAAACGCATATCTTACGTAAAACAATGAAAGAGCTGGAACAAGAGCTCGATCCGAAACTGTTTGTACGTGTACATCGTTCTGCCATAGTAAACACAGGACAAATCAGTAAGCTCGTGACACAAAGCAGCGGTGAATATTTGTTGGTATTGGATAACGGTCAAGAGCTGAAAGTCAGTCGTAGCTATAGAGATAAAGTGAAGTCTGCGTTGGCAAGTTAGTAACACAGCACTTTAATATCGTTTGCCTTAATGTCTGATACAAAAAAGCCCAACTAATTTAAGTCGGGCTCAGTATGTATCAGTAATCGTAATGATTATACTGTGACGATTTTCAACGTATTGGTCGCGCCAATAGTTTCCATTAAGTCACCGTGAGTAAGAATAACGGTATCACCTTTTTCTAAAGAGCCACTTTCAACAAGCGTTTTTAGCGCATCATTAACAAGCGAGTCAGCTGTGCAACTTGTTGAATCAAAGTACACTGGGTAAACACCGCGATATAGTGCTGTTTGACCTAGTGTAGTGGCATGACGAGATAGCGAGTAAATAGGCAATCCAGAGCTGATCCTCGACATCAGTTTAGAAGTGTTGCCCGATTCTGTTAATGCGACAATTGCCTTCACTGAATCTAAATGGTTCGCTGCATACATTGCAGATAGAGCCAAAGTCTCTGATGTATCAGCAAACATACTGTCTAGTCTGTGTTTTGAAATATGTGTCTCAGGTTGAGATTCTGCACCTAAACATACGCGAGCCATAGTCGCAACCGTTTCTTCTGGGTAGTCGCCAGCAGCAGTTTCAGCTGAAAGCATAACCGCATCTGTGCCATCTAATACTGCGTTTGCAACATCCATTACTTCAGCACGCGTTGGCATTGGGTTGTCGATCATCGACTCCATCATTTGTGTCGCTGTAACAACGGTTCTATTCAAAGAACGTGCGCGGCTGATAATCTGTTTTTGCTTACCTACAAGCGCTGCATCCCCAATTTCAACACCTAAGTCACCACGTGCGACCATTACCGCATCTGATGCTAATACAATATCGTCAATTGCTTCAACTGTCTCAACAGCCTCTGCACGTTCGATTTTAGCAAGTAACTGTGCGTTAGACCCCGCTTTTTCTGCAAGACCTCTTACATAACGCATGTCATCACCGCTACGAGGGAATGAAACTGCAATGTAGTCTACGCCAATCTCTGTTGCAGTGATTAAGTCTTCTTTATCTTTATCTGTAAAGGCTGGGGCTGTTAAACCGCCACCTAATCTGTTGATACCTTTGTTGTTTGACAAAATACCACCAACGGTTACGGTACAAATTACTTTTTTACCGTCGACTTCATCAACTGTTAATTGAATCAAACCATCGTTTAATAATAGAAGATCACCTGTATTTACGTCTTGTGGTAATTCTTTATAGTCAATACCCACGGCTTCAACAGTACCCTCACCAAGGCCAAGCTCTGCATCAAGTGTGAACTTTGCACCTACCTCTAGATTAACTTTACCTTCAGCAAAGGTAGAGACACGGATTTTAGGGCCCTGTAAATCTGCAAGGATTGAAACATGCTTATCTAGTCTTTTAGCGATTTCGCGAACAGCGTCTGCTCTGTTTTTATGATCTTGCGCTACACCATGGGAAAAGTTTAGTCGTACTACATTAGCACCTGCGCGAATGATTTTTTCTAAATTATTATCTCTATCTGTAGCTGGTCCCAGTGTGGCAACTATTTTAGTGCGTCTAAGCATCAGATTCTCCTGTAGGCTGCTCTGCTAACATCTTTTTTAATTCAAAGTGGTTAAATAGTGGTCTTTTAAACCTTAAATAAGCAAATATTCTCAGATAATTACGCTTTTATGTAAAGTTTTGCCACTAAACCCTTTTTCATACACAAATTAAATTATATGATCTGTATGACGTGATTATGACACCGGTGTCAGTGGTCGTCAATCTTAGAGTGAAAGAAGATTAGCTTTAACACTCTGACTGATAATGTGTTTAGCCAGTGTGTAAAGCAAATTTTTGCTTGTGCTAAAACACGAGATGACTAAAAAAGTACTAAACTTCAAATTGTTTGATACTAAAGGTGGCCCGAGCAGAATATTGTTGAATGCTCAGGTATAATGTACCGGACATCGTTGTAGACGAATTTAAGTGTGGTTGTTACCGAGGAGGAAACTTAATGCAAGTTGCATTAGTTGGTTTAGGTGTAATGGGCAAAAACCTTGCACTGAACTTAATAGAGAAAGGTATGACATTAGTCGCCTATGATAAAAACCCAGACGCAGGTGCTGAATTAATTAGCTGTGCACAGTCTTTGGGTGTAGAAGAGCGTCTCCATATCGTATCGGATCTCGGTGATATGGTTAGAAGGCTGGAGCCTCCTCGTTCGGTACTACTATTAGTACCAGCAGGCGAGCTAGTTGACTCAGTATGTAATGAACTAATAGAAGCCGGCGTGTCGAAAGGCGATATTATAGTTGATTGCGGAAACAGTAACTACAAAGATGGCATTGCTCGTAAACTTAAATATCAAAATAAATTTGAGTTTGCCACCATGGGGATCTCTGGTGGTGCAGAAGGTGCTAGACATGGTCCAGCAATGATGGCCAGTGGCTCAGAAGGCGGTTGGGAACGTTTAGTTCCTTGGTTTGAAAAAGTTGCTGCTAGCTACAACGGCGAGTCATGTTTTGCTCGTGTAGGTCAATCTGCGAGCGGTCACTTTGTGAAAATGGTTCACAACGGTATCGAATATGCACTAATGCAATTAATCGCTGAAGTTTATCACTTGCTTCGCATCGGTACAGGGCGTTCACCAAAAGAAGTTGCTGAGATTTTTGAATCTTGGTCAGAAGGTGAGTTGAACAGTTATTTATTATCGATCTCTCGCCACATTCTTAGCCTAGAAGACAGCAACCAAACACCATTAGTTGATTTGATAGACAATAAAGTAGGTGCGAAGGGAACAGGCCTTTGGACCGCACAAAATGCGTTAGAGTTGGGTATTGCAGTGCCTTCATTGGTTGCAGCAGTACAAGCGCGTCACTTAACGAATACGATTAGTACGCTTGCAGCGAAAGAGATGACTTATCAAGCGAAAGAAACCCAAAAAATCGATATCGATTTGGATGAGCTTAAGTCAGCATTTTATTTTGCTAGCTTGCTCTGCTACCGTCAGGGCCTTGCGTTAATTAAAGGCGCATCACGTTCACATCAGTGGAAGGTTGATCTTGCAAAGACATTACAAACTTGGCGTGCCGGTTGTATCATTCGTGCAGATTATCTTGATGACATCGCAAAGGGTGTTGATTTCATCGATACACTTGAAGCCGAGGCGCATGCACTAAGAAGTATTACAGGCCAAGCAATTCAGACTGGTTTGGCGTTCCCTGTACTTGCTTCGACACAAACTTATATTGCAACGCTAAGCACGCCTAGCAATGGTCACCTAGTTCAAGCACAGCGAGACTATTTTGGTGAGCATGGCATTAAAACACACAGCGGTGAGACTTCTCATTTAACAGATCTAGTCGACTTACCCGAAAAGGTACGTTAATTAACTTAATAAATACGTGTTTTTTAATCGTTCTGGATTAAATAAAGGAGCCGCTTGGCTCCTTTATTTTTTAAGTTAAGTTTATAGTTTTTAATAATATATGTACGAAAGAATTAACCTTGCGCTTAGTTATATAGTTGTTATTGCTTCTTTTATTCTCGGCTTGTTCATACTATACAGTGCAAATTTTAATAATGTTGATAGCTATTTTCCGGATAAAGAATCATTAATATCTGTTGATGATAAAATATTGTCTGTTGTAGAGAATGAATATTCATTAGAAATCAATTTAGTAAATGATTACAGTTCTAACTACAGCTATCTAAAGAAACATGGTCAAGCGGGTGAGTTGCTCGATATCCTTTCTGTAAATACTGGCAGAAACGTGACTTTAAATGTGATGGAAAATCAAGGTAATTTTCTTACAGATAACATCGCTCAACTAAAAGTAAGCAAGGCTGTTTATCAGATCAGTATAGAAGGAAACATAATAAGATCTTATGAAGAGGTGCAAGCTGCGCATCAAAAAGATAATAAGATAATGCCATTTGTAGGTTGGATGTTTTTATTTTTCTCAATATATGTAGGAAGGGGACTTTATTTGACCAAAATCCCACTTACGTTTTTTCAACCACATCCATTCTATGTTTATTTGGCCGACAAACTGCATAAGCTATTTCGTTCAAGATAAATATAAGAGTAGTTTGGGCCTTGTCATGAGGTTTATAATTTTAGTTTGCTTATCAAAACAAGCCTTGCATTCTAACCGATAAAATCGCAAGGCCTGTTAAAATCTAGCAAAATAGTTAGCGTGTTAGCTCTCCGCGCAAGTTATCCTGCATCAAGTGACGAATTGTTTCTAATTCCAGCTCTTGACTGAATAAATAATGTAACTTTGTTAAACATGCTTCTAGTGTCATGTCATAGCCGCTGATCACACCACAGTTCAATAATGCATTACCAGTAGCATAGCCACCCATATTCACTTGACCTTGTATACACTGCGTTAGGTTTACAATGACAACACCACGTTCAGACGCACTCTTCAAGGTCGCCAAAATATCGTCCTGTTGTGGGGCATTTCCTACGCCAAAACTAAGTAAAATAAGTGCTTTAACATCGGATGACAGTACATTTTCAACCATAGTAGCGCTAATGCCAGGATAGAGGTGTAGTACCGCAATTTGCTGAGATTGAATAGAGGTGACATCTAAGTCTTGATCGACATAAGGGCTCAACTTGCCTTCTTGGAGCTGAATATTGATCCCCACCTGAGCAAGCGGAGCTAGGTTAGGGGATGCAAAAGCATCAAACCCATCAGCATGCGCTTTAAGTGCACGATTACCTCTGAATAGCTTATTGTTGAAAAACAAGCTGACTTCGGCAATCGGATAGTTTGCTGCAAGATACATTGCATTTAATAAGTTAACTTGCCCGTCAGATCTAAGCTGAGATAGTGGGATTTGAGAGCCTGTGACAATCACTGGCTTTGTGAGGTTTTCAAACATGAAAGACAGGGCGGATGCTGTGTATGCCATGGTATCCGTTCCATGCAATACTACGAACCCATCATAGTCATCGTATTTAGATTGAATATCTTCTGCGATTAATTGCCAGTGCAAAGGTGACATGTCTGAAGAGTCAATGAGCGGACAATATTCATGAATATCAAATAACGGCATTTCTTCACGTGTGAATTCGGCGTTATTCTTGACAGTTTCTGTGAGATAACCTGCAACGGGTACATACCCTTTGCTTGATTGCTTCATTCCTATGGTACCGCCGGTATAGGCAATATAGATTTTTTTTCTTTTCATAAAAAAGCCCAGATTTGAGTCTGGGCTTAGTATACCAACTGCAGCATCACATTGCAGTTTATTCATTAACCTTGTAACTATGAACTATGGGGACACATCACACATAGTACACAAACTATATATACTGTTTGGGTCGTTATATAGTTCAATCATATTTGCACTTTGTTGTACTTTATTTATGATCTGGTTGATGCTTTGGTGCGTTACTTTTTGTAGCGTATCAGGTTGTGTTGCATTTGGCAGTATAGATTGCACTATTTCAGCACCAAATATTTGTTGCATTAATAGCTCTTTTTCACTGAGAGTTTGTTCAACTGTAAACACTTCATAATGTTCTAAGCTTGCAAGTGCAGCAGCCGATTCAATAGCATCAGCTTTCGTACCAAGCTTGTCTATCAAACCAAATTCTAATGCTTGAGGGGCAAGCCAAACACGTCCTTGAGCAACTTCGTCCACTTTTTCTTTGTTGATGTTTCTTGCATTAGCAATCATAGACAAAAATTTGTCGTAAGCATCTTCAACACCCATTTGAATAATATCTGCGTATTGAGGGTCGATACCACGCGCAATCGAAGAAGATCTAAGCTCAGTAGTTGCAACACCGTCAGAATATAAACCAAGCGCTTTTAAAGAGTTTTCAAATGTAAATATAGTACCGAAAACACCAATAGAGCCTGTGATTGTTGAAGGCGATGCCCAAATTTCATTGGCGGATGCCGCAATCCAATAACCGCCTGATGCAGCAACAGAACCCATAGAGGCTACAATGGGTTTTCCAGCCTCTTTTATGGCTAATACTTCATTTCGGATCTGTTCTGAAGCGAACATGCTGCCGCCACCTGAATCAATACGAAGTACAACTGCTTTTACATTGCTATCAAGACGTGCTTTTCTGAGTAGTGCAGCCGTAGAGTCCCCACCAATCATACCTGCTTTACGTTTGCCATCGACTATTTGCCCTTTGGCGACAACGACAGCGACTTTGTCGGTGAACGGGTTAGGTTGAGTAGGGAAGCCAGAAATTGATGTTAAATACTCTTTATACTTTACTTGCTTGTATTTGTGGCCTTTGGCGTCAGTACCAACTAAATCAATGAGTTTGTCATTAAATTGCTGGTCTGTTTTGAGAGAATCAACCCAGCCATATTTTATTGCAAACTGTGCAGAGTCACCTGATACAGTTGACATTTTCTCACCAAGTTGCGTTAAGGTCTCATCGAAATTATCCGTGTCAAATGATCGGCGTGCAGCAACATCATTTTTGTATTGTGCCCAGAGATTATTGAGCCAAAGCTTGTTCGCTTCTTTTGCAGCATCTGACATATCATTTCTAATAAATGGTTCAACCGCTGACTTAAAAGTTCCAACGCGGAAAATATGTTGTGTAACGTGCAATTTATCTAGTGCATCTTTGAAATACATTGGGTAAGTGCCAAAGCCTTTGATGCTTAAGCCACCATAAGGGTGCATCGAGATTTCGTCTGCAGCCGCCGCCAAATAATATTGCGTTTGGGTAAAGTAGGGGCCATGTGCATATACGGGCTTTCCTTGCGCTTTAAAACCGTCAAGTGCTGTCGTGATGTCTCTTAATTTGTCCAAGTGTCCATGATACAAACCTTTAAGGTCTAAATGTATCGCTTTGATTCGGTTATCATGGGTTGCTTTATTGATGACTTTAATCACATCATCAACTAGCACTTCCATTGGTTTGTCACTTGGACCGAATGCATCATCCAGTGCTGCATCAACAGGGTCAACGTAAGTTAGCTGTTCAACTAACTTGCCTGATAAGTTCAAGCGTAAAACGCTATCTTGAGGTACGAGGATCTCCTCTTCTGAAGACATCATAGCGACAACAACGCCTATGATAAGTACAACAAATACCAAGTTTACAAGTAGCCTGCGAGAGAAGTTCAACGCATGCCATATGCCTTTAAATAGTTTTGCGATCAGCTTCAATGTTTTTCCTCTGGTTTTAGTACCGAAATGCTCTCATTAATATCATAACTTAGTTGTGCGCTCAGTGTTACTTTTAAAACGTAACGAAGTATTACTTCGCTCACTTTATTCGCAAATTTTTGGAATTATTATAAATTTATCTACTTTTAAGTAATAAATTTTTGCTTTTTACTTGCCAAAATCTATAAATTGGTTAATGTTCACAGGTAAGACCAGTTACATTGGGGCGAGCAATGTTAGAACAAAAACTAAAACTTAAAAATTCTGAGCTACGTAACCGCTTGGTCATGGGTTCAATGCACACAGGACTTGAGGAAGGGTGGCACAACCGAAAACGGCTGCGCGCTTTTTACGAGGAAAGAGCTAAAGGCGGTGTTGGCCTTATTATTACGGGCGGATATAGCCCAAATATACGCGGTAAACTTACCCCTATCGCGTCGTCTTTTAATTCCCGCTATGACGTGATTAAACACAAGGCATACACAGAAGCTGTGCATCAGCACCAAGGTAAAATTTGCCTACAACTTTTGCATGCTGGGCGCTATGCATATCATCCATTTAATGTGGGGCCGAGTAAAATTAAGGCGCCTATAAATCCATATACACCAAAGTCCATGTCGTTAGGCATGATCAAAAGCACGATTAAAGATTTTGCGAAATCAGCTTATATGGCTGAAAAAGCGGGATACGATGGTGTTGAAATCATGGGCTCAGAAGGGTATCTAATTAACGAGTTTATGGCGCCACACACCAATCATCGTGCAGATGAATATGGCGGTACACTCGAAAACCGTATGCGGCTGGCTGTTGATATTGTGAAAGCAGTTAGGGCACGAGTGTCTGACCAATTTATCATTGTGTTTAGGTTATCCGTGATGGATTTAGTGCCAAATGGTTCCACCAGCGAAGAAGTAACGGTGCAAGCCAAAGCACTTGAAGCTGCAGGCGTTGATATTTTAAATACGGGTATCGGTTGGCACGAAGCACGCGTGCCGACCATAGCCAGCATGGTGCCTCCAGGCGCTTTTAGAGAAGCGTCTAAGCGTTTAAAAGATGTTGTAGAGATTCCCGTTGTCGCGGTAAACCGTATAAACACACCTGAACTTGCGAATAATATCCTAGATAAAGGTGAAGCCGACCTTATTTCCATGGCAAGGCCACTGCTTGCAGATCCTGACTTTTTTAACAAATACGCAGACAATAAGTCTGAGCAAATCAATATTTGTATTGGCTGTAATCAGGGGTGTTTAGACCATGTCTTTAAAGGCAAACGGGCAACTTGCTTGGTGAATCCTCAAGCTGGCTTTGAATTAGATTATCCCCTCGAGAAAACCTCAAGCCCTAAAGATGTCTTAGTTGTTGGTGCGGGACCAGCTGGGTTGTCAGTCAGCTGCTATTTGGCTAAAAAAGGTCATAAAGTTACATTGATTGATAAGAATGAGCATGCTGGGGGTCAATTTAATCTTGCAATGCGGATCCCCGGCAAAGAAGATTTTAAGTTAGCGCTTAAATACTTTTTAAACGAAGTAACACGACTCGGCGTAAAAATGGAACTGGGTAAGCCCTATAGCAATAAAATGGATGCTGATTACGACGATATTGTTTTCGCGACTGGAGTCAGCCCCCGTTTGTCTAAAATCGAATGTAGCGATGGCAAACGTGTTTTTGCATATGATGAAGTTATTCGCAAAGAAGTTGAGCTTGGCGATAAAATCGCGATTTTAGGGGCTGGTGGTATCGGCTTTGATATGGTCGCATTTTTAACTGAGCCTGAAAACCAGTCTATTGAAGAGTTCAAAGGCCAGTGGGGTATTGAACAGTCTGTTGTTCAATCAACAGAACAGAGAAAAATATATATGCTTAAACGCAGTGCGGGTCGCTTTGGATCAGGTTTAGGCAAGACGACAGGTTGGATCCATAGAGCGGTGGCTAAGCACCACAATGTCGAGCAGGTTGCAGGCTGTGAATATGTTTCTTTTTCAAATAACGGACTAGTTGTACGTATTGATGGTAAAGAGCAAACACTTGATGTGGATACAGTGATCGCCTGTATTGGTCAAACTTCAAATGAGTCAGATTTTGACAAAGAAAGCCTACCAAATAATCATCACGTGATTGGTGGCGCATTGCTTGCCAGTGCCATTGATGCAAAGCGGGCTATTTACGAAGCATTGCAAGTCGCAAGAAAGATATAACCTTTCAAAAAACAAAACGGCACAAGGGTGTCGTTTTTTTTACCCTGCAATAAAAGTTACTGCGCTACGGTCTACACTGTATGAATACTATCAAAGGTGTAAATCGTTATATGATTAATAAAATCCAATCCATTTATCAAACTAGCATCGAAAAAGCAGATATCTTAAGTGGGCTTGCCCCACTTATTTTAAGGTTGATTGTTGCGCCGGTCATGATTATAGCAGGGTATAACAAACTCAATTTAGCGAAAGAAGATGCAGGCTTTTTCGAAAGTATGTTAGCAGATGAAAACGTGGTTGCTTGGTTTGGTAATCCTGACTGGGGGTTAGGGTTGCCATTTCCAGACTTATTGGCATTTCTAGCAGGCTGGACGGAGTTTTTAGGCGGCTGGTTAATTCTAATTGGGTTACTCACTCGATTGGTATCTATCCCATTAATGGTGACCATGTTTGTCGCCGCTACACAAGTACATTGGCATAATGGTTGGTTTTCGGTTGCGCCAGCAAATCCAGATACCAGTGCTGCGCAGGTATTTGCTTGGCTTGGCAGTGATACTGCAAAAGCAAGTCTTGAAAATAGTTTAGAAGTGGCAGACCGATTAGACAGGATTAAGTCCATTGTCAGCACCCACGGGTTTCCTGAATTCCTGTACGAGAAGGGCAATGTCGTGATTTTAAATAATGGCATTGAGTTTGCCGCAATTTATTTTGCGATGTTTTTAAGCTTATTTTTCACCGGAGGGGGGCATTTTTTCAGCTTGGATTACTGGTTAGCCAAGCAACTCAGCTCAAGGGCATAAAATTATTAGGGAAAGTGCTAAACTTTCCCTAACACTTCACGTTAAAATAATAAGTGTTTGTTTATCATTAAGGAATTATATATGGATGCCATCGAGCTTTTGATGACACGTCAATCTGATAGTAATTTATCCTTTCCAGGCCCGACTGAGTCGCAACTAGAAATTATTAAAAAAGCCGCGTTAAAAGTGCCAGATCACGGTGGTTTAGCACCATGGAAGTTTATCGTTGTCAATGAAGATGCGAGAGATAAGTTGGGTGAAATATATTACAAAGCAGCGGTGGAAGAAGAGCAAAATGAACGCACAGTATCCCGTGCGAAAGACCTACCACATCGCGCACCTATGATGATCATTGCTATATCTCCTTATCAAGAGCACCCAAAAGTCCCTCGTGTCGAGCAAATTGAAAGTGCAGCATGCGCTTGTTTTGCTATGCAGCAAGCGGCATTTGCACAGCATCTATCAGGTGTTTGGAGAACCGGCTTTTTTGCGCAAAGCCCGACAGTTAAACGCGAACTTGGCTTAGACGAGAAAGATGAGATTGTTGGCTATCTTTATCTAGGTACACCAACAATTCAATGCACTAAACCGGTTCGTCACGAACCAAATTCATTTTTTACTGAGTTATAATTTTTACAGAGGCAAGTTATGGCACTTCATGTTGTTGAACACCCGTTATTACAACACAAAATAGGCTTATTGCGAGAGCATGGTATTTCAACCAAAAAGTTTCGTGAGCTGGTGTCGGAAGTTGGCAACTTGCTTACTTACGAAGCGACAAGAGATTTACCAACGGAAACAACGACGATAAAAAGTTGGACTGGTGAAGATTTAGACGTACAAGAAATCAAAGGCAAAAAAATCACACTTGTGCCGATTTTAAGAGCTGGCCTTGGTATGTTAGATGGCGTTATGCAGTTGTTACCTGCCGCAAAGATCAGTGTTGTGGGATTACAAAGGAATGAAGAAACACTGGAGCCAGTCTCATATTTTGAGAAATTAGTAGGTAACCTAGAGTCAAGAAGGGCTTTGGTTGTCGATCCTATGCTGGCTACAGGCGGATCACTCATCGCAACAATTGATTTACTTAAAAAGTCTGGCTGTAAAAACATTACAGCCATTGTATTGGTTGCAGCACCTGAAGGTGTCGAAGCGGTCGAAAAAGCGCACCCAGATGTTGACGTTTATACAGCTGCGCTAGATAGTCATTTGAACGAAAATGGTTATATAGTGCCTGGCCTAGGTGATGCAGGCGATAAAATATTTGGCACTCAAGCTTAATAGATATGGCTGGCGAAATTGAGTTTGCCAGCCTTTTCTTTAAGAATGTGACGAGGCGGTTTTGATTTTCCGTGTTTGCCTATTGAACAACCACCAACATATCCAAAAAAATCCAGTCAACCCAATCGCTGCATAAATAGCAGGTTTGGGGTTTTCTAATGTACTGATTGAACCTGCATACGCGGCAATACATGCGTAGGGTATAGTGCTCATCATCCAATAAATAATAAACTCTTTAAATGGCATTTTGGTCATCCCAGCCATACATGCTGAAATCTCAGGCAATATTGGTGTCGCTCTTGAAAGTAAGATCACTACCGGACCTCGCTTTTGAAATAGTGCGATGGCACTGGCTCTCTCGTTTGGGTCTTTAACAAGCGTATCAAACAGCTTGTTGCCAAACTTATAGCTAATCGCATAACCTGTTGTACCAGCGAGCATCAGGCCAATAATACCACTGAGTCCGCCCACATAGGGACCCAGAAAAAAACCAGCTAATAAAATAAGTGTGAGTGTGGGTACGGCGATGAATAAATCTAAAAAAAGTAGCCCAATCACAATGAGTGCGACTAAGTACATATTCAGCTCTTTTGCTGCGTTAAGCCAGGCTTTTATGTCGTCAATGCTGAGGACACCACTTATTTTGAGAATAATAAAGGTGGATGCGAAAAAGAAAAATAATATCAGCATCATTTTTAAAAGTGATTTCATAGAAAACAGTTCCGTCGTTAGAAATTATGGGTAGTTTATGGAGATGGAAATTGGCGTGTTAATGTCAGCCAATGAGAGTTTTGCGTCTTTAAACTTGGGAGGCCCGCGCCAGCTAATTTTGGCACCATTAGAAAAGCCAAGTCCTTCAGACGGAATTAGACCCGTCCAGTTTTTCGAGGTAGTTTGCGAGTTGTCTTCATCATGCAGTACTTTGATTGCAAACTCTGCTTTAGCAGTTGTAAATTCGGCGGTTAGTGATTCATTTTCAGGGCTGTGAAACTGAGTTTGCAATGCTTGTTTGTGTTTGACAGGAAAGCCATTATCTTCAAACAACATCACCATAATTTGTCCTGAACGCTTGGTATCTATGCCGGTAATTTTAACTTGTACGCTCTTAGCCATTGCTGTTGTAGTTGTCATCAAAAGTACTCCCCAAATGATTAATTTAAATAGTTTGCACATGGTCATTAAGATCCTTTCAAGAGGCGTTTAGCTAGATTGGGTGTCAGGGCATTTAGAATCCTTAACACTTTAATTTTACCGATATCATGCTGGGGCTTTTGCTGCTTTAGCCCCTTAATAATCCACTTAGCAGCGCACTCGGCTGACATTTTATTGTCACCTCGGCCTTGGGTCATAGGGGTGTCTACTAAAGGAATAAACGCCTGTAATACCTTGATATTTGTATGCTCTAACTGGTAGCTTAAGCTTTGTGAAAAAAGGTTGATGGCTGCTTTTGAGGCGCAATAGACGCTTGCACTTTTTTTAGCGACAAAAGACAGCCCAGAGTTGATATTTAATATAATAGATTGAGATTCACTAGCATTAAGCGCAGGGATCAGTAAATAGGATAGTGCACAGACTGCAGTAAAGTTCACATTGATTTCCCGTGCAATTTTCTCGTATTCGAAATCAGGATCTGTGAAAAATGGCTCGTTTTGTATAGCCGCGTTATTGATTAATACATCAACGCGGGGGAATTCAGCCTGTATGTGCTTTGATAGCGGTTGATAACTTCCGGGATCAGACAGGTCAGCAGGAAAACATGTGACGTTCTTATATCTTTTATTGAGCTGTTCAAGTCGTTCACTGTTTCTGGCAACGACAATAATGGTATTTTTGGCTTGTAGTTGTTCGACAATTTGACGGCCAATGCCGGAAGTGCCGCCTGTTATCACGATTACTTTATTCACTAAGTTCACGTTTGTATCTCCAGTGGTGAATCTGATTGATACTTTAAAGGGCGTATTTTTGTGGGGCATTAACCTATGTTAAAAATCACGGAATAATTTAAATTAAAGCGGCTTTAATCAGAGCGCGCTCTAGCTTACTGATTGATAATGAAAATTGACGAGATCTTAGGTGCTTATTTTTTCGTATAAGAAAATAAAGGATGCAAAATGGAACTACAAAGTTACATAGCGAAAAATGGTATCTCCTTTGAGATTGAAAAAGGTCAGCAAGTCTTCGCTCAAGGGGAATTGTGTGACTACGTGTACTTGGTAAAAAGCGGGTTATTAAAGGCTTTCTATATCACGGCCGAAGGTAAAGAAACCATTAAATCATTTATTCAAGCTGGTACCATTATTGGTAGTCTCAACGCAGCACATTGCAAAGTCCCAAGCACTTTTAGTTTAGAGGCTTTGGCGCCCTGTGAACTTGTACAAGTGCCTTTTAATGAATTATTAGCCTTAAGCAAAAAGTCCATATCTATCTCTCAGGAGTTTATCCAAATTTTATTGTCTTTATCACTCAAAAAAGAGCGTAGAGAGTATGAGCTACTCACCTTATCTGCATCCGAACGATTTGAGAATTTATGCAAAGACCAACCAGAGCTCGTTAAAAAGCTTACTCAAAATGATATTGCTAAGTATTTAGGGATCACGCCTGTTGCATTGAGTCGAATTAAACACAAATAACAGGTGGGTAGTGTACTGCTAAGTTTGGTAGCAGTGGTTGAATGCTTGAGTCATTGAAAGGATTAAATAGACATTCGCTCTTTTTCAACAAAATAATTCTTGCTAAAATTGCACATATAAATATATGCAGTGTCAATTAATAAAAATGACACTTTCCCCTTGGAAAAATCTGTTCTTAAGCTTTGTATTTATGCTGTTAAGACGATTAAGCGTTTAAGGAAGTAAAGTGAATAATTCAAGTAAAGTTATAATTTTGTTGTTAATTGCCAACCTAATCGCAACGATATGGTTTGGTACAAAAAACTCAGTGACGGCCGATAATGTTAAGCCTTATGAGGAAGCATCTAAACATGAACTTCCATCGTTTATTACTGAGCAAGTTAGAGAAGATATTTTAAATACCTTCATACAGCACTTTAATGCGCATGATTTTGATGCTTTATACAATATGTTTGGTCCAGTTGCAAAGTCACAAATATCGAAAGAAAAAATGGATGAAGAGTTCTCTAAATTAGTTAGGTTGTTCGACAAAATAGAGCAGGGTACATATAGTTTCGCTGAGTTTTCAGGCCAACAAGGTAGCACTACGGTTTATGTGCTAAATTACACAGTGAGCTTATCTGAAAAGAGCACATTTGGTAGCGTAGGTAATCTTAAAGTTACAGTTGCTCTCGACTCTAATTCTTATCAAATATACGGCATTTTCCTGCATGGTAACTCAAACAGCTAAGATGCTTATAAGCACATAGCTAAAACCAGTTATGTGCTTTAATTACTGTGCCGTATCAAGCATTACCTAAAGCAGGCAAAAGAAGAGCTTATTAATCTTACAATAGCTGATTAAGAACTTTGTTCATTATTACGACTACTCACAGTTTCTCACATAAAATGCATTTATAGTTTCATTGACTTTATCAGTTAAGGAAACTATCAGTCATGCTTCAGAATAAATTTTTCAGCCTTTTATTTGCGTGTACCTTTGTATCTGTATTATCTGCCTGTAACAATAAATTAGACTTCAGCGAAAATCCCTATACAGCACATACATTCGATTCACTCGATAATCAATTATCCGCTCGACTCTATAAACCCAAGCTGCATTCAGAATCTGATCCTATCATCATTTTTGTTCACGGGGATGGAGATATGGACAGTACCGCAAATAGTTTTTATCTACCCATTATTGATGCTTTAAATGAGCAAAAGATTGCAACCTTTTCGTGGGATAAACCTGGTGTAGGTAATTCAGGTGGCGATTGGCTATCTCAATCTATGCAAGATAGAGCTTTAGAGGTGCAAGATGCCATTGCTTATCTTCGAGCCACAGGCTATCAACAAAATCAGATTGGTGTGATTGGTTTTAGCCAAGCAAGTTGGGTATTCGCTAATTTACACAGTGAAACCGAAATTAAGTTTATGGTTCTTGTTGGTGGTGCTGCTAATTGGTTATCTCAGAGTCAATATAGTATGTGGATCCGTTTGGTCGATGAAGGAAAAATTGATGCTGATGACGCAACAGCTTTAGAGCGTATTAACAAATTGAGTGATCAGGAGTACCAGTTAATCAAAGCGGGTTACGATAACTATCTTGCAGCGTCTTTGCATCAAGACCCTTTTATGTCAGAACCGTTAGAAAATGAAGCGCGGTTTAACTTTGTTCGAAAAAACATAGACGCAGATGTATCCGAAGGTTTTAGTAAACTTAACGTACCTATGTTTGCAATGTATGGTGATAGCGATGTTCATGTTGATATTGAGCATAGCAAGGTTGAATTTGAATATGTATTTGCAAATTCAGACCAGCCTAATGCGAGTCTAGAGCAAGTAACCATCAGCAATGCGACACATGGTCTAATGAAACCAGAATTACCACTGGATGCATTGTTTTCTATTAAAAAGAGCCATTTCTCACATGGTGCTATAGAAACCATGGTTGAGTGGATAAATTTGCAGACAAAAACAGGTAAAAATTAAGATGCGACAGGTATAAATGACCACGTATATTAGCAATCATACTGTGTTGAAAATAATATTTTTAAAGGCCTGAATAAATCAAAGAGCTAAAACCTAATGTTACTCTTTGGTTACAACATTAATTTCTTTCAATTTACACCTGCATTACTTTGTGTAACAAATAGTATTGACTATTATTTAAACAGTAAAGGAAGCGTTATGAAATTACACTTAAGTAAAAAGACTCTTAAAAGTTTAACTAACCAAAAAGATGTTGGAGTAGAGCAAACACCATTGATTGCTGGTGGTGGTTCTGCTATCCCTCCTACTGCAGTACAGAAGGGCTGTCCGTATTTTTCGTTTTACCCAGTTGATACTTGTCGTCCACGTTAATACCGTTAATGAATAGGGCACATTGAGTGCCCTATATGGCTAGTTATATATTGTGAAAGTCTATTTCATTTAAAAAATCCACGAGTTATTTTGATATTCAAGAACTGAATATATATTTTTGAGTTTATTTATGTCGTTAACTACATACAAGGCCAAGCAGTTTCTTGAATCTAGTTATAGAGATAAAAATAAATACGTTTTAGAGGTCTTGTGGAGAAAAATGATTAAACAATGATGTTTTAATTTTAATCATTGATTGGTCTAAATTTACACTTTTGGTACTTTCTGTGATAAATAAAAAGAGTATCTATTAACCTGCAAAGGAAGCATTATGAAGTTACAACTAAGTAAAAAGAATTTAAAAAGCTTAAATAGCCAAAAAGAAGTGGGTGTAGAGCAGACGCCATTGATCGCTGCTGGTGTAAGCCATCCACCACCGACGGTTTTCCCAGTATATCCTTGTGTTCCGCGTAATTAACGAATAGGGCATAGAAAGTGCCCTATATGGTTTACCTGCATTTTCAGCACTTCAATTTCACTACTAAACTTACCTCGTAGTAGAACTTTCTAATTTTATATTCAGTTTTTTATTTTCCTATCAGTTATTTATAATGTATCACTTCGTGTAATGCTGGTAGCAGCGCTTAGCTATAGTTATGTTCTTTAGATGCTTTCAATTCTTTGATTTAATGAATCGTATCCCCTTAAATTAATATAAGAACTCCTATTCCTCGACTTATAAATACAACAAATTCTGTATCATGTAAGGGTTTGTAATACATAACAGGCGCATTCTAATTTAGAGTGAAAATCTAAAAAGGAGTGCTTAATGAACACAAATACAAAATATGACCTCATCGTAATAGGTGGCGGTCCAATTGGCCTATCTACTGCTTATCATGGCGCAAAACAGGGCCTTAAAACTCTGGTAATTGAAAAGTTTAGTTACTTTAATAACCTTGGAAGCTCAGCTGGGTATTCAAGACAGTTCCGGTTGCAATATGAACAAGATTATATGTCGCAACTTTGCTTGTCATCGCAGCCGTTTTGGCATGATTTACAGCGCTCAACAAGTGTGCCTTTAGTTGGGAAACAAGGGAGTTTATGGTTTGGTCAGAATATTTCTGGCACTCAAGAGGGCGGGATTGATAAGGCCAAAGACACAATGGATACCCTTGGTATTCCATATGAATCTTTGGAAGATGCAAAAGCTATCGAAAAGAAGGCCAGTTTTAAAAAGTTACCAACTGAATACTATGGTTTTTTTCAAAAAGACGGTGGCACCATCAATGTGAAAGAAACAGAGCAGGTACTTTATAACGCAGCGCTTGCAACAGGTAAGGTTACATTTAAAGAGTGGGAAAGTGTTGTCAATATAGATAACAGTGAACAGAGCTGTATAAAAGTCTTCACTCAACGCAGTGGACAAGGCCCAGAAACCTTGTCTTTTTATCAAGGGGCAAAGCTCGCTATTACGACAGGTGCTTATGTGAACGACACGGTGAGCACTTTGGGCTTGTCAGTGCCGATTTTAATTTGGCAGATGGCGTCTGCTTATTTTAAAAAAATCGATGAGCATGCTCATTTTCCTTCCTGGTTTGCATTTCAATCAAAACCAAAAGATCATCCAGAGCAAGAAGAGAGCGCAACCAATTCACTCCTTTATGGTTTCCCTGAGTTAAATTGGGCGAATCCAGGATATGTGAGAGTCGCAACTGATTTTCCTGATTATAAAATTATTTACGATCCCAGTGAACGTCGACTGGCACCCTCAGAGAAGTCTTTAGATATTGCTTCCTCGTGGGTAGAGCAGTTTATGCCAGGTCTTGACCCAACACCTCAGCACACTTCTACTTGTCTAATTGCACTGTGTAATGCCCCTGACGTTGAAGAGCAACCTGAGTTTTTCTTGGATTACTTACCTGAAGAGCAGCCAAACTCTAAGAATATAGTGACATACACAGCCGGTTGGGCAGGGAAGTTTATCCCAATTATGGGAGATATGATCATCAAAATGCTGCAAAACCCTGATCTCGAGAGATTTAAGTATAGTGAAGGCGAACGGGTGTTTAATATATCCCGCAATCATTTCGCAATTGACTGGCAAACAACTTGTGAGGCGGTCTCTGCAAAAAAGGAATTAAAATAATGAAAAAGTACACAATTTTTGGTGGTGGGCCATCAGGTTTATATACAGCTTGGCGTTTATTGGATAGCGGTAAAGTAACAAAAGGTGAGCAACTCGAAATAGTTGAGTGGGGAGATTACGATTATGCACAAAATGGAGAAGGAACGCGTTTACCTGCAGGCCGTATCTGTACTCATCACTATAAAAATGACAGCACGCAATCTTATATCGAAGTTGGCGGAATGCGTTTTATCGAGTGGGATGACAAAAACAAAGAAGGGCATCAGCTTGTAACGACGACTATTCGCAAACTGGGTCTTGACTGTCAAAAAGCCCCTTTTAATACGACTGATGATCCGCTTTTATTTGTACGTGGTCAGCACATGTACCAAAGTGAAATCAACTTCTATAACAGAGCTCCATATGATACCAATACATGTGTTGATATAAAGGCTGACGTCAAAGTTGGTAATCAGTTTAATGTAGTTGAAACGGTCAGTGTACCTGCAAATGCTGCACCAGCAGATGATTTAATCGGGAGTGTATCAAATTCAATTGTAACTAAAAAGGCGACAAATAGAGTCCAGCAGTGTGAGTTTTACGCATCAGGAGAGCTACCCGATGGGTTTGAGTCATATGTGTACAAGCCAGGCGATTTAGTAAGCAATATTGGTTACTGGAATATTTTGTATGACCAAGCATATAACGAAGGGTATCAATATGCTGCTGATGCCAATGGCTACAGCTCTAATGTGATAAATTGGAATGCTGCGGATGCGGCTGTTTATAACGGCGAGTTTGCACCCGGCGGTAAATTCAAAACCTTGAAAACAGGCATGTCATCTCTGTTTGTACGTTTATACAAAATGTGCTCTGCTCTTGCAGAAAGTAAAGGCGTTGATTTCAAAATAACGAAATCTACTCGATTACATTCGATCTGGAACACGTCTGGTAAAACACAGTATTATACTGCTACTGCGTGTCAACCAGATGTGCCCGATGGTGATGTAAAAGAAACTGATTATGCATTTTTGGCAATGCCGCCTCATGCTATCAAGGCGGTTGCTGCTGCCACTAGGTACTTGCCAGAAGAGTGTGATCGAGTTAACTTTTTAAATCAAACCAATGTGGCTAATTACTTAGAGTCTGTCATTGAGCAACCTTCCTTTAAAGCTGCGATGTTTTTTGATAAACCCTGGTGGGAAGATAATGCACTGCCATTTAAGCCTAAAATTAACACGCAAACGCAAACATATGGGCCGACAATCACTGATTTACCGATTAGACAGGTTTACTATTTTGGTAATAACGCAGCCGATCAAAGTGCGAAGCCTGTATATGGTATTTTGGCATCATATGATGATATGCGTTTCACGAATTTCTGGCGTGAGTTGGAGTGGTCAATCGATAAGCAGCATACGGTTGCACCTAGCACAGATATTCAGCCACTCATAGGTGCTAAAAAAGCGACTAATGCAATGCAAAAAATGCTTAGGTTACAACTAGCTAGATTGCATTATGGTAATGACCATGTAGATCCAAAAGTGATCCCTAAACCATTAGAAACCACTTTTATGGACTGGGGGCATAACCCATTTGGCGCTGGCTATCATGCTTGGGCATCGCACTATAATATTTGCAATGTCATGCAAGATATACGTACACCGGAATTGCTGGCAGGTATGGATAAATCGCCGAATGTGTTTATCATTGGCTCCGCGTTTTCAAATGATCAAGCATGGATTGAAGGTGCTTTTTGTACTGCAGAGTCAGTGCTAGTGGACTTTTTAAATGTTGAAACAATAGCAACGGATCCACAGGATTACCCTCTAATTTGCGGTACTTGTGATATTAGGATGTAATTTCAAGTGCATTGTTTGAAGTGAGCGTATTCAGTCTCTTAATTAAGAGCGCTGTAAACATCTGGTGTTATTCACCTTTGTTAGCACCAGATTTTAGCTTTTGTCCTTATTAGTACTATAAATGCAGGTTTAATTTGGCTATTAGAGTGCTCAGATAGAAAAGCCACACGATATGGGGATTGAATTAAAAACCAGTATTTTGGTATTGATAAATGTTTATTAAACGTAATTTTTATGGTTATGTAGTTTAACGGTTTTGTGTTTATGAGCTATCTTTAAATCGTAGCTGTCTGCAACTCATTTTTGTACTGTTCTTTAGGTCTAATGGGCCAATAAAGGCAATCAGTTACTAGAATATATTCAAAGAAGTCCGCACAGCTAGTTTGATCTAGCATTTTTTTGGTATACAAAAGATAGAGAGTGAATATGAGCTCAAGTAATGTAAGTATCTTAAACTTAATTTTTGCAATTTTCCTTCCGCCTATTGGTGCATTTTTGCAAGTCGGCTTCAGTCTGCACTTTTTTATCAATATTGTGTTGACTCTACTTGGTGGCCTACCAGGAATGATCCACGCTATATGGCTTGTTGTTACCAATAAATCGGGTGAGTGATCCAAATTCAATCAATGAGCTAATAATGTGCTAATGCTACATGGTTAGCCCATTGATTCTCCCGAACTTCATAAGTCTCAATTATGAGCCCGGGCTTAGGTAAGCGGTGTTGACCAAACATTGACAGATAGTAGCTCACCATGCTGATATCTTTGGTTTATTAGCCGGCCTGAGAAATTGAACCCGGCCTGATGGAGTATTTTGTTTTTGTCGTAATTGTCAGATAAACAATTTGACTGAAGCAAAACGATACCTAAGGATTTTAAATGTGACTTTGTGAGCGTGATTAGGTCTCTTTTTACATCTAACGTATCGAGATGATCAGCAATGACTATGTTTGAAATATTGGCGACATTGCCATGAGAAAGATATGTAACCCTCACGTACGCGACTATATTATCTAAAAATTCAAATACAAGATAATCATTGCCTTGTTGCATATCGTCAATAATCGCCCGTTCGCCTTGATTAAAGGCTGTATAATGGCAGTTGGTACTAAATTGTAATTTAGCGATATCCATTGCATCATTGTGTTGAGCAAGTCGAATCATAGACAAACCCGACGGTATCACATCATGTTCATTGGGCGCTGATGTAATCACATCCAAAACAGAATCGTGCTCTAACTTACCCACTTCTTGTGCTCTTGTTGTGTCAAAGTATTTTGCGATGTACAAAGCATCATGTGAACCGCAATAGCTAGGGACGGCTGCTTCTATTTGATAATCTTTATTTGAAAACAGGCCAAACTGAGATTCGTTGATGATATAGCTAATTTTAGTATTACAGTGTTTATGCGTTTCTTGCTCAATTGAGTCTATAGTGTGTTCTTTTAGACTGGAATTGATCAAGTTGGCGGACGTGAGTCTGTTAACTGTATTAAATTCCAATATGCTATCTACATCCATCGAATTTTTTCTCATTTTACCTGAACTAACTTCATTGAGTCTTTTAATTAGAGCTCTAATGTTTTATTGCCTTTTATCATGGCAAATATAGAGATAATTTTCAAATCCTATCGTTATTTTCGCTTTTAAGTCCTACTTTTTTCATTTTTTTATGTTCTTTTTAATTCGATCTCTAATTAAATTTTTATCTTTTTTGAAAAGTAAATTTATATGATAAGTTTGTATGATAAATAAAATTTATCACCATGATAGAGGTAAATTTCGTAAATATGGAAAAAGCATCAAAGAGTCTTTGATAAGTTCTGTCTTGTTACTTTTTGCCAAGTACATAGCAAAAATTTCTCTAGTATAAGTAGGGGATTTTTCGACCAAAAAAAGTTTTTTCTTGCGTATCAAGTCAAAGCACATTTGTTTTGGTAGGTAAGCCGTACCACCCGCTTCGGTGATGAAGTTTAACGCGATTCTTGGCTGACTCATGGTGTGTTTAATCGCCGTGTTGTCGCAAAAATCACGGACAAATTGACTATTCACAGCCTCGCCATAATCAACTTGGATTATGCTTTTGATTTGGTCTACCTCTAAATTTTGCTGGGTTGATACTAGTTGTAACGGTACTGTACTGACTTTTTCCGTCACGATTTCTTCAATGTAAGGGGGTTCGAATATGAATGCGATGTCTATTAACCTTGCTAGCAGCTGCTTTCTTAATTCCAAAGGAGAGTAATTTTGAATATGAAGTTGAACATCATCTAAGTTCCTATCAATTTTTTGTAGCCAATCTTGTAAAACAATGTCCCAAATTGACATCATGGACCCAACAAATAACTGACTTACATTACCTTCACTTACACCGACTGCTGGTATGGGCAAGATAGCACAGGTTTATGAAAAGAAGAACGAAGAGTCAAAAGACAAGGAAAGCGTTTAAAATAAAAATGCTGCCCCGAAGGACAGCATTTTGGGTCTCTATAAAAGAAAGGAACTGGTTAGAAGTAAGCTCTGACCCCAAGCTTAACATTGCGCCCAGGTAGAGGTGCCTGATCCTTGATGAATGAGCTATGCACAAAGCCTAGTTCGTCCGTCAAGTTTTCTAAATTTAGATAACCAATCATATCGATACCTTGAACTGCAAAGTCGTAGCTCATGCTTGCATCTACAAGTGTGTAGCCCTTGGTCACTGTCTCATACGATGTGATTTCGTCTTGCTCTAGGTAACGGGTAATTGTCATATCCGCTGAGAAAGGACCTTTTTCATATCCGTAGTTGATACCAAGCTTGTTGCTAGGAATACGCGGTAGGTTTTGGCTATTGTCTAGCTTAGCGCGTAGGTGGTCACCAAAGATTTTAACGCGATTGACGTCGTTAATTTGGTAATGAACGTCGAATTCTAAACCGTATAGTTCTGCATCTTGACTAACGAACTGATAAACATCACGTGCACCTTCATGCTCATGATCTGCAACTTCTAATCCGTGTTCAGATGTGAAGAAGTAGTTCGTTTTTTCTTGATAGTAGAAATCTGCAATATCATTATAGAAGAAGTTCACAGTGTAACCGAAGTCACCGATGAAGCGACGGAAACTAATGTCTAAGTTAGTCGCAGTTTCTTTTTCGATATCTGTTGGTTCAAAATGAATTTCAGTGCCTTCGATGTGATAACCAAGACCTAACTCATAAGTGCTTGTTGCGATATGCAAGCCGTTAGACAACAGCTCAGCAGTTAACGGGGCACGCTCTGAGCGCGATAAACTTACAGCGACATTGTGACCTGGCGCATAAGTATAAACACCACCAACTGACGCACTAACGTTGGTCATATCAAGTTTGTAGTCAGTAATTTGAGTGGTTTTTACTAAAGTTTCTTCGTGCCCATGGTCATGGTCATGGTTGTGTTCTTCGTGACCATGCTCGTCATGATCATCTTCATGGCCAATATGCGTTTCAGTGATGCGGCTAGTTAGTTCATAGTTTTCAACACGCGCACCTAACTCTAAAGTAAAGTCGCCAAACTCACGCTCTTCTAATACGTAAAACGCATGTGTCGTTGTATTAGTCGCTGGCGTAAATGCTTCAGCGCCCTCTGCTTCATAGTCACTGTCAGAGTAGTGGTAACCAAAAATGCCATGCCACTCACCGATACGGTGTTCGAAATTGGTTCTTAGCTCAGTAGTTTCATTTTTGAATACTGTGCCAACCATGCCAGCTTCAATTTCAGCATGTTCATAATCAGTGTAACCAGCGCGTACTTGGATTGACTCAAGCCAGTTGTTATGAAGGGCATAGTTGAACAATGCTTGCCAACGATCTTGTTTTACGCGTGCAAACACATTGTGGTTTTCTTGGTCGTGACCGTGTGCATCTTCATCACCATGGTCGTCGTGGTCATGCTCATCATGACCGTGCTCATCATGACCGTGCTCGTCGTGGCCATGTTCATCATGCTCATGCTCATGCTCATGCTCATCGTGGTCGTGCCCGTGATCATGGTTATGGTCATGTCCGTGGTCATGACTGTGTGCAGGGATACCATAATCTGTCTCGATGCTACCGTACGAGAAGCCTACAGTCATATGGTCAGTGACATAGCTTGTACCAATGTTAAATACTTCAGAGTCGATAAACGTATTATCTACTTTTTCTGCGTATTCAGCTGCGTGCTCTTCACCTTCATGCTCGTCATGGCCATGTTCTTCATGGTCGTGATCATGCTCATCTTCGTGGTGTTCATCATGCTCATCTTCGTGGTGTTCATCATGATCACCAGGTAACTTAAAGCTAGGAGTTTCATAGTCACCGCCTTTGCGCTTAACGCCATCAAAGTGGAAGTTGAAGCCGTTATGGCCGGCTTCGAATAGTGCAGCGACTGTATTGGTATTTGAATTTGTATCATGGCTGTAATCAACAGCACCTTGAGGCGCTTCAACAACATCTGTTGGAATACGGTTATCAACAACGTTTACAACACCGCCGATTGCACCAGATCCGTACAGTAGGGTAGCTGGGCCACGAAGTACTTCGATTTGTTCTGCGCTTAATGCGTCGTTAGTATTTGCGTGGTCAGGGCCGATGCGAGAGGCATCACTGCTGTCCAACCCATTTTGTGTGATTTTTACACGAGGGCCATCTAAGCCACGGATGATTGGGCTTGATGATACAGGACCAAAGTAGCTTGCATTGATACCAGGTAGGTCTTTTAATGTCTCACCAAGAGTTGGTTTTGCTGAATTCTTTAATTTATCACCGCTTAATACTGTTACAGGTGATGCCATCTCCATGTTACTTTTATGAAGCGCTGAAGCATATACAACGATGCTTTCAATAGAGCTTGGTGTCAGTGTAACAGTAACAAAAGGAGAATCAGGGTTTACGTCTAAACGTTGATCGATAAAGTTGTTTTTGGAAACGTGAAGCTCAGACGCTGCGTCTACTGCAATAGTAAAGTTACCATTGTCATCTGTTTTAATGGTATGAGACTTACCGTGTAGGTGAACATTCGCGTTGCTAATAGGGAGATTGTTGTTATCAACTACTTTACCGCTTAACTCACCAGCCAACGCTGATGTTGACAGCATTACTGCGCTGACACTCAGAGAAATCAAAGATTGTTTAAACATTGTACTTCTTTTCTGTATGTGATTGTGAACGTGTAATAATATAACACTGCAAAACATATAAAACAATGATGTTATACTATAACTTTATATTTGAATTATGATTGTCTGTTCCTATATTTAAAATAATAAAACGTTTATAGGGCGCAACGATGACAGGGCCATTTGTCTTCAAAGTAAGATTGAAAATTGCTGATTTATTTCATCAAGCTAATCATCTTGAGACTTTTACAGCTGCGCTTCAAAAGGCAGAGACGTTGCAGCATTTTGTACTAAAGCTGATCGCTTACTGTGCTTTGTCATATAAAAATGAGGTTCGTTGGTTAAATAGCAGAGAAAAGCACCACCCTGATGTTTGGCACGAGCTCGAAAATGGCGAAATAGAAAACGCACTTTTTGTTGCAAATCCAGATTTGAGTGAACTTCAGAAGTACGCGCGTCTTTACAGTAAACTCATTATTTTTAATACCCATAACGAGGAATGGTTCGACGAGTTAAAGCCTCATCTAGTTGCTTTTCACAACCTAAAGATTTTTGCGATTGAATCGCGTTTTGTTGATGAGCTGGTGGATGCACTGACACGTAGCTTGCATTGGGATGTAATTATTGAAGACGGCGCCATCAGTATCAGCAATGGCGACGATTATTTTCAAAGTGATGTTGTTCGATTAAGTTAGCTTTATGACAACATCTGTAATTGGCTTCGAGCAACACAGTAAAACCTCTCCATCCCTTACAAATGCCAATGGTTCCTGATTGTAAGTAACCTGGCCTTCAACAAGCTTGGCTCGGCACGCACCGCAATAACCTTCACGGCATTGATAAGGAATATCGATATTGTTTTGTTCTAGAGTGCATAGTAGAGAAGGTGACTGAGCCGCAAATTTAAGCGGCTCATCATGGTCTTCAATTGAAATCTTCAGTTCTGGCCTTTCTTCCATTACAGGTCGAAATCACCAAAATCTGAAGCACTGACTTCAGCATCGATTTGACCTACTAGATATGAACTGATCTCTGCTTCTTGTGGCGCAACCTGAACGTTATCAGATACTAACCATGCATTGATCCAAGGGATAGGGTTACTCTTGCTCTCAAACTGAGCAGGTAGACCGACAGCAGTCATACGTACGTTTGTGATGTACTCAACGTACTGACATAAGATGTCTTTGTTTAAGCCGATCATTGAACCGTCTTTGAACAAATACTCTGCCCATTCTTTTTCTTGCTCTGCAGCTTCGACAAACATCCTAATCGCTTCTTGCTCACATTGAGCCGCAACGATTGACATTTCAGGGTCGTCTTTGCCTTCTTGCATGATATTCAGAATATGCTGAGTACCAGACAAGTGAAGTGCTTCATCACGAGCGATTAGCTTGATGATTTTTGCATTACCTTCCATAAGCTCACGTTCAGCAAATGCAAAAGAACAAGCAAAACTGACGTAGAAGCGAATGGCTTCAAGAATATTGACCGACATGATGCAAAGGTAAAGCAATTTTTTAAGTTCAAACAAGTTAATGTGAACTGTTTCACCGTTGATTTGATGCTTGCCTTCGCCATACATGTTATAGATAGATACTTTCTCGATTAACTCATCGTAGTATTTAGTAACTGAATCAGCACGTTCGCTGATCTTTTCATTTTCTACGATGTCATCAAAAATAACTTCTGGCTGTTTAGTCACGTTTCTAATGATATGTGTGTACGAGCGACTGTGGATCGTTTCGCTGAACGCCCATGTTTCGATCCATGTTTCCAATTCAGGAATTGAAACTATTGGTAATAATGCAACATTAGGTGAGCGGCCTTGAACGCTGTCTAACAGCGTTTGGTACTTTAAGTTACTTAAAAAGATGTGCTTTTCATGTTCAGGCAATGCCTGAAAGTCTAACCTGTCTTTACTTACATCGACTTCTTCTGGACGCCAAAAGAACGAAAGTTGCTTTTCAATTAGCTTCTCAAAAATTGGATACTTCTGCTGATCATAGCGAGATACATTAACAGATTGGCCAAAGAACATTGGCTCTTTTAGTTGGTCATTATGTTTTCTGTTAAACGTAGAATACGACATAAATAATACTCGACACCAAAATATTTGGCGGCCAATGCAAAAGCACTAACCGCGGAAAAGTTTACAATTTATCATGACTTGAAGTGGCCAAAACCACACTAAAGCCTGTGTTTAGATTCTGCACCGAAAATGGAATCTACCCACTTCATGTCATCAAACCCAGAGTGTTTTTTCAATATACGAATGTATCACAGAAATAGATTTTTCACCGCAAATATATTTCAGACAATTGACACTTTCGCGTCTTGACAAAAGAGTGTTGTTGAGTGTAATAAAGTATCACAACATCCACTTTCTATTTAATTTTATGATTTATTACAGTAACTTAACTTATAGGTATTCATTGCTGTCTAATTTTTATGGTGCATAAATCTTTATAGGCAAATTGAGAAATGTAAAATTTCATTTATGTATTCGTACTATTTCTTCTCTCCTATTTCCTTTGGTGTTTTTGCGAGGCAACAAAGAAGCAAAAGAGTTTGTATGTTGGCGGGAATGGCGCATCGATAGTAGAGGGGGGTGAGGCTTGAAAGCCAGTAAGTTCCAATCTTATTACTTAGTTCAGCAAAGAGAGTGCCTGATGAACATAAGACTTCTAAGCACTTAGTTCATCAGGTAGGTACTAGGCGTTCTAATCTCTTGAACCACCGGTTGGTGTAACGACCGTCACGTCAACTTGCATATCTTCATTAATATGACGGTATCTGATCATTTTGATAGACTCTAAATCTTCATTAAGGAAAAGCATAATGACAGGACCATCATCATCGGCACCGTAATTTACTTGAATTCTCGGCTCATCTAAAACTGTGCCATCAGTCCCTCTGCGTCTGTCAAAAATAGCAACTATCATCGATGAGTCGTAACTCACACTCGTATCAAAATCAATTGTACCATTAGATTCAATAACGACAGTACCTCGGCTATGTCCAGTTCCAGTCACTGAATAAGTATTTGCAAACCCAGTAATTAGCTCAAGGTTTTCTATTTGACCGTCTGTTGATTTCTCTGTGAATTGGCCCAAGAAAGCATTTTCAAGCGTACTTAAATTCACTTCATGAAACTTCTCATTTAATACTGATACTGCGTATTTAAAGCCATTTTGCTCGTCTTTATAAATAAATTCAGCCCCGACTTTTTCAAATTCATTGATTTGAATTTCTGAGCCGTCATTCGCTTCAGGGTTAGGGTCAATAAATAGAGCTCCAGAGCTTGAGAAAGTAAATTGTACAACTTGACCATCGTTATATGACGCACCACTAGCGCTCATTGCAAAGGTAAGTGTGAAGGATTTTCCTTTCAGTGCATCAGGTAACATGTCACTGCTGTCATCAGAGTCATCATCGCCTGAATAACCAGGTGTCCAAGTGTAAGTGAGATCTGATGTTGAAGTGACGCCTTGAGTAGAAAGAGTGTATTGAACACTGACTACCAGCTTGCTTTCATCTGAACTAACGAGTTTGAATGAAAAGTCTGAAACTGTAATGCCTTGGGACTCAATTTGAGTTTTGATTTGTTTCTCTATTGCATCCAAATCTTCAGGATTTGGCGCTGGTACATTCTCAAGTTTAATTTCAGGCAAATTAACGGAAACGCCTGCAGTAGTAGAGGTTCCTGTAATGGTCAAAGTAGGAACTACATCATCGTTACCTTGATCGTCGTTATCGTCATCATCATCGCCACCTGGAATGAGACCTCCAGGTATAAAATCCAATGAAATATCATCTAAGTTCAGGTCTTTTAATATTTCCTCAAGGCCTTCTAATGTTTTCTTGATGCTATTTAGAGAGAATATACCATTTACGTCTGCTGAGAGCGCTTCTACGCCGAAGCTATTGGCATATGTGCTAATTTGGTTTGATAAATCAGATACAAAAGTGTCTGCATTGTAAACTGGGTTTTCAAATACTTGATCGCCTACTTTTCCATCCAGTACGTTATCTAGAAAATCAGCTTTTAAACTGTTTAAAATTGCGATGGCGGGATTGTCTTGGGTAGCACCTAGCTTAGCAAGGCCCGCAAGCGTTGTTGCGTAAATGCCTGCTTGGTCATTGTTAATAGAACCTGCAACGTTTTCTGAAACCAGTTGCGGTGCTTGTAAAATGTTGTCAAGTGCAGGCGCTAACGCATTTTTTATTTGCTCATTGACTGCATTCACAGAATCCGCATCGACCACATTTGCTGAGATTATCGAGTTGGCTGCAATCTCAGTTAAGGTGGTGACACCGACTTGCTCTTGTAATGATGCCATCACTGCACGTAATGTTGTGGTCGATGGCAACGGCAGGAATTGACCTTTGGATTCGTCGAAATACTCAGACTCGCTGGTTGGCTTTACTTCAACAATGAAGGGGCCAGTTGTACCGCTAGGTACAGTGATGGTTGCCGTCCCATCTTCTCCGGTTGAGCCTGTCGCGCCTTCTACTGCTTGCTTATTTGCCAATGTTAGTAATTGGATATCCGCATTTTTTATCAAACCAAGTGATGGGGTGACAGTGACTTTGGTACTTTGATCTACAGGGGTAGGATTAGTGACTGGATCGTCATCATCATTATCTAAACAGCCAGACAACGATAATAATGCCAAACCCAAGCATAATCCTTGGAATGGTTTATACATGTTCATAGCAATGCCTACAAGGTTATTAAAACAGTTTTGCTATTGCATCTACCAACCAGTCAAATCCTTGTAATTATTGTTTAATACCCATGCTCGCTTCCAGCTAATGTTGAACGCGCGATCCAATAGCTTAATAGAATGTAGCCCAAAATTTCTATTTTAGAAGTAATGTGAAAAAAACATGTCGTTAAAGTGTGTCAATTCTATCAACGATTACTTCGCGGTGGCTGAATTTACAGGCGCTCTCTGTCACTGAGAGTTTATCAAGATAGCGACCTGCTATGACCGTTGTATCACTGTCATTATTTTTGTTTTTTAGGTATAGAATGAAGTTAGAATTGGCGTTAAGGTTTGAATCTTCATCTAAAAAGATTCGGCTGCTGGTCATAAGGTGAATTGATTTCTTTGTTTTTCTGGCTGATTCAAACCTTGAAGCCAGTGCTTGATGGCCGGACAAGGAGATATTCAGTCTTTCTACATTAAAGATTGCGTTTTCAGTAAATAAACTAATATATTGATCAGTCGTGCCTTTATCTCTAATTTCAGTATATTGGTATAACGTTTGTTCACATAATTGATATGTCGATTGCTCAATTGGTTTGGTAAGTGTACAAGCGGTTAAAAACATGAAGGGAATGGCGCAGAGCTGTTTCATAAGTTTCCTTGTTATTTTTGTTTGCTTCCTTCTTTTCGTTATTTCGAAGAATGTTTGCTTTTTTTCTTCGTAGCGACAAACCTGGAAGCGAGTGCGTACACAACATACACCAATACCAAAGAATTGCCGAGTACTAATACATCCTTATCCTCAGTTATTAACCACAAAAAAGCGAGTACAACCGCCGCAATGGTGAAGTGTGTAACTAAGGGGTTTGATTTTCTCTTTTTACCCATTAAATAAACCTAAACTAAATCTAAGTCGATATTATAAAGTGAAAATAGAACACAAACCATGCTTTTGGAACGTTTTATTCCTGTTGATAACCTAAGTTGCTGTTATCAACAGGAATAGATTTTGGTTTCTATTGCTACACAATAAAGTCACTCAAACTAAAGGATTAATATTAAAGTTGTATTAATGATTTGCTTCTTGACCTAGGTTAATTTTTTACCTGTATTAGGGTTTTAAAATACAGCTAGAGCAGGGAAAACATATGATTGTATATGGCTAAAAGAAATTTACTAAGCGGGCTAAGACACATTCTTCGAATCGATTTAAAAAAACTCATATTAGCTTTGGCAACTTGCGGTGTTGTACTGTCGCTATTAAACACGCTGATTGCCAGCTATCAAGTTCATAAAGAGGCGTTTATTAAAGACACCTTACATGCCAATCAAACCTATGCAACAAAACTTGCAGAGGTAACGCAGCTCTTTTTGCAATCAGTAAATAGTCAGTTAAATGTCAGTGCGTTTCATATCGCTGAAAACATAAGTGATACAAAACTGGTCAATGCTGAATTAGATCGTTTGTTGTCGCAAACGAATAGCTTTGATTCGTTGGTTGTCGTGAGTGCTGCTGGTCAAATCATAGCTGTACGTCCAGATCTGCCGGTGCTCGGTCAGTCAATCTCTTCACAACAACTAGATAAAGTAATGTTACAAAAGCCCATCGTGCTTGATCCTTTTGTATCTCCCGCTGGCAATTTGATGATCAGCCCAACTTATCCGCTTTTTGATAGTCAGGGGCAGTATCTTGGCTTTGTTGCGGGGGGCATTTATCTCCATGGTGATACGATTCTTAATCGATTGCTTGGAAGGCATCACTATGCAGATGGTTCATACTCATACGTGGTAGATAAAGCGCATCGAATTTTGTATCACCCTGATCCAGATAGAATTGGAGAGCACGTATCTAATAATGTCGTAATTGACCGCGTTTTAAACGGCCAAACAGGTGCAATGGAATTGGTCAATAGTAATGATAAGCAGATGATTGCTGGGTTTGCTGCTATTCCAATGACTGGATGGGGAGTGGTTAGTCAAAGACCACTGATTTCAATTTTGAATCAACTTGCACTTACACATAGGTCAGTCGTTTACTCCAGCGTACCTTTTACTATTGTGATTCTCGGGTGGGTTTTCGTTGTAGGTTTTTTAATTGCTAGACCACTGACTGTATTGGCAAAGCAACTAACAATGGTAGAGAATAAGAACGTGTCCGGTGCAGGAGTAAGTGCATGGTATTATGAGGTTGCCAATCTTAAATGTGCTTTATTACAGAGTCACCGTGCGGTTCGGCAAGTGATTAGAGCACTTGATGCGGATAGAAAGACTGACAAGCTTACCGCTTTACATAATAGACTTTCATTGGATCTTTGGCTCGAAAATACGATTAAATCTAAAGTCGGGTTTTCCGTGCTGGCAATTGATATTGACCACTTTAAATCAATCAATGATAGTCATGGTCACTGCACAGGCGATAAAGTACTAAAAGAACTGGCGAAATTAATGATTCAAAATGCAAGAGCCGATGATTTTTGCTGTCGGGTAGGTGGGGAAGAGTTCTTAATTTTTATGCCCAACCAGTCTCTTTCACAAGCAATGGTAACAGCTGAAAGATTGAGAACCTTGATATCAAATCACACTATGCCTAATGGGATCAGAGTGACGGTGTCTATCGGTGTGTCCCAGTGGCCAAATAATTCAATGCAAATAGATAAGGTAATTGAAATGGCTGACAAAGCGCTATATCAAGCTAAGCAAAGCGGAAGAAATAAAAGTTGCTGTTTAGAAGCTGCCTAAATGGTCTTTTTGTACATAAAACAGCTAATCATTTACAAACTTTTAGCTTAGACAATGATCTTTGTCTTAAATGTGGGTAATATGCGCGCCAAATTATAATATTATTGATTTGGAGTAGTAAATGGGACAGACTTTGAAAGTACCACATACGCTCGTGCTGTTACTCGGCATGATGGTGGTTGCCCTGTTAGCCACATGGGTGGTACCTCAGGGCTTTTTTGAAACAAGCGTAACTGAAAGCGGTAGACAAATGGTCGTCGCTGGTACTTATCAGCTCGTTGAGCAAAAAGAATTTCTAACTCCTTGGGACCTCCTAACTGCAATCCCTAAAGCATTTGCGCAAGCACAAGATGTTATTTTCTTCGTATTAATCGTAGGTGGTGTACTGAGTATTGCTCGTGCAACAGGTACCGTTGATGCATTGATAGGTCGTTTGTTAGAAAAGCATGGAACTAAGCCACAGCGCCTTATTTTTATGGTGGTCTTTTGTTTCGCATTGGCATCAAGCACAATCGGAACAGCTGGTGAATACATTCCATTTGTACTGATTCTAGTTGCGCTGTGTAAGGCGATGAAGCTTGACGCAATGACAGCCGTGGGCATGATCGTAGCAGGTTACGGCATTGGCTACGGTGTATCAGCGTTTAACCCATTTACGGTTCTTATTGCACAACAAATCGCAGATATCCCGGTTTATTCTGGTATTGAACTTAGATTGGCTATTTTTGTTCCTTTCGTGTTAATTGGTTTTCATCATGTTTGGAGCTACGCTAAAAAAGTATCAAACGACCCAAGCAAATCAATGATGATTGGTGTTCCTTGTCCACTTGAAGGTCAAGCTAAACCAAATTACCCGAAACTAAATGGTCGCCACCAAGCTGTGCTATTCAGTTTTATAGTTACTTTATGTATTGCTGTATGGGGAATAGCAACTAAAGGCTGGTACCTTTACGAACTAGGTGGCTTATTTGTTGCCTGGGGTGTTGTGATTGCGGTTATCGGCAAACTATCAGCTGACGAGACTGCAGAGCGTTTTATCGATGGTGTTTCTGAGCTTGTTACGACTGCTGTATTAATCGGTGTAGCACGTGGTATCGCGCTTATCCTTGAAGATGGCCAAATCCTTCATACTCTGGTTTACAGTTTGTCTTCTCCGCTATCTCATGTTGCTGCAGAAATTTCGGCAGTGGGCATGTTAGTGATTCAAACCTTCTTAAATACATTTATTCCTTCTGGCTCTGGTCAAGCTTATGTCACTATGCCTCTGATGGTACCGGTTGGTGATCTTGTTGGTGTGCCACGTCAAGTCGCAGTATTAGCGTATCAATTCGGTGATGGTTTCTCGAATATGATTATTCCAACTAACGCAGTATTGATGGGTATTCTTGGTATGGCCGGCGTACCATATACACACTGGTTCAGATTCTGTTTGCCATTGATTGGTAAGCTATTGCTAGCAGCATCAATCGTATTGATACTTGCAGTAAGCTTTGGTTATGGCTTAGATGTGCAACCAATTATTGAATAAATTTAATTTTTATTAATTAAAAACCGTCTTAATAAGACGGTTTTTTTTTGCGTTTTAATTGGTATTTTTATTCGAAAAATAATATGTTTGTATCCATATTTGGTAAAATGGGTATTAAAAGGTTGAAATATTGTTGAATATATATTTATTAATCTTGTTATTGATATTTTATTGATCTATCTTCATATCTTAAAATATTAATTATCTATCATTGCTAATTGTATTAATTCCGGTTCATATTAATAACTATAATTATTAAAAGATTGTTAAACGATGACGCTATCATTCAGTACTTTTTATAATTTGCCAAGTAGCGAAGCACGTTACGAATTGGCACTAAACTTGATTTACGAGAAGTTTAAACCAGCTCATTGTTTAATAGGTAAATTCATTGATTCAGATACGCGAGTTAAGACAGTGGCGTACTCTGTCAATGGAGAAAAGTCCAATTACATCATTTATGATCTTGAAGGGACGCCTTGCAAAGACGCGAAAGACAGCCAAACTGTGTGCTCTATTAGCTGTAACTTACAGCAAATGTATGCTGAAGATGAGATTTTAAAAATATTTGATATTGACGGTTACCTTGGTGTAACGCTTAGGGCGTTGAACCATAAGCCTATCGGTATCATGGTTTGCTTGTTTGATGAAAAAATAGAAATATCGAACGACGACAAACATTGGTTTAGAGAGCTGAGTTTGCTGGTGGGTGCAGAGCTTAATCATAATTTAGAGCTTACTTCACAAGAGATTTTAGTTAAGCAGCTTGCAAAAGGTGAGCGTATTGCAAGACTTAGTTCTTGGTCTTGGAACATCAGTAGGAATATCCATAACTTTAGTCAAGAGATGCAAACTCTCATCAACGCGCCTGATCAAGAAATTGATTTTGAGTTGTTTTGTGAGAGTTTAAAAAGCAAAGATCAGAAAGCACTCAGAGTCCTGATGCAAAAGCTCAGAAATGGGCAGATAAACCATATTGATATTAACGTTTCTCATCGAGACAGAAGTCAGTTTAAAGGGTTGTTTAGAGTTATAGGGCATATTGAGCGTTCCGATGAGCAAGAAGATGAACGCATTTTTTGTGCATCCGTGCAGGATATTTCATATATTTATGCGCTTAATAAGCAACTTGAACTAACCAATGTGGTGTTCGAACATGCTACGGAAGCCATCATGATAACCGATCATAAAAACCGTATTGTGATGGTTAACAGAGCGTTTGAGCGTTTAACTGGATATTCTGACACTGAACTTCTCGGCAGAAATCCCTCGGTGTTATCTTCAGGTAAACACAGTGCAGAATTTTACGAAAAAATGTGGGCAGTGCTGAGTAAAGAGGGAACTTGGAAAGGTGAGATATATAACCGCAGAAAAAACGGCCAAATCTTCCCCGAAGAGCTAACACTTAATATTGTTAGAGACGAAGACGATGAAATCGTAAATTATGTTGCGATATTCCGTGACATCACTGACTGGAAACGCAACGAAGCGCAGTTAACATTTTACGCTAATCACGAACCTCTGACGGCATTAATTAATCGTCGTTGCTTTATGGATATCCTAGAGTCTCGAATTTCAGAAAACCGCAGTACATTGCAGCCTTGTTCTCTTTTGTTTATCGGCCTGGATCACTTTAAAGAAGTGAATGATATTTATGGTCCTGAAATTGGTGATAAGGTGCTTATTTCAGTCGCAAGGCGTCTCAAAAATGGCTTGAGGCGCGCTGATACGATTGCACGTTATGGTGGGGATGAATTTGCAATTTTGCTAGATGCGACCAATGAACAAAGTGCCTATGACATTGCTTCTAAGCTTTGTGACAAGCTTAAACAGCCTTATGTTTTTAATGAATTAGCGATAGAGCTGACAGCGAGTATTGGAGTTGCACAGCTAGATTATCGCAAACGCATTACCGCAGCTAAGTTTATTCGCAATGCTGCACACGCACTAGAAAGTGCAAAAAAGACAAATAGAGGTAATATAGCACTGCACAATCAAGAGATTCAAAATGCTTATCTCAATAAGATTGCGCTTAGAGACAAACTAAGAAATGCAATTAAGCACGAGTTGCTTAATGTGTATTACCAGCCAATTGTTGATCAATCAACAGGTAAGATTGTTAAGTTTGAGGCGCTCGTTCGCTGGTTTGACGATGAGCAAGGTATGATATCACCAGGCGCATTTATACCGATTGCTGAAGAGTTCGGTTTAATCCAGCAAATAGGGCACTTTGTGCTTAAAAAAGCGTGTCAGGATTTAAATAAAATTCATTCATTGGGCTACAGTGACGTGAGCATATCGGTGAACAGATCTGTGAATGAATTTAAAGTGAGCAACAATCAGTTTGATTTAATTACTGAAGCTATCGAAAAAGCAAATATTCCTTTTAATAGTTTGACTGTTGAAGTAACTGAGTCGATGGCGACTAATCATTATACATGGAAATTACTCGCAGACTTACGGGATAAAGGCGTAAAAATTGCGTTAGATGATTTCTGCACCGGTTACTCATCTTTGAGTCACTTAATTGAAAACCAAGTAGACTACTTGAAAATTGATAAATCCTTTGTTGATAGTTTGCTGCAAGATAAAAGCAAGCAGATCATGATTTCTTGCTTAGTTGATATGGCAAAGCAATTGGGGATCAAAGTAATTGCTGAAGGAGTTGAAAGTGAAACACAGCTGAGTGTACTAAATGAACTCGGGTGTGACCATATCCAAGGATATTACTATAGCCCGGCAAGGCCAATCGGCGCTTGCATACATCTTTTAGAAGAGTTTAACGGTGAAAGCGCTATTGAGTTTAATTTGTTGAACTTAAGTTCTAACAGGATATAAAAACATTCAATCCATTAAAACCTAATTCACCTTGGTTTTAATGGGTAAAAATTGACTACTTTAAATCTGTCCAGTTTGATATTAATTTGGTTACTTGGTTTCATTAAATACAATTTTATTAATGAAAAGCTTTATTTAAGTTGTCTAATGGGCAAGTCAAAAGGAGAGAGCCAGAATTACCTAGCTCTCTAATAACATCTATTCAGATATGTGGTTTTAGAATGTCGTAAAACGCTTCTATGTGGTCATCTCTATCATTGAGTGCAGGGATATAGTCATATCGTTTACCGCCAGCTTCAATAAAATACTCTCTATTTTCTTCCTCTAGCTCTTCCAGCGTTTCTAAGCAATCTGCGCTGAATGCAGGGCTTAAGATGGCAATGTGTTTTGTGCCTGACTGAGCAAGCTCCTTGAGAGTGAAGTCAGTGTAGGGCTTCAGCCATTCTTCACGTCCAAATCGGCTTTGAAAGGTGGTCATTACTTTATCTTTGTCTAAGCCGAGTTTAGCCACGACTGCATTTGTCGTTAAATGACAAAAGCAATGGTATGGGTCGCCGTTGGTCAAAAACTTTTTCGGCGTACCATGATAGGAGAATAATATTTTATCTGGTGTTGGGTTGTGCTCTAAATACTCTTGAACAGAGCTACTTAGAGATTCAATATATTTCTCATTACCGTGATATCCATTAATAAAATGAAGCTCTGGTACCCAGCGCCATTTAGTTAATACCCGAGAGACTGCATCAAATGTTGAGCCTGTCGTTGCACTCGAGTATTGAGGGTAAAGTGGTAGTACAACAATTTTAGTGATGCCTTTTTCACGTAACTCTTCTAAACCGGCTTCAATAGATGGATTGCCGTAGCGCATCGCCATCACCACTTCGACATCATTATGGTCTTGCTCTTTTAAATATTCACGCAGTTTATGGCATTGTTTCTTTGTGATATCGATAAGTGGCGAGCCTTCCTCGGTCCAAATACTTTGATATGCTTTGGCTGACCTACTTGGCCTGATCCTGAGTATGACACCGTGCAATATCATCATCCAAATAATGCGTGGAATTTCTACAATACGTGGATCTGATAGAAATTCTCTTAAATAAATTCGAAGGGCTTGTGTGGTCGCTGCGTCAGGGCTGCCCAAATTGGTGACGAGTACGCCAACTTTATTGTTGAAACGGTTCTCATGAGGGTTGTCAGTAATTGCCGAAAATCTGGACACTTAGCACTCCTTGGTGGCATTTTAAAACGGGTAGTATTTTACAGTAAAGCGTATACGTAAAACACGCTTATTTGGATCTAACTGCGGCGTTTTTAATTTAAATCATGTCAATACGTCTTAAAATTGTAGTAATAGAGTGAAAATAGGTTGCTTATATCAGGTATAAGTCGTATGTTCCTCTATCCAGCGTCGAGTTTAAGCGTAATTTGCAGAGAGTTTTAAGTTAAATGCGAGTTAATCAACCAGTTACAAATCGTGAACAGCGGTTTGCACCAGAAGATAAGCTGATTTCAGTTACTGATTTGAAAGGTACAATCATTGACTGTAATGAGCACTTTATAAATATAAGTGGCTACTCAAAAGAAGAATTAATTGGCCAACCTCATAATATAGTCAGACATCCTGATATGCCTGAATTGGCATTTAAAACCATGTGGACGCAGCTAAAAGCTGGTAAACCTTGGATGGGAATGGTCAAAAACCGTTGTAAAAACGGTGATTTTTATTGGGTAGATGCTTATGTCACTCCAATGACGGAGAACGGACAAGTTATCGGTTATGAATCGGTGAGAACATGTCCTAGCCGTGAAAATATTGCAAGGGCAGAGGCCTTGTATCGCTCTATTCAAAGCGGGACGAAATCAGCGATTAAACTACCAAGATTAAGAACGATTTGGCCTGTTGCTGCATTTGCAAGCTCACTCGCTTTGTACGCGTTTGGATCCGAATCAGGTGCTTTTGCGTGGCTTATGCTCAATAGTGTAGCGATCTTCGGATACAACCGGTATCGTGATAATGAGCAACTCGAAAGAATTAACCAAGTTTTAAAACACAGTTTTTGCGATGATGTATCTAAACAAGTGTACTCACCTTGGCAAGGGAAAATGGCTGAATTGCACGTAAAACTATTAAGTGAGCACGCGCATTTAGACACGGTGATTACACGAATTGAACATGCGTCAAACCAAGTTACATCCGGTGCAGAGCAAACAACAGATAAAAGTCGTTCAACAACCGAGCAACTTACTCAGCAGCAACAAGAAACCGAGTTGGTTGCAACTGCTATGAATGAGATGGCAACGACTATTCATGAAGTCTCGCAAAACGTGCAATCTACTTCAGCGGATGCAACCGATGCGCTTGAGCTTGCAAAAGAAGGTGCTAAAAGCTCTGAAGAGACTAAAGCGTCAATTGAAAGTCTTGGTTCAACTGTGATTGACATAAAAGACTCAGTATTAGGCGTAGCGCGTCAAACAAGTAAAATTGCAGATGCAGCACAAATCATTGAGCAAATCGCTGAGCAAACTAACCTACTTGCTTTAAATGCGGCCATTGAGGCGGCCCGAGCAGGAGAGCAGGGTAGAGGCTTTGCCGTGGTGGCTGATGAAGTTAGACATCTAGCACAGCGTACGCAAGAGTCTACTAAAGAGATCCATGCAATCATCGATGAGTTAACTCAAAGTACGCAAGAGTCAGAAGTGATCGCTCAGCGGGGTGAGACTGAATCTCAACTTGGTATTGAGAAGTTAAATGCTTCAACACAAAAAATTGAGCATATTTACTCTTTGATTGAAACAATGAGCGTGAACAGTATGCAAATAGCTGCTGCTGTAGAAGAACAAGCGACTGTTTCTGAAGATATTAATAAGCAAGTCGTTAATATTGCTTCGTTGGCCAATTCAAGCGTTACGAGCTCACAAGAAAGCCAAGAAATTAGTGAAGAACTAACACGCGTTGCTAAAGATATGCATGAGCTTGTGGTAAGATTCAAGAGATAACAAAAGGGCCCCACGGCCCTTTAAAGCTTACCAAAAAGAACACATCATACATAAATATACTTTAATAATGTTTAACATAAGTGCATATTACTTATAATCAAATTTTATCAAAGGAATAGAAGGTTTAGATTGAAGGTCGAGTAGGTAAATACTAAGCTGCTGTACATACAATGCAATGATGCACAGCATGGGTAAAAAATCGAGTTTACAATTTCCGCTTAACGCCAGACTTTGCGCGCTCTTTTATATTCGTTTGAATATAGATCTGGTCAGTTGTCGCAATTTTTGAATGGCCAAGATCTTCAGATAAGTGCTTTAACGGTCGTGTTTGGGCATCATGAGTGGCACCAGTGTGCCTTAACCAATGACTGGTCGCAGCTTCTAAGTTCTCAGATTCTTCACTAAAACCATCTTGTTTCAACTTATCAATGGCTAAGTCAAAACTCTCTTGTACGATACGTCTTAATTGGCGAACATTCATGCCGCCTTGTCCACGTAGTTTATGAATAATTGGGTGAGGCTCATCAACACGGGGAAGGGAGGTTAAACCGCGCGACTGTCTATATCTTTTGAGGTATTCAACAAAGTCATCACTCAATGTGACATCACGAAGCTTATTACCTTTACCCATAATTCTTAAAAACCAAAAGCCATCCTGATCTTGCCAGAAATGACTCATTACAGGGGACCATTGGGGACGCTCAGATAGCTCTGATATACGTAGATAAAGCCCTTTTAGGCACGCAAGGGTAAACAGGTTTCTTTCAAGTTTTGGGTTTTGCTCACACAAGTCTTTAGTCACACCAAAGACATATTCCCATTGCAAATCACTCAGTGTGTCAGGGAGCTTAATTTGTGACTGTACGACCAAATAAGGACAGTTCTTTTTAACAACAGGCACAAAGTTGGTGAATGATTTTTCCTCTAAAATTGCAAATTTATAGAAGACATTAAGCGCCGTGAACATGGATGCGAGCGTTTGCTGGCTCACGCCATTTTCTTTAAAAACAAAAGGGCGCCAATTAGAGTTAACTTGTCGAGTGCCTTCATGATTTTTAAACCGCCACTGCACAGAGTCTGCAAGCCAAGCTTTATCTGGCTCGACAACAAAATCAACATACGCTTCTATGTCTTCACGTTTAAGTTCAAATACAGATTTTTCTTGAATGAGCCAACTCCAAAGATGAAAACGCTCTATCTCATTTCTAAAGCGATTGAATGTTGCCTCTGATTTGCGCCCATAAACGTATAAAAACTGATAAAGAAACTTTAACTCGTCCAAACATACATTTTCTTCAAGCCGATTATCATTTAAAAACTCTGCCATTGCGGGGTATTCACTTTGCAAAGTCTCATCATCTAAATGGGCGATGAGATATCTGAGTTGTTTTAGCGTATCGACTAACGGCGTCATATATTGTTGATCCAAGCGGTATGTTTGTATCAAATTATATGTATATTTATTCAGTATTGTCTAGCACAGTTTGTACCTGGCTAATTTGTTGATTTTTATAGCGTGTTGATTGCCAGCATAATAAAGAGCCAATCGTTACGGCGACAACACCGAACCAAAAACTTTGCTGCAAAGTCACACCTAAAATAATAGCAGCGAAGATACCGGAGAAAACCGGGGTAAAATAAGAGATGGCTGCAAGTAAGATCATATTGCCGCCAATAATGGCTTTATTCCAAAGGCCATAGCCTAGCGCCATTCCACCACCGGCCAGCACCAGCATAAAGACACTTTTGAAGGAAAAGCCTGACGAGAAACCAGCGTCCAATAGGTACCATTTTAGCCACAATGTGCATGCCGTAAAAATGAAAAAGAGCGTAATTGCGTTTTCGCCGTTAGACATAGTCTTGGTTAAGTTACAGTATATTGCCCAAATAATTGCCCCACTAAAGGTAAGTACAAATGCCAATGGGTTACTCATGATATTTGCCAACATCCCTGCAAACAGGTTTGACTCACCCGAAACGACAAAACACACACCGATGAAGGCTATAATACTGCCTGGGATCAATAACTGGAGATTGGCTTTACTATGTTTACAAATTACCGCGCCTAAAATGGTGAATAAAGGCCAAAGATAATTAACAATCAGTACTTGTGCGGATTGCTCTCTGGAGTTAGCAAAGCCAAGTGACAGTGAAAGACATAATTCATATGCAACAAAAAGAAAGCCACCAATAACAACATAACGTTTTGGGTATTTTTTGATATTTGGGAGTCCGGAAAAGGCGACCAAAAATAACGCAGAGTAGGTGTATACCAGCGCAGCACCGCCAATCGGGCCAAAGTCCTCACTCACGATACGTACGATGTGTAAAACAGCACTCCACAGCAGTACAGCTATAACGCCAAATAGTGTAAATTTGTATCGAGACAGCAAACTTTAGGCTCCCAAAAAACGCTTAATTATATAGATTTTGAGTTTGACTGCACCTATTTTAATTATGCAGGCAGTTTTTAATCGAATAATTTATCCTTTATATGGGGAGTGATTGTTATGCTAAATCATATAAACGGTATTCTGTGTTTATTGAGAGGTTGTTTTGAAAACTAAGCTGGGTTTGGGGGGAAGCTGTTACTGGTGTACTGAGGCGATATTTCGCTCATTAATTGGCGTTGAAAAAGTAGAGCAGGGCTGGATAAACAGCTTTGATAACAACGAATGGTTTTCTGAAGGGAAATGCTTGGCATTTGATAAAAACATCATCACCTTAGCTGATTTGGTTGAGATACACCTTTTTTCTCATAGTTCAACTTCAAACCATTCAAAAAGAGATAAGTATAGAAGTGCTATTTATTGCTACAGCACCGAGCAGCAAACTGAAGTAAAAGGTGTATTGTCAGTACTTCAAAAGCAATTTGAGCAACCCATAATTACGCAAGCATTATTACTTAATGAATTTAAGCTATCACCTGAGCATTACCAAGATTATTTTTATACCGCACCGGATAGACCATTTTGTCAGAACATCATCGCCCCCAAATTGCTCAATTTAATGGAAAGGTTTAAAAATAAAGTGAACACTCCGCTACTTAATAAAGCTCTGAAATAACATTTGTTCTATATATTAGAATGGTTCATTAATTAAATACCGTAATTTTTTATAGTTTCATTCTAATAAATAGAACATCAGTCTAATTTATAGTGAATTTTTAATTTTGTTCAATAAGTGGAAGTATGTACTCTTGAAAGTGTTATTTCAGTTATATGTTTACGTTTCTCGTAATCGAATGTAATAAGCTTAGCTTAAAATACAACATAATAAAATTATGTTAAAAAGCAGTTTTTATAGAATAGTGAGAGAAGTACACAGGATATATTTCAGAAATAGCCCAGATAAGTCTGGGCTTGATATTGAATGCTATTTAACCATGATTCTCATGGAAATGTGCACCGTGCTGATGGTGCCAATGTCCATTATGACTATATTCCACACGGCCTTGTTCAACACGGCGCTTGTGACCGCAATCTAAGCCATGGCCGTGTTTATGCTTTTCATGGACTTTGATTTTAGCCTCATGAACCTCGCCGGCATGATTGTGATGGTCATGACCACTGTGGTTGTAATCAAAATGGTCAACATGCCATTCGGCTGCATGGCCGCAGTTATATCCATGCTTATGCTCATGCTTATCATGGGAAACATGATCAGTTGCCACTGCGGCACCTGTAACCCCTAAAGCCAATGCTAAAATAATTACCTTCATAGAGTTTCTCCGATTGTGAGTATCAAATCTAAACTAGGATGCTTTTAACATTTTAGCAACTTACTCTGATCAATAAATGCTCAGTAAGTTATGCATAGCGCGGATACGCGCACGATATTGTGCTTTCAAGTATTCTTGAGTCTCTTCTTGGCTCAATGTCTTACTATGCTGTCTAATATTTTTCAGCCAAAGGCGCTGTGTTTGGCGAACATGATCGGCATGCTCTGTGTTTCTTAACCGTTTATATGCTGCTGTGAGCTCTCTGTCGTACAGCGCGAGTCCAGCACTGGAGCAAATCGCTTTTTCTTGTTTTGATTTTGCCAATTTACAATCAAAACTAGCCGTAATTTGAGCAGAGGTTTTTTGGCCTTTAATTAATTTAAATTCTGATGCCTGCTCTGCCACCTTTGGCCTTGGGTTTTTTGTAAAATAAAATGATAAGTCATTGCCTTGCGAGTCGACTAGCGTTTTATCCGCTCCTGCGGCGATAAGTGCATTGATCACTTCTAAAGAAGCATTCTCCGCAGCATAAGTGAGCGCTGAACGATTAAGCCTTTTTACATCATTAATAAAAGCACCCGAACTACTGTATTCGTCGTCTTCATCGATAAACGTGACGGCGTTAATATCCGTGCCAGCAGCTATTAAGGCATTAACGGTGTCTAGATCGTTGAAATGTGCGGCTAACATTAAATATGTTTTGTTAAACCAGTTCTTATAGGCTGCTGCTTGAGCAAATTCTTCTGCACTTAAGTCGTTCAGTAAATATTGCGCTTTAAAATACTGAGGAGAGCCCGCTTTTAAATCCATATAACCTTGATAGGGAGCGAGTAATCTTCCTAAGAATTGATATATCAATGTTTGCGCATAAAAGTGGGCTTTGTCTTTGTCATATTTATGATATGACATGTAAAAATGCGCAACTTGTAGTTGTGCGTCTGCCATATGGTTTTTTAGTGTGAGTAACTCTCGATGACTCCATGCATCCACATTGCCAAATAATGCCAAGATATTATCAACCTGTTTTTTCCTCGCGCAGATAGCAGCGTTTTTATCACAACCGCCTTCACCTTTTACTTTCAATGAACTAGGTGTTTTCAAATACGCTTCAAATGGTTTTTTTATTACAAAATACGGGCTTCCCCAAGACCCCATCAACATAGGGTTGCCTTTAGTCATAATAGATTGATGTGCCAGTTTGTTTAGCGCGTTCAGCGATATTAATACTGGTAATCTAGTTTCTTCAACTTCACAAACGACCTCATGTTCTAACGCTTCTGTAAGTGCAATAACCTTGTTATTGTCTTTGATGTAATAAGCATTTCCCTGATGTTCAAATGGGAAAGAAATATCCGTGACTTGTAGGATCTCAGATAGCTCACGATCAATACTAAATGGTCTGTTTACTGTGATACTGTTTAAGTACTCAGCGATGTTATCACGCTTTGCAATGTAAAAAGTGCGCTGCCAATTGTTTGGGCTCTGTGAAAAAACTCTTTTAACTGTGTATAAAATACTAAGGTTGTTTACAGACTCTAAATGAGTAATGTAAAGCTCCTGCCTAATATTATCTTTAGCTTGAAAATGGTATTTAAAGGATGGGAACAGTTTAAACGAAGAAAATGGAGCACTCTTGACAGAAAAGTTTGATTCAATGGGGATGTCAAAGGTATCTATATTATTATGGTTTATTTGAGTGCCATCTCGAAATGATGGTGACAACCAACTTCTAAAATCCACATTAGTGTTTTGTTTATATTCTTTTTGGTAAGCAACTAAGAATTCGGTACAGACTTCAGCTTTATTTGTAGTCAATTCTACATTTAACAGCGGGCTTGAAAATGAGTGAAAAGAGAGACATAAAAAGGTAGAGAGGGCAAATTTTTTAATCATGTCATAAAATCCATTTGTTTTTAGAGTATTATATCTAAACAACTGCTCCTTTACTTCAAAAATTTAAATTTATATTCGTTAAATTATTTTTTTGGGAATATAATAATGCACTCACAGCGCAAGTGCATTTCAGAATTCATATCGGTGATAGTTAGTTCATTCTTAGAACATCATGCAGCGGATATAAACCAAACTTTGTATCATGGCATTTGTTTGAAATATGCTCTCCGTTGTCAGCTTTATAGACAACTGTTTTATCTGACTTCATTGCATAAAACATCATGCCAAGATACTCGTAGAAATTAGGGTGAGTAGGCTCCAATTTAAGGGTTTCATGTCTATCAGGCCAAATCCAAACAGATCCATTTGACTGCATACTGATACTACTGATTTTATCTGAGCAAGTGACTTCTTTAGCTTGTGCTGTGCTCGCTAGTAATAAAAGAGAAAGTAGTGCTAGTTTTTTCATTATAGATTTCCTTATTTTTTATTTAATTACACATTTACAGCGCGTATGTAATTTAGTCTTTAAAAGTTACAAACACTTAAATTTAATTTGAAAATAAATAAGAAAACGTATGACTCTTGACCTAATTTTGTAAAACACCTTGGAATGGCACTTGCTTAATTAATAGTCAGGCAAGTAATGACGCTTTTTAATTACATATGCGGCAGATAAATATTTTAAAAGGAAATTATTATGAATGTGAGTGATCGGGTCAGTACTCAAGGTGCTTATGAAATCAAACATAAACCTACAAGTGTTCAACGCTCAACATCAGGTTCAGTTAGCACGACCCAAGAGCCTGATAATAGAAACGAGTACCTTAAATATATAGATTCAGCAAGTGAAGAAAAGCTTGCCCAATCTATTGATGCAATCAAGAAATACGGCCCCCCAACAGCCATGTTTAGAATGGAAGACATCTTAAATTCACATAATGTCGAAGAAATGCATGGCCGTGTATCAAGAGCGATTAGCCATTTTAATCACGAGGCTGAGCTATTTCACAAGGAAGAATTGGCAATTATCAAACATGGAGAAGGAGAGGGCAAGTCGGCTAAAGAGATCATGACAGACTTAGCTGCTTTGCGAGACAAGCAATCTGAATTATTTAAGATGGCAACAAGTTGGGGAAGTAAAAACCTGGCGCACCCCGATAATTACGACAAGCTTCTAGCTGAGACTTCAGATTACATTAACACCTATGTTTAGCGATTTCATTTTTCGTGCCCAAATTCTATATCTGATGCTTGAATTAATTCAAGGTCCATAATAGGTACGAAAAAATCATTGATTTATAAAATGACAATAGTATGACATTCGAAACATAAGCCACATCTTAAAGTCAGTTGATGTGACTGTTTCAGCATAGTAATGGTAATAACCTTTCACCTTTTTATTTTTTTTAACATTTGACGTTACAACTATCGTGATTTTATTGATAATTCAAAATTCCATTTTTGAGTAGATATTTTCCTGTTTGAAGACAGTTAAGGGTGTAAAATTCTAAAATTATTAAAAGTTATGCTTCTGTTATTTAAATTATACGATACTTCTGTCATTTAACCTGTAAAGTCGTACTCATTTATAGGGTAATAAACAACTACGTTATGACAAGTTAGCCTTATTATAACGAGGTGAAAGGGAAAGTTCTTATTGTGATTTTGTAATGAGTAGAATTTTTATTCTATTAAAAAGATGTATACAAAAAAGATAGCTAAACGTATTTCCCCCTTTCATATTGATTGAAATTTAATCATGCATTATTGACATGTTTCTAATGAGTTTATTAATGTGGATGCACTTTTTATGGAATAGAGGAAAAGGAAAATGACAGTAAAAGTCAGTACATATCTTTCTGCAATCGTAACGTCTAGCGTATTATTTGCTGGGGCTGCAAATGCTCAACTAGGTGCTTTACCTTCAATAAATGGTGTACAAGCGCCTTTTAAAAGTGAAGTAATAGAAGAGCAAGCGGCTGAACCAATAAATATTAGCGGTGGCGCGTATGCAAGCAATGGCAACGCACCATCTCTATACAACTCTGGTCGATACTCATTCTTAAACTTGCCAGTAGTTGGTGCTGTATCATCGAGTGCCAAAATTACAGTAGTGAACTATTACTACAACTATTCATATTTACCAAGCGGCATGCGCGCGTACCTCTGCTGGAATAGCACCTCAACTTGTGCGGACGTGACTGGTCGTAGATCTGGACGTTTAGAACAATTTAGAAACAAAGCTGCAAATAAACCATTTTTCTTCGCATTTGGCGTAGCTGGAAACGGTAGTGCACTGTCACCTCCAGCCTACGGTGGAAATAGTCAAGTAATAGTAAATTACAGCTTTTAAACCTTTGATATAAAGGTTTTAGCCTAAGCATGAGTGTCTACTGCTAACATACCTGCTTTAACTTGGTAATCTAGTGGTAGCGCTCTATTAAAATCCATAATCCGATTGAAAATTTCAGCATCAGTAGCGCCTTCATTTTTCATTTTGTTATATATTTCGATACGCTGCTCTGTAACTACAACTGCTTCTTTATCAAATTTATCTGATTTGCTTGCCCACTTTGCAAACGCCTCTACATCGTTTAGCGGTGGCGCTTCATTAAGATTAATCATCATTTTATTAGGGATAAATGTCACAGCTTCTGCTATCTCAGCTGCAAAAGAGGGGTCTGATTCTACTTTTTCTCTAAATCCTTCCCATGCAAGCTTTCTTTGTGGCTCATTTGAAGACTGTTCCGTTTTATCTGTTTGTGTAGAAGCTTGAGTAGACTCTTTATTGCTAACAGCTTGTGTTTGCTGGTACTGGGAAGCCGCATTCGTTACTTGGTATGGGTTCGAGTTTAAAATCATGACTTATCTCCTTATCTCAGTAACAAATACTTAGCAAGTAACAGGCCAATCGAAGAAATAAAAAATTTACATAAAATACAATGTGTAACATAAAGCAAAAATTAGCATGGCGACAAGTTGCCGCTTTTTCGAGCTCCAAGGCTGAGCATTGCCGCTTAATTTCAGATATGCTGGTTAACAGTTTGCAGAGTACGATGAAGTTCTTTTCCATGTCCCAGAAGCGCTGCCAATTCAACCACTGATTTGTGTATAAATAATGTCTGAGGTACCAGATGAGTCAGATCAACACCAGTATAAATTTGCTTATTGAGGTAGCAAGAGAGAAAGTAGTAAGTTGGTCGATTATAGATTTTCTGAACCAAGCGCCTTTTTGAGCGAATGACTGTTTTCACAGCACAGTTTACAGGTTACTTTTCAACAAAGACTTTTTTCATGCCTAAAAAGAAGGTGTCGTTGAAGTATTTACATCTTATATTGCGCAAGAGCAAAACATAGCTAAAAATCGTGCTAACCTTTTTGTTTATTTCTTTTATTGCAGTATATCTTTCAAAATAGTTTTGCAACCAATGCCTTATCACAAACTATAGATTGATAAATTTCAGACGATGCGAAATAGTTAGAGTATAAGGTTATAGAAGAGCTTGAAGCGAATATTAGCCAACCTGTATAGCTGGTTGGCTAATAATTAAAAGATTAGATAATAGCGTCTAGCTTATTCAGGTGAGCTTTAATCTGCTCTCTATCTTCGTTAATGCCATCAATAGAAACAGATATTTTGTTTAAAACATCACGGCGATTATCAATGTTTTTGTTGTAAATGTTGCAAAAAGTATTTCTTTTATAGAAGTAATATATTACGTAAGGTATCAATGCTAATGCAGGAAATAATGACCAGTCTGATTGATAAGAAAATACAGCAATCGCGACTAAAACACACATACCAATTAACTTAAAGATGGCAGAGAGCATTTTTTCACATTTTGTATCTTCGTATTCCATAAATGATTTTTCAGAGTCCCAAGTGTGCTTATCTATATTTGAAAAATATTCTAAAGAATAAATTTCTTTTCCGGATTCAAATACAGCATGTGAGTCAGCAAAAATTACCCAATCACCTATATCTAGGTTACTTAACATTTTTTCAGGTAAACGCTGTGTAAGTACTTTCCCTGATAGGCTTTCTAAAACTGCATGACCGACCATATTTGCACTTCGAGTTTCATGGGTATGGGTATCAACAACTTGAACATAATCAACAGATTTTTCTTTTACCCACTGACCGTCAATATAATGTGTTTCCGTGTTGTAAACTTTTTCTGTTGAATAAGTTTTCTCCTCATATTTGCCATTATTAACATTAACTTTTCTTTTAGTATCAATGACCTTAGCAACGTGAAGCCTACAATAGACATCTGCTTTATAGTTTGAATCATACATACAGTTGTGTTCATATGTCTCTGTGTACTCTTTAACATACATAGAGGCAAGTCTTTCTTGCTCTTTTCGCTTTTTATCTACTAATGCTTGGGCAGCCTGAGGCTGTTCTACACATAGTTTGCTATTTACCTTTTCAACAGAAGGAGAATTTTGAAGGGGTCGTTGCGAAAGTGCAGCTTGCCCAAGTAAATCCGATAAATTATCCAAACTACCTAAAACAAGCTTATAAGCCGACTTTTCTTTATTATACGATTTAAACGAAAATAGACATTCGATTAGAAAAACAATAGGAGTCAAAATCATTCCATACATAATAAATTCATGATTTTGCTCGAAAAATGCAAAAAGCATTAAGAGAAGTCCAAAAGTGAAAAAACGAGGCTTACTCCATCCTGGGTGAGGGTAAGCTGTGTTATTCATTATCCACTGGTTTGATTTTTTACCATGAATCACGGTTACCTCTGCGATAGAGTTGTTTGTGACTAAGTTTCTGGCCTCTGAGGAAACGATATCGTATGTTAATTGTGTATCGAGAAAGGATATTAGGCTAATTAAGTCGCCTTTTTTTAGGTTTTGGAGTAAATCAGATTCACTAGATATTGAGGTTTGTATGATGTTGCCGTTTTCATCTTTTACTTCAACCCACCAATATGCATAATCGAAACTTTGTGTTTTTTTCTCTTCTTTTTTATTAAATTGGCGCTTATAGTAATGTAGAGAGACGATTTCGCCTGTAATACACGCTGTATTTGGGTGAACCTCTCTAATATCATTTAAAATTTTAACTAATGATACTGCGTCATTATTAACAGTTTCTTGAATATTTTCATTTGTAATTGAATCTGACACTAAAAATTAACTCCATATAATAATTATCAATGTAATCAGTTGGATGGCGACGGATTCTAGCATAGGCTAACAAAAAAAGCATAAATATAAGGTTTAATTTAAATGGTATATTTAAGCCAAATCGAGACTATTAAAGTTAGTTATATTACTTAATCCGAAAATTAACTATTTAAACGTGCTAAGTTAAAAGAGTATGCTGCATATCAAACACTTCAAATTAATGGCTTTGTATAACCGCAGAATGAATGAACAACTCATTCAAGCTGCTCATACCTTAACTCACGAACAGCTAATTGAAGACAAAGGGGCATTTTTTAGCTCAATACTGGGGACTTTTAATCACCTCATCATAGGTGACTTAATTTGGTTATTAAGATTTTCTAAGCACTCTAATCGTTTTCAATCTCTTTCCGAACTAAGCGAGTTGCCTTATCCATCTAGCCTTGATGAAATTTTGTTTAATCAGTTTGAAGACCTGATCGCTGTCAGGCAGCGTTTGGACCAAACAATTTTGCATTGGTTGAATAATGAAGCACAAGAGTGCGATTTTCACAAAACCTTGAGTTATAGCAATTCTCTAGGTGAGAAAAGCACCCGAGAATTTAGTGAGTTGGTATCACATATGTTTAACCACCAAACTCACCACAGAGGCCAATTATCAACCTTGTTTAACCAACTTGAAATTGACATAGGCAGCACTGATTTTTTGTTAGACATACCGGATTTGAATCAACAGAAATAGCAATCATCAACACTTAAATGCAGGGAAATGCACATTGATAATCTTTTGGCTAGTATTAATAGCTAAGACATCTCATGGCGTAAGAGATTAATGGTAAGTTTCTATGGCTTAAGCGATAGTGTAAGTTTATAAGGACTGTTTTACGGACAACAAAAACCAGTAACGCCCTGAATAGCTTACGCTTAAAGTTTTCTCTTGTGATCTTAATCGGCGTAGGGCTGACTTTGGTTTCATTATTTTTTTATCACAAAGTTGAAAATCAGTGGCGTTATTATTCCAAAGATATTTACGAAGTTTACTATTTGCATGATGATCTTGTTCAGCATTTAGGTTATGGCGGATTCATACATGACTTTAAAAACCTAGTGTTACGTAAAGACAAATCTCGCTATGAATCTAAGCTAAGACAATCGATCTACGAAATTAAAGCGCTCATAACAAAACTTCAAAAGTATGAGCAGTATGACAGCAAGTCGCTACAAATAATCAGAAGCGTAGTACTCGAATACGAACACAATCTCACACTGACACTAAAATTGATTGAACAAGGTGCTTCGAGTGAAGAAATAGACAGAGCCGTTCAAGTTGATGACACAAACGCGTTAGCCGCGTTGTCTAGGTTTCATTTAGATAGCCGAGCTCGAATAAGTAAGGAAGAACAACAGCTAAACAACAACTTTGTGATTGCTCATACTGTCAATGTTATAAGTGTAATGATATTTATCGGGGTATTAGTTTTATATTTTTTTAGGCTCAGAGCCGCCTTTGAAAAAGAGCACACCTTAACGATAGAAGCACAGCAGGCCTCAAAAGCAAAGTCAGATTTTTTAGCCAATATGAGCCATGAAATTAGAACACCATTAAACGGAGTAATGGGCTCACTACAACACCTTCAGTCTTGTATAACTGACAAGCGTCACTTAGAAACAGTGTCTATCGCACTGTTCTCCTGTAAAAATTTACTTCGTATTATTAGTGATATACTCGGTTTTTCGAAAGTTGAAGCAAACCAACTTTCTTTAGAAGTAACCGAGTTTTCAATAGATAGCATTGTTGATCCACTTGAAGCAGATTTTTCATCACAAGCAAAACAAAAGTCTCTTTCATTTCACATAATTCGCGCAGATACAATTAAGCACAGCATGTGGCTTGGCGACTCAGTTAGGATTAGACAAATTTTGATAAACTTGATCTCTAACGCTGTGAAGTTTAACGAAGAAGGTTCTGTAACTGTCAACATCGACCAAATTCAAAGTGAGGGACAATACCTACTTGTTTTCGAGATAAAAGACACCGGAATAGGTATGTCTAAACTTGGGTTAGATAATTTGTTTATGCGCTTTAAGCAGGCAGATAATTCAATAACTCGCAAGTTTGGAGGAACAGGATTAGGTATGGCTATTACTCAAAATTTGATATCCTTGATGGATGGCCAAATAGAGGTAAATAGCAGTGAAGGGGTAGGGACTGACATTCGTGTTACATTACCACTGAAAAAGCTTCAACATAAAATCTCTCGCAGCTGCACACCTAGCGCTGTTCAGACGTTGACAGCACCAAATTTATCAAACACTTATATCTTAGTTGCTGAAGATGATGCCATTAATATGAGAGTAATAAGTGCAATGCTTGAAAAGACAATGGCTCAATTTGATGTCGCGAAAGATGGTGTTGAAGCAGTTGAATTATATATAAAAAGACTACCTGATATCATCCTGATGGATATTCAAATGCCAAAAATGAGCGGTATCGAAGCTTGTGAAATAATAAGAATTGAAAATCAAGAAGTACCAATAATAGCGCTTACCACTAATGTAATGAGTACAGATATTGAAAAATATAAGCAAAGCGGATTTACTTTTCACGTAGCCAAGCCCATAGACCAAACAGTTTTATATGAATCATTGAATAAATATTTAGGGCAGGAGAATTAAAAGAGTTGGAACTAGTTATCTCCAACTCTTTATAAACTTAATCACCTATTAGACTTTTATAAACTGACGCAACCATAGGGTTGTTTTCGCCTACTTTCTTTGTCCAATAAATTGTGAGTTGTGTTACAACAACAGCAAAACACAAAGCGCTCACTTCAAGGAATGTAAAAGGAGAGAATGACATCACAAGTGCTGTATTGGCCCAGCAAAAAATACATAACACCCAAGCTGCAACCAATTTTTTTTCATTTATATTTAATGATTTCATATTTAGAACCTCTAATCGATTAATTACTAAGGCCACGCTGGCCAGTGAGTTTGTTTTTAATCGCACGAATAATTGCTTTTCTACCGTCAACAACAGCGACACCTAACACCGCAGCAGTACACCATATTGCTAATTCAGTTATGATTGCTGCAATAGTAACTGCGGTGATATGCATACTTTTAGTCTCAGTACTAAAAAGTACAGCAAACATAGCGAACCAGCTTAAAGTAACGACAAGCCAAATTGTTCTTAGTACGCGCTTTTTATTCATATGTAGTAACTTTTTCAAAGTTTGCATTTTTGCTTCCTTTATAATTAAGTAAATGAGTTGTTTGATCTGGTTAGTCGTGCAAAAAAAATAATCATTACAAACTTTTTTAAGTTTTTTCATTCGTTATACAATCAACAGCAATAAGGGATATAAAAAATCTAAATTTTTTGTAATGATTGCGTTTCTGCAACGACTAATAATAAAAACAACTTGGAGGCGTAGATCGTTGGTAAGTATCACCAAGGACGTAGATAAAGAAGAAGTCATCTCGCAGTTTTGGCCACAAATAAGTCGTGCCGCATCAGGGTACGAAAGTCGACCTGCTTTATCAGATGAATTGGCACAAGAGATGGCGCTATCTGTTTGGCGATCGCTAGAGGGGTTTAACTATCAATGTTCACTCAATACGTATATTTACCGTGTAATTCACAATACGGCAATTGATCACATAAGACGACATAGTAAAATTTCAGAAGATGAATTGGACGAAACAACACTTTGCGAATCTCCAACACCAGAGAAAAGCGCTTTACAAGCGCAAAGGCAACATCAATTGATCATTGCGGTCAACAAGCTGCCACTCAGTTTAAGGCAAGTTATGCTGCTGAAATTAGAGGACTTAAATAACATAGAAATGAGTGAAGTGTTAGGGATAAGCGAAGCAAATGTCGGTGTGAGGCTACACCGAGCAAAAGAGCAATTATCAACATTACTAGCAGGTATGAACTAATGGATAATAATGAATTTGAACAATTGTCATCCCTTTGGCAATCAACGGAAAAAAAGCCTCAACCACATATGGATCAGTTACTGAAACGACATAAAAGGCACAGTGCAATTTTAAAGTTTAATGTGTGCTTTGAAGCGTTGGCAATCCTCATTGTTTGTTACGCGTTAGTGTGGGCATATATCGAAGGTAAGGGATTAATTGAACTTGTCTGGATTGGATTTGTCACTTTTTGGGCGATTGTCATTTTTGTTTTGACTGTAAAAAGTCGCTTAGATAGCTTGAACCAACTGAAAAGTGAGAATATAAGCACTTCTCTTGAAGTTCACAAAAAATTATTGAGAAACGAGATCTATAGATGGACCTTATATACCAAAGGTACTTGGATATTTATTTTAGGTTTTGGCATCTTTAACTTGAGCATATGTTATTCCGATGTATGTCAAATAAACGACTTCGCCCTTGAAGGGGGGTTATTACTGGGGTTGCTTGCATCCATTGCGTTCTATATCTTTAGAAATCAAAAGGCCAAAGAAGTTTTAAAAACGTTAGAACAGTAGGCTGAAACGAACAGAATGACGAAAGCATGACCGTTTGTTGTGCTTTCAAAATTATAGATTTTTGAAATGAGACCTTCTAAAGCACAAAGAAAAGCTTCGCAAGGATATGTATATAGTATTGATAACTTGATGAAAAAATTCGAATTATTGAAGAGCAAGGTTGAATCAATTTTGTAACTGCACGGAAGGAATTTCCTCAGAGTATAGATCGTAAGTATTTTGAAGAAAACAGGTATTTGTCAAATAAGTTCACGGAATTTGGTTATGATTGACAAGTTCATCCTGTATATAGGTGAGCCTTGCAACCTGAAAACCCACTTCAAATATTTCAAGAGCTGCAACTAAATGGTGGTGATAGCTAGTAAATGTATAACTAAGCAATGTTCTCATTAAGCACATTGCTCATAGTTAAATTTACTAAAAGCTTATAAAAAAGAAACTAGCTTAACAACTTGAATTATAGCAACAAATGTACCGCACATAATTAAAAGGTTGGCGCGACTTTTTAGCTTTTGTGCTTCTTCTTTCTCTTTGTCAGCTAGGTTAGATTTAAGCACCTTGCCTTGGAAAGCCATGCCTACGGATACTAAAAGAATGATAAATGTTATGGTTAAATCTGTCATTGATTCAGGTGACACTGAAAGACCTCTAATAAAATTGACGAGTTACGTTAGCTTGACTAAAAGCAACAAGGAATTTTAAAAGATCTCCGTCAATAATAAAAGGATTGAGTAACATATTTGCCAGGGTAAGGTATCTATTATGGAGCGGTAGTAAAAGTGGAAAGCAAAAGACATCTCTCCATCAGATTCAGCGAAGTAGGTAATTTCACCAATATATGCATTATGTTAAATTGCATATTTTTTTATTTATCACAGCAAAAGGCTACGGGTTTTTAGGGGAGTCGACCTTGAGAAATGACTTATCTTGAACTAGATTATGTTCAAGATGCATCAGATCATGGAGTGACGACTATGGTTAGAGATCGTTATGAAAAATGGATCGAAAAGAAAGTTACTTTAACTGTATCTGAAAACCTAAAAATTTATAAAGTGGCTTTCTGGTCATTTATTGCTGGGTTTATGTTGTTTCTAACATTGGGATTAGTCAATGAAGGGGCTATTTTTAGAACTATAATTAAATCCCTGTATCCACCTAAAGAAATTTATAAAGATGTAGTTGTAACGCGCGGTTTGAAATTGGAAAAAAGTGCGTTTGAAATTAGATATAGTTAAATTATGTTAAATAAACCATATTCAAACGCATTACTTATCATATATTGAACTTTTGATTTTTAAATCCAATTCTGTAGACACTTATCTACTTTAATTGCTCAAAAAACTGATTAATTCAGAATTAACTCCAAAATTTTTAGTCATTTTTTCAGCCATCCTAGTGGCTCTGTGATTTGTGCAGTGCCGAAACAGACTATATTGCCGTTGCCATCTAGCATTGTTGATTGAGCATTCACACTGTTTATTGCACCGTCATCACCCCAATCAGTGCCATTATGTTTAATTTCTGTATATGCATAGTTTAAAAATGGTTGTCCGTTATGTTCAGTTACATAACTTAAAGCTTTAAACGCAGGGCCGTTATTGGCTGGAAGCGTTAGTTCAATTGGTGGGTGTGTTGCAAAATCCAGTTTGTTATCTTTTAGCGTATATGATGAAAGTACATAATCTTTGTGCGTTACATTGTCGTCGCACGTCATGACCTTGTTGATCAGGCTATATCCAAGCATTGCACCATGAGGCGCTTGGTACGACTTTGATACAAAAACATCACCAATTGCATGCTTTCCACCTTGCACATTAGAGTTGTTTGCATTTTTTGTAAGTTTTGCATTCGTCATGTAATTAACAATCACTACATTGCCATCTGCAAATATTATTGGGTCACCAACTGAGCTGGTTGCTACATTCAGGCTGTGCGATACATCAGTTGAAAGCCAACCATTTGTTTCGTTGTAATATTGACAGCTTGTTTTTTCGATAGAGTGGACAGGTCGACTCAGCATCTTTCTTTCATTCATACCATTTGGTAAATCAACTGAATAGCCCCCAATCCAGCCGCTCCTTAAATCATTACAACGCAAAATGTTGGCTGGGTGTCCAAATACATCAGAGTGCATGTATTTGCCTGAAACAGATGGTAGTAAATCGTTACGCATTAGGATCACATAATATTCTCCCGTTGGAAAATCTGAACTGACATCACCTGCGCTAGCACCTACATACGTAGTAGCGTCAACGTTATTTCTGATAGAACATACACCTAATGGGTAGAGTGTTCCACTTTCACCAATGATAAAGCAGCCGTGTAAGTCGACGTCATTATAGCTACTAAAGTTATATCCATCCCACTCTGAGAATTCACTAGAATATCGTTGCCCCGACGCTACTAGCTTAGTATATCCAGCACTATAAACAGCACCTGTAGTTGTAACTTTACCTACTTTAGTTATTCCTAGGAGTTCAACGCCACGATACTGACCTGACTTAACTTTTAAGTCTTGCTCTGCAAAATCTTCTAAACTCAAAGCTTTTGACGAATATCGCATATCGCGACACACACCTCCTTGGCCGTTCGTATAGATTGCATCGTAACAACGCCTGTCGGGTCGGCCGGAATTTTCGCCAATCTTGCCTCGGCTCAATATTGGTGCGCCATTGACCACACCAGCACCAGCATAGCCGATATTATCTGGGTTGAACGCATCGGATTTTGAGTTGATAAACTTTGTTCTTGCGTCATGCCACGCTATAGCTCCGGTGCCATTTTTAAAACGCACTGGCGCAGTGCCTGAAAGGTTTAATGGGTGATGAACACCTTGGTTCAAACGATTTACAGTGCCACAGGGCAAAAAATATACCAAACCATCGCTAGATGCAGACGTGTTCCTTTGGCTAGTGTAAACGCCTTTGTCAACTGGATTTGTAGAATAATTACTGAGTGCTGAAAAGAAACCGCTTGAAGCGGTTAGATTTTTCTCGGGAGTATCCATTTTCCCATGAACAGGCACTCTTGATGTATTGTGCGCATCGAAACCAATAACATAATTCAAACTTTCACCTGAATTTAACCAATCACCATTACCCAAACCAGCAAAGCTTCGACCACGCACACATTGCTGATAAAACTTGCCCGTTGCGTCATCAAAATAAATATTGTTAGCTGGGTCAGAGGCAATTGCCATGCGCTGTGCTTCGGTTGCAGTTTGCCAGTTTACCCCTCTACCACGACTCGTTGTATCACCCTCGTACCATGCAAAATATTCAATCGGGCGTATATTGTCATCAGATGTTGTAACGCCATTGATGTTTGGGGCGCGGCTGTGAATCAAACCATATCTATATACAAAAGGGTCAGCATGATTTATTTCTCGTAAAAAAGAGCCAAAGCCCCACATATCTACTCGATTTGTAACGACTTTGTTGGTTTCTGTTTCGCTGGCAAACGCAATTGAAGGTGAGCTATGCGTCACTGAAATTCCCGTGGCGCTATCATACGTGCGCGTACCGTCTTCTGCGGGCGGGAGTTTTATAAAAACATAATTAATATGACACAGTTGTTTTAAATCAAAAAGCAAGCCCGAGATATGCAAGGTTGAATACTTTGTTTTTGATCTACCTTGGCCACCAGAGTCAGTTTCGGCAACACCTAATGACATAAGGTTTGGTGAGCTTAACCATGTCCATAATCCCTCACCTGCGGCGGGGTTTGTTTCTATGTCGATATGCAACCCCATATTCACAAACCCAGAAGCTACATACTTCTCTATATTCTGCTGCCGTCGCGCTTCGAATTCAACTTTGCGCATAGCCCAAGGGTAGGGATTAACGGCGTCTATTTCACTTTGCATTTGGCGAAGTGTTTTAACTGTTTGCGTATTTCCATCTAAATCACTGAACTGCACAGAGCCTAATTTTGTTTGCCAGTCGAGCATTGATTTATAATTGTCATTAACCATTTTGGATGCGTTATTGAGTGCTGAAACTGCTGTATTGAAGTCGCCTGAAGTCGGCAAAACTACGCAAGGTACTTGGCTTTGGGTTGCATTTGGCCAAGGCTTGATGAGTTCGATAAATGTGCCATGGCTCGTGACGTAGGCTTTGAATATTTCGACGGGCGCGAATGAACTCAGCACTAACGCATCACTTGGCCTAATGTTAGCTACGCTCTGATTGTCATTGATTTTGATGATGTTACTGCCATTGGTGGCATTTGAATTTGTAGAGTTAAACCAGGTCATTTTTTATTATCCTCGTAAGTAGATGACTGCGATTTTTTTGATTTGAGTTGATGAATTGAACGTCACAGAATGTCGCGCTTGGGCGATAGTGAAAGGGCGCTCAAAATCTTGTTGAGCCTGGCGCATCGCTTTTCCTGCAATATCGCTTGAGCATAGATAATCACCAGCTTCGATGTTGCCTCCTTGACCGCAAGCATTGAGTAGACCTTCACCAATGGCATTGAATTCGATAACGTCGTGGCTGTCTCTATATTCATTAAATTTTAGCGACCCCTTAAAACCATTAAGCCCCGCAGGCAAATGCTCATTCATTAACGACTTTCGACTGATAAAAACACCTCGCACATTGCGCTGCGCAACCGTTGTTGATGGCGTCATTTCAAAGATTGAGTTTGAGATATCGGACATATTGACCAGCGAAGCATCACAAACGATGTCGCCAGGTGTTAATTGAATTTCCTTAGAAAGCAGACCTTCATGTATTCCGGTAAATGGTTTGTAGCCTGCACCTGCGTATAGTTTTAACCGAGTCCAAAGGGCAGTGGTGTCATGTTCGTAAGCATCTACTTTAATAGCTGTGCCTTCCCGCACTGTTGCGTAGATTGCGTGTTTTCCACCAAGCGCTTCCAACGCAGTTCCATGACTACTCATGAGCATCAAGGGGGTGGCGTTCACTGACTGGGCCGTATTGCTTATAAAACCAGCTCTGCCAAGTCTTCCTGACTGAATACTAAACGCGTCAATATCTTGCTCGTTAGATATGATTTCTAGACGTCCTGAAAAAGTACCTTTTGCTGCAGCTAACTCATTCGCTACAACCGTACCCTCTACAAGTTGATTACCATGTACGCGTAGTTCAAAGGTTTGCCAAGCTCCGCCGATCCAAGATTTAGTTGTTTGCACACGGGGGTCACCTTGTTTATAAAGCGTGACCACGTCATAGAAAACTGCGCGTCCTCCTGTACAAGCAGCATGTGCATCTGCATCCGACCAGACTCCCGATACTGTCGGAGCAATAAAGCGTCCAGCGCCTCGTAAGCCATTGAAACCATTGTTGCCTTGCTCTCCTTTATCGCCCTTATCACCTTTTTCTCCAGGGTTGCCATCAGCGCCTTTGATTTTAGACCAGTGATAATCCACTGGGTTTGTCGACTCAGTCGCCGTTGTTTTGTTGTTTGCGATACCTATATATTGAGTGTTGCTGGTCGGCACTTGATACATATTGGCGCCGTTGGCGCTGTCACTGTACGCAATCCACGTGTAAAGCGTCATACCATCTTCACCTTTGTCACCGGGGATACCTTGATTGCCTTGCTCACCTTTGATTTTTGACCAGGTGTAGACGCTTGGGTCATTTGATTCGATATGCGTAAATTGATTGTGAGATAAGCCAATGTAATCTTTACCGTCAGGATTATCACTTAAGCCATTCCCGTGTAAATCGTCAGCATATTTAATCCAGGTATATTTAGTTTGCCCAGGCGGACCAGATAGCCCATCTTTCCCATCAAGCCCACGAATATCATCCTCCGATTCAACTACAAAATCGCCGAGTTCTAAACGACCTCGAAATACGTGAACTGGATTTTGCGGGTCGCGGTTATCAATGTAGGATGTAGGGACGAATGTCTCTCCAACCATGACGCCTTGACGGATGACATCGCCAACTAAATCCAAATTACCGATTTGCCCATCGTTCAAACCAACAACGCCAGTGGCGCGACCTTGGTTATTGATTAAGAAACCGCCACGAGCAATAAGTCGACCATCTTGAGTTTCAAACGCCTGGCGAATATCAGAAATGCTGGCTTTGTCGCCGCTATTGTTCTCAATTTGAAGTTTGCGGATAAATTCAGCGAGCGGGCCATCAACCCAACTATTACCTGCCGCAACGCAAAGGGTTGCGTCGGTCTCACTTGTGAGATTGCCCTGGGCATCGATGCAATATCCAACGGCAGCGCGCGTATACGTGATGGCGCTGGCTAAAGTGGCGGTGTCATCTTGTTCGATTTTGGCAACCAAGTCTTGTCGTTGACTTGTTATAGCTGAATCTAGATTTGAAATAAGTTGGGTGGTTTCTTGAAAAGCCGTCTCAGTGTTAGCTGCGAATGCGGTGAATGCTTGGTCGCGCACCAAGTTTGCTTGGTCTATATCTGCAACGGCTTCGGTTACATCACTAAAAGCTGCGTGTGTTGATTGGGTGAAAGCCGCGAAGCGCTCATCACGTATGACACTGGCTTGACGTTCGTTAGCAAATGCTTTGGCGACGGATGTGATAATTGCACTGTTTTGCTGATGTATTGCACCCAGCTCCATTGTGTAGCTTGCAACACTTTCCAGCTCATTGGTTGTCGCTTTTAACTGGTCTTGGGCCAAGGCAAGTTTGATATCTAATTGCTGCAGCTCGTTGTTTTGAAGCAATGCGTTATACGCCGTGATAACTTCATCGAGACTTTTCGCATCCGCCCCCAGTTGCAGGCCTTGCACTTGCACGATATTACGGTTTATCTCGCCTTGAATGGCATCGAGCTTATTAGATACGTACGAGAACTTTTCGTCCACACCATCTTGCTGGGCATTAAACACCGTGATTTGGTCTTTGATGTAACCTGCTGCGCCTGCTATGAAGCGCTCAGCCGCGTTAGCTTTTTCAAGCGTGCCGTTATCGTAAAATGATTGCAGCGCAGCTGTAATACCATAGACAGCATCAAAAGTGCTAATCGCTTGGTTCACTTGACTGGATGTTTGGTAGCCTCTGCCATCAACCAGTAATGTCGCCAAGCTCATTGTTCGCTCGACCACCGGCCCATCGACCCATGTGTGACCTGCCAATTCACACGCAGCAGCACCTTGATCAAAGGTGCGATTGCCATCGCTATCCACACAATAACCTGTAATTGCACGCGTAAACTCCTTAGCTTCAGCAATGGACTTTTGGCTTTCATGGTTTATTTCAGCGCGCAGTGTTTCTGTACGCTCAGCACTTGCTTGGCGCTCATTGGCAAAAGCGCTACCGAGAATATCGATGCTTGAGGCACTTTGATTATGCAGTGCAATCAGTTTGGTAGATTGTGAAGATAGAGCGCTTACCTCGTCTGTGACTGCAGCGAGTTTATCTTCAGCATGAGCGAGGGTGATAGACTGCTCTGCTAGCGCGTTATCGCGCAGAAGTTGGTTGTACGCATCTAATACCTGGTTCAAATCTTTGTCAGCTAAGTCGAGCTGAATGCCTTGTATTTGCGTGACCGATTGTTGTATTTCTCCCGCCAGCGCATCTATGTTTTGCTCGGCCGTAGCGAGCTTTTGATTTACGCCGTCTTCTTCGTTTAAATAGCCAATGACTTGGCTACGTATCGCTGAATTTGCACCATCAATCCATTTTTGCGCAGTATTGGCTTTGACGATGACGTCATTGTCGTTGAGCTGCTGTAGCACGGCACTGATACTGTACTGAGTGTTAAATGAATCTATGAGTGTTTGTACGTTGCTTTGGGTTTGATAGCCTAAGCTTGAGACCCACGCGGTAGTTGCATATTGAGCCATACGGCCATTGCCCGCATCGAGTTCTTGCTCAATGGTGGTGGTGCGACTGGTAATGTCATTGAGTGCTAAATCACTGGCCCCGCGCTTACCGATTTCAATAAAGTCGATATCGCAGCGGCCCAGTGAAAACTGAAGCCAAGTAACGATACCGGTATAGCCTTCGGTGCCGGTTGCATCCGCTTGAATAACCTCCCAATCAAAACTACTCGGCTCTGGTAAAAACAGCTCGCCATTATTGAATTGGATATGCCCAAGCCAGGTGCTGTTTTGATGTTTACGCACGCGCACTCTAAACATGGGGTTATCGAATATATCCAGAGAAATAGCAGGGCTATTCAGCGTATTTTTACACACTAGATAACCCAGCGCATGATGACTTTCAAACCCTACAAAACCCTCAGCGCCGCTGTTAAACTGCCAGCTGTAGGCAGGCGTTAAGGCTGATATAGCCCCCGCAATATGGGCGTCGACTTCGCTATGCGTTGCACGCTGTGTAATTTGGCCTGCCTGCAGCTCGATTTGAGCGGTCGCATCAACCAACTTGTTTTCTGTCTGCTTTATACGACGGGACTCAAAATTGATGCGCGCGTGGGCACCATCGACCAAAGAAACCGCTTCACTAAATTGTGTGTCGGTATAAGAATATGCCCGATTCACGATAGTGCCAGACTCAGCATCAACAAACACGGCAGCATCAATGAGTCGTTCATTATTAAGCGTGCGTCGCTCATACTCATGACGAAAATTTGTGTATCCAGCTGTCACATCGAAGACGCTTTTTTGCATGTCAGTCACAGCCAATGCGGTTTCATCCAGCTTGATTTTATTCAGTGCGATTTGTGCGGGGATGCCATCAACTACGGAGTTATCTAAAACCTTAGTGACATCTTCCAAACCCTGTATTTGTTCTATATTTTTAGCAACAAGCGAGGGTAAATTGTTTTCAGTTTCAGGTCGCAATCTATCAACTTGGGTGTTCAAGTCGTTGATGAGGGCTTGGGCCTCTTGGCTTAACTTAGCCAGCGGAATGTCGTTAATAAACTCTGTTAAATCTACCTCTGTTGTTGAGGCAGATATCTGCACCCAATCACTGTTACCCAAATGGTTCACGGCACGACATTGAAAGTGATACTCGGTCATCGGCTGCAAGCCAATGCGATTGTAGATTTGCGCGAAAGCTGTATCGCTTTGCTGAGGTGCGTCATTGGAGCCTAGGAACTGCCACTCAAACTGAGTACCAATCCCAATTGCGGGCAGTGAAGCCGTGAGCGTGATTTGGTTATAATCTGCGACATAAGACAGCTGTGGGTTTGTTGGTGCTGAAACAGTAAACTGAACCGCAACAGATGGTGAACGCTGTCCGAATATGTTCCTGGCAAACACTTTTGCCGTATAGGTGCCAAGCGCGAGTTTGGGAATAACAACTTGCGTATAGGTGACGGACTCTTTATACACACGTGTTTCATTCGTACTGTAAAATTCCACATCAAACTCATGCACTGCCAGCGGAGCGGGGTGGGTCCATTTAACAATGCCATTGCCATCTCCATCCACCTCAACACGTGCTTGCTCAATTGGAGAAGGTTTGCCCACGACGTAATCACTATTTGGGGTGATATCAGAGGCGCCAGGCACTAAATCATCAGCCCAAAGTAAGGGGCTGTCTTCCACGCATGTCAGTGTTATACCCCCATCAAGACGAAAGCGCCTTGCGACAACGCGATAGACCTTTCTATTAATGCGCTCGTTGGGTAAGTCCACATATACTGTTCGACCCACAGCAGCACGCAATGCTTTGTGTTTAAGGGGGAGTTCGATTGAGCCGAGACGGGTTTGTTCAAGGTGAATAGTCGCCAAACGCTGTGCCGCTGTAGCACTGCGAACAAAGAGCAGGGAAATCGTGGCTTCTAAAGGTTGATTGTCTTTTTCAATGTAGCCTTCAGCGCGAACAGGCGGTGCATCGGTGCGTTCGTAATGCTGATTGGGGTCGGTAAAGGTAGCACGGACAATGTTTGCTCTGTCACGCAGATCCGCATGCCACTTGATTTTGACATTACCCATGACGTCCGATTGATTAATCGTATACGTAGGGTTGCCATACCAGGCACCGACCCGAACAAACCATTGGCCCATTTGGCGAAATATCTTGCCAGCAAAACAGCGCTCAAGCTGGCCTAACACTTCTATGGGTTTACTGGTAAAGCGAAAGGTGCCATTACAGGTGTAGCGCGGCTCAAAATTATCAATACCGTCGCTGTCTTGATATACCGCATTTTCATCACACACATTGGCTGCTGCTATCCACCAGTTTAAGGGGATTCGATGGTAGGGCACTTCATGGGCCCCATAGAATCGAATATAGTGCAGAGCACACATTACTGCGTTTTGTGACCATATCCAAGTTGCTGCATCATCTGGGTCTTGCTCACTATCTCGGGGGTCCCAAATACGCGCGCCGCGTATTAAAAACTCACAATCAGATATCCCGTCGGGGAAGACTTCGCGGTTATTCTCAAGCTCAATGAATACATGTGCCTGACCATAACCCACATGTTTACTGGTCCAGCCCGCCATTTTAGACACGGCTTTGCTGTTAGCGGACGTATGATTGCCATCAGAGAGTGAATAATCCCAGCTCTCGGCTGGGTAGTCCGATAACGGCTTATTGGCAATATACACTTCTTCGAGTGCATCTATGGGCGCGCCATTGATTAACACAATCAACTGCACCCACTTTTTTTCATCGCGTTCGACTGTGGCTTGGTGCGCAATCACGCCGCCAATGCGGTCACGCCCGAATGTGATACGCCTTGGCTGGTCAATGCCTTTTTGCAAGCCCTTGGCCAGCGTTGCATAGTCTTCTTCGGGTATCTCAGGGCTCATGCTGTCCCAGAGTGCACCTACGGTTTCATCCCAAATTTTTTCAGCAACATCCAGGATGGGTGAGGCAATATCTTCAACAACATCGACGACTTTACCCATGTGCCACCTCACTTTCAGAGCCAGGTAACACCTGAGAAAAGCAAAAAATGACCGCGCTCATTTCTAGCGCGCTTAAACCGATATTAGTAACGCAATAGACATAGCCAAGACCGACGATACCACCTATCAATTCGCCATCCCATTCAACCAGGGCAATATCACCGCGCTGCGCATAGTGAGTTTCAATAGGCTTTAAATGGTGTTTAAACACACTTTCAATACTATTAAACCCTAAGCGAGTTAAACGCCTTTTTGCGCCAATGGCGGTGCTGTAATGACCCCGAAAGTCTTGGGCCACATCGACACCATTTCGAGTCAGAAGCCAATCTGCAACGAACAGGCAGCAATCAAATTTACCCCAAGAGAAGGGCGTGTTTTCGCATGAATCTAAATAGCGTTGGAGTATGATCGGGCGGTAACTAGGGCAGTGCATGACCATCCCTCCCACCAATTGGATAACCAGGCTGCGTATCCGGCAACACAGTACCAGTTGCCTCAGCATGCTCATTAAAAAACATATCATCGGGGTACAACGCCGTTTGCGTCGCATGGTTCCAGCGTTGATGTAAACGTGACTGTTTCCAGCGCTCAGACTCACCTGCAACAGATAAGCTCACTTTACTGACTTGGCCGCGCTCGACATCGCACGCCACGATATAGCCGCTTTCTAATAGCTGAGACTGATTAACACGATAATGTTTATCGACCGTGGCCAAATAGATTTCAACGCCCACGCCAATGGGGTCATTCTCAGCGACTTCAGCTAACACCGTTTCGTTTTGCGTGTGCAACGTTAAGCGAATACGCGCCGCATCGTTTTTATCGTTTGCAGGGATTTCACCGATTCGCCCGAGAATACCAAGCCCATGCCAGGTGTAACCTAAGAATCGACGCTTGCCCACACCGGTATGTAATAACACATCGCCACTTTTAAACGCCAAGCGCACAAAGTAGCGGGGGCGACAATGTGCAAGCTCAGCCACCAAAGCGGAATTTAATGCCTCCATTAAAACGCCTCCCGACCTTTGATTTTCCATGAGGTCACAAAGCCATTTTTAACCTTCGCCTCAGCCAATCCTTGCTTGTTATCCAATAAACGAAACACGCCAGCAGGGCGCTGAAAATACACAGGCGTATTGCTCGCTGGGATTTGGCGCATAGGCGATTCAAACTCAAGCTCGCACTCGCCTTGGCTATCAACCACCACATCCGAAGTCAGCACTTTAAGCTCGGCGTTTTCACCCGTACCAATCTGAATGCGATTGCCAGATTTTGCATACACGCTATTCACTGGCAAACCAGCGACTTTAAGCAAATTGCCGTCTTGGAAAGAACTAGTAACCAGCGCAAAACTGTCCAACTCATCTTGTAAAAACCGATAGTCGAAACACAAAAACTTGCCAACTGAACCACGACACTTGGCCAAGAACGCATCCAGCGCAAGCGCATCAGCCTCTAACACATTGGTCAGCTCAATCTCAAATTCCCAATACGCACCTTCAAGGTCATAGACCTCAGAGGCATTATTGGCTTTACTCACATGTAAGTAACTATTAGGAACAAGCCGAAAAACACAGCTTTTTGGGGGCTTAGGTAGGGGAAGATGCTCCATATTTTTTATCGCTCTTTGCTTTACTGTGTGAGCGAGTTTAAAAAATTAGGAGCAGGGATTTAGGTGGAAAATGTTTTACTTGGTAAGAATTACTCCGCCATTAATAGGGATGTACTCATTTCCTTTTTCTAGATATATAAGATTTTCGAACTTAATACTAATTGAGTCTTCTACAACTTCTTCAAGATAGTCGACTATACTACGGTGCTTTCTAGGTTCCATTCTAGGTTCATACCATTGCTTTACAAGCTTAGTTAACTCTTCATCGAATCGGTAAGTGTTGTTTAACTTGTCGTATATAAAAGCAAGGTGTGAAAAATAACTTTCATTAGGTAATTTCTCAAACCCTTCAGAGAGAGCTATGAATGCCCCATAACCTAGAAATTTGTTGCATTCAGCCATATTAATTCCAAATTGAGATATTTTGTTATACGTATCTTTCAGGCATAGTGCAAATTGCTTCTCGCTGAAGCTTAATTCCTTAAAAGCAAAATATAAAAGTAGTATTTGTAGGTTATTTTTTATGGCGTTCATTGTACTTATATTTTCCCAAAAAGAAGACTCTAAAGTTCCTCCATGGGCTATGCAATTTCGTGCATTTTTAAGTTGTTTAAACTTTACTAAATCGAACCCTATTATCTTCTTTATCGAACTATTTGTTTCTTCAAGTACATAATTAAACTTTTCTTCAAATGTGTGTTCAACTTGCTTCTTTCTATCATTGATTTTCCTAATAATGTTATTGACACACTGCCTAGTGCCTATCAAAGAGTTGTGTTTAAAAGATTCAAGCTCACTATCAAGAGTTTTTTTGAAACTATCATTATCCCACCTTTCGTTAGTCATTCCGTTAGCACCATAGGTACAGTATGAATCTAATGTAGACACATGCATTAAAAGACTGTTTGTCCAAATGCCATCATATATTAGTGTCTCATATAAATTTATGAATAGGTCGCTTTTGGAGCTCACATCAAAGTAGCTTTTAAGTACAGGTTCCCAGATATCCGCTTCAAAAAGAAAGTTACCAGTGCACAGAATATTTCCTTTTCCCCATGATGGAGGGGTAGAGGAGCTGATTTCAGGAAAATAAAAAGGGTGATAAGATGAGCCACTCTTCAGAGACGTTTTGTGTATATGTACGGCGTGACCAGATAGAAGTGTGAATAGTATTTTTAGATGCCTTGTAATAATAACAACCTCTTCTAAAGAAAAGTTCCCTTCAAGGCGTTTGACAACTATATGTTGATATTCATAAACGATCGTTTTCCCGTATTCATCTGGGTTTCGATTATTCGTATACAATTCAGGTGAGTTACTTATACTATAATCCACATTATCATGCGAAAACACCGCTTCAAATTGCTTTTTAGAGTTCTGTTTGAATATTTTATCGTGCTCACAAGAAAATGGATTGTCTAGATCAAACCAATTCACGAGACCCAAAAAATCGATGACAACAGCATCATACTCTGCTTGGTCCTTGCATTTTAGAATAAAACTTGGGTAGATAACCCCCCAAGAACCTTCGCAATTAAGTAGGGTAAAAGATGCTCCACAACTAGAGAAACATTTCAGCTCAGCAATATTCAAACATCCGTTGAAAAAGAAATCATTGTTAACTTGTAATCTTGCACTGTGCCCGTCCGCAATAAACAGTACACCACTAAACTTTGTTTCGTCTATATCAAACGAGACATTAAACTTTTGCGGAGTACCAAAACACACTTCACCTTTCTTCACTTAAATTCTCCTTAAAACGCTTATTGCAGTTTAAACTTATCAATGCGAACATGGTACTGATATTTTATTCCATAATAAAAAGAAGGTTCCAAGCCTCAACGTGGATAATATTAATGTTAAATGAGGTAATCACATTGGGCTCAGGAAAGCTAACTTTTAAAGAACTAGCTAGTATAAAAACTACAATTTTTAATGGAAAACGAGTCAAATATGTTAGGCATAAAGATAACCGTAAAGAATATCGAGATGTCATCAAGGACAAAGATAAACTCCTGGCTTACCAAAAAGAGCAATCTAAGCCCGTGTTTCATGACTGTGACTATTTAGTTTCATTCATTGGCCTAGAGGGAACTAAAGCGCTTTTTCTAGGTGTATTTAAAGTGGATGGTGTAGAAGAAAAAAATGAAAAGTACTTCTATGACCTTAAAGAGGTTGAAGCTCTTCTACATTTCAAAGAACGAGTAATTATAGATTGGGGTGATGCAACCCGAAATTGGCATCAGTGGTTCGACCGTAACGAAAAAGAGGTAATTGAAATATTGCCCAAAGGCTACATTGGTGAATGCCCGGAGCTACAAAATATCGTTTTGAAGTTTAATGATTTAGAAAAACTCATAAATAATAAAGAAGCTAATATAGCGTGGTATCACCGCCTTTCTTCAGTAAATGCAATTTACATGATATTAGATACTAATACGGGTTGCCAATACATTGGTTCTGCTTCTGGACAACTAGGTTTATGGCAGCGGTGGAAAAACTATATAGACACTAAACACTGCGGGAATTCGCACCTCGAATCATTGTGCCAACAAACACCTAATTATCATGAAAATTTTACCTTCTCTATCCTTCAAGTACTCCCTAGCAATTTTGGGAAAGGTGAAATTGAAAGGCTAGAGTCATTGTATAAACAAAAATTTGGTACAAGAGCCTTTGGGTTAAATGAAAATTAATCGTTTTTGAAATGTCTGGATGGGCTTTGGTTTCTGACTAACCAACACTTCTAATCGCCCTGAACACAGCTCCACGAGAATTCCAACTCTCAACAAATACAGCCTCTATCTGCCGAGCAATGTTTGCACCAATAACGTTGCCTTGCTCGGCATTGGCTGCGCCTTCTACTGTGATCTGATTCGTAATATTAAACACCACATTTTGACCTGCAGCTTGGCGGTTGCCTGCATTGTAGTGTCTGGCCATATGACTGATTTCGACGTTTTGCTTTGGAGATAGAACACGTTCACCACGTTGTAGTACATAGGTGCTTTCGTTTGGTACGTAGTCTAAACCACCATGTGCGATACCAGCGGGTTGTTGTGATTTGATCATACGCACTTGTTGTAACCCCATCGCGACGGCGGCCGCAGCTGCAGCGGCACCAAGGGCAGGGCCCACAACTGGAATAGGGGCTAATGCTGCATATGCGCCAGTTGCTGACTCATAAGTTTTTATCATCGCTTGAGTGATTGAAAACGCTTTATACAGCTTAAACGCGGTTTTACTTTGGCCAGCCATCGCTTTAAAACCTGCAGCTCCTAGGCCAACAACCGCTGATGTTTTCTCGCGGGCGTTTTTAGTCTCCCAGTTTGCAAACTGCATGAGATGTTGTTGCATCGCACCGGTATTGCGGGTGCGGGCTTGCATTAAACGCTCCTGGTGCGCGTGTTCATCCGCTTCGCGCTGACTATGGAAGCCTCTCGCCGCGTTCAGCTCTTGCTGGCGCTCTAGGTCTCGAATTTGATTATCAGCGTTGTGTTTGATTTCGCCGACTTCATCGTTTGCAGCAAGGCCGAGCATGCTGCGCCGTTTTGCATCAATACGTGCTTGTTGCTTTGCTTCTTCTACTGCAAGCTGGTTATTGTAGCTGGCGAGTGCTTCACGGTTTGCATAACCTTTGATTTGCGCAATGCGGTCTTCTAGCTCTGCGCGTAAATCGTTTTTACGCTTTTCCTCTGCTTGGTTTTGGATACGTGTTTTTTCGGCTTCGCGCTTTTTGATAAGGGCTTGTTGGTCTGCTTGAAGTTTGGCGTCTAACTGAAGCAAAATTGCATCGTATTTGGCTTTATTGCCCAGGTCGTTTTCACGTGCTTGTATGACCATGGCTTTGCGTTTTTCGTAGCTGGCTTTTAGCCTGGCTTCTTCTCCTAGTAGCGAAAGCTGCAGCTGCTGGATGTTTTGTGGCAGGGCATTAGTCGCTTGTTTTGCGTTTTCTGCTATTTGCTTCCAGTCCAATGCTTTAAGGTTCTGCTGTAGGTTGGCCGCTTGTGCTGCGGTTTTCATTGACTCGCTACGCAACTTTGCTTGCTCGTTGATGTAACGCTCAATACCTGCAATTTGGTTTTGATACGTAAATATAGCGCGATCACTGCCTGCATTATTCATTTGTTGGCGCAGATGCTTAATACGTTTATACGCGTTTTGAATGTTGTTTGTGTAGTTGATTGTTTGCTTTGATGCAGAAGCTATTTGCGCCTTGGCGCTGACGTTATTAACTGAGTCGAACGCATCACCTAAGTCATACAAATGTGTTTCAAGTCGTTTTGAGCTGGTGCTGGCTTTGTCGCCTTGAGTCGCAAAATAAGCGACGGCTAAACCTGCTGTGACAGCTAAACCGACAGGGCCACCTAATAGCCCCATTGCACCGCTTAATGCGCGACTTGATAAAGCCGCGCGTTTAGACACAACCGAATAAGTGGCAGTTGCTACGTTTAGGTTGGTTTGTGCAAGTGTCGCCCGTTGATTCGCTAGGGCCAGCTGGTGAATGGCCTTGGTCCTAAGCGCTGTATTTCTTGCCATTGCGAGCTGGCGCTGAGCTGCAGCTTGCTCTTGTATTGCACGTCTGTTTTCTTCTGCAGCTAAACGTTGGTTGGATGCCGCTAATTGTAAGTCAGCTTGTAGCGCTTTATGCTTTGCTATTGTGGTGGTTGTAATTGCGGCTGTCGCTTTAGCTGCACCGCCTGCCAGTTTACCCCCGTATACGATAGCTAAAGCCGCTGCCGAGGTTGTTAGCCCTTCAACCAGCTCTTTATTTTCGCGCAGTTCACGCATGCCTGAGGTGACTGCATCTGCAACACCTGTCACAGCAAAATTTACTGGCTTTTCATACTGACGAATAAGGCGCTGATACTCATTACTCATCTCTGCAAACGAGGCATTGATTTTACCCTCAGTCGCTTCGGCCGCACCAGCATACTCATTTAAAGCTTTAATTAAATAGCGTTTAAACATTTGGCTTGTTACGCGTCCATCGTTGACCAGTTGCCTAAAACCACCTGCAGCAACACCCGCTGCTTTATCGAGCTTTTGTAAAAGCCCTGGCAAAGGCTCGGTGACCTGGTTGAGTTCTTCAGCTCGTAATACGCCAGCAGTCATACCTTGAGTCATACCAAACAGGGATTGTTCTAACTGCACATTGCTTGCGCCTGTTTTAGCTGCGGCATTGGCCATGCCTTCGAGGATTGCTTTGCCTTGTGTTTGAGTCAAAATGCCTACTTGTTGCAGGTTAAGGATTTTAGAGTAGGAATCAGCAAGGGTGGTGTATTGGGTATTAAGCCTGTTAGACGTTTCAAACAGATAGCTTTGTACTTGTTGGTATTCGCGAGCAGAATCCGTCAACCCTTGCAGCCGAGTATCTAATTGCTGCGCTGCGCCTGTATCACGGATAAAAATTGCAGCTGTGCCTATAGATGCAACGCTTGCCAGTGTCATTCCCAATTGCTCATAGCCACTTTGTAGCACACCCAGCTGTTTACCCATTGCAGACTGTTGCTGCATAACCTTTGACTGACTTGCACCCAAACGTTGATTCGCAGCTACTTGATTTTGAATGGCATGAGGCAGGCGGTTTAAATCCTGAATGTTCTTGTTGGTGCCTGCGGTAACCGCTTTACCGTCATACTTTAAGCGAAGCGCTAGGTTCAGTTGGTTTTTCATCAGTCTGCCTCAAGAGCTTTATTATTGTTCGTTCTAGATATTGGAGCTTGTCAAAATCAGTGGGGGTTAGGGTTATATCCGCATAGCGCCAAGCTATTTCAGCCCTGGCATAATCAAGGGCGAGTTCGATGCCATCTTTGCAGTATTGCCACTGGGTATTGGCAGTAGAGAGCGCCTTAACCGCCATCCAGTTTTGTGGGAGTACGTATAAATCTGCTTTGCTTTTTACTGGTTCAACCGGCGCACCGAAATGGGCTAAATCATCATCAAGTGCTTTTGATTGTGTTGCTAGGTCGCCCACAAACCACCTAGCAACATCAATTAGTTTTTTTCCTGCACTCTATAATGCGCGTTTATACACTCGGCTGATAAACGCCCAGCGATACCACCAAAACCCAGCATTTCGTGGAGCACGTCTTTTGAAAACGGGATGCTTTTACCTTCATCAACAAAGTCGTCCCAACCTACAAGTAACTGTTCAACGATGGCTTTATCTGTGGTGCTGCGAGGGTCAGTAAGCTTTTCAATGTCTTGCTCTGGTACAAGTTTAATGTGCGCGTTGAACTTAAATTCCACACCGCCATATTCAAAATGAATTGGCGCATTGATGATTGCGTCTTTTAATTGCTCTAATTTTTTAAGTTTCATAATTCAGATCACTCAAATACTAAGGTTAATTCGTCATAGCCACTGTCTGAAGGGACAAGTTTGCCGTCCAGTTCGTAGCCAGTTAATTCGCTTTCTAAGCTGGCATATTTAGGTGTGGGCATTTGAAAGCGACCTAGCAAAGTCACTTTGTTACCGGCACTTTGGCCATGGTTAAACTCAAAAGTTTGGATACTGCCAGCCAATTCAAACGGGTTGAAGATAGACAGGGAATCGCTGGTAACAGTGATGTTTGCGGTAGACTCATGGCCTGTTATAAGGATTTCTTCATGATTAATAGCGCGGTCAAACACCACATTGTTACCTACATCGATAGTCAGCTTGTGTAAGGTGCGCGCAAGGCCATTGAGCTTGAATGCGCTGCTATTGGTCACACCCAGTGTTGAAGGCTTTTTCCAGCGAGACCAATCAACAGAGGGTGGGATGCTTGATTGTATCGGCGCACTGAATAAGCCCTTAAACTGCCAATTAACCATAGGCTGACCTTTTTCCAAGTTGATGCTGAATGTGCCTAACATCTCTGTGATTTGGTGTGTATTTTGCCCAAAGCGCATTAAACACGTAGCTTTGGTGGCTGCGCCTTTTGTGAATGTGACGGCGTTTGCACTTGATACCTGTACCATGCCACATGCTAGCAATAATGGTGCAATAGCAGGGGCAGAGCCTGCGCTACCACTCATGGCCAGTGGCGTTTTAAAATTCAGCGTGACATGCTCGCCATAGATAATTTCAAGGCTAGAGCCTGAATGAGCGCGCTCAATTTCGTCTTTTTCGGTTTCGGCTTCAATGTTAAATTCAACTTCACTGGCGTATATTGCATGATTGCCTGTAAGCGTGGTGCCGAGTGAATCTGCCATTATTAAACGGTCTTTAAATCGCCAGCTCATTTGCTTGCTCCTGGTTTAATGATGTCACCTTCAAGTACGAAAGCACCGGCTGCATGACTGCGATTGCCGTTGCGCTTCAACGCTTGCTGTACTTGATTAGCTATTTGACTAGGACTGTGCTTTTTGGGTGTTGGTTTATCGTCTTTCATGTTGGTTCCTTGGTGTTGACTGTAATGTGCCCACTCACTGAAAACTGGCACTGATAAATGAGGTTTTTGGTTTGTTGGTTTAGCTCCACCATGCGGCCTCGATGGAGTTTAATGGGTTCATAGGGGTTAACAGTAAGGCCAGCAAGCGCTGCTTTTACACGCTCCCGAAGCTTTTCAATTTGTGTGTCGGCTTGCCTGTTGGCTGTATGGCAAGGGAGTACAATCATCACAGCAAACAGTTCAGTAACGGCGTATTCGTCTTGGCCCGTGATGCTATTTGTTGATTGATAGTCTTCATCCAACGGCAAAACGTACAACAAAGGTGTATGCACTGGTTTGCTGCGCGCTTGATTAAAGTCAGGAGCAAAGCCCACCTTTGCAATACGCGCTTTGTTTAATGCCTTTTCAATGTGGTTTAAATCGAAATTAAACATGCTTTAAACTCCGTTTAAACAAGCCAACCTGTGAGCGTTTCAACGATGACGCCAGCCTGATATTGCTCAATACCAATAATCGGGCGAGCAGGGAGCGTAACTGAATGGCCACGGCCCGCTTTGCCCCCAAAATGATGAATGGCGGCGTATTCTTCACCCAAGCCATGTATCAGTTCATCGCCTTCAACGTTGTGCGTTACAGAGCCTGCAAGATTACGTTGGTCAGTCAGCGTTAAACCTTTACGTTCTTTTGCTGCTTCTGATTGCGCCCATCGACTGCCATCTGGGGCGAGTTCATTTAAAAAGCGGGTGGTGACATCCATATCTAAAAATCCGCCTATGTCATCAAGTATATCTTCAGGTACAGCGCTCTTATGTCGAAGTAACTGCAACTTCTCTAACGCATCGCCCGAGATATCAATGAATACGCCCGCCATGAGTTAGTACCTCGCCCAATCAAAATTACTGCTTGGTGTTTTAGTTTGAATAGGGCCAGAGGCCAAAGGCGAGGGCGCTTTGATTTGAATGGTGCCAGCTTCTATTTTGGAAAGTTCTTGCATGGCGTTTTTACGCCTAGCCATTAAGCCTTCGTCGGCATCGTTGTTACATAGCTCATAACGCATTAAGTCTGCGGCTATACCCAATAAAGGAGAGGCATCCACTTCTGCTTGTGTGAGTTCAAGCTTGGCCACGTAACCCGCAATCGTGTTATTTACATTGGTCGAGGCAGTTTCAAACCAATTTAAAAGGGTGGTTTGAATGTCTGTTTCAGGTGTCGCTAAAAGCGCGGTTTTAATATCGTTATCAGTGATATCTTGCGCATCAAACCCAATCGAAAAGCGACCATTTGCATAATCAACTAATCGGTTTACGCCCAAGGTATTTACTGTGTGTTGTGTATTTACAAACATAGGCCTTTCCTTATCAATAAAGGGGCCGAAGCCCCATAGGGAGTTGATGGCTAAATCGTTATGCTGAGGTCAGTACATCGGTGAGCAACAAACCACACCCCTTGGCTATGATTTGCTCTTCGACTGATTCACCCACGATGACTTTGGTGCCGCCACGTAACCCAGCAGACACAGGTTTGTTACCTGACTCTCGGTTCTTGTAACGTGCAGTTAGGCCAAAGGTCATCCGCTTGTTTTCGAAGCTGGCAAGCGGGTCATGGTAAGTAAATGCAAGGTTGTCGCCCCAAGCGCGTTCAAAAACAGGTGCTTTACCTTTTTTGGCGATGTTTAATCGCGCCTGGCCAATGTTGATATGCTCAATTTCAAGCGCTTCTTTTATATAAGCCCAAGGTACAAGCCCTTCGTCACCAGTTGTTCCGTTATAACCTTTAAGCAGCTTTTTATTAGTCCTAAGAGCCGTAGCAACTTTAAATGACATGGTCATGCTATTGGGTCGCATTAATGGCTCATCGAGCAAACTTAGGAGCCAACGTAAAATATCAAGTTCTGGGTCATCCAGCTTTTTTAAGCTCCCAGTGCCAAGCTTTTTATGAATACCGAAGTTAGTCGGATCTGAAAATTTTTGAGCTACGCGCACTTCACGGCCAAGCAGGACCAAGTCTGTAATGTTTTCAGTAGCGACATTTAGCGGGCTGTGGTTAGCGGGCGCATTAGTAATATCGTCGTTAGGTACAACGTCAGATAAGCCATAATCGGTCACAGAGCCTGTTTGCTCTTCATAGCCAAACTCAACTTGGTTTGGTTCTGACTTACGGCCAATTTTGGTATCTGGCACTGTGAACTTATCAGCTAAATTGTACTCACCCCATTTATATTCACGTCTGTTCACTGACGCATATGGGAGTAATCTATCTGCGATTAATTGACGGTTGTTATACGCAATTGCTATCGCCGTTTGCTGTACGTCGGGGGTAAATGGCATTCCATCACTCATGGCAATGCTCCTTATTTAATGATCACAAATGGGGCGATATGAATATCGACAATGGTGCCCGCGTCGCCTTTTTCGAGCACTTTGCCAGCTACGTGGATTTCGGTATTATCCGCAAGTGCTGATGGGTCTAGCGGTACAGCTCGGCCTTCACTGTCACTCACGGCGTATTCACCACCTGCAAAGTCGCCACCTAGTTCTATGGGCGCAAGCTGTGTCATGACCACATCAACACGGAGCTTTTTATCTGTGCCTTGCTCTGTCACCCCAAGAATAGGGCTGTTAATACCTGTGGCATTGGTCGCCATAAAATCGCCAACATCAACCGCGACAAAACGGTTTGCAGGCAATGGCGCGTCAGACTCAAAGTTTCTGATTAATCCTGGTATGGCCATTAGTTTGTCTCCTGCGTCACATGATCCATGGCTGTACTTAGGCTGATTGTTATACCCTTGTTAGCTTGCTCACTTTGGAACTCCAAAGCCTTTGCAGCCAACGCATCAGCCGAGTTATCAATCTCGGTTTCGTCGCTGTCGTCTTGTCGGCTAAAGTCTTTGGTGAGTCCGGCTTGCACGGGCAATGAGAGCAGCAAGGTTTTAAAGAACTCGGCTGGCTTGGCCGACGAGGTTTGATTGCCATCGCTAGCAGCAAATTCAAATGTGTTGGCACTGTCTGTTTCAAGGTGTGCCATGAATTCTGCAAGCCCCTCTGTTTTGGTGATACGCGGGGCTTTTCCACCGTTGACTTGACCGTCAATAAACGTTTGCGCATCAAACTTTCGTTGGTTGAATTCATGCTGGGCGTTCTTTGCATTCGCCGCGTCCAGTTGGGCCTGCAATGCTTTCTCGGCTTCGGTGGGTTTGTTTTTAGTTTTGTCACTCACTTCTAGTTCCTCGGGGTTATTTGAAGGGGCTGCAAATTCAGGGTTTGCAGCGAGTTCTTGACGCTGTTCGTGCTCAGCAAGCGTGACTTGCTCTTGCAGATATTCGGCTTCCCATTCAGAAAACACCTTATCTGCATGTTCAGCACCAAAGCGGTCAGTAAAAAAGGTTTTAAGATTCTTAACGAGGTGGACAACGGCCTTTGTTGTATCAATGGTCATGCGCTCGATGCGTTCACTGGCAGCAAACTCTAATATCACGCACTCTAGACCGCTTTTCTCTTGGCTGAATTGCCATTTCATGCCATCTAATGCAGGGGCTTTACCACCTAAAAAGCCAATATGCGCAAGCTCATAACCGTCTTCACCCTTTGTGAGGCGAACAGAGCGGTTTGGGTATCGCTTGTTTTCAACCGCATTAGCAAAATCCTGATCTACTTCTTCTGCTTGCGCGAATAGCTTATCGCCTTCTACTTTGAGCGCACTGGCCCAGCCCCATGCTGGGTCATCGGTTTTAGGGTGACCAACCACCAATGGACTTTTTTGAGGTGAGAAATTTTTAACAACAGTATCTAGATCAGCAGCTGTAAACTCCTGTGTATTGCCGCTTGAATCGGTGTGCGTACCTGTACGAAAAATCTCAAACCAATTAAAAGAAGTATTTTGTTTGCTTGCCATCATGTTCACTCATTAAGAATCAATGAGCTCAGAATAGCGGGGGAGGAATAGAAAATTAGGCGTAAAAGGTTTTACATATTAGTTGGTTAAAGCTTCCAACTTGTGTAACTATTATGCTGAGCACAAATAAGAATTCAATACGTGATATGAAAATCTACAAATGGACTAACCCCAAAAAAGTCAATCTTCAGCAGCCATTTCTTTACCACATTTGTATCAATACGGGCCAAGCAGAGTTTAATTACATTGGTAAAGCATCTAAAAAATCTCGATTAAATGAGTATCGTAGAAATGTCGCCAAAATCTTAGATGGCAAAGCAAGACGGCCAAATACAAAGCGAAATGGTGAGACGCAATCACTTAGCAATCTGCGCTATCGATACGTGCACCTAGTGTTAGCTCTAGCACACAAACAAAATTGGGATATAAAACATTACCCAATTGAGAATGTAGAAAAGGACAATCTAAACGAAAGGGAGCAACAAGTGATCAAGGAACTCAATACAACCTGCAAACACTTTGGTCTTAACGAAAAACAGACTTGGGAAATCGAAGAGCTGGATGCGCTATCGAAAGAACTCCTTCAAGGTCTAAAGTAATTGTTTAGGTAACTTTTACCAGTGAAGTTACCTCTTAAATTGGAAACATGGCCTTGAGATAAGTTTAAACCATGTTTAAAACCGCTTTAAAAACGCCTCAGTTTGTTTAAACTGCTTTAAGTCAATGATTCCCTGTGCAGATGCACAAATATTCGCTCTTGTGATATACAGAGCCATTTAATTGTTTAAGGGAATTTCGTGTTTTAAAATCTCTTAACAGCTTGAAGCAAAGTAACAAGCTCGTAAGATAATAATAAATGTTTTCTAAGCTAGCTTGAACTGGAATTGGGCTTATTTAATAGTTTCTCTCGTAAAGCTCTTTTACGCTTTATTTGCAAATAGCGACTTCTTGACTCAGCCTCAAAGTCTGAAAGTTTACTTCTAGTAACTAAAGCTATAAAAAGAGAATATACGGCTATTCCGAACATAGCCCCGACAACAGAAAGAGCGTATTTTGAAGCCACTGCATTAACACTTGCGAGATGTAGTCCAAAAGCGGCTAGCAGTGCAAAAGCGAGTAATAAAAAGATATATAGCATCAAACGGTTACGAATACTTATAACTTTCAAATTGAGTCTTTGATGCTCTTCTCGAGTCAAAAACTCCTCTTTTCTTACATCTTCGACAGAATTCCTGACCATAATCAACGGAGCAATCATAATAGTAAAAACAGAAGAAAAAATAAGAGGTAGTTTTCCACTAGCGTCGTCAGGTATTAAAGTCGCCCCCCAAAAAAAGCACAAAGCAAAAAGGCCACTGGGTAACAGCAACTGCATAAGTGCTACTAGTGCGTGACCGATTGTTGACATATTGCTTTACTCTTCCGCTTTTAGTACCGACGCTATATCTTCTCCTACATCAGAGTTATCAATAATCGTCAATAACCAATCTCTTAATTTTTGGTATAGCCCACTATCGTCAACTTTACCATTTATAAATGTAACTTGTATTTTCTTAGTAAGTCTTACGTCCTGACCTACAAGTTCTCCGCCTTCCTGCAACCCGATCCTTACATCTTCCTCTTCCATGTGCCTTGTCGCTTCCGCAACGTCATGTACCAGCTTTTGTCCTGTTTTAGTGGTAGTTCTATTAAATTTAAACACCATTTCTAATTTTAAGTTCGATTTATCATAGGATTCATCGAAATCGAGGTTTGGTGCATAACCTTCCTGTTTTAAAAAGTTTAGAAATTTTGCAGCCAGCCCCCTTGGCTCATATACAACCCTGGTATTTTGGTTAACTACTTCTGTAAAATTTTCATGCTTAGTTGAGTTGACTTTAGGCGTAAAGGTAACAGCAGATCCTATTTTAACAGACTTAGGAGGGAATTGTTTGACCTTATTTATCGCCTTTTCCGAAGGTTTATCGGAAAGGATCACCATTGAATCACTGAGGCAACCAGTCAATGAGTTTAAAAACCACGCTAAGTGCTCTTCCAAGTCTCTGGAGTCTATTCCTTTTCCACTTAGCATTACTAAATGGTTATCAAGAACCGCGAAATACAATAAAGATTCTAAAAACTCACTGTTGTCCCGTTCTTTTAGAGCGTCTTTTTTTATATCTTTAGCTGTAATTGGAGTCAACGAAAATGCTTCTGCTTCTTCATCCATCGCAATCATTAATTGGCTTTTATCTTGCTCAAATTTGACCAACTGACACATAAATAATTCTTGATTGTGCTTAGATCTATGGTTTATAAACCTAAAGCTATTCCCATCTTCTGATAAAGGCTCTCTCCTTGCGATAGCTTTGTAGTAATCAGACGTTTCGTCCAATAACTTTTCCTCCAACATTTCCTGCAAGGTTAAATGGTGATCAGAACTAAATTTGACTCTCTTATATCGTACAACTCGCTGTTTCTTCTCAGTAGCCATAAGCAACCCTAATGAATTAGTTTATCTAATACTAAACCAAAAAAAACACAATGTTAACACCTGTTAACACTTTTAATGAGTGATGTAAAAAGCAATCTAGTTAAGAATTTTGCTGCCTATTCAGCGTACTTTTCAACACAATACACCATATAGATTGGACAGCACTTTGATTTATGTTAATTTCTGTGTTGCTTATAGCTTTTGAACTAAATACACCTAAAAAAGGCAGTTTGTAATATGAATGAACCCAAGAGAATTAAAAAATTGAGGGCTCGATTAATAAAGGAACTCCCATTTTTTCCAAATGACAGAGTTACTCGAGATGAATTAGAAAATCAATCATTGGAAAACATTCTATTACACTACCTACATTGGAAAACGAGAATAGTTCCACAGCGAGAGAGAAAAGTTCAAATCTCCCCTCATGTAACAGGAGATCAACGCTGGAGCACATTAAAGGGAAGTATCAACGCTTTTCTTGATAAAGTTAGAAACGGAGAGGATTTATACCCTTTTCATTCATTAAAAGCACACAAATACGGATATACACCAGCGCAAAGGATTAGAAACGGCGACGCTGCGATTTGGGAAGATAAAGACCTATTGTTAAATTCTCAAGGGTTCCACCATTTCCATTTGAATATGAATATTCAATCAACAGGGCTATCTAAACGGACTGATGATGTTTTATTTGCATTTGTATCTAGAGCCAAGTTTCATGCGATTGGGATATTCAATCATGACGTTTTTGAACCTGATGACGGTAGCGGACACATAACCCCTGAAAGAAAAAGGATGCTACAAATACATGACCAATATATGTCTCAACGTCTACCGCCCGGAACAGCATATATTACAAATCCAATATCGATGTCGGTTCACCCGTCGCACTTGGTAAGGCTATCCATCTTTTATGCTGATAAAGTATGTGAAATAGATACAAAACTAGACGACCGTTTATATATAAATAGCCTATACAAGAACGCAAAGATTCCCCCCCCAAAAGCGTATAACTTTGAATGGGATATACACGGGTTAGATCTAGTAGCCTATGATAAGAAGGCAGATACACGTTTCGTAATAGTACAAGGTTTCTTATAATCCTCACGGTAACCCTTAAACTAAGTATAAGGGTATTATTATAAAAAGCTTTTACCTATCCCTTGCCCATCCATATTTTAATGGGTAGGGAGAAGAGTAATCATGTATTGAAAAGCCACTACCTAATGCAATAGGGGTTGCTGAAATAACCAGTTTATTGCCTTCTCTAAAAATATCCCTAACCATAACCAAAGCTGCGACTCTTGAGTTTCCTACAAAATGTCCTACGTAAGCAGATGTACCATAGATGTGAAAGGAGTTAACTAACATCCTTAATTCTATGTTTTTTGCTCTAGCGTATGCATGTCTATTTTCAACCCCCTCAATTGAGCTCCCTCGCTGGAACATAAAGCCTCTAAAGCAGAAGCATATTGAGCCAGGCGAAATTAAGTTGTTAATTTGAGTCTTGGTCCAAATTGCGCCAAGCTCTATAGGTCTTACACTCATTATAATTTTGTCAACAGCTTTAAGAAACAGGCTATGTATTCTTCTCGCGTTATCCCATCTATAGTGGTCATATATGGTATAAACTGCTTTTTTAGGGTTTACGTCATGCTCAAACTTCAGATTACCATGTGCATCTATCAGATTTTCTTCGATTAATTCACGAAGCAGCTCAGGTTCAAATTTTAACCCGTAACCCCTCATTAGATCAGGTAATCGCTGGTGATTAACAAAAGTCCACATAGCATTGGAAAGGTTTCCTTGGTTTTCTGGGAGCATCGCTATTGAAGACTTCTCTGAGATTTCATTTTCCCACATACTTTTAAATTTCAACAACCTAGAAGGCGTCAAGTTCTTTGATAATTGATGAGTCGTATGTGCTCTGTCGTGACAATTGCTACACAAAGCAACCAAGTTACTCTCAATGTTATTAGAAGGGTTTTGATCAATATGGTGTATTTGAACTGAGCTCTCATCCGTTTTGCATACACAACATTTGAAGCCGCACTTGTAAAGTACAGTATTTTCTAGTTGTATCGGGATTTTTTTCCTTTTTTTACCATTTGTACTGTCGCTAGCCAAAATCACATCCTCTCCCTAATCTCTCTCTCAATATCTTCCTTACTCATTCTATCTCTCTCAATAAGCGGGAAGACGATCTGAATCTTGGTGCCTTTACGCGATGAATTAAGCTTAAACTTGGTTTTATATGACTTGGCTACATCATTCATTTTATAAAGTCCTTCGCCAAAGTGGAAGCGAGAACGTAGCGGAATGCCAATGCCGTCGTCTTCAATATGCACATGAATTTTAGATCTAAGCTTGTGCACGAATACGTTAACCTCGGAACCTTCGGAGTGGTGCACAGCGTTATGAAGGCCATGATAAACAACAGCGTAAATGTCACGCTCTAATTGGGGATCTAGCTTTACGTTGCCTATCACCGTTTCAAAGTTAACTTTAATTTTCGCCTGCAAGCTAGATTGCACTTGCAGCAAATCTAAACCAGCAAGCAACCTTTGCTCGCCAAGGTAAGGGCCATTGTTAACTATGGGGGTTATTAACTCAGATACTTTGTCGAACTTAACCAGTCCTTCAGTAAACATTGTGTCATCACCAGAGCTGACTAACACTTTACCTTGTTCAACAAGCATAGCGATTTGACCTAAGTTACTACTTTGGCGCTTACGTTCATTTTGTCTAAAGACTCTGCGGAAAGACTGAACCCAAAAATAAGTAAAGCATGCAACTGCTGATGCCAATAGCACCGCTACGAATAAGTATACAACTAGCGCTGTAGGGGAGTTATACCAATGAGAGCGAACCTCGAACGAATACATTGCGGGTTCACTGGCAACATTGCCTACAATTTGCCTGAACTCTACTGAATAGTGATCTGGGTATAAATTGTTTAACTGTATCATCGGGCTATGTAAAGGTATCCAGCTACCTTCATTTAGACGATACTCATATTTAACGCCTTCGTTGTGCCGATATTGAAGATTAGTAATCGCTATATTTACCCAGCCTTTTTGGTCTATCTCTAACGCGTCTTTATTAAATACAAAGCCATCATTTGTGCTGATATAGCTTACTACTGGAGGAGCTATTGATTGCTCCTTAAAATTTGTCATTTCAATAAGCGCGCTATCACTTACTGCAATCACTACTTTATCGGCAACTCGCACGCTACCAATCATAAACGAATGGTCTTGTGTCTCCCTGATTAGCCTGGATGAATCTTGTTCTTTAGCAATTGTGTGAATGCCGTTGTTGGTCAGCAAATAGAGTGCGTCCCGTACTTCTACAATTTCTTTAATATATTCAGGTGAGGGGACTCTAACCCAATTACCGTCTACCTTTTTTAATAGGCCCTCTCCGTAAGTTGCCATATACAACACACCGTCTAGGATTGCGACATCAGCAACTTTAGAAGTACCTTGGTACTCTCTGGAAACTGATCTTGGAGAGTCGATCCGGTCAAGACCAGCAGCAGTACTAACAAATAACTCGCCACTAATCTCTGTTACACCAAGAACTTCATGGCTTGATAGCATGGAGTTGTTATTAAATTCTTCATACTGCAATTTGGAATTAAATTTAACCACTGCGTCTTCATCTGTCGCCAAATACAAAGATTCAGCAATAACGGACGAATTAATTACATACCCATCATAAAGCTTTTCTACAATACGTTTTTCAGTATCAACGGCATATGCGCCGATATCGGTTGAAACAATCACTTTTCCAGCAAAGTGGGAGAAAGCTGTCACTTCAAAATCACGGCCTTCTGCGATTTTTGAATTCAGCCACTCAACAGGTTCACCATTTACAAATACACCTCTTGTGGTGCCTATCCACCATTGTTTGTCTACTCGTTCAATAATATTGTACTTGGAGCCTAAGCCTAAATTCGTCACACGAGTATTGCCCTCAACAATTCCAAATTCATTAATGTTTAGGCCCCACAGCTGCTTTTTATTATCCGCGAATAAGGATAAGTATGTCTTACGAGTAGAGCTAACGTTGGTTCTAGCGACTTCTAAGGTAGACAAAGACACCTCATTAACTTCATCACCATCTGTGAAATAAACAACATAAGGGGCAACGTAAGTTAAGTTTTCAGCACGTTCAACATTGTGGTTAGTAATACTTCGGTCTTGTAATTGGGAGTAATATTTGAGGTGATCATCTGCAAAGAATATTGCACCGTGCGGTGTAACTTCTAGATCGCCATTTTTAATTTCTTGGTCGATTACTTTATATGAGCGTCCGTTGTGGATTTGATACAAGCCTTTTTCGGTTAACCCATAAACATTGTTGTATCTGGATTCTAAGTCTATCAGCTTTTCTTTACCCGATATTCTCGCCCCATACTGGCCTGTTGCTAGGTCGTACTCAAGTACTTGGTAATCTTCTTGCGTGAATAAAGCGTCGTGAGTAACTTCAATGTTGTGAGCATCCGTCTCTGCAAAAAGGTTTGCTTCATATGTATTCAAATTCAGAGACCAAATTTGCCCCGATGAATACAAAATATAAGCAATATTTGATTCGCTAATTTCTAAGTCTCGTGCTGAACCAGCTGGCAATTCGCTCACTTCATTTAGCTTTACAATGTGCTCGCCATCATACTTCAAAACACCTTCGTGTGAAGAGAAATACATATAATCATTCTGATCTTGAGTGACACCGTTAAGGTGCTCAAAGTTAAGCGCCTGACAGGTTCCGCTCTGTAATATCAAAGCAGAGGCAATTATCCTTGACTTCAACATAGCGAAGAATTCCTTCTTGCAAATAGGGGAGTCATTCCCCTTAAATAAATTTATTCAACGGCGTTTGGGTTATGGTCTCTGACGCCGCAACCAGCTAATACAACTGGTATTTTGGGTTCTGTTTCTAACGTTTGGCTCGCCATTTTTGTTTCACTTATACTAACACGCGATAACAAATTGTTAAGTTTATTTGTCTTATTTGCTTTCCAATTGAAGTCTTGCTCTCGTGGAGCGAGGATAAACAGGTAAGTTGGTTTACGAGGGTCTGTGGCATTTTGCTTCGTTTGCCAAGTATCGATTACTGCTTGGCCAGCGGCTTCGCCGTATAGGTGGGTGTATGCTGCGGCGATTAACTTAGCGCCAGAATCACTCATTACCATAACAGCGGTATTTTGATAGTCGCTACCACAATCAAACGACACATCCACATTAAGTGTGCTGCCATCTGGTAATAACAAATCAGTATTCATGTGTTGTACACGCGCTCTGTCTGGTAGCGGTTCTAAAGCGAGAGAAGGGGCTGACAGCAATCCAAAAGTAAGCATTGCTGTGGCAAGTTTTGTTTTAATCATAATTTATCCTTTAAAAAGCCATAAAGAGCGCTCCCTCCGCAATGGTTTTAACCATGACTTCGTTAAAGTTATGCTCAAATGTTTTTTCAATTAACATTGGCGTTAACTTTTTACGGATCAGAAGTTCGCGCTCTGCATCCAAATTTTTCGAGTAAAGCAAATCATCTATTATCTGTTCAACAAGGGCGATTGCAGCTAACGCATCTTCAGCACTGTTTCTGCTTGCGTCTTCACTCTTTGTTGGTTTTTCTTCCGTAGAGCTATTATCAGATGTTTGGTCTACGTCAATTCCAAACACCTCATCCAAGGAAATCTTGTTACTAACGCATGCATTAACTATTGGACCATAAGGTAACGTACCCTTTTTTCTAGCCATAGCGACGCCACTGTGTGACAAACCTAACTTTTCAGAAAGTGCTCGATTACTTTTCACGCCTAGCTGTTTTCTTAAGCGCTCAATCACAAGATCAATCTCTGACTCTGAGATACTATCGATAACCATAGTTTACAGTCAATACCTTTAAAAAATAAAAAACAAAATAACTTTCCAGTTGGCAGTAAGAATATTTATCACTAGCTTAATAAACGAACACCGACAAATATAGTTACCAAAATTAATTTACAACACAGGTAAATCTATCATGACTTACACAACAATGTCATATGAAGACATCAAGAAAGAACTATCAAACAAAGACATACAGATTGAAGATATCGCCAAAGCAAAGCATGTTTCTAACTCTCACGTTTCAAACGTAGCTAAGGGCGCAGTCCAATCTTATGCTATAGCCGAAGCGATTTGCTTAGCGCTGAATAAAAAACGAACAGAGGTGTTCGGTGATAAATACCTATCCAAGCCAAAACGCGGTCCAAAAGATCGCACCCATAGGCGCAAAGAAGTTATTAAAGCCATACAAGCTGGCAAACCAGTGCCTGCTCCAAGCATGGACCTGCAGAGCAACCAAGTCTAGGTTAATTTAAGGAGATTTTTACCATGTCAATAAACCATGAGTCGATGAACATTTTAGAATGTGAAATTCCACCTGATTGTGAAGTATTACACCGCTTTAGCCAATGTGTGAATGCATGTATGCGTCGGTGCGGATTCACTCGTAATGGCCTAGCCCAACGCATGAACGCTGCACTAAAAGTAGATGTTGTAGAGGTTGACGAAGGTAAACTTAATAAATGGTTTGCACCAAGCCAACCTACATCTATGCCAATACAGTACCTACCGGCTTTATGCTGGGCAATTAAAAGTGTTGAGCCTGCCAATATATTGCTTATGCCACTTATGTACAGTGCATCAGATGAGCGTGCAAAAAAACTTCAAGAAGCCTCAGAATGTGAAGTTCAAATGCGAGAGCTGCAAGATAAGCGCGAGTCCATTCTCGAATCAGTCAAAATCAATACTTAATTTCGGAGCCTAAAACTATGCCTATCAAAGACCAAGATCTGCCTGAAATTTGGAGCTTTTCATGAGCAACGATTTAGTTTGTCCAGAATCGGCTGAAGAGATCCAATATCAAATTGGTCAACTCGAAAGTGTTTTGCACGTCGAGCTACCTGAAAGTATTGATGAATGTATGGATCAAGTCGCTTTTTTGGCTAATAGACAGTTTACCGATGCTGCCAAAATGGGCGTGTTGTTGCTTTGGTTAAAATCGCAAACAGAACATGGAAAGTTTAACTCTCTTTTGCAAGGTAGGCGAATACATAGACGCACAGCTAGCAGGGCTATGGCTATTGCCAAAATGCTGAACGCGTTGCCTAAACGTAAAGTGGACAAATTGTCCATTTTGAACATGAACACACATCAGCTTAACGAGCTTACCAAAGTGCCTATCGAAACGCTTAAAGAGCTAGACGACGAAGACTATGAAGTGCTGGCTGAGACATCAGGCAACGCTATAAAACAGCAAGTCGCGGATTTGATGAAAGAGCGTGACGAGCTGCAAGTAACAGCGGCACGGGCCATTAACGACTTAGAGCATGAAAAGTTACGTAAAGTACCGCAAGTACGTTTTGATATGCACGTGTTTATTAGCGAGATACGCAAAGACGCCATTTGTAATACCGAGCTATTAAACGAGGCGCTTGTTAGCACCATCACGCAAATTAGTCAGTTGTGTGATAACCGCCAATTAGATTTGGACTCGCGTTTAAGTGCTGCTCAAGTACTGCATCACACGTGGGCGGCTATCTATAGCCAAATTGGCACCGCGCTAGAGCGTTTAAGCGGCGAGTTTGCTGGGCACATTGAAGGCATAGAGCACCTACCGAAATTTACCAAAGCCGAGTGGCAATACGTTGAAACAGAACGTAACCGTCTGCTCGAACAATTCTTAGTAGAAAAGCAAAGCAAGGAGATCAAGTAATGCATCCTGCTGTGATTAGATTTAACAACTTACCTGCAGTTGTTAGCCAGTCTGTATGGTCAGAGGCAAGCGACAAAGCGCGCAAAACGGCCCAAAATCGTACGGCACTGGTAAAACATTGGCTTGCTAGTGGCTTAGGTGTAGACAAAGCAAGAACTGCACTTATTGAGTCATTAAATAATGGACTAGTAACGCCAGCCATACATCAAGCAGTTACTGACCTTGGTAAAGTACCAACGCGCGCAACTGCCTTTAATTGGGTTAATGCTTATAGACAGCAAGGCGTTGAAGGCTTGCTTCCACAACATAGAGGCCGAATACCCGCGCAGCCTAAATGGGCTGCCAAAGCGTTAGAGCTTTACCACTGTATTAACTCGCCCAGTTTCGCATTGGTTGCTGAAGACTTAAAAAAGCAAGGGCATGATGCCACCGCTGGACAAGTTAGGCGTTTTATAAACTCAATGCCTCATGAGCTTGGCCCGCAAAGCCCTTACCGTATGGGCGCAAAACTTTATCGTGAAAAGCACAAAGACTTCATTATTCGCTCCACTGAGCATATTGCCCCTGGTTTTATTTACAACGGTGATGGACACCAAGTTGATGTGTATGTGGCGCACCCAAAAACAGGCAAAGCATGGCGCTTTGAGCTAACCGCGTTTCAAGATGTCGCAAGCAGATGCATTGTTGGGTGGGAAATTAGCGAGTCTGAAAACGCCATAGCAACCATGACGGCATTAACTCGTTCGATTAAAAACCATCAGCATATTCCTAGCATGTTGTATGTCGATAACGGCAGTGGTTATAAATCAAAAATGATGTCTGATGAATGCTGTGGTGTGTATGCACAATTTGATATTGAGGTCATTTTTGCCATACCAGGCAATGCCCGCGCTAAATGGATTGAACGCTTTTTTAAACATATGGAAGAGCACGTGGGTAAACGCTTTGAAAGCTACTGCGGCCCAGACCACAACGAACGCGAAAAGCTCAAGCTTCTTAGCGACGTGAAAAAAGGCAAGCGCGAGCTGCCATCTTTAGAGCAATGGATAACTGAGTTTAAGGCATTTTTAGAGCACTACCACAACAGCCCACATCCTGAGATTAAAGGTAAAACCCGCAAGCAAGTATGGGAAGAAGGGCTAATTCAAGAGCAGCCAGCAATTACTGATTTTGTGGTACTGCCCAGAGCCAAAGTGAAAATAGCGCGCGGCCAAATCAGGCTACATAAGCGTGTTTATACCGCTGACTACCTCTTTCAATTTAATGGTAAAGAGTTGGTTGCTGGCTACGATTTACACGACGACACCTATCTTGTGCTGTATGAGCAATCAGGCGAGTTCATTATGAATTGCCGTATTAAAAACAAGGTTGAAGCACTGCCAACAAGCCGTATTGAAGAAACTGACCTCAAGCGGCTTCAAGGTCAAGAAAAGCGCATTCAAAACCAGCTTTCTGAAAAGCGTGCAAGAGTAGACAAAAAACGTGTGATTGACGTGGACGCGGTTGAAGAACTGGCTGCAGACATCCAAGCCATTCCAGAAATTGAACCTGAAGTATTAGACATGGACCTCTCAGATTTTGAGGTTGACCACGTGACCCCAGTTAAAAACGAATACCAAATAGATTTAGGAGACATTCATGAATAAGTTCACCAGCCATTACAACGAAGAGCAACAAATTCAAGTAAAGCTCATTAACGAAGAAATTGAATTTTATGCACTTGGGCCAGAAGACTATTGCTTAGGCTATGACTTAAACCAAGTGAACTCAGTACTAAATGGTGAATCGCCAATAAACCCAAGAAAACTATTGGATGTATTGTGGGCACACTTTTTTGGTGACTTTGACCCTAAAGAATTTAACAGTGAAAGTGGCTTTGCGGACTGTTATAACCCGAATGATAAGGTACTTGTAGCGCGTATTAAAAAGCGCATGACCGATAAAGACATTGCAAACCAAGGGGTAAACAGTACTTATATAGCCAAGAAGATTAATAAGTCTCCGTCGACGGTTAGTCAGTTGCTTTCTGGTAAGTATGCAGCGAGCCCAACTAAGTACTTGCATGACATTTATGCCATTGTTGCACCCGCTGGCACTGATGCTGCAAACAACAACGAAAGTGACGACAGACCTATAATTACTATTCGATACGGCGAAGTACCTTTTGTACCAACCAGCGTTGCTAAGGTGATTGCACTTGCTTGTGAACATGCAAGAGCGAGAAGACGCTTTTCTGTAGTTGCTGGTCAAGCTGGCATTGGCAAAAGCAGGGGGCTAGAGCGTTACTGTGAAGAAAACCCGTTAGCGATATTGATTATTGGCAGTGAACAAACGACCAGTAAACAAGTGATTGAGTCACTGTGTACCACCTTAGGCCTCCCTAAAAAACCTAGTGTTGCTAAAAACATCGAGAACATAGTTAGAACCATAGAAAACACTGAGCGCATAATTTTGCTAGATGAAGCAGACAAATGTAAGCCCAGTGCATTGGACCCACTTAGAACCATTTCAGATGCGGCCAAAGTAGGCGTGTGTTTGATAGGCAATATTCAGCTGGTCGATAAGCTTCAAACCAACGAGCGTTACGAGTTGATTTCATCCCGCGTGTGCTTTTGGCCAAAACCAATTGGCGAGGTGCCAATTGAGGACATCAGAAATTTATTCAATGAACTCACCCAAGGCACTGTACCACTTGAGTCCGATGACGACCAATGGTGGCAGTGGTTACATAAAAGGGTAGAGGGAAATTCAAGGCTCTTAGTCGAAAACCTGCTCCCTCATATCCTGAGCCACAGCCGGAAAAACCCAAACAAAAAGCTAGACAAGCTCTTGGTGAACTCAATCTTCGCCAATGTACTGAATCAACAAGCTGTATAAAGCAACGAGCCTAGCTGCAACTAGGCTCATCGTTAAATAAGGAAAACACCATGATAAGAGTGAAAATTTATCAGCCCATATTCGGCGGTCATTTTGTCCTAAATGACACGCTGACCGATCAACATATGCTTAGTGTACTTGCCATGAATGACCCAAAAGGGCGTATTCTGGATAGCGTAGAAGGCAACGTTGCCGTGGCTTTTTGCATCTTCCTCGGGGAAAGGTTATACGAGTGCAAGCAATTAGTGAAGGTAAAACAACAGGTAAGTTTTACCACGCTTTTTACCCGTCTATATTCAAACGTCGCAAAAATCTGTATCGACGATACAAAGCCCTGGGACTTCGAGTTAGAAGAATTTGCTGTATTCCCGAATCACCAAGTTTCTCAAGTGGAGCGTGCAGCATGAATCCGATGATTAAAGCAATAAAAGCAGCACAACGCGCAGCCGGAATAGACCAGGTACGCCATGTGAAAAACGTTAAACAGATCAGTGGCGGTCTCACAAATAGCTGTACTGGCCTTACTAAGAACCAACAAAAGGCATTATTACGGCGTTATCGGGTTCTGGCTGAAATGCCAAAGCAACTCAGGCTAATTTATAGCCTTTGGGGCCAACTGGCCCGTGCGGGAAAAGTAAAGCAAGACTCAAAGCAAGCATGTGAAACATTCTGTGAAAAGTACTGCAATGGACAGCGCTTGCATGAAGCTGAGAGCCATTGGTCCGCCATTATAGAAATCCTGAAACAATGGCTACATCGTAAGGAGACGAATCATGCCTAGAGGTGAATCTATCGTGATCAACCCCGACAGAACGCTCTATGAAGAGGCCGAGTACGACAACTTGCCATTGGAAATTAGGCGTGTTAGCAAGCTAAGGACCAAGTGGGATGAAGTTCGTGAAATGAAAGCGGCTTCGAATGAGCATAGTTTGGAATCGTTGCTAGAGGAACTTGAAGATGGCTGAGCATGATATTGATCTGAGCTTGTTACCGCATGGTGTGCGTAAGTTCGTCGAAGTTCTTGGGGTTGAGAGAGCTGTTTCTTTGTTAAAGCAGCATCAACTAAGGATGATGTATATCCCACTAAACCCAAAACCAGAACACGAATTTTGCCAGGTCTTTGGTACTGAGCTAGCTATGCACTTAAGTGAAAATCATGGTGCAAAAAGTTATCAGATCCCAAAGGTAGATAAAGTGCTCTTGCAGTTTAGAAACCAGGAGATCATTAAAGCGCATGAATTAGGCGTACCAGTTCAAGAGTTGGCTGAGCAGTATGGCTTAACCAGGCAATGTATTTGGTTAATCCTTAGTGGCACAGCATTAAGCACTGGTGACCCAATTGCTTTAGAGGCTCAACTGGATCTGTTAGGAGATAAACACAGGCAAATAGATTTACCGCTTTAGGAGTAACAATGCACAAAAACAATTTTGTGTTACTCACCGCGCAGCAGCTATCTGGTAAATGCTTACCTTCCAAGGTGCAATGTCAGATAGCGCTGCAGATAACCGAAAATTACATAGCAGGTAGAAAGGACTTAAAGCTACCGCTAAATAACCTCGAAGCTGATTTAGCTGAGGCGAAAAACGAAATAGGAAATTGATATGTTAATACAAATGAAAGAAGAAAACGGAAAACTCGAAATCAACGATACATTGGTGCATGGCAAGGAGATTGAGATCAGAGGCAGTGAGCTTATTGTTGACGGTAAACAGCTTAAAATAGATACCGACCAAAAAATCTCTATTCATATCCATGGTAATGTTGAAAATTTGGGTGTGTTAAATGGCTCTGTAAACGTCCGCAATGCCGATACGGTTATATGCCGCTCAGGTGATGTGATATGTGGTGATGTAGTCGGTTCCGTAACAAACACTTTCGGAAATATAGATTGCGGAGAAGTCGAAGGGAGCGTATCGACCATTGTAGGTGATGTGAACCATAGTAAGCTTGTTTTGGGTATGGAGTGAGATGGTGTATGGATATTTGTAAGAAAACGCTTTTCAATTCAGCCATCGAAAAATGGGGGGTTAAAACCCAAGCGAGTATGGCAATGGGTGAATGTGGTGAGCTAACCGCTGAATTAAATAAATTGTTCATTCAAGAACGAATGGGACACCGCGACAATGTGATTGAAGAAATTGCCGATGTTGCGATTATGAGTGAACAAATTATACATATGCTTGGGGCTGAAGATGAGCTCGAAAAAGTGAAGCTCAAAAAACTAGAAAGACTCAGTGGCATTATCAACGACACCATTTATCACCCACATAAAGAGGTGCATCATGACGAAAGTTAGTAAGCTAAACCTTGGTGAATGGACAACGGAACTACCAAACAAAGACGGTATGTATTGGCATTGGTGGGGAGATGACAGCGCGCCTTTTGCATTTCATATTGGGAAGGCAAGTAATGGACGTTGTTTTATCCAAATGGGACAGGCTGGGTTTACAGAGCCTATGTATTGTGACGAATACGGTGGTTTATGGGCCCCTTGTTTACCTCCAAACACCTTTATCATTGAAAATATGATTTATGAACTAACTGAGTTTGCAAAACAACAGAATGTTTAAACTCACTTTAAACCTCATTTAAACGGTCATTATTGCAGTAGACCGTTTTTTGCTTTAGCCTAATATATCCACATCACTTCAAATCACCGCAAAACATTTTACACCTAAATTCCCGCACTTAATTTGCCAGACTAACCATGTAACTCACGACATGGAAATGGCATGGAAAAACTAAAACAACAATTAATCAGTCATGAAGGGTATGAACGAACCGTTTATATATGCCCTGGCGGCTACCAATCGATAGGCGTTGGCAGGAACCTTGAGCAACGAGGCCTGACTGACGACGAAATCAATTACCTGCTTAACAACGATATTGCTTATTTTACTGCCCAAGTCGAAAAGCACATTGATACATCCAAATGTAACCCCGCCCGAAAAGCTGTTCTTATCAATATGGCCTTTAACCTTGGCATTCATGGCTTGTTGGCTTTCAAAAAGACACTTGCTGCCGTAGAGCGCGGTGATTGGGACAAAGCTGTAATTGAAATGTTCGATAGCCGCTGGGCCGTGCAAGTTGGCGAACGAGCAGATCAGTTAGCCGAGCAGATGAAAACAGGGGAATGGTATGACACCTGAACAAGAGAACCAACTGTTTCAGTCTATCGGTCACATTCAAGCGACCCAAACAGCGATCTTAAAAGAAGTAACAGAAATCAAAACTGACCTGACAAAACGCGTGGACAGACTTGAAGGAAGAGTAGAGGAAGTCGAGGACCAAGTTACTAACAACCGCGTAAAAATTGCTTCAATCGGTGGCGGTGCGGGATTGGTCGTTGCAATAGCTGCTGAAGTGTTAAAACTGAGTGGGGGCACTTGATGGCACACTCAGAAGATAAAAAGAATGCGGTTAGACACAGTTATGTGAATGAGCTTTTGGCACTGTCTGTTGCTGCTATAAAACATACAGTCGCAGACAGCACAGCAAGACGTTGGAAAAGTGAAGCCAAAGCAACAGGTGATGATTGGGATTTGGCTAGAGCTGCAGCACGTAAGGCAACTGGTCCCGCAGGTGAGTTTACCCAAGACTTTATAGAAGAGTTTACCATCCAAACCAATGCGACCTTTGAGCTCATCAAACAAGATGAAGGGTTATCAATCGATGGTCGTATCAAAGCGTTAAATCAACTTAGCGATACATACTCAAAAATCATGAAGCTCAGCGGCGGTAATAAGTCTATTGAAAAACGTGCCGTTGCAGCTGATGTCATGAAAAAGCTAGCAGGCTTTGTATCCAAATATCACCCCGATTATGCGCCGCAATTGGTTGAGATCCTAACCGCCTTTGGCCCTCAATTAAGCAGCATGTTGGACGACTAATGGCCGATATAAGTAACAAAGAATTCTTAGAAGAATTAGAGCAAATCACGTCAGCGCTAAGAATTGATATCGAAGCCAAACAACGTGATATTGACCCAAGCCCCGAGGCAATTTTAGAGCGAAGAAAGCGCGTGTTGGGCGGCGACTTTGAGTTCTTTGTGTATACGTATTTCCCCCATCATATGTGGCTTGATGAAGGGCAAAGGCCAAGTGAGTTCCAACGATACTTTATGGATTGGTTTCCTCAGGCCATTGACCTCGATAACTACTGGAAACACTGGTTTGTTGCCCCGCGTGGTGAAGGTAAATCCACTTTAGCTGTAAAGATTGCCCCGATATACATCGCTGTCTTAGCGTTACTACAAGATGAAGCCTTATGTTACGAACTGGGCCTGACAAAGCCCAATATTTACATCGACTTTGTTATTCTGTTTGGCGCTGAAGCAAAGATGCCTGCCAAAACTTTAGAGGTAGTAAAAACTGAGTTGTTGAGCAATGGTAACTTGATGTTGGACTTTCCCGAAGTCTGCGACAAGTCACCACTATGGAAGATTGGTGAATTTGCAACGCCTCAAGGTGTGCGCTTTGAAAGCCGTGGTTCGGAACAATCAGTTCGGGGGGCATTCCATGGAGCAAGCCGCCCTAAGTTACTTCTGTCTGATGATATCATCACCGATAAAGAGGCCAAATCAGCAACAGAAAGGGACAATCGCTGGGCATTTTTAGAAGCTGCAGTGCAATACCTTGGCCCACCAGGCAAAGGAGTTAAATTCCTTGGTGTAAATACTGTGCTCAATAATGATGACCCAATATCAAGGGCTGAGCATGCCGCTGGTCATATCGTGCATCGCTTTAAAGCAATATCACAGCTCCCTGAAAACATGGAGCTTTGGGAGCAGTGTCGAGAGCTTATGCTTTACAAAGACAAGGAGTTTGAAAAGCAAGCCGCAGGTAAAGGGAGAGCAGTCGCCCTTGAAGAAAAGCCAAGCTTTAAATTTTGGATTAAGAACAAAAAGCGCATGTCTAAAGGTGCAAAAACCAGTTGGCCAAGCGTGCGTTCTCTCTATGACTTGATGGCAATGCGAGCATCGAACAAACGTGAGTTTAATCGCGAGATGCAAGGCATTGCCAAGTCTGACGAAGAGCAGATCTTTTATCGCTTTGAGACTTGGGTTAACCGCTTAAACCTGTGGACACCGTACGGCGCATGTGACCCAAGCATGGGCAAAACAGCCAGTGCTGACCCAAGCGCTTTACTTGTTGGCTTTTGGGCAAAAGAGCTTGGGCAATTGCACCTTGAGTATGAAAGCCGAAAAGTACGCGGCCCAAGTCGACTATTAAAAGATTTGATAAAGCTGCAGCTTGAATACAACTGTTTGGTATGGGGTTTTGAGAACAATAACGCCTTTGATTTTATGCGCCAAACCTACATGAAAGATGCATTAGACGAGGGCGTGGCACTGCCGCTGAGAGGTGTAACGGCAACTGTGCCGCAAGAGGAGCGCATCGAGGGGTTAGAGCCCTTTGTGATCAACGAACCCTCACAGATTCTTTTTCATACTCGTCGAAGTCGATTACTCATGGACGAGTTAGAAAACTGGCCAGAGAAACAAAGCCACCATCACTATGACCTCAGTTGTGCACTCACCATTTTATGGATGATTGCTAGCACAGGCGCGGGTGGCATTCCAAAAATAAGAAGTCGAAAAGTGACCAAATCAATAGGGGGCTATCATGTCTAAACCCCATTTAAGTTATAAGGGCTATCGAGCACTACAAAAAGCCTTTTCGATGAGTAAAACAGACCCTGCTTTATGGGCCATGATGCGAGAATTACCAAACCCCGACCCGATATTACGCAAAGCAGGTAAAAGCTCGTTCATATATGACGAGATAGCACGCGATGCCCATGTAATTGGCGAATTGCGTAGTTTGCGCTCAGGTATGTTCGCATTCAATGCTGAACTGGTGCCAGGTGGTGATGATTCAGCGAGTATGAAAAGTTTTGAGATTGCCAAAGCGCTCATGGCTTCAAGCCCTGCCAAAAATACTCAATGGATGGACATTGATTGGCATAACTACAGCGCAATTTTACATGGCTTTGCCGTTACCCATTTAGGCAAATTCGAAAAGCAAGACAACGCGTGGATACCTAGCACAATTGAACAATGGCCAGCAGGGCGCTTTGCTTTTAATTCTGACCATGAATTGCTTGTTAAAACCCGCGAAAACCCCGAAGGCGAGCCCATAAATGAAGACCGATGGACGTGTGTTAGGCATATGCCAGAGGCAAAAAATCCATACGGGATTGCGCTTTTAAGTAGCTGCTTTTGGCCTTGGATGTTCAAGCATGGTGGCTTTAAGTTTTTCGTTCAGTTGTGCGAGCGCTTTGGTGTGCCTTTTCCTGTCGGAAAGTATCCAATTGGTACGCAGGACAAGGAAATTGGAGAATTGCTTGAAGGCCTAGCTAAGTTGATCACTGAAGGTATTGCCGTCATTCCAGATGACTCAAGCTTAGAAATCATTGAAAGCAAAATGTCAGGTGAACCTGTTCAGCTTCAGCTTATTAATTTGTGTAACTCAGAAATGAGTAAAGCGCTGACATCTCAAACACTCGCAACAGAACAAAAAGCCGGTGCACGTGCAGCAAGTGAAACACACGCAAAACGCGCAGGTGAAAACCAACGCGCTGATAGGGCGCTAGTATCTGGTTATCGAAACCAGTTATTAGAAACTATCCATAAAGTGAATTTCGATGGCGGCGAACCGCCGAAATACGTTTGGCGTGACAAGAAAGAAATCAATCTCGAAACCTCAACGTCATTCGTGAATCAGCTCGTATGGTGCCTGTTTCAGAGGATTATGTTTACAAGACTTTAGGCATACCCAAGCCTCAAAAAGGTGCTGCGTTGCTAGAAATTAAAGACGATGGTCAAGGCATTTCTACGCCAGCAAAACAGGACTTTTCAAGTGAACAGCAGGGCGCTGATATCACAATTTTTGACGAGTATGACCAGGCAACTGATACCGAAATTAAGAAGATTTTTGAGTTTGCCAAACAAGCAAACAACCTCGATGAACTAAAACAAAACATCCTTGATGAATTCCCCAATATCTCCAATTCAGCCCTAACAGAAGTCGCTGCTAAGGCGCTTGAGTTGGAGGTTTTAGAAGGAATGAACGAGGCAAATCAACAGGAGATTTAACCATATGAATGCGATTCCAGAAGGTTTTTTAAAAGATGGTAAAGGCAACTTAGTAGCACTCACGAACGTGAAGCAAACAGACTTGATTAAAGACGAATATGTCAAAAAAGCGATAGAACTTGCTGAAAAACAGCAACAACAGCTCGCAGAGTTTAAGCAGCAACAAATGGATGAAGCTGACGACTTTTTAGAGTTATTGGCGCAAGAATATGACGTTAATTTGGGCGGTAAAAAAGGCAATTTAACACTGCGTTCTTTCGACCATGCCTTGTCCGTGAAAATACAAATTCAAGAACGAATTGAGCTGGGTCCTGAGCTACAAATTGCGAAAGAATTGATAGATGAATGCATTAGCGAATGGACTGAAGGTGGTAATCAAAACATTAAAGCCATTGTCAACAAAGTGTTCTCAACTGACAAGCAAGGCACTATCAATCCACAACGTATTTTGAGTCTTCGTAAGCTAGAAATTCAAGACGAAACAGGTAAATGGCAAAAAGCCATGGACATCATTGCCGAGTCTGTAAACACCATTGATAGCTGTCGATTTATTCGGTTTTACAAGCGAGATGAGCAGGGCGCTGATCAAGCCATTTCTCTTGATATAGCTAAGTTGTGAGGTCCAAAAATGACTGTAGAATTCACTCCAAAAAATGAACAGTGTTTTTGCTTTGGTGCACCAAACTCACACGTATTTGAGCTTTTAAAGGTTAAAAAAATAGCAGAGATATTAAATCATCCGCCATTGACCAATGACCCTATTGATGCAAATGAAGAGCAATCTAAGGCAATCGCATATTTCATGGAAAATTGGGATCACGGAGATTGGCCAGGGGATAAACCTACTTACATTCAATTTTTTCTTGAATGTGGTGGCTTTCAAACTCATTAAACGACTTTATGCCTAATCTTAAATCACAATATGGCCAATTCGTAAAATTCGACGAGGCCATTTCAAATCTAAAATCAAAAGTTCAAATACCAACTGAGTCATATAAAGATTTACTTGGGCACATTCACGCAAGAGCGTTTACCGTTGCTGGTGCTACCAAAACTGAGCTGCTGGATGACTTATATAAAGATGTGCTTGCTGCAATTGAAAATGGGGAGACGATCACCGACTTTAGAGCACGCTTTGATAAAACCGTTGCTAAACACGGTTGGTCATACAATGGAAAACGCGGTTGGCGAACTCAATTAATTTATCAAAACAATAAAAATACCGCGCGTGCAGCTGGCCGATGGCAACAACAAGAACGGATCAAACATCGTAGGCCTTATCTTTTATATTTAACTGCAGGTGACTTGCGAGTAAGGCCGCAGCATAACGCGTGGAACTACATACTTTTACCAATTGAACATAATTTTTGGGTAACTCATTATCCGCCAAATGGTTGGAACTGTAGATGTAAAGTTGTGAGCTTAAGTGATTCAGACATTAAACGCATGGGTTTAACTGTTACGCCTGATTCTGCATTAACTTCGTACCAAAAACCATTCATTGAAGTTGATCCAAAAACAGGTGAAGAACTAGAGCGATTACCGGGCATCGACTTAGGCTGGGATTACAATCCTGGTCTTGCATGGTTAGGTGCAGACAAGTCAACAGGCCAAATGCTTGCGAAACTCGATCACCAAATTCGAGAAGTGGCCACGCCAATTTTTAATGCCGCTATAAATGAAGGCAAAGACTATTTTAAATCTCAAGTTTCGACTGTTGCTGCAAAGCAAGCATTAGGAAAACCTGACTCTGGAACGAAATTAATAATAGGGCACTTGCATCCAAAATTATTCAAATCAGTTTTAGATATTGCACCTGAAACAAAAAGCACACTGGTAGTTATTGATGAATCAATGCTAAAAACTGCGATTCAAATTATCGGATTTGAGCAAACGACTGAATTAATGAAGTTGGTCCAAGCACAAACAAATTCATCATTTAACCAAAGCATTCTGCAGTTCGTAGCAAATGGAGTTCAGATCACAATTCAAATCGACCCGGATATGAATCGAATTGTTGAAGTTAAGCTTGTTGATGTTTAAACCGCATTTAAAGCGGCTTTAATGTCTGTTTAAAGGGCGTTTAAACGTTTTTAAAAACGGCGAATTTTAGTCTAATTCTAAACGTATTGTGAGCAGGAATGAGCGTAAAATGATATGGAATGAGCGGGTTTTGTCTAAAAACAAATGTATTTTTAATATTTGAGACTTTGACTCGAAAATTTTAGAGGTCTAGTATTTACGGGGCTTTCAGAGGAATCGAAAGTTGGATTTCATGGTTTGGCTAAATCTAGAAATGAACGACCCCTTACAGTAGTCAATGAGTTTTTAAAAGATGAAGAGTTTAAAAACTCATTGGTTCATAAGACTGATTATTCAAAGTTAGAAATTAAAGGTGCAAGCTTTGAAACATTTCCTCAGTTAAATGAAAAACTTCCTGAAAAAGTGTGGAATACAATGGCCAAAGGCAGTTCAGAAGATTACTCTGAATTTGTATCAAGAGATGAGTTTTTTGAGGCTCTTAAAAGTTATCATACCGAGTTAACCGAATCGTTTTTAGCGCCAAGCAATAGCAAGGTCGAGATTATATCTAAGCTTGAAAAAGTAATGGATATTGAAATCGATGTTTTAGTTTTAATGGCTGGGGAAAATGCACATACAGCACAAACAGCTAATTGTTATAACTGGTTTGAAAATGATAGTTATCATGTCGAGCTAGTCATTCCAAAAACATATTCTGCGCAAGAGCTTTCTTGGTTCAGATGCGACTTTGCTTGGCCAAAAATGTATTTAACTTTGACAGTAGATGGTACGGAATTACCAACGCCTGTAAAACTGGTTGGAGTTAGACGAAATGGAAATTCAAATAAGCCTGTGCTTTTGATTTCACAAAAAATTGCTCAAGATTTAAAGTTGCATAGCTGGGAACGTTTCCTAAGTAAGGCATATGGATCTATATCAATCAGCGAAGTTAAATAACAACAAGTAAGCTAAAAGTGCTTGCATAAACCCTATAATGTCCGATACCGTCTAGTATTGGACTTAGTATTGATGCGTTTTAACCCGCTAAAGAAAAGAAGGTAGGTATTATGCTTAGATAACACTCACAAACATCATTTAACATAATATAAATTATAGGATGTTTTATGGAAATGGTATTATGAATCAGTTGATGATAAACCAAATTGGTTTTTTCCTGTCTTCTTTTAACTAAAATGCACTAGCTTACAATTCTGGTTGTGTGTATCTCATTAGCCAAAAAAATTTTCCCTTTAATATAAATCGTTATATGTCATTAGAGTTTTACTTACATTAAAAGTACTACACTGACATTGGCATTTAAATATGTTGTGAGTTGCTTCATCTTCGAACTTCATCTTCGAAAATTATGCGTCCTAGCTTCTTAGGTTAAATATGCTTTGGAGGTTTTTTACTGGCATGTGACTGGCTATGCATGAATGTATGATTTAACACAATTAGGAAATGTTTGAGTTTGAATGAGTAAGGTTAATTTGATTTATATTTATTAATGCTAAATAGCTTTGATCATCTGCGATATCAGCTAGATGATTTAAGTAGTAAATAATAAAGTCCTACTCAGTTACGAGGAAAATAACAAAAAACGTGATTTAACATAATGAAAAGCACTCTAGTTAAGAGTGCTTTTCTTGGAAAATTTAGTGCAATGCTGCTGTAAATGGAATACTTTCACAGATTTGAGCTTCAGCTATTAATATCTCTTCAAGTCTGGCATCAATAATCGTTTTATCAAAATACTCATAGCCTAATTCTACGAATAAGTTTTTATGTTTTTCTTCTGATTTAGCAATCGCGACGTAGAAATCTTTATCTTTTCCTTCAGGTAAAGCTTCAGCAACGAGAGAAAAACGCTCATGTCCCCTCGCCTCAATCACTGCCGCTACGAGCAATCGATCAATTAAAAACTCATCACTACCTTGTCGAAACAAAGCGCGCATCTTTTTAATATATGGATCTTGCTTATCATTTCCGAGTTCCAAGCCTCTTTCATTAATGAGCTTTAATACCTGCTTAAAATGAATCATTTCTTCGATAGCAAGATCAGCCATAGCTTTGACCAGCTTAGTTCTATCTGGGTAATGTCCTAACATAGACATCGCCATGCCTGATGCCTTTTTTTCTGCTGCGGCATGGTCTTGTAAAAAGGTCACAAAATCGTCCATAACTTTGTGCGTCCACTCAAACGGTGTGTGATATTTTAGTTCAAACATTAGCTATTTAGTCTCACTTACTACGTGCATTTAAAATTTATGACTTAAATTAATATCAGACATTTTAGTACTATAAGTCATATAAAATACTGTCTTTATCTACTTTGCCAATTCTTGTTGATTCTACTTTTAAAGGGTGTTTAATGTCATTCCAGGCTGTTACTTTCCCATGCTTATTTACATGTGGTATAGAAAGTTTAGGAACAGACATAAACTGGGCAAATTTAGGTGTGCTATCTATTTCAGATAAATTGATTGTCACATGCTCTACATTGGTTGATTCAAAAAAATCAACAACTCTTTGTTTGTGCCCATTATAACACTCAATTAAATAGTCATCATCGTTGATATTTTTTTCATCAAGACCATTAAAAACATCGAAATAACAACGTTTTAAGGTCTCATTAAAACCGCCACCTTGTACAATCAATTTTGGTAACATACGTACAAGTAAACGTCGAATCGATGGTATCCAAACATTATGATCACGCTCTAAGTAGATAAACTTAGCTTGCGGGAAATGTTGATAAAGTTGCTGAAAATCATTAAATACTGGTGTATCTGCAATAAACTCCGCTGTTTTTAGCGTGTGTTGCGTGTACGCAGTGTGTGCAGTTTTAAGTCCGATATCAAGACTTGAGACACATAAGCTCGTTGTCCCAGTTCTAGGCAGGCCCAGAACAAAGTATTTTTTGGTCATAAAAAGTATAAATAAGCGTTTATTAGCGCCATGACTATGAGTGATAAAAATGTACAACCCATACCTATAACGCGCATTTTTAAGTTTGCATCATACAAAGCCTTGGCATGCAATAATCGGCCAGCTAAAAAAAGACAAGCAATGGGTATGAGCATGCTGTTACCAATCAGTTGATATTCAAGTATAAAAACTAGAATAACAGCCAGGGGGGTATATTCGATAAAGTTAGCATGAGCGCGGATACTGGCTTGCAAGTCTTTATGGCCTGCATCACCAATCCCCACTTTGTGTAATTTTCTTAGCTTAATTACATTAAAACTGAGTTTGATATATAAAAGTGTGCAAATTGCAGCAAACAGTCCACTAAACATGATGAAAAGTCCCCTATTCCTTGTATATCTTTAGTATACGTTGTTTTAAGAGGACTTTAAAAGAACCAAATTAATCTATGTAGTAAACCGCGTACACTTCTGCTGTCAATTTCGTATCACCCGTGCTGTATGCATCTTGAAGACTCATAGATTCCGCTGCCATCACTTTACCTCTAGCATATGGCTGAGTCGGAACATTCATCGGCGCGAAAGACACAGAATACAAGTCACCTACTTTAACACCAAAACCATCGGCAAGTTCTTTTGCACCAAGCTTTGCTTGTTCAATAGCGTTCTGTTTAAGCTCTTTCATAATCTCTGATTTATCTTCAACGACGAATTGCGTGTTGTTGAATTGATTAATGCCACTGTCTACAAATGCTTGCAACAGCTCAGGGTATTTATCAATATCTTTCAGTTTTAGCGTGATGTTACGACTCACTTTAAAGCCGGTGAATTCTTCCTCATTTGTACTGCGATTGTAACGAGTTTGCTTGTAAACATTTAATTGGTCGGCATTTATGTGATTACCTTTCACACCAAAGCTTTTCGCAATACTTAAAGCTTTTGCAACGACATCGTCAACGTCTGATTTTGCTTGCTGTAGATTTTTGCTTTTCTCGTTAATTGCAACATTGATAATGGCTGTATCTGGCTGAACAGATACTTCTGAGTACCCTTTTACATATAAATGCGGAGTCGTTGGGATGCTCCCCGCCATTGCCGAAGTGCTTAACAACACCGAAAATGCAGCTGTTAATAAACGCATAAACTCTCCAAAATATTCATTTTTGTATCTACGGGTGTAATTGAAACACATTTAAATTAATTGGTACTGAATATTCAAAGTTTTGTCTATATGTCTGAGACATAAGACTTAACTTTCTCAGCATGGGGAACTGTTATCATCCAAATTACTAGGTTAATCAATTTTCTAGAAAAACAGCCCTCAGAATAGATATTGCTCATAACTTAAACTAGCCTAATATTATGAATAACAAGATCTTCTATAAAAACACGGTTAATAATATCACTTATGGGTAAACCGCTTTCAATAATTGGCTCAATTGTAGTATTGGGCATGCTAATACCAAGTTTCTGCTTTGCCAGCATACCCATCTTAAGCAACCAATATTCTGCAAAAAAATTAACTGCTGAAGATGGATTTGTATCCTCTGAAATATACTCAATCATACAAGATCAGCAAGGCATGTTATGGTTTGGCACTGCTGAAAATGGTGTTATGCGGTATGATGGCCGAAAAGTCACACTATTCGAATTTGATAGTGAATCTGTAAATGGCCTGTCTCACAATGATGCCGGCAATTTGATGATAGATAGAAACGGCATCATTTGGATAGGCACTTGGGGAGGTGGCGCAAATCGCTATAACCCGAAAACAGGTAAATTTGAAAATTATTATCATGATAAAAATGTCCCTGGTTCTATTTCCGCGAACAGGATCCAATCTCTCTATCATGATTTGGATGGGACGATTTGGCTTGGCTCTTATGATAATGGACTCAATAAATATATTGGGCCTGACAATTTTGAACATGTCAAAAAAACAGAAAATGGAAATAACGGCTTATCTCATAACCGAGTTTGGGATATCGAAAATAGTGACATAGACAACTTGTGGGTAGCAACAAGTTATGGTTTGAATTTATACAATAAAGTAGAAGGCACATTTGAATACTTTTTTCCTGATCCCAATAACAAAACGCCTACAGGTGCGAATGAAATTCGTCACGTTTTAAAGTCATCACAAGGGATCGTATACGTTGGCACACAAAAAGGACCATTTATTTTTAATTCACAAGATCAGTCATTTTCTAGAATTGGTTTTGTGAATGGTCAGCACCTAGGACAGGTAAACTCCATAATTGAAGATCATGAAGGCTATATCTGGTTTGTAACCAGCAGAGGCGTATTTAGAAGAGATGAAAACAGCGAGCGCCTGGTACAGCTTGACCTAGAGCAAAATAGTGGAATGCGTATAATTTTTGAAGATAATGCAAACACACTTTGGATCACCAATGAATTGCACGGTATTTTCAAATTAGTGCCACATAGAAAGTTTAAATCTATAGATAATCCAGAGTTAAGTGCGCCTAACGGTATTGCCGCTGATAAAGATGGAGATGTATTAATCGCTAACTCTGATTCACAACTATTCAAGTGGGATGTATCTGAATCAACCTTAAGAGCTCTATTTCCACCCGTATTCACCAAAGATAAAGGTTTTGAGTTGAACAGGTTATTAGAGCGCCCTGTGCTTTTATTAGATAAAAACAACATTGTTTGGATGGCACAGGATGAGGGATTGGTCAGGTTTGATCTAAACACAATGCAAAGCACGCTTATTAGTTACCCTAAATCTGAACCAAGCTATAGTGAGTTTCGTGAAATTAGAGCTCTTTCGGTAGATAAAGATGGACATCTTTGGGTTGGTACATACAAAAACGGAGTGTACATTTACAACCCCAAATTGAATGAATTTAAACATTTAGGTGAAGAATATGGATTGTCTCATCCTGAAGTACTCAAAATATATAAAGATAAGTCACAGAACATTTGGGTCGGTACTGGAAATGGTGTGAATTTATGGGTTGATGAAGCGAAAGGTTTTAAATCGTTTGTTAACACTAAAGATTCTGACAACAGTTTACTTGGAAGTATCGTGCAAGACATCTATGAAACCCAAAATGGCTATATCTGGATAGCGACCCAACAAGGTTTAAACCTCTATAAAAAGGATTCTAATACATTTACTCACTTTAATACACAAAGTGGCCTACCAAGTAGCCTTATAAGGTCAATATCAGATGATGAAAAAGGGAATTTATGGCTCACAACTAACAAAGGAATTACAAAACTTAACCCCAATACAGGAAAAGTCACTAACTTTGACAGTCAAAATGGTCTACTTGGACTTAATTATTACCCAAGCAGCTTGGTGAAAGCGAAAAATAATACTTTATTCACTAATAGCCAAAGAGGTATTGAATATTTCAGCACATTGACCACACAGACGACAATTGAAGAACCTGAGTTGGTTTTAACTGGCTTTAATAAAATGGGAGTGCCCGTTAAACTTGATACGCCCTACTCTTATGTAGAAAATATCAATATATCATATCTTGATTACATCTTTTCTTTTGAGTTTTCAGTACTCGACTATTTATCCCCCAACAAAAATATCTACGCCTACAAACTAGAAGGGTATGATGATAACTGGATTGAAATTGGTAATAGGAATACTGCATCGTTCACTAACTTGGATGGTGGTAGTTATCAATTTAAGGTTAAAGCGACCAACAGCAGCGGTGAATGGGGAGAAAAAGTGTTATCAATAAATGTGTATGTCTCTCCCCCGCCTTGGAAAACTTGGTGGGCTTATTCGCTTTATGCTCTATTTGTTGTAAGTGGTGTTGTTATGGTCATTTACTTGCGAACAAAACTACAAAAAGCCGAAATCAGACGTCAAAAGCAATTTGTTGTCGCACTTGAGCAGCAAGTATCAGAGAAGACAGCTTCACTTGAAACACAAGCGAGAAAACTGGAGGGTGCACTTAAAAAGGCGGAAGAAGCGACCAGATTGAAATCTGAGTTTTTAGCTAATATGAGCCACGAAATACGCACCCCTATGAACGGCGTTATTGGCATGTTGGACTTATTAAAATGCAGTGGATTAACTCAAGAACAATCGCATTCAGTCAATATTGCCAGTACAAGTGCGCACTCATTGCTGAGCTTAATAAACGATATTTTAGACTTTTCTAAAATTGAGGCTGACAAACTTGAGCTTGAGTTTGTCGATTTTGATCTTCGTGAGCTCCTTGAAAGCCTTTCAGAATCAATGGCCCTTGCTGCGCAAGAAAAAGGCGTCAGTATTGTTTTAGACTTTTCAGACATCAAAGAACCCATGATTCAATCTGATCCTGGCAGAATAAGACAAGTAGTAACAAATATATTAAGCAATGCCATTAAATTTACTGAAAGTGGAGAAATTATTCTATCTGCATCATTAGATGAAGATAATAACACCGGCAATTGTATTTTTTCATGTAATGTAAGCGATACAGGTATTGGGATCCCTGAGGAAAAGCTCGCGACATTATTTGACTCTTTCATTCAGGTTGATGCCTCAACCACACGTAAATATGGGGGTACCGGTTTAGGCCTTAGTATTACAAAAAAACTATGCCAGCTGCTTGGAGGCGATGTAGATGTCACCAGCCAAGTCGGCATTGGCAGCTGTTTCAGTATTCAGTGCTCCGTTAAAAAAAGTCATATTGAAAACGTCATTAACCCAGACTTTAGTAAACGAAACATCACGATGTTACTTGTTGACCCAAATACCTCAAGTAATAATGCGATAAAAAAGCAGCTTGAATTCTGGGGAGTCGGCGTGATTGAAGCTTTAAATGCTGATCAGGCTTTACGAATTCTAAATAAAAGTTCTATTGATTTAGTTCTGTTCAATAAAACGCTTACTGGCTTAAGTGGTGAGCTAATGGCTAAAGAAATAAAAAGTAAAGCCTCTTTCAAACATATTAAATTAATTATGATGACGCATTTAGCTGAACACTTTGAAGCAATACATAATAGCTCTGTAAAACTGGATGGATATTTCACAAAACCTACAACCAAGAAAGACTTACTCAAAGCCCTTGCCACAATCACAGAAACTCTTGACTCAGCAGCGCATGTGTCCAAAGCAACTATTCAGAACAGTACAGAAAAATTTAGAAATACATTTTCAAAAAATACGCGGATCTTATTGGTTGAAGATAATAAGGTAAACCAGATTGTCGCTATACGAACCTTAGATAGTTTAAACCTAATAGTAGAAGTGGCTGAAAATGGCTTAGAAGCGCTAGAGAAGCTCAAAGAAACCACAGTGGGATCAGAGTATTCAATCATATTAATGGACTGCCAAATGCCAATAATGGATGGATATGAAACAACTAAAAACATTCGTGAATCAAATGCTGGCCCACAAAATTCAAACATACCCATTATTGCAATGACAGCAAACGCTATGCAAGGTGATAAGCAAAAGTGCTTGGATGCAGGCATGGATGATTATATTACTAAGCCAATCGAAGCGAATAAAGTCTTTGAGAAACTCGAGTATTGGTACAGTCAAAAAAATAAATCCGGCAATTAGAACAAAAAATGGGCCAAATGGCCCATTCTACAAAGTAAAAGTAACAATTACTTATAACTTACGTTATCAACAACTAGGTTGATATCGTTTTCACCAGTTACTTCCCAAACAGTTGTGTGTTCAGTCGTACCTGCAGGGTTATGACAAGCTACTGTTTGTCTGAAAACTCGGCCGATTTGTGAATACACTTGCTCATTTAGTGCAAAGTGATTTGTGTGGAAAAGCGGTGTAGAGCCTTCGCCATTAAATACTTTTGAAACTAAACCATCGTTAATTTGTGATGTACAGTAACCGTCTTCAGTACCATTGTTTACTAGAATTGAGGATGTATAACTAACTTGGTCATACCAACCTGCGCCACCACAATGTTGAGATTGACCGCTACAGTCCGGAGTCTGCCAAGGACCAACACCTGTTAAGCTAGCATTCCATGTGATCTTTGGTAAGGCTGGGATTTTATGCTTTGCAACATAGCTAACACCCGTTTCAGATTCACAGTTTAGAATTAAAACGCGAGTACGTTGTAATTGCTCATCAGTGAAATAGCCTTGCAAGCTCACACGGTCAATGTGGTGTGTGTTTAGGCCTGCTGGGCTAATACCAACATTAGCAATGAATTGGCCAGAAACTTCGTCATATACAGCGCCTGAAGAACATGTACCGTATCTATCTGCACGGAATACCCAAGCACCGAAAGTACGTGAATTTTCAGAGTCTGTTACTATGCGTTCCATTAACTCACCAGCATAATTAGACTCACGGTCATATCCATCTAAATCGTCTACAATTACGCTTGCTGCAGCACTATTGATTACAAGTAAAGATACAGCTGCTGTGAGAAGTTTGATTTTCATTTTTTAATCCCTTTTATTAGATTAGTTTAATTTATTAAAAAAGCCTTTTAAAGAAGGCGTAATGTCGATTTTTTGCAGCGGTAATACTCAACGCTATCTAACAAGTTGATATACCTCACTGCCTGTTTCGCTATCTAAGTTAGGTGTAAAAAAATGCCTTGTAAATGGACGAAATCTCTAGCATTCAGTTTAAAAGCGGGAAGCTTTGTTAATGAAAAATAGGAATTTCTTAGTAATAAAAAAGTGATGACTGTGATTAGTTCTTCTATATGGCGTATGATTATATCTTTATTTATCACAAGCTTGCTTTAATAATTTGTTTTCAATAATATTTTATTTTGATATAAAATTAATGATTAAAAAATCAGTAATCAGTATTGGAGCATGAGCAAAGCTGAGAAAAAGGCTAAATTCTATTAAACCAAGAGTTTCATTAAAAAATTTAATTTATAACAATACATAGTGCTTTGATAACTTACCTAAGTAAACTTAAGAGTGATTTAATAAAAAAAGTAATCTAAAATTTAATCATTTATACTAAAAGCTGCTTTTAGAGAATTACTAATGAACACTTCTTCTTGGGGAAGAAATAGGTTTGCATGTGCTTGTATAATTAAGTCCTGAATTTTACGTTTTTGAAGTGTTCTTTCAAACAAGTCAACTGCTCTTCTGCCAACTTTAGAATCTGAACAAGCGATGTAGCCAAAAATAGTGGACTTTGTATCGCCTATCGCATGAAAAGAGATATCTTTTAGCACTTCTTCTGAAGGGAAATCCGTGACGAATACTGAGCTATATTCAATGATCCCATCCAAACGACCTTGAACCAACATTTGCCTCAGTCTAAATGCGCTATCATTGCCCTCACCGATAAATAGCCTATCTGTATTTGCAGTTATAAAATCGTCAATTTCTAGTCCATATGAACGGCCTTTGGTAACACCAATCCTTAATCCCATTGACAGCGCTTTTTTTAAAGTCACTTCGATAGACACAAACTTTTTATTGCGTAAGATAAGTCGATTGGAGGGAAAGGCCATTAAAGGCAGTGACACAAACAAAGCCATTGTTTCACGCTCAGGCGTTCGAACCTTGTTATACAAGCAGACGTTTTCATGATGTTTAAGCTCTCGCCACTCACGTTCTCTACTCGCTGGCACAAACTCAATCGCCATTTCATTATTTAAGTTTCTAGCAATTATCAATAGCAGCTGAGTAGCCAAATCCCCAGGGGATTCACCATAGGATGGGTTGTAGTCCGATACAATTTCAATTTTTAAAGGTTTGGAAAAGCTAAAGAAAGAAAGGAAAACACAAGCTAAAAGCACAAATCTAGACGGCATAGATACTCCTACTGCATGCAGTCCGTGCTGTAAATTATTAATTAAGTATAGCTACAAACCAATTGTTTGCTATTTATTTAGCGCAATAAAAAGGCCCTCAATCGAGGGCCTTATAACAACTTATATTAGATGCTACAACGTTTGTAGTTTCTATACTCTGGCATCCAGTAGTTTTTATCAATTGCAGACCAAATGAGGTCATCAGGCATATCTAAAGACACCCCTTCTTCCATCGCTTTTTTGGCAACAGCAAATGCAATTCGCTTACTTAATTGCTCAATTTCTACCAGTGAAGGCAGCAGGCTACCTTTACCTGTGTTTGCCCATGGAGAAGATTCTGCTAATGTTTCACTCGCAACCATTAACATTGATTCAGTGATTCTTGACGCTTTAGCAGCCAATACACCTAGACCAATACCTGGGAAAATGTAGCTGTTATTACATTGAGGGATTACGTGTGTTTTACCACCAAATTCCACTGGTTCAAACGGGCTACCAGTAGCAACAATCGCATTACCTTCTGTCCACTCAATCACATCTTTTGGATGTGCTTCAACTTGGCGAGATGGATTGCTAAGCGGGAAGATGATTGGTTGTTCACAACCTACGTGCATCGCTTTGATCACTTGCTCAGTAAATAAGCCTGGTTGTCCTGATACACCAATTAAAATATCTGGTTGTGCACAGTGCATCACGTCGAGTAAAGATGCAAACTCACCGCTATAGTTCCAGCTCTCTAGGTTTGCTGTCGTTTGAACAAGTGCTGCTTGGAAGTCTCTCAAGCCTTCCATTCCTTCAGTTAATAGACCAAACCTGTCAACCATAAACACTTGGCTGCGCGCTTGCTCATCTGAGATACCTTCAGATACCATTTGGGCAATGATTTGCTCAGCGATACCACAACCTGCTGAACCTGCACCAACAAAAACAACTTTTTGCTCTGATAATTTTGCGCCTTTAACTCGACAAGCAGCAAGTAAAGAGCCAACTGTTACAGAAGCTGTACCTTGAATATCGTCGTTAAAGCAGCAAATTTCATCACGGTAGCGTTTTAAAAGAGGCATTGCATTTGGTTGTGCAAAATCTTCAAACTGAAGTAACACATTTGGCCAGCGGCGCTTCACTGCTTTAATAAATAGGTCTAAGAACTCGTCGTATTCTTCTTGACTGATGCGCTTATGTCTTGCACCCATATACATTGGGTCGTTTAATAACTTCTCGTTATTTGTGCCCACATCTAACATCACTGGTAATGTATACGCAGGACTGATCCCGCCACAGACTGTGTAAAGAGCCAGCTTACCAATTGGAATACCCATACCACCGATACCTTGGTCGCCCAGACCAAGAATTCGCTCACCATCAGTTACTACGATTACCTTTACTTTGCCTTTAGTCGCATTGCGAAGAATATCATCGATGTTGTGGCGATCTTCATATGAAATAAATAATCCACGAGAGCTGCGATAAATATCAGAGAACTTTTCACACGCATCACCTACCGTTGGTGTGTAGATGATAGGCATCATCTCTTCTAGGTGATCTCTTACTAAGCGGTAGTAAAGCGTCTCATTGTTGTCTTGAATAGCTCGTAAATAAATATGCTTGTTTAGGTTATCTTTGAAACTTGAAAATTGTTGATAACAACGCTCTACCTGCTCCTCAATTGTTTCATAACGAGGAGGAACTAAACCTGCTAAGTTGAAGTTTTCACGCTCATGCTGGCTAAATGCACTGCCTTTATTAAGAAGCGGAGTTTCCAATAAAGTTGGGCCAGAATATGGGATGTAGAGGTAGTTAGGGTCGGTTTGTTTAGTCATATTTACAAGCTGTGACTCTTAATTTTTGATATAAGGGATCATTATTGTCTAAGTACACAAATTTTCAATCACTTTAGTGCACATCAGACCAATAAAACGGCCCTGTAAACGAATGAGAGATCCGTAAACAGGGTCATACATTATAACTGAATAATCTATAATATCCTATGCTTACTCGCTAGATTCTCCAAGTGCGACCCCTTCTCTGCGCGGATCTGCCCCGCCAAATAAAAGGCCTTCTTTTATTTCAATCGCGTGAATACCTGAATTTAAATCAGAGATACGTACTTTATGGCCCTTTGACTCCAACCAAGGCTTCATTGCTTTTAAATCAGTTCCTTTCTCTAAGGTTGTATATTTATTACGATTTGTAACACGCGGTAAGTTAATTGCCTGCTGTGGCGTTAAACCCCAATCAAGTACGCCAATCACAGTTTGCGCTACGTAGTTAATAATTCGACTTCCACCAGGAGACCCCACAACCAACTTTAAGCTGCCATCTTTATTAAATACCATCACCGGGGCCATAGAGCTTCTTGGACGCTTATTTGGCTCAACTCGGTTAGCAACCCATTTTCCACCAACTTTAGGTGAAAGAGAGAAATCAGTCAGTTGGTTGTTCAATAAATACCCGTTCACCATAACGGTTGAGCCAAAGCCCATTTCAATAGAGCTCGTCATAGAAACAGCATTACCTTTACTGTCAACGATTGACAAGTGCGTAGTTGATGGTAGTTCATAGCTGTCGTCTTGAGCGTAAGATAATTTCCCCATTGATGGGTCGCCTACAGGCACGTCTTGATTATCTCTTTCCCCGATTAATTTTGCTCTGGAGTTTAAGTAAACTGGGTTTAAAAGCCCTTGGGTCGGCACATCTACAAAATCAGGATCTGCGATATAAAAATTACGATCGGCGAATGCCAATCTTGATGCTTGAGTAAATAAATGAACGGCTTTTGGATCATTTGGTCTGTACTGCGCCAGCTTTTTGCCTTCTAATAACTTCAATATTTGCAGTACCGTTAGTCCGCCGCTACTCGGTGGTGCCATCGAACACACTTTATAATCATGATATGAGGTACAAACTGGGTGACGCTCTTTACTTTGATAATTAGCAAGATCCGACATTGATAAATGACCCGGTGCAATTTCAGATTTTTGCACTGCTTTGACCATATCTTCTGCATATTTCCCTTCATAAAAGGCTTTAGGGCCGTATTCAGCGATCTCTTTAAAGATTTTTGCTAATGCCGGATTCTTTAATAGAGTACCTATTTCGAGCGCTTTACCATTTGGGTAGAAATACTCTTTCGCTGGGGAAAGTTTGGTTAAGCCTGGATTAAACTCTTTTCTAAGCAACATATGAAGTCTGGGGGATACTTTAAAGCCATTGTTAGCAAGTTCAATGGCAGGTTTGAATAGCTGTTTCCACTTTAACACGCCATACTTATCATGCGCTTGCTTCATAGAATGAATAATACCCGGTACACCCACAGAGCGGCCGCCAACAACGGCCTCAATCCACCTAACAGGTTTACCCTCTTTATCTAAAAATAGCGTATGATCTGCTTTTTTTGGTGCGGTCTCACGGCCATCAAACGAGGTGAGGTAATCATTACGCTTGTCATAATGAAGAATAAACGCGCCACCGCCAATACCTGATGATTGTGGCTCAACAAGCGTTAAAACTAGCTGAGCAGCAATAGCTGCATCGATGGCGCTGCCACCCTGTTGAAGCATTAACTGCCCTGCTTTACTTGCATGCGGGTTAGCCGCGACAACCATATACTTTTCAGCAATTTTTTCTTTTTTTAACGTCAGTCCAGTTGCGGCTTCAGGCTCTCTTGCTTCTCGCTTTTTGGGGTCAGCTTGGTCCGCGACAGCGGGTAAACTAGATGCGAGCATCAATGCTAGCAATGAGTGCTTAAATTTGAATGTAGTCATTATTTATTTTCGATCTTCGTTGGCATCATAAAAGTTAACAGGCACAATATGTAAAAATACCTTTATTATTGTAGACATAGCATGCTTGGTTTCAACCTTCCAGTAAGCCCTCAGTATATATTACCGCCATTGACACTAGCGATAATCGCTACTCTATTAATGGCTTTTGATATGCGAGATACACTTGAATTCCACCGCCAATTGATCACTGAAGGTCAAATATGGCGGATTTGGAGTAGCCAATATATTCATACCAATTGGACACATTTAGGTTTGAACCTAGTTGGTATTTTGTTTATTTGGGTACTGCACGCAGAACACACATCAATAAGGCGTTATTTTGTTCATGTTTTATTACTAGGGCTTTGGACTGGATTAGGCATTTGGCTATTTTGTCCAGACATCAGAGTATACACTGGATTAAGCGGATTACTACATGGAATTATTGTTTGGGGTGCGCTAAAAGATATTCAAGTAAAAGAACCTACTGGTATTCTTTTATTCTTGGGTATTGTGGGTAAATTAGCTTGGGAACAATATGCAGGACCGAGTGCTGACGTAGGTAACTTAATTGACTCTCGCGTGGCAATTGAATCACACCTTATTGGCGCGTTAGGTGGGCTTGTTTTAGCCATTCCTTTATTTACACAAAATTTAGGTCGTAATAAATCTGAAAATAATTAATAGCGAGCAATATTAAATGAAAAGGCCAGCATAATGCTGGCCTTTTTCGTCGTTATTAAAGGTTCTCTTTGAACAACTTATATATACGACGGTATTCATCTAACCAGCTTGACGGCTGAACAAAACCATGTGGCTCCACTGGATAGATAGCAGTCTCAAAGTTTTCTTTTTCAAGTTCAATGAAACGCTGTACTAACCTGACAACATCTTGGAAAAACACATTGTCATCAATCATTGGCGCATTGATTAATAGAGGTTTATTTAAACCTTCTGCAAAGTAGATTGGTGAGCTTCGCTTATATGCAATCGGATCTACATCAGGTCTGTTCAAAATATTAGACGTATACGGGTCATTGTAGTATGCCCAATCAGTAACAGGACGAAGCGCCGCACCGGCTTGGAACAACTCAGGCTGCGTGAACAGTGCCATAAACGTCATGAATCCGCCATATGAACCACCATATGTACCGACAGAACCAACATCTACGTTTGCATGCTCGCTCATCCACTTAACGCCATCAGCCAAATCTTGGATCTCTGGAGTACCCATTTGACGATAAATGGCTGTTCTCCAGTCACGGCCATAGCCTTTCGATGCACGATAATCCATATCCATTACCACATAGCCTTCACTTGCTAGTAGTGAGTGGAACATAAACTCGCGGAAGTAAACCGACCAACCCATATGTGAGTTTTGAAGGTAGCCTGCACCATGGTTAAAGATAACCGCTTTGCGCTTTTTACCAGTTTCACCCGGCTTGTAGTCAGCTGGATAATAAACTTTTGCATAAATTGGCGCGTCAGTATGGCTAGATGGTACAGCAACAATTTTAGGTGCAATCAGTTTCTTGTTTAAGAATTCGTCAGAAACCGTATTGGTTAGGCGCTTTGGTTGGGCATTAGGCTTAGCATCAGCAACATAAAGCTCTGTAGGCATCATAATTTTTGAATGCTTAAGTAAAACCTTTGACTCGTCAGGGCTCAGCGAGTAATCAGTTAAGCCATTTAAGTCAGTAATTGCTGATTTTTCTTTTGTGTTTACATCGACGGTGTAAATCTCATAAATACCAGGGTGATCAACGTTTGCTTTGAAGAAAAACTTGCTGTTGTCACGCGTTAGCTTTGGCTCTGATACTACAAACTTACCAGATGTAAGTTGCTTGGCCTTGCCATTGATCGGTTTAACATATAAATGGCTATACCCAGACTCTTCAGATAAGAAAAATAACGTATCTTCGTTATTCAACCAGCCAAAGTCATTATATGCATAGTTTACCCAAGCTTTGTCATGTAGCCTATGCTGCGGCTCAAGTTCGCCTTTATCAAAGTCCAGAGTCGCGATCCAGCGGTCTTTGTTATCCCAAGCTTTGAACATCAATGCGACTTGATCACCTTTGCTATTCCACTGAATAGGAGATTGTGACCAGTACCAATCACGCATTAGCTTAATTGCACGTGGTGATTTCTCAGACTTATACGTCTCACCTTTTGCTTGTGCATTTTCTCTTTTCACATCCGCTAAAACATCTTCGTCAAAGCCAGGTAAGGTCTCAAAACCGATGTTCTTTTGCTCACCTGTTTTCAAGTTAAAGTATCTTACTTCAACTTCAACTGGTTTGTTGTCCGCTACACGGCTGCGCGCTTGAACTGGATCGATATTACCATCTTGACCAATATAATTTGGCATGATGTCTTTTTTTGTTTCTTGAGAGATCATGTGCGATTTGCTAACAGCAACAATTAGCTTGTCACCTTTTGGCGAAATGCTTGAATCTACCAGTTCGTAACCTTCACCGATATAAATTTGTTGGCTAGCAATAGAATTATTTTCAGACTCAATGCTAGCTTGGCGCGCTTCTTTGTCTAACGCGTTTTTATGTGTAAGCGCAACATAATCGATAAGCTTGTGTTGCTCTTTTGCAATGTAGGTATTTGGCTCTTGTGTGCCAACAGGCTTATTACCTTTGTTGATTTTAACTAACTCTTTAGTCAAACCTGTTTTTACATCAACTGAAAAGATTGTTTTTCCTACTTTGAATGCTAGTTCACCAGACACCATGAACTGCAGAATTTTTTCTTTTGCACTGGTACGAGTTAGTTGCTTAACTTCTTGTGTTGCTACATTTTTAACAAAAATATTATTTTGGAATGTATAAGCTTGTAGCTTACCGTCTGAAGAGTATATCGCTTCGTCGCTACCAATGTTATGCAAGTTTGACAAAGCAACAGGCTGTGTACCTTTGCTATTTATCGAAAAAGTGTCCCTAAGCTGGTTTCCAACCTGTTTTTGATTAAAGTAGATAGTATTGCTATCAGCGCCCCAATAAGCATCTTCTGGAGAGCGGCTAATCCAATCTGGATCTGCCATAGCTTGCTCAAGCGTGATGTTTTCGCTACCAAAATCAAGTGGTGTTTGTACGTTTTCAACGACTGTTTTTACAGTGCTGTTAGCACCTTCAAGGTCAGATTGTTGGCTTGTTGTTTGACAACCCGTTAGCAGTAAACCTGCAACGGCAATGCTCAATAGGGATTTTTTCATTAGAGCTCTTCTTTTAAGATTTAAATCGGCGCAATTTAAACAAAAGATAGAACATTATTCGACAGGTTTAAGACCAACAAACAAAGTTTTTAGCTTGTTTGCAGGTGTGTTCACAAAAAAGCAACAATGAAGGGTAAAAAAAGGCCAGTAAAGTTACTGGCCAAATACTCTCTGCGCTCACATAGTCGTTGATAGACAACGAATATGAAATGAGGCATATCCAAGCCTCACATATTCAGACTAGTGCAATTTTAAAAGGTTCAAAAAAATTTAGTAAATTTATTTAATAAATCCATCAAGGATTAACACAAGTATGACTGAACTTACAATTATCCATAAAATCAAGGCCATAATGAATGGCTGCCAGCCACACTGCTGCAATACTTTTTTTGAGATCCCCGAGCCAATCAAAAACAAAGTCCCGACTAAAAGTGCTTTTGCCCCCTCATAGCCCAATTGCCATAAAGACTTGAACTCTGGAAGCCAAGTGTTAATTGCCGCCGCCAATAAGAAGCCAACAATAAATAGAGGGATACTTGTTCTTTCTTCAGAGCGCCAAAATACACCGGCTAGTGCAGTATAGGGCACTATCCACATAGCACGTGTCAGCTTAATCGTAGTTGCCATAGCGAGCGCAACTGGACCATAAGCCGCAGCAGCCCCTACAACGCTGCTCGTATCGTGTATTGCGAGTGCGCTCCAGATTGCAAACTGGCTCTGGCTCAATTCAAAATAATGGCCGAGCCATGGAAATATCAATAAACCAACTGCATTCAATGAAAATACAATTGCCAAGGCAACAGCAATTTCGTCTTGTTTAGCTTTAATAACGGGCGCCATCGCTGCTATCGCGCTGCCACCACAAATCGCGGTACCAAATGAAATAAGCGTGCCGGTATTTTTATTTAATCGAAAAAGTTGAGTGAGAATTTCGCCCAACCCAATAATTGCGGTAATACTAACAATAGTCAAAACTAATGAGCTACGCCCTACTTCAAGTACTTGCATAATATCAACATTAAAGCCCAATCCTATAACTGAAAGCTTAAGCAATAGCTTAGATAAATTCGCACTTTGTATCTCGAAAGGGTTGCCAAGCAGAAGCGCAAAAGTAATACCCATAAATAATGCAGTAGCGGAACCAAAAACTGGGCTGATACACGCTATGAAACAAATCACGTATAGGGCTTTGAAGTAGTTAGGACTGATTTTGGCCATGATAGAGCTTAATAAATACTTAATATAATAAAAAGCCGAGCAGTAGCTCGGCTTTTTTTTAGTTTAAAATTAAGGCGTGGCTTGTAGAACCAACGCCAGGATAATCGTCATCTGGGAGTATCTCAGCGAGCTCAGCTAACCGCTCTCCTAGTTGATGCAAATTATCCGCTGACACATTAATGTGCCCCATTTTTCGGCCTGGCTTAGATTCTTTACCATACCAATGGCTTGTACAATCTTCGATGCCGAGCACAGTATGAGGTATAGATGGTTGACCTAGCACATTAATCATAGCAGTTGGCCTAACAAGTTCCGTTGAACCGATTGGCAGACCTGTAATTGCACGCATATGATTTTCGAATTGGCTTGTATGTGCGCCTTGTTGAGTCCAATGTCCTGAGTTATGTACTCGAGGCGCAATCTCATTGACAAGTAGTTGACCGCCGACATCGAAAAACTCAATGGCCAATACGCCAACATAATCTAGCTCTGTAGCTAACTTCTCGAAGGCAGATTCTGCTTGTACTTGTATTGCTGCCTTTTCTTTGCCTGCAATAGACAGAGTTAAGACACCATTGGTGTGCTGATTCTCAGTCAAAGGATAAACTTTGCACTGCCCGTCTCTGGCACGAACACCAATAATAGAGACTTCTCTATCAAATGGGATCATTTTTTCAGCGATAATCGAATGTGGTGCTGCGTCAGTGCCCGAGTCCAAAAAGTCTTTCATTTCTGACCAAATTTGCTCAGCTTCGTCAGGCGTTTTTAAACGCCACTGCCCTTTACCGTCATAACCTGCTTGACAAGTTTTGATCACAAGCGGCAAACCAAGTTCATCAATCGCGTCAATAAATGCTTGTTTTTCGGTTATTAAAGCATAAGGTGCACAAGGCACTTGTGCGTTGTCTAGCAGAGCTTTTTCTTTGCTGCGATCACCACCAGTTGCAATGGGCTCAGCGCCAGGGAAGAACTTACCACTTTGCTGACAGATACTTAAAACATCTTCTGGTATGTGTTCGAACTCTGCTGTGATAGCGTAAGATTGCTCTACTTCTTGTTCGAGCGTGGTTGGTTTTACTTCAAATGTCACTGGGTTAATCACCTGCTTTGAACCTACATCGTAAGCCAAAACATCAATTCCCAAGTGTGTAGAAGCTAGGCTCATCATGCGGGCCAATTGACCCGCGCCTAGAACTAATACCTTCATGTTACTCAGCAGGATTAGGGTTAGCTAGAATTGTTTCAGTTTGTGCTTTTCTGAACGCTTCTACTTTTTCAAAAATCTCAGGTTGTTGACAACCTAGGATTTGAGCAGCTAGCAAACCAGCATTTGCAGCACCAGCATCACCAATTGCCAGAGTACCAACAGCAACGCCTTTTGGCATCTGACAAATTGAAAGTAAAGAATCAACACCGTTTAGTGTCTTAGACTTAACTGGAACACCTAGTACAGGCAAACTAGTAAATGCAGCAGCCATACCCGGTAAATGCGCTGCGCCGCCAGCGCCAGCGATGATAACCTTAATACCACGCTCAGCTGCCGATGATGCATAATCGGCCAATAATTGAGGAGTGCGATGCGCCGAAACCACCTTTGTTTCATACTCAATGCCAAACTTATCTAACATATCTGCCGCATGTTGCATTGTAGGCCAATCCGACTTAGAGCCCATGATAATGCCAACCGTCATAATAAATCCTCAATTCTAAATTAAACGATACTTACTACAGCGCTAAAGGGGTTGCGCCGAAATCGTGAGTATTATACCCGAGTGATACGTTAAAGCGAGCACCAATAACTAAAAAACCGCGGTATGCGGTTTTTTAGATTGCGATATAACTCATTGCAAAGAATGCATTTTTAAAACTGACTAATCAATCTGGCTAACTGGAACTGACTTTACCTCGTTAGGCTGAGTGTTAAAGGCAGCACGCCAGTGTGTGGAAAACTCCTTTGGACCAAGAATAATCACAAATAGCATCAAGCCTCCAGGAATAAGAACCAACTTAAGTGCTGGGCCTAGTATATAGCTGTAAAAAGCAATGAATGGGACAAATAAAATACAACCAATGATTCGCGTTAGCATCAAACACCTCCTAGTAATTGAGCGCGCTCATTTAATTTAATGAGCGCGCTCAATTTTGTCAATATAAAGATAAGCTTGTTACATTTGCCGAGATTTATGATAAGCTTGCGCTTGCATTCAATATCTTGATTTAATATGAAAAAAAGAGAAATTACAGCTCAAAAAATACTTGATGTCAGCTGGAGTTTATTCCAAGAGCATGGCTATGCAGAAACGACAACTCGTCAAATAGCAACACATGCCTCTGTGGCAACAGGTACAGTGTTTAGCCACTTCCCCAACAAGATTGATATATTAAAGCTGGCGATGCATCAACGCATTGACGAAGTATTGAAAACGGCTCATCAAGAGAATGAACAGACAAGTCCGCGATTACGTCTTAGGCACTATGCTAAGTTTTTATATCGTTTTTACTGTGAGAACCGCCCTTTCAGCAAAGCCCTTTTGCAAGATTTGATGTGGCATAGCGCATTTTTTGAAGACCAGCTTACTGAGTTTAAGCACATGCTTTTTGAAGGCCATAAATATGATGAAGTCAAAGCGACAGCGATGATGGATTGTTATTTTATGACGTTAATTTATGGATTAAATAATGAGCACCTATCCCCTGTAGACTTAGTTTCATTACTTACTGCGAAATTGCAAATGATACACACATAATTATTGTATGATGTGTTCTCTATTTAATTTTGCTCATTACTCCATACACTTCTAAGCTTTAGTAAGAGTCACTATACAAACTATCGCTTGTGAAAATCTTATTTGTATTGTTGTTTTGTTACGTACAATATATCAGCGCAGCTGAGTCTGATCTTACGCTCACTAATGGCAAGTACCTAAATTTAAGTGCTGGCAGCGAATATTTGAACGATAATAATTTTGGCATAGTCGATGTGCTCTCTCTTCCCCCAAATCACTGGCGGACTAATTCAGTCAACAACTTTAATTTAGGTTACACAGACCAAACGTTTTGGGTAAGAGTCGATTTTGTTTTACCTCAAAATGACAAGGCCTACCTCATTGAAATCGCCTACCCCGTACTGGACAACTTAAAGCTCTATTTGATGCAGCAAGATGATGTCGTGAGTTATGCAAAACTAGGCGACAAACAGCATTTTGACGATCGCATTATTAAACACCACAACTTTATTTTACCCATCAAAAAAGAAGCCCATGGTCCACTTACTCTTTACATCCAAGTCGAGTCGACCAGTGCAGTACAATTACCAATTCGTCTTTGGGAGCAACCAGAATTTTACGAGACCGACCAGTTGAATACGCTATTTTTAGGGGCTTATTTCGGTTTGATGAGTATCATGGTGGTATATAACATCTTCATGTATATCTCGCTCAAAGACGAAACATTTCTTTATTATGTTGTGTATGTTTCAGCCATCATTGCCTTCTATTTTAGCCTTTCAGGGCTTGCCTTTCGGTATTTGTGGCAAGAAAGCTTATGGTGGAATGACCAATCCATATTATTTTTCTTAGTTGCAGCTGTGCTTGCTGGTACATTCTTTATTATTAAACTGTTAGAACTCCAAAAAAATAGCCTCATCTTGTATCGTGGTTGCTTAGTGATTTCATTTGTTGGCATATGCTTATTATTTGCGTCTATGTACTTCAACTATGGCACGATGATCCGCGTTATTATTTTATACGCGTCAGTGGCTTGTGCTTGGGGCGTTATCACCAGAACCATTAAATTGTTTGAAGGTACTCACTTTTCTACATACTACTCTTTAGCATGGAACGCCGCTTTATGTGGTGGCCTTATTTTGGCAGCCAATAAGCTCAACTTTTTACCAAATAATTGGTTTACTGAACATGCGTTAACCATAGGCACTTCGATAGAAGTGGCGTGTCTATCGTTTGCAATGGCCGAAAGGATAAACTCAGAGCGAAGAAAACGATTTGTCGCGCAGGCTCGCAGTATGACAGAGATTCGCAAAGCGAATCAAAGACTAGAAACTGAAGTGATCAATAGAACTAAAGAGCTTCAAACTGCTTATGACAAGCTCAAGCATATTTCTCGCATCGATGAGCTGACTCAAGTGTTTAACCGACGTAGTCTCAATGACGCATTAAATACTGAGTGTTTAAGGGCAAAACGCTTTGGACATTCTGTCAGTTTATTAATGATTGATATCGACCACTTTAAAAAAATTAATGATACCTATGGGCATCAATGCGGTGATAAGTGCATTGCACATATTGCGGATGTACTAAAAAAGACATGTACACGCGCAGGTGATGTGGTAGCACGCTATGGTGGCGAAGAGTTTTGTATCTTATTACCAGAGTGTAATGAAGGCGATGCATTTGAACTAGCAGAATTAGTAAGAAAGCACACAGAAGCGTCTATAGTCAGATTTGAAGACTCAGTAATCAAATTAACGGTCAGCATTGGAATAGCAACGCGTTGGGGGGTAGATTTAGAGCCACATCAACTGGTAAAACAATCCGACATGGCACTGTATTTTGCTAAGCAACATGGTCGTAATCAGGTGTCGCTTGGCTCGGTACTTGATATGTAAAGGCCGGTGTAAGATACCGGCCAATTATTTGTTAAGCTAAGCTTACTGTCTTTTGATGTTTACTGATGTTTGGGCAATACCAAATACTGTTTTCTTCCCCTTTGTAAACACGGATCTTAGCGCGTCTTAGGGCATAGAAAGCAACTGATGCAAAGCCAAGCGAACCCAACTCGATACCTAGATCAGCAATAGAGTCAGGCGCCCAAATCCCAATTGAAGGAAGTATAATAGCAACGAGGGAGTTCAGAGGGACTACAATACATAAGGCTATAAATAACTTCAAACCAATAAGACTAAATCTGGCAGCACCTAATATAAACGCACTCACCATTGTGCCAAGGAACAAGGTGTAATACACCCACATGTAAGCAATATTAATGTTCCAATCACCTAAACTCAGCCACTTACTCGAGGCAAATACGCCTGCGATACCAATCGCACAGCCAAGCGTAACGCCAATTGTTAAATTGGCCATAAAGTGACTTGAGCGGCTTTGTTCTACAGTTTGCTTTTTACGTCTTTTTTCAAGCCATATTAGGTTGCCACTATAGAATAAAAATGCACCGCCTAACCCCATTACAAAATAAAGCCAGCGACCGAGTTCACCGCCATAGCTCCCAAAGTGGAGTCCAAAAAAGCTCGTTACAATGGCACCCCAAACCCCTTGTTGGCCGGCATCAGTCGTAACACTACTTGAGTTAATCTCCATTGTGAAAGGGTTCATAAACACATAATCATTGTGTGGACCGCGCATGAGAGTTCGGTCACTGATGATCATCACGGTTGCAGATGGGTGCTCGGTCGTTAAACGGCTTAAACTAATGCTTTTAACCTCATAGTTTGGTGCATAAGTTAATGTAGCTTGCTTAATTTCATCTAAAGACGGCAGATCTTTCAGTTCATACCTGACCTCTTCGTGTTTTTCACCACCACCAAACATGGGTTTATCACCATATACTTGGCTCAAACCACCGTAAAACAAGTCATGAAACGAAAATACAATGACAGTTACTGCGATAATAATATGAAACGGTAAACTCGCAATACCCACAAGATTATGTGAGTCCAGCCAGAATCGGTTTGCACCTTTTTCTTTTCTCAGAGCAAAAAAGCTTTTTACTAAACTAGGGAGTAAAAAAATTACCCCAGACACAAGGGCAATAAAGTATAAAAATGCGGCAATGCCAAGTACATACACTCCCGCTTGATCGTGACCAAGCTCCCCCATAATACCTGCTGAACGATGTAAGTAGTCCACCAGCATGGAGAGCTCGTTCACATGGCGTAATTCGGTGATCATGTCGCCCTGTTCATTAAGGGTTGCATGCCATATTTGATCATCCATCGAAAAGCCACGTGCTGAACCGTGTCCGTACCATGATATTGGAGAACTGCCTTCTTCAAAACTGATTGTGACGCCTTTGAGTGCCTCAGGGCTTGAAGACAAAACTTGTTGTAGTAGAACATCATGCTCGCCCGCCTTTACCTGCGGTAATTGGTACTCTGGCGGTGTTGCCCAGTCGTTAATTGCAGAGCTAAACATCGTAAGTGCACCGGCAAAAAAGCCGATGAATAACAATAGACCGGCTGTGATCCCAGTCCATGTATGCAAGCTTTGGTATGTCCTTAAAATATCAGACCTAATTTTCATAGGTAACTCCTTAATGCATAGACAATTGCAATTGATAAAACAGCACCGCTACCAAGATACAACCAAGCTTGCTTACCTGTTTTAAACATATATACAAAGCTTAAGATCAAACACCACAAAGGTGTGATCATCCACATATTAAATTGTGTTTTCCAGGATCTTTGCTCTGGCGTAATGTGCTCTGTAAGACCAGTCGGGCCAACCCACGCAAAAATTCCAACAAGACCAAGAGCTAAGAAAAAACCTGCAAACACCCCTGCTAAAGTTTTACTCCACCAATGTGGTTGGATTTTATCTGTTTGAGACATGCTTAATTCCTTTTAATAAATAGCGCAATAAACGGAAAGCAAAATAAAGCTGCCATTAGAATTAGGATCCATATGAATACACCTGCCGAGCCAGAAAAATTAAAAAAACCTACCAAAATTGCCATGGCAAACAATCCATAGCCCAGTTTTTGGTATGTTTTAGAGAGTGGCTTTTTTAAGAGCCTTTGGTGTCTATTAGACAAATATGAAAAAATTGCACCTGTGCTTATCAATAGTACCATCAGAAACGCGTACAAACCTATGCTCCTGTCCTTAGTAATGAGAGTATTTGGGATGCGGGATTATAAACATAATAGGAACATCATTGCACAGCTTAAATGTAATGAGAATGGTTTTTATTACAATAATAATGTGAGATTTTCTAATAAATGAATTTGTTCATATAAAACAAGTTGCTATAGCATTATGTTAAATAAAGTAGAGATCTTGCTTCATTACTATTTCCCCCTACTAAAACAGAACATAGCACTTCTTATGTAGGCGAGGTTGACAACCTTCTCTATATTTAGTCTCCTGTTGATATTCTGTCTTACGCTTTAGTATCAACCAAAACTTAAACACAGCCCTCAAGGTAAACAATAATGGCAAACAAAAGAAAAGTGACGACTAAAAATAACAATATGGGTTTGTGTATCGCTTTAGGTGCAGGTTTAGGGATAATTTTTGGAGAGTTTACGGATAACGTAGGACTTGGACTCATATTTGGTGCAGCAGCTGGTATGATAATTAGCTTGAGTAAAAAGCCAAATTCTTAATAGCTACGTTTAATACAAATGACACACAAACCAACTTAGCATCTTATTTTTTATCCGGCCCTCATTTCTTTGCTGGCCTCAAATAGTATTTATGCTTTATCTGTAATCATTAAGCTTTATCTCGTATCAAAAACAACACTATCCAATAAATTATCTCAATCGTAGAAAGTAGAACAGGCTGACTCGATATAAATACATGATTCACATCACTGTTTAATTCATAAAATTATTGTACATTTTAAAATCAGTTATTAGATTGCCCGCTCTCATGATATGAGAGCAGAAGTTTTGCATCATTTCCTCAAATAAAATCACAATAAAGGAATAATTGTGTCAAAAATACTCATTGTTCTATTCGCGTTTTTTGCCAACTGTGTCAGTGCCGAAGAAGCGTTCTCAAAGCGTACGCTGCAATTAGCAGCTAAAAAATACCAGCTCAATTACGATATTGATATAAAACAGCGCAACTTATCTGCCTCAGGCAAAATTACCGTCATTAATACCTCTCAAAAAAGCGCTGATCATATCCCGTTGCGTGTATACCGTTTATTACAAGTCACTTCCGTAACAAATAGCGAAGGCCTGTCTATTCCTTTTACGCAGCAAGTTTTAAGCAACGAAGACTGGCCGATTTTACAAACTAATTATGTTGAATTGAAATTAGATAAGGCAATAAAACCAAACGAAATTTTCACATTTGAAATTGAGTATAAAGGGACTTTACTTGGGTATACCGAAACCGGTATGAACTATGTCAAAGATACTATCTCTGAAAATTTCTCCATTATTAGAATGGATGCATTTGCATATCCGCTAGTCACCTACCCCAACGATTTAGTCAATCGAAAAGCCAAATTTTGGCTCAATCGATATGATTACGATATCACCATAACAGTCCCAAGCGAATACGTTGTTGCCAATGGTGGCAAACTCATATCACATAACGAACATGCTACAAAACATACTTATCGATATACAAACAAATTACCCGCATGGAGAATGGACTTTGCGATAGCGCGTTATGCGTATTACGTCAAAGGAAAGTACTCCATATTTAGTTGGGAGTCATCGCTAAATTCGCAAGCCTTACTTGAAAAGATTGCGCATACTTTTGAATTATATACCAAATGGTTCGGGCCATTAGAACAAGAACTTGGATATACTTTTATCGAAGTTCCTGAAAACTATGGTGCGCAAGCAGACGTCACATCAGTCATTCAAGATGCAAAAGGGTTTAAAGAGCTCGACAGGGTTTATCATGAGATCAGTCATCAATGGAATGTAAAAAGTCTAGATGTACACTCTCCTCGATGGAATGAAGGCTTGGCCACCTTTTTAGAAGCCCTTACCTTAGATAAGTTAGACTCACCCGGGCATCTAAGCCAACAAACTGCAAAAACCCTAAATAAAGTAAAAGACACAATTAAACACAATCAACAATATGGTCAAACCGCATTTATTGACTACGGAAAAGAAGGGTTAAATTCCTACACAGTAGGAATGATATTTTTCCACTTACTCTATGATCTTGTTGGCGAAAATGAGTTCAATCACATTATAGGTGGCTTTTATCGAACATTTTATACAACTGGGGCAACCACAGAGCAATTTATTCAATTTGTTAAGCGCAATTCAAGAAAAGACTTGACCCATTTCTTCGATGAGTGGGCCTATTCTCCAGTATTCGCAAAGCGCCTAAACGAATTTGAGTCATACAATAAGCTATATCAGTTTTACAAAGTAAATAATCAAACACAATCGGCTTCTATCGTGAAATTGAAATAAGAGATAAAAAAATGATAAGAAGAGTCACCTTACTTGCAGTCACACTGCTTTTACCATCTTGTAGCTTGACGCAAACGGTTACGCTCAAGCCCTATGAGTGTGGTCCATTGGCAAGAGATAACTTTGGAGTCGTATTCTCTGTAGTACAGCCTAGTATCCGTCAAACCTATTTCGTAAAAGGTGAAGCAAGTGATGTTTGTCCTATGCAGACTATGTAATAGGGGTTGAATCATCATACTGCGCTAATAAAAACTCCTCTAACGAGCATGAATGCAGCTCTATCAAAATGTTCTCTATTCTTGATTATCAAAATGATCCCAGCATTTAACAAACACATTGAGACATCTCATGGAAAATAAAAAAGATTACATAAACATAAATGGTACAAACTTGTATTTTGATGTGTCGGGCAATCCAAAAGGTACACCATTAGTGATGTTACATGGCGGCCTAGGTTCAATGGATGAACTAAACAGTATCTCCCACTATGTCGCCACGAACTATCAAGTTATCCGTGTAGACTTTCGAGGGCATGGTAAATCACTTTTAGGTGAACAGCCTCTTAGCTATCTGCAATATCAAAAAGATATTCAAGCACTACTTAATCATCTAGACGTCGGTCAGTATTCAATTTTTGGTTTTAGTGACGGAGGTATTGTGGCTTATCGGCTGGCAGCAAGCCAACCTGAAAGGGTAAATTGCCTAGTGACACTTGGAGCACAATGGCGACTTAAGCCAAATGACCCTTCCATAGAGTTATTAAGCGGTTTAAATGAAGAAGATTGGCTATCGCTATTTGCTGATGAAGTTACATATTACGAAGAGAACAATCCAGAACCGAATTTTTCAAAACTTTTACATACAGTGAAAGGTGTATGGCTTGATACAAGTGCATCGGGTTACCCGGATATTGCCGTCAAAGAGATCAAGTGCCCTACTCTGGTCATGCGTGGAGACAAAGACTTTTTATTCTCATTAGATGAAGCGGTCGCACTCAAAGCAAGCATAACAAATTGTAGTTTTGCCAATATACCGCTGACAGCTCATTCCTCTCATCAAGAATCACCAAAACTAGTTGGTGAAATGTTAAGGCAGTTTTTACGAAAACATACTAATTAAAATGTACTACAGGGTCTAAAATAACAAGGAAACAATATGCACAAACTACTACTCCCTTTATATTTCATATTATCTCTCATACCCGCTTTATCAAAAGCACAAGACCATCAATATGACATAAATAAGGTAGATCATAATGGCTTGGTCGCTAATTTATATCTACCAAAGGTCAAAGGTAAAGTACCTGCTGTGATTGCTTTTGGAGGTTCTGAAGGTGGCTTAGGTACTGGCAATGCAAATGGTGAAATGATTGCCCCCCATGGTATAGCGGTGCTTGGTTTAGCCTATTTTAAAGACAAAGGCATTCCGCAAACGTTAGATCAGATCCCAATGGAGTATTTTATCGATGCAATAAATTATTTAGACACTCACCCATCAATAGATAGCTCAAAAATTGGGGTGGTTGGCGGTTCTAGAGGCTCTGAAGCTGCATTTTTACTTGCTACCTTAGACTCAAGAATTAAATCTGTCGTCGTGACTACACCAAGTAAAGTTGCTTGGAATGGTTTAACTATGCCTAAGTCTGCATGGACAATGGATGATAAAGACATCCCGGCATTAGCTCTGGGCTTGGATTCAAATGCAACATTATTAAACAGGTTTAACGCAGCGTTAGATGACCAAAATCTAGTGAAAAAATCTTTATTTAAGTTTGAGAATATCAACGGTCCAATTTTAATGATTTCAGCTGAAAACGATCAAGTCTGGCCTTCCTACCAAATGGCAAAGGACATTGAGTTGTACTTAAAAAATAGGCAATTCCAACATAAAGTAGTGCATAACTCATATAAAACTGGTCATGGGTTTAGCCAAGAAACAGCACCTAGAATTAAAAAGTCGATAATTAACCATTTTCTGGGTACATTATAGTTTGGAAAATTAAAAGAAAAAACTGGTTACTTAGTGAGTACTTCGCACATCGACTTATATTAAGGAAATGCTTCACGGATGAGTCATTTTAAAATGGAAAATATTCTACACTTGGATGGCAGCGCTGGTTTAGTTGTTGGCATTCTTTTACTACTTTTGAACGATTGGGTTAGCCATCTATATAACTTATCTACTTCCATGATACTGTTTTTAGCGACAATGAATGCCTGTTACGGCGTTTATGCATTGTCGCTCGCTTTTTCTAAAGATCGACAAATTCGATTAATTACCCTACTCATATTTGCAAACATTATATGGGCTGCACTATGTTGTACACTTGTTATATATTACTTGCAAACTGCGAGTATGATTGGGTTAGTATTTATCAGCTTAGAAGGGGTTTTTGTCACTTTTCTTGCCTATTTTGAGTGGCGTAATAAAGAGCTACTATCAACTCCAAACAATACATGAAAAAACCTTATACAGTTGATATTTAATACCTTTTTAGATAAAGACTTAAGAAATCCAGTAAACAAGAGTTTAACCAAAAGTCTATATCTGCCTTTAATTTTATAAAATATTAATCGTAAAGCATTAATATGACACATCAACAACTTATCAATACACTAAAGGGAATGTGCAGTGGAAAAAGAACAAGTACAAGGCGTCATCGTTAATGTCCTCCGTGAGACTGAGCACACATATGAATATTTATATCTAAAAAGGTCTGGCGGTAACTATAAAGGCCACTGGTGGCCAGTAGGAGGCACCTGTAATCCAACAGAGTCTCCATTAGACTGTGCAATCAGGGAACTAAAAGAAGAAACAAACTTAAATGCATTCGCAATCTATCCACTTGGCAAAAAGATATCTCACATCGATAACATCTCTAAACTAATCGGTTATGTTGCGTTTATCAGTGCTAAGCAAACAGTTCGGTTGAACTATGAACATAATGATTTTAAATGGATGGCGGTAGAAAAAGCATACACGTTTTTACCCCATTACACGCATGTATATATCAAGCATATAGAAGATAACTTTATCAAGAGCAAACCACAGACAAGCCAAAACCTTTTATAGTCAGAGGTATTCATAAGAGTGTGTTGGTAGTCTTTACGTCACTGTTTTTCAGCTTTAAAGACAATAAGCATAAATTTCAAGTGTACTTGCTCACTCCGAGTCATTCCAAGCCGTGCATTCTAAGCCATATTAGAGTTAAGAACTGAATAGGTTATGTGCTCGTATTCCTGTAACATAAAATAATCTACATTCTCTATCGTTTTAAAGGAAAGATGATGTTTTTCGCGAAATATAAAAAGAAAAAAGCAATAAACAGTTACATATCTACTCTGGGTAAAGATCTTGCTCGCAGATACGGTAAGAGTAAAACCTATACTACTGGACAAGTAGAAAAGACCATTCATGATGAAGGTTATAACTGGAGACATATTTGCTACGCTCATGCTTTATATACCAGCATGAAACAGTTCGATAAATGGCACAGTGATCGTGGTGAAGTATGTGACTATAACAGCATGCGAGAAGAAATATCTGATTCATTTTTTGGCGGGGATATATCACCCATCGACTCAGGTAGTTTTATGGAAGGAAGTGCAGGCGGCTCCTCTGGTGATGGTGGTTCAGATTAAGATAAACAAAGTATAAGCAGTCAAAGCGTTAGCAATGTGCTTTGACTGCTTATATCGTATTTTTACTTTAACAAAAGTCTAATCAAGACTAAGGTGCAATACTTCTAGCTCTTATTACTTGGAATAAAGTCCAAAACATTTGCATTAATACAGTATCTATCCGTACCATTAGGCCCTTCTTTTTCAAATACGTGACCTAAATGGATACCGGTAGATTTAGAGCGTATTTCAGTTCTGACCATGCCGTAACTTAAATCTTGATGATATGTCACACTGTCTTTTACCGGGTACTTAAATGATAACCACCCAGTACCTGAATTAAATCTATCTTTTGTATCAAACAAAGGCGCACCACTGAGCTTATCGACAAACACACCCTCCCCTGTATTTTTGAAAATATCATATTGCTTGCAAAACGGTCTCTCAGTGCCTTTTTGAAAGGCAATTTTATAGGCCTCTGTCTCACCTAGCTTAAAAGCGCCGAGCACTTTGTAAAAGGTTTCTCTATTCATAAAGCCTTGATAGCCAGCAACCTCTTTGCCATTTTCAATAAGTAAAATAGTCGGTGTTGCCCACGTAGCCGACATAATATCTATGCCCAGTAACTGATCTGCATACCTGTAGTGAAGTGGAATTGACCCTTGATAGTCATTTAATACAGTGCTTTTCAACTTTTCACAATACGGACAATAACTGCGAGAATCTAACACTATAATGTGTTTACCACTTTTTAAAGCATCGTTATCAACAAGTTTTGCTTCTTTTTTGTCAAATGTCACCCCCGTACTATGATCTGGGCAGTATCCATTAGGGTTTTTCGCGAGATAATTTTGATGATACTCTTCGGCTGAATAAAATCGTTCAAGGGGTTTTATTTTAGTCTGAATATCACCATAACCCGCTGTTTGTAATAACAATTGATAACGCGCTTTTAAATCGTGTGCTTGCTTGGCTTGTTCATCGGTATCAAACAAAATAACAGAACGGTATTGCGTGCCTACGTCATTCCCTTGACGGTTTTTTTGCGTAGGATCATGGCTTTCAAAATATGATTTGATCAATGACTCCGTAGAAATCAAATTAGCGTTGTAAGTAACTTTCACCACTTCTGCATAATTGTTCTCATCAAAACGTCTACGAGGACTGGTGATATTTTTGTAAGTCGCTCTAAAACCACGACCGTCGGCATAACCAGACTCAGCATCAATCACACCTTTCATGGCTTCATAGCGTTTCTCTGGTCCCCAAAAACATCCGGAGCCAAGAACAAGCGTTTGAATATTCACACTCGCATTTTCCATTTCAGGCTTTGGCATATCAGCGCCATAGCTAAATGCCGAACATAAACCCAGTAACAAAGTAAAGGTAATCTGCCTTCTCACTTACATGCTCCTATCATAATCGTCTAATCATTGAGACCGAGCTTTGAATAAAACAATTTCAAATTTTTGGATAGTATTGATAAAACCTTGGGTCTAAAAACTGCGCTATAACTGGCTTATCTAGTAATTTTGTGAATAAACAACATATTTTTAAACTCGCTTTTAAGTCTGTGTGCACGTTTGAAAACTCATTGCCACCACCCTTCACACTCACTATCTGTTCTTTGCAATTGCAACTTAACCTACAATACGAGCGGTTCAACGACATTAGATTAATATGTATTGTAAAATAAGGTAAAACGTTGCCACGCAATATCCAGAGGATTATAAAAATGTCTTTTATCTCTCGCCTTTCAGCGATCGCAGTCGCACTTGGTGCATCAGTTTCAGCAAACGCTGCAGATATCCAATTCACTTCTACGCTTGATAACGCAGATTCTTTAGTTGTATTCAAAGCTGAAGACAAAAAAGCTGCTTTCAAATTTCTAGACAAACCGACTAGAGCGCAATTAAACAGAGCATTAGAAAGTGAAGACTTCCAAGGTAAATTTGGAAAAACAGTTGAAGTACTAGCGCCTGTTTCCTCTGACTATAAACGCATTATTGTGGTTGGTCTTGGTAAAGAAGACGAACTAAACGCAAGCAAAATGACAAAACTTGGCGGTAACTTACATGCCAAGTTAGAAAACAAGAAATCAGCCAGTGTTGCAGTTGCTTTTGAAGACTTTGACGGTGAAATCAATAATTCACAACTTGCAGCTCAATTGGCACATGGTATCAACCTTCGTGACCACACTTTTGAAGTGTACAAAAAAGAGCCGAAAACTTTTAATGTAAGTTACAACATTGATGTAGACAGCAAGCGTAAAGCAGCTAAAGAATACATTACCCTAGAGCACATTCAATCAGGTGTATTCTTAGCGCGTGACTTAACATCAGAAATTGCGTCTGAAATGACGCCTGTTGATTTTGCAAACGCTGCGAAAGAGCTAGAGCAATATGGTGTTGAAGTAAAAGTACTAGAGCCTGCTGAAATTAAAGAACTAGGCATGGGCGCACTAGAGGCTGTTGGTCGTGGCAGTGCTCAAGGTTCACGCCTAGTTATCGCACACTATAAAGGTAACAATGACACCCCTATCGCATTAGTTGGTAAAGGCATTACGTTTGATTCTGGCGGTTATAACGTTAAAACTGGCAAGTCTATCGCACTCATGAAAGTTGACATGGCCGGTGCTGCTGCTGTGCTTGGTACCGTTCAGGCGATGGCTAAAGCAAAAGCAGACGTAAACGTGGTTGCTGTTATGCCTATGGCTGCAAACATGGTATCTGAAAACTCTTTCGCTCCAGGTGATGTGCTTCGCACAGCTGAAGGCCTAAGTGTTGAAGTACTGAACACAGACGCTGAAGGTCGTTTAATTCTTAGTGACGCTTTATGGTACGCACGTGAGTTTTATAAGCCAGAAATCATGGTTGACCTTGCGACGTTAACAGGTTCAAAAATCCGTGCAGTTGGCAATGACTACTCAGCTATCTTCTCAGAAGACGATGAACTAGTAAAAGAGTTCACCATCGCCGGCCAAACTGTAAACGAGCAAGTATGGCGTTTACCACTAGGCTATAAAGACGCGCTTAAGTCTGACATTGCAGATATGACAAATGTTGGCTCATATGGTCCTGGTGCGACAACTGCTGCAACTTTCCTACAGCAGTTTGTTGGCGATACACGTTGGGTACACCTTGATATTGCAGGTAATGCAATTTCTAAGAAAACCAAAGATGAAGTACCAGCAGGTGGTACAGGTTACGGCGTGCGAATTCTGAGTGAATGGTTATTAAGCGGTAACTAATCGACTTTGAGAAAAGGCCATGCAATTGCATGGCCTTTTTTGTTCTTTCTAATTGTGTAGCCTCGTACACCATAAATATGTATATTAAACATGCATATTCACCTGATATGACAACGCTAAAATAATAAGAAAACCGTGTTGCAAAATATAATAAAGACAACGTAATGACTAACAACAAGATCTACATCCTAGGCGAGCGTGCACTCGTTTTAGAGATCACGCAAAGTAACCTATCTCAGTATCAACAAAACAAGCTTTTCGCGCTACACGCGTGGATGCGCGAACAAAAAGCCTTTATTGATATAGTTCCAGCAAAAACCACAATCACTGGTTATTTGATGCATTCTCAAGATCCAGAATACTGGTTAGATAAAATGCAAGATGCTTGGGAAAACATAGAGCCAGAATCATTTGAGCCAACTGTCCATACAATTTTGACACATTATGGTAAGCATTACGGACCAGATCTCCAATCAGTTGCCTCTTTGACTGGTTTGTCACAATCACAAGTTGTTGAACTGCATAGCCAGTGCAGCTATCAAGTGAAATTTTTGGGGTTTTTGCCCGGCTTCGCCTACCTTGGAGATTTACACCCTAAATTGCACTTGCCAAGGCTAGAGTCACCAAGAACCCATGTACCGAAAGGCTCTGTGGCCATCGCACAAGACTTAACCGCTGTGTACCCGAGCGAATCTCCAGGAGGATGGAGATTGATTGGTCACACAGACGCCGTATTATTCAATCATAATTTAGATTCACCCAGTATTTTACAACCTGGAGATGAGGTGAAATTTTTACCAAGCACGGAGGGCATATGCTAACAATCTTAAAATCTGGTATTCAAACATGTGTACAAGATTTAGGAAGAATGGGCTTTAGACACTTAGGTGTTTCCCAGTCCGGTGTATTAGATCAATTAGCAGCTAAAAGTGCCAATATACTTCTAAGTAACCCAAAAGACACTCCTGTTATCGAGATAACTGTGGGTTTGTGTCAGTTTAAATTTAGTAAGCCAACAAACTTTGCAATCACAGGTGCAGATCTTTGCGCAAAGCTATCTGGACAACCATTAACCACTGGCTGGCGCTATCATGCAAATGAAGGCGATATTTTAACATTTGCGACGAGCAAAACAGGGCTAAGAGCATATTTTGCGATTCAAAATGGCTTCTCTTCACTGGCCTGTGTCATGAATTCCTGCTCCACAGACGTACAAGCAGGATTTGGTGGTTTAAGCGGTAAAGCATTAAGCGATGGCGACGAACTGGATTATGTAGCCAACTCAGTACTAAGTTCTATTGGCACGGCTTTACCTGAATATACCAATACAATACGTGTCATTGCTGGACCGCACATAGAACTACTGGCAAAAGACAAGCAACAAAGCGTGTTTGAAAAGAGCTGGCAAGTATTACCGCAAAGCAATCGTATGGGGGTCAGATTATCAAGCGAAATAGACCTGACTCATGATCTGAGTATTGCAAGCCAAGGGGTTTGCCCTGGCACAATACAATTGCCGCCAAACGGTGAACCCATTGTGCTTTTAAATGACTGTCAAACAACGGGAGGTTATCCAATCATTGGCCAAGTCATTGAGGCGGATCTTAGACTGTTAAGTCAGCTTAGTGCAGGTCAAACTTGCAATTTTTTCGTCGTGGATAGAGCACAGGCCTTAGAAGCGACAACACAACAATTACAACACTTAGCACAGCTAGAAATTGCTGTACAACATCACAATAAGAAAAACACATGACAGAACTAAACTTACTCCCATTAACGGGAATATTGGTTGTCGTATTGGGCTTTGCCCTGCGATTCAACCCATTATTAGTGGTCACCGCAGCCGGTCTCATTACAGGGTGGGCAGTAGACCTCAATTTTTCTGAATTACTTGCCACCTTTGGCGAAAAGTTTATGAATTCAAGGCAACTTGCCAGCTTCCTACTCATCTTACCCGTGATTGCCATTTTAGAGCGCTATGGTTTGCAAAACCGTGCTAAAAATTGGATTGCTAACATTAAAGGCGCAACCACTGCCAGAATATTAGGTATGTACTTTGTTGTACGTGAATCGTCCGCAGCGCTTGGGCTATTAAGCCTTGCAGGTCAAGCACAAACTGTACGTCCACTGCTAGCTCCCATGGCGCTTGGTGCAGCTGCAAATCAGCATGGCGAACTGCCAAAAGAAGTGAAAGATATGATCAGTGCACACTCTGCTGCCTGCGATAACATCGCGGTATTTTTTGGCGAAGATATATTTATCGCCTTTGGCGCAGTATTACTGATGGATGCGTTTTTGAAAGAAAATGGCATTGCAGGTATTGAACCTCTGCACATCGGCTTGTGGGCGATCCCTACTGCTATTTTCGCGCTTATCGTGCATTTATTCCGCCTTGCTCGACTTGAAGCCAAGATTTGCAACAAAATTGCTGAAATCAGACAAAAAGAAGCACAAAACAAATCAGCGACGTCAGAGGAACCAGCATGAGCGCAGTAAATCATTCATCACAAGCTGAGGCACCGGCATTACTTTCCATTGAAAATATTTATTTGCTGATCGGCTTTTTAGTATTGTTCCTCGTTGTCAAAACACTTCAAGATAAAGGGCACCCAAAACGCTACACCACCGCCCTATTTTGGATGTTGTTTGGTAACGTATTTTTATTTGGCGATCTATCAATTGCCCTCATTGGCGAAACATTAACATACCAATGGGTTGGTGTGAGTGTCATCATCATCGCCCTGCTTGCAGGCATGGGCAAAGTCTCCATGGGCACTTATTACACCCCAAGCGATGAGGAACTCGACCAAAGTGCAAAATCAATCGGCAACAAGTTATTTATACCTGCAGTACTCATTCCAATCATTACGGTGATTTGTACTTTATTCTTAGGTGGCATTAACCTAGGTGGTACCTACTTATTTGACCAAAACCACCTAACTTTGGCGTCATTAACACTCGCTTGTGGTGGCGCTTTGTTGGTGGCATGGAAGTTCACCTCTGGCAGCCCAATTCAAGCAATTGGCGAGTCTAGACGCCTTGTGGACTCCATCGGTTGGGCTGCTATTTTGCCGCAAATGTTGGCCATGCTTGGTGGCGTATTTATTGTCGCGAACACCGGCACCGCGATCCAAGATATTGTCACTATGTTTATTTCGCCAGATAATCGTTTTATGCTGGTTGTACTTTATTGCGTTGGTATGGCACTGTTTACCATGGTTATGGGTAACGCGTTTGCTGCATTTCCGGTAATGACCGCAGGTATCGCCGTACCATTTTTAATTCAGGGACACGATGCAAGCCCAGCACCGCTAGTAGCGATTGGCATGTACTCGGGATACTGCGGTACGCTGATGACGCCAATGGCCGCAAATTTTAACATTGTGCCTGCCGCGCTTCTTGATTTAAAAGATAAATACCAAGTGATCAAAGTACAAATTCCGACTGCGATCGCCCTACTCATCATCAATATTTTCTTAATGTACGGGGTAATATTTAATGACTAAACCGAATCACCCTACGGTATTAATTACTGGTTTTGAACCTTTTGGAGGCGAAGAGATCAACCCATCATGGCAAGCCGTGCAAAAACTAGAAGGGTTAATCATCGAAGGCCATATGGTGGTGACACGTGAACTTCCTTGCGAATTTGATACATCCCTTGAATCTCTTTACAACAGCATCGCGCTGCACGAGCCAAGTCTCGTTCTATGTGTCGGTCAAGCTGGCGGCAGAAGTGACATCACCATCGAGCGTATTGCCATCAATATCAACGATGCAAGGATCAAAGACAATGCAGGCCACCAGCCAATCGATACACCTGTGATTAAAGACGGCCCTGCAGCAGTATTTGCCAAGCTGCCGATAAAACAGATGCTCTGGGATTTACATGAAGCGCACATTCCTGCAAGTATTTCAAATACTGCTGGCACCTATGTGTGTAATCATGTGATGTATGGATTATGCCACTATATCGAAACACACAAGGCAAATTTGAAAGGTGGATTTATCCATATTCCATATTTGCCTGAGCAAGCAGTGCACCACAGTGGTGCGCCAAGTATGGCTGAGTCTACAGTCATTGCAGCACTAAAAGCCATGATTGCGTCAGCTTTGACTCACGATCAAGACTTAGCCATCGCTGCGGGCACAACCCACTAAGTCCTTGCCTTATTTTGGTGCAGAAATGCACCAAAACTTCCCTCTATTTTCTTTTCTTATGTTTAAAATTTTCTGTGTGACTTAGCCAAAGTTTTCTGTTAGTTATAGTTTAAGCTTTATAAAAAATAACAATATATATCGCAGTGATAGGCAACTAAGTCAGTGTACAACAACTGGGTGTCATAACAGGAATGAGGGTAATATGTGTTCAATATTTGGTGTATTAGAAATCCAAAGCTCGGCTGATAAGCTCAGAGCACAAGCAATAGAAATGTCTAAAAAACTTAGACACCGTGGACCAGACTGGTCAGGAGTGTATTCAAGCGAAAAAGCTATTTTAGTACACGAACGACTTGCTATCGTCGGTGTCGCCAGTGGCGCACAACCTCTTTATAACCCAGAGAAAACGCATGTTTTAGCAGTCAATGGTGAAATCTATAATCACAAAGCACTGGCTGAGCAATTAGAAGCCCCATTTGAATTTCAAACAAAATCTGACTGTGAAGTTATTCTGGCACTGTACAAACAGAAAGGGCCAGAGTTTTTAGATGACTTGAACGGTATTTTTGCTTTTTGTTTGTATGACGAAGAGCAAGATGCTTACCTTATTGGTCGAGATCATATTGGCATAATTCCACTGTATACCGGCCGCGACCAACACGGTAACTTTTATGTTGCCAGTGAAATGAAAGCCCTAACGCCAATTTGTACTCAAATAGAAGAATTTCCTCCTGGCCATTACTTATATTCAAAAGAAGGCACGTATCACAAATATTACCAACGCGATTGGCAAAACTATGATGCCGTCAAAAATAACCCAGCCAGTGCGCTCGATGTTAAAAATGGCTTAGAAGCAGCCGTTAAAAGACAACTGATGTGTGACGTGCCTTATGGCGTACTTTTATCGGGCGGTTTAGACTCATCTGTGATTTCTGCAATTACTCAACAATATGCCGCTAAACGAATAGAAGACAATGATGCCAGTGATGCATGGTGGCCCAAATTGCACTCTTTTTCCATTGGCCTTGAAGGGTCGCCAGATTTAGCGGCAGCACAAAAAGTTGCAGACCAAATTGGTACCGTCCATCACCCTATTCACTTTACAGTACAACAAGGTTTAGATGCGCTTAAAGAAGTTGTATATCATCTAGAAACCTACGATGTAACGACTATTCGTGCATCCACGCCCATGTACTTAATGGCAAGATATATTAAAGCCATGGGGATCAAAATGGTGTTATCAGGCGAAGGTGCGGACGAGCTATTTGGTGGCTATTTATATTTCCATAAAGCCCCAAACAGTAAAGAGTTCCACGAAGAGCTTAACCGTAAAGTATCAAAGTTACACATGTTTGATTGCCTGCGCGCGAACAAATCTATGGCAGCATGGGGTGTTGAAGCAAGGGTGCCGTTTTTGGATAAGGAGTTTGTAGATATCGCCATGCGTACCAACCCTGAATATAAAATGTGTAAAGATGGTCGTATTGAAAAACATGTGATCCGTGAAGGCTTTGATGGTTATATCCCAAATGATGTGCTTTGGCGTCAAAAAGAGCAATTCTCAGATGGCGTTGGGTATTCTTGGATTGACTCTTTGCGTGATTACGCAGAGGCACAAGTGTCTGATCAAGATATAGCGAATGCGCATTATCGCTTCCCAATTAATACGCCGGATAGTAAAGAAGCGTACTTCTATAGAACCATCTTTGAAGAGCATTTCCCGGGGGATGCCGCAGCTAAATGTGTGCCTCATGGCAAATCTGTTGCGTGCTCTACGCCTGAAGCACTTGCTTGGGATGCAAGCTTTGAGAACAATGCGGATCCGTCGGGTCGTGCCGCAAACGTGCATAATGACGCATATAAGCAAAAGCAGTAATCCCTATCCTATTCGTTGACTATTCAAGCAGCCTATAAAATAAATTACTAGGCTGCTTAAATAACCCTTCACATTATCGGTTTTTATCTTTGCTTTTACATACTACACTTGCAAACATCTTAATCTAATAGAGAAAAAACAATGATTGAACAAGGACAACGCATTCCTGAGTCGGTATTAACAGAACTTACTGCTGATGGTATGCAAAACCATACGTCAGATGCGCTTTTTGCAAATAAAAAAGTGGTTGTATTTGCTGTTCCTGGTGCTTTCACACCAACCTGTTCTGCCGCGCATTTACCTGGTTTTGTCGCACTTGCTGATAAAATTAAAGCAAAGGGCGTTGATAGCATTATTTGTGTATCAGTTAACGATGCTTTTGTTATGAAGGCTTGGGGCGAAGCACACAATGCAGAAGCGCTGTTAATGTTAGGCGATGGCGATGCAAGCTTTACCAAAGCATTAGGCCTTGAAATGGATACTGAGACTTTTGGTGGCGTGCGCTCACAGCGCTATGCAATGATTGTCGAGAACGGTGTTGTAACCCAACTTAATGTTGAAGCACCAAAAACATTTGAAGTCAGTAAAGCCGAAGTAATTTTAGAAGCGCTTTAATCACTGATATCGTCAAACGAAAGAGCCATTCTTTCGTTTGACTTATTAAAGTATTAGGGTTTGGGGCTGATACGTTTGCTCTTACCTAATCAAGCCCCTACTAAGCATAATTCGCTGACCACTGCTCTAGGATAGTTTGGTACGGTTTAATAAAGTGCTCTTCAGCAAATTTACCCTGCTCAATCGCAAGGCGACTGCGCTCTTCCCGGTCATACACAATCTGTGTGAGCGAGTGATCTAAGTTTTTCAAGTTTGGCTTATAAACAGCACCAGCGATGGCATTGGCATTATAAATTTCTGGGCGATAAATTCTTTGAAATGTACCCATCGTACTGATTGTGCTGATAAGCTCCAAGTTTGAGTAGTCATTTAGCAAGTCACCGAAGAAGTAAAATGCAAATGGTGCAGCGCTGTTTGGCGGCATGAAATAACGTACCTGTAAGCCCATTTTTTTGAAGTACTGCTCAGTTAATGACGACTCATTTGGCAAGTATTCAAAACCCAACACTGGATGATGATTTTCAGTTCTGTGATACGTTTTATTATCTGAAACACTTAAACAAATCACAGGTGGCTTTTTAAAGTTTTGCTTATACGCCTCAGAATTCACGAAATACTGAAATAGCTTGCCGTGCAAATCACCGAAATCTTCAGGAATACTGAACTGTGGCTTATCTTTATTATGAGCAAGCAGTCTAACGCTGAAATCATAATCTCGTACATAGGATGAGAAGTTGTTGCCGACAATCCCCTCTATACGCTCGCCAGTCTTATTATCTAGGACATACGTTTTTAATACCTCGATAGAAGGAAACGTTTCACCGCCACCATCAACATCAATATCCACAGAGACAATTTCAAGCTCTACTGAATAGCGATCGCCTTGCGCATTATCCCAATGCGCAAGCGCATTAAAACTGTTATCGATCATCTTTAATGCGTTACGCAAGTTCGCTTGGCGGCTTTCACCTCGTGCTAAATTTGCGAAGTTAGTCGTAATACGCGTGCTATTTGCAGGGTGATAATTTTCGTCTAAACGAAGGCTTTTGATTGTAAATGTGAATTCTTTGCTCATAGTGTTCTTATATCCAAATTGGTTAGGTGACCCTAAATTTATGTCTCGCTCTATCGTGCTTTTTATTCCAGGCTGCGACTCATCCTCCTTAAATACGACTCAATGGTGAATTTAAGATTAAGACATTTTGGACTTGTAGACGTCTAGAGCTATACAATGGGTCATTTATACTCTTAAAGCAAAAAAATTAAAAATGTTATTAATTCAAATTAGACATGAGAAAAATTAATACAGAATAAAACTAATACCCATTGCCATATAAAAGCCTGATTTAAATGAGCTCTAAAAGTCTCATTCTGAAATTTTCGATTTCAAAATACATATTTTTACCTTCAAAAATACGAGATGCTAACCCCATTTCAATGCTGTAGTATTGCAACCTCAATGATAACAAGAGATAAGTTGAATGAGTGAATTGCTTTTATTGATCCTATACTGCGCATTGCTTGGCAGTGGTGTTGGCTTTCTCGCAGGCTTGCTTGGTATCGGGGGCGGATTGGTGATAGTACCAATTTTGAGTATTATTTTACTTCATTTTGAAATACTGCCACCAAACCAAGTTGTTATAGCGGCCATAGCAACCTCACTAGCATCGATATTATTCACATCGACTTCCTCAGCACTTGCACATCATAAAAATGGAAATGTGCCATGGGAATTAGCACCCTGGATCATGACTGGTGTCGCATTTGGCGCATTGCTCAGTGGCTTTATGGCCTCCTTACTGCCAGAGGAAATAGTGAAAGGGGTATTTGCTTTATGTGTTGCGCTGATTGCTCTTAAAATGCTTTATAGTAGTAACAAACGCGAAGAAAACGAAGAACGCTGTATGCCAAATAAAGGCATCTTAACCGTTTTAACAACCGTCACAGGCGGTTTATCTGCCATGATTGGTATTGGCGGTGGCGCTTTACTTGTGCCTTTACTTACATATTTTTCTGTTAACATGAAAAAAGCAATAGGCTGCTCTTCTGCATGTGGCATAGTAATCGCTTTGTTTGGATCTGTTGGTTATATCAGCTCAGGGCTGACTCACTTTCGTGTTGAAGATGGCTTTTTAGGGTTTATCTATCTGCCAGCATTACTTGGTATCGTATGTACATCTTGGTTTACCGCACCACTCGGCGCAAAAGCAACTAACTACCTACCTGTATCAACTGTTAAAAAAATATTTGCTGCGTTACTGGTGATCATGGCTGGAAACATGGCGCTAAGTTAAACCTTCATCGTCTTCAAGTTATTTCCGCCACCCCAGTCATGCTGGGGTTTTTGCGTTTCAATCCTCGCACTAGTCACAAATATACACAAGACCGTTTTAGATACAACTCGCAAGGCAATTATGAAAAATTAAATTAAAATACGCATTTTAAAAACAAAAGATTTACAACTCGAAAAATACATATAAAATGCGGAACAAGATTAAGATCTATAAAAATAGCGATAACAAGAATGATAAAGTCAATTTTTTTAGTGCTCTTCGCTTTAACACTAAGTGCAGCACATAAATACGCAGAAGCACGTTCTGCAACTTATGTGCTGTGTTACAAGCAAAACAAAGTTGCATGGAGTGAAGAACATTATAATCCCCGTTCTGTGCAATCAGCATATTACAAATGCGTAAGTGATGGCGGCACGCCACAGCTTGTAATGAATTAATAACTCTGGTGCAGCTTTTCCTCCCTGAAATACCGCTACTGCTCAAAAACACAAAAGCCAAAGTTGTTTAAGGTAAACATGAAGTATCCAGCCACTTTGCTATCTCGTTGCGATACTTTATGGACCACCTTTTGGCAGATTTGACTTCACTGTTTCCATCAAAAACAGCAAATGAAGCTGCATCCGCTATCATCTTTTGTGTAAAATCAATTTTCTTGACCAACTCATAAACACAAGGGTATGACTTTTCCAACTTTGGCCAACCTGCTTTTCTTAACCATCCTTTTCTTGGATTGCCACAATCATTAACTAAGTTTGGGTTTATCCCCCAGCTCGCGTCGGTTTCACACGCCATAGTGTACTCAGGAAACTCAACAAATCGTCCCGGAATATGAAGATCAGTCCAGTTCGGTGTCCAATTAATCAATACAATTGGGACTTTACTTAACCATGCCTTCTCCAGTTTTTGCCAAAGAACTTCTTCATTTTCTAGCCTTTCGATTGTAAAATTTAAATTTAGTGCTCTTATCAAATCCGCGTCTTGATAATCCCAATCAATAGTATAAAAGACTCCTTTTTCAGGGTTTTCGTGGTTAGCAAATAATTTTGCACATTGATTAAGAGCCTGCCAATCAGGTAAACCCGGGCATAACTCCTCTACGTATTCAGGGTACCACCACTCTTCACGTACAACGACGCTATGTACACCTAAATCTGCAATCATATTATTCGCAACCATTCTGTTAAACTGGCCTGACACGGATTGCTGCCAAATTTCTAGTTGAAAATGAACCAACCCTTTTTGCATCGCGCCCCACTGATCGCTGGCAGGCATATCATGATATATCACTGTGAAACCGTATCGCTCTATCATGTTGCCAACTACATGCGAAAGCACTCGTTGACTCATCCAATTATTTAGAGGGATAGAGATGACATTTGATTTACTTGAAGCGTATGAAGTGGACAGTAACAAAAATACCATCAAAACGGGATGTAAAAACTTTACATTGTATCGCATAAACAGCTTACCAAAGATAAAACGGGTTTGATGCTAGTTAGTAGCTTACAGCATATCTATTTAGTGTAGTAAAAGATTTCGCAGAGCATAACTCTTTTAAAAGTTAGCACAGTGACAACAGTCAAAATGTCGCTTTGCTATGTAGGAGAAGTAAGGAGATATTAAATAGCCTGAATTAAACTCCCCCAGAAAGTTCTGATGAAAAACATAGGTTTTAGATGGGTAATAAGCAAAATAGTCGCACTGCCAATAATTTTAACAGTGCTTTTGGATAACTATATTACCAAATATAAGTACCTTGGATTGGATAACTACCAAGCATTTCAATTTCACGTGAAATTGTAAGTGTTTCTAAATCAATTTCAATGATGCGGCCATCGTCACTTGCTGCGGTATAAAAATATCTATCATTATTAGGATCAAAAGAAGATGTATGTGATTGTGTTTTTCTACTTGGAGAAGAAGCTGGTGGACTAACATCGATATTCGTAATTTTGCTATGTGTCTTCAAATCAATTACAGTCATAAAGGTATCAGTGTGATTTGTAGAGACCGCTAACATTCTGCCTGGGATCATGGTTGTATGACCATTCCCAGCACCAGTCTCTATAATCGATATAATTTCCATCGAGACTTTATTAATCACATAGGTTTTACCTTCATTTGAGCCTAAGTAAATATGAATGCCATCAGGATGAAATGACGCATGATGTGCACCCATTTTTTGGACGTCGTCTCCTCGCGTTGGGAGCAACTTAATCTGCTTTTGATAGATTTGCTTATCTGACAACTCGAATGCCATAATCCCAGGTGCTACACCCTGTTTAGGAGCACCTTCTAATACCGCATAAAATACATCCTGATTATCGCCGCGTGTATTTGGCGCTGCTAATATATGATGAACTGATGTTGGCGTTGCTAGAGAGAATTTATGGGAAACAACATATTCACCCTGTTCAGATGAGACTTCATATAATTCTAGTGACCTTCTAGCTCTATCTAAAATTAAAAACAAAGAATCACTTAACCAATAAGGATGACCAGTAGCTAACCCACCACCAAAGTCTGTTGGTGGAATAATCATTTCATTACCCACTGTCGCAACAACCTCATTAGTAGTTGTATCAATGATACTCGTTACTGCTCTTTTGGTCCCTGATACTGCAGCTAACTTTTTACTCTTATTATAAGTAACTGAACGGGGGAAATGGCTCAGAGGAATTATATCGCCTATTTCTAAAGTTGTACTTGAAATTATATCCAATGATTGTGAGTTTCGTGTTGTAACATACACCTGTCCCTGACCTGCCTTATCTATTGGATAAGGGTTATCGCCAATTGTATTTAGTACTTCTTTCAGTTTCATAGACTGAGGCGAAAATGTAATGACTTGATTACTTTCCTTGTCTGCATAAAACCCTGTACCGTGATTGTGTGCTACTACAGTTGGAATACTCATTGCCGATAGAATCGACATAAAAATAATAGATTTTCTCATTTTTTTCCTTTCTTCTTATTAAGAATGAGAGAAGCATAAGATGATTAAATCAAGTTGTTTATTATTTAAACAAGTTGAGATTAATCCCCTTATTACTTCGTTTTTTAATAGTTATTATTGATTGTTCCTAAATAGATTATACCCTTTACAGGTTCAATGATATAAAAGAAAAGGCGCTATGAATAAAAATCAACTTACTTTGTAAAGCCACCATTAAATTATAAGCATACATTATGGTTAATAATAAGCTTATCAAGGTGTTATATTATAATATAACTATATACACATAGCATGGGTTCTAAAAATAATTAGTTATTTACTCAAAGAGTCATTATCACTGCCAAAACATACTCGATTTCGGCCATTTTTCTTCGCATTAAACAATGCAATATCAGCTTCATCAAACAATTGCTGAGCACTGATTGCTCGTGTGTAGCTCCAACACGCACCGCCTATGCTGACAGTCACAAACTCACATTCAGCCGCTCTATGTGGTATTTCCAATTCACGTACTGCACTGCAGATGCTTTGAGCAATGCTTTGTGCACTTTCTAACTCGGTATTTGGCATTATGATAGCGAACTCTTCTCCACCTATTCGAGCTAGTAAGCTGTTTTTAGCCGTCAATTTTTTCGATAAGGCCTGACAGACATTTTGCAAACAATAATCGCCAAGTTGGTGCCCGTAATGATCGTTATATTGTTTGAAATTATCCACATCGATTACTAACAAACAAAATTGCTGCGTTAGCTGGCTGCTTTTTTCAAATGTATTTTGCAAGACTTGCTCGTACACTCGTCTATTGGGGATCCCTGTTAATGGGTCTAAACTAGCAAGGCGTAGTAGTTCATCTTCTCTTGCTTTAAAATGTCGGCTAGTGTGATCTAATAGGTAATTATAGGTCATGCATAAAGAGGCATTATTTGAACCGTGCTCAACATTGAGGTGCTGGAGATTACTTTCATTTTTAGCAATTTTGTCAAATTGCTCCATTAAATCAATGAGTTCATCCTTCATACCATGCTCACCAAAATTTAGCCCAATTGTTTCGGTCTGTGCAGATACTCGCAATGGGTGAACTCGATTAATTAGCCACAAAACACTAAAGCCAATGAGGCAAACCCAAGCGGCGCATACACCAACGCCAAGCAGCTGAACTACAAGTTGCTCAGTGTGTGATTCATGTTTTAATTTTTCAAGAGGCACGAAAAAAGCGATTGCCAGAGTGCCCCAGACACCACCGCCAAGGTGTACAGGCACTGCACTTACTACATCATCTATTTTATATTTCTCTAATAAATCACCGAGTAAAACACTGACACAACCTGCTATCGCACCAATTACAATAGCAGATGGTAAGTTAACCAAGTCAGCACTAGCGGAAATGGCCACTAGACCAGCGAGCAGACCATTTAAAACATAGCGTATACCTTGCATAGAATGTAAGTTCCATGAGAGCAATAGTGCGCTGACACCACCCGCGCAGGCAGACAGCGCAGTGTTAGAAAATACTCTCGCAAGCTCTGAACTAGGTGTATGAACACTCCCTCCATTAAATCCAAACCAACCGATAAAAAGTAAAAATGTGCCCAGTGCAGAGAGCGGTAAGTTTTGACAGTATAATTCTTTCGGTTCACCTTCACTGGTAAAGCGGCCTAACCTAGGCCCAACGATTATGAGTGCTACCAATGCTATCCAACCGCCAACACTATGAACCACTGTTGCCCCAGCAAAATCAATAAAACCGAGCTCTAATAACCAACCAAGAGGCGCTTGCTCAAAGTGTTTACCATGCCAGATCCAATGCCCCACAATTGGGAATAGAAGTGTTGCAGTTAAAAAAGCACAGATAATATAACCAGAAAATCGCATTCTCTCGGCAACTGCACCCGATAAAATTGTTGCGGCAGTGCCGCAAAACATCATCTGAAATAGAAAATATGCCAATACCGTTGGGTCATCGTAACTATTCAGTGCAAACTGATCTGTCCCAAACAAACCATTAGCGCTGGCACCGTACATGAGGCCATAACCAATAATCCAAAAGCACACGCCGCTAATGCAAAAATCTGCGACGTTTTTTAGCGCCACATTAATATTATTTTTACTTCTTACTAGGCCACTTTCAAAGCAAGTGAAGCCAGATTGCATGAGTAAAACCAACGCTGTGCACAGTAGTATCCACGTAATAGAAATTATTTGTTGGTCTATTTCAATATTTACCAAAGATATTCCGCGTGATAAAGAGTTTCATATAAGGAGCTTAGACAAGCTCTTTATAATTCTCCAAATTAAAATTATGGAACACAATTAAATTACGAGTACTAATTCAGATCTAACATGACGAATAAGACTTCGTCTTAAAAAACTTAAATTAGATAATTAGACCTGATTTCAGATAATAAGTGCGACAGTCATAGAAAGGTATAGAAGAGGAAGCCAACTGCCGAAAGTGGTACGCTCTTCTCGCCAAAGAAACAAGCGATACTACTATGAGATATCAGCAGTTGACCGAGGAAAGAAATACCAGATTTATGCCCTTTTGGAACTAGTGGTTTCAACCTCTGAAGTAGCCAAAAAAGTGAAGTTCCACCGTGCAACGGTGTATCGTGAACTGAAAATAAATCAAACGCATGGGCAATATTGCCCTCAGAATGCCCATACTTATTTTGTTAAAAGGCGCATTGCTGCTCGCAAGTATCTGATACCGGCTCAGCGCATTGAATATGTTTGCTTTTTGCTTAGTATCGATTAGAGCCCTTAGCAAATTCCCAATCTGCTTACAAGCTTAGGCGAAACCGCCAGCCATGAGTGGATTTATCGTTATGTAGCTTGAGATAAATGTCGAGGTGGTAAGCAATATCGTAGAGGCCTAAAAGATAAAGGCGCCAACGATTTAAAATGCGTTATCAATTGATGAGCGTCCAGTCGTTGTTAAAAGTCGAGAGCGATTTGGCGATTGGGAAATTAACACAGTGTTAGGTAAACATGGCGCAGGTGCGATAGTACCCATCTTAGAGCGAAAAGTCGGTTTTATTTAGCGAAGAAAGTGCCATCAAAACCGGCGGAAGCAGTGACAAAGGGTATGGATGTAAGAAAAGTAACAGATGAAGACATTCAGTTCGCTCAATCAAGGATTAACTACCGCCTCAGAAAGTGTTTGGGGTTCAAGCAACCAGCCATTATTTTTAAAGAACAAGGTATGGCTGCTTGATATTAAAGAGTGTCACACTTCGGAGTTGAATTCGGTAATTATGAAATAAAAGCTACTATTGCTTGAAAAACTTAATAAAGTAGCTCTAAAATCTTTACTATCTGTTTTTAAGATTATGAGAATTATACAATACGGCCATTTTCATCAACAAGCACGATGCTACCACCTCCACGGCCGCCACTGACTTTATCCAGTATTTTTTTTGATTTTAAACTTTCAACGTTAGATTTAAAGCTTGCTTTGTTATTTTTATTTTTATTTTTATTTTTATTTTTATTTTTTAAAGTAAAAAATTAACCTTAAGATTATTAAAGTTAGAAAGGCCAAAAAATAGCGTTTTATTCGACCTCTCAAGACCATAACATCTTTAATTTTTTTAAGTTATCATCTATAACAATATTGAATCGATAAAATTGAAAAATGATAGATTAAAATCTAGCCATAATGCATATTTTATTGGATTATTATTAAATTTATAAACCTCAACTTTAACTAAAAATAAAATTAATTTGTTAACTCTTAAATTTATTGAAAACAAGCCTTTATCATCTCTGGTCCTGTATAGCTAGCCAATACAAAAAAGCCCTAACATTCTTGCTAAGGCTTTTTAATTTCGATACTAATTGCTATTTACCAGTTATTCTGTAATACACTCTCATAAAAAGCAGCTACACCGAACTAGTGTACTTGATACATTGCAGATGTCGTAGAGATAAGCAAATTAAGCTTACCTTTATCATCTAATCTAACCTTTAACGCATCTTTTAAAGGACGTCCGAGTAAATCCGGGCTGCGGCTAATTTTATTACCATTTGAGTCTGTAAAGAGTACATTAGAGTGTATATTGCCATTCCAGCTATCACCACTTTGCGTCGCGAATATCAGCTGTTGATAATTAGTACTCGTTGGGGAAACAACAAAATCAGCAACATACTCGTTAAGTGATTTTTTGTGTACCTGCTCCAGATTATCTCCATTCACTTCGTAAATAATGAGTGATGTATTGCTAGTTGAATAATGCTCGTTTTCATCATACAAACACGCAATTTCTAGCTCTGCATCGCTGTCAAAATTAAAATACTCTACCTGTTCGCACCTTTGATCTAAATTACTTTTCTCAGAAAAACCACCATCGGAGAATGTAAGTAAAGTTAATTCATTAGACGCTACCACCATATTTACAGCATTATTCTCAGCGAGACTAAAATCTTTTATCTGACTTGAAGCTGTAAAATTGGATAATAAAGATTGGTTATTAACATCAACAACTTTAACATAGTTTTGAGTGCTATAAATTGCATCAGTAATGTTATCACCATTAATATCAGCAGCATTCACACTAATAAGTTTGTCATTAGAGTCAATTGGCAACGAATAAGAAATATCATATGTACCAAGATCCATGACGCCCAATGCTGTGCTGTAAGTTTCTGTGTTAGGAACCAACAATTCAGAAATACCGTCGTTGTTAAAGTCCGCCGTAATTACTGCACTGTCATGATTCCAGTTAGTTGAAATTTCGTCTGATGGTGTAAATTGACCACTTAACGCCATTTGAACTATTCGCCCACCATCGTAACCAGAATTACTGTTTGGAACAAAAAACACTGCTTTTTCTGTATTTCCACTCTTCTTAGCCCAGCCTGCTGATACAAAATAGTCTAGTTGAGGTGCAATTTTATCTTGCCTTACCTGTAAAGCATCTCCGTCTATGTCCGCTGTTAGCAGCATATCAGCACCAGTGTGAGTAATACCAGAACCCCATATTACCTCTAGTTTACCATCATTATCACTATCGCCAACCTGTAAAGATACAGCACCATGATCTACATTTTCAGCTTGCCATAATTCAGAAAATTCATTTTCACTAGTAAAGTTATAGGCATTTATATTGCCCCATTGACAATCTCCGACAATGAGTTCTTCGCTTATATCATTATCTAAATTGACGGCTGCTAAAGAACATTTGCCGTAAAAATCAGACAAGTTTGCGATTTGCGTTTTTTCAACTGCCGAATAAACAGTTAAGCCATCTTTGTTACCAACAATTTCATCAATTCCATCGCCATTTATATCAGCAGTAATAAAACTGTTGTTACCGAATGAGTCGCTGCTTAACCATTCATTCTCCCAAGTTGAGGTATCGTATACTAGACCTGAGTTTACAATAACCTCAAGACTTTCATCTGCATCAACATTACCAAAGCGGACTGCTGTAGCGCTATCTAAAACAGTTTCAAATAATGGTTCATCTGGATTTTCAAATGAATATACAGCAAGCGTCTTTGCTGAATAATAGCTATCTTCATGCTGAAGCAAAACAGCCAACTCAGGTACACCATCGTTATTTATATCTCTAAATGCGCCAAATGTGGCCTCTTTTTCGAATTTTAAGAGTGTGCGAGCTTCTGAATTTAAATCATCAATAACTCTTAGACCATCCCCTGTAAGAACATAAATTTCTTTTTCATGATCTTCATCGGTATTAGCAGCAAAAACGTTCTTAATAGTGCTGTTGTCGGCAAGTGAATATGGATATAACCACTTTTGCTCTGGAGTTTCATTGTTATATGTGATTAACATCACCCGATTTGAATTATCGGTCGTGAGTATTTCATTCTTTTTGTCACCGTCAAAGTCATCAATTATGAAATTGTTTTGTATTTTAGGAACTTCGACACCTGAGCGTGCAATCGGTAACGATTTTTGAGAATTAACTGTGACTTTAAGAGTCGTCTCACTCGGGGTTGATTCATCTCCAGTTGCAAAAGTAAAGAAATAGTCCTGAGATGAAAACAACATTTCTGAAGGCGTAGTCCAAGTTATTTGACCATTCTCATCAATTGTGGCGCCTTCTGGTGATGCAATCAAAGTACCAGTTTGGGCTGCAGATTTATTATCAGGATCTACAACTTTTGCGGTGAATACAACACGTTGATCCGCAGAAATAGTGTCCGGAAGCCCGGTTATTTCGACGTAATTTGGAGCATCCTCTAACGTAATTGATGTGCGATAGCCTAAGACTGAATTTGCACCATCAGACACCCTCATAGCGACTTCTAAAACATCGCCATAAACGGCAATACCTGCAGGCAACGTATTCGTGTACTCTCCCTCAACTAATTCGTCATTAACATACCACTCGAAGCTAACAACTAAGTCTTCTATTGCGGTATCTTCATCCGAGTAATGGCCAACTTCAACGGTGATAGGCATGGTTGTGTCTACATTATAACTGTAAAAGTCAGGGGAACCGACCCAAGGTGGTAATGACATGATATCAAGCGGCACTAGATTAATGTTTTTGAAATCACCAGATATAAACTCGTGAATATTCGTGATATAGGTACCTAAATCATGTACATTATCTAAATCTGAGTCTTGATAATAGATAGGTAAACCTTCAGAAAATGAAATCGTTGTGCTTGAACTGTTGCCAATAAATTTAATTTCACCGCCAATATAGCTTGGCGCATAACCGGTTAGGTCTTTTGCATTAATCGTCAAAGAACCAGAGTCGTTAAACATGATTGTGCCAGACACATTAAGATTGTCATCCCGGTTGTAATCTGAACGCCCACTAATGCTCATATTAGACACAACTTGATCACCATTGTGATCCTCAAGCAAAACGTTTTGACTAACGCTAACAGAACCGTCATGCACGTTAAGGTCGCTTTGAGCCGCTTTTAGACTGCCCGTTAACTTTTGCGATTTTCCTTGAGAAGACACTGTAAGATCATCAAAATAGATACCGAGTTCATTAGTATCAACTGAGATTTTAACCGTCATATTACCCGAGATAGTCGTATCGTAATAACTAGCGCAACTAGAAAATTTCGCGGAAATTACGCCACTACCAGACTCACTAGCAGAACCAGAATAATTAACTGTACCACCATTTCCACATCGCTCTGTGCCGCTTATAGTTCCATCACTTTTTACATGATTTTCAATACTGGGAAATTCGAAATCTGTAAATCCACCAGCAGAATCATCGAGCATGTAAACAAACGCTTTTTGTACTAGTTCAGGGGTTACCTCTGCCTTACTTTCTTGTCCAGTATATCTGCTTTGAACAAGATAATTCGCAGCTGTGTCTAACTCAGAAAAGGTCTTATCTTTCGAGTTACTCAAGGTCTCAGATGCAACGTTTTGAGTGGATGGGCTATCGCTTCCAGAGCCGCCTCCACAACCTGAAAGTACTATTGATAAAGCAATTGCGGTAGATGAGTGTTTAAATTTTTTCATACTTCTAAAGTCCATTTTAGGCCTTATTACATTATTTAAAGTAAATATTGTACCTAAAAAGTAAAGAAATTATCAAAACAAATATAAAAATGACGAAATAACGTTCTTAAAAAGCGCAAAAAACACCAGGCTGTAAATGTATTTGAGATTATATTTAAAATACTTTTTATATTTGATGAGCAATGAAGAGTAAAAAATGATGCGCCAGCTATTTAACCTATAAAATTTCTGAAAGATAGGAAAGCCAATATAAACTACACGTAAATTTAAAATGCAAATAGTATAAAAGTAAGTGGCTGTACACAGTACAGTGTCTCACTGGGACTATGGTGAGCGTAGATTTAATGCGGTTTTCATTTCTTTCAGCGCCCACAAATAGTCTCCAGTTAAGTTTAAGGCATTACTTTTACGCCATCAGAACCGTAGTAATAAAGGTTCACTGATTGTGATTTGTCAGTTGGGTGTCCGCCTGACCAAAAGAAAAAAAGTCCTGAGCACTTCCCCTGTTTTGTTGTTAACATTTTTCAAGAATGTTATAAAGGGTCATATAATCAGAAGTGATTCGGGTTACACGACTATCATCATATCTATTTTCATTGGTATATATTTGACCACCAGAGCGCTCAAGCAAGCCTAACCCTTCTGCATAGGTGCTTATGTAAGCCCTACCGGTTAGGTTATCGAGTATACCTGATGAGTAGGTGTGTTTTATCTTAAAGCTAGCTGAACCTATACGCTCGCCAACATAACCTTGTGTATCATGAATTACAGCTTTATACATATTTCTCATAGCAAAGCCATCTTCCGTTGGATCTACAGAGTTTGATGTAGTGAATAGAACAAACGGCACACCACTGCCATCCAAATAGATATCCTTTAAGTATGTTGCCGGCAAATGGCATGAGACATTGACTAAAGTGCAGTGTCAGAATTTCGGTTCTCGCTACGCCTTTAGAAAATCTCCATTATTTAAGCTATAGCCTATTTGAGTCTAAACTCTTCTAATAATCTAACTAACTCTGCGGATTGTCCCTTCAACTTATTCGCCGCGATTTCTGCATCTTGTGTATCGGATAATGACCGTTTACTAGAATCATCCACTTTTACAATCTCTTGCGACATATCAGCGGCAACTTTGGCTTGCTCTTCTGTATCAGACGCAATTGATTGAATCATTACTGCAATTTCTTGCGCCCCACCAACAATTTCGTTTAGAGAGCCGCCAGCTTGTTGAGCCAAATCAACACTATTATTAACTTGTTCTACACTGACATTCATCGCATTGACGGCAACCTGAGTTTTATCCTGAATAGCTTGCACAGTTGAAGAAACTTCACCGGTCGCTTTTGTCGTGCGTTCTGCAAGCGTCCTAACTTCATCAGCAACAACAGCAAATCCTCGACCTTGTTCACCCGCTCTTGCAGCCTCAATTGCGGCATTCAAAGCGAGTAAATTGGTTTGTTCGGCAATACTACCAATCACACCAATGACATCTCCTATTTGCGCACTCAAATCACCCAAACTTGTTATTGTATTCGCTGTTTTTTGTACCTCACTCGCTGCATTGGTGATTTCTTCAACGGTATGCTTAACCACACTGCCCCCTTGATCAGCCAAATCTCGAGCGCTTTCTGCTTGTTCGGCTGCCTCTTGCGCTCGCTGGGCAACTTCTGCAACGGTTGCGCTCATACGTTCGATTTCAGCTGCAATAATTGTCGATTGCTCAGAGCTGCTTTGACTTAAATTGGCTATTCTCTGATTTATTTCTGCGATGTCTTCACCTGACAGCTCAACGTTATTGGCCACCTGATCAACATTGCGTATTAGATTACTCAGAGACGCAACCATTTCATTAGACGCACTGGCCAAACCATCAATTTCATCTTTACCTTCATGCTCCAAAGGCTGCAAAGATAGATTGCCTCGCGCTGTCTGAGTAGCCACATTCAAAACATTGGTAATTCTCGAAGAAATTGAATTACTTAAAATAAATGCGACCACACCACTTCCAACAACAGCTAAAGTTGTCAGAACAAAAATGACTGTCAGCATGCCGCGCATGTCTTCATCAAGTTTAATCAATGCGCTTTCAGCATCTGCCTTTTCTTCGTTTGTCGACTTATCTAAGATCGCTTCCATTTTTTCGAACAAAACCACTTCGAGCTCATGTACAACGGCAATTGATTTTGTTTTTGCGCTAGGATCAAAACGTTTAAAAACTTCATGTGCCCCCTCATACAACTCATCGTGAAGCTGCTTGATTTTATTCAGGTTGGTCACTTCGACTGGCTTTGTCTCTAATGGCCTTAGCAACTCCAAGTACTTAATAAACCTTTTGGAGCCTTCTTCAAATGCTTCTTTTTCATCTAGCTCACCGGTCATAAACTCAGTGAGCGATGCTAACATATCGCCTTTTTCATCGACCATTTCTAGATATAAACGTACACCGGGCAAATCATCAGACACTGCTTCAACGATATCTGTCGTCTTTAGCGCATCAGCAAACTCTTCTTCTTTAAGCCTATCAAGTAATATCTCAAGTTCAGCGCCTGCTGAGTTTTCAAGCTCATCAACAAATTTAAAGGCCCACCTTTCAGTAACTGGGTCGTAGACATTGAAAACGTCCCTTTCAGCTCTGGATTTAAATTCATTAACAATACGCTCTATTTCTGCCATTTTTGCTCTATCTGATTCTGTCGCAGACTCGAGCGGTCTTAAGTCTTTATATACATCCATAAACTCGTTGTAATTATCATAAAACTCCGCTTTTTTACTTTCGTTACCTACCACGTAGTCTAGTAACTCGACATGCATATCACCTATTTCATCCATCAATTGAAGATAGTAAATTGCAGCGGGGACATCATCACTATGTACTTCCTCAGTGACTTCAGACAGTGCGGTAACTTGCATCCAAGTTACCGCACTTGAGATAACCATTAACATAACGATGATGCCAAATGAGAGGTAGAGTTTTTTATCTAGTTTCATGAGATGCAACTTTATTTATATTATCTAAAAAGACTTCTCACCATAAAAAAGTAACATTAACGAAGGGTATCCTAACCTACTTGCCTTGTGTGCATTAGATAACACGAGTAAAAGCGTCCATGTCGAGTAACTATGCTCGCCATTGTTGTATGAGAGAAATCAGTCAGCCGAGATACATAAAACTTAGTCTAAAAACGCAATGTTTCAAGATCCTAGCTTTTTAGCTGTTAATTGATGCAGCGAGGAATTAAGAAGATTAGCCAGTTGGGTACAAAGCTGAGTATTACAAGAGAAGGGAGTTGTGTTCCCTTCTCCCTAATTTTGACACTTAAGTGAGTGCTTTAGTGTATTGCCCGATCTAAGAAGACCTCTATTTTACTGAGAAGTGTTTGTTGATACCGAATAAACATCTGAATTTACATAATGAATCGTGTTATACAAAAGCTTGTCATCATGCCAATCAAAATCACTGGTATCTGATGTAATAAGCAACTTTTCAATTTGTGTTTGCTCATCATAACGATATAACTGGTATCTACGAGCTTTAGCTTTCTGCCAAAGCCAATTGTTGGCTTGTTTGTCCAAATTAAATCTGTTTTGAACAATAAATGGAATAGTTTGAACTTTTTCAGAGGTAACAGGTTTAAAGTCCAATCCGGTAAAATATTTGCCGTTCACATTTTGCCATATTGTGTCTTCAGACACTTTGGAAAACGATACAAACTGCCATTTAGGATCTGCACTCAACAATTTATCATCACGAATATTATAATAGTGCACTCGCCACTTTTCAGCGCCTTTTAGGCTAAATGCAATCGTGTGAGCATCTTTAACTGACAAGCCGCTAATATCCGCTTGCGGTATTTTTAACAGCTTAACAAGGCCGCTGCCTACAGATATTTTAAACAGAGCATTCTGCGTTAGCGCAAATATAAATTGACCATCATAAGACCACTTTAGGTCTATAAAATATTGAGCCTCCTTAAACTTGGAAAGTACAGCTCTACGCTGGGTTTTAAAATCATATAGCCACACCTGCTCTCTACCCGTTGCTAAGCTAACATACGCTATACTTTTATTGTGATGAGAAAATCGTGCGAGGCGTTCGTCTACCGAGGTTGCAGCTATTGTTTGTTCAATATTACTGTTCATAGAGTAATAAGTAATATTACGATCTCGTGCCCCCGTACTAAACAAATAGCCCTTGCCATCAGAGTGACGACTTAAGCCAAATAATGAATGACTGTTTGAGTAAAGTACGGCTCTATCGCGCCCCTTCAAATCGTAACTGACAATTTCATTGGCAGGATAGCCTTCAAGTAAAATAATTCGCTTACCCGAATGATCCCAAACCGCACCACCTTCATTTTCAAATAAGTGATAAAACTGATTCTTTTCTATATCAATTACATACAACCCAGTAGACAACTGCTTGTCCACTGCACTGATCAACAGTTTATTTTCTGTGGGGTGCAAATCGAATTGACTGTAACCACCTAGTCCAATTAGCGGTTGCTGAAGCCTCGTCGTTTTCCCGCTAGACAATTGAAAGGTATATAAATAGAAAGGCCCACCGGGGTAAGCCGATTCATTAAAAACAAGTAGATCCTCATCATGAGTGAAAATAATTTTTCCATAACTACCGGTGCGACAATTGTGTATTAATTTTGGTGCGCCTAACTGTCCATTTTCAAAGCGTCTCATAAAATACTGGCAACTATTTGAGGTAGTAGCTAGATAAACCAGCGCTTTTCCATCTTTACGCCAAACACCAGGCCCCTCCCATGTTTCAGGGCCATGTTCTATGGCTTCTACATCTTCGGTATACAATGTTTTTAATTTTAAGCTGATATCTCCATTATGTACTTCTGTAAATAGCAGATAATTTCCATCAGAAGATAAATGCGGGTTTAACTCCACCCCTGGCTCACGAGTCATCGCATTGACATTTGTTAAGAGTTCAAGTGTTGATTTTTGGCTGTGTTGTACTGTTAGATATAACGCGGTGAGCAAAAAGAGTATGAAAATACCAGATACAGGCATCAAAATACTTTTATGATTATTAATCGGTGCGGCACTGGATTGAAGTTGCGATTGATTAACAGCTATATTTTCTAACATCCTGACAGGTGCAATAAATTGATAGCCTTTTTTGGGATAAGTAACAATATAAATAGGGTTTCTAGGATCGTCTTTAAGTGCTTTTCTTAATTTTGTGATCACGCGATTAACTGCGTTATCAGTCACGATTCGCCCTTGCCACACCTGCTCGATTAACTCATCTCTAGACACCAACAAGTTTGGCTTTGTACAAAAAAAGCGCAGCACTTCCGAGACCATAGGTTCAAGTTGTATCTCGTTATTATCAATACTCAAAGTCAGCGTTTTATCACAAAACGTAATTTCACCAATTTGCCAATGCATCACATCTCTTTATTGTTATTAAGTGATTGTATTTTAAACTTATTGTTTTTAGGCATTAAAAGTCATAAAAAGTTTTTTTATTATCAGTACTTTAAAAATGTCGATAAATAAACTGATTTCGATTATTAAAAATTAGGAAATCAGCAATGTGCATTTTATCTAAAATTATTGCGAAAGTAATTGCTTTAATCGCTATTTTATTGGCGATGACTTTACCTTGCTCAATTCAAGCTACGGAAGAAAAAAGCATTTCGTTGCCAACAAGTCTTGCAGACATACTATATGCTGATGATATCAATATCACTCAGATTACAGATTCGGAATTTTTTTTCAGTCAATTATTACCGTTAATTAAACAACTGCCCAATGAGATAGTCTCAAAGCAATCAAACAGGATTAGAATAAACTTAAACTTAATTCTGCAAGATTTAGACGCATTGAACGGCCAGCTACTTGATGCTGAACAGCATGCCAAAACACACTTCACCGAGTATCAAAAATGGTACATTACACAGAAACAGACAGCTCCACCTTTGACACTTAGACAATTAATCTCAAACAAACTAAACCCTTTTAGCAATGTTGCAGTCTACCGATATGAAAACGACCTGAATAACGCCTACAAGCAAACCCGTCAAAAATTTACGCGTCTAATCAATGAGGTGAGGAACACAAAAACACTCAATAACCAACAGTTAATCCAACTTGCGTCGAGCGCTATGGAACTCAAAATCATTAAAAGCATCTATGTCATTGCACACCCATTAATTCAAAAAAAATGGCGAAAGGATTTCATAATAGAGCCGGCACGCTTAATCAAGACCGTTCAGGGAGTTGAACACACAGCGACAATCGTAAGACCGAAAAATATCGATAAATCGTACACAACCGCATTTCAATTCACGATTTATGCTGATGAAAGCCGGCATATAAAAACTGCCAAATATGCAGCTTTGCGTGGCTATGTCGGTATTGTTGTCAATTCTCGTGGTAAGCGATTAAGTAAAAACAAAATTGAACCATGGGTCAATGAAGGAACAGACGCACATAGGATCATAGAGTGGATTAGCAAACAAAGTTGGAGTGATGGTCAAGTGGTGATGTATGGCGGAAGTTATAATGGCTATACACAGTGGGCAGCAGCAAAATATAAGCACCCTGCATTAAAAGCCATTGCTCCCTATGCAGCAGCGCACCCTGCCCTTGGTTTACCGATGGAAAATAACGTATTTCTGACCGCTAACTACCAGTGGGGCTTTCATGTCACAAACAATAAAACCATGGATAATAGTGAATATGCTAACAGAGCACATTGGAACAACTTAAACGAAACGCTATTTACCAGTGGCCGTGCTTTTAAAGATATAGATAAAATTGAAGGACGCCCGAACCCGTTATTTCAAAAGTTTTTAAGTCACCCGAGTTTCGATGATTACTATAAATCCATGGTCCCTTATGGTGAAGAGTTTGCTGACATCAATATTCCAGTACTCTCAATCACAGGCTATTTTGACGGTGGACAAATATCCGCTATTCATTATATGAAAGAGCACTATAAATATAATCCAAAAGCCAATCACAGCCTACTTATTGGCCCCTATGACCACTGGTCTGCGCAAGCTGTACCAAACAGCCATGTTACAAACTACAAACTTGACCCCGTAGCATTACAAAAAGACACTGAAAAAGTAGTATTTGAATGGTTTGACCATGTTTTAAATAATGAACCAGTCCCAGTTCTTGTAAAAAATAAAGTTAACTACCAACTTATGGGAAATAATACTTGGCACCACGTTGACAGTTACAAGCAACTAAACCAGCAAGGTATTGATTTTTACTTAGGCAAGCCCTCTAAAAGCAAGTACCAGTCTTTAGTAAAACAAAAGCCAAACCCTATAGCTCACCACACACAAGTTGTTGACCTTGCTGATAGAAAAGTACAACACAATATTGATTATATGAACGTGATACTACCAAAGTTGCCTGATGAAACTGGGGTTGTGTTTGTTTCTGATGAATTTGAGCAAGATATGCAATACGCCGGTGCACCGTCAGGCCGCGTGTTTATCTCAATTAACAAAAAGGACGTAGATATTGGCTTTAATCTTTATCAACTTATGCCTGATGGTCAAACATTTCATCTGGCCCACTATCGCAGCCGGGCCAGTTATGCGAATAACAGCTCAAAGCGCCAACTGCTCACACCAAACCAAAAAACCAGACTCCCGTTAGTGAATACTCGAATGACTGCAAGAAAATTAATAAAAGGCAGTAAATTAGCACTGGTACTGGATGTAAATAAAAATGAGCACGCTCAAGTAAATATGGGAACAGGCAAGGATGTCAGCGTCGAAACCATTGATGATGCAAAAGAACCCTTGATATTAAATTGGTTTACAGATTCAAAAATACACCTCCCCATTACCGTTATGAATAGTAGCTCACAGTAATTAAGAAAGACTGAGACATGCCTATTGTTGATGCATGTTATAGAAAATAGTGAAAGTGAGTTACAAAAACGCCGTATATTTCAAGGTAGAAGTGATAGAAAAAGCCTCAATCTATTTCGTTGAGGCTATCACCCCTGAGGGCCATTTTGGGATTTATAGGTTTAGCTAATAAAGGAAGACAATCACCCAAGTGCTAAGTTCATAGCTACCGCAATAAAGACAAATGACGCGACTAAATACGCGATTATGCCCACAGGCTTTTTAAATAAGTCAGGGACTTGAGGCCAAATTTTTTCTTGTGCCGTCACATGCCTATAGTAATCATAATTTGCTAATTGGGCACAAATCACATGAGGCACTACCCAAAATATTACTGATGGAAAGGAAAATCCTGCGGCCCATTCAACAAGGGATAAAACTCCATTCAATACCCACATGCTCGCAAACAAAAAGCCTGCCTTCATCCACATTTTTTTAAATAAGTAATAAGTTGGGCCTAAGATAATTACAAATAAGTTCAGTGAAACGCTCAAGCGATCTGAAGACGGTAACGCTTTAAACTCATTGCTTTTCATGATTGCATAAATCGAATGTTCATCTGCGCCAAGATCTTTAAGTAACTTAAATCTTTTTAGCCACTTATCTGATAGTCCATACTGCTCAAACCCAGATTGAGCTTCCGCTGAACCCGCTGATTCTGTCTCTACAGATTCTGTATTGGTTGTATCGTTCATATCATTCCCTATTCATTTTGCTCTTTATTAACGTTTAGTTGCCAAAACAGAAGCATATTCGCCACGTGATACATACTCATATACGTATCACGTTAGCTGCAAACTCCCTTTTGCAAACTTGATGAATGTATACCTTGAGCTACTTTTCTCAACGAGTGAGAATCAAAGCGCCTTAAACTGTACATTATTTGATCATTATTATTTTAATAAATAGATCATTTGATGGCTTTTTTATTTATCTATTTGAAACGGCAATATATTACCAATAATTAAAACCATCAAACTTAGACCAGTTTAAATCACGTTAAAGCCTACAATTGGATTTCAAAGTTTTGTGGCGCACTAGAATTTTTTAAAGGAGTTTTTTATCAAATCAATTATTTAAACAACCTGTAATAAAGTGTAATAAAAATTATTCGCTTTATAGCTAAGCTCAACCACTAACAAGTTATGGAAATTATTTGATGTCCATGAAGGTAAAACGCATAACTTGGAGATTTCAATATTACTAACCGAGATATTGTGCCCATATGTAGTTAAGTACAATTCTACAACCAAAAGGATGTTATCAAAATGTCTATTGAACCTTATGCCGCTTCAAACCAAGAAATTTTATTAGACACCATATCAAATGCAACCAACCAATGGTCAACAAGTTTAAGCAATGCAAAAGTTGTAAGTGCAACAGAATTAACCATTGATGAAAGAACTGTCAAAAATAGTGACCTTGGCGGTTTAGGTGCTTTTTTGGCAATTTGGCGCGGTACAGGTCTGCCGTCAAGTGTAAATGAATTTGTTGGAATGACGGAGCTATCAGGCACTAGTAAAGGCGAGTTTGCTAATAAAACAATTAAAGTAACTACACCGGGTGTTAGCCTTATCTCAGACAATGTAACTGTAGGCTTATTCCTTCGTTCCAGTGATATTTCGTCTTTAAGCGCAAGCGTTACTTTGTTTGCTGGCCAGCAAATCAACCCGCAACAAACAACTGTATTTGAATTAAGCGCAAGCTCTAGAACAATTCAGGCATTTTATAACGTACCTGAAGCAGTTAACCCTAAGCAGCGAGTTGATTGGATTTACCTACTTAAAGGTGACCAACCCGTGATGGATAGCTCTGGTGCACTAACCCATGCAGCAGTCCCATCAGGCGCAAGTAGTGGCCCCGTCAATATTGATGTAAGTAATATCTTGTTGCAACCAGGCAAATATATTTTGCAATATAATCCTGGTAGTAGCACCCAAACCGTCGCTGCTGCGTATGCTTTTACCATTGACTAAAGCTTAGCTATCAGAATAAAAACACTAAGTACTTTATCACTTAGTGTTTTATTCGAAACTGCTAACTAACTTTATCTATAAAGCCATATTCACCACACCAAAATGTACGGTACACATACAAGCATATCGTTACGAATCAATATGAAATATATCGGCACCCCATATTTAAGATTTATTTATCTGGCCAGCTCAAAAAGATACATGAAAAAACCTCTTGGGTCTTTTCAATCTTATCAACTTAGGCACAATGCCGTTTCATAGCTTGACATAATATTATGTATATAAATGCCCCTTCGTAAAATATATTTGTATTATTTTATGCAAACCGAGCAATCATATGTACCGTATTATAATTTCATTTAAGGCAACACAGTTCACAAACAGTTCTAGTTATAATTACGACTAACTACAGTGCAAGTATAAAGCCAAGGGGCTGAGACACTCACGTTTTTACAACTATGCACCCAAGAATTTGGGTGAGCTGCTCGTGCCCGATCTGCGGCATCATCAACCCCTCTTGCGTACCCTATCCAAGTAGAAGTCCCTGCGAACACATTGGCTGAAAATAATACAACAAGACTAGTTAATGTAACTTTAGATAAAACGGCTCTTTTCATGGTCATTCCTTTATTTAATGTATTGAACTCAAATTAATCGGTTTTAATGAACAATATTCACTCATATCTATAGTGAAACCCAATCATAGCAACTAAGAACAATAAGTCCAACATTTTTACTAATTATCATAATTAACGAAGAAACTATCAGAACCTCAACATGATAAACATTTAATCCATTGATTCAAATATGAAAATAAACCACCTCACCTGCCTATCTCTATACCCCAAGACAGAGCTATTACTTATCTACACTTTATAACGCTAATAAAATTGTTCCTCCATAATCAGCATCAATGCATGATACACAAGATGTTAATCGCTTGAGATTTCATCATAAGGCATGACTCACCAACTAAATACTTTACTTAGAAAAATAATGGAAAGTGACTCTCTAATTAACTCGCCGATCTTTTTTAACTACATCCAGATTGGTTTGTGTACTAGGCTTGTTACCGTATGTCGATGCAGGAGATAAGTTATACAGGTTACCAAAATCTTTCTGTTTTAGTGGTGATTCTTTAACAAAGTTGAGCTCCAGTTAACTCGCAAGCATGGTTTTAACACAGCTACTTATTGATAATTAAATCAGCGACTCTGAACACCTTTGATAATAATGACCACAACAAAAAATGCACAGGCCGAAAAGCATGTGCATTTATTACTTTCAAAGTAGGTTATAATTATTTATGAGCGCTTTTGTTCTTCAATCCAAGTATTCACTCGTCTTTCAAGTATCGATAATGGCATAGCACCGCCACCTAAAATTGTGTCATGGAAGCCTCTTATATCAAATTTTGCACCGAGTTCATCTTTTGCATGCTGTCTCAGTTCAAGAATTTTTATCATACCCACTTTGTATGAGGTAGCCTGTCCTGGCAAAATCATATATCGGCGAATTTCTGAACGCGCAGCGGTCTCGTTGATTGGCACATTATTCATAAAGTAAGAAATAGACTGCTCTTCAGACCAACCTTCTGCATGAATACCTGTATCAACAACTAGTCTCACAGCACGCCACATTTCATTCGATAAACGACCGAAATCACTGTAAGGGTCTTTATAGGCACCCATTTCTTTCGCTAGCAGTTCAGAATACAGTCCCCATCCTTCAGAGTATGCTGTAAATTGTGCTTTAGTTCTAAACTCCGGGATCCCTTCTAGCTCTTGCGCGATAGACAATTGCATATGGTGACCTGGATTACCCTCATGATAAGCTATCGACTCCATTGTATTTTTAGGCATCGATGTCATATCAATCAAATGGGCATAGTAAACGCCGGGACGAGAACCATCTTTGGTGCCAGGCATATAGTGCTGCGCCGCCCCCGGTTGCTCGCGAAATGCTTCAACTCGCTTAACCACGAGCTTTGATTTAGGTAAGATCCCAAAATAGTCTGGTAGTTTTTTGTTAAGCTCATCTAAATAGGCAATAGAATCATCAATGTACCCTTGCCTGCCTTCATCGTTGTTCTCATAGAAAAACTGAGGGTCACTGCGGAAAAATTCAAAAAACTCCTGTAAAGAGCCTTCAAAGCCAACTTGATCAATAATTTGCATCATTTCGCCTTTAATGCGGGATACTTCATCAAGTCCAATCTTATGAATTTCATCTGCTGTTAAATTGGTTGAGGTTTGATCTGCTAGCCTGTAATTATAAAAAGCCTTGCCATTTGGAAGGCCGCCAACACCATAGCCATCTTGTTGTTTCAAGTTGGCCATATCTTTCTCAAACCAATTTATAAGCGTTGTATAAGATGTTTTAAATTCACCTTGCAACGCAGCTTTCGTTTGCGCAAGCAACGCATCGCCTTGTGTTTGATTAATCGTTTTATCATCAATCAACTTTTGTACTTTGCGTTTGGCATCTGACCAAAGGGGCGAATCTTTATCACTCTCAATAAATGGGGCACCATTGATGATACTTTTAGATTGGCCAATTACCCCCTCATAAGTAAATTTAGGTGGCCTAATGCCTTTTTTCGCTCTAGATTGAGCCTGACCAAGCAGCTCAATAATTGCGTCAGATCCTTTAACTAGACGAGTGTTGTACGCATGCATGTCTTCAATCGTGTCTACTTTATGGTAATTAATCATAAACTGGACGAAAAATGACTGAATACCGAACATATGATTAAACACATATTCATTTTCAAAAAACTTTGCTTGCTGTTTTTCTTGCTCATACTCATAAAGCCAAAGATCATAAGAAATCTTAGCTTCGGCATCTAATTTACTGTAATCAAATTGTGATCTTAATTCAGCAACGGTGCCTGCCAACCAAGCTAGTTTGCGCTTTGCAGCTTGCTCTGACACATCATCGATTTGGTCATATTTATCTTTTCGACCATAAATCGTCATCATGATTGGGCTCATTTGCATTTCTTGTTCGTACTTTTCTGCAAACCAAGCGTTTAATTTTTGTGTCTCTGCCTCAATCGCACTCTGACTCTGTAGTTGTACTGTAGCATTGACTGAGTTAGTACCGGTGCTAGCCTTATTTGCTTGACATCCAGCTAATACTGCCACAACAGAAATTGCAATAATGGATTTGTACACTGTAGGTCTCTCCTTTGAATTTTTTAGCTACAGTAAATAAAAACTACATTAAATCCAATCTATTAGATAAATTTAAATGTAACTAAAAGTGAATTAAGTTACAAAAATGACCCATGTCATTTGTCATCAAATAGTCAATTAACTTTGTCATTTTATCGAACAGAGCTGATATAAGAAGTTATCGCTGCTTCATCAAAGCGACTGCAAGGCCAGAGCTGACAAAGGTAAGGCCCGCCGAAATATTTAATCCCTGTAACACGTTGGGGCTATTTATCAAAAATTTCTTTAGCTGCGTCGAAAAAATGCCCATTGTTCCAAAACCAAGCGTAGTCAGTAACGCAAACCAAGCACCATAAACCATCATTTGAATAGAAACACTGCCTAAGCTTGGATCTATAAATTGCGGTACAAACGCAAGTACAAAAATCCCCGGCTTTGGGTTTAATGCAGCGGAGAAAAAGCCAGTAGCAAAAATGGTTTTATATGATTTCGCCTCGACAGATTCGATAGTAATCAAATTGCGATTAAGAAGCACTTTAACGCCCAACCAGACTAAATAGCTGGCGCCGATAAATTTGACGATGTAAAAAGCAATATTTGATGTCTGGATTAATAACGTCAACCCAGCAGTCGCTGCAAATACATGAAATAAAATGCCCACTCCAGAAGCACTGGCAGAAATACAGGCTGCTAATCGCCCTTGGCTTATCCCTCTCGCGATTGCCAAAATGTTATCTGGCCCGGGAGAAATAACGAGTAAAAGACATGCTGCGGTATATGCAGTGAATACATCGAAAGGAAACATAAACCCATCCTTGTTATTAATTTAGGTAAGAGGGCTTATTGTATTAAAAGTTCAAATATAATTATGACAAATGCAGTAATATTGCCTGACGCTCACTTTTACGCATCTTTTTGACAACTAACAAGAATGAGTTATCGATCATACGTTCTATCTCTCCTTTAGGCACAGTGCCATCAAGAATTACCGTATTCCAATGTTGTTTATTCATATGGTAGCCGGGAATAACAGCATCAAATATATCACGTAGTGCATGGGCTTCATCTGGATCACACTTTAAATTTAACCACCAATGCCCACCTTGCGATTGACGCATTTTTTCTGGCGCAAGCGTTGCAAACATTTTGTCTTTTACCTTATATACATCAACGCCCTCACCAAATGGTTGACTGACACTACTAAAAGGCTTTGCTAAAAGATATTCAGTAATTGTTTTAATACAACTCATCGCCTACTCCTTTCCTACAAAACTAACTTGTGTAATATCAAGCAGAGCAATAAGTACAGAGTCTTGATTAAATAGCTGACTATAGTGTTTTGCCAGTACGTTAGCCGCAGCAATATCTTCAGCAGAGGCGTTATAAACAGTCACTACTTTTGAGTGTTCTTTCTTACCTTTGTAATAACCTACTGCATCTACAACACTAAAACCTGCAAATGTGGTTGCTAACTGAGTTGACTCAAAATGCTGCCATTGACTTGCCGTGATATTCCCTCCAGTTGGAATAGATAATCCAAAATACATTTTTAGCCCTTCACTGTGCGCTTTCACTTTAGCAGTTACTATTTCTGCGGGACTTTGTTGTTTTACCTCGCCAGTACTGGCGCAACCAGACAGCAATAAGATCGTAAGGCAAAAGCTCAAGCTAAGCGTTCGCATATTCATTCCTTAAGAGTTATATGGTTTTAGATGTGGAGCAATGATAAACCATACAAGATGGTGAAAAGGCACTCAAGTATAATTTAGAATGGAGGGGCTTAATGAAGCAGCATGACAGTGCTGCTTCGAAATAAATGCTTAAGCGTAATGCTTTAAATATTTTTTAACCTTTTTCATCGCCATCTTTTGTTTTAGCGGTGAAAGGTAGTCAATAAACAAGTTACCGTGAAGATGGTCAATTTCATGTTGCATAACAATGGCTAAAAACTCATCACTCTCAACTTCAACTGGGTTACCCTTCCTATCTTGTGCCGTAACCTTTACAGAAGTAAAGCGCTCAACTTCAGCGTAGTAATCAGGCACAGATAAGCACCCTTCCTGACCCTTTTCTTTGTTTTTACCTTCAGTAATTTCAGGGTTGACCAAAATAAGAGGGTCATTTCTCTCATCTGAAATATCAATAATGACAACCGCTTCTTCTCTGCCCACTTGCGTTGCAGCCAGACCTATACCGTCTCTTGTTGCGTACATGGTTTCCAACATGTCATCTATCAGGGTCTGAATAGACTCAAAATCAGTTACTTTTTTTGCTTTTGTTTTTAATCTTGGATCGGGGGCGGTTAAAATTTCTAGGACTGCCATATTTTACTTGCTTTCCATAATTCATATTGAAAAATTTAAATGATTTTAAGTCATTTTATATGTAAGGGTTAGAGTTGCTAAAAAAGCGTACGCAACCAAGTTGGTGGATCAAACCAACTTTCGCAAAGTTAAAGGAATCATTCTACAAATGCAATCTAAGCGTAAAGTGTCGAGTTTGAACGATTTTAAGCAGTGTATCGCTTACTATACGACTATAATATTGTCCTACTGTAAGCGAACAAAGAAGGCGCGCCACCTGTGTGCCAAAACAGTACCTGTTTATCATTTGGAAGCTCTCGTTTTTGAATTTTATCTACCATAGCTGCAAACGCCCTTCCTGTATAAACTGGATCGAGTAAAATCCCCTCTGATTTAGCCAATAGTTGGATCGCTTCTTTTTCTTGTTCCGTCAAAACACCATAGCCTGTCTCTAAGTAACCTTTATCAAGCACTACATCATCAACTCGATAACTTTGCGCTAAATTTAAAAATGAGCACGTTGAATTTGCAAGCGCTAGTACTTGCTGTTGAAAACTATTCGCTTCGTTTTCAGCTTTATCAATCTGTATGCCTGTAAGCTCATATTTATGTCTCAATAAAGACTTGGCTATCATCAGACCGGCATGTGTGCCACCCGAGCTTGAGGCAAAAAAGATATGGCTTAAATTATCAACACCTATTTGTGTCGAGAGCTCAAAACCTGCTTCTATAAACCCACATGCCCCTAACTCATTCGATCCACCGTATGGGATCACATACGGTGAGTGCCCCGAGGCTTTCAAGGTACCGACGAGATTAGGAATGTCTTCTCCTTTTCGATTTTCTTTGGTGAAGTGAATATGTGCACCAAACAACTCATCAAGTAATAAATTACCATTGAAATTGCCAGGTTTTTCTCCTCCCAATAAAAGGTGACAATCTAACCCCAGTTTCGCAGCAGCTGCGGCTGTTTGCCTGCAATGATTGGACTGTTGAGCGCCTGCCGTTATTACCGTATCACAGCCTTTTTTAATCGCATCTCCGAGTATGTACTCAAGCTTTCTTGTCTTATTTCCGCCAAGCGCAAGGCCAGTCAGATCGTCCCGCTTCATTAATATATCAGGACCACCTAAAATTCGAGTAAGATTTTCTAGTTTAATCACTGGTGTTGGCAGATAGCCTAGTTTGGCTTTTGGTAAGTGCTGCAAGATTGAGCATTTTTGCATGATGAAGTCAGCTTTACAGTTCATTAAAACACTCTTTTTAACACGGTGTATAATTAGTATGCAACATTTCGAAATGCGTGTTTATACTAGAACAGTAAATTTCATTTATATTAATGATACAACTTAAACTAAATATTGATTTATAAAAGCAGTGTAAAATGGATTACGCCAACAAAAAGCCGAAAACTCGTTTTGATGAATAGTAGTTATTTGTACATATTAAAAATTAATAACTAAAGACCTTAGTGTAACTGTCGATATGTAACCCATGACAAATCTTCTGTATAAGGATTATGTAATGAAGATAGCGAACCAAAGTAATTTTCCGCCACCAGCCCCAAATAGCGCATCAAACAAAAATCCTTCATCCATAGATGCTAAACCCATTACTGATGAAGTAAAGACGCTAGCAGCGGCACACGTTCAAAATACATCTCATGACGACCAACATATAATCAATGACCCAAATGTTGGTGAAATGACGCTTGAATCCCATACCTATGACCCTGAACGACTCAACAAAGTCTCCCAGACGTTGTATTTTGGTGGTGTAGCAGACCTATTTAGAGGTATGCAAACACACTACCAATCATTTATGAACGAGTTAAAAAACACAGATCCAAAACTCGCCGAGTCAACAGGCTGGGGATTTTCGATTGATGAAAAAGGGGAATTTGTCGTCAGTGGTGCAATCAGTCACGAGAATAAAAGCTACCTAGAAGAAAAACTAAATGAAAATGAAGACCTACTTGAACTTGCAAAGCAAGTCCCTGCCCTATTCATGCAAGGTTTAGCGTACGACAGAGGCGCTGATGGCAAAGGTCAAGCTTGGGGTAGATTTGATGTCAATGCAGAAAACTTTAAGGACATCATAGATTTTAAAGAAGTATTTGATGAATCTTACAGTTCAATGGGAGACATCAGCTTTTTCAAAGGCAACTTTGATGTTTTAAAATACGCGCAAAATGTGGGTGATCAGCTGCATAATAAAGCTGAAGCCAAATTTGGTTATTAACTTGATATAAAACCGTTAGACCGCGCTAATAAAAAAGAAGCCTCATTTTGAGGCTTCTTGAATTGTTTTATTTAATGTCAAAGTAAAACAGTTTGAAGCTCTTGATGTATTATTTTTCAAGAGTCGATTCGGCTACTGGGCTGCCTAGTAAATCAGTATGAATGAAAATCACGTTTTTGATTTTCACTCTATCCTCAACCACATTACTCCATTTTGTGCAGTCTACCTGACTGGTAAAACACGCACTGACGCGATAGTAAAACTTACCTTTATCAGCTTCAGGAATAACGAACTGTGGCACCTTAACATTACCCACATCTGTCCATGCAAACTGTTCTGCGCTTGAGCAGTTTTCGCTGCAAGTTGCTTTTTGCACTTTATAGAGTGTGGCACCCAAAATACTATTCCAGTTCAGGACATGTGAATCGATGCTAAGCGCTGGCGGTCTTGATGATACAACGATTGAGAGTGTGCGTGTCTCACTACAACCATCTTGGTTACAAGCTTGCAGTGACAAACGGTGTACACCCGTTTTATCAAACGTTATTTGATGGGATGTTGCTGTACTTTGTGATAGCAAAGGCTCAAAATAACCAGGTTGCCAGCTTGGCTCATTTAAACCCAAATGGTAGCTGACAGGTAGTCCATAGCTTGGGTTCATTTTCCAATTTAACGTCACAACATCGTTAGTAAAGACCTCAGTTTTATTGCTGCTGAATTCAAGAGGCATAGGTGGACGTCCAACAACTTCAATACTAGTGGTAGAAGAAGGACTACAATTACTAAATGAATCACAAGCAATGATCCTAAAGGTTTGTGTGCCAAGCTTTTGTATCCCCGTTTCTCCTTCGCGTTTAACGCTCAGATCTTCCAGCCCACTCCATTTTAGGAATTCACCTTCACCGGGTTTTGTGACAAATATAGCATAGAGTAAATGTTCATTATAAAATGCGCCATGAGGACCTTTTGGTCTCTCCCAGGACAATTTAATCGCTTCGCCAGGTAAAATGCGGCTCTTATCCGCTTTAAAATTAGTGATCGCGCCTATCCCATCATGTCCAGATACATCTCTGCCAACAAGAATCACTTCATTCGAATAACCATAGCCATCTTGGCAACGCGTATAACGACATGCTTTCACCCTATATGTGAATCGTGTTGAATTGGTGAGTTCATAGCTTGGGATCAACACTTTGTTTTTAGTATATAAATGATTGCCTTGCCACAGCATAGACTCATCAACTGTTCTTGGATTAATCCTTCTCCAAGTGGAGCCAGAGTCTTCACTTTGCTCAACAATATACCCATAGGCGCCTAAGGTTTTTGGCCAGCTCAGATAGACCTGCTTTTGCGCCTGATTCGGCTGCGCCAACACGGACTCAACACCGCGTAAAATAACGGTATAGCCACGCACATAGCCATCGTCTGGGCAATTTGCAAAGCCCTTACAATTTACTCTAAATTCATAACGCCCGGTCGCAAATGCAGTATAACTGTCGCCACCTTGGCTCATAAAGCGAGAACCTACACCACAGTAATATGTTCGCCACTGCTCTTTACCATACGGTGTGTATTCTACTTTGTAGTGGAACTCACCCGCACTTGGCGCAGGGCACTGACCCGTCACAGGGTGCATTAAGTTAGGCTGATCTTTAAGACCCGTTTTTGCAAAGTCCGTCCATTCAGTTTTGAGCTCACCAATGTAATTAGAAATGTAAATTGAAAAAGAAGGATCGTACTGACCAAGGCCACCATTTTCATAAAGTTGCGCATTATCTAATTGAAAACGCGCGTTTGACCCCAGTAATCTGACATAAAACTTTACGTTTTTAATAATATGCTCGCTTGTATTCAGATAAAGCTGCTGATCAAACTCAATGATTTCAGATGCATCCACTTCCCATTCATCTCTGACAGTTTTAACGGTTAAGCGACGTCCGTCGACGGAGTTTGGCGCACGAGAAATGATCATCTGTTGCCCCTCTAATCGATGCGCATTAATTGACCCATTGGGATTACGACCAGCATAATAGTAAGCTACAGGATAAATACTGAGGCTCGAATCTGGGTCAAGATGATCAACGCGAATAAGGCCGCGTGCTGTCATCCCGTTTAAACCATACCTTGGATTATACTTATCCCAGGTAGAGTATTTATGCTCCCACTCTATGTAACCCCAATTGCTCAGTGACGCGCGTAAGCTTCTGTTTGCATCAATTGGGCGAGATGCACTGACCACCAACTCATCGGCATTGTTTGGATAAAACTGCACTTTACCCGACTCAAACGTTGGGTCTTCAATTAATGGATTCAGCAGTTGCTCATAAAAACGATTTGATTCTTGATAAGTACCACAGCGATACATGTTGCAGTTTTTGATTCGGTACTTGAAGTTACCTGGATCAAACTTAGCAGATGTAGACTGCGATACCGCCATACGGGCAAAGGCTTGCATCCCCATACTACGCGCATTGGCCATGCGTAAAGAGTTAATGGTGGTCTTTGGCAACACAACATCAGGGCTGGTACTAATGAAGCCGGTGAAGTTTTTGCCATGATAAAGCCTGACCTCCTTCCCTTCAGGGATCATATGCTCCCATGTATTACCATTGTCTATTGACTGCTCAATGATGTAGCCTTCGGTTGCTTTTTCTTCCCAGTATACATTTACGTTTTGTTTTTTATCGTTGTACGCTAAGTTCACAAAACTTGGTTCGAGCACCACATCCGTTTTTTTGTAAATATAGCCAGAGCTTGGACACCCAGCGTAACCTTGGCACTTCAAACGAAAACTATACACTCCACTTACCCGCTTTTCATCGCTCATGTAATGCAGGTTTTTACCTGTATATACAGTTTTCCAGCTGCGTGTTGCACTATCCCAAAGCTCTAGCTCATACGGGGCTTGAGATTGTTTAAAATCAGGCCAGCTCATAAAAAACTCGCCATTGAAACTCGGACCGCCATCATCAATAGCCAAGGAATAATCGTTTTCGTGATCGGCAACTATGTAGTAGCTGTTTGCTGCTGCCATATCTGGCGATGCCAACGCAACATTGCAACACAGTGCTATAACACTTGCCGCGTATTTTAACATTCGCATGTTTACCCTATCCTTGTTTAACCTTAATACCCGTCATTGATTCCACGGTGGGATAATCACGACAATCCATGGTGCCAATAAATTCGACAGGTAACTTATTGGTCGCAGCATTGAGTACGCTCAAATACAGATTTTGACCTGCTAATGTATTGGTATTAAACGCATACTTGTTTCCAGATTCATTCCCGCCACATGCTGGTCGACCATATTTATACCCATAAAAGCTGACAATCACAAAACTACGCTCTACTTGTATGTCTTTAATAAAATAATGTGTTGCATTCGTGGCCCAGCTCAGTGGTGCAAACAAGGTGCAGATTAATATGGCAACCGCCATTAAGTTCAATTTACCAGTCGCAATCATTGCAAATGGCTCCTTTTTATATTTGTTTTATTTGTAAGTTGGGGTTTAGGTTCAAAATACGCAGGTTCTGTAATGACCATCTCGATTTAAGCGGAATACCAATCACTAAAACCCTCTTTATCTATTCGCCAAGATTAAACTTTGTGTTTTTGATATTCGAAAATGAATTACAATCTGCGTTACAATGCGCTCAATACACACACACCTTAGAGGTGACTTCGGTGCACAAAGTCATATGAAGCATCCTACTAGAAGATAAATATACGCAGTATCGATTTCGATAATCATAATAACTGCTGGTACTGCCATCTTTGAGCAATACATACCTTGTTATTTTTTTGGTATTTGGGTCATAAAAACTATCGATACTTTGGATGCCGCTTGGGATGTAAGCCTTCGACCCGTGTGCTAATTTCGATATTATGTCATCCTTAACATATGCATAATCTTCCCACGTCATGTCTCGAGAACCTCGTGTCGTATAATGTGTTTCACATCGATCCTCCCCACCATATTTGAGTAGCCCTGCAAATCTCACCGTTTTAGTACTGCCTTTGCTCATGCCGTCGGCTTTCACTAAGACAGATTTAGCTTGTTCATAGCCTGAGCCAGCGATACACCCCTTGGTTGAGGTCACCTCAATTTGTGCACCTGTATTTAATGCGGTTACTAAACTTGAGTAGGTTGCTCTGCCAGAGTGGGTGGTCAAATCCACTGCCCAGTGGCTTTTTTTATCGGCACTGACGCAGCTTAAGCTGCTATCTGGCTTTGCAGCGTGTGTTTTAAACACGGCTAAATTACCATCAATCATCAACTCTGACAGTGTTGTTGATGCAGTGGCGAATCCGCAAAAAACGGCGGCATTTAGGCAAGCCAAAAAGCGTATTTTGTTGTTCATTATTTTCCGTATAACCTTGTTATATATTTATTTTTAAGCCAAAAGCTGGTTTTAAAATATACAGCCTCTGTGTACTATATTTTTAAATTCTCGGAGTGTTATAAAGCCCGTAGCAAATAGAGTCGTACAATTACGATTGGTCTTAGTTGTTGAATAACTATGGGTGTAGTTCGATTGCGTTTACTAATGCTTAAATAACACAAGAAACGAGAAAATGATCTCTCTCAGGTCGACACTCTGCTAAATGAAGCTCACGACCCTTATCATAAACTACTGCCCCGTATCCATTACTATTTTGGCAACCCATTCTACCTTGCAGACTTGTATCTGAAGATCGAACCCTAACCATGGTGTCATCTTTCATTAACACACTATGGTCATAAAGCTGAGTTCGTGAATTATAGGTACTGCTGGCACTTTGGATAGCACCAATTACCCATGTACTTTGATGTGAACGCCACTGACCTTTGCTTAGAGCAGCATCAATCTCTTTTTTCAGTACTTTATAATCTTCCCAGCGCAGTGCGCGGGACCCCTTAGTCGCTGGCGTTGTATCGCAAAACATATCTAGAGCACGTGGAGGGACGCCTTCCGTTGTTTTAGCAAAACCCACAAAACGTACTGATTGACCGTTGCTGCCGCCCATTTTGTTGGCTTTAACATTGAGGGCAGCGACCTGTTCATAGCCAGAACCCGCTAAACAGGCATTATTTGAACTGACTTCAATATCTGCGCCTGTACTTAATGCTGTGACTAAGCTTGAATACATGGCACGCCCAGAGTGCGTTTTTAAATCGACAGCCCACTGCGCTTTTTTATCCGCAGCAACACATTCAGGAGAACTATGTGTTTTGGCAGCCACGGTTTTAAACACGGCAATGTCTCCTTGTACCATTAATTCCTCTAAAGGAGAGGCGCTTGCAACAAAGGATGAAATAGACTTGATGAGTGTCAACACAGAAAGTGTTTTTAATGGTGTTTTAAGCATTTTTGGCCCTAGATTACACAAACGACTTGGAAAAGATTGTTTGTGTCTCTGCACCTTTTCATATAAATACGCTCACCCGCATCATAAATCACAGTGCCATAACCATCAGATACACTACAGCCAAGATAGTAGTTTAATGGATATCGTGAAGGTTGAGAAAATACATTGGGATATACAAATGAGCCATCTTTTAACATGACATCATGGCGATAAAACTTGGTTTGCGGGTCGTATTGGCTGGAGGCACTTTGCACTGCTTGTGAAACCCACGCTGTTTGTTGGATATAGTTAGAGGAGACGTTTTCCAAGGCAGCATCAATTTCATCCTTCAATTCAAGGTAATCTTCCCATCGCAACGATCTTGAACCCATTGTATGAGGTGTTGTTTTACAAATTTTATCTAACTCAAATGGATGCTTACCTGTAGAGCGTTTGGCAAACCCCACAAAACGAACTGATTTACCACCACTTGACGCATTGTTGGTTTTAATTTTAACGGATTTGACCTCTTCATACCCAGATGTGCCCAAGCATGCATTTTGAGGGATCACCTCTACATGTGCTTTGGTACTCATGGCAGTCACTAAGCTTGAGTACGCAGCTCGACCACTATGGGAATTTAAATCGACCGCCCAATAGCCCTTTTTATCCTCATTTACGCAATTAGGTTCAGCATGTGATTTAGCAGTATGGGTTTTAAATACGGCCAGGTCGCCTTCTACCATTAATTCATCTAACTGCGAAAACGCATTTACATGGCTTGAAAGCAATAACAGCGAGCTTCCAAGACAGGTTGCTATGGCAGCATTATTGTTCATGTTATTTCCTATTCATAAGAGAGAATAACGCTTAAGTACGTTATTGATTTGGAGGATTTTAGCGTTGAAAACAACAGCTATATTTCGTTAAATAGCATTATAGTATCGTATTAGGTACAACTCTACGCATTAATGAAATTAAAAGATAAAAATAGGGTTTTTGGGACTTAACAAACAACAAGACAAGACATTGATTTACATTAATATATTAAATTGCATGAATACTAACCCCGCACTGTTTATATATTGTTTTTCAGGATAAATCATATTCAGGATAAATCATATTCAGGATATAAAGGTACTTTTCAGCTCCTCCAAAAGATTGAACATAACCACTTGATACTTTTAAAAGTTACAATCTTGATTTTTACGGAAGCCATCTTTACTTAACAAGAAGTATCGTTACTACCTTATGAACTAATTCATGCAATAAAATACACTACTCATACAGTTATTATCGCGGCTGCATGACGTTGTTTGTGGGCCGTAAAATGAATGTAAGGTGCAATAACTTTATTTTCCTGCACCTTAAAATTGAAGGGTAAGAAACTGTATTCAAATAATAAAAGCAAATTTTCAAACCTGTTAAAGCATTATAAATAAATTTATCAAATGTCATAAATTCACTTTTTAGCTCAAGTCACTGCTAAAGAACGGCATCATTTTTACGTCCTTAAAATAACTTAAAAAAAGGAGTAATTTTATGAAGCAGTTCGCTTTCCTATTGATGTGTGCCTGTAGCTTTTTGGCCAATGCCTCTTACCTTGACTACAAATATGAACATCTACCCACTGAACATACTATTTCGTCTTCAACACTCGGTGAAGACCGTACTGTGTGGGTAATTTTGCCTGAAGGCTACAACGCACCAGAAAATAGCGACAAGCAATACCCTGTTATATACACCACTGACGGCGAGAACTTGCAATATTTAACGGGTCACAATATGTGGTTCTTACAGCGCTCAAACATGTTGCCAGAAGCAATTTTGGTCGCTATCAATACTCGTCATCACAGAGCGCGCGATTTAACCCCAACAGAGCCTAAAAATAGTCCAATCCCCGTCGCAACCGGACAAAGCCATCAACTAAAAGCCTTTATCAAAGATGAGGTTATCCCGTTTATTGATAACACATACCGTACAGATGACTTTAGAGTGCTGTCTGGTCATTCACTTGGCGGGCTATTCACAATCACTAGCTTATTATCAGAGCATATGCAGCCTTTATTTAAAGGCTATGTCGCCATTGACCCTTCACTGTGGTGGGACGATGGTATCGTTGCAAAGTGGGTTGAAGCTGCAGAAGACATATTTGATGAAAAAGCCTTCTCTGTCTATATCGTGGCTGCACATGAAGAAAACATTCCTCCCGAGCACCAAGCGCTTTACTTGCAGCACATTACAGCAATCGATGACGCCGCAAACAGCCTTCTTGATACAGATGCGACCACCATTCGATACGACATTACCCATGACGAAAACCATCGTTCAGTATTACATGTCGGTGTATTTAGAGGATTAAGAGAAGTCTTTAAATGCTACCCAAGCGTTTGCCCTAAAGCAGAAGACGATGACTCGGACCAAGACTAAATGGGCACTACACATCTAGTTTAACCAGCTATACATTGAGGTGCCCCTTGCACCTCTTTTACAAAGATATTAACCAATAAACCCATTGTGCTGCTGGCCTTCATCACCAATTTCCTCCCAGCAGGCTTTTGAACTCACCCACATGTGGTGAACCACCTTGGCACCCGCTAAATCGTCATTGCCGATTAATCCTACCGGCACGTACATTCTCTGATCATCGTTTTTACCCGGGAGGTTTGACCCGCACAGCGTACAAAAACTACATACCCAATCGTGGTTGGGTTTGTGCCAAGTTTTGATTTTGTCGGTACCTATCAGCCAAGCAAAGTGTTGGTTATTAACCACCGCAACTGACACACCATTTCCGCCACTTGCTTTTCGACATATTGAGCAATGACAAACATAGATGTCTGTTATTGGCAAACTAATTTCAAACTGCACCGCATTACAATTACAACTACCTTTAACCATCTTCATCTTATTACATCACATTCTATCTGTTTCTATTGTATAAACATTTTTGCACTTTAAACACGATTGATAACGCCTGATCTTAGCGAACATGCCATTCCTTTTCTAAACTTAGAACACCCAATTTGATAGGCACAGTACTATGGCGTTTAGCACAGGGCTCTTGATCCTACTATTTGTGATTTTCGCACTGTTTATTGGCGCATTTGTACGTCATATTTTAAAAGGCACACAAGTCCCCTACACTGTTGCGCTCTTATTGCTAGGCATTGCAATCGGGTTGCTACAAAGAGCAGACTTGTTTAATGCATACGCCCCAGAATTTGGCCAGAGTTTATCTTTGGTTGCCGAAATAGACTCTCACCTATTTTTATATCTGTTTTTGCCAACGCTCATTTTTGAAAGCGCATTTGCCATGGAGGTGCATTTATTCCGCCGCATGTTTACACAAATCGCTATTTTAGCCGTCCCAGGTTTAATGCTCGCGATTTGGTTAACAGCCGAGCTCATCTTTGCCATTGTACCCGACGGCTGGGGCTGGAGCTGGGCCATTTGCCTGATGTTTGGTGCTTTGATCAGTGCCACAGATCCGGTGGCTGTCGTCGCGCTGTTAAAAGAAGTCAGTTCTCGAAAGCGCCTTGAAACCCTCATTGAAGGCGAGTCGCTACTCAACGACGGTACCGCAATTGTGTTCTTTTCACTCTTTTTTGCATGGGTTACCGCAACTTACAGCGGTGATATCAACGCTGGACTTTCATCGCCTTTGCATGTCACAGCCGAGTTTTTACAAGTCGTATTAGTAGGTCTGGCAATAGGCTTAGCCGTGGGTGGTCTATGTATTATGTGGATAGAGCATGTATTTAACGACCCAATGATCGAGATCTCTTTAACTATTGCGGCGGCCTATTCCGTTTTTTTTATTGCAGAAAACTTCCACGTATCAGGAGTTGTTGCGGTTGTCACGTTAGCCATAATGTTTGCAAGTATCGGCCGAACTCGGATCAGCCCCGAAGTCGCTGGATTTTTACATCATTTTTGGGAAATGATGGCCCACATGGCCAACACACTTATCTTTTTACTGGTTGGCATATTGGTCGCTATCCGTGTACCACTAAATGATATGCAAGCATGGAAAATGCTGGCATTGCTTTACGCTGGTATTTTAATCATTCGAGCAATCTCTATCACCGTTTGTATGCCTGCCCTGACTAGGTTAGGTATTGGTATTAATTTTCCAAAAGCAGCGGTGCTGTGCTGGGGTGGACTGCGCGGTGCGGTGTCATTAGCCTTGGCACTAGCCGTAGTCGCCAGTGATGTCATACCAAAAGAAATTGGTGATCGGGTGCTGTTTTTATGTGCAGGCATCGTGGTCTTAACCATATTGGTCAACGGCTCCACGATGGGCTGGTTACTTAAAATACTCGGCTTAAACTCATTACCGCCAGCAAAACAAGCAACTGTAGACAAAGCCCAAGGCACAATCAATAATGAGCTACACGAGATGCTGCCTGTGATGATGACCAACCCATTTTTGCAAGGCGCAGACTGGGAAACCGTAAAGCAAAAATCGCAACTACAAGCACTCAACGAGACTGAATCAAATAGTAAAATAACCACAGAAGAGCTCAACACGGCATACAAAAGACGATTGCTCGAGACTGAGCGCAAACATTACTGGACGCAATTTGAACAAGGGATGTTGAGCAAGCAAGCGACTAGCAAATTAGTCGAAGCGGTTGAATCTGCCCTTGACGGTGAACCCCAAATTAGCCCAAGAACCTCCATTTATACGGTATGGCAAACCCCCAAATGGTTGCAACCACTGAGGCAATATTCATGGTTAAACAAGCTCTTATTAACCTTTTATTTTAAGAAACTTGCCTTGGGTTACGATATTGCTCGGGGGTTTATGCACGCACAAGAGGCTTTGCAAAGTCATGTGCAAACCTTAGCGCCCAGCCAGTCTGCTGCCGATTTAGTGTTAAAAGATGTCAAAGATAACAAAACACGTACTCTAGAGCGCATGAATGAACTACATGAAAGCTTTCCAGAAATTATTCAATCCCTGCAGACACAAGCTGCGACTAGGTTGTTGCTCAATCGCGAGCGCGCAGTCATCAATGCACAGCTTAAGCAAGCTGTGTTAGATAAGCCCGAAGCGCAAAGGTTATTAGCATGCGTTGAAGACAAAATGGCCAACCTCCAAAATGAGTCAATCTTCAAAACGACCAAGCAACAACAATTTACTAATGATATTCCTTGGGCTAAGAACTTACCGCTCGCAACACGTGAGAAATTGTCCGCTTTTGTAGAGCATCACGTTTATGAAGCGCAGCAAGTAATTTGCAACGAAAATCAGCCGCTGTCTAAAATTGGCGTCATTGTGAGAGGAAGCGTTAAAGAGCAATGGAACGTATCATCAGATAATGACGTAAAGCACACTTGTACAAATAAAGGGCCGGGTGAATCAATTGCTCTAACCGCATTGCTAAGCGGTGCATGCGCTACCGACATCACCAGTGACACCCCTTGTGATATTATGTGGCTACCTTGCGACAAGCTTAAGCAATTAATGCAAAATGATAGCCAATTAACTCAAGTAGTTTGCAAGTTAATGCAAGAATATACTAACTAATTGTTTTAGATTTATCCGTTGCGCTATTACGTTCTAGCTGCTCAATTAACTGCATAACAGAGTGTTGGCTATAGACTTTGATGCCTTTAGATCTGAGCAGTTGTGCAGTGACGCCAGCACCGTTTACTTTCTTACCAGAAAAAGTGCCATCATATATTTTTTCGCTTCCGCAAGATGGGCTACCCTCTGCCAAAACCGCGAATTTTATTTTTTGTTGCAAACAAATTTGCAGCGCTTGATGGGCACCATTTAAAAAGGCATCAGTCACATCGACTCCATCATCTCCGACAACACACGCTTGTTGGTGGATGACATCACGCCCTTCGCCTCCAATAATTTCCGCTGGCGCTCTAGGTATCGGTAAACCAGCCGAGACTTCTGGACAAAAGCCAACAAGCTTAACGTTTAGATCTAACCAACGCTTATCTGACTTATCCAGCGATAAACTACTTCCGTTATACCTTACTTTATTACCCATTAAACAGGCGCTCACAAAGACCTTTTGCATCCATACTCCACATTTAAATACTGCACTGACTTCTATATACCCATAAAATGTACACCGAGCTCATTATAGTAGAGTAGTTATTTAACACTAAAGAAATATTTATTCTTTAAATAGATAATAAACAACTTAAACCACCTAATTCACAGCATTAAAAAACAACAACATGCAACCTTGATCCCATTTTGCATACGTATTCAATGGAATGTTCCTCAAAGCGCCTTATATTGTAAAACTCATGTAAATGAGAGGCACAATAATGAAAAATATAATACTACCAATCGTCGCAAGTGTTTCGTTACTTGCATCAAACTGCGCCTATGCTACACCTAGTAACACAGGTGCACCAACCACATTTGTTCACCTGTTTGAATGGTCTTGGCCTGATGTCGCCAAAGAATGTGAAACCTTTTTAGGGCCACAAGGCTATGCGGCAGTTCAGGTTTCGCCGCCGAGTGAACATATCACCGGGAGTCAATGGTGGACAAGATATCAACCTGTTAGCTATCAACTTGTCAGTCGCGGCGGAGATAGAGCTGCGTTCATCGACATGGTATCTCGATGTAACGCTGCAGGGGTTGATATTTATGTTGATGCAGTGATAAATCATATGGCACACGGCAGCGGTACAGGGGTCGCAGGCAGTCAGTTTGGTAACAAACAATACCCCATCTACAGCCCAAATGACTTCCATCAAACCTGTGCCATTAACCCTGAAGATTACGGCAATAACCCATGGCGCGTGCAGCATTGTGAATTAGTAGGATTGCACGACTTGGACACCGATGCACCTTATGTGCAGTCGCAGCTTGCAAATTACTTAAATGACTTGCTCGATATTGGCGTTGCGGGCTTTCGCTTAGATGCAAGCAAGCATATGCCTGCAAACGACATCGGCGATATTCTAGGTAAACTCAATAAGCAATCTGTGGTGTTCCAAGAGGTCATTGACCAAGGTGGTGAAGCTGTTCAAGCGTCTGAATACTTTCAAAATGGCTTAGTCACTGAGTTCAAATACAGCATTAAACTCAGCGAAACATTTAAAACAGGTCAGCTTGCTTGGCTTAAATCTTTTGGTGAGCAATGGGGCTTTATGCCAAGCTATAAAGCCGTTGTATTTTCTGATAACCATGACAATCAACGTGGGCATGGCGGTGCTGGCTCTATAGTCACCTTTCACGACGGCAAACTATATGAACTGGCCAATGTGTTCATGCTTGCCTACCCCTATGGCTATCCAAAAGTAATGTCTAGCTATGAGTTTAATGGTGATACCGATGCCGGCGGCCCGACTGTCCCCGTTCATCAAGGTAATAATTTAAATTGTAACGCACAGCAATGGCAATGTGAGCACAGAAAGCCCTTTATTGCAGGTGCAATGCGCTTTAGAAATCACACCAATGATGACTGGTCAGTACAAAACTGGTGGGATAATGGTAATAATCAAATTGCTTTTTCGCGCGGTAATTTAGGGTTTGTGGCCATCAATAGAGAATCAAACAATATGAATGTGAGGTTGGCAACCGGTCTTCCTGCGGGCACATATTGTGACGAGCTTTCTGGCGGTAAAAGTGCGGGATATTGCAATGGCAGAGCAATTACGGTTGATGGCGATGGGACTGCTCAAATATCACTGTCCTCTATGGATGCAATCGCGATCCATCACCAAAGTATTACCACAGATACCCCTAATGACGGCGACGGAGATTGGCAAAGAACCGTTGTATTTATAAAAGCACAAACACAAAGCGGCCAAGATATGTTTGTACGCGGCGGTTTGGACCACAACGCAGCGTCACAGCGTGGATTGCAATGTGACCAAAATCCTGTACTTTGCCAAATTCCAATTAGACACCTAAACCTCAGAAATCAAACCACTGCACCATGGAAATCAGGAGATACCTACCTTGACTGGCAGGCATCTGAACCTAGTCAATCAAATCAAGCCCAAGGGACTGCTTTAGATTGGACAACCAATGTTTGGCCTGCAAATTGGGGTGAAAAGAAAACCTACGATCTTCATGGATTTGGTGAGTCAGGTCTAAACCAATGGGGCCCGCACTACTGGAAACTGGATGTAGAAATGGATTGCAGTCAAACTTACCAAGGCTGGTTCGAGCTAAAAGCATTTGTCAAAAATGGTCAAGGATGGGAAAGTGATATTATCCAAGCAAACCGACCTTATGCTAGCAATAACCACTTCGCGCAGTGTGGCAAACTAAACGTATTTGAGTTTGGTAAAAACACCCACCTCATACAGGCTCTCTAGTGTTAAGATAACACCTCAAAATTTGTGTATGGCAACCGTTTTTGGTTGCCATTTTGCATACGTATTCAATACGATTATTACCATAAGACCGATATATTGTCTTTCTCAAAAAAATGAGAAATATAAGAATGAAAAATAACCGACTCCCTACCCTAGCTGGACTTGCCTTCATTGCATCTACCAATGTGAATGCATCAGCGCATATCCCTACGACATTTGTACATTTGTTTGAGTGGTCTTGGGCCGATATTGCCACTGAATGCGAGACATTTTTAGGACCACAAGGTTACAAAGCGGTTCAAGTATCACCGCCTAATGAACATATCGCAGGCGATCAGTGGTGGACAAGATATCAGCCCGTCACTTATGAGCTGAACAGTCGAAGTGGTAACAAAACGCAATTTGTCGATATGATAAATCGATGCAAAGCACAAGGCGTGGACATCTATGTCGATGCAGTTATTAATCACATGGCCCACGGTAGCGGTAAAAGTATTACTGGCAAGTCTTATGGCAATAAACACTACCCCATTTACTCTCCTAAAGATTTCCACAAACCCTGTGCTATCAAAGACACCGACTACGTAAATAATGCATGGCGCGTGCAAAACTGTGAACTGGTTGGCCTGCATGATTTAGATACTGACTCTGTCAGTGTTCAGGCAAAAATCGCCGGCTATTTAAATGAACTCACAGGCTTAGGCGTGGCAGGATTCAGACTTGATGCTAGTAAACACATGCCCACTGACGATATCGCTGCAATTTTAAAACAACTCAATGACTCACCGCTTATTTTTCAAGAAGTCATAGATCAAGGTGGTGAAGCAATCACATCAGTGCCGTATCTAAGCAACGGCATGGTCACAGAATTTAAATACAGCGTCCAACTGAGCCATGTTTTTAAACAAGGAAAACTTGCCTCACTGAAGAGCTTTGTTAAAGACTGGGGTTTAATGCCCAGTGAAAAAGCCATCATATTCACAGACAACCACGACAACCAGCGCGGTCACGGTGGTGCTGGAGACATCGTCACGTTCAAAGATAAAACGCTGTATGACCTTGCTAACGTATTTATGCTGGCCTATCCGTATGGTTATCCAAAAGTGATGTCCAGTTACGAATTTAACGGCGATACCGATGCTGGCGGGCCAAAAGTCCCTGTCCATCAATCTGGTAAACTTAACTGCCAAGGCACCTTGTGGCAATGTGAACATAGAAAACCTATGATCGCCGGCGCAATGCGTTTTAGAAGTTACACGGCCGACAATCCAACCATCTCAAATTGGTGGGACAATGGTAATAACCAAATTGCATTTTCACGCGGAGATCTGGGCTTTGTCGCGATTAATCGCGAAGATAAAACAATGCACGCCACGCTTCAAACCGGTTTACTACCCGGCACATATTGTGATGAGTTGAGCATAGATACTAATCAAGGGCCGTGTATAGGGAGATCTATCACTGTAAAGCAAGACGGCACAGCTTTAATACAACTAAAACCTATGGATGCAATCGCAATACATCACCTTGCACGATTGAAGTAGTATGGCCTTGGTGCAAATCGCTATTGTGCGAAAGATTAATGGCACAGCGCGAAGCGCTGACATTCTTTTCGCGCAAGGTGATTAACGTGCAAAATGTAACGACTGCGAGCGAAGCGAGTACGTTCAATTTGCGCAAGGTGAAATGAGCAATTTTAACCAAAGGTAATCGATACATCTCTGTTAACCCAAAGCAGCTCCTCTGCTACGTCATTCCGGACTTGCTCCGGAAACCATAGATTAGTCACAGAAAAAATGAAAACTGTGAAGCGGAGCGAAACCGAACTAAGCTTTAGCAGTCCCGCATTAATGGCATGTTATATGTACTAATTATCCACAAATATTAGAAATAAAAAAGTCAGTGCTAGAGTAAAGTTCACGTACAGTGCGTACTTAATATTTTTTTGTTTAACAAAACGCCAAATTGTAGGATTATATAAAAAGTTGATTGCTTTTTTTTGGTGCTCCCATTTTGAGCTGAAAACAACACCACCATATAACTTCGTTGCCAATTTAGGGCTTAGTCTTCTGAAGCTAGCTAATATATAAAATTGCAATAAAACAGAACTGAAACCGATAATTATTGGTGAATATTGGAACATAAAGAACACCAAACCTTAGAGTACATACAACACCTAAATAAAAGGCGAAAAATAGCAGGATAAACTAAGCCAAGAATCAGCGCAAGCCTGCTGTTTTGCGTCCAAAAGCAAAAATGGATCAAAACAAAAATGGACTGACATATTTTAAAAAGCTAAGAAAATTGCGAGATAACATTCCAAAACAATGGGCTCTTCACCATATAAAATTTGTACCTATTCTATTTTGGTTTCTTGACTAAGCAATATTCACTCAGAACCCTTGATGCATATCTTAAGTGGATTTATTCCTATATTCACTATCATGGTAGAAACAAAAATCCATACTGAAAAATAGTACATAAAATTAGTGGAAAATGAATCAGGTACTTATTGTTTTCAAGAGTAAAGCCTGCGAATTTATAGTTAAACCTTTGGGCATTTAAAGAATAATACAAAGAAAAAACGGCGAACACATAATAAAAAAGAGAGGCGACAATAGCTAACGAAGTTAACCAAATCCCTTTTAAAAGAATAATTTCAAACCCTAAGTTAAATACGAAAGGGAATGAGCTAACAATAAATGCTACAGCTACTGTAATTGAGATACTTTTTTCGTTCAAAATATCCTCCCTAAGACATAACGCCAAGCGAAACGACAGCGTCAGCTGTCAGGTTGCTCGCCTTGTTATACTTTTAACCCCAATAACTTTCTCGATATTTCAACATACTCTGGATTCCCTTTACCATTTAACGCCTCGATTAAGCCCTCACGACCTGATTCAATTAACGGGCTTTTTTCTGAAATAAGAATTTTAAGTGTATTTGATTTAAACCAAGGTATTGCCACTTCCTGGAAAGCCTGAAACATGGCGTCAGCACATAATTGAATTGATTCTTCAGTATTTTCATACTTGAAGCTCGATTCGTAAGGGTGTAAATCAATATCTGGCATACCATTTAATGCAACATGTTCACGAGAGTCGTTAAGTGCCCTAATCAGAACATGCATTCTAAATGTTGGCCCAAACGTATATTTGTGGAAGTGAATCACATGCGCAACATGTCCTACCTCCTTTGAAAACCAATTACTACGTCTAGTAAAATCATGCTCTCTAACCAATTTGTTAAATCTTCGCAACACTTTTTGACCATTAGCCTGTTCAATTTTCTTTGCTTCTTTCTCAGCAAGGTATTGTTCTTTCTGTTCTGCTGTTAGATGGTCAATTAATTTAAATCCTTTAGGAATCACTGTCCTCTCCTTGCAATGCATAACGCGTACGTATGGCGATTTTAGGCGCGTTTTGGCCGGAACGGACTGCGACTAATATTGACTATGACGTATTTGTTATGTATTGATTTAACCTTTATTTACAGTGTAGCCTACTGTTTTATTTGCTGAAACACTGAATTTTACGCGAGATACTTTTTCATTTGCGATATTCCCACTTGCAGATAAATCTGCATCAGCAACAAATAATTTAAACTTTCCTTTACCTTCACCTTTAGCTTCAAGCTTTGTTGTAACGGCAACATCAAAGTTAATTAAGCTATTTTTGAGGTCGTCTTTTGAATCCTTTAAAACATATTTAGCATAAAGGCAATGGTCATTCACATTAAGCTTTTTATTTGCAGCTTCGATGCCTTGTGATATTTCGACTAATGTTTCTTCGATAAACTCTTGAAGATTCACACATACTCCTTAAAACAAATAACGCCTTTATAAAATGAGAAAAATAGCAGGATAAAGTTAGCGACGAAGGAGCGCAAGCCATACTTTTTACGTCCTCTGTTTAATTAACTTGTTATATTGCCCTACGCCCAATCTAAATTGCAAGGCAATTGATAACTACTGAATTCTATATGAACTACACGCCTATTACTGGGATTACTGGATTTACTTGATGAATGCAAAAGGTGTGGGCGTATGATCAATGCATCGCCGGCTTTAACCACGCACGAAAATGCGGGTTGGTTTTGAGTGATTGAATCAATTTCATTCTGAGTCAAAATACCTAATTGATGACTATTAGGTATAACTTTTAAACAACCATTGTCCTCATCACAATCATCCAAATGAATCCTAAACGCAACCATTTTATTTAAAACATCTATAGATGGTTGAACGTGGTGTTTACCATCTTTGATACTCCAAGCTTTCCAGTCTTCAACATCAGCTTTTGTATTTACACAAATAGTTTTATCTTGATGCCAAGTAACCAACCAATTATACTCTGGCGTTTTATCAAAGAAAATTACTCTTACCAAATTAGCCTTATCCATTAAAATAGATTCAGCCATTTTTGTTAGTTTTTCAGATGAACATAATTGTTGAATAGTTTGGAATTTATCATTAGCCCCACGGATACCGTACTTTGGGTAGGTTTTGGGAAATTCATTTACTTCCGCCTTTATAGATTGCATTTCACATTGAGATAGAAAGCTCTCTAATATCTCAAAGCCGTTTTCGCTAATATTCAAGTTTCACAGCTCCCTTAAGGCAATTTAACGCCGTAAATAAACGGCTAATAATAGTTGGCTATAATTGATGAGGTACGAACCAAGTCAAGCTTTTTGGTTCCGCTCAAAATGCGCTTGTTATGTACCAAATAAAACCAATTTAAAAAGCTTTTAAAAAACAAAAACAAAAATGGACAGACACATTTTAAAAAGCTAAGAAAATTGCGAGATATCATTCCAAAACAATGGGTTCTTCACTATAGAAAATTTGTGCCTGTCATATTTATTGATCATTATTAGTCCAAACGTCTATGCGCTTGTTAGCCGCCACCTGCCGCCATAATTGTTGCTCCCAAAAATACAGCAGGCACTACAACTACAGAATCTATGACGATTGTCGCAGGGGTAGCAACTATCTTCCCTGCCGTTTGAGAAAAGGTTGATGGTTGTGCAATTGATATGCGCTGACTTTTTTCAAGCTTTTCTAATGGTAAATCACCCTCTACTGTGAATCGCTTTCCTTCTACTTTTTTCGTAAGCTTGAGCCTTTTTAATAGTTTATCTTTTTTGAAACCGAGGGACAAAAGGTGAGTTTCTAATTCTAAGCTAGGCTCATCGCTTATTAGTGTTAGCGATACGTTACCAACTATCGTATTGTCTTTCTTTAATTCAAAGTCGTTAAATGATGGGTAAAATTCAATTTTTCTGGATAAAGTAAGTGCTTCTCCAAAACTTTTATTGATTTCGAAAAGGTACGCAGAATCTGAGGCTGTAACAAACAACTCTCCAGTATCACTTTTCACGTAGAAACCGTCTATAATTTCCTGCTTGTATTCAGGTGCCCAAAGAGCAGTTGTACACCCCGAAATGATTAAGGCGGCGATTAAAAAGAGTACTTTCATAAAACTTCCTGTTTAAGAGTTGCTTGTTTGAATACCGCGGCGGCTAACGCCTCGTATAACGGGCTAATAATGCTTGGCTATAATTGGCGAAGCACGAACTAAGCCAAGCTTTATTAGTCCATGCGTTAATGCGTTTGTTAGAGTTTAAGTGGGTACACGGTAAATGAATTATCCCCTAGTTCATTAACAACCCTATAATAACGCAAAATATCACAGACTTTAATCTCCCATACATAATCAAAAGAACCTGCTTTGATATGAGTTCCGTTTTCATCAATATCCCGATTAATATCAAACTTTCTAGTGTTCAATAGCTGTACATGTTCGCAATCTTGAGAATAAAGTAACTCGCTCAAAGATATATAATCCAAAGTCCATCTAACATCTTTTTTATCCATTAATGCGCTAGTAACTATTTGGACGCCTTGTGCATCTATACGGGAACGTATTTTCTTTAAGAGATCATCACTAACTTCAATGTTATCCCCATTTATGAAAAAAACATGACTTTCTCTACTTACTTCAGATGTAGATTTACAACCGAAGAGAAACACTCCTAATAATATAATGGTAATCAACCTCAACACTAAACTCCTTTTGAACTCTAACGCCTTACTCATGGGCGCATAAATGCTTGGCTAAAATTAGCGACGAAGGAGTACAAGCCAAGCGTTTTGCGTCCATTTAAGTAACTTGTTAGGTACTACTTGACCATAGCTCGTATCTGCGACTTTGATGTTGACGCCCAACAGTGCATATGTAGTCTATAAATATTAGTAATTTATTGTCCGTAACATTACGAATATAACCGAAGCTTTTTGGATTAGAACCCTTAATAACTTCAGAAGTACTTAAAGCAATGTCTAGATTCTCTTTATTTAGTATTGCTGTACCAACTTTCAAAGGCTCACAACCATTTAACTCTTTAGGGCCTTCAACGCTCAGATTAGTAGCCTCTTTATCACTAGACAACTCGATAATAAATCCAAGCTCACTTGCCAGAGTTTGATCTAGCTTAACAGACTCAATCGGTGCAGATGCTTGAGTAAAAAATGAAACTAGAAGACCTAAATTTAAAGCAATAGTTCGAAGCATAATCTTATGGCACCTAACGCCCCAAGCAGGGGCAACTTTTAAACTGGCTAAAATCGGAGCGAAGCGACTGGAGCCAGTTTAAAGTTGTCCCGTTGACTTGGTTTGTTAGGTTACTGATTATAAACACTTACTGCTACGTGTTCTGCGTACTTTTCGCCCTTCATTCGAAATAAAAACAAAATAATTATTCTCGATAGTGACTATCTTGTCTGTGACTATTATACCCACTGGAAGAGGATTTTGGCCGCTACTTTCTGTTACCTTGAGCGTAAGTTGCCCGTCTTTAATATACCAACTGCCCAAAGTAATGGAGTCTATTGAATTACATTTACCAGAAGTGTATTGAATATGTTCTATAACTCCATCATTTCTATAGGTGCTAACATGACCTTCTTGCCCATAATACATATCAGTTTTTGAAATTGTCCATGAGCCAACTAAGCGTTTTGAAAGTTCAATATCTGCAATTGGTTGAGCAATAACATCTATCGATATAGACAACAAAAACGCGACTACTATATATTTCAATTTAATCACCACTTTTAAAGTAACTTAACATTTTTATCTACGACAAATGTCGCATAACAACAGCTTTTCAGATACGCACTTTAATACCCTCAACCATAACAATAAGTTAAGCAGATGTCACCAAGTTGAAAACAGTTAAAGTATGTCACTTGTCGTATAACAGTGATATTTGAAAAAGAGCTAGTTGATTAGACACTTTTACAAGATAGAGAAATTATATAAATATCTTTTTGCCCAGTGAATTTGTGCCTGTCCCATTTGATTCACTCTTAACACCGTTTTCGAGCCTACAAAGTTACCATAGTGATTACCATAATTTTGCACTCTAACTAACCAAGTTGCTTCTTCAATTTTCAGTGATACTAGAATATCGGGCACACTCTTTGGTATGTACCCTTTCTTTTTCGGATGAACATGACACCCCGTCCAATCAACTAGCTCGAGGTAATCCAATAAAGAGAAAGGTAATGTGTTTTCATACACTCTTGTACCAAACGATTTTAATGTTTTTGGCTGTTTGATTTGATGTGCATTTTCATTATTTTGATTAGGTTTTTGTGCACTTGCTTTAGAGTTTTTAAAGTGACTTATGCGCTCTTGAATCGAGGTGAAATCACTATCCTCTAAATTATTTGTCATGTTGGCTCGGATTGGGTTTAAATCTACATAAGCCATACAACTGAGCAATGCCGTTTCATCTAGCAAAGCTTGAGACTTGTACCGCCCTTCCCAGTATTTACCGGTACAGTTATCTTCTTTGTTTGCTTCTTTTGCTATGTATTCATTGAGGTTTTTCATAAACCAGCTGATGTCGTATAACCGAGATCGCCACTTTTCAATCAGTTCCGAAACAAGCAATTGCTCTGCTTCACTGAGAATATTGCCGTGAAGGTCTCTATCAATGATTGGACTACCCTTATACAGCTTATACCATCAAGATATTACCTCGTTATTTGACCAACTAAGTGCTTGCTGTCTATTCACTTTAACCACTAAATGATAGTGATTACTCATAATGGCATAAGCCGCTATTTCAATCGCAAATACACTGCTCAGCAGCTTTACTCTCTCGACTAACCATGTTCGTCTGTGGTCAAAGTTTTTACCTGTATATTTATCCTCCCCACACAAAAAAGCACGGCGTACACACCGTGCTATTAAGTGATAATAAGACGTCGACGACAAATCTATCAGTGCTTTCCTTGCTCTTGTCATTCCTATTCAACTCAATCAATAACTGGATATTTAAACAGTAGTAAAAAAGCGCGATTTGCGCAAAAAATTTGTGCCTGTCCTATTTTGGTTTTCGTTCAACACCCAGATAAGGTGCCGGCTTCGCGACACCTATCCTTATTTGTTATGTTTTCTTACCGTTCAGAAGCTGTCTGATTTAATAGTTAAGACATCACCTTCAGTATATAAAAGAGGACCTGCATAATAGCTTCCTTTTTTAAATAAATAGAAAGCTGATAATTCACCTAGTTTTCCTTTAATGGTAAAACCAACAGCGTTTTCGCTGGTACAAACAATAGAAATCTCATTAACACCACCAAATTGTGACTTTATATTTAGGGAATTACTCAAGCTTTCTTTTAGTTTTTTAATAGTTATTAATTGAGATTCATCAAGGCTAAAGCCATAAACTGATAGTAATTCATTATCGTTAGTGCCAACGTCAACCTTTTCTACGTGAGGTACTTGTTTAAAATATTCCTGACATAAAGGTAATGCAAAAGTTTTTGCCATTAGCACTACTTCTATGAACATCAGAGAAATCAGAAGTCTCATACTCAGTTTCCAAAAAACATAGCACCCTGTTAATAGGCGGATTATGCTTGGCTAAAATTAGCGAAGAATGAGCGTCAGCCAAGCAGTAAGGCGTCTATTTTAAACAGCTTGTTATGTTTTAATACGTTTGCACCCTTAATATATTAAAATACACTTTCTTCTTTGAGCAATCCGCACCTGTTGTTTGATGCAAAGTAATTGTATATTTGTTTGCCAAAGCTGTATTCAATAGCATTAGATTATTGTGAAACTCGTTCTCACTTACACTACCTAGATAGAAGCGATTACCTTGACAGTCATCTTGGTGAGGTTGATGGGAAATTTGAACCATGACCTCACGCCCCTCAACTAAAGTAAGCTCCTCAATTTTTCCTTTTGCAACAAATGAGTTAGCAACTGAATTAAAACTGCAAATCAAAGCTAATATTAATAAAATTTTCAATGAAGCTTCCTAAAACATAATGCTTGCTAAGCTAATAGACAAAATTGAATAAGCTAAAATTGAGCGAAGCGACGAGCTTATTTAATTTTGTCCTAGTTTAGCGCTTTGTTATGCGTAAATTTTACGCAACTCTTTAACTATGCCCTTAAACTCTTTACCGACTAAACCTAAGTTTTGATGAAAAGTAAATCCAGACTTTTTTATTTGAGCCAAATCAAGGGCTATTTGGGCATGCTTAGATGCTGACTCATCATTACCATTATTTGAGTTTATAATAGCTAAAGCTGCGTGCCAACGAAAAAAATCTATTGGAAACATTAGTCTGCTTTGGTTGGCATTTAAGACCGTTTCAGCTTTTGAATAAAAGTGCTCGAGTTTATTTTTGACAATTGTTAGCGGAAGTAGGATATATGCTTCCGTTTTTAAATTAGGAAATTCATGCTCTCTATTTAACGCTTTTTCGTAAGAATTTAACGCATCCTCTACCATATTTTTGGATATAAATGCGGATGCCATATCACAATAAGCTTGGGCATGATCAAAATCGTCTTTTAACTCAAAATATTTGTCTAAAAGAGCGATCGATACATCTGGATACTTTGTAGATAAAATAGATGCTTGGATTCTTAAATATTGCTCTTTTCTACGAGCACGCTTAAGCTTGAGATAAAACGCTTCTTCTATTTCATCATTCCATTCTATATTTCGATACCAATCTTCGTTGCCCAACGAAACTTTCCTTTACGTATAACAATTTAATATCGACCGAATAGGTCGTTTTTCTCTTTGCACCAGTTTTATCACAATAACTTACTTGTTGCTACAGCAATATTTTTCAATGATTATAGACATTATGGAAAGGATACAAACGACCCAATGGGTTGTTTTCTTGACTATGGGAGAAACGCATCAACACTGTATATAAACACAGCAGTTTTTTAGAGCTAACTTAATGAGAATTCGTTCAACATTTTTAAATCGCATCGTCGAGTTTATGTTGACTAAGCAATATTCACTCAGAATCGTTGATACATACCTTAAGTGGATTTCTTCCTATATTCATTTCATGGTAAGCGCCAATCTAAGTTGCCAATTGTTGCACCCCCTGAGGAGGCTAAATGTCTCATATCGTTTTTAAGTAAACGATATTATTTAATTTCAGGATTAATGTGCGAAAGGCTAATGACACAGCGCGAAGCGCTGGCATTCTTTTCGTGTAAGGTGAAGATAGCCATTTTAATCAAAGATAATCAACACACTCTTTAAACGCACCAAACTAGTTGCAATGGGTTAAGCATGGATCCTGAAACGAGTTCAGGATGACGGATTCGGGGGTAGCTGCATAACTGCTGATAAATCAACATCATAACACCTTTATTAATCCAAAGCACATCCTCTCTACGTCATTCCGGACTTGCTCCGGAAACCATAGATTAGTCACAAAGAAATGGTTCCTGAATCAGGTTCAGAATTAACGTGCAAAATCTAACGACTGCGAGCAAAGCGAGTACGTTCAACTTGTGCAAGGTGAATATCGTGCGAAAGGTTAATGGCAAAGTGCGAAGCGCTGACATTCTTTTCGCACAAGGTGAAATGAGCCATTTTAACCAAAGGTAATCCCCCCCTTTAAACGCACCAAACTAGTCGCAATGGAATAAGCATGGATCCTGAATCAAGTTCAGGGTGACGGATTCGGGGGCATGTGCATAACAGGCCATGAATCAACATCATGACCCCATCTATTAACCCATCACTTATTCTCTCTACGTCATTCCGGACTTGCTCCGGAAACCATAAACTATCCTCAGAAGCGGTGGCTCCAGATTCAAGTTCACTAAAACAAACACTCGATGCATTAAGCTTTAAAAGAATCGACCTTTTCTTTTAAGTTGCTGGTGTAATCACCCAATGCACTACTCACCTCAGCATTGAGCTGCGCGTTTTTAGCAATTTCAATGATGCTGTTGTTAAATTCATTAATGTTGGTGCTTATCTCAGCAATCACAGAGGTTTGCTCTTCAGTCGCAGTTGATACTTGCACATTCATATCGATGATCTCGTTCACTGCGCTATTGATTTCATTCATATACTTAGCTGATTCATTCGCTTTTTCAACGCTCGAAGTCGCACTCGTTTGCGCATTTTCCATCGCAGTAACGGCATTTTGCGCCATTGACTGTAGCTTTGTGATCATCTCTTTAATTGACTCCGTTGCTTTTTGCGTATTATGCGCCAGCTGTCTCACTTCATCGGCAACGACCGCAAAGCCTCTGCCAGACTCACCTGCCCGAGCGGCTTCAATCGCAGCATTTAATGCCAATAAATTGGTTTGCTCAGCAACACCTTGGATCATCAAAACAACTTGGTTAATTTCATTACTTTGCGTATTTAAAGCTTGAATTTGTTCGGTATTATCTGCAACTAAGCCAGCTAACTTCTCAATCGACTGGATATTTTGACTGATAGTACTCGTACCCTGCTGCGCGAGCGTACCCGATGTTTCAGCTTTTTGTGCTGTTAGCTGCGCATTGTTAGCCACTTCTTGAATAGCTGCGCTCATTTGCGTCACAGCCGTCGCAATCATGGCTGTTTGTTGCTCTTGATCTTGAGACGTATTTGCCATCGATGAGCTGATAGATGTCAAGTTGTTAGATGTCGAGGTCAATTCACCTATCATTTCAATCAGACTTTGAACAAGGTTATGTAAACAATCGACCATCATATTAAAGTCGTTGCCTATTTCGCTAAGCTCGTCTTCGCCAACCACTTTTACCCGCTGCGTTAAATCCGCATTTTGTGCAATGGTTTTAATGGTGCGTCGCAAGCCTTTCAATGGCTTATGGATAGAGCCGTAGATCAACCAACTGACACTCAACATGACAACAATGACGAGTACAGACGCGACTATCATTCCAACTCTTGCTGCATCCGCCTCTTCGTGACTTACTTCAATCAATTTGCTGGCTTCATCTAGCTGCAGCACCATCAGTTCATTGTAACCTTCGCTCAGTGGGTCAAACGTCTCGTAGAGATCTTTAACAAATTGGTTGTAAGGCACAGAGTCAAACTTATCTTGTGCTATTAAGCGCTGATACTCTTGAATAAGCTGATTAACTTCCCGCTCAGACTGCTTAATTTGCTGAACTATCGATTGCTCTTGACTGGTCAACTTACCCCCTAAGTAAATTTCCCACTCGGCTATGGCTATTGATTTGGCCTCTTCAATATTATCAAGCGCTTGTGATGGTGTTAATTGCTTGCCTCTTAACTTATGAAATGTATCAACAATCACCACCGCATAGTTATCTGACACCACTTTGATCTCTTTAAGTGGTAAGACTCGGCCAGAATACATCTTGTCCATGTTCGCAACGAGGTGGGAAATCGTCGTGAGCGTAAACACTGTCGCAATTACAAAAAGGATTGCAGGTAATCCAGACAATGACAATAAACGGCTTTGTACAGAGAAATTATTCAACATCAAATTTTCCTTAGGCTTTGCCTAATTACCTTGATATTTGAGTATTGACTAACTATGTGAAATTACAATGTAAAAACGGAACTGATCCACTAAAGTCTTGGATCAAATTGGCTGATCAAACCACTTTGTCACATAATCGAAAACGATCATTGTTTGACGAGCGAATTTAGCGACGCATTCAATATTATAAACTTGCGATGTAATAGACTTGGCAAAGCAATGCTAAAAAACTTAAAAACAGTACTTTATATGCAATGGGCTGCTGAGTCTTAAACGCTGAAATAAACGCGCAAATGAATGAAGATATGAGAGACAGGAAGCATACTATTGCCATCGCAAACACGATTTGTTGCGGCAGATAAAAATCACAGTCATATGAGCACCTATAGAACCGCTCTATCATTAAACTGGCCAATGTCGTTTGTAACGCCCCCCAAACGCTTAATAAGAGCAAAGCAATATGTGGCAAATGTTGGAAATTAAATGCTTGTTTATAATCCACTGATAAATCCTTATCGAAAAAACATCCGCATTATGAAGACATAGCCATGACTTAAGGCTTAATGACGAACAATAAAACACACACTCATCAAGCACAAATTATGACCGGTCTTAAAAATAAAAAGCCCGCTATTTGCGGGCCTTCGTCAAGCGTATCCTAGTCACATTCAACGATTAAAGCTTCTGATGTTGATGCCCTGAGTGCAATTTTACTCAACCCGACTTCAGCGTTTCCAACGAACGAGAGTTTAAATGGAGACATTGTTTGAGATAGCTCAGCGCCAAGGCTTGCAAAACAAGTCAAAGGCACGGCTAACTGCTGCCAACCATTTGTGAGCGCGCTCAATTTTTCAGCTGGTATTTTCACTTGTGAGCTGCATTTGATCTCTTCCTGACAATTCATCCCTACCAAAGCCTGTGTAATGGAGCCTGATTTTAAAGAGATATCAAATGTTAAGTACGCACTCGAGTTGACATACGCACTGAGATCTTCAGGGAAACCATGTTTGCTCAACAATTGAATACCCGCTATTTTTGCATCACTAAAAGACAATTGCAGACTGTCTTCCTGTACAAAACGGTCAATCGTTCTGTAGTCTACGCCATTGATCTGCTCACTATTAGAACGGATCGGCTTTCTCTTATTACCTTCAGTGAGATATAGCGCCCATGGCTTTTTAGGCTGACCATCGTATAACAACTCGACTTCATTGACGCTGGCACTAATATCAAAATACTCATCCAAATTGTCTTTCAAAGTATCCTTTGTTTTGTAATCCAATCCAAACCCGTATTCAAATAGTGGGGTTTGTCCGTCAAAACGATTAACGTGTTGCGTCGGTGAATTCGGCCACGAAAACGACAGTTTGCCGGTAAAATCATATTGAATACTGTCATTGTTATCTTTTAGTAGCACGTCAGCCACACCACCGCCTTCAGAGCCCGGTAGCCAAAGTGCTACAAAAGCATCGCTGGCGTTTAGCTCAGCATTCATCCACATCGGACGACCACTGATGAAAAGTGATACAACTGGGATACCTTGCGCTTTCAATGACTTTAATAACATCAAGTCCTTGTAAGTGCCGTATTGATATGCCAAATGCGGTCTATCCCCTTGACCTTCTGCATATGGCTCCTCTCCAAATACAACAATCGCGACATCAGGCTTATTACTCTTATCGAATGACCCATCAAGACTCAAAGTAATCTCACCACCCGCTTTCAAGACTTGTTGTTTGATACCTTCATAAATCGAGGTACCACCAGGAAAGTCTGCATTTGCGTTATTGGTTCCTTGCCAAGTAATAGTCCAACCACCTGACTGTTTACCTATGTTATTCGCGCCATCTCCAGCAATTAAGATGTTTTGTTTCGGAGACAAAGGTAAAATCCCAGCTTTGTTTTTAAGTAATACCAGAGACTTTCTTACTGCTTCTCTGGCAAGTGACCTATGTTGAACATTCCCCATTATTTTGCTGTCACCAGCATAAAGCCGCTGCGCAGGACTTGGCTTATTGAACAGTCCCGCACGTATTTTTACTCTTAAAATACGGCTCACCGCATCATTCACTCGACTAATTGGTATGATGCCGTCTTTCACTTGAGTGACCGTATTGTAAAACAATGGCTTCCAACTTTGCGTTGGCGCCATAAACATGTCTAATCCCGCATTGATTGCTTGTGGACAATTGTCATTGGTACACCCTTGAATTTGCCCATGGCCATTCCAATCTCCGACCACAAAGCCATCAAAGCCCATTCGGTCCTTTAATACCGTTGTCAGCAAGTATTTATTGCCATGTATCTTGTCGCCATGCCAGCTATTAAAGGACGCCATCACTGACTGCGACCCGGCTTTTAAGCCACCTACATAACCTTGTGCATGAACTTTAAATAGAGTCTCTTCACTTACAACGTTGTTCCCTTGATCATCTCCTTTAAGAGTCCCACCATCTCCAACAAAATGTTTAACTGTGCTTATCACATGCTGCTCTTTGAATACGGTATTTGAGCGCCCATCACCTTGAAGTCCTTTAACAATGGCATATGCATAGTTACCGACTATTTCTGGATCTTCTGAATATCCTTCGTATGTTCTCCCCCATCTGTCGTCTCTTACAGTGGCAACCGTGGGTGCGAAGATCCAATCAATGCCCGTAGCCAGCACTTCTTTTGCGGTAACTTGAGCGATTTTTTCTATCAATGCAGGATCGTTTGCAGCGCCTAAACCAATATTATGAGGAAATAAAGTCGCACCAATCACATTGTTATGACCGTGAACCGCATCGGTGCCCCACATAGTCGGGATAGAAGAGCCGTCCAAAGACGCGTCAATAGACGCTTGATACATAGACTCAGCCAATGCTACCCAATCATTCACTGATGCATGTTTGTCGCCATTTGGAAAGGCCCCGCCGCCATTTAAATAAGAGCCGAAGCCATATTTGCGCATATCTTCAATTGTAATATCACGTATTTCTGGTTGGATCATTTGCGCGACTTTCTGCTCAATGGTCATCTCAGCGAGAAGTGCTTTAACTTGAGATTCAACCTCTTCCGATTGTCCAATTTCAGACACAATATTTGGCCAAATAGTTGGGTCTTTATCTTTATCAGCTGCTGCTTCTGAGCGTTTTGACTGTTCGCAAGCACTGAGCAAACTCACCATACACACACAAAATAAAGAGGTTCGTTTTAAGTTGTTCATTGCGCAGTCTCCTTTGTCGGTTTTTTCTGGCATCCCCAAAGTCCAAAATAAGCAATGAAGATATAACAAGCTGCGGGTAAGAAAAATGAGCCCTGCAGCCCGATATTGTCAGCCAATAATCCTTGTAAAATAGGGATGATAGCGCCGCCGACGATCGCTAAGCACAATAAACCTGAGCCACGGCTTGCGTCTTTGCCTAGGCCCGAAATTGCTAAACTGAAAATCGTCGGAAACATAATAGAATTGAATAAACCAACCGCGAGCATCGCCCACATCGCAAGTGCGCCGGTTTGATTGACTGCAAATACAATCAGGCACATTGAAACAACAGCATTAAACGCCAGTACCTTTCCACCCGCGATTTTTTGCATCACCGCAGCCCCAATAAAGCGCCCGATCATTGCTCCGCCCCAATAATATGCAATGAGCTTGGCAGCTTCTGCTTCATTCAAGCCTGCAATGCTAGGTTGATGTAAAAAGCTTACTAAAAAACTGCCAATAGAGACTTCTGCACCCACATATAAAAAGATGCCAATAGCGCCTAAAATCAAGTGCGGATGATCAGTCAGTGGTCTGGTACTTTTTGGGCGTTCATCCTGAGATTCGGTCAATTTTGGTAACTTAAGTGCAGCAAAGACAATCGCCAATCCTCCCAATACAGCTGCAAGTAATAAGTATGGTGCCTGTACCGCTTCAGCGCCGTTCGACACCGAACCTTGCCCTGATGAAAACAGCAAATATGCACCAAAAAATGGTGCAATAGTGGTACCCAGTGAGTTGAAAGCCTGTGTCAACGTTAACCTTGAAGGTGCGGTTTCAGGTTTACCCAGTGCGCTCACATAAGGGTTCGCAGACACTTGTAACACGGTGATCCCTGAGGCCAGTACAAACAATGCAAGTAAAAAGACCTCATATAACCCAACGACAGCTGCTGGCACAAACATCACACAGCCCAAAGCGGCTATGAATAAGCCAAGTACAATTCCTTTTTGAAAGCCAATTTTACTGACTAGGTTTCCTGCGGGGATCGAAACAATGACATACGCGCCAAAAAAACAAAATTGCACAAGCATCGCTTGCGTGTAGCTAAGTTGAAATGCCCCTTTAAGGTAGGGAATTAAAATATCATTCAGACAGGTAATAAACCCCCACATGAAAAATAAACTGGTGAGCGCACAGAGTGCAAATCCAATAGTTTTTGGGTAATCGGACGATTGCACTTGCGCAGCTTTTGAAGCAAACTCGGTTGCCATAATAAAAACTCCAACCAGCATTGAGCCAATGCAACAGCGTCTGTTGCATGCTCAATACTTAAAAATAACTAAGAGATAAAAAAGTGATTAGATTTACTGAAAGCTGTATCTCACACCCAAGGTATACCTCGGGCCGTACTGCCTTGCGAATAAAAACTGTCGTTCAAAGCGCCCAAAACCTTGTTCGGTTTCATCGTTGAGATTTATGCCCTCAAAAAAGACCGTCCAGCGTTCATCAAGGTCGTAATTTACGCTGGCATCTAACTGGGCATACGCTTTGGCAAACTGCGGCGGATTGTCAGCAGAACCTTGATCTTGACCAACGCCTATCAAATACTCATCACGCCACGCATAAGTCAACTTGATAGACAGCCCATCCTTCTCGTAAAAGACTTGTGCATTTGCTGAATCACTTAACCCCGTTAGCGGTGTTTGCTGATCTAAACTGTTTACATCAAATTCCACGTCTCCATCGACAAACGTGGCATTGAGCCCAATGCCAAAGCCGCTTTCACCAAACACATGTTGAAATGCCACTTCAAATCCATCGACCTTTTTAGTATCTGTGGCATTAAATGGCTGGGTTATTTGCCAAACTAATGATGGGTCATCGTCAGCAGGCTCTATGTAACCTTGCGAATTAAGCGTCGCGCCATTAGCCTGCATTTGCAGAAAAATAGCATCACTGGTTGCTTGCTCACCGCGCGCTTCAATATCGGCAACCGCTTGATTCCATCTCGGACCTTGATAGATATCTTTAAATCCATCAATAGTTGTTTCATTAACCTGACTTCCGATGAAGTTTTTGACTGACTTTTTAAAGTAACCAATTGCTGCGTAACTACTTTCATCGTAATAATATTCAAGGCTTAAATCTAAGTTTGTAGACTCAAATGGCTCTAAATTTGTATTACCTTCATTGCCGTTACGTGAACCTATTTTAGGACTACCCGAGAGCACGCGTCCCCCTGCCAAATCACCCAGTGGTGCACGTGTAATGGTTTTACCCCAAGAGACTCGGCCAACCAGCTCATCGGTAATATCCACTTTCACATCAAGCATTGGCAGCAGCACATCATGCTGCCCTTCAGAAGTATAAGTATTATCCTCTGGAAGATATTGTGTGTGCCATTCACTGCCACCTAGCCACCAAACCGAAATCGGAATTTGTTGTTCATCAACACTGGTTACATCTGTTTCTTCGTATCGAACCCCGATATTCAGAGAAACTGGCAATGAGGCGACTTCAAACTCCCAAGCACTTTGAACATAAAAGCTCATTGTCTCTTCTTGAACAGAGCTACGAGAAAAGGTGCCCAAATCATGGTATGCCGTCGTGGCAAAATAATCGTCACCACCGAGCACGTCATTGGTAAGAAATGCTTCAGAGCGCGCGACGATCTCATCAAAGTCAAAAGTGTAATAGTAATTCGGACTCAAATTTGCGCCACCACTGGAAAATGCATCTAAAAATCCATTGGTATCGTTTCTGATAAACATGCTGTCAGGGAACATTTGTGGCCAGGCAGGATTAAATAAAAAACCGCCAATTAGACCGCTCCATGCGTTAGAGCCGCCCATCGTTTGGTCCGTCATAGCAGCACCAAATTTGACATCAATGAGCGGAATGTCAAAGCTGTCATTTTCCCATGTTGCATCTATTTGTAGTTGCTGAACCTCTGCCTTTCCAGGCGAGTGAACGAACTGACTAAAGTGTGAGTCAATTTCACTTTCAAGCAGCGTGGTAGAGCCATTCAGCCAATGTATTTGCGCATGTGGAATATCACCGGTGCGATAATCATAGTTTTTAGTGCGTAACTGATCTGACCCCAACACCAAAGACCCTTCACTGCCGATGCCTTTATCAATGCCATTGTCGGTTTCACTTGAAGAGTCGTGATAATCCACGGCAACATGCCACACGTCATTAATTTGCCAATCGATATTAATACCGGCAGACTTTTCAATGACTTCGGTTGTTGATCGCGACGCAGTAAAAGAGCCATCATTACCGCTGATATCTGCAAAAACCGCTGTGCCATTTTCATCTAACTCATAGGCATTGATATTGCCACCATATTCATTCCACATCCCCCAACCTATGCCATTTTTGCCTGTCACGGCTTTGGTGTGGGTGTAGTCTACTGAAAGCACTAAGTCGTCATTCGGCGCATACTGAAACACAACATGGCCATTGGTTCTGTCCCTTTCTAAATCTTCAATGCCATAGTTCATATCTCTAGGAAAAAAATAATCTCCTACTCGATTTCCTTCATTATCTAGTGGTCTAGGATCAATCACCTTGCTGTCATCGATATTACCGGGCAAATCGACATTGGCTTGCCAACCCTGAATATGCGCCTGTTGCTTTTGAAAGTCTCTTTCATGATGTGTGAGAGAGAACGACATACCCAATGTATCGTCAATAAAGGTGTTGGAATAAAGCGCTGATAATTCAGGCGTCACATCGTCATTTTCGACGTTTGACGAATCATGGATCGCTTTTGCCGAAAAGGTATAGCGCTCACCGGGACTTGCCAGCGGTTTTCTAGTCACAATGTTGACTGTGGCGCCTAGGCCACCACTTGGGTTTTCCGCTCGTGCTGTTTTGAATACCTCTAATGCCATTACACCATCAGCAGATAAATTCTCAAGGCTGTAAGATCTTGAGTTACCTGTACCAGGCATTTGTCGACCATTTAATGTAATTAAATTGAAATCCGGACCAAAGCCTCTGACTGTGATCTGGGAGCCTTCACCATTACTTCGGCTGACCGCAACACCAGTAATGCGCTGTAGAGATTCAGCCAAGTTTGTGTCTGGAAATTTACCCATTTCCTCTGCTGAAATTGCATCCACAACCCCTGATGCATTTCTTTTTAGATTCATAGCACGGGTCAAACTGCCCTTGATCCCACGGATCTCAATGACTTCTATTTCTGTATTTTGCGCATCTGTCGTTAAATTTGTTGCTGATTGTTCTTCACCATATACCTGCCCTGATAGAGCTAATGACACACACAAAGCCACGCGCGAAGATACAAATTGAACTTGTTTCATAACTAACCTACATAAATTCTCTGTTCTGGGGGTAAATTTACCCCCTTGTATTTGCCGCGTTACGGCACCGTGATTTCTGCGTTATCAACTCTGTAAACCGCACCTTCGCCAGTACCCCATGCAGGGAACACCATCACCACATTGATTTTTGATAAATCTAAGCCTGCGTCAGCCAACGACTGTAAAGAGTAGGTATAGGTTTGCCACTGCCCTGTAACTGGCGCTTGAGCTTCAATGCTCGCACTCAAATCGAGCTCAACAGCTGTTTGCGCATCGAGTGATTCAATTTTGAATTTCCAAGTACTACCGGCGTCATTAGGGGCGTTGACCACTTTCATATCAAAACGAACAACCCCTTCTGCTAGCAAAGCACTTGCATCAAAATGTGCACCAGCATTTGCCAAAAATCCCATCACCGTCGGCTCGGCGCCAATTGAGAATTCAGCTGTCATACCATGCTCTGCATCGTCTTGCTGCTCTGTAGGGATAGAGCCGCCACAACAATCCCAAATTGGCCAGCTACTGTTTTGTCCATCTTTAAAAAGCGTAAGAGACTGAGCTTGAGGCACTGAACTTGGATTGTAGATAAGCACGTTATCTAGCCTAAATACAGCCCCTTCACCAGTTCCCCAAGCGGGAAAGACCATCACAACATCAATCGCTGTCACATCTAACCCTGCTTCTAATAAACTTTGCAGGGAATAAGTATAGGTTTGCCATTGACCAACGGCTGGTGCTTTACCTTCTTGACTTGCTGCCAAGTCCAGCTCAATCGCGGTGGTCGCATCCATAGATTCAATCTTGAACTTCCAAACAGACTCTGCGTTGGCGGGCGCATTCACCACTTTCATCTCAAATTGAATGACCCCCGATTGCAAAAACTCACTGCTATCGAGATAAACACCATCGTCTGCAAATAAACCAACCACTGTCGGTTCGCCACCGATGGTATATTCAGCCGTCATGCCATGTTGTGCATCATCATTAACGATTTCAGGTGTCGACCCACCGCAACAGTCCCATAGTGACCACTGTGACAGCACATCATCTTGAAATAGCACATGCCCTTCGAATGTTGGCGCATCCATTGGTTGATAGAATTTCACATTATCGACGCGATAAAGTGCGCCTTCACCCGTGCCCCATTCTGGGAAAATCATCACCACGTCAATGGCACTCACATCCAGCCCTGCGCTGGCTAAATCAGAGATCTTAAATGTATAGGTTTGCCATTTCCCTGTAACCGGTGCTAAACCCTCAATGCTACTGTTCAGGTCGAGCTCTGCAGCGGTTTCAGCATTGTTGCTCTCTAATTTTAACTTCCAAACCGATTCGGCGTTCGCTGGCGCATTAACGACTTTCATTTCAAATTGAAACATGCCATTGTCAAACATCGGTGAGGCGTCAAACGGTGCTGGTGATCCCCCTGCTTCGGAGGTATTGTCAGTGCGTGATATAAAACCTAAGACAGTTGGTTCACTCCCCACAGAGAACTCAGCAACATTGCCGTGCTGGGCATCGTCTTCAACAATTTGTGGTGTTGTGCCTCCACAGCAGTCCCATAATGGCCAATCTGGATTAATCGACTCTTCAAAAACGACAAATGGTTGAGGCGCAGATACGCCATCGCCAGCAATGAGCATGTTGGTAACTTGATATACCGCGCCCTCGCCACTGCCCCACGTTGGGAATATCATCACAGCATCGATTGCATTCGGAGTAAGTCCGCTATCGACCAAAGCTTGCAAAGGAAATGTATACGTTTGCCACTGTCCAAGTGCCGGTGCTTGACCTTCAACACTGCTGGTCAAGGCAACTTCGGCTACCGTTGATGCGTCAACGCTTTCAACTTTTAAAAGCCAAGGGGTGTCTGCAGCACTTGGTAAACTCACTACCTTCATTTCAAAGCTCAGCGTACCACTACTTATAAGCGGGCTTGCATCAAAAGGCGTGGCTTCACCCTCGGGGTCAGTAATAAAATCCTCGCGAGAAATAAACCCATTCACGGTTGGGGTCTCTCCAACCACAAATTCAAACACAGCGCCTTTTTCAGTGTCATCGACTAAGGCTGGTGTCGACCCGCCACAGCAGTCCCAAGCAGGCCAATTAGGATTGGGTGTACCAGTAAAAATATCTAGATCCTGAGCGATGCCGGAAGAAGGCGGAATTGGTGTGGGTGCTTTGCCCTCCACTAATGCATCCTCTAAGCTATCAAAGCCACCACGTACTGTGTCACACCCTTTACCTGTCTCTGGGTTAATTTGGCATTGATACACACGTACATAATCGATCTCAAAATGCTGACCGTTGGCAAAAGCAGAGGCATCGACGCCTAATTCGTTCACGCTTTCAGGCCAGTCCCCCCCAACTGCAAGATTGAGTAGCATATGGAATGCTTGGTCATACGGCGCGTTGTCCCAATGGGTTTCTAACTCACCAGAATCTTGTCCGAAGTACTCTGTGAACCATCCGCGATAAATTAGCCCAACAGCATCACCATCTCCATTATAAAGCGCTTGTGAACGGCGCTGAGTTTGGTATAGGTAGCCATCCACATACCAACGAATTTCCCCTTCTTGCCACTCAATGGCATAAGTGTGAAAGTCATCCGCGGGGTTCATATCATCTGGTAATAAGTATTCTTTGCCACTTGATTCGTTGTCTGGCCAGTCTTTACCATAATGTAAAGTGCCATATACATGTCGCTCTAAGGTCCCATCTTCTCGTTTTGCTTTTAGATTTACCGACTCAACCACATCAATTTCACCGGACTTTGGCCATCCACCGTATGCCTCATCTGTGGGTAACAGCCAAAATGCTGGCCAACTTCCTTGGCCAGATGGTAATTTCGCCCGCACTTCAAAACGTCCATACTTGAAATCTGCTTTGTTTTTAGAACTTAACCTTGCTGACGTATAGGGTTTTTGCTTCCCCTCTGCCGCCGGTAAAGCGACAATATGGAGTACGCCATTATCGATATAAGAATTGTCATTACTGTCTGTATAGCATTGTTGCTCATTGTTACCGCCACCTGCACAATTAACTTCGTGCAGCCATTTGTTGGCATCAATGGTGTCTGTATCGAACTCATCACTCCATACGAGTTGCCAATCAGATACGGGAACTTCTGGTGAGATTTGGCTGGTATCAGTGTTCGTTTCAGCGCCCCCGCCACACCCTTGCAGTGTCGCACTCAGCAGGCAAACGCCAAACACTTGGTTTACTGTTGGTTTCATTTCATCACTTCCACATTTACCCACAGTACATATTGATATTTTCTTAATTAAAAACATCACACTGTGAACATTCGCACATTTATCGTTGTCATTTGGCCAAATGCATTTAGTTTAAATGCAAATTAAAAATGTAAATTTGGCAGTTAAAATATTGATAGAAAGATAATAATGTGACAATTGAAATGCGCTATCGCGGTGCAATTTTGCGTCAATGCTGGTGCAGCTGCACCGCGCACGACAAAACGAAACAATTGCACGATGAAATGTGAGGCATAATGACTACATAAATGTATTTCCCGCACGAGATTTCAGTAATGACTTCAATGTGTCACTATAATTCCGACTCACTTTAAGCCGGATATCTCCCCCTAAATCCAACATCGATTCATTATTCTTTAGTGTGGTAAAGCTTTTAACAAAATTCACATTAACCAAGGTGGATTTGTGAATGCGTGCAAACGTCGCATTGTCTAACTCTTCACAGAGCCGCTTGAGCGTGATCCGCACAACATAGTTTTCCTTATCAGTGTGAATACACATGTAATCCCCAGCAGCATCAACCCACATAATGTCATCAACGCATAAGAACACTTGCTCATTGTCATGATTCTTGATCAGTAATTCATGCCTTGGTTTTGTAGGAAAGGGCGCGCTTTCTTTATCTAACCACTCTTGTAACTGTGAAATACTTAACCCCGACGACTCACCTAGCGCTTTTAAAAGCTTGGCTTTTTCTTCACTCTTTTGAGACCGAGTTGATTCACTGAGAGAGTCACGGATCCTGTCTACTGTTTTTTTAAGCCTGCCAAGATTCACAGGCTTCATGAGGTAATCCAAAGCGTTCAGTTCAAAAGCTTCTATCGCATAGTCACTATACGCACTGACAAAGACAACCAGCGGCATCGTATCTGACTGTAAACCTTGCACCACTTCAAGGCCACTGAGTCCCGGCAGCCTTAAGTCTATAAACAATACATCTGGCTGGTGCTCATGACACAAGCGAATTGCATCATCGCCGTCAAACCCTTCTGCGACTATCTGAATATCAGATATGTTCTCAAGTCTAAGTCTTAGACCTTCTATTGCCAGAGGTTCATCATCCACCAGTACTGCAGTAATCATATTTGTTTCCAATTCTTATTTTGCTATCACAAAGGGGATAATCAATGTGACGCGTGTTTTTGTATGACCATTTTCAACGTCGAGTTCACATGGCGTACCAAAAAAGGTTTCTAGGCGCTCTTTGGTGTTACTTAACCCTATCCCAAAGCCTTTTTCATTGGGTTTGTTTGAGGCGCCCCCGTCGTTCTCGACCAAGATCTTTAAATGCTTTTCTTGTTTAGTAACCTGAATATCTATGAGGCTTTGCTGTTTTCTCGCTTCAACCCCGTATTTAATGGCGTTCTCTACAATCGGCTGTAAAACCAAAGGGGGGATTTTGGCCTGCTTTGCCGTGTCGTTGATATCAAAATTAACCTTTAGGCGTTCACCAAATCGTACTTTCTCAATACTCAAGTACAATTCGATTAGCTCAAGCTCTTTGCCTAGATGGCTTGCATCTGTTGTATCGTGTTGGAGTGACGCACGGAAGAAATCACAGAGTTTGTCTAACATCTCTTGTGCCATGTCATTCTCTTTTTTCATGATCAAAGTCGAAATGGCATTCATGGTGTTAAACATAAAGTGAGGATTTAGCTGATATCTTAACATTTGCAGCTGTGCATCTTTTGCCGCCGTTTGGGCTCTAAGCAACATTTCATGCTCTTTTTGCAAACGCGCGTTGTAGAGCATAATAAAAAATATTGCTGTCCACACAAACATGGTAGAGACCGAAAACAAAAACCAGCCACCAAACTCAAGCATATTAAGTTCTTGATACCATACTTGGTTGTAAACAATGGTTTTATATGAAGCCAGCTTAATGATATTAAATACCAAGCCTAAAATAGCGGCGCTGACAAAGCTTGCTATTAAAGTACGCTTGAGCGGCCAATGCACGATACGCCGGATGATCGACCACTGTAAAAACGACAAGATAAAGCCAAACCCCACCTCAACTGCCAAATTCAATAACTGGCCAATTAAGTTAAAGTTGCTGTCATCAAACTGTGGATGAATAATCGAGATAAATACAACGACGGTGTAACCAAGCCAGCCTAAGATCTGTAAAGACCAAAATTGATGACTTTGCTTGGAAAAAGCTTGAAGTGAAATGGTTAATTCTGATTGAGTTGGCGCATGCATTATTATTGTGCGATATAAACTTATCCTACTTGAGTATAAGCGCACATGTCAGGGGAACCCAAATCAGCAACAAATATTATTGAGCACGCTCAAATTTATTCTTTAATCAGAAAACTAAATTATAATCCATTGAATTTACGTATATTTATAAAATAAATAGAAGGAATAGGTGTTGAGACACTCAAAAAAAACGCCCTCGGCCATATGACCGAGGGCGTTAAAAATCGATATTGCTTTTTAAAAGCTAGAGCAAATTAAGCAGATTGCTTACGCTGCGCTTCTTTTTGCGCTTGCTTTTGCTCTTTACGTTGACGCAGTGCTTCTTGCGCTTCGTGACCAATATGACCTTCACCACGTTCTTTTGCCAGTTCCATTTGCTTTTGGCGCTCTGCAAAGCGAGCTTTTTGCTCTTCAGTCACATTGTCGAAGCAGTGGTGGCAAGAAACCCCTTCCATGTACTGCTCTAATTGCATTTCTTCCTCAGTGATAGGCATGCGACATGCGTGACATTGCTCGTAAGAGCCTTTGTTTAGGTCATGGTCAACTGCGACGCGGTTATCAAATACGAAACACTCACCTTCCCACATTGTCTCTTCTTTTGGCACGTCTTCTAAATACTTAAGAATACCGCCTTCTAGGTGATAAACCTCTTCAAAACCCTGCTCTTTCATGTAAGCAGTTGATTTTTCGCAGCGAATACCGCCAGTACAGAACATAGCTACTTTTTTATTCTTCTTAGGATCTAGATTTTTTTCAGCCCATTCAGGGAATTCGCGGAAAGTTTTAGTTTTTGGGTCAACCGCGTTTTTGAACGTGCCAATTTCAATTTCGTAATCGTTACGTGTATCAACAAGTACTACTTCTGGGTCTGAGATAAGGGCATTCCAATCTTCAGGCTTAACATAAGTACCTACCACTTTTTTCGGGTCGATACCGTGTACACCCATGGTCACGATCTCTTTTTTCAACTTAACTTTAGTACGGTAGAACGGACATGTTTCGTCGTAAGACTCTTTGTAAACGATGTTGTCTAAACCGGGTTGTTTGTCTAGCCATGCTAGTAATGCATCAATGCCTTCACGCTGCGCTGCAACGGTACCGTTAATACCTTCTTCTGCTAGAAGTAGCGTACCACGCACTTCATTTTCTTCCATTACTTGCAATAAAGGTTGGCGGATCTGCTCAAAGTTAGGCAATGAAACGAACTTATACATTGCACAAACAACATAAGGTTTAGTCATAATAATTCTCTTTTATAAGCTTTAAAACAACCTACACTTAAACACGACGCGTAGGCACAAACCGAATCGTAAATCCGGCGCTGAGGCGTGTATTTTACGGATTTATGAAACAAATGCAAAACGCGCAGAATCAAGTGCTGAGTTTTTGTTCCAAGTGATTAAAACAAAAGCAAAAACAGTTTTAACCCTATATTTATATAGTGCCTTTGTCTGGCACTTTGCTATAATGGCGCGTTTTTTAGAATAATGATTGGAGAAAGTAACTTTGAGATTTTCCGAACTCGGCCTTGACCTACGCTTTGAGAAGCAATTACAACATCAAGGAATTAATGAGCCAACAGAGATCCAAGCTCATGCTATCCCTACCGCACTTGCAGGCCACGATGTTTTTGCCCAGTCAAAAACCGGTTCAGGAAAAACCTTGGCGTTTTTATTACCTGCTGTCCAGCGTGTAATGAAGCAAAAAGCGCTGAGTAAACGCGACCCACGTGTACTCATTGTTGCTCCTACCCGTGAACTTGCCAACCAAGTATTTTCACAGTGCCGTCTATTAATCGCTGGTACTGCGATGACAGCCACGAAGGTACTCGGTGGCGAGAACTTTAATGATCAGGTTAAAGCGCTACGTAAAAATCCGCACTTTGTGATTGGCACACCGGGTCGCATTACTGACCACTTAGAACAGCAATCGCTTCGTTTGTCTGGCCTTGAATTACTTATTTTTGATGAAGCAGACCGAATGCTTGATTTGGGTTTTGACAAGCAGCTAAATGCAATTAACAGCCAAGCAGACCACCGTCTTCGCCAAACCATGTTGTTCTCAGCAACTTTAGAGCACGCACAAGTTGAGATCACTGCCAAATCACTTTTAAAGTCTCCAAAAAAGATTTTATTAAGTGGCAGCAACGAAAAGCATGGCGACATTCAGCAAGCGCTGTATTTCGCAGACCATCTTGATCACAAAGAAGCGTTACTTAAACACTTTGTTCAACAAGACGAAGTTGGCCAGTGCATCATCTTTACCGCGACTCGCCAAGATACCACACGTTTAAGCGAGCTGTTAAATGAGATGGACATCAAAGCAATTGGCCTTGCAGGTGATTTAGCGCAAAACAAGCGACTAGATATCATGGATGCATTCAGCCGTGGCATTTATAAAGTGTTAGTGACTACTGATGTCGCTTCACGTGGTCTTGACCTATTAAACGTGACACACGTAATCAACTTTGACCTACCAAAACAAGCGGAAGAATACGTTCACCGTATCGGTCGTACAGGACGTGCTGGATTCAAAGGAACAGCAGCTTCACTGGTTGGTCCAAAAGATTGGAAGAGCTACAAGGCGATTGCTCAGTACTTAAAAGAAGAACTGACTTTCCACACTGTAGAAGGCTTAGAAGGTAAGTTTAAAGGCTTTAAAGAAAAGCCGAAAAAGCCTGCTTATAAAGGTAAGAAGCCGCAAAAAGCGAACAAGCCAGAACAAAAACGCAAGTTTACTAAAAAGCCTAAAGCGCCGAAAAAACCAATTGCAGCACCATTTGATGTGGATGGTCATGCACCACTTCGCAGAAAACCAAAGCCAACTGAGGAATAAACCATGCTAGGAACTAAGCAATTTTTAATGATTGAAGAGATCTGTGCAGAAGGCGCATACCTCGACGGCAAAGAATTGGGTGATGTATTTTTACCTTTGGATGAAAAACCTGAATATTTAGAAGAAGGCGATAACGTCGAAGTCTTTATTTACTCAGATAACCAAGGTCATGCCTGTGCAACTACAAAAGATCCCATTGCACAAGTGGGTGAATTTGCCTTACTTCGTGTGAAGCAAATCAACAAAGTTGGTGCATTTATGGACTTGGGCATCGCAAAAGATGTACTGGCGCCATACAACGAGCAAAAGCCAAAAATGCGTGAAGGCTATAGCTACCTTGTAAAGCTTTACTTGGACAATGCCAGTAAGCGTTTATGTGCTTCAAGTAACCTCAATAAGTTTGTTAATAAAACACCTGCGAATTACGAGAAAAACCAAGAAGTCGATTTAATCGTGGCTGCTAAAACAGATCTTGGCTACAAAGTCGTTATCAATGAAACGCACTTTGGCATGGTGTTCTTTAATACCGTATTTAAGCGTATGTACATCGGCCAGCGTATGAAAGGCTTTATCAAGCAAGTACGCGAAGGCGACAAAATCGACGTATTACTTGAAAAACCGGGGATCGAGAAGATTTCAGGCCTTGGTGAGCAAATCCTTGCCAAGCTAGAAGAAAACAACGGCTTTTTACCTTTAGGTGACAAGTCAGACCCTCAGCTTATCAAGCAAGCTTTCTCAACCAGTAAAGCTAACTTTAAAAAAGCCATTGGTGGCTTATTTAAGCAAGGCAAGATTGATATCGAAGCGAACTCAATTTCACTTCGAAAATAGTCTTTTGGGTGACTTGAACCTTGCTTTAAGTCACCTCTCCTATCTCGTTTATTACTTTAATAAAATCATAATTTTGTATTGATATCCGTGTTTGGTAATAGTACTGCGTTGGTTTAACACCCGGTAAGCAATAAAGATTAACTTTTGCTCTATACGCCTCGCCAACAACTTCTACTTGTTTATTCAAAAAGAACACCTCAGGACTTTGTCCATGCAGTTCAGTAAGCTGTTTTATTTCCTCTAAATCCAGTACGATTGCAACACTGCGCCTATCACGATAATCATCTTCCGTATTTAAAAATACAACACTTCCTCGCCTTGCGGCAGACTTAACTTTAAAACGATAAACGCCATAAATAGAGTTTGGTGCGGCTGCTTCTGTTTTGGCTATTAAGTCCATCGTTTTAGGTGCATCGTAGACATTGCTTGGCATGCAAGCTTCTAAAAATAAAATTAAAAAACTAGGTAGAGCTCCTTTCATTATTTTCCCTCATGCTTTTATATATCGAGAAAATATCTTAAAGATATATTGTTGAATAATTATTTTGGTTTGATAACAAGGAGCGTTGCATGGTGTGAATAATAAGGAGCGTTGTATGGTGTGAATAATAAGGAAGCTGTTTTACGAACTATATCGGTGTCCCCCTCCTAAAGACCTATGCTATTTCACTCGTATTAAACGGCCTGATAGTTGTAATCAGACCGTACCACTCATAATGCTGGAAATTACAACGCAAACCCTTCGATATATTCTGCTGCTATTTTATCGGCAAAATGAATGGGTAGAGCACCAGCGAGGTTTGTTAGCACAACCACAGACACATTGTCTTTTGGATAATACACCATGGTTACCGCGTTACCGCCGCTGGCACTAACCGCTGGGTGATTTTCTCTGTCTATCACTTGCCAGCCAATGGCATAACCATTTTGCAGCTTGTCAAAGCCTCTAATGGTGCCATCATTTAGCACCACCGGTGCCCAAAGCCCATCCAAGTTTTTAGTCAGTTTTTTGTTTGTTAGTGCAATCAGATAATTGGCCAATTCTGTCGCAGTTGAATTCATACCTGCTGCGGTTCTCATCATGTATGAAAACTGACCCTGAATATTTATAAAGCGTTTGTTTTGACCATCATAAACGTACTGCTGCGCCTGATCCTTAATTACTGGCGTCATATACTCAAAACCAGCGTCAGCGGTTAAATTCATCTTGGCGCGTTTTAACTGATGCTCTGTTATAAACTCAATAAAGTTACCATCAACGTATTTATCAATAATTTTACCGACAATCACATAACCAGTTTGGTTATAAGAAAATTGGCTATTCACTTCAGACGCCATAGGTAATGCTTGCACTTTATCCCAAGACGCTTTTGGGTTGCCTCTGACAATTAAGTCTATGTTATATCCGCTTAAAATCCGCGGTAAACCAGAGGTATGGGCCATCAGATGCTTGATTTTAATCTTTTGCCACGCTTTTGGTAAATCAGGTAAATGCTTGCCAATTTCATCATCAATTGACAATATGCCTTGCTCCTCCAATTGCATTAAGGCAACCCCTGTGAAGGCTTTGGTCATTGAATTTATCGAAAAAATAGAGCTATTTTTAACCGGTACGTCATGTTGTAAGTTTGCCACACCATAGCTTTGGGCTTTTACTATTTTATTGTTCTTTACCACTGCAAGTTGCAACCCAGGAATATTGCGTTTTTCCATGGTGTCTTTAATGAGGTCGTCTACGGAGTTAGCGTATGCAGACAATGTCGTGCCAGCAATTATTGTGTAGAGTGCGGCAAATCTGGCCGATTTGAAAACCGATGTCATCATCCGTATGTTGTCCTTGTTTTTAATACATATTCACAAGGAGGATACAATAAATAACATCTTACAGTAAGTGAAGTGGGAGCATTTATTCCATAAATAAGAATAAACTAGTGAAAACGACCATACCTTGATTCAGAATGGCCGTTTTTTGTGCATGATTAATCGCAACAACTTCAAGCTAATTGCTTTTATTTTGCAATGCCTCAATCTCTTTCCAAATAGCCTCAGCTTCAGCTGTTAACATGGCATAGCCCTTAATGTCTCCATTTCTTTGCGCATGCATACCCTGTTCAAGCTTTTTGTCGTAGGCCTTTCTGAGTTTTTTTACTGGGTCAGGTTTTAAAAATCCAAACATACCTTTATCTCGTATTAGTCTTTTCTCACTAAACGAATTGAGTAACGGTATGGATCAGTTGTGCTTTTTAATTAACTGAGATAATTAAATCAAACTACTGCGTTTCTGACCAAACAGCGAATTCATTACCGCTAGGCTCTACAAAGTGAAAGCGACATCCTCCTGGGAATTCAAAAATAGGTTTTACAATTTCCCCGCCACTTTCAGTCACTTTGGCCTGTGTTGCCTTTATATCATTACTGTAAAACACCAATAGCGCGCCACCGCTTGTAACTTGACTCGATAGATCTGCCTTGTAAAAACCGCCATCTAGCCCTTGGTTTGAAAAGGCAATGTATTCGGGGCCATAATCGACGAATTCCCAACCAAAAACCTGAGTAAAGAAAGCTTTTGTCGCTTGCAAATCATTTGCAGCAAACTCCACGTAATTGAGTTTTTCATGTTGATTCATATAGTTTTTCCCCAAGTTGACTAATTTGTTTACTGATAATTACGACAAGCTTGTGTCATTAGCTGCCCGAGCTCGGCCTTTTTTCTTTTGGGAGTTGATCTCCACCACTGCCACCAGATACACGCTTTAACAGAACACCACATGTGATCACTTTAATTGTATTTTTTATCATTTCGCGCTCCTTAACTATTAATGCACCAGTTTGTGAGGTTATCAAACCTCAGCGATAACATGCCACCACTTCGGCTTTTTTGATACATAGGAATGTGAGGTTGGCCTAAGTGCGACTCTATTGGGCGAATCAAAAGTGCCAAGCACTAAAGCAATCACTGGGTCGTCATCTATAGCCCCTAACGTGCTACCACACACGTCGCAAAAGCTACGTGATGAATAGTCTGAAGAGCGCCAAGTTTTCGTGATCCCCCCCGGTCCAACCCAGTTAACGTCTTTTTTATCAAACTCAACCCATACTTGAGTTAATGAACCGCTATGACGCTGACACATTTTACACGAGCAAGTATGTGGATTGCGCGCCTCACCTGAAGCGACAAATCGAATGTTTCCACACAAGCACCCGCCGTTATACTCTCTAGCCACAAAATGATTCCTTATTGTTGTGTAGATGAATAATATAAATACAATAAAAATGTATACTTACATCAATTTCAAAAAGTTGCTATGAGCTACGAGTAAAGAGACGCTTGAAAGGAGTTGAAGAGATTAATGAAATTAAGCGATGGCCCAGCCAATACTAGGCAATCGCTTTTTAAGATTAGTTGAAGTGAGTTAACTCAGCTTAAACCCACCCACGGCCTCACGCAGACGCTGCGCACTTAACATAGTTTGATCGGCAATTTCTCCATTTTCTACTGCGGTATCAAAATTTAATCTTGTACCTTCCGACATTTGCGTCAAATTGCTGCTGATATCATCTGTTACTTTACTTTGCTCTTCTGTCGCCGTTGCTGTCTGTATCGCCATATCAGAGACACGCTGTGACGCTGAAGCAATTTTACCAAGAGACGCTAAAGTTTGATTTGAACACGTCACCGTTGAGTGCGTTGTCTCATTCCCTTGTTCAATAGAGGTTACAGCTTGCTCTACACCGCTTTGTAAGTTTGCGATCATTTGCTGAATATTCTCTGTCGATTGCTGTGTTTTGCTTGCTAGGGTTCTTACTTCATCTGCGACTACCGCAAACCCTTTACCCTGCTCTCCTGCTCGAGCTGCTTCAATGGCGGCATTGAGCGCCAGTAAATTGGTTTGCTCTGCAATTCCGCGGATCACATCCAACACAGAAGTAATGTTCGTTGAATCTTCAGATACTTTTGAGATAGTGCCAGCTGCATGCTCAATGATTTCGGACAGTTGATTTATTTCTGTTACGGTATTATTGGTAATGTTAGCGCCTTCTTCTGTTAGCCTATTTACACCGGCTAAATCTTCCGCTGTGGAACTGGCATTTTCAGCTACTTCTCTGATCGCATAAGACATTTCATTCACCGCAGTTACAATGACTTCAATTGACTGTAGTTGATCCGAACAGGTGTCATGAATGTGCTTAGCGCCTTTTTCAAGTGACTCTACGCCCTGTGCAACGGTCATAGATTCATCTACTATGGTGCGAATGAGTTCAGACAAGCCTGAAATAAATTTGTCAAACTCATTGGCAACATCACCAATTTCATCTTGTCTTGTAGAGTTTATACGTTTAGTAAGGTCACCATCACCTTGGCTCATTTCTCTCAGCTGAACTACTAAGTCATTCAGTGCAATGGTCATTCGCTTCGGTGCAACCAAACCAATCGCAACAATCAAGGCAATGACCAATGCGCTGAAGACTAAAATCACAGTCAAAGTACTTTGTACTTCAGCTATGGATTGTGTGCTGACACGCTCACTAATGCTATCTGCCTTTTCACCTGCAGCATTAAAGTAGTCTCTCAGTGCATCAAAGCTTCTTGTTGCTGCCCCTTCGCTTTGTCTGATTGCCGCAGTCTTGTTCCCTTGGTTCATCAAATTAAACACTTTTTGAGATTCAACAAGCCAAGTCTGATACTGCCTATCAAAACCAGAAAGCGGAGACAGTGCACTTGGATAATCGCGCATCAGTTCACGATATTTATTCATTCGTTCCAATGCTTGTTTAGCATTTTCTTTATAATCTCTATAAATAATGTTGTAGTTTTGCGATAGGTTGTCACTATACAACACGTGTTGTTCCGCAGAATGGGCTTGATATAAGTCTCTGTCAGCATTGATAACCGCAGAAATGGCAGGATTAAATTTATTACCTACTTCATTGAGGCTTTTTTCTGTTTTAGATATAAGAAAAAAGTTAATCGAAACCACTGCTATAAAGAACACAGAGATTGCGATAAATAGCGCCGAATATTTTACACGTATCGAGCGAAGAAATGCCGGCTTTTCTTCTTTGTAACGAGGATTTGTTGTCATTGATCTATTACTACTCTATTCAAATCAAATTTGATATCACTAGGTAGAGTCTAAGCACCTTGATAGACAGCACAACGCACATTGTGAAATGTCAATTACAGTGAACTTTTTCTACAAAAAGTAATCAAAATCCTGTTCAATTTTTCAATCGTTCCTAGAAAGGCGGCGAATATTAATACGACTTACCTAAAATAGGTAGTAATATTTAATTCTAAATTTGTTTTTTTAAAGGTGGGTTTAAGTAAAAACTCTAATATGAGTTTTTTATTTATTTTTTATCTTCACTGTGATGATTTAAATATAATTTATGATATTTAAATGTAATTTACTGAAAGACTATTCAACTCCTAACACGCTGTATTGAAAGCTAAAACTCCACAGTGAATAGTTGAATGGGGCTAAGGCAATTAATCAATCCGCGTAATGAGTGTTAGTGACCGTTCCAATACATATTGACTTTCCATAAGGTAATTTGGAACTACGCCATGCTCATTCCAAGTTATGGACTTATCCACACTCAGAATAATCCATTGGAGCGTGTATCGACCACTCAGCACTTAACGAACGTATTTCTTTAGTTGTCATACACCCATTCCTACCACAATCAAAAAAGTAACTCATAAAACGATCTTAACCTCATATATTTCATCAGCATTTTACTCACTCAACTTCAAATATGTCTCAAACCTAGAAAAACAAAATAAAATATATTGTATACAATTTATTTTCATTGATGTAAGTTAAGAAACGTTTATTACAAAGTGATACTAAATTTTGAAATAAACAAACACATTAAGTAACTAATAAATATAAATTTTAAATCACAATCAAGAGGTAAGGCAGCTATGCCATTTGTTAACTAAGGTGCAAGTTAAACCAATAAACTCTCCCTTTTATTAACAATAAAAATGGATTACAGGAGAACAACATGTCTTTAACCAAAACAGCCTGTTTATGGCCTAAACAATCGCTAAAACTCAATTGCATCACCGCAGCACTGCTTTGTGCATCGGTTAATTCCTATGCTGGAGAAAGTATACAAAACCAACAATTACAAACTAGCATGGCTGAATTAAGCACACATAAACACGAGGGACAAATCTGCGGCACTGACCATAACAGCCAAAGCTGGTCTGCAATTCAAAAAGAAAACGCCCGACAAGCAAAGATAAGTTCAAGCTTCTCATCACACATCATGAATACCCTTGCAGCCCAAGATGATTTAGCTGCAAAAAATGGCAATGGTGTGCCAGGAAGGTATTATATTCCCGTCGTAGTACATATTTATGGGGATAGGTATAACTGTGAGTCAGGGAATTATTGTCTGACAGAGCAAAAAGTCATCGATGGACTGAATAAATCTAATCAAGACTTTTTAGGGCTTATTACAGATGATGGCCCTATTTCCCCTGAATTCCAAGCAATCCGCAAAAATCTAAACATTGAATTTGTTTTAGCCAAAATCGACCCAAATGGACAACCAACAACAGGGATCGTACGCTACCCAGAAAAAGCTGGGTATGGCAAAGGCAGCGGGGTTGATGAGCAAATCGCCGCTGATGCTTGGGACAATTTCAAGTATATGAATATTTATGTTCAGCAAGACTTGTATGATGATGGTAAAACCAATAATTCAGGCGTTGCTTGGTACCCGCAACTGAGCATGTCGCAAAATGGACTTTCACGCGTTGTCTATAATGGCGATTACATTGGTGCAAATACCAATGAGAACTTTCGTTCTGTATTAACCCATGAATTTGGCCATTGGTTAAATTTACCTCACACGTTTGATGGTGGGTGTACTATCCATTCAGAAGCGTTTTGTAACGCCACCGGTGACGGTGCCTGTGATACGCCACAAATGAGTAGCAGCATATTGCAAGAGAATGCTAAAAACTGCTTAGGGCAAGCCACCAATACCGAAAACTTCATGCACTACTCCGATAACTACGCCATGTTCACTAAAGATCAGGTCGATCGTATGACAGCAGCCCTCCACGGCCCTGCCCGCGCGACACTTTGGTCAAACGCCAATCTCATTGCCACTGGCTTAGGCGAGTATACCAGTAACGCGGACCACCCTTGGGATGGCACTTCAGGCGCAGTCGTACCGCCAAAAGGCGAAGTGCTCCAATCATTTACTAACCTATCCGGTGCAAAAGGAGAAGTTGATAACTTCGAGATTCAAATACCAGAGGGAACGCAAGCCGTCGCATTTTATCTTGACGGATACGATGAAGATCCGGATATGTATGTTTCAAAAGGCAAAGCGCCTACTAAAACAGGGGATAATTGGGATGCCGATTTCATCTCTTTTAGAAGTGCAGGATCTCCTGAATTAGTGACTTTGTCAGCGCCATCGAGTGTCGAGCGTTATCACGCCGCCATTGATGCTTATAGCGCTTATTCTAATGCAACACTCAGCGTCATATCAGGAAGTGACAACACGCTTTGCGCTGGTTGCGAACGTGTTTTTCTCGCCGAAGTAAAAGACTTACAGTCTGCAAAAGGCGCTGATCCTAAAACCTACCAATACGAGATCCCAGCTGATGCGCTGCGCACAGTTGCGGTAATGACAGGCGGGTATCAAGGCGACCCTGATTTATACGCCAGCATGAACGCAATACCCACTAAAGAGACATTTGATTGCGGGCCATTCAGTGCCCCGAGGCTAAGTGAATACTGCGAATTATCCGCAGGCGGTGGTACACTCAACCTTTTGATTGACCCATTTTTAGAATACAGTGATGCAACACTCCTTGTTTACTATGAAAGAGCTACCGATTCTGAGCTGCCAGTCGCACAAGCAAATGGCCCCTACTCTGGTTTGATTGACAGTCCAATCAGTTTTAGCAGCGCAGGCTCATTTGATACAAATGGCAGCATTACAGCTTATTTGTGGGAATTTGGCGATGGTAATACATCAACAGAGGCCAATCCATCACACTCTTATAGCCGAGCTGACACTTTTTCGGTGAAGTTAACCGTCACTGACAACGACGGGAACACCGCCTCAGATACTGCAACAAGTCAAATCAAAGCGCAAAACCTTGCTCCTGTTGCCGTTGCAAACGGCCCTTATACTGGTGAAGCCGGACAGCCAATTCAATTTAATAGCACTAACTCGGTTGATCCAGATGGCAACATTATCAGTTACCTGTGGCAATTTGGTGATGGTCAATCCAGTAGTTCAGCAAATCCTACCCACAACTATACAGAGGCTGGTGATTACACTGCTACCTTAACCGTCACCGACAATGATGGTCTAAACCATAGCGCTCAAGCGAATGTCAGTGTTAGTACCATGCGCTACTGTCAAGCATCAGGTAATACAAAATATGAATGGATAGCCAATGTGCAATCAGGTGCATTCAGTAATCCGTCACAAGCAAATGGATACAGTGATTTTACCTCACAAGTGATTGAGCTAACCGAAGGCGATAATCAATTTACCTTAACGCCAGGTGGTAATTACACAGAGCACTGGGCTGCGTGGATTGACTTTAATAACAACGGTCAATTTGAACAGTCAGAGCAAGTACTGAATAATCTATCTGGCAAAGGCCCTGTCACTGGTACTCTCGCTATCCCAACTGGTAATGTGGGTAAATCAGCGCGTATGCGTATCGCAATGAAATACAATGGTGAAGCTGTCTCGGCTTGCGGCGATATTGGCGACGGTGAGGTTGAAGACTATACAGTAACCATCAAACCAAACGATGCAATACAACCTGTGCCCAATGCCTGCGCAGCCCAATCACCGATTTCTGGCGGTCGGTTAGAAGCTGGAAAAGCCGCATGCCTTGGTGATGATGGCACACTTTGGCTGAGCGTTGGCGGCGTTAACTCAGCAAATCACATCGCCATCACCACTGCACATGGCAAAAACAACTTACATATCTTGTACAAAAATGGCGGCTGGCCAAGTGATGGGGATAAAGATGCGGAGTCTAACTCTGGTACCACTTCTGAGTGTATCACCGTCCCAGCTGGCAATCAGTATTGGTCATATTTAAAAGTTTCTGGTGATGCAAAAGACACCAGCATCATTGTCGACTTTGATAGCGAGCAATGTAGGCAACCATAGGCTAACTATTTCAACCTTTACACCAAAAGCATCGACTTTTTAAGTTGATGCTTTTTATCTCCTGCCAACTTAGTTGATTTTGGTACTTGAACTATACTCTAAGCCTGTGACCAACCACCTTTAGCCGATGTGTATGTCTTCTTCACCCAGTCATGACACAATTTGTCTACCGATAACATTTATAAACGAGTTGTCGCAGTCTAATGATTTGCATGAGACATTAACTTTAATTTCAAATTGGCTTCCGCAAATTATTGGGTCAGATAGAGCGAGTGTTTGCTTGAATAATGGGTCAGACGAAACATTAGAAGTATTCGCATTGTTTGGCAACAACGCCATTGAGGCAAATACCATTCTACCCATCAGCAGCACTATGGTTGGCCGAGTTTATTCCAATAAGCAATTGGAAATAAACAATAACCTTGCACAAAGTAAAGACCTCGATTGCCAAATCTTACACAAGGGCGGCCTAGGGTCCTGTGTTGATGCCCCATTGCAGCACTCAGGCACATGCTTTGGCACACTGAATTTAGGTAGTTTAAAGCCAAACACTTATAAGCCTGAAGATGGTGCCCAATTAGAGTGCATTGCTAATTGGTTAGCCAATTACATTCATGCTCAAATGGAGATCTCCGAACACAAAAAACGTGCAGAAACAGATCCACTCACCAAAGCAAACAACCGGCACTGCCTAAATACAGTCGGTAATGAACTGCTTAAACTGTGGGAAACAGATCAACAACCGTTTTCTATGATCATGATAGATATCGACCATTTTAAGCAGTTTAATGATAATTATGGTCATCATGTTGGCGACCAAGTACTGGTTACTTTTAGCCAAGTGATTAATCAAGTGATCCGCAAGTCAGAGCACTTTATGCGGATTGGCGGAGATGAGTTTGTTATTTTGTTGGAAGGAAACGTCGACCTTGCAACTAAACTGGCTGAACGTATCAGAAAGGCTATCAAAGATATGGCGCTCAAACATGACGACGACAGCCTCATCATAACCGTTAGCTGTGGTGTAACCTCAGTGCAAAACCAAGACAGCTCTTTAGAATGCCTTTACAACCGAGCAGATAAAGCCCTGTATCAATCAAAGAAAAATGGTCGAAATCAAACCACTGCGATTTGAGTAAGGTTATAAGTATAGCTTTGTGAAACGAAGCTTATCAAAAACTATTAAGCCCTTACAAACTATCCAGTCCATTTTTACTTGGCTTCGTAAATACTCGCGTAAAGTAAAAAATGAGTAACGACAAAAAAATGTTATAAGTGTGTATAATAACTAAAAGAGAATGATAAACAGCAATTGCTGTGGGACTCCGAGAATATATTAACATGGTAAAAACTCTGTACTTAATGTTTATTTTTATCCCTTTAAGTATACATGAAAAAATCACCCAACTATCTGAAACCGACAGAGCAAAATTTCTTGAATCATACTTCAATTCTTTTCAAAAGCCATATATTATTGATGGCACTAAGTTCCAGTCATTAAGAGAAACTCAGTGGCTAAGCCAAGTTCGCGCTTTGTTTGAGCCGATAAAGCCCTCTTATAATACTTGTAGGTCAAGAGCGGTAGGCGCTACCTTTTAAGGAATATACACTTCAGAGATAACTTATATCTAGCCCGTGGAAAACAGTGAGTATATTGGTGAATTAGCGTGGTTATAAACTGACAAAAATTGCTCTCAAAAAAATGGCGTGAAACACCATTTTTATCTTCTTCAATCGTTGACCCTACATTATATAAAATATTATCTAATTTATACTCACCATTAGATTCAGCAACCAAAAGTAATGTTAAAAGCAATTTGAAAAAAGATAAAATTCTCAGCTTTAAAAAGCAGCCAATAATATCAATTGGTGTGGAACGAGACGTAACTAATTATTATAACAAGATCGATGTCGGAAACGACACATGCGCTCACCTAACAATTTGCACATGAATAAATGAAGACTCTTTCGAAGTAAAAAGTGTCTATTTGGTAATATTGATTATGAAGCCTTAAACTTAGATTGATAATATGAGCTGAAGAACACAACCTCCCCAGCTCCTCAAGTTATTAGTGCTTGAATAAATTAGAAAGGACAGTGACCTGTACAATCAACATCAGTAGGTGAGACTGTACTACAACAGCCGCCATTACTGTATGTGATGCATACACCAATAAGTGACATAGTACCCCCCCCCTATATCACCTGTTTGCTCTTGAGGTATCACTTTTCTATCTGCAGATAATGTTTTAATTTTCTTTTTGTTCAATTTAATGTTCATAACAATTTCCTTTAATATATTTTAAATTAATAAATAGACCTAGAATTCAAAAACCCACTTAGATTAACAGGACACAAAACAACCTCATAAAGGTTATTTAAAAACGCCGATAACGCAAAACCCTCATTATACTTTTTAAAAACCATTAAAATACACACAAAACCGCTAAATAAGCCTTGATATTTTTACACGCTAACAATCAAATGGTAAAAACTATTTTCATTATAAATAACACCCTCTGGTGCAATAATCTTCAGTGGGTGAAACTATTAAACAATTACGAGTATAACCAACACTACCAATACGATACTCTATTTCACCACCTACTATATCGCCCCTCTCCTTCGAGATATTACTTTATTATCTATAGATAGATTTTTTATTTTTTTTGATTTTAACTTTAATAACAACACCCTTATTACAAATTTAAAACAGTGAAAATATATTTGCACGAAAAAAACTTTATTTCAACATCATTCTAACCAAATAAAACAAACTCAACCCTACAGAAAGCTAATTTATTAATTTTAAATCCTCATAACCACAGGTTAGTAAGCTAAAATCTTTATGTTAAAAAGTAAAACAAAGAAAAACAACAAGGCAAACCTCATGATAATTAAAGCTATTTTAATAAAGCATTAAATTATAAGTTTTATTATTGCATTATTAACCAATTAAGTTTAATTAATTTATGAATATAGTTAATTTTCTAGAAAACAAGATCAAAATCTTTTGTGATGCCAGAATTCAACTCCTAAGTACCACACTCTTTAATATCAAGCGGTCTTGTTTCCTAAATAATTAACTTTCTGACCTTTTGCGTGATCAGATCAAAAAACATAACGCAACCCAAGCCACCATGACAAAGCAAATTAAGAACTGGTTTGCCTATAACCGAGCGTTGATACAGCGTGGCAATGTTGCTATTTGGCTCAGCGACGACGCTATTCAACAATGGCAAACCGCAGAAGTAATGATTAAAGCCAAGGTGATCAACACGATAAACAGGCTAGGTATGCCTAAATATAGGTAAAAATGACAAGGCCGTTTTAGGGACAAAATATGAGAAGATGAATAAATTAGAGAGACACGACCCAAACAATCATGTCTCTGACAGAATCAATTGATCTTAGATAGAATTGAAAATATTTACCTATCAATCATCATCATTTTCAAAACTGAAGCGCTCTGGTAATTCACTTAATGGTCGTCCTTGGCTTGGTACTCTAAGCTTTGCACTACCATCAACCAAAGAGCTCACGTATTCATAAGCAAGATCACCAAATACTGGACATACTTCAGCACTTTGATCCACTGCGGCCTGAAAATGCACACCTCCCCAAACACGGCTCTGACCACACTCTTTTGCAAAATCCGTCCAATTATTATAAGAAATTACAATGTCATTTTTAGGTGTGACGCCAGGTTCTACTCTTGAAGAACCAGCAGGAATTGGCAGGTAATAAACCATATTGTCATCACCAAAATGTTTTCTTAAAGATTGCGCATGGGCATTACAAAAACATGCTGTTGCTGAAGGATATTCTGGATGGTCTGCTTCTTCCAAATAGCTATGCCATTCTTCACCTTGCATACTGACAGTACCCTTTCCTGGACCACCCCAGGCTTGCACAGATTCGTCTTTGTATAGCTTTCTAATCGCACTAAATGGCCTAACAGCATCAAAACGATACTTTTCTTGCCAAACAAAAATACCAGCATCAAATGCCGCTAAATTTGTCATAAAGCCGATTTGGATGAATTCAAGTAAGGATAGATTTCTAGGTCCAATATTGCTCGAAAGTGAATATGATAAAGAACGGAATTTATCATCAAACAACTCGGCTTTAATTTTTTGCTCATCCGTTAAATTCGCAGAGGCGGCCAATACTTCTTTGGCTTGTTTACGGTATGCACGCTTATTTTTGAAATTACTGTTGTAAGGAGGAGGTACTTCAAAATCATTTGGATCATCATATGAATAAGGTTCTGCAAGCGCAAACTGTGGAGTTACAAACTGCTGAATTTTATATAAACCTAGCCCTTTACGTTGCATATCTGGCTGCCAATGCGAAGGACTTTTCAATTTATATGCAGTATTAAGCGGCTTATATTGAGTATAATCTGCATATGGCATTGGATTATACTGTTTATTTGTATCACCCTCTTGGTTCATACCGTCAAACTGTCGCCCAGCTACAACCGCAAAACCTGCCGCATTACCTATCCCAATCGGGGTATTTAAGTCAGTGCTGTTGTTGTCGGGATCCAGGCCAATGTCCAATAACATTTTACGCCAAGACGCTTTATAAGTTGGCATAAAGCTATTTAAAACTCGATAAGAGGCATAAATAACCGCAGTATTAATATTTCGATTGGTTGCCTCTTCTGCTGGCCTGCGTCCCAAATGGGAATAAACACCGACCGCTGTTGGGTGATAAGGGGCGCTTGCGTCATACCACGCATTCGTAATTAAGACGCCAAAGCGAAAGAGCAAAGAGGCATCACCGTAATTTGCCGATACATGCTCTTTTAATTCATCAAGACTGCCCCAACCAACGACATCCAAAGCGCCATTGTCTTTATCAAAGTCAAACTCATCAAGATGATTTGCTTGTACCTGTGTGACACAAATGAGTGATAGTAAAAACACGCTGATATTACGCAGCTTCATCAGTTTTCGTATTTGATGAAGTAAACTTATCTTCGAAAGATATTTATTCATTTATAAAAGTTCCTTTTGTTGGTGTATTTGCAAAGAGCAAAGCAATATTGCTTGCTTTGACTTCACTGGTTATAAACTGCTTGTTTCACAAAAGTACCCGCTCAGAATTTTCTATACTAATGCCTGCTTTCAAACATATTCCGATACAACTTGATTCAAAAAAAACTCTATTAAAAGCAGCGTACCCTCTAAGCTATGGCACCTACTCTTATTAGGGAAAACAACTCACAACGTAATTACCGTAAAAATTAATTCATAACCTGTGAGCCTAAATTCACAGCACTCGACGAAACAAATGTTTAATAAAAGACTCAACTCATGGTTACTCAGTGAAAAGAACGCACCTGCCAGTCGACGGTAATCTAAAGTCATCGAATAAATCGAAGGAAATACCTTGAAATGACAAGTAATTTAGCAAATGGCTAGAATACAGATGGAAGCCTAGGTTTATCGTTATGGATAAATGGAAAGCAACATAGACATAAGGTTCCAAAGTTCAATTCGCATTTACAGATTTGGAGTTTCTATTGAGGTGATTGATTAGTGTCGAGAGTAAAAAATGAGGTTAGCGATTATCGAAATATCACAATTTTATACAGATTTAGGTCTGGGGTGACTTTATTTAATCAATCGCCCGACGAGCAGTTAAATTAGCTTCAAAACCAACAAGTCCACAGCCTGTAACGATTAAAATCAAAGCTGCATACCATGAGAACTTAATATCTGAGCTTGCCTTAATTAACGCCTTATTCTTTAGCTTGACGCACTCTTTACCGAAAATCATTGGGTAAAAATCGTCAAGTTGAGCCTCATAAAACGCTTGAAAAGATGGCTTTCCCCAAGAAATCCAGTTTGCTTTTTCCTGCTCTAACCAAGCTCGATAAAAAACCTTACAAAAATAATAGTTCAAAGCAATAACAGCCGCGAGTATCACTAAAATACAGACAGCGATGATATCAAACATATTGAGCACCGATTAAATCGTTCTGATAAAAGGATAATGCAGAAAACAAGCAAGCATTAAGAACCGAGCTAGGGACTAAACTGCGTTTCTAATGCGACTTCCTGATTATCAAACACCTTGGCATAGCCACCGACCTTGACCTCACTCACCTGCCCGTTGTCTAATTTGATAGTCGCTGAAATTTCAGACGCGCATTCCATGGCACGGCCTTGCTCAAATAGATAGTCAATTGTTGTGTTTGAGTCAGAGTTAATGTGCTTAGTTAAATAACACGCAAGGGCACCACTGGCGCTGCCTGTTGCAGACTCCTCAGGGATACCAAAAAGTGGCGCGAAATTTCTGCAACTGGCAGTGTAATTAGACCTTGAATCATTCAATTCAAATACATGCGCGCCAACCAAGTTATGTTTTTTGCAAAATTCACTCATCAAATCTTCGTTGAGCTTCACTTTATCTAGATAACCACTTGGTACTGGTACTATCATATCTGCAAGCCCTGTCGTGACAACTTCGATGGGCAAGTCTGTAGATGCCAACACGTCATCATCCAAACCGATTAAGGGCGAAATTACTTGGTATGAAAAGCTGCCTAAAAAGTCAGGTAATCGCTGCTGCATGACGACTTGTCCATTAGGTGCAATATGCACTTCGAGTATACCGGCCTTGGTTCTTTGTACGTATTTTCCAGCGCTAATCATGCCCTGCTCAAACATCACTGAAAATGCAGCCAATGTCGCATGCCCGCAAAAATCGACTTCTTCGGTTGTTGTGTAAAACGTCAGTTCAAAATCCACCTCTTTATCGCGGGTAACAAAAGCTGTTTCTGAAAAGCCAACAACTTGGGCTATCTGTAATTTTTCTGCACCTGATAAATGCTCAGCATTCAATACCACGCCAGCGGGATTACCACCCGACCCCTCTAACACAAATGAATTGACCAAAAACGTCTCTACTTGCTTCAAACTAGACCACTCCAAGATTTATGTCATTGATTTTATTAATTTTTATAAAATGAGCACGCTCATTATTTGACACCGTATGTGACTTTTGCGCTTTCAATTTGCTCGGCTTCAGTAATACTAGGAAACAGCTTGTAGCTGGGTGCTACGATGGGCTTAACCTTATTCACCGTAATATGAATAATGCCCGCAACCGGATATTTATCCCCTGTTATAGGCATTATTTCTTTAAAGAGTACAGGAAAATGGCTGTCAGATTTAGCGACATAGTTTGCTTTACCATAGAATTGAAAGCCCTTTTGCGTAAACACATCCACACAGCTTACGCACACATTATCGTTATGTTTTATATTGCGCACACTATTTGCTGATGCAATATTGGCTATGAGCAGTTCATTGTCTTTATAGCTAACAAACACTTCTTTGGGAGACACACTTGGAGCCCCGTCTTTGTCAACAGTTGCCAACCAACATAATACGCTCTGGTGAATTGATGACTTAACTTCTTCTGTAAACATGATCATTCCTTTAAATAAAAATGAGTTACACAGCAAATCTCGTAAACTTATCTTACTACTTGTCCTGCTCTAATATAATTGCACGTACCGCAGGCCTAACAACACTCAAAATCAATACAATTATCACCACTGCGCCCATAGCAAGCCTTACAACTTTCAAAAACCAAGGTTGCTCCCATATATTTACATTGGCTTGTTCACGTGTTTTTTGTTCTATTAAGGCTTGATAAGCTTCATCTAAGTCACTGTACTGAGTGATTTTTGGATAATTAATGACTATGCCCGCTTGAGCCAATGAGACACGCGCCAGCTCAGTGTTTGCTTGGTCAACATACAGGATATGATTTTTAACGTCGGCATAATATGCAATTCGCTCTTGGTCAAGTACATCAGCAATCAGTACCGTATCAACCAAACGCATATCTTGAACAAGTGGCCTAAATGCGGGGTTGTCTTGCTTTGCCCACACAATGATAAATACCGCAAATATGACAGATGATGCCAGTACAAGTAAAAGCTTATTGTGTCTTGTGATGTTCAGCATTTTGTTACTCTATTCTTGTTATTATTAGAAGACTTACTTATCTAAAGCTGCCATAAACCGTGCTCATTTGCACCTAAAATGTATATGGCAAACTGACCTTTACCAGGTATTTCCATCGGTGGCATTGCAATTTTTGCCCCTAACGCCTGCACTTTACTCACCGCTTCATTAATGTCGTCCACCAACCAATACGGGCGAATTATTGGAGACTCAGTCTCTCGAAGTGGCGCTCGTACCCCCACTAAACTGCCGTCATCAAGCTGGCAAGTTTTTGCACCACCTAGCAGCGGTTCTGGATCAGAGAAGGTTTTTTGGTATGTTGTTTCGTAAACTTTCACCACGGAATCAACATCTTCAGAAACGATTTCTAAGTAATGTACTTTCATGAGCTTCCTCCAAGCATTTTTACTTGAGTATTTAAGTTAAGTTTAGATAAAGCCTCAACATATCTTTATGCTGTATACCGTTTTCAAAAATTGGCTTAGCGTAATTTTGTAAAAAATGGTTTTTAACTACACAATCAACTCTAAACCCCAATCTTTGATAATAGGTGAGTTGATAGCCAAAAGTCCCTGTACCAAGCTCAACACGTTCAATTTTTTTAGACTTCAATTGAGCAATCACATATCTTAATAATTGAGTTCCAAGCCCCTTGCCCTGCCGATTGAGCACTACTGACATATTATAAATTTCAGTGTGCCTGCAATTCACTTCACTAACCACACATGCCCCAACAATCTGTTGCGCGTCGACGGCCACAAAACACCACGCATCTTGTAAATAGGACAATATGTTGTCTTTGCTCGGATCGGCTTCAAGCAGCAATTCAATAGGCACATCACTACTTTTAACTTCCTTATACTCCAATTTACACACCTTACTATTTATGAAGAAGACGAGGCTTTACACATTCACTTTGTTCTTTTTCAAGTGCACGTTTTTGTTTTTCTTTTACTTCTGCCCAACTACCCCCTTGCTCAATCGCTGATACTCGTTGCTCATATTTATTCACGGCACGCTTAACTATAGAGTCCATATCTATCCCAGCCTCTTTTTCGAGGGCGAGGATGATGTTTAAGTAGTTCCAAAGAATGTCGCCTAATTCATCTTCTAAATGGCATTTTCTTTCTTTTGGAATTTCTACCAGTACTTCAGCGACTTCATCTTGTAAGGCGGATAAATACGTATTTGAACCTGAATACCAGCTATTCGTTTGGTCAAAAATGAACTTTCGCTGTGCAATTGCTAGTAAGTTTTCTAAATCTGGCATCTTTATCTCACCTCTGGCTTTGAACTTTAAGCGTATGATGTTTGGCGACTAAAAGCTAAATCGGCATTGAATGGACGACCATACCTATGCTTATTGCTTAGAAACATACCACCCGACCATTTGATTTAACCTAACTTTGCCATTATTTACATATTGGCAATTTTTCTATTTTAGGTAAAATACAAAAAAATTAAAACAAATAAGGACATAAAAACCTGAATTTATAATTATGTTTACACATTTTTCTCTCATTCGGCTTATTGCCTACTATTTTCTGTCAATGATTCTAATGTCATTGCCATTAGCGTTATTAGTTTATTCAAACACGTCCGATTCATTCTTGACCCTACCCAATGCCCATACCAAAGTGCTTCTCGATATAACATCGTGTGTGCTTATACTCACGCTAATTATGCGTTTTCTTACACCTAAGCAAAGGCGCATAGCCTTTTCAAGTACAGCATCAAGAACTGAGTACGCCTATATGATAGTATTCGCCTTGGGGCTACTCTGTATGCATTTTGCCACTGCAGACATCTTGCAATTGTATTCGCACATCGACTTTAAGTTGGTTAACGACAATTTGGTAGATACCAACATCTCACCGCAAGACGATCATTTTATTTTCTACATGTGTGTACTATTCGTCAGCTTAGTGATCGTGGTACCTATTTTTGCAGAAGTCGTATATCGAGGTGTATTGCTAGACAGGCTGTATATAAAGCTTTCCCCGCTGTGGGCCATTGCTTTAAGCTCGCTCTTATTTGCTTCTATCTATAATAATTTTATTGGCAGTCTCATTTTGGGTATTGTTTTATGCCTAATTAGGTTTAAGTATCGAACACTTGCCGCCCCTATTTTTATCCATATGCTGCATAACTTGATTGTATACTGCCTTATTTTCACCTCTTATTTTGTGAGTTTAAGCTGCATTCCAATCATCTCTGGCTTAGAGAGCGACCCCAATATCGCAACCATTACGATATTGCTCAGTATTGCCACGCTGATTATTGGCACATATTGTTATTATGTCCTTCGCGACATCCCTAAAAGCAAGTTTAAAAAGCGTACTCGCTCTTTGCATAAAACGCCTCTACAGCAAACAAATTAATGAGAGAAACTACATACAAAATAATCTGGTTGGAGCTAGTCTCTATCTAGCTCCACAGCGCTCAACATTAAATTTATAATAACCTACCCAACACGCTACCCTAGATTTTCAATTCCCGCTATGATGGCAGCTGCATATGCTTAATCATTACAAATGCCAAGGACTTAAGGAATTTTTATGCAAAGTATCAGTACCCTCTTTTCTGAGCAATTTAGTCAATTACAACCCTACAAAGCTGGCTTAACAACCGAAGCGATACAAGAACAATATGGCCTTGAACAAGTACACAAGTTTGCCAGTAATGAATCCCCATTTCCGCCTTCAGAATTGGCAATGCAAGCAGTCGCTGAGGCAATGCATGCTAGTAATCGCTACCCTGATTATCAAAAGCTTCGTTTGGTTATTGGCGAGCAATTTCAGCTTTCTACAAGCAACGTGATACTTGGGTGTGGTTCAATCAATATTCTCGATATCATTTTTCACGCTTTTAACAGAAAAGGCAGCAACGCTGTTTTTACAACATGTAGCTACTTCGCATACCCACTACTTGCACAAAAATCAGGCATTGACGTAAAACTTGCACACACTGACGAAAACCTAGGCCATGTCGCACACAATTTGTTAGCTCAGTGCGACGAAAACACCAGCTTATTGATGATTGACAACCCAAGTAATTTTTCCGGCAGTGCGCTCGATGCAAAAGAGTTAGAATACATCCTTGGCAATGTCCCAAAGCATACTTTGGTTGTGCTTGATCAAGCATATGAAGAGTTTACTGATGCATCCCCCTTATCCATTAAAAGCCAAACGTTTACAGAACACCCAAACCTAATTGTGACGCGGACATTTTCCAAAGCATATAGCTTGGCAGCGCTGCGTATTGGTTATGCACTTGCTAACTCGGAAATAATAGACTGGTTAAATCGAGGACAACAGCCTTTCCCAGTATCAAACTTAGGCATTGCTGCCGCCATTGCCTCATTGCAGGACAAAGCATACAGTGACATGGTGATTAACAGCGTTAAACAAGGCCGTAAATCACTGGCTGACGGACTCAATCAGCTTGGGTTAAAGTGCTACCCTAGCCATTCAAATTTTGTATTGGTCGAATTTGGCGAAAACGCAGGTAACACGTATCAACAGTTATTGGAGATGGGCTATATCACGCGCCAAATGCAAGTATACAAGCGGCCAGATCTCATCCGTATTTCTGTTGGGAATAACGAAGAAAACACCAAGTTACTCAGCGCGCTCAAAACACTACTCAATCCATAGCTGATACTCAAAAAACAACCATGAAGGGGCAAACACCTTCATGGTTGAGTCTGTACGTTTAAAGCTTAGTTATTGGCGTGTGCGCACCAAGTCCCGAGCCATAAACAATGGCATTCAGCAGCAATCGATTAGTGGCAAGTGTAGAGCCCCTAAATACCGGTTGACCAGAGAATAAAATGATTTGCCCGTTGCCTTTTCGCTCACGAGTCAAATAGGCTGAGTTAGCAAGGCGTTTACTGGCCTCAGGCCATAACAAGCCACTCATACGTAGTGTCAGCTCTTGCTTTTGGGGTAACGTCGCCCAGCCCACTTTACGCGAAACGGGTTTATCTTTTGCCTCTTTGACGTGTTTTTTCCACGCACTGGCATCCATTTCTTGATAGCTACCAAACCTTACCGCGGTTTCAACGCGTCCTTTACTCATCAAGATAGGATCTCTTGCTGTTAAAACAGGGATCACAGGCGGCGCACCAAAAGTAAGCCAATGTTTTTGATCCGTTCTTGCAGCGACAATCGCGCCAGACGTTCTAAATTGAGCAAGCCACTCATCTTGCTTTTTCAGCTGCTTTTCCGACAGCGGCTTTGCTTTAACATCCCAAGGATAATTGACTGTATCTACCGCGTTATGCTGCCAAATATTGCTGATTTCTGGGTAGCTGTCTTGCTGTGCCAACCATTCTCTTTGCAATGCGATGTCGTATTGCTCAATCTCTTTAAATGCGTCTTTTATCTCCCGCACTTGGCTTAACTTTGCTTTCGGGTTGGTCAACTGAGGAACAGAGCCATCAATCGCAATGAGTGTGCCGCCGGACTCAACCCAATTGTTGATAGCAGATAATTCGCTCTTTCCTAATTTACTGCGCCAAGTTGAAGGTAAAACGAGCGTGTTGTATCGCCTTAAATCTGTCCAATTAAAGTGATTACTATCAATATGTGAGTGGCGAATACCTAAGTTGCTGTCTATGCTGTGCCAAATTGCACCAAAGTCCAGTGAGCTTACGCCGCTGCCATGTAAAATCGCAATTCTCGGTTGCGCCAATACTTTAAAGTGAGAGCCACCAAAATCAGGTAAATCACCTTCTCCGTGCCCACCAGCAACTGCGTGCGCAGTAACATGCATTTCTTTGGCTGTTTTTTCGACTACCGCATCTAAATCACCTGTGAAAAACTCATTGTCATAACGCGAAACAATAATGGAACCACGGCTGATATTCACATCATCCAGCACAGTTTCTTTATCAATAATGCGTGTTGTCACGCCGCGCTCCATCAGCCGTGCTGCAAAGCCAACAGATGCATCATCTTGACCGTCAATGACGTACGCCAAAGCGTTCTCTTTTTTAATGATTGGCGGGCGCTGCTCAGGGGCTTCATAAGGGCGAATATCTTCGCTAATGTCTTCTTTAACAGTCAGTGCTTCAAGGCCGTACATCATGGAGATATTCCACGCTGTCGCGTCATACATCAAGCTTGAACCATTTCGCAATAAGCGCTGACGCTCTTCAACTAATACCTCATCTGTAATTTTTGCGTCAAACTCCAGCATGGCTGACACCAACCGACCTTGCGATTGGCGATTACGGATCAGTAGCGTGCCAACTGGCAGTTCTGTTTTAACTTGCTCACCGAGCTGGTTTTTAGCCTTGCTCACTTTAATCGGCTTAGTGCTTTGGTGAAGTTCAAACCCTTGCAGCTGCATTAAATTGACAAACTTGGCCATACGCTGATGGTTTTTAGTTGGTAAAATAGCAAAAGTTTGATCTGCAAACGGGCTGTCTTTTGAAATGAGTTGACGCTTGTCTTTGACAAAATCTCGATAAATATCTTTGGAGTGTTTTGCTAAGGTTTTAATGTTAGCAATGCTACTAACCAGTTGCTTATCAACCCCTTCTGCATAACTCACTATACGACCATTAGGCTGCATCACGCCGTCTTCTTTGATCCGTGCTTGCTCGTAAAGAATATGAATGGTGCCTCTAAAAGCAGCATAACTCGAATAGCCTGGATATAAGTTTTCTAGCCACTCACCCATATAATAAGGCCAGTTTTCTTTATCTAGCGCATCAGCTTGGTCTTGTTCAAACACTGTGCCCCATTTTCTGATATGTGATGAAAGATTTTTGTTTACCGGCTCTCTTGCCAAACCAAATAAATATGAATCCATCGATCCCATTTCATGGGCATCTATCATTAACTGCGGATTCCATTCATTGATAGAGCGAACAATACCCTGCGTCTCTGGGTGCACACCCAGTGTAAAGTCACGGTTTAAATCAAAAAAGTAGTGATTGCTTCTGCCAGTTGCCCATGCATCTGTATGTAATGTGGACTGCGTGTCAACATTCGGGGCAACGCCACGACGCTGTTGAAGCTGCTTGGTAAAGCGTGCACGACCGTCTGGGTTCATCAAGGGGTCAATAATGATCACGCTTTTATCTAGTAACGTTTCAATATCTTGCTCTTGCGATGCAATGAGTTGATATATGGCGGCAAGTGCCGCGTCACTGCCCGATGCCTCATTGCCATGAATGGTATAAGCCAACCACGATACCGCAGGTAGACGATCAATAATACGCTTTTCTTCAGAGCTGGATAGATTGACCGGGTTTGCAAGTCGCGCTAAGTCTGACTTGATTTGATCAGTGTTAGCCAAGTTTTTTGCTGACGAGATAACCACATAATGTAAAGGTCGCCCTTCATGAGATTGCGCATATTCAACGACTTGCATTCTGTCACTGACTTTTTGCCATGCCGCCAGAGCCTCTGTAATTTGAGCCGGTGTTGCAGCCCGTTGCCCAACAGGGAAACCTAATATACTTTCGGGTGTGGGAATAGACGAGCTCAACTTGCCTTCAACTAAGGGTTTGTTGTAATTAAGCCCTTGTAGCTCGGTTGGTAAGCGCGTGACGCCATCAGCTGCGATGGCACTCATTGCCAAAGTGCTTGCAATGGCAATAGACAATGCCTTATATGAATTGCGCATATACATTGTTGATTTCCTTATTATTGTAATAAAAAAGCGGCTGACCTATTTTTAAACTGTCAGCTTTTTAGACACTATCACTGGCTATTTTTGCGGTCAAACAGTGGACGATAAAGCGAAGAAATATAAGACAAAACTCGGTCTTGATAGCAAGCGTTTTAAGAACTGGTACATACCTACCAGTTCAAACCATCATTTGCGGTGGATGGATTTAGTCAACGCTAAACTCTTTCAATACGTCTAAATCCACATACTCCAAGACTTTTTCATGCGTTGCACTGAGCTTAACTGGTGGTGCAAACCCCGCTATATACGCTTCTTTCCATCTAAGGGCACATAAACACCAGCCGTCACCTGGCTTTAAACCCGGAAACTGATACTGAGGCGCTGGCGTACTTAAATCATTGCCTCTTGCTTTGGTAAATGCCAAAAACTCTGCAGTGACGATTGCACACACCACATGTGTACCATGGTCCATGTCATTCGTATTACAAAACCCATCTCGCATAAATCCGGTTAACGGATCAATACAGCATACCTCAAGGTCTCCACCCAATACATTTTTCGCTTTCTCTAGCACCATTATTTCGACTCCATTTAATTCGATGATCAATCATGAAAAATAAATGGTGGTACGAGGTACAACTAAATAGGGATTACTTTTTCTGGGATTAAAACCTGCTTTGTTCAATATAAATAGTACGCTAAATCTAATGTCGTTATTGAGCAGTGTTTTGATAGGAATGGAGCAAGAGAGCACAAGCATTTATTATGCATGCGCTCTCTTCAAAAGTTTAAAGCAACACACTACCCCAACTTAAAACCGCCGACTGCCTCGCGCAGCTTTTTAGCACTGGCCATGGTTTTATCAGCTACCTCTTCGTTTTCCACAGCTGTATCAAAGTTATGGCGTGTGCCTTCTGACATTTGCGTCAGATTACCACTTATGTCCTCTGTTACCTTACTCTGCTGCTCTGTTGCCGTGGCTGTTTGCACTGCAACATCCGATACACGTGCTGATGCTTGGGCAATTTTATCCAAGGACTCCAAAGTCTGAGAAGAGCACTCCACCGTTGAACTCGTTGACTCATTGCCTTTTTCAATCGACGATACCGCCTGCTCGACGCCCTGTTGTAAGTTCGAGATCATTTCTTGAATATTTTCAGTTGATTGCTGTGTTTTACTGGCAAGCGTGCGTACTTCATCAGCAACCACTGCAAAGCCTCGGCCCTGTTCCCCCGCTCTTGCAGCCTCAATGGCCGCATTTAACGCCAGTAGATTGGTTTGCTCTGCAATACCGCGTATAACATCTAAAACCGACGTTATATTTGTTGAATCTTCGGCAACTTTAGAGATTGTGTCTGACGCATGTGCAACTACCTCTGATAACTGGGTTATTTGACTCACCGTCTGGTTAGTCACGCTTGTTCCTTCGTCTGTTAGCTCATTCACATGTGATAAATCTTGCGCAGTCAGGCTGGCATTTTTTGCCACCTCTTTAATTGCATAAGACATTTCATTCACAGCAGTAACAATCACTTCAATGGCTTGTAGTTGATTAGAGCACGTATCGTGAATATCTTTAGAACCCCGCTCCAGAGACTCCACCCCTTTAACAACTGACATAGACTCATCAACAATGGTGCGTATTAGCTCTGATAGACCTGCAACAAACTTATCAAATTCATTAGCCACATCGCCTAATTCATCATCGCGGTCTGAGTTAATGCGCTTGGTTAAGTCCCCGTCACCATGACTCATCTCTTTTAGCTGCTTTGCCAAATCATTGAGCGCATTAGCCATTTTTTTAGGCGCTATCACCCCAATGGCAATAATAATCGCAACGACTATGACACTGATCACCCAAATCACGGTCAAAGTGCTGTTTACTTCACTGATAGATTGGTTACTCACCTCGCCACTTATCCTATCGGCGGCCTCACCTGCCAAATTAAAATACTCCCTAAGGCTGTTAAAGCTTTGTGTTGCTACCCCTTCACTTTGGATTATGGCTGCGCTTTTATCACCTTGGCGAATTAAATCAAACACCTTTTGAGAGTCACTGAGCCAAGTCCTGTACTGGTTATCAAAACCCCGAAGCGGTGAGAGCGCACTGGGGTAATCTTGCATTAACTCACGGTATTTGTTCATGCGATCAAGCGCTTGCTGGGCATTTTCTTGATAATCAGCATATAAGCTGTTGTAGCTGCTATCCAAGTTGGTGCTGTACAAGGTGTGCTGCTCTGCTGATAACGCTTGGTATAAATCTCTATCCGCATTGATAACAGCAGATATTGCGGGGTTAAACTTGTTACCAACTTCATTGAGGCTTTTTTCTGTTTTAGATATAAGAAATAGATTGATAGATACAACTGCGATAAAAAACACAGAGATGGCAAAAAACAATGATGAGTATTTGACTTGCAGGCTTTTGAAGTTCATCTAAATTCACTATTTGCTTGTTACTTATTACAAATATAGTTAGAAATAGCGAGTTTTCAGGGGAAATTGGTGTCTAGTTTTTTTAACCAACAAGCATACAGCTTAATTAACCATGCAACTAAGTTTGGTATTTTAGCAAAAAATCCTTAGGTTAACATTCAACTCTCTCACGCCTCTGGTTCATTATCACATTTTTTAGTTGCGATATTAAACCCATGAATTTCACCCACAAAAAAGCCCGACCTTAAAAAATAGATCGGGCTATAAATTCTGATTCTTTAAACGAAAAAAATCCGCTTAAATAAACTAGGCGGATTTCTTCAACATGGCTAGTAGCTATTTATTGGGGTGTTTGCAAATTCTAATATGATTTTGCAGCTATAGAGCGGCCTCTACGCATCCCAATAATTAAATTTTTAGCTCTAAAATTTCAGGGCAAAGAGTTGTCCAATGTGAAAATGGGATCTTTTCATAAGGGTCATAACTAGACATATCTTCTCTCTTCGCAGAATTGTACATAGCCAAGTACGATTTTGCTTCTTCGGCCTTCTCACAACGAAATCGATTTACGTAAGCTTGTATTTCAAAAAAGTTATACTGACTTTCAGTTTTCATATACTTTCCTTAGTTCTGTTTTTGAATTAGTGACGATTCGCGTATTCGAACATACCTATTTGGCGCTGGCTTTTTCTGTTTTTACCGCTTCTGGAAATGCTTTGGAAGCCATGGCGCTTAATACAACGAGCCATGATAATGTTAATGTACACAATAAATCACACAATTGAGTATTGTTCGTTACTCGTCCAACACCATAGCCAAGCGCATCATTATCAAGATTAACGAGGTTAAATTCTGCACTCATTGGATCACCATGAACAAGGTGGTTGAAGGTATCTATAGTATCTTGCAGCCCTTCGTCTCCCTCCCCACGCATATTCTTCAGCATTTTTTTCAGAGATGGTCGCTTGCCATGACGCCAACCATCCTCCCATTCATTGAGAGCAGAGGGGTTCTCAACAAGGTAAGAGATAATGCCTGTCCTCTCAATGAGAGGGCGTACTAATACAGCAGCTGAAAACAAATGCCCCTGCCTAATTAGCTCCCGAATACTGAGCACCAAATTAAAACCTTGAGGGATTATTTGCGTAGCTGCTTTTTGCAAACGTGTTAAGTTGTTTCGATGTGTATAGGTAGCTACATCCGAATTAAGCTCTAGCGAAGCCACTATCGTAGTGTCAAGAATCATTAACGACTTTAACCCTAAATAAGGCTCGTTTTCATGTGTAAAAATCACTGGCCCTGTCATCATACTCCTCCGAGCTTCCCAATTGATTAGATTAACGCTTTCCAATGTAAAAAAGCCGATTGAATTAGCGGCTTTGCGTTAAATTGACATTAAAAATTTCACCTTCGGGTGCTGTACTTTTTAATGTTTCTAAGTCTGTGGTTTTAATCGTTTCATTTTTGCTTTTAAGAAGTTCTTTTAATGTCAGCTCAAACTTTTTTTCTGATAGTTCATAGCGTTTATTCGCAAGCTCTAAGTTTGCTTGAGCGGTTTTTACTGTTTGAATAGCTACCAACACTGAAATTCCGGCTAACAAGAATGAGAATAACGACATATATCTCGTCATTGAATTATGCCGTTGAGTGTCATTATGGCGCTTTTCAGCGTCTTGGTGTGCTTGCACTTTTAAATAAATATCAAGCCCTTTTCCAGTTAAATAAAAACTAGTAATTTGCACGTTATGGAACTTATCTTTCTGGTTTAAGTGCATTAAATTTCTAGTAGACTTGCCAATATAGCCCTCTTTTTCAAGAAACTCTGTAATATCAGTTAAAACATTATTTCTGTGAGAAGGTTTATCCGTTCGTGCGCCAAAATTTTCTCGCCCAACTAATCTAACGAACTCACGAGATGATTTAAAAACGTCAACTAGCTCTCTAGTATTTATACCCCGTTCTGCCAAAATTAGTTTGCTTTCGACTAAAGCAGGTATCACTTTCTCAATTGGGCATAAGAAGTAAGTTCCATTATCTTTGGTATCTTGCTCTTCTACTCCTAACTCTTCTTGGTCCATAGCGTTCTATTGAAGTCCTTGTAAAGATTTTCTGAAATGTCTTTCTAATTAATAGGAGTTACGTTTTCCAATATAGCTAATTCAACAGCTTAGGCGGGTTTCTTCGTCAAATAGGTCAAAATCATAAGCTATCTGAATAAACAGATCCGCTAAAGTGTAGTCACCTGGTTCATGTTTCCATTTGGGATCACTTAACGTGTCAATACCTTGTTCTAAGCCATCAGTCATATCGCTAAACGCATTTTTGGCCTTGATATAGATATCTTTTAATTCATGCACTTCTGGCTCGTAACGCAGGTTATGGGCAAGCTTATTTCTCATTTTGTTGATTGCTTTTAGAACGGACAGCTGAGCTTGAGTAATAATCTCCATTTTGAAGCACAATTCAATCAAACTAGAAAACATCATATTGTCAGAGAATTCGCCTACACCACTATGCACCTTTGATACTTTCCTTTTCAGTAAAGACTCTATTACCAAGTGGCCTGTTAAGTACGCAGTTAGGAAATCAGAGTTTTCACATTTGTCATAAAGATAATCAGCTAAACTAAGATCCATATTCACCACCCTTATTCCAATATTTGAAAACGTATATTCTATGCTTTATTAGCTATCTAACCTGTCTTTTGGTATTGTCTTTTCAACCAATTCGATGACTTCTCCCGCCAAAGTCAACTTATTTTGGGGATCTCTTTCACTTTCTAGTTCTTTAAGTTTAAAAATTATTGACTTAAATTCCGCATGCTTATCTTTATCTACAAAAAACTTAGAATTAAGTAACGTTCTTTGGATTGTTATATTTTCAGATAATTTAAACCCATCATGTTCCTGACGAAGGGAAATTAACAATTGATGCAGCGCGTTAGCAACATCCAATCTGTTTTGCATGAAAGTAGCACTCTTTTGTATATCTTTGACTTTTTTTGCATAAAAAGCTGAAAAAGCCGCACCGATTGCAGAAATACAAGCGAATATTAGTGAAATTGTTTCTTTATCCATCATTTAACCTTCCTTATTTAAGTACGTATTTCAACATCTTACTTAGATATTACAACAGCCACGATTGCTGTTACTGCACTAACTACGGAGGCAATCGAAGATGTTAGCGCCACTATCCAGAGCTTCGACTCTCTAACACTCCGCTCTGCATCTAGCACACGCTTTTGAAGCTCAGAATCATCAGCTCTTCGATGACGTCCTGACGCGCTTTGTGTAATCGGCCCACCTTGGATGTCGATCCCAAGTTCTTCAGCTCGTTTCTCCAGAGCTTCACCTTGTAACAATTTAGCCATTATTGCTCCGTTCATATTTTTTTTTCCGATTTCCAATATTCTTTTCCGTGGTTTCTGTTGCCTATCCATTTTGTAATTTTTTCACAATGGCTTCCACCATTTCTTGTCCAGTTATATTTTCTTCCTGGATGGACTCGTCAGGATCAAGCGTTAAGTTATAGAGCCCTTTAATGACATCTTCTAACTCCTTTCCATAAGCATCCGCTTTGTTTAACTTATTTTCCAACACTTGTTTTTCGGTTGTTACTGAATTTATGGTGTTATCTTTTATCTCTCTTAAAGTAATTTCAGAATTCACTGTCCCTGATTTTGTATGTGTGTCATTCAGATAAAGTGCACCTTGCCCAAACTCGTTAGTTTTCCATCGAAATTTACCGGTTTCCCATTCAACTTCTCCATCAAATTCTCCTTTTTCTGGCTTGGGGTTGTGTGTGTACTTTGCTATTTGATAATTGCCAACGTCTGTACCAGTATTAATTGTTTTTAAATCTTTGACCGTTTTTGTAGCCTTTGCGCCCTCTTTCAGCGCTTTGACGTAATCATCTTCATATTCAGTTCTCTGTGTCATGTTAGCATCCCGGGTCATTGGTACCCAGTTTTTGGATTCCCCTGGCCCGCCAGCAGCATTAGCCCATAGGTGGCATCGCTCTACAGCTACCCGATAATCATTTTTCATTTGTTGATGTAATTCTTTATATCCGTTAGCATCGCCCCCCGTTTTAATACCCTCTCCATATAAATAATAATTGCTCGCCCAAGTACCACTAGCAATGCCTCGTGTTTGATGTTTTGTTGGATTGAAAAAATTAACCGGACCAATCATCGGCATCCTATGGAATGCCAGAGGACCAAAATCAGAATTATGTGCATTAATATTAGTGTCGTCTTTACCGGTGTTAATCTTACTCCTTATCTTTTCTTCAGCGTTTTTTCTTAGATTGTCGGCCGTTTGCATTATTCTACTCCATCACGTTAAAAGGTTGAGTTTAATAAACGGAACAGTTGTCACTTTTGTGAATTTCGATTCCAGTACACCTGGCCGCCGTAGGGCGTTATTTAACCGAAAACGGATGCTTTCATTATCAATTGTTTCCAATATCGCACTTTAGCTCTGCAATCCTTTTGACTCTAACTCTTTAATACAACATTCCAGATTACCAGCAATCTTCTTAAACACTCTGGGAAAGTAATAAGCTAGCTCTGTAAAGCCTGGTGAATCACTCATTGGTCCACCGTGATATTTTCGCATATGCTCTAAAATACTGGCTTGATCATCTTCAGTTAATTGATCAAAAGGGTTTTCACTGCTGTAGTCATGGTAATTTGATAAATGTATAAAAGAACATCCAAATTTGTAAACTGAGCGCGTCCATCCATTCAGCTCATTTGATAATTCAACCATATCTCTGTCAGTCACCTTTGCTACTTTCCCTTTTGCCGTTAATACTGTCCAAACCTCCCCATCAAGGGTTTGCTTTACAAGCCTTTCCAACTCATCCTGCTCGGAAATATTAAGCAAATAAATAGCTCGGACCATTGAGTCTAGTTCTTGTCGTAGGATTGAAACCACTATGCCGTGCAGACCCTGCACTTTATTAATCGCTTCTTTATGCTCTGCAGAACGCTTTCTCAGTATTGAACAAAATCTCTTAATCGAAGCCATATGATTTCCTTACGTTTATTCTAACTTAGCTTATCGTGTTATCAACCTGACTTATATGAAATGGCCCTTTTCCTGCACGCATATTAGCCTCGTTAAAAGTCCCTGATCCGTCAGGGAAAGCGTAACTTGACGAAAAGTTATTAAGTATATGAGCAAGATTAGCCAAATCCTCCTTTGATTCTGGCATCTCAATCCATATAGATGTAACCCCCTTGTTAGAAGGCTTTTGCACTACAAATTCAAATTCAGAAATGCTTTCCATTAGCTTTTCATGTGCGCCGAATGTATGAACGGCACCTCTAGACTCTTTATCTATAGTCACGCTTAGCGCGTATGCATAACTAACTTTTGAGAAGTCTTCATCATCTTGTTCGACCATTTCATCACTAAGAGTGAGAGTGTATTTTCCGCTTTTAAATAAATCTCCATGATCACTCTGAATTGACTTAATTAATGCGGTAGGCGAGCTAAAGGAGTACTCAAAATGTTCATCTATCTTACTTACATAAGACAAAGAGATAACAGTGCCGACTACTGCCGATGTTGCCCATTCCTTTAATTTACGCAAGCTTAATTTTTTCTTTTTCATTGTTAAATTGCTCCAATTAATTTAATGCCCTGTTACTTTAATTCTTGAGTAAACGCTATTTATCGCATCTGATATATGCAATAAATTACCGTTATACTTGTCTGTTACCACTTGTCTCGATGCGTAACCAAATAAATCAGCAACAACACCATGATCAACATTTTTAGCCAAATGAATGATTAACGAATCTTCAAATGTTTTTGCAGTGGCCCAATGAAGACCCGCTTTTTTTAGTAGCGTATTTATTTTGCTTCTTAGGTTTGTAGGTTGTTTGTTTACACCACTTTTAACGGGTCGCTCGCTCATTGCGAACTCATTAAGACGATCATTAAGTAAAGCTGGCGCATACTCGCTAAAACCTCTATAAGTATTCAAATTGTGCCTGTAATTTTCTGGCAGTTTTTGCAGTTCGTACCAACTTAGATACTGCTCAAGCGCTTGGCAAAATGTGTCAGGCACTTCAATAATGCGTTCTTTTTTGTTTCGACTGTAGGCCGCAGGTAAAACCCATTTGCGATATACATCACCCTTATCGTTCATCAATTGATGCAGCCGCAGTAAATTATGCTCTGTGATCGACAGCGGAACATATGCAAGCTGACTAATTAGATATCTATCTTTAAGCTCATATTTACCAGTACACGCTTTATTTAAAAGCGCATCTATGTCGTTGTCAGTGAATATTTTCCGTATCATTTTTATAATTGCATAACTTAAATATTACTTAATGCAATATAGATTAAACCATCAAAGTGCAATAACAAGGCTGCTATGACAATAAATTGGGTGGAGTATTGGAATACTCCTTCTTTAATCATGGAATGAAAATCGCAAAAATACACCTCAGTTTTTAATACAAAGAAGGCAAATATTCAAAGGGAAGCACATACTCCCCACAAATCATTTCGCTTGATAAAACTTTTTGGTCATACCTTGGCTTTTTGGTGCCACCAAGCGGTAGCCTAGTTTTTCATAAAATTTTGGTTCATCAGCGATCATGGATACATACGAGCCTTCAAGTGCAACCCATGTTAGGTATCTATCAATATATTCCATCACTTCTCGGCCTAAGCCTTGCCCTTGATATTGTGGGTCAACTGCAACATCTACAATTTCAAAATTACATGCGCCATCGCCCACAACTCGGCCCATACCGATGAGCTCACCATCGTGGCGAATAGACACACCATATAACGTATTCGGCAAGCCAATTTCAGCTGCTTTTAAAGTTTTCGCTGACAAGCCAGCCGTCACGCGCATATCACAGTATTCTTGGGGCGTAGGTACATGTTCTTCAATTGTATAATTCATAATCACTCCTAGGTAAAACTCATATGATTATACATGTAACTGTATAAATATACAGCATAATGATTTATTTAACTACGTGATGAAAAACGCTGTTTAGCACACCAGATAAATTACCTATTCAGCTCAGTAATATGCCACATTTCACCTGATGGCCCCCAAAGGTAGATGATTTTACCCCATCTCTCTTCTTTGATAGGTTCATACCTTATATCTATGTTTTTTACTTTTTGGATGTAATTCAGAGCGGCTTGAATATCAGGCACACTGAGTTGAAACATCAAACCCGCGTCAAAATTTATTTCAGCAGCTTGATACAAAAAGAACGTACATGTGCCATTGCTAATCACACTCATGTCTTCATTGGCATCGTCACTGATAAAACCTAACGCCTCATAAAAGGCTTTCGACACAGCTAACTCTTTTACCGGAATAAATGGACGTATATCCTTTGATTTCATACTTTTCCTTTATAAAGCGCAGTCTAACCTGTGTTGCTAGCGATGTTTAAAACGTCTCTATGCTCAATACGTAATTGAGGTGTCGCTCATTGTTTAACACAAAATACGTCTCGCCAATGATTTTAAAATTATGACGTTTATAAAAAGCCAAGGCGCGCTCGTTTTTGTGAAAAACAGTTAACCAAAGCTTAGTGTGTCCAGCGTTTTTGCAAGTATTAATGGCAGCATTAAGCAATTTTCTGCCTAAGCCTTTGCCTGTAAACGGCTCTTGAATATACAGTCTATCTAATTCAGGACTGGGTGTTGATGTAATTGGGCAAGTGGCCGAATAATCCAAAGATACTAGCCCTGTAAGATTGCTCGCGTTTTCACAAAGAATATATTGATAACTATTATCCTTGATTTTATTTGCGATATTTTCAGCGGTAAACTCACTCAAAACATACGCTGAAATTGCATCGTTTACTCCATCAAGGGCATAATTGTGAAGCCAAACCTGCGCCGACAATGCGGCGATATTTGCACTGTCTTTTAATGTTGCTTCTCTATACATAGTCCTTTACCTCTACACAAGTGTACCTAATTGTATTTATCACTTTCTAAGTTATTTATAAATAACCATAAAGTAAAGGCAGCCTGATCAAACCACACACTACACGTAGCGCTTTAGCTTTCTACCAGTAAATTCAAAACCACACTTTTGATAAAACGCAAATGTCCCGTCCCATTGCGCATTTGGCGGCGCTGATACGTCGACTCTCGACCAGTTATGCTCCTTTGCAAGAGTGATTATTTCATCAATCACTTTAGACCCTACCCCATTTGCACGGTGATCTGGGCTGACCCAAAGCTCATTGATGATCCCATAACGGCCACTGGCAAAAAATGAAAAAGACTCCGATAAGGTAAAAAATGCCATAGCTTGATCATCTATTTTTACCTCATATGCAGTGTGCCCATGCGCAGGTAAGGCTTCAAATATGCTATCAAACTCAGCGGATGTCGGGACTTTTGCCTCACCAAATAACTCTGAATAGAGTTTACTGATATATGATTTAATAAGGTTTTCATCTGTAATAACGCTAATCTGCATACATTCATTCCTTTTAAGCGTATTAAATTGGTTATTGAGCCTGAGAAAACAGGTATTACTCAACATAACACAAAACGGCATAGAAACTATGAAAGAAAAAGGCGTTTTAACCACGATGTATCGTGCAGGTGGGTATGATTGAAAACGCCAGATTTATCACATTTTCAAATAAGAATATAGTGAATTTGGGGGCACAGGCCCCCAAATTAATTATTGATAAACTTGTACATTATTGCTTTGAATATACTGCAATAGTTCATCGCTAATAGTCGTATCAAATAACCAGAACGTTGGATTCATTGTTGATATATGCTCAACACCAGTTATATTTCCCAGTGTATTGTTTGAGAAGTGCAAAAACTGTAAGTTTGTTCCCTGAGGTATATGCAACTCAGTCACATTTGTATTTGATAGACTTAAATCATTCAAATAGGTCATGCTCTCGTTAAACTCAAACTTTGTTAATGGGTTTCCATCTAGGTTAACATTATATAAAGTCTGTAATTCTCCAAATTTAACCTCAATAAGTTTTGCCTCGGCAGCGTTTAGTGAAGATAGATTCTCATTGCTTTCTAAGCTTAAGCTCGTCAAAGGAGTAGAAGCAACTTCCAAAGAACGTAACTGCTCAAAGTAGCTCAAATCTAGAGCTTCAATTTTCGTATGATTGAGTGTCAAGTAAGACAAGGCGTAGGTACCAGGTTCAACATCTAAACGGGCTAGATGTGAATTAGACGCGTCAAGTGACGTCAGCAATGAATTTCCACCAAGCTCTAGCAAAGTGATTGGCGTTTCGCTTAAATCGATAAACTCAATATCATCAAAATTACGTAAATCCAACGCAGTCAGTGCAGAGTGTTGAGCATATATACTTTGTATTTTATGTGCTGTTGTCACACCTGAAATACGCTCTATTTTACTCCACTCGATATTCAATGAACTTAGCTCAACATTATTAGTTAAATCCAAATGTGTTAGGGTTGAACTTCTGATTGATAAGCTTTTTAAACTAACCTGATTAGACAAATCTAGTTCACTGATCAATGCACCCTCTATCTGTAAATTCTCTAATGTGCTGTGTGTGGGTAGTGCAATGCTTGTCACTGACGAACCATCAAGTAATCGTAAGTCATTCAAACTATCGAAACCACGTAAATTTAAATCAGTAAAATCGCCACCTGAAAAATCCAGTGATTCTAATTGCGTCAAATTTTCAAGGTCAGCAAGCGCCTGCCCAGATAAACTAACGTTATTAAAAGACATTGACGTTAAAAATTTAAACTGCTCTATTCCATTAAAATTATCAATTTTAAGGTTTTCATCAGAATGTGCGTAACAATAAAAATAGTTCGAATATTGTGGAAAGATATTGCCTTGGTTTTCTAAGCAAGCTTTAAAGGCTGGATCTTCAATACCCAGCGAATCAAGTATAGGTTGCCCATTATCCTGCTCAAACGACACCTTCAATGTGCAATCAGACACAAGCGAAGGTACAACAATACCAATCTCAGAAATACTACTTTCCCATACGAAACGCGCATTACACCCATCAAAGTCAGCAATGCGATAACCTTCATCAGCCAATAGTGTCATGTGAGTATCATTATAAAAAGGTACATTTTCTAATGATGCACCAGTGTTGACCACTCCACCTTGACTGACATCTAGCGTAATATCAAAACCTGGGGTTTGGTATAACCAAGTTTGTTCAATCCCTTGCTCACAACTTTGGCCGTCTTGATATACGCATACCTTAATGCCATTAGGTATATGCATAACGGGTGCAATCCAATAAGCGCCTTGCGGGGTTTGTTGATAAAACTTCCCGTCAATGAATTTTGCAGCCCCGCTTGTTTCGTTAAAGATTGATGAAGTGTCCCAGCTATTTTTTTCCTCATCAAAGTATCTGTAGTATATGTCTCCTGCTACATACCTCTCACCTTTTAGGTAGTAAAAGCTAAATCTATCTAATGCACTTGGAATAAATTGCTCAACATGCATGTCGGAGCTGTGTTCAGCGATATGATATTCACCATTACTTTTTGCTAGTAACACCAACCCATTATTTTTAGACAATACCTTAAATCGCTCTGATTGCTCTACTATGCAAAACGTTGGGTCGGTCTCACACTCTGGAGAGTAATCGAGATAATACCTGACAACAAAAGCATTCTCGTCCAGTTGAACATCACCAAACTTAGCATACTTATTTACTGATGCGTCTTCATTTATAACAAAGCCATGATACACGCTTGACTCAGGGCTCCGCTTAAAGCGCCACTGCCCAGCGAGTTTTTCAATAGTTAATGGCTCATCCATTGCTTTTGCCATGATGCCTATTCCGTTTTGGAAATAGCTATTACCATCAAACCAATGAGAGTCTCGAGTCTCTATTTGAATAAAACCATTATGCTGATTAACAGGCTTTAAAATATAAGTGTCGAAAGTATTATCTAGAGAAGTTAATTTCAATTGCCCTAATTCATCTACTTCCCAGCTCAATTGTACTTGGCTAGTTTGAAAACCTTGCTCTGAGAAAGCTTTTAACAACGCCTGACCATCTGCTGCAATCTCAATTTCATAATATGTATATGAATTTTGATATACAAAAACCCAATTTCCTTCCCAGTTAGTCACCTCCTGAACTTCTTCCCCTGCAAAATCTTTATGGAGAACAGGGCCAAGTTCAAAACCTATACCATCATGACTTTCACCTTCATCAAGTGCCCAAACTAAAGACTTGTCATCTAAATAGCTAAACTCCAAGGCATTAATAGGTTGATAAAGGTCACTTTCAGTTAAAACATCCGCATAGTAACTTGCGAAATTAACTGAAAAAATGTATTCAAACTCAGCACGAGTATGATACTCAGATAAATTATCCCAAACGAAATTTATCCTATGTGTGTAATCAGCGCTTTCATTAAATCTATAAACCCCTTCTCCATTAGGGTTAAATTTCAATTCATGTAGCAGGGGGAGATATAAAGACGAATCATATAAAATATGTTGACCATATACTGGTAGCTTTTCTTCAAACGTTGCTTCGATTTCACATGCACCGAAATACTTTTCTGTATGAGAAAATTCAGTTGGAATATCTTCTAAAGCTACAGAGTAGTCTTGACCACATATGTTTAGAGCAGAAATATAGTAGCCTTCATCTGCTAATACTCGAAGGCCAATACTCTCGCCAAGAGGAACATTTTCTGTACGTAAATCTATACGGCCAGATCCATTGGTTTTAGTTGTAACAGGAAAGGTGACCGGCGTTGTCGTATAAACGGAGGTATTTGATTCATCACATGCGGCAGTGAGCTCCGATTTTAAGCATATGGCATAAGTTTGGTAACCAAGCTCAGTGACTTCAAGGAAAAATTTGCTATTGTCATACGGTGACGTTAACTCATAGTAGCCTTCTCGCTTTTCAAATGAATAATAGTCAGATCTCTCTTGGTTGATGAACCTTAGGGATAACTCGCAAGGCTTATCTTCATAACAAAAATTAACATTAGTTATGATATTTCCATTTTCGCTATATAAATTAATTTCACTTTCTGACAACGCATCATCAAAAGACAACAGTAGCCCCTGTTTGTCTGTTACTTCGATAAACTTTATCATCTCAAAAGCATAATCGCGGTCTAGGAGATTGAGAGTATAATTAACTGCGATTTTATCGCCAGAAACAGCTAATAACTTATAAGAGTATTCAGTAGTACGAACACATAACTCGCTATTTTCACAAGCCATATACCTTCTTTTCCCATCAAAAGAATAGGTATATGATACGAGCTTTCCGGATTCTAGCGAATACTGCCTCCCAGTGCTAAGACCATAATGAACCAACCCCTGTTCATCAAGTCTAAATACATTATTGTGAATGTCTTTTAACCTTACCCAAGTACGTTGATAATCAAATGTATCAAAACTTACATCTTGATGCTTAACCATATACGCGTTATAGGATTGAGTTATTTGGTCATTTTCTATGGTGTGACCCATAAAATGATAACCAAAATCATTATGCGCAATAAGCTGCAATATTTGTATTCTGTTACCTTGTTGAAAGGTAAGTTCATTCCCCGAGATTTGCCACTTGCTTTGCTCTGAGCTTTGTAAATTTGTAGCTATACCGTTCTCATCAAACTCATACTCATAGTATAGGTCTTCTGTCGCGTCGATTATTTTATGTAATGACCAAGTTCCCTCCAATGTAGGCTGAGACAATTGCGCGAAGCTACTTTTTGTATAAGTTTGAGAGTGAAAAGAGAACTGACGGGTCTGTAACTTTGAATCCACATAAGCATCGCCAATAAAGGTAACGGTTGCAGAGTTAAAGTGCGCATTTTGCGCGTAGAAATCTAACTCGATACGATTAAGTTCTAGAAAGTGGTATTCATCCATATAAGCGTTGTAATTGAGTGTAGCAGGCTCTAAAAAAGTAACTACAACACGATTATTTTCACGCTCCCAAGACACTTTATGTCGCTCGTTTAATATATAATAACCAGTATTATCGTCGTTCAGCTCAAGACCGAAGTAAATACCATATTGAAAATCAGGTTCAGTTACCCACAAAACTTCATCTAAGATGATCTCAGCGGGCTGCAGTAAATCAGCGTCCGACTTCAAAGCATCGATAGTGCGCTCAATGAGCTCAGGCTGCTCTTCTTTTAATTGGGCAAGGTACTGAGTAGCGACATTTTCGTCCTTCACCAATTCTAACGTTGTAGCATACCCGTCAGGCAGGTCTACTGTGTCATTATCTACAATCGCTTTGAGCAAAGTTGCAATATCTAACTTTTCTTTGGCACTGACACTAAGTTTACGTTGCTCAAGAAGCTCATTAGAATTAAATGCATCGTCAAATTTAGACAATAATACAAACTCAGCAGTTGTCACATTGGTTACATTTACACCAAATTTTTCTTCTGCATCAAGAACTTCATCATCGCCAGCTGCTAAGCTAAGTTGAGACAAAGACCCTAGCTGCGAGACAAACTCAACAAAGCTTTGTTTATCTTGACCTGTTGCGCTCAGCTTCACTAATTCATTTGCATACGCCTCTTCACCTTGCTCTAAATTGATAGCAAGCGTGTATTCGCCAAGACTATTTGCGACTGCCGTAAATGCCTTATCACCAATCTGCGCTTTAACATTGGCGTTTTCAATAGGCTGATCTGTTACCTTGCCCGATATTTTTAATTGTTGTTCAAATGCCTTAATCACAACCGAAGTAGATGATGTCGCCTTGCCGCCTGTCTCATCTGTGACAGTCAGATTAAAAGTGATCGGAATATCTTCGTTGATATCACCACTGCTTATTACAAGTGTATCGGTATCTGTACCAATCACTTCAACATAATCTGGTGCATTGCTCGTCCACTCATAAGACGTAATTTCTTTACTCGTTGAAACACCAGCCTTTACAGAAAAGGAGGATTGCTCGATGGCATGTTCTTGTGCCTCAATTGTCAAAACAGGGGTGTCAATGAATGTCACCAAATGAGTCGCTGTTGCTGTTGCACCTTGTTCGTCTGACACGGTGACAGAAAATGTGATCGCCGTGTCCTTTACTAAATCATTGCTGCGTGCGGTAATACTGGCGTTGTTTTCACCATCGACGGCAATCGCCGAACCTCCATCATGTGACCATGTATAGCTCAGCAATTGACTCTCTTTATCATGTCCATTTGCAACCAAACTAATAGCTTGCATCTCATCTGAATGCATTTGCCCTTCAATAGACACCACCGGTACACTATTAACAACAACTGGCTGTGTTATACCTTCTTCCTTCGTATCTGAAGATCCGCCACCGCAACCTGACATTATGCCTATCAAGCCTGCGAGGCAAATCTTACTTACCGCACTATTCAATTGCAATTTCCTCACCAATGTTTACAAAAAAGGCGCAGGATACACACAGCATAAGAAATGTTCAAGATTTAGATGTGAGCAGTAAGATGGTAGTCTGTTTGCTTTTCAGACATGTGCTTTTCTTTTAATATAAATTTCAGACAGATAATAGTTATATTCAATATACTATTACAGGCTGTAATTAACCTACTATTGATGGATTTGTTGCACTTTTATACCACTGAAAAGATTACTCCCTATGGACTTGCGAAGCTTAATCACCAATAGTGAGCAATGTAAAGGCTTCTTTCAAGGATCTTAAAGGGAGCTTTAAGTCAGTGAATGACGTGATATGAACCAATGACTACTAAAACTACTTAATGAATTTACACATACCATGACCTAAAGGCATACCCGTTCTTTGACCATAGCCGTAACGTGCGTAAAACGACTCTTTCCCTCTCGCTGACATAAGACCAATCGTTGCGCCTTTTGAAGCATTATCAGCCAACCAACTTTCAATCTGCGCCATCAACATACCGCCTATCCCTGTTTGTTGATAATTTGGATGTACTGCGAGATCTTGAATATAGAAAAATAAGGCGCCATCACCTATAACCCTGCCCATTCCAACAAGCTTTGAGTCTACCCGCGCAGTAACATGAAATAGCGACTGCTCCAAACTCAATGCCGCCATATTTAAATCTGTATCACCCCAACCAACATCAGTGCGTAATTATACAAACTCTTTGGCTGAAGGCCCAATCGCGTTGATTTTCACTTTCATATCGCTTTCCCTATTTTAGATAGATAACAATTGTAATGTTGCTCCATGACTTATTTTACTTGCAACATCGGAACGAGCTGTTGTCATGCCAGCAAATTATCCAACTCACACACCTTAGAGATACCAGACCATAGACTAATTCGTATTTTTTCTCTCTTCAGTTCAACTGTCTCTTTGAGTTATCTCAACGTCCAAAAAGTATGCTATGTTCAATTTGGATTTTTTAAAGTTGATATAACGAAGACATCTTAAAATGCTAAATAGAGCAAGATTATCATCACAATAGTCAGGCGTTTATATCAATTACACTTAAGTTAGGGAGAGTTTTGTGAAATTAGAATCAATCGCTTTACATGAAGGATATACATCCGAGCCCACAACCAAATCTGCGGCAGTGCCCATTTATCAAACAACCTCATATACTTTTGATAACACAGAACATGGTGCTGACCTATTTAACCTCGCAGTACCTGGCAATATTTACACACGGATCATGAATCCAACCAATGATGTGCTAGAAAAACGCGTTGCGGCAATGGAAGGCGGTATCGGCGCATTAGCGGTGTCATCAGGCATGGCTGCAATTACATACGCAATACAATGCCTCACTGAGGTTGGCGACAATATCATTAGTACCAGCCAACTCTATGGAGGCACATATAACCTATTTGCTCACTCATTGCCAAGGCAAGGCGTTCAAGTCAAGATGGTTTCTTATGATGACTTTGATGGCTTCGAAGCTGCAATTGATAGCAACACTAAAGCTGTTTTTTGTGAGTCCATAGGTAATCCCGCAGGCAATATCGTCGATATCAGCCGTATTGCAGAAATAGCGCACAAACACGGTGTACCAGTTATTGTAGACAATACGGTAGCAACCCCTTATTTGTGCCGCCCTTTTGAGCTGGGCGCAGATATTGTCGTACATTCATTAACGAAATATATGGGCGGCCATGGTACGACAATTGGCGGCATCATTGTTGACTCAGGTAAATTTGATTGGATTGCAAATAAAGAACGGTTTGCAGTCATGAACGAGCCCGATCCTTCTTATCATGGCGTGGTATACACGGAAGCTTTTGCTGAAGCGGCTTATATTGGCCGATGTCGTGTTGCCCCGCTGAGAAACACCGGCGCAGCACTATCACCGATGAACGCATTTCAAATTCTTCAAGGTATAGAAACCCTTGGGCTAAGAATGGATCGTCATTGTGAAAACGCGCAAAAATTAGCGGAATATTTACAACAGCACCCAAAAATCGAATGGGTTAATTACGCCGCCCTTGCAAGCAGCCCAGATCATGATGCCTGTCATAAAATTACTGGCGGCAAAGCTTCTGGGATTTTAAGTTTTGGCATCAAAGGTGGTATTGAAGCCTGTACTCGATTTATCGATGCTTTAAATATGATCCTGCGGTTGGTCAATATTGGTGATGCAAAATCATTAGCTTGCCACCCTGCGTCAACTACACATAGACAGTTAAATAAAGCAGAGTTGGCTTCAGCTGGTGTAAGTGAAGATCTCGTTCGTATTTCAGTGGGTATAGAGCATATCGATGACATCATTGCAGATGTATCGCAAGCGCTAGATAAATCGTAACATACTGATATAACTAGCATTAATTATTTTTCATTGTGCAATCGCATGTAAAGCTGAGTTAATGGTTTTTAACTCAGCTTTAAGTCATTAAACGATTTCTAGATTGAAACACATCAAGGTAATTACGGTCTTTTAAATTGCTGACGCGCTTTTTCAACCTTGGATCTGATAATACACTCTGCAGCATGATCATTAATCAACCCCATTGCCTGCATAAAAGCATACACTGTTGTAAGGCCTACAAACTCCCAACCTCTTTTTTTCAAATCTTTCGCTATCGCTTTAGACACATCTGAAGTCGATTGCGTTTGTGGCTCATTCATACTTTCAGGTGATGGTTCATAACGCCAAAAGTAGGCTGCGAGCGATCCCATCTCAGCGACCATTTCTTGGGCTTTTTTCGCATTATTAATAGTGGCTTCTATTTTTCCGCGATGGCGAACGATGCCTTGATCCGATAGTAATCGCGTAATGTCTGCATCAGTAAAATCCGCAATTTTATTAAAGTCGAACCCTATGAATGCTCGTCGAAAATTCTCTCGCTTTGCTAATATTGTTCTCCAGCTTAAACCAGATTGAAAACTTTCAAGACACAGTTTTTCAAATAGGCGAATATCATCACCGACAGGAAAACCCCACTCTGTATCATGGTAGTCAATAAATTCAGGGACAGAGGCCGTCCACTTGCAACGCTTTTGGCCATCTTCACTTGTTACTATTGCACTCATACAATCATTGACCCAACAAGAATGACAGCCTTTCGTCCGTCTTTTTAGGATCTATTTCTAAAATTTCAGCAGCAACGACATTTGCAGCCACAAAAGGATCTGCATTAACTCGTGTTTGTAAGTCTTCAAGGGATGTATTATGCGCAATCACAGATCCTCCAAGCCCAGGTTGCAAACTTCCCACCAGTATAAATACGCCATCATCAAAACCTTGCTTAATCCATTGATTATGCGCACTCATATACTCGCTGGCTTGAGATTTATTATCTGAAAACTTAAGCAGCACAACAAACATTTTTCATCCTTATATTATTTGTAATTTTGGAGTAGACTGAATTGCTCAACCAAAAACTGGTTATTTATACAGTATTGGTACAGAAACAAAAAAGCAAGCATTTATACAGACAGATGTTAAAAAAGTGCTTTTCATCACGAAGGGAATTCTAAAAAAGACAAGGGTATTTCAATTAAAAGACTAGGTTACAAAAAAGGAAAAGTTCACTTTATATAGTACATCACTGTGCATCAATTAACGCCTAATAATTTATAAGCAACACGTTAAAGGCTATCCGTTTGAGTTATAAATCTAGATCATGGCTAATTAACATAAAAGATATTTACCACCAAAAATGGTAAATATCCTTACTGAATTACAAATTGAGCTGCTCGCGAAAACTTAACAGCATCAAACTAACTGTGCTTTAGTCTTTTCTTCGGGCGCGAATATAAGCACTGGCTACAAGAATATTACAAAAATGCGCTACATCGCTGTAATTTCGCAAGGAGTATACTCCCCTGCCGTACTGGCCGTCAGAATCAGCATCCCCTGCTTCCCATTGATGTACTTGAATGTACCCAGACGAGCTGCTTGCGACTATTCTGTATGCAACAGCATGATGATTATCAATAAATATTTCAAAAGTACGGCTACCCTCTGACATTTCATAGCCTTGCTCATGGCCAACCAATTTAATTTGTTCTACTGCAAAATCAAAATCCATTGTTATTTCCTTATCTAAAAATACGCATTTAATTAAAAGATGATCTGCTTGATATAGGCGCCAAGCGATTGCAAAACACCAATAGAGCCACAAGTTAAAAATTAACAAAACTTTAAATTAAATACACTTAAAAAGATCTAATATTGTCGTCTTTTCCAAAAGTCCGTATCGTACTGTGTAACACGCTGATACTCTTTGTTTTTGTCAATCACATAGGTTAGGAACTGCTCATGCATAAGCTGCTGATATTGCGCTAAAGAGTCTTGTTCCTGCGCCATGGCTTGAACTATCGCTGTTGCACCATAATAGGCACTGCCCATCGCTGACGTGATCCCATAAGAAGAAAGTGGATCATAACTACAAGCCGCATCACCGATAGCTATCCACCCTTCTCCAACGCAACTCGCTAGACAGGAAGAGTAAGAAGAAATCGCTTTAAATTCAGTTGTTCTTTCTAGGTCGCACAGGGCTAAATAAGGCTTTAAATAAGTAAGCTCATTTGCATGATGCAGCAATGCAGAATGTGATTTAGGCATATCTAAATCATTATCTGTAAAAAAGCATAATGTCGCCATTGTTTGTGAAAACGGTGCCAAATACCACCAACCATTCGGGCTGCTTTTTATCACCGCTGTTTGCTTGCCCATCAGCGCTCTGCCATCGTGATGTAAATATGTGCAACATGCCATTAAAGCGTCCGCTTTTTTTTCTGCAATATTAAGCTTTCGAGTTAATACCCGAGCACGCCCTGTTGCATCCACAATATAACTGGCAGTCAAATACTGCTTTTGGTTGGTATTAGGAAATACCCGCTCTGTGCTTTTTAATTGCAGCTGCCACTTATTATTATCGCGGCCAATGTCTATTAATCTGGTATTCCAGAAAAAATCCACACCCGCCGCCAAAGCTGCTCTGAATAAACTGTTATCAAACCGTTCTCTATTTAAAATCCATCCTGTTCCGTATGGACTGGCAATTAGGTTTCGCTCGTAACGGCCTTCTCTATCCCAGTCGACTTCATACCCTTGCAATTCAAAATGGCCATCACGGCAAAATTGCTCAAATAAATTTAATTCAGATAAAATCGGTTGTATTGTTCCATGAACACACTCTCCAAAGCTTTGCTTTTGTCTCGAGTTTTTATCCACAACCGCAACTTTAACGCCGTTTTTAGCGAGCACAAGTGCTGCGGTAATACCCGCAACACCTGCACCCATAATGACTACTTGATAATTCATTGACGTCATAACTATCGCTGATTTTGACGCGTGATAATTTTGCGCGGTGGAAGATTTTGCTTGGCCGCTTTGCTCTCTTCCTTATCCAGTTGATTTATCGCATCTTCAGACTCAGCGCTGGCGCCTTGTCCACTCTCTAGCCCCGCCAGTTGCTGTATATTAAGAAGCTGTCGATAACTGGCATCTTTAACTAAATAGCGTTCGTCTACTTGAGATTCAACCCAAACTTCATTAACCTCTGTTCCCTCAAGTGAGATAGGACTTTTAATGGGCTTTTTAACGACAATCCCCATTTTATCCCAGTTATCAACCATCTTAACTCTGGGGTTTTCTTGGTTTTCTCGCAAAAATCTTAGCCAGTCTTGGCGATAGCTGAAGTACTTGAAGCGCTGAACTTCTGATAGTTCATGGTTATCAAGTTGCTGAAATGATCGCTGACTCATCACCTGATTCGGTACCCTCGCCGACCAATATGTAATTGTCGGTAAATACTGCGCCGGATCGTAATCTTGATTAGAACGACAGCTCCCCTCATCAGATTGCCAAGGCACGCCCATAAAACGAGTTAGTGTGCCCGGCCCACTGGCATTAAACATGTCTTTCAATGCAATATGAGGTGTTAAAACAGGCCCAAAGTAATCTTGCACCTCTTCATCTTTTGGCAAAATGTTCAGCCGCATTGGATCAAACTTGTCTTTCACATTCCACATACTCAAGCGGCGCATAAACCAAGTCAATTCAATTCCTGGGTGGAATGGCCCACCTAAGCATTGCTCAAGGTTCGTTTGTGTCAGTGCAAATGGGCGACGATTTACCGGCTCAATTGTCTCCAACGGATCGGTAATATTTTTCAGCGGCTTTAAATTACTTTTTGCGTTTTCCCCTTCAATGAAATCGCCGTCAGCCCACTTTTGCATATGATTATATTGCGTTTGCGTCAGACTAAGCCCCTTTAATGGCGAGTCGTTATCATCCCCATATAGATCACCGAAAATAGGCGGCAATTGAGATGCTTGTAATAATGCCTGCGACTTTTCAATGGCCTTATCTAGGTTTTCTTTGATGCCTTTTTTCAAAGCAGGATCAATATCTTCGCTGCCACCTTCCTTTATCAGCTCTTTTACAAGCTTTTTCCTTTGCGCTTTAGTGTCTTCCTCAGATAGGCGGAAAAGCTTAAAAACAGCGTCCCTGATAGGCTTATTAGAACCGCAATTTGATTTCAGCTTGTCTAAGAACATCGGGTTATTGAAGTTACCGGGAGAGCCATCACCAAACACCATAAAGTAGCCTAAATTCACCCCTTGATTTTCAACTAAGCTACTAAGGACTGGATAAATGTCACGATAAAATTCTGTTTTCGCAGAATATGAAGGAAGTTCATGTTTTCGGAGCATCAAGTCAGTGACAACGTCATACATGGTCACAACACCTGGCATATTCGGCGCAAAGTTGGGTGGCGTAACCGCCACCATAGCAGGCTCAGCTTCGACTTCTTCGCTATTAATGATGATTTTAGCGCGGACAGTGCCATCTGAGATATCGTCATGCCAATAATCATTATTAGCAAAAGTTTCAATCGGTTTTTGCTCATAACTACTAGAATGACCTCGACCACCAAGTACAAGCAATCTGCCCTGCTCATCAGTTCTCAATTCACCAAGGTAAACGGTTTTTTCTTGGCTTGTTCCGCCAAAGATGGTGCCATCATCAAAATGATATTCATTGCCTGATTTGTTTTTACCTTTAATCGTACGAGGTTTAGGATCAATGAGAAGCTGTTCTTTACGCTTTTTAAGGTCTTGGACGAACGCGTTTCTTAGTTCACAATCCCTTGAGGCATCACCCAAGTCCATTGCATCTTCGAACTTATAGTTGATTGATTTCCTGTTCGCTAACTGTACTTCCCACTTAATTGTGGCATCATCAGCAGTGATCTCACGTGTGACTTGACCACTGTCATTGACCTCAAAAATTCTAAAACGAGCCGCTTGTCGCTTTACCCTGCCTTTTTTATCTTTGTAATCTAACTCAACATCTGGGCGATTCGTGAGACTATAGTTTTCGTAACATGCTTTTAAGTTATTACCTGTATAGTTTGGGTTCACATCTTGATGCGGCACTTCAGGGCCTAGGAAGAAATCTGATTTCGAATTTCCTAACCGTGCAATACCAATGGCGGGATAAATATAATACTTAGCCATAGTCTTTCCTTACCTTTCAAATTAAATCAATACCGAACCATAAGCTGAAATAAACAGGAGGGAACAAATACAAGGTTTACTCAAGGATTTAACACCTTAACGCCCTTATGCATGAAGGAAAGTTTAAAAGGCAAGTTTTTATCAATAAAACTGCTTTTTCTATATTCCTTCATTGCTTAAAGGTAATAACCTTATTGATATAAGCTCACTCCAATTACCTCTGCATTTAAGCTCAGATAATCACTGCCTTTACTTTAGTTGATAGAATTTAATTAAAGTATTACAAAGCCTTACAAGGCATGGCTAACTAGCCATCTAGCACATCAAATGTAGATATTATCGACTGTGTTTATACGCATTAATAAGCTGGATTAATCCACTAGCTCCCAGCCAAATTTAGCCTACAACTTTAAGCACCTCTGGTGCTGAAAACTGTTGCTTACTTTGCCAAAACTTGGAGTCCGTGAATCGTTGCTCACGACGATAATGTCCTAGCAGCTCATTCAAATAGCTGTTGTAGATTTGCGTCATGGTTTCACTGTATTTGCCTAGTGCAGTTTGCTCGCCTTCAAATGCTTTATGTATTGCTTGTGCTGACTTTTCCGCCATATAAATTGCCGTTGTCATGCCATGAGAAGATAAGGGGTCAAACGACATCGCGGCATCCCCCGCGATGAGCCAATTATCGCCATGTAGTTGACTAATTATGTGACTACTCGCATTGAGTGTTTTTATATCAAATGGTTCTTGAGGTAGGACTTTTCTAAACCAGTGTGTCTGCTTGGCAATGCTATGCCAGTTCTCACATTGCTTTAGCTTACCAAAATCAGGTGTGAACTGATTACAAAAGATTGCCAGCATACTCTCGTGATCATTGATTTTTGAAACCAAGGTCCACCCATCTCTAAAGGCCTCAACAACCACCGCAGGCTGATTTTGTATCGGTGCTTTTAAACTAATGTTTGTCACAAATGCACTAAGCTTATCAAACGTATGCCGTTGCAAGCTCAACACTCTTGGCAAATAGCCCTGTCGCCCGCTTGCATCAAGTACAAAGCGCGCTTTGATCACTTGTTTATTTTGAGTATTAGCACAATTGATACTGCACTGCCAGCCTTGATCGACACGACAAACATCCTTTACTCTGCCGAGTAAGGTGGATTGTTTTGGGAATGTTGAGCGTATTTGTTCAATAAAAAACGGCTTGTCTACTTTCCAACCATGATGTGCCGCCACTAAAGGCGCTGTTTGCAGTAAAGGTGAGCCCCACGAAGACACCATACCCGTATGACGAATATGCGACCCTGACGTCAACAATTCAAAAAGCCCAATGCGCGCCAATAAAGGCTCTATGCTTGCCGGTAGGCTTTCAGCCAAACGAATTTTTGAGGAGAAACTTTCCTCCACCAGCACCACCTTATGACCGTGCTCAAGCAACAGCTTTGCGGCAACCGTACCAGTTATCCCACCCCCGATAATAAGACAGTCACACTCTAAAACATCGCTCATTTACTATTTCCTGTTTAAAGGCACCGAAGTGCCTTTTTCATGTATTAGGGTTAATCTTTGTCTGCTTCGCTATAGGCAACATAGACCACATTTGGGATACCTGAAGAACCTGGGTTTTCGACAGGTCTCGCCATCACCATGCCCATGTTTTTCCACTGACTCACCATTTGAATCAAGCCATTGGTGTAACCTCCTTCTGCATGGTAGCCAACAAAGCCAAGATCAGCCGTATGAAGCCACTCTAAACGTTGTGAGAATTGCTCCAACCTTAAGTGTTCAAAAGTCGACTCAGACATGCCCTGCGCAATGCTATGCGCCATACCATTAATTTCAGGTAAATCTGCAGATTGGCTGTCTTTAAACTTGTTATACCTTGCCAAAGGCAATACATGGACTGGCAAGTTGGCTGCCCACCACGACGGAATTGGGAAATCTTCTGGAGTGTAAACGGCTTGGCAACTTGCGGCATCAGACTGCCAAGGGATCCCCATCCACTTAGTCAAATCGCCCGGCGTATTTTGCCATAACCATGCTGAATCAGAGTTTGGAATAACGGACTCTGTGACGTTTTCGACCCCTATCGAGTAACCAAAGTCTTGATACATATTTTCAGACTTAAGGCCATTCGGATCTTGTTTAAGCCTAAACTCTCTTAAGCCCAGTAAACTGATATCAGGGGTGACACTACTTACAGCTTCATTTTGGCTGTAGATCAACGCATGGCGCATCGGCCAAGTTAATTCAACCCCTGGGTGAAACCCGCCCCCGTATAGCGCATCTAGTGCGGCGCGCGCGCACAATAGCGCACTGTTTGAAGAAGCTTTAAATTGCTCACTGTAAAAAACACCTAACTCTTCAATTGTGTTTGCACACTCTTTTTCAGCTTGAGTCACAGTAAACTTCCCTGCTGCCCAGTTTTGTAGATGTTGATACATAAAAGGAGGAATAGCAAACCACTGCATTGGACTACCCGGATAATCAACCCCGTCATTAGGGTAAAAAGGCAGTTTTAACGGGTAAGTCGCTGGGCGCTCTGCGATATTCGTTTTGTCCTTACTTGGGATGATACGGCTGTCACTCACCCAAATACTGCCACTTGTATTTGGATCATCGTCCGTCACGCCTTCATCAAACAGTGGGTTTCTAAACTGATTAAAGATCCCTTCACGTAGTGATTGAGCCGCAGCTGATGTATCTAATAACTGCGCAAATTTCAATTCGCTATTCAATTCACGAATTTGTGTATTAACGGCATTATCCGTAAAGTCCGCTTGATTCACCCATTGCATTCTGTACAAACGGTACAAAATTGGAAAAACATCGCTAAATTGTGTTTCTAATGTATTTAAATCGCCTTCTTTAAGTGCGGCGCCTGTGACCATGTCATACATAGTCACCAAAGGCTCAATTTGTGGCGCATAATCTGGTGGAGTCGTCGCTACCCAAGCGCTATTACTTTCATCATTAAGCTCAAAACAACCACCTTCTTTAAGTTCGACTAAAGCGGTTATACGACCATCGCAAATATCATCAAACCAATTTGAATTATCCGCAAAGTCTGTATTTAGCGATGATGGCGACAAGGCTTGTGATACGCCGTTGCCCGCATAAAAACGAAGTGTTCCATCTTCTGCACATTCAAGGCTGCCTTGCAATACGTTGTGACGCTCTTGCAGGTTGAGTAAGTCACTTAAACGATTTTTTTCATTTGGTTCATTTGCTGGAAACTTGCCGCGCAATGCAACTTGGCCATGATGTCCACTTGAAATACACCCTTGACTTGAGATCACCAACTGCTTTCTTAAGCCATTTGTAGTCACATTCGGATTGCGACGCTTTGCTGTCTGCGCTGGTGCGATACGATGTTTGCTGACATTTTTACTCAGATTGCCAGACCCTTCTGTTTGCAAAGATAGATCAAGCGCGTTGTTGTAGTCGTACCAAAAAGACTTTTTATTTGCCACCTCAACACGCCAAGTAACCTTATCGCCTTCGCCTAGTTGAAGCTTTTCGATTGGGTTGCCATGTTCATCACATTTATAGATATAAAAGTTTTGTGCCTGCTTTTTCACTGCATGCAAATAATGATCGCTCAACACTTTTAAGATGGCATCTTTTATTTGCTGTATAACTGAACAAACGTCACCCGAATTCTCTAACACAAGATTATCAAGGCTACGTGAAATCTGCGTTTTTGGCACTAAATGAGATAAATCAAGTAGCTCTGTGACTGTTTCAATATCATCTTGAGCGAGCTTGGATGTCTTTTCTTCATTCAAGCTTTTATGAATTTGGCTAATGGCTTGTTTGGTTTTATTACCAAAACACGACTCTACCAGTGTAACCAGCTCATGCTCGGTCACCAAATATTGAACATTGGTGTCATACAGATGCGCCCAAGGTACTTCAGGAGTCGATATAGATAACGACTTTATTGCAGGACCATTTCCTACTCTAGCAATACCCAATGGCGGATAAATTTTATATTGGCAATTTGACATGGTTTGTCCTTAATTAAATTAAGTTTGAAGCACAACTGACCGAGCCAAAACATAACAAGCAATAAACACGCGTTATATCAAACTCGGTTTTTACAAAACGAATGACGAAAAGGAGAAGTGCTGGATAGCGCAGAATACTGCTGGGTATGGCTGCCAGTCACCTTCAGCAACCGACACGGCAAAACGCGAACCAAATTTGTAGGCATAACCTCTCCTTGAAAATTTCAATTAGACTTTAATTGAATAATAAGGAACTAAGTTTAGTAACAAATCGAAAACAATCCATTACAGATTATTACGCGAAATGCGAACATTGATTTTCGAAAAAAGATTGTAACTAACTAAAACCAGAAATTGCATTTAAAAGGCGCCGGGACAGTCAAGTTCACTCCTCCTTAAAACCAATATAAATGGTTAAATCACACGCGTAATCTAGATGTAATATCTTTTTTTAATTATCTGGTTATTTTTTATATGTGACTTAAAAAACATACTAAGTTACACCATTCCATTAACAGTAAATTTTATTTACGAGTTATATGGCGTATTTATCTTATTAATAACTTATGGAGAAGATTTATGAAACAAGTACATGGCACTGTTGCAATTTCTGCTTTGGATCGCGTTAAATTAGAGACGGCAGTAAATCAATCTTTGAGAGAAGAAATGCTCAAAAACCCCATCGAAACACTTAAGAAGCATGGCGTTGATGTTCCTGATGGCGTAGAGATTAATGTTGCCCAAGATACAACCGGCTCACATACTATCGTTTTACCACCATTTGTTGGCACTGATACAGCAAAAGAATCAATACAAAATACAACAGCAAATGCAGCCTCTACGTGGGAGTGTACTACTTGTACACCAACTTCACCCATTTGCGCCGGCTCTTTAGCCTCATTAACTTGCGCATAATTAAAAGAAGCACCTAGCCAACCGGTGCTCTATCGAGTGTAGAGTATAAGGTGCAATTTTATAATGTAAATCTGGGCATGTAATATTATATACGCGCATGCCCATCATATATAAATATGACAAAGTAAAACTTAATAAAACCAACATTATATTTTTAAAATCAAAGCCTAACTTTGAATGGATGCATCATGAACTCAACAATTGATACCAATGATTCTAAAATTAATATTGAATCGCAAGCTTTAGAGCCTTACGCGATCAGTATAGATGAAGCCAATACTTTACTTACAACTCCTTTTATTCCCGAAATATATAAGCCTTTGAAGGATAAAGCTTCAAAGCGACTAAAAAATATAACAAAGGAAAATCTACCTGAGTCTTTAAAAAAAGATTTTATTGAATGCTTCATACAGAGCATTGCAAAAATCCTGAACCCTTTATTGATACAACGGTTTTCTGCTTTCCGCTTGGTATCAAACCCTTTATGGCGACCAACTGTATGCCCTCCAGGTAAACACCCTTTTGGTTTAAGTGCACCACGACAGATGCTAGATGCATATATTAAATGGGAAAAAGAGCAAGAGCTTCTAGATTTCGGTGGACCATATCCTGAGTTAGCAAGACTCATTTCAGTTTCTCTCGAAAACTGGCAAAACTTAGTAACTGAAATACTCAATAGGACACATGCTCATAGCAAAGAAATAGCTAATGTTTTAAACATAGACATTGAAGACTTAGCACCGTTAAGTAATGCCTCTTTTGGCATTTCAGACCCTCATAATAACGGCAGAACAGCCGCTATTTTATCTTTTGGTAAAGACAAAATAACGGCAGAACAGCCGCTATTTTATCTTTTGGTAAAGACAAAATCCTTTACAAACCTCGCTCTTTACAGCCTGAAATATTCTTTTCATCTGTACTGAAAACTGTCGCTAACGCCTCATGCGATTTACCCTACTACGAACCAAAAATTATCGACTGTAAAGACTATGGATTTATGGAGTTCATAGAGCACAACTCATGTAATGACATACAGAGCATTGAGCGCAGCTATAAACGTTTTGGGATACTTACAGCTGTGGCACACGCATTAGGTTGCTGTGACCTTCATCACGAAAATATTATATCAATGGGCGAATATCCAATCGTTGTAGACGCCGAACCGTTATTTAGATCGCGCCTCGGCTTGTCAAATTTCGGAGAAAACCGGCTAAAATTCGAACGAAGCCTATCAATAGATGGACTTGATGCGAGAGAATCTGTACTTGAGCTTGGTATTTTACCCATGCGACTACAATCTATAATTCGCAATAAGAGTGAAGAGTCTACCGGGGAATATGAAATCGGTGGGCTGGCCGCATATCTAAAAGCGCCACGAAAAGATCTCTTACCATGTGGTATTGACTCAGATAATTTACAATTCTCTCATCATGCAGTAATTGCCAAGAACTTTCCTAATTTGCCACATATTTCTAAAAAGCCGTACTTTGCTCAGCAATTTACCGAGCAAGTTATTGAAGGCTTTGAAATTGCGCACAACTTCATTTGCAGCAATAAGGAGGCTATTCTTAACCAAGATAGTCTTTCATTCGATGTTAGACATACACCAATCAGACTGCTAGCAAGACCAACTATGGACTACTCGAATTTTCTCGGGCGCTCATATGCTCCAGAATTACTTGATTCGACCAGCAAAAGAAAAGAGTTTATTAAATCAGACTTGCAAGTAGCAACAGGCTTGCGTTTCGATGCAATTGAAGAAGCTATTCCGTTAGAAGTAGAGTCCATGTTTAATGGCGACATTCCAAAATTTGAACTCAAAGCTAATGGCTGCGATTGCTGCCTAAAATTACATGCATCACCATTAAATGCTGCAAAGCAACGCCTTTCACAAATTGATAGTTTTGATAAAAACTTACAAAGCGCAGCTATCCGAGAATCATTGGCTCTCAGACATGAGACATTAGTAAAGACAGTAAAAAGCAGTGACCATAAAAAAAATGCATTAAACTTTGTTCAAGCGATAGTAGAGTCAGCACAAAGCTTTGAAGGCACCAAGCACTGGGTATACGCTAGCTACTTACCGGGTTTAGGTGCGACCATGAATCACGCTGATATCGAATCACTCTATGAAGGTGCTGCTGGCACAGCCATCATTGTTGCCGAAGCAGGAAAAGTAGCTGATAACCCAGAGTGGAAATCTATTGCTGCGGGTATTTTTAGTCCACTTCTAGCCGGCACGACCCCAAAAAGTATTTCTCGCTCTGGTGGATTAGCGCGAGGGTTAGGCGGGTTAGTATTCTCCTTAATTAGAGTCTCAGAAGCGACAGATAGCCCAGAATTATTGAGATTGGCTGGATCTTACCTAGAGAATTACGGAGCAAAGCTTGCTCTGGAGCATGGCTTAGATGAAATGCTATATGGCAGAGCTGGGTTGCTATTAGCTTGCATAGCTTACCTCAAAAGGCACAAATCGAACAAAATTGAAAAAGTTGCTGAACTTGCAGCGAATACGCTAATTAAAAAAGCACAGCCTTACAAATCAGGTGTCGCTTGGCCACTGTCAAATAGAGCAGCTATGAGCAATGTAAGCCACGGGAATAGCGGCATAGCTATGGCCTTGGCTCGTTGGGCTCAATATTCTGGCCGCAGCGATTCTGCACACTGTGCCCTTGCAGCTCTGCGTGCAGAAGATGATTTCTGGAGTGATAAAGAGAAAGGCTGGATAGATGCTAGGACAATCGGTTCATCTCCTTTATCACAAACTAACTGGGCTTGGTGCAACGGCAGATCAGGTGCTCTTTTAGCACGTACAGCTATATCTGATTCGTTATCAAACAGTTCACCCTTAGATCATTTAAAACTAGCTTTATCTGCAGAGGTATCTGATGTATTAACTGATATGCATCCTGGATTATGCTGTGGTACACCTGGCATTTATGATGCTTTGGAACCTATGCACAAGCACATTAAAAACAGCACTTTATCTTCACACCTTCAAAAAGCGACAGAGATACTCAGGACTAAAGCTCTATCAAGCCATTACTCGACACAAATGCCATCTTTATTTTCTGGATCTGGTGGGCTTGCTTTCGCGCAACTAAGAGCGGCTTACCCTGATCAAATCAATTCATTACTATGGTTTGATTAACCAAGACTCACTGTTATTAACTTTTTCAAATAAAAATGAATATCCGCTGAGTCATATAACAATATATTACTCAGCGTATATTCATTAAGATTCAATTATAACAACATAAGATATTACTCAACATTAAAAACAGCGAGTTTAAATCACTATATATTTAACCGCCCTTGGCAACATTTACTAAGCAAATAATGTTTAAAAAGTTAACCGCTATATTTTTGAGTAAGCGTTATATCTCCAATATCTGTGTGGATATTTGATTGCATAACAAAGTCGACCGTTCTCACAACATCCTCTATCGGTATTGGAATAAGGCCCGCAAATTCTCCAGAATGAATATCTGCCAATACTTCATCAGTTCCCACCAAGCCTGGGTTTATTGCTGTGAATCCAATACCTTCATTTTTATACCCAATTCGCAATGAATGCACAGCACCTCGTAATCCGAATTTAGAGGCGGAATATGCAACCTCAGACGTTGTAGAAATATCGAGACCAGATGTAGCACCTATAAATATGGCCCTTGGGTTTTCAGATTTTCTGAAACTAGGTAGGAGGCCCTTAACAAGTTCTATGGGGGCTATCTGATTAACATTGATTATATTTTGTGTTTCAGAATAAGGACTTGCTTCAAAGTTATAGTCTTGAGTAAAGGCATTCTCTTCCCAAATTCCCCCCATATACAACAGAGCATCGATGCTAAGGTGGGATGTTGCTTCAAGCACTTTTTGTATACCAGCAATATGAGAAATATCGGCTTCAATCCATTGGCCAACACTGGATGGCGTGCGCGAAACAGAAATCACATTATCTCCTTGCGCGTTATAAAATTGTGCAACCGCTAAGCCAATCCCTCTGCTTGCCCCCACGACTAGTAAATTTCGTTTCATACCACTCTATCCTTTTTATTAGTCAATAATGATTCCTACTGAATTGCAACCTTGTCCTGTATAGTTAATGACAGTTCTCACTTTCATGCTTGCTTCAGAAATTACTTAATTTCGGCTCTGGTAAAAGACTTTTGTCAGCTAAACTCACAACGTTAATTAGTTATATGAAGTCTTCATTTTGATGCCTACTAAGTAAATTCAAGGAAAAAACCTCAAATACGTTTAATCATGATGTTGAAAGCCTATGATTTCTGCTCCCAAAATACACCTATATCGTGCCAATACTTCTTTGAAATAGGACCAGCCACTTCTCAAAAGGTTCGTAACTAAACGTTTTATGCGACGCAATATTTTAAATATCCTCAAACAATCCTACTATTATGAGCGTTTTAGCTTCGTCTTCAGTTTTCACTAATATCGACTCAACAGCATCAAATATTGCTTCAAAATCGCTTGTTTGACCTAGCTCATACTGCTCTACCAGGTAATCAGCAACAACATTAATATCATTGTAATCCCCTGCAACACTATCGCCCAAAAAAGCTTGATGTTCCAACCATTTATCTGCAATTAAAGAACATTTTGATACAATTAGCTCAACAGCTTGATTGGAAGTCATATTTTTCCTAATACATAATGTCTGAGATAAACAGCAAAAATAATTGGCTATACCTTATAAAGTACAAACTCTTCTTACTAGTTTCTTTTTCCAATAGGGGGGAGTGGTGGTGGAGCTTTTTCAGGTCTTGTGCCATCAAATTAATTCGGGACTTCAAGTAGTTAAACTTTAATTCGCTCGCTCATAGCATGGCCGAAATAGCCAAATACTTTACATAGGCGTTTTTGTGACATTCACCGTCAAAATTCTATATATGGAGGTTCAGGGCTACGTTCGTTTAATAAAAAACGCTCAAAGCACAAGCTGTATAGTTACAGCTTGTGCTTTGCACTAATTTATCTCACGAAAATATAGGTCGTTTGCTCAACAGCAAGAGTCGATATATTTGTATCTTTATAGATACTCTTATCATGTGTATAAATATTATGATAATTTAGCATTGAATAGTCTAAGCCAGTTCCTGAACATCCTGAACTTTCATGCCAAAATAGTCTAAATTGATTTTCTCCAGTTTGATTCGGCACACGGCCCAACGTATCAACTAAAGGCATGCAATTTGCGTTTTGCAATTGAGCGACGTCAGCGATAGCGTATACGCCTACATCTCGCATATTCATCATCAACTCCTGACTATTCGCCTTCATATATTGCCAATGTGTATCAGGCAGATGGTAGTTGTCATCAAAGGAAGTGATGTTGTTTGTTTCCGTAAACAACACATCAAAGTTATTGATGTGATCATATGGTTTATTCGGTACATATCGGATCCCTACTAAAGTCCAACCACCACCTTTTGTTTCCATGTCACAGTATGTAGTAAAGGGTGCAATATCACCGCTACCATCTGGATCTATTTGGAAAAAGCCTGAACCAGATTGTGGGTTTTCAGACTGGATTGTGCGACAACTAGAACCCTGAGAATCTACTGGACCTTGCTGCTCAGATTGAACAAAGAACCCATAATATTCCATCTCATCAATTTGAACATAATCACTCGAGCCATGTGTATTTGTAACGTGTAATCTAAAATGTTTTGCAAACGCAGCATTATTCAAGGTGACGTGCGCAGTACCCTGTTCCATTACAATATGTTCATGGTCTACGAAATTAATGCCATCATCCGAAATTTGAAGTATGACGTCTTTAGGCGTTCTCGGAGAAAACTCAGCATGTTGGGTTGATACTTGGGTTTTAAATCCAGTGACTACCGCTTTTTTACCAAAGTTGACCTGCAACCACTCATTGTTATTTGTTGGGGCCAACCAAATACCGTTAGTGACTATATTACCTGCGTCAGGGTTCACTTTTGCACCTGGATCTGTGTAGTAAAGGTGACCATCAAAAGCGCCCGCCGGGCTAAATTGATTTACCGTGCCACTGGCTGTATAACTATGGGGCTGTAATCCATTGCTATATATCAGCGCAATATTATCATTTTGGCCCGTTGTGTCACCCGGTATAGTTGGTCTTGACGCATCAAGGTTTTGCATATCACAAAAATACGCTACGGCCACCTCACCACCAGGGCCATCTGTGTCAATTTGGTACACACCACTTTTTGCATTTGGATGATTAGACAATACATCTGCACAACTTCTGCCATCACTAGGGTAAACATCTTTATTTAGTGTGTTTATCATAGCCAGTAGATGATCATACTTTTGCTTTAATTCTGTATATTGAGAATCAGAGTATGCTTTTGTTACTAGGTGATTTGACTCGATTGGATCATTAGCAATTGCATTACCAATTACTTCAAGTGCTGCATTTGGAGTGACGGTGCCTACCCCAACGCTGACGTTTGTAGTCACTGCTGATGCACTATCCTGCCAGTGAGATGTACCTGGTATACCTTGAATCCCCTGAACACCTTGGATACCCTGCAGTCCTTGTGGCCCAGTTAACCCGGTCGCCCCTATTGGTCCCTCCGGACCTCTATCCCCTTGAACCCCTTGAGGGCCTTGAATTCCCTGGGGGCCAGCTGTGCCCGTCTCGCCTTGTGATCCTTTAAATTCATTCCAAATAGTGCCATCACAAATAAATACGAGACGCTCAATACTGTTATAGTACATTGACCCTTCATGTGCTGAATCGCATATCAACGGGGCTGTATTCTGTGGCACTAATCTAAGCGCGCTTTCTATTTCAACATTGCCAGTAAATCGATGTTGGAATATATGAGGGAAGCTTGTAGGGTCAGTTGGATCTGTACCAGCTAAAAATTCATCGTGATTGGACACTTTGTCATTATCAAAATCAAAAGATGAGTCAAGCGGGTCATTCGGGTTAAGTCCATAATTGACCTCCCAAGCATCGAGCATACCATCCTGATCTGAATCAGTGTTTTTTGGTAATATTGTGACAGATACATTATCAAAATCGATAAAGCTTACTTGTGTATCATTGTTTTCAAGTACCAAAAAAAGATTAGCATTTAAATCTGCCAAGTACTGATGTGTCGCGGCGTCGGGTTTAAACTCTACATCTAATTGAGTAAACGCCCCCTTTGTAAGCGACGTGTTCGGCGTAATATCCAACGTATGGTTATCTACACGAAGTCCAATTTTGAAATTGAATGCATCAGCATTTTCTCGCCAACCTAAGTTTAGACGCACTCTATAGTTTGAGTTCAAATCTAACGGTACACCTAAATCTTGCATCATCATAGATTGAGGTCCAGCAAAACCAATATTGTTGATTTCAGATTCGTTTGAGTAATGCACCAGAGAAGGGTTTAGAATACCAGCGTCACCGGCACCAGAAAAAATCCAGTGATCAGCTGTCATACTTGTCTCTGATTCCATTAACCCCTGCGCGCTAAAGTCCCCATTTAAAATAAGCTCTTGAGATTGTACTACTGAGCTAGAAACACCAAGCATCATTGCTACCCACTTGGCTACAGACTTTGTTTTCAATTTTCTCATTTATGATTTCCATTTTTATTGGGTATTTTCGCAAGCCTAACACAGAAGATTTTCCGACAAAATTATACAAAATCACGAATTTAACACCGCAATCAAAGTGTTTAGGTATTTATAACTTCAAAGAAGTTAATGAATTTAATATTCTGTGGAGATCAGAATGTAAGTCCCTGTGCATTCAAAAAACAGCTATGTGCAACTTTATCTTTCTTTATAGTCTGGTTGACCATGTCTAAAGCAATCAAACGTACATAAACCACGACCTATGAAATATCAGTCCTTACTTTCTATCATCAAGACAAAAAACAATAGATTCAGACCGTTAAATTAAAACCAGTGAAAATTAAAAACGCAAAAATCAGTCAGGACAAGCAATCTTGATATTTAACCATCGAGACTGGTGTAAAGTTTCGTGATTACTTAATATGTATCGAAAAAGCGTCTACTACGCTTTGGCGAAGAGTAACTGATATATAAAATATGATTCAAAACCTAGCTAAGGTTGCAAACCGGACTTTAACCCGAGCGCTCTCCCCTGAAAAGATAGCAACCATTAGCAGCATACCAAACAATCACCAAGCTCACTTCTTCACTGGATGAGAATCCCTTTAAATCAGACTTAGCGTCTGCTGGAGAAGTTAATACTACGCCCAGTATACGTTCACTTTTAAAGTACGCTTTCAACGCAACTGTTTGATAGTCATTCGCAAACCTTTCGGTAAAGGTAGTTTCGCCTAGCTGAAAGCTTCATGAGTCTGATCAAATTGTTAGCTAGCACTTTTAAGAAGAGCAATCAGCCTGATATTTTTAACCCGAGTTAATTGCTTGTTAGGTAATAGTCGACTCATCCGTTATCAGGCTACAAATATCGTGAAGCTTACTGAAATAAACTAGTGCCTCTCCATCCAAATATTTCAATATATCAGCAAGTTTAACTTTCGAATCGTACCGCAGAGAACTCCATCCATAATTTTATTAACCCCCTCACTCCCATATTATCTCCAAACATTAAGCGGCGAAAGTAGTTAGCTATTATTGTTAACGAACTAAATTGTTATTCGTCTGAGTTGATTGGTTTACTAGATATACTTTTCCAACAGCTGCCGCTTGAAATTCTTTGAGTGTGGCTAAGGTTATTTTTTATAAACTCTATTGTTTCAGCTTTGCTTTCTGGAAGAGCAGGTTCTTCATGGTAGCCACTTCCACAATATCTAAAGCCGGCTTCCCAAAGTAACATTGCTGACTGCCACCCATTTTTATCTGATTGTTTTGGTGCGCGAAAGTTGCGACCTAAAAAAGCCATTCTACGACCACAATTGGGACAATTGTGCACAACCTCTGAATCTACTTGCCAAGTGGACCCCGTATTTGACTCTTTAGTTGCTCGCCTTTTGAATGCTACTCGACAATCAAAACATGCAAATTTGTAAAGAAATTTCATGAATACCTAACGCTAACCATAAATGGTACAAAATAGCAGGCTAAACCAAGCGAAAAATGAGTGCAAGTTGGCTGTTTAGCGCCCGCTGCTTTTGCTTGTTAGTGCTCTAAGTTTATCCAAAGCCAATTCCCTAACAACTTGCCAAGAATCATTACTTAGTACCTGCAAAACCGCTACGGTCACTTTTCTATTATTTACAAGCGCATGCCTAACAGACTCATCTTTATCTTTTGCTAACTGCAGCATAATTGATTCAGGAATTTTCCTTTTACGAGCCACCATTCCACGGACTTTTGGGGCATTATCTACCGCCAGCTTTTCAAGTATTGCAACTGGTACAGTTTTGTTGTGCGCTACCCAAACGGCTAAGTCTGGATACTTCACGAGAACCTCTTCCCATATTTGCATAGGCGCCTCGTCATGAGCGGCGCGAAAATATTCGTCTTGAGCTTCGCTTTCTCTAAGCCTTTTGAATTCTTCAGCTGACTCTATCATCATGTACTGTCCTAATGCTCACCAAACCGGCAAAATAACTGGCTTAAGTTAGCACGGCGTAGGAAAGCAAGCCAAGTATTTCGAGCCATTGGTTTTTAAGCATAATATGTTTTATTTAGACCAAACAACTCGCGTAACGTTGCACGATTTTTTGTCAATTATAGCTCTTGGGTATTCTTTAGGCTGCGCTTTAAATACTTGCTGCTTTCTCAACAAAAGCCAAATACCATCGTGCTCTTCAATTGTGAAAATCCCTATGTGATGCTTATATTCAGGATACTTTTCATAAATAGCGCTAAATCCATTTTTAATAGCCGCATCTTTGTCACACGCATGACTAAAAATAGGTATAACGATAAAAGTTAATATTAAAAACCTAGTATTTTTACACATAAAACCTAATAATATTATCTATGACCGTTGCAGTATGCTTGTGTCCTCGAGATTGGCTTTATTAATGCCATGGTAATTTTACTACTTGTTTCGGTTGAACGGGGATCAGACAATGACACTCTAGTTCTGGTTCAAAGTACACTTCATAGGTAATTAAGCCAACTGCGACAAACGGTAAAATAATAAACCAAGCACAAAATAAGAATACAATCAGATCATCTCTAACTTTTTGTAACTTTGAACGCTCGTCTAAATTAAGCTTTTCGTTATAGCACTCTTTATTTTCCAAGTTTACGATTACGTTCTCTGTACAAGAGTAATGACATTCGACGGTGCAAGAATCATTTAAAGCTTGATCAATAGCGCACTTTAACTTTTCTAGACCCTCCCTATTTCCAGTGAGCGGTTCGCCTGCGAAAATATCACTATTAATCCATGGTTCTTTACTCATAACTTCCTTCTAGTTTTCTATTGCCCCTCGTTTGATTGGCTTGGAAGGTGTTTTTTAGCCAACTTCTCCATGCGAGATCCCAATAATTTTAAAGTTTCCATTTTCTTTAATAAGATAGTAAGACAAATGAACGTAGTCGTCTTTAACGTCTAGTTCAACTAAATAAACGATCTTATGCCTTACTTTAAAATTATGCCTGACATTAGCACTTATTCTGTAAGGCTTATCGTATTCATAAACGTTTGACCAATTCAATATCCATTTATGATCATCATTATTTATACAACTAAAATCTGAACACTTTTCAATATAATTGATTATTTCCCGAGCAGAATCAATAGGTATTGTAGATTCGACTTTTACTCCAGAATAAACTCTGTACTTTGAATGGGGCTGGTAAGTTGAACAAGCAACCAAGTTAAGAGTAAAAATAAAAACGATTGTTCTAAACATCATTACACACCTAGCGCCTTTAGCAGAGTAAACTCTCAAAACCTTTTCTAAACCCCATGTTTGAAAAGCAATAGAAGAAACATTTTCTTTATATACATCAAATACAACCACATCATCCTGCACCAGTTTTACGCTTACGGAGCAGTTATAAAATGGTGAGTGGGTAAAGATTAAGCTAGCTCCATATCGTACTGCATAATAAATGAAAATAGCCCTTCAACATGGCTGTACTCTTCAGAGTAACCAAAGCCTCTTTCAAAAAAATCCAATTCATCTGGGTATTCATAATTCAAGTAAAGAGCCCTTATCATTGAACTTGCACATAATACCGCGCTTATTCGGCGAAAATATAGCAGACTAAATTAACTACAAAATACGCACACGACAAGCACTTATTCTACCCTGCCTTTAACTTCAGAAATAACTACCCCCACTGCATGAATTACTTCGGTTGGCTTTTCAAATTGTATGTAATGCGATGTATTATGAAATAGCTTCAAATGACTATTAGGTGACCATGATGCTTGATCATTGAACATAAATCGATCTTGCGCCATAACTGCTGGAACGATATCGCGATTTAAACCTGCATTAGCAAGTTGTCGATCTGACATTTCTGTATAGTTAACAATATTACCTAAAACAAACATAGGTCTATCACCAAAGTTTCTTAATGAACTAACTTGCTTTAACCCACTTGAATAATTTGAAATCTCCTGAGATAAAGTGTAACCAGATGGAGGTAAAAAGGCTTTCACAGCTTCTGAATGGTTATTTAATTGATTCGGAAAAGAGGAATGTGTTTGATTATTTATAATGCGAGTTAAACCCGTTATATCCATGATTGGTTTAGATGCTTGATAAGCTGCATTTTTTAAAAGTATCATTAATGGCATTTCAATATCTTGGACCAAATCCATCTGCTCTGGGTGAGGTGAATCGATAAACACAACACCAGCAACCTTTTCACTAAAAAGCTCAGTGAACTTTGTAATATAAGGGCCACCAAATGAATGACCCACCATGATATATGGAGGTTTTTCGTTCAATATAACAAGGGCTTTATTTAAATCACTTGCGATATCTTGCATCAAATTGCTTGTATGAAACCTTGGCTCGCTCCACATAATACCCGCACGATCATAAGCACAGGTTCTCGTTATTTTCGCTAGTTCGTCATGCACTGCTGACCAACTCAATGAGCCTAAAGTATCCAGACCAGATTCAAGAATAACAATTGGGCTCCCCTCGCCTCGACAGTCGATGTGCAAAAAGCGTGAACCTATATCAACCAAAGAACCTTGAGGTTTATATTGTGCAAGAGCATTATTTCGGGAAACTTGTTCATAAACCATACCGGTACTAAGAACTAACAATATAAATACACATAAACTTACTATTATTTTTTTTCTTGATAACAAGGGTAAGTACCTGTTCTTGATTGAGTTATGTAACGCCCATATTAGATGTGGACAACATCTTGATAATAACGAACAAACGATAATCACACGTTTGAGGTTACTATTTGTGTTTCTTCGCTATAACTCCTCCCAAGCGCTTAACTTATACTTTTTGGCACTATTACTATAATAAGCTGCTGTACATAGCCCTAATATCGAACCACTCAACATACTAAAAGTACAAATTGTCGCGATTGAAGCGTCACCTAAATGCCAAAATCCTAATAAAAACCATATAGGTGAAAACCAAGCTGTGGCTATCAAAAAATTCGATGAAAACTTGTTATAGTGAAACGGAATAATTTCAACACCAACTTTTCTTAGCAGTTTATAAGGCAGTGGCATTGCGTTAGCTTTGTGAACGTTTGCTTTTTCTAGCTCAATTAGCGCAGCTTCAAGCTTTTTCGAATACGGCATATATCCCTCCTAAACGCAAATTTTGCTAAATTCGTCTAATTTTTAAAATAAACTTATTAAGCGACACTTACACCAAAAAGTAACTAAGCAAGCTATTAGCGGCCCTGCACTGCTGTGGCTTACAATACGAATTTATCACCACAGCTTAAAATGAGTTCTTCCTGCATTCCCTCATGTGTAAGAATCACTCTTTTTTTTAACGCTTCAGACACGTTTTCGAGAAACGCCAACAAGGCTACAAAACCCTCTTCATTAAGTATATCGTGAGGAGATAAATCTAGCTCAATTTCATTCTCTATGAAGAAATGGCAATTTAGTTGAATGCTTTCATTTAGCCATATAAAAAGAGTTGTTGGCTCTATTTCTTGTAGCTCTTTGATTAGGTTAAAATTATCAGTAATTCATGAGATTTACCACCATGATAGAATTCGAGTTTATATTTTGAAGATTTTACGTAATGAATAAAGCTATTCCATTGCGTAACCGTGATATTTTCAATATAAATATCTCTAAGGCTACCATCAGTTTCAAACTCTTCTTTTAATTCACACCATTGATTCATGATAATCTGAAAACTAACCTTGCGATTTATATAACGCCGAAAGTAATCGACTGAGTATAGGTTGCTACACTTACAAGGAACGAGCAGAGCCAACTGTTTTTGCTCCTTAAAGTAACTTATTAGCCATAATTAATGATGAGAAATAAGATACCAATTATCCTCAACGTGCTTTATTTCCGTTGCATCAGCTTCATTTAGATCACGAAACTTTTCAGGTAAACCACCGCTTGGAGCATACAGGTAACCCGAGTAATTATCTAAAAGTCCTCTAAAAGTAAAAAATAAAATATAAGTTAAGCCTTCATGGTTTTCGACCACAATATCATTACCACCACGAGAAAGACCAAAGTGCTCCTCACCTAAGTTAATCAAAGAAGAATTATGTGAGACATTTGGCTTCAGCTTCCCATTTAAGACCTGGGCTACCACTAATTCACGCTGTTCTTTATTAGATATGAAATCTGCCTTTAACCATAGCATTGTAAATGGAACATACGTTACCAGAAGAAATGCGATTACCTGAATACCTATTGGAGCAGCACTTTTTAGCCCTATACCTTTAAGCTTCAATAAACAAGTTAAACTAGAAATAACACAGCAGAGGAAGAATCCCCATACTGCACCAAACAGCGGCATCATAAGAAAAACAGTTACTATATCTACCAATGACCATTGAAATGCAGATAATAAAATCAGCAAGATCGAGCTGATAATGGCAAGGTTAAATCTCCATTTAATTTCGCTAAACACGATACTACTCCATAAGGACTAACAAATGATATGGGCTCAAAACCACTTAGCTACCATGTGCATGAATGATATTAAAAAACGAGGATGGCCCATATGTCTTCAATTTAAATTATTGGCATCGAATTAGCCAAGTCTGTTTTTAGTATCCACGGAGTGGATAAGCATAGCAAGTGTAAAATTCATAAAATTATTATACTAAACAATCCATTAACTGAGGTTCTAAGTCAGCAAACGATAATTATTGTCACACTTTTTAATGAAAGTACTGACCTGTTCGTACTAGCGGCAAAAATTATAATAACGATGCCTAAGCCTTTGTGACATCACAATACGACCAAATATTTGGCATGTCCTAATATAAAGCCACGGAGCAGCAAGGTAATATGACTTTCAATAAAGCTCCACAAGGCTTGAGCAAAGCTGACTACTATTTGCCTGCGTTTACCACCCTATGATATGAACATTTATTCAAATGCCCCCCAATTAATACACAAGGGATAAGCAATAAAAGAACTAAATATGAGGCTAAACCTTCATTAAAATTAAAAACAGTAAATAACACTTGTGGTAACAGACCAACGCCAGCAACCATTTTGACATTCATACTCTTGGTGTCTTCATAGGTTCTCGCTGCGATATAGCCCGCGAGAAGAGTATAAATAATGCCAATTGGGACGTATAGCATTGCGATATAGTCTGCACTATATTGCTGAAAATTCTCAGTGCCAAAACGATTTACCAAGTAATTCATAAGGCCTAAAGTTACAAATTGCCCAAAAACCAAAATACCCAACCCTCTACCGATAGCGGCTGGAGCTGAAGGCAATTTACCTTTTATACATTCGTTCAATGACTTGTAAAGTAAGTAGATTGCAACTATGGCAATGTAATCAAAATACTGCAAATGGTTCACCTTGTTAATATAAGCTTGGGTTGCTGTAAAGTATCGTTTTTAGTGGTCCAGCCGAGTGCCGAATGTTGATAAACTTGCTACATACTGATACCAAGTTTAAATTTAGTTCTTGTGGTTTACTATCATTTAGTCCCCATAAGTAAGCTTTTTTCGGGCTGACTTTAGCTGTACAACCGCCCACTCAATCTGACCCGAACTACAATAGCATTTCGTTACCCTGCGCATGCCCTTGAAGTACAGCTGTAACTCGAGGTGCAGGATAAGTGTACAACGTAGAATGCCAACTTGACTCGTCAGCTTTAACAAACGCGAGTATATCATCAATGGTTTCTGTAAAAACCACATCAACTGTTAATTATCCCTGTTCGCTTATTGCCACTACTTTCTAAATAACCAATACAAGCCCTGAGTTGCCGCAGTTGGAAATGCAGTTTCATGGTTGGCACCCTGTATAGTTAATAATTTAATTTCCACATTTGGAAAGTGCTCACCCGATAGCTTAGATACCAACTTTTGCGCGCCAGTCACCATGTCATGTCTTGGTGAGTCATATTTAGGCGTTTCCCTTTCTCCAACTGCAATAAATATCTTATGTGCATTTACATTGTGCTTGGGTTTAATACTAAGTATATCGCTGTTCATAAACCACACAGAAGGACTGCCTAAAATGTAATTTGTGAACATGTCGGGCTTGGTAAGAAATATATACGCACCAAGTAAGCCACCCAAAGAGTTGCCAACGTATGTACGCGAATTGTTAACGCGATAATGAGATTTCATGTATGGGAATATTACATTCTCGATAAAATTAGCATGTTGAAGCGCCTGTCCTGTTTCAAGCTTCCAGCTATGGTCTTTTTTGTGCGTAAAATCACGAATGCGACTTGAAGGCCCTTTAGAACCTTTTGAATATGAAATTCCAACAATGATCGCCTCCTCCATTTTGCCTGTATTCATTGGGAATCGAGTGGCACCAGACACTATTTGAAAGCTGTACAAGGCATCCGTTAAATAAATGACCGGATATGATTTGTTATGGTCGCGCCCATATGAAGCGGGTAATTTTACAAATATTGGGTAAACTCTTTTAGAAATAGGATCTTTTATGTCTATCACACGACTTCTTGGGATCTCAAAAGCGTTGATACTTTGAGCATTAACTAACTGGCTAAAACTTAGTAAAATAAATATGAATGGTAAAAATTTCACCAAAACTCCTTTTCTTATAATAGCTCAAAACGAAGCAATAAGATTATTGTTGTACTTTATCTATTTTTTATTTTTCTTTTGGATTACTACCGACGAAAAATGCAGCAGTAAAAAGCAATGACACTATTAACTGTACAGTAAAACTGGAAAAATAGCTTTCTTTAGTCAAATGGGCTAACAGGTTCCAAATTCCCATATTAATAAGGAAGGCAACTATACTCCCCCCGATTTTGTGTTGAAACCTAAAGAAGGAAAAATCCTCAACACATAACTTATACCTTTCAGTTAACTTCATTTCTCTCTCACTTTTATTTTTTAACTAATGCATTTGGTACTAATGCGTATAGCAAACGTAATTATAAATAGTACTCTCATCGTTTTTATACATTACCCTTAGTCAAGTGAGCGTAACAATGTCGCGCTCAAACTTCAGCAATATTATGACTACCAAACAATTGGTAGCATCCCAATCGTCAATAATGTACAGGTAATGAGTGATAGAATTGAGCCTAAACGAACCAAAATCGTCACTGTATGCTCTGTGGCGATAGAAGCCGAAAAGCCATCGCCGGCGATTGGCAACGCTTTACTTGCACCGGTTACTGATGCAACCGTTATACCTAGCCAAATGAGTATGAACCCAAACGCACAACCATAAGCTGTAAATATTTCTAGAGATATAGGAAGATCAACTAATGACCAGACAATACCAAAGATCATGAGCGCCATTGCGCACTGGACAGCAGTTAAATGACCAGAAAGCGCCATTCTTGAATTTTTGACAGCTGGGATTAAAGCACCTTGAATTAAACCAACTAGAAAAAAGGCCACACCAATAAAAATGAGCTCCGAGCCAATTTGAGTAAATTCAATCATAACAGTCCCCATGCTTGCTTAACGCAAGACCCACTACTGGTGCTACTTATATGACAACTTATAACAATATAAACTTCGGCGCTTTGTTCTTGGTGTTTTTTTGATTTTTGAAAGATATTCATCGTTTACCTCCTTTGAAAAAACATATGGTAAGTAACGGAACACCTGAATTCATTCACCTAGATTCATTTTTCAACTTACTCAACGTCTGAGGAGCGACACCAAGATAAGAGGCAATATGGTACGACTTAATTTGACTAAAGATGAAAGGATACTCATCCAGCAGACGCGAATACCTTTGGGCTGCGCTCTCTGACATAAGAGAAAGAACACGTTTGTATGTTGCAGAATAATAGGTGTTATGTAGCCATATTCTCGCTAGCGTCTCCCATTTTTTTTCTTGTGATATAAACTTATCTAGCTCTTTTAAGGATGCCACATAAAAAACCGAGTCTTCCAAAACTTCAAAATTGAGCATGGAGCCAGTTTTTTCATAAAAACTGACACTGTCATCCATAAAGTGGTTTAAACCATGTTTGCTTTTGCCACGAAAATAGAGCTGCCACGTATGTTCTTTACCATTCATATCAACTAGGTAAGACCTAGCTAAGCCACCTTTGATAAACCAAATCTCACTAAATACTTCGCCAGCGTGATGTACTGTCGTGCCTTTTTTGACATGCTTTATGTCAAAAAGATCGCAAGCATGACTCCACTCCTCATCATTGATAGGAACGTAATGTTCAATCATTTTTCTAAAGTATTTCATAGAACTCAGTTATTATTTTTATAAAGCGCTAAACTAAACGATACAAAACTTTTTGGTTAACATGAACAATTAAGCGCGTTTTTATCTCTCTTTGATTGATATTTCATGTTTTCTGATACTTAGAAGCTATAAATAGAATATACAGCTTGCTAGAAGCCTAAAAAATACGAATATCACTATGCTCGTCGCTCGGGCAATTAGCGGGTTTTAGTACTTCTTAAAACGTTAAATCTAAAGACTGTCACGCACTTTCCCACACAGTCAGTGTATCCACAACGTCACCATCATCAAATTGGCGTTCAAAATTATCTAAAGAGAACCCGTGCAAAACTTTTTCAAGACAAAGGAGTGTAGGTTTAATACCAATTGCTTGCGAGTGCACGACAATATTGTTGCCATCAATATCTATGAATGACCATATTCCAATAAAGCCAACTACTGCGTGATAGCTGTATTCAATCTTACACAGCTTTGAAACTGTTATCTTTTCGGTTCTTCCAAAGTGGTACCTTCGTAAGATGCCATGTTTATATCGAACAATTTCAAACATAAAACACCATGCCATTTTCAAAACGGCTAAAAAATTACGTCACCGAATAACTAGACGAAACAACTAGGTAAAACGACAAAAGCCGCAGCCGTTTTTTAAACATTAGATTCTTTTATTTCAGCTCTAAGTTGCATTAGTAGGACACCGAGTCTGTTTTTACCCTTTCCATTAGAACCAATACCCCAATATTTATCATAGGGTGAATTTTCAACTAACTCTTTTTTACCTGTACCCAACAAAATATTCTTAAGTTCTGGGTCCTTAAATTTCTCTCTTAGTCCCTTAAGCATTATCTCTTCTTTAACCAAATCCCAGTCTTGCCGAATAGGGATAGCTCTAGATTGGCCTAAATCTTTAGCCTGTTTTGGTGAACCACAATTTAGGATCTTATCGAATTGAGGTGTGCCCTCAAACTTCATAGCTTGAAAATAATGTTCCATTGTACGCCACTTATTTCCATCCAATACAAAGCCATAACCAGCAAAATTTGATAACTGAAAGTATTTGTCCTCTCTATTAAAGAAGTAGATCACCTTAGCCATCGGTTAAGCACCTGCTTGGCTTAATAATTGCTCTCTATGTTGTGGTCAACTAATTCCGGACAATGATTTAAGTTGTTCTTCCATTACAGCTGGTGCTGTCATATCGTTGTGACTGTGCGGTCTTTTCCAGTTGTAGTAACTCATCAAATAAAAGCTTATATCTTGTTCTGCTTCTTTAATTGATTTATAGCCCGTGCTCGGAATCCACTCTGTTTTCAGACTTCTAAATAAACGTTCCATTGGAGAATTATCCCAACAGTTACCTCTGCGACTCATACTTTGTGTTATTTGATAGCGCCATAACCTCTGCCTATATTTGATTGAGCTATACTGACAGCCTTGGTCCGAGTGAAACATGAGCCCTCTAGGTCGGCCTCTTTGTTCATAGGCCCTATCTAACGCTTTGACAGCCAACGCTGCATCTGGTTTATCTGACATTGCCCAGCTAACCACTCTTCTGGCATATAAATCAATCACTACAGCTAAATATGCCCACTTCTGACCTGTCCAAATATAAGTAATATCTCCGCACCATGCTTGATTTGGTTTGTGAGCACCGAACTCACGATTTAGTCGGTTGGGTATGTCTGGACGCTCATTCACTGCTCTTTTATATGCGTGAGGCCCTGGCTGTTTCGATACAAGTTGCATATCACGCATGCTCCGCCTGATTTTGAAAAGGCCAACATCAATATCATACTCGGCCAGCATTGCCGAGAGTGTTCGGCTTCCTGCGGAGCCACGGCTTAATTTAAAGCACTCTTGGAGCTTAGCTCGAAGGAACACCTCGTTAGTATCAATGACATTAAGACGGCGCTTGTAGTCATAGAAACTTGAACGAGCGACATCAAAGACATTACAGACCAACTCAACCGAATCTTGCTCACTTAACTGGTCTATTAGAGAATACTGTTTGTTTCTTCTGACATTAAGAGAGCTGTAGCCTTTTTTAGTATCGATTTCTCTCGTTCTAAGCGATTGATACGGGCTTCAAGTTCTTGGATCTTCTGTTGTTCGGGCGTCAAAGCTTTCGACTTCGGTGTTTCACCGTTCCTTTCAACCTCAAGTTGCTGAACCCACCGTCTTAGAGTCGTTTCACCCACATCCAAGGAGCGACATGCATCTGGAAATGAGTAACCTTTATCTAAAACTAAGCAAGCTGCTTCAAGTTTAAACTCTTTACTAAATGTTCGACGTTTTCTGGCCATTTGACACCTCTAGTTAAGTGGTAATCATACCACCTAAAGTTGTGTCCGGGTTTATTGAACCACAACACTAACTTCCATAAGCGCGAACCCTAAAAGATTGAGACCTTTCCATGTATTGGGGTTTTCTGATGCTGAATTATCTTGAGCCAAGCCAATCCCCCATATTTTATCTACAGGGCTTGCTTCGACGATCACTCGTTCTCCAGTATTTAGCAAAAACGCCTTTAGCGTTGGATTTTGAGAAAACTTTGCTAAATTAGCATTTACCACAATTTCGAATCGTTTCTCATCCCATATTTCTTGCTTAAACCCTAGCACCTCGCGGCCAACAGCTTTCGCTTCTCTCGGTTCACGAGCACAGAGCACTCTCTCACATGCTTTGTCATCACCAAACAGCTTAGCCTTGTGATACATCATATAGTGCTCAGCAGTCGTAAATTCCTTACCATCTTCTTCAAATTTTGACTCATACCATTGGCTAAAACAGCTTTTTGTAACTTCATTGCTTTTTTCTTGATGGCCCCAGAAAAAGACGTATTTAACCTCATTTTCGCAATTTACAAAATCGACCAAATCTTCTCTTGTTCTAATATTCAATTTTATTCCAAAACTTAACTTGTTATACAACTTATAATGCTATACGTTATCAGGGCGAACATGCCAAGAAACACTTTAAACCCAAAACTCAGCCCATAGTAAAAATACAACGCTTTACGGCTTAATTTTAAAATTTGTCTACGACTTTTCTGCGTTTTATTTCTTTCTGATACAAAGACTCGTTGTATTGCCAGTAACCCCAAAATGCGAAAAACATACCTACAGAGTAGATAGAATATTGGATAATATTGTCTGACATAAAAGTCGCTATATTTTCGTGGTCTGAAGATGGGTAAAGAAAAACCACACTAAAAATCATGTAAAAAATGGATGCAGTTCCAGCTGAGCTTAATAGCCAATTTAAACGCCCTTTACCTCGTAATTTTTGCCACTTTTCAAATTCTTTTCCGTTCATTTTATAACTCTTTTTCTAATAGTTGAGGCCAGTTCACCACACATATATTGTTAAGTTCGGCTTTTCTTTGGCGTTAGCTGTGTTAACTACTATATTTTTTCTCAAAACCCTGTTTAACTGACATGTATTATCTAAATTACCTTTGCATTAGTTTTTTTGTTCAATGAATACTGCCGGAAACGCAAAATAATGTATCGAAGATAAAAGCAATCCACATTAACTTTGAATAGATGACATAATTATTTACCGCAAACAAAAGCAATACATCCACAATCAAGATACACGCCAGAATAATTTAACTTTATTCAGTAATTTTAGCAACTTAACAACTACGATTAAAAAAGTCACCGATAACACAGGCGGTCAATGTGGTGCGATAACATATTTAAACTATAACTGAGCGCAATAGATATAGATTTGAATTTTAAACTTATAGTTGAATCATATTAAAACAGGCAAGCTAACATGGATGCATCTGTATATCTGATAATTATGCACTTGCGTAGAAATTCCCTGCTCCACCAAATTGAAAAGCCTCTAATGTATGAATGAGTTCTTTTGAAAATGCTATTTGCGAGGCTGGAGCACCGTTAGCCTTTGCTTCTCTTAATCGCTCTTTTTGCATTGCTATCACGTCTACTTTCTCATTTTCAGCTCGAGATAATGCGCTCAAGGAAACGTTTCCATCCCCCTGATTTAGGCCAGTTGCAGCCGCAGTGTAATGCAGTGAAAGTGAAGCATGTTGCCCTAAGGTAATTACACCTTCGTCATATAGAGCTTTTGATGCTTGAGAAAGCTCTTTCATTGTCATATGAGTAAAATCAAATTTATTATTTTGCGTATCACTCCTTGCCACCTGAGATGGCGGCAATGTTTTTCCTGCTTTTTCGGCATTTGCAAGTTGCTTCGGTTGGACTTTCTGTTGGCTATATACAAATGACTGTTCTTGTACCTTCATTACAAATTCCTTTTATTGATGACTAGACAAACCATGCAAAGTCTACGCCTATGTCACAGGTACCTTAAATCAAGCTTAGATTTAGATTAAACTCCTACTTTATGAACAATAATACAACTTACCATAGTAAGCTTATGTATCATTATCCTGCATTAATTTACTCTCTGGAACAGCACTTTCATTACATATGAGCTATGTGCCTACTCTATTTCTCTTCCAATTTCGAGCCTAACAAAAGGCTTCGTAATTTCTTAGATATTATTAAAAACCTGCCGATAAATCAGGCAAGATTATTGGCAGAAAATCTTTAAAATTCGATATTATTTCAACTCTATATGTACTTTCCAGAGGTGTATTTAATAAAAAAACAACCTGTTGGTACTATACTTGTATATATTTAGTAAGCTTAAAGAAACATATATTGACTTCCAAGGAGGATGTTATGCAAGTATCCCGCAACATCATGGATTTATATTTCGGATATAATGGCAGAGTTGGTGATGTTAGAGGCGCAAAAGAAGGCATCGCTGAATTTGAGCAGCGAGCAAATACGGCCTCTACCCCTGAAGAGCAAGCTCGTTACGCACAAGCTGCGGAAAAACTAAAAACTGAAATACTGCCAAAGATGCAGGAAGAAATGGAACAACTCGGCAAACAGCTAGGCTTAAACTCAAGTGATATAGGCAAAGTCATAGAGACTGACGAAAATGGCATACCTAATTTAGCCATCAAACAGTCAAAAAATGGGGGGCTCTCTTTTATGACTGCTTATGAAACTGGCAGTTTTTACTCAAATAAAACTTAAAGGAATAATTCATACATAAAAAGAGTATATTCATTACATCACTTGCGCTGAGTAATTCAGCGTTAGAGGAAATTTAAGCTCTTAGGTGTGACTTTTTTGTAATATTTCATTGTATTCAGATTTAATTAAACTATTGAGCTACATTGTTGACTTTAATGTACTGCGTCTGTGACGGTATATCTAGCAGCCCGCTTTTAAAAATTCCGGTTCCAATATTATTTCAGACAATTTATTTAATGGGAACCATTTAAATTCAAGCTCGACTTCAGATTCGATACCACGAAAAGCCTCACCCCTTGGAAACTGCTCTGGTTCATCGAGCTTGACAAGAAAATAATTCGAAATCTCATGATACTTTTTTCCTGCATATTCAAAAAAGTTCTCAGCAAACCAAATATGACGCTTTACCACAGAGGTTGCTCCTAACTCTTCTAACAACTCCCGACTAAGAGTGGCATCGGAGTTTTCGAAAAACTCTACTCTCCCGCCCGGTAGCGCCCAAAACGAGTCATGAATATTGCGATGAAGTAACACAGACTCATTATGAATTATTACCGCAACACTTCGGAAGTTAAAACGGGCACTGCCTCTATCAAACTTCAACATACTACCTCCTCTGCGCTTAACGTATTCAGTAAAGACAAGCACAACCGTAAAATAGGTTTTGTCTTGCTACTAGTCATTGGCCACATTTCTGCTACATGTCCCCTCCTCACTAACTAGTAAAGGGAGCCCTATTAAGCGTCTTATGCTTGTTGTGTTAACTCAATAACGGCAAGCATATCTTCACCGTCTTCATCCATTCCTACTTCTACAAATCCAAAACTAGAATAGAACGTCTTTGCAACTGGATTTGCTGGATCATAACAAATCTCGATTTTTCGAAGGTCTGGAGCCTGCTTAATTTCATCTAGAGCAAGGTTCAATGCTTTGCGGCCTATCCCTTTTTGTTGATACTTTTTATCAATCATGAAGCGCCATATCGATATTTTTTCGTGAGATTCTTGCACCCACATGAAAAACCCAACTGTCTCTTCATTTAAATATATCACTCTGGTTTCATACCCTTCGTTGAACATTGATTCAACCAATGAATACATATTGCATGCAACATACTCTTGCTGCTCTTTGGTGACATCAAGCTCGCAAACCTCTTCGTAATTACACTTAGTTACTGAACGGAGTGAAACTTCCACAAATACTCCTTACAACCTAACAAACTATTAGCGATAGCTTTTATGTATCCCAGTTATCCACTACTGAGACACACGCAAAATGAGACTGATTTTATTCATTATTTTTAGTAACTTAACAGCTAAGCTTCATACTTTCAATAGTAAGTCAGCCTACAAAAATCGAGCATTTATTTGCTCAGCTATGTTCTGGTTCGCTGATCACAGCCTGAAAAATACCTGAAAGTTGAAAGGTTATTTTTCTGATTCTCAAAAATGAGATCCGATAACGCATTGCTACTCGTTACTTTTACTTCCTTGGAAACTTCAAATTCCCAACTTAGACCTCTGCACATTTCAGCAGACGATATGGTGATTTCTCGACGCACAATAACCTTATTGAAGCTGATAAACTTCAACGCATGACAAAGCGCTCTACATCATGGATTGCAAAGTCATTCCTGTTTTTAATCTGACAACACATATTTTAACGATAACAAATGTTCAAAGTTTATGAATATTATTGAGGTGAATACTTTATTAATAACCTTGCTCTCTACAAACAAATTAGTAGTATATATTTGGTCAATATTTATTTTACTCGCTAAGAACCTTCTCCATTAAAACGGCCTTATCGCCATAGCTTGCACATGCATTGACCCCTTGGACTTCTTGGAATCCAATCAACGACCAAAAGCGGTCGGAGCCTTGTACCGCTACTAAACTTATTTTACCGATTCCTTGTTTCTGGGCGATTTCTATCAATTTTAAGGCTGCTGCCCTGCCAATTCCTTTTCCTTTTGCTCTGGGTGTTATGGCCATATCGTGAAGGTATAAATACTCACAATGAGCGATATTTGGCAAAGGCTCGAATAATTTTGGTGGCGTAATACCACTCCATGGGTGGGCTAACACATATCCGAGTACTTCTCCCTGGCTAGATAAATACACAAAGCAAGTATCTGGAGATGCCTCATTTTTACTTTTGAGTACCGCTAAGCCTTCTGTGCCAATCTCTTGGTAAGATTTTTCTTGAATGTCTAAAATGCTGTCCCAGTGCATTTCTTCTATTTTACTAAATATCATATAATTCCTTGAATACATCGCGATATTAACTATCTCTAGCAGTTAACTATTTTTGATTGGTATACAAATACCTTAATAATTTGCCACTCAATTATATACAGTTAAGTAATGGACAAAAATATGAGATGTTATGTGTCTACTAAAGCGACACCATAAGCTAGTCGCTATTCAGATCCCGCAGAATAATTTTAATAACTAAGCAGCGATCTGCTAAAAAACCGTCTTTCTTGATGTGTAATGGCCTTGTAATACTTTTCTGGCGAGCGCTGGCTACCCTTTTTTTGATGTTAGAAAAACATCATAACTAGGAAATTATCTCATTAATGGAGAATAGAATGTCAGAGCAAAAAGATCACTTAACAACACAACGAGCGGGTCTGGTTCATCTAGCACTACAATCAGAAACTGGTGAATTATATGCCGGTGCACCTACATTAAACTTACAGCTTACTCTTGATACGATCCATGATTCAGCGACAGGCTATGCAGAAGTCACCAAAGCATTGGCAGATCCAATAGTCAGTGTTTCACATGTAAGTGGTAATCTAATCTATGAAACGGTTATGGGCCCTGGATCAAAAGTAAGAATTGATCTTACCGGCTTCCCTAATATCCATTGGCCACAGCACCCTGGTCAAGGACCTGGACCTCAAATTCCACCAAACTTTAAAGCAACATTAGTGCTAGAGCCAGACTTTAGTGAAGGTGAGGTTATTTATCAATATCTACAATACCCAGATTACCCTCAGCCAAGTTTAGGTGAATGGGTCAAAGTTTATCAACGGATCCATGAAGTTAGAGTTGCCGAACCGTCATTAGTTGATAAAGCATCGTAAAACAATGATTCTGAGCCTCACACCAACGTTGAGGCTCAACATTTAAGATTTGAATGTGACATACATGATTGTGACTGCCCCACAAATTCTAATGTGTATTCATCTTCTCCACAATAGAGTACGTCGTCCATACCGAGCTATTAAATGATAATAAGACGTAGACGACAAATCCATCAGTGCTTTCCTTGCTCTTGTCATTCCCACTCAACTAAATTTTAAACTGGGCGAGATTTAAGCAATAAATTTGTGACTGTCCTATTTTGGTTATGCAACTTCTACCACCTAGATATTCGAACATTGAACAACCGCGTAGACAGTGCCACTGGTCATGCTCGCAGGCACGGGGCCCCCTACATAAACGTCTCCAGTGCTAACTTTAAGCTCGTTTTGAAGAAATTCAAACTCATTAGTGCGCAAGTAGTGGACAGACACATTTTAATATTGCAAAAACTAACAAGTACATTTAAAAAAAGCTGAGCAAATTTCGAGGTGTCATTCCAAAACAGTGGGTTCTTCACTATAGGAATATCGAGAAGCACCTTACATTAGATATTAACTTCAAATAGGAATATTTTTATTTTATTAAACATGAAAAGCTTGATTTCTAAGCAAGGCTTAAGTAACTTTTTACTAACCAACTCCCTTATACCAATTTACATCATTTTTAGCTGCATGCGCTCTTAACACCGTTTTCAAGCCTACAAAGTTACAGTAGTGACTTCCAAAATTTTGTATCCTATCCAGCCATGTCGCTTCTTCAATTTTCAGTGATACTAGAATATCGGGCACACTGTTTGGTATGACCCCTTTCTTTTTCGAATGAACATGACGACCTGTCCAATCAACTAGCTCGAGGTAATCCAGCAAAGAGAAAGGTAATGTGTTTTCATACTCACTTATACCAAATGATTTTAGTGATTTTGGCTGTTTAATTTGATGCGCAGCTTCATTATCTTGATTAGCTTTATGTGCGCTTGCTTTGGCATTTTTAAAGTGCCTTATGCGCTCCTGAATCGAGGTAAAATCACTATTCTCTAGATTATTTGCCATGTTGGCTCGGATTGGGTTTAAATCTACGTAAGCCATACAACTGAGCAGTGCTGTTTCGTCAAGCAAGGCTTGAGACTTGTACCGCCCTTCCCAGTATTTACCCGTACAACCATCTTCTTTATTTGCTTCTTTTGCTATGTATTCATTGAGGTTTTTCATAAACCAACTGATATCGAACAGCCTAGCTCTCCACTTTTCAATCAGTTCAGATACAAGCAATAGATCTGCTTCAGTGAGAATATCGCCGTGAAGGTATCTATCAATGATCGGGCTACCCTTGTATAACCTATACCATCTTGATATCACTTCGTTATCGGACCAATTAAGTGCTTGCTGCATATTCACTTTAACAACCAAATGATAGTGGTTACTCATAATGGCATAAGCCGCTATTTCAATGGCAAATACACTGCTTAGCAGTTTTACTCTCTCGACTAACCATGTTCGTCTATGGTCAAAGTTTTTACCTGTATACTTATCATCTCCGCACAAAAAAGCACGGCGAACACACCGTGCTATCAAGTGGTAATAAGACGTCGACGACAAATCTATCAGTGCTTTCCGTGCTCTTGTCATTCCGATTTAACTCAACCAAAAACTGTATATTTAAACAGTAGCCAAGAAACGTAATTTAAGCAATAAATTTGTGCCTGTCCTATTTTCTTCCTATTTTCTTCGTAAGCCGCTATTTCAATGACAAATACACTGCTTAGCAGTTTTACTCTCTCGACTAACCATGTTCGTCTATGGTCAAAGCTTTTACCTGTATACTTATCATCTCCGCACAAAAAAGCACGGCGTACACACCATGCTATCAAGTGATAATAAGACGTCGACGACAAATCTATCAGTGCTTTCCTTGCTCTTGTCATTCCTATTCAACTCAACCAAAAGCTGTATATTTAAACAGTAGCCAAGAAACGTAATCTAAGCAATAAATTTGTGCCTGTCCTATTTTCTTATTGTGCCTGCTTATTGCAATAAATATGTGCCTGTCATATTTGGTTTTCAAATCTATTTGGTGGGACTGGCCTCAAATGCAATATCTGCTGGTTAGGTGTGCATGCCTGTACTTGTTTCCACTGCACACCGCGCTGGCGTGATTGCACAGAAAAAAGGCGCTCACTGAGCGCCAATTTTGAATGGATGTCACCTCAAATTTTGCCTACGCTGTTGTTATTTAAATAACTCTTTTGGTTCTCCATCCAAATAAACATCTTTCGGAAGCCCTGTAGGTCCGATTGTTATTTTATTCCCTAAACCATCTTGATAGTCGAAATTAATATTTTTTCCAGCAATACTCACTGGTTTGTCATTAACTTCAAACATCCCTATATACTCGCCATTATTGCTGTCTATAATAACCAATCTTTTGGCTAGGCGGCGATTACCAAACTCTCTAGCATAAAAATATATGCAATAATTGAAATCAAGATGTGACATCCCACCTATAAGTTCTATTTTTTCTCGACCATCTAGAACTCCAGAAAACGCCTGTAAACTCAACTTCTTTGATATTGCCTTTACATTTTCGCTGCACTCAGCCCTAGTCTCACCAAAATAAAATAAGCTGCCTACTAAAAAAGATGATAAACAAATTTTAATTATTTTTCCTTTCATTTTACATACCTGTTTGTAAATTTATTACCCTGTCGGCATACCAGTCACGCATTTCTCTACCTTCAGTCTGTCTATAAGCCGTACTATCATTTCCATTGTATCTTCTTAAGGCTTTGGAGTGGCCCCTATAAAAAACTTTTTGCCCCGCAGAATTATGTACAAACCCTTTATACCTTAACCACTCCAATGCGGCGAAAGCGCTTGTTTGTGGGTCCATGTTTTGACCAAGAGTCAACCCAAGTTCAGCTTTCCTTGCAACCCAATCCCCTGGGTTGTTTACCTGTAAAGGATCAGATAAAAATGCTTCTCTATCTCCACCAGACTCAACCATAGCCCACGCTTTAATCATTCTAGGAGTAACATACTCTGCGTCACCAGGAGAATAACCATATTGGTGATTATATGAATCAGCTGCATCAGAAAAAGCTTGGTCATTGCTTGCTCTCCAACTATTACTGCCTGTTTCACTATAACCAGGGACCTCTCCCAACGAGTTATCTTGTTGTGAAGACTGCTGGCTAGTCACCCACTGATTCATCGCAAACTGAAACGCAGCCGTAGTCGCACCATTTGCAAATTTACCGCCTGTAATTTCTGATACTGTACCACCAATTACAGCCGACGCTATACTGCCAGATATTAGCTCATCAGGAACAAACTCTCCGACTTGAGCGCCTTTCGTAACTCCCGCACTGATAAACCCATGGCCGAACTTACCACCTTTTAAGCTCGAAACTACTCCGCCAGCCGTCGCATGCGTAAGTATCTTAATTGCACCATGGGCTTTCATAGTCGCTTGACCAATACCCAAAAAAGCCATGGATGTCGCAGCTCCTGTAAGCCCTCCCTTAAGAGTGCCAGTTGATATAACCCCTGAAGCAAAACCAGATGCAGCTGCGATCCCATATGCTTTTCCAAAACCGACTCCCGTAGCTATGGCTGTTTTTAGTGCCTCTAATGCATAATATCCGCCAACCGCAGCTAATCCTATCGCCGCAATAGTCCGCCAGTTCTTCTTAACAAACTTCTCAAGCTTCTTAAACAAATACCCACTCGGATCCGTATAAGACATCGGATTATTCAGCACATAACTATAGCGGTTATAGTTCTGCAAATTGCTTGGTGCTTGCACAAACGGGTCGGCCTGCATAAATCGGCCTGTGTCTGCATCGTAGATCCGACCATTCATATGAACTAATCGAATTAATATTTTCAATAAAAAAGTGCAACGTACTGAACCTACATAAGTTAAAATAGGCTCAGTGAAATAGAATTGATGAATACAATGTCCAAGTATGACGTAGAATCGGCTGAAGGCAGCTACCAGCCTGGTTCAGATGAGAAAGTTCTCCTCAATAAACTACAAATCATTGATGAAGAAGAAATGGAGTCTCTGGAAACAGAGCTACTTCTTCGACTGTACGAAGTTGTTTTTGAAGATTACTGGCCTTTTGAAGTGCTTATATTTGATGATATTGCCATATGGCATAGAAAATGGCTTGGCAATGTTTATGAATGGGCTGGTAGAAATCGTACCGTCACATTAGGAAAAGAAGGCTTTAGTTTTGCAGCCCCCAATCAAATTTCAACACTCACACAAAAATTTGAAAGCAAATACCTTGTCCAGTTTGCCAACCTGCACGATAAAAGTAGAACTGAACTTGTTTCATATCTTGCGGAAAGCCACGTTGAGTTTATTTTAGCTCACCCATTTAGAGAAGGAAATGGGCGAATATCTAGATTATTGTTGGATGTCATGGCTTTGCAAGCTGGTTATTCACCTTTTGACTACACTCTGTGGGACGAAAACAAAGAATACTACTTTAAATCTATTCAAGCAGGCGTCGCTGGCAACTATAGCTATTTAGAAAGGCTGGTTAATGATACCTTACAAACTAATTTGCAAGGCTGATATGTGCAAAACGCCTATTGCTAGATTTAAGCTTTTTCTCAATCTCTTTTGTAGCGACTCCGGTTTCAATCGCCGTTGAGCTCGCTACTGCTCTATAGATCATCGCTTTACTAACCGTCTTGACGGACTCTTTGGCTGACATAAAATCACCTTTAAAATGTGTACCTTTATAATTTAGCACTTTAAAGAAAAGGCCGCAATGCGGCCAGTTATCTGAGTTTGTGTGTTGCCAGCGGGTGGGCTTGCAAATATATCTTTCGTACATGGCATAAGCTTACATGCACATATACCTGAGTAGTCGAAATATCTGCGTGTCCAAGTATCATCTGTATCGCTCTCAAGTCTGCACCACCTTCATATAAATGCGTGGCTGCGGCATGGCGAAGTTGATTACAAGCTCCCCCTTTGGTGATCCCCGCCTTTTTAATATAACCCGCGATCAGTTCAGAGAGCTGAGTTGGTCTGAATGGTTTACCACGGGTGGCAACAAATACGGTGTTTCCAGAGCAAAGAGTTGTCAGCATAGGTCTGATCTGATTGATATAGACGCGCAACTTTTCACATGTATTCGGAGCAATGGGAACAAGCCGGTCTTTAAACCCTTTACCATGGCACACTTTAAGCTGCTGCTGCGCCAAATCTACATTATCCATTGTCAGCTCAGCGAGTTCTGAACGTCTCAATCCCGTTGCGTAATAAAGTTCCAGTATGGTTGTATCTCTCAAGCCCACTACAGTTTCAGTGTTAGGTTGATGAATTATACGCTTAACCTCATCTACGCTTAGTACAGGCCTTGGTAACACCCTGCCACAGCGTGGTAGCTCCAGCTTCTCAAAATCCGAATCCGTTATCAGCGACCGGTTAAACAATGCCCTTAAAAACAACTTAACAGCAGTTAACCGGTTGCGGATTGTACCTCTACAAAGGCGCTGTCCGCTGCGGGTTCTGTACTGGTTCAGGAAGCACTGATATTGCTCGCAGGTCGCAAGATCGACATCCATCGCAGACAATACCTGATGCTGTTCGCACCAGACGGAAAATAACGATAAGTTGGAGGCTTTTGCCGAAACAGTTTTATCGCTCTGGCCTCTGGCACTGCATAGTTGCAAGTAGAATGGAATACAGTCTGACAGAGCCAGATCTGGTGGAGGATTAAGCATAATAACCTCCCATTTTTGGTAGTAAAAATTCAAATGGCGCATAGTAGATTCCTGCACGATACCAAAACACCATACGTGGTCGTGCTCTGCTAGCCTGCCGCCGAAACCGCACACCACAGGCACTACATACCATTCCATTGAGGTCAAAGCAGGGTTCCACTACACAGCCAGCAAATACTTCATGCCCAGATTTTCTAAGTAACTGCATGGCCTGCAAGCGGCCCCGCACAAATCCGCCCAGTGCTGTTCTCGCACCGGGTAAAGCTTTATTCAATGAGCGATCTGAATAGCCCAAGTATTTATGAAGAATTTGTGCATCATCAATACCCTGACTTCTCAGCAACTCAAGTACTTTGGGCATGTCCAGCAACTTTTCGTGGTAATACTGAAATAACTGATCTGCGATTTGCCCATCGGATGTTATGGACATTGTGAGAGCCTCGTTAAGGGAGTTGGCGGGAGTTATCATGATTTAACCTCCCTGAGCGGAGAATGAAGCTTGCGCATTGATTCGCCATGCAACTGAACTATATGTGCCCGATGTACAATACGGTCCATAATCGCATCAGCAACAGTGGGCTCTCCAATATACTCATGCCATTGCTCAACCGGAAGTTGTGAGGTAATAATAAGCGAGCCTGATTCAACCCTATCCTCGACCAAATCAAGTAAGTCATGCCGATTACCATCGTTCATCGGGCTCAGACCGAAGTCATCTAAAATGATGACCTTATATCTGGAAAGTTTGTTGCGGAACTTTGGCAAAGATCCATCCCTATGTGCAATGGCAATTTCCTCAAATAACAAGCCACTTCGATAGTAATGCACTGAACGCATTTGATTAATTGCTTGATTTGCCAGAGCACAGGCAAGCCAGCTTTTACCAACACCAGTTGGGCCAGTAATAACAAGAAATTGATTTTGTGAAATCCAGTCACAGGTGATTAAGCTTGCCAAATAGCCCTTGTCTATTCCCCGACTGGCCTGATAATCAATACTCTCTACACAGGCATAGCTTTGTTTTAGTTTTGCGTCTCTTTTTAACCGCTCTCGCTTTTTCACATCTCTCGACTGTATTTCAGCGTTCGTCAGGTACGCTAGGGTATCCAGTAAAGGCCATTCACACATTTGCGGTGTCAGCAATACTTTTTGCAATGCTTCGCTGATCCCCTCTAACCGTAGCGCCTTCAGATTGTCATAAACAGTTTGCTCGTTACTCATGGCTATTTCCCCCGCCACTGTAGTAATTCGCCCCACGTACATTATGATGCAGTGGCAGTGATAGTTGAGCTAACTTCTCGTTTGCATCCGTTTTATCAAGGTTACATTGTAGTATAGAACGCACGCTACTCGCGGTCAGTGATTGGATTTCACAGGCGCATTTACATGCACTTTCTAGCCGACTTGGTCCATATTGTCCAAGTAGCTTTTGCAACTGAGCGCAAGCTTTGCACCCCTTCAACGAGTGGCCAGAGTGTTGTGAAAATTGTGCAGTAACAACTGAAACCGTATTAGAGCCAACGCCTTTAGCCCACTTTAAAAAGCTTTCTTTGGATTGCTCTGCATAGGCTCTGTGACTTTTCGGCCTGTGCCGATTGTCTGTTGTTGCACCACCGTGAACGTGGCTGCGGACATGAATGGCAATCTGCTTATGATGGCAGTAGATTTCTACTTTTTTTGGGCAGATTTTGATATCAACATACTGATGCGCAAACTCAAAGGGGACAGAGTAAGCGTGGCCATAAACGTACACATGGTAGTCTTTATCTACTTTTTGATGGTGGATCCAGTTACCAATATCAAATGGCTTGGCAGTTAGAGGCATTAATACTTCAGATTCCTGTGTTTCAAACCGAGAACGCCTGCACCCTTCGTACCGTTTAAAAGGGCGATTGTTTAGTACTTCTAGCAGCTCTCTGATTGCCACGTTCATCTCTTCTAAACTAAAGAATTGTCGTCTCTTCAGAACTACAGTGATCCAGCGTGTGACCAGCAAAACACCAATTTCCGCTAATGATTTATCTTGCGGCCTGCGCACCCGGGCAGGCTCTATCACAAACCCGTAGTGTTCAGACATCTCCTGATAGCTTCGATTTATAACCGGAAACTTACCAGACTTAGTGACGGCGGACTTTAGGTTATCAGGAACTATTAGCTGGGGAACACCTCCAAAATAATTGAGCATCTGCTGGTGCGCATACAACCAACTTTCCATCTTTTGGTTTAACACAGCAACGGCAAATATCAGCTGTGAATGGCCTAAAACGCCCACAAATAGCTCCGCAAACTGTTTGCCAACGTTAGGCTTTGTCCACGATGGGCGCTTTCCTGCAAAATCAACAAAGGCCACTTCTCCAGGGGCATAGTGCTGCCGCATTGTGATATCAATCGATTTTATATAATTACGGTAATAATGCGTGAACTGGGAGTAACAATAAGCATCTTCGGGATCTACTCTGCGATATTCTTCCCATAGCTGTATTAGCGTTTGGTGTCTCTGCTGCATAAGCCCATGAATATAAGGCCAATCTGGCTGGCGACGTTGAAAAGTATTTGCTTTGTGGGTAGTGAACAGGCTATTGAGTTGATTATCGTCAAACTCATCCAATGCTTGTATTGTCAGTGGTTGACTTTGTAACTTCTTTCGATAGCGTTTGGCTGTATTTGGAGCCAGTCCGGTCAAGTTTGCAATGTAACCATTAGAGTAATTTGTATTTAACAATAAACGTAATAAATTACGTAACTTATGTGCGTCCATAATGGGACTCCTTAATTTCTAAAACAACGAAATCAAGGCACATAAACGCCTAGGCCGGATTGTCTTCCAGCTTGACAGCCTGGCGCTGGACAGCTTTAATTAGGGTGTCGATAGGATCAAATTTCGACAACCAAGAAGAAGTCAGCATCGGTCAAATGCTGGCTTTTTCGCTATCTGTACCTTGGAAAAGAGATAATTACTAATAAGTTAATCGAATATTCACCTCCCTAATATCAAGTGCCGTTTGCGCTACGGCTGCTTATGACGCATGGTTGCCAGGTAATCAGCCACATCTTTGACATACGCATAACGACCCCGGCGATTTTCCATCGTGTATAAAGGTACAGGCACTGTTTTGCGGTGCATTGCCTGCCTGAACGCATCAAGGCTCGAGTAACCCAATACCGTCCTCAAATTTTCTCCAGATAAAATTGGAGAGCCATAAAGCTGTAATAGCTGTGTTTCAAACTCTTCAGCCAACATATGCATATCTTTACTCCCATCTGAATCAGCCGTCATACCGCTTGTCATACATTGTTAGAGACTAATACAAAGTGTAGACCCTATGCACACCTGCGAAAACTGTCTTCTGTACTATGCTATATGGAATAAATTTGCTGCAAAAAAATATCAAAATCCCTAATACTCAAAACGTTAAATAATTTTCCTTGGAGTTGTTCATGCGCATGCCTAATTTGGAGCAGAGAATGAGTTTGACTCAATTCAGGGCCCTTAAAAGAGAAATTCAGCTATTGGCAACCCGATACTGGCTTGGGTTAATACTTACTCGACTCAGATTGGACAACTTGAATCAATTAAGCGATCTGATTGAAAAGCGGGAAATGGGAAATTGCTCTGCCAGTTTTTTATATAAAAAATGGAACGAGAGCCCTATTGGTAGTATGACTAAGATTCAATTGCTAGATAATCTAGTTCCGGGAGCATCTGGATGCCTACTCAATCCACTTTGGACCCTGCTTGATAATCCAGCACAATGTATGAAAAATATAGATTCATTTCTGTGTTCTCTGGACTCACGAGTCACTTGCAAAATTTTTGAGCCAAATACTGATTTAGCCTACCCCAACCGCACTCAACACATAAGCGCAAGTCAACTACGGCACATTGCCAATTTCGTGACGCCAGATGCATTTACTTGCTTGCTAGTATTGTCACTCGCGCCAGGTAACAACAAAATGCTTCTGGAGAAGTTTGCATACCAGCACTTTGTGCAACTAACCACATTTACACCATTTAGATTTATTCAGTCACAGTTATATGACTATGTACACGAATTGTTTTTCTCAAAAGCAAAGAGGCATATTAAAGGAGGGCTGCACAGTTTTACCATCAGAAAAGATTTAGATTCATCGGAATATATTCGGATCTTTCACTTTTTCACCTCTGTACCGACAGAATACCTGACAGCACTGAGCGAATATTATTGGGATGTTACACAAGACATGGTATCGCTCGGTTTAATTAATGATGACCCATTTAACAAAATGTTGTTTAGCAATTTATATAGCAACTCTGACCAAGGATGGGTAAAAGCAGGCATTGCCGGGCTAAAACACGGTCACTCAGAAGATCATAGCAATGGATGGTTGCCAAAAATATTACACAGCATCAAGTATCTTCAACGTCTCCAATCATGAGTACAAACAAAAACAGCGTGATAAGCAGACCAAATCAGTAGAACTATGCAATGACTGCCAGCGCGAGTCGTCAATTTCAACGGTACAGTCATCTATTAGTGCTTTCCTTGCTCTTGTCATTCCTATTCAACTCAATCAAAAGCTGGATATTTAAACAGTAGTCAAGAAACGCAATTTAAGCAAAGAATTTGTGTCTGTCCTATTTGGTTTCGAGCCAAGCCAAACTTTTTAAGTCTTGTTGATGTTTTTGTTAGGTATTTTATCCAACATTTTCTGAATTGCATTAGTAATTTATGTCGATGGCGTAGAAGGAGCTTTACCAAAGTCAATATGACGAGAAGATGTAATTTCCATTATTTTTTCAAGCTTATCTATATCATTATTTGATAAAACAATACTTGAAGCAATAGATTCATAGTGCTCAGCTATTTTGAAATTATATCTAATTAGGCTCAATAAAATCTGGATTAAGTAGATAGCAATTAAAACCGAACCTACTTTTGCAACCGATTTTGAAATAGCTTCAATAAAGCTATTTGACTCGATTTCCGCTTTTTCCAATTTTATTTTTTCCAATTCAACTTGGAGCAAAGAATTTGTGCCTGTCCTATTTGGTTTTAGGAATATTCCAGTATTTTCTGTCCAACCACTTTTGCTGCCGATCATTAGGTGTTGACTGTCTACTTTGTACTTTATCCGCCATGACTGATTTGCAGATATCAACGATTGTGGCCGAAGACTTTTTCTGTCTAGCATAACGCTATCATTAACAGGCAGTCCAAACAGAGTTAGCTTCTTTAAAAATAACCCATTTGTTTGTGACAGAAATGTCTTAAATAAATCTGGTATTTGTTGATTCAGTTCTGACTGGACAAAGGCTAAATCTGATTCAGTAAGCGGCGGATAAATTGCTGCAATTCCAGAATCCTTATGCCAATCTTTTGCACCGATATTCGTTTGAATTTTCTTAATTCTAAATAATTCTTGGATGTCCATTTCTTCGTATGCCTAACGCCGCAAATAAACGGCTAAAAATAGTTGGCTAGAATTTGTGAGGTACGAACAAAGCCAACTGTTTTTTGTCCGCATTTTTTAATTTGCCTTGTTATATGCACTTTTCACTAGCTTTAATAAAATCGGTAGCTACCTCTATTTTTTGACCACCTTTTAGCTGAGAAGGTGAATCAGGAGAAAACCAAGGTGACATATTATCCATCCAACAAGATGGAAGCTCAAACTCTACACCTGATAACTGTTCACTTTTAGCATTAATTTTCCAACAATGCCCTGCGGAGCCATAAGATTGATCTACAACGCTAGTGATTTTAATTAGCTCCCCCTTCGTTAGAGTGCGTACAAATTCAAATTTACTTTCAAAACTAGGTAAACGAGATTTGCTTTTCTCTGTAAATGCTTCGTAAGAGTCATTTGGAAACTGTCTAATCACATATATATTTACAGGCTTCTCTATTGAAAAACATTTGTCGGTAAGGTTGGTAGCTATGTATTCATTTGATACGACTGATGAACAACCACTCAATAAAATGATCATAAAACCTAGATATTTACTCATGACTACCTTGTGCATATAACGCCTCACTCACCGGAATTTTGGGAGCGAAGCGAGTAAAATTTCCGAGTGCAGTGACTTGTTAGGCCAATTCTTGAATACCATATTTACGCTCTCTTTTCTCGAAAGCATAACTCCCACCTTCCAAAATATTACAAATCTCTGCTCTTATCCCTTTGTTTTCTTTAACATTACCGTCTTCAACAGAACCTGAAGTATAGCGGATGCTCTCACCTTGGTTATCAGCAATAATGATTTGTTCTGCGTCGGTATTTACCACCAAGTTTGCATTGTGAGTAACTATGATAACTTGTCGATATTTCTTAATTTTCCTAAACAGGGGAACTAGCTGTGACATAATAAATTCATTGTCTAAGTCATCCTCCGGCTGATCAAATACAAATGGACTGCCGAACGGATCTGTTGCTAATTTTAAACAAACGTAGAATGTACCCCGTTGACCAACAGATAATTTATTGACTGTTTTACCTTTGTACTGGAAATCTGCATTTGCATAAAGGTATTTTCTAATATTTGAAGGTGAGTAGAGGTAATTTAACAACTCAAATCGTCCTCCTTTATTAAAGAACTCAGGCTTCCAAAAGAACTCCTCAATACTTGTTGGAACTCCATCACAGTTGATGATTTTTTCACCGGAAAGAAGTTTGAAAAAGTCATCAATTGATCTTACGCAAAATGTTTCTTGCAACCGTTCAAAAGTAGATTTTTCACTTGTGTTTCTGAATTTTCCACGATTTAGGCATTCTTCTATTCCACTGTAGAAATGATTTACATTAAATACGACACGACCATTAATGTGTATGTCTGAAAGAATTTCCTGAACTAATTCATTTTGCTCATCATTCCAGCCTGGCTGTTTTATCTTAAGTTTTTGAAAAGCCTGATCTATATTGTCTTTTTGGCAATCAATGTACTCTTTGTACTTTAATGCAAGTTCACCACGCTCTTTAACAAATGCTTGATAATCCATCGTCTTTTGGTTTATCTCAGCTAATTTTGATGACGCCTGATCAATAGATTTTTGATATTCAGTCACTTTGCTTAATAAGGATGATATATCTTGATTGATACCTTGCTGTCTAAACTGTCTCGCTATTTCCCTATTTGATTCACTTAGTGCTTCTATTTCCTTATTGCATATATCAATATTTTGATTAATGGGAGTTTTAACCAAAGACTCATCAATTAATGGTGCCTGATTGGTTGAGCAAGGATTGGCATTTAAGAGTGTGATTTTCTGATTTATTTCTATTGCGTGCCGATTCAAAAGAGCGAGGGTACTTCTTGCTTCATCAATGAAGTTATTTTTTTCGTTAATACTCTTCGAGTTCTTTTGATATTGTTCAATTAACAGCTTATTTTGTGGGTTGGTAAGTGTCCCAATTAACTGAGTATTATTATCGATAACGCTTTGTTGATATTGTTGCGTATTAATACGCTGATTTTGAGAATCAACATCTTCCCAATATTCAACGAACGTACGATATTTACTCAGGTTATTTGATATTTCAGAACTGGTAACAGAATCAAATTCCACTCCATGAATTCCTAACATTCTTTTAATTTCGCCACTTAGATCATCAGGTTTTTGGCTAAAGTGTTGAACATCTCCTTGAGAAACATGCAAATAGGAGTAGGTATTTGCCGATGAGTCGAACTTTAATACTGTTCCATCACCTTGATCTAGTTCAACGCAAAGACTTTCTCCACTTACTCTTCGTGCATTTGAGTGCTCAGATTGGTGATTGAATCTTGAATGCATCGCATCTAGAAAAAGACTTTTACCTGTCCCTCTCCCGCCCACTATTGTGACTAGGTTTGGATTTAATGGGATAGTTTGACTAAAAAAGTTAATATCCTCTCCAGCAAATACCTTTCCACCTAACTCTACTGATTTAAACCAAGGCTTTATGTATGTGTTTTCGACAAAGTCGTCAGTTTGCTGAACTCTCAGGTCTGGCTCAATAATAGATTGCCTTAAGCCTTCAAAGGTTGGTTTAGCTTTAACCCAAGAGTACATTGTTCCGATATCTTCCAACTTGTGAGCATCTGAAGCATGAAAAACCGGCTTTTGCTTAGCAGATGGATATCTATTCTCTTTAAGGAAAAAGTTCCTATCTTGAGGTCGGCCTAAGATAATTTGGCACCGTTTCTCTATTTCTAGTGCAACAACTAGTGACCTCCCTTCCTTCATATCAGGTCTAAAGCCACCATAACCATTTGGGCAAGCTGCTATTAAAAAATCGACTCCGAACTTTAAGTTATTATTTAGATGAGTTATCAATGAATCAAATTTTACAATCGCTTCAGATGTTTTAGTTTGGGAGTCAGTAAAAGACTGTTGGGAGCAATAGATATGCTTGCCGTCAGAAGTTGTATTGGAGATGGGAAGTGTGGATAAAATGCTGTTTATCTGCTGAGTGGTAATATTTTCCGAAAATATACAATGGACGTTAATCCACTCACCGTCTTTATTTTGTTGATCAATACGAAACTCGAGGTTTCCTAAGACTGTATGTTCAACGCCTTTCTCTTGAAACTTTCCTCTGATTTCATCTAATTCATTATCTTTAAAGAAAAAGTAATTGGTAACCCCGGTTAGGCTAAGTTCTGAAGAGATTATTTTGTCAACAAACTCATCTATAGTAGAAGCCCCATATTCATTAGCTTGATGAGTATATGGAGAGTGAATGTGTAAATCCCATTTACTCCAAATTGATCCGATCATTTAATCTCCTTGAGTTTTAACTGTTGCCAAGTATGCGCATAGGGCCTAAAATTTTTATCTACGACGAATGTCGCATAACAACAGCTTTTCAGATACTTACTTTAATAACCTCAACCATAACAAAAAGTTAACAATATATCACTAAATTGATAATACTTAAAGTACGTCAATTGTCGTATAACAGTGGTATGTGACAAATACCGAATACTGTGCAGATGTACATAAAAACAAGTCAAAGTTAAACTTGCTATGGAGCCGCCCTTTTATTCATGCTCCAAGCGCATATAACAATGCTAAGGAATACCAATAAAACCATAGCCAAAATCAAGCTGGTATTTATTATGTTAAAACAGTGGAAAACTCATTATGTTATGAGCACTTTTGCACTTTTATGTTTGTATTTTTATTCTAGTTATATCATTTGGCAAATTTCGGCTCTGCCCTTGCGCGCAGTTGATCAGTAATGTTCCCAGTCCACTCCCACTTATTTATCAGGTAGCCATAGGACTCTATATGTTCCTCAGAGCTCCAGCTTTGTTCAAACATTTCTTTAAAATCGATAATATCAGCAAAGTTTTCTTCATTAACATCATATTTCCCCCAATACTGACTCGTACCCACGCTTCCTCTTTCTATTTGTAGCCCTTCTAAAAAATGAGATTTAAAATCTTGTGCCGCATTCACCAGTTTCTCATTACTGTTCAACGCCTCTTCTACAGTCTCTTTTTGCGTTTGATTCAGGTGACCTGTTGCAATTAACTTCCCTGATGTATCTATAGAAAAACCCCAACTTAGGTGATCAAGCTGAGGGATCTCCTCGCGTAAAGACGCCAAAATCGACTCATACTGCTCCGCCATTCTATCAGCCGCTGCTGGCGTATCATGCAAATACAGTTTACTTGCCGAGTTTATGACTCTCTCAAGCAGCTCTCGATGCTCCTCATATCTTTTGGGCAGATCTAACCGACCACTTCGCGTGTAGATCAGAGTCACAAGTTTGCCATTGTCTGATTTACCTCGTAGCGCTTCTGCCTCAGAATTAATCGGCGTTGAATTCTTGAGTATAATCTGTTGGTCTTGCTCTGTGATTTTTTCTGGGCTTTGGGAAGTGTTTTGGAGCGTTTTATCGATAGCAGTATTACGTGCGTTTATTAACGCTCCAACACCTGAATTTATTTTCATGTCGTTTTCCTTACAACCATTTCTTTTATTATATCGACTGGATTAAATAAAAGTTAAATGCATTTTAATATCGACATTTATATATCGCTATAATATGTAAAAGTAGCTGTAAATCGACGTGAAAACGATTCTAAAATACTAGCCCCAAAGCATATAAGGCTTTTCGGGCTTGCTCTACACTCTCAAATTGTATCGCTTCCATACCCACCGCCTTTGCGCCAGCAACGTTATGCGGCATATCATCGAGAAAAACCATTTCATTTGCGGCCAATTTATATTGCTCTAACAGTGCGTGATAAATCTCTGGTTGTGGTTTTAAAACTCCTAAATCAGCAGAGACAATCTCACCATCAAATAGGCCCCAAAAATCATAGGTACGTTTTAAAAACTCAACTGTCTCGTGCACATTATCTGTCAGTGCATATACGCCATATCCCGCTTGCTTAACCTGTAAAATAAGATCTGTTGCTTGATAGAGTAGAATTTGCGTTTGTTTGATGTAGTAAAACAGGCGCTCTGTATCTTGTGCGCTAAATCCAAGTGCTTGTTGGTATTTTTGCTTAGTCTCATGTTCACTAAACATGCCTTTATTGATATCTAGCCATATGTTAGAGCCAAACACAGACTGCACTAATTGCTCCTGAGATTGTGAATCTGGGAACGTCAGTCTAATAATTTCCGCAGGAGACCAGCGAACAACAACGTTGCCTATATCAAAAACCACATTTTTAATCTGACTTAGTGCCATGTTTATTCCTTTATTTTACTTTTAAACCGCGCGTACGCCTTGGTATTCATAAACTCACTCATTGGACTTGTCGAGCTTTACTCAGCACAGGCAATAACAAATCTAAATTGAAATTCTGAAATCCGGTTTAACAAAGACCAATTAAAATATATATGAAGTTTATATCTAAGAAATGAAAAGCGTCGTTTTAAAACTGAAAGTAGGTCAATTAAGACCTACGACAAGGGTTAAGGATATTTACAAACACAAGCAATGCTTGTTTTTTTCGTTAGCAGTCGTCTGAATAACACTGCCAAGAAACCTGGCACTTCACGGTTGGTAAACAACCGATTGTTTCAAAAGTTTGTCCACCACCAATCTGAGGTGTCTGTTGATTATTAAGCGACTTTTTAGACGCGCTTAGATTTTTTACTTTCTTTTTGCTTAATTTAAGTAACATTATAATTTCCTTTGGTTAGTTACATTCAATACAGACACGATATCAGGTTTTTTCATCCTTAAAAACCTTATTTATGTGAAATTTTATACTTTTTTGATCAAAAACATGGATTTATATTTCATTATTATGCCATTTTTTTGAATTTACTAATTAAATAATGTCTTTATTTTGAGCGGATTTAACACATCAGCATAAAATGGGAATAAATTTTCTCATTTAGTTACAAAACCAGTACGTTATTATTAGATAAAACTCACTAGAGTATTTTCTTATTTAAATACTTAATAATTAGATTTGATCGAGCAATAAGTGAGCTTTCACACGCACCTAAGTTATCGAAGAAGATGTAGCTGAGGATATAGAAATGTATAGTTTGTCTGGGCGAGGGTTTTTGAGCAAAAAATAGAGCTTAAGATTGCCTTAAGCTCTATATTAAAATGCGGTTATAGCGATAAGTTATCTAAAATATCATCATCCACATTATTCGAAAGGGTTACTTTCAATTTCGGCGTTCTGGCCATTTCACGTTTAATTGCAAAATTAGCTTCTTCGTTACGCGCCCAGCTACGACGTGCAATACCATTGTTGACATCAAATAGCAGCATAGATTCTAGTCGACGTTCAGCATCACTTGACCCATCTAACAACATACCAAAGCCACCATTGATAACTTCACCCCAGCCAACACCGCCGCCATTGTGAATTGAAACCCAAGTAGCGCCACGGAAACCATCGCCGATAACGTTGTGGATCGCCATATCAGCTGTAAAACGGCTGCCATCATAGATGTTAGATGTTTCACGGAATGGTGAATCAGTGCCAGATACATCGTGATGGTCTCGGCCAAGCACAACTGGACCAATTTCACCACGTTCAATCGCATCATTAAATGCTTTGGCAATCTTGATACGGCCTTCGGCATCCGCATAAAGAATACGTGCTTGCGAGCCAACAACCAGCTTGTTTTCTTTTGCGTCTTTGATCCAAGTAATGTTGTCTTGCATCTGCTGCTGAATTTCTTCTGGGGATTCAGCCATGATCTCTTCGAGCACTTTTGCAGCAATTGCGTCAGTCTTGTCTAAATCTTCAGGTTTACCTGATGTACACACCCAACGGAATGGACCAAAGCCATAGTCAAAACACATTGGACCTAAAATATCCTGAACATAAGACGGGTATTTAAAGTCGATACCGTTTGCGGCCATCACATCGCCACCAGCGCGCGAAGACTCAAGTAAGAACGCGTTACCATAATCAAAGAAGTAAGTGCCTTTGGCAGTATGCTTGTTAACAGCGTCTGCGTGACGCTTAAGTGTCGCTTGTACTTTTTCTTTGAATACCTCTGGCTCTTCACGAATTAAGCGGTTTGACTCTTCGTAACTGATCCCAACTGGGTAGTAGCCGCCTGACCACGGGTTATGAAGAGATGTTTGGTCAGAACCAAGGTGTACAAAAATATCTTCAGCAAGGAATGACTCCCATACATCAACGATGTTACCGATGAATGCTATAGACACCACCTCTTCGCCTGCTTGTGCTTTTTTAACACGTGCAACCAAATCAGGCATATTGTCGACTAATTCATCCACCCAACCTTGCTCGTGACGTTTAATCGCCGCTTTAGGGTTTACCTCTGCACATACAGTAATACAGTTAGCGATATTACCTGCTTTAGGCTGCGCACCACTCATGCCGCCAAGACCTGCGGTTAAGAAGATCTTGCCTTTTGGACTATCGCCCTTTTCAAGTACTTTACGGAATGCATTCATTACCGTAATAGTTGTACCGTGTACAATGCCCTGAGGACCAATGTACATGAAAGAACCCGCTGTCATCTGGCCGTACTGTGTTACACCCAGTGCGTTGAACTTTTCCCAATCATCTGGCTGAGAGTAGTTCGGGATCATCATACCGTTTGTTACGACAACGCGTGGTGCATCTTTTGATGACGGGAATAATCCCATCGGGTGGCCAGAGTACATGTGAAGTGTTTGGTCTTCTTCCATTTCACTTAAGTACTTCATCGCAAGTAAGTATTGTGCCCAGTTTTGGAATACTGCACCGTTACCACCATAAGTGATAAGCTCTTCTGGATGCTGTGCAACTGCCGGATCTAAGTTGTTGTCAATCATCAACATGATTGCCGCAGCTTGCTCGCATTTAGCTGGATAGTCTGAAATTGAACGCGCCTTAAGCTCATAATTAGGCTTAAAGCGGTACATATAAATACGACCGAAATCTTTTAGCTCTAGTGCAAATTCAGTAGCGAGTTCATTGTGCCACTCTTTTGGGAAGTAACGCAGCGCGTTTCTAACTGCTAGCTGCTTTTCTTCTGGGCTTAAAATGTCTTTACGCTTTGGCGCACGGTTTGCCCCTGCCGGATATGGCTTTGCTTCAGGCAATACGCTAGGGATACCCTGCTTTATTTGTTCTTGAAAATTCATGTCGGATTTCCTTAGTTCACTGTAACCGTAAATGCTTGTGACTTAACAAACTCAACCATGGCATCGATGTCTGGCTTAAGTAGTCTGTCTTCTTCAAGTTTCGCGACCTTTGTACGGATCAAGGCGTGATTCTGTTCAATAATATCTGAACATGTATTCGGACGTCTAAAATCAACCGCTTGCGCTGCATACATCAACTCAATTGCAAAAATCTTTTCAAGGTTCCCTAAGATTTGGTTGAACTTACGACCTGAAATACTGCCCATTGATACGTGGTCTTCTTGACCCATCGATGTCGGTACACTGTCAGCAGACGGTGGGAAACACAGAGATTTGTTTTCTGTTACCAAGGCCGCAGTCGTATACTGAGGGATCATCATACCTGAGTTTAGACCACCTGATGTGGTTAGAAGTCGAGGCAGTCCGTGTAAGCCTTCAAGTAATAAATAACAACGACGATCAGAGATGTTACCAAGCTCAGCGGCTGCAATTGACGCGTAATCAAGTACCATTGCTAAAGGCTGGCCGTGGAAGCTACCACCAGAGATGGCTTCTTCTTCACTGATAACAATTGGGTTGTCTGTCACTGAGTTCATTTCTGTCTCAGCAAGCTCTTTTAAATGGTTAAATGCGTTGCGCGATGCGCCGTGCACCTGCGGGATACATCTAAGTGAATATGGGTCTTGAACGCGATCACACTCTTCGTGATCAGCCATATTCTGTGAATCTTTGAATAAACGGCGCATGCGTTTTGCAACTGCAATGTTACCTTCAAATGCACGGATAGCATGTAGCTCTTCACGGAATGGCTGCTCACTGCCCTGCATGCCTTCAATACTCATCGCACCGGCTACATCAGCAAGGTCTAATAAGTAACGCATTTTAGTCAAACCAGTAATGGCATGAGATAAGATGAACTGTGTACCATTGATAAGCGCAAGTCCTTCTTTTGAGTCAAGATCCATAGCTTCTAAATTGTTATCTGCAAGTACTTTAGCTGCTGGTTGGATCTCATCACCTACCCAGAACTCACCTTCACCTAATAAAGGTAAGAATAAGTGAGAAAGCGGCGCAAGATCACCTGATGCGCCTACAGAGCCTTGCTCTGGCACAACTGGGATAATGTCTAGTTCAATAAACTTAAGCATACGCTCAACCACTTCTAGGCGAATGCCTGAAAAGCCTTGGCTAAGTGCGTGTACTTTAGTGATAAGCATTAGCTTAGAGATAGGCTTCGCAATTGGGTTACCCACACCAACGGCATGCGTTATTAGTAGGTTCTTTTGCAGAAGTTTGGTCTCTTCAGGGGAAACTTGCGTGTCGCACAGCGGACCAAAACCAGTATTGATACCATATACTGCTTTATCAGACGCTGCCATCTTGTCTACTCGTTGGCGGCTTTTGTTAATTTTATCTAATGCTTCCTGACAAAGCTCTGCTTCAATACTGCCATCGGCTATGCCGTTTACAATATCAAGGTTCAGACGATCTACACCATATCTAAACGTCATCTTATTCTCCTAAATATATGCTTTTCCTAAGCAACTATGTGCTTGATGGCGCAATTTTAACGCTGTAATGATGTTTTATAAATTATAGATAATCGTAATTCATTCCGATTTTATCAAACTTAATGGTGTTACCTTGGCAAACTTTCCACTAAAATAACGCCAGTTTTAAATTCCAACCACTTTTTAGCCAGTTAGTGCGCTGCTTTTAGGAGAAAACCTATGCAAGTTCATGACGTTGACCTACGACTATTGAGGATTTTTGTGGCCATAGTCGAATCTGGAGGCCTATCCGCCGCAGAATCTCGCTTAAACATTGGCCGCTCTACCATTAGTTCACACTTATCGGACTTAGAAGTAAGGCTTGGGATAAAGCTGTGCAAACGCGGTCGAGGCGGCTTTGAACTCACAGAGCCCGGTCGTATTACATACCAAGCCTCTCTTGAACTTTTACAACAGTGTGAGGCATTTGCAACAACGGTTGCGAGCTCTAAGAATGAATTATCTGGGCGTGTAACCATTGCAGTAATCGACACCATGGCCAGCGATCCCCGGTGTGGAATAGCAAATGCCATCGCGTCATTGAAAACACAAAGCGACAATATTCAATTTGATATCAATGTATGTGAAGCAAAAGAGGTTGAGACCTCGGTGATTAACGGGCGTTCTCTCGTAGGATTAGGCGTCAGCCGGCATCATTTGCGTGGCCTTGAGTATATTCCCCTTTATGATGAAAAAAACTTTCTATATTGTGCCAAAGATAACCCTCTATTTGACTGCAAGCCATCGCAGGTCAATAAACTGCTTAAAAGTGCAGAAGTTGTCTCAAGTAACTATATGCGAGATAAAGAGGTCAGAAATGATGGGCTAAATTATATGAATACTGCCATTGCTTATCATGATGAGGGGATTGCACATTTAATTTTATCTGGTGCATTTATTGGTTACTTACCCGAGCACTACGCCAGTTACTGGGTTGATAAAGGCATTTTAAAAGCCATATTACCGCAAAAATATGCGTATACCATTCCGGTTTCATTGATCACCGCCAAAAACAATTCGGCCTCTCCTCTTGCGAATGCCATCATCAACGAATTAAAACGCAGTCACACAATTACGTAATCATTTAATGCCTCTGATCTATTACATCCGTCAATCTGCTTCAATGGCTTGTCTATTTTAAGACAAGCCATTGACATTGATGATTAAAAACAACATCGAATCCAAACTCACCATCGACTAAAATACACATGTCGCAACGTTCATGCTGTGCGTACACCAGCTTTCAAGCTGCATGCTCCCTATACCTATCAATAAACGTCAAACTACACACATATCGCTGTAATTATAAAAATTAAATTCCGATTCCCCTGCACAGCCCTAATACCTAAAAGTGCACCATGAAAAGCAGCCGCTCTATGCGGTAATTTTTTTGTGAGGATTCTGTCATTAAAAGCTCAGAATTCATTCACTTTAAAGTGTTGAAAAGATAAGAATAAAAATTAGAGTTGAATATATAGTAATCACTTCAACCATTAAATTAAGTTAATTCTGAGTCTAAATTTTTGGAACAATCAAGAATGGTTGAAGCTTGAAAGTTAAATTTTAATAAAACAAACTTATTTAAGGATAAAAAATGAAGTTAATTAAAAAGAGCATTAAAAGCCTATCTAACAACAAGACTATTATAAATGATGTAACACCACATATAGCTGGTGGTGTAAATATAGAAAACCAAGATCCTGTGAAGTTCCGCCCTCCGTATTCAGTGTTAGAGCCGGAGTGCCTCACAAACCCGAAGTTTTGTTAGACCTAGTAACCGGCTTTGTGTAACCGCTGTTTAGTTAACTGTTATCGGCTAACACCTCGAGTTCAGTTATAAAGTTACTCAGCACCTGATGTCAGTTTTAGGTAGGCTTGGCCTATTTTTTAACTGGCATCTTTACCGAAAGGGTAAATAGTCGGTCGATAGTGATTATTTTTAGCGTTTTTATGGTTTTTACCTCAGGTTCAAACTCGCGCTTTCGGTTTTAACTCTGTTTACACACTGATTTTATATGTACTTCTGTTTGTAAAAAGTGATTGCAAAAAAACTATGGCCTTCAAATTATGAAGGCCATTAAGCGCCCGCTTTGTTATTGGTTATAACTTTGAATCGTATTCGTTACGTGTGACGTTACTTCTGGGAATAAAAAGATGTCATGTCCACCAGCAATCACTTCTAATTCATTGTCAATATGATGCTTATCTAACGCGTTTTTATAATTAAGTGTTAACTGCGGCTTGGTAATATCATCTTGATCTCCAACCAGCAATGTTATTTTGGTGGATTTTGGTATGTGTTTTACCAATTCAACCGGAGATGTGACATCAATATCTCCCTTAAATTGACGCCAACCACGCGTGTCAGATATGTATTTTCTCCATTCATTAATGTCACACGGACAAGACACGATATATGCATGGTCAATTAACCTAGGGAATTGGGCGACAATTTTTGCGGTAATCGCGCCGCCACCTGAATGGCCAGCAACAATCAATTTATCTGCATTATGCCGAGCTTTCAATGCACTGATTGCTTGTGCAATTTGCTTTACTCGATCGTCACTATAATTCTCACCAGTTGTTTGGCCTCGCTCTCCATCAGACGTTTGGTTCATGGCATCTGTGTAGCCTGGCCTTAAAAGGCCCACGGCGACCAAATTGTCTACTTTTTTAGCAAGTATTGAGGCAAAAAAGTATTGATAGCTTGGGCCAGAAAACGGTGAGTCTCCATGTAAAGAAACTAAAAGAATCGGTGATTTGGTCAATTTATCACTTTTATATGTTTGTATCTTTGTGCAAGTACCATTTACATTCACTTGCTCATGATTATTCTTGCAACTGGCAAATACCGCTCCAGAGTATAAAGCCATGAAACATATAAAGCCTTTGGCTATATTCATGATTGTTCCTTATTATTTTTATGAATCATCCGAGCTCTAAGCTAGACAAAATCTATTTTATTTTCATTGACACAGTGAGCATTACAATTAATAACTAACTGTGGACTTTATAGTAAAACAAAAAAGAGACATTAAGGATGAAAAAAGTAATAAATACGATACTTTTATGGGTATCAACTTTATCTAGCGTATTACCAATAGCTGCATATGCTTCTGGTGTTGTATATGACAAAGATTTATACCAACAAGTAATAAAACAAACACCGCAGGCAGTTCAGCTATATAAAAACTTACTCAGTTTGCCAAATGACACACACAATCAAGAAGACATAAAAAAGCTCTCTTCATGGCTGATCCAAGCATTCAATCAACGCGGGTTTGAATCTCACACCTTGGAGATGTCAGGCAGCCCACTTGTTTATGCAGAGCGCATCAACCCAAACGCAAAGAAAACCGTTTTAGTTTACTTACAAGCTGACGGTCAACCGGTCGATCCAAAAGCATGGCAGCAACCAAACCCATATCAACCTGTGCTAAAAAAACAGCAGAATGACGGTCGCTGGCAAGTTGTACCTTGGTCGTACCTAACTCAGAGTATAGATCCTGATTTGAGGATCTTCGCTCGATCAGCGGCCGACTCTAAAGGCCCTATTGCACAATTTTTAGTTGCATTAGATTTGATACAACAGCAAGGCCCTTTAAATTACAACCTGAAAGTTATCATGGATACGGAAGAAGAGATTGGCTCCCCTAATTTACCAACAGCCATCATTCGCCATAAACAAAAGCTAAAAGCAGACATGTTGTTGATATTTGATGGACCGCCACATTATTCGAATCAACCCACTGTCACACTCGGTGCTCGAGGGATAGCAACAATTCAACTGACAACATACGGACCTTACAAACCACAACACAGTGGGCATTATGGCAATTATGCGCCAAACCCTGCACTTCATTTATCGCAAATCTTAGGTTCTATGAAGTCACAAGACGGACGCGTTCTCATACCCAACTTCTACGAAGGGAGTACTATCAGTGCTGATCTAAAAAAGTTATTAAGTAAAGTGCCTGACGATGAGCAGCAATTAAAACAAAAATTAGGGTTCTCTGTTCACGATAAGGTCGGAAATACGCTACAAGAGTCTATTCAATTCCCTTCTTTGAATATTCGAGGACTACAAAGTGGCTGGGTAGAGCAACAGGCTAGAACCATAGTTCCCGATAAAGCAATCGCAGAGATTGATATCCGACTTGTAAAAGAGTCCAACCCACAGCGCTTAATCTCGCTCGTTAAAAACCATATTGAATCTTTAGGTTACTACGTCATTGACCGTGAACCTACGCATAAAGAACGTATGACACACCCATACATTGTGACGATGAAATCAAGACCTGTCTACGGTGCATTTCGCAGTGAGCCAAACTCCCTTGCCGGTAATATGGCAATACAAGGGCTAACAAAACTCTATGGGGAAAGGCCAATTGTGCTTCGCTCAGGAGGAGGATCAATCCCAATCGCACCTATCATAGATACTTTAGAGATCCCTGCAGCCATTGTGCCTAGCGTAAATGCTGATAACAACCAACACAGCCCGAATGAAAATTTACGTGTAGGTAACTTCATCGAAGGTATTGCTATTATCGCCTCTGTTTTAAATCAACCTTTATAACAAAAAAGAGCCAGCTTAATTGCTGGCTCTTGTAAATTTTTACGCACTATTTGCGCGCATGCCCCTGACTCGCTTAATGCCAAAAAGAAGGATAGTAATAAATACAGAGTACATCACTAAATTACCAGACAAAGATTCAGATGGTAGCCCAGCAAACAACCTAAGGTAATCGTTCACTAGCAACATGCCTAGACCTACAGTGATGCTAACTAGCTTAAAACACCAGTAAACATGACCTTGAACAGTCGTGATAGACAGAAGGAGTACAATCAATGAGGCATAAAATGCAAGGACTGACATGGCGCCTGGAACCACACTTGGCACAAGTAAAAATAAAGAACTAGCTAGTAGCAGACACCTATAAATAGGTAATACCTTACTTTTCATCATCCACTTCCATAATGAATAAGTTTCTCTGACTCATATTAAGAGCGATGGGCTTACTTGCCATCAATGGCAATTTTCCCTGCCAGACCAATTAAAATTACCCCAGAAACCCCCTCAAGTACCCGCGTGTAACGCTTAGCGCTTTGTCGACCAAACACCCAACTCCCTGCCAGAGCATAAATAATATTACAAAAGGTCGCTAGACCACTAAATATCAGACCATAGATAAGTAAGTTTTGGGTTGCCGTTTCGCTATTTGGATTTATGAATTGTGGTAAAAAGGATAAGAAAAACAAGGCAACTTTGGGGTTTAAGACACTGACAATGAATCCTTGCAGCAAAACATTGCTATCGCGCTCGTTATTTGTCTCCAAGTTTATACTAGATGTACCTTGGTACATTGAAATTAAAGATTTCACACCTAAATAGCATAAGTACACAGCACCTAAAATCTTTATTAAGTTGAACAATACAGCCGAGCTTAAAATAATTGCCGACAAGCCCAAACAAGCCGCTGCTGTATGAAACGCATAGCCAAAGCCTAATCCAGCTGCCGCTTTAAAGCCATCTATGACTTTACCTCTCATAGTATTTGAGACAATATAAATCACATCTGGACCTGGGATCAGGTTAATCGCCAAGCAAGCGATGATAAATACATATAAAGAATTAAACTCCATTCACTACTCCTTTAGTTTTTAGTCGACTAATTTTCTAACTTGAAAAGTCAAAAGCCTTTAGAATATATAATAACAAGTTTAATGAAGATAACTAACCATAAAGCATGAAAAAAAATGAGCCAGTTGATTAAAATCTCTATCCATGATTATATGAAATCGATTTTTAATCATACCACTCCATACCATCAAGAGATCTTATGTATTATCGAATTTTAGCGCCTCTTCTAATTATATCTTTAACAAGCCAAGCTAACGCGCTCCCTCAGAGCAAAAAACAGAATAAGCTCGAAGCAATACAGATCCTCCGACATTCAGAAAACTTAAATCAAGAGATTGCAAACCCTCGTGATATCACTTTAACGAACAACAGAACGTTGTTGATCGCCAGCGGAGACAGCAATTCGCTGTCTGTTTTTGGAGAAAATCGTGACAATCAATTCAGTTATTTACAGAGTTTCTCTAGTTCGAAATATCCGACCTTAGCACTCGAAGGGGCGTCAGATGTGACACACATAGAGCAAAATGACGTTGCCATCGTTTCCTCGTTTTACAGTGGATCGCTCACATCATTTAAACGTAATCAAAATGGACTATTTGAGCATGTGCAAACGTTGGGCAATGATATTAATATCAAGCAAGCTTTTTCTGATTATGAAAAAGTAAAACATAAAGATACGCTAAGCTTACTCGGTGCATGGAGCACACACTTTTCTGAGCAAGGTAATACCTTGTATGTAGCTAGCTACCTAAGTAATGCAGTATCAATTTTTAACATTGATCGCGCAGGAGTGCTCTCCCCTCATGGTCAACTACTGCCAAAAATAAACTGGGGAAGGCCAACTTCCATAAGTCAGTCTGGCGACGCAAATTGGCTGTACGTAAATGGCTTTGAAGAAAGTAAAGTATCAGTATTGAAAAAGGGCACAGATGGCAAATATGGGTTAGCTCAAACACTAGCTCACGGCACAAACAACATTGATGCGATGCAAAACCCACAGCAAATATTAATCAGTCCTGATAATCAATTTTTATTCGTTGCTGCATCCAAAAGCAATAACATTAACGTATTCAAGAAAAACAACTCAGATACATTTGTGCACCACCAAACCCTCTCAAGTCCAGCACCAACAAGCTTAAGCGGTGCATGCTGTATCGCATTTGCAAGCAAACAGAAGTTACTATTTGCTGCAGGTGAAGCTGGGGAAGGCATTTTAGTCTATGAATTGTCTCCATCAAGTGGGAAATTGTCTTTAAATAGACATATTAAGCAATTTAAAAATAATAAAATAACTGGTGTTTCGGTTTTAAGCTTGTCAGCAGACGAACGTACTCTGTATGCCGGTACAGGCAAAAACAGTGAAGTATTCATTTTTAAACTTTAGCAACGTAAACACCTTTTAATTTTTTAATAATCAATGTGTTGGAGTATACTATGCAAAGTTATACTCCTTAGGTTAGCTAACGACATGCTCTTTATTTACGCGCAGAGTTTCATGATACACCCAGGTCAATCTTCCAATATCTATTGGAAGCTCCATCTCTTGTGCTGCATCATAAATTTGGTCTATCTGCTGATTTTCAAAATCTCGTTGAATTGAAGATAAATTAATCTTCATCCACGTCTCTACAGAGTCCGATTTTTCAAATAATGCTGGATTATCTTCAATTGTGTCGTTTATTTTTTTCCAAATATCAGACTGTATCTGAGGTGGAGTTTCATGAGTATGTTCAATTACATCCTGCATCCACCCAACACCTTGCTTCTCGTAAGCATCTATTAGATTGCTATACATGTCGCGCCTTTCTGACTCAGTTTCCATTTTATCTGTAAATAAAACATGACCACCATTCGAACTTTCATACCCGCTGGTATATTCCTTTAAATCAACAAGCTTACTAACATAAGAAAAAATATTGTTTTCACTACCTTTGTCAGCCTCTTCGAGCATGGAAAGAAATGATGTTCTATCATTATTTTTTACATGATTAGCCATCTCCATAATGCCTATACTCTGCTCACGTGTACTTTCTTTTAAATGCTGATTAATAGACGTCATTTCTCCTTGTGAATATCGGTTTTTAGACAGTAAATCTACATATTGATGTGTTAGTTTTGCAAAATGTAGATTTTCTCTTTCAAGCTGCTTGTAATTAGCCGCTTCTGAGAATGGTTTAAACAAAGTTTCACTGTGGTCAAAATCGGTATCCAAAGCAATAAACATTCTTACATTTTCTTCTTCCTGCTCAGATAAAGCAGCGAGTGTGCTTACCGTATCCTGGATTTCCTCTTCTGACATTGAGCTAAGTAACGAAATCAATTCTTGAGATTTATCTTTGTTAAACCCGGCTCCCATGAATGAATCTAGACGAAATGACTTGGCTAAAACGCCCACAAATTGTTCAAGTGTTTCATCGTCCATTTTATCCATGATTGAAAGGAGCTCTTTCGAAGGAATATGCGCTCTAAGTATGTCCTTTTGCTCGGTACTCAGTCGATCTTCATGAGTCAAGAAAGCGTCAATATCTTCCAATTCAGTGAGATCACCATAGCCGTACTGAGGTGCGTTATTAGTCCCAGAGTTAGACATATCAATGATTTGAACTTTGTGCTTTTTCGCACGCATATAAGGGTCGTATAACTCAGGTTGTGGCTCTGGATAACGCGGCGCGTAAACTTTTGCAATGTGCTCTTGTTCCAGCTTTCCAGAATGTTCAATTCGAATATTTGTTGCCTGCGGCTTCGGATCAGCCAGATTTATATTTAGAGCGGATTTGATTTGCATTGTGATCTCCTTATGCTCACTCGCTAAAAGACTATCGGCACTTCTGATAGTTTCTTTAGTATTTAATTAAGCGATAAAGTTTTTATATAGATAATATCAAGATTAATATGGGTATTGATACTTTTTAGATGAAGAAAAAACAGCCCGATTTATATTATTTCCAGATTTAAAAAAATGACCTCCAATTTTCGTTCCCCCTCTTATTTATATCAAAATAGTCTTGCTAAAAGACACCACAAGGGTTAACTTAATGTTAACTTTGTGCGGTTTTATAGGCTTTTTCCTAAAGCACCATAGCGTAAGGAACTAGACGAAATATTTAATGTAAATTATTAAAACGAAAATAAGGAAAATTCATGAAGCTAAATAAGAAAAAATTGAAAAACCTAAGCCAGCAAAAAGAACTTGCGAATGTGCAAACACCCAATATCGCAGGTGGATTTTGGAGAACAATTGGCTGTGCACCAAATACATATAATGATGGCACTTGCCCATCAAATTTACCTTATGAAACTGGCTGCGCTTGCCCTACTACACACCCTATTCACTGTGCATAAATAGAAGTGAAAATTAAATATTATAAAAATAATCGCGCATTAGATAACAAACAAGTGCGCGATTTTACTTTCTAAGCTCAAAACCAGTGCACCAAATAATTTAACAGGCACTAAGGGCTCTTAATAGGCATATTAGATTTAACTTTGTTGCTTAGAATTAACAAGCGCATCAGTTACACAACCAGCTATTGCACGGCGAGAGCCTACATTCACACACTGTTGTAATTTGGGGTGTATCAATTCATAAGATGCTATCGGCAAATTATCAACTCGCCTAATGCACCTTTCCACTGCATACTGCCCATATACATTCATAGGAAGTGGCTGAAAGTCATATACTTCGTCAATTATTTCATGCATATTCAAAGCAATAATGTCTGCTGGTTTGGTCATTTCTGATTGCGCTAAAACTTGTTTTGGTGACAATCTTGCCAAGAGCACTTGCTTAGGCTGGCCCAGTGATTTTTGCTCCAATGTTGAAGCCGCAATTTCATGTAAAGACATACAAGCAGCTAAAGGATGACTGGTGTTTGCATAGGCCATCATTCCCCAACACAACAACACCGCGCCAAAACCGACTCTTAGCATAAACCCTTTCCTTTTATAAACGTGTTAAATCAAATGGTAAAACAAGATTAAATATCTCAGTAATTATCTTATTTAATTGCTTAATAACACTTCAGACAATATCACAGACCAATAATTTTTAAAATAAAATCAGCGCCTTAGGATTAAACTGGATACTGTGAAACACATAATTTAGGAAAATAGGTATAACAAAGCACTAAGTATCACATATCCATATTTCTAACGAGTGATAAGTAGATGGTCCATCTGCCATATTTCCTAAGTGTTTTAGCTAACGCTCATTCAGAATATATAATTAAACTACATTTAAAGGCATAGTACAGCGTTTTTGGATACACAACGCATTCTTAAATGCCCAGACATCTCATAAAACCAACAATAAAAACCTTGCCGCCTCTTCGTTTAGCTTTTCAGGCGAATTAAGTGCTTAAACTGAATAAATGACCAGTAAATACACAGGGGTTACGGTTCTTCTAGAAATTTTAAATATATCAATCAGCTAGTTACCTGTTTGAATTTTATATCTAACATCGGTATTCTGATGGCGTTTCATTCAATAATAAAAACAAAACAAGTGAAATAGAGGCTCTATGACAAAGCAATATTGGGTTGGTGAATTTTATGTCGACTTATCCAGAAATCAAATCACACAAAATCAACAGCCGCAAGTCGTCGCGCCTAAAGCGTTATCCGTACTGACCTACTTGGCACAGAAACAAGGAGAAGTGGTCAGCCAGGAGATTCTGCTATCAAAAGTATGGCCAGACACCGTGGTTTCGCCTAATAGTTTGCAACGCAGCATTGCACAGCTTCGCAAAGCCCTAGGTGATGATGGTAAAGAACAAATCTATATCAAGACCCATTCAAAACAAGGCTATAGTCTAGAGTGCCAAGTTAAATGGCTCAATGATTTAGAGCAGGCTCCTGTTCAAGTAGAGACGGGCTCCTCAAAACATCATGTCGCGCCTGATCGCTACGAGCAAACCTCTCCTGATACAATCGTATTTTGGAAAAAAAAGCGACTACTACTTTTTATCCTTGTCACACTATGTAGCTTCGTTGGAGCTCACTTTGCAACACAAGAAGAATCCCCGCTTTTTTCCGTAGGCGAAATTCGGGCTCTAACGGCGTCTGATGGAAAAGAATTTGCGAGTATCTACTCGCCAGATGGAAACTATATTATGTTTCATCGATTTTCAGAGGAAGAATGCGTCAATAATATTTGGGCTAAAAACTTAACAACCAAGCAAGAACACAAACTGACAGAGCATATAGACAGCTATGGTAGCCATAGTTTTTCCCCTGATGGTAAAGAACTCGTGTTTATTCGCACCATGAACTGTGAGAAACCCATCACCCAAAAGAAGTGCTATCAGTTGATGAGTATGGAGTTTGCAAAGGCATTAAAAGCACCGCAACCTATGAACATTTTACTAGAGTGTAAAAACTCAGAGATCAGATCACCTCATTGGTTAAACAACAACAATATTGCCCTCTTACAACGAGAGTCTACTCAATGGCAGCTAATAAGCTATTCTCCTGAAAAAAATGAAAGCCGTATTATCCATAACGTCACCGATGGGAATATTATCTATTATGATTACTCGCCAAAAGACGACTTATTTGCGGTTATCAGCATTCATGCAGATAGCCAGCATTATATAGAAATCCTCACCTCGAGCGGCGAATTACTTTCAAGTAACCCAATTATGTTTACCCCAGAAGCGCGCCGGCATATTAATGTGTACGCCAACTTCTCACCAATTAAAGATCACCTTATTTTTAGTACTGGACGACAATTTTTCACCCTCTCTTTTGATGGCTCAGTGCGCAATGTGAGTATGCCACTAGATCAACCTGCCTTCTCCCCTAGTTTTCACCCAGATGGCAGCAAAGCGCTAGTCATAAAAGGGACTTTTGATTTCGATATTGCCGCAATTCCATTCACAGAGTTGTCTAAAGCACACAATAAATTAGACGACTATATAGTTGCGCGCTCAACGATGTCCGATAACACGGGCATTTTACAACCTGGCGGAAGTCTACTGGCTTTATCGTCAGACCGCTCAGGAGAAGACCAAGTTTGGCTGTATGACGGACATACGACAATACAATTATCGAATTTCCCGATAGACAGCGATATATCTGCAATGAAGTGGTCTCAAGACGGAACCGATTTACTCGTAAGCGTTAATAATCAGCTTATACAATTACAGCTTGATGGTCAGCAAACTCAGCATCACACCCAACACCCCATTATTGAGCTACTGCACTGGGACAAAACACGTCATATCGCGCTGACATTTGCCAACGTACGCGGCACAAAAAAGCTAATGCAATACCACCTAGCGACAAACGAAGCACACATATTAACGGATAAACGTGTAAATTGGGCCGATAAATCAGAGCAAGGGCAGCTTATTTATACAGACCATATGGACAGGTTTTGGTTGTCAGGCGCGATAGAAGCGGAACAAATAACGGCTTTAAACGGCTATGGTGCAGATGAGCAGCAATTTATCATTAAAGAAAACACGATTTTTGGTACTAATAATAAAGGCGAACTGTGGTCATATAATCTCATTAACGGGGACCTAAAAGTATTAGGAAAACTACCTAGTAACTTTTCAAGTATTAGTGATATAGACAATAAAAGAATTGTAGTCCGAGCCCGAATTTCAGCTAAAAAAGAAGTCGTTGAACTCGTTATGAAATAAATAGATTTGGTATTGAGTTAACCGATTTTTGGTCAGTGAAGTTGTTCGTAAAATAAAAAGCACGGTAAAAACCGTGCTAAATAGGTATTTAAGTAATTAAACTACCTTTATATGTTGAACAATTATTCTGCTACAATTTTGTTAGCTACCCACTTAGCGCCTGTACGCTGATCTATACCAGTCATGACGTTAGGTAAAATATCAGTGACTTTGTAATGCCAAGCGCAATCTGTTCTGTCTAGGCCATTTAATAGTGGTGTACAGAACCAAAGATCGCCCGCCTCTCCCATGGATAGCTTATTGATTTTATATACTTTATCATTCTCTGTTTCAATAATACCACCACCGGCAGTAAAGCTTACAAACTTAACTTGACCATTCGTGGTATATTCCAAGCGCCAACGCGTACCTGGCAAAGTTTCAAGCGAAGCAATTGCGTCATTATTTCTAAGCTTATATTTAACGGCGCCTGTACTTGTTGTCCAAACAAGATCTTTTCTGTTGTCAGAGTTTATATCAACAATTTGCAATTCTTTCACATCTTCATTGACCAATAGGTCTTGTGTGGCCCCAAAGGTTTCCGTTACCGATGGATTTGCAAATACTGAACCTGCAGATAAAATACCCGCGATTAAAACAACTAACTTTTTCATATTTTTCCTTAATAGAAACTTCTTATTCTCCAATTATGAGGTTTTTATTTTGACCTCAGTAATATTTTGTCAGTTATAATTTAAAAAATCCACAAATATTAAATAAAACCCTCAAAAGAACAAAAATTAAACTTCGAATATATTAAGTAAAAAGGCGAAAAGAATAAAATTTGACCCCAGGGCAAGAGCATGAAAAATCACTTGCTATTCAATACCTTTTCTAGGTAGCTCTCGTTCCTAGCTGCTTTTAGCTGTTTAGCGCGCACACCTTTGCTAAAGGATGTTTCTTTCTTTAATAAATTCAATGCAATATGTCTTACACCAGCAAACACTTCTGCTGCGCCGTCGCGGCGTATACGGCAGCCATCTTCATTCATTGCCACATCCAAACACCAATGAAGGCTGTTCTCAATATGCCAATGCGCTCGTGTAGCTTCAGCTAGTCTTTGCGCACTCAAGTTCGCTGAACTTATGTAATATCGATATGTTAACTCACCTTGCTTTTGGTTATCCGATTTACGGTAAGACACTATCACGCCTACACTTTGTAAATTGGGCCAGCTTGCACTTGCTGGAATTAGAGCCATGTCATGGCAGACAACAGCGGCCCTGAACTCTTCTCGACCTCGTTGATAATCAACCTCACTTAGTAGGCTGTCACTCGCTATTTGGCGTGTAATTTCTGGCTGCAAGCGTTGTTTTACTTGCTCAAATAAGCTGCCTTGATTGGCTTTGAGTGCCAGCAAATAGTCCGCCTCTTTTTCTATAATTTGTTTCGCAATCTCCTTTTGGCAGCCCATTGCATCAATAGTCACTATACAACCTTTTAGCTCTAGCAGCTGAAGTAACTCTGGGATAGCTGTGATTTCATTGGACTTCGAGTCGGTCTTACATTGGCCTAACGTCACGCCATTTTCACAGGCAAACGCACTGACAATGTGGATAGCATCTTTTCTATCTGACTGTTTAAATGAACCTTTTAGCCTTTTTCCATCAATGGCAACCACACTGCCGTCTGTGAGCTCGCTACAGCTTTGCATCCATTGAGAAAAGCAGGCTTGAAATTGAGTCATATCAATGCGGCTTATAACCCTTGCAATCGTGTCGTGTCGCGGCACGCCGTTAGCTAACGTTATAAATTTACGTAACCAAGATAGCTTGTCATGGGCAAAATCTTCGATTTCTTCCCAACCTTGGCAACCTGCGATTACGGCACTGATAGTTAGAAACAGAATATCGGATAATGGATGTTGCACTTTGCTTTGCTGGCGTGGGTCATCAATGGAAGAAAAGTGTTCAAACAACGTATTGGCTGACATAATTGGACTGCTTAATCTGAAAAGCAGTATAAGATCACAAATTTATGTCAAGGTAAAGTTCATGATCTTGCCCTGAATTTGACCCACTCTGTGAGTCGGTGAAAAAATTGGGTGTATTATTTTCAAACTTTCATCATACAGAGGCGGCATCCAAATTAATTAACATAGATGCCGTTTAATGTAATGCAGCGTCATACTAATATGATTAAAGATTTCACTATTAATATGGAAGTCATGGAGGTGTACTTACATGTTGAATTAAGGATTTAAAACCCTTATTTACAACATCTCACTATCAGAACTCAGCTCGGCTAAACGCTTTTCAGCCTTTCTTGTCATAATATTTATACTGCGTTTTGCGCCTGATAAACTGAACCGAGACACCAAAAACTGACCACTTTCCATCGGGATCGCAATACCAAATTGTTTACTGTCTTTGGTAGTCCTTTCAATTTCATCAAAGTCATCAAAAATCATCACATTCTGCTCGTCAGTTTCATCACCACAAACGAGGTTGACGTTTAACGATCCCGACTCAGCATTGACGAGCACTGGATAACGCTCACCCTTATCGCATGTAATATCAACACTAAGAAGGTATATGCATTGCTGGCTATCAAAGTAACAGTATTTGCCAAAAACATGATCACTATTATTGACCGTGGCTGCAAAATAATACTCGTCACCGCCTGTATTGGTGATCCAGTCTTTGTGGGTAGTTTCGTTAGCCAAAGTAGGTAAGCAAATTGATGAAACAAGCAGAGCAGCAAGTATTCTTCTCATATCAGTATCCCTTTATTAAAATTCCATTGTATATAAAGCAACTATTAAGCTAACACTATAGAGGAAAAATGAAAATACATGGCCTTGCAAAGAATGTGATTCTTCATATATAGATCATATTTTTACTTCAGAAAAAGGTCAAAACGCCCACTAGGTTACAAAAATATCTTATGGCTAAAGTCAGTTTGTACTTGGGCCTAAGGTTTTAGCTGTGCGCCCTCAACTTTTGCATGTGAAATTCTCTTAATAATAGAAATAGTGGCAAGCCAAGTGACACTCCAACAATAAATGTACTTGCAATAGGCAACCACAATTTTCTCATTTTCAACAGCCTACCCTCGTAAATAATGAAAGCCACTAATACTAAGGCTGATACAATAACATCTAACCATGCCATTGAAGACAGTGGATTTGTGCTAATTTGAGCGTATAACAGCAAAAAATTCGGCCCATTCTCAGCAAGCCAAGGAATAAACGCACAATAAGGTAGCACAGCTCCTAAAACACATAAAACTCCATAGATATATTTCATAACTCCCTTCTTAAACGCGGTTTAAAAACCCAAAAAACCAGTGATCATTATATTGTATAAAAATAATAAAACTCTAAAAACCCTTCTATATATAAAATTTAAAATATGGCATCATTGACTATATTGAAAATAACATTAATGAACATGATAAAATATATAACCCCTTTCGTTTTAACTTTTTTCAGTGCTCATGCACTTTCTTCATCTCAAATTACGTCGCTGAACGTAGACGGTAATAATATTCGCTTTTCCATTGGCAGTGAAAAAACCCACCAGTTACCAAGCTGTGTCGCGCAAACCACAAAATCGCTTTATAGCTTCTCTTTAAGCACTGAATCTGGACGTGCTATGTATTCTCTGCTCATTACTGCAATTGCAGGAAAGCTGCCAGTGTCCGTAAAAAGTGCAATGGATTGTATGATAGAGGCTGATATAGAGAGAGCTAAAAGTATTTCTTTAGCGATTGCACCAACAGCACCAGATAGCTACAAAGGTATTTCCATGTTATATAAAGGTGATGGTGTAACTCAAATTGGACGCGTTATTGGCCTTCGTTATATAAATTCAGGTCCAGTGTGGGATCTAGCACCATCTGCTGAGAGTAACAATTTTAGACAGTTTAGACCCAATGACGTCTCCCGAAGGGATCTACATTTCACATCACAAGACTGTTCTGGTCAGCCACTGGTCCAGTACTACAGCGGCTTACAGTTTGTGTATAATAGCAGCTATAAAGACTCGGAATTGCATTATGTCGATAGAAACTCATGGAAAACGCTTCAAGTCAATTCAACACTAAAAAATGCCGGTCTATGCGAAAGTACTACACTTGATGCCGCATTTGTTGAAATAAATCCACAACCGCACGGCCTATGTGGCGCTAAACCTTGTATTTTAAAAGAGATATAAACACAAACTGAAAAGCTCCCTTATTTAGGGAGCTATAAACCACCAGCTTACGTTACTAGTCTCTAAGTCAGAGTACCAATGCACACTTTTTTGACTCAAAACTAAACAACACCATACGCGAGCATAGCATCTGCAACTTTAATAAAACCTGCGATATTCGCGCCATCTACATAGTTAACTTGGCCATTTTTACTGCCATATTTCACGCACTGGTCATGAATTTGCTGCATTATGTCATGTAACTTTTGCTCTAGCTCCTGCTCAGACCAAGACATACGAATACTGTTTTGCGACATCTCCAATGCAGATACTGCAACCCCACCCGCATTTGACGCTTTACCTGGCGCGTACAACACACCGCGCTGTGCAAATATTTCCACCGCTTCTGGTGTGCATGGCATATTCGCACCTTCCGAAACCGCAATACAGCCGTTGTCAGCTAAAGTTCTTGCATCTTGATCAGTCAATTCATTCTGAGTCGCGCATGGGAACGCAAGTTCAGCTTGAATATGCCATGGCTTTTTACCTTCATAGAATTCACAAGTGAACTGCTCTGTCAGTACACTAAGACGTTTTCGCTGCCTTGTTTTTACATCTTTAATTATCTCAAGCTTAGTCTGATCTATGCCCTCAGCGACATATAAAGTACCGCTAGAGTCAGACAGCGTAAGTACTTTGCCACCGAGCTGGATGATTTTCTCGGCGCAATGCAATGCAACATTTCCAGAACCTGAAACCAAACATGCCTTACCCGCTATCTCTTCTTTTTGATGCGCGAGCATCGCTTGCATAAAATAGGCATTGCCATAGCCAGTTGCTTCTGTACGAATTAAGCTACCACCAAATTCAAGCGACTTGCCAGTTAGCACGCTTTCAAACTGATGCGTTAACCGTTTATATTGGCCAAAAAGATAGCTGATCTCTCTAGACCCCACACCAATATCACCAGCAGGTACATCCATATTTGGCCCAATGTGTTGATAGAGCTGCGTCATAAATGATTGGCAAAAACGCATGATTTCGCGATCTGACTTCCCCTTAGGATTAAAATCAGAGCCCCCCTTGCCTGCACCTATTGGTAGTGTTGTTAAGCTGTTTTTAAATGTTTGCTCAAACCCTAAAAACTTTAAAACGCTCAAATTAACAGAAGGGTCAAAACGAAGTCCTCCTTTGTATGGTCCAATTGAGTTATTAAACTGAACGCGATACCCACGATTTATACGAATATTACCGTCGTCGTCTTCCCATGAAACTCTAAATGAAACCACTTTATCCGGCTCTGTCATTCGTTCAAGAATATGCGCCAATTTATACTGAGGATTTTTATTAATGAATGGAATTACAGACTCCGCCACCTCTTTTACTGCTTGATGAAACTCAGGTTCATGTGGGTTACGCTTTATTAGTCCTTCCATAAAGTGTCCAAGTGTCAAATCATCGTACATATTTCTACCTTTTAGCAGTTAAAATAGCCGTATTATTGATATAAACGACTTTTCAATATTTGGTATTAATAAGGTTACCTCAGTATAGCTAATCTAACTTCTTGAATTTTTCGAACACGTAATTCGTAAAATCAGATTAAGCGCAGCAAGAACTGAGTAAACATCATGTTTAAAATATAGCCTGTTTTGTGGCTTGTTTTATATGACCGGAGAACCAGTAAACCTCATTCAATCAAATTGATCTCTCGACACTTATATAGCAACAGTATTTAGCTTTTATTGAAAACAAGATAATAAACCGATTTTTAATCTCTTGAAGAAGTGCCCTTCCAATAACGCCACCTCCTCTCAAGCACTTTGTGTAAACGATACTTTTGTGGCATCTTTCACAGCCATTGCTCCACTTCCAACAAAATGATAAGCAGGTGATGCGTTTCAAAAAACCAATAGACAAACTGAAACATTCTAGTTAAGCGAATGGATGACGCTAATTCAAGAAATTTTCAATCTAAAAAATTAAGCATAAGATAGCTCCATCAAAGCAAAAACTAAATAAATTGGAGAAATGCTTATGTCTAATATTCTTATCATCGGTGCAGCTGGCCTAAACGGTATTGCAACTATCAAAGCCCTTTTCGCAAAAACGGACCTACAAGACACCATTATTGCTGGCGTACGAAGTAATGAAAAAGCCCAGGTGCTAAAAACCCAGTTTCCAGACCTTGAAACTCGCATCATGGATATTGAACAGCCAGAAACGCTGGCCGCATCAATGCAAGGCGTAGATAAAGTCTTTTACATCACAGGAAACGTATTTGAACGTGAGCAACATGCTAAATTGGTTATTGACGCAGCTGTAGCGTCGCAATCAGTTAAGGACTTTGTGTTTTATTCAGTATTTGGCGCAGAATATGAAGCCATTTTGTTTGGCCGCCAATTCCGCTTTGGAGAAAAGTACTTAGAGGGATCAGGTCTCAACTGGACACACCTACGTACTATTTTCTTTCAAGATAATTTATTTGGTTGGGCCGATGGCATCAAACAAGGGGCCCTTTACCTTGGTACTGGAGAGGGTAAATTCGCACCTCTACTGGTGTCTGACATCGGCGAAATTGCAGCCAATGTACTAACATCAAACGAACACAAAAATAAAGCCTACAATATCACAGGCCCTGAGCTAGTAAGTGGTGTAGATATCGCCAATACTTTCAGTGAAGTATTAAACACAGAAGTCGCTCATATCTCACCAGATAATAAAACCACTTTGACTTCGTTGCTTGATACTGGTTGGCCACAATGGCAAGCAGAGGGGTTAGTTGAACTATTTAACTTATTCGCTGATAACCATGCAGCTGTTGTCAGCCCTGATGGTGAGGCACTACTTGGTAGACCGCTGACGACACTTAGGCAATTTATCAAACACAACCGTGCGGCATTTAGCTCATAGTATTTCAAGTGGTTAGATTTGAATGATGTGATGTAAAAACGTACTTTAAATTGCCTCAAAAAACTACAAAAAAGTCGCCTACTCAGCTTAAATATCAGCAGTGGCGACTTCTTAGGTGAATAGCTTTAGCACTTTAATTGTTCTAGCAAGAGGACTTGTTGAGGTTTTCTAACTTTTTAAGCAATAAATTGATATATCCTCTGCATAAAAGCACGACATAGATAAACACGAACGTATTTGTCATGTGCAGTAGTAACCAGACTTGCTCAAAGTTAAACAAATATCCAACCATTTGCACTATACCAGCCAATGAGAAGACAAAATAAAATGCAATCAATAACCTATGAGGAATAAGCCCATACTTTGCATCTTTCAGAGAAAGCAAAAACGATTTATCCGACAAGCAAGCTCTGACTACATTGGCTTGATAAAACAGGATCTGAGTTAGATACAGGGCTCCTACCGCAGATGTTACCCCCGCATCATCGACTAATCGATATGAGAAAAACAAGGCAAAGGGTAAAAAGTGAGGAAGTGTTCGCCAAAAACCTGTATATGTATTTGTTAAAGCTTGCTTGTAGCGCTCAATTAAAGGCCCTAGTAATAATGGGGATGCGTGGATAAATGCGATTGCAAACCAGGGGATCTCAAACTCCTGCAAACTCATAAACTCCACTGCAGGTGATAAAACCATAAGCCAGCACAATGCAAGCTCAAGCCGTTGAAACTTAGGTAAGCCTTGCTGTATCGATATCAAAGAAACCGTAATCAAAAAAACAATGACAACACTTGATAAATAACCAATTTGTAAAACATCTACCAACACACTTTAAAACCTCAACATTCTTTACTTCTAAAAGTCACCCACTAACCTGTGTTTAATGTAGCGTCTAGTGACAGGTTTTCAAATTAAGCACCTGAAACAGCTCACTTCCTATTGTGACTCACATGGTTCACTTTACTAATAATTTAAATGCGTGTCATTAACATTAGCAAATTACACTAGGTGTACCCAATTGAATCACCCTTAAATTTATTTTTAGCAGCTCTAAATCCGTCATTCTGAAAAGCATTAAGCCTTGCTATATATTCATCAGCTGATCCGGCTAAAATTACGATAACAAGCCTATTTTTTAAAGTCTGTTGACGTTAAAAGTAGACTTAGATCAAATTTAAATTTATTTTTTAAATTTTTATAAGTTAATTTTTTGCATTAATCTGTACATTTTAATAAGCAAAAAATTCCACATTCATAAACCGCCATTTCGCAATAGCCCAATTATTAAACACACCACATTAGTTTGAATAAACGTTAACGCACTTAAACTCTAAATTATGAAAAAGCAGGGATACATTTATAGACATAACTTTCAATTACTTAAACTCATAAAAAACATTTTCATAATAGTCAAAAACCACATTATTGGAATATAAAATACATTATATAGCTCAATTTTATAAATATAAATTTCATTAATTTCAAATTTCACATATGAAAATAATCATCAGATGACACCTGTTCCCAAGGGGTTTACACACCAAAATTTAGCCGCTAGCTTATTTAGCAATCAGCAACGGTTAAAGTTAAGAAGCCAAGATTTTAGAGCCCAGCTAACAGCAGGTTTCTTTCTCAATCGCTCGTTTGTATATGACAACATTTTAAATGCTGTAGATATCAACACTTGCTGATAACAAAGAATTCGACGCATGAATAAATTTATATTCAAGGTGGGCAAATCCAATTAGGGAATACATCTGCGTCAGGCAATCAATCAGGAAAAATACATCCTGTAAAATATAATGGAGTTACCAATGAAACTTAAATTACTCGCAGCGCTTACATCTGGCCTACTAGCTACTTCTGCATTTGCTCAAACAGTTGTGCAAGACTTAGATGGTTATAACAGAACAACAGTATACGCAAATGGCGCTGTTGACCGTATCGTCACTGACTCTTTAAGTGCACGTAGCTATGAAGCGTGGATTTATTTCAGAGAGTCTGGTTCAGAATGTACGACAGGTACAATTTTTGACGAAGTAACTGGTCAAACATATGGTTCTGTACAGTTTGGTACTGCAGGTCCGGGCGCTGCACGTGTTGATACAGTTCACTTCAATGGTGGCTTCTCTGATGAGCAAGTAAAACGTAATCGTGTACTTGCATTAAACTGTCAAAACATCGAAGGTGAGCAGTTCAAGGTATATCACAAATTCTCAGCATTACCTGTGATTACATGGGATACTAACCTAGTTGGTGTTGGCGAATATAAAATGCCTGACTGTACAGGTGCAAGCTCACACTGTGGCGGTCGTGGTTGGTACGAGCAAGTAAGCTATACATCATCACTACACATTGATAACAAAAACGAAGATACTTACTGTACAGCTACCATGAATGACGGCTTCACTTCACGTGTATTCAATGGTTACGATAGCACGCCGCTATTCCACACTAACCATTATGGCCTTGAAAACGCAGTATACGATTACTCTGGCCCAGCGTTCAGACAAGTTGTTACCTGCCACAGCCCAGTTGGTCAAATTCAACGCACACAAGTGTGGGTTGTTTCAGGTGAAAACGATATCAACCTTGAAGTAGATTACACTGTATATAAGTAATCCATACTTCTAAAACCTCAAAAGAAGTGCCTAGCACTTCTTTTTATATGTCAGCCCTCAGTACTTGTCTAAATGCTATAAAACCAAATGTAGATTCGCATTTCATCTGACAGCATGTATAACTGAAAGCAATCGCTCAATGACGCGCCAATAAAAAAGGCGCCAACAGGCGCCTCTATTCATTATTTACAAATTTACTTTGTATAGCCACGCGGCATCGATGAATCTTTGGTGTAACGCTCTGTCAATTTGTCATGACGAGACTCTGTGGTTACTTGCTCACCATTAATCCAAATAGTGTCAACACGCGTACTGAACTCGAACGGATCAGCAGTCCAAAGTACAACGTCAGCACGTTCACCTTTAGCAATCTTACCGCCTTCGATACCAAACGTATCAGCAACATTTACTGTCATCGCTTTTAAAGCACCGTCATGTGACATGCCATTTGCTACTGCAATACCAGCATTGAAGCGCATCTGATAAACATTGTGACTGCCGTCACCTGCAACATTTAAAATGACTTTAACACCTGCTTTTTCAAGTGTACCCGCATTACCTAAATGTGCATGTAGTGCATCAAAACCAGTTGGTAGGTTAGATACCGCGCTCACGATCACTGGTACTTTTGCTTTCGCCAACTCTTCTTTTACCAATACAGCATCATCTGCACCGTAAATGACAAGGTTTAGCCCAAACTCTTCTTTTAGTTTGATTAGCTCAAGTAGTTGTGAAGCACGTGATGCTGACGCGACGACTGGCAGCTTGCCATTTAATACGTCAATCAATAGCTTTTCTTCAGATGAAGGATCTTTATCTGCTTTTTTGTCTTTTTTCGCTGTTAGCTTTTTCTTTTGCTCAGATAGCTTTTTAGCAAACGCTTGAACAGCTGCTGCACGAGAGCCGTCACCACTTGCCGCACCTAAGTCTACGATAAGCGCAGTTTTACGGTCAGTAACACTACCAAACTCACCTGATAGATCAGCAACAAAGCCAAGACCCATAAACACACCACTTTCACCCCAAGGCAATGATGGAATGCTCAAGTTTTGCGTTACGCCGCCTTTTCTTGCGTATGGGATCAAGCTAGAGCGCGGATTAAACGCTGTGCTTGGATCAAATTCAAGACCTGATTTGTCGTACGCATCAACTGAACGAGAAACCGCACCGACTTCAACTAAACCTAAGTGGTTCATTGTACCGATAAGGCCTGGTGTCAACACTTTGCCTTGTGCGTCAACAGTCACATCAGCGTTAAATGACTTCGGATTTAGGGCTGTAATTTTGCCATTTTCAATCAGTACAGTTGCGTTTTCTAGTACACCCTGCTTTGTTTGCGTGTGTACAGTCGCATTTGTAATCGCTGTTACTTGCGCAAATACCGCTGATGAGCTCAGTAATGCACCAGTTAGAATAGATAATTTAAACTTGTTCATTGTGGCTCCCCTAGCGCTGACCTAACATAAAATCACTAACTGCTTGGTACTTACTATCATGGCGGTCATATACTTTTGCACCATCAATAAATACTGTTTCAGCTTTTGAATACACGCTAAATGGACTTTGGTCCCAAATAACAACATCCGCTTGTTTGCCAGTTGCAATTGACCCTGTCAAATCTTCAATGCCCAGTGATTTTGCCGCGTTGTAAGTGATCCACTTAATTGCATGCTCTTCTTTGATATCAAAACCGACTTCATTTGCTGAATACATCACTTTTGCAGCTTCATGATTCAAGCGCTGAATGGTTGTATCAGAATCAGAGTGAATAACTGCACAAGAGTTTTTGGCTGCATCAACAATGGCGACATTTTCAAGTGACATGTCATATGCTTCCATCTTAAAGCCCCACCAATCTGGCCAAAGTGCAGCACAGTTACCATTCTCACCTAGTAAGTCTGCAATTTTGTATGCTTCAATACCGTGGTGGAACGTACCAGCGTGATAACCAAACTCTTTAGAAAGGTCAATCATCATGGCCATTTCTTCAGCTTTGTAACAGTGGTTATGAATTAAGATTTCGCCGTCAAGTACGCCGCGTAGCGTATCCAGCTTAATATCACGATGTGGTGCATCAGGGTTTAAGCCAGCAGCATATTCTGCATCGTATTGTTCCCAAGCACGCTTATATTCTGTCGCTTCAATCCAAGCTTCACGGTAGCCTGCCATGTTACCCATACGTGTTTTTGGTGCAACACCTTGACCACCGTATACGCGTTTAGGGTTTTCACCACACGCCATTTTCAGACCGTATGGGGCTTCAGGGAACTTCATGCCTTGCATAGTTTCTGAGGGTACGTTTTTAAGCGTTACCGCTCGTCCACCAAATAAGTTTGCAGAACCAGGTAAAATTTGTAATGACGTAATGCCGCCTTCACGTGCACGGTTAAAACCAGGGTCTTGTGGCCACACTGAATGCTCAACCCATACTTGTGCAGTATTAGGGTGGATCATTTCATTACCGTCTTGGTGAGACTCAACACCTGGGTTTGGATAAGCGCCCAAGTGTGAATGGTTATCGATAATACCAGGTGTAACCCACTTGCCAGCAGCGTCAATTGTTGTATCAGCATTTACTGATAAGTCTTTGCCTACTTGGCTAATTTTACCATCAACAATGTAAACATCAGCGTCGTTGATTCTTTCACCTGTGCCCGTTAACACTGTTGCATTAGTAATTAATGTACTTGTCGTTGAATGAGGCTGATAAGTGCTTGGATATGGGTTTTTCTCGATTGTGACTTTATCTTTTTGAGGACCAGTGTCTTGCTGGCATCCTAAAAGAGCGGTGCTTAGAGCAAGCACGATCACAGAGGGTTTGAACATATTCATATTTTCGTCTCTGTAGTTTTTGTGACTGTAGTTATCAAAGAGACTGTAGCGAAATTTCACAAAAATTTCGATGTAAAAACCTCAAAATGCCATAAATTACGATAAATTACGTGAGAAATTGCAATATTGTATAACAAACAGGCACGCCCTTTCTGTTTCTGAGCAAATAACATACACACTTGGACACACTTATACATACTTTTGAAATAGGTTTTAATAAAAATAGGAAAAGTCGCTAAAAGCGTTAAAACATATCGATATTGAACTGTTAACCAAATTTTATTTGTAATTTTTTTCGGCTGTTATGAAACAAATATGAGGTGTTTTTTCATTTAAGTTAGATGGACTTACAGTTGCAATAATACAAATACATAATTCCTTACATTCGTACAATCTTCCCTTACAGCATTTTATGCCGTTCAGGCCAATACTCTAGAGGAATCGCACTTAACGACCTGCTTGGAGAACAACGATGAAAGTATTTTTAACTGCTGCATTAACTGCGCTAGTATCGATGTCAAACGCACATGCTGTTGAATTTGTTGCCGCTGACGACAGTCATGCAACCGAACTTTGTATGGCATTCGCGTCAGACCGCCCACATGTGATGTTGGCAGCGATGCGCGGACAACAAACCGCGAAAACACGTATCACCAGTAAACTAGAATGTAATGACATGAGTTTAGATGAATTCGCGCAAACTTATAGCCTTACTCGCAATGCCAAGTTTATGAAAATTGACTTAGAAACCAAAACCTCAATAAAAGACATTGCAAAAGTAGAACCTACAATGCCCGTTGTTTTATCAGGCTCTAAATAATGAGAGCAAAAGGTGTGCATTAAAAACAAGTAATGCACACCACGTTGACTGAGTTATAAAACGCTTGCTAATAAACCAAATGCACCGCCAAATACACCGCCCCACACAACCAACCAGCCCAGATGTGTGTGGATCATGTTTTGAACAATGTTTTTCACCATGACCGGCGTTAACTCATTTAGCCTTTCATCAACGGCATGTTCAATGGCAGTACGGATCGAGTCTAAAGACTGCCCATTAGTTAACACCCCAGAAATTTTATCTTTGAACTCTGGCTGCTCACTCATTTCACGCAACGCTTCTTTCATTTTTTCAGTAAAAGTATCGCGCATTGGCTCGATGGCCTCTTTGCCACCCACCATGGCTAGCATTGCACCAAACTGTGAGCCTTCGATAACTTGCACCAACTTATTAAAAGCAATCGATAAGTCTGCATGCTCAATGACTGGGTTTAAGTCTATGTCGATTTGATTTTTTTCGGCGAAGCTTTTGAGCTTATCTTGATTGAAAAACTCATCTAGTATGAGTTCTTTAATGGCAATTTTAAACTCTTTAAATTTTATTGTGATAACACCAGAACCATATAGCCCGGGTACTTTTTCAAATAACATATGAACCGCAAGCCAATTGGTGACGGCACCAGAGAGGGCAAACAAACCCATGGTAAAAACTAAATCGTGATCTAAAGCATAACCAAACGCGACCAGTGCGGCCGCAATCAGGTTTGTGATAACACTTTTATTCAATGTGAACATCCAAAACATTTCAAAACTGTGGCTATTCTATTCGATTTAAATTTGCACTCAAGTATTTGTGTTATAGCCAAAATCGATCATAGTTAGATAAAGTGCTCACACCCCACCGGGCTGACTATGTGGAACCTAGTAAACCAGTACATTAGTGAAGCGATTCACGACAATTTTGAATTTACTCGCAAAACACAGCTACCCAGCAACCACAAGTCGAAAAACTACAAAATTGAAAACGACAGGCACCGCTTTTTAGTAAAAGTGGACCATATCAGTGCGTTAGAACGCTATGAATGTGAAGCCGATAATCATGCATTACTCACCAGAGACAGTGACTTTTTGGTCGCCGATCCCATCACCATCGGGTCAAGCCTTGAGTATTGCTTCTGCGTTTATGAATGGCTGCCTTCTCAACCAGATAAAGAGGACTGGTATTTATGCGGTCAAACGCTTGCCAAAATGCATAGCAGGCACGAACAGGAAATGTTTGGCTTTGAGCAAGACAACTATATTTTAGGCTTGGTCCAACCTAACCAGTGGCATAAAAAGTGGTCCGTGTTTTTTGCCGAAGAGCGGATCGCATGGCAATTGCAATTACTGCATGAAAAAGGCATAGAGCTCATAGAGATAGATTATTTTGTCGAATACATAAAGCCGCTAGTAAATCACCCTGTTCAACCCTCATTGTTACATGGTTTTTTCTGGCGCGGTAACATTGCTTTTTCCAACGATAAGCCAAGCGTATATTGCCCAGCCTGTTACTACGGCGATAGAGAGGTAGATATTGCGAATAGTGAGCTATTTGCGCAACTGCCTGACGCGTTTTATGCAGGATATGAAGAAGCTTATCCAATAGACAAAGGCTTTCAACAGAGAAAGCCTATTTATCAATTATATAGCTTGCTTTGCCATGCAAATGTCTTTGCGGGTGACTACCTCACCCAATCAAAACAGCAAATTGAGCTCATCTTAAAATAGCTGTCATCGCGCGGTAATAATTGCAAAAACTGCTATAGTTAATAGTGGAATTCAAGGCGGTTGTTGGAGCCATATTATGAAGCAGCTGTATAACCAAAGGATCAGCTGCCCCCACTGTGGTCATCATATTTTTGTTGATTTAGATATCAGTGAGGGCGACCAAGATTTTTATGAAGATTGCGCCGCATGTTGCAATCCAATTCATTTGAACATGCACATCGACGAAGCAATCAACAAATTGGAGTTACGAATTGACAGTGACGACGAACAAATTTTTTAGCCCATCGGGCTTAAGGTATTTTTACGTAAATAATGCTCGACCGTGTTGACGATGGTGTAAGTTTGCTGATCGACCTCAATGTTGAGCTTATCGCCTGATTTAATCTTGCCGATATTGGTGATCGAAAGCGTTTCAGGAATTAAATGTAACCAAAAGCCTTGCTCGTCCACTTCGCCGACAGTTAAGCTCGCGCCATTAACAGATATAAAACCTTTATAAAAAACATATTTTGACCAGTTGGCATCTAACAGCAGCTTTATTTTTACATTGTCCGCTGTTTTAATCACACTATCTACAATCGCCATATCATGGATATGCCCAGAGACTATATGCCCACCTAGCTCTGTGCCAAAAGTGACTGAGCGTTCAAAATTGACTTTATCACCACATTTAAGTAAGCCTAAGTTGGTTAACTTTAATGACTCATCAATGACGTCAAAGCTGACTTGACCAACCACATCAGACTGACTAGCCTCAAATTGCACGACGGTTAGACAGCAGCCATTCACTGCGATACTGGCACCAATGGTAAGTTGCTGTAAATGCTCGTTGCCAACAGATAAGACTAAACGCATAACGCCATCATTTAATGATGCGCTAACCACAGACGCTTGAGTTTGAACAATTCCAGTAAACATGTTTTTTCCGAGGTAAAAATTATGCCGCCATTCTACCTGATGCCCTGCTCCGTCGAAACATATTTACACACTTATTTCGTAGATAAAAATGACAAACTTCAATAGAATGCCTTTTTTTAGAAATACTGAGTTTTAAGATGAAGTTTGAACTCTGGGAAGCCAAAAAGTTAATTAGACTTGCCACACCCGTTCTATTAGCCCAAGTGACTCTCGTGATGATGTCTGTTGTCGATACCATGATGGCAGGACAAGTGAGTCCAAACGACTTGGCTGCGCTCTCAATTGCAACTGGCGCACTTAACCCCTTGATGTTTTCTTTACAGGCTATTTTATTAGCGCTTACCAGTATGGTTGCCCATAGCGTCGGCGCCAATGATGAAGACAGTATAAAACGGTATTTTCAACAAGGTTTATACTTGGCGTTGATGCTATCTTCATTAGGGTTTATTGCCAGTTATTTCACTCCCTATCTATTTGCCAGTACCGGCGCAAACCCTGAAATTGCCCAAATGGCACAAGATTATATCGATTATGTTAAATATGGTCTCGTTGCGTTTTTAGTCTTCTCAGTGTACCGAAATGTTACCGAGGGTATGGGCAATACTAAAGTTGCTTTTTATATTGGCTTACTCGGTTTGGGGATAAACGTTATCGCCAACTACATTTTTATTTATGGCAAGTTAGGCATGCCTGCCTTAGGCGGTGCCGGATGTGGTGTTGCCACCAGCATCGTTATTTGGACTATGGCCATTGCACAAATTTGCTACAGCCTGAAAAGCAAAGAGTTAAAAGGCAAATGGCTGATCAGTGATTTTATGAAGCCGCACAAAGAAACCATTTTGCAGATCGCCAAACTCGGGTTGCCTATCTCATTTGCTACTTTTTTTGAAGTGACGTTATTTGCGTGTATCCCACTATTTATTGCTGATTTAGGTGCCGTTGCCGTATCTGGGCATCAGGTCGCCGCAAGTGTAACCATGATCTTGTTTATGTTGCCGCTTAGTTTATCTATGGCTATCGGTATTAGGATTGGCAATATCAGCGGACAGAACAACATTGAACGTTTGGTCAACGCAACCTACACCAGCTTTATACTGGCCGTTGGTGTTGCAGCCATTGTCGCTTTAGGCACCTATCTGATCAGACATGACATCAGTTGGCTTTACACACAAGAAAAAGAAGTTGCCATGCTCGCATCGAGTATAATTATACTCGCCTGTGTTTATCAGTTACCTGATGCACTGCAAGTGTCTGCAAATGGCGTTTTACGTGGCCTAAGATATACCAAGCCTATTACTGGGGTAACCTTTATCTCATACTGGGTAATCGGCTTTACGCTTGGATACGTATTAGCAAAAACAGACCTAATAGTACCAGCCATGGGACCAACTGGCTTTTGGGTTGGTATCATTGTTGGTCTCACAGTGGCGGCTGTGCTACTGATATATTTTGTGAGGAGAAAACTCGTTGAAATGCAAACTGCTGCTCTTAGCACTTAGCACGGTTTTGTTTGGGTGCACACCAGCACCCAGTGACACAAACCAAACGTATACAGAACGCCTTGGTAAGGTGTTCAATACCGACGGGTTATCTATCGGGTCGCTGAGTGTGCTGCCACACTCAGCCCTCGAAAAACCAAAAGCCAGCTACTCCATCTCTGTTATAGATCTTGCAAAACTCTGGCACTGCCGAGTTTCTACACACATTGCCAATCATAACAATCAATTAGGCAAGCTCGCGAAGCCAAGCGAACAATTCAAATATAATCTTAACTTTATACGCTATGCGCAAGCATGTATTGATGACGACAGAACACCACAAGATGTGCAACAAGCCTTAAACCTTGCAAGACAAGAGAAGCTTGCGCAGCTCTACCCTATGCTGGCTTACGTATTTTCCAATGAGAAAGAACTCAATCAGTTTTATACACTTACCTTCAGTGAGGTTCAGCGTGAAACTAGCCAAGGAGAAATTCATGCCTTGGAAGCTCTAAATACGCTAAGCAGCTTAATAGATAGCTTAAGTGAACCAAACCAAGCCAATGGCGAGATGCTGACAGACGCCCTTGAGAAACTAAATAACAATAATTATGTGCAAAGCCTGATCACCAGTACCCGATCCCAAATTGCTTGGAATCAGGCAACCACAACGTGGCTCAACTCGTTAGATTTAGAGAATAAAGTCTGTCCTGCTGGGAAAAACAAAAAGCGCGCTCAAGTACTCAACAATGTATTTCAAAAGTTCTACATTCAAGATATTCAAGCGTATCAATCACAACTGGTGAAACGTTTACATGATGTGGAGCCCCACTTTGAAACTTTCTCGCGTAAATTTGGCCAACAAGACTACCCTAATGTCATCACGCCTTTATTGGTTGAATTAAAGCAATCAGCGAAGGAGCACGTTTTTTGGTGGCAAAACTTCTACAAAGTGTGCAAAGTTAGTCCGTTGTGATCGAAAAAACCGCAGACAAACAAAAATTTAGCAAAGATACTTGATCCATTTCGCAGAGCACTATATATTAGCCGCCGTTGCCAAGAAACACGGCACACTGTACGACCGTAGCTCAGTTGGTTAGAGCACCACCTTGACATGGTGGGGGTCGGTGGTTCGAATCCACTCGGTCGTACCAACTTAATTTAGTTAAGTTTTAAAACACTTATATGATACGACCGTAGCTCAGTTGGTTAGAGCACTACCTTGACATGGTAGGGGTCGGTGGTTCGAATCCACTCGGTCGTACCAACTTAAACTAAACTAAGTCAATCTCTATAGTACGACCGTAGCTCAGTTGGTTAGAGCACCACCTTGACATGGTGGGGGTCGGTGGTTCGAATCCACTCGGTCGTACCAACTTAACCTTGTTAAGTCACACATCTATAGTACGACCGTAGCTCAGTTGGTTAGAGCACTACCTTGACATGGTAGGGGTCGGTGGTTCGAATCCACTCGGTCGTACCAAATTATTCTCTTTTTTCCATAAGCCATTTATTAAATCTCGATTTACTCCCCTGTTGTAAACTTCAATATTTTTACATAACAATAATGGCTCAATTATAATTCATCGCTCTTTTTGTTTGTAAGAGCAACTCTTTCCACATTGCGCAAAGGAAACTAATCACCGTACTCGCAGTCATCAAGCGCTGTAACGTCATAAAATTCGAAGTGATTAGCCCTTTGCACCGTCAGATAATTAGTCTTTTGGACTTAAGATATAAATCTGCCCTCTTTGTGTTTTGTATATGTTTGAACCTATGTATATGCCAACCCCTGAGTCAAACAACATGGGCGCAAGGCGCGTATCTGTGTCCTCTAACATTACTGCATGTTCTGTCTGAAGTGGCACCGTATTTAGGTTATCGCCAAGTTTGACAACCCAATTGCTAGCATTGTCCAACTGCATATCACCAGTATTGTGTATATTGTAAAAATCCACTCCCTCCTGCCATTGCCACGTATCGCTTTGCGGGTAATATTGCCCTACCGCAGTATGAGTATCCCAACCATTGGTTAATACACCTAAAACGCCTTCAGAGTTGTAATCTAAACTGACAAATTTAGTGCGTAACAGCTGACCACTTGGCAGATTTGGCGACAATAAAAATGGCGCCTGCCAAGTATCACTGCTTGCAGTGTAAAATTGGCACAGTGCCCTATCGTTTGCTTCAAAACACCACGTTTGATTGCCATCGCCATCTACCGCAGAAGCGTCAAGTGTCATAGTATCGATAGGATAACTTCCTTGGTTGATGCGCTTTGCTTGCAAATCCCCCAAATCATACCAAGCAGTATTTGTGTTGCCATCCACCAGCTTTAACTGTGTTTTACCCCGCTGCGAAACACTGCTGGTTTGACGATAAATAATACCTTCGTTCAAGCCCGGTGGCTGCTCTAACGCATTGTCCGCCAGACGCATCACGATATAACCGTCAGAATAAGCCGAATCATCTGCGTCATTGGGCGTTGTATCATATACAACATGCACAATAGCCCAAGGTTTATCTAACCAAGTCTGGAGTAATTCTATGCTGTATATTTCAACTTGATACTCACCATACCAAAACGTTTTATCAATTAAGCTCTGTGTTTTTACCTCTTGATAGTTAGGCGCATTAATATCTAAATCTAGCGATTTAACGACCCGTGAGATCTCTAATTTATCTTCTTCAACAGACATAGCTGTATATTGATAAGCAAGTAGAGTTTTGCCCTGTTGATGACGAGGATAACCGAGTTCACTCAGCTGCAGAGTATAAGCCTCACCTGCTTGGCTCAAAGTGCTATTGATAGCATCAAATGAGAATACAATGGGCTGCTCGGTTACTTCTTGTGTTGTTAAAATGATAGCGGTGTCGTTATCTTCATTTTTCCAGCCTTCAATGTACCCTTCGGGATCGGCAGGCGCTGGTATTTCGCCCCATAACTCAACTTGATCGGTGGCAACCCCGCCTAAATTTGGCACCGTCACTTGCCAGTGACCATTATTAAAACTCACTTCTAGCTGACGCCAATCCGGCTCAGTTTGCTCGTTGCGCCAAGTATGGATAGCCTCTAATACCTGCTTTGCACTTTGAAGCTGACTGTCTGCATCCTCTTGCTGCAAATAAGCTTTTAACAGTGCATTGGCAATTGCCTGATACTGTGCGTTTGTTGACTGATTAAAGTCCAAAGCCAAGTCCAGTGTGTTAATGCCTAACTGCGCCTCTAAAAAGCTTGTCGCTTGCGACAGCGTCATAGCATCTTTTTGCATTAAGTCACTTATCACAGTGGTAAAAATTGAAATCGTTTCACTAAGTGGCGGTGCTTTTAACAGTAAATTATCGCTGCTACTGAGCACACTGTTCCGATTTTTACGGTTAACTGCCGTGATATTAGCCAATATAAACGCACTGTCTGCATTAGGTATCTCTGTGATATCAAGCACCGCTTTACCCTGCGCATTGCTGATGTCAGCTGGCTCATCCGTTTGTAAAACCCCATCGGCGCTGGTATCCATAAACACTTGTACATCTTGCCAACTACCGATCACAGTCACTGTATGTGTTGAAATGTCATTGCTTGGTGGACTGGGCTCACTCACTCTATCGGACCCGTTGCCTGGGTTTTGCACAACATTTTGCGGTGGCGTTGTATCACTTCCCCCACCACAACCAGTTAAAATTGCAGAAACAGCCAAAACAAGAGTCAATTTTTTATACGGTAACATCATGTTGTTTATCCTTATAGGTAACAAATACGCAGTTCAAGACAAGATCTGAACTAAAAGCAAGGCAGTCCATTCTTCTTTAGGTTATTGGCCTGTGGGCTATAAGCGTGAGAGTTATAAGTCTGGGGACAATAACATGCCCCAAATGGCATATGACGCTAACGAAAACATCACTAGCATGAGTAATGTGCTACCAATCACCAAGCGTAGTATTCGTTCATAAGGGTCTACGACTCTATGAGCAAACCACACGACCGTGATTAAGCAGCCGCAATACAGCAACGCAATCAGCATCACAATACTCACTAAAGTCATCTCATGCTCCAGCTTTTCACTTTCAGTGCACAGGCTTTAACACCTAGTAGGCCAAACCTTGAACACCAGATTAGCGAGAACTTCATCCCGATAGGAATTGACAAACTTGTCAAACCCTATCGGCGCAAGCGCCATGTAAAAAACGGATCAATTTAAGCGCGTTATTTTGCAAATCTGATTTGTCGCATTTACCCAAGGCTTTTTTTGCGATAACGTGTTGTAAAAAAATACAATGCACTAAAAGGATATCGCGTGCAGACTCACAGCCATATTTGCTTTTTAGATGAGCAACCTATTCATATTGTTACACCACTGCTTGATAGCCAGATTGATGCCAGTGAAATCATCATTTTTATTAACCACGCAGAGCAAGATAAATTACATGCACTCAAGCAAGTGCTCATACCAAGAGCCATTAAAGTGCATGTGAAGGTGATCCCCAACACACGTAGGACAGAAGAACTAGTTAGCTTCTTTCACCAAGAGGTTGATGCGCTAGTAACCAATGCCCCAGATACGCACTTTACGTTTAACGCCAGTTGTGGCGACCGCCAGCATGTTTTAGCCATGTACGAAGTCGTTAGAGCCTATGATTTTGACTGTTATATGGTTGAACCAGACAACGATGAATTACATTGGTTGGTACCGACTAAGCGTAAAAATACGCAACTTACTGACACATTAAAAATTAGAGACTTTTTCACCCTCATTGAAAGTGAGGTAAGTGATATTGCCAACAGCGGTACAGTGGATATTCGCTACCGCCAACTCGGCGCAAAGTGGGCAGCCAGTCAAGATAGCTATGCTCATGCGCTGAGCCATTTAAATTACCTCGCAGCAACGAGTGATAACCCCTCCTTGACCTCTGCCCAACTCAGTCGCCAACAAATCAATGATCCTGTATTACAAACTTTAATTGATGACTTATACGCTGTAGAACTTATCACGCGACAAGGCGATAAACTGGCTTTTTTTAATGAAGAAGCGCGATTTTTTGCCAATGGAGGATGGCTAGAAGACTATGTTTATGGCCTATTGTTAAGCCTAAAAAAAGAGTTACCTCATATTCAGGATATTGCACAAGGCGTAGAAGTTACTCGCTCTGTGGGTCGAGCCAAGGTTAAAAATGAACTTGATATTGTGGTGCTGGCTAACAACAAACTTCACCTGATTGAATGCAAAACAAAGAAGTTTGATAAAGGCGAAGGTAATCAGGTGATCTATAAATTAGACTCGCTTTGCGACCTACTCGGAGGGATTGACGCAAGAGCAGCACTGGTGAGTTACAAAGGGATCCGTACCAGTGAACAAATACGCGCTAAAGAACTAGATATAGCAATAATTTGTGAAGACGACTTAGCCAGACTCAAAGACAATCTTAGAGCCTGGCTACAAGCGGCATAGAAGATTAAAAAAATAACGGCTAAGTAATAGGCCACTGCTTAGCCGCAATTTCAGATAATGCCGATTTACCAAGTACAGCTTGTTTAACTGTGATCTGGTCTTGCTCTACTGTAAGCCCCTGCACTAGCACTTCTTTTTGGGCATTAACTCGTTTCACTTTACCCCAAATACCAATATCATAATGTTCAGCTAAGCTTTTTGGTAGCATAAAGTAAAGCGCTTTTTTAATGGTGTTTTTTCGGCTGTTAAACCAGCTTTTCGTCATACCAAATTCTAGTGCATTGAGCTCTTTATCAGTGATAAACACGGTTTCACATTTATCCCGCACATAGCTTACGGCCCCATCCAGTGTTGTAAACTTATTTTCCCCAAGTCCGTGTAAACAAGCTCTGGTATTTAGGTAGTGTAACGCCAATTGCTCACTGCTTTCGTGCTGACTTGGACAAATGAACCCGCTTCGTTCATTTAAAAAATCTTCGACAAACATCCAATAAAAAGCGAAATCAACCTCTTGAATGTCGATTAGCTGTCCAGAGCAAGTCAATTGATGTGTGTTTAAATCAATCAACAGCTCTACAGGGTGCTTGTAGCTATCACAAAAAGCAATTGCTTGGCTGTAAGTTAAGGACTGTTCAATTAGTTTTTCAGGTAAGCTGTCTCGCATATGTAAATATGGAACTTTAGACAGGTGAACCTCAGCCTCTTGGGTATTGAAAAAGTGACCGCTATGGCTGGAGATAAATTGCTTATTTTTTGGCGGATAAAAAAATTGACTACGCTCAAACTCTGGAGATACAAACACATGATTTAACGTGTCGCCATAACGGCCGTACAATGTCATCGCGTAACCAACATAAAAGGTCATGGTTTTTCGACCTCCAGCCATTAACGTAAATAGCTGCTCACTGTTGTCGGTTAAATATTTAATTTTATCTAAAACAAAGTCGGCACACGCTTGGATCTCTTGTTCGGTTTTAACATCTTCGAGCTGCACGCCATCTAGTTCTGGGATCCAAATATCGTCGAGACCAAACGCCAAAGGCGTTATATCATAGTCTTCATACAAACATTGTAACTGTGTTTTACCTGTATGAGTTGGGTGAAGAAGTGCCTGTTCAATGCGCTGTTTTCCCTGCATCGTTGTGATGACTTTAATATCACTAAATTCGATATTAAGCTGCTGTTTAGCTGCGTATATGGCCTCAGTGATCACTTGTGGGCTGTAGCCTGTAATGGCTAATAATACATGGTTCACAAGTTACTCCTTTATTATTGTTTGTAGTAAAATCACAAGCTTTAAGACATTTTTTAACGACACTAAAATCAATATTATATTCCTGCCTGTAGAAAAAAAATTATAAATAAAGCTCCCAAGCTCCCCAATAACTTGGATTGTCCTTTTTATCCCGCATAGCACTCGCCATATCAGCTTGTGCCTTCCTCAAAGCAATTTGAAAGCTCACCTTATGTTTGTTCATATATTCTGTCACAGAAGCGAAAAAGCTAAACGCTTCTGCAGAGTTTATATCCCATTGAGAAGCAATAACTGAGTCAGCACCTGCGATTTGAAATGATGTTATTAATGAATTAAAACTCCCCCCAACATCAGAGGCATTTGCAGTATTACAAGCCGCTAACAGTATAGTGCTATTTTCAAAGTTCATCAGAGCTATTTCATCAGTAAATAATATACTGTCGTTTTTCTTGTCTGAGTAATCAATCCTCATTGCCAATCCAGGATATGGGACCTCAATATCACTTGATGGAAACAATGTATGTGTGGAAAAGCTGACTAACCCCCAATTACTCTGCTTCAACTTGTTTTTCACATTCGATTCCACCGCCCGCTCATTATCTAAAATTAAACTGTGCTTCAAATCGATAATTTCAGCTAATATACGAGACTCACGCTTTGTCAAAGGCAACCTATCAAGATCCATTAATATTGAAGTAAGTGAGAAATGAGGAAATGTATGAAAATCGCTTGGAGGTGGCAAATAAAAGTTCACAGGAGCAACGGTTAGTAAACTATGAACCAAATCCACTTTTTTTCTTTTTTTCGTTAAGCGACTGACTGCACTAAGCCTTATTATATTTGAATCTTGTACTAGCCACCTATTTTTTAAGTTATTATAGAGTGTAGAGATTGGAAGTGTTTCGAGTGTACCAGAGGTAACCACTAGCAAATTAGGCTGTATCTTTTCAAACAGTTCTAGTTCCATTAATAAATCAGCTCCTGTAGTTCTTGCATCCTGCCTACCAATAATCGACTTACGATGTGCATAAACCAGCTTTTTGAGTTTACTTTTATTTAAAACTTTAACATCAAAGCTGTTGTTATTAACCTTATATAAAGCAACCTTTTCTGAAAGATCAATAGCATAAATTAATATATCTGAGGTCGTTAAACCCAGCTGGACCTCTTCAATACTTTTAACCCTACTCCTTTTGTTTTTTGATAATCGATCGGTTAAGTCAAATATTTCACCCTGCAGCACGCTACTAACTGAGCCTCCCATATCAATTATCGTTTTGAGCTCTTGCTGTTTCACAATGAGTTTTTTATATATTTCTTTGTTACTCTCATCTAGTTTTGGTACAACAGACACTGGCGTTGAAATAAATTCGTGTTGAGATAACTCAAATACTCCACTAATTACACTTAAATCATTTGAATACCGTTCAAGTAACACCTCTAAAATCAAATTTAAAAGAGGCTTTGACCTTATACTTCTAGATACATCATAAATAGAAAGTAAATTTAAAAAAGTATGTTTTGCATAAATAACATTTGATTTTCTTGTCTTGATATTTTCATCAAAAATTTTAAGCAAATCGACAAGTAATTGATTTTCAATCGTCAGGTGCTTTTTGTTCTTATCAGCATAAAGCTTAATTCTGTTATTCAACTTATAGCTTTCTTTGTTTTTTACTAATGTAACAACCTCAAAAGCCAGAATTATCGCCAACAAGTTATTAGCGACATAACTTGTATCTTTGTTAATGAATTTGTCAGCCCTGAATAACGTTAAAAGAGATTCAACATCGCCAATATTTCCGTCTTTCAAATTTTTATTTATATAATGTAATAAAACCTCAGAATTACCAAAGGAAACTCTACGCACGTTTTTACCAAATAATTCATCACTTTTTATTTTCGATACTAAATCAATATCTTTGGCAGGGGAGTAGCCAATATAATCTCGTGCGATTAAAGAAACATGCTCATAAACATCCTTTCTCAATTTCACACCTTCAAGTATCAGTTGGTTCGCATAATATTGAGCTAAATGATGCTTTCCAGATTTCAAGCTAAGAGCGAGCATTAAGTACAACACTTCACCATAAGTTTTTTTGTAAAACCTCTTAACCGGCTTAATATAATTTTTTATTTCTATTAAAGACCTTTCAGCTTCAAGCAACTCAACCTCAAGCAAAATTTGGTGTTCAACAATAAAAGTAGATAGACTTAATGTATCCAATATATCAGGACATGTATCATCAATCTCAGACTTTAATTTTTTTAACCATTGTAGCTGCTCCAAATTAACTGATGAAAACACGCCATTTGATATTAATACGCTACGCTGAAATTTTAATTTACCTGTGTCACAACCCAAGCCATAAAAAGGGAATGACAATAAAACTAGGAAAAAAAATCTCATAGTAACAAACTAGAAAATGGGCCTTGTTGCAAAATCGAGGCTAAATACATTATCGCGTTAACTTCGGGCGAGGCTGTATGGTTATAATTAATATAATCCACCGCTAGAATTGAGTATTTCGCCTCCATTTTTTCAAAGTAACTTCCTTGAACCTTTGGTAAAGACAGCGCATCTTGATAAATTACATATGTAGCCAATGCAATTTCATCGAGCTTATTAATTTCACTACCCTTTTTTAGTACCAAACCGGTAGTTTCAATTAAAATCTTTCTTAAGGCTTTCTTATCTGGAGAGCTCATTCTATCATGAACTCGTAATTTAACTTTAGAAGGGTCAAATTTTTTTTCTATTTTTGTGTACTTACTTATTGTATTGTGCAAATCCAAATGAAGCATACCTTGCTTAACAGCAAAGTAATTTTTTTCTTTGCTATCCAGCTCCTCAATATAGTTAAAAGACATACCCGGTTTAAAGTTTGCAGGCGTTAACATCAGATAAAATGAAATAATCTGTTCTAAGTTGCCATCCTTTTTTTCGTCAGGAATTGATTTCAATAGCTTGCTAATAATCAGATTTTTACTTTCAATCTTTTTCTTACTCAATATTACTAGATTGATATCATCATCTATTTCTGAAATGACTTTTTTATAGATAAGCAGAGAAGATTTAACCTGATTTTTTTGATGATTTATAAAATAAAGACTTAGCAATTCATCCCTTAATTGCTCATATAAGTAATTTGAATGTGACAAGTCCCCTTGCAAGTAACCATCATTAACCAAAACGGATATAGCAGCCAATTTGCCTACACTTGCACCCCCACCGGAAAACATAGCTTGGACCACTCCATCCAGTTTTTCGGTGATCCCATATGAAAACTCCTTACCCTCAATTTTTGAGATTTGTGTAGACATGAACCTTATCCAAGATTCAAAACCCTGCCCACTCCCCTTAAAAGGTAACTGACTATTCACTTCTTTTAATACTGGCTTATAAAACTGACTAAAGTATTCTTGGGCCTTTTCATAATCGCGATTTTTATGGTGTAAAAATGCCTTAACATAATTACAAGCAAGATTTTCATATACTAGTTTTATATTAGTGCACTTCCACTTTTTTATCTGTACATCATTACTGATAACTTCTCTGAATTCTAGTTGATAAAAGTCTTTAGGAGAAACCGCTGATGTAACGCCAGAAAAAACTATAAAAAATAAAATAGCAACCTTATAAATCACATTAACTTCCCTTTTATTTATATTTAAATGATTCTTCAACTTGTTCTCTGACTAGTTCTATAACCTCTATTTGGCTATTAGAATGTTGAGTCTTCTCACCCCAAAATTTGTAATATAGATTTAACTCACACAAATATCGATAGCCAAGCCCACATAGCCTTAACGTCACAAATAGATCGTCAGTTAAAACTCCACCGCTATTTTCATTTTCAACATCTTTAAGTAAGTCATCTAAACTAACCTTCTCAATCAAAAGAGTACTTTCAATAAGTTTATTTTTACCTTCGCTAATTTCAAGGCGATATTTACCACTATCCAACTCATTGCTTGCAAGGCCTTTAATTACCTTTCCTTTACCTATGATTTCTTGGCCTTTAAAAATTGAATAGTTTAATTTTATTTGCCTCACCTTGTTGTTACATTTCACTTGAAGAAAAGGTATTAACCCCGCGGATTTTGGAACTCTAATTATTTTTGGATAATTGCATATATAAACATCACTCGAGTTATCATTTTTATCTCCTCTGTAAACACCACCGAGAACCCTGTTCCCCTGTAGGTTTGACTTTACCCCCTTGGATAATACAGAAGGAAATTTAACTTCCAAAGGACCAACTAAAACTTCACTTTCTACCTTTCCATATAATCTTTTAATCCAATGAACCTTCGCACCATCAGGGATTTTAACAATATATTCAGAATTTAACTCTAGGCCATTTTTTGCTAGCTCTATTGTGCCTTTTTGAAGTGACGAGAGATGAACCTTACCTTTAACATCGATAAATATAGCAACATACTCATCACTATTCACTGCTAAAGCAGCTCCTGTAAGCAATAACAAAACAAATAAAAAAACATTTAAAATCATTAACTTAAAGATTTTTGACATTTTCATCTAGCCTCCTAGAACATATAAATACTAAACAAAACGTATAAAGTAAAAACCATATAGTTAAATTTACAGAGTAACTATGAGATAAAACCGTCCAGAAAGAAAAATAATTAGTAAAATGATAAAAGAAAAAAAAGAATAGTAGCGACAACAAAAAAACAAAAACATTATATTTACTATCTATAAAAAACCTCAGCAGTTTCACATAAAAAATCAAAACAATAAAAATAAAAATTAAGTAAGTGGTAATTAGTGATACATTTTTATAATGAAAACCATTCACTGCCGAAGGGTGTACATAATTTTTTTCATCGATTAAATTAAGGTAAGAAATAATATGAGCATAAACGCCTGGTTCTTTACCATTAACACTCTGTGTTGATATCAACCCTGACCAATTTAAGATCCGCTGTATAAAAGTGCCTGTACTATTTGCGCCAATGTAGAAATGATCCTCATTGATGTCCCAAGTACTTGCAACAAATACTACCTTATCACTAATGTCTACAAAGCCATATTTTAACTGCTCTCTTAGATACCAGGCACTAAATGTATTATCGGCTAAGTCTGATATGTTATTAGGTGTTGATAACCAATACCTTGAATTAGCATTTAATCGTTCAGGAATACCCATTCCTGTATCTCTTAATTGATAGTTATTTCCATCATTAGCTCGGTTATACGCCGCGAGCGAAAGAGAAGGATATCTTTTTTTTTCATCTTGATAGTAATATACAAGGCTGTTGACCTCTCCATAACGATCTGCCGTGTCATACAGATAAAGGTCACCCCAGTTATAACGAACAACTTCATCAGATAGAAAATTTTTAGGTGGGTGTACTTCTCTTACACTCTTGCCTAATTGAACTTGACTACCAACTACAATCTTGTTGGCTAACAAGCGAGGAATAACCGTTACATCTTTTGAATAATCGAATACATAATCTAACACAACAAATTTTGCGCCATGATTGATCAATAGCTCTGTTAATTGAATGATATCCTCTCTAGATTCAGGAAATGAAGAATCATGCGTGTAATTCCTATCAAACGTCACTAGAGCAATATTTTTTATATTTTCACTATAATAGCCTGACTCAATATTTCTCACCGCCTCAGCCGCAAAGTAATCATTATCAGTTAAAGAATCAATCAAAGAAACAACAATAAGTGCCGTTATAATAGGATAAAAAAAGGTTATGAAAACAACTCTAATAAGACGATAAGTATAATTAGTACCTTCACCGTCCGGAGAGTTACTCCAAATCGCTACTTCTAACTTTTTGGACCTTAGTATCATTTGTGTTCCGTACAAATCTTAATTTTTAATGGTCATGTGTTATCGTAAACAAACGAAACCAAAAATGAAAACAAAAAGTTTCAAAACTTCATGAGAATTATATAAAAGCAGTCTATTTACATCTGTGAATTCGATCAAATTACACTGTTGTAGTCTATTTTTGAGACACAAAATTACTAAACTCGTCGTCCAAGATCTTCTCCCAAATCCTTAACGAGCTAGTAACTGGTGATGAGCAATTGGTATTGAATATATAATTGCTCACTTCACCTTGCGCAAAAGTAACATTGCTCCGCAATGTGTATTTTGCACTTAACTTGATAATTATCTGTTTTTAAAGCAAACTCATCTTACCTCTAGTATTTTAAGGAAAAGGTATGGATACTGAGTTGTTTTCCTTTGCATTTAATCTGTTTTTGTTTGTGGGGGTTGTGATTGCTTTTAAAGATCGCGCCCGTATAGATAAACTCGCGAAAAAGGTAATACATCTTCAAAAAATCATCGACTTTCAAACAGCGCAAATCGATAAGCTCAAGCAAGCGTTGAGTGAGTCTGCCCCAGCGCCCCGCTCCACTGATGAGCCAAAAATACAGATAGAATCCGCAGAACATGATACCGTGCAGGCTGACAATGTAGAGCCAGCACACTTATCTCCCCCTACAAAGCCGGATATAAAAAGCCCGCCAAAGCAAGCGCTTCAAAAGCAGTTTACACTGCCCGAGTTCAACTTAGAAACGCTACTCAAAGGCAGTGGTATTTTCTGGTTAGGTGCACTTATTTTATCTATTGGTGGGGTTTTCCTCGCCAAATATTCGATTGAGGCCGGTCTTATGCCACCGGCAGTGCGCGTTGTTTTAGGCGCTTTGTTCGGCTGTGCGCTAGTCGCTGGAGCTGAACTGGTTAACCGCTATAAAGCTAAGCTCAATGTGAATACGCCCTACATCTCTGCGGCGCTTGCCAGTGGCGGTGTAATCACCTGCTTTTCTATGGTTTTGGTATCGTTTAATCACTACCATTTTTTACCTGCCAACCTCGCCTTTGTCTTTTTAGCGGTCATTGCGCTGTGTGCTACCTATTTGGCACTGCGCTTCGGGCCTGTGCTTGCCGGCATTGGGATCATCGGTGCGTATGCTGTACCGGCGCTTGTCTCGACTGGGTCTAATAATATTGGGGCACTGTTGTTGTATGTGGCCTTTGTGACTTTATCTGCTGTATGGGTTGCTGATTACGTCAAGCAAAAGTGGCTGTGGTGGCAAAGTTTTGTTGGCCATTGTGTGTGGTTTATCGGTGCCATTATTTTAGGTGATAAAGGTGACTTTGCTGTTATTACCCTTTACACAGTTGCAACTCTATATTTTTATGTGCTCTCAAACCTACTTGGTTGGCGGCTTAATTTAACCATGCATAATCCACTGCCCATTAAGTCACTATTGATGGCAAGAAGAGAGCAAGTCGCAACCCTTATCACTCTATTCTTGTTCGCCATTTACCTGATGTTTTCGCCCGTTTTCAGTCACATGGTAATAGCTGCTTTCATTGTTGCTGCCATCGCTTTTGCTTCAGCTTACAGGCATAGTGCCCTAGATACATGGCCATATTTGGCGCTGGGTTTTGCTTTGTTTATGTTTGGCAACATACATCAAAAAATCGATTTTGATGACATCCTCTATCCATTTACTGGCAAGTATTTGTTTATTCAAATCGCAGCCTTGTTTGGTATGGCCTTTAGCGTCTTGATGATCAAACGTGATGCAGCACGCCATGCTTATTTACTGCTACTTGTGTTAGTGCCACTGAGTTTATTTGGTCTCAGCTATATTTCACTGCCTGTGGACAGTGACGCCATCCTCTACCCTGTCTGGGCGTTTGAACTCCAGCTCATCGCCGCCGGCGCAGCACTTGCGGCTGCCAAATCATCAGTACCGTTACAGCGCGTGACATATTTAGTGTTAGCAAATGCCATGCTGACTTTGTGTTTGACCATGTTGTTATCTGCAAGCACGCTGACCTTGGCTATTACGGCGCAAGTCGCATCCATGAGCTATTTAAGCTGGAAATACAAGGTTGAGATCCCTGACTGGCTGTACAAAGCAGCTTTACTCGTTGTGGTTACTCGATTGTCTGCGGCCCCTTGGGTTGCTGATTACAAACATGAAGCCATTTTAGGTATTCATTGGACACTCATCGTCTACCCAATTGCGATTGCTTTAGTCTGGTTTGCTGCAAAATATAACCCATCAAGAACGCTTAATACGTGGTTTATGGGTGTATTTATTCACTTATGTGCTCTACTTGTTACCACCGAAACCAGTTATTTATTAGTCGGAGATTATCCTAATTTTGATAATTTAAGCTATCAAGAAGGCGTGGTGTTATCCCTAAACTGGTTAATTCTCGCGGGCGTATATTATTGGCGTAGCCAGTTAACGCGCAATCTGCAAAAACTGTATATGATTGGCGGCAGCATTTTACTCGGTGCAAGTACACTAATACATGTGCAATTCTCCGTGTTTGAAAGCCCATTTGTATTCAGCCAAAACGTAGGTGGCTATGTTATAAACTGGTTGTGGCTCCAATGGCTTGCACCTGTATTATGCCTGTATGGGTTTATGCATTTTAAACTTGTCAAAGCGCAGTTTAACCGTTTTATTTATGTGGCAATGGCCATATTTGGCTTTATGTTTGTCAACGGTGAAATACGCACCTTGTATAATAATGGCTTTATAAATTGGCATTTGGGGATGAAAGAAGCGGAGCTTTACACCTATTCGATTGTCTGGTTACTGATCTCAACTACAACCATTTTTGTTGCGCAGCACTTTAACCATAAACAGTTAATCAATATTGGTTTTATCGGCTTTGCCATGGTTATTTTTAAAGCCTTTATGGTTGATATGTCTAACCTTGAGGGGCTGCTCAGAGCCTTATCATTCATTGGCTTAGGTTTGTGCTTGGTGGGTGTGGGTTGGCTGTTTCAAAAAATGCAGCCAAAGTCCGTCACCAGCGTTCCTGGCAAAAAGATTTAATCACAAGTTTCATAAGCGAGTGCAAGTCACTCGCTTTATTAATCACAAAAATATTAGCTTGTACTTTGATTTTTGCTGGGCAGGACTTCTGCAAATTCGTCATCATACAAGTCAATCACACCTTCAAAACCATACTTTGGAGTCCAGCCCAATTCATTTTGCGCTTTAGATGAGTCATAAACTCTGTCTAAACTCTGCGGTAAAGACCAACCACGCTGTTCAAACACGGCCACCAGTTTTGGGGAGCGTGCACGTAAAACGGCCTCACAATCGTTAAACAATTGCTCACAGCAACTGGGATCAAACGGTGTTTTGCCTGAAATAATAAAGCGGTTAAAGCCTAGTAACCCCTTTTCAATGGCGCAGCGGTGAGCGCTGGCCACATCACGGTAGTCTATTCCTCGATTCAGCCGATACAGTGCCATTTGCTCAACTGGCTCAGGAAAGCATCTCGACATTTGCAGAACAGTTACGGGCAAAGCAAGCGAAGTGCTTATCGCTTCGAGTCGTTGCTCAGCAGCAAATTTTGTGTAGTGGTAGATGGTTTTAGGTAAAGGTTTTGTCTGCTCTGTCACCCACCCTGCTCGCCCATTCGGCGTGCTAGCATGACCATATAACGCCGTGGTACTTGTAAACACAAACTGCTTTACGCCATTGGCGCTGGCAAGCTCTGCTAGTTTTATTGTTGCTGCAACATTCACTTCATGAAACAGCTCATCACTTACATGACCGATGTGCGGCGCATGGAGTGCCGCCGTATGCACAACCACCTCAACGCCTTTAAGGGCCCGATATAAAAGCGCTTCATCTCGAATATCGCCGATAAAATCTGTAGTTGAACAAGGAGTGTTGTCTAAACCCTTCACGTTATAACTGCGCGCTAAGTGAATATAAATGGCTCGACCAACCCGTCCGGCAGATCCTGTTACTAAAACCTTCATAAACCACTCGTTCTGAATATAGTTGTTTTTATTGTAACAAACGAAAAAGGGCCATTAAATCGGCCCTTGGGAGTGACTCAACAAAATAGCTTTAAAGATTAGTTTAATTTCTTTTTCTTAGTGACTTTTTCTGTATGGCCAAGTACACGAATTGACCAATTGGTGAATGTGCCCGGTTTGGCATTATTCTCAATTGTATAGCGGCTGCGTGGCTGACCAAACGGGTCGGTGACTATCGTGCGCTGTTGATTATTCATATCAGTAATATGTAACTTCCATGTGCCAACAGATCTTTCATCCCAGAATTTATAACTGAGTAGTTTATGATCGTCATAGCCAAGTATACTCTTTTCAGATGGCGCGATATAATCTGTATTTTGTCCAATCAGATTATTATTTGGCGACATTAATATACTACGAGTGCCACTAGGTGATTCTAGCTCTACTTTTAAATCAGTAATACGGCCATGCTCAGCACTTAAACGTACTTGGACGCCCTCAATAAACATATCTTCAGTCACTTCAATTTCTGAAATGGTTGTGTGTGTGATATCTTCTAAAATCGGCTTGCTAAAGATGTCGTGCTCGCCAAACCATTGCGTTTTTACAAAATCTGCTGGTAAATTTTCAACGGCATAACGGCGAATAAGCTCAGCTGCTTTATCAACATCGACTAGGCCAAAGCCATAATAAGGTGAAAACTCAACACCCGCGGCATTGCTAGACCAGCCTTCCAATGCCACCACATTAGACACCGTAATGTCTTCCATATCTCGGTTTACTTTAGTGGCCGTATTGGCCAGTAAGTGCCTGATATCTCGTGCCGACAAGTCATGCCCCTGTTGCTCAGCAGCCGACATTAGCAATGCGACTGCGCCTGTTACATTTGCTGCCGCAGACGATGTGCCATTTACGCTAAAGTAATAGTCCTGAGGACCCGTGCACACTTGCTCTCGACCTTGATATTTCTCACGCCAATCGCAGCTCAATGTTGTTGTGACCATACCTGGTGTGTTGCGATCTGCTCCCGCCGGCGCTGTAACAAAGATATTACTGCCCACAGTAGAGCTATTGGTTAACCTGCCATCAGCACTCACGCCACTGACATTAATTTTCCAAAAACTGGTTAAATGGCCGCTATTTGCATTGTGAAATGGGAGACCGCCATTATTTATTGCATGGTGATATCCCGGCGTATCTATGCCATTAGGACCATACGCATTTATTAATGTCTGGTAGTGGCCGTTGCCCGCTGCCTGAACAAAAAGTGCGGTGCGTTTGTCTTGCTCTGTTGATAATGTGATGCGCTCCATCACCTCGTCTCTGAGTCTAAAGTTAACCATCTGAATGGCCTCACCAGTATCAGGATCCGCGGTTGTATACGCATAGTTATACGGCGTACTATGCACAGGGGTTACCCCAAAACTCGTATTGAAAACACGGGAATTTTGCGCAATCGAGGTTTTGCCATTTTGCAGTCCAATGCCACGATGATAAGCCCACTGCTCATGACGACTCATGTATGAACCCAGTCTATTGTGCACAATCACATCTGCTTCTGGGGCGACGCCTCTGATCCCAATATCGTTTTGCACAGCTGCAATCAAGCCAGCCATATAAGTCCCATGTGCCGACGCCCAAGGCTCCGTTGAATCGATATTGGGATCAAAAATTAAGTTGTCGATCAAATCCGAATGAAGCTCATCTACACCTGTGTCAATGAGCGATATTTGCACGCCTTGGCCCTTATGCCCCCAAAGGTGAGATTGCCACAAGTTCAGATCATGCCCTGCAACTGTATTATCTAGACTACCATCATTGAGTAAATTCCATTGTAGAGATAGGTATGGATCCCCATTTGGGTCTAACCACCTATTTTCATATTGACGGTCTGTTGGGTTTGCATTGACTTGGCATGCTAGCAAAATAGCTAAACTAATTGGCGCAAATTTATACTTCATAGCATTTTCCTTTTTGTATTCATACTGCTAGAAACGAATTAGGAATAAAAATATAACACACGTACCCAATTTAAGTACTTGGTAATAAGTAACAAAATATTTTTATAATTAAATGTAAAAATTGAGAGGGGTATAATCATTAAAAACAATTTAAATCACATATTTTGTATTTTTGATAGAAAATGGTTAATAAAACCAAAAAACTCGAAACTATATTTTTCGAATAAAAATTAATAACTTAGATATTATTCCTGTAATAGATCAGTAGTTTTACTTATTAAAAACCAAACAGGTAGTAAAGTTTAGGCATTAACTAACTTCTAATGGAAAGAATTTACTTATAATAAAATTTCAATATGAACGAAGTAACATTGAGCGTGGTGTATTTAAATTGAATATAGAAAAGTAAATTTATTTAAATGTTACAACTAATAATTGGTAGGAAAAGTGTTCTTCTATAAGTAACCTTCACGGATATAAAGGCTACTTATAAAGGCAAGTTATTAAACACCAAGTAAACTATTCAGTGCCGAGTGCACTTGCATCTTGGCCTTTTCTTCAGAGTAAGGCGTGACAGCCAAAAGCGGAAAATCAAGACGTTGCTTTAACGTCTCTAGGTTAGCGTCATACTCTGCCATATTTGGGTCAATTTGATTGGCAATCCAGCCAACACATTTTGCCCCTGACGCCTCAATGGCTTGGGCAGTTAAAAACGCATGGTTTAGACAACCTAACTTCATACCAACCACAAGGATTACGGGTAGGTTTTGCTCTGCAACCCAAGTGGATAAAAAGTCTGTATCATTGATTGGCAGTGCCCAACCACCTGCGCCTTCAACCATGGTAAACTCAGCACCTAGCGTAGACACATCAGCCAGTTTGTTGGTCAAATCCTGCTTTGAAATATGTACATCAACTCGACTTGCGGCTATATGTGGTGCTATAGGCGGCGCAAAGCAAAACGGGTTAATTTGCTCATATGTGCCGTGCACATTGGCCGCTTCCATTAAAGTTAAAGCATCCTCGTTGACCAGCTCACCAAAAGCTTCTTCTGCTCCGGCAGCAATGGGTTTAAAGCCAAGGGCCTTTTTCTTTTTTGAGACAAGATACTTCAGCAGCAAACTTGTGACATAGGTTTTGCCAACTTCAGTATCCGTACCGGTAATAAAAAACTGACTCATTATTTTGTTAACTCCAAAAATGCCACCTCGTAACTAACATGGGCGAAGCCATCAACGAGTGGATAGGCTTTTAACAAGGCCTGATAACTTTCTTTACCCACTAAACCACGACGCGTATCTGTATTATTTAACTGGTTTGCACCGATGCTTTTTACCGACTTAAGTGCCTCGCGTGGGGTATTATAAATATCAACCAAGCAACGTTTACTCATCGACCGGATCGAAAACCCTGCTTGCCTTGCAATCTGCTGTATGTCTTCAAATCGCGTAAATTGGTTTACATGACAATGACCATCTACACCCTGCCAAGCTTTAGCAATTTCACGTAAAGAGCCATCAATAACAATGGATAAATGCGCACTGCCACCAGCCTTTAACACGGTATTCAGACGATTAAATAACGTTGGTAAGTCACTGCTCCACTGCATCGCAAAATTGCTAAATACACATTCAACAGACTCTGCTTGCAAAGGCAGTGCATCCATATCCGCACACACTTTCATGGCAGATGCTGGACCTTGTTTTAGCATGCCTTCGCTCAGGTCTAACGCCACTAACGTATCGCACTTTTTAGATAGCACGCTATGATGTTGCATCGGACCTGCTCCCAAATCCAACATCGTATTGTAGCGACGGTTTAAACCTGCAAACAAAATTTCGGCTGAACGCTGTTGTACATTGGCATGCTTGATATATTGAGCAGACGCGCGTGAAAACTTATCTGCAATATTCAGTTTTAACATCGCACTCATATTACCTCCTTGAGGCATTCAACCAAGTATTCGATGTCAGCTTGCTGGTGCGCTGCGGTCAGTGTTACACGTAACCTTGCCGTATTGTGTGGCACCGTTGGCGGCCTAATTGCAGTCAGCCAAATACCTTTTTGTGCAAGGCTTTGCTGCGCATTTAGGGTGCTTTGCGCATCACCCAAAACAATCGGCTGAATCGCACTATTTGATGCCTGTACTGGAATACCCGCATCCCTACAAAGCGCTTTAAATTGCGTAATGTGGCGATGTAGTACATCACGAGCATTATGACTATCACATAATCTTGATAACTGCGTCGAGGCAATTTCAGCTAAAGCTGGCGATATGGCCGTTGAGTAAGTATATTCACGGTTAAACTGTACCATGTAATCAATCACTCTTTTGCTTGAGAGCACAGCAGCGCCTTGACACCCCATGGCCTTACCGAATGTGATCACTAAAATATCCGGCTTCACACCGGACTCGACAGAGCCTAAACCATTTTCACCGCACACCCCGAAACTGTGGGCATCATCAATCATCAACCAAGCGCTGTGGGTATCAGCCAAAGACTTCAGCTCATGCAACGGCGCACCATCGCCATCCATTGAGAAAATACCTTCACTGACAATAAGTTTGTTTTGGACTCGTGTTTTTTCCAAACGCGCACGCAAATGACCCATGTCGTTGTGATTAAACCTGACTAACTTAGCGCTGCTGTTCAGCCCACCATCGATGAGACTGGCATGATTAAGCTTGTCTTGAAACATAGCGCTGTCTTGGCCGGCTTTATTATCATGAAATAAAGTGCTGAGCACACTAAAATTTGCGCCAAAGCCACTGGCAAATAGCATGGCTCGCTCGTAACCGAGCAGCTCACATAATTTAGCCTCTAGCAATCGGTGGGTGCGCTGATATCCAGTGACCAGAGCTGAGCTCTTACTGCCAGCAACAAAGTCACCAGAAATAGCTTGATCTCCAAGCGCTAAATAATCATTACTGGCAAAGTTTAAGTATTGCTGCCCATCAACTTGGATATGACGAGCAGACACTTTATCTATGCAGGTACGGCGACGCTGCAGTGCGTCACGTGCTTTGTCTTCTAGCGCTTGATCTATAAATTCAAACGCCATTTATTTTGCTTCGTAGAACAGCTCTGACGTTGCTTTGTCTGCAATTGCAGAGTTAAGAGACGCTTCATACGCTTCATCTGAGTAGTCTTCACGAGTCTCAGGCTTCATACCTAGCTTTTTAAGTAGGTTCATATCCGCATCTGCTTCAGGGTTTTCTGTAGTTAATAGCTTATCACCATAGAAAATCGAGTTTGCACCAGCAAAGAAACACATTGACTGCATTTGCTCATTCATCGCAGTACGGCCTGCTGATAAACGCACATAGCTCTCTGGCATCATGATACGTGCCACAGCAATGGTTCGGATGAACTCAAAATGATCTAAATCATCCACATCTTCAAGCGGCGTACCCGCTACTTTAACTAGCATGTTAATTGGCACACTTTCTGGTTGCTTTGGTAAGTTTGCTAACTGCATTAATAAACCATAACGGTCTGCAGCCTGCTCACCCATACCCACGATACCACCAGAACAAACCTTCATGCCTGCGTCGCGCACGTGATCAATGGTGTTTAGTCGGTCTGCATACGTACGTGTTGTGATGATCTGCTCGTAATACTCAGGTGAGGTATCTAAGTTGTGATTGTAATAATCAAGACCTGCGTCTTTTAAAGCATGTGCTTTTTGGTTGTCTAGCTTACCTAGCGTCATACATGTTTCTAGGCCAAGTGCGCTGACTTCTTTAACCATTTTTTCAATGTATGGCATGTCTCTGTCTTTTGGATCTGACCAAGCAGCACCCATACAAAAACGCGTTGCGCCCTTTTCTTTTGCCAATTTTGCTTGGTTTACAACCTTTTCAACTTCCATCAGTCGTTCTCTTTCTAGGTCTGTTTTATAATGACCTGACTGTGGACAGTATTTACAATCTTCTGGACATGCGCCTGTTTTAATAGACAGAAGAGTAGAGATCTGGACTTCATTTTGTTTGAAGTTTTTGCGATGAACGCTCGCAGCATAAAATAGTAAGTCGTTAAAAGGCATTTCAAATAATGCTTTTACTTCTGCATGTTTCCAATCGTGACGAACGATGCCATATTCCATAACTTAATCTCTTCTTTTTCTGGTTTTTTTCGCCAGATAATTTGACGGTGATTGGCTTAGTCTACTTCTTGCTTTAGTATTGTCAACGAGTGATGAGCAAACAAGGTTTACAAATGAATAAAAATCAACCAATCGATCTGAATTTTGACAAAGCCCACATCTGGCATCCCTATACGTCAATGATCGATCCGCTGCCTGTTTATCCAGTGACACACACAGATAAAAACCGCATATTTCTCGAAACGGGTGAGTCTCTGATAGATGGTATGGCCTCTTGGTGGAGCGCACTGCATGGTTACAATCACCCAAAACTTGTTAAAGCAATGACCGAGCAAGCCAGTCAAATGAGTCATGTTATGTTTGGCGGCATTACTCATGCACCTGCTGTCAATTTATGTAAAAAGCTCGTCGAGATTACACCAGAGCCCCTACAACGGGTATTTTTGGCTGACAGCGGCTCTGTGAGCGTCGAAGTGGCCATAAAAATGGCTTTGCAATATTGGCTTAGTCAAGGTCATCACTCGAAAAATAAATTAATGACAGCCAAAAAAGGCTACCATGGTGATACCTTTGCTGCGATGAGTGTCTGTGATCCCGTCAACTCGATGCACAGCATGTATCAGGGTTTTTTACCTGAGCATATTTTTGTTGATGCACCACAATCCAAGTTTGGCGAAGAGCAAAACGACGCTGAACTAGTCACCTTAGAAAATACATTTAAACAGCACCACAATGATCTTGCAGCCTTCATCATTGAGCCAATTGTGCAAAACGCGGGCGGCATGAACTTTTACAATGCCAAATACCTTAGAAAACTCCGCCAACTTTGTGACAAATACGACGTGCTGTTAATACTCGACGAAATTGCCACAGGCTTTGGTCGTACCGGTAAAATGTTTGCTTGCGAACATGCTGACATTGCTCCTGATATTTTATGTATTGGCAAAGCATTAACAGGTGGATGTATGACATTGTCAGCCACTTTAACCACTGACAAAGTTGCGCTGGGAATAAGCCAAGGTGAAGCAAAAGTACTTATGCACGGCCCAACCTTTATGGGCAACCCGTTAGCTTGTGCAACGGCAGTTGCGAGTCTTGAATTGCTTGAAGAAACAGATTGGCACGGCAATGTCACCCGTCTTAATAACGCAATGCAACACTTACATCGCTGTGAATCACTCGAGGCAGTCAAAGAAGTCAGAACACTCGGTGCAATTGGGGTAGTTGAGCTATTTGATGTGGTCGACGTAGCAAAAATTCAAAAATTCTTTATCGAAAAAGGATTATGGATCCGCCCATTTGGCAAACTCATATACATTATGCCTCCTTACATTACTTCTAATAGCGACATCGCTCAGTTAATCGACGGCATATATCAAGCGATTGAACAAAAAGCGTACTAAAATCATAAGGTGTCAGCCTATACATCATATAAGAACTGGCACCTTCTATCGCCACCGTGTTTATTTCTCACACAAGTCTGTATAGAATCCAACCACATACGATGAAAACTATCATTTTTTCAGGGCCTTTAACGATTTGTACCTGAATTTACTTCAGCTTTTTGCTATAATGCGTCTCTTTTTTAAAATCTAGCAAGCTGAGAAGTAGTAAGTATGCAACAATCCGTCCAATTGCAGCCGGCAGAGGCCTATCAGCCACCTCGCTTTACTGTGTACCAACACCGTCAAATTGATAAGATCGAACAGCTTGATAAGCTGCCTGAGCACCTGCGCTTTCAAATGAAAGTCGTTGCCAACGTATTCCCATTCCGTGTAAATAATTACGTTATCGACGAATTGATTGATTGGGACAAGGTACCTAATGACCCAGTATTCCAGCTAACATTCCCACAGCGCGGCATGCTTGATGACGAGTCATATGATGAAATGGCTGCTTTATTAAAGCGTGAACATACGCCAGAAGAAGTATTTGAGCTGGCAACTAAGCTAAGACAAAAACTTAATCCGCATCCGGCGGGCCAAATGGACAAAAACGTACCGTCTTTTGAAGGCGAAAACGTTGAAGGTGTTCAACACAAGTACAAAGAAACAGTTTTATTCTTCCCTGCACAAGGTCAGTACTGCCACTCTTATTGTACTTTCTGTTTCCGTTGGGCACAGTTCGTTGGTAAAGCAACGCGTTTCAACAATAACGATGAAGAGTTGCTACACAGATACCTAGAAGAGCACACTGAAGTGACAGATCTTCTGATGACGGGTGGCGATCCTATGGTAATGCGTACCGTTAAGCTACGTAAATACCTAGAGGCACTAAAAGAGCCAAGATTTGACCACATCCGTACTATTCGTATCGGTACTAAGTCTTTAACTTTCTGGCCATTTAGATACGTCACTGACCCAGATGCAGAAGATCTATTAGCTCTTATTAAAGAGCTTGTTGACGCTGGTAAACATGTTTCATTTATGGCGCACGTCAACCACAAACAAGAGCTTCGTACTGATGTTGCGAAAGAAGCGATTAAGCTTATTCGTAAAACAGGTGCACAGATCAGAACGCAAGCGCCTTTACTTAACCACTTAAATACAGATCCAAATATGTGGGCTGAAATGTGGAAAGAGCAAACGCAAATGGGCATGATCCCTTATTACATGTTCATCGAGCGTGATACAGGTGCAAAGCGTTACTTTGAATTACCACTGCACAAAACGTGGGAAATCTTCCGAGATGCCTACAAGCAAGTATCAGGTGTGAGCCGTACTGTGCGTGGTCCATCAATGAGTGCAGGCCCAGGTAAAGTTGAGATCTCTGGCGTGACAGAAATCAATGGCGAAAAAGTATTCGCTCTGCGCTTTATTCAAGCTCGTAACCCTGAGTGGGTACAGCGCCCGTTCTTTGCGGAGTATAACGAAAACGCACATTGGCTAGACGACTTGAAACCAGCATTTGGTGAAGAAAAGTTCTTCTGGCAAGAAGAATACGAAGCGATGTAAAACATAAAAAAGCCGACTTAAAAGTCGGCTTTTTACCATTCAAACATATGTGCCATTTTACTGATGGTTTTAAGTGCTACACCATGCTGATTGCGTTTCGCATACAAGTGTTGTAGTGACTTATCTTTCACCTCACCAACAATGACTTCTTTTACTTGATAGTTCATCGCATGTGCCGCGCTCACATACGCAATAAATTCCCACTTTTTAATATTTGTATTATCTAAAATGACCAGAGGGATGCCTTCAGCGAGCGCATTGACAAAACGCGCAATATTCAAATTGTGATATTGAGGTAGCTTCGCCTTGTTAAACTCATAATTACCCTGCTCGTCTGTAAAATAATCATCTGTAGAGCAAATTGTATATTGTGATTGATCACCAGCCACCAGCTCGTCGGCTAATGTTTGCGCGTAGTGTGTTTTACCAGATCCTGGTAATCCTCTTAAAATAAAAGCTTGTTTCATTTAATGAAAATTCATTCCGACTTTTTTTATTAATAACCGAGCTATAATGCCATAAAAATTGACCTTCGCACAGTGCTCTATACCACCACAAATACAGTGATCAGCCAAATTTTGGCCATTGTAGTCAAATTTTTTTAAAATTGGGTCATTTGGTAGTTTTTTTATGTAGCCAACGGGGGTAAGATACCGATCATGTGACTTCAAACATAACAAGCAGATTGCGTTAAAAAAACGAGTCACCGCAGAATTTGCGCTCAGTGCATTGAAATTTGCGCTGATGAGCATATATAGACAAAAACAAGCTGGGCAAATATGCCCTTATTACAAATCATTTTGGAGTAAAGATGAGCCACATAGCGATAACGGAGCTACTAGCAGGCACCGTTGCGGTAGACAGCCAAGTTACAATCAAAGGCTGGATCCGTACACGACGCGATTCAAAAGCGGGTATTTCATTCCTTGCCGTCCACGACGGTTCTTGTTTCGACCCTATTCAAGCAGTAGTACCTAATTCGCTTAATAATTATGAAGAAGTAACTCGTCTTACTGCTGGTTGTTCTGTTGCAGTCACAGGTGTACTTGTAGAGTCTCAAGGTAAAGGTCAAAGCTTTGAACTACAAGCGAACTCTGTTGAGGTATTAGGTTGGGTAGAAAACCCAGATACATATCCAATGGCAGCAAAACGCCACTCTATCGAATATCTACGTGAACACGCACATTTACGTCCACGCACTAACGTTATTGGTGCCGTGACACGTGTTCGTAACTGCTTATCACAAGCAATTCACAGATTCTTCCATGAGCAAGGCTATATGTGGATCAGCACGCCAATTATCACAGCGAGTGACTGTGAAGGCGCAGGTGAAATGTTCCGTGTATCTACTTTAGATATGAACAACCTACCTCGCACTGACAAAGGCGATGTTGATTACAACGAAGATTTCTTCGGCAAAGAAGCATTCCTAACCGTATCTGGCCAGTTAAACGGTGAGACATACGCAAGTGCAATGTCTAAAATCTACACCTTCGGCCCGACATTCCGTGCAGAAAACTCTAACACTTCTCGCCACCTAGCAGAGTTTTGGATGGTTGAGCCTGAAGTTGCATTTGCTGACTTAGAAGACATTGCGAACCTTGCTGAAGATATGCTTAAGTATGTATTTAAAGCCGTGCTTGATGAACGTCGTGACGATATGGAATTTTTCGCACAACGTATCGAAAAAACAGCGATCTCTCGTTTAGAAGAGTTTGTTGAAAAAGATTTCGCACAAGTTGATTATACTGATGCAATCACAATCCTTGAAAACTGTGGTAAGAAATTTGAGTTCCCAGTTGAGTGGGGTGTAGACCTTCAGTCAGAGCACGAACGTTACCTTGCTGAAGAGCACTTCAACGCGCCAGTCGTTATTAAAAACTACCCGCGTGATATCAAGGCATTCTACATGCGTCAAAACGAAGACGGTAAAACAGTTGCAGCAATGGATGTTGTTGCACCTGGCATTGGTGAAATCATCGGTGGTTCACAGCGTGAAGAACGTTTAGACGTGCTTGATGCTCGCCTAGAAGAAATGGGCTTAGATAAAGAAGATTACAGCTGGTACAGAGACCTTCGTAAATACGGTACAGTCCCACACTCAGGCTTCGGTCTAGGTTTCGAGCGTCTAGTTGCTTATGTAACAGGTATGGGTAACGTACGTGACGTTATCGCATTCCCACGCACTAAAGGCAGTGCAACTTACTAATTCAAATTCGTTTGAATAAAAAAAGCTCTGTTTTCACAGAGCTTTTTTTATGTCTTGCTACCATCTGACTTTAGAGTGTTAACTTGCACACATGGATTCTGAGGCAAGCTCAGAATGACGTAGTTGGGTATCAAGATTAATGAGGCCCTAGACAAGCCCAAAGTGTCAGTACTGCAATTAACACCGTCACTTTGAACCTGATTCAGAGCCTATTTTTGGCCTGCGATATATCATTTAACACACAGCCAATAGGCTCAATGAACAAAACGATTCCACTCGTTTTTATTTATTCAGGACATAGCTCTTACATGCACCTAGTTCAGTATAGCGATGTGCATGACCCAAGGTTTCTGGCGAAACGCCATGTAAAGGTCCACCGTTCACACGCCAATTTTTACCTTCAAAGCTGACTACATCCCCTGTGCTATAAACACTTGGATACGGCTGCCACTGCTCTGCACAAGGCTGACACTTAGGTAGCTCCTTAGCAATCACATCTAACAACTTATATTCATCGTCTCTTGAGTCTTGGTGTAACTCCCAAATAAAGATGCCAGGGTAACCATTCTCAGATACAAAATCGGTTTTTGTTTTTAATAACTCAGGCGTTTCCCAAAAATGCACATAGTTATCTAGTTCGTAGTAACCTTGGTTATAATCTACGCCTTCGCCTTTGACTATCGTATCAACGATTTCTCGTGCAGTTAACGTTTTGACAGGGCCACTAACCAAGGGGAATGATTTATTGTAAAACGGCACACCCAAACTGGTTTTAGCCACATCATATTTGGTGATCATGCTTTGGCTCCATTCTGCCGGGTGCACTAATCCACCATGGATATATTCCCAAGCTGCATGGTGGTTTTTAGGTGAACCGCCCCACGCTCCCGTATAGTCATATGCCATAAAGCGAATGATGTCTGCATGGTCGTCTAAATCTTTATGAAAGTTAATACCTGACCATCCACCCGCTTGCACATCCACAGATACTTCTAGGTGCGATGGCAGCTTTTCTCTCAGCTCCTTAACAAGCTCCAGAAGATACCCACTCTCAACCGGGTTTGGCTGATTATAGGTGCTCCAGTCTTCCCAGTCGACATCGATACCATCAAGTTTGTGTAACTCAGCATATGCAACTAAGTTATCCACAAGATTACTGCGTGCAGCAGCATCCATAGATAAAAAGTCAACGCCAGCACCACCTACAGATAGCATTACACCCGTATTGTTAGCATGCGCATGTTCAACAATATCATCGATATATCTATCAGCCTGTTCTGTATCCATCGTGCCATCAGGACGAGGGTAAGCAAAAGCAACAATAATATGTGTAAGCTGGTCTGTGGCTAAATCTTTAACATCCAAATCACCACCAGCAGGGTAATCCCAAGTAGAATAAAATCCTTCAACCCTTGGGCAAGACTCTGCAGCGCCCGCACTCATAGTGATCGTTCCAAAAACAGCAGCGGTTATTGCCGCTATACAAGTTCGTTTAAACATAACCTTTCTCCATGTTGTAAAAATGTATCCTTAATTTAAGTAACATGAATGCGGGCCATATAACATTGAATATTTATACTGATAAAAAAATTTATGAAAAATAATTTCGTTTTATTTAAAGCAATTAAAACAAAGGAAATTGCTTAATAAAGTGAGTAAAAATACGCCTTTTACTTTAATGTTTAGCACTAAAAGCGTGGTCTTTCATCACGGTAGCAACCAGTCTGAATACGTCAATCCAAGCTCGACGTAATTCGGGGTTCCACTCATTACCCAGCCCTTTTTTTAGGGTGTATAACAACGCATTCCCCACATATGTAAAATGCTCCGCTCTTACGCCATAGCCTACATGACGCTCTGCTAACTTATGAAGCACAGGTACTAATGCATCTAAGTCATCCAAGGAGTTTACTGCAATTTTAAGCGTCGCCATCAGTTTTTGCCCCTGGCTTTTAATGCTATTTTTAAATAATGCTTTGAGTGACGGATCATATTCAAATAGTGTTTTATAGAATATTTCGGCAGCTTGCTCTGCTATCGGTTCTACCTGAGCAAAACTCTGCTGTACTAACTGTTTTTGACGTGTTGATATACCCATGCTAACACTCAATGATAATTCGTATTTTTACAACTCTAGACCTAATATCATCATCTGGCGAATAATACCTATTTAAGCAACTAAAGTAGGTATTCCCCTAATTATCCACACCGTCCCCGAAATGAAAAAAAATCATTCTAATTGTCAACAAAACTTAATCTGTTAATGTTTTGGATACAAACCAATCAATTCAAGGACACGAAAAAATGCATAAAGATAGACGAGATTTCATACAAAAAATGACGGCTGCCACACTATTAGGTTCAGTGTCGCCCAGTGTATTGGCAGATCAATCAATCGCCCCTGTTGATATTCAAGCATGGCGTAACTCCATGAAAAACCAAGGGGAAAAGGAGGAGGAAATATTAATACTTGGCGCTGGTATTTCTGGGCTCTGCGCCGCGTATGAATTAGCAAAGCAAGGAATTAAATACAAAATACTAGAAGCTCGCTCAAGGCCTGGAGGTCGAAATGAAACCATTCGCCACGGCTCTGTGGTTGAAGAGTTCGACCGTACATCAATTTGTGATTTTTCTGCCGATAGAAATTTATACTTTAATGTCGGCCCAGCTCGTATCTCTGCCCAACATAAGCGAGTGCTCTCTTATTGTCACGAGTTCTCTATCCCGTTGGAGCCTTTAATTAACGACAATAGAAATACTCACTTTTCTTTCAGCCCTTCACACTCTTTAAAGTCCCGAGAAGTATACGCAAGTCAGCGAGGTTTGATAGCATCAACTTTGGCCAAAGCAATCGATCAAAACCTCACCTCTCACCTCATTCCACATAGCCAAAATCAACATATGCTAGAAATGCTCAAAAGCTTTGGTGAACTGGATGACAATTTCAACTTCACTTCGTCTATTCGTGCTGGGGTAACGCAAGATAGTGGAACCTTCACACCAGAGCAAGGCATTGAACCGACTCATTTTGAAGAACTACTCCAATATATCGATAAATGGAAAAACCGTATTCACTTTGAACAGTCACTCCACCAGCAGTCTGTCATGCTACAACCAAAAGGCGGCATGGATAAAATTGTGAAGGGGTTCACTAGTCGGTTACCAGGTAATATCCGCTATAACAGCAAAGTACTGGCAATCAAACGTTCAGCAGAAGGGGCTGAGGTCACTTATGAAAATAAACATGGGCGAATAAAAACAATCAAAGCTGAAAAGGTAATCGTTACTCTGCCACTAACAGTACTACAAGATATTGAGCATGACTTTTCTAATGAAATCTCACAAGAAATACAACAAGCACAATATTCTTCTGCCGGTAAAATTGCGTTTCAGTCAAAACGCTTTTGGGAAACGAAAGAGCAGATTTTCGGTGGGATAAGCTGGTTAGATACTGACAACGCACAAATTTGGTATCCATCGGCGAAGTTTGGTAGTGATCATGGAATTTTAGTTGGCGGTTATATTTTTGGAGGTCCAGCTGGCGACAGATTTGCAGAGCTATCCGAATATCAACGGATCAGTGATACTATCTCTCAAATGTCACTTGTCCACCCTGACACTTCAGATCATGTCTATGCGCCCGTATCGCGTTCTTGGAAAAACACGCCTTATTCTAAAGGCGGCTGGTCTTCGCGTCTTCCTATTGAAGCGTTTTCTCATTGCGATGGCCCATATGTGTTTGCTGGTGACCACACAACTTACTTAAGCGGTTGGCAAGAAGGTGCAATTGCATCTGCACACAGAGCGCTTGAGTTAATCGATTTATAATCAGTCCAGATGTACCAATACAGGCTGTAAAACAGCCTGTATTACTTTTTCCTAGAATAGAAATTTGCGAAAATAAAATCTCGCTCTTCAATACTTGCATGACAATTAGAGCACATTTGCTTTATCACCGGCTCGCTCCCCTTCCCCGCAAGTATCAGCGTCCCCTCTTTATCAAACTGAACATACTCCCAATCTCCAAACCCTTTTGAATAGTCTTTTTCTCTTTTTATCATCATGGTAATAGTGAGTGCATCGTGAGGAGCACCAGATTGTGAAGAAAAGTTTTCTTTTAAAACAATGGTACCTGGCTGATACGACTTAAAGTTTGGCTCAGCAACTTCTTCTTCATCCTCATCGTCTTCATCATAGTCCTGATAATAACGAAGGTATTCCAAGTAGTTATTTTCGTATACCTTGATATCTTTATTTAAAAACACCACGATAAACTGCTGCCAATGCAAACCCGAATGTTCAAATCCTGTCACTCTTTGCCATTGCGTCCTGTAATCTTTTAATGCAGCTTTATATTTATCAGGTACTTTAAATGGATAAACATTAAACGGGTTTGCTGCCACAGCATTTACGATAAAACCTACGCAGAGACACAAGATTTTAAGTTTATTAATCATGTTTTTTCCCTAGTTTAAAGCAAGCTTCAACGTCGCACGCTTTTTCCCCTTATACATAACATCCACACTTGTTTGCTGCCCTTTGGCTAATTTAAGCTCGACAAGATCGTATTTAGGGATTTGCAATACAAACTCAGTGTGCGTCCCAACATCTAATTCAATAGGGTAAACTTTTTGCTTTTTCGTAAAGGGTAAAACTTGATATGCATCTGAATTGACATTGGCTATATAACTGCGCATTTTTGGATGGATTTTACACCCGATCCGGGTCAATGTGTTTTCACTCCAGTTAGCTGCCACCTTGGTAGTTTGACCTTGATTCATTAAGCCGACATCAAACTTCACACCTGAATTTGGGTCATTTGCAAAAATATTGTGCTGAAATTCATCAGAGTTTTTAAATGTGATTTCGCCATTTTTACCTATCACAACCGCTTTTTTATCAAATATTTTGTTCGATTGATCAAGCTCAGCAGTACTAGGCCCCTTTCCTCCTTTAGCATATACAACACCAACAAAAGATGGCTTTTTCACAAACTCTAACTCGCCGGTTAAAACTGCTCCCTGCACCGAAAATATGGAAAACAAGCTCATGCCAATTAATAAATACTGTTTCATCTTTACTCCTTAGTTAGGCAATTTAGGTCGCTGAATCACAACAGGATCCGTCAATGCAGCCATAAATGCGATTAAATCAGCTTTTTCTTGCGGGTTTAGATTTAGAGGGACTATCAATGGGCTTACGTCTTTTACGTTCACAGCACCTTTGTCGTAATGCTCAACCACTTCTTCTAAGCTGGCAAGTGAGCCATCATGCATGTAAGGCGCACTCATAATGATATTTCTGAGGCCTGGGGTTTTAAATGCGCCCTTTAATTTGCTGTTGGGGTCGATAAGAAAGCGGCCTTCATCATTGTCTTCTATACCGATATTATGAAAGCTATCATCTGTGAAGTTTGCGCCATCATGGCACTTCACACAGCGCGCCTTACCGACAAATAATTGTAACCCTCTTATTGCAGAGTGTGACATTGCTTGCTTTTCTCCAGCAAGGTATTGGTCAAACGCTGAATTATCACTAATGATGGTTTTTTCAAATGCCGCAATTGCCCTGCCGATATTTTCAAACGTTACGCTGCCATACACCTCTTTAAACTCTTTGTCATAAAAAGGAATTTTCTTAAGCCGACCAACAGCTTCTTTTGGCGTCATTTGCATTTCAACTTCAGAGACGATAGGCCCTAATGCCTGTTCTTCCAAAGTTTTCGCTCGTCCATCCCAAAAGAAAATGGCAGACCATGCGAGGTTGTATAAATGTGGCGCATTACGTCCTAATATATCGCCGCCACTGCCAATTCCCTTTGCCAAACCATCACTAAAACCAAGTTCAGGATTGTGGCAAGTTGCACAGGATTGGTTTTGATTTTTTGATAATCTATGATCAAAAAACAGCATTTTTCCAAGCTCAATTTCTCTCTCACTTGGCTCTTCGTCATCAAAATATTCTATGTCATCTACGTCGGGCGTAGACAAATTACCAAACGCCGGCGAGTCAACCGCCAACACATTTGCGCTAATTGCCAACGCAAATGAAAACAAAATCCCCTTGTTACAATCCATTACTTGCCCCCGCAGTAAGTCTTCTTCAATTGTAAATATTTAGATATAAACTTTGACCTTACCGAAGGATTGTCTATATTTTTCAATAAATCAAAAAATTAGTAGCTTTTAATAAAAGTTTATTAAAACCAATTAATTAGGTACAAACCGTCTGCCTAGGCTACTAACAATCAGAGCTCACGACACAATATGAAAATTTCTCGTTTCGTTCCGGGCATTGCCGCGCAAATGCTTTTAGCGTTTGGCATAATTACTTCTTTAGGTATATTCAGTAACTTCTTTGTCTATTTAAGTACAGGCACGCTCGCCAGTAATTTTACGCAAGTCTCGTCAGTTTCCATTCCACTTGTAAACGTCAATTCAGATTTGAAAATGCACATTTTAGATTCACTTATTGCGCTTGAGGAACAAATCATTACTGGCAGCAATGTGCAATCACGTAACACGGCAATTACCAAACGCGATGAAGCGTGGAAGGCTATAGATCAAGACTTTTCAAGCCTGAGTGAATTTGCAAAGCAAACCGGATTCAGTGACAGCAAGCTCTCCATAATCAACGCAAATTTAAGAAAGCTTAAACAAGAGCAACAGATCATTTCTAACATAGCGAATACACTGGATAATGAACCAGCAGTGAAACTGTTAGTCACAGACGCGATCCCACTTGCGGAGTCAATGGTGCAGCTCCTCGCGCAGATGATAGAAATAGAGAGTGAACAAGAGTTAGATGAAGACAGAATTGAGTTATTTAAGCTTCTTGTTGACTCAGAAGTAAGCTTTGCGACAGCGATTTCTGAACTGCGCGCATTTTTGTTAACGCGCGAACAAAAAAACATTGATGGGTTCGACCAAGCATGGTTTAAAAACAGTGACGCCTTTGTTTCAATTCTTGATGATTATGAAGAGCTCTTCACTGATCAGCAGCTTGAGTACTGGGAAGCTTATAGTGAAGAGCGAGAAAAGCTTGCGCCAATTACAATTTTAGCATTTGAAAAACAAGCCAGTAACGAGTCTAATTTTGCGACAAACCACCTCAGTAATACCATTAAGCCACTGACCGAAACAATTTTTGACGAGCTTCGCGAAATGAACCAACACGTTGAGCAGGTCACCAAACAAGGCATTGATGATACGCAAAATGCACTTTCAAACATGTTTGTTGTACTTGCTTTAAGTTCCATATTAACCATTATCATTGCAGGCGTGATAAGTGTCATGTTTAGCAGTAAATTACGTAATCGAGTCAAATCCTTATTGGGGAGAGCACAAAACATTTCAGTCGGCGACTTTAAAACCAAACAAGATTACTTTGTGATCCGCTCCGACGATGAATTGAACCAACTTTCTGAGAGCTTTAACCATATGACGCTTTCCTTATCCTCGACTATCTCTACCGTGCGTAGACAGTCAAGACAGGTTGGCCACTCCGCACACCAAGTTGCAGCCATTGCAACTGAAATAAGCACCGTGGCTAAAAATGAAAACGCGAGTTATTCGGAAGTGATGCGAGTCATCGAGTCATTTATGGATTTATTGGTGGAGTCTGGGCAAGCCATTGAGCAAAGCCAAGTTGTATTAGAGCAAGCCAAAACTGAAGCAGATACAGGCATACAAGCCGTTGAAAGTAACCTAAACGAAATGGTAAGGACGGTTGAAGTCGTTACGCTCGCATCTGCGGGTGTTGAAGAACTTAAATCAGCTAGCGAACAAATTGAGTCTGTCACAGATGCAATCTCAACGGTTGCGGATCAAACAGCCTTAATTGCCCTAAACGCCGCTATCGAAGCTGCTAGAGCTGGTGAACAAGGCCGTGGGTTTGCAGTTGTGGCAGACGAAGTAAGAAGTTTGGCACAGAGAACTGCTAATTCAACAGATGAAATTAGAGGCGTAATTTCCCAGCTTACCCATAAAGTCGTTGATGTTACACGTTTAATGACAGATATCATCCATCAAGTTGATGTCAGTAAACAGCGCTCAGATGAAAGTGGTCAAGCCTTGAGAGCAATGACCAATACTATCGACAGCATTATCTCGGCAAATGATCAAATAGCCCACCGCTCTGAGCAACAGAGTCATCAAATGCATGAAATGCAACTCAAGCTACAGCACCTGTTTTCTTCCCTTCAACAAAATGCCGAAAAGGCACAAATGGTCTCTATGATTGGTGCGGATCTTTATCAAACTTCAGAGCTAGTAAACAATTTGATGGATGGCTTTCACTTTGATGAAGATAAAGATGCGATCAGAAAGCGCCATGAAAAAAGACGTTCTGACAGACTTGAAGCAAAAATTAAAATTAAGATTATTTGTGAGGATAAAGACTATTCAACAATTACCCGTGAGCTGAGCTGCGTTGGATGTGGTGTGACATTAAGCAAACAATTAAACCAAGAACTCGATATTGATACGAATTTAACACTGATCATGTACTTACCAAGAAAAAACTATAAAGAATATATGAATCAAGCTCCGATGAAAGTGTCAGCGCGAGTTGTTAGAAAAGAAGAGAAAAACCAAGAATATACCTATTATGGTATGGAGTTTTTGGTTGAGAATAACGAAAGAAAGACGACGCTTTCAGAGCTCTATGAGTTTTTCGATCAATAGAAATATGCATGCTCAGTGCGTACCGAGCATGCAACTTTAAAGAAAACCTAGATTATAGGATCTCTAAAAGCTCAACATCAAAGATTAGTGTTGAGTAAGGTGCGATAGATGCGCCTGCACCACGCTCACCGTATGCTAGGTCGTGTGGGATATATAGACGCAACTTAGTACCAGCATTCATAAGCTGAAGTGCTTCTGTCCAACCTTTGATCACGCCGTTTACTGGGAATTCAGCAGGCTGACCACGGTCATATGAACTATCGAATACTGTACCGTTGATTAGTGTGCCGTGATAATGAACACGTACTGTTGAATCAGCAGAAGGCTTGTCACCCTCGCCAGTAGCAACAACTTCGTACTGTAAACCAGACTCAGTTACTGTTACTTCTGCACGCTTAGCGTTTTCTTCTAAGAAAGCAGTACCTTCAGCAGCAAGAACTTTCGCTTCTTCTTCACGACGTGCTTGAATTTCGCTGTTGATTTTTTCGAAAGCAGCTTGGATCTCAGGGATCTCAACGCGGAACTCGCCGCCAGTGTAAGCGTCTTTCATACCTTCGAAAACTGCGTTTAAGTCAAGACCTTCGAAAGGATTAGCTTTTAATTGCTCACCCATTTGAAGACCAATACCGTAGCTCGCTTTACCAGCGTCTGTGTTGAATAAATCTGACATATAAATTCACTTTATTTATCATTCTAAAAGGACGCGCAGTGTAGCACAGACAACAGGTAACTTATAGGGCGCTAAGCAAATACACGCCCTATTTATAATGCCTTAGGCGTTATTCTCTAAACTTTTTGATTTTAATTGTTTGACCAAGAAGGTGGCAAAAGGCAGAGATAAAACTAAACCAATGATTAACTCATTACTATAGCCTGCTAATTTATCGTCAAAATAGACACCAAAACCAACAACACCAAATATAGATATCACGATTGAAGCTAAAAATGGCCATAGCTTTTCGTATTTAGTTATAAGGTGCCCTATAAGTGCATTATACAAGAAGGTATAAAATAAGGTTTTCCAAATGGTAGGTTGAGGTTGACCATCAATTGACATAATTACAGCCATTTGTAGGCCACTTAAATAAAAGAAGCTAAAGACAATCCATAATGAACAATGTTTAACAACATCTTGAGCCATTGAACTCTCCTAACGAAAAAAACCGCCGTTAGGCGGTTTTGGGAATGAGGTGGCGGAGAGATAGGGATTTGAACCCTAGATACGCTATTAACGTATGCCGGTTTTCAAGACCGGTGCTTTCAACCACTCAGCCATCTCTCCGTTGTTGGCGCGCATATTAAAGGCTATTCATAAATATGTAAAGTGTTTTTTGAAATTAGCGCAATAGTTTTCAAATCTTTTATCAGTAATATTGTTTCGGCCGCCTTGCCAACAGCGCGCAAATAACACTGACAAATACAATGCATAAAAATAAAGCGCCAGAATCGACAGCAATGTGGATCACTTCTTCCCAGCTACTCACTTTTTTCGCCAACAATGGAATAACTGAAATAGACGCCACCACCATGAATATTTTCAAGGCAGCAAAAAAGTCAAAGCGTTTATTAAAGTTCATCCAAGCGGTCAAAACCATAAGTAAAAAAGCTGGCGAAGTAAGTGAAAACCAAGCATTGCTGACATAACTTAGTAAATAGTGGCAAATAAGACACCCCACTGCCCCCCAAATTATCCATACCAACCAATTCTCTCGTCTCTTTAGAAATAAATCTCCCATAACCTATCTTCTTATATTTATTCACAGGTAACAAACTAGGTACATCCATACTAAGACTTACTAGATTAACAAACGCAGATTAAAAAACAACCAAGGGATGATGAATTATTTTACTACTTTAATGAGACTTTATTATCAATATTACCTTGCTCTAACAGCCAAACTTTTTGTCGCCCGGATTTATAATCAAAGCGGCATTCATTCAGGACATAAACAAAGTGAAAAAATTTATATCAAAATCTCTCGTTATATTAAAAACTTAATATATGACAAATAATCATGCCATAGCATCCGATTCAGCTTGACTTCAAATGAATTGTAACGATAATGCAAACCGTTATCATTTAGCACCATATTTGGTACAGACGAAATAACGCCATTTCCTTTGTCTCTATCACGTTTATATCAAATTGGTTCATGACATATATTTGTTCTTTGGATAGGATTTTATGGACAACTCTACTTTTCAATCTTCAAAAACACTTCGTTTAGCGCCTGTCACCCTTGCATTAACAGCCGCTCTCACAGGCACGCAGGTATTCGCAGAATCGGCACCTGACGGCGCTCAAACAGCGAATGAAATTGAACGTATTTACGTAACGGCTTCAACCGCTGGTAATTATTCTGATGCCGCGACAAAATCGGCAACTAAAATGATTTTATCACTGAAAGAAACACCGCAGTCGGTTTCAGTGATCACACAACAACAGTTAGAAGATTGGAAGTCAGTTAACATTAAAGACATCTTGCAACACACCACAGGTGTTTATGCGAGTACTTCTCGAAGCCATGACCGTCCTCATTTTATTGTACGTGGTGATTCGGTAAACCTTATTCAAATTGACGGTGTACAACAGTTTCCTGGTGGCAGAAGATCAGATGTTAACGGTGATGCGATTGCTTATGAACGTGTAGAAATACTGCGTGGTGCAAATGGTCTCATGACTGGCGTTGGTTCACCAACTGCAACCATCAACCTTGTTAGGAAACGTGCAATTAGTAAAAAGTTTGACGGCTATGTCGGCGCAACAACCGGTAGGTGGAATAACAATCGCGTTGAGCTTGATATATCAGCACCTTTGAGCGAAGACGGAAGTATTCGAGGACGTATAGCTGCAGCACATTATGATAGAGACTCATTTGTAGATCGATACGGTCAAGAAAAAACGTCTATTTATATGACGGCAGAGGCCGATCTAGCTGATAGTACATTACTTCGCGTTGGCTATGAGTATGCTGATACCGCTTCTAGAGGTGTCATTAACTCACATGCAGCACCTTACTACTTCGCAGATGGCAGTTTATTCAATCCAAAAAGAAGTGACACCGGTTTAACCGCACAAAACAGCTCATGGCCACTGAAAGAAAAAACTTACTTCACCTCGATTAGCCATGGTTTCGACAATGGTTGGCAGCTAAATGCAATTGCTACATATAACACCATTGATATGCAAGGCGGAGAATTATTTTTCTTATACCCTGCAGATTTCGACTATTACAACCAAGACGGTTCCACGAGGTTAGATCATAATTTCAGCGCTGTCATCAGTAGCTCAGAAGATGTCCAAAAGACCTTTGATATCAACCTTCAAGGCGGGTTTGAATTTTTAGGTCGTGAACATGATCTCATTGTAGGTTTTAATAACTTCGATCGTGATAGAACAAACATTGGTAATTCACACAAGCAATCAGAGGTTGCCATCGGTGATATTTCCAAGATTAACTATTATTCTTGGACAGGTGACATTCCTCATTATCCTTTCGAAGATAAGCACCCTAACAAGCTGTCAAATCATGACAGTAGCGGTATTTATATTGCAACGCGACTATCTATCACCGACAATTTGAAAACAATCATTGGTGCAAGGCGAACAGATTGGGAAGTCATTAACTTTGGAACCAATAGAGAAACAAATACCATAGATTTTGAAAACAAATCTGGCTTCGCAGTTGATAACGAAATAACTCCTTATGCGGGTGTGATTTACGATATTAATGATGATTACAGTGTTTACGCAAGCTATTCAGATGCATTTGAGCCTCAAGACAAATACGACAAAAATGACAATTTGCAAAAACCTATTGTAGGCGACAGCATTGAAGCTGGATTAAAAGCTGAACTAGACTTATTGAACTTCTCTTTCGCTATTTTTGAAAGTAATAAAAGTAATGTCGCTATCAAAGATCCGACCGTCAACCAGAAAACACCTGAAGGCAACACGGCAACTATCCTCGTTGACGACGCGCAAACACGCGGCTTTGAAACTGAAGTTAGCGGAGAAGTCTTCCCAGGCTTCAATATATATGCAGGCTATTCTTACGCAAAATCTGAAGATCAAGATGGTGAGCAGCTCAAAACTGAAGTGCCAAAACAACTATTTAACTTGTACACCACATACCAGCCTTCAAGTCTAGTAGAGAACTTAACCGTTGGTATTGGCATGAACTGGAAAGATGGTTACTGGGTAGATAGCGTTAAGCCTACTGGTGTATACGATGACATAATGACACCATGGGGCGAACTAGTATATGGCAACATTACAGTTCCAGAACGTCGTGATCATGGCTCAATCACCTTATTTAACCTAATGGCACGCTATGATGTGACAGATCATTTAAGTGTATCTCTTAATGTCGATAACCTATTTGATAAGAGCTATTACAATAGCATCTCATCATGGAACGGCGGCGTTACTTGGGGCGAACCAAGAAACTGGAAGCTGTCAGCGAGATACAATTTCTAACCCTTCCTTCCCCTGGGTCTAAAGCGAGCATACAAGCTCGCTTTTTTATTTGACCTTTCCAAGCAGCCCCGTTGTAAAATTATTGTTACACTCAAATACCTGTTAGTGTTACTTAAGTTAAAGTTTATTGCTAAAAAATCCGTGGTCTTACCTCTGTTTATTTTTCGCCCACCACTTGAAAGCCAAGTGTATCTCAGATTATTCATATAAAAGCTCAATTTCGAGCATATGAAGGAAAAGATACATCATGAAAAAGGTTAATTTATTACTATCTGCACTCACAGTCGCCGCACTAAATGCATATGCTACACCACCGACTGATGTTCAACCGAATGTCGTTGGAGGGATTGAAACTCCTGCATATTCAAGACCATATCAAGTAGCTTTATTGATGAATGGTCGCCAAGGCTGTGGCGGCACACTGATCAGCCCCGACTGGGTATTAACAGCCGCTCACTGCTTAGACAGCGCGTCTACATCAAGTTTAACAGTGCGGGTTGGTGCCCACTCCATTAGCCGTGGCGATGGACAAACAATCAGAGTATCTCAGATTATAAACCATGAGAGATGGCGTGGTGCCAATGGGATACGCTCAGGCTATGATATTGCATTGTTAAAACTCGCCTCACCTGCTCCAAACCAATACACACCTGCTAAGCTGCCAACCGCAGCAATTGAGTCACAATATGCTAATGTTGGTGCTTATGTCACAGTATCTGGGTGGGGTTTAACCTCAAACAGAGGCAGACCTAGCGATGTTCTGCGCGAAGCTGATCTACCAGTCATTAGCAACAATAGTTGTAGCTCTTTACTCAATTTTTCTATTCCAGGCTCTGTCATCTGCGGCGGTGGTGAAGGTGGCCGTTCAGCATGTAATGGTGATAGTGGCGGTCCCTATGCAGTGCGTGTTGGAAGTGATTTTTACAGCATTGGCACTGTGAGTTGGGGAATTGCCTGCCAGGGCGCAACTGCCTTTACGCGTACCACCAGCTATTTAGATTGGATCAAGCAAAAAACGGGCATTATTGATATTCCGAATGATAAACCACCCGTCGCTGATTTTAGATATAGCGTTAATGGTACAATGGTTAACTTCACCAGTACTTCAACTGATGACAAAGGTATTACTCAATTTGACTGGAGCTTTGGCCAAGGTAACGCCTCTTCAAGCGCTGAAAACCCAAGTCATAATTATAACTCGAATGGGGAATATAATGTCACGTTAACTGTCACTGACACAAAAGGACAAACCAATAGTACTTCTCAGGTAGTCCGTGTCGGAACCCCGCCTAGCTGTGGAGAAAACTGGTTAGCAACGAAAAGTTATTCACCTGGCGACAAGGTGACATTCAATGGTGTTGTATATGAAGCAATTTGGTGGTCTCAAGGTGCGCAACCAGATTTATACAGCAATGTTTGGCGTAAAGGCAGTGATTGCGACGGTTCATCTGATCCAGTGCCAGTTGCAAGCTTTACTATTACAAAAAACAATTTAACGGTGTCATTGCAAAATCAGAGTACAGGTGCCGTGTCCTACGCGTGGAATTTTGGCGATGGTAAAACAAGTTCAGCTGCCTCTCCAACACACACCTATGCAGTAAAAGGACAATACACTATTACGCTTACAGCAAAAAATAACCAAGGACAATCAGCAACATCAAGTAAAGTTGTTTCTGTAGGAGAGGTTTCTGGCGGCTGTAATGGATTACCTAACTGGTCGGCCGAGAAAGTGTACTTCAAAGGTGATCGAGTGGCTCATGACAATGTCATTTATGAAGCAAACTGGTGGGTACAAGGCGAAAACCCAGCAAACTCTGATGACTGGGGACCTTGGACGCGGATCCAACCTTGCAATTAACAAACTGATAGTAAAATGTAAATTTTACTTTTAAAGCGACTAAGTCCCATGTAATCTGATACCAAAAATTACCTCAAAAGAGAGCATGGGACTTAATCAACATAACCGAACAGAATTAACTCGCTTAGGTGAGCGGATCCAAAAAACATTTTTAGCTGTCAGTCATGCTTTGCCTGAGCATGCACACACAATTGGCGGTTTCACAAAGCATTTAGATTATAACCGTTCGAACAGCCAACGTTTTTTTGCGGCCTGCAAGGCCAATAATGGCTTACAAGTTTTGGTTGAACTACCCGGCACACAAGCTTTGCAGCAGCTCTGTGAAAAGCTCTCTCCCCTACTTCCCTCAGTATTGATGAGCCAAGTTAATCAAGTCGTAGATCTATTTTCTCAATGTATAGAAAGCAACGCTAAGAGCCATGCAGACCTAAAACGCTTGTTACAAGAACCCAAAAATAGTGAAGTGCTAACAGAAGGATCAAAGCATAAAGCCCAGCTCTATCACGCAGCTACAGCTTTATTAAAATTCAGTGTTGAAGAGGTTTTTTGCATCTATATTTTGCGTGAAAATCAGAACGATCCAAGCTATTTACAAGAAGTCGCACTTATCAGTAAGTCAGGTATAAATAGGCTTGTGGGCGCAGTGCCATTCGTGCAGTTTTACACTCACCCGCACCCTGAACATTTCAGTGGCCCAGTCGAAATCACAGCAAGTAGTGCCCTCAAGCCCAATGAGTTCACACTGGGTGTTTCAAAAGAGCTTTCAACTCCTGGCTTTTTAAATGCATTTAGTACCTATTCACCCAGTAATTCTGGATTGGTGTTCGACCCTTTGCCAAACCAAAATAGCGATGTCACTTTTGTGTTTAATAACCCAGACGAAGTCGTCAACCCCTTGGATCGAAACAGTCCATGCAGCTCAACCAGCCTATCGATTAAAAACCCAGTAAAAAAACTCACTATGCTTGTTTTACTTGAAAAGCAAATAGACAAATGTAGTACCGTCAATATCGGTTGCTATCACAGTAATCAAAAAGTTGAAGAGGGCAAATTAAAGGCAAGTGACCTGTGGACAGAGCGTTTTCCTGAATTTCCTGAACTTAAAATAACACCACTTGAAAATGACTTTGCTCACAGTCAACTTTTGGAAGAACAAAAAAATAAGCTTAGGTATCTACTTAATGTAAGTGGTATAGCTGCTGATGATTTCATTTGCTACACCACTCATGTCGATTACCCTATTTGGTCCAGTACTTATCGCATCTACTTTGAACACCAATAATTACAATTTATTAAGGTTATCAAGATAGTATGCTGCTTGCTCCATGATTAATGCCCTTTGTTCAGGGGCTTTTTTACGCCAATTAGCATATACCATGCGATTACGAGGGTTAGAAGAAAATTTATCTTCATGCGTGTCCATAAAATGCCAGTATAGAGAGTTTAATGGGCATGCATTGTCACCAGCAATGGACTTGATGTCATATTGGCAGCCTGAGCAGTAGTCACTCATTTTGTTCACGTAGTTCCCGCTGGCTGCATAGGCTTTTGAGCCAACTATGCCACCATCTGCAAATTGACTCATACCTCGAGTGTTTGGCATTTCAACCCACTCTATCGCATCGATGTAGACACCTAAATACCAATCATCCACCTGCCTTGGGTCAATACCCGCAATCAGGCAAAAGTTCCCCGTTACCATTAAACGCTGAATATGATGAGCATATGCATAATCGAGAGATTGCTTCACCGCATGCTTTTGACAATTCATATGCGTCTTGCCATTCCAAAACCAGTCAGGTAAATCTCGTTTTGCATCTAACTCATTGAGTTCAGCGTATTGCGGCATGTTTACCCAATAGATCCCACGAACAAACTCTCTCCAACCAATGATTTGCCTGACAAAGCCCTCTACTTGCGCAATATCTATTTCCTGCTGATGTTGCATAAAATAAGCGACTACCGTATCAACCACAAACTGAGGGCTAATAATTTTACTATTGAGCGCAAAAGAAAGCCTTGAATGATACAAACTCCATTGTTTTTTTGTATACATATCATCAGCTTTACAAGTCATCGCGTCTTGAAAAAAGCCAAACTTGGGTAGCTGAGTCTCGCAAAACGAACACAATAACTCTTTTGCTTGCGCTCTGGTTATCGGCCAGAGGCTATTCGCTTCATATGTGCCAAAAGTACTTACCTGATGCCTTTGCAACCTTTCCCATATATCACTTACATCATTGGCAAAAACCAGCGGTTCAGGTATGTCCGATAGGTCTTTTTGTTTGAGTTTATTTCTGTTATTGCTGTCAAAGTTCCACTCTCCACCAAAGGGAGTTGAGCCATCCATCAAAATATTAAATCTCACCCGCATCTTTCGATAAAACGCTTCTAATCTATGCTTTTTACCGGCACTAAAATAGCTTGAAAGCTCACTATCTGATAAATAAAAATGCTCAGATTCATAGGCACCGCTCTCGATGTCTATTTGTGCACAAAAAGTACTTAGTTGCTCTCGAAGCCGATATTCATCTGGCAATTGATATTCAAATTTTGCTATGCAATATTTTTCTATCACGCTATTGAGAAGCGCTGGTAATGTTGCAAATTGGTGGGTATCGTCCAGCGTTAAATGAATCACAGTATGCCCCGCTTTTTGCAGTGCAATTGAAAATGCTTTCATCGCCGCAAAAAATGCACATACCTTTTGAACATGGTGCTTTACATAACTGGTTTCTTGATTCAGTTCAGCAATCACATACAAGGTGCCTTCATCTTTGGTATTGTACCAACTATGGCCTGCATTAAGTTGGTCGCCTAAAATTAAGCGAAGTGTTTGATAAGTTTGAGACATATTTTATTGACTCTCTTTGTGACGGTTTGAAGCACAGCGCTTAGAACAATATTTGACATTAGCCCAATCCCTTTCCCACTTTTTTCGCCAAGTGAATGGACGCTTGCATGTAACACATATTTTGCTGGGTAGATTTACTTTTTTATGCACGGCGCTTACCTTACATGTATTGCCAAAACACGCTTGGCTTCAATGGCAACATCCTCTCGCTTTTTCCAATGCCACATAAGAGCTTGAGCGTGAGTGTAACTTTCTTTTAAATCGACGATTGGATTTGGATAATCAACACCAAGCTCAATGCCATACATCATTTGCTCCATGTCTGTTAAATCCCATGGTGCATGCACAAGGGGGGCTGGTATATTTTCTAATTCCGGTACCCACTTTTTCACAAATACACCTTCAGGATCTTTATCTTCACCTTGCTTTACCGGGTTATAAATACGGATCGTATTTATCCCTGTTACCCCTGCTTGCATCTGAAACTGACTGTAGTGGATCCCAGGTTCAAAATCTAAGAACAATTTAGCAAGGTGTGTAACCCCTTCACGCCAGTCAAGCTCTAAGTGGTGGCATAAAAAACTCACCAACATGGCGCGCATTCTAAAATTTAGATACCCAGTTTTTATCAAACTGCGCATACACGCATCAACCATGGGCACACCTGTGTACCCTTCTTGCCATGCTTTTAGACAAACAGCGGCTTGATCTCCCTTTACCCTTGGCATGCCTTCATACGCACGATTGACGCACCTGAACTCCATATCACATTCACTTTCAAACTTTTGCATAAAGTGACAATGCCAATGCAACCTTGACGTAAAAGCAACAAGTGAACGCCGCCAATGTGGTTTTTTCCAATTGGCCAAAACTGTTTGATATACCTGCCGAAGACTCACGTTTCCCCAAGCGAGATGTGCAGATAACCGTGAGCAATGTTGCTGAGATTTTTCAGGGCTTGATAAAGAAAATGCATACTCTTTGCCCCTCTCATTAAAAAATGACTCAATGACCTGCCAAGCCAGCGACTCACCACCTTGCTGAAAATGCACAGCCTCAGCTTCATACTGAAACCGCTTAATATCTACGTGCATGGAAAAGTGTTCGCTAATTGGAAACCAATTAACCTCGGCGCAATCAATATCGAGCGTGGCTTCACGCATCACGGTTTGCCAATTTTTATCCCAACAAGTTCTTGCTTTAAGTCCTCTGATCACAGCGCCTTGTGGAAACTCCTCCCAGTTTATACCAAACTTTTTACACCAAGCTGCGACGAGCTTATCTCTTTCAAAAGTGAAGCCAAGCCCTATTTCTTGATGGGAGTACAATGCATCTATGCCAACCTCTTGGTTGATCTGCTCAAGCACATCAATGATATTCCCATAGGCACAATAGAGACTGTCACAGTCAATTCGCTTTGAAATATCCTCGAGGGATTGTGATATAAACCTAAGGTGGCGACGAGAAGTGTGTTCATCTTTTATCATAATCGGTTCAAAGCAATACAATAAAAGCACTTGTTTATTTGTTTTTGCCGCCTTATACAGTGCTGCATGGTCTTGTAAACGCAAGTCCCTTTTTAACCAGACAACACTAATAGCCATGCTTTGCACTCATTACAGGCCAATCGACCATATCAACGTCTTCACTGAATAGGCTGGAACAGCTAGACCACTTTTCCTGAAATGCGCCATCGGGGTCATACATCTGCGCCTGCTTTTCAATATTAAAATGTCTTCCGCCCCTCGGGTCATCACCGACGCCAGCAATATATTGCCAGTTTCCCCAATTAGAGGCGACGTCATAATCTATCAACTGTTGCTGAAAATAAGCTGCGCCATAGCGCCAATCCACTTGGAGTTCATTAACCAAGCAACTTGCGACAATCTGTCTGCCACGATTCGACATAAAGCCAGTTTCATTCAACTCCTTCATACATGCATTGACAAGTGGGAACTGAGTGGTGCCATTGCACCAACGTTTGAATCGCTGCGGGTAATAAGTTGTTAAGGGGCGCGCTCCTTTATCTCCTGCAAACTTAAATAAACTACCCCCTTTTTGAATCGCCTTATGATGAAAAAAGTCCCGCCACATCAATTCAAAGCGGATCCAATAAGTAGAGTCATTTGCACCGTGCTGCTGCTCATACATATCGAGCCTATTAATGATCTGTCTTGGTGAGATGTTACCAACGGACAAATACGGGCTAAATTGCGTAGAGTTATACTTTCCATCCAATGCATTACGAGTCATTTTATATGACGATGCGCTTTGTGTAGAAAAGTATTCTTCTAAGTGATCAAGCGCCGCTCTCTCACCACCTTGGATCAGACCTTCATTATTAGCCATTGACCCGTCTACTTTGAACATATACTTATCTATCACAGTACGGTCTATAACTAATGGCAATGGTAAAGTCTCTGAAAAGGTATCTTCAACGCACGAAGAGACCATGAGTTTATCCACTTTTTTCCTGAATTTTGAAAAAGAGCCACTTAAATCTTTGTCTTCAAGCTGCTGTGGACCGAACAACAGATTATTGTGCTGGTGTATAAATCGAAGCTTTCCATTATCTGATTTTATATGCTCGAAGGCTGTTCGCTCATCATAGCCACAGCCTAGATGACTACCGACAACTTCAATCCCCATTTGGGTAATCACATGATTTATGACTTCTCTACTGTGTCCCTTGAGTACATATAACTCGTAACCTAATTGCTGCAGTTGCTCAGACAAATCGCTCAGCGACTGTTGAATAAATTTAAGCCGTTTTTCACCTAGATGTACATGATCAAAATTTGTTGCCGAAAATAGAGATTCATCTAGAACATAAATAAACATGATGCTGCTAGATGCATAAAGAGTGGAATTGAGCGCCAAATTATCTTGAAGCCTCAAATCGTCGGTAAACCAGTATAGAGCTTTACTCATGATGCTTGTTTAACCCTGCCTTACAAATGGTTATTAAGCACATTTGTACGCATCAAACATCAATCTAGATTTATAAAGTATATAACGAATATAGCGGTGAGCATTGATGACGGGAAAGAGAGGCTCGTCAGGTCCAAGACAGACCTAACGAGTATTCAATTAAGAAATACTGGCGTTTATATCTCTCAATGCTTTTGCAGGGTCTTCAGCTTTAGTGATCGGTCTGCCAATCACCAGATAGTCGCTGCCAGCTTCAATAGCTTTTGCAGGGGTCATGATACGCTTTTGGTCGCCTGCATCACTGCCAGCAGGTCTGATCCCAGGAGTAATAAGCTTAAATTCATTACCAAGCTGTGCTTTTAATGTCTCTGCTTCTTGCGCTGAACACACTACCCCGTCTAAACCTGACTCTTTAGCCAGTTTTGCCAAGTAAAGCACTTGCTCTTGTGGTGTCTTATCAATGCCCAACTTGCTAAGTTGAGCTTGATCCATACTTGTCAAAACAGTAACAGCAATAAGCAAAGGGGCCTTATCACCATATTTACTTAACGCTTCTTTGGCTTTTGACATCATTTCTGTGCCACCACTGGCGTGCACATTAACCATCCATACACCTAACTCCGCAGCAGCAGTGACTGCTTTTGCGACCGTATTTGGGATATCATGAAATTTCAGGTCAAGGAATACGTCAAATCCTAGATCTACTAGCTTTTTAACAAACTGAGGGCCAAAATAAGTAAACATCTCTTTACCTACTTTTAAACGACACTCATCTGGTGAAAGCTGAGACACAAATGCTAAAGCCGCACTCTCGTTGTCATAATCTAATGCAATTAGCACTTTTTTTTGTTCAATATTTGACATAATTACCTTAATTTTCTTTTAAAAGAATCACATACAATATTAATAACCATCTAAGCCTCGACTTGGCACAACTGACTCCCACGTTTTACACGATGGGCATAACCAGTATAGTTTATGGCTGGTAAAGCCACATTTGTTGCACTGATAATCAGGCTTAGTGGATATGTAAGATGTAACGAGGTTATCAATCTCTTCTAATACATCTTGAATTTTTACATTTTTGGCACTCAAAAGTTGCAGTAAATAACTGAACCCTCTTATTGACGGCTCTCGCTTTAAGCTGTCAGTTAAAAATACTATCGCTTCTGTTACTTTCCCAGACTCTACTAATCCCTGGCAATGCTTTATTTTTATTGTTACACCAGCGTTCGGGAGTAATTCACCTATCAAGTCATAAAACTCTTCTGAGATATTTAAGCTCTCATAGCAGGTTTGAAGATCGTTAATGATAAGAGGTGCGATTTGAGGGAATTCGGAAGTCAGTTTGCGCCAATAGTAAATTGCTTTTACATTATCTTGGCGACCGTGTGCATCAAGGCCTAACTCATATAAAGGTCTGATAGCTTGATGATTGAGCTTGGTCGCTTGTTCAAAAAATTTGATATTCTTTGATTCAATTGCAACTTCACAATAAAAGTTTGCAATTGCAGCACAACTGGCCTTATCAGAAAATAGGTCCGAATATGCTTCATACATATTGACACCTTTTTGCCAGTCTCTCGTTTGCGAATAAAGCTGGATCATGGGCTCCAAAGCATCTTCAAAACCCGCTTTGACTAAAACGACTAAGTTAGATTCTGCCCCATCTAATAACCCGGCCATTATATAATCTTTTGCTAATTCCAGCCGGCAGGATTTCACCAATTCTATATCTAAATTAGGCTGCTCTATGAGTAATTCATGAATTTTGATTGCCCTATCAAGCTCACCGCGCTTTCTAAATAAGGTAGCTAGAGTTAAGTAATGCTCTACAGAATCAGCTGATACTTCTAGCAGCTGTATTAGATGTTCAAGACCCTGATCTTCTTCTCTATCAAGTAAGAATTTCAGGCCTTTACTATATTCGGATGTGATTTTTCTATTTTGCTCATGTGCCAAATTTTTAGCACTGTTCTTTCCCATTACATAACCATAAGCAGCGGCAACAGGAAGCAGCAAGAACAAAAGCTCGATCATGGCTGGCTTTGATCTTTATTCAACAATAAATTATTCGTTTTATGTAACTGACGATTCTTTTGTTTTAACCTTACGAGTGAACTTAAGTTAAACAAAACACCAAGAATTATACCTGAAAACAGACATAAGCTCAGTAGTGTCGCTAACGGCATTTCGGCACTTGCAACGATAAAGTTTACTTCAACAACATTCGGATTCTGTGTGCCTACTACAAACGCCACTAAAAGCAACACCAAAAGTAGTCCCTTTTTAACAACTCGAACCAAATTAGGTATCTCCAATTACCCTTCGAGACTAGCGTTAACGCGATCTCTTAATTCTTTTCCAGGCTTGAAATGTGGTACATATTTACCATCTAGCTCTACTGTTTCGCCTGTTTTAGGGTTGCGACCAGTTCTAGGAGAGCGATAGTGCAGAGAGAAACTGCCAAAGCCACGGATTTCGATTCTATCAGAGCCAGATAGAGAACCCGCCATTTGTTCTAAAACTTCTTTTACTGCATTTTCTACGTCTTTTACAGGAACATGTGCATGCTGTTCAGCAAGTTTTTCTATTAATTCAGACTTTGTCATAACGTTTCCTTTAAATAAAAAAAGAAGGGCTAAAGTGCCCTTCTTGATTAGACTTAAGAATTAGTCTTTTTGAGCATTTTTGAAAGCAGCTGCCATTGCGTTTTCGAACGCTGGCTCTTCTTTCTTAAGCTTCTCTAGAGCTTCTTTCTCTTCAGCTTCGAAGATAGCTTTAACAGATAGGCTGATCGCACGGTTCTTACGGTCAACACCTACAAATTTAGCTTCTACTTCATCACCTTCAGAAACAACAGAAGTTGCATCTTCAACGCGCTCTTGAGCGATGTCAGCTACACGGATGTAACCTTCAACACCTTCAGCAAGCTCTACAGTTGCGCCTTTCGCGTCAACTTCAGTCACTTTACCTTTAACAATAGCACCTTTTTTGTTTGCGTCTAGGTAGTTATTGAAAGGATCAGCTTCGATTTGCTTAACGCCTAGTGAGATACGCTCACGCTCTGGGTCAACCTGAAGAACGATTGCAGTGATCTCGTCGCCTTTCTTGTACTCGCGTACAGCTTCTTCGCCTGGAGTGTTCCAAGAGATGTCAGAAAGGTGTACAAGACCGTCGATGCCGCCGTCAAGACCGATGAAGATACCGAAGTCAGTGATTGACTTGATCTTACCAGTAACTTGGTCGCCTTTGTTCTGTAGACGAGCAAATTCCTGCCAAGGGTTAGCTTTACACTGCTTAAGACCTAGAGAAATACGACGACGCTCTTCGTCGATTTCAAGAACCATAACTTCAACTGTGTCACCTAGTGAAACAACTTTTGAAGGGTGGATGTTCTTGTTAGTCCAGTCCATTTCAGAAACGTGTACTAGACCTTCAACGCCTTCTTCGATCTCAACGAAACAACCGTAGTCAGTAAGGTTAGTTACGCGACCAGTAAGCTTAGCGCCTTCTGGGTAACGACCAGCGATTGCTGCCCAAGGATCTTCGCCAAGTTGCTTAAGACCTAGAGAAACACGAGTCTTCTCTTTGTCGAACTTAAGTACTTTAACAGCGATTTCGTCACCAACATTTACGATTTCACTTGGGTGCTTAACGCGCTTCCAAGCCATGTCAGTGATGTGAAGTAGACCGTCAACACCACCTAGATCTACGAATGCACCGTAGTCAGTAAGGTTTTTAACGATACCTTTAACTTCTTGACCTTCAACAAGGTTAGCAAGCAGCTCTTCACGCTCTTGTGAGTTCTCAGATTCGATAACTGCACGACGAGAAACAACAACGTTGTTACGCTTCTGGTCAAGCTTGATTACTTTGAACTCAAGCTCTTTACCTTCAAGGTGAGCAGTGTCACGTACAGGACGAACATCAACAAGTGAACCAGGTAGGAAAGCACGGATTGAATCAACTTCAACAGTGAAACCACCTTTAACTTTACCGTTGATAACACCGATAACAGTATCTTGGTCTTCACATGCTTTCTCAAGACGGATCCAAGCTTCGTGACGCTTCGCTTTCTCACGAGAAAGGATAGTTTCACCGAAACCGTCTTCGATTGCGTCTAGTGCTACGTCTACTTCGTCGCCAACAGCAACTTCTAGTTCACCAGCAGCATTTTTGAATTGCTCTGCAGGGATTGCACTTTCAGACTTAAGGCCAGCGTCAACAAGAACGATGTTGTTCTCGATTGAAATAACTGTACCTTTAACGATAGAGCCTTGCTCTGCTTCAAAACCCTTTAGGCTTTCTTCAAATAACTGCGCAAAATTTTCTGACATACTAAATACGTCTCATATATAAATGTACCAATAAGCGACCATGCTGCATGGGGTAGTTAAAAAAACACCGGCGGCCTTGCCAGTGCTATGATAAATTAGCTAACTTTCGGAAGTTTGCCTGACAATACTGCTTCATCCACAAGTTTAAGTACTTGCTGATATACTTGGTCGGCATCTAAAGTCGTGGTATCTATGTGAATAGCATCATCAGCAGGCACTAGCGGTGCTACTTTTCTATTCATATCACGGTCATCACGTGCTTTGATATCTTCTAAAAGGCCCTCAAGTGTAACATCAAGCCCCTTACCCTTCAACTCATTAAAGCGTCTCTTAGCACGTTCTTCAGCACTTGCAGTAAGATAAATTTTTAATTCCGCTGATGGGAAAACAACTGTGCCCATATCGCGACCATCCGCAATAAGGCCATTCTCAGTTCTAAATGCACGCTGTCTGCGTAAAAGTGCCTCTCTAACGCGGGGAAGCATGGCTATTTTGGAAGCCGTTGCTCCTACTTCTTCGTTTCGGATTGTATTCGTTACATCTTCGCCTTCAAGCACAATTCTAGATTTTTTAGACGTACTATCAATCATAAATTGAACATCAAGGTTCGCGGCTAAAGGAACCAGCGCCTCTTCATTGTCCAGTGCGATTTGATGATGTAACACTGCAATAGACAGCACGCGGTATATTGCACCGCTGTCTAGAACATCCCAATTTAATTTCTCAGCCAACAAACGACAAACAGTCCCTTTGCCAGATCCGCTTGGGCCGTCTACGGTGATTACGGGCATTGCAGCCTGCATTAAAACCTCCTGAAATGCACACCTTATATAAATCGGCGCCTATTATACGCAAGTTTGATGAATAGATCCTTATCAACATGTAACTTTTTGTTCTATTGCTGAATTTGTATCTTAATTGGGTATGAGAGCGTGTAAAACAACACGCTCTAAAATCTGACTAGTACTGCGAGATTGAGGCGAGCACATCGAAGTAGGTAGGGAAAGTTTTCGCTGTGCAGCCAGGATCATTAATCGTAACTGATTGACCACCAACAGCGACCATTGAGAAGCACATTGCAATTCGATGATCGTTATAAGTATCTATCTCTGCCTGTTTGAACTCTGTTGGCGGTGTTATCTCGATAAAGTCTTCACCTTCAACTACTTGAGCACCGACTTTGCGAAGTTCTGTCGCCATTGCATATAAACGGTCGGTTTCTTTCACTCGCCAATTATAAATATTACGAATCGCCGTTTTACCATTAGCAAACAAGGCTACGGTAGCCAAAGTCATCGCCGCATCAGGAATAGCATTGGCATCGATATCAACACCTTGCAACTCTCCCTTTCTCACAACCAGCTTTTCGTCAAACCAATCAATTTGGGCACCAACTTGTTCCATTACTTGTGCAAAGCCAATATCACCTTGCACACTCGCTTTGCCAACACCATTTATTTCAATTTCGCCCCCTGCGATTGCTGCTGCTGCCACAAAGTACGATGCAGAAGAAGCGTCACCTTCCACCATAATACTGCTTGGTGAGGTGTAACCCTGTCGGCCTTTCACATAAAACACTTGATAATTGTCATGCTCTACTACCACACCAAATTGTTTCATCACACCTAACGTAATATCTATGTAAGGCTTAGAAACTAGCTCGCCAGCGATTTTAATTTCACTGTCACCATCAAATAGTGGAGCGGCCATCAGAAGTGCTGTCAAAAACTGACTTGAAATACTGCCATCAATCTCAACCGCGCCGCCTTTTAGCTTTTTCCCTACAATATCAAGTGGCGGATAGTGGTCATTTTTCAGATAGGTAACATCTGCACCTAATACATCAAGTGCATCAACAAGGTGACCAATTGGACGCTCTTCCATTCTAGGTTCACCTGTCAATGTGAACTTGCCCTCTGTTGCAGCTAAAACCGCCGTCAGTGGTCGAAAGGCTGTACCTGCATTACCTAAAAACAATGGCTCTTCAGGCGTATTAAAGTGTCCACCGTTACCGTGTACTTTCGCTATGGTTTTGTCATCATTCAGTTCAACCTTGACACCCATCACATCTAAAGCGGCGAGCATATGGCGAATATCATCACTATCTAACAAATTGCGAACTTCTGTTACTCCGTCACATAAAGCGGCAAGCAAAAGAATACGATTTGATAAGCTCTTTGAACCTGGCAAGGTCACAGAGCCAGATACTTTTTTTATTGGCCTTAAAGGTAACTGTTCCATCAGCTGTGCTCCGCTGCAAATTTTTTCATGAATGTAATTAATGCTTCGATGCCCTCAATTGGCATTGCGTTATAAATACTCGCGCGCATACCACCGACAAAACGATGGCCTTCAAGCGCCATTAAGCCATTTTGTTCTGCTTGCTCAAGGAAGGTGTCATTAAGCGCATCATCTTTGAGCCAAAACGGTACATTCATTAATGAGCGACATGTGCTCGCTACTTTATTGTAATAAAAATCCGAGCTATCAATATAGTCGTATAACAACGCCGCTTTTTCTTTATTGTGCTTTTCCATTGCAGGCACGCCACCAATTGACTCTAAGTATTTAAATACCTCAGCCGCTAAGTACCAAGCGTAAGTCGGAGGTGTGTTGTACATGCTATTTTGCTTTGCTTCGATTGCGTAATCTAAAATTGCAGGGCGCGGTAACCCTTCTCTCTCTAATAAAGACTTACGAACAATTGCAATGCTCAAACCTGACGGACCAATATTCTTTTGAGCGCCTGCATAAATCAGATCAAAGTCATCGACATTAATTTCACGGGACAAAATCATTGAAGACATATCCGCAACGATTGGCGCTGTTGGATGCTTTGGTACGTCAAAAATTTCAATGCCATCTATGGTTTCATTCGGGCAGTAATGAACGAAAGATGCATTTTCAGGTAGTGACCAATCTGAAACCGGTAAAATATCAAATTGACCCTCTTTGTCCGTACGAATATCAACAGATTCAACTTGTGTAAACTTTGCGCCTTCTTTCGTTGCGCCAATTGACCAAATACCATTCTCAACATATACACCTGGTGCATTGTCCAAATGTAAGTTCAAAGGCACTGCTGAGAAATGACCTCTGCCGCCACCGTGCATAAATAGCACTTCAAATTCATCAGAGATGTTCATCAACCTTCTCAAGCTTGCTTCACATTCTTCAGCCAACTTCAGAAACGGCTTGGAGCGGTGGCTTATTTCCATTACAGATACGCCTAAACCTTGCCAGTTGATAAACTCTGCTTGCGCTTTCTCCATTACAGCAGGGGGCAACATCGCAGGGCCTGCACAAAAGTTATAAACAGTCATATTTTCCTCATTCCAAATAAAACGTGACGCCAAACAGCAAAATGCTGTTTATACAACGCGACACGGAAATAAACTTTCAGTCTATGAATTTACATCAAATACAGGGTCAGATGAAACAAAATTCTGGGTCAAATTATTTAATTTGGTTGAATTTTTTTAATAAAAAAGCGGCCTAAGCCGCTTTTTTATTTATTCAGAATCTTGTTCTGGTTCACTCGGTGGTGTTTCTTCACCTTGAGCATCATCCACAACAGCATCTTCAATCTCATCTACTTCAATTTCTTCGATGCGCTGGAGTCCAACAACTTGCTCATCTTCTATTGTGCGGATCAATATAACACCTTGCGTGTTACGTCCTACTGTAGAGACTTCATTTACGCGTGTTCTAACCAAAGTACCTCGATTAGAGATAAGCATAATTTCATTATTGTCTTCAACCTGAACTGCGCCAACTACGTTACCGTTACGCTCAGTTACCTTAATTGACACAACCCCTTGAGTCGCTCGGCTCTTCGCTGGGTATTCATCCAACGGCGTACGCTTACCATAGCCATTTTCTGTTACCGTTAAGATAGCACCGTCGTTTTTAGGCACAATCAATGAAACAACTTTTACGCCATCTGGCATCTTAATACCACGAACACCCGTTGCAGTACGACCCATCGGACGTAATGCCAACATCTCTTCGCCTGTTTCAGGGTCAAGTTTCACTTCGCCTGTTTCTGAGTCACGTAATTTCTCATTAAAGCGAACAACTTTACCGTGGTCAGTAAATAACATGATGTCGTTACTGCCATCAGTGATATCAGCACCAATCAGGTTATCACCGTCGTTCAAGTTGATTGCGATAATACCGCTTGCACGCTGACGACTGTATGCTGTCAGTGGTGTCTTCTTCACTGTACCATTGGCTGTTGCCATTAAGACATACTTGTCTTCTTCATATTCACGAACTGGTAAAATCGTTGTAATACGCTCATCTTCTTCAAGAGGCAGTAAGTTAACAATTGGCTTACCACGCGCTTGTCTTGATGCCAGTGGTAGTTGATATACTTTCAACCAGTACAATCTACCCGCTGTCGAGAAACAAAGTATTGTGTCGTGTGTATTAGCCACAAGTAGACGCTCGATGAAATCTTCGTCTTTCATTCTTGTAGCCGCTTTACCTTTACCACCACGGCGCTGTGCTTCATAGTCAGATAGAGGCTGATACTTCACGTAACCTTCATGAGAGAGTGTTACAACAACATCTTCTTCGTTAATTAAGTCTTCAAGGCTGATGTCATGTGCTGCGGCAGTGATTTCCGTGCGACGCTCATCACCATATACTTCTTTGATTTCAACCAACTCATCACGGATAACTTCCATCAAACGCTCAGGTGATGAAAGAATGTGTAGTAGCTCAGCAATTAAGTCTAGTAGTTCTTGGTATTCACCTAAGATCTTCTCATGCTCTAAGCCTGTAAGCTTGTGTAAACGTAAATCAAGAATTGCCTGTGCTTGTTGTTCAGAAAGGTAATATTGACCATCTCTGATACCAAGCTCATCTGCTAACCAGTCAGGTCTTGCAACATTTTGCTCACCTGCACGCTCAAGCATAGGTGCAACAGAACCAAGCTCCCATGCACGCGCGGTTAATGCCGCTTTCGCTTCAGATGGTGTTGGTGACTTACGAATTAGCTCAATAATTGGGTCAATGTTTGCCAGTGCAATAGCAAGACCTTCAAGCGTATGTGCTCTGTCTCTAGCCTTGCGTAAATCGTAAACTGTACGACGTGTGACCACTTCGCGACGGTGAATAACAAACGCTTCTAGCATTTCTTTTAAGTTGAAACACTTAGGTTGATTGTTATCAAGCGCAACCATGTTCATACCAAACACGGTTTGTAGCTGTGTCTGAGCATACAGGTTATTAAGAACAACCTCGCCTACTTCACCACGCTTAATTTCAATAACAATACGCATACCGTCTTTGTCAGACTCATCGCGTAATGCACTGATACCTTCCACTTTCTTATCTTTTACTAATTCAGCAATTTTTTCGATAAGACGCGCTTTGTTAACCTGGTAAGGGATCTCATGAACAATAATCGTTTCTTTGCCCGTTTTCTCGTCAGTTTCAATCTCTGCACGAGCACGGATATATACTTTACCACGACCAGTTTTATAGGCTTGTTCGATGCCTTTTTTACCACTGATGATTGCCGCAGTTGGGAAATCAGGGCCTGGAATATATTCCATTAGCTCTTCAATGGTGATGTCAGGGTTTTGAATAATTGCCAAGCAACCATTGATCACTTCAGTTAGGTTATGTGGCGGGATGTTTGTCGCCATACCAACTGCGATACCTGAAGAACCATTCACTAATAAATTTGGCACTTTAGTTGGTAGCACGTCAGGGATCTGCTCTGTGCCATCATAGTTAGGTACGTAGTCGACAGTCTCTTTGTCAAGGTCAGCGAGAAGTTCATGAGACATCTTTGCCATACGCACTTCGGTATAACGCATTGCCGCTGCGGAGTCACCATCGACAGAACCGAAGTTACCTTGGCCATCAACCAACATGTAACGTAAAGAGAATGGCTGAGCCATACGTACGATTGTATCGTATACTGCACTATCACCATGAGGGTGGTATTTACCGATGACGTCACCGACTACACGAGCTGATTTTTTATAAGGTTTATTCCAGTCATTTCGTAGCTCGTTCATTGCGAAAAGTACACGACGGTGAACTGGCTTCAGTCCGTCACGTACGTCTGGCAATGCACGCCCTACGATTACGCTCATAGCGTAATCAAGGTATGAATTTTTCAATTCATCTTCAATATTGACCGGGAGGATTTCATTGGCGAGATCAGTCATTTGATACCACTTTCCTTCAGAGTCTTGCCCTTTTGTGTCACACTAATAGCAACAAAGGGTTAAGTTATTATTTATTCGGCTGCCGATAGTAACACAGGTAAATTCAATTTGCAGTCGTAAAATGTCTGGTATTTTTATAAATAGCCAATACAATGCGCCCAGATAAACGAGGAAGCTTTTTATGACCGAACATCAAAATGTAGACCACCAAGAAATCGCAAAATTCGAAGAAATCGCTGAAAGATGGTGGGATACAGAAGGAGAATTTAAACCGCTACATGATATCAACCCATTAAGGTTGGACTTCATCAACGATAAAAGTGCAGGCTTATTCTCGAAGAAAGTACTTGATGTTGGATGTGGCGGCGGGATCTTAACTGAAAGTATGGCTAAGCTTGGCGCAGAAGCAACAGGCATTGATATGGGCCAAGAGCCTTTAAATGTCGCTAAACTTCACAGCCTTGAAAGCGGAATCAGCGTAGATTATCAAAAAATACCCGCTGAAGTTTTCGCTGACGAGCACCCTGAGCAGTTTGATGTGGTCACTTGCATGGAAATGTTAGAACATGTGCCCGACCCTGCTGCAATCATTGCTGCCGTTGCAAAAGCTGCTAAGCCCGGAGCCAGCGTATTTTTTTCTACTCTAAATAAAACACATAAAGCGTATTTATTAGCTGTTGTTGCCGCAGAGAAACTTTTAAAAATGGTGCCTGAAGGCACACACGATCATAACAAGTTCATCCGCCCTTCGACTTTAATTGGTTGGGCTGAACAGCATGGTTTAAAAGTACGTGCATCAGCAGGAATTAGCTACAACCCGTTCACTAAAACGTTTACTCTAACAGACGATGTTAGTGTCAATTACCTACTTCACTTCGAGAAACTAGCATGATACAAGCCGTTTTATTTGATTTAGACGGCACTTTACTTGATACCAGTGACGATTTGGGTGCCGCGTTAAACCATGTTCTTATAGAGCATGGGTTACCCACACTTTCAAAAAGTGAGTACAGTCCCGCCATTTCCAATGGCGTCAAAGCCCTGCTTGAAGTTGGCTTTAAGGACAAATTAATCAACTACGACTTAGCGACCTTGAGGCAGCAGGTTTTAGACTATTATGAAAGTAATATTGCTATCCACAGCCATTGTTTTGATGGGATCGATAACATGTTGCAATCTTTGCATGATAAGGGGATCGCTGTCGGTATAGTTACCAACAAACCTGAGTTTTTAACTTTCCCGCTTTTAAAACAAATCAATACATTAAAAAGTATTGAAGTCGTCGTATGCGGAGATACCCTTGATGTAGCGAAACCCCACCCTGCACCACTTTTACTCGCAGCCGAAAAGTTGGGTGTTTCTGCTTTGCAAACTTTATATGTCGGTGATGCAGAGCGAGATATACAGGCAGCCAAAGCAGCACAAATGCGCTCGGTTGCTGCACTGTGGGGCTTTATTCCCTCATTAGATGAAGCGCTATCATGGCAAGCAGAGGTAAATGCAAACCATCCGATTGAGCTTATTTCGCACATATAGTGAAAATTATAATTTGAGACACTACATATAGTGTCTTACACTTAATTGAGTAAATAATTGAACAGAAAAAAATCATTCAGTTTTTTTGCTAAAAAAAGGCAAAAATTAATGAACTGAAGTTGATTTTTTTACGCACTCAGGCTGAGCGGATAGCAGAAGGTTAGTAACTACTAACGCGATTTATTTATCCCAATGTTATCCACAATTTGAGTGAAGTTGTTCTCTTGCAAAATAGTATCAACCACACTATCTTGTGATGCACTTTCAAATAGGCACCATATCTAGTGGTGATTTCCTAACCAATATAAGAATTTGGGAATACGGGCATAGCTTATGAACCAACAATTATCTGTCAGTAAAAGAAACGGTCGTAAAGAACCGCTTGATTTAGATAAAATCCATCGTGTTATTACTTGGGCAGCCGAAGGCTTAGACAATGTGTCAGTCTCTCAAGTGGAATTAAAGTCTCATATCCAGTTTTACGATGGGATCCGTACTGAAGATATACATGAAACAATCATCAAAGCAGCTGCAGATCTAATCTCTAAAGACACGCCTGATTATCAATATCTTGCAGCACGTCTTGCAGTGTTCCATTTAAGAAAAAAAGCATATGGCCAGTTTGAGCCTCCGCACTTATATGATCATGTTGCAAAGCTCGTAGACGACAAGCGTTACGACGAGCACCTATTGAAAGATTACACTCGTGAAGAGTTAAATGAATTAAATGACTATCTTGACCACAGTCGCGATATGACTTTCAGCTACGCGGCGGTCAAGCAGTTAGAAGGTAAATATTTAGTTCAAAACCGTGTAACTGGTGAGATTTATGAGAGCGCGCAGTTCTTATATATATTAGTAGCGGCAAGCCTATTTGCTGATTATGACAAAGAAACACGTTTAGATTACATCAAGCGTTTCTATGACGCTGTGTCACAATTCAAAATCTCACTACCAACGCCTATCATGGCCGGTGTTCGTACACCGACACGTCAGTTCAGCTCATGTGTCCTTATTGAGTGTGATGATAGCCTAGACTCAATCAATGCTTCTTCTTCAGCGATTGTTAAATATGTGAGTCAACGTGCCGGTATCGGTGTAAACGCAGGACGTATTCGTGCACTTGGTAGCCCAATCCGCAATGGTGAAGCATTCCATACTGGTTGTATTCCATTCTACAAACACTTCCAAACAGCTGTGAAAAGCTGCTCACAAGGTGGTGTGCGTGGCGGTGCTGCAACTTTATTCTACCCACTTTGGCACTTAGAAGTTGAAAACTTACTGGTTCTAAAAAATAACCGTGGTGTAGAAGAAAACCGTGTTCGTCACCTTGACTACGGCGTACAGTTCAATAAAACAATGTATGCGCGTTTACTAAAAGATGACTATATTACCCTATTTAGCCCATCAGACACACCAGGGCTATACGATGCATTTTTTGAAGATCAGGAACTTTTCGAAGAATTGTACTTAAAGTACGAGCAAGACGAGTCTATTCGTAAGAAACGTATCAAAGCGATTGAGCTGTTCTCAATGTTTGCTCAAGAGCGTGCTAGCACAGGTCGTATTTACTTACAGAACGTTGACCACTGTAATACACACAGTCCATTTGACTCAAAAGTAGCTCCTATCCGTCAATCTAACTTATGTTTAGAAATTGCGCTGCCAACTAAGCCGTTGAACAACGTCAATGACGCTGAAGGTGAAATTGCACTATGTACACTGTCTGCATTCAACTTAGGTGCTATCGAAGATTTATCTGAGCTTGAAGAACTAGCAGAGCTAGCAGTGCGTGCACTTGATAATCTACTAGATTTCCAAGATTACCCAGTACCAGCAGCACACACAGCGACAATGGGACGTCGTACTCTGGGTATAGGTGTCATTAACTTTGCTTACTACCTAGCTAAGAATGGTAAGAAGTACTCAGACGGCAGCGCGAATGGCCTAACGCATAAAACGTTTGAAGCAATTCAATACTACTTGATGAAAGCATCTAACGAACTTGCAAAAGAACGCGGTGCATGTCCTAAGTTTAACGAGACAACATACTCACAAGGTATTATGCCTATCGATACTTATAAAAAAGACATCGATGCAATCTGTGACGAGCCACTTCACCTTGACTGGGACGCGCTAAGAGCAAGTGTTCAAGAGCATGGCATGAGAAACTCAACATTATCAGCGCTAATGCCTTCTGAAACTTCATCGCAGATCTCAAACGCGACAAATGGTATTGAACCGCCTCGCGGGCATATCAGTGTTAAGGCAAGTAAAGACGGTATCCTAAAGCAAGTTGTGCCTGAGTATGAGAAACTTAAAGATCAGTACGAACTACTGTGGGACATCCCTTCTAACGATGGTTATTTAGGCCTAGTTGGTATCATGCAGAAGTTTGTCGACCAAACAATCTCTGCAAATACAAACTACGACCCAACTAAGTTTGAAGGCGGTAAAGTACCAATGAAGTTGTTGTTAAAAGACTTACTAACAGCATACAAGCTGGGTGTTAAGACGCTTTACTACCATAACACACGTGATGGTGCTGCTGATGCGCAGGACGAATTAAAACCAGAGCCTGAAGATGACGGCTGTGAAGGCGGCGCTTGTAAGATTTAACAAGCCAGTCAAGAATCAAAAAGCCCAGCATATGCTGGGCTTTTTCGTACACACAATTCAATTATTCAATCATGTACTATAAAATTTAGTCATCTAGCTTGAGCACTTTTGCTATCACGCAAACTTGCTGTGCGGTTTTATAAATTTGATAATATCCACCACCTACAGACAACTGATGGCAATTAAATATTCTGTTGGCTGGTATCTGCCAATACGAAGCCAGCAACGGAGCCGCCGATCCTGTCGCTTGATCTTCTTTGCTACCATATTGAGGTGCAAAGTATCTGAAATAAAAACCATCACTACCTAAGCTAGGATTTGTGGTCACTAGCAACGCCCGACGAGTGCAGTTGATGTATCCCTTGGCATTGAAATCTAACTCAATCAAATCTTGCTTATTTGCTGCTTGTGCAACGAAATACCCGTCATTAGGATCTGTGTGCTTAATATTACTCAGCACTTGGTTAAACACCGGAAATATATGATCAAAGTCCGTTGTTATTTCAAGACTCGCTTGCGGCAAGCACATAACAAAAAGCTCACCCCCTTGATGAGAAACATTTATTGTCTGATTCGACGATTCAAAAGTGATTTCTTTCCCAACAAAGGTGAAGATGGATGTTAGTACATCAGCCGCAGCAAGGGTTGCATGACCACAAAATTGAATTTCGCCGTATGGTGAAAACCATCGGATACCATACCTGCTGTCGGCATACTTAACCAAAAAAGCAGTAGCAGCGACTTTATTATGACTGGCGATTTTTTGAAGGCCATGCGTATCGTGAAACTCATTGAGTTCATCACATAAATTCACGTCGGCAAGGTTGCCAAGGTAATGCTCCGAGCAAAATACTCGCCGAACACCGTACATCTTCATATCAAAAAATCTTACTCATGATTGTATTTATCTTCATGCTTAGCTATAGATGCACCAAAGGCGCATAAGCACAATGTTACAAACACTACCTTGGAATCAAATACCTCTACAGTGAAAGGTTATTAACGCTCTTCTTTGACGACTTGCCATAAGGAGTCTACAAAATATTTATTACTATCAGTGAAATGCTTAACCACATGAAAACCACTTTGTTGAGACAATCTCTCAATATCATTTGTTGAAAACTTATAAGAATACTCGAAATGAACTGCTTCATATGCATCAAATTTAAACGCTCTTTGCAGCGCTGAGATATACACCTCTTGCTTTTCAGTCGAAAGTACATAGCTTTCCATGGCGCCTAATACTGGATTGTAAACGCCAAAATGCTGGAATTTATCTAGTTCAAAATTCGCGCCTAACTCTTTGTTTATTCGACTCAACAAATTGAGATTAAACTTTGCAGTTAAGCCATCTTCGTCGTTATACGCTGCAGTGAGTTTCTTGACGTCTTTCTTTAAATCAAAACCAATGAATATAAAGTCATCCGCTTTAAGACTCGCCCACATCTTTCTGAGAAATCCAAGGCTTTGCTCGCGATTAAAATTGCCAATGTTAGAGCCTAAAAATAAAACCAACTGTCTATTTGTAGACTGACCCCTGACGAGCTTTAACCCATCAAAGTACTCGGCTACAACACCATGAATTACCAGGTTATCATTGGGCACAATATTTTCTTGTAGCATGAACATGGCTTTTTCTGAAATATCGATTGGGTAAAAGTTTACTTTGCAGCCACTTTTCAAAAAGCCATCAATAATTAACTGACTTTTATGTCCATCCCCAACGCCTAATTCAATAATGTCAATTTCTTGCTCATCAATCACATCAGCTAATTGTTTATTTATATTAGTGATGATTTCCACTTCTTTCGCGGTCAAATAATAATCTTGATGCTGAGTAATTTTTTGGAAAATTTCACTTCCCGTATCATCATAAAAGTACTTTGCAGACAAGTGCTTCGAAGGCGCACTTAACCCAGTCAATACGTCAATGGCTAGCTGGTCATCTTGTGTATTTTCACCGTGTGTGTCTTGTGTAAGTAATCTAAAGTGTGTCATTCAATATCCTTTGCTAGCCTGATGCCAGAAAACATCCAGCGCTGATGTGGTTGATAAAAGTTGCGATAACTGTGGCGATAATGATCTCTGGGTGTGGCCACACACCCGCCCCTCAAAACAAACTGGTTGCACATAAACTTGCCATTGTATTCGTTAAGCATGCCCTGATATGGCTTGTAACCAGGATAGCCAGAATAATGGCTTTTAGTCCAACACCAAACTTGCCCAAAAGGCACGCCACTCGCTACAGGGTGAAAAATGCTTGCCAGATTGTCATTTCGTTTATTGATATCTGGAATCACCTCAACAGCTGAGCTTGCTGACAAATAAACCTCCAGCTCATGCTCTGTCGGTAACCTTAAGCCTTTCCAGTTAGCAAACGCGTCTGCTTCAAAGTAGCTTATATGTGTGACAGGAAGATTGAGGTCTAATGGCATCAAACCATGTAGTGTAAACTCAAACCATTCATTCTCTATCTTTTGCCAATACAGAGGGTGAGCAATTTTATTGTCGTTTACCCACTCCCACCCTAAGCTCAGCCAAAACTCTGCTCTGTCATACCCATTATCTTGAATAAACGCCAAATACTCAGCATTTGTGATTGTGTTTTCACTAATCGCAAATCCATAGTTGTAGCGCTTGTGCCTTGGTTTTTCATTATCATAGGCGAACCCCCTATCTATAGCGCCCACTTCGTAAATGCCTTCGTCAAAAGCTCGCCAACGTGCTTTTTCTGGCTTGATGATGTCTAACGATTGGTCGCAATAAAAGGGAGAAAGTGGGTTACAGCCCAAAATATACTTAATATCCATAAGCAACAGCTCCTGATGTTGCTGCTCGTGATGTAATCCGATTTCTAGTAAGGAAAGTACTGCTTCGTCCAAATCAGCTAAGGACAAAAAGTCTACAACTTGTTGATCTACATAGTTTCGATAATGAATAACCTCATCAACCGTTGGTCTTGATAGGCTCCCACGCTGACTTTGCAACCAATGTTCGCCAGCTGATTTATAGTATGAATTAAACAGCATGCGATACCCTTGGTGATACCTTGAGTAATCAGTCATGTATTTAACCAAAATAACTTCTTCAAAAAACCACGTTGTGTGGCCTAAGTGCCACTTCGGCGGACTGACTTCAGCAATAGGTTGAACTGCATAATCTTCAACTTGTAAGCTTGCGCATAAGGCAGTTGAGTGCGCTCTGATCCTCAGATACTCATCAATTAAATGTGTAATCTTTGTTTTCTCGATTAGTTGCTGTCGGTTCATAAGCTACCTGATTGAAAAGTCTATTCTGTGTCAGAAACCTACTTAATTACCCTATCTAACAAACAGACCACAATGTTAATAAAGTGTAGCACGTTATCACACCAATATTGTATGGTATTTAAGCTGTTTCAATTTCATATAACACAGCCTTCAAGACCTCACTTGAAGTATTCATTGAAATCTAATCTCACCAGCATCGGCTGGCTTATAAAGTATTATCTCTTTGCACCCTTAAAGTATGTATGCTCTAAACGCTTCTAATTATGTCTAACTGTCTTTTATGCAGGTTTTTGACTTAAAAAACTGATCCTGAATAATAAAAATTGTTAGGGCTCAAATGAATGACTGTGAATATCCTAGACCCAGACTGTTTCATGCGCCAATTGTGATTTAGAATGATATGCAATGTCGTGATCACCTGTGATATTTACAATATTGGCTTGTATCGTCCAGCCATCAACGTAAAAACTGATAGAAACAGTACCAAACCGCCATTGGCTTTTATCAAAGTTAAGTCCTGCGTGTGAGCTATAACAATCAGCGCCTTGAATATATTGTCCAAAAAGAGATAGATGAAGTGTGGTGTTTCTCAACGATAAGAAACACCATGGTCGAGCAAAATGATAAAGCAGGTATTAACGCACTGGTACGACATATGGAAACTTAACTGGGTGTCGATTAAAGGTATTTGCATGATCTGTTACCTTGCGCCCAACTAGTAAGCTCAGCACTGCGTCCATACCATCGTCACTGGGTTTGCGTCCGTTGACTTTCGGATAGCCATATTCCGCACTGCTACCCACCTTGTAAGAAATCATATCAGGTAACAATTGCGCTGCAACTGAGTCCGCATATTCAACAGGGTTGGATAGTTTCCCATCTAGCGCGACTGCCCTTAATACCATGCCCGATATCGCATACCTTCGTGACATGTCACTATCTGGGCGATGCTGAATATGTTCACTCACTTCCATTTTGTTATTTGCCAAAAACATATGAGTTACAAGCGGGTTTGCCACTCGATTCACTTGTACCCACTGGTCAACATTGTACATCGCACTACTTGCATACACGTGAATATTCTTCGCCAGCATGCTGTTGGGCAGTTCAACTAAAATGATACTGCTATTAAAGCCTTTAAATAAATCAACCCCATTATTGAATTGAGACAGCTCAAGCTCACCCTTGCCAATCAGTGCTGTTAAGAACCCAACAATGCCCTCGGAATTTCCAACAAATGGATCTCGTGCCGCGCCGCTCCATACCTTCACGCCATTGTTAAATTTGACAGTTTTACCAACTTTAGCCTTACCAAATGCCTTACCTTTAGTACCAACAGCTTGATTCGCCCCATCTACGAGCCCAAAAACCAACCGTTCCCCCTCTAAATAAGCTGTGATAGTTACCCCGCCACTACCAAACGATTTATCATTGGCAATATGAAAGCTGTAAACGCCTTTTTCACCAAAAGCAGCGCGGTCTTTTGTGGTGGGATTCACATCCATCATAAATGCAGTGTAACCACGGCGCTCTGAGTCAAATACAAACATATCAGTCAAATCAAACTGAGGATGCTCCTGAGCCAATTTACTTTCAAAGTGATGGCTTGCAACTGCTGGCACTGCGCTTAAGCCTGCACCAATAGCAAAAGCGAGCGCTGCCACTGTAGATTTACTGGATGATTTTTTTAGCAATTTAATCATAGCGGTCTCCTATAAACTGGGTTGCTATTAAAAAGTGGGTATTACGGTTTAAATTACTGATCTACCCTCCTTACTTTTATTTTTGAGCTATTTATTTAACTCAGCTGCGAGCATGTAAACGCGCTAAACAGTTAGCCAACACCAATATTGAAATACCTAACAAAGCAACATCCTTGATCAAAAACTGTCCTAGAAAATTTAGAAATGGTAAACCTCCCTCTTTGTTTTCCCCAATTGGCAGCACAAGTAAAGTGCTCACAGTCACCAAAAAAGTTACGGCGCCCATTGCACCACCCATAATTCCAGCACGCGCAGACCACACAGACATCATTAATAAGGTGGCAGTAATAATTTCAACTACCCCGAGGAAATAAGAGGCCCCTTCAAAGCCAAATACCGCATACAACCAAGTTAACCAAGGTGTGCCATTAATCACGGGTTTTAATGCTTCAACCTCCGTAGGGGTAAATTTAAGTACGCCAATTAATAGTAATGGCAACACAACCCCTAGTAGCGCAGTACCTTGCCCAACCTTATGCATAGTATTAATAGAGTTAGTAAACAAAAGCAGTCTCCTTAGTGAATTTATAAGCTCTGTGATCTCAATACCGAATCCTGACACCAAGCAAAAATAGCGACTGTTATCGTGTTTAGTGCTTTAACTACTTTCATATTCAGGGAAATTTATGTGCTGAAGGCAGTCAATCTATCAACGGCTTGGGATAAATTATTCATCACCTTACTTGGATGAACCATGACCAAAAAAACCAACTTTATGTCAGTTCGTACAAAAAATGGGGGGAGTAGCTTTTTGGAGTATTCTCCAATCGCCGACAAGCTATGAAAGGTAGATGGTTTTAGATTTCTGCGACCTTAGAGGTATCCCTATCTAAATGTATTTTTGCATTAGGTAACAAAGCGTTTTGAGTTTTTGAAGTGGAAGTGCTGTCAGGCGCAATATTTTTATTGTTTGATTAAACTCGAATTCAACTTTGAATTGTGACTATAAAAAATGAGGCGCGAGCTAATATAGCCCGCAAAATATAAAAGAACCGATTCAGTTTCTGTACTACTGATTAAAAATCTGTTCGCGTGTTTTATATAAGCCTGTCGCCATCAAGATACAAAACAACCATGGCATAACAAACATTGGCGCGCCAGTTTCAAAGTAAAACTGAGTCACACTATAAACGTCGTTAAACCCCTCCCAAACGAGCATGAATAAAAGATAATACCAGGCCCACTTTTGCCCCTTTTTGAGTGCAAATATAGAAATCAGAATGATTGGCACTGCCGCCGATACAATATTGACACCTGCCAGCATCGCTAAAAATGCGACAAACGGAGCCGCTTGCGGATCAACAGCGGTGAGCTGAGAAAAACTAAAGTCCAACTTATGAACAACAAATGTCCATTGCGACATATCGTTAGAAATAGAGAGACTGGAAGTCAATAACATGAATAGTCCCGCCATCAAAGGTATTAACCCTGCGTACATTGTCCACTTCCAGCCTATTACTTCATTCTCTGTTTTATTCATAGTGATACTCTTCATTTTAATAAACGATTGAGTCAACAATTTTATAGTTTCACCTTGTACAAACTATGATGTTTAGTGCAGCATATATGTCTAATCGTACTTTTTTGGTTACATTTACCAAGAGGAGTAAACTCGTGTTTAATCACACTCCATCGCCATCGAGCGCTCAAATTCCTAATGCTGGAAACAGCTTAATTGGAGGAGATGCCTTATCTGATATTTTAAATGCGCTTCGTCTTCAAGCTAGCAGCTATTTTTGTACCGAGTTTTCAGCACCTTGGGGCATAAAAGAACAAGAAACAGACTATGGTACTTTTCACTTCGTCGTGCGAGGCAGCGCTTGGTTAAACATGCCTGATTCAAAGCACGCTACCTACCTCTCGACCGGAGATATTGTTGCCTTTCCAACGGGTGCGGCACACCAAATTGGCGATCAACCAAATGGCGTCTGTATATCGGGAGACGAATTACTGACGCAGATACAGAACGATGAGAACCCGTTTGCAGGAGATGAAAGCATTACCACATTATTGTGTGGTTACTTCAAATATCAGCAACACGTCCAACTGCCAATATTAAGAGATATGCCCAACTTTTTGCATATAAAAACAAATGAAGAACCATCACTATTGTGGTTAAACAACCTAGCCAATATGCTAGCTCACGAATCCCGCTCGACACTACCTGGCGGTACCGTCATTGTTGATCGCCTTACCGAGGTATTGGTCATTCAATTGCTGCGTTGGCATGTCAATTCTCAGCATTCCGGTACGGGGTATTTTCGGGCACTTGCAGATACACGACTCAGTCTTACTTTGAGCCTGATCCACAAACAACCCGCTCAAGCGTGGACAGTAGAGCGCATGGCACAGTCCGCAGGTATGTCTCGTTCCGCGTTTGCAAATTTATTCCATGAAATAATCGGAATGACGCCACTGTCGTATCTCAGTCAATGGCGAATGCATATCGCTCAAGACCTATTGAAGGAAGGAAAAGAGTCGATGATAAGCGTTGCAGAGCAAGTTGGTTACAGCTCTGAAGCTTCTTTTAGCAAAGCCTTCAAAAAAATAATTGGCATAAGCCCAGGTCAATTAAGACGCCAAAAGTAGTATTTAACTTAGTTTTTTAAACATGCAGGAAGTATACAACTTTTAAGTATGGGCTTTTATCATGGGGCCACAGTCAAAATCAGGAGAGATTTTGGGGCTATCAAGAGCATTAAATGAGAGAGAAATGCCTAAATATAGGACTTAAAACAAGCTCATAAACAAAATATTAAATATTAAAAACGACTAACGGAAGTTAGTCGCCTTATTCATACTGTGACAGCAAACTTAAATAAACTTTTTAATGATAAAGTCGACTTTGACACGTTTAGCCTGCCCTAGTATCTTTTGCACCGGTGCAGGGTAATCTTGTAAAGTTTCAATATCATCAGGCCCAGACAGCTTTCGGCATTGAGACAAAATTGATTGCTTTTCAGCATCGATAAATGATTTCAATTCCTGATCTCTGTCTTCTATCAAAATGCCATTTTCGATGTCCAACCCCCAAGCTCTTGGGTTTAAATTATGTCCTGTCATGAGGTGGACTTGATTGTCTTGATTTATCCCTTTTAGATGGAATGAGTTGTCTCCGTCCTTCCATAGATACACATTGAGTAGTCCCTGCTCGATATACCTTTTTTGCGACTTTAGAAATTTATGTAAAATCCGCTCATACAAATAAGGCAATGCGCCTATTCGACTAAATGGCTTATCAGGCGAGATGTAAAAGTCATTTGCTGTCTTATCGCCAACAACAATAGTTACTGACTTACCTTGCTTTAACAGACGACGTAATGAGCGTAATAAGGGCGCAGGGAAGTTGAAGTAAGGCGTATATAAAATCAACTCCTGCTCAGTGGTATCAAATAACGTCTTAATCAATCTATTAAGCTTATTAGTTCTACGGCCAAACCCTAAAAATGCGCGAACATTCAGTGAATTAGACTCACTTGCGCCAGACATATCATAATTAGCTTTTTTTAGCGAACGCATTAGTTTCTTTTGCGCCAACTTAATTTCACTAAATGGCTTTAAAGGCCTTCTATCAATTCTGGGGACAGCTTCAGAGTTTAACAGATGCTTCTCAATAAAAGCGGTAAAGCTATCAGCTAATTTTGCATTATCTAATAGAAAGTAACGATCAAGACGATATCGTTCTTCTTGATGCAGGTAGACATCATTGATACTTGCTCCGCTGTAAAGAACAGTGTCATCAATCACAAACCCTTTAAGATGCAATACGCCAAACAATTCTTTTGCTTTTACAGGCACACCGTATACTTCAACATTTGAGTTGAATTGCTCCAAATAATCACAATACAAGCGTGCATTACCCTCAGACTTTGCCTCACCGATTAACCCTCGCTGGGCTCTGTGAAAGTCAACTAGTATTTTGATCTCTAAATCTGGGTTGCTCAGCGACGCATTATGCAACGCAGACAACACACCTTGGCCTGCCGTGTCATCTTGTAAATACAGTGCAGCGATGTAAATGCGCTTCTTTGCTTTGCCAATCAAAGACAAAAGTTCACTGTGATAATGTTTAGCGTCTGTTAAGACTTTACAGCTGTTCGCTTCTAAAGCAAAGCCAGCGTTGTCCTGCCAAAATGCCATATTTACCTTTAAATCTTGGGCTACTGATAATTTAGTAGCAAAAAAAATTCCTTCAAACATAACAAAAAAAAATAGAAAGGTCATGAATATCCGACAATTTCAGCTCTATTGGCTTACTTTTCCATCAAGTACACTAAATTTGACAAGTTCACGATTTCTAAAATTGCTTTATTTGATTTTTATTTTACTTCTGGGTTGATTTACTTAGAATCGGCATCATTGTAATGCTAATACTAAATTTTAGGATAGAAATTCATGAGTGATAAGCACTGTAAACTATTGATCCTTGGCTCAGGTCCAGCGGGTTACACTGCCGCTGTTTATGCAGCACGAGCAAATTTAAACCCTGTTTTAATCACAGGTATGCAACAAGGTGGTCAGCTGACAACAACAACAGAAGTAGAAAACTGGCCTGGTGATGCACATGGTTTAACTGGCCCTGCTCTTATGGAGCGTATGAAAGAGCATGCAGAACGTTTTGAAACAGAGATTATTTTTGACCATATCAATAAAGTCGATGTGACTAAGCGTCCATTCACCCTTACAGGCGACCAAGGCACTTATACTTGTGATGCTTTAATCATTGCAACAGGTGCATCTGCAAAGTACCTAGGTCTAGAGTCTGAGACAAACTTCCAAGGTCGCGGTGTTTCTGCTTGTGCAACTTGTGATGGATTCTTCTACAGAGGACAAAAAGTTGCTGTAGTTGGTGGTGGTAACACAGCGGTTGAAGAAGCGTTATACCTTTCGAACATTGCTGACGAAGTACATGTTGTTCACCGTAGAGATAGCTTCCGTAGTGAAAAAATTCTATCAGACCGTCTACTAGAAAAAGCGAAAAATGGCAATGTTGTTCTTCACTTTGACCGCACTTTAGACGAAGTACTTGGCGATGACATGGGTGTTACAGGTATTCGTATTAAAGATACAAACTCTGATGCAACTGAAGATTTAGACCTAGCAGGTGTATTCATCGCTATTGGTCATAAGCCAAATACAGACATGTTTGAAGGTCAACTTGAGATGAAAGATGGCTACCTAGTTGTTGAATCAGGCCTAAATGGCAACGCAACACAGACAAGCGTAGAAGGTGTATTCGCTGCAGGTGACGTATCTGACCACATTTACCGTCAAGCAATCACTTCAGCTGGTACTGGCTGTATGGCAGCCCTTGATGCAGAGCGTTATTTAGATAACCTAAAATAATCTCTAAGCACGCCATATTTCATGGCGTGCTTCCAACCGAAATTTGCTAAACTCAAAGTTAGCAACTAGTCCACTCGAAACAAAAGTCACCCATGACACAACAGTTGTTCCATTTATCATCGACAGATTACATATTTCCGCCGTGCCACTTTGCATTAAAAGAACCAGATGGCCTGTTAGCCGTTGGCGGATGTCTCAATACAAAGAGATTAAAAAAAGCATATCAACTTGGTATCTTCCCTTGGTTCAATGAACGAGAGCCGATCATGTGGTGGTCACCCAGTGAACGAGGAATTATTGAGCTGTCAGATTTTCATATTGGACGCACACTAAAAAAAGCTCGAAATCGACTCAAACCAAAAATCACTATAAATCAAGCCTTTGAGCAAGTTATCTCTCAATGCAGAGAGCAGCGTCTCCACGAAGAAGGAACTTGGATCAATAAAAGTATGCTCAAGGCATATTGCCAAGCGCATGAGGAAGGGTTTGCCCATAGTATAGAGGTATGGATTGACGGAAAGCTGGCTGGCGGTCTATATGGAATAATGATATCGGGTGTATTTTGTGGTGAATCTATGTTTCATAACCAGCCAAACGCTTCCAAATTAGCAATGTGGGCTTTGGTTAATTGGCTTAAAAAACACAATGCGCATTTTATAGATTGCCAATTAGATAACCCTTACTTAAGCTCTATGGGCGCAAAAGTCATTCCCAGAGAAGAATTTTTGACTAAACTTAAAGAAGCAAGTGACTATCACCCTGTACAAACCATGTGGCGCCCACAAGACATAGGGGTAATATATGACTGAACACTTTCCATCTAAAATTGGCCTCAGTCAGCAATTTGATTGCAGCTATCTACCAGATAGAAAAGAACAGCTACTCGTCATTTTAGACAGTGAATGCTACACAGCAGCGCGTTTTGAAGCTCTCCTTTCGCTGGGGTTTAGGCGTAGTGGAGATCAAATATATCGACCGCACTGCCCCCTTTGCAGTGCATGCCAATCAATACGAGTATTGGCAAAGGATTATGTGCCCTCAAAGTCACAGCAGCGGAAGTATAAAAAAATACAAAACAGCTTTAGCGTTAAAGTGAGTTTCGAAGAAAAGGAAAACTATTTCCCACTTTATGAGAAGTACATAACCCTCAGGCACAGTGATGGCACAATGTTCCCGCCAAACCGACTACAATATGAAAGCTTTTTATTTTGCCGCTGGATGCCTATTTCGTTTATAGAATTGTGGCACGAAGGCCAACTTGTCGCCGTTGCTGTCACAGACACAATGCCTAACGCCCTATCTGCAATCTATACCTTTTTCGACCCCGACTTTGAGCACTTGAGTTTAGGTACGATTATGATCATGGCACAAATAAACCTAGCAGCGGCAGAGAACAAAGAGTTTGTTTATTTAGGTTATCAAATAGACGAATGTAAAAAAATGCGCTACAAAAAGCAGTTTTCACCAGCTCAACAGCTTAAAGAAGATACTTGGACAAATATTTAAGTTACTAATTTAAGCTCTTACCTTTACTTATTGTGTGCTTTTGGGCAAAATCTCCAACGATAAACTTATACAGAGGTGATACGCTCCAAATGGCGAAAGAAGACGTTATTGAAATGCAAGGCACGGTCCTTGATACTTTACCAAATACAATGTTCCGTGTTGAATTAGAAAATGGTCACGTAGTTGTGGCTCATATTTCTGGTAAAATGCGCAAAAACTACATCCGTATTTTAACAGGTGACAAAGTCACTGTAGAATTAACTCCTTACGATTTAAGCAAGGGACGCATCGTTTTCCGTGCACGTTAATTCTACCGTCTCGCCAGCGTCAATTTGATGCTATAAGACGTATGTAGCAAAAAACCTAGCCTTGGCTAGGTTTTTTGCTTTTGTAACGTCAATATTTTTAAGGCGGCTAATGCTATCAACTTAGCCGCTTTAAATTATGCAGATACGAGCTCTTGTTCAAAATCGAACTCTAAGGCATTACCTTTGACAGTCACTTTTACATTACCGCCATCGATAAGCGAACCAAATAAAATTTCATTCGCCAGTGGCTTTTTAAGATTATCTTGAATGACGCGTGCCATAGGTCTAGCCCCCATCGCTTTGTCATAACCAATATCGGCAATCCAATCTCTCGCTTCATTAGTAAATTCTAAGTTCACCGACTTCTTATCTAGCTGAGCTTGCAACTCAACAATAAACTTATCTACAACTTGCAAGATAACTTCTTTCTCTAGATGGTTAAACCAAATAATGTTATCCAGCCTGTTTCTAAATTCAGGCGTAAATACTTTATTTATCTCAATCATTGCATCATGAGAATGATCTTGTTGCTGGAACCCGATAGACTTTCTCACAGTCTCTTGTACGCCGGCATTAGTCGTCATAACAAAGATAACATTACGGAAGTCAGCTTTACGGCCGTTATTATCTGTTAACGTACCATGGTCCATAACCTGCAATAGAATGTTGTAAATATCAGGATGTGCTTTTTCAATCTCATCCAACAATACAACAGCATGAGGATGTTTAATGACTGAATCAGTTAATAGACCACCCTGTTCGAAACCAACATAACCAGGAGGTGCACCAATTAAGCGGCTTACAGCATGACGCTCTGAGTACTCAGACATATCAAAGCGAATGAACTCAATACCCATGCACTTCGCAAGTTGCTTTGTGACTTCAGTTTTACCAACACCTGTAGGTCCTGCAAACAAGAATGAACCAATTGGCTTTTCTTCATTAGCAAGTCCCGAGCGTGATAAACGAATCGCTGAAGTAAGCGCATCAATTGACTCATCTTGACCAAAAACTAGCATCTTAAGGTTTCTATCTAAATTCTTAAGCACCTCTTTATCGCTTGAGGACACATTTTGCTGAGGAATACGAGCAATCTTAGATACAATTTGCTCAATATCTGACACGCCAATGGTCTTCTTACGTCTAGACATAGGTAACAAGCGCTGATTTGCACCCGCTTCGTCAATTACATCAATTGCTTTATCTGGTAAATGACGTTCATTGATGTATTTCGCACTCAACTCAGCTGCAGCTTTAAGGGCTTTTTGCGTGTAACGAATGCCATGATGCTCTTCGTAGCGCTCTTTCAAGCCATATAAAATTTTTGCAGTATCAGCCACACTTGGCTCAACAACGTCAATTTTTTGGAAACGACGAACCAAAGCTCTATCTTTTTCAAAAATATTTTTAAACTCAGAGTACGTGGTAGACCCTAAACAGCGGAGTTTCCCGCTTGAAAGTAAAGGCTTGATCAGATTTGAGGCATCCATAACCCCGCCGGATGCAGCACCTGCACCGATAATGGTATGAATCTCATCAATAAACAAAATTGCATTTGGCTTTGCTTGTAACTCTTTCAACAGCGCTTTGAAGCGTTTTTCAAAGTCACCGCGATACTTTGTTCCAGCAAGTAAAGCCCCCATATCAAGGGAGTAAACAACCGCATCTTCGATCACTTCAGGGACTTGTTCGTTTACAATACGATAAGCTAGCCCTTCAGCAATTGCTGTTTTACCAACACCCGCCTCACCTACAAGCAATGGGTTATTCTTTTTACGACGGCAGAGTACTTGAATGGTTCTTTCTACTTCTTGATCACGACCAACAAGCGGGTCTATCTGCCCTGCTTTCGCTAAAACATTTAAATTTGCAGTAAAGTTCTCTAGCTTAGTTTTTTCTTCGCCTTGAACTTCCGCGCCTTCTTCATTGATGTCCTCTTGCTCTTCCGGCTCAGGATCATCATCTGACTTTGAAATACCATGACTGATGAAGTTCACGATATCTAACCGGCTTACATCTGCTTTTTTCAGTAAATAAACTGCTTGGCTTTCTTGCTCTGAAAAAATTGCGACTAAAACATTGACGCCGGTTACTTCATTTCTGCCTGAAGACTGAACATGAAACACTGCCCTTTGCAAAACACGTTGAAATCCTAACGTTGGTTGAGTCTCCCGATCTTCCTCTAACTCAGGAATAATTGGCGTTGTTTCATCAATAAACTCTGACAAATCTCTTTTTAAGCTGTCAGTATCTACGCTACAGGCGTTGAGCGCTTCACTTGCAGATGGATTATCAATCAGTGCAAGTAATAAATGCTCCACCGTCATAAATTCATGACGACGAGTACGAGCTTCACGAAACGCGGTGTTAAGTGTAATTTCTAAATCTTTATTTAGCATTGGCAACCCCCAACGAGAATAAATAAGGTCATTCTTGCTCACAGCTACACAGGAGCGGATGCTCATGATCGCGAGCGTATCTGTTTACCTGCTCAGCCTTTGTATGGGCTATGTCTGCAGGATACATTCCACATACCGCTTTTCCCTCGTGATGCACTTTAAGCATCACATCAGTTGCTCTTTCGCTATCCATGTTGAAAAAAGTCATTAACACTTCGATGACGAAATCCATCGGCGTGTAATCATCATTGTTTAAAATCACTTTGTATTTCTTCGGTGGTTGAAGTTTTTGCTTCTCTTGGTCTTTGACCTCTTCCAACACACCTGAATCTTTTATCCCACTCATAATTAAATATAGTCTTGTCTTATATACTCAAGCAAACTTGAATTAAAAAATAAATAAAATGTTAAAAAACTGCACTAAAAAACTTGACTGTATGGTTATTTAAACTACATTCTAGTCCTAGTTGTTCATGTTATGGACAGCTTAGCAAATTTCAAAGGTTAGATTAACTTAATTAGTCAACTTATAGAAGGATGTAGAAGTATGGCTTGCGGAAAAGTCAAATGGTTTAACAACGCCAAAGGGTTTGGTTTCATCGTAGAAGACGGCAGTGACGAAGATATCTTTGCACATTACTCGACGATTGTAATGGATGGATACAAGACGCTTAAAGCTGGTCAAGATGTAACATTCGAGCTACAGGAGGGGCCTAAGGGCTTACATGCTACTAATATTGCACCGAAAGTTGGTGAAATGGCATAGCAAATTCTAAGGCTCTATAAGCGGGCTACGTAAGTTGCTCGCTTCATCTCTTTTTCTCTCCAAAACGTTCCTTGTAACATATTTTTCTATAACTTAAGTAAATTGCATTAGCAGCATTACGATTAGATTGGTACAATCCCTGCCGATGTCCAGGTCTGTTAGTTATTTCTATTCCCCCTAACTTCAGTAGGAATAACTAACAAACTTGCTAATTACAAAGAGTTTAAGCTTTTTATAAGCTAATTTTTTTGTTACTCGATCGTCCAAATAACGATGGGTAACATAAGTTAGCAAGATTTTGCTTATTGTTGAACGGTCGAAATTGGCCCAAAACTATCTAGGAATGATGATGACATCAAAAATTATTTATACAAAAACCGACGAAGCACCAGCTTTAGCAACATACTCTTTGTTGCCAGTAATTCAAGCTTATACTAAAGCAGCTGGTGTTGAAGTAGAAACAAGAGACATTTCTTTAGCTGGTCGTGTGATCGCTAACTTCCCTGAGTTTCTTACTGAAGAGCAAAGAATTGCAGATGCACTATCTGAGCTAGGTGAGCTTGCTAAGACACCTGAAGCGAATATCATCAAATTACCTAATATCAGTGCTTCTATCCCTCAACTTAAAGCAACTATCAAAGAGCTACAAGAAAAAGGCTATGCACTTCCTGATTACCCTGAAGAGCCTAAAGATGAAAAAGAAGCAGCTATCAAAGCAACTTACGACAAAATCAAAGGCAGCGCAGTAAACCCAGTATTACGTGAAGGTAACTCTGACCGTCGTGCGCCAGGTTCTGTAAAAGCATATGCTCAGAAAAACCCACATTCAATGGGTGCATGGTCTGCAGACTCTCAGTCATACGTTGCGAGCATGAGCGAAGGCGATTTCTTCGGTTCAGAGCAATCTACAACTGTTGCTGAAGCAACAGACGTTCGTATCGAGCATGTTGCTGTTGACGGCACAGTTAATGTACTTAAGCAAAGCACACCTCTACTTGCTGGCGAAATCATTGATGCGTCTCGCATGAATGTTAACGCACTTCGCACTTTCTTAGCCGCTGAAGTTGAAGCTGCAAAAGAGAAAGGTGTTCTTTTCTCACTGCACATGAAAGCAACCATGATGAAGGTCTCAGATCCAATCATCTTTGGTCATGCAGTAAAAGTATTCTATAAAGAAGTATTCGAAAAGCACGGTGAGACTTTTGAGCAACTAGGTGTTGACGTTAACAACGGTATTGGTGACGTATACAACAAGCTTGCTAAACTAGATGACGCGAAACGCGCTGAAATTGAAGCAGATCTTGCTGCGGTTTATGACGTTCGTCCAAGCATTGCAATGGTTGATTCAGACCGTGGTATCACAAATCTACACGTGCCAAGTGACGTTATTATCGACGCATCTATGCCAGCGGCTATCCGTACAAGCGGTCAGATGTGGAATGCTGAAGGCAAGCAACAAGACACAAGTTTTGTTATTCCAGATCGTTGTTACTCTGGTGTTTACCAAGCAACTATCGACTTCTGTAAAGAAAATGGTGCATTTGATCCTCGTACTATGGGTACCATCCCTAACGTTGGTCTTATGGCTCAAAAAGCAGAAGAATACGGTTCACACGACAAAACATTCGAAGCACCTTCAAATGGTGTTATCCGTGTAGTTGACCAAGCAGGTAACGTACTACTTCAACACGATGTTGAAGAAGGCGACATCTGGCGTATGTGTCAGGTTAAAGACGCACCAATCAAAGATTGGGTTAAGCTAGCTGTTAACCGTTCACGTGCATCTAACACACCGGCAGTATTCTGGTTAAACGAAGCGCGTGCACACGACGCTGAGCTTATCAAAAAAGTAAATGCATATTTACCAGAGCACGACACAGACGGTCTTGATATCCGCATTCTTGCACCTGTTGAAGCGACTAAGTTCTCACTAGCTCGCATGAAAGACAGCCAAGACACTATTTCAGTAACAGGTAACGTATTACGTGACTACCTAACTGACTTATTCCCAATTTTAGAGCTTGGTACAAGTGCGAAAATGCTATCTATCGTTCCACTAATGAACGGTGGTGGTCTATTCGAAACTGGTGCAGGTGGTTCAGCGCCTAAGCACGTTCAACAGTTCGAAAAAGAAAACCACTTACGTTGGGATTCTTTAGGTGAATTCTTAGCGCTTGCGGCGTCTCTTGAGCACCTAAGCCAAGTAACAAACAACCCTAAAGCACAAGTACTTGCAGATACGCTAGATGCGGCAACGGGTAAATTCCTAGACGAGAACAAATCACCATCTCGTAAAGTGAATGAACTAGATAACCGTGGTAGCCATTTCTACCTATCTCTATACTGGGCACAAGCGCTAGCTGCGCAAGACACTGACGCTGAGCTTAAAGCTAAGTTTGAAGCAGTTGCTAAGCAACTAACTGAAAACGAAGCTGCTATCGTTGCAGAGCTAAACGATGTTCAAGGTCAAGCTATGGATGTAGAAGGTTACTTCCAGCCTAATGACGACAAAGCGTTTGCTGCAATGCGTCCAAGTAAATTATTTAACGATGCATTAAACCTAATCGCATAAGTTAAATTCAAGCTTTAAAAGGCAGCTCAGGCTGCCTTTTTTCGTTTTCATGCTGAAGTATGGCGAGACTTTTGTTAGTATGCGCCCATTCATATTACCTCTTTGTAAGCTATGCCATACAAAAACAGTCAGCGCCCTAACGCAGCTCGGAACAAGCCAAACAACATCTCACGACGACCATCACGAGGCACTAAAAAGCCGCCAGTCAAACCTGAGGATGTCAAAATAGTATTGTTCAATAAACCATTCGATGTACTGTGCCAATTTACGGATGATCAACACCGTAAAACACTTGCAGATTATGTTGATGTTAAATCTGTATATGCTGCGGGTCGCCTTGATCGCGATAGTGAAGGCTTATTGCTACTCACAAACTGTGGAAAGCTGCAACACAAGCTGACTGAACCGAAAAAGAACACCAATAAAACATACTGGGTTCAGGTGGAAGGTGCACCGGATGAGCAGTCATTAAACCAGCTTAGAAAAGGCGTAGAACTCAAAGACGGCTTAACTAAGCCTGCACAAGTTGAGGTAATAAAAGAGCCAAATGTGTGGCCGCGCACGCCTCCTATTAGGGAGCGTAAAAATATTCCTACGACTTGGTTGAGTATTACCATTTCAGAGGGACGCAACCGACAAGTACGTCGTATGACTGCACACATCGGTCACCCTACACTTAGGTTGATCCGATATAGTATTGGCAAATATACTCTCAATGGTCTAAATAACGGTCAGTATAAGGTTTTGCAGCCAAATAAAGTCTAGTGTGTGTCTTTTGAGGGTAGCCAAATGCATGCTATACTCACGGCCTTTCAAATATTACATATAGATGTACAGCGATATTATGAGCGATAACAGTAACATTAAAGTCATTGTCGGCATGTCTGGCGGCGTAGATTCTTCAGTTTCAGCTTACCTTCTAAAAGAGCAAGGTTATCAAGTCGAAGGCTTGTTTATGAAAAACTGGGAAGAAGACGATAACGATGAATACTGTGCCGCAGCTGAAGATCTAAAAGATGCGCAAGCTGTCTGTGAAAAGCTTGGCATTGAGTTGCACACAGTTAACTTTGCAGCGGAATACTGGGATAACGTATTTGAGTATTTCCTAGAAGAATACCGTGCTGGGCGTACGCCGAACCCAGATATCATGTGCAACAAAGAAATTAAGTTCAAAGCGTTTTTAGAGTTTGCCGCCGAGGCATTAGGTGCAGACTACATCGCTACCGGCCATTATGTTCGCAGAGAAGAACGCGACGGTAAGTTTGCGATGTTAAGAGGTTTAGATAATAACAAAGACCAAAGTTATTTCTTATATACGCTGAGCCATGAGCACGTTGCACAAACCCTATTCCCAGTAGGTGAAATCGAAAAACCTGAAGTACGCAGAATTGCAGAAGAGCAAGGCCTAATTACCCATAACAAGAAAGACAGTACAGGTATTTGCTTTATTGGTGAGCGTAAGTTCAAAGATTTCTTACAAAAGTTCTTACCAGCCCAACCAGGTATTATTGAAGATGCTGAAGGAAACCAAGTCGGTGAACATGAAGGCTTGATGTACCACACCCTTGGCCAAAGAAAAGGCCTACTTATTGGCGGAATGAAAGAAGGCTCTGGTGAACCTTGGTATGTAGTAGATAAAGATGTAGAACGCAATGTACTTGTTGTTGGACAAGGTAAAGATCACCCTCGCCTATACAGCAATGGTCTGAATGCAAACCAACTTCATTGGGTTGACAGAGAAGGCCCACAAGGCACGACTCGTTGCACAGTGAAAACACGTTACAGACAAGAAGATATCCCTTGTACTTTATTAGTTGGTCAAGACGGCATGGCGCGTGTTTTATTTGATGAGCCACAAAAAGCCGTAACACCTGGTCAATCTGCTGTTTTCTATTTGGATGATGCTTGCTTAGGTGGCGGTATCATTGAGTCGGTGATTAAATAATGCAACCTAAAGCCGTTATTCCTCTTGCTGCTATTTGCCAAATAGCTAAGCTTGTCCAAAAATGTGCTCGTTATGGTACCTTCAATGAAAACGAAGTGCATACGTTTTTACAGAGTATATTAAATACCGCACCTCAAAATCCGGAAGATGTTTATGATGATCACTTTGCACTTAAAGGCGGTTATCAAGCGCTGGTCGCTCAACTCTCAAGTGACGGTGAAAAAGACGTTGAGATAGTGAAATACGTTGGCAGTCTATTGCAATTAGAAAGAGCCTTATCATCGAATGATACTGTTTTTTCCGAACTCGCAAAACGTATAGAGCAAGTCGAAAGACAAACATTGCATTTCAATGTCTATGACGAACAAGTTCTAGGTGCACTTGCTGATATCTATACCCAAGTTATCAGCCCTGCTGGACCAAAGATCCAAGTTTTTGGTAAACCAGATTTATTACAGCAAACGCATATTCAACATAAAATCCGTGCTTTGCTGTTAGCAGGTATTAGAAGTGCCGTGTTGTGGCGACAATTAGGCGGAAAACGCCGTCACTTCTTTTTCTCTAAGAAAAAGATTGTCCACACAGCACAACAATTTATTTAAAAATATCGTTCAAAAAACCAATTAGTTAGGAGAAATTATGGAGCTTTCAGCGTTAACCGCTATCTCTCCAGTAGATGGTCGCTATGGTAGCAAAACCAAAGAACTTAGAAGTATCTTCAGTGAGTTCGGTCTGATCAAATACCGTGTTACTGTAGAAGTTCGTTGGTTACAAGCTTTAGCAAAAGCTGACGCAATCAAAGAAGTCCCTGCTTTCAGTGACGAAGCGAATGCGCTACTTGACGACATCGTGGCAAACTTCAGCGAAGAAGATGCACAGCGTGTTAAAGACATCGAGCGTACTACTAACCATGATGTTAAAGCAGTTGAATATTTGCTAAAAGAGAAAGTTGCGGATAATGCAGAGCTACAAGCTGTAAATGAGTTCATTCACTTCGCTTGTACATCTGAAGACATCAATAACCTATCTCATGGTTTAATGCTTAGCGAAGCACGTGATCAAGTATTACTTCCTTACTGTGATAACCTGCTTAATGCTATCAAAGATAAGGCAATTGAGTATAAGTCAGTACCAATGATGACACGTACTCACGGTCAGCCTGCGTCACCTTCTACTATGGGTAAAGAGTTTGCTAACGTTTATGTTCGCCTACAGCGTCAACGCGAACAAATTGCAAATGTATCACTATTAGGCAAAATCAACGGTGCTGTAGGTAACTACAATGCACACCTAAGTGCCTACCCTGAATATGACTGGCATGCACACGCTGAATCATTTGTAACAAGCCTTGGCCTAACTTGGAATGCTTTCACAACTCAGATCGAGCCGCATGACTATATTGCTGAGCTGTTTGATGCGATTGCACGTTTCAACACAATTCTATTAGACTTTGACCGTGACGTTTGGGGCTACATTGCACTAAACCACTTCAAGCAAAAAACAATTGCAGGCGAAATCGGCTCATCAACAATGCCGCACAAAGTAAACCCAATTGACTTTGAAAACTCTGAAGGTAACTTAGGCCTAGCAAATGCCATTTTTGCTCACCTTGCGCAAAAGCTACCAGTATCCCGCTGGCAGCGTGACCTTACAGATTCAACTGTATTGCGTAACCTAGGTGTTGGTATGGGTTATACTCTAATCGCATATCAAGCAACACTTAAAGGCATCAGCAAGCTAGAAGTAAATGCAGATCGCCTACTTGCAGAGCTTGACGACAACTGGGAGCTGCTTGCAGAGCCAATTCAAACAGTTATGCGTAAATATGGCATCGAAAAGCCATATGAAAAGCTGAAAGAATTAACGCGTGGTAAGCGTGTTAATCAAGAGATCATGGCAGAATTCATTGACGGTCTAGATCTACCTGACGCAGTTAAAGCTGAGATGAAGCTAATGACTCCGGCTAACTATATTGGTCGTGCAGAAGCATTTATCGACGAATTAAACTAATCTAAACTATTAGATTTTATTAAGCGAAAGGATAAGCAAATAGCTTGTTACTTTCGCTTTTTTTATGGAGAAAATATGTACCAGCTGTCTATTAACGATATGAGTCCTGAAACCTTTTTGAAAGAATATTGGCAAAAAAAGCCTCTACTCATCAAGGGAGGTTTTAAAGATTTTCAAGATCCTTTGTCCGCGGAGGAGCTTGCAGGCTTAGCAATGGAAGACAGCATAGAGTCTAGATTAGTCACAAATCATGACGAAAATTGGTTGGCACACCATGGGCCATTTGAAAATTTTGATAAATTAACCGAAACCAATAGCACCCTACTCGTTCAAGCTGTTGATCATTGGCATCCACCAGCAGCCCAATTGCTCGAACCATTTCGTTTCATTCCAAACTGGCGCATTGATGATTTAATGATTAGTTATTCAACACCCAAAGGGGGAGTTGGTCCACATTTAGATCAATATGACGTGTTCATTATTCAAGGTGAAGGTAAAAGACACTGGCGTGTTGGTATGCCTGATGCAAGTTTAAAGCAGTTCACCAAAGACAAAGCGCTTCTGCAAGTTGAACAATTTGACGCCATAATTGATGAAATTCTTGAGTCGGGTGATATTCTCTACATTCCACCAGGTTGCCCACATGAAGGTTATGCAGTTGAAAATGCACTCAACTACTCCGTCGGGTTTAGAGCGCCTGACCAAAAAGACCTGATAAGTAGTTTTGCTGACCATGTCATTGACGAAGAAGCTGGAAAACATCGCTATAGCGATGCCAATCTCAACATGAGAGCGTCCATTGGTGAAATTAGTTCCGGTGACAAACTCAAAATCCAAGCTATGTTAACTGGATTAATTGAAAATGACTCGCTATATAATCATTGGTTAGGCACTTATTTAAGCCAACCAAAGCATGATATGGACTTAGCCCCACTCGACGATGCACTAGTAGCAGAGTTTTTAGAAGATGAGATTGAGCCTCATGATATCGTTATTCGCTCAGGTGGCGTAAGGGCCATTTATCAAATCACGGATACAGATATTTTGCTCAGTGTTAATGGGGAAAATTACTCTCTTCCAAGCAATACACTAGAACAGGTAAAGTTGTTAACAGATAATACAAATTTTTCCTTTGAACAGGTAAAACCAGCATTGATCAGCTTGGAATTTAAAGAAACGTTAACTACGCTTATAAACGACGGGCTTTTTTACATAGAAGCTTGGTCTTAAATGCCTGACTGACAGGGCCAACCGAACAAATACACGGTGTCATTTTCATGGCACCGACAATAATAATAGGGGTTGATTTTTCCCTTATTCGTCAGGACGTGTTCTATGATTTTTCGCAAAGAGGTAATCATGATTTATCACGTCGACAAAGTGAGTTGGAAACAAACTCAGGGACAGCTGCGCCAAATTCGTGAAAGAGTATTCGTTTGTGAATTGCACTTACCAAAACAAGTAGAGTTCGATCAACATGACAAAACAGCTGATCATGTATTAATACGTGATGAAAACGACCAAGCTGTTGGTACTGGTCGATTGTGTAGTGATGGCTTAATTAGTCGTATTGCAATTTTCAAAGACCATAGAAACAGACAAGCCTATCAATCATTAATCGGTTATTTAGCAAATCTTGCTCAACAAAAAGGTCTCGAAGAAGTTTTTGTTCAGTGTATTTTGGACGAGGTTCCTACATTTATAAAGTCAGGCTTCAGCAAGCAAGGCAGCGTGTTTATGGAAGCAGGTATTCCAAGACAACGCCTTAAATGCCCTGCTTCGATGATAAACTCAGAGCCATTTACGATGCTACATTAGCCCATAATTTATCATTGTCGTAAATTGCATAGATATCATGCGCCTTATTGATAAGCAAGTTCGCAAAATCAAGCTGAGTTTTATCTTTTATGCCTGATGAAATGATGCCGTCAGCCTTGATCTGCCATTGAAAAGATAAATGTCTGAGCGCATCTCTGGCACTCTTTGCCACTTTCACTTCTATTGCATCGGTAGGTACTTGACCCGAAATAGCCCAATAGCCTTTTCCTTTTTGGTCTTCTAACCGCCAAACTGCAAGTGCAGGTGGCAATATACGACATTCTTTCTCGACTACTTTGTTTGTTATTATGCCTTTTTCTGCAAGGTGACGTTGGGCTGCTTGCAATTGTTGTCGTTGCCAATCTTGGATTGACTGCTGCGGTTTTGAATTTGACATAGTTAAACCTACTTACTTCATTGTTTTATTCTTTCTGTAATTTTTCCCACTGTATTAATTTCATTAACCTGTTGCAACCAAGAAACGGTAAAGGCCTCAATTAAATTAATATTTGCACAATAATCATACTTTACTAGGCTAAAAAATAACTCTACCAAAGATTAACTAGCATGCTTTTGTTTGTTGTGTACTGTACACCGATGGTTATCTTAGCCATTGGCGTTTTTTTTATAGACTCACTAGTGATATCACTCATTTTATGCGGGCTTTCTGCACTGGCTTTGGTTATGCAGAAAATTATCAAAGATGCACAACAAGAAAAAAAGCAACCATTAACTGAACATCCTAAAGACGAGTTAATACAAGAACACAAAGAAGACCTCGCCTGTTTAGAACAACTCAGTAGTGTCATCATCCCTCAATTAATTGCCCAGGTTTCAAGTGCCAGAGAGCAGACAAAACAATCTGTTGTGCATATGTCGGGAGAGTTTTCACAGTTGGTTGGCAATATATCGCAAACTCTAGAAAGCACCTCAAATGACAGTACCACAAGCCTTCAAGATGTTTCCGAATCCAGCCGAGAAAAGCTAAATGATGTTTTAGCTTACATAGAGCAGACCAATGACTCACAAGCGCAAATGACAACCACAATTAAAGATCTTGTTGATAAAAGCAATGAATTGCAGACCATGTCGGTAGATGTCTCAAAAATAGCAGAGCAAACCAATTTACTCGCGCTCAATGCATCAATAGAAGCGGCGCGCGCGGGTGACAATGGTCGAGGCTTTGCTGTGGTTGCTGATGAAGTCAGATCATTAGCAAGCTCCAGCGGTGAAACCGGTGTGAGAATTGGTCAATTAATTGAAAGTATAGCCAATGCAATGCGCACTTCGATGGATATGATGAACAGTGAATTAGAAAACAAACAAGCTTTGACTGAAAAATATCGAAATGAAATTAATGAAGTTGTTGACGAATGGCTGGCGCTTTCTCAGCACGTTGAATCTCAAGCGTCTGAACTGCATGCTTCTAATATCGAGATCAGAGAAAAAATTTCACACATACTCGTCGATTTACAATTTCAAGACAGAGTCGACCAAATACAAGACAGTGTGACCATCGCTTTAAACATTATGACCGAAGAAATTGATCAATTTATTCTTAATCGAAGAGAATGCCAAACCGCAAAATTTAATCACCAAAGGATCAGCAATGAATTGAAGAAAACCGCTGCTACCAATGAACAACGCAGTATTTTGTCCAAAGATGGTGATGACGATACTGTTGATGATTTAACTTTTTTATGAGGCCATTATGAGTAAAACCATTTTAGTTGTAGACGATTCAGACTCACTCAGACAAGTCGTCAATATTGCCTTAACAGGCGCCGGATTTAATGTCGTAGAAGCCAGAGATGGTAAAGACGCTTTAACTAAACTCAATGGCAATAAAATCCATTTGATAATTAGCGATGTCAACATGCCAAATATGAATGGTATCGAGTTTGTAAAACAAGCCAAGCAATTACCTCAATACAAGTTCACACCCGTCATTATGCTTACTACAGAAAATCAACAAAGCATGATGGAAGAAGGTAAAAAAGCAGGCGCCAAAGCCTGGATGGTCAAGCCATTTAAACCAGCACAAATGCTGCAAGCAGTATCTAAATTATTAATGATGTAGAGATTTAATATGACTGAATGTTTTAAATTTCCTGCTGAACTAACCATTTACGAAGTTCAGGAAACCTTTAACGAAGTAAAGTCTTATATTACAGATAAAGAATGTGTGTCTTTTGATTTTAGTGAGACCACAGAAGTCGATTCAGCAGGTTTACAGCTCATCATTTGGGTTGTTTACCATAGCCAAAAAATTGGCCTGAAAATCGATACAATCTCTACAAACGAACTCATTGAAAAGCGTTGTGAAAAATTGGGTGTAGGTATGTCCGCGTCCCAAAATGACTAAGGGGTAGTCATGTCTATTGATTTGTCGTCTGCCATTGCCACTTTTGTTACAGAGTCTAAAGAGCTGTTACAAGAAATGGAAAACGGGCTGCTAGATTTAGAATCTGAAAGCTCACAAGAGCATGCTAGCGAGATTATCAATGCTCTATTTAGGGCAATTCACACAATCAAAGGCAGTGCTGGCATATTCGATTTTGAGCATGTTGTCACCTTAACACACATTGCAGAAACGCTGCTTGAGAATGCGAGAAATGGAGAGTTACAGCTTGATAAAGAACTTATTTCTTTATATTTAGAAGCCCGAGATGCGACTGAAACCCTCATCACACTGGCCGCTTCGGAAACCGAGCCTGACGCTGACTTGTTAAACAAAGTGAATCACTTGGTTGCGTGCTTTGCCAAATATATAAAAGAGCAAAATGATGAACCAGAAAACATCAATTCAACTCAGGTCACTTCAGGCAACAAATTAGATAACGAGCGCTGGGTGCTGTTTTTTGTACCAAATGAAAATGTACTGAGAAATGGCCTAGACCCCTACTCCTTTATTCATTACCTAGATTCAGAAACGAATGAGCTCAAGGTGAACACCTGGTTTGATGCGATGTTTGGGCCACAACAATTTGATCCTGAGTCCAATTATTTGTCGTTTATTTTGTCTTTTGAAACAGACAAATCTGAAAATGACATAAAAGATGTGTTTGAGTTTATCCAAAGTGAAGCTTATATCGCAATTTTACCCCCTCATGGCGATGCAGAAATCGTCAAATCTAGTATTCAAAAATATCAAGATATTGATTTTGTAACCCATGCACTCAAAGACGCAGATCCTGCTTTTTCAGATATCATTCAACTTTTGAGTAAAAAAGAACAGCCAGAGAACACAGAGCTCGTCGAAACTGCAGCAGGCGCACCGACGCCAGCAAACACGTCAAAAATCCATAAAAGTAAAACATTGCGTGTTGAGGCGCTCAAACTGGATAGATTAATCGACCAAGTAGGTGAAATGGTTATTACCGGCGCGAGAACAAACTTACTCGCCCATGAAACAGGTAATGAGACCTTAATCGAAGCGATGGCACTATTAGAGCGCCTAGTTGAAAACATTCGAGATAGCTCCTTAAAACTCAGAATGGTGCAAATTGGAGAAACATTTAACAAGTTTAAGCGCGTAGTACGAGATATTGCAGATGAACTCGGCAAACAAGTCGATCTCACCATTGTCGGCGCTGAAACCGAGCTTGATAAAACCTTTGTAGAAAAAGTCAGCGATCCCCTCATGCATATCGTCAGAAATGCCATAGATCATGGCATAGAAGACCCTGAAACAAGAAAAGCAAACGGTAAATCAGAGCAAGGTCAACTCACTCTCAAGGCGTACCATGATTCTGGCTCAATCGTGATTGAAGTCAGTGATGATGGCAAAGGGCTAGATCAAGAAAGAATACTCAAACGAGCAGTAGACCGAGGTTTGGTGAGTGCAAATCAGACTCTACAAGAAAAAGACATTAACTTACTGATTTTTGAGCCTGGTTTTTCAACTGCCGAATCCATCACCAATATTTCAGGTCGTGGTGTAGGTATGGATGTCGTTAAGAGAAACATAGACAGCTTAAGGGGCAGTGTAGAAGTTGAAAGCAACCCAGGGCAAGGCTCAACGATATTAATCAGACTTCCACTCACCCTATCAATTATAGATGGCTTCATGTTTGAAGTGCACAAAGAGAACTACGTGATCCCTTTAGATACTGTAGTCGAGTGCTTGGAGTTACATGAAGTGGTGTCTGAACAAGATATTCAAGACAAGAGTTACATCAATTTAAGAACTGAGGTTTTACCCTTTATTCGCCTCAGAACCTTATTTGGTATTGAAGAACAAATTGACCATACCAGAGAATCTTTAGTTATCGTGCAATTTGGCACGTTGCGAGCGGGTCTTGTGGTGGACTCACTCAAAGGTGAATTTCAAACAGTAGTAAAACCACTTGGAAGGTTGTTCGAAGGACTCAAATGTATTAGCGGTGCGACAATTTTAGGTAGCGGAAATGTGGCAATCATTTTGGATGTTTCTGCACTGATAAAATCGGCAATTTCTGTCTATGAGGCGTTAGAGAAAAAGCATTAAGTAATTCGGAGAGCGAACATGTTTAAGAACTTTACAATTCGCAACAAGATCATTCTTGCGATGTTTACCATGGGGGTATTGCTGTTAGTCATAGCAATGTCCGTACAGCTTAAAAACGGAGAAATTGAAGAGTTTGCGGTGGACGTCGGTAAGGTAGATATACCCGAAACGATTTATGCCTTAAACATGCTCGATGAGTTAGGTGATATGAATAGTAACGTACTCGAATATATCGCCGGCGAATCTGATGAGAGTGAAGACTTTAGGTCAAACTACAACGAATTTATCCGCTATTTAGAAGATCTCAAACAGCTTGGCACAGTAAATAACTCGATGATACGTCAATTGGAAGAGTTAGTATCCCGCTATGCTAATGAAAATCAGGAGCTTATATTTGACCGCTTTGATCCGCTTTTAGAAGCTAAAGCCATCGATAAATATGACTACTTAAATAAAGAGTTTGCAATCCCACTTGAACAACTGCTTGACACGTTAAAAGAGGAAGAAGTTGCCGATGCGGGAAGCAGCGGTGATTTTAACGAGGTAGTGAATGATGACCTGCCCGGTGTACGCTATTACCTTGAGCTGATAGATGAGCAAGGCGATATGATGAGTTCTTTGAACGCATACATGCGTGGTGCACTAGGTGCAGATGCCGCCTTTGAGAAAGATGCCAGAACCTTTACTGGTTTTTTAGCTGACCTCAAGCCTCTTGAAAGAAAACCAGCTGAAATCAAAGCACTCAGTGAAGTAGAACGCATGTACATGGAGTTATATAATGGGGGTAAAGAAATCTTCGCCATGTATGACCCTCGTGACAAAATTAAAGCGTCGAGCGATGTTGATAGATTAGAGCACGAAGTATTTAATAAAATTGAAGACCTGTTAGAGGAAATATCAAACGAGGCAATTCAAGAAGGTGACGAGTCTCTCAATGCCTTAGTTACCGCAGCGAGAGAAAGCATTTCTTTAGTGTGGGCATTACTTGTCGTTGCCATTGTGCTGGCCACTGCAACCGCAGCCTTTTTGATCCGCGGTATTGTGATCCCCATTAATGCCCTTGCCGAGGCCGCTGAAGACCTTCGCTCTGGTGAAGGTGACCTAACCAGACGCATACCTGATTTTGGCAATGATGAAATCGGAGAAACAGCACGAAGTTTTAATGGATTTATCGAACGACTGCAAAATATCCTATTGGATATTCAAGAGTCCGTGGAGTCTATTGCACACAGCACCAATGAAGTAGGCACAACTTCACGGATGCTTAGCTCCACTTCAAATCAACTCGCCGCAAGTGTGGAAGAAACCTCCGCGTCATTGGAGCAAATGAGTTCCTCTATCTCTATGAATACTGAAAATTCAAAAGTCACGAACGACATTGCAAAGCAATCTAGCAGCGAAGCCAATGACGGTGGTCGTGCTGTAAAAGATACAGTAAAAGCCATGACCCAAATCGCTGAGAAAATCGGCATTATTGAAGACATTGCCTACAAAACCAACTTGCTTGCATTAAACGCAGCCATCGAAGCGGCGAGAGCCGGCGAGCATGGTAAAGGGTTTGCCGTGGTTGCTGATGAAGTAAGAAAACTCGCAGAGCGCTCTCAAGTAGCCGCACAAGATATCAGTACACTTGCGGATAACAGCGTGAAGATAGCCCAACACGCTGGTGGTATGCTAGATAGAATGGTGCCTAACATAGGTAAAACAGCTGACTTAGTTCAGGAAATTACCGCAGCTTCCACAGAGCAAAGCACCAGTGTAGCTGAAATCAATCGAACCGTTTCGCAGTTGGATGAAATTGCTCAGCAAAATGCGTCTGCGTCAGAAGAGTTGGCTTCAACCGCTAAAATGGTTCAAGACCAAACCAGTGATATTCGCTCCACTGTGAATTACTTTAAACTCAGTAACGATAGACAAATGGTGAAATTGAGACGCTCTGTACAGGAATCAAAATCATCAGGCTCAATGCCAGAAGAAGGCTATACCCCTTTTGATGAGTAAATGTTATGACAAATCATACAGCTCAAAATAGTTTAGTCGACAAAGATAAGTATCTGGCGTTTGAACTTAACCACGCTTCGTACTCCATCAATATTTCATTGGTAAAAGAAATTATGGAGTACGTTGAAGTCGACCCCATACCCATGGCGCCTGAGTTTATCATAGGCGCAATCAACTTACGTGGAGAGGTCATTCCCGTTTTTGACCTCTCTTTGCGTCTTGGAAAACAACCTCAGGATATCACTAACAGAACCTGTATTATTATTGCCGAATGCCAATTTAACGCCCAAGAAATTACCATAGGCTTAAAGGTCGATATGGTGACAAAAGTATTGGATATCTCTAGTGCTGACATTGATGGCGTGCCAAGTATTGGAGGGCAATTTCAAAGCCGGTTTGTCCTTGGCCTTGCAAAGTTACCTGATAAACTGATGACCATTTTAGATATCTCAAAGATTTTAACTTTAGATGACCTCAAGCTCATCGAAGACTTAAATAACGCTGAGCTCACTGAAGGCTTTGATAACGAAGACGAAAGTACCCCTCCTCAACAAGACTCCGAAGAAGATACAGCAAGTGAGGTCAGCCATGAGTGAACATACGCAGGAGATTGCCCATATTCAGCAAAAAGGTGAACTCCGTTATCTATTTGTCAAAGTCGGACATGATCACTTTGGTATTCCCATTGATTCTGTTAAAGAAGTTATAGAGCTTGTAGAAACAACCATGGTGCCCATGTGCTCAGACGTGATACGCGGCGTGATAAATGTTCGCGGCAGCGTCATACCCGTACTCGATTTGCAAAGCCGATTAGGTCTAAAGTCGACCACGCCCTATGATAAATACAGCTGCATCGTGTTGTATGACTTTTTTGACCAGTCATTAGAAGAGTCCATGACACTAGGCATGCTTGTTAATAGCGTAGTGTCTATTGAGTTTATCGACCTGAATAAGCTCGAGTCTTCTCCCTCTTTTGGGTCTAATATTCCAAGACATTTTGAGTGGAAAATGGCCAAAATCAACAACAAGCTCACAACCCTACTTGATATTGAAAAAGTGCTAAATGTCAACGAGATAAATACCTCATTAAAGCATGAGCAAGAACAGTTTTTCATCGACTATTGCCAAAGGTAAGCTAAGCCTATGGCAATTAGTCAGCTTGAATTCAATCAATTAAACAGAGTGCTCGATGAGCATACTGGGATTCGGTTGAATGCCTCTAAGGCGGATATCATGGCCAGCCGTTTAAGCTCAAGACTGCGGGCCAATGCATGTGCGACACATAATCAATACTATCAATTAATAATCAGTCCAGTAGGTAAAAAGGAGCTGGATATTTTTATCGATAAGATGACGACGCATGAAACTTATTTTTTCCGTGAGCAAGTACAGTTTGAATTTTTATATGACTACTTTCGTGGTAAGCAAAGCCGCAGAGTGCCGATAAAAGCATGGAGTGCAGCGTCCTCCACAGGGGAAGAAGCCTACTCTATTGCCATGGTGTTAGACGACTTATTCTACGGCAGAAATTGGTCTGTAACTGGAACAGATATATCACCAACGGCAGTGGAAATGGCAAAAGAAGCCTGCTTTGCCATGTCTACCTCACAAAAAATTCCCAAAAAGTATCGACGCGCGTATTGCTTAAAAGGAATAGACCAAAATGAAGGGACATTTACGGTCAATAAAGCCATTAAAAGCCACTGTACTTTCTATGTTGATAACTTGCTACGTTTAAAAAAGGTAGACTATTCTTTTGATATCATCTTTTTGCGCAATGTTTTAATTTACTTTGATGAAATCAAACAAAAAGCCATTATCGATAACATTGTGCATAGACTTAACCATGGCGGATTGCTGTTTTTAGGTCACTCTGAGTCACTTAGAAAAAAACGCCAAGGGCTGGAGTTGATCCAACCCTGTATCTATAAAAAGGTCCGGTTATGATTAGCGTATTTATCGTTGACGATTCTGCGGTAATGCGGCAACTCGTGGGCGAGATCATCAAACATGATAGAGATTTAAAGCTTATCGGCTCAGCACCAGATCCCTTATTAGCAGAGCGAAAAATGAAGTTGAATTGGCCGGACGTTATCTTGCTCGATGTTGAAATGCCCAAAATGGATGGCATTACCTTCTTGAAAAAAATTATGCAAGAAAAGCCCACTCCCGTGATTATGTGCTCTGCCCTCACCCAAAAACATACCGAAACTGCAATGGAAGCACTCGCATCTGGTGCCGTCGATGTCATTGCAAAGCCCACGCAGGGGTTAACAGACTTTCTTAATAATCAAGGTATCACACAAATCATTGATGCCATAAAGGCAGCAGGTAAAGCCAAAGTAAAGCCATTACGCTACCTAGCTGAAGAATCACTCAGGCACAACCATACCGTTGATGAAGTCCTCCCCCCTGCTTCACCAAACGAATTAAAGCCGCCTATTACCCATGACAAGGTCATTGCAGTGGGTGCATCCACTGGCGGGACAGAAGCCCTTACTGGTTTTTTGTCTTTATTACCGCCAGATACACCGCCCATCGTTATCGTCCAACACATGCCCAGTAAGTTTACTCATGCATTTGCACAGAGATTAAATACAATTACACGTCACACTGTTGTTGAGGGTGAAAACGCGATGAGATTGAAAACGGGACATGTATATATAGCGCCCGGTGGTAGGCACATGTTGGTAAAACGTCAAGGTAGCGACTACTATTTAGAAGTACGAGATGGTCCTTTAGTGAGTCGACACAAGCCATCTGTAGATGTGTTATTTAGATCAGTCGCACAATCAGTGGGACGCAATGCAATTGGCGTAATACTCACAGGTATGGGTGATGATGGTGCATCCGGTATGTTAGATATGAAGCAGGCTGGCGCAATCAATTTTGCAGAGAGTGAGTCCAGCTGCGTGGTATTTGGCATGCCCAAAGAAGCCATCGCCAGAGGCGCAGTAGACAAAGTCTTTTCGCTCAGCAATATCCCGTATCAAATATTAAAAGTGTTAAGGTGCTAGGTATGCAAAAAAGCCTGTTAGAACTGCTCAATATCATCTACGTAGCATATGAGAAAGATGGGGTGATCACAGGGATCTCAGATAAAGCCAGCAATTTAATGACTTTAAATGTGGGTGATAATATTGTCGACTGCGCAACATTAAAGTTCTTCGATCAAGACTTCAATGACTTGGACAGTAAACAAATACTTTTTGAAACTGATTTTGACCAATTGGAGCTAGGTGTCAGTGTAGATAACAGCAATGTGCACTGGGTTAGATTCAGTTATACAAGAAAAAATGACCTCACCTTCGTTAAAGTCGACTTAATTGAAGAACTCGTAGCAATTAGACGCCTTAACAAGCAATTAGCCATTCGCGACCCTCATACGGGCTTATTATATAGAGAAGCCTTTGTTGCAAAGGTACAGGAGCTCGATACAACAGGTGTAATGTGTTGTATCAGGATCTGTAACTACCAACGAATATCCGAGGTGTGGAATATAGGTGTAGCAAATTTAGTCTTTATGGAGGTACTTTCTCGCTTTCAAGGCGAATATGAGCAAGGTATTTTCTCGAAACACTCCTCAGACTGTTTTTGCGTATTCATCCCCAACTCATCCCCGATAAATATTGAAGCCCTCTACAACCACCTTAACGAACCATTCGAATTCAACGACAGTAGTTTTTATAGCAACGTTGCACTGGGTTACTATAAAGAAACAAGTAAAGATGACCACGAACTTAGCTTAAACAAAGCTGAAATGGCCACCTTTGATGTGTTATCTGAAAAACTAAGATTGGTTGAATTTCAAGAAGGACTCGCGCGCCAAATTGAGCGACAAAACAAAATTGAGACCGCGCTTAGAGATGCACTTCATAATGAAAACTCAGACAATACCTTTAGTGTTGTACTGCAACCGCTACATGACACAAAAACAGAGTGTTTAATTGGCGCCGAATGCCTTATGAGGTGGACTTTGGATGGGCAACCAGTCTCTCCTGTCGAGTTTATTCCAATTGTTGAGAGTACCGGTGATATTAATAAACTCACTATGTTTACCCTGTCGCAAATCAAAAAAACCAAAGATAAGCTTAGAAGCGAAGGGATAGAGCCCAAAAACTATATGTTCGCTATTAATATCAGTGTGGTAGAGATTTTAGACGTCAATTTTGAAAGCAAATTACTGCATGCATTAGCAGAGTACAAAATTGACCCTCGCTGTATCAAGCTTGAGCTGACTGAGTCAGCCTTAATAGACAATTTTTCCTATGTAAATGAAGTGCTTGTTTCTCTTCAGGGCAAAGGGTTTCTTATTTCTATTGATGACTTTGGTACCGGCTTTTCGAGTCTGAGCTATTTATGTAAATTACATTTTGATGAAATAAAAATCGACCGCTCTTTTGTTACAAATGTGGTAAAAGACGGCAAACTTCAATCTGTGTTTAATTCAATTGTATCTTTAGCCAAAAACCTAGATAAGCCGCTTGTTGCGGAAGGCGTTGAAGATATGGAGCAAATGATTTATGCCAAAGCAAAAGGCGTACAATATGTACAAGGCTATTACTATAGTAAGCCTCTCCCCATTGACGCCTTTGTCGAGTATGTTTTAGAAGACAAGTCGAGCTATTTACACTTTGAGAGCTAATCAAAGTCAATTAGCTCTATCCACCACCAAGTACTCGTGCAGGCTCAATTTTAGTTGCCTGCCATGCAGGATATAAACTCGAGAGCACAGAAATAAACGCAGTTGCCACCAAAACAATCACGATATCTATCCAGTCTAACTTGCTTGGCAAAAACTCAATAAAATAAACGCCCTGCAATGGATTACTTCCATCGATTGACGTCCAAAGCATAAATAAATCAGAAATATTGAGCGCTAACAGTGTACCAACCACTAAGCCACAAAACGCCCCAACTAATGCGTAGCTCAAGCCCTGAATAGCAAATGTCATAAAAATAGTGCGATCGCGCGTACCCATGGTTTTCAGAATCGCAATATCAGCTTGCTTTTCTTTCACTTCCATAACCATTGACGAAATAATATTAAAACTGGCCACAGCAATAATTAAGAACACCACTAAATAGACAATGGTTCTGACCATTTGAATATCTTGATACAGGCTACCTTGCGTTCTAAACCAGCTCTGAACATAGACGAGATCTGGTAGTGCACGACCAGCGCTCATCGCAATTTGATGCGCATTAAATACATCATCAACAGCAAGACGAAGACCAGTAACCGTTTGGCTCTCTAACATTAATGCTTGCTGGATTTTTGGTAAGCTCACCAAAGCGAGGTTCTTGTCGACTTCCCCCCCCATGGAAATAAGCCCCGCGACATTAAATGACACGCGTTTTGGCGCTGCCAGTGCATTTTTTGCATGCTGGTTCGCAATTAACACCGTCACTTTATCACCTAGGTCTACACCAAGTTGAGACGCGATCCCTTTTCCTAGGATGATTTCGTTTTCATCTAAGTTTTCTAAATCAATAGGCTGAATGAAACGATGAATACTAGAAACCTGAGTGTGTTTGCTAGGTTCTATCGCTTTTAACTGCGTCGCCTTTAATTTGCCTTTATACTGAACCATTCCGGTTAAATTTATCTCCGGTGTCGCAGCCAAAACGCCCTGCTGACTCTCAAGTAACTTGACCTTGGTAGGCCAATCGCTGATCGGTTCATATGGGGCTTGATAACTTACATGGGGAACAACCGAAAGCAGCCTTTCCTTTAATTGTTGCTCGAACCCGTTGATAACAGACAGAGCAACGATCAAAACAGTCACACCCAAAAAAACACCTATGGTTGACGCTTTACTTAAAAAGCCTATAAACCCGCTTTGATGTTTGGTTTCTCGAAGCCGTTTGCTTAAAAACAGACTAAGCATTTAAACGCCCACCTTCTTTTTGATAATCAACCAGTACACCGTCATCTAGCTGTACCACTCGACCTAACTTCTCTGCAAGCTCAAGGTCATGTGTCACAATCACAAAACTCGTTTCAAATTCCTTGTTTAACTCGTTCAACAGCTCATATATCTTCAAGGCGTTATGTTTATCTAGATTACCTGTTGGTTCATCAGCCAATACCAATGAAGGCTTAGTCACAAGCGCTCTAGCAATCGCAACACGCTGCCTTTCACCACCTGATAATTCAGACGGTCGATGATCTACCCTGTGACCAAGACCTACTTTTTCAAGCATTTTAGCCGCTTCACTTTTAGCTTCTTGCTTAGACTTACCAGCGATTAAAAGTGGCATCGCGACATTCTCAAGTGCACTAAAGTCCATCAATAGGTGATGAAACTGATAGATGAAGCCCATGTGTTTATTACGAAAATCAGCTTGCTTTGCGCGTGATAGCGATTGTACTTCAACCCCCTTAATTTTTAATGTCCCGTCTGTTGCCGAATCTAAAGTCCCTAAAATATGTAATAAGGTGCTTTTTCCTGAACCAGAACTTCCCACGATTGAAAGCGTTTCCCCTTGCGCAAGAGATAGGTTTACTCCTTTTAACACAGACACTTGATTACCTGCTTCTTGGTATGATTTGTTAAGTGCTTGGCATTGGATCACAGGATCATTCATATCTTAAAACCTCGGCAGGCATCACTTTTGCTGCTTTTTGTGCAGGATAGAGTGTGGCTAAAAAACTTAATAATAAACTGGTAAAAATAATAAAAGACAGGCTGACGGTATCAAACTTCACTGGCAGTGCCATGCCACCTAGCAGTGACAAGCCAACGAAATTCAATACTTCATTTATGTTTGCAGCCAGTAACAAGCCTAAAATAGAACCTATAAAAGTACCGACAACACCGTTATATAAACCCTGTATCATGAAAACTTGCGCAATTTTGTTCGGCGTAAACCCTAGCGTTTGTAATATCGCCACTTCGCCTTGCTTCTCACTCACCATCATCGAAAGTGCAGAAACAATATTAAACACTGCTACGACTACAATTAAAGCCAGTAATAAAGACATGACACGTTTTTCCATTGCCACTGCGGCAAATAACGCGCCTTGCTGCACTTGCCAATCTTGATAGGAAAAGTCAGATAATAGCTTTTGATTATCGGATTTAAATGCCCCCACAGAGAACGCATCATCTAAAGTGAGACTCACATCAAATTCATTAGGCTGTCTTTTCAACAGTTTCATTAGACTTTTGCCATCGGCAAATGCAAGGCTGGTATCCGCCTCACTTCGAGAGTTATAGATAGCAGCGACAGTAAACAGCCGTTGCTTAGGTACTCTGCCTAGGGGGGTGTAGCTTGTAATATCTGGAAAAATGACGCGCACTTGACTTCCAAGCCGGACATCTAGCTTATTAGCAAGAAAACGGCTTATAGCTAACTGATAACGACTATCATGCATTGCTTTGACACTACCCGACTCAACATGGGGGTGTATTGCCGTTGGGTAACCAGAGAAAGAGCCCTGCAGCCTGACTCCAACTAGCTCTTTATTCGTCTGCAAAATAACATCAGAGGTGACATAAGGCGAGGCACGTTTTACACCTGGCAATACTGCAAGCATATCTAAATGTTCAGCAGGTTGAGTATTATCTTTTTCAGAAAGTTGTACATGCGGGATTAAATCGAGCATGGCATTTTTTAAACTTTGCTCAAAGCCATTCATCACAGAATTAACTGTTATCAAAGACATTAAGCCAAGTGCAATCCCCGCAATCGAGAAAAATGAGATGAATGAGACAAACGCATTTCCCTTGGACGAGCGACTGTACCTAAGCCCGACAAACAGGCTAACCGATTGAAACATATTGAAATTTTATTTATTTGTTTTCTTGTATTTGGATAATGCTAACACAGATGAGATCAACTGGTCACACCTTGTTGTGTAAAATTTTTTTAATTATCCGCTACTTAATGTCTAAATTTGGTGTAAAATGCGTGAAATCTTGCGGTATGGAAGTTCTATGTTATCCCTAGACAGATTTAAGCATATGAATTTTAAGGGGGATTTGTTCGGTGGTGTGACCACTGCTATTATTTCTCTTCCCCTAGCCCTCGCCTTCGGGGTTGCTTCTGGTGCCGGTGCAGAAGCTGGAATGTGGGGCGCTATTCTCGTCGGTCTTTTCGCTGCCTTATTTGGCGGTTCTACTTCTTTGATTTCTGAGCCAACAGGTCCGATGACGGTTATTATGACCGCTGTTCTGACCACTATGATGGCACAGTACCCCGAAAACGGATTAGCAATGGGCTTTACCGTTGTGATGATGGCCGGGGCTTTTCAGATACTCCTCGGTACATTAAAACTCGGTAAATATGTAACGCTAATGCCATATAGCGTGATATCAGGCTTTATGTCAGGTATTGGCGTCATACTCATAATCCTGCAGCTGGCACCTTTATTAGGTCATCAAGCTCCAGCTGGTGGCGTGTTAGGAACGCTTGGAGCGCTACCCAGCTTACTTCTAGACCTACATGTCGCTGAACTGTTTTTAGGTATATTGACACTGGGTATCTTATTTTATTTACCGCAAAAGTGCCGCCAATATGTGCCCGCTCAGTTGGTCGCGTTGGTCGCGGTTACCTTGGTCTCTATTGTCTTATTCGATACCGATAGTATTAACCGTATTGGTGAGATACCCAGCGGGCTCCCTTCTATTGTCTGGCCGACGTTTACAGCAGAGCAGTTTACTTCCATGGTGATTGATGCGCTTGTTTTAGGCACCTTGGGATGTATTGATACATTACTTACCGCAGTGATTGGTGACAGTTTAACTCGTACTGAACACGACTCTGACAAAGAGCTTCGCGGACAAGGCATTGCAAATATGATTTCAGGTTTGTGTGGTGCCCTACCTGGTGCAGGCGCGACTATGGGGACAGTTGTTAATATTCAAGTTGGCGCACGCTCACCGCTTGCGGGTATTATTCGTGCACTGATATTAATGGCGGTTGTGTTTGTTGCTGGGGGATTAACAGAGCCTATTCCTATGGCAGTGCTTGCCGGTATTGCCGTTTATGTGGGCTACAACATACTTGATTGGAGCTTTATTCAACGCGCGCACAAATTGAGTATCAGCCAAATGGCTATTATGTATGGCGTGATGTTACTCACTGTATTTGTTGATTTAATTGTTGCAGTCGGCCTAGGTGTGTTTATTTCAAACATCATGGTGATTGAGCGCTTGAGCCGAGTACAAGAGCAGCATGTAAAAGCCATTAGTGACAATGACACTGACGAAGATGTGCCATTGAGCAGTCATGAAAAGGCATTATTAGAGCAAGCACAAGGTAAATTGCTATTCTTCTACTTGTCTGGACCAATGATTTTCAGTGTCTCTAAAGCCATTGCACGCCAACACAGGTATATCAGCGAATATAAGACCATGGTCTTGGATTTAAGTGATGTTGCCATGTTAGATGTCACAGTGAGCTTAGCCATCGAGAACGCCATCACAGATGCAATCGATGCCAACGTTCAAGTTTTCATCTACTCACCCAACCAAGAGACTAGTGAGAAACTGAACAAAATCAACATCCGTGAAAAGCTCGGTACTGATGCATTTTGTCACAGTCGTGAAGCAGCACTGAATAAAGCATTAGAGGCCATGTCACTTTCAACAAGCGCTGAGGACTAAGGTGTTTTTAAGCCTTTGGCAATAAACTCTAGTAACTCTCTTACCGAAGTGGGTAAATATCGTCTGGGCGGATAAACCGCCCAGATACCTTCGGACTCTGGTCTATACGTATTTAACACTTCAACAAGCTCTCCATTTTCTATTGCTTCCATCAAGTAATAATGAGGTAATTGTGCCAAACCCAAGCCTTGTCTCGCAGCATCTACTAGCGCCCAGCCACTATTGCAACGTAAACGGCCTTTAACATTCATTTGATGCTCTTTCCCATTATCTAAAAAGCGCCACACACTCGATTGACCCACTAAGCAAACATGTTGTTCTAAATCTTTAATACACTTTATGGGGGTCGACTTAGCTAAATATGCGGGCGAGCCACACACGAATGTTTGGCGGTGAGACAACAGCCTTGCCCTCATTGACGAGTCTTTTAAGTTGCCTAAGCGAATCGCAAAATCAAACCCCTGCTCTATCAAATCCAATTTGTTGTTATTAAGCTCCATGTCGATCTGTATATTCGGATACAAGGTCATAAATTCATTCACCAGTGGCATAATGTATTGCTCGCCATACATCACCGGCGCTGTCATTTTTATTTTACCCGCCGGTTGGCTATCTCTTTGTCGCAAAGCCGATGTCGCATCATCAAGTGCATGTTGTAGGTGCTTCGCATGAGATAGAAAAACATTTCCTTCTGTTGTTAAAGAGAGCTTCCTTGTTGTTCGGTTTAATAGTTGATAGCCGAGTGTGCCTTCAAGCGTTTTAACCCGCCTACTCACTTGCGCTACTGAGGTATCTAACTGCTCCGCAGCGCCGGTAAAAGAGCCATACACAGCCACTGCGACAAATTCATCTATGCCAACCCACCTATCCATTATTACAAATCCGTAAAAGTCTTTTATTATTTTCGAGATTATCAAATTTATAATAAAGGTTATACTTATGTCTCTCTATAAAAATAGGAAAACAACAACATGGCACAATTTATCAAGTCCAAAGCGGCCATCGCATGGGGCCCAGGTAAACCCCTTAGCATCGAAGAAGTCGATGTCATGATGCCCCAAGCTGGCGAAGTGTTGGTTAAAATCACGGCCACAGGCGTTTGTCACACAGATGCATTTACCCTATCAGGTGAAGATCCAGAGGGTGTTTTTCCTGCAATTTTAGGGCACGAAGGTGCAGGCATCGTTGAAGCCATAGGTGAAGGTGTAACAGGTTTAGAAATCGGTGATCACGTTATCCCTCTTTACACGCCTGAATGCGGTGAGTGTAAGTTCTGCACATCAGGTAAAACCAATCTATGCCAAAAAATAAGAGAAACACAAGGCAAAGGGCTTATGCCTGATGGCACAACCCGTTTCTATAAAGATGGTGAGCCAATTTACCACTATATGGGGACTTCAACTTTCTCTGAGTACACTGTATTACCAGAGATTTCTCTTGCTAAAGTGAACAAAGAAGCGCCTCTTGAAGAGATCTGCTTACTCGGCTGCGGTGTTACAACCGGTATGGGTGCTGTATTAAATACAGCGAAAGTACAAAAAGGTGACACTGTGGCAATTTTTGGCCTTGGTGGCATTGGCTTATCAGCAATCATTGGTGCGACGATGGCAGGTGCCAGCCGCATTATTGGTGTGGACATCAACACCGACAAATTTGAACTGGCAACGAAACTTGGCGCAACGGATTTAATCAACCCGAACGATTATGATAAGCCGATTCAAGAAGTGATTGTTGAAATGACCGATGGTGGCGTTGACTTCTCATTCGAATGCATTGGTAACGTTAACGTGATGCGCAGTGCACTAGAATGTTGTCACAAAGGCTGGGGTGAATCAGTTATCATTGGTGTAGCCGGCGCTGGTCAAGAGATATCTACTCGCCCATTCCAGCTGGTAACTGGCCGCGTCTGGCGTGGTACTGCTTTTGGTGGCGTAAAGGGCCGTTCTGAGCTGCCGGAAATCGTTGAAAGATACATGGCTGGAGAGTTTAAACTCAATGACTTCATAACCCACACAATGGCATTAGATGACATCAACGACGCATTTGATTTAATGCACAAGGGTAAGAGCATTCGCTCAGTTATCCACTACTAACTATCAGCTTAAGCGGTGAGCGTAGTCTCACCGTTTTGACCATTTTCAATTTGGATTTAATTTTAAGTTGCGAAATATATGGAATTAATCAGCGAAAATAAAGTGTTTGGCGGTTTACATCAGCGTTTCAAACACCAAAGTGCAGCAAATAACTGCGAAATGACATTCGCCATTTTTTTGCCAAAAACAGACTCTAAAAATAATAAGTTGCCTGTACTCTATTGGCTTTCGGGACTCACCTGTACCGATGAAAACTTCATGCAAAAAGCAGGCGTGTTTAAGTATGCGAGTGAACATGGTATTGCCATTGTCGCGCCAGACACCAGTCCTCGTGGTGAAGATGTTGCTGATGATGAAAATGGCAGCTACGACTTCGGTCTCGGTGCAGGCTTTTATTTAAATGCCACTCAAGCCCCCTATGCCGCTCACTATAAAATGTATGACTACATCACAGTTGAACTACCTAAACTGATCGAGTCAAATTTTCCTGTTTCGGATAAAAAAGCCATCAGTGGACATTCAATGGGTGGTCACGGCGCACTGACTATCGGCCTTAAAAATAGCCATCAATATGCAAGTATCTCTGCGTTTGCACCAATCACAAATCCAATGGACTGCCCTTGGGGTGTGAAAGCATTTACAGGTTACTTGGGTGAGGATGAGTCTCTATGGGCGCAATACGATGCAGCCAAGCTAATGTTAGAGCACAAAATAGAGAGAAAGCTCCCCATCAAAATAGACCAAGGTGGTGATGACACTTTTTTAACAGAGCAGCTTAAGCCTGAAGCTTTACTCAATGCAGCTAAGGCAATTGGCTACGATGTCGATTATCAGCTACATGATGGGTACGACCATAGTTACTTCTTTATTAGCTCCTTTATTGAGCAGCACATTGAGTTCCACGCACAATATTTAAATGCGTAAAGACAAAAAAAGGCGCTACTCCTTAGCGCCTTTGTTGCTTAACATTAATACTATTTGCTCAGATCAGAATACTGATTATTTCCTGTAAGCTTAATCGCTTCATCAAAGCCAGGTATGTGTAACTCATTTTGATCTATGGTCAGCTGCGACTCATCAACCATACCGTTACCAAAACGATATATCAGTTCATAATTACCTAAATCAGCCGCTTGCTTATACGCCTGTTGATTCTCTGTTGTTTTTTCAAGCTTCTGCTGATATTCAGCTACCATAGCTTCACCGTGACGTTTAGCCAACAAACGCGCAGTCACTTTTGGTGAAAATACAGTCGCCGTCGCGTTGTTACCACCAAACCCTTTCGAGTTGATAAACGCAATATCCATATCTCCACACTCATAGTGGTAGTTACGGATATCCAAGTGTTCATCAAATACATCATCAGCGACTTTATCAATTGTTGTAATACCCGGCATAATATTGTGACTAAATACGCCTAGGGCTATTGCTAACTGATCGCCAGATGCAGGTGCAATTGTATGACCGACATAGGCTTTTGGCGCTGCAAGCTTCCAACCGTTGATTGAAAACGCTTCAGCGACTTTGTGATAGATAGCCGATTCAGTTACGCGGTTTTGCGGTGTACTAGAGCCATGCGCCAAGATGAAGCTGCGCTTTTGCAAAGACTCTTGCCCAACAATTTCTTGTGCCAACGCAACAGATTTTGCCATGGTAATGTAGTTACCTGGGCCAGGTGCTGTAATTGACTTTTTAACGCCATCTGCATTTACAAATACATCAACAACAGAGCCCATCACTTCTGCACCTAGTTCTAACGCAAGTTTGTCATCCATTAGAATAGCAACCTGTGCACCTTCACCTATGGTGAAACCACAGTTTTCACCAAACGGGCGGCTCGTTCTGCGATGATCAGCTTCGTCTGCATTATCTAGCTTTTTCAACCCTTCTTCGTTTGCAAGAGCGCCCATATTACCAAAGCCTTCAATGACTTCTGGCGTTAACGCGCATTCAACACTGGCAACAACAGCCACGCGTGTACGACCTGCTTGAATGTCATTGACTGCTGCACGTAAATTGTACAAGAAAGTTGCACATGCACCGGCTGTTGAAAAAGTCGTTCCTACACTACCCGTTACATATGCATTTATAAAATCCGTCGACATGGTATTTAAACCAAGTGCTAATTGCTTGGTGCTTACGCGATCGCCTCTTAATCGACTTCTAACCAAACCGCCTAAACCTTCATTGTCCATTTGGCCTGCGACTGATGCCGAATAAGTGCCTATTTGATCAGGTTTAACGCTACACATTACATTGTCCCAATCTAGGCCAGTTGATTTTATTGCATCTGTCGCTGCGAAGATGGTCGCCTGCAAACCTCTAGGCTGGTAGCGGCTGTTATACATTTTTGCTGGCTCAAAGCCAGTTGGTAGCTGACCCGCCGCTTTTATCGGGTTATCTCTATAACTATCGTGTTTTACTTCAAGCTGCTCTGACACATGAACGTTAACAGTTTTTGCATCCACTTCTTCTACTGACCAACTGCTTGGCACAGGCGTTGGTAAGTCTCTTTTGCGACAAGTAAAACGAATACCTTGCTCGGTATTAGCCGTAATTGTCAGCTTTTGCTGCCAATGTGTTGCATCAACATCAAAGTGATTTTTTTCAATTTTACGAATTAAAGTACCAGCAATGACCTGTTCACCTACTTTACTCTCAACATCCGCTTTAGTGATAACTTCTCCATCTTGAGTAACGAGGTTATCACCTTCAACAGAGACCAAATTCATTAAAGTTGCGAGACCTAAAAAGGTATCTGCTCTGGTGCTTTGATCTAATTTATCGAGCACAATTCTGCGATATGCTTGGTGAAAAGATGTTCTACCTGCGGCATTAATACCACCCATACCGACAATAATAGGTAATGCTGTCATACTTAACTCTTTAATACTTATTTGTTGCAATAATTCTAGAATGAAGTAGATAATATAACTTTACAAAATTCGCCACTGAATTGACAATATTCGCCAACTTTTGCAGATCCGATGAGTTTTATGGAAAAAATACGAATTGCCCTTACGTTATACGAACAATTATTGATCACCAGCGTCACACTGCCCATCGAAATGCTCAAAGCGGGAGAGGCTTATGCAAAGCGACATAACAAAGAGCGATTTCAAGCCCTGGAGATCCATTGTCTAAGTGAGAGTGGTCGCCCAGTCAAAGCGAATATTGGCATGACCATGGATGTACAATCTGACTTTGGTGCATTAGAGGGCTATGATTACATCATTGTTCCAAGTATTTGGCGCAACCCTCGGCCAGTCGTAAAACACAACCCGCTATTGGCTAAAAATATTGACAGTGCTAGGAAACAAGGTGCAACCATTATCGGAGTTGGTACGGGTGTGTGCTTTTTAGCTGAGTCCGGAGTTTTAAATGGCCACTCTGCAACGACCCACTGGCATTATGCTAATCAGTTTATGAAAAGCTACCCAAACGTGGACTTGAAACCAGATTACTTTATTACTCAGTCGGATAGGCTTTACACAGTGGCAAGCCTCAATGCGCTTGCTGATGTCATTGTGCATTTAATTGGTCAATTTTATGGTAAAGATGCTGCAAATCATGTTCAGCAAAATTTTTCTCATGAAATCAGAAAGCCCTATGAAGAACAACGCTATTTGGAAGGGGCCGTAGATAGATATAGCGATGAGCAAATTGCAGCAATTCAATTTTGGCTGAAAAACAACGCCAGCTCCGTTGAATCACTCGCCGCCGTAGCTCAGCAGTTTAATATGAGCTACCGCAGCTTCAATAGGCGTTTTAAAATAGCCACAGGTAAAACAGCCATTGCTTACCTGCAGGAGGTCAGGCTTCAGCAAGCATGTGAACTCTTAGCTTCGAGCAACTTGAGTATTCAGGAGATCGCACTCACCGTTGGGTTTAATTCACAAAGTCAGCTATCCCGAGCATTCAAAGAGCAAATGAACCAAACACCAAGTTCGTATCGCAAAATTGTTCGAAAAAAACTATTTTCGTAGTGCAATGCGAGACCAAGTGACATCATGTTTATTGGGCATTTTACTTGGTTGATTTGCCACTTGAAAAACCACTTCCAAGCCAGACTCTAGTGCCATGCTCAACAGCTCTTCATTGCTTGTTGGGAAAACATGAGTACCCAATCCAGCAGGGCCATTCCTAAGCGAAACCGCACAAATACCGCTGGGCGCCAATAATTCATAAAGTCGGTTAAGGCATTGCTTGCGTTCTTGATAACTCAAATGATGCCAAACACCATCTAACAATATAAAGTCAAAGACATTCTCGGCGGAATTAAGTCGTTTTAAATCAGGTAAACTATCCGCTAGCCACTCAATAGGCAGATCTGAATAGCGAGCCTTAGCCTTATCTAAAAAAGCAGTTAAAGGCTCTATCGCACACACATCATAACCTAACTCACACAGTGCTGCGGCGTTTTGACCTACCCCACACCCTGCATCCAACACTTTTGAACCCTGAGCGGGTAAAAGAGATAAAAAATCTTGGTTGATATCTTCAAACTTCAACCCAAAGCTCGCCTTCGCGAAAGATTGAACGCCACTTTCATAGCCACGTGTACCTGCAACCATATATCCTGCTTAGCTGTTAAATAGTAATTGATGTTAAGACGATAAACCGCACGAATATTTTTAGAAAATAACGCTATTTACACTCTATACCTACTCAGTATGTAGCCTCTAGAAAAAGCTTTTTTCTTGTTGACAACAAAAGCATTGCAACCGGGAGTTATTAATAAATATAACTAAATCAAGTCAGTAGAGTCTAGAGGTCATAAATTAACAAGGTCTAGCTGAGGCCTAAGTTACATGAAGTATTGGCAAGCTATGATTCAAATATTAGGCTTATAAAATATTGTACTCATAGCTCATTATGTATGTGTCGTTGAGTGTCTGTATAGTATGTTCGGCAGTAAGCTTTACCTACCAGATTTCATGGTTTTTTCGCTCTTTTTTCTTGTATATAAAAATATAAGCTATACACAATCCCCACCAGACAAAGAAATGATATCAATGCAGCAGGAATAAAAATAAGCAACATGTTGGCTTTAAATCCAACAACAGCCAGTACGATACAAATAACACCTATTATGAGCTCGATTGAAATCAATTCCCAATCGACGGTATGAGTTCTACTTATTGTTTTAGCGGCATAATGATTAACTTTAAAGCCCATTAAATATTCCTTATTTATGAGTTAAATACAGTGCTAACGAGCACAGCTAGAATAAACAACTTTTAATCACTAATGCCAGCTTACTTTGTAAACATGCAAATTTGATATTTCAATATCTTCATATTTATAAAAGTACTTAAATAATTTTATCTATATAAAAAATACGCTTTGAACCATTAAAATCAAATTCAACATCATCACCCAACATCTTCCCTTTTAAAGCCAAGCCAAGAGGTGACTGCAATGTAAGCACCAATACTTGCGTCTCTAAAATCATGATTTTAAGACCGCCCTCTACAGGGCCTATAAAATACCAAAAATGAACACCTTCCTCATCACTCAACTTAATTAATGCGCCCTCAGCCACCGTGTCGTTAACTTCAGCTTTAAAAACCGATGCAAATGCATTAATGGCACGGTGCGCTTGCTCTACTCGCTCACTTTGGCCTTCAGCTAAATAGCCAGATTCAATACTCAAAGAGTCATACTGTGTTTCAGCCGCACTTTGTTCATGAATCGCGTCTTGCCTTGCACTATTTGCCGCTTCCTGCGCCTCGTATAACTTTTTTTCTAATGCCATTTTTAGCGCTTCAACCACAACGATTTTTTTCATTTTCTATCCAAAACAAAAAAGGGACCTCTATAGGCCCCTTAACTACTTAATCCCAACTGCTAGAACAAGGACTCGAAGCTTCCATCAGGAAATAGAATGCCAGGAATACCTCTAATTGTTCGTACATCAGCAACGAGTTTATCACCAAAATAAAAACCACCCGTATACAAATCTTTCTTTTTCTTGATATCTAACCAATAACCGTCTCTACCTCGAACAATGACATTGATATTGCCTACAAGGTTTGTCACCGTAATTTCACTCACATGACCGCCAAGTATGATTGCAATATCCGCAGTCGTGAAGTCAGATAAATCGTCTGGCTCTCCAGTTACTTGTATTCTAAGGTCTTTACCACCGTTGAGAGACAACTCCAGCTGAGCACCAAAAACCAGATCCATATCTGTTCTTAGTGCTAATGGTGAACGCTCATTAGCATATATACGTAGTGGTGTGACTTGATTGTCAGTTGTCAGAACACCATCAACAGATAGGTAAGGTATAATAGATTTGGTACTGCGAATGCTCAAGTTTTGCCTTGAATAATCTACATCGACGCGACCAGTTAAAACTGCGTCACCCTGTGAGAGCTTTATATCTCCCAATGCGTTTGCAACGCCAATAACTTCATCTATGTTATTAGGGTCAAAGCTACCCTTACTAACAATTTCAAACTCATCAAAACTATATTCAAGTTTCGTACTAGGTTTCGATACTTCACCAATACCAAACCCGATAATTTTATCACCCAATGTCGGACTTATCCTCCACTCTGGAACCGTGATATCAACATTTACTTCAAACCCTTTTCTTACGCCGGTCACAACCCACCTAAAACCGCCCTCTGTTTGGTAATCAATATCTAAACCTGGCAGGGTATAATTTCCCGGCAATGAATTTTCAAAAGGAGAAACATGCTTTACAACATCACCAATCACCTCAAGCGCAATCAATAATGCATCTTGAGAATCATCATTAACCAGCTCTTCCACCTCTTCGAGCTTTACTTTTAAATCTTCACTATATTGCTCATCTTGCAAACGTAATACACCGATAGCATTTCGCACTTCATTCAGTAAATCATTACTATACGGCTCAATTTCTGTATGTAACTCACGACTTGCATTTACTCTAAGCAATTCATTTACTTCAATTAATACCTTTTCTGATACTCCTCTATAGAGAGAATTAGTTTCTTCTGTCGTTAACGTCTCGATTATGTACTCATTGGCAAGCTCTCTATACGGGTTTAGTGCTGCACTATTACCACTCACCCCTTCCCCAATAGCATTGACAAATAACTCACTGTCTTTCTGGTTTTGATTATGCTGATAAATCACATCAATATATGTCATTACATCTGACACATATTCAGCCTTTTGCTTGCTATGAATGGTACTTTGCGTCAGGTGATAATTCGGTGCCGATGTGAGTGACCAAATTGAGCTATCCCATTTAGAATTGGCTATTGCGCTATTGAAACTGGAGAATAATACTTGGTTAATGCCTGGTGTTGGTAATACTATCAACTCAAAATCAACTTCTGCATTAATTGGCTCACCATGATCGATTTCATTATTGCCATCCAGATCATTAGGATCATTTAACAATGAACGACCACAACCTGATAATTTTGGACATGTCACAGTGCTACTATTTGGCGTATACATAAGGTTGTATTGCCCGCCAACTGTGACTGTAAGTGCAAATTGATTCAACGACTCTACGTTATGTATTTCCTGTGAATTATCGCTGAGATTAGTCACTGTTAAATTACCGCTTTTATCTACAAAGTCTGGTAAATAAAAACGTATATTAGCGTCAAACCTCTCAGCTGTATCATTCCCAAAACCGGGTTGAATGTCAGAAACTTGGGGAACATCTCCACCACTTCCACCACAACCGGCCATCAATGCCATAAGTAAATATAAACCACTTACTTTTTTCATTATTATTCTCCTACAGCACTAAGCGGATAAACCAATTAATGTTTGCGTAGTATGCGTCATCAAGATCCAAATGGTCTGTTTTGACAGAAAACCCAAAATAGTCATTGGCAACGCCTACCACAATGGCCTTAGAGTTTGTTTCATACCCTGAAAATACGCGCCAACTATCATTAAAGTGATAATTAATATTCCCTTGTATAAACGTATCTTTATAAAAATGTCGAGTGTTCACATCGAATGACACTCTGTCATTTAACCGATATTGCACATCAAAGTAATACCTAGCATCATGTTCAAAGGAATAATCTACTTCACGACCAAATGCCGAAGTTCGCAAACGAATAGAAGGGGAAGTCTCAATACTGTCGCCTCGTTCAGTGAATGGCACATCTGTCGTAATGCCGTTTACAAAGCCAACGCCTGAATATTGGGTTTCATTGATAAGATCTAGACTTTTAAAAGATAAAGTGAGGTCATCGTTTACTTGCCATTTTATAGTTAAATCAACCGAGTAGCCCTCACCGTCAGGGCTTTGGTCAGGGGTAAATGACTTAAACAAAATATCTTTCGAGAAGAAATATTGTGTTTGTAATGCTCCCTTAATTTCATCACTAAAAACCGTACCATCCACTACAGCATCTTGAAAGTGAGCACTCTGATAGTAGGTAACCTTCGGCACTATGATCAAGGTTTTATCAAAGAAATTAAAATCATAAGAAAAGAATATACCGTGAGATGTAGATTGCTTCCCCTTTAGATAATAACGATAATTTCTTTGTTCAAACGGTAAGTCGTTTTTTTCTAGGTAAGTGAACAGTGCAGTATCTGGATCAAACTCAAGTGCATAGTTGTATCGGCTCTGGGCACCAACAGCAATGCCTTTGTACTTCACTCCGAGTTCGAAGACATTAAATGTAAATGCACTGTCCCCCGATTTAAGGGGCTTATCAAACTCATCGAGAAAAGATTTGACGGGCTGTGCTTCAGTATATATTTCTGAATCAAATGTATTAATTATTTCAAAATCATTGGCATAAGTAGAGCCTGTAAAACATACTGCAAGAACAAGTGCATTTGGATTTGTCATAATTATGAATTCAAAGGCGGTAAAACACCGCCTTCCTTTATTATTGTTAGAAAAGTTAGTTGATGTTTTGCCCCAAGAAGTCAATATCAGTGTAATCAATTACTTGGCCATCAACGTAAGTGACTCTAAACCCATTTGTGATTTCAATAACATCACCCACCTTAACTGGCGTCGTATCGTTATATATCGTTACGTCACCAACCAAAGGTCTATCAGTGTCTAACAAGTTGACATTAAACACATAACCATTGAACTCATTTAGCATTATTTTGGCTAAACCAAGGTCGTCATTCTCATCTTCATTTTTAAGCTCAAAATCAGCTGTAAATACAAGGTCTTCGGTTGTACCTGACATAACTATATTCAAGTGTTCAATCGCGCCGCTAACAAATAATGGGACTGTGTTTCCAGCATTATCTGTAGAGGTTAGCTCAGATGAAAGCGTTCCATTGAAACCATATTGACCATCAATGAACTCAACGATGTTGAATGTTTTAGCGCTAGAAGCATCAAAGTTTCTAGCATCTTCAATCGTTGTTATACTGCCATCAATAAACACAACCGAGCATGACGCATTTGGCTGTGCGATTAAGTCAAGTGACCATCTCTCACATTCTGCCAAGTCAGGCGATTTTACCAATACCGTTTGCCCATCTGTTGATTTTAATGTACCCGTCCAAGTTAAAATAATTTTACTCGTTGCGCCTGAATTGACCTGTGCGTTAGCCAGTATCTCCTCATCACCTTGCGTGTTGGTAAGCTCGATTGCGTATGTATCTGTGTTGTATCTATACGTCCATTCTGGATAATTTGGCGCGGTGCCGGTATGAGCACCTGAGTCCAAGTTTTGATCCCAAATATCCCTCAACACGTCATATACAACTTCGCCAGCATTAAATACCGCATCCGCACCTTCTTTGGTAACAAACGCAACTGATGTCATTTTGTCTGTACCTGATTTACCTCTCGCATTATCAACGCTAAACGATATATTACTATTCAAAGAGCGAGTGCCTGATTCAGAAGCTTTGAAGGCAGTTACATTTGCAGTTACTGTTTGCTGTCTTGTGGTAGAGGCAGCGACAAACTGTTCCGCTTCTTCTTTTTGTGCATCGGTCCTCGCGATCACTAAATATTCATCAGCGCGCGTTTTAGCAAGATCTACATCATTCAAAATATCAGCGGTCAATGCATTTAATGCGTTAAACTTATCTATCGCACTCTGAGCACTGACTAATGCAGCTTCTAACGCAGTCAGGTCTGAACCTGCAGAGGCGAACAAGCTCGTCGCTTCCGCGACCTGTGCTTGATAGTCAGAATTAGAAGTATTAAATGACTGCTCACTTTGTACTGCGCGCTCAATTGCGGCTTCAGCCAATACCTTGGCGGCACTCGATGCATCGTCTAGTGCAGCTATTGCTTTGTCTCTTTCCGCGTTTGCAGACGCTACAAACACACCAATATTTGTATTCAAGGATGCAACATCATTTACAAGAGCTTGAGAGCTTGTAACAGCAGGCTGGGCAGCTGCGGTTAATGCCAGCAGCCCCTCAGCACTTGCTAAAGCTTGAGCGGAAATTGATGCTAAAATGCTTGTTTCTTGTTGTAAGTTAGAGCTTGCAAGCTCAGCTATTAAGTCATCTGCAGCTTTTAAATAATTCTCTTTCTCCTGTTGAGTCTGAGCAGCTTCACCTAACCCTATCACTATTTGCAAAGTCGTATTTAAACCAGTGAATGTTTCGTTTAAAGAAGAGAGTTGTGTTTGAGATTCTGCTATGGCGGTCAAAAGCTCATTTAGACTGTCATTTATTAATGTATCATCGTCTGTATTACACTCATCACCTTCACACCCTAAGTCACTTACCGCGTTTTTTGAGTCTTCAGCAGCTTCTTCAAGCGCATTTTCGTCTGTTGCACCCGATTCAATCGCTTGGTCTCGAGCATCTTTGGCCTTTTCTGCAAGCTCATTTAATGCTTCATCGTCAAGCTCTGGAGCAACTTCCTTTAGCGCTGCTTTAATTGCTTCAATATCACCACTCGCTATGGCTACAAACACTATTGCGGTTTTGTTTACTTCTTCTTGCAGCGTCGCGGCCAATTGAGCAACAGCAGCGTCTTCACTGCCTTTAAGGCTTCCATCACTAACACCTTGCTTGAGAGTTTCGAGCACAGAATTCAATGTAGTACCGCTGCCAGAATTAGAAGCGATATTTTGAAGAGTTGATGCAACATTAATAAGCGCTAAAGTACCCGCATCTATCGTATCTTCTGAGGTAACATCTGTGAAATCAACTGCACCTCCCAACGATATATCACCTGATAACAACACCGCATCCTTTGCTGCTTCAGGGCCCATTAAAATAAGTAGCGTATTCAAACTCGCATCAGCTACACTTTCGGCGTTTACAACTCCTCCATCTTGCGACACTCTTTGTAATAGCTCAGATGCTAAAGTGGTAAAAATAGTAACATTCGCAACATAAAACTTTGTTGTTCCCTCAGCCCCTCTTGCTTGTCGATTGGCTTGTGCTGTTATTTCCTTCACAACATTGAGCGTCAAGTCATCTTGATACCATTCATCAAAGTCAATTTTGGAGTTAGAATTTGCATCATTATCTGAGCTTTCGGCAAAATCACCACATCCCAAAAAGGCATCACATTTTATAAATCCACTGGTTTTCGTGGTTTTAATTGTTATATACAAAGCGCCGCTAAACTGCTGGTCAATATAAAACCCATAAGTGCCATCATCAGCAGTAAGCAATGACTGAGGGCTTTCACTTAATATTTGTGATCTAGCCAGCTCAATTGCAGCCGCTTCGCTTGTCGCTGTTGCTGTTTTCTCTATTGTTTCTAACTCGCTTCTAAAGGCAACATCTACAAACTCACCATTTTTTAGTTCTTTTACAGTGAGCTCTGCACCTCTAAGTGTCCCTTTAACAGCTTTTCCGGAAATGAAAACGTTAAAGTCTACAGAAGCACTACCTTCAATGTTTGAAGGCAAAGGCTCCACAGGAACCGTACTTGAAGAATCTTCGCTGTCAAAAAGACTACACCCGGTTAAACCAAGTGTTAATGCGATTGAGACTGAAAGATAGGAACGGTAAATTTTGCTATTCACCACAGGAGGCCTCCTTAAATGCCTTAGAATTTTTCTTTTATTCGCTTTAAGCGTAGTTGCTAAAGGCCAAAACTCTAGTGAATTGATTAAATTTTTATCAATATTTCTTGTTAGTTAATGCACACTTAGCGAGGACTGTAGAATGTGTTGGTTAGCAATAAAGGCCCAAATATAGGCTGCTGTAGAGAAATTTTTGAACTGAGTATAAAGGTAAATTCTTAGCTAACAAGAACCGAAAAAAATCAAAATTTTAACGTAAAATTCATCAAATAGATTACAATTTCGACATTTAAAAAGCGACAACATGCAAAATTGTAGTAGAGAAAAGATACATGTAAAGCCAGTCTGTGAGGCTATGTGACTTGGTGAGTATTTGAAGTCTAACGCGTCGTATAAAAAACAGGCGCTGAAGTATCAAGCCCCTCCTTCAAACCAGAAAGTACAATTTTCCACTTCATTTGTTCAAGGTTACATGCGCCAACCATAGCTTCAGCAACCCAAAGGCCCTGGTCATGCGATTCGAATGAAATTGGAATTTTGCCCATGTACATAGAAACCCCTTCTATGTGTGCCAAGTCAATCGATTGTATAAAAGGGCTCTTTAAATACACTTTAAACAGCTCCTCTGCTTTCAAACTCTCTTTAGAAACCCAAAACTCTGTATTTTTTCCCAACTTACATGGCTTAGACGATGTACAATTTTTAGTATTGACTGAACTTTCACTTTTTTCTGAACTTTCATGTATACTTATATATAGCTCTGAGCAAGACGTAAGTAAATAAATTAAAATTATCGAAGCGAATGTTGAAAAATAGCGCATAATCTAAGCTGACTAGAGTCAAAATTGTGTGCCTATGATACTACGCTTATCAAGCTTTGAGGGCCAGCCAAGGTTAGAATAAATCTCGGTTGAATTGACCGTGGTCATGAAAACTGGACGGTTTTAAACTACCTGCTGAAAACTTGATTGATGTCATGCTTTGGGGTGTTTTAGGTATCTTTTGTTTTGCAAAAAAATTATTATTTCCTTGCAAAAATAAGGGTTTCTCAGGCTTGCTTTGGCTTATTTAGCGTACGCAAAGCGGGACTGTTGAAATATAAAAGAGGGCCTGTTTTACAGGTTAATCATTTCTAAACGCATTAACTGCAGCGGAATCCAGAAAATGAGCCAAACAGTAGCATCACAAACTGAGTACAATTATAAAGTTGTACGCCAATTCGCTATTATGACAGTGATTTGGGGCATCGTTGGCATGGGTGTAGGTGTATTTATCGCAGCGCAACTTGCTTGGCCTGCTTTAAACTTCGACATTCCATGGTTAACTTACTCTCGACTTCGTCCGTTACATACGAACGCTGTTATTTTCGCCTTTGGTACTAGTGCATTATTTGCAACGTCATATTACGTCGTGCAACGCACATGTCAAACGCGTCTCTTCTCCGACAAATTAGCTTCATTTACATTTTGGGGCTGGCAAGCGATTATCGTTGCCGCCGCGATTACACTACCTTTAGGTATTACAAGCTCGAAAGAATATGCAGAGCTAGAGTGGCCTATTGATATCGCAATTGCAGTCGTTTGGGTAACTTACGCAGTCGTCTTTTTCGGCACATTGATTAACCGTAAAGTATCTCATATCTATGTCGCGAACTGGTTCTATGCAGGATTTATCATCACTGTTGCCGTTCTTCACATCGTTAACAGCATGGCTGTGCCGGTATCACTGACTAAGTCATACTCCATCTACGCAGGTGCGGTAGATGCAATGGTGCAATGGTGGTACGGTCACAACGCGGTAGGCTTCCTTCTAACCGCTGGATTTTTAGGTATGATGTATTACTTCGTTCCTAAGCAAGCTGGACGTCCTGTATATTCATATAGATTGTCAGTCGTGCACTTCTGGGCGCTTGTTTCTCTTTATATTTGGGCTGGTCCTCACCATCTTCATTATACAGCTCTACCAGACTGGACTCAGTCTCTAGGTATGGTTATGTCAGTGATTTTATTTGTTCCTTCATGGGGCGGTATGATCAACGGCATTATGACGCTATCTGGCGCATGGCATAAGCTTCGTACCGACCCAGTATTACGTTTCTTAGTTGTTTCTCTGTCATTCTACGGTATGTCAACATTTGAAGGTCCAATGATGGCAATCAAGTCTGTAAATGCCCTATCGCATTACACTGACTGGACTGTAGGCCACGTTCACTCTGGTGCACTTGGTTGGGTTGCAATGATTTCAATTGGTGCTATCTACCACTTAATCCCTGCATTATTTGGCCATGCAAACATGTATAGCGTGAAACTGGTTAATACACACTTTTGGTTACACACTGTAGGCGTTGTTTTATATATCGTTGCTATGTGGATTTCAGGTGTAATGCAAGGCTTGATGTGGCGAGCAGTCAATTCTGACGGTACATTGATGTACAGCTTTGTGCAATCTCTAGAAGCTTCATATCCATTCTATATCATGCGCTTCCTAGGCGGTGTGTTCATCGTAGTCGGCATGCTAGTAATGGCTTATAACGTATACCGCACTGTTACTGCAAAAAGTGGCTCTCTTGCTACTGATGCAAACACGCAAATGGCTTAAGAGGTATCGACTATGAGCAATAATAACTCGACAAATAAACACGAAATAGTAGAAAAGAACGTTGGATTGATGGCGATTCTCACAGTGTTTGCGATCAGCTTCGGTGCACTAGTAGAAATAACGCCACTGATGTTCCAAGATGACACGACAAAGCCAGTTGAGGGCCTGCGCCCATTAACTGCACTTGAGATGGAAGGCCGAGACATTTATGTCCGTGAAGGTTGTTACAACTGTCATTCACAAATGATCCGCCCATTTAGGGATGAAGTTGAACGATACGGTCACTACTCCGTCGCTGGCGAATCTGTTTGGGATCACCCTTTCCAATGGGGTTCTAAAAGAACTGGACCTGATCTTGCGCGTGTTGGTGGTCGTTATTCTGACGACTGGCATTATGCGCACCTGATCGACCCTCGCTCCGTAGTTCCTGAATCAAATATGCCTGGTTATCCTTGGCTAGAAGAGAACGTACTGGATGGTAAATTAACCGCTAAGAAGCTTGAAGTCTTTAAGAACTTTGGTGTTCCTTACACTGACGAAGATATCAAGAACGCACAGCAAGCAGTCCAAGGCAAAACCGAAATGGAAGCCTTGATAGCTTACTTGCAACAACTTGGCACACATTTGAAGTAATTTATTATGGATTACGGCACATACAGAGGCATTTTAACTCTGGTAATTTTAGTACTGTTCATTGTGATTGTTGTGTGGGCTTACAGCAAACGAACCAAAAGTCGGTTTGATGACGCTGCAAAAGCCATATTCGACGATGAAATAAAACACGACAACACAATTTCAAAAGAGGAAAAGGAGTCTGAAAAATGACTAGCTTTTGGAGTATTTGGGTCATCGTATTGACCTTAGCATGTCTGGCTCTCATTTTTGGCCTATTAATTTGGAACCTGAAAAACTACACAGGTGTCGAAGAAGGTGCCAGTTGTGGTCATGAGTTTGACGGCATCGAAGAACTAAACAACCCACTGCCAAAATGGTGGACTTACATGTTCTTCGCAACATTCGTTTGGTCTGTATACTACCTTGCAATGTATCCTGGCTTAGGTAATTTTGCTGGTTTACTCGGTTGGACTAGCTCTAACCAAGGTGTCATATCGCTCGAAGAGTCTAAACAAGCTGTGTTAGACGCAAAAGATAAAGGGCTCTGGGTTCAGCTTGATAAAGAGTTTGAAGCCGCGGACGAACGTTTTGGTCCTATCTTTAAAGCGTTTGCAGAGCAAGATGTATTAACACTTGCAAAAGATTCAGACGCGTTGGAAATCGGGCAAAGACTGTATGCTCAAAACTGTGCACAGTGTCATGGCTCAGATGCGCGTGGTGGCCTTGGCTTCCCTAACCTGACTGACAAAGACTGGTTATATGGCGGCACACCGGATCAAATCAAAGAAACCTTATTGAATGGTCGCGTCGCAGCCATGCCAGGTTGGGAAGCTGCATTAGGTGAGCAAGGTGTAAAAGAAATGACCGCTTATGTACTGAGCCTATCAGGTCGTACAGTAAACCAAAAAGATGCTGACGCTGGTAAAGCTAAATTTGCTATGTGTGCAGCCTGTCACGGTGCTGACGGTACTGGTTCTGTCGCACTTGGATTACCATTCGGTGCACCTGATTTAACCGATAATATTTGGTTATACGGTGGCTCAAAACGCGCTGTTGAAGAGTCAATACGTCATGGACGCGCAGGTGTGATGCCGGCATGGAAAGACATTTTAGGTGAAGATAAAGTTCATCTTTTAACTGCCTATGTATATAGCTTATCTCAAGAGAAATAAGCATGACATAAACATGTAAGCCTCCATAATGGAGGCTTACTTATAGTAACAAACTAACGTAAATTTAATTTATAACTCGCCTAGTTAGGCAGCAAAACAAACAACAATGTAAAGTAGTGAATAATTATGAATCCAACTCCGTGGTATAAGAATTTTTGGCCTTGGTTTTTAATGTTTTTCCCACTCGTCACCATCATTGCGTGCGTATTTTTAGTGACTTATGCTGTTGGTAACGGTCCTGATATGGTCGTCGATGATTATTACAAAAAAGGCAAAGCAATCAACCTCGAGTTGAGCAAATTCAATAAAGCAAAAGCGCTATATCTACATGGCGATTTGATTGTTGAACATGACAAAGTCAGCTTTGATTTCACCAAAGGCGATCGCAGTAATGTCAACGCATTAAAAGTATCGTTTTATCACCGAACAATTAAAGAATACGACTTCTCCACAACCCTACTTGCCAATGCTAGCGGGACATACACCGCGTTGCTAGATAAAGAACACAGTGGCGCATTTACCGTGTTCATTGAACCTATGGACGGCAGTTGGAAAATGAAGGAGAACTTGCAATTACCAACTGATAAGCCTGTTTCTATTACACCTCAATACAAGTAATTCTTATGGCAAAAAGTTGTTTTCATTGCCTTGAAGCTGTCCCTTCAGGATTTCAAGGTGAAGTTGTTTTCGAAGGAATCGCCAACCCAGTCTGTTGCACAGGCTGTCAAGCTGTTGCAGAAACAATCCTTGCGCAGGGAATGAGTGACTATTATAAATTCCGCACAGAGTCCAGCGGTAAAGTTGAAGAGTTAGTACCAGAACAATTAAAAGAACTGCTCAGCTACGATAACAAAGATATTCAAAAAGACTTTGTGGCGGAACAAGGTAATTTAAAAGAAGTACTACTCAGTGTTGAGGGGATCAGCTGTGCAGCATGTGCCTGGCTCATCGAAAAACAGTTACTTGCAATCCCAGACATTAAACGTGTCGATGTTAATACCTCAACCCACCGAGCGATGATCTTGTGGCAAGATGAAACGACCAAGCTCAGTGAAATCATCGGCGCACTGATGCAAATCGGATACAAAGCGTATCCATTCCAAGCAGATGAAGAAGCCGCGCAAAAACAAGCTGCTGCGAAAGCTTATATGCGTCGCTTAGGTGTTGCTGGGCTAATGACTATGCAAGTCATGATGTTCGCTTTTGCCATGTACTTTGGCATGTTCTCAGGTATGGAAGAAGGGTTTGAGCAATATTTCCGTTGGATCAGTTTAATTTTAGCGTCGCCTGTTATTCTCTATTCCGCCCTGCCTTTTTTGACCAACGCAGTAAAAGGCCTTAAAAGCCGCCAACTGAATATGGATCTGCCGGTTTCACTGGCTATTTTTGGCGCATATGGTGCAAGTTGCTACGCGACTGTCATGTCTGTGGGCGAGGTTTATTTTGAGTCCATCTGCATGTTTACTTTTCTACTCTTACTTGGAAAGTATCTCGAGTTTAGAGCCCGAATGAAAGCAAGCGAGTTTACTGCTAACTTGCAAAAACTCTTGCCTCTTACCGCTAGGCGATTATCTGGTACAACAGAGGAAGTCATTGCGGCGAAAAGCCTAACATTAAACGATTTAATCTTGGTTAAACCTGGCGAGACAATCCCCGCCGATGGCATTGTGGTTGATGGTACGAGTACAGTCGACGAATCAATGATGACAGGTGAGCATCTCCCGATTAAAAAATTTACCAATCATCAAGTCTATGCTGGCACATTGAATCACGATGGCGTTATCACCTTAAAAATTAACAAAGTTGGGCAAAACACACTACTCAATCAGATCATTAAGCTTCAACATAACGCTTTAATGAAAAGGCCCAAAATTGTTGAAGTAACCGATAAAGTCGCCCAGTGGTTTGTGGCCTGTTTACTGATCTTTGCCTCCATCACAGCAATTGGTTGGTACCATGTCGAACCCGAACATGCATTTTGGGTAACAATCGCTGTTTTGGTTGCCACCTGCCCATGCGCATTAAGCTTGGCTATCCCTACAGCTTTAACCTGCGCCGTTGCAACACTAACCAAAAAAGGGATCTTGATCAAAGAAGCGCATGTATTAGAAACAACGCCCAAAGTAAGTAGGTATGCCTTTGATAAAACAGGTACTCTTACAGAAGGGCGTTTTACCATTTCGAATGTTACTATTCTAGATGAGCAATATGCAGAGTCGATTATTTTAGCGCTTGCAAGCGCACTAGAGCGCTATTCCGAGCATCCAATCGCGAAAGCATTTGTTGACGAAAAAATCAGCTTTTTAGAGATAAATGAAGCGAAGGTATCAACAGGCCTTGGTGTAAGCGGCCAATTTGAAGGTAAACACATCGCAATTGGCAAGCCTAGCTGGTTTGGAAGCCATGCCTCTTTTGCGCAGGCAACCCTATTTGTTGACAAGCGCCCTATCGCGGACTTTTACCTACAAGACAAAGTACGAACCAGTGCACCCGAAGTCATCGAATATTTACAATCTCATCAGCTCACATGCCATATGCTGACCGGTGACAGCTCAAAAGCTGCTAGCAATTTATCTAACGAGCTTGGACTTGATTCTTATAAACAGGCGTGCACACCAAAAGACAAGCAGCATGAAGTTGAACAATGGTCTGATAAAGGTCATATCGTAGCAATGGTTGGCGATGGCGTAAACGATAGTCCAGTCTTTAACAGTGCCCACCTCTCTATCGCAATGGAAACTGGCGCGGATATTTCAAAAAACACGGCAGATGTAGTACTGTTAAATAGTGATCTAAATTCACTGAAAACGCTACAAAGTGTGGCCATTAAAACTAAGCAAATCATTAAACAAAATTTGACGATTTCGCTGCTGTATAACGGCTCTATCTTACCATTAGCTGCACTTGGGCTCGTGCCACCTTGGCTCGCTGTGATTGGCATGTCAGCAAGCTCTATTGTGGTCATTACCAACTCATTAAGGTTATTGAAGCTATGAGTATAATTTATGTATTGATCCCTATCGCTATTTTATTTGTGGTTATCGCCATTGGGGTGTTTTTTTGGGCTGTAAAAAGCGAGCAATTCTCTGATTTAAACAAGCAAGCGCACAGCATTTTGTTTGAAGATGACAAAGAGCAGCATAACAAGAGTAATGATGGAAATTAGTTTTGCCAGTGCATTTTTAATGGGACTGATGGGCAGTGGCCACTGCTTAGCTATGTGTGGTGGAATAGCATCAAGCTTACAGCTTGCCCAATCAAAGCAACCTCCCCTTCTCGTCGCTTTTTTATACAACTTAGGTCGGCTTGTAAGTTATGCTGTCGCAGGCCTGCTGGTTGCTGCACTGGGCGCATCTTTAGCGAAGCAACACACAGGCTTTGCTATTGCATTATCCTATTTAAGTGGCGTATTTATGCTGCTCGTTGGCCTATACATTATGCGGCTTGCTGGCACACTAAATTGGCTAGAAAAACTCGGGAATTTTGTAATTTGGCAACGTATAGTCAAGCTGAACAAACACATTTTACCGATTGATACCAAAGCAAAAGCGCTTGCTTATGGCGCTTTATGGGGCTGGCTACCATGCGGCCTTGTATACAGTGCTTTGATTTGGAGCCTTCAAGCAAAAAGTGCCCTGTATGGCGCACTGACTATGGTGGCTTTCGCGCTGGGGACCTTTCCTGCATTACTTGTTGCAGGACAATCAGCGCAAATACTCAACAAATTTTTAAACCATACAGTAACGAGAGTGGCACTTGGTAATCTCTTTGTATGGTATGGGTTTTATTTGATTATCATCACTAGTAATAAACTAGTAGATTAATCTAGTTTTATGCTTGCTAATATTAGATAATAGCGAGCATAGATTAAGTCCTTAAAAGCAGGAGTTTTTACGGACTTATTATGGTGAAAATTTCGAAGTACTTAACTTAATAATAATATTTAAGTTTTTGTTTTTGGCAATTTTTGAATTTATTTTTTATGTGCGTCTAAGAGTAATGGATTAATTATGGATTTAAATAATCGCTCCAAAAGTCAGTGTACAATCAGTTGTACAAATTGCAGTATAAGTCAGCTTTGCTTGCCTTATTCACTCAATGGTAATGAGATGGATAAGCTAGATGAAATCATCGAACGAAAGAAACCTTTGCATAAAGGTGACTTCTTATTCGAATCTGGCACAGCACTTCAAGCAATTTACGCCGTTAGATCTGGCTCATTTAAATCTTATACCCTGTCTGAGCAAGGTGATGAGCAAATAACTGGGTTCCACCTCGCCGGTGACTTAGTTGGTTTTGATGCCATCAATAAAATGCAACATCAAAGCTTTGCACAAGCACTCGAAACTTCAATGGTATGTGAAATCCCGTTTGAAACACTTGATGAGCTTGCAGGCAAATTACCAAAATTAAGACAGCAGATCATGAGACTGATGAGTAACGAGATCAACTATGATCAAGAGATGCTATTGTTACTCAACAAAAAAACGGCTGAAGAAAGGCTCGCAACCTTTATCTTTAACTTATCTAACCGATTTGGCGAACGTGGTTTCTCTCGTAAAGAGTTCCGCTTTACAATGACACGAGGCGAAATTGGTAACTATCTAGGCCTGACAGTTGAAACCATCAGTCGCCTGTTAAGCCGCTTTCAAAAAGCTGGCTTAATCAAAGTTGAAGGTAAATTCATTACCATTTTAGAACCTGAAGGCTTAGCGGCTGCTGCTGGTATTACTACTTGATCTAAACCAATATTTCTGCCGAATTCGCTTTATACCTTGGCTATATCAGTTACACTCAAAGTATATTGATTAGCCAAGTGCCATAGGAGGCTTTTATGGACAAGATAAAGAGAATTCTCACTGTTATTGACCCCACAAAAGAGCAACAAAATAGCCTTGAACGCTCTATTAGTCTCGCCCAAAAGACAGGGGCAAAAATAACAGCCTTCCTCTCTATTTATGACTTTTCATACGAAATGACAACCATGCTTTCAAAAGAAGAGCGCGAAGCGATGCGCCTCGCTGTTATTAAAGATAGAGAAGAGTGGATCAATATACAGATAGAAAAGTATACCGACTTAGACATCCAAGCAAAGGTGGTATGGCACAACCGGCCATATGAAGCAATTATTGAAGAAGTGCTCGACGAGCAATTCGATATTGTTATTAAATCGACACATCAACACGATACGTTAAAATCCGTTATATTTACCCCAACTGATTGGCATCTAATACGCAAATGCCCTACCCCAGTACTTTTAGTAAAAGACAAAGCCTGGCCAGAACATGGAGAGATCATCGCAGCGGTTAACTCGGTCAGTGACAATGAGCAACACCAGGAGCTCAACAAACGAATTGTCAAAGACGCCTTGTTTATTTGTGACCTTGCTGATGCGTCATTGAGCTTGGTTAATACCTATCCTGCAACTCCAGTTAACATTGCCATAGAAATTCCTGAATTCAACCCATCGCAATACAGTGAGGCGGTTAAAAAGCACCATGAAGATGAAACATGGTCTTTAGCGAGTAAGTTTAATATCGCAAAAGAGACCTGCATTATCGAAGAGGGACTACCTGAAGATGTTATCCCCTCTGTTGCAGACAAAAAGTCAGCTGAGCTTGTCGTCATTGGTACGGTTGGAAGAACAGGATTAAGTGCAGCTTTAATAGGTAATACGGCAGAACATGTTATTGATAGCTTAGATTGCGACGTCTTAGCACTCAAGCCTGATGGTTACAAAAGCCCCCTAGAAAACTAACATCGCATAAGTCCGATATTTAGTATCGGACTTTTCTTAAATACATCAAGTGTTAGCTTATTTGTGCATTAAGACCTACAGCATAAAAAGATAAACCACTCAAACAAAGCACAGCCCAAACAGACATAACATGACGACCCTTAAAAAGCGGGTAGACTTAGGTATTTCATATTGTCTAAATGCTTTCAAATTCAAGGCTTCTCTATTTGATAACCCCTTACAATGTGGGCACTCATCAAGTTCATCGCTCAAGGACACACCACAACGCTCGCATGGTGAACAGTTTGCATTTCGATACCCAAACACCTACTTCTCCCGTTGATTAAGTTTAATAAGCAAAATCAGCGCACAGTCTACTTTACTTTTAGGCTGCAATCTCAGCTTTACCTAAAATGTAAAAAAAGGGCCAATTGGCCCTTCGAGGAATAACCCAGTGCTCTACTAAAACACTAGTTTTTATAAAAATAGCTGTCTTTCGTGATAGAAATACTGCTATCTTCATTCGCGGAAATAGTAAATTGAATTGGCGTTCGTTTACTTTGAATATCATAGCCATCAGCGGCAATCGTCACAGGGACGAGTAACATCTTACCGCCTTGTATTTCAATCTTTTGCGGAGCTGTCAGTTTAGCGTTATCCAAACCATGGAAGCTTACTTTGTATTGCAATGTTTGCTGCGTTTTATTAATGATACTTAACGTGTATGGGTTTTCGACTAACCCTTCGTAATTAACCCTGTAAAGCGCATTACGGTCACGAATTACAGATGCTTCAATGGGCGTGCGATTAAATGCCCAAATTGCCATGGTCGCAAGTATAACTGCAAACAAGCCTGCATAGCCGACAAGCTTGAGTCTGAAAGGGCTAGATGTTTTTCCAGCTGTTTGATTTTCACTAACGTACTGTATTAAGCCAGTTTGATAACCAAATTTAGACATGGTGTCATCACATGCATCTATACATAATCCGCAGTTAATACACTCATATTGAAGGCCATTTCGTATATCTATGCCCGCAGGACACACCTCAACACACAAGTTGCAGTCTACGCAATCTCCAAGCCCTTGCGCTTTGTGATCAGACTTGCGCTTACGTGGCCCACGATTCTCTCCTCGTATTGCATCGTAAGTAACTAACAAGGTGTCTTTGTCGAACATAACTGATTGGAAGCGTGAATATGGACATGCCACATTACACATTTTTTCTCTTAAAAAACCTGCATTGCCGTAGGTACAAAAAGCAAATAAAAACACCCAGAAACTCACTAAACCAGACCACTCTAAAGTGAACATATCGATATACAAGGTTTTCGCTGGCACAAAATAAGCCATAAAAGAAGTCGCGGTAAATAAAGAAATCAATAACCAAATCGTGTGTTTAGCTGTTTTTCTCAGCGCTTTTTGTGAATTCCAATTCGATTTATCTAGTTTAATACGTTGATTACGAGTTCCCTCAACTCGATGTTCTACCCATGTAAACATTAACATCCAAATGGTTTGAGGGCAGGTATAACCGCACCAAACTCGGCCCAACCAATTAGTGACAAAGAATAAACCAAAAGCACCTGCCATAAATACCCAGGCTAAAATCATAAAGTCATGCGGTAAAAATGTCTGGCTAAATATTCTAAATTGCTGGCTTGAAACATCAAAAAGTACCGCTTGCTGGCCTTTGTAGGGGATCCAAGGAATGGCGATAAATACCAACATCAATATCCAGCCAAGGTTGCGACGAATTTTCTGAAAGAACCCTTTTTGTTCTCGGATATAAATTGGCCCTTCTTGCTTGTAGGGCTTAATAATCATATCCTCTTCTTTAATATCAAACTTCATATTACTTGCTTACGGTAAGTGGAACACGATTAGTTATTTGCAACTTTCAGACCAAACTGAAAGATAAATAAACACATGATATTTAAAGAATTTTTTACCAACCCTTCCCAAGGAAACGTGATATTTCACGAAAAATCTTTAAATATCGCGTTTTTTCGAGATCCCCAATTTTTTCATCTTAGAGCGCAGTGTACTTTCATTTAATCCAAGCTTTTCAGCGGCTCCTTGCGCACCTGAAATTTTCCAACAGCTCATCTCTAACACTTTAATAATATGGTGCTTTTGAACTTCATCCAAACGAACGGCAGTCTCACCTTTAATGACAACATTCTCATCTATGTGTAAAGGCTGTGACAAATGCAATGTGTAACCGCTTGCTAAAATGGCTTCACGCTCCAAAATATTCTGAAGTTCTCTGATATTTCCAGGCCAATCATAGGATTCTAATTTAATTAAAGATGACTTAGCTATCCCCTTGATTTGTTTGCCTAATCTAACATTAAGCTTATTAATCATGTTTGCACACAACATAGGTAAATCTTCCTTTCTCTCACGAAGCGGAGGCACTTTAATAGGGAATACATTTAATCGATAATATAAGTCCATCCTAAACGCTCCCTCTTCCACCATTTTCCACAAGTCTCTGTTTGTCGCCGCAATTACTCGTATATTAACGGATATGGTTTTTGTCCCCCCGACACGCTCAAACTCTTGCTCTTGCAACACACGTAGCAGCTTGCTTTGCGCCTCTTGAGGTAGCTCACCAATTTCATCTAAAAACAGGGTACCATTGTGTGCAAGCTCAAAACGCCCTTTTCTCTTGTCATGCGCACCTGTAAACGCACCTTTTTCATGACCAAATAATTCGGACTCTAACAAGCTTGGCGAAAATGCAGCACAATTCACACGAACAAACGGCATTTTTGAGCGACCACTTAAGGCATGAAGGTTTCGCGCAACTAGCTCTTTACCTGTACCATTTTCACCTAAAACAAGCACTGTACTGTCGGTTGTACTGACTAACTTGATTTGCTCAAGCATACGATTGAAAACATGGCTTTGGCCCACCAAACCAGAACCTTGCCAATTTTGATTAATTTCAGACAACAGATAGCTATTTTCGTCTTTTAATTGCTCTGATAAAGACTGCACTTGTTTGAGCGCATCACGAAGTGCTTGCTCTGTTTCCTCTTGTTGTGAAATATCGCGAAATATCGCCACAGCCCCTATCACTTGACCATCTCTATACACAGGCGTTGATGTGTATTCAACCGGAAAGCAGCTCCCATCTTTACGCCAAAAAACCTCTCCTTTAACATAACGTGTTTCACCATCAAACATGGTTTTATAAATTTGGCACTCATCAGCGGGGTACTCGCTGCCATCTGGGTGGCTATGATGGTGATACTGATGAATTTTCTTACCGAGTAACTCATCAGCTCCCCACCCTGTCATTTTTTCTGCTGCCGGGTTGATAAAAACGGCATTGCCAGACAAGTCAAAGCCATAAATACCTTCGCCGACGGCATTGAGTAAGAGTTTTGGGTCATTTAAGAAGTGCTTAATAACAGATGACATCATCGTTCCTCGTGATATTTCACGATTGATAGTACGCCAATCAGCTTTATCTAGCGAGAAGTGTCCATAGAAAGGATGATCTTAGTCAAAAATGGGATTTATTTTGTGTAGAAATAAAAAAGCCCAGTTACAACGAACTGGGCTTTTGATCTTTAGGTTAGACTAATTAGACGTATTCAACTTCGATGATTTCGTATTCAACAGTACCGTTTGGAGTTTGAATATTAACTGAATCATCTAGCTCTTTGCCGACTAAGCCACGAGCAATTGGTGAATTTACAGAAATTAAATTGTTTTTAATGTCTGCTTCGTCGTCGCCAACAATTTTATACGTTACTTCTTCATCAGTATCTACATTAACAATCGTTACTGTGCTACCAAAAATAACCTTGCCATTATTAGCCATCTTTGTGACGTCAATTACTTGAGAAGTCGATAATTTAGCTTCGATTTCTTGAATTCGCCCTTCACAAAAACCCTGTTGTTCACGCGCAGCATGATACTCAGCGTTTTCTTTTAAGTCACCGTGTTCACGCGCTTCGGCAATATCGGCAACAATTTGGGGGCGAACCACTTTTTTCAGATGGTTCAGTTCTTCACGAAGCAACTCTTCGCCTCGTACAGTCATCGGAATTGATTGCATAAGTCTCTCACTTACCACCAAGGCCAAAGGCCTTGGCTTATATCCATTAGTTCAATCGCTGGTGTAATTCTTGTACAGAGTTTACAGAGCTTCTGTCATCTGCGGCATGCGCAGTACAGTTTGCAAACGCTGCATTTAGCGTGGTGGTGTAGTTAGTCTTATGCTGAAGTGCACCACGACGTAACACCTTCGAATCTTCAATCGCTTGGCGACCTTCAGTGGTATTTACGATGTAGCTGTACTCACCATTCTTGATACGGTCAAGAATATGAGGACGACCTTCAAATACCTTGTTCACACGGCGAACTTCAATGCCAGCTTCTTCTAGTGCTTTAGCTGTACCGTTCGTTGCGTCAAGCTCAAAACCGATAGCTTTCATCGTTTTAGCAAGCTCAACAACGCGTGACTTGTCGCTGTTACGGACAGATAGTAACGCGCGACCGCCACGTGGTAAAGCGTTTGATGCACCTAATTGAGCTTTTGCGAATGCTTCGGCGAAGTTTTCACCAACACCCATGACTTCACCCGTTGAACGCATCTCTGGACCACGGATTGGGTCAACACCTAAGAACTTAGCAAAAGGAAGTACAACTTCTTTCACGCTGTAATAAGGAGGAATTACTTCTTTTGTTACGCCTTGGCTTTCTAGAGATTGGCCAACCATACAACGAGCAGCGACTTTCGCAAGTGCAACACCTGTTGCTTTAGAAACAAATGGTACTGTACGCGCTGCACGAGGGTTAACCTCAATTAGGTATACTTTGCCATCTTTCACAGCAAACTGAGTATTCATTAGACCCACAACACCAAGCTCTAGCGCCATGTCACGTACTTGCTTGCGCATAACGTCTTGAATATCTTGCGATAGAGAGTGTGCTGGTAATGAACATGCTGAGTCACCTGAGTGAACACCCGCCTGCTCGATGTGCTCCATGATACCGCCGATAATCACGTTTTCACCATCACAGATAGCATCAACGTCAACTTCGATTGCATCATCTAAGAAGCGGTCAAGAAGAACTGGTGCTTCGTTAGATACAGATACCGCTTCAGTCATGTAACGACGTAAGTCATCTTCGTCATACACGATTTCCATCGCACGACCACCTAGTACGTATGATGGACGAACAACTAATGGGAAACCGATTTCTTGAGACTTAGCAACCGCTTCTTCTAATGAAGTGACTGTCGCGTTCTCAGGCTGAAGAAGGTCAAGACGTTCAACAAGTTGCTGGAAACGCTCACGGTCTTCTGCACGGTCGATTGCGTCAGGAGAAGTACCAATAACTGGCACGCCATTCGCTTCAAGGTCACGCGCTAGCTTAAGTGGTGTTTGACCACCGTACTGAACGATAACGCCTGTTGGCTTCTCAACGCGTACGATTTCTAGCACATCTTCAAGTGTAATCGGCTCGAAGAATAGACGATCTGACGTATCATAATCTGTAGAAACTGTCTCAGGGTTACAGTTAACCATGATAGTTTCATAGCCATCTTCACGCATTGCAAGCGCCGCATGAACACAACAGTAATCGAATTCAATACCTTGACCGATACGGTTAGGGCCACCGCCGATAACCATGATCTTGTCTTTGTCAGACGGTGCTGCTTCACACTCTTCGTCATATGTAGAGTACATGTAAGCTGTGTCTGAGCTGAACTCTGCAGCACAAGTATCAACACGCTTGTATACAGGTAGGATTTCTAACTGATGACGCTTCTTACGGATTTCTTTTTCAGACACACCTGCAATTTCAGCGATGCGCGCATCAGCAAAGCCCTTACGCTTAAGGCGACGAAGGAAATCTTTGTTAAGACCGGCAAGACCTGCTTCTGCAATTTTAGCTTCATCTTTGATGATGTCTTCAATCTGAACTAAGTACCAACGGTCAATCTTAGTTAGCTCAAATACATCTTCAACACTCATACCGTGACGCATTGCATCTGCAATGTACCAAATACGCTCTGCACCTGGCTCACGTAGTTCACGGATGATGGTTTCTTTTGCTTTAGGGTCATCAAGTGCAACGATTGGGTTGAAACCTGTTGCGCCCACTTCTAGGCCACGAAGTGCTTTGTGAAGAGACTCTTGTTGGTTACGACCAATCGCCATAACCTCACCAACAGACTTCATCTGAGTCGTCAGACGGTCATTTGCACCTGCAAACTTTTCAAAATTGAAACGAGGGATCTTAGTCACAACGTAGTCAATTGAAGGCTCAAATGATGCTGGTGTTGCGCCACCAGTGATGTCATTTTGAAGCTCATCAAGCGTGTAGCCTACAGCCAATTTTGCTGCGATTTTCGCGATTGGGAAACCCGTCGCTTTCGATGCAAGTGCAGATGAACGAGATACACGTGGGTTCATCTCAATGATAACCATACGGCCATCTTTTGGATTTACACCAAACTGAACGTTTGAACCACCTGTTTCAACACCAATCTCACGCAGAACCGCCATCGAAGCGTTACGCATTAGCTGATATTCTTTATCAGTTAATGTTTGCGCCGGTGCAACTGTGATTGAATCACCTGTGTGAACACCCATTGGATCAAAGTTTTCAATAGAACATACGATGATACAGTTGTCGTTTTTGTCTCGAACAACTTCCATCTCGTACTCTTTCCAACCAAGTAAGCTCTCATCAATTAGAAGCTCATTAGTTGGTGAAAGATCTAAACCACGAGTACAGATTTCTTCGAATTCTTCCATGTTGTAAGCAACACCACCACCGGTGCCACCCATTGTGAAAGAAGGACGGATGATACATGGGAAGCCAATACGCGTTAATACGTCTTTTGCTTCGTCCATTGAGTGTGCGATCTCGGCACGAGGACACTCAAGACCAATGTTTTTCATCGCGATGTCGAAACGCTCACGGTTTTCTGCTTTATCGATTGCATCCGCAGTTGCACCGATAAGCTCAACATCGTGCTTAGCCAGCACACCGTGCTTGTCTAAATCAAGCGCACAGTTCAGTGCAGTCTGACCACCCATGGTAGGAAGGACCGCATCTGGCTTTTCTTTTTCGATGATTTTTTCAACAACTTCCCAGTGAATTGGCTCGATGTACGTCGCATCAGCCATTTCCGGGTCAGTCATAATCGTTGCAGGGTTCGAGTTTACAAGAATGACTCGATAACCTTCTTCTCTAAGCGCTTTACAGGCCTGAGCACCAGAGTAGTCAAATTCACATGCTTGGCCGATAACAATTGGGCCTGCGCCCAAGATTAGAATGCTTTTTATGTCGGTACGTTTTGGCATTGTTACTCCAGTAATAAATTAGGCTTTGCGTGCTTGCATTAATTCAATGAAGTGGTCAAACAACGGCGCTGCGTCGTGTGGACCTGGGCTTGCTTCAGGGTGACCTTGGAAACTGAAAGCTGGCTTATCAGTGCGGTGAATACCCTGTAACGTACCGTCGAATAATGACTTGTGCGTTGCACGAAGATTGTCAGGTAAGCTTTGTTCATCAGCAGCGAAACCATGGTTTTGCGCTGTGATCATCACTACGTCACGGTCTAAATCTTTAACCGGGTGGTTACCACCGTGGTGACCAAACTTCATTTTTACTGTTTTTGCACCAGATGCTAATGCCAGTAATTGGTGACCAAGACAAATACCAAAAATTGGAGTGTCTGTTTCAAGGAAAGATTTGATAGCATCGATTGCATAAGTACATGGCTCTGGATCACCAGGTCCATTTGAAAGGAAGATGCCGTCTGGGTTTAATGCCAGTACTTCTGCAGCGGAGGTTTCTGCAGGAACAACCGTTAGCTTACAGCCACGGTCAACTAGCATACGTAAGATATTTTTCTTTACACCAAAATCGTATGCAACAACATGGAACTGCTCTTCACCTTGCTCAAGCGTTTTAAAGCCTTCGCCAAGTGTCCAGCTGCCTTCATTCCAAGGGAAAGAAGATTCTGTTGTTACAACTTTTGCTAAATCCATTCCTTTTAGGCCAGGGAAAGCCTTAGCCGCTTCAAGCGCCTTTTGCTCGTCAACGTCATCACCTGCGATGATACAGCCGTTTTGAGCTCCCTTATCACGTAGGATACGCGTCAGTTTACGCGTATCGATATCCGCTATCCCTAGAATATTACGTTCTTTCAAATAATCACTTAACGATTGTTCGTTACGGAAATTACTTGCTAGTAATGGTAAGTCACGAATCACAAGGCCTTTAGCCCAGATTTTGTCCGCTTCTTCGTCTTCACTGTTGGTACCAGTGTTTCCGATGTGCGGGTAAGTTAAGGTGACAATTTGTTCCGCGTAAGACGGATCTGTCAAGATTTCTTGATATCCTGTCATAGACGTATTGAATACTACCTCACCAACAGAAATACCGTCGGCGCCGATGGCAGTACCGCGAAACACCGTACCGTCTTCAAGGACTAACAGAGCGGATTTAGTCAAGTTAACCTCCATAGATATAAAAAAACGGGATAAGCAAACACGCTTTTTTCCCGTCTACAAAGCGCTTGGTAACACGCAGTAATTAAATTTTGGCAAATTCGTTATAGTCTACAGCACTTTCTGGGATTCGTCTAATGATTAGAGTAAAAAACTTGAAAATAAGCACTTAAAAGTCATTTTCAAGTGAAACCGCCAAAAAAATAAACAAACTACTTCAAACCTAGGACATCTTGCATGTCATAAAGTCCTGCTGGTTTGTTTTTCAACCACTGTGCAGCCCTTACTGCACCTGATGCAAACGTTAACCTTGATGCCGCTTTGTGGGTTAATTCAAGCCTTTCACCCATGGTTGCAAAGTAAGCTGTATGTTCACCAACTATGTCACCTGCTCGGAGGACTGAATAGCCAATTTCATCTTGACTTTTCGCTTCATGGACATTACTGCGGTCATACCTTGCAACACTATCATGATCCCACCCTTTCGCTTCTGCAATCGCTTCCCCGATTGCCAACGCAGTGCCTGAAGGCGCATCAATCTTATTTCTATGGTGTGCTTCAAATATTTCAATATCCATTTCATCAGCTAGCTTGGTCGCTGCCGTTTGCACCAAGTTTAATAACAGGTTTACGCCGACGCTAAAGTTGCGCGCAAATACAATGGGGATGTGCTTACTGGCTTCTTGCAACTGTGCCATCTCTTGATCAGATAGACCGGTTGTACCAATCACCATGGGGATTTTTTTACTTACTGCCGTTCTTAGGTGAGACAACATACCTTCAGGTAACGTAAAGTCGATTAGGACACCAGCTTGCAGGTCTTCACTATTTTCAGCGCTAAATTGAAGCGCTGATGTGTGCACAGGTTGCAGTGCCTTGACTTGCGTATTCAGATATTGCGAGCTTTCTCTCACAAATGCGCCAGCTAGTTCAACCTCTTTTTCAATTTCTACCGCTTCAATCAGTGCCTGTCCCATTCTGCCGTTTGCACCAAATACACCTATTTTTGTCATTACTTTCTCATTCCTAATTTTTATCAACGCTTCAGATAGGTAGGCGATTATCAATTCGCCCTCTTCATTCTATATGCGCATTTTCTTCTAGCACTTAATCGAGTAAACAACTAATTATCACATGCTTGTACCGGCCTAGAGTTTAGCGTATCTCTATGCCATAGTCAGTTATTCAATAATTATAATAAAGACCGTAGACTTTAGACGTCTAAACATTTAAACTTCCACCTTCGCCGATTTAATTATTGCGGGCGTAGAAGTTTAAATACAGCTAATAATAGCCCTGTTGGCTGTGGTTATGTCTACTTACACTGCAACCTAAGTAGATACTGTTTTTTGGGGAGTGCTATGCAGCCATCTTTTGACAACACACGTGCAAAGTTATCTTTGTTACCTTTACTTACCTTTGTTGCCCTATTTTTAGGCGCAGGTTTATACCTACAATCACAAGGTGTTGACTATGCCTTTTACCAGTTACCTGCACCGGTAGCAATTTTGCCTGCGATCGTGCTTGCTTTTTGGCTAAATAAAACGTCAATTAATCAAAGCGTCGAAACTTTTATTAAAGGCGCTGGACACAGTAACATCATCACCATGTGCCTTATCTACTTGCTTGCTGGTTCTTTCTCGGCAGTCGCAGGAGCCACAGGTGGTGTTGATGCAGTTGTAAACGCGGGTCTATCGCTCATTCCACCGGCATTTTTACTGCCAGGCTTATTTTTAATTGCTGCAGTTGTATCGACTGCCATGGGTACATCTATGGGTACTATTGGTGCCATAGGCCCGATTGCCTACGCTGTATCTATAAAAACAGGTATTGACCCAGCCCTGATGGCCGGCACAATCGTCTCTGGTGCTATGTTCGGTGACAACTTATCTATTATTTCTGACACCACAATCGCAGCGACACGTACGCAAGGCTGTGAAATGAAAGACAAGTTTAAAGAGAATTTAAAAATTGCTTTACCTGCAGCCTTCTTTACTGTGCTGCTACTGGTATTCTTGACCCCTGAGCCTCAAGCTGTTGAAACTAAAGATTTCGATTGGCTATTGGTACTACCTTATGCATTTATTCTTATTCTTGCTGTGATGGGCTTGAATGTATTCGCTGTACTCTTTAGCGGTATTATTTTTGCGGCAGCGGTTGGCTTTGCCGGTGATTATGAAGGCGGCGCATTCGTCAAAGACGTATATAAAGGCTTCACTGATATGCAGGAAATATTTTTACTGTCGATGTTTATTGGTGGCCTGTCCGAGTTTATCCGAATTAATGGCGGCTTAGAGTATATCGCCACTAAAATCCATAAAATCACATCAAAGCTTGGCAAGTTGAACAGTAAAGTGGCTGATCAACTCGGTATTGCAGCCTTGGTTATGACCAGCAATATGTGTATCGCTAACAACACAGTAAGTATTATCGTTGCAGGGCCTGTCGCTAAAAAGTTAGCAGACGATAGCGATATATCACCAAAGCGTTCAGCAAGTTTATTAGATATCTTCGCATGTGTTATGCAAGGTTCTTTACCATATGGCGCTCAAGCATTGTTACTAGGCGCGACTTTCAGCATTAGCCCTTGGGATGTGTCTACATCTTCATTCTATTGCTTTATTTTGGCTTTCACTGCAGTTGCCGTGATTATTTTACGTCGTAATAAAGCCTAACTTGATCTGTGCACCTGTTTTTCGGGTGCACATAACCCCCTGAATTAATATATAATTACAAAGTTCCTCAACTTTGAAGATATATTAATGAACAAAAAACTCTCTCTGGCACTGTCCACAGCCCTCACATGCATCGCTTCTTCAGCATATGCTGCAGATTGGAGCAATACTCAGCTTCATATTAATCACGGGGATTTCAAAAACCCTTTCTCACAAAATGAGGCCAATACTACGGTTTATTCATTGCAGCACAGTTCTGGTTATCAATACGGGGATAATTTTTTCTTTGTTGACTATCTCGTCGATGACTTAGATGATAACTATCAAGATAGAGATTTTTATGGCGAGTGGTACTCAACATTTAGCCTGTCAAAAACAGCTGGGCTTGAGTTTCAAAATGGGGTGATAAAAGACATTGGATTAGTTGCAGGCTTTAATATGGCTGGCGACTCAAAAGTGATGAAATACTTACCGGGTGTAAAAGTCTCATGGAACGCCGAAGGTTTTAGCTTCTTATCTACCTTATTCACAGCCTACATTGATGACAATGAAGGGGTTGCTAAAGGTGGTGCACCAGCAGAATCAAACAGCTGGATGATTGATATCGCATGGGGGTACCCATTTAATATCGGCAACCAGAAGTTTGAAGTTACGGGGCATGTTGAATACATTGCTCAAAGAGAAAATGAATTAGGCTTTGATGTTAAAGGCTGGCTATTGGCACAGCCTATCATTCGATGGGATCTAGGTCACGCGCTTGAAATGCCTGAAGGCCAGCTATACTTGGGCTTAGAGTGGCAATATTGGCGTAATAAACTCGGCACTGATACCAATGAATCAGTTCCTCAAATACACCTTGCTTGGACATTCTAATTGCTTAACTTATTGCAAGGCGCAAATAAGCGCCTTTACAAACCCTATCAGTAACTCATATCAGTAGTATTGCCTCTCGTCTCAAATAATTATATTAAATAAGAAAAATGTATTAATGTTTCTCATGTATATGCCGATATATGCGTGTACTTCTGATTCAAATTGTTTTTTTAGGTAATGTAATATCAAGGATTTTATGATGATTGTTATACATGAAGCCAACTCTGCGTCTGGTTATCAAGCTGTCAAAGAGATTAGTGAGAAGGCTAGGTACATAGAGCAAAAAACCCAAGAAGAGAATAAAAAGACCGCTGAAGTAGATAATAACGATGACATCACTGTCGAAGAAACTGACAAAACTGACAAAACTGACAAAACATCAGAGCTAGAAGGCACTCATAAACTCTCAGATGAAGAAAAAGAAAAGCTGTCTGGTCGAGAAGCCAAAGAAAAAGCAGAAGACAAGTATGGCGATATTCCAGATCATATTCGAAGAATGCTTGAACGATTAGAGGAAATGAAAGAGGAACTTGATGTAGTCAAGCAAGAAGTCGCTGAACTTAAAGCAACAACAGATCATGATGACGAAACGCATAAAGCCTATTATGACTCAAGAAATCAATACTTCATGCAATTGCAGTTGCAGTACTTTGAGACAATAGAAAATGTAAAAGATGCAATGAAAAAAGCTGGCATCACTAACATGAGTGTATTGATAAAGGCCATTGCTTAACTAACTAAGCTAAAACCGCCTTTGTTTATGCAAAATTTCTCAATAGAAAGCTGCATATTTAATACATCAATGTAAAAAACCAACCTTTTTTATTAATGCCAATTATATAAATAATCACTTAGTTACGTCTGCTGACAATAGCACAACCTCAATAAGCATTCGTAATACTTAAGAAGCATGTATTTTAGGTCTCAACAAAGAAATAAAGTCCAAATTTCATGGGCTTTTCAGCACCAATAAAGATTATATGAAAGCCTTTCAGATTCATTTTTCAACCAAATATTACACTTTATTACATCTGTATTTACTCTCTTGAATCTAAGCACTATTATGTCAAGCTATATGCATGAAAGAAAATTGCAAAAAACAGGATAGTTGGTATTTCACACATTTATTTACACGCAATTTAAAACCAATAAATTAACATATAAAGCCAAATTATACCGATTATCGAATAATTCTGGTTTTAGTGTTAACAGTAGTTATAATGTGGATGTCAAATTTATAACTTAGCTATTAATCTCTCGCTAATGTATAAATTAGTAACATATATATGCCATAAACGGATATTAATTTAGAGAAGCTCATTACTATTATGTCATTAACGCAATTTTCTGATTCATACATACTCGACAGCTTTGAGTCTTCATATTACGAGTTACTCGATAAAATTGGTGAAGGCGGCTTCGGTAAAGTATTTAAAGCCAAACAAAAAAGCACCGGTCAAATGGTCGCTATCAAATTCCTCGCTATAGAACCGCACTGTGAAGAACAAAAAAAACAAAGATACATTGAGCGATTTAAACGAGAGACATCGCTAAGTAGCCAGTTACAGCACCCTAATATCGTCAGGTTGCTTGACCAGGGACAGGTAAATGACGACTTACTCTATGGGGTATTCGAGTTTGTCGAAGGGCGTTCTTTGCGTGAGCACCTATTATTAGAAGGACCATTTAGTGCACCGGAGGCAACTGACATTATGTCTCAAGTGCTAGATGCACTTATTCACGCTCACAGTAAAGGTATTGTGCATAGGGATATAAAACCAGCCAACATCATGCTAAGCAAAACCGGTGCTAAGCTGCATGCAAAGATTCTTGATTTTGGTATAGGGACGCTCACACACGATAGTCGCCAAGCTGATTTTCGGACTTTAACCCTCACGCAAGAAACGCTGGGTACTCCCTCATATAGCGCACCAGAGCAATTGCGAGGCGAACCTGCTACAACCAAAACTGATTTATACGTTTGGGGCTTAGTCTATTTGGAATGCCTTACCGGCACGCCTGCAATGAATGGTACTAGCGTCGCTTCTATCTATCATAAGCAATTGAGTGACGCCCATATTCCAATGCCTAGCGCTTTACTGGGTCACCCACTTTCCGGGCTCTTACGCCGAGTCTTAAATAAAAATGCCATTGAGCGTGTGATCACAGGAGAGGAAGCGTTTAGTGAACTTAAAGCGATTAATGTTTCAAACTTAGTCGGAAAAATTGCCCAGATCTTTCCCGTTGACACAGCTGATGATGAAACAATCATGATGAGAAACGATCATGATACAGCAGCACCGCTTGGTTACACGGCACTCACCGAACGCAAGCAAATTACGGTGCTTGCTTTGCGTTTCAGCACCTCTTTCACAGACCCTAGAGAACATGACTTAGAAGTCATAGATACACTTTTCAAATCGCAACGTAACTATTGCCTAGATATTGCGACTCGATTCGGAGCATTTCATGTTGGCAGTGTCGCTGACATTTCACTTTTCTATTATGGCCACCCAACAGCGAGTGACAATGATACTAGGCTATGTGCCAGAAGCGCACTAGAAATCACAAGTGAAATATCCAAGCGAAATGCACTGATGAAAGATGCTCATGGTGCTCAACTCAATGTTCACATTGGTTTGCACACAGGCATGTTTGTCACCTATGCAAACTCTACCCCAGAAGGCCATGTCGCTAACGCTGCAATGACTCTCGCTAGAACAGCAAGAGAAAAGCAAATCTTGTGTAGTGGTGAAACCCGCTCAATATTAGACCCTTATAGTGAGTTTGAAGGTTACGTCGAGTTGAAGCTTGGTCAAAGCTACAGACCAGAGCCGGTATTTGAATTAAAAGGCGAGCGACAAGTGGAAGCGTTCGGCTTTATGCGTGGAACACGTAGCAACCATGAAATGGTGGGTAGAGACAAAGAATTATCAGCAGCAGTGTCGATATTGAATGAAAACAATACGAATAAAAAAGCAGTTCATATATACGGAGAAGCAGGGATTGGTAAATCAAGGTTACTTCAAGAAATAAGGTTAAATGCGGCCAAATATCAACATTTAGTTGCACAGTGCTTACCTGAGCACAAGAATAACGCCCTCTACCCTATTTTGACCTTAGTAAAGTACATTTACGATACAAACCATCTAGAAGCAAGAACAGCGAAGGAAATTTTTGCTAAGTTAATTTCAGAACAGGATCGCAATATAGAAATAGAAAACGCTTTATCCGTTTTATTTATCTGGTTAAATATTGACTTGGACAAAAGCATTAAAGCGCCACTATTGTCCCCTGATAGGCAAAAAGAATTACTTTTCAGATCTTTAACTGCACTATTCATGTCCCAGCATAACAGTATAAGTCAAAATAAGCTTTATATCATTGAGGATATCCACTGGGCAGATAATACAACTATTGAATTTATAAGACACTTTTCAAACCACCTAACTCCACAACAAGTAATTTTCAGTACATCGCGTAATATACTTCCAGTCGACTTAATTGAAACATATCACAGCGATATTCACCTTAAGAAGCTTTCCGGCGCAAACACAGCTGTCTTTATTCAAAAATTGTTTAACGATGTACCTGTTTCTAATAACGTTATTGAAGTTTTAATTAACCGTACTGATGGTATACCACTGTTCATAGAAGAGCTTGTTGGGATGTTAAAACAAAAACAGTTAATTACTGTTAAATCTGATGAAGTTAACTTTGAAAGTGCTGATGCCCTCGATCAAATTCCAACTACATTGAGAGATTCACTACAACAAAAACTCGACAGTCTTGTGCACTCTAAAGACACGGCACAACTCGCTGCTGCAATAGGTAGAGAATTTGAATATGGTCTTTTAACTAAAATTTCTTCATTAAGTGAAAACCAAATTCAGAATGACTTAAATGAGTTGATTCGAAATGAATTAATAGTTCAGCAAAGAAGAGTCGACAGCAATACGTATATTTTCAAACACGCACTAGTCAGAGACGCAGCCTATGAGAGTATGCCGCACAATGTAAAAATTCAATACCACGAAAAAATTGCTAACTCTTGCCTACTTGAGAAAGAAAAATACACTTTTCCTGTCATCAGTCATCATTTTTACCAGTCTAACAATATTGAACCTGCGATTAAATATGGCGTCGAGCACTTAAATGAGTTGCTGCAACTTAAAACTTATCACCAAGCCGAAAGTTACATAGATGTTCTTTTATCTTACAACAAGGAAAAAGGTAACGAACGCCTAGAGATCGAAATATACAATGTGGCTTTTAAAGCCCTCTTTTGTATAAATGGATTCATCTCAGACAAAATAGATGCTTTGATGAAAAGGGTTTTTGAAATACAACAAGATTACCCTGAAATTTTGGATGCTGATCACCTTAAAATTGCGTCATGGATCAAGTGGGTTAAATTTCAAGGATTACATATATCTGGGAAAAGAAAAGAAGCTCGAACGTACGGAATAGAAATAATAGAAGGTTTTAAAAAAGAAAATAATCTTGCAATGGAAGCCGCCGTATATTGTCACTTAGGCCAAGTTTATATGGTCGATGGTGACTTAGAGGAGTCCCTCGAACTATATCAACGCGCGATAGATATTGAGGAAGAAATAGGAAGAGATATTCTGCTCAACGATATTGGCATTGATAACACGCCCGTCGCATTCACCCTTTGCGCTTTGAGCCATCTGCATTTAAATCAAATAGACCAAGCAAAAGCAACTGCTCAAAAATCCATAGAGAAAGCGTGTGAGTCGATGAACCCTATTAGCTTAGCCGTTACACACGTCTTTAGTAGCTTAATTTATTCAATGCTCAGAGAACACGAACAGGTCATCGAGATCGGACACAGCTACTATCAGAATTATCATAATGAAGAGCACCCTATTTACTTCAAAAAATACATGGACATCGTATATTTCACGGCAACTAATAACACAGATAAAGCGATTGAGGCGGCACAAGAGCTCTTAGCTTCTGACTATGGGTTTGCTACGGCATGGTACATACCGTATTTGGTTGAAAAGCTTCACCTCAATGACGAAACATTAGCCAATGATTTAATCGATAAGTGTATTCAAAGGACAGAGAGTGAATCCGAAGTTTCTGGCCTGCCTTATGTTTATCTAGCAAAAAGTAAAATATCAAGTGATCTTGAAAGTAAACATTTCTATCGCCAAAAAGCGGAGCAGTTGGCTATTAGCCAATCCGCTTTATTCTTTCTTCAATAAATACTAATTTAAGGATCTAAGAACCAATGAGTAAAGTATTACTTAATTACAGAACAGCATACCTAAGTGCCCTCGCAGAGTCGTGGCGTGACTCTTCTTTTCAAGAACAATTTCTAAACACAAATTTGTTGTCTGAAAAATCTCCATTAAATCGCTTTGGATTTGAACAAAGCCAAACGTGGAAAGCTCTAACGATCAAAGTACAAGAGAAAGTCGACATTAATCACAAAAATGTTGAGTCCAATAGTATCTGGAAACCAGTAACAACAGCTGGCTGGATCGGTAGAAATGATAGAATTCAAATCTTTTTACCTAAGCAATTAGAACATGATAAAGAAGAATTTTCTGCTATTGCTGCTGCAACTTATTACAGATATTTCCCGACATTGATGGGCCTTACAGAGTATAACGAAAAACTTGTTATCGTTGACGATTCAGTTCCTGTAGAAGAAGTTAGAGAGTTAGTGGAGCTTGAGAATTTCATGCTTGGTGGAGCACTGCCTACTGACTTAGGGATCAGTGAAGAAAAGTTTATCGAATTTGGCGGCGTTGTGCTTCGAGTACTTGCGCTGGCGTGGCAAAATCCCGAGTTTCGCGATAAGTTGTATTCAGAACAAAATGATGCCACGAGCATTATTGAAGAATATTTCGGATTTGTTAATCCATGGAATATGGACATTGTCTTTTCTGAGTCAGATAATTTTATTTATAGTGATGATTTCGCTTCATTTAAATCTATTGTCCGTAACGAAATTACACTTTGGTATCCAAATTCACCGCAGAAACATGGCGAAATTAAGAATCTAGTTCAAGACGAACTTTCTTTATTGCCTATCGCACTAACTGACTACAACAGCAATGGCGCTGGCCACCCCTTCACCTGTACATAACTCGAAGAAAAGGGGCTAATCATAGCCCCTTACCGGAGAACTTTTATGATTGTTATTGACTGTGATCGCCACATTATGGAAGAACTTGGTATGTGGCAACAATATTTAAAGCCTGAAACTCTGAATGGCTTTGAAATTCGTTTCGAAACAGATTCGGATGAAAAACGCGCAAAAAGAGTCCGTGATGGATTCGCTGATGTAAGTTTACCACCCATCTATAAAGTTGGAGACTACGATATCCTCAGTAATTGGGGGCTAGAGATGCAAATTGCTACTGCCCTAGTCGGAAGTTCCAGCAGCAGGGAGCGCTCTTTAGCGAAAACGCCAGCTGGTCAAATTGTATCTATGAACGAGACCAATATATCTGTTGCTCTAATCTTTCCAACTTTTACGGGTTATATTGTTAATCATGAAAAAGTTGACCCTGAAACTTCTCTTCAATATGCTCAGGCTTATAATCATTGGCTACAAGATTTTTGCTCATTTGATCAAAGTAGATTAATCCCTGTTGGTATAGTCAGCCGTCACGATACAAGTTCATTAATGCAACAAGTTGAGGAGATCAGTAAAAAAGGTTGGCGAGCCATCACAATAAGACCAGAACCTATTTTAGGAAAAAACCTCAGTCACCCAGACAATGAAGAATTTTGGCAAGCTTGTGAGGACAACAACATTGCGGTCACATTTCATGGAGGTACACATTTACAAGGGCAAACAGTTGGTATAGATAGGTTCACATCTAGGTTTTCATTACATGCATGCTCTCACGTAATGGAAGCACAAATGGCGTTCATTGATTTGTTAGAAGGCGGAGTATTAGAGCGTCACCCTAAACTGCAATTCGTGTTTTTAGAAGCAGGTTGCTCATGGGTTGCAGGTTTGCTTTGGCGTTTAGATAATATTTGTTACAACGAATTCCCAAGCCTTACTGACAGTAATATTAAAATGCTTCCTTCGGAATATTTCAAAAGGCAATGTTGGGTCGCCGTTGAAATTGGAGAGCCAATTGCAGATACACTCAAAGCTATCGGGCATGAAAAGCTTATTTTTGGTAGTGACTTTCCGCATCCAGATCATTTACATTTTGATTTAAAGCAAATAGCTGAAGAACTGCCTGAACTATCGCAAGCTCAGATCAATGATATTTTAGAAACAAATCCAAAAAGGCTGTTCAAGTTATGAGAGACACCATTTTAAGGTGGCAACAAAATTATCATGTGACGAAACTGCCTAACAATAACTTGATAGTTTTAAATGCAGACGGAGAGTTTCTATTTGAAGAGAAATCATTCCCTCTTTTGCATTTGATTGATGGACACAAAACTTGCAGGGAAATTGTTCAACTCGCAAAGTGTGATGAACAAGCAAATCGCTTTCTTTCAATATGTGAGTATTTTCTATCTAATCAGCTTTACATTACGGATTGTACTGGTGATAAAATTCTTGAGAAGCCGAGAACACTAAATAAACTTTCTGAAAATATTTATAGTGACTTAGATATTCCAGCCGATGGAATTGGCTTACCATCAAGCAATATTCAACTCGTTATATCCGATACCCTTATTGCAGCAAACTTTTACGCAAAAAACCTACGGCATCTCAACCCAGATCACCCAGTGTGTTTAATCGCAACTACTGATACAAAATTAATGATCAGCCCAGTTTTATCTACATTTTCAGAGTTAAAAATTTTTGATAATACACTGAAATCCAATAAACCTGTTTTAAAATTATTAGAGGCATACACGGATTCTTGTGTGGCCATGTCTACTGATATCCAGCTGAGTACATCATTAAAAGACAATCATATAAACAGAATAAAAGAGATTCTCTTACCCCATTTAACTGGTCAGGAGCAGCAAAAAGTACTCATAGAGCATACATACAAAGAAGATATCACTAATAAACACTCATACCAGCCCATAACAGCAACAGATATCATTGAACAAGTATATTTGCAATCTCGACCAGTAGCATTTGACAATGATGGCGGATCCCGATGCATTTCTGCTGAACAGACAGTCGAGCGCCTAAGGCCGTTTATTAGCCCTATTGTTGGGCAAATAACCCATATTGAAGCCCTCCCTTCAGCTAATCAAAGCTCGATATCTATTTTTAAAACCGCGTTTTTTAAGAGCCTCCCTGTCAAGGATATTAACAACGTAAACAACAACAGCTTTGTGCAGGTTAGCCTTGGCAAAGGGGTTAGCCAAGCCCAGTCTATGGCCAGTGCTCTATGCGAGAGTATTGAGCGAAAAAATGCACAATTTAGGAATATAATTCCTTCGCTCTTTGCACACAAATCAAGCTTGCCTCACCGAAGTTACAGCTTTCATCAACTTACACCTTATAGCAACCATCAGTATGCAAAGTTCGCTGACTCAGCAGATACTGACTCTAAAAGAGCTCAAGCAGTTATCAAATTTGACGATGAGCATATCAATTGGCAACAAACTTGGTCACTTAGTCAAAACGAACCTGTATACCTCCCTTATGTACTATGCTTTGCGAATACACCATACGAAGAGGATAAATACGGTAAGTGGCACTCCAATGGCTGTGCAGCAGGAAACAACATTGAAGAAGCTATTATGCAAGGGTTGTTTGAGCTTATTGAACGGGATGCAGTTGCTATATGGTGGTACAATCAACTACCACGCCCTAGCTTCGACCTCAGCTCTTTGGATACAAACTATCTTGAGCCACTCCACCAGACTATCTCTGCAAATCACGAGTATTGGGTGCTAGACCTTACAATTGACACAGGCGTTTCTGTCATGGGTGCGATAGGCAAAAATAAGTCGACATCAGGCTGGGTATTTGGGTTTGGTTGCCACATAAAGCCTGAGATGGCTGCACAAAGAGCATTAACGGAATTATGTCAGCTTATCCCTATTAGAGATCAAAATGATGCACCTTTCGACTTTGATGCAATTGAGAAAGAAGACTTTTTGATACCTAATAGCAATTCTAGTGCTGTTTGCCCTAAATTGGAGCCAAGCGGAGACCTAAAGTTAGATGTACTAGCAGTGGTTGAGCAACTTAAAGGTCTAGGTATGGAAACACTCGTATTAGATTACTCCCAAGAGCCTATACCTATAAAAACAGCGAAAGTGTTTGTACCTGGTCTTTGCCATATATGGCCTCAGCTAGACAATCAAAGGCTGTATAGTACGCCGGTTAAACTTGGCTTGCGAGACGAGCCATTAAATGAAAATACAATTAACCAACAAGGTCTATACATCTAAACGCTTTAAGGCACTCGTTTTGCGCACGTGCCTTCTATTCTTATTAATAAACACATTGTCTTAGAAATTGAATCTCACTCAAGCCCCTCAACGGTATTACAACCTAAATCGTGCCACCAGCTGAGCTAAAAACCTTGCTAAGTTAGTCAAAGATTCAGCATCTTTCGCCAACGCTTTTGTCGATGACACATTACAACTCGCCACCTCTTTGGCTTCTAACATCACGGTTTCGATACGCTGGCAATCTTCTTCTTGCAAGTGCGCATATTCAGCCACTTGCTTACTCAAGCCATTAACTTCGACTAATGAATTGCTTATTTGATCAATATCCATCGCCAGCACTTTTATTTGCGCTACACACTCCGATACATCTGCCTGCCCGCTATTAATGACCTCGGCTGCGCGTTTTGTATCACGCTGTAATGACGAAATCATCTTGTTGATCTCTTCCGTTGAATCCTGCGTCCTTGAAGCCAAAGTACGAACTTCGTCTGCAACCACTGCAAACCCCCTTCCCTGTTCACCAGCTCTTGCTGCTTCTATTGCAGCATTTAAGGCAAGTAAATTAGTCTGCTCTGCAATCGAGACGATTGTATCTAATATAGATCCTATGTTAGCGCTGTGTTCACTTAAGCTAGACATGACTTCGACAGCCTGATTCATTTTATTTTCTAGAGATTGAATATGAGATTGATTGTCTACCACCACATTCGAGGCCTGTGCGCCAAACTCATTGGCCTGCGTCAGGCTATCCAAACTTTGCTTCGCACTCAGTGAGACTTGCACAGCGGATTTAGAAACCGCTTGCGCCAAATTCGTCGCATCATCCATGCGTACCATTTGAGATGAGGAGCGCCCTGCTAGTCCATTATTTTCTTGCAATGACTTCTCAGAAAATGCGTTCAACTCACTGATTTTAAGGTTGATGTCGTGAAGAAGGTCACTCAAGCTCGTTTGTACTTTTTTGATGTTATCGACCAAGTTGCCAAATTCATCGTCACTACGTTTTTTAATATCAAGGGAAAAGTCACCAACAGCGAGATAATTCAATACTTTATTAACTGATAACAAGGGTATCAACATTGCCCTGCTAGTCGATGTCGCAATGATAATTGCGAGCCCAACCAGAGTTAAAACCACTATAATACTACCCGTTTTAGCATTCTTGATTAGCTCCTCAGTGGATTGCTGCGACATGGTTAAAGACAGTTTGGTTTTATCTCTCATTTTACTGAGTGAATTAAGCACGCTTTGAGAGTAATTTTCAGCTTCTCGGTACTTCATCACCACTTCTGCTTCAAGCCTCGCCCTCTCATTCAGCAAATCATAGGCTTCACCTGGGTTGATTAACAACTGATTTAGCTCCTCTAACGCTGCACTAAACTCAGAAAACACCCCACCAATATCTACTCCTTGCGATTGACGCTGCAAAAAAACGAAATTATTTTCAATGTCCTTGATGATGAAAGACACATCACTTTTGTGCGATTCTATTTTTTCTTCAGGCAAATTCATAATTTGCTGTATGTTATTGTCTAGGGTGAACAGTGCATCATCAATACGAAACCCCGTCCCTATCATCTCTTCTAATTGCACTTGTGGCGCATTTTCAACTAACTCAATGCTTAACATGGCGTCACTGGCTTTTTGTCTGTTACCTATCAACTTTTGAAGCGTTAAGTTAAGGCTTTTTTGGGTTTCAATCAGCGATAATTTGAGCGACAACATATTATTTACTGCTTGCTCGAGCTTTGACATATTCTTTTCAGTTTTGACTAGCAAGGCTTTTAATTCAGGAGCATGTGCCAATTTTGAGTTTAATTGATTCGTCAGTTCATGCCTTTGCAGTAAAGTGGATTGAATTTGAGAAGAAGCGTTGGTCACTTCATCGTGCATCTGCATATTGAAGGTTTGTGCAACTTGCATTGCCAACCTTAATTCTTGCAACTTGAGCGCTTCTACCGCGTGCTGGCTGGGCAACGTCACTTCACGCACTTGCTTGTTTGAATCGCTGATGTGAGATAGCGCAACATAGGCCAGTGTGCATGCGATGATCAGTAAACCACCAATAGCACCAAAGCCCATGATGATTTTTTGTTTAATTGATAACTGTCTAAGCATAGCCAGACCCAACCTCTACTAACACATAAATCCCTACACCAGCTTGGTTTTATGCTTTGGTGGAAACTATCAAAATTCTATTTAGATAGTTTAGTTAGTAGAGATAAAATCACCAATTTAGGCTTTAAATAGTTTAAAACAGTCGTGAAAATGCCTGTTTATACGTGCTATTTTAACCTGTACGTTATATCCAGACATCATTGGACGCGGTTAATTCACCTCCAGCATCTCCTGTATTAATTACTCCTTTTGGTTCGATAATCAAGATATGGCACTCCCTCATCGACACAGGCTTGTGCTCCTCGCCTTTTTTGACAACGTACATTTCGCCACGGCTTAAATGCTCAACTCTATCTCTAAAATGAATATCTAGCTCCCCTTCTATGACGATAAACACCTCATCCGTATCGTCATGTTGATGCCAAGTAAATTCACCAGAGATTTTCACAAGTTTAAGTTGATAGTCGTTCATTTGCGCCACCACTTTGGGTGACCAATACTCATTAAATAATGACAACTTTTGCGCAAAATTAATTACATTTGAATTCTTCATCACTTACCCCTTTATTGCTTTTCACCAAGAATATGTTGCCAACAACCATGAATCAAATGTACATTTTTCAGATTAATATGAACAACATGCATAATTATGAACTTAAGACAATTTGACCAAAACTTATGGCTTGTTTTAGACGCCTTATACCAAACTCGCAGTGTGTCAGGCGCTTCTGAGTTACTCAACTTAAGCCAGTCAGCTATGAGCCATGCATTAAAACGCCTTAGGCTTGCATTTGATGATCCCTTATTTGTGCGCCAACAAGGTGAGATGAAACCAACAAAAAAAGCACTCATGATCCAGCCGCTTGCTCAGCAAGGTGTCGCATTACTTAACCAAGTAGCCTGTAGTTTAGATAAATTCGATGTCGCAACCTCAGAGCGACAATTCACTATAGCTACCACAGATTTCATAACTAAGCTTTTTGTATACCCTCTGATTGCCAAGCTTTGCGCATCACGCTCCAACATAAAAATTAAAGTGGTTGATTTGGAATCACAGCTGCCTCACGGCGCTTTGGCAAAAAATGAAATCGATCTCGTTTTAACCTTCAACCACGCTGATGACCTTGGCGCCGATATTGAACATAAAATGTTATTGAGCGGCGATTACCGCGTAATTGCACGTAAAAATCATTCACTCATTAACGACGAACTCTCACTTGCTTGTTATTTGCAAGCACACCACATTTTGATCTCACCTTGGGGACAAGAATATGGCAGTTTAGATATTGAATTGAATAAAACTAATGCAAAAAGACACATTGCAGCCATCACGCCCCATCTTATGCAGGCTGTCAGCTTAGTAGCAACTAGTGACTTGATAGCAACGGTTCCAGCGCTCTCTATCTCGCCTAATGATAAGGCGCTAGTTAATATTTATTCTCCACCAATCTCTTTACCACCTTATCGCTTGTATATGGCGTGGCACCGAGCTTTCAATTTAGACACTGGCCTGAATTGGCTAAAAAACACACTTGATGAGATTGCAGCAATTGCAACACAGTCAGACTAAACAATGAAAAACACCATAAAGTTTACATTATAGATACAAAACTGTTGCGCTTGAGATTTTTTTATGACAACTTGAACTTAGGCTAAGCCTTTAAAACAAATAAAAATATAGAGTAGTAAGTTATGACAGGATCTCTCAAACTATCACCAATCGCGCTTGCCCTGTTAGCAAGCACAGCATCTTTCGCGTCACAAGCAGAATCAACAGACACAAAAATCGAAACCATCTCAGTATTAGGGTCAAAAGTTTCAAACCGCACGGCAACTGAATCAACATCACCCATTGATATTCTTGATACTGAGCAGCTTAATAAAGGGGGCTACACTGAGCTTGGGCAAAGCTTACAGTCAATTGCGCCCTCATTTAACTTTAGCAGAACGCAAGTATCAGATGGCTCTGATTTATTCCGCCCGGCAACACTTAGGGGATTACAACCAGACCAAACATTAGTACTTATCAACGGTAAGAGAAGGCACACTCAAGCCATTTTTGGTCTAACGGGAACAGTCGGTGCGGGCGCTGCCGGCACAGATATGAACTCAATTCCAATGATGGCACTTAAAAATGTTGAGATACTGCGAGATGGGGCCGCAGCTCGATATGGCTCTGACGCTATCGCTGGGGTAATTAATTTATCTTTAAATGACACAACCGGCGTGACCACGGGTTTTTTCCAAGGCAGTGCGACCGGCGAAGGTGATGGCGACACGTATGCGTTTGGGTTAAACAGAGGCTTTGATATCGGTAATGAAGGTGGCTTTGTCAACTTCTCTTTAGAATATAGAGATGCCGAAGGCACTAACCGCGCCGAGCGCGATACTGGTGGCTCATCAACAATCCCTGCAGGTGAATTATCCGATACGGTGAGGTGGCGACAAGGCAACTCTGATAGTGAATTCACATCCATCTTCTTTAATGCCGCACTGCCTGTTGGTGACAAGGAGCTTTATTCATTTGGCGGATACTCTAACAGAACAGCATTTGGTAATGGTTTTTACCGTGATTTTAATCGCGCAGAGCGTAACGTTCCTCAAGTATACCCTGACGGCTTTTTACCTCGTATAGATAACGAAGCGGATGACATATCATTTGCCGTTGGCCTTAAAGGAGATATCAATCCAGATTGGAGTTTCGACTTCTCTAATGTATATGGTCAAAACAAGTACGATTACTCGTCGTCGAACACGATTAATGCCTCATATGCAGCTGAGTACTTGGCTAATAACCCCAACGCGAGTGACGAACAGATCAGAGAGAACTCAGGGCCACAAGGTGGGTATTCCGGTGGCTTTAGGTTTGACCAGTGGACAACAAATTTTGACGTAAATGGCGTCATTGAGCGCGGTGATGCAGAGCCAATCTATATTTCAATTGGTGCGGAATATCGTAAAGAAAATTACGAGATTGTACCCGGTGAAGTCGCATCTTACGCATGTGGCGCATCAAATGCTGCGAGCTCATTCCCATCAGTCATGGACTCAAGCGTGTTTGCTGACTGTGGATTCCAAGCTTATCAAGGTTTGAGACCAGATGCCGCTAACAAAGCTGACCGCTCTAGCCACGCAATTTATGTCGAAGCAGAAACGCTACTGAACGAGTATTGGTTAGTCAGTGGTGCACTCAGATACGAAGATGTTTCAGATTCTGGTGACGAAACCATTTGGAAGCTCGCTACACGCTATGAAGTCACTGAAGACTTTGCTGTTAGAGCGGCTGCATCAACAGGGTTTAGGGCACCGTCTTTACAGCAAGCCGGTTATAGTGCATTTACAACAAGTTTAGGTGGTGACGGTTCACTTGCGACTTCTTTCACTGCAACAGCTGGCTCTCCATTCCCAAGTGCTTTAGGTATAGATGGCTTAAAGCTTGAGTCTTCTGACAACTTAAACTTAGGCTTAGCGTGGGACGCCAGTAATGATCTATCCATTACGTTAGACTTCTATCAAATCAAGATTTATGACCGTATCAATTTAGGCAGTTTCATTGGTATTGATAGCGAAGCGCTGACAAACTTCCCAGAAGCCAATGCAGCGCTTAAAGCATCTGGCGCAGTGCAAGCTAATTTCTTCTCTAACTCACTTGATTCAACAACCAAAGGGATTGATTTAATCGCTTCATACTCAACCGAGGTTGCTGCTGGTGAACTGGAAGTCACGTTTGCTGCAAACAAAAATGAAACCACGATTGATAAAATCAATACACCACAAGGCATATCCGAAGACATCGCATTAGATGAGCAAACTCAGTCTTTCCTGACCCACGGACAACCACAAGAACGTGCAACGCTTACTTTTGACTATAAAAAGGATAAGTGGTCATCGCTACTGCGTTTAAATTACTTCGGAAAAACCGAAGTCTCCTACTTTGCGGGTAAACATATTGTACTACCTGACTTCTTATCGCCAACCAATCACTGGCAAGAAAATAGCGTTGTTGAGTCAGCGGTATTAGTTGATGTGAACTTTGGCTATCAAATTAATGACAACTTGGATTTATCAGTCGGTATAGACAACATCTTTGATAAAACACCAAACGAGTTAGGCGAAGATGAGGTACTCAACTTTATCACCAACGGCGCAATGCGTTATCCACTTAGGGCTTTACCATACGGTTTTGATGGGATGACCTACTACGCAAAAATTAATTTTAGCTTTTAAATAATACAGTCCATGTATTGACCGTTTAATCAATACATGGACATTTCATTTTGTTATATATTTCATTCATACTATTTCTCTGATTGAAAAAACGCCATATTCACAAAAAATAATGAGTAAGTTTTTATTTTAAATAAACAACCATGACACAGTGTCTAATACTCAACTATCAACATCTTTACCAATTTAATTCAATTCTGCGGCTTTTCACTTCAATATTTTTCAACTAAAAAATCTAAGCAAATCTGCCTGTTTGACAAAAAAACGTCATTGTTCTTAATATACAAAACGAACAAAACTTAACCAAAAAGTACCTAGTATGACATTTAAGATTATTCCTTTGAGCGTTAAACAAAGGTGTTTAAGTATAATAATACTGCTATTCAGCACATGCTCTGTAAAAGCAACAGATGAAACAAAGCTGATCGAACAGTGGTTGAACCTTGAAAAGCAGAAAAGTGCATTAACTACATTCGTGCAGGCAACAACATCCCCTTCAGCAATACAAGTAAAAAGTCAACCTACGCAATTTGCAGAGATAAATCACTACCTGTTTCAGTTAAGTCTTCATATTAATGACAAAGGCACATTCAGCCATGTCAACCTGCTTCTACAGCAAAAACATATTATAAAAGCCGAGCAAACATATATTCGCTCAAAAGAAATTGAAGCAATAAATTGACAAGCGCTTTTAGGTCGTGCCCAAATTTATATCAACACCGATAAATTAAATACCGCTTTTATGAATTATTCATTGATGAAAAATACGTATATCCATGTCCAATGAATAGCCAAAAAAAGAGACTTACTTATAAATATTATTAATTTTAAAAGTACTAGAAAAGTATAAGGAGAATAAGATGGTTCGTATCACACTCTGGCCTATTTGTATTATATTAATCGCAGGATGTAGCTCGACAAAGTACACATTTGACTACGCCAATTGTAGTTCAGAAGATTGGCAAGCTCTTGGTCATAAAACAGCTATGTCAGGCGAGAATGTTAGGTTTTTTGATGCTGTAAAGCAAACTTGTGGAGATACTCTAAGTCCCGATGCACAAGATAAATTTGTCAATGGTTATAGTTCAGGTTTATTTGAGTATTGTACTTTTGAAACCGGCTATCAAAGTGCGGTCGAAGGTAACTCAAAAGCGAGCATTTGCCCCGTTGAATTACACCAAGCTTATCAAAAAGGGTTTGCACATGGGCAGCGTAAACGTACAGAAATTGAAGAATATATGGCGAGACAAAAAAGAGAGGTATACCGGCATAAACAAAGCCAAATAAGCAAAAAAGCACCAAAACCAAACATGAAGTGAATAAGTGGGTTCCAATGGCTGATGATCAATTTTGATTGGTACTAGCTCAGACTTGATAAGTCAGCTGCCCCTTTACGTAATTGTCAGGCGTGAACTAAATTTTCATATCCTTAAACCACATATTTTTCAAGTAAATACAAGATTCAAGATTTATGTTATTTCTAAATTTTACCACCTCAGCTTTGATTTAGTGAAGCCTCATTAGTTTTCGTAATTTGAATTTTTGAGGCTTATGCACAATTGGAAAAGCACCCCATATCTACTGTGATAAAGATGCAATCATGCAGCTAAAACACAAATTATCTCACTTATTAAGCAAGACAGTGTAAAAACACTTAGTGATCACTTTGGTTTTAGCAATGAATATTGGCAAACAACCATGAAAGTCGATTAAAATTAATCATTATTCCCTTAACTTTAAATTGGATGCCCATAATCTCTATCAAGTAATTCAGATCCACAATATAACCTACCAAGAAAAGCATTACAGTTAGAGCTGCCCAATCAACAGGTTCTAGATCATCATCTTTACAACAAGCCAGTTACAGGAAGGTGACGGTTCACTTGTGACTACCGCTACAGCTGGTTATCAATTCCCAAGTACTGTAAATATTACTGGCTTGTAGATTGAACCTTTTGCCAACTTAACTATATCTGCAACGACGCAGTGCATAATCCACATAGGTATTTTTTGATGGTATGGCCTACTACGAAAAAGAAACCGATAGCTTTTAAATTTAACCATGTGCACGGATAGCTTTATCTGTGCATACTTAACGGGCTTATATTTTCGAAATATCACTGTCACAATTTGATTGAAAAATAATCACACTGCTTCATTAATATAATTATAGCAAGCGATTTTTTGACTATACATACCAAATTATAATACTTACCACACATTTTTAGAGCTATAAACCACCAAACTCTACAACAGAACTTTAGAAAAATTCATGCAATTATTGGACGAAATATACACTGTTTGACATTTAAATAAGGGTGTTCCTAATATAATTATAAGGATAAAAAACAAACTAAAATGTGACTAAAATGATAGGGAAATTTTTTCTGACCGCTTTTTCAGGCACTTTGTGCATAACAGTTACTTTATTGACTTCATCAACGTTAGCAGGTGAAAGTGAAGATATACAGCTTGTTGAGAAATGGTTAGATTTAGAAAAACAAAATAGCGCACTTCAGTCGGCTTGGAGTGAACGAAAAGAACGGTTAGAGCAACAGCTTTCTTTATTACAAAGAGAGCAAAAGGCCATAGAGGAACTCATCGCACGAAGCAATAGCAATAAAAATGAAGTATCTGAGCAACGAGAAGAGTTAATTTCACAGCAAAATGAATTTGAACAGTTTGATGCCAAACTGAGCAAAGAAATGGATACACTTGTAAGCTATGTGCATACTATTAAGGCTCGATTACCAACCCCCTTACAGCAACAATGGCAGACAACATTGCCCTCAATCGAAAATAAGCCAAACTCTCAAAAGCTAGAGTCGCTTCTAAAAATCTTTAAGCAGGCATATGATTTCGATGAACGCGTTGTCTTCCATACGGGCTTGATAGAACTTGCAGACTCAAATGAAACAGTTCTCGCAGAGCAAGTTTATCTGGGTCTATCCCAAGGCTGGTATGTATCTATTGATCAAGAACTTTATGGGTATGGGCGCAGTGACGAAGCGCAATGGAAGTGGTGGCATAATCAGCAAGCGAATCAAACACTCAATCTGCCTTTGTCAAATGAGCAAGTGTTATCAGTCACTAACATACTCAAACAACCCACAGATGCCAGATTTATACAATTACCACTCGCAATCATCAATCAGCAAGGAGGTAAACTATGATGCGCACAACGATTTTCATCTTACTGCTCGCAGCAAGCTTTAATTCTATCAGCTCTTCAGCTGAAAGTTCGGTACTGTTAAAGAGAATTTCAGACTCCACTGCGAAGTTAAGTCAAACACAAAAAAAAATAGATAAAGAACACAAAATATTAGCCAAAAAGCTTCAAGCGCAGCTGTTAAAAGTAAAATCTCTGCGCGAACAAGCTAAAAACATACGCAGATTAGAGGATGAGCAACTCTTAAGTATCGATAACTTAAAAAGTCGCAATCAGCAATGGTTCGCGCAGCAAAACTATCAATTTCAGCTGATTTCATCATTTGAGCAGCAGACGAAAAGTCATATTTCAAACGATCATTCGGGAATTAATACCGCCACTATCATAAGTCAATTCAATGCTTTATTAACTCCTACTTTTTCAACCAAACAATTAATTGGTAGTGATAATAAACTTAAAACGTTTGATAGTATCAAGCTTGGTCCTTTACAGTTCGCAATGAACGCTGAGGAAGCAGGTATCGTTACGAAGAGCATCAACAATGAAACAGCGCGTGTTGCCCCAATTAACTCAAGTCATGATTTTCATGAAAATATGTTGGCACTGAAAGAAACAGGGAGATCTTATATACATTTTGACCCTACACTCGGTAATGCTAACAAGCTTTCTCAAACAAATACATCTTTCATTGAATACATAGAACGCGGTGGCACTTGGGCCATTCCTATCATTTCATTCGCACTAGCAGCACTGGTTATTGCTTTGTTCAAATCATTTCAGCTATTAAAGTTACCTAGCCTCAAAGAGCTAGAGGTCAAAGTCAAGCAATATACTAATAAACCACTCGATACACAGGACTTTGATAATTTGCTAAAAGGTTTAGAGCCAATTCAAAAATCACTAATGCTAGTGATTGAAAACAATGTCATCTCCCAAAAGCGAGATGACTTATTGATTGCTGAACTTTCGAAGCATAAAGCACATAACGAAAAATACCTCGGAGTTATCACAACCTGCGCAGCAGTGGCTCCCTTGCTCGGTCTATTGGGTACTGTTTCTGGCATGATCCACACATTTATGATGATGAATATATTTGGCTCAGGGGACGCATCAGTGGTGTCAGGCGGTATCTCTCAAGCATTAATAACGACTGAGCTTGGGTTAATCGTTGCCATCCCCTCTTTGATCATGGGCGCCTTGTTAGGAAGAAAAGTGAAAAGTTTCCAGTCTTCTTTGGAATCACTGGCATTACAACTGAGCAAATTAGAAGTGAGTAACGCGAGAAAACAGCATGAATGACTTAACATCTTTACTCTCAAATAAGGTCATCATAGCGCTTTTGCTGATAGCGAGTTATACGTATTACATCATTCTTACGTTGTACTTTAGACCGGTAAACCATGACTGGCTTAATGATGCACATAACTGGCAAATGGGTTTACTCGCACTGATTGCGTCTCAGCCGTTATTGGGATTGCTTGGCACAATACAAGGGTTACTCGATACATTTGAGTTTATTTCTATTTTTGACGCACTCAGCCAACAGGCCGTAATGTCGGGCGGGATCTCAAGCGCACTGATCACCACCAAACTGGGCCTAATACTTGCCATCCCATCTTTAATATTAAGGCAACTATTATTATTTAAATATAAAAAACAGCAGGGTATTTTATGAGGTCTTCATTTGAGCAACGCATTGAACAAGAAAAAAGCAATGAAATTGATTTAGCTCCGCTGTTAGATGTGGTTTTTATTTTGTTAATTTTTTTCATTGTAACCACTGTTTTTGTCAAGGAAACTGGTGTGGAAATCAATAAACCCACTGCGGTTTCAAGCGAAAACCTTGAGAAAAATGTTTTTTTATTAGCAGTAACCGGTGACGGCCAAGTTGTTTATGGTGGCACCAATATAGGCATCAATGGAATAAGAAGTACGCTTGAACACCTTAACAGAAAAGAATCTCGCCCCTTGATTATTCAAGCTGATAAGTCTGTTACAACCGAGGTACTGGTTCAGGTTATCGATCAAGCAAAGCTTGCTGGCATAACAAATATTAACCTCGCGACAGATAAGAGCCAGTAATGAATAAAGTTAAGCTAACCATTTTGAGGGTCATAACTTCAATCAGCGCTATTGGGCTGGCATTTGCGTTGTTTATAGGTATGGTCGTATTAGACAAGGCAGATGTAGAGACACCAGATAAATTAATCGTGAACCAGGTTGACGTAGCCATGCTTACGCCTCCCCCCCCACCACCGCCATTGACACAAACGAGCCAGGCAGCTAGCGATTCTACCGCACTCAATGTGATGGGGTTAGGTGGTCCTGTAAAGGTGAAATATGGCATTAAGAACACGATGCAAGTACCAAAATTTGAAGACATCAAATTACCAAAACTAGAACTCGACAAGCTTGAGATTGTTAGCCATTTTTCTTCAAGTGTACCAATGTTAAAAGTCGAGCATCTAGATAGAGTACCTAAAATAGTTTCACAACGTTATGTAAGGCCACCAAAGTCAGTACGTAAATATGGCCAAAAGAGAATAGAGACATCGGTCGAGCTCATTATCGATCAAACCGGCAAACCTTATGTTAAAAAAATCATCGACCCTGTATTTCCAGAAATGGTTGAAACAATCAGAACTTGGGTCCAACACGCCAAGTTTGAGGTACCCAAAAAGGAAGGAAAGGCTGTCCAAGCCGTTTATTTATATGGTATTAACTTCAATTATGGATAACAACATGAATCGGACGTTTACATTTTTCTTGCTCACTGCTTGCCTTTCATTCAGTGATTCAACAATAGCAAAAAGTTATCAATTAGAACTTGAGCCAGTCAAGTTTGTCATGCCGGCATACAGTGAACAATACTCAGAAAGGGAAGTTACACTTAGACCTGAAGAGTATGAACTGGCAGAGAAACTCAGTGCTTTATTAGATAGAAAAGACTTTGCCCAAGTCAGTGAAGAACTTGAAACTTTTTATAATGTAGAACTGAGCCCCGCACTTTTGATGATCAAAGCTCAGGTTTATTTCTCTCTAAAAGAATACGAAAAAGCACAAAAGCTATATCAATTCATCCTAAAAGCCAAACCTCAGTTAGTCAGAGCGCACGAGGACTTAGGACAGCTATACCTTATCAAAGAAAACTTTGAGCTCGCACGCTCTCACTTTGCAAAAGCTATCTCATTGGGGTCAGATAATGCAATGGTCCACGGCCAACTTGGGTATTTGAACTTGCATCAACATGGTGCTTTCAGTGCACTTTACGCATATCAAAAAGCATATACTTTAGAGCCCAATAACGCTCAGTGGCAGCAAGGTTTAGTTACCTCGCTGGTCAAAGCAAAAATGTATCCTTCTGCACTGGCGATGCTGGAGGAATTGATTGCCAAAGACCCTAAAGCTCAACCTTACTGGCTAACAAAGGCTGCTATTCAATTAGACCAAAAGCAAAATGAACAAGCGCTAAAGACATTAGAGTATGCAACTTTGCTAGGGGCAATTTCCCATCAAAATACGCTTTTGATGATAAACCTACATTTTGAACAAAGCCAATATGATCGGGCAATTGAACTCTTAAAAGGAGTTGCTCAACAAGGTAAGCTAAAATTTGCAGATATCAATAATTACTTATATTGGCTAAATGACGCAAACAGGTGGCAGGACAGCGAATGGTTGCTCAAACACTTCGATGATTCAAAGTCTTTAAGCAACGCCGAAAAAAGTACTCTATTCTACTCTCAGGCAAGGATATTAGAGGCAAAAAAACAACATAAAAAAGCTACAGATCTGTACAAAAACGCGCTCGAATTAAATGCTAATAATGCCAATGCTTTACTCAGCTACGCTCAATTACTTTTACAACAAAAGCGATTTATTAGCGCAGAGCAAATGTTCATTCGTGCAGAAGCGTTTGATAGCCATCGCTTACAAGCAATGCTAGGCCGAACTCAACTATACATAAATACGGATGATCTGCAGTCTGCTTATACTTTGTTGCTTGATGCTAAGAATAAGTTTCCTGAAACACCGGGAATTCAAAACAAGATAGAAGTACTCGCCAATATTGTAAACACTCAAAGTACCAACACATTATAAGGAGAATTCACATGAAAATAACCGGTACCATCATTGCCCTTTTTATGATGATATTATCAGGATGCACATCAATCAAAAAAGAGCTGACTTACAGTAGCTGCACCAATGAGGATTGGAAAGCGCTAGGCTACAAAGCAGCTCAATCAGGTACCAAAGTCAGAGCATTTGACACAGTTAAAAAAGACTGTGGCGCAGACCTAAATAGCAATGCACAAGACCTGTTTGTTGATGGATATAGCGATGGGCTTATAGCCTATTGCACTTTTGAACAGGGCTATAAACATGGGACTGATGGTTTAGGCGCCTCTCATGTCTGCCATCAAGATGTAGGCGTAGATTATAAGAAAGGCTACACTGCTGGTAATCGAAAAAGAAAATCTATGGAATCATTTATATCCAGAGAACAAAGAGAGCTTGATAATCATAATATTAGCCAAGGTGAAAGTAGAGAAGGACCGTTTTAGACTCAGTATCAGAACTTACATTTTATAACGTTTAGGCTTTTATAATACCTATAGATATGCTTAGCTGTACTAGCTCTGAAAATCTACAGACATTATAAAGGCCAGTAGGCGGGTGTTTTTTATTCACACTTATTGTTTATAAAAAATATCAGATTAAAACCCAGAACAATAATCAGATTAATTTTCGCCTGATGCTTATACTTCATTAGTAAAAATAATCACTTAAACCCAAAACAATAAAAAAACTGAAAATATTATACTTTGTAATTTTGTTATGCGCTTACCACTTTCATTAACAAGTACCACAGGTACTTATTTTAGGTTTTCGGCTAGCGCAACGACCTCTTGAACGGGGTATTTCATGGTATGGTGTAACGTCAGTTTCTTCATCTAAACATTCAATAAACCGAAGTACATTAGAAACAACTTTTTCGTCTCTACACCGCCTGTGTCCCCTCACTATTTTAATCGCGCTCAATACTTCAAGAGGAATTGACCTTGCTTTATTTCCAAAATACCAATACCTATCGCATATAAGAACATTTTTTCCTTTCGTATCTCGTTCAATATCACCTTGTCCATGTAATTGATTAGCTCTTTGCTTAACGCCAGTTTCATCCCAATAATAAATACAATCGCCAGACTCCATATTTTCAGGTCTTTTGTTAGCAAATCGTTCGCTTTGCCCATACTCTCTCATGGTCACAACTTCACTGATGATCCCAGCATAAACCAATCTGTCACTTCCTACAGTTCGCACTGAGCCCAACCCCATAATTATGTCCCCTACTCTCGCAGTCCTTCTAATGACAGGCTTACACGTAGCTAGGGTCAGTACACCACCATATGGATTTGGCGCAAAGCCATAATCATTGGCCACAACATAAGAAAAAACGTTCAAATATCTAATTCCTTGTTAGTGTCTAAATATATTAAAGTATGGTTTTCAGGTGAATTGAATCAATAACATTGTTACTGAATTTTTTACCTAACACCCACGGACGAAATCACCAAACTTTTAAGATGAGTAATTACATGAGTATTCTAGTTACATTAATCTGTAAGTAGACAATGAACGATGTCAGGTAAAACAATGTTCACGAAATTTTTTCTTCATATTTGCCAGTTAGAAAAAAGCTCACGATTGCTAATACTGCTATCTTTTCCCATTGTAAGAAATTGGAGACTTATTAATACCTATGTCTTTTCGCATAGCATTGACCAACTCTAGCGAAAAAGACCTAAGTTCTTCCCAATGGCTTTCTTCGCCATTAAAAATTATTCCTATGAGGTGGTCTGTAAGCTTATCATTTGCATCCATTATTTCTTGTGGTGCTGTCAAAGCTAACTGAGCATAAACTTTTAGCCTATCAATCTGAAATTGATCTTTGTCTTCCTGAGTGAGCTGTCTCTCTCCAAGCATTGCCATCTCAAGCTTTACAAGTGATATTGCTATCAACTCCATCGCTACCCTGTAAATAGCCAACTTATCATTATGATCTCTCAGTTTTGCTTCTTTCAGAACGTCTATCTCACTTTGAAGATGCGCAAGGATTTGCTGATTTTCATTTTGAAACCTTGCCCGAATTTCTTCGAGCTCTTGGGCATGCTTTGCTTTCTCATTCTCCATAAGTCGATTTGCCCATACTTTGCCTAAAAAACTTGATAAAGCAAAGACCAAGACTGCACCACCACCGAGTGATGTTAAAATTAAACCACCAATTTGAGTAATATCTTCCATGTTTCTCCTTAAATTTTTTATATCATATAACTTAGATAAATAGGTGAATTCTCGAACTCCGCCCCCTGTTTGAGACATCATTGGCCAGTGAAATCTCTCATATCTGTCACCCAGAAGAGAGGACGTTCATGCGTAGACTCTGTGACCGGTAAGACTGCGGGTAATTCTATCCAGTATGTAATTCCATCACTGGCTTTTACTTTTCCTAACTCAGTCCCCTTATAGGTTTCTCTTTGCAAAATACCTAAGACATACGTATTCTCCCTTAGATACTTGCAATGTTCGTCTGCTTTTTTGAAAGCCGGAAAATTTTGTGCCGTTATATTGTCTATGACCTCTTTCCAGTATTTGATATCTCGGCAAGCTGTGCTGCCCCACTTGAATTTGACATACTTCGGGATCACATATTCAGGTTTTGATTTATCCGAACATTGCCTATCTGTGTATTCAACAGTGCCATTTTCCCTAACACACTTATAAACATCGGCTTTCAATTCAAAACTTAGCGAAACCATCACGATCAAGATAGCTATATAACGCAATTCCATACGGTATTCCATCCTAGTTATTCCAATTAGCTTTCCAATATTAAAACCCTTGCTTATCATAAGGGGAAATAATCATATCTTTTATGAATGCATTGAAATACTTAATTTTCACTTCTACTGCACGCGAGTTTAATACAGAATAAAAATTAAGAACTTCGATCAAACAGCTTGAAACTTCGATAACTTTCACTAATTCAAAAGGGCTGAACTCTATTGGCTTAAAACTAAACCCGAAAGGATCAAAGTCTTGTCCTATCTTACCAATCCAATATTCTACATGTTTATTGGAGGGGGATTCACTTTTAACCTCAACGAGATGACAAACTTCATCTAATACACTAATAAAGTTTGGAAATTCTATAGGTGGCCCTTTGGCTATGAAATCATAACTTTCCATCTTAGTGGGCTCGTTTTCTGGAAACATACTGATATAAAATTTTGAGCGTTGCACACATAAAATAGTTTCGTTAGAAATAGCACCAAGATTATCATCTAAAGCTTCTAAAATATAATTACGATGCTCAATATGCATTGCAAAAGTATCTCTCAACTCAAGCTGACTAATCTGGCGCTCTGTTTGCGAAATTTTGTAATACAAACCAAGAACTGTAGTTATTGCAACAAGCATTTTGAAAACTTCGATTGGTAATGCAAAAGTATCTGTAGCGTAAACCCAATTACTTAAAATTGTGACGTCATATGATATTTCATGGTTAACAAAATAGGCTTGAATAAGCGCTATTGTTATAGGGCCGGATATTGTTAAAAAGCATAATACATAAAATATAAACTTTAATTTAGTGGAAATCACTCACTCCCCCTATTTACAATCGATGTTTTATATATGTAATTCAAAGCCCCAGAGAGCCTCCCAAGGAAAATGCCAAATATTGAGATAGCTCATCCGTGAAGCAGCACTATAACCTTAATGTATCAGCTTGATGGTAAAATAATAGAAGAAAAAGTCAGACAGTCATTAGCCCTCACAGGCTTAAATACGCGTTTACCTTTTTAAATAACTTGCGGACGACACATTAAAAAGGCGCTTCTTCAAAGCGCAAACCGGAAGTGATGATTAGAACCTAGGTGCTCAACACAATGAACAGGCTAGGTATGCCTGAATATCAGTAAAGGCCTATTGGATCAACAAGACCCTCACTTACGTATCTACCAATGTTGAGCAAAGGCCTACAACTATCATTATTACACCTTACCCTTAGACCATCTCTATGAGATAATGCCACTTGGTCGTTTTCTAATTTACTAGATTTGCGCATTTTGCATCCAATAGCATTTTACGGCCATATACACACTTACAAGTTTTTTTAATACACACATTTATACACACTGATGTGATGTTGTAAGCGTGATGAACAGATTGAGTAAAGCAGCGTACCTTATATAAGCCAATGATTTTATGATAAATAATGACGAAATGAAGAATCAAAACAATAACGACAACATCCCCACAATCTATTGGCACGATTATGAAACTTGGGGGGCAAGCCCTCAAAAAGACAGACCCAGTCAGTTTGCAGGTATCAGAACCGATTACGACTTAAACATTATTGGCGAACCGCTTATTGAGTATTGCCAACCTGCACCAGATTATTTGCCACACCCAGAAGCCTGTTTGATCACTGGTATTACACCGCAACATGCACTGAAACACGGCTTGCCCGAAAGCGAGTTTATGGCAAAAATTCACGCCGAGTTTAGTAAAGCAAGTACTTGTGTTGCAGGTTACAACAGCATTCGCTTTGATGATGAGGTAACCCGTTACAGTCTTTACCGTAATTTTTATGACCCTTATGAGCGCGAGTGGCAAAATGGCAATAGCCGTTGGGATATTATTGACTTAGTCAGAGCTTGTTATGCATTGCGTCCAGAAGGCATTGAATGGCCATTGAAAGAAGATGGCTCACCCAGCTTTAGGCTCGAAGAGCTCACCGTTGCCAATGGTATTGAACACAGTGCTGCACACGATGCCCTGAGCGATGTCACCGCAACCATTGCCCTTGCTAAATTAATCAAAGAAAAACAGCCAAAGCTTTATCAGTTTTTCTTTAACTTGAGAACCAAAAAGGCGCTCACTGACATTGTTGATGTGTTTAACATGCAGCCTTTAGTGCATACCTCATCACGCATCCCTGCAACACAAGGCTGCACGACTTGGATTGCGCCAATGAGCTTTCACCCGGTTAATAAAAATGCCGTGGTGTGCTTTAATCTTACGCATGATCCCAGCGTGTTGGTTGATTTATCTGTTGAAGAGCTACGCGAGCGACTCTATACCAAACACACCGAGCTGGAAGAAGGTATGTTGCCTGTTGGGCTTAAGCTTGTGCATTTAAACAAGTGTCCAATCATTGCCCCTGCAAAAACCTTACTGCCAGAAAATGCAGCAAGGCTAGGTATTGATAGAGAGCAATGTTTAGAGCATTTAAAGTTTTTAAAAGCACACCCAGAGCTTCGTGACAAAGTCTCTCAAGTATTTGCTGAGCAAGGCGACTTCAGTGATACAACCAACCCTGACTACCAGCTTTACAACGGCTTTATCAGTAAAGCAGACAAAGCCAAACTGGCGATTGTTCGCAATGCCTCCCCCGTTGAGTTAGGCAGCTTAGCGCTTGAATTTGAAGATCCGAAATTCCATACTTTATTATTTAGATATCGTGCGAGAAACTGGCCTGAAAGCCTATCTCAGTCTGAATTAGACACATGGAGAAAATATTGCCAAGGCAAGTTGATGCATGGTGAGGACAACCCATCAATCAATGCGCAAGACTTTATGCTGACACTTGAAAACCTTGTTTACGAGCATGAAGGCAATGAGAAAAAAGTCACCATACTCAAAGCGCTTTACCACTACGCACAAAGCTTATAATGAAAAAGAGGCTGTTAAAAAACAGCCTCTTTTACATTTATTTATAGGTGTGATTCATACACTGCGAGCGCCTGCTCTAAGTCTGCAATTAAGTCTTCAACATCTTCCAGACCAATATGCAAACGAATAATTGGTCCATGCTCCCAGCCTGTGGTTGTTCTTAACGCAGCCATTGAGCGATTCGCTGTCACCAAGCTCTCAAATCCGCCCCAGGAAAAGCCCATTTTGAAGTGATGCAAACTATCTAAGAAGCGATTAATGGCTTTTTGATTCCCATCTTTCATTACAAATGAAAACAAGCCATTACTACCATCAAAGTCACGCATAAAGTGTTCATGACCTGGGTTTGAAGGCAATGCTGGATGGCGAACATGATCTACAAGTGGATGCTGCGCCACCCACTTTGCAACCTCGAGTGCGCTCTTTTCATGCTGCTGCAAACGCACTGGCATCGTGCGTAGGCCTCGTAGTGCAAGGTATGCATCATCTGCTGAGGTGCACTGACCTAACAAGTAAGAGTTTTCTCTAAGTACAGGCCAATATTCTTCATTAGCGACCGCCACGCCCATCATCACATCAGAGTGACCAACAATGTATTTAGTCGCAGCTTGAATACTGATATCAACCCCATGGTCAAGTGGACGATAATGCCAGCCATTACCATATGTATTATCTAACATGGTCATTAAACCATGTGCTTTGGCTTCTTTAACCAGTGCTGGGACATCTTGCACTTCCATGGTAATTGAGCCCGGTGATTCTAAAAAGAGCACCTTGGTATTATCTTGAATAAGCGCTTTAATACCCGCACCAATCATAGGATCGTAATAGGTTGTGGTGATCCCAAGGCCAGCTAAAATCTTGTCACATAAGTCACGAGTTGGTTCATAAGCAGTGTCTACCATCAATAGGTGATCACCAGCTTTTAAAAATGACAGTAAGCTTTGGCTAATGGCCGCTGCACCACTTGGATACAAAGCGCAGCCTGCACCATTTTCTAATTCAGTAATGGCATCTTGCAGAGCATAATGGGTGTTTGTGCCTCGGCGCCCATAAAACAAAGTGCGATTGCCGCGCTCTTTAATCGCTTCATGCATATCCGCAACAGAATCAAAAACCACAGTCGATGCACGTTGCACAACCGGGTTCACGGTTCCTTGAGTATATTGAGATTTTCGGCCTGCACTGGCTAATCTGGTATTTTTTTTCATTCGTTACTCTTTTTCTGGAAGTTGACGCCAATGTTCAACTAAAAAACGTGATATTGAGTCAGGTCTAGTCAATTTAAAACCGGGTGCTTCATCGCCCCATTGACCAAAAGTATCAAGGTCAGCTCTTGAAAACCAATGTGCTTGCTCTAGTTCATCCTGCTCAACAAAAATATCTGTGGTCTTAGCGGTTGCGATAAAACCCAGCATCAATGACGATGGGAAAGGCCATGGCTGAGACGCCAAATATTGTACATCGTCTACAATAACACCCGCCTCTTCTTCTACTTCTCTGGCGACGGCTTGCTCTAATGTCTCACCTGGGTCAACAAACCCTGCAAGCGTTGAATATACCCCTTCTGGCCAAGCCTCTTGACGACCTAACAAGCAACGTTCTACGCCATCTTTAAATCTATGCGTGACCAGCATGATCACAGCAGGGTCGGTTCTTGGAAATGTCATATGCTTGCACGCTTTGTTTGTACATAGCCTAGCGTGACCCGCTTCGACAGGAATATTTTTGTGACCACACCGGCCGCAATAACAATGGGTTTTATGCCAATAACTTAACCCCCGAGCTAACACCCCAACAGAGCCACTCACGCGTTCAAGCTTAGGACCTACTTTTCTCATGTCAGCAAAGCGATACTGCCCATCGCTATGGTCTTCTGTACACACATCTAGTTGTTTTTGTAACTCGCTTAAATCAATGCTGGACACATCTAAAGCAAAATAGGAAAACTGCTCATCTTTACCTAAAAAGATGGCATCCCGCCTATCAAGGTGTTCTATTTGTGACTGCTGAATAAAGGCCAACTCGGTTAGGTCGGCTGAGAATAGATTTTGATCATGATGAATGAGCAACCAACGGCTTTTTTCTCCATATTGAGTTAAAAGCCAGTTTTTATCTTTACGCTGAGCTGACGCTCTATCTAGCGTCATTTGTGTATAGTACAACAAGCACTTTGTCCTTTAATGTGGGTTACCTAATCAAAGCAGAAGCCCATTCTTGATTAAATGACTGAGTCCTGCACTACAAAAAAGTATATTAAGTGCAGCCAAGCAGTCATTATTTAATCAAAGAAAACACGACTATTAATGTACAAAAACTAATTTTAGTTTCTATGCTGTCACGCTAACAATAGTCACGTTGTTTGCCAAGTATTTAGGCAAAAAAAAAGCCCTTTCGGGCTTTAAACTACAGTGTGAATTCACACTACAGAGAGGCAAGATGTGCTTGAAGCTTTTGGTTCTCAGCTTCGATGTGTTTGTAAAACTCAATATTGTCCAACTTGCTGGCCGCAGCTTCGTCAATCACAATAACTGCATCACGGTGCAATTGCAGCGCTGATGCAGGGCAAGACGCCGTTAATGGGCCTTCTACTGTCGCTTTAATCGCTTCAGCTTTGTTTTCGCCAGTCGCTAATAACACAACTTTTTTCGCATCTAAGATTGTACCTATACCCATCGTGATTGATAGGTGCGGTTGGTACTCATCTGGACCAAAGAAACGTGCATTATCGTCAATCGTTTCTTTGGTTAGAGTTTTAACACGTGTTCTTGAAGTTAAACCTGAAGACGGCTCATTAAAACCAATGTGTCCGTTACGACCAATACCTAGCAATTGAACATCGATGCCACCGGCTGCAGCGATATGCGCTTCGTACTCTTGGCATGCTTCAACTGGGTTTTTAGCATTACCCGGTGGTACATGTGTATGGTCTTTGTTGATATCAACATGATTGAACAATTGCTCGTTCATGAAATGGCGGTAACTTTGTGGGTGTGTGCCCTCTAAACCTAAATATTCGTCTAGGTTAAACGTAATCGCATCTTTAAAGCTGATATCGCCCTGTTTATTCTTCTCGATAAGGTTTTGATACAAAGCAACAGGTGTCGACCCTGTTGCTAAACCCAACACCGACTCTGCTTTGCGATTTAATTGTTTTTCAAATATATCTGCACCATAAGCAGCGACTTCAGCAGCATTTTTTAAAATTACTATTTGCATGATATTAAAGCTCGTTGTTGAGTTTGAAATAAGAAAAATGGGATCTGAACCCTGCTTCGCGTGCAATCAAAACAAGGTCAGATCTAAACCTAATTGGGATACACTGTATTAGGTTATTACCATTATGACAACGCTGTCATTATTATCAGAAAAAAAGCCTTTGTAAAGTAAAAGTGAAGAAAAATTTGTATTTTTTTTGAGCCAATAAAAAAACGGCCATCAAAAGATGGCCGTTTTCTCAATATTTTACGTGTTAAACGCTGACAAATATTTTGCGTTTATACATCCAGTGTAGAACCAGTAATTGCACGAGTAGCAGCGCGATAACAGCAAACAGAGGCTGCCAATCAGGCCCCACCGCATTGATAAAGCCACCAAACACACTCTTACTGACAAATTCCCAATTCACCAAGCTCGATGCTAAATAAATAATGATCGAGTTAGCCCCGATGATCACAAATGGATACGCAAATCTTTGACCATTCAAAATATCCACCAAGGCGAAAAATACTGCGAGTAAAATCGCACTCCAGCCAACAGTTACAAGCACGAAAGAGCTTGTCCATAACTCTTTGTTCACTGGGAATTGTATATGCCACAACCAACCAAGAGCAACACTCAATGCACCTGCACCAAATAACCATCCTGCTGTTTTCCACTGCCCAAGCTTATCTGCACGTGCTATCAACTGCCCTGCAAACACTCCGGCTATCGCATTCACAATGGCTGGCACACTCGACAGTATCCCTTCAGGATCTACCGGTCTATTTTGATAAGTAATACCTGGTAGTAAGTTTTGATCAAACCAAGCATTCCAACTATGCGTACCTGGTGCGGCTAATTGACCAGCACTGCCACCTGGGACTGGGATAAAGTTCAGTAGTACCCAATACCCAACTAAAATACCACCAGCGACAATACCCGTCGTTCTGAGGCTGGTATGCCACACCAACATGGCACAGAAGAACCACGCGATGGCAATCCGGCCGAGTACACTAGAATATCTAATTTCATCAAGCGCTAAAGGAATGCCTGTACCCCAGCCGTGGTTGTACATAATGCCTAAGCCACACAGTAGAAACAGACGCTTCACTGCTTTTTGATAATAAGGCTTGCGCTCATTTAGAGGTAAATGGTCAATGCGCTTTGGGCTCAAGCCCATGGCAACACCAGATAGAAATATAAATAGAGGAAATATTAGGTCGTAAAATGTAAACCCATGCCAAGGACTATGCACAGTATGTGCTTCAAATAGTTTCCAACCTTGCCACCCAGTCAACACGAACAGTGCCGCGAAAATAGATTGGCCGCCTAGGATCCAAAACATGTCCATGCCACGCAGTGCATCCAATGAAGCCAATCGTTGTTTTTTATTCGTCATCAATACCTTTCCTGTAAAAACAAAAAATCCCCGCTAAACTGCAGCGGGGTTTTTTACCCAGGGAACTTTAAATTTCTTTTCCGCCAATGAAGTTACTCAGAACTTCTTGACTGTTGTTTAATACTACAAAGTCTGCATCAGCCCCTTCTAAAAGGTGGCCTTTGTCAGATAACCCTAAGTATTGAGCAGGATATAGTGAGGCCATTCTCAGTGCCTCAGTCAATGTCACATCAAGTGTGTTAACTGTGTTCCTAACCGCGCTTGCCATATCAAGTACACTGCCCGCCAACTCACCCGTTGTTGAATTCAATCTATCACCCGTTCTAATGACCTTTCGACCATCAAAAAAGTCGAATTCCATATCATTAGTGCCAACAGGAGGCATTGCATCCGTCACCAACATGATTTTACCACGTTGCTTTGAGCGAATAGCAAGCTTTGCAGATGCGGGATGTACGTGATGACCGTCAACAATAAGACCACACCACGAATTATCTTCCCAAAGCGCAGCGCCAACAACGCCCGGCTCTCTTGATGTGTAAGCCGACATTGCATTGAATAAATGCGTAAAGCCATCAACACCAATTTCAAGTGCAGCCATGGTAGTTTCATAATCTGCATTTGAATGGCCGACACTCACTTTAACACCTAAGTCAATTAGGCGTTTTATGTCTGCAAGCGGTACCGTTTCCGGTGCCAAAGTAACCATTTTTATACCAAGATCTTGTCTCGCGTAAATTGCAAATTCTTCTTCAGAAATTGGCCTGATATATTGCTCGCTGTGAGTTCCTTTTTTAGGATGCGATAAGTGCGGCCCTTCAAAGTGAATTCCTACTACTCCGGGTTCACCTTGTGCAATTGCTTGAGCTGTTGCATCAGCTGCACGTGCCATCACCTCTACTTTATCTGTGATAAGTGTAGGCATCAGCGCCGTCGAACCATACTTAGCATGCGCTGTGACAATGGTTCTCAAACATTCAACTGTTTGTTCTGCATTAAAAAAGCCACCACCGCCACCGTTTACTTGAACATCAATCAAGCCAGGAGCAACTAGCCCTTCAAGAATTTCAGCTTTTTCTTCACAGCGTTCGGTCGCAAAGGAAATTTTTCCATCAACAACCAAAAACTCAACATTATTTTTTAATTTGTGCCCATCAAAAAATTGACTCGCCAAATATTTTTTCATTCTCATACCGCCTTTTCAGACTGCTGCTCGACACTTTGGATTGCAAAGAAAATTGCGCCCATCTCAGGAGGCTGTTTTGGAGATTCAACAATCTTTGCAATTTCAGGGTCTAGCCACTTACGTAATGGTTCAGATAATCCACCGATCATAGATAGTCGTGGTGGGTTATTTTCCATCAATCTATGCGCCAATTTGCTAATGTAGTCAGCACCATCTCGAACAATACTCAATGCAACTTCATCGTTATCTTCAGCAGCAGCAAGCACAAACCTTGCTAATTGTGCGTAACTACTCGACGGTTTACCGGCCATTTGCTCAGCAATACCCATAGCTGTTGTGGTATTAAAGTGTTGTTTAAGTGTGTCACTTAATGAGGTTGTTGGACCAAGCTTATCGATAGAAAGCAATGCAGATTTAACAGCTTCAAGCCCCATCCACGCACCACTGCCCATGTCACCTTGTGCAAAACCATGACCACCATAATTTACTGAAACACCATCAACCATTGCAAAGCCACAGGAGCCTGTACCTGTAATAATTACAGCCCCATCCCCACCTTCATGAGCGCCAATACAAGCAGTATGAAGATCGGTTGTTAAAAACATCTGCTTAAATGGGTGATCCCAGCGCATTATTTTTTCATGTAATGCGGGCAAATTAACGCCTGCTAGGCCAAGGCCTGCATAGAGATTATGAACTGCTTCAATTCTTAGTCCTGCATCCTGCAGTGCCAGTTGAGTCGATACCATTATCGATTCAATGGTTCTTTCAAAACCATGAAGAGGATTAGCAGGCCCACCGAGACCAGTTCCCAAAACGCCGTTTTTAATTGAGTAGATGGTGGCTCGGCATTTTGTACCGCCTCCATCAATACCTATATACAACTGGTCTTGTTCAACCTGTTTAGCCATCATTAAGCGACCCCTAAAAAATAAGATATGAACGCGAATTTATCCGCGACACAGTATTCAGTCATGTTGATTTGATGTTACACAATAAATGACAGCGTTGTCATTAAGTTTTTTATTATTTTTTCTCAGTTTGAGAAATTTTAATATTGCACACTTTGAACTAATTGTCAGGAAAAATTCAAAAAACAGCCATATTCAGATACAAAAAAACGGCCTAAAAAAGACCGTTTTTATTTTTAAAATCAGATAGTTATTTAACACCCAACTCTCTTAGGCGTTCTTGCAAATATGAGTCTGCAGTATAACGCTCTGATAGTACAACCTCTGGTTTAGGGTGTAAAAACAGCGGCAATGAAATTCGAGATTTATCACTCGCTTTACCCGTTGGGTTGATCACTCGGTGAATTGTAGATGGGAAGTAACCACCTGATGCTTCTTGCAACATATCACCAATGTTGATGATCAATGAACCAAAATCACATGGTACATCTAACCAGCTGCCGTCACCTCTTTGAACTTGTAATCCAGGTTCATTTGAAGCTGGTAATACAGTCAGTAGGTTAATGTCACCATGTGCTGCTGCACGAATTGCGCCAGGCTCTTCGTCTCCAGTCATTGGTGGGTAGTGTAAAACGCGTAATAGCGTTTGGTCTGAGTCTTTGATCATATCTTTAAGATCGATCGAAAACTTAGCACGTACATCTTCAGGCGCTTCCGCTTGAACCCAGCTTAATAGCTCAGCTGCAAACTCATTTGCAAGGCGGTAGTATTCTCTGATCTCAGCTTCAAGCTGAGCAGGAACGCGACCTTTTGGATAAACGTGAAAATATTCCTTAATATCTTTTACAGTAAAGCCTTTAGCGACTTCTGAAACTTCCGGTGGGAAATAGCCGTCTTGAGTGTCCTTGTCAAATAGGAAGTCGTGCTTTTCTTCTGTGTAGAAGAACTCTTGCCAGTTTTTATATATAGACTCTACAAGCTCTTTCGGGATTGGGTGGTTTTTAAGTACACCAAAACCTGTGTTACGAAGAGACTCAACAAATTCTTTTGCTGCTGTAGATGACTTATAGTCAACTGTAGGTAGCTGTTGCATAATGGTTCCACCAATTTTTTTGCGTGACTTCAATTCAAAACATTAATCATAAGAATTATTTATAATTAATACTCGAACAAAGATATAATATCTTTGCCCGCGAGCTTAGTGAAATAAAGCCTCTCACATAAGGACTTATGTCCTCATTGATAGTGATAATTCTCTAAGATTGATTCAGATCAACCTGAATTTATTGGAATTTCAATCTGCCACTCCAAACCCCTCCCCTGCTCACTGAGGTGATAAGTACCATTCAGAGCACTGTCAATTAAATTGGCCGTAACGGACGCACTTAACCCAACATGGCCACTATTACCACGCTTGGTGGTAATGAAAGGCTTGAGCAATTCATCAATTGTGATACCTTGCAGCCCATTGCCATGATCATAATACAAAAAGCAAATGTGCTGACCCTTTTTTGATACTTCGATGGTAAGTGCCTTGCCTTCAACTAATTCTGCATGCGCCAAGGAGTTATCCAATAGACTATCAAATACACTCAACAAGATGTCTCTATCCGCTACAAAGTTCATCTCTACTGCACTTATCTCGAGCATAACGCCTTTTTTTGAGCAAGCGCTTTTTAAATCGTTTAAAAAGGAAATGGTGTTTAACGGTTCTGGTGAAGTCGGCCTTTCAATTTGCGCAATATCTTTCAGTACTTTTACAAATTTAGCTACGCGCTGAAGATTACGCTCGCACAAAGCAACACCTTGCTTTGAGTCATCTAACCCATCTTTGAGCTGCTCAGCACTGAGCGTTTGGTTATCAAATGACTCAATTAACTGAGTCAATACGCCATCAAAATGCGTCGATGCCGTGATTGCGGCGCCTAAAGGTGTATTAATTTCGTGGGCAATGCCCACCACCATTTGATTCATCACTTGAGATAGCTGCTGCCTTACAGCTAACTTATTGGCTTCTATTAACTTAAGCTGGGTATTTACTCTAGCAAGTACCTCTGCAGGTTTGAACGGTTTAGTAATGTAGTCAACTCCCCCAACTTCCAACGCTTCAACAATCTGATCTGTTTCTCGCTCTGCGCTGACAAAAATAACTGGGATATGCGTTGTGCATGATGATTTCTTGAGCAATTTACATAATTCCAATCCATCCATATTTGGCATATTAATGTCAGAAATAATTAATTCTGGTAAATGTGCTTGAGCAATTGTCATTGCTACTTCACCACTAATGGCGGCATACACTTTGTGGCCTTCATTACGTAATATCAATTGAAGTATTTGTAAGTTCTCAGCAATGTCATCAACAATGAGAATATCTGCCATCTTCGCCACCTTCTGAATTTAACTTGTTCCCTCAGCCAAAGCACTGCGCTTGTTAATTACGAGAGCACGACTATGGTTAATATTAGTCAAGTTTCGGAAAGTAAGTTATGTCAATAAAAACAATGTTCCATTCGTTTTTTGTACTACTCCCCGCGCTTCTTATTATCAGCCTCATAGTGATGTCTAATTGGGAAAACGAAATGGGATCTCATGAGCAGCATATTGAGCAGCTTAATGAGCAATTTGAAGTGTTAAATCAACTCAACACGATGAACCTTTCCTTATTTTTTAACATCAATCGCTACCTTAATAGCGAATTAAGCGAACAAACATCGATATCAATTAAACAGCAGCTCATTAGCTCAAAAGTGTCATTAGAGGCGCTACAGTCAAAAATTGCGCATTACCCGGAACAAAGTGACTTAACATCAGCATTCAATGCCTATGTCGTCATGCAGTCTGTATATGAAGCGCTCGACTCAACAAAAGCTAGCGCCCAAAACACCGCGTTGCTTAAAGTCCACCAACAAACAACAAGCGCCATTAATACGGCTCTAAAGTCGACTAAAAATCAACTAAAAAATGCCAAACAACAACTACACGACGGAAGTAGCAACCTATTATTTTATCTTTGGGTGAGCTTAATCTCTTTATTGCTATTCGCACTTTTCATTTTTTATTACTTAAACAAACGTTTGATAACGCCCTTCACATTGCTCCATCGCGCATTTTGTATAGACAAAAATTACAACGGTCGCAGCATCTCCTTGCCGGCAGAACTTAGCGGTGAAGTAGCAGATATTGTGCAAGCGGTTTCCAAAACCTACCAAAAGCTCGATGAACGTGCTGATACGGCAAAAATAAGACATGCATTCAGTGAAGATATTCGCCATTGTAGTTCTCCCAATCAAATGAGAACCGTTGCGGCAAACTTTCTTGCTGAGCATTTTCATAGTCCCAGCGTAGCCATATACCGGTATGAAGATGACCACTTTATTCAGCAGTCTTTAGTGGGTTTTGCTGCATATTTTGACGAGCAATCGATTCAAGTAAAAAAACTTATCTCAGAGCAAAGTTCGCAAGCTTTTATCAGTGACGGACAAAATGCAGTATTGCATAAAGACGGTTTAACACTTGAAGTGCACACTATTTTATATATCCCTTTGGTTATCAACGAAGAGCTTTCAGGCGCCGTCGTTATTACATTTACCAGCCCGCCAAAAGAGGTGCAAAGCCACTGTTTAAAACTTTTATGCGAAGACTTAAGCATTCAGTTACGACTCAGTGAGAATACCCAAAAGCAAGTAGAGGCCGAAAATGCACTGGCAGCCCATTTAGAACTAACCTTGCACATTATTAATGCCATTCCTAACCCCACTTATTATCGAGATAAAAAAGGGATTTTTATGGGGGTTAACAGAGCTTTTCTAGCTTTTATTGATAAGTTTGAAGTCGAGGTCACTGACTCTCATTTAAATGATGTTTTTGACCAGCAAACTGCGACTTATCTAGATACCAAATCACAACGCACCATTGAAGAAAAAGACGCGCACTCTTTTGCGCTTGCAATGGAAAACAGTCTTAATGAACCCAGAGAGTTGGTGGTGTATGAGGCACCATTTTTTGACAGCGCAGGTGCAGTCGGCGGTGTCGTAGGCACTTTTTTAGATGTTACTGAGCGCAACGAATTAGAGCGACAAATGCTCACAGCAAAAGAAGAAGCAGACAAAAACGCGCAAATTAAAGGCGAGTTTTTAGCTAATATGAGCCATGAGATCCGCTCCCCAATGAACGCCATTATCGGTATGGCGCATTTAGCGATCAATTCAGACCTAAATCCGAAGCAACTCGGCTATGTTACAAAAATAGATTATGCAGCAAAACAACTACTTAAGCTGATTAATGATATTTTAGATTTCTCTAAAATTGAAGCTGGCAAAGTTGAAATCGAGCATATTCCTTATGAATTGGATAAAGTTCTCGATAATGTCACCACCATAGTTGGTCTCAAAGCACAAGAAAAGCAGCTCGACCTGGTATTTAATATGCCAACAGACATGCCTAACAACTTTATTGGCGATCCGCTGAGACTCTCACAAATTCTCATTAATTTGGCTGGCAATGCAGTTAAATTTACCGAAACAGGCGGTGTGACCTTAGCGATTACTCTTTTAGATATGCAATCAGATCAGGTCAAATTAACTTTCTCAGTGAAAGATACTGGGATAGGTATGAGTGCGGAGCAACAGACTAAGCTCTTTCAATCCTTTTCTCAGGCCGATACATCCACCACGCGAAAATACGGTGGTACTGGACTCGGACTAACGATCTCTCAACAATTAGTGAAGCTACTGGGCGGAGAGATTTTCGTCGAGAGTGAACTTGGTTGTGGCTCACAGTTTTATTTTACCTTACCAATGGAGATCAACAATTACGCCTCAAAATCTGTTGACAAGTCGCATACCTTCAGTAGTAAAAAAGCCTGTGTTATTGATGATAATGAAGATGCACGAGATATTTTAGAAACCATGCTCGAATCGCTAGGGTTTGAAGTGACGTTATATGAGAGCGGCAAACATTTTATAGACAAGTTAAGTCCTTCGACCAGTCGCTACGACATTATGTTCGTGGACTGGCATATGCCAAACATCAATGGCATAGATACCATTGAGTACTTAAAACAAAGCGGCTTACAAAATTACTTTGTATTAGTGACCGCTCATGGCCATGAGGTTGGCTTTAAAGAGGCGCATCAAAGCATGATAGATAGCATGCTCTTCAAGCCTTTTAACCCTTCAAGTCTGCTTGACTGTTTACAGGAGTGCTTTGGCGCAAGCACAGTAAGCCAAACAACGAAAAACCCTGTTGATAATCAACAAGCCCTCAAAGACTTAAAGATACTGGTTGCTGAAGATCAGCCTGTGAATCAAGAAATTGCGGTAGAGATTTTAAGCTTTCATGGCGCACAAGTCAGCGTCGCGTGTAATGGCGAAATGGCATTCAAAGCAGTACAAGATAATCACTTTGATATTGTACTTATGGATATGCAAATGCCAGTTATGGACGGCGTAGAAGCAACAAAAGCAATCCGCCAATCAATCCCTAATACCCACCTTCCTATTTTAGCAATGACAGCAAATGCAATGGGCCCGGATATTCAATTGTGCCTAGATGCAGGTATGAATGGCCATGTCGCTAAACCGATTGATGTGGACGGCCTTATTAGCTCAATTCTTAAAGCACTTACCCTGCAAACATCAAACACGCCAGAGATTGAGGTTGAAGATATACCAGAACATTCTGAAAAAGACATAGATATTGTTTTAACCGGTATCAATATTGAAGAAGGCGTAGAGCGAGCTGCAAATAACGAAGCCATTTATTTTAAGCTTTTAAACAAATTTATTTCTCAGCAAGTCGAGGAAATCATCAACTTACAACAGTCAATTAGCATGGGAAATAAGGAGCTTGCATTGGACATACTCCACGCCATGAAGGGGGCTGGTGCAAACCTGTCCATGGATTACTTCTCAGAAGTAGCAGCAGATATAGAAGAGCAAGTTAAATCCGATAATATCGACTTAGCACTACTCGAAACTCTGGCTGACTATATCAGTGATACAAAAAATAAAGCCGCCTTACTGCTTCAACAAAGTCACATCCAAAATACACCAACACAATCATTTTCAATCGGTGAATTTGCTCAGGCATTAAAAGAGTATGACTCAAAAGCGACGGATATGGTTGAACAACTTGAAACCAACGACGCACTGGATGAGAAAACAGTTAAAGAACTCAAAGTGATGATATCTAGGTTTGAATTCTCAGAGGCATATAACCTACTGCAAAATACGGTGGGTGAGTTAGAGAGCGAATAAAACATCATGCAGCTTATTTTGACCACATGATGTCTTACACCAAAGAGCTTATAAGCCTAGCTCTGCCATAAAGTCATCATCAGCAGCATCTTCTTGTGGCTCAGCTGGTTTTGCAGCCTTCACTTTTGCAGATGAAGAAGTCTGGTTTGCAATAATATCGTCCGGGTCTACCGCTTCTGCAATATCAAAATCATGGAGCTTAATAAACTCAGTCTTATCCATTGCTAGCTCAAGATAGAATATATTCTGCCCTTGCGTCGTGAATGTCACTCGTCTTGCTTGTGGTCTGTCCATGGTTGTATCAACCGAGATTTGCACCTGCTTATTAATTGCCATCATTTTCGGCTGGTTTTGCGTAATTGAGGTATGTAATTGCTCTCTTACTTTACCTGTAAAATCACCAACAATTTGGTTCATCAATTCACCCATGACGTTTGATACATCGTCAGATAGGTGGCTTTGTGCAATTTCACTCTCCGGCATGCCCATGTTGCGCATGTAATCTTGGTAGATTTCCATCGCTGCCTGAGCTGTGAAGTTAGTCACAACGAGCCCTGTAAACCCGCCATCGAACAACACAAAACAGCCGATATCCGGTCGCATGCAGGTACGCGTGATCTTTTGAACCATCGCCGAATATGAAATTTGGTTTCCACTCGCTGATGAAAGCACTTCAGTCACTGAGTGACACAAGGTTGATAGGATATCTTCTGTACTGACAACTTTATTTTTCGCCATTTTTTATCTCATTTTTTACTTCTTATGACTAATAGTAGCCAAGCTACTCAATTTATCACTGACTATCCAGTATAAAATGCTAAAATAGCGAGATTATTTTTGTATGAGAGTAGTATTGTGACTGGCAAAGACAGTATTTATGCCGCAGAGCAAGAAGTAAAAGACTTTACATTTGACGCAAATGTCGTCGAAGTGTTCCCAGACATGATCCAAAGGTCAGTTCCCGGGTACGCCACAATGGTCAGTACGATGGGTAAACTTGCAGGTCAGTTTGCGCAAAGTAATTCAAATTTGTATGACTTAGGGTGCTCTTTGGGCGCTGTGACGCTCAGTATGCGTCGTAACATAGACAAAGAAAACTGCCAGATAATCGCCATTGATAACTCTGCGCCTATGGTTGAGCGCTGTAAGTTACACCTCAAAGGCTTTAAATCAGAAGTGCCTGTAAATGTTCAACTGGGTGACATTAATGACATCCAAATTGAAAATGCCAGCGTGGTTGCAATGAACTTCACGCTGCAGTTCATCCCGCAAGATCAAAGGCAAGCCGTACTTGAAAAAATCTATGCCGGCTTAAAGCCCGGTGGTGTTTTGCTTTTATCAGAAAAGATCAAAGGCGAAAACGATATCAAAGATAACTTGTTGATTGACCTGCACCATGATTTCAAACGCCAAAATGGCTATTCAGAATTAGAGATAAGCCAAAAAAGAACTGCAATTGAAAACATCATGCGCACTGATGCCCTTAGCACCCATAGAGAAAGACTGGAGAGTGTCGGTTTCTCAAACACGCAAGTGTGGTATCAGTGCTTTAACTTTTGCTCAATGGTCGCAATAAAATAACGAGGATATTATGAATACTTGGTTTAATGACTTTTACGCAGCCATTGCTAAAAACCAGCTCAGTCATTGGTTAGATACTTTGCCTGCCCAGTTAACACACTGGCAAAAAGAAGCACAACATGGTGATTGGCCAAAATGGGAAAAGGTCCTTAAAAACTTACCTGAGTCAACGACCACACACATCAACATCACTGATCGTGTCGAGTTTGGCTTAAGCGAAGAGCTTTCAGAAGGCCATACAAAACAGCTTACCCATTTATTAAAGCGCATGATGCCATGGCGAAAAGGCCCCTTCCATATCCATGGCATTCACATTGACACTGAATGGCGAAGTGATTGGAAGTGGGACAGACTATTGCCACACATTAGTGACCTGCACGGTAGAACCGTTTTAGATATTGGCTGTGGCTCTGGTTATCACTTATGGCGTATGAAAGGCGCTGGTGCAGACTTTGTAGTCGGTATTGACCCATCAGATCTGTTTTTAAGTCAATTCCAAGCTGTTAAACACTTTAATCCAGATCCAAATGTACATTTACTGCCATTAGGCGTAGAGCAGTTACCCGAACTTAAAGCATTTGACACGGTGTTTTCTATGGGAGTGCTTTATCACAGACGCTCACCGATAGACTTTTTAAGTCAATTGCGTGCACAACTTCGTAAAGGTGGCGAGCTTGTACTTGAAACCTTAGTAATAGAAGGCGATGTAAATACTGTGCTAGTACCGACTGATCGCTATGCCAAAATGCGTAATGTCTGGTATATCCCAAGCTGTGATGCACTGAAGCTGTGGTTAGAGCGCGTTGGCTTTAAGAACGTTCGTGTTGTCAACAAAGACACCACTTCATTAGATGAACAGCGCAAGACTGAGTGGATGGAAACTGAGTCACTTGCAGATTTCTTAGACCCACTAGACCCAAGCAAAACGATTGAGGGTTACCCTGCTCCACTGCGCGCTATATTCATAGCTGAAGCATAATCTTGTTAAGTTATCGAGATTAAAAAAGCCGCTCAATTGAGCGGCTTTTTTATTTATCCAGCAGGATAAATGTAGCTTGATTGTAGACCTAATGGAATACTCAAACCCCAATAAGCCAACAAGAAAATACTCCAACCGATTAGGAAGGCGATTGAGTATGGGATCATCAGTGCTATCAAAGTACCGATACCTGTGTTCTTCACATACTTTTGACAATAAACCACAACAAGCGGGAAGTATGGCATAAGCGGTGTGATAATATTCGAGCTTGAATCACCTACACGATAAGCGGCTTGCGTCAAATCAGGTGATAGACCAAGTTGCATCAGCATTGGAACAAAGATAGGACCTAGCAACGCCCACTTAGCAGAGCTTGAACCAACAAATAAGTTCACAAACGCAGTCAAGAAAATAATCCCTACTACAGTCACTGAACTTGGTAATGCGAGCGCTTTAAGTACCTCAGCCCCTTCAATGGCAAGTAATGCACCTAAATTAGATTGGCTGAATGCACTGATAAATAGCGCACAGAAGAACGCCATTACAATGTAGTAAGCCATGCTGCCCATTGACTTACTCATGGCATCAATCATGTCTTTAGATGATTTAAAGGTACCAACCAAGAAGCCATACACTGCGCCAGGTACCCAAAACAGTAAGAAAATAAGCGGTACAATAGATTGCATAAGCGGCGCTGTAAATTCAGTCAGCGAGCCGTTTGGACTGCGTAGCGCTGAATCTTCACCACTTGCAGCGTAAACCAATAACGCAATACCTGATAACATCACGCCAGATGCAGCTAAAAATGCACGTTTTTCTTTTGCATTCACTTCATCAAAAGAAGGTAAGCTGTTTGTATCACCATCGATCTCTGTATTTTTAAGACGAGGCTCGATAATTTTGTCCGTGATGTACCAACCAAGAAGGATAATGAACAAGCTAGAAGCTGAGGTGAAGAACCAGTTGTTCAGTGGGTTAATTGCAATCTCAGGATCGATAATATGTGCTGCGCTTTGTGTAAAGCTTTGCAGTAACGGGTCAATACCTGATGGGATGAAGTTAGCGCTAAATCCACCACTTACACCTGCGAACGCTGCTGCAATACCCGCAAGTGGGTGACGGCCCATGGCATAGAAAATAACACCAGCCAATGGAATAACCAATACATAACCTGCATCAGTTGCTGTGTGGCTCACAATCGCAATTAAAATGATTGATGGTGTCAATAATGCTTGAGGTGTGCGTTTTAGCATGAGTTTCAAGCCCGTGTTAATGTAACCAGAGTGCTCAGCAACACCAACACCTAACATCGCGACTAATACAACACCTAAAGGTGCAAATCCTGTGAACGTCTTAACCATATTGGCTAAGAAACTGGCGAGTGAATCACCACTTAGTAAGTTATGAACAACGATAGCTTCACCAGTACGCGGGTCTATCGCATCAAAAGTCGTGCTTGAAAAAATCCAAGAAAGGAACCATATCAGCAGCATCGCTGACAAGAAAATAATAGCAGGATCAGGGAGTTTATTCCCCACACGTTCGATCCCGTTAAGAAAACGTGCAACTGCCCCACTCGGCGCTGCCGCTTCTGGTGATTGACTCATAATTATTCCCAAACAGTAAAATTATCTAACCTTAACTTAACAAAGCGAATGAAAGCAATAAAACGTCCCTGAATTACCAACTAGTTGATTACTTTACAGGCAAAAAATACAAATTTAATCCTATCAGCACAAAATTTAGCAGGTACTACTATACTCATCTAACGTCAGTGCAATTACCCAAATTTGATGTTTAGCATCGAGATGGAAGAACTATGATAGAAATAGATAATGTTATTCTTAATGATGTAGAAAAAGGTTTTTCCCTTCCACCGAAACCAGAATTACTTACTCACTTACATGAACTTCTACAATCAAGCGAGCCAGAGCTTGGCCAAATTGCGGATCTCATTGCCACAGACGTGGCGACTTCTGCGGCCGTATTAAAAGTGATTAACTCCTCATCATATGGTTTTTCACGGACAATCACTGATATTAGACAAGCTGTTATGTTTCTCGGTTTAAACAGTGTAACTCACCTTGTTACAGGCTTTTTACTAAAGCAAGCATTTGATCAATCTCGGTGCTGTATAAGCTTGGAGAGATTTTGGGACACCGCAAACGAGATATCTGAAGTTGCAATGATCATTGGCCGCAAAATTCCAGTGAAAATTCCATTAGAAAGTTTGCATATGCTCGGGCTATTTCACGATGCAGGCATCCCTGCTATGGCATTAAAATTTGATGACTATGCCAATGTACTTTCTTGCGCGAATAGCAACTATGATATGTTACTGGTAGAACAAGAAGAAGCTATATATAGTACCAATCACGCAACCATTGGGTATTTTCTTGCCAATAGCTGGAACCTGCCCAAGCCCATCTGCAAGCTCATACTCAGACACCATGATATGGAGTTTTTTAAAGAAAACCACGACATAGAGCACGTATGCACCATGGCAACGCTAAAAATGGCAGAGCACTTGGTGCAAGTAAATAAACGTTTTGTTTCAGTACCAGACTGGGCATATATAAAAACAGATGTGCTTCATGTTTTAGAGCTAGATGAAGACGCGTATCAAGACATAAAAGATGACGTAGAAGAAATATTCAATTAATTGCCAATGCGTTTGGCATGTTGCGTGCTAATTTTTGACACATACATGCCAAAGCCCAAACCAAAAACCACCTGTTTTATCCCCCAACAGCCAAACTTTAAATAAATGTAAATGAAAGTGCATTTAACGCTATGATTATGAGTTTAAAACGATTAGAATAGCGAGTTCCAAATTTAACTACAAGATAGGTGTTTTTTTCAGCATCGGTTATATCTCCGACGGCTGATAAAAGGAAAAAGCGTGCAGTATTCAGACCTAAAAATTGCAATAGTCGACGATAACAGCGACAACATTAGATTTTTAGAAGCTTTGCTAAACAAGCAAGGTGTGTCTCATGTTCGATCTTACCGCTCTGGTAGTGCTTTTGAGCGTTCAGCTAAGCAAAATATTTATGATATTGTATTTTTAGATAACCAAGTTGATACCATAAAAAACCTTTATGATTTGTCAGCGAGCTCGTGTACAACGAAACATTGCCACCCATGACCAGACTTGTGTATATGGCAAAAAGGCAAAGTGCATTTGACTACGCTTGTGAGTATCCATTTCATAGTAACCAACTGCTGGAAGTACCTTATACTCCACAAGATCTCGCGAACATTTTGAAAGAACATACGCTTCAAGTTAAAGAGTTTAAACTTGCTTACCAATTCATCAGGGCAAAAAAATTCAAAAATGCATTATTAAAACTCAAAGAATTACGTAATCAAGAGTATCCAAATTATTTAAAAAAAGCGCGAAATCAATTACTTGTCAACTTACTACTTAAACTCGGGCACTATTCATTAGCAAAAAAGCTGCTTTTACCTTTGGCTGAGCGTAACATCCAATGGGCTAAATGGTCACTGTTTCATGTCAACTATGAGCTAAAAGATTTTGAAGCCTGTAAAGGCTTTTTATCAGAGCCGCAAACACGACAAGATTACCCTGTTCGTGTTTTTTATTGGCAAATATACATTGCATTTCAGACAGATAACCGAGACCTTGCGACAGCTCAAGTGCTGGCATTTCCTATTGAAGATATGTCACTTAGTATGTTCCGGCTAAGCCTGATGGTTTTGCATGTTTGCAAAGAACATGACGCCATAGATAATTTAATTAGGCGCAAAGAGCGTGCTTACAGTGAAGATCCTGCTCTGTCTACTTTACTATCGGCCTTATCGATTAAAATTCGTTGCTTAGAAACATTAGACAATAAAGAAGCAATTGAACCTAAAATACTGAAATCAATTCAAACTGATTTGAAAACGGCCATTACACGACATGCATCAAACATGCAAAAATACTGCTCTGATGAATTTAATTTGCTGTTGATCATGATGATGTTACTAGAGGGCAAAGAGGCTGATGCCAGCGCAAAGCTTTTGCAACTTAGCCATAGTGTATTAGATGATCCAAGTGCGGCGACACTCGTTGCTTACTTATTCTTCCTCGTAAAGGATATGGATCACGCTAGAGAAATGCTATTTAACGCCCATAGAGCACTTGGCAAGCAACATAGAAATAGCCACTATGTGTTAGCAGGCTTAATGCACAGAGAAGTCTTTGCTAAAATTTACCAAGAGGAATCGGAGCAACAGGAAGCTTATATGCAATTTGCCTCTCGGCTGTTTGATTCGGGTGAATATAAAGACACCATAAAAATGTGCAGTAAAGCGCTAAGAAGTGGTATTAATGACCAAGCGCTGAATGACTTATTATTGCGCTCAAGTCGTGAGGCGGGTTTAAAAGAGCAAGACTACATTCATTATTTACAGCAAACTAAACTAAGGCAAACAGTTGTAAGCTAATAACTAGTAAAGTCTGCTTTCTCATTAACACCCTGTTACAAAAAGCTTTTTACATTTTACTTGCCTATAAATTCATCAGGTAAATTGTGCACTCAGTCGTAAAATACTTGCGAGGGTTCTGCTAGCCTGCCTAGACTATTTTTGAAAAAAATAATCATAAGAAGAAAACATGTTCAATAAAACACTCCTAGCTTCAGCTTTCATTTTTTCCACTAGTAACGTGTTCGCAAACACCCTGATACTCAAAGCGGACGCAGCACTTGATGTGAAATCGGGACAACTCATTACCCCTGCAACGATTGTCGTTGAAGATAAAGCCATTATTTCAGTCACCCAGCATACTCCCAAAGAGACCGTCAGCTCAGATGCCAAAGTCATTAATTTAAAAGGCCATACATTGGTGCCCGGATTATTTGATATGCACGTTCACCTTACAGGTGATGCATCCGTGCACGGTTATGAAAGGCTGCGACGAACTGTTCCTCGCTCGGCGATTACAGGGGCGATAAACGCAAAGCGTACGCTAGAAGCAGGTTTTACATCTGTTAGAAACTTAGGCGCGTCTGGCTATGCAGATCTTGCTATCCGTGATGCCATTTATGATGGAGACATCCCGGGGCCTCGAGTCTTTGCATCAGGGCCCGCGATAGGTATTACAGGAGGGCATTGTGATATTAATGCATTTACTCATGAGCACAAAGTTGTCTCCGAAGGAGTCGCAGATGGGCCATGGGCAGTTCGACATAAAGTACGTGAAAATGTGAAATATGGTGTTGATGTTATCAAGTTCTGCGCAACAGGCGGTGTTATGTCAACAGGTACCAAAGTAGGCGCTCAGCAATACTCGTTTGAAGAAATGGAAGCGCTTGTGAATGAAGTGCATATGCGAGGGCTGACAGTCGCAGCACATGCTCATGGTACGAATGGGATCAAATCGGCGATCCGAGCAGGCGTTGACTCTGTAGAGCATGTCAGTTTTTTAGATGATGAGGCAATACAGCTTGCACTAAAACATGGTACTTACTTCTCTATGGATATATACACAACTGAGTACATATTGGGAGAAGGTGCAAAAGCAGGTATACCAGAAGAAAGCCTGCAAAAAGAGCGCAAAGTTGGTTCAATTCAGCGTGATAGTTTTACTAAAGCAGTCAAAGCAGGCGTTAATATGGTTTTTGGTTCAGATGGCGGTATTTACCCACACGGAGATAACGCTAAGCAATTTAGTCGCATGGTCCAATTTGGCATGACCGAGCTGCAAGCGTTACAAGCAGCTACTATCAACTCGGCAACCCTACTTAAATTACAGGAACATCTTGGTTCTTTAGAGCCTGGTAAACTTGCGGACATTGTGGCCGTCCCAGGTAACCCACTGGATGATATCCAAGTAATGGAAAATGTCACTTTAGTTATAAAAGATGGCAAAGTTGAAGTGGATAAGCGCTTATCAAAATAAGTATTGAACCTTTAGGCACTTAGGATAGATATCAGCAAGTATCTATCCGCCCTAACCGCTTTATTAATCCCCGATGGGGCCTCTAATTCTCAGATCTAGCGCTAATTTTCATTCACTGTAAAGATAATCTTTGCTGTATCCCATGAATGAAGATCCAGTGAGAACCTTTCCTTACAAAATAGTGACATAGTGGCTTGAAGACTTACGAATAACATTTCTTTTTGCCGTGAAGATTGATTTCTTTTTGCCGAAAAGCCATTTAATTAAATTCAAGCACTCATATCAGATATGACACTGCACGCTTAAGGCACAGTGTCTACAACATAAGCACAGCAAACATTTATGCTTGCGTGAAGAGCTAAAATGATTTCTTAAGCTTCTGCGTACAAATAAATATCAGAAAGTTGTAAGCCATAAAATACAACAGGCACAAGAATAATACTTGCGATAATAAATGATAGCGTGAGTGGTTTCTGACCTTTGCTCTTAACAAACTTCAAGCCAAAAGTAACCGCCAATAGTAAAGGGAGTAAATAGTGTACTTTGATTAACGGTACTAATACAAACAGTCGAGTTACTTCAACTGGATTAGGCAAATCATAAGCTTGGATCACCAGAGGGGCCCCGATTAAGGTTCCAAGGGTCAATGTTGTGACATAAAGAAGTATTAAGAACCACCAAGGCGTGGTTTCAATAAATTTGATCATATTTCTGCTTGTTCAACCGTAAATTAACGCAACATCACAGGTTTCTCACAGCACAAGTGCTGAGTTACCCACTAAGGGTGCTAATTTTATTTCATATCCAACGTATGTAAACAGTTAAATCAAAACAAGTTGATTTTTCCTGTAAATTTATCTAAGACAAATTCAACTACATGCTTATAAATCTCTATTGATTAAAAAATATAACCATTATAATCAATAAGATAAAAATCATTTCAACAAACCGCCATTACTATAAAAAACTGCCCGACAACCTTTTTGTAAAATCAATAGCAGGCAGTTAATCACTATGCCCCCCCTACTTGGCAAGTAAAATCGTATCTAACCTAAAACCTGCTTTTTTGTCGTTTACCTTCAATACAATTTCTTCTCTACCATCAAGATTGATATCATGACTATAAATATCTGTTGAAGATGCTGGCAAAGCACGCTTTATACGCTTTGCTCTGCGCGATAACCCTCTTTTGGCATCACCAAAATAAACTTTAAGTTCATTGGTGTCTGCTCTTATTAATAAATCAGTTAAGCCATCACCGTTGAAGTCTTTAAAAATAATGCCCTTACCTGCATCGCTACTTGATTCGTTCATATACATTGCGATTTCAAAGCTTTTCTTTGCCGCCGCTTTTTTTGCAAATTGGTTGTCGTTTTTTCCTTTAAAGATGCTAATTGAGCTATCGAGCACCACTTCTTTATTGTCCATCGCAGCACTGGCGATTGAAAGTATATCCATAAAACCAATATCAAAAGAGATCACTGCCAGATCATCTAGCCCGTCCCCATCGAAATCACTAATATTAGCGATCCCGCTCGTTTCTTCTAACGTCAACTCAATATCAGGGTTATCTTTAAAAACCAACCCGCTGCTTGTCTGCTGTGAAAAAAAGATCCGATGAACACTTTCACTATCCAAGTCCTTTTCTTTTCCAGTATCCTCTGACAGGCTTTCTATCGTATGGATGTCAGGATAGCCATCATTATTAAAGTCACTTAGTTTCTCGATACGCTGTTTGTTGCTCTCATCGAACTTAACGAGTATTTGTCCTTTAGCGCTAGGACCATGGTCTGTCGATGTAAAATACTGAACCCTTTTTTGCTCATAGAACATCAAGTCATCGATACCATCCCCATTCACATCAGCCAATATTGGAAATTGAGGCAATGTGTGACTGATGGTCAAATTTTTCTCGGTCGTGTGCGTCACTGTTTTGGCACGCAAAGGCAGTGATGTTTGGGAAAATTTGCCTGATTTCTGTTGGATGTAAACATGCTGTTTTTCAATGCCCGGTAAATAAAAGTCAGTCAAGCCATCACCATTCGCATCTAGCGTAAATGCTTGATGTTTAAATTGCGAAAAAGCCTCAGATTTAAATACAGAGTCAATATCTATCAGCTTACGTGCTTCAGTGTCATTAACGTGAAAAATGCCCTGCTCAGTTAACACAAATGCTTGCGTCCCTTGATGGCTTTTAAGTTTGCCAATACTATAGATAATCGGCTTTTCGGGTAGCGCTAATAAAGTGACTTGTTGAGTCTTAAGGTCTATTTTTTGTAAAAAAGCAGAATCACCATTACCGGCGACAAAGGCAGAATCAGTATCTGATATAATAAGTCTGTCATCGGCTTTGTGTTGTAAATCAATTGAGTCGCCTGCGTAAGTTAAACTGCTAAATACAGCTAAAGTGAGTAATTTTTTCATATTAGAAGTCCATTAAAAATACGTGCTATTATTCTGTAATTGTTAGATTAGATTTGGTATCACGGTTACACTTAGCCCATGACTTCTGCCTTTGGCCATTTCCATGCATATCGGATTGTCATCAAAGACAATAAAATTTCGAGCCCCGTGAGGTATAAATAAAAGCCCCACCCGGTTTCTAAATTAAGTGACACTAGCAACACAATAAACAAACCAGGAATGATGATATTTAATTTTCGATTGAAATTAGGTTTGAGTGCCAATGTTAGAAAAATCATGACACTTGGTATGGACATGAGCAGCGCGACGGCAAAGAACTCATATTGAATGCCCTTCCTATCTGCGCTGACGAGCAAGGCCTCAGACATAACACCTGGTACAAACACTTCAATATAATCACCGTAGACATAGCAAAACATCACTGCAATCCAAAGTGCTGAGATTTTCAACTTAACGTTTATTTGGTAATCCTCAAAAGGCAAGGAAATATCCTTTGTCGTATTCATATTAGCTCCGCTGTTTTAAATTAAGCCCATGCTATTGGGTGGTTGACGAAACTAAACGATATAACTTATAAATAGTTAGGTCGTCCGAGACTATAAGAGCGGACACTTTTTTAAATTAAAGTCACCCAAGGACATGCAATAAAAGGAACAGAATTTGGCTAACCCTATCGAAATTATTCTAACGATGATGATTGTTGGGCAAGTTTGCATCAGTGTGCCGATTCTTTTATCACGTGCAGTGAAAAGTGCACTAAACTGGCCTCTGGCATTGTTTTTATTCGCCAGTGGTATTTTGGCGTTAAACTCTGTGACCTCCTCTTTACTACCTGAATACTATGCTGTGTACACAGCCATTGCGTTCCCTGCCCTTTTTTTGCTTTGTCCGTCATTATGGTGTTATGTCGAGGGGCTGACAGCCGATATACCTTGGCAGTTTCATAAAAAACAGCTTTATAGATACATCTTGGCACTCCCCGCTTTACTGATTTCTGGCATGATCTTATTTTTGCCAAGCGATGTTCATACCGCCGTTTTCATCCATGACGAAGAAATAAACAGCCCCTTTGTCAGTACCTTATTCATAGGGCTTTTAATCATGATGCTGCTTTGGTTAGCTCAATGTGTCTATACCTTGATAAAAATTGTGCGGCGACTGAATCAATACCGCAAAAAACTCAAAGACGTTTTTTCAAATCACGATAAAAAAGAGCTTAACTGGATGAATTGGCTGCTTTTAATTTCAGTAAGTGTGTGGCTATGCTCCTTGGTAACCGTTTTTTCTTCGAGTTTGTTCGACCAAGCCTTATTTAATGGCAATACAGAGATGCTTCTATCTTTGCTGCTAATATGGTGCATGAGCCACTTTGGCCTGCAACAAAAGCCCGCGTTAGCTGCGTTGAATAGTGGTGATACGAAAGGCGTTTCCATTGTTCATAGCAACAGCTCAGACAGTAATAACACAGATGACCAACCCATTGTAGCCAAAAAATATCAACGCTCGGCGTTAGATAAAACACAGTCGGAGCGGATTGCAACAAAGATCAATTCAGCAATGGAGCAAGACAAGCTCTATTTAGACTCAAATTTATCACTACAACAGCTGTCTAAGCACCTCAATATTTCGCCAAACTACATATCACAGACATTGAATGAAACGCTATCCATGAGCTTTTTTGATTTTGTGAATCAATGGCGTATTGAAGCAGCCAAACCTCAAATATTGGCAAATCGCAGCACTGTGCTCGATATTGCTTTAGATGTTGGCTTTAACGCGCGATCCTCTTTTTATAAAGCATTTAAACAAGTAACAGGGCAAACCCCAAGCGAGTACCGTAAGGAGCAAGTGAATAGTTAAAAAACCACGTCGAGGAAAGACTTTAGTTTATAGTGTACGCAGGCTTTTAATGCGCTATATAAATTAATTAGCATCGCGTTACACGACACTAATTAATTTCAATTACGAGCTGCACTTTTACGCTCAATAGAACATAAAAAACTTAACGCAAACGCGGGTATACCTCAGGGATCACAGCTTCATTCAGTGCTATCATTTCATAGTAAGCAGCGATTTCTTCTTCAGTAAAGTCCCCGAGTTGTATCTCGACATACATCTCATATCCATGCGACTTTTGTGTGCTTGGCACCGCGCCTAATTGATAGATGTAATCTAAATAGTGAATTGGGTCTACATCAGATCCCAGTAACGCATCTTCGAGAATAATTGGGGTAATATCTGCTGCAATTAATTTATAGACCGCGTCATACAAGCCTAACTGAGAGACCACGCCAGAAATCACTGCCTGCGTTTTGCCAGACGCTTTAATGTCAGCAATCACAGGGTCAATATTTTTATAGCTCACAACATTGGCATTTTTGCGATATTTGGATGTGTAGGGCTTCCCTTTTTTATTCACGTGAAAACTCGGCATGTAGCTAAACAAAAACTCCTGCTCTAGTCCTAAAAATGTGAACCTAGGCTCTGTTGCAGGCTTGTTGTCGTGCTCTGCCTTACTCAAGCTTGCGTCATCCATATTAAAATTGATCATTGCCATTTTATGACGATCACCTTGATATAATTCACCTCGTTTACCAACTGCGTAGCGTGGGCTATAGATCAATTTGTCTTTAGACTCCATCGACTCCATAATTTCGCTGGCCTTTGCCAACTTAACCCCTGCTTGCTGCAAACGCTTAAAAGTAGGTCGCTCATAAATTTCTGTCGAGAACGTCGCGTCACTCGCCAAGTAGACATCAAAACCCATTTTCTTAAGTCCTAAAACGGTTTGCATAACACACACATCAGTTTCAGCACCAGCAACTACCACTCGGGAAATGCCGGCATCTGACCACGCTTGCATTGCTGCATGAATATCAGCTTCTAATGTAGAGTTAAACGTTTGCTTAAAATAGCTTTGAGTATTTTCGTCAAGCACTTGCTCAATGCGCGTTATGTAGGGCGTATAATCCAAACCTGTATCGGTTTCGAATGCTTCATACGTAATCGCAGTTGGCATATTTAAATCATTGGCTTTTTGCGCCAGTTGTGCAATACGGTCAATGCTAGAATGTAATTGAGGGTCGACATTTTGCGCCGGTATTTCCAACTCTGGATAGAAGACCTTGACCCAAAAGTCGTCACTATCCATCACATACCCTTTTTGAGCATCAATGATGAGCAACCCCGTATTTTGGGCGTTCAAATGAACATATTCACTCTTTTTTGTTTCATGAGCTAATTGCAGCCTGTCATCAATGTTACAAGCGGACAGTCCAAGCGCCAATGAAAGTATTAATAAAGACTTTTTCATAAATCACCTATTTAATTATCCTTTTTAAAGCAAGTTAACGGTTAAATTTTAAACAAACATCGATACTTAAACGTTTTGTTAACAAAGTCAAGCGAGGATATATCAAGCGATTATTTCATCTGCACTTATAACTGTGGCATTGCAAAATTTTTAAAGGTTAAGTGATATCGTGTTGAAATGAGTGCGGGTAATGTCACACTATGTTGCATTTAACCTTGTGATAGTACTGATTAAAGGATACTTTCAACCACACTGTAATAAATTTAAAAGATAATAGTAGAGATACCATGAACAGTTAAAAAGCCGATATTTGAGTAGTCTATTTTCAAATACTGGGGATAAACCATTTCTTTATTAAAAGCTGTATTTCTTCTTAGCAAGGTTTAACCACCTACGACTAGTTAAAGCTTCTCGATAAAAAGTACAACTTTTTGAAAGTTATACTTACTTTTATTTAATCCAAACATCAATCAAAAGTCACGCTAACTTCAAGAGATTAAAGCCAGCTCAGGTAAAGTCTCCTTATTGAAGCGAAATTAATACGACCAAATACCGGAGAACACATGATAAAACCAATGTACTGCTTTTTGATTGCCACAAGCGCTGTTATTAACAGCAGCTCAGTTGGAGCTAAGGAGGTCGACACTGGATTGTATGGCCCTTACTTAGGACAAACACCACCTGGGAAAACAGCCAAAGTCTTTGCGCCTGGGTTATTGAGCACACCAAAAGACCGAGAGTACACTATTTCCTTTACGCCAGATTTGAAGGAGCTCTATTTTACGCGAATGGATGCCAATACTAACAAGTGGTGGACAATGACGTACAAGCAAAAAGACAATTACTGGTATGGTTCCACATTAGCGCCAAGAGTTGGCCGCCCCACTCTCTCGCCAGATGGTAATACCTTACATCTTGGTAATAAGTACATTGGTAGAACAGACTCAGGCTGGTCACAAATCAGAAGCGTAGGTCCAATGTTCGATAACAAGGATTGGGGCATTATGCGTTTATCTTCATCGTCTTCAGGTACCTATATCCTCGATGATTATAAAAATGATGATTTACTGAGGATCTCTGAGGTAAAAAATGGTGTTAGGCAAGCGCCAAAACCATTACCTGCACATATTAATACCGGCAAATGGAATGCACATCCATTTATAGCACCTGATGACAGCTATATTATTTGGGATGGAGAAAGAAACGGAGGCTTTGGGGATACTGACCTTTATATCAGTTTTCGTAAGCCTGATGGAAATTGGGGTAAAGCGCTTAATTTAGGACCGACGGTGAATACAGCCGTTGGTGAAGCTGGCGGTTATATGTCTCCAGATGGTAAATACTTCTTTTTCAATAGAACGACGAGCACGGGAAATGGTGACATCTATTGGGTAGATTCAGAATTTATTGAAACACTTAGGCCGAAGGTTAATAACCATTGAGATAATTAAAGCCTGAAAACACACTTTGGCCGCAGCCAGCTGCAGCCATATGTCTTTATCTCAACCGAGCTAATTGTTTTTGACGCGTTGGCTCAGTGAGATATAAAAACTGTGAGTAGTCATGTGCAGCATTGATAAGCATTTTGCCATCTTTATTGCCAATCCATGTGGCATTTGTCTTACCAGACAATAAATCACGTTCTACCAGTTTATAGTGGTTATCCTGCTCCAAAGTGACAAAAAGCGTGTTCGACTCCGTCGTCACACCAATAACCCCTTGTGTTTGTGAGTGCCAAATACGTTCAATTTCGCCAGTGTCGCTGCGCTTAAATACTTCTGATGCATTTGAAAAGTAAATATTATCCGACTCATCCAACCCCATTGAATAGCAGGACAACCTCTCACCTTTTGCTTCGAACTCTTGCAACTCACCCGTTTTTAAATCGAATTTTGCAGCGTGAAACCCTGATCCATCAGGTGAACGGTAAGATACCAATAAAGCATCACTATGGTGATATGCTTCGCGAAGGTAGAAAGAATTGTGCGTATGTGGGATCGCTTCCATTTTATTTGACGCAACATCTATGCGGAATATTGTATCTTTACTAGCTGTAAAGACGGATTTGCCATCTGTTGACCACGCAATACCAAACAGCTCAACATTGTCAGAGTTTTTAAATAGTAGCCGCTCTTGACCCTGCTCATATATAAAAAGTTGCTTTTGGCCAAAACGATGTGATTCAAATGCAAACACAGATGGGTCTGGCGAGAATACAGGCAGAAAGTCCACTGAGGAGGAATTAACTAAGGGTTTTAAGTTCTTAATGTTTTCTCGCTCTGCACTTAAAATATCGACATCTACCTTCACAAGCTCCATAAAAATCTCTTCACCGCTATTCGAGTAGCTTGCGTCTCGCACAATTTGATAGTTTTTAAACGGTAATTTAGAAACTCGGCCTTGTAGATCAACTGAGAGTATTTCATTTCGCTTACTCATCAGTATGCTTTTTTTATCCGGATGCCAGCTTAGCCCACTTAATCCATCTTCAATCGTGACAAGCGTTTTCAGCTGTCCACTATTTAAGTCGAGTAAGTCAACTCGGTACCTATTTTGACCCGCTTCAAAACCTAATGCTATAAAGGCTTCATCAGGGGATAATGATTGCATTAAAAGCCAGTCAGTTTGTTTTGATTGGTGTAAAACATGCTTTTTCTTTGTAATTAGGTTATATGAAACCAGCTGCGTATCACTACTTTCCCGGTGCTTTTCAGTAAAGTAAACCGTATTATCAGTGGCCCAGTCTAATCTATGGCTTGAGATCACATAATCTGTGGTGCGATACGCTTCCTCTTGCTCAAGTGGTACCATTGAAATCAAATCCAATGTGGCAAATTGCAACGACGTGCCAGCCTGCTCTCTTACAGCAAAAACCAGTCCATTACCATTTGGGCTCCAACCCAAACTTAAGTAATCTGCCGACTGGTGTGAAATACGCTTTTCCATTCCTGTATCAAGTTGTTTGATCCAAATATGTTTCGTGTTTTGCTCATTTCGGATAAACGCAATATATAAGTCATTCGGTGACGTCATAAAAGCGAACTCATTCCCTGAACTACTGCTGATAGGCAACAAATTAGAAAAGTCATTTTTATGAGAAAAATGATTTAAAAAGAGAGCAATAAACATCGCTGCAATTATGAAAAAAGCGGTTCCCGCCACCAACACAAATTTATACGCGTTTGACTTTGAGCTTGGAACTTCCAAGCAGTAGCCTCTTTTCGGGTGAGTAATTAACAGTGATTGCTGCTTGGCATCGTCATCAAATGCCTTTCTAAGTATGGCAATACAACGTTGAACGGAGCTTGGGTTAAATATTGCTTTAGGCCATACTGCATTAAAAATCTCTTCCTGACTTACCACCTCCCCTTTATGGGAATACAGGTAAACCAATACTTCCATCACTTTCGGTTCAATGTTGGTTACAGCGCCAAAACCTGTAATTTGACACCGTTTAACATCTACGTGATAACTCCCTATTTCGAACTTCAACTTAACAACTCCTAAATAAGCTTATAATTCATATACTAAGCTTTTCTTAAGACAATCTCTAGCTAGATTATATAGCATCGATAAAACGATTTAATGCACGCTGCCCTCTCACTCAATAAAAAATAAGAATGAATAATGGCAGTACTCTTTACCTTCATAATTTTACTTAGTGCATTTTTACTATTTCAAATCCAACCTATTTTATCTAAAGAACAATTATCTCAATTTGGCGGCGGGGCATCTATTTGGTCAGCTAGCCTATTTTTCTTTCAGACGTGCGTTCTATTGGGATACTTATACATTCACTTGATCCGTCATTTGCGGCTACAATCGCAAATTGCATTACATCTCACCCTGTTAACTCTAGCTGCGGCTGCTACATATACAAACGTTGAAAAAAACATTCTCGATATGCTGCCACCTACTTGGTCAGTAGTAGTATCTCTTGCCGCTCAAATCGGCCCTATTTTTATCATGTTAAGCACCACATCTGTGCTGTTACAAAAGTGGTATTGTTTAATGAACAACAGCCCTGTACCTTACCACTGGTACGCAATCTCTAATTTTGGCTCCCTTGTCGCCCTGCTTACATTTCCCTTTATATTTGAAATTTACTTTGAGCTCACCACACTCAAAGAGTTATGGTTTTTAGCTTTACTCGCATTAGTCGCTTTATTCTTCTCGCTTGTTATATTGCTCATACAAAAAATGTCGCAAAAAAAATGGGAAAACTTAATAAAGCCTACTTCGGTTGCTTTCAATAGCCACCTAAGATGTATCACTCTGGCTGCGCTGAGCTCGCTACTTTTAAGCTCTAGCACTTTTATGATTAACGTTAACATTCCGCCAATGCCTTTAACTTGGGTTGTGCCTTTAGCGATTTACTTAATCACCTTTATCTTTGCTTTTTCGCTTCCTGTGAAAAATCGTAGTTTTTATTCCTACTCAGCTTTAATATTTGCGACTTTAGCGGGCATCTTAATGTATTTTTTAGGAAGTAAATTTAATGCTGTTGCTCAGTTCAGCATGTTTTCACTGATATTATTTGTTTGTACATTTAGCTGCCACAGAGAACTAAGACGAATTGCCCCTGACCAGAATTCAATGACATCATTCTATGTTTGTATTGCCTTTGGCAGTGTACTTGGCAGTTTAACAAGTTCAGTTATAGCACCTGCAACCTTTAACCTGCCTATAGAATACCCTCTTACCCTCATCGCAATTTTTTCTTCACATATATACCTATGCACTCAAAGCTCTGTATCTAAATACATAAAGCTCGGATATATGAGTATATTCATGTCAATTGTTTGTGGTTTCGTACTATTAAATAATGCATATACAAACCTTAACGTAATAACCGAAAGGAACTTCTATGGCATGCTAACAGTTAAAGACATTACAATTAATAATACTGTTGAACGCCGCCTTATAGATGGAACAACAATTCACGGTTACGAACTTATGAATGATATAAGTTCAGGTAAAGGCTATTACCACCAAAGTACAGGTGTTGCTAAAGCAATTGAGGCTTTACAAGTAAATGGGCCAATAAACATCGGGATTATTGGCTTAGGTGCGGGTGTACTTGCACAGTATGGCAAAAAGCATGATACGATAACTTTCTATGAATTAAATCCGGCTGTTTTCGACGTTGCTAAAAAGTACTTCAGCTATCTAGATAATAGTTTAGCCAGTATCAACGTGAAAATAGGTGATGGCAGACAATTGGTTGCTAAAGAGATTTCCCAAAGCACCTTTCAACAAGATGCGATTGTTATTGATGCATTTACCAGTGATGTTATTCCCACACATTTACTCACTGTTGAAGCATTTGAGCTATATTGGCAAAGAATGCACAATAACGGTGTATTAGTCATGCATATCTCCAACAACCATATTGATCTCATGCCCATCATGGCAAGCCAAAGTTTACGTTTTGATAAGTCACTATTGCTTTTTGATTACCAAGGAGATGAAAATTCTCATTTGGGATCAAAATGGGTCATCATGACAAGCAATGAAGAATTCCTGCGCTCAATGCCAGTATCCACGCTCGTAGATAGATATGCATTTACCAACCAATCAACCGCACAATGGACAGATGAAAAGCATAGCTTATTACCCTATATCAAGTTATAAGCTTACATTTTATTTCAATATTGCCTTGTGTAGTCGATATTTTACTTGGCTACACAAGTCGTGTTTGTATCTTTGTACTTAGCTTATATCTTTAATATAGCTAATTTTTTCATTTTTAAATTCAAAGTAAGATTTGCCTTGTATCGTAAGCTCATCTCCTACCTTCATACCATTAGGTAACTCAACAGCAAGCACACCTAAATAGTCAATATTTATTTGGGCAATCGTGTCGTTCACAATAAAATCTGTTACTGTTTGCTTTCTTTGACTAAACAATTTTGCAGACTCTTTAGCTAGATTTTCAAACTCTTGCTTTCCTTCAGCTCTGACATTCACTTCGCCATTAGCCTCATTTTCAAACACAATGCTCTCATCAAATAACGACAACATACGCTCAATATTAAACGCATTATAACTTTCAATATATTGATTAATAAGTGCTAATTTTTCGCTCTCTGGCATTTTTACTTCCTTATACACTTTTATTTTATTGAACAAATACTAAGCTACATCAAAGAATATAAAAAGCAAAGGATGGATACAGCAAGAGACTGTCTTCACTAATTAGAGATGCATGATGTGTGTTTTTTGGCTATTTCAATCGCACTTTAAACTGGATATATTAAAGGCTGTAAAAGACCATTTTAGATCATAAAAGTTGCTAAAGAGCGACAACTTTCTTTAGCAACTTGGTTTACTGAGGTGGGAGATTGATTACTGAAAATATTCGTCTAGTGCGTCTTTGAGGTGCCTTTGCATTGCAGCCCTGTGATATTTCCTAACCCCATAGCTTTGTTCAAGATGAATAAAACGCTTAGAAGATGCATCTGCGCTTTTATGGCAACTGTCTACTGAGTCATTGCTATGACGCCCTTGTACATTCCAAGTACCACCCAAACTTCTTGTGTCATTGCCATATACACAAGCCTTGATAACACCTTCGCTTTCTACACTGCGTCGTATTGAGTGCAGGATGCTGTGCTCTTGAGGGTTCGTTGAATAGCGCACCGTTTCGCTCAAATTGAGCATCAGATCATTGTCAGTGTCGCATTGCGCTTGAAGTTTTGCACGCGTTGTTTTACCAAAACCATGATATTGAATAAATATGGTTGCTTGGTCAAAGTCACTCATATATTCATGTACTACTTGAAATAATGACTCTGTTTGATGCGCAACATCACTGGCTGAATAATTCGTGCCTGTGCACTCACTCACTTCATGGCTGCTGTCACGTCGCGTACCTGCTAACATAAGTAACTTTGTCTGCGTATATAAAAATGCGTCTATTGCCTGTGTGCCTGTAAACGAATCTCTTTTTGGGTGCGGCGCTTGTAATACGGCATTAGTACCAGAGGTATTTAACACATAAGTTCCGCCACCGATGAACCTTTCACTTGGTAATTGATACTTCTCTTGCAATAAAAAGTAGGTTTTGTCTGTATCGACATCATTAAATTGGATAACTTGATAGTCTAATTCATCAGCTAAGTCGCTAGCTAATAACCAATTTTGCTGATGAAAAGCCTCAAATAAAACGTGAAAATTTTGCTGATATTCATGGCTTGGTTGAACCCATTTGTTGTCCGCCTTTGTTCCATAGTTATAAGACTTTAAATGCTTATCTAACTCCCCTGACATCACAACCATGGCTTTACTTGGGAAACTTAACAGGGTGAGCAACAAAAGCAGCAAGGTGAATAGTACATAGGCAGCCAATGGGCGAGCACCGTTAGTAAAGCGAGTTGTATCAGTTTCAAATAGTTGCATAAAACACTCCAGTGGTGTGTATCGAGCTGTCATAAGCAAGCATCCCTGTAAAACCAGTACTAAAGTACCTATTTAAAGCTAGTGACCATGTCAAAAGTTGCACTTATTATTACCAATATCTAAACAAAAGCTCTAGTAAACGTGCGAAAAATGAGCTTTTGGTATTAGCTCATAAAAGGAACAAAAAACCTTTAAAGTTGGAATAAACTCTTAAAATTCATATAAATAAACAACTGATACGACCAGAGTGAAAGATTTACACTTATAAAAGTTATTGAAAAACCGTCGAAATATAAAGAATCTTTATTAAAAACAGAAGGATACTAAAAAACATATTTAGTTAAAGAAAGAAATTACGTTCTTTAGCGAATTAGGAAGTATTAGATGGAAAAATCCATCTAATACAAAAAGAGGATTAGAAGCACTCAAAAAACTGAGATTGATGAGGGTTATTCAATGCGTTTGGCCACACCCTCGAGACTAATTGCCTTGATTGTGCTTTGGTATGGCCAAGTGCCAACAATAGCAACCCTATCATCAAGCACGTTCGGCCCGAGCCTCCCTTGCTGTGCACAGCAACCGTTTTCCCCTGCGTAATGACATGCAATATGTGTTGTAGGTGCTTGTGCCAACGCCGCTTAAATACTTCTGTAGGTATACCATCGTCCGAGATAGGGAATTGCCACCAAAATAACTCAACACTTGCGCACCCAGCTTCCAAACCAGTAACGCCGCTTTGTATCAGTTCTTCATCACTCATTAAAGTGATCACGCCTGCGACATTCGCTTCTTTAAGCTGCTTTAAACTTGAAAATAACGCGACACCTTTGGTCCCTGGGCAGGGCGTCAAAAAGAATGTGTATCCTGACTCTGTCTGTAACTTATCAAATGGGTGCGTTGTCATAGTTATACCCCTTACTCTATGATTTCACTGTATCTTCTTTAGGGTAGAGGGTTCCCTCTTGAGGAGACATATAGGTTGTACCAATCTTCTCTCTCAAGACAAACATCTATCGCCTCTACCGCATTTTTAATCCGTATCTCTTGGGTTGTACCAATCACTGGCTGAACCTTAGCTGGATGGCGTAATACAAATGCCAGCACGATGGCCTCAACACTCACATGATATTTGTGCGCTAGTTTTTTAACTAATTGTGAGGTTTTTCGTACTCTTAGCTCATCTGAGTATAACCCTTGTTCAGAAAATTGCCCTTTTGCCATGCTACCCCATGCTTGCAATTGGATTTCATGCTGTTGACAGTACTCTAAAGTACCACTTACAAAGTCAACTAAGTGATTACCCTGACTACCTACCATTACCCCATCATTCAGCCAATCAAGCTTTGCCAAACTCATCTCAATCTGGTTCGAAATTATGGGCATATCTAAAGCGCTTTGTAAGAAAGACATTTGATGCAAGTTCATATTCGATACAGCAATATGATTGATTTTTCCTTGTCTTTTAAGATGAGAAATTTGCTCTGCCAATTCATCAAGCTGCATAAGTGGATCTGGGCGATGTAGCATAAGTACATCAAGGTATTCGATGTTCAAGCGCGACAATATCCCATCTACAGAGTGTTTCACCCACTCGCTCGAAAAGTCATATCGACCAACTTGCTCATCATTTTTTTTACGAATACCACACTTTGATTGAATCACCATATTCGTTCTTAATTCAGGCCTTTCTGAGAGCACTTTGCCAAACACTTGCTCCGCACGACCATCACGATAAATATCGGCATGGTCAAAAAAACAGATATTAGACTCTAACGCACAATCAATCACGCTATGTGCCTGCATGACATCTGCACTTGTTAAGTGTGGCCCCTGACCACCAAGCCCCATACACCCATACGCGATTGGGCCCACGGTTGGAAAATACTTTTGAATTGGTAAGATTTTTTTCATACTTTATTCCAGCTAGTCGAAATATATAGATGGCTATATGATATTGTTCTTTATATTGAATAAAACAGTTTAATTTAGAACTCTGCGTTCAAAATACCAAACAATAAATTCTGGACTCAACTCTGTGAATGAACACAAACGAATTGAATTATTGATGCTTTTCGTAAAGCTCGCTGAAGAACTTAATTACACTAAGGCCGCTAAAGCGCTTGGGATTTCTAAGGGGCAGTTATCTGAAAAAATTAAACGCTTTGAGCAAGTATTGAATACCCCTTTACTTATCAGAACGACTCGCAATGTAAAGTTAACCCAGTACGGTGTGCAAGTATTCGAGCAAGGAAAAGCCATTCGAACCCAGCTATTTAATTTAGAGCGTAACATCAACAATGAGAAGGTTGAGGGCATTATAAGGCTAACCGCGCCACGTATGTTTGCTCAAGTATATCTGCCAACCCTTTGTGCTGAATTTAAAAAACAGCACCCAAATGTCGAGTTTGATATTGATGCCAGCTACACAACACACAATTTAAATACCAAAGATTATGACTTAGCATTTAGAGCAACAACCACTCCACCACTCGATATGGTGGCAGCGAAATTATTTGATTACCAACATATTATCGTTGCTTCACAGCAGTACATAACAACGCATCAGAATATCAATACCCCGAGAGATTTAGTTAACCATGAATGTATTGTTGTTAATGGACAGTCCTGTTGGCCCTTTAATAGCGAAAAAGTCACTGTCTCCGGCTGGCTATCTAGCAATGACAACAACTTAGCCAAACAATATGCATTGCAAGGCTCCGGTTTAATTCGAATTGCCGACTACTTTATCAATACAGAATTGAATGCTGGTTTATTGAGCACCGTACTCGATGAATATACTGAGCGAAAAAGCAATGGCATGTATCTTTTCTACCCCCAAAGTACATTGCCATCACACAAGCTAAAAACATTTATTCAATTTGTGAAATTGTATTTCAAGACAGAGTCATTTGCTCAGTAAAACAAACAACCGTACTTACAAAGTTTTCACTTGGATAATTTTTTACACGCGCTAACATAGCAAACAAAAACAAGGAAACAACGTGTTATCAGGCATAATTTCAAAATCTAAGGCGCTCGGGCCTGGCATATTAATGGCCACCGCTGCCGTTGGGGGGTCGCATTTAGTGGCTGCAACACAGGCTGGCGCCCTATTTGGCTGGCAGCTATTATGGCTTATTGTGATAGTCAACGTTCTAAAATACCCATTTTTCCGTTTTGGTGTTGAATACACTTTGCACAGTAAGCAAAGTCTGGTGCAAGGCTATAAAGATAAAAACCCATCGCTATTCTATTTGTTTTTTATCATCAATTTACTCGCGGCTGTGGTTAACACGGCGGGAGTCTTGCTCCTTACAGCTGCTTTACTCCAATATATTTTACCGGGCGACTTGGCCCTCACGACACTGAGCTTTGGGTTACTGTTTGTATGCCTTGGGATCCTCATTTTTGGGCATTACAAGGTGTTAGATAGCGCGAGTAAAGTCATTATGGCTTTGCTTTGTGTCGCAACAACTGCCGCCCTTGTCGTTACGCTCGCCAATGGGCCTGCACACCCTGCTCCACAGGTTGCGCCTTCACCATACGAATTGGCCTTACTCGGCTTTATGGTTGCTTTAATGGGGTGGATGCCAGCCCCTATTGAAATTTCAGCGATAAATTCTTTATGGCTTAAAAGCAAACTAAGAAACAGTAAACTGACCAAGCAGCAAAGCTTATTTGATTTCAATTTAGGTTATGCCATGACATTAATACTGGCTTTGATGTTTTTTGCGCTCGGCGTATTACTGCAATACGGCCAGGAACAAAAAATTGAATTGGCAGGTGTCGCATTCTCAAAACAACTCATTGATATGTACGCCCTTACCATAGGGGAATGGTCCCGTTGGTTGATTGCTGTCGTCGCTTTTCTGTGTATGTTTGGCACAACACTCACTGTGTTAGATGGCTACGCAAGAACGTTAGATGAATCATTAAAAATCATCAAACCACACAACAAAAAATACAGTCTGTCCGTGGTCATTGCTATACAATCAGCACTTGGCATGATAGTCATTTTGTTCTTCAAGGGAAATTTAAAAGACATGTTAATGTTTGCCATGACGATGTCGTTTTTAACTACCCCATTTTTCGCTTGGCTTAATTTGTCTTTGATACGGGGTGATATATACGACTCACAGCCAAAGGCTGTCAAAGTCTTTGCTGTACTAGGTCTAATATACCTTGTGTCGTTTTCTTTATTATTTATCGTATGGCGCTGGTTTTTATAACCAGCCATGGCGGGAAAGTCACTCATGACAGTGAGTCATGAGTGATCACACATTAGGCTGCAAGTGCTTTTACCTGCTCCCAAATGCTAACAACGTGCTCTTTGTCTTCATCTGTTAACTCACCATTGCGGTAAGCCTTTACTAGACTTTCTTCAATTTTCGTGTTCAGCTCTTCAGGCTGCAATTCAAGCTCTTCAACTTGTGCATAGCCCACAGCTAAATCAAAATGACCACGTAAATATCCACCAGCAAACAGTTCATCATCATCTGCACGATCGACTAATTCATCAAAAAACTGCTGTGCAGCCTCTACATAGGTTTCAAATGACATTCCGTCTCCTCATTTAATCTTGATGCCCAACGGCATACATCACATGGTCATTATACCCTGTGACGACTTTAATATATCCACTCAATTCATCATCAAGTGCTTGGTCGCCGGTGTCTGCAATTAACGGACGACCATTTAATGCTTGAAGTTTGCGTTTTGTCGCAACGACTACAATATTTTCTTTTCCAATTCTTCTAATGAGCTCTGGGCTAAGTTGCTGATTGCCTCGGCCAAAAATATGGCCTTGCCCACCGATAAGCGTAATAACTAGCTTTGTCGGCTGGTCTTGGGTGAGCTCAAGTAATTGCGCTGCGGTTAAATCCTGCCCTAGCAATTCATGATCTTGGATCAGGTCTACACCAAGTAGGGTATTGTCTAAACCCAGCTCTTCCATCACCGCCTCTACAGTTGATCCAGAGCCCATGATATAACGCACGTCTTCATCCATTTCTGAGATCACAAACGCCGCAATATCAGCCAGCACTAGCTCATCACTTTCTTTACCACCGTTTTTTACGCTTTGCACATAGCGAACTTCACTGGGAACTTGCATTTCACCGTAGCGCTTTGCTTTAACAGTCCCCTCTCTGAATGCCACTTCATCAATATCCATCACATCCGCTTCAGAAAGCGTGACAAGCTCTCCTTTTATGAGCATTTCTACAACGCGACCAGCGGCTTTTGGAGTAATGGCATACACACCACTGTGAATTTTACACCCAGCTGGTACACCCAGCACAGGCGCTTTATCATCAACTACAGTGCAAATATTTCTCGCGGTGCCATCGCCTCCGGCAAACAAAATAAGGTCAACGCCCTGCTCTATGAGTTTTTGCGCCGCGATTTCGGTATCTTGTGCAGCGGTATTTTCACTGACATTAAATACAACATGAGTGTCGAAGCCAAGCTCATTGGAAATGCGCTCACCCATTTCTCCAGAAACTGTATATATTTGAATACCGTCTTTAAATGGTAAAAGCTGTTCAAGTGCCAACTTTGTGCGATTATTTGATTTAGGCTCAGCACCGAGCGACAAAGCTTTTTGCGCTGTATCAGCACCATCGCTCCCCTTGAGGGCAACGGAACCCCCTAACCCTGCAACAGGGTTAACAATTAAACCAAGTTTAAATGACATCTTCTAACTCCTGTGGGCAATCCCAAGAAAACTGTTCTTTTTGTAATGGCCATGTTGTCTGATAAAAAGCAGATATGGCCTTTAATAGTTGCTCTGTACGTTTATTAAAGCCACCTTCTAACAACATCATCACTTGCTGATAAACCCGTTTTTGAAAACTAAAACGGCATGTTTGCTCACCATTTAAATTATCTACCGATACATTAAAATCGAAACCTGCAGCGACACTGAGTGCCCATTCTATTGCTTGAGGTTTGACTTCAACCTTTTCAAACTCGGCCTGCTGAGCTGTATCTCGACCATCAGGGCAATACCAGTAGCCGTAATCCTCTAATAACCGACGTGCCTCACCCGCAACCAGCCAATGCGCTATTTCATGCAAAGCACTGGCATAAAAGCCATGAGCAAAAACCACTTGATGATGTGAACACGTGTCGTTGGCAGGCAGATAAATAGGCTCATCACCCCCTTTCACTAAACGGGTATTATGAGAGTCTGCAAATTGTGTATCGAATATATTTTTTAGGTCAGATATTTGGTGCATAAACGCCAATAAAGCGCGGTCATTCAATGGGCGCTGATTGTACGGACTTTTGATATGAAAGTAAAAAATATGACAACGAATCCCACGAGTATTCTGCTAAGCCCTCTATAAAACACAAAGACATGACACTTAATGATTTAAGTGTCATGTCTATACGGTTATGAGTTCACACTTTTCAATCCAAAACTGCGGGCAAACGTTTGAAGCTTTTCTACCAATAAATAATTCACCGGCACCAGAATAAGCGTGATCAAAGTGGCAAAAATAATTCCAAAGCCCAATGAAACCGCCATGGGGATCAAAAACTGTGCTTGAGTTTGCTGCTCAAACAATAAGGGCATCAAACCAAAAAATGTGGTGATACTGGTGAGCATCACAGGTCTGAATCTGGCAGCTCCGGCACTGAGCACAGCTTGCATTAACGCAGCGCCTTTGACGCGTTGCTTATTAATGTAATCAACAAGTACTAACGAATCATTCACAACCACACCAATTAGCGCCAACATGCCTAGTAAGCTCATAATGGTCAACTCCATAGACATGATCCAGTGACCAATCACTGAGCCAATCAAACCAAATGGGATCACACTCATCACAATTAAGGGTTGAACATATGATTTAAACGGAATAGCTAACAACGCATAAATAATGAAAAACACAAACAGCAACGCCCATGCCAGAGAGCCAAAAGACTCCCGTTGCTCTTTAGCCTCCCCTTCAAGTGAATGCGTGACACCCGGATATTGCGCCACAAGTTGGTCTAGATAAAACTTTAACTCTTCTTGTAGAACAGTCATATTGGTATTTTCTTTATCAATGTCGGCTGTTATGTTCACCGTTCTATATCTATCTATACGGTAAATGCTTGATGGGCTTTGCCCTGGAGTTAACGTTGCGACATGATTCAGCGGCACCGCACCTTGATTTTGAGTCGTGATCAGCAAGGTATTTAACGTTGCTAAGTTGCTGCGCTCATTCAAGGGCAAACGCACCATCACTCGAACATCATCACGACCTCTTTGGATCCTTTGTACTTGCGCACCAAAAAATGCGCTGCGGATCTGACTTGATACGTCTGTGCGAGTTAGGCCTAGCGCTTTGCCTTGTGAAGTTAACTCAATTTGTAGCTCTTCTTTGCCATCACTTAAACTGTCCGTGATATCAAATACGGTCGGAAATGTGGCTAAGTTCGCTTTCACTTGTTGAGCCGCTTCTTTTAGCACCACCAAAGAAGTACCTGTTAATTGCACGTCAATTGGGTCACTAGAGCGACCTATTTCAGCTCTAAATGTTAAGCTTTCTGCTCCAGGAATCGTACCGATAAGGCCTCGCCACTCTCTGACTAGCTGACGAGAGTCGACGCTTAAGGAGCGAGTTTCAGGCGGTGTTATCTCAAATCGCACGCGCCCAGAATTAGACGCACCGCCTCGTCCACCCGTTGTCGCTAAAATATGGGTGATCACGCTCTCACCAGTACTTGGATCTACATACTTATCTTTTAAAACCTGTGCCTTATCAGACATCAAATCAATATATTTGGCGGTCACCTCAAAAGGTGTCCCCGTTGGCAGCGTTAAGTTAGCTCTTACTGTTTCACTTGGAATGCGCGGGAAAAAAATAAACTTAGTCCAGCCACTGGTGATCAAAGTCAAAATGATAATAAAAACACCTGCAAACGCGCTCAACGTAGCCGCTTTATGAGAAATAGCGACTTTTAATGCGGGCTGATAGTATTTTAAAATCGCACGTTCAAAACCATCGGCAAAACGCTGCTGAAAACGGCTAAAACGACCTGGCTGCTGTGCTGCTTTTCTGGGTTTTAGATGCTTTAAGTGAGCAGGTAATACGAACTTTGACTCTATTAATGACATCAATAAAACAGGTATCACGACGGCGGGGATTTGCGCAAAAATAGCACCACGTACCCCATCGATAAAGGCTAATGGCAAGAAAGCAGCCACAGTGGTTAGAATCCCAAAGGTTACGGGGGTAGCAACCTCTTGCGTGCCTTTAATGGCAGCTTCCTCTCCTGATTCAGCGCTATTTAAGTGCGTATAAATGTTCTCGCCAGTTACAATGGCGTCATCGACCACTATGCCTAACACCAAAATAAAGCCAAACAAGCTCATGATGTTAAGGCTTACGCCAAATAGTGGCATGGCCAAGAACGCCCCCATAAAAGAGACCGGAATGCCAATAAACACCCAAAATGCGATAGCCGGACGTAAAAACAAGGTCAGCAATGCCAATACTAAAATACCACCTTGCAGGGCATTTGAAGTCAGCGTTGAGATACGGTTTTTTACGATTACAGAATCGTCATCCCAATAACTGAGTTCATAGCCTTTGGGCAAAGCATCCTGACGCTGTTCAATATACGCTTTAACCTTATCAGCAACGTCAATTGCACTTTGCTGGCCAATGCGATATACCTCAATGAAAGCGGCTTGCTTGCCATTAAAACGCGTTCTCACCGGCGTTTCTTCAAAGCCATCAATAATCGTCGCGATATCTGATAGGTACACCACTGAACCATCCGAATTGGTTTTTATCGGGATCCCTGCAAACTCGTCTTTACGATAAGCTTGACCTTTAGATCGCAGCAGGATGTCCCCACTAGATGATTTGAGATTGCCAGCTGAAATATCAGCACTAGACTGTCCAATTAAATTCGCTACCTGCTTAATTGTCAGGTCGTATTGCCTGAGTTTGTCTTGGCTCAGCTCAATGGCAATCTCGTAATCTCGAACACCATCTAGTTCTACTTGGGTTACGCCGTTTATACGTAATAAGTCATCTCTAACTTGCTCTGCGAATTCACGGGTTTCTTTCTCTGAGTAACTTCCAGCAACAGTGACTGTGATCACATCTCGTCTTCGCTCAGCTAAAGAAATTACAGGCTTTTCCGCATCCGAAGGGAATGTATTTATCGCATCTACTCGGCTTTTTATATCTGCCAACATCTCTCTTGGGTCATACCCACTATCGACTTCAACGCGCACATTCGCAGATCCTTCCGATGAACGACTTGAGATTTGCTTTACCCCTTCAAGGTCTTGCACAGCCTCTTCTATACGGATAGCAATTCCCTGTTCAACATCTTCAGGCGTTGCACCACGTAATGACATGTTGATACTGACCACATCAAGCTCAAAAGAAGGAAATACCTCTAGTGGGATCTTGGTCGACATAGAAAATAAGCCACCAAACAAAATTGATAGCATCAATAAGTTTGCAGCAACAGGATTGCGCGTAAACCAAGCGATCATATCCCTGTCTCCTGTGTTTTTTGCGCTCGCTCTGCTAGCACTTGCTCAACCGTCACGCCCCGCTCTGCTGCTATTTTTTTTAACTTACTTTTTTGTTTGTCAGATAGTTGCTGCCACTGGGATTCCTCAGAGTGAGAAAGCTCAGTGTCTTGTGACGGCTTTTTGTTTAACGCCACCTGTGTTCCTGAGCTTACTTGCCCTAATGGTGTTGTAACTAAGCGCATACCTACTGCGACACCCGACTCGATAATAGCAAGATCATCATTTTGCCAAGCAATTGAAATATCCCTTCGCATGAGTAGGTCCTGCTCATCTAGTACATACACATAACTGCCTTGGTAGATTGCACTACTTGGGATTGTTATCGCATTCGTCAGAGTTCTACCTGAAATTTTCGCTGTGACGTACTGGCCTATTTTTATTGCAAAGTCGCTTTTCTGTTTCACTGAGAAGGGGTCATCTATTTGTGCAACCACGTACAATTGTTGAGATAGTTCGCTAATAGCGCCTTCAGTTCGTACAATTTTGCCCTGCCAACTTTGCTCTTTCACTAAATCAGAGCGTAAATGAACATCGGGTGTAGGTGCATTGATTTCTCCGTCCCTAAAGTGCTCTGGTAAACGTATAAATGCCAAATCTCGGTTGTTTATCGGTAATCTAATTTCTACATAGTCTGTTGCGTATATTTGTGCAAGCTGGCTGTTAGTCGATACCACTTGTCCTAAGTCGACTTTTTTACTCAATATACGCCCGTCAAAAGGCGCGACCAAACGAGTTCGTTCAAGTGCTAGTTCAGCTTTTGCCAACTTTGCTTTTGCAGACAATACATTTGCTTGTTGCGCCGCTAATTGTGGCTTTCTAAGTACCAGATCACTGGCTTCACTACCATCCCCCAAGCGCCTCCAATCAACAAGGGCTTGCTTACCTCTGGCCTGCTCTTCGAGTAAACCTTGTTCGGCGTTTAAGAGTGTCGCTTTAGCAACCTGCACTTCTGCTACATAATCCCTTTCATCAATTTGCAGTAGTACTTCACCCTTTTCAAAAAAACCACCATCTCTAAAATTGTCACTGACAAAGCTTATTTCCCCAGAAACCTGTGCCACCAGCATGCTCTGTGTCCTAGGCTGAACCAGTCCATAGCTCTCTATTTCCATGGTAATTGGCATAGCTTCAAGCTCTACATAGTCGACCACCATTTTCGCCTGCGGCTTTCCCTTCCCCCTTGCAGATTGAGGAGGATTGGACGAAATCAATATCACCAATAAAACAGACACCGCAAATATCGCTGCAGGTAAAATCAATCGCTTAGCTAATGTCATTGCTTACTTCCTCTGTCTGTTGAAAATCACCACCAAGTGCAAGATGGAGTTCTACACGATTTTTAATCAACTCGTTTTTTATTGAAATAAGGCTGCTTTGTGCGTCAAATGACCGTTTTTGAGCATCAAGTACTGTGGTGTAACTGACTAAACCTTTTTGATACTGCTCAAACGACAACTGCTCTGCTAATTGCGCATTTTTCTGAGCTACCAGCGTTTCTTCATATCGTATCCTCAAAGATGCTTCTTTGCTTATACCGTTTTCTACGGCTGCAAAAGCATCTTGAAGACTGTTTAAGTACATCAATTCTTTAGACTTTAACTCAATTCTTGCTAGCTCTTCTTTCGCAGCGAGATTTCCAGCGTTGAAAAGTGGTGCTGATATGCCTGATATGAGAGACCAACCAGCGGCAGAAAATGAGAACGCATCCGAAAATTGCTCACCACCAGGACCATAACTGGCACTGATGTTAATACTTGGAAAGCGCTGTTTATGGGCATAAGCCAATGCCGCGTCTTGCGCCAATAACTGATACCAGCTAGCCATAAGTGCAGGTTTCCTTGTAAGAAGCGTCGAGGGCACCCCGAGAGAAATTGTTGACTCAAGTAATGGCAATTGCGCATTAACCGCCAGTAAGCCGCTGGGATACTCTCCAACTAACCGCTCAAGCGTACGTATTGTGGTCGTTACAAGTGTCTCTTGTTGGGCCAACTTAGCTTGCTCATTACTCAACTCAGTCCGAGCAAGATACACATCTAAAGCACTATTGAGGCCTTGCTTGTAGCCTGACTCAATAATATCGAGGTTTTGCGCTACTACTTCCAAACGTCGTTCCAATAAAATTTTTTGCGTTTTACCCTCAATTACAGCAAACCAGCTTACAACCACGTCTGCAACTAACTCATAAGTTTGCTGCTTGTACTCTGCCATGCTCGCCATCACATTCAGATTGGCTTGACGCGCTTCATCGCTTAATTTGCCCCATAAGTCCAATTCATAATTAACCTTCAGCACCAAAGAATGGTTTGTAGAATACTGTTCTGATGTTGATCTGCGCCGGCTATTGTCCATTTCAGCTGATAATGTTGGCCACAACGCACTGCCACTGATGATAAGCTGCTGCTGTGCAGCTTTGACATCCATTGATTTGCGTTGCAAATTTAAGTTGTTTTCTAATGCTATTGAAACTAAGCCGTGTACTTGCGAGTCGGTAAGCTGCTGCAACCAATTCATACTTACTTCACCTGTAGTATGTGTGTATTGCCATGACTCTGGGGACTGAACGTTTGAGAGGTAGTCGTTATCAATTTGATTTGTCGATTGACAGCCTAGTAACAGCGCTGGCAAGACTGCTACAAGCGAGGTTTTTAGCCACATTATTATATTCCTATCGGCTCTACTCTAGATTACTATTTTAGTTTACTGTGCAGGTTTGCAACGCCACAATAAACTTTACATAGACTTACATTCCAAACTAGTCATTAATACAGGCTTAAAACGCATAAAGATCAGTTTCTTTTCTTCGCAACATGTCTTATAGAATGAAGAGACTGAGCAGGCCAAATAAAGTTTTACCGACCCTATTTGGTTTATTCCATAGAGTAATTGATATGAAAAAATATAAAAAAAGTAAAAAAATTAGGTTTGATTGTTATTTTTTATGATGTTTACCGTTTGATTAAGGGAACACCCAAATAAAGCGGAAAAAATAATGAATAATAAATTAAATATTGTGACTGCTGGTTTATTACTAGCACTAGGTCAAGCAAACGCTCAAACATTCGATAATAGTGCTCAAGAGTATGATCCATCAAAGCATGTGTGGGAATATACATATCAATTAGCTGGTGGTGACCCACTTGTTGTACATCAGTGGCATTTACAGAACAATGGTCAACATGCTGGTGCTATCACTCCGGGCGTAGCTGGTATTGACTTAAACCTCGATTTCACGCATCGCCGTGGTATTTTAGGCCAAGGTATCAACATTGCTGTTATTGATGATGGCCTTGCTACTTACCACCCTGACCTTGCACCAAATATGGCACAAGGCGATGTGCTTAACCCTGACCCGTATATTTATCAGTACTTCTCTAGAGGTCGTTTAACAATTGACGACCACGGTACTAAAGTAGCTGGTATTGCTGCCGCTGCTGCATATAATGGTCAAGGTGGTCGTGGTGTTGCTCCTGCTGCAACATTAACTGGTGCTAATTTAATTGGTAATGAAAGCAATTACGTAGGTCGTGATGTTGCTATCCGCGCCGTGATGGATATGGATGGTGCTGTTGCACCTATGAACAAGCATACAGATGCACGCGTTATCAACCAAAGTATTGGTTACTCATTCTCTGATGCTAGCATTTATGGCAATTATCGTGGTTTCTTCGATAACATCGATAATGTAACGAAAAAAGCAGTGACTGAAAGTCACGGTGGTCGTGGTGCCATGGCGGTTAAATCAGCAGGTAATAGTCATTTCATTGGCGGCCGCTGGTTAGATAGAGACAATGGCCTTCTTACCCTTATCTACCCTAATGGTTATGCACTTCCTGCATATGATGCTTCTATTGCAGATCCAACTAACGCAAATTTCTGGAACCTAACTGTTTCAGCATTAAATGCTAAAGGTAACCTTGCTGCATACTCTACTGGTGGCTCAGCAGTATTACTTACCGCACCAGCTGGTGAGTGGGGTCGTTACAGTCCTGCAACTGTAACGACAGCGCTACCAAAATGGTGTACTGATGCAACAGAAGCACAGTGTGAAAACCCAATGTATGCGTTCAATATGAATGGTACTTCTGCTGCAGCCCCTGCACTTTCTGGCGCAGTTGCCCTTATTATGTCAGCGAACCACCAGCTTTCATGGCGTGATGTTAGACACCTGATGATCACAACTGCTACAAAAGTAGATGCAGATGCAAAACCACGTATGATTGGTGACTACGAAGCTATTCCTAGCTGGCAGGTTAACGGCGCAGGTCACGCATTCCATTATGATTATGGTTTTGGTCTAGTAAATGTTGATGCTGCGGTTGAAAAAGCATTGCTAACAGGTCCTATCCTTGGCGACTTACAAATCAAATCGTACGATGTACCAGTTGCTGCTGATGCATTCATTTACGATGGTGATTTCTCTGGTACCGAGTCTGTTCATACTCAAACAGAAAACCTAACTGTAGAAGGTGTAAGAGTACACCTAGACTTAGAACATGACCGCCTAGGCGATTTATCAATTGAGCTTATCTCTCCAAGCAATACACGCAGCGTTATTTTAACTGCGGGTACTGATATTGAAGGTAATAAGTTCAACGGTAACGTTATTCTTTCAAACCATTTCTATGGTGAATCAGCGAAAGGCGATTGGAAACTTCGTATTATCGATACTAATGCCAAAGATGCATGGTCTGAGCGAGTATATGACCTTGGCACAGGTAAGTTTGTTGAAAACTCACTGACAGTTACGCCACAGCGCAGTGACAAAGTTCAGGCTAACAACACTAAACCAGGTCAGCTGACTGGCTGGAGCATCACGTTCTACGGTCATTAATCCAAAAAGAGAGCTACATAAGTAGCTCTTTTTTTAAATTTACCATTACACAGTATATAACTTATGCATACCCTGATGCATAACATAACCACCCAGGGCCGACGTCCATTTGGATACAACGAACTCCAGGGTTCCTAGAAGATTTGGTAATTTTTTTCCACTGCGCAACAGCATCCGCAGTTGCCCATGATTTATAAGGGCCATATGCTTGCGTTGTTACCAGCTCAGCCGCAGCTGCACTGAAAGTGCCGCATAACATAGCTACACATAATATTTTAGAAAACACTTTCACAATTAATTCCTTTTTATATTAATTTTAGACTTTTTGTAAACAGCCCGTAAAGTTTAAAAATACACTGCCCTCTTTTAACGAAGTACCGCGTCACAACGCCACGTAGGTTGCATTGTTCTTTGATAACAACTCATGCTTACAACAGTTAACTTTTTCCACTGAGCATAATAGCCAATATATGCCTGCGCCTGACCTTTAGAGTAACCATAAGCAGTATATGTTTGATCAGCTACAGCATAAGAAGACCCTAATAGCGCAGCCATCGCCAAGACTTTATTGAAATTATTCATATTTTTCCTTAATAAAATTATTGCTTTAGATAGTTATTTAAGTTAGGTAAATCACTACTAACTTTTGAAAAAACACTTAAGAGTTCAGTAAAAGAGGTAATATTTAGATGTTAAATACTCTTAATCTGAAGATATACATTGGTGATCATGCATAACCACGTGCCGTGCATTGCCATACAGAGCCCAGACCAACTCTTTGACATTGGACACTCGTTGGTGTGCTTGAGGAGTTAGCCGCCTCTCTCCAAGCGCGGATAACGTTTGTAGTGGCACTTGCTTCGCTGCCACCATATGCTGAAGCAGTTACTAATTGACCAACAGGCTTTTTACTCAAAGCACCAGTGCACTTCCAAGGTGGTTGCATGCTCTGGTGTACGCAATACATACTGGTTACTGTATAGTTATTTCTCTGTGCGTAACTATAAATATAACTTTCTGCTTGAGCTCTATTCGAACCATATGCAGTGTAATATTTATCAGCAGCCGCCGCATAAAACGTACTAAACAAAAGAACAAACACCATTAACAAATTTAATTTTTTCATTTTTATTCCTTTATCAACACAAATAAACCTGTGTAAAAATAATACAAATAAAAACACCGCACCAATGATTAATATTCAACCTAAAAGGCGAATTAAAATGGCACTTAAATTTGTAACAAATTGATTTAAAATACTTTTTAATGACACTCAAGCCAGAAATACAAAAGTTAAACAACGGTAAATAACAAGTTAACGGGAAGACTTTTTCACATTTAATAAAATATTAATATTCAGAAAGGGTTCAGGTAGGTTAAAAAATTAGGAAAACACGAATGTTTTCGCGTTTTCCCCTAATAAAAGATTAACTATAGTAAGCTTCACCCGCTTCAGCTTTTGCTTTTAACGGTTCTGAAGGAGTGAAAACATCATTTTCGGTTGCATAAGTAGATAGCTCTGAACACACCTTGTTAATACCGCGTTTATCCATATAGCTAAACGGACCGCCCAAGAAAGGCGGGAAACCGATCCCGAAGATAGCCCCAATATCACCATCTCTTGCTGAAGCAATAATGCCTTCATCTAAACAACGTGATGCTTCATTAAGCATTTGCGAGACACAGCGGTTGGCAATTTCTTGCTTATTTAAACGAGGTGCTTGGGTGATCCCAAGTAAATCATAAACAGACTCATCCACCTTTTTGCCTTTTTTACCTTCATAGGTATAAAAACCACGGCCGGTTTTTCTGCCAAGACGCTTATTTTCAATCAAGCGCTCGAATGCATTAGGCGCCTTAAAGCGCGCTCCTAGCTCTTTTTCAAGAATAGGCGCAATCTTAGAACCTATATCAATCCCAACTTCGTCAAGCAACGCAAGCGGACCGACAGGGAAGCCAAACTCAACCAATGCTTGATCTATTTTTTCAATCGGCTCACCTGCGAGTAGAAGGTTTGCAGCTTCGTTCACATACGGGGCCAAAATTCTGTTTACATAAAATCCGGCTTTGTCTTTTACAACAATGGGGGTTTTACCTTGCTTGCGCGCAAAATTAACTGTTTTTGCAATGGTCTCTTCCGATGTACCTTCGTGAGGAATGATTTCCACCAGCGGCATTTTCTCTACCGGAGAGAAGTAATGTAAACCAATAACATTTTGAGGGCGTGCTGCATTTTCAGCAATTTGTGCAATCGGTAATGAAGAAGTATTACTGGCAAAAATTGTCGACTCAGCACATTCACGTTCGATATCAGCCACCATACCTTGTTTTAAAGCAAGATCTTCAAACACCGCTTCAATCACAATATCAATATGTTCAAAACCACTGTAATCCGTTGTGCCTGTGATACTGTTCATCGTAGATTGCATTTGCGCTTTGGATAAAATGCGGCGCTTTTGCTTTTTCGATAGGATCTTATAGCTATAGTTAAGTGCATTGCTGATGCCTTGATGCGCAACGTCTTTAATACGCACTCTCACGCCTGCTTTGGCTGCACTCACATGCGTGATCCCCGCGCCCATTAAACCACCACCAAGCACAGCCGCTCGCTCGATTTTGGCGGCATCATCACTTTGCCACTCTTTTTTCATCTCTGTTGTTGCGAAGAAAATACCACGCAATGAACGCGAGACCTCTGTCATCACCAAATCAGCAAACCCTTCGGCTTCCGTTTTGTATGCTTTTAGTTCATCAAGCTCTACAGACGCCCGAACAGCCTTGATAATGGCAAGTGGAGCCGGGTAATGACCCGCCGTTTTCTTCTCTACATTTTCTTGCGCTTTTTTGAAAATGATGTTGCGACCAAACGGGTTTGATTCCAACAGCTGACTTAGCTTATCTAGTTTTGGCTTACGCGCTTTAGGCTTGCCTTTACGGGCCAGTTTAACTGCCACTTCCATTAAAATACTTTGCGGCACACTTTCATCAACCAAGCCCGCTTTAGCCGCTTGCTTCGCCCTAACCTGCTTGCCTGTTAACATCCATTCAAGCGCTTTTTGGATACCAACCAATTTAGGCAGCCTTTGTGTGCCGCCACCGCCCGGTAATAGACCTAGCTGTACTTCAGGTAAACCAAGTTTGGTTTTATCATCGCTGCTACAAACTCGGTAATCACATGCCAGAGCAAACTCTAGCCCGCCACCCAGAGCCGCACCATGAATCGCAGCTACCGTTGGGAATGGTAAGGATTTCATTTTGAAAAATGCCTGCTGACACATTTCAGAAAGCCTAAGTGCGTCTTCTCGCGTATTCGCATTATCAAGCATCTTGATATCTGCACCGGCAATAAAGTTGTCCGCTTTACCGCTCACAAAGACCATGCCTGTGACATCATCTTTTTTACCTTGATCGAGAATTTCCAGCAACTCGTCCGCAAAAGAATCACGCAAAGTGTTCATCTTCTCGCCAGGTACATCAATTGTGACCAAAGCAACTTTGTGACTATTTAATTCATAATTAAATACTGACATTTATGCACTCTCCAATACAAAAGCCGCACCTAAGCCACCAGCCGCACATGCTGTTGTTAATGCAAGCCCACCACCTCGGCGTTTTAATTCATTTAAACTTTGTGTGATTAGTCTGGCACCCGTTGCTGCAAATGGATGCCCATAAGCAAGTGATCCACCATTAACATTGAATTTATTCATATCAATTTCACCAATGGCTTTACTGCGGCCCAGTTTCTCTTGCGCAAACTTGTCTGATGCAAACATCTTCACATTAGCCAGCGCTTGTGCAGCAAACGCTTCATGCATTTCAATTAAATCTAGATCTTTTAATTCAATACCCGCTCTGTCCAATGCTAAAGGCGTTGAATGCGCAGGACCCATTAGCATGTCTTCATGTACACTAATTGCAGAGAAAGCGTAAGAGCGCACATAGCCAAGAATTTCGTAACCAAGTGCTTTTGCTTTACTCTCGCTCATCATCAGTACCGCAGCCGCGCCATCTGTCAGTGGTGTTGCGTTAGCAGCAGTCACTGAGCCATGTTTTCTATCAAATACTGGACGCAGCTTTGCATACCCTTCAAGGGTTGAGTTAGCACGAATATTATTGTCTCTATCAATGAATTGTTTGTATGGTTCAACATGCGCAGTCATCACTTCTGGCAAAAGAAGCCCTTCATCCCAAGCTTTAGCAGCTAAAGAATGTGAACGATGTGCTAATGCATCTTGTTCTTCACGACTGATACCGTGTGTTTTTGCCATTTGCTCTGCTGTATCCCCCATTGAAAGGCCTGTAGAATACTCTGCAACAGCTGGCGGTACTGGTAGTAAATCTTTTAAACGTAATTTAGAGAAGATTTTCAGGCGCTGGCCTAAGGTTCTTGCTTTATTAAGGTCAACTAGACTGCCCGCAAGCTTTTTACTGACACCAATAGGAAGGACAGATGAAGAGTCGGCACCTCCAGCAATACCTACTGCACTGTGGCCCGCGATAATGGACTCCGCGACATTCGCCACAGCCTGAAAACTCGTCGCACAGGCACGAGATACAGAATAAGCATCTACCGACACCGGCATACCTGTACCCAATACAATTTCACGGGCGATATTTGGCGCTTCAGGCATTTGCACCACTTGGCCAAAGACGAGCTGGTCAATTTCTTTTTTGTCGATGTTAAGTCGTTCCAGCATTTCATTGACCACGGCTTTACCCAGATCAAGCGCAGGCACATGATGATAAGCAGTTGCTTGTTTTGCGAAAGGAGTACGCAGGCCACTGACGATGGCAATACGGTCTCCGTTTATTGTTTTTAGAATGTTTTGTCCAGACATGAATTTGCTCTCCCGCTGACAGGTCTGACCTGTTATTTTAACTCGATTCTAAACAACCGAATCCATTCTGCCAATAGAAAAATGGAAATTGTCTGTAAAAATCACAGCGCAAATTAAACTTAGCGTGAATTTTAAACAAATCAAAAAGCATCTGAAAAATATATTAAAAATATGGAACTAAACGAAAAAAAAGAGTCTAAGAAAAGTGTGAAATTACACCTCAAAAGCTTGAGTTTTCTGTTTCAATCCATATAAATAAGCAACAAATTTGTCATAACAAGGACAAACAAGCATGGCAGTTAATGAGTTTACTGAATTAAAAAAATACTTAGATACCCAAATTATTGGTCAACCAGACCTAACTGAAGCCCTTTTAATCGCGATTTTAGCTGATGGCCACCTACTGGTAGAAGGCCCTCCGGGGCTGGCAAAAACACGTGCTGTAAACGCACTTGCTAAAGGCATTGAAGGCAGTTTCCAACGTGTTCAGTTTACCCCTGACTTATTACCTGCTGACATTACCGGTACCGATATTTACAGACAGCAAACCAGCGAGTTTGTATTTGAAAAAGGTCCATTATTCCATAACCTAGTACTGGCAGATGAAATCAACCGAGCGCCCGCTAAAGTTCAGTCAGCGTTATTAGAGGCGATGGCAGAAAGACAAGTCACCGTAGGTAAAACGACTTATCCATTACCTGAACTATTTATGGTTATGGCGACCCAAAACCCGCTCGAGCAAGAAGGGACTTATCCGCTCCCTGAAGCACAATTAGACCGTTTTTTGCTGCACCTCAATATTGACTACCCAAAAGCGCAAACTGAGTTAGAGATTTTACGTTTAACTCGTGGTGAGGCACTCAGTACTGAAACCGTTAAATTTAACCCAATCAGTCAGCAAACTTTATTCGAAGCAAGAAAGAAGGTACTTGAGTTACATCTAGCTGAACCGCTTGAGCAATACTTAGTACAACTTATTATTGCAACCCGTGAAGCGGCAAACTTAGATGCTGAACTTGGTACTTGGATTGAACTGGGTGCAAGTCCACGTGCAACCATTGCGCTTGATAAATGTGCTCGTGCCCACGCTTGGCTGCAAGAACGTGATTTTGTCACGCCTGATGATATACAAGCAGTGTTACATGATGTACTCAGACATCGCATTATTTTAAGCTACGAAGCACAAGCAGATGGTATTACAAAAGATCAGGTAATTAGCCGCATCCTTGAGTTAGTACCAGTTCCTTAAAGTGTAGTTTTCCGCTATGAAAGCAAATATTGATATTAAAAACTGGTTTGCAAATTGCCACAGCAATGGCGTCGAACTCGGGCTGAAAGAGTTGCTCTATTACAGAAGTAAGGCCCGCCTTCTCGACTTAAAACCAAAAGGTCAAATTCGCAGTGCACAAGCTGGACAATACCTCGCACCTCACAAAGGGCGAGGCATGGAATTTGCCGAAGTGCGTCAATACCAATATGGTGACGATATCCGCGCAATAGATTGGCGCGTAACGGCACGTACGGGTGAAGCGCACACAAAACTTTATCAAGAAGAGAAAGAACGCCCAGTCTTTTTATTTACAGACTTGTCCAATAGCATGTTATTTGGCAGCCAATTGCTGCTCAAATCTGTGCAAGCCGCGCATTTAAGTGCACTTGTTGCATGGTCAGCATCGCAGCGTGGCGATAGGCTTGGTGGCGTGGTATTTTCAGAGCACAGTCATCATGAGCTCAAACCAACGGCGAGGGACAAAGGCGTCTTGGCATTTTGTCATCAATTATGTGATGTACATAACACCAGCCTAATTAGTCGTGACAAACAAAGCGACAGTCGATTTAACGACAATTTAAAGCGCCTCAAACATCTCGCAAAGCCGGGCAGTTTAATTTACCTTATTTCTGACTTTTCTGAGCTAGATGAAGAAAGCTTTTCCTTACTTGAAGGGATAAGTAGACACTGTGAGTTAATTGGATGCCAAGTCAGTGATCCATTCGAGCATACCTTACCAGCTTACAGCGAAACAGTCGAAATCCAAGGTACGCACAGTGCTTGGACACTGCCACTGAGCGACAAGCAATTTAGAGACAAGTTTGCCAAACGCGCCCAGCAAGTGTTTAACAGACGATTAAAGCGCTTACAGCGTTCTGGCATGACCATGCTCAACTTTTCTGCTGATACCCCCTTAGAAACACAGCTCTCTAGGTGACAATAATGAATCAATCCCCTTTAGATGCCCTTCATGATGTAATACCGCCAGAGCAAGTGAGTTGGTGGCCTTTATCTTTGCCAATGTGGGCGCTGATCATTGCTTCAACGCTTTGTCTGGTCGCATTGACTGTTTGGTTATATAAAAATTGGCGCTATGGTGCAGCTAAACGAGAAGCAATACAGCTCAGTGAAACACATAAACAAGACGCGCTTGCTTTGCACGGTCTTGTCAAAAGATTAGCAAAACATTATTACGGTACAACCGTCGCATCACAAACCAGCACAAATTGGTGTAATACTTTAAATACGCTATCAAAAGCGCAGTTCAATGAACAAGATATTGCCTCATTATATCAATCTGATAACAACAATGAACAAAGCGAAAAGCTCCTGATGGCAATTAGAACTTTTAAAATCAAGGAGCGCTTAGATGTTTGAATTTGAGTGGCCGCTGGCTTTCTTACTGCTCCTATTACCCTGGATAATCTCAAAAATAAAACCTGTTGCAGTGCAGTCCCAACAGAAAATCCGTATGCCTAGTTATGCATCATTGGGCGGTATCAGCACACAGGCGCAATCGTACTCTCGTAAAAAAAATTGGCTTGAAATGCTGGTCTGGCTGCTTTTAGTCACCGCGTTGAGCAACCCAACTTGGTTAGATGACCCAATCACATTACCCAGTGAAGGCAGAGATATCATGCTGGCCGTCGACCTTTCTCACTCTATGGCTGAAGAAGATATGGAGTACAATGGCCGTTATATCGATAGGTTATCTGTCGTGAAAGCTGTATTGGGTGATTTTATAGAACAACGACAAGGCGACAGACTTGGCTTGATATTATTTGCCGACACCGCTTTTTTACAAACGCCTTTGACCAAAGACATCAATACCGTAAGCCAAATGCTGCAAGAGTCACAAATTGGCTTGGTAGGCAGAGCAACGGCAATCGGTGATGCGTTGGGTCTTGCTGTTAAGCGTTTCAATCAAAAAGAAGAAAGTAATCGTATCCTCATTTTACTTACCGACGGTCAAAATACCGCTGGTAATTTACAACCTGAAGAGGCGTTGATCTTAGCCAGAGAAGAAGGAATAAAAGTATATACCATTGGTGTTGGCTCTGACGGTCGCAGAAACATGGGCTTTTTCTCAATGGGCAGTATGTCAGGGGCAAGCATTGATGAGCAAACACTGACACATATTGCCACAAAGACAGGTGGTCGATACTTTAGAGCAAAAGATGTGCAAGGCTTACAACAAATTTACTCTGAACTTGATAACCTAGAGCCTATTTCTGCAGAGGATGAAACATTTCGTCCTAAAATCGCATTGTTTTATATTCCCCTATTGGCCGCAATTGCTCTGTGGGCTTTAGTACTGCTTATTCGCTTTGCAACACAATGGAGGCGAGATAATTAAGATGACCGAATTTCAATTTATCCGACCAGAGCTACTTTGGCTACTGGTACCTTGGGCAATCATCAGTTTATTGCAATGGTACAAAAAAGCAGGCCATAAACAGTCTCAATTAATTGCACCGCATCTTGCGAAAGTGGTTTTAACTGAAGGCAATCAAAGTAAAACCAGTCACTCAACGTGGCTAACCAGTCTAATTTTATTCCTAGGGGTGTTCGCTGCAGCGGGACCAAGCATTGAAAAGCAAAGCGTACCGGTTTTCTCGGCCAAACAAGCTAGAGTCATCGTTATGGATATGTCCTACTCTATGTATTCGACGGATATTGCACCTAACAGATTGACTCAGGCTAGATTTAAAACCTTAGACATGTTGCAACAGTTTCGTGAAGGTGACACCGCATTGGTTGCCTATGCACAAGATGCCTTTATTATCTCCCCACTCACAAGCGATATAAATACGCTAGAAAACCTTGTACCAAGTATTAGCCCAGCGATTATGCCGGGCAAAGGCGCTAACGTACTAGCCGGTATTGACCAAGCAAAAACCTTACTAGCACAAGCAGGTTATCCATCAGGCGAAATCATTTTAATCACTGATGAAGTCGAGTTGGAAGATGCACAAGATATACATGATATGCTCAGCGGCTCAGGTTATACCCTTCATGTTTACGGTGTTGGCACAGCACAAGGTGCACCGATTAGTATTCCAGAAGGCGGCTTTTTAAAAGATAGATACGGGCAAATCGTCGTTCCTAAGCTTTATGTCGATAGATTACGTTCACTTGCACAGCGCTTAGGCGGACGATATGCCACTTACTCACCGGATAACTCAGATATAGAAACCTTTGCAATAAATCATACGCAAGATATTGAAACGCCCAATGAGCCAAATGAAACCCTTTGGCGCGTCGATGCGGGAAAATATTTGTTATTTGCAATTATTCCTCTTGCGCTATTGGCATTTCGTAATAATGCCGTTGCGCTGGTAATTTGCGTTGTTGCCTATTTACCAAGCCAACCCAGTTATGCAGCAGATTGGCAATCTTGGTTCAAAAATACCGACCAAAATGCGCTCTCTGCTTATCAAAAAGAAAACTTTGATCAAGCAAGTACCGCACAAGATGCGACGTTACGTGGGGCTGCTCAATATAAACAAGGTCAATATGAGCAAGCTGCAAAGACTTTAGAAAATGCAAATACGGCCATAGGTCAATATAACCTTGGTAACGCCCTCGCCCATTTAGGTAAACTTGATGACGCTATGCAAGCTTATGATCAAGCGTTGCAACTAGATCCGTCATTATCGCAAGCACAAGAGAACAAAGAACTGCTTGAGCAAATGAAAGATCAGCAATCACAACAAAACCAAGATCAAAACAATCAGCAGCAAGAGCAGTCTTCTGAGCAACAAAACGATCAGCAGCAAGGTGAAAGCGAAAATCAAGAGCAACAATCTGGTGAACAAAACGATCAACAGAACCAATCGCAAGACGGACAAGGAAATGAATCTGAGCAAGAAAATAGCGAACAGTCAGAGCAATCTCAAAGTAGTGAGCAATCAGACAGTCAAAATAAGCCTGAATTAGCAGATAAACAAACAGGTGAAGAAAGCGAAAAAACAGAAGAGCAACCCCAAGCACGCCCGCAGCAAGCACAACAGAGTGAGCCAAAAGAAGGTGAGCAATCGGAACAAATGCTACCAAGTGAAATGAAGGAATTAACACCAGAAGAGAAAGAAAAAGCGCAGCAACTCAATCAGCTACTGCGCCGAGTACCTGATGACCCCGCTATTTTGCTGAAGAACAAAATGCTTTTGGAATCAAGACAAAGACAACAACAAAGACAACCAGTAGGAGCTGAAAAATCATGGTAATGCGATTTGCTGTTTATTTTATTTTATTCGCTGTCGCGCTGCCTGCTTTGGCTATAGACAGACTGACAGCCAGTGTCGATAAAAACCCCGTGTTAGTTGGAGAATATTTTACTTTAACTATAGAAGCAGATGGTAAAGTGTCGGGTCAGATGCCTGATACAAGCGCCATGGCACGAAGCTTCATTACAGGCCCTGTGAGTACCAGCTCTCGCACACACATTGTTAATGGCAGCATGAGCAGTGCTACAAGCTGGCAAATGCAGGTGATGTCTCGAAGCGCTGGAGAGTTTACCATTCCTGCATTTGAAGTATCTGGTGTAAAGAGTCAACCCATTACTCTGCGTGTTGTTGCAAGAGAAGCGGATGACAATCAACAAAAAGATGTGTTTGTTACCACTGAACTCAACCTAGAATCTTTGTATGTGCAACAAGCTGCGCTATATACCGTTAAGCTTTTCATTGGTAAAGATTTGCTCGACGCGCAAATGACACCGCCAACAATGAATGATGGCTCGATTACGCCAATGGGACAGCAAGAAGAAAATTACGAAGTTCTTGATGGCCGCCGCTATCGAGTGATCACAAGAAATTACCTTGTACAGCCTCAAAAAAGTGGTAACTTTAAAATTGAAGGGCCGATTTTCAATGGTCAAGTTAGAGAAGGTTATCGAAGAATGGCTGTCAGCGCGGTTGGTGACTCCATTAATGTTGAAGTAAAACCAATTCCTGACAATTACCGTGGCGCATGGTTACCGAGCGAATTAGTTAACTTGGCTGAAGAATGGCAACCAGCGGATGCGCAAGTCGTTGTCGGTGCGCCGATCACACGTACGTTTACCTTAACCGCTTTGGGCATTACTAAAGAGCAAATGCCTGATATTGAAGTGCCGAGCGTAGATGGGTTTAGAATTTACCCTGATGAAACCGATCGTAACCAAATGGCCCGTGATGGTCGAGTCATTTCACAAATGGTTGCATCATATGCGCTTCTGCCACAAAAACCGGGCACTTATACTCTACCAGAAGTTAAATTACCTTGGTTTAATACGGTGATAAATCGCATTCAATATGCCACTCTACCAGCGAGAACAATTGAAGTGATTGCAGATCCTAATCAACCTCAACAGCCTGTGACTTTGCCACAAGTTGATACGCAAACCCAATCAGCACTGCCGCAAGCTAGCGTTGAGCCGACCATCATTTACAAAGATGCTGAAAAGTCTTGGATTGATTGGCTTATTATCGGTTTAGGTTATTTACTATGGTTGATTACATTGGCTGTGTTACTACTTAGAAAACCGACTGTATCAGCACAAAGCCCGCAAGTGGGTAATCAACCTAACATAAATATTGATGCACAAGCAAAACTCAAGCAATTGGGAAAAGCTGCTAAGAGCAATGACGCAAACCAATTCTACTCGCTATTGCGTGACTATCTAGAGCTTACTCATCAGCAAACGCTTAAATCGTGGTTAAGCCAGCAATCACCCGAAATTGGGGAAGAAATTGCAAAATTGCAAGCATCCCTTTATAGTGCAAATAAACAACAGGTCGATCTCGTAACGCTATATAATCAAATATGTAAAATTAAAAAGCGTTCAAAATCAGGCGCTAAGAATAGCCTAGAGTCGCTTTACTAAAAAATATGGCGAAAAACGAAATAATATTGCTGAAGGCAAGGTCTAGTTAGCATGACCCAAAAACAAAAACGTTACGAATCTTTGGTTCAGGTTTACCATACAGAGTTATATCGCTTTGCTTACTGGTTATGCCAAGACCCAACTATTGCAGAAGATTTGGTTCAGGAAACATTTTTACGTGCATGGCGTTCTTTAGATGCACTACAGGATGAAAAAGCCGCCAAATCTTGGTTACTAACCATATTGCGACGAGAAAACGCCCGTCGCTTTGAGAGAAAGCAATTTGACTATGCGGATGTTGAAAACGACACCTTAGTTGATACCAAAAGCACAGCATTAGATGATGAAATGGAGCAAACTGTTGTCCAAAGACAAATTAATCAGTTGGCTTCTGAATATAGAGAGCCCCTTTTGCTTCAAGTTGTCATGGGGTGCTCTGGGGATGAAATCGCAGAGATTTTAGAGTTAAACAAAAATACAGTCATGACCCGACTGTATAGAGCGAGAAATCAGCTAAAAGAGGCACTAACTAACGTGAATGAATCAGCAAAGGGGGCATCAAACTGATGGATGATTTAGAATTTCGCCGTCGCCTGTTCGCCGATCCGAGCGATGAGCAACTTATGAACGAAGCTAAGCAAGACCCAGCTAAAAAACGTTTGGTTGACGAAGTGCAAGATTTTGATGATATGTTAGGTGATGCGTTAAAGGTTCCGGTACCTGAGGGCTTGCAAGCCAAATTACTTGCTAATATGGATGAGCAAGAACCTAAGACGCACTCCGCCGACAATGTCGTGAGTCTAGCGTGGTACAAGCGCTTTACCATACCCATTGCGTCAGCGGCATCTCTTGCACTGGCTGTGATGGTTTACTTTAGCACCGCTGTCCATGCGCCTTTATATGCTGGAGAACATGCACTTGAACACGTATATTACGAAGAGAGCGCGTTAACACTCAGCAAAGAAGTGAATCTACAAGTAGTCAATGAGAAACTTGCTATGCTTGGCGGTAAGCTTGAATCACTGCCTGGCAAAGTGACTTATGCAACATTTTGCAACTTTAAAGGCCAACGCAGTTTGCACTTGATCTTTCAATCAGATCACGGCCCTATGACAGTATTTATTGTTCCAAGCGACAAAAATGACTATCGTCAAGGTGATACCCAGTTTAGTGACAGCCGCTTCAGTGGCTCCATTAATAAAGGCGCCAATGCAGACACCATTTTGGTTGCAAAATTAGGCACTCCACTTGATAAATATCAAGGCGAAGTCAACAACTCCTTACAATGGCTATAAAATGGGGCGCGACAAGCGCCCTATTTGTTCCTATAACCACCCTATTTCAGTTCAATTTCTTTTTTAATTTCATTAGAATGTCACACAGTATTTAAACTTAGAGGAAAACCATGAAACAATTTTTTGTTTTATTGACTATCGTTTCAATGTTGTTTGCTACTGCTTTTGACGCTGAAGCGCGTAAAAAGTTTGGCGGCAAGAAAAAAGGTAAAACACATCAAACTTCTACTGTGCAACAAAAAAAGCAAGTGGATACTAAATCACTGGCTGCACAGCAAGGCGCAAAGAAAAAGTCGAGCAAAAAAGGCATTATGGCTGGCGTACTAGGTGGCCTTTTAGCTGGCGGTCTAATAGCAGCAATGATGGGTGATGATTTTGAGGGCTTCCAATTCCTTGAAATGATCCTTTTCGCCATTGCAGCATTTGTCCTGTTCAAAGTAATCATGGGCTTTATGCGCAAAAGGCAGCAGCCGCAAATGGCTGGTGCGCCTAACTTTGCTCAGCAGCAGCCACAGCAAAATCAACCTTTCTCTCAACCTCAACAGTTTCAAGCGAATCAAACAGCAGGTGGATTTGGTGCACAGCAAGAAGTTCCATTTAACTTGCCTCGTGATTTTGATGTAAATGGCTTCCTACAAGGTGCACGTTCACATTATCAAACGATCCAGACAGCGTGGAACAACAGAGACTACACGACAATGGCTGAATACCTAAGCCCAGAGCTTGTAGAAGAGTTCCGTCAAGAGCGTGAGCAACAAGGTGACGTCGCTACTGAAGTTATGTTTGTTGACGCTGAGCTTGCTCGTGCTGACGTAGGTGCAGATAAGTGGGAAATCAGTGTTATGTTCCGTGGTAAGTATCGTGACCAAGGTGACATGCAAGAAGAACCAATTCATGAAGTTTGGCACTTAGAGCGTAAAACACAGGGCGATGCACCTTGGTTGATCGTTGGTGTAGAAGACTTAATTGAAAGCTAAATTTAGCAGATGAAAAGAGGCTCGAAAGAGCCTTTTTTTGTATCATGTGACCCGTTTTGAATAACACGTTCTGGCTTTAAGAAAAGCGCCTGTCCTTGTCTAATATCAGCTCTAAATCGCATGTTGTTGGCAAGGTTTCAATACCCCACTCTGTTAGTCTCTGATATGACTGAATAAACTCATAGACTTGCTGCTCATTCATGCCGTTTCCTCTAGTCGCAATCATTTTTTGCTCTTGTTCCAAGCGCCACTGATATACGTATTCAAAGCTTTGTCCGTTCAAAAATACCAAGCTATCAAATAACGAAAAAAGTATTTGATAATCTTTAGACAAAAAATCATTTACTTGCGAGCGATACAAGCGTTCTGCATCACGTTGAGACTCAAATTGGTTACAGCTACTTTTCAATAAATTTAGAGGCTGAGGTGACAAACCTAAACACCACCCCTCAAATACCAAAACATCAAGCGCGGAAGTAACTGACGTCCAGCTACATTCTGGGTATGGTTCATCAGTTGCTTTATCAAAACGCGGCAAAACAAAAGGTTTAGATTGCTTAAAATCGTTGATGACATCTATGGCACGTTGGATATCGTGCGTACCAGGTGCTCCCCGTGTTAGAAACAACGGTGAATACCGACTCGCAAGCACTTGGCGTTTGGCTGTACTGTGATAGAAATCATCAATAGAAACGGACTCAGCCAACTTCCCTTGGCTTTTTAAATAAGCAACAAAATACGCAGACAGTGTTGACTTTCCACTGCCCTGACAGCCACTCACAGCTATACATATTGGTTTTGATTGATTTGCGATTGAGCGCTTAAGCCAAGCTAACGCTTTTTCGCATCCGTTAATATACTGCTTTGGCAGCTTATGTGCTTCACAAAACTGCCGTTGCCAATCGGTTAAAACTTGCATTTACATGACTTCAAATTTATAACCGACGCCATAGATCGAATGAATAAACTCACAATCGGGCGCGATATCTTGCAGTTTTTTCCTTATTTTTTTAACGTGGCTATCAATCGTTCTATCACTTACTACACGATCGTCATCGTAGATTGAATCCATGAGCCTTGCACGATTATAAACGCGACCTGGGTGCTTAAACATGGTTTGTAACAGCATAAACTCAACATGCGTCAAGTCAGTTCTCATACCATTATAATTCACAAACAAGGTTTCTTCTTCAAGCACCAAACCTGTTTGTATTGGTGCAGTATTGTTAGTGCGTCTTAAAATTGCCTTTACACGTGCAACCACTTCTTTTGGGCTGTATGGTTTGCACACATAATCATCGGCACCCACCTCTAATCCCAATAAACGGTCTATTTCCTCAACCTTAGCGGTTGTCATAATTATTGGCACTTCAGAATCTCTGCGTACTTGAGTACAAATTTCGATACCATCCACCGACGGTAACATGAGATCCAACAAAATAATATCAGGGGTAAAGGTACGGACTCTAGAAAGTGCGTCAGCACCGTCCATTACGATGTCAAACTCATAACCGGCTTGCGCTAGATATTTACCTAGAATAACCGCCAGTTTTTCTTCATCTTCAATGATCAGAACTTTCTTATTAACCATTTAAATACCCTATTTGTTCTTCTTTGCGCTCTCGTATTAAAGATCTTACTTATTTTAAGAAGTGTGTCTATATCTATAATTTTTATAGATTATTTAATTATCGGCAGTGTCACATCAACACTTACCCCACCTAGTTTACTATGAGTGGCAATAATGGAGCCATTATGTGCTTGTACTATACTGGCACAAATTGCCAAGCCAAGACCAGAGCCACCGGATGCTCGGTCTCTCGCTTTATCGACTCGATACAACCTATCAAACAACATAGGTAGCAACTCAGGTTCAACACCGGGGCTACTATCTTGCCAACGGATCAGTACCGTATCTTTTGCCTGCTCGATTACCACCCTTATTTGTCCTGGCTGCGCTTCACTTGAATCAGTATAACGCAGTGTATTTTGCATAAAGTTGCTGAAAAGCTGTGAAAGTCTCGCCTCATCACAGTTGAGTATACATTGTGACTCACCAACTATCTGCCATTCAAAATGCTTATTTTTAAGTGTAGCCAAATGTGAATCGAACGTATGGCCTATCACTTCATTAATATCACACTCTGCCATGTTGTAACTCAATGATCCTCTGTCAGACATAGAGAGCTGATGCAGATCATCAACGAGCTTGGTTAACCGATTGATTTCGTCATAGAGCGAGTTTAGCTGCGCTTCATCAGACTCAATAATGCCATCAATCATGCCTTCAAGCTCAGCTTTAAATACCGCAATAGGTGTACGTAATTCATGGGATATATCTGCTATCCATTGCTGCCGTGAGTGTTGATTTTCATCCAACGTTTTAGCCAATGTGTTTAGGTCATTAGCGAGCAACCCAAGCTCATCCTTACTGAAAGAGTTAAAAGGTGGTTCATAATTGCCCGCCGCAATTTTTTTAGCCGCCGCTCTAAGAGATAAAACAGGTGCAACAAGGAAACGACTAAATGGGATTGCAAGCAAGCTACTCACTATCATCGCTATGATCGCAATCCCTAAAAACCAATGTTGCTGCCGACTAGCAAATAAAGAATCCAAAGAGTTACTTATCTCTAAGCCATTTTCCAAGCCAATAGACCCTAGCAGTTTTCCAGAGTTATCTGCATTTTCATACACTTCAACCCATAGTGTGGTATTTTTACTGTCTTTTCGGCCTTTGAGCAGCTCACCAGATGCCGATTTAAGTACAAGGCGAGATTGAGCCCCCCGCATATGTCTTGGAGGGCGCTCTTCCCTTCCCATCCGTTTCTCTGGGGAAAATGCTTTATCATCTGATGCTTCGCTTTCAGAACGGTGATGTCTTGGAGGGCCGCGCCTTGGGCGCTTTACCATGTCATCAATTTCAGTTTGAGAGCGACCATGATACTCACCAACTAATCGAGTCCAATGCGGATACTTTCTCGTCATCCACTGATCGCCATATTGAACAAAGTTTTCACGAATGGTAGGAAGTAAGGTGACCAGTTTTGCGCGGCTACTATTTTGTAAGTACTCTTTAAAGCTCTTTTCAAACGCCAGTTGGTTCGCATAGTAGACTGCTGAAATAAGCACTGCATTGACCGAAAGCAAGATCACAAGTAACTTTCTTCTTAGGGTTAACTTCATTTAAACTCCATAAAAACCAAAGATACAAGCAAATACTCTGTATCCGCCGCCCAACATATTGCACCGATATCAATGCAGGCTCTACGTTTTATGTATAAAAAAGGCTTGTTTCTAATTTACTACAAGTAGTATCGGATATGAATGTGCAAAAACAGTGGAAGTTAGAGATACGAAGGCGAAATCTCGCCTTCGTATATGATTTTAGCAACTAATTAAATTGAACGATTTCTAAACCAACGACGTAACTATCTGGTGCATCTTCATTACTGCTGCTCCGAACGACTTTAGCACTGGCATTAAAAGGCGGGATCGTTGTGCTTTTACTATTGATAAACACTGTCACCAACTCACCGACTTCCAATGGATGTTCAATCTCTACGGACAAACCAGTAGCGCTTAAATCTAGGCATGTACCAAGATGCTTTTCCCCAGATTGGCTTACCGTTAACTCAGCTTGCGCATTGACCATCATGCGCATAAAACGACGTTTATCTTCATGGATCATAGTGAGCTCCTAGACCATATTTTTTATTTTTTCCAAAAGCGATTGCATGGCAAATGGTTTTACGACATATTCATCACAACCCGCTTCATACCCTGCTTGTTTCTCTTGCTCAGATTCCAAACCTGAGACCATCATAACCGGAATATCTTTGGTTTCGGGTGTATTTTTCAGCATGCGGCAAGTGTCATACCCATCTAAGCCAGGCATACAAACATCAAGCAAAATCACGTCTGGGGGATCCGCAATTGCATTTGATAAGCAGCTGATCCCAGATTCTGCATAACTGAATTTAAACGCATCTGACAAAGCCATCGACAACATTTCGTAGTTAAAATACTCATCATCAACAACTAACACATGCGGTGTTCTACTCCGTCTTTGCTGCGTGGACATAGTCAATGTCGCTTCCTTATCACAATCCAAAAATTTAAATCCTCTTATTAAGGTAATTGGCTCAAAGCAAATTGCAAGTCAATTCCTATAAATCCAATTCATTTAATGCATTCATCACGCGCTTAGCCGAAATTGGATAAGGTGTACCTAAGGTTTGAGCAAATAAAGACACTCTTAGTTCCTGTATCATCCAAAAAATATGCACAAGCTCTTTTGGTACAGGCATTCCTTTTGGTACCTTATTGCACTTTTGACTGTACAAGTCTGATACTTTATCTAACTCTAGTACGCATAAGCGATCTCGGTTAGGGTCAACAGGTAACTTTTCTAAACGCTTTTCAATGGCTTTCAAATAGCGCAAGAGATCAGCGATTTTGTCAGCACCATGATCACTCACAAACCCTCTAAAGATAAGCGACTCTAGCTGAGATTTAATATCGCCATGTGCAGTGATCATGGTCAAATCAACACGGCCTTTCATGCGTTTATTGACGCTGTGCGCGATACTCAATACTTGTTCCACTTGCGATGCAATTTCCACTACTTTATCGCCAAGCTCACCGCGAATATGCTCTTTAGCACGCTCAAACTCAGATTCATCTCTAATCGTATCAAACTGCTTTAATAGGCTATCTACGCCAGCTGCTGTGCAGTCTGAGATTAAGTCATGAATTTTGCCAAAGGGATTAAAGTACAGTCCCAATTTAGCCTTATTTGGTAAATGCTGCTGCAAATATTTTACTGGTGAAGGAATGTTAAGCAGAATAAGCCTACGCAAGCCTAATTGGTGCGCTTGAGCAGCTTTGTCAGGGTGGTCGAATAACGAGATTGAAGTACTATCTTTTTTATCCACTAATGCAGGGAATGCCTTAATCTCATAGCCACCTTGGGTCTTGGTATATTCTTTTGGTAACTCCCCAAATACCCACTCGGACAAACCCTCTTGTTCAATGCCCTTTTCTGCAACTTTAGAAAGTGTTTGTGACACCTTGCCTTGTAGCTTTTCTTTCAACGCCTCTAAATCAAAGCCATGTGCAATCACTTTGCCCGAATCATCGACCACTTCAAATTGCATCTTCAAATGGTTTTCCAGCGAGCTAAGCTCCCAATCAGTGTCAATCACTTTGACGCCGGTCATGCGCAATAATCTTGTCGCCAATGACTCGAGTAAAGACCCTTGTAAAGGCTCAATTGAAGCCAGTACCGCATCCGCATAATTAGGCGCAGGCACAAAGTTTCTTCGCAAAGTCTTTGGCAAGCTCTTAATTAATGCACAGATTAACTCATGCCTAAGCGCTGGAATATGCCAATCAAAGCCTTCGTTTTGAACCTGATTAAGCAATGCCAAAGGAATATTAACGGTCACACCATCAACGGCTTTTCCTGGTTCAAAGTGGTAATTCAGTGGCAGTGTTAAATTTCCCTGTTGCCAAATATCTGGGTAATCAAAAGCAGTTACCTTATCAGCATCATGTTGCATTAAGGACTCTCTGCTCATATGCAAAACGCGTTTATCACTGTGCTTTTTAAACCACTGATTAAATGCAGCTCGATTATTTACATCACTTGGGATCCGCTCATCGTAAAACTCAAACATAGTTTGTTCGTCTACCAAGATATCTCGACGTCTAGCTTTGTTTTCTAATGATTGGATCTCTTCAACAAGTGATTGGTTATATTCTAAAAACTGAGCTTTTTGACCAAGCTGCTGACCAATAAGCGCCTCTTTAATGAATAGCTCTCGACTAATAACAGGGTCAATTTGGCTGTAAACGGTGCGCTTTTTCGAAACTATGGTCAACCCGTAGAGCGTTTGTTGTTCAAAGGCGATAATTGCACCCTGCTTTTTCTCCCAATGAGGCTCGCTATAGCTGCGCTTCACAAGGTGCTGCGCGAGAGGCGCAACCCAAGCTAAATCAATTTTGGCATTAATGCGTGCATACAACTTACTCGTTTCTACCAGCTCCGCTGACATCAACCACTTAGGGCTTTTCTTAAATAATGCTGATCCTGGAAAAATGTGGAACAGACTATTGCGCGCGCCTTTATAGTGCTGTTTTTCATCTTTCATACCAATATGGCTAAGCATACCGCTCAGTAAAGATTGATGGATAGCATCAAAGCCCGCTTCGTTGCCAGAGCCTTTAAAATCCATTTCATCGCACACAGTCTTAAGCTGATATACAATGTCTTGCCACTCACGGATCCGCATATAAGCTAAGAAGTCTTTTTGGCACTGCTTTCTGAATTGACTTCGTGATAGCGCTTCTTGCTGTTCTTCTAGATATTGCCATAAATTCAAAAATGCCATGAAATCAGAGTTAGGGTCGTCGAATCGGCCATGCTTTTCATCTGCCGCGCCGCGTTTCTCTTGAGGTCGTTCTCTTGGATCTTGGATAGACAACGCTGCAGCAATGACGATGACTTCATTTAACGCACCTTGCTCTGCTGATGCCATCACCATTTTTGCTAAGCGAGGATCAATGGGTAAACGACTTAGCTTTCTACCAGCTTGAGTCAACTTGGCGTTTTCTCGACGTGATGCTGCTTTTACCGCGCCAAGCTCTTCCAGAAGCGCCATACCATCTTTGATATTTCGACTATCTGGCGCCTGTACAAATGGAAACTTAGCAATATCACCAAGGCCAAGTGCAAGCATCTGTAAAATAACGGATGCGAGATTAGTTCTAAGAATTTCAGGATCTGTAAATTCTGGTCGCCCTAAAAAGTCATCTTCAGAATAAAGGCGAATACAAATACCCGCAGCAACTCGGCCACATCGGCCCATTCGTTGATTTGCACTTGCCTGAGAAACCGCTTCAATTGGCAGGCGCTGAACTTTTGTTCGATAGCTATAACGGCTTATACGCGCCGTACCAGGGTCTATGACGTATCGGATACCTGGCACTGTTAGGGATGTTTCAGCAACATTCGTGGCAAGTACAATGCGACGATGACTATGGGGCGAAAAAATTCGGTTTTGTTCAGCATTAGAGAGGCGTGCAAACAGCGGTAAAATCTCAACGCCCTTCAAGTTGCGTTTTGACAGCGCATCAGCCGTATCACGAATTTCTCGCTCGCCATTCATGAAAATAAGAATATCGCCCGGGCCTGCATCACACAGTTCATCAACTGCGTCAAATATACCTTGTAGCTGGTCATTCTCGGCTTCGCTCTCTTCGCCTGATACATCGATAACAGGACGATAACGCACTTCTACAGGGTAAGTTCTACCTGACACTTCAATGATTGGCGCATCATTGAAATGCTGTGAGAAACGCTCAGGATCAATGGTTGCTGAGGTGATAATAACTTTAAGATCTGGGCGCTTGGGTAGTAAGTTTTTCAAATAGCCTAAAATAAAGTCAATATTAAGACTACGCTCATGGGCTTCATCAATGATGATGGTGTCGTATTGATTTAAAAATCGATCTTGTTGAATTTCAGCCAGTAAAATACCGTCAGTCATCAACTTTACATAGCTTTTATCAGAAACTTGGTCGCTAAAGCGAATTTTAAAACCAACTTCCTCACCTAGCTCACAACCCACTTCTTCAGCAATTCGATTCGCAACACTTCTTGCGGCTAATCGACGAGGCTGGGTGTGGCCTATATAACCATCAATACCTCGGCCAAGCTCAAGACAAATTTTTGGTAGCTGAGTGGTTTTACCTGACCCTGTTTCACCTGCTACGATAACCACTTGGTTTTCGGCAATCGCTTGCTTGATATCTTCTTTTTTCTGGCTTACAGGTAAAGCTTCAGGGTAGGTTACCTGTGGTAAACCTTCTTGACGTTGCGTTTTCAACTGCTGGCTTCGGGTAATGGACTCGCCGATTTGAGCAAACACTTTTTGTTGCTTCTTTTCGTCGGCTATTTTTTTTACGCCTTGCAGACGTTTTTTAAATAAAAACTGATCCTTCTTTAAACAAAAAGGGATATCTGAATACAACGACTTTAAGTCCACTACACGACACCTTGAAAATTCCAAAATCGTCGCGTAGTTTATCAAAACCTGAGTAATCTACCCAAGTAAAAACAAGTTTTTAAACAAATCTGTTGCCTGATTCGTAGGTATCGTGCAAATGTTTATCAAAAGCGAGTAAAACATGTGCTCTGGTAATTACCCCGACTAGTCGGCCATCTTCGTCACAAACCGGATACAATTTAGGTTTGTCGTTAGACATCCTATCGGCAATTTGCAAAATACTGTCATCGGGACTTACGCATACAGGTTGCTTATTCATAACATCAGAGACAATACTGTGAGACTCATTTTGATATGTTGCTTCCAGCATCTTTTTAATACAATCTTGCTCAGATAAAAACCCAATGACTTTTTGGTTGTCATCTAAAACTGGACCGCCTGATTGACCACTTTGTAAAAGCTTTTCAACCGCCATTTCAATACGCATATTTGAACTAAACGTTACTGGTCTGTGATTAAAATAATCTGCTACTTTAACTGATTGCATTGTTTATTCCCCCAAATAAAATGCCAGCTACTTTTATAATAGTAGCTGGCACTGAAAAATTTGCCTAAGAATCAACAATTGAAGAGGCTATTTAAAAATCTTTACATAGGTTTGCGTTGAATTTGATTTGCTCGCTCTATACATACCCTTTGTATTGAATGGCATGCTGATATTGCCTTTGGTATCGACGATGATCACACCACCCGTTCCACCCGCTTTATACATAGGGCCGAAAATCACTTCTTTACCTGCCTGGTTTATGGATTTATTTTGATAAGCAACGCGTGCACAAATATCGGCAGCAACATTATATCGAATAAAATACTCACCATGCCCTGTTGCAGAAATAGCACATGAACTATTGTCCGCGAAAGTACCAGCACCTATGATTGGTGAGTCACCTACCCTACCATAACGTTTTGCAGTCATACCGCCAGTCGAGGTGCCTGCTGCTAGGTTACCATGCTTATCCAACGCAACTGCACCCACAGTGCCCATTTTGTATTGTTCAGGAAGCGTTTGGTGCAACGCTTGATAATCTTTGGTACCGCTTTCTTTTTGCTTGAGCTTTTCTTTTGCTCGCAACAATGCCTCATACCTATGTGAAGTATTAAAATATTCAGACTTTACAAGTTCTAGACCCTGCTGCTTTGCAAACTTTTCTGCGCCTTCTCCGCTGAGCATAACGTGTACCGAGTTTTCCATCACCTCTCGGGCGAGATTAATCGGGTTTTTTACGTGTTTAACCCCCGATACGGCGCCAGCTTGACGGTCTCTCCCATCCATGATTGAGGCATCTAGTTCATGATGGCCTTCATAGGTATAGACAGCGCCTTTACCTGCATTAAAAAAAGGAGAGTCCTCTAAAATATTAATCGCAATAGCAATTGCATCAAGACTATCACCACCTTTATCAAGTACCTTGTAGCCCGCTTCTACCGCCTCTAGAAGCTTTGCGCGATACGCTTTTTCTTGCTCTGGTGTAAAACGACTTTTTTCAATTGTGCCAGCGCCACCATGGATAGCGATAGCAATAGGTGATTTGTTGATTTCTGAAGCAGACACTTGCAAAGTGGTGAGCATTACAAATGCAGAGCTAAGCATTATTAACTTGCGCATCCTGAGTTCCTGTTTTTATTTATGATTTATTTGTTACTTAACCTGGCAAGATAAACTTAAGACTGCATTTGTGCAACAATATGCGCCTAAGTACAAAAACAGAATTGCAAATATAAAATGCGAAGTTGTAATACTAGGATTTCAAAAACAAAAAAGCGCCCAAGGGCGCTTTTTTCACTTAAAGATAATATTAATTATGCTTCTTGTGATTGTGCTTTAAGACGAGCTAGACGCGCAACTTGGTGAGTTGACGTAAGGAAAGCAAAGATTGGTGCTAGGTAGCCACGCTTACGAAGCTCTAAGTAATCCTCGTCGCTTAATTCATTAAGCTTACGCTCATCAACAAGGTAGATACCATTGATGTCTTTTTTCTCACCCGCGATTTCTACTGTAAGTGTCTGTTGAACTAAAAGCTCTTTTTCAGCAAGGAACTGAGTGAACACTTCAGTTACACGTGCAAATTCAACGTAGTTTACCAACGCTTCTTTGCGTGCTTGAAGGTATTCTGTTTCTTTACCGTCAGCAAATAGCGCGTTACCAGTTTCTTCGCCTACTAACGGGCTTGCTTCGTCGATAACGATGCCAAATTGATCTTCTTCAGGGTGCTTAACAAGACCAAACGGGTAACGAGCAGCTGCTAAAGGTGCAAAACCTGCCTGCCACTTACCGTCTTTAACATATAGGTTCTCACCTGGCTCAAGACCAAATAATGCAACAGCTTGGAACTGACCTGATTCAGTATTTTTAACAAACGCCATTGGGAATTCAGTCGCAACACGAGCAAACTCATGTGCAACAACTGGGATTAGGTGCTGAGACTTAAGAAATTCAACATTGATGCCGTTTTGTACTTTAAGGTTGGCATGCTTCTCGTTGTGTAAAGGCTGCACTTGTTGCTCCGCCATAATACTACTCCATTCAAATTCGAAATTATTACTTTTTGTGGCCCTAAGGCTATCGGTTTTCGAGACAAATTGGAAGCTAAATATTTACTATTGTAAAAGCCTCTAAACACATAGATAAGGGGAGTTGGGCGAATTTCAACCTATTTATAATTTAAAAGAATTATTTACCGCCACCATAGAATGCTGGCGGTATTAATCTACACTAATTTACATAAATACAAAGCAATAACAGAATTACTGCTTGCTATAGTTTTTGTATCCCATATTGCTTAACACTATTAATATATGAACGATGAGATGGTAGATCTTTAGATAGCCCATAAAGGAAGGATTTAAACGACTCAATGTCTTTTTCCGGGCGAGCAGATAAACGATTGATCGGTGTCTCTGTTTCGTACCCCATGCCGTAGAGAATATACGAATAGCTGTCTGCAGCAAATACATCGTTTATTGAAAAGTCATATTCTGATGGTGGATGATATTTCCAAACTGCTAACTTTTCTTGAAGCGAGGTGGGGATCCCCTGCTCTTCACGGTTATCAACCCAAAAAGGCTCTTCTCTATCTGATAGTACATAGTGTAGCTTTACAAAATCAACAATACTGTCCCATCGTTGTTTAAAACTATCGTTAAACCTTTGTGCAGAAACAGCCATAGACTTTTGATCATGAGGGAATTTCTCTAACAAGTAATGAGCTGCTGCCTCAATCATAACTATCGCAGTAGACTCCAAGGGCTCTAAGAAACCTTGTGCTAAACCGATTGAAACACAGTTTTTATGCCAAAACTCGCTGCGATACCCAACATTCATTTTCACTAATCTACAATCAAGCTCTGCTGACGTATCTTTTCCTAGGTAAGTACATAACTCTTTTTTGGCAGCCTCATGGCTAATATGTTTTGAAGAGTAGACATAACCAACGCCTCTACGAGACTGCAAACCAATATCCCAAATCCAACCAGCCGTTTGTGCAGTTGTAAGCGTTGCAGACTCTATATCTTGCTGCTCATTTTCGTAGGGTATTTGAATAGTGAGTGCGTGATCAACAAATAAATTGTCGGCCTTACTTTCAAAAGGAACATTAAGTGTTTCGCCAATGAGTAGCGCTTTAAAGCCTGTGCAGTCAACAAACAAATCTCCCTCAATTTTCTGACCACTTTCAAGGTGCAACGCGCTAATATCTCCCTGTGCATTCTGAGATACGAAGACAATTTTGCCTTCAATTCGTTGTATACCTTTTTCTTGCGCCTTTTTCGCTAAAAAAACCGCCATTTTCTTTGCATCTAGGTGGTAGGCATAATTATGCTCACTTTCATACTGACGGTCTGTTGGATAACGAGGACTTAAGCGCAGGTCACAATTTCTGGCTTGTGCACTCACCGACGGCGCAAACTTTCCACCATCATGGCTCTTCAACCATTCAATTGACAAATCCAAGTTTGGGGCTTTTCTAGGAACATCAAAAAGGTGGTAATAAAAATTATCTTCTTTCTCTGAATGCGGCTGCATCCAATTTACAAACTTTATAGCCTGCTTAAAAGTTGCCTCACAGTGATTAACGAGATCTTGCTCATCAACCCCAAACGCCTGCATCGTTCTTCTAATCGTTGGAAATGTCCCTTCACCGACACCAATAATGCCAATTTCTTCAGATTCAACGAGTACAATTTCAACTTGCTCTACTAATTGGCTTAGATAATTTGCGGTTATCCAGCCACTTGTACCACCACCTGCGATAACCACTTTTTTAATCTTGTTATTCATTTCAACCACTCTAAAAATACATGAAAACCGTCATAGTTAGTCGTTTTTTGCCATATGCCTTATCAAAGTTTTTTTCTGTAATAATCCCACTGTGCAATAGTGCAGAACGATAAAGGACAAGTCTATTTGGCTTTGCATCAACCTTATGGATCTGTGTAAAACATTCATTGCTCCCGACACAATATCCATCAAATTGATACTGTTCCAATTGTTTTAACACCGACTGTTGATAACGTTTTACCTCTCCCTCTTCAACAAGTTCAAGCCCTGTTTCAACATGTTTATAAAAACCAGTACCACCTAAATCAGGTTCGCATAAATACAAAATCGCAGCGATCTGCCTTTTACAAACACTGTCAAAATGAGGCACTTTTTGCAATGGCAACAGCGCCTCAGCAGGTTTGTTGACATAAGCAAAATACCCTTCCTGCCATTCAGGATAATTAACATTTAACCCGAAAGTTTCCGCGATAATCGGTTTTAATTTATCACATACACTATCGAGCAAAGGTTGAGACACAAGCTTCCGATTACCGGGATAAAAATTGGTCTCTCCCCGCTCTTGTGCAAAACCATCGCCGTATCCCTGCGTAAGCACGTCATCATAATCATTCAAAAATTCATCAATGATCACAACAGGTTGCCGAGAGTCACCTATGTACTCAACCTCCGCTTTCATCTAGTCTTTCTCCACATAGTTAATCTTATTCAATGAAAAGTCTGTCACAGTTTCCAACGAATTATCAGGCCACTTAACCGTAACTGATTTAATATTATCGTCAGTTGGGACAGTAATATGGGCAATTGGCGCGGATTGAGAAACATAGTGCGAATTACCAGATAAAAATCTTGATTGTACTTTTCCTGATTCAAACTCCACCAAAACTGTTGAGCCAAGTGCAAAGCGATTCAGGCCACTTTGACGTAAACGTACTTTCAGGTACTGATTGTTAGACTGTAACTGGTTTTCAAAATACTGCATAGACTGTTGGTTTCTAGATACTAGAATGTCTATATCACCATCACCATCTAAGTCGTTACAAACTACCCCACGTCCTTGCCAGTTTTCACCTTCCTCTTTAATACTCGTAATACGTGATTTAAAAGCATGCTCCTGATACTTACCAGAGCTTGAGCCTAAATAAAGCTTGTAATTATCCGTTAGATATTGATTAAAAGTCTTATCTTCAACACCCCAACCGTTTGATTGGAAGATATCTATATTACCGTCATGATTAAAATCAGCAAAACATGTTGCCCATGCCCAACCACCATTTTCTACACCAAGCTCTGCGGCATTATCAACAAATTGGCCGCTGCCATCGTTAACATAGAACTTGTTGCCGTGCCAATCCAAGCTAAAGTTAGGTTGATGATCGTCTCTTTTTTTACGGAAGATACTCGTTACAAACCAATCTAAATCGCCATCAAAATCAACGTCAAATAAAGCAGAGCCCATTCCACTTTGATCGTTAATGTTACTATCGGACATATTTGTAAGCTTGCCATTGTTTTGAATCAACACTTTAGTGCCGCCAAAATCAGAAACCATCAAAATATCTTGATCGTTATCTTGATCAATATCCACTACAAGTGGTGTAAAGGAGGTATCAGTAGATAGCTTAGCTACATTTTTATAGGAGCTATCAAGACCATTAACTTGATCTTGATAAATTTTGTTTAAACCATATTCCAGGCTTTTGTCAGTAAACGTTAAAGTGCCATCATCAATACCATTGATCCAGATATGCTCTGTACTAACACCGTCTACAATTGCTTCTCCCCAATGGCTAAGGATAATATCCAAATCAGAGTCACCATCTAAATCAGCAAATGAAGCTGATACGGTGTTACCTTTTGAAACTGTGAACCCTACCTGCTGCGTAATATCTTCAAACTTTTGTCCATTGACATTTTTCAGTAACCTTGGTGCTTGACCACTGACGCCGCCCACAAACAGATCAATAAAGCCATCAGCATCAACGTCTCCAAAAGATAAGCCTGTCAACATCCCACTGATATTAGACACACCCATAGCTTGAGACACATCTGTAAATTGGCCTTTGCCATCGTTTGTTAAGACAACTAAATGCTCACCAAGTAATGCAATATCAAGATCACCATCATTATCTATATCCCCTGCTGCAATACCGCCCACAAAAGCTTCTGAAATTGTTGCATCTCTATCGAGACTAAAGTCATGCGCATAAGTAATATTTGACTCTTCACTTTTTTCAATAAAGAAAAACTGCTCTTCAGCGACTGGGACTGGCTCAGTTACGGTCGGCTTATCTTGGTCCACTTGATCACTTACCGCAGGTGCAGTGCTTTCACTTGATCCTCCGCCCCCGCAGCCTGCTAATAGAAGAGCAACTACAATCAATGATTTTTTCATTTTAAACTACCCTTATTTTTATACATGTATCATACGAAAGCTGATTTAGAACAGCGACTTGGCAAAATTAAATGCATTAGTTCCGATCTTTTCACCCATCTTGCGTCCCGGAATATCATCGACAGGAGGATGGATCCCACCCCAAATTCTAGAAAGCGAACACTGATCAGCTGCATCCTGATATGTTGCCCATTGCAACTCCAAGTCTACACTTGGGCCTTTTTCAAATACTAGGAACTTATCTTTTTCAACTTTGAACTCACTCATACCCCCAGGAAAAAATTCACTGCCCGTAAACTTAGTCATAACAATAGAAGCGGCTCTAGAGTATGTTGAATGGCCAGATACATAACCCGCAAAAGGAGGGGTTACAAAAGTGGGTCGCTGATAAGGCCACCAATTCTCAGCAAGGATCCAACCTACACCTGCAGTGTCTTCGAATGAGTCTTCAATATGATCAGGGCCACGCCACGTGTAAAGTTTGATCTTATTAATATGCTCACCTTGGGCACCCGCAAGTTCATCACCCTCGGTCACAAGCTCAATGAGACCATCTCTTAAATTCAAACCTTGCTCGTGGTAATTTGGTAAGTTTGGATCTGTGCTTTGTCCTAAACCTGCCATGTATCTGATAGCGGAAACAGGTCTGATATAATCATAAAACCCTTTGACACTCCACGCTGAAATAGCAGCATCATGCATGGTGCCACCCAAAGAAAAGTATCCTTTGACATCCCATTCAAGTTTGGTAACAACTTCACCCTCGCCTTCTATCTTTCTTTCAAGCATTGGATGATCAGTGACTTTATTGAAAATAACAAACCAGTGGCCGGGAGGTGTTTCAGAATCAGGCCCATCTGCCCAAAACTCAGCAAGTACTCTTGCATAATCACCACGTGGTACGATTTGTTTTTCATAAGGTTGATTTGTGATCGGGTTAATCTTGTACCCTTGACTCGCGTCCAACCCCTCTAATAGATTGTAAAAATCTTTGTATCCCGCTTCAGTGTCAGGCAGCGACTGTATATTGCCAATATTATTAGGAGAAATATCAATCATTACACCATCAGCTATATCGAGATGACTCGACCAAATAGATACAAGCTCAAAATTCCACTGAAAAAACTCTGTTTCAGTTAGTAAGCTCGGTGGCGCTCCAGGATCCATGAACACTTTAAATTCATGTGAGTCTCTATACTTTATCTGCCTATTGTCATTGGTAAGCGCAAATCCTGATACCTCTCCCCATTCAGGACTTAAAAAGTCAGGCTGCTGACTCACTTCATTACCTGCTTGATCTATATATTGTTCAAGGCGTAATGGCTGCCAACGATCTACATGTACAAGATTTGGGTTCCCTGGCTTATTAACAACCAATGCTTCATTTGCAGCTTTGTAATATCGATTCTCATACCCATTTTGCTCATTTGAACCATCAGTGAAGCCGTAACTGATGTAGCAGCTTGCAATATAATTACCAAGCGCTCGAGCATCCCCTTCACTGTAATCGGTACTTGTAAATGTATAGTCATATTCATTTTCAGTCATTAACCTTTTCGCTAGCTCCATTGTCTCATGGGGAAAAGCTGACTTTTCAAACCGATGCTCTATTAGCCTATACGCAGCAAAGCTAATCGCAGTTTCTTGTTCAGTATAAACATTACCGTCTACAGAGATTTTTGATGTATCGAAGCCACATTGGTATTCATTCAATGTGTTGCCTAATAAATATGTTTTAGCGCTGTGCTCATAACTAGACCAAGCATCAAACATGGCTGCTGATATATGAAAGAGGTTTCTAGCATGAACTGTAGGACGTGCGTAATCATTTCTGATAGCTTCAAGTGTCACTTCGTTCCACTGCCTAGCCATAGATTTATCTGGTTCTACGATTGGCTTGTCAATAATCGTAGGCTCTGAAGGGGTTTGTGTCGTTGTAGGAGTAGGAGTATCTTTTGAATCACCACCACAACCTACCAATGTCGCCAAAATAGTGACTGGAAGTAGTAATTTTATCATTTTATTGGTCTTTTTAAAAAAAATGCCCCGCATTTTAGAAATACGGGGCATCATAGATTTGATTAAATGGCTTTAGATTAGAATGAGAATCTAGCACCAAATACCATACGACGTTCCCCTGCATAAGCAAATAATGGGAAGCCAGCATGACGATAACCATTTGAACCTTCAAGTGACGGGTTATCGTTACCTACTGTTACTAAGTCTTCTTCAAGAATGTTAGTAACGTTGAATGTTAAATCCATATACTCAGTTACAGAGTATTGAGCGCTGAAGTCTAAAGTACCATAAGCATCTTGCTCACGGTTACCGTAGAAACCAGGTTCTCTTAACATGTACTCTGAACGCCAGTTATAAGATAGACGCGCTTGGTAAATGTCATTCTCATAGTATGCAGATACATTTACCTGATGCTTAGAGCTATTCGAGAAGTAACCACGACGATCTGAGAAGTTTTCTTCATCAATGTCCGAGTCAGAGAATGTGTAGTTCGCTGTAGTACCGAAGCCATTGTCAAAGTCATGGAAGATCTGTGCTTCAATACCTTGTAGAGTACCACCTGCACCATTCTTAAATGAGTTCACTGTCCAACAGTCAGTGTTGCCCTCACAGCCTCCCGGAATATTTGCCGGATCAGCTTCTAAATCAGCCGCACTTAAACCAATTTGCTGCTCTCTCTTTGTATCAATGCGGAAGAAAGTATCGATATTCTTGTGGAAATAACCCAAGCTAAACATAGATGATGGAGAGAAATACCATTCATATGATACATCGAACTGAGTTGCAGAGAACGGCTCTAGTGCGATACTACCTTGATCTAACGACTCATTACCAGCTTGACCATCTGTTGCAGTGTTGAATCCGCCTAAGCTCATGAACATTTCTTGGTAACGTGCACGAGTGATAACACGAGCGATTGATGAACGCACAATTACATCTTCAGAGATGTCAAATACAATGTTTGCACTTGGTAGTACATCATTGTAGTCGTGCTCAGAGTAAGTCCAATCAGTAAACTGGAAAGCACCTGCACTATCAAGACCTACACCGTAATAACCTGCTTTTGCGTCAGTGCTGATATAGCGTACACCTAAGTTACCACGGAAGCCTTCTCCAGAGAAGTCAGCCATGACGTAAGCCGAGAAATTCTCTTCTTCTAGTTCTACTTCACCACCTTTATCAACTTCGAAGCCGCTTAGTAAAGAACGAGCATGTGCTTGAGCACTATCATGGTCAAAGAATGGAACCAATGAGTCATCAAAACCAACCTCAATTGAGCCATTTGTTAACTGACCAACAATTGACGTTGCATCAGTGCTAACATTCTCTTTTGCAATACCTGTTTGGCGAGTTTGAGTTACTTTGTGGTCAGTAAAACGAACACCAGTTTTGATTGCTGTAATTGCACCGTAGTCAACATCAAACTTAATATCAGCTTGGAAGTAATCTTCCTTATCTGTATTTGGTTGAATCACTGACTGACCAGTCTGATTCAAGACCTGAAGTAAATCACCATTTGTGATACCTGTATTCGGCGTACCGAACTGGAATATTTTGCCAGTTGCATCATATGAGCCACGAGCTAAATCACCAGTAACAACACCAGTGTAGTTAGACTCGAAGTTAGTACCACCTTCAGCGTCAGTTGTACCTACCTGTGCTGTAATAGTGTAGCTGTCACCTTCATATTTTAGATTAAAATCATATGTATCTGATTTCATCGTCGCACTTCTTGGACGTACGTCTAAGTATGCCTCAGCAGCAGTGCCATCAGCTTGCGTCGGATACAACCAAGTTAGCGGCTCATGACCACCAAAGCCACCTTGTGTAGCACCTGAAGGGCCAGTAGCTGTTGTTTTATCACCATTAGGGAAATACCAGAATGCAGTGTTTACATTGTTAGCACCCAGCTCTAGAGAAAGGTAGCTAGCACCAAGTTCTAGAGAGTCTGTAGGGCGGTATTGTGCAGTGAAGTTAATTGCTTCACGCTCACGTTCTTGATAGAAAGAACCTTCACCTGCAGCCCATTGCCACGCAGCCTCAACGCCTTTACGGTTCATTGTACGGTCTTGTTTTGCAGCAGCAATAAGGAAACCGATTCTTTCGTCTTCGTCTTTCCAGCTATATAGACCAGATACTTGCGGATCCCACTCTTCAGAACCACCTGAATATTGGCCTTCAACAGAAGCGAAGATTGCATTTGCTTCAAGGTCTAACGGCTTACGGGTCTTAACATTAACAGAACCACCAACACCACCTTCTACTAGGTCGGCTTGTGAGCCTTTAAATACATCAACACCTGAAATTAGTTCAGATGGAAGCATAGAGTAATTGAATGAACGGCTAATAGGATCAAGTGTATACCAGCCAGTTGAAGCAACAGATTGACCGTTTAACGTTGTTAGCGTCAAGTTTTTACTTGCACCACGGATAGAAACTTCAGAACCCTCACCAAATTGGCGAGAAATTGATACGCCAGGAATACGCTGAAGCGTTTCTGCAACGTTTTTATCTGGAAACTTACCAATGTCTTCTGCAGACACTGAATCTACAACCGAAGTCGCAAAACGTTTTGTATTCAGTGATGCTTCTAAAGAGCGACGAATACCACGTACTTCAATTACTTCTACGTCTTCTTTGACTTGAGTACCACTATCAGCAACTGCTACACCAGATACGCCTGCGGTTAACGCAAGACCAATGTTTGCAGCTAGTAAACTTTTCTTAAAATTATTAGCTAACACAGGATTCCCCTTGAATCATTTTGTTGGTTTTAAAATCACTTCTGCCCAGTGATGATGACAACGCTGTCATCTAATAACAAACAATACACCCAAAATTACATAATCGCTACATGTTTTTTAAACAAAAACTTTAAAAATTTTCATTAGAGGTACTAACCTCTTGAATAATAATGGATTATATAAAGCTTGGTCATACTTTGTTACAAACGCGGACTAATATACCACATTAGATGCATAAATCTGTAGTTTATGGGGTGAATGATACGAATTATTTGTATCTAATTAAGAAACTGCATAATTTTAATGCAGTAAAAGAAGAGTTAGTCAAAATAATAGCCTGGGCAGAAGCTGTTCAAGGTGATAACAATTCTCAATGACAACGCTGTCATTTTAGTTGAATTTTACTTCCATGTCCAGTAAAAGCGTGAACCTAAAGACCCTTGCGGGACAAAAAACAAAACTTATTGGATCCAATTGAAAATTAAGAAATTAATTTTCCCCTCGAATGCAAAAATCTCATTTAACGCAATAAAGATCAGCTTAATTACATACAGGTAGCAAAAATCATATATAACAAATACTAATAAAGTATGTATTTTTATAAGCCAATCAGATAATTTTAAGATTTAATCGGTACTAATGTTTTCTTACATTAATATGAGGCAGCTCTACTCTTGATTAAATTATGTTACTTATCGACTTGTTAATTACTATTAATGTCTAATAAGAGAAACACGTAAGCTTTTACAAATGAAATGACTCTCTTAAACAACAGTAACTATTTTCAATAAAAAGGATTGCAATGTAGGTTATAGGTTAAAAGAGGAAGAGTATAAATAGTGACTTCAGGTTAGAAAAACGCGCTAAGCACGCGTTTTTCAATAAAACGAATTAAGGACACCAAAAAACACTTAACTTTAGTTCAGGTAGTCCCAATACAGCTCTAAGTGGGATATCTAATTCAGAGCCCTGCTCTTTTGCTTGTTCATAAATAGCGCGCTTCGCTTCACCGCTTATCAACAAAATGGCGTGCTTGGTGTTCGCAATACCAGCTAGTGACAAGCTCATACGCTCAGTAATACTTCCAGTCACATCACTCTCTTTTGCATTAATTGCGCAAACAAGCTGTTCTGTTTTAAGTGCATCTTCTAAACCATCAGCATGCGGAAAAAGCGATGCCGTATGGCCATCTGGACCCATACCCAAAATAGTTACATCAAATGGCTGTTTTAAAGACTGATAACGTGCTTCAACTTCACTTTGGCCTTCGGTAGCTGACGGCTGTTCATTTTTCATCGTTACAAAAGGCGCACCTGATGCTTTGTCCTGTAACAATGTCGAATTAATAAACGCTTCGTTTGACTTTTCATGATTTGGCGCAACCCAGCGCTCATCAACCATTGCAACGGTGACTTTACTCCAATCCAAGTCCAAACCTGAAAGTCGCTTATAAGCTGGCGCAGGTGAAGAACCACCAGAAACCAATATACTCGCAGCAGCGTCAGTTTGAATTGCTTGGCTCAATGTATTTTCCAATACCGAAGCCAAGTGCTCTGTCATCTCATCTTTAGAATCAAAAAACTTTTCGTTTAAGATTGCCATTAATTTTTCTCTCCAACATTAAACCAAGCGTGACCTTTTTCTTCTAATAATTCATCCGCCGATTCTGGTCCCCAAGAGCCTGCTCTATATAATGCAGGCGTGCCCTTCTCTTGCCAACGAGCAATGATTGGGTCAATCCATTTCCAAGCTTGTCTTACTTCATCACGGTGAATGAATAATGATGGATTATTCGCTGCAGCATCTAGCATCAAACGCTTATAAGCATCTGAATGGAAACCATTACTGTACTTTTCACTCAGTTCAATGTTAAGTGTGACTGGTTCAAGTTGCATCTCCAAATTATCTAATCTCTTTGACATTAGAGTCAGTTGGATACTTTCTTCTGGTTGAAGTCTTATAATTAAACGATTTGGCAAAATTGGACCAACAGTATCATCATACACATTATGAGAAACTGGTTTATACTCAACGACGATTTCGGCACAACGTTGCTTCATACGCTTACCCGTTCTTAAATAGAAAGGTACGCCTGACCAGCGCCAATTATCGATATGAGCGCGAATTGCAACAAACGTTTCCGTTGTGCTTGAGCCTTCACCTAGCTCTTCCAAATAACCAGGTACTAAACTCCCGTTCAAATCACCAGGTACATACTGTCCTCGAACAACATTATCGTCTACTAACTCATCTGTAAGTGGACGTAAAGCTTCTAACACTTTCAGCTTTTCATTTCTGATTCGATTTGCATTGAGTTTATGAGGGGATTCCATTGCAACAAGGCACAATAGCTGAAGAAGGTGGTTTTGCACCATATCTCGAAGCGCGCCTGCTTTATCGTAAAATCCAGCTCTGCTCTCTAAACCCACGGTTTCAGAAATACTGATTTGAATATTATCAATGGTCTTTGCATCCCATAAATTTTCAAATAGAACATTTGAAAATCTCAGCGCCATAAGGTTTTGTACTGTTTCTTTACCTAAATAGTGATCTATACGGAAAATTTGATCTTCTTCAAAATACTCGGCGATTTTGGCATTGATTTCTTCAGCTGATTCACCACAATAGCCAATAGGCTTTTCAACGACAACACGAGAATTTTCACTGATCAAAGATTTTTTAGATAATAATTCACAGCACGTGCCATAAACAGCAGGAGGAAGAGAGAGGTAAAAAACGCGAGATTTACTAGAGTCATCTTGTTCTAAAATATCTCGAAGTAAGTCCCAATTATCATCAGCCTCTGTAACATTTACCACAACAGGAACCAAATACTGAGAAAACGCATTCCAGTCAGCTTGGTTATATTCGCCTTTTCCTAAATGCTCCTGGAGTGCTTTGCCAGCGTTCTCTACGTATTCATTTTTTTTACTTTCTTCTCGAACGGTAGGTAAAATGCGGCTACCTTCAGGCAGATTGCCTTCTTGATATGCACGATACATAGCAGGCAACAATTTTCTTAACGCTAAATCGCCACCCCCACCAAAAATTACGATATCAAAAGGATTAAGCATAATTATTTCTCACAAGGTTAGGTGCGCGGTCATTACTCTGTAGAGAACACGCGCTACAATCAAAACCGTTTGGTGTTTTTGGAAAACATGCCAAACATAACTTCATTTATAGGTTTGAATTCGTTCTCAGACCACAATCTTGCTTAGGATTCAGGTGAAGCCTACCTAGTAGCAATTGCATATTTATTGTTTTAGTAGTCTTTTAAAATGAGTCTTAGGGGCTCTGTAATTCCTCTCACAAAAATACAGGCCCTAAGTACTCCAGCGCTACCCGTTCAAAGGTATTCTTTACTATCGTAGCCAAGTGCTACGATTTTATTTATTTCGTTTTTGCTTGTAATAAGCGATTAACCCAGACGTAGAGCTATCATGCTCATGATTTACGTTTTCTTGTGTCAGTTCTGCTTCAATATTACTTGCTAAGCCTTTACCCAACTCAACACCCCATTGGTCAAAAGAACATACATTTAAGATAATACCTTGACAGAAAATCTTATGCTCATAAAGCGCAATCAGTCTACCTACAGCTTTTGCATCCACTTTATCTAGGATCATTGATGTTGTAGGACGATTACCTTGATGTATTTTATGCGCAACCAGCTTTTCAATCTCGTTTTCAGACTTGCCTTTTGCAGCTAGATCTTCACGAATTTGCTGTTCATTCACACCCGCCATCAAGGCTTCTGTCTGAGCAAAGAAGTTAGACAGCAGCACGTCATGATGTTTACCCAGAGCAATTTGCGGCTCTACTGAAGCAATAAAATCAGCTGGCACAATAACATTGCCTTGGTGCAAACATTGATAAAATGCATGCTGACCATTAATACCTGTCATACCCCAAATAATTGGCACAGTCGTATACGGTACAGTCTGACCATCAAATGTGACATGTTTGCCATTACTTTCCATTTCGCCTTGTTGCAAATAGGCAGGCAGCATGTGCAACGCCTGATCGTATGGCAAAATGGCTTGAGATGTATATCCTAAGAAGCTTGAATTCCATACACTCAAAAGCGCCATGATTAGCGGTATGTTATTTTCAAACTCAGCTGTTTTAAAATGCGTATCAACCTCAAACGCACCTTCGAGTACTTCTACAAACGTTTCATAACCAAGATACAATGCAATTGGTAACCCAATAGCACTCCACAAAGAGAATCGTCCGCCTACCCAATCCCACATTGTAAATACGTTTTCATCTGCGATACCAAAAGCGCGGGTTTTTTCAAGGTTTGTACTCACTGCTACAAAATGTTTCGCAACTGCACTTTGATCATTTGCGCTTTCTAAAAACCAAGCAACCGCTGAGCGTGCATTATTCATCGTTTCAGAAGTCGTAAACGTCTTTGACGAGATAACGAACAAGGTGGTTTCAGCGTGTACTTTTTTCAACACTTCACCAAGTTGAACACCATCAACATTAGAAACGTAATGAACGTTTAAATTGCCATCGCTGTAAGCACCAAGTGCTTCAGTCACCATTTGCGGGCCTAAATTTGAGCCACCGACGCCAATAGCAACGATGTCTTTAACAGCTTTACCTGTATAACCAGTCCATTCACCGCTGCGGACTCGGTCTGTGAAAACCTTTATTTTTTCAAGTCCTGCTTGAACTTGCTCGGTCACATTGACACCGTCGACATAAATCCCAGAAGCATCTCTGTTTCTAAGAGCGACATGTAATACAGCCCTGTCTTCTGTGATATTTATTTTCTCACCAGAAAACATTTTATCACGCCAAGTCGCGATATCTGATTCTTTAGCCAGCGTAATTAGCTGTTCAAATACACTGCTATCAATAAGTTGCTTCGAAAAGTCAAAAAGAACGCCCGGGATCTGACGAGAAAATTTATCAAAGCGTCCATTATCAGTCTCAAAAAGGGTCTTTAAATGCTGTTCTTTTAATTGTTCTGATGCTGATGATAATGCTTGCCAACTTGGTAATGTTGTACGGCAATTCATAATTTTTCCCCTAGCGATGATAGTGTGCAAACACATAAATACACACATAAACATATTCGAGCGTTAACCATAAGTTAAAATGACAACGCTGTCAAACTGCATGTTCCTCATTTTACTTTGCATATAATAACTGATTTTTTATTTTTTGACACCGGTATCATAAAATAAATTAAAGTTATTCAGTTAATGTTAAAAAACTGCAGAGTACAAATTTGATCGTTTCATGAAAAGCTGAAATATACTATATTGCCTTACACGTAATGCTGTTCCATATTATTTTGTATTAAAAGCCAGCATTTAAAGGGCTCTGAGAGTAAAGCACTCAATTTTTGGCCAAAGCTTAGCCTTATTCATATAGAAGAAAAAAAATGAAAGTAACCATCAACGACGTCGCAAAACATGCAGGCGTTTCTATGAAAACTGTATCAAGGGTCATCAATAAAGAGCCTTCAGTCAGGAAAAAAACTTACGATTTGGTTATGCAAGCCGTCGAAGAGCTAAATTACCAACCAAATACCGCTGCACGAAATTTGGCGGGTACCTCTTCCTTTGCCATTGGCCTAGTTTATGACAACCCCAATGCCTATTATGTCATTGATATGCAAAATGGTGTGCTATCAAGGTGCAAAGAAGAAGGTTACGAGCTGGTTATCCACCCTTGCTGTGCTCAAGATCCTGATATGCACAAAGAAATCGCTACCATGATACAGCGCTCAAGACTTGCGGGTTTAGTATTAACTCCCCCTCTGTCTGAGCAGCAAGACATTATTGATATGCTTGATAACTTAGGCGTTGCGTACGTAAGATTGCTTTCTGGTCAAAGTAATGCGTCAGCACCCAGTGAAAGTAAAGATGAAGAGATAAAAGCTAATAACTGTATTTATGTTGACGATTATGCTGCTGCATATGAGATTACAGAACACCTCATTAAACTAGGTCACAAAACCATCGCCTTTGCTTGTGGAGATGCCGAACACAAATCAACCACTGAACGTTTAGCCGGGTATCAACAAGCACTTAAAGATCATGATCTCACTTTAAATGAAGATTTAATTTATGAAGGAACCTATTCGTTCGAGTCTGGTGTTGAAGGTGCTAAAGCGCTACTGAAGGATAATAATGCCTTTAAAATTACTGCTATTTTGGGTGGTAACGATGAAATTGCAGCTGGCGCGCTCTTTGCGTCTCGTCTTATGAATATTGCCATTCCTGAACAACTGTCAATTTCAGGATTCGAGGACTCACCGTTCTCAAGACAGACTTGGCCCAAGTTAACGACGGCACATCAAGCCAATAGTGTTATTTCAGAACACGCAGCTAGATTATTGTTTTCTAAGACAAGAGGCAGTAGAAAACAAGATAAAGACATCATCACAACCTTTACACCTTCCGTTGTGGTTCGCGAAAGTACCGGACCTGCACCTGTGTAAATTTTTAGGTTTGGTGCTCAGAGCAGCGCCAAACCTTTTGTTAGATTTGCAAGGCTGGTAAAACCTAACGATTGCATCGCTTTAATTTGTTGTTTAGAACGCTTACCACTACGGCACAATATCAGGTAAGCAGTATCTTGAGAAAGTGTTCCGTCAAAAACTGCATTGACAAGTCGACTAGCAGGTATATTAATCACATTTGCAGCACATTCTTGAGATATTTTACTTATTAGAGACGATGAAGCTTTATGCTCTGCGTACTCCCGAACATCTATTACCACCGCATCATGCGCTTTAATCCAGTTTATTGCTGAAAGACCATTTTGAAGTTCTACGCTATTGTTCATATTTGCTAAGCAGGGGTTTTGCATACTGCTATTTTCTTCACAATAAAGCCCAATGCTGTTATTGGAGATAACCATTGTTTTGCCGACTTCACAATCAAATGGGCTTGGGACTTTCTCTGAGTTTAAAACCTGTTCTGATAATTCTGTCTCGCCTTTACCATACAAACAAACCAAATTGCCCTGCTTTGAAGCTACCGATCTAACTTCCCAGTGTTCTCCAGATAAAAGTACCTCTGAAGACTGGTTATCACCGTGGTGATAAATGCACACTGATTGACCAAAAGTAGATTTAACATTCTCTATTAACGTTTTAGAATTTCCACTTAAGCTATTAAGAATACATGTCTTTATACACATTTCGTCTTCATTAATTAGACGCTTTATCTTAGGGAAAAGTTGAGGGTTCGGGTTAACAATAAGAACTTCTTTATCCTCTGAAGCAAATACCCAACTTGATTCATTTTGATAAACTAGTTGAGTTATACCTTGCCAGTTAGATAACAGATGCGCATCTTTATCACCTACCCCATCACTTATTGATAAATATGGTTTAACAGATCGAATTGCTGTACATGCGCTCTCAATAAACTCTGTGCTATCTGCAGGACCAAATGACAGTCTTATGGCATTATTGCACTGCCATTCATCAAACCCCATCGCTTCGAGCACAAAACTACTTGAAACTCCCGAACTACAAGCGGAGCCACCACTTACCCTGACACCTGTTGCATCAAATAAGTCAATGATTTCCTTAGATGTATAATGGTCTAGCGAAAAGTTAATCGTAGTCGGTACAGACTCCTCGCACTTAGCGTGTAAAGAGACGTCTGGAAAAGTATCTAACAAGGCCTCAATGAGCATCTGTCGATGCTGTTCAAGTTGTTTCGTTGTATGAAAAACACCTTCTTCCTCTGCAAGTAGTGAAAATAGCGTATTTAGACCCGCAATCCCAGGTAAGTTTTCAGTGCCTGATCTCATGCCGGACTCTTGGCCACCACCGGCAATAAAAGGCACATACGGTTGACCACTCCTAACATATAAAAAGCCGATTCCTTTGGGTGCATATAGTTTGTGACCAGAAAACGGGGCATAGTCAATGGATATAGCATCCATATTAATGCTTACTTTACCAAGTGCCTGAACACAATCCACTAACCAAGAAACATCTGAGTTATTTTTCCGGATAACCTCTTCAAGCTTAAATAAGTCCTGCATTACACCCGTTTCGTTGTTCACTGCCATTGTACAAATCATGACTGCTTGAGGCACGTGTCGTGCAATAAATGCATAGTCAAGCTTTCCATCTTTATTCACTGGAATTTCCATCAGTTCAGCATGTAACCCTAAAGTTTCATTCCAGTGCTTTAAAGTATTTGGCACCGCTTTATGCTCTGTAGCGCCATACATCAATATGGGTTTATCAATTGTGTTATTTGCAGTTCGCATATGATGACTAATCGACGAAACTACAGCAGTTTGAATTCCCTCCGTTGCTCCTGATGTAAAGAGTAACTCCCCCTCTTTCGTTCCTAGGATACTTTTTCCCTTAATTCTGGTTTGCTCAAGAAGATCCTTAGCTAATAACCCTGTGGTATGTGCGCTTGAAGGATTACCAAAATTATCTGTCATCGCGTCAATTACACTATTTAAAATAGGTGTTAAAACTGGTGTTGTTGCGTTTGCATCTAGATAAAACTCAGTAGAGGTCGAGGGGGTCATGGATACCGCTTATAACTATATGAACTAAGATATTCCATATTACACAAAAAACGACTGGGAGTTAACTTTGATTTCTCTTTGTTTTGACAATTAAGAGCTAAAATGAAAAAAGGGAGCTAAAAGCTCCCTTGTCTAATATCTATTTCATTCTAACTTGTCTGTACTCGCCTATGGCTAGTTGACCAAGCATTTCCTAATGCTTTCACTAATGATGCTAGAGGGATAGCAAAGAAAACTCCCCAAAACCCCCATAAACCGCCGAAAAATAGTACCGCTACGATGATATAAACGGGGTTTAGGTCAACGGCTTCTGAAAACAACAGAGGTACTAATAAGTTACCGTCAAGAGCTTGGATAATACCGTATACAATTAAGATGGTCCAAAATTCTGGCGCTACCCCAAATTGAAATAATGCCACCGCAGCTACTGGGATGGTGACCAATGCAGCACCGATAAATGGGATCAAAACCGACAGCCCTACTAAAGTGCCAAGTAAAGCAGCATAACGTAAATCCAATACAGCAAAAGCCACAAAACTAGTACCACCAACAATTACAATTTCAATGACTTTACCGCGTATATAATTCATGATTTGATGGTCCATCTCTTCCCATACTTGCGTGATTAACTTCCTATCTTTTGGAATAAGTTGCTTGATGCCCGTAGTTAGAGATTCTTTATCTTTGAGCATAAAAAAGACAAGTAAGGGAACAAGGATCAAGTAAATTAACCAAGCCACTAAATCCTTAATCGACGTTAGGGATACAGAAACAATGAGTTCGCCTAAAGCAAGCACTTTGCTCTCAACCCCAGCCACAATATTTTGTACCTGCTGTACAGAGACCAAATTAGGATAATCTTCAGGAAGATGCAGCAAATAATCTCGACCCTTTTCAATCATACTTGGCGCTTCTTGCACTAAGTTACTCGCTTGAGACCACAAAACGGGCACTATCACCAGTAGCAAGGCTAGCACGATGCCAATGAAACCTAACATCACCAAATTGGTCGCCATGAGCCGACTGGGCATTAACTTTTGTAATCGAGTGACTGGCCAATCAAGTAGATATGCAATAACTAAGGCAACAAGCACAGGAATAACAAATGAACCAAAGAAATACAGCATTGTTGCTGTAAAAACGAGCATTAATAGCAACGTAACTGAATCGGGATCCGAAAATTTATCTTGATACCAAGATTTAATTAACTCAAACATCCGTGATGTACACCTTAATGTAATGTAATTGACCTTCTTCTATAAAGTCATAATGATAGGAGTTGTTGCACAAATACCGCTTAACATCTGACAGGTCTTGCTCGCCAGTACAAATATACTGAATACTTTTATCGGGGCAGTTTTTTAAATGCCACTTAAACTGAACAAAAAACTGTGGACACTGATACTGTCTCAAATCGATGGCACTTGCTTCAATATATTGCTCTTCAACCAGCTTCAAAAGCACTCACCTCGTTACAAACAGGATAGATAAAACAAACAAAAAGTAGCATTTTATACACTTTTAAAACATTAGAAACCAATTATAAACCTATAACATTTACGACTATAATACGCTTCTTGTTTATAAGGCACCTAAGCACTCAATAGCAAGAGAATAATATTGTATTTTACGCACATTACAGCGCCTTTCTGTAGCTTGTACTTTACCAATGGTTTATTCTTATAAGAACAACAAGTTTTACGGGAAACCACATGCCAAGAGCAAATAACAAGGCAAGTTTACCGGCCAACCCAACATTAAAAGAAATCAATTGGTATAAAAAGCAAATCAATTGGGGGGAGCTGCCACCCTTTTATCATCTTGTCGCATCCTCAGTAAGTGAAAGCGAAGGAATATTTCAACATGGCTTTGATAATGCGATAAAAAGAATACTCGATAAGCGAAATTGGAACCTTCAGCTATTAGATGGCTATGAGGATGACAATGGGATTGTACATTGTAACAGTGCACCTAAAATCAGCCTTCATCAAGCTTTTACAGACAGAGGCTATGAGCTGTGGGCTTTTCCGCTTGCTCGTGGCGTTAAGGTCGATACCTATCTAAAGGACAATAAATATCTTGAGTTCAATGTATGGGACCCCCATACAATGAAATCATTGATAAGATTTAGTCAACTTCATAAATTTATAGGCTTTTATTTTGAGCGAGGAGATATCGCAGATAAAGCACTCATACTTCATGCACACAAAGTAGTACATCAAACTATCTCTCTTTTGAAAAGAGAGTTGAACGTTGTGTGTGTTGACGGTGTCTCAATAAAAGATTTTTATCAATTATGTGAAAAAGACGCCCGAGCTTGTGAAGACGAGTTAAACCTCGCTAAGATCATGCTCGGTGAAGATATAAAGAAGGATTAGGATGCAATTTAGAAAAGCGCTTATTACTACATTTTGTGCTATCGGACTGAGCTACACTTCGGCCAGTACAGCTTCAGATTTTAAGTTACCAGACCTTGGAACATCCGCGGTACAAGTGTTGCCTATTGAGAAAGAGCAAGCATTAGGTGAAGTGATGATGATGCAGATCCGCTCTAGTTCGCCACTTGTTCAAGATCCTGTTCTCAATGAATATCTATCATCCCTTGGCAATAAGCTGGTTGCAAGTGCCAATGACGTAAGATTTCCATTTAAGTTTTTCTGGATAAATAACAAAGCTATCAATGCATTTGCATTCTATGGAGGCCACGTTGGCGTCCACACAGGCTTAATTGCTCAATCTGATAATGAAAGTCAACTTGCATCAGTGCTGGGACACGAAATTGCACACGTTACGCAACGACACCTAGCAAGGCGCATACAAAGCGCCAAAGATAATAGCGCATTGACCATTGCCGGTATGATCACAGGCATTCTGGCCACCGTTGTCGCGCCTGACGCAGGTATGGCGATACTTGCAGCCAACAGTACACAAGCAGCATTAAGTCAGCTTACTCATAGTCGAAAAGCCGAGCAAGAAGCCGATCGGTTTGGGATGCAAACGCTACAAAAAGCCGGTTATGATCCCTATGCTGCAAGTGAATTTTTAACTAAACTCGCGGCTCAAGTTCGCTTTAAAAATAAACCACCTGCTTTTTTACTCACTCACCCTTTACCGGACTCGCGTGTATCAGATGTTCGGTTAAGAGCCCAGCAATATCCAAAGAAGTATGTTCCTAGCAGTGCTGATTTCCTCTATGCGAAAAGTCGAGTGATCGCACGCTACCACATGGACTCTCAAGACGCACAAGCCTATTTTGAGAATACTTTACGAACTACCTCAGATTTAGATAAAAGCCAATATGAATATGGGCTTGCAATCTCTTTACTTGATCAGAAGAAATATGACCAAGCAGAAGAAATCATCAATAAATTAGTAAAAGCACAACCTAATAACCTGTTTTATCTGGACGTTTATACCGATATCAAAATTGGGCAAAAGCTATTTGAGCCAGCAATCAAAGTGTTAGAGCAAAAGCATAAATTGCGCCCTAACAATCAAGTTATTACTTTAAATCTAGCAAACACAGCGATTAAAGCGAAAGAATATGACAAAGCTGAGCAGCTTCTTAAAGTGTTCTTGTTAGAAAAACCAAATCATGTACTTGCCAAGCAGCTTTTAACAGAAACTTATGAGCTCAGTAAAAATAAAGCCGCATATCATGAATCTCGTGCGAGTTTACTCTCTCACTATGGTGCATTCATGAAAGCTGCAGATGAGGTGCAAAAAGCGCTTAACTTTATTGAAAAAGAAGACGAAATTAAAAAACTTCGTTTGAAAGCCCTACTTGCTAAGTATCGAAATATGCAAAAAGAGCTCGCTAAATTATAAAAAATAAGTGCCTATCTCTTCCTAACTCGTAGCCAACCTGCGGGCACAGAAGATAGGCACACTGAAATCAATCAGTTACAATTACCGTTAAGATTATTGGCTACCGTTTTAAAAGGTTCATTATGTCAGTCACTATTTATCACAATCCGCGCTGTTCTAAATCAAGACAAACACTTGCTTTGTTAGAAGAAAACTCAATTCAACCTGAAATAGTTGAGTATTTAAAAACGCCTATTGATTCAGAAACCTTAAACACACTTATATCTAAGCTAGGTTTTGATTCTGCACACCAGTTAGTTCGAAATAAAGAAGCAATATACAAAGAGCTTGGTCTAAGCAAAGACAGCGATGAAACGACTTTAAGACAAGCTATGCTAGATAATCCAAAGCTGATTGAGCGCCCTATTGTTGTTAAAGGCGACAAAGCAGCGCTGGGACGTCCTCCTGAATCAGTACTAGACATTATCTAAACTATGCCAACTATTTTAGTTTTGTATCATTCTAGCCATGGCTCTGTAGAGTCTATGGCCAATGAAATCGCCGATACACTGAGCGCACAAGGTGCGACTGTGCGTTTGCGTACATTTGTACAAAAACATCCTCATGATATCGTGGTTTCTAAACAAGACCTTATAGAATGTGATGGTCTAGCATTTGGCACACCAACACGTTTTGGCATGATGGCGGCACAAGCAAAAACGTTTTGGGAAACAACCAGCGATTTGTGGTTAAAAGGTCAACTGATTGATAAACCGGCCTGTGTTTTTTCATCATCCAGCAGCATGCATGGTGGTAACGAGGCAACACTCTTAAACCTATCACTCCCCTTATTGCATCATGGCATGATGTTAATGGGAGTACCCTATGATGTACCTGAGTTACTTTCTACAGAAAGTGGTGGGACACCCTATGGCGCAACACATGTTGCAGGTCTAGAAAATAGTGCCCAGTTAACTGAAACCGAAGTAAAAATCTGTCGAGCGGTCGCCGTTCGACTCTACAGAGTGGCCAGTAAGTTATTATGACTCAGATCCCCAAGCAACCAAAAACAAAGCAGTTCCATAGACTCGCATTATTTGGATATTTTGGTTTGTTGTTACTAATGCCCCTATGGTTGTTTGTAGCATCACCAAGAGAGGGTTACAGCGAAGGGTTTGTATTTGCAGTTTACATTCTTCCATTGTTACTGCCATTAAAAGGCATAGTACAAGATAAGCCCTATACCTTTGCATGGGCTAACTTCATCGTCATTATATATTTTATACACGGACTCACTTTGCTTTGGATAGCAACTGATGAGCTAATATGGATAGCTTTAGAGTTAACTTTTGCCTCAGCTATGTTTATTGGCTGTACATACTACGCAAGACACAGAGGGCAAGAGCTTGGTTTAAAAATCAGAAAGTTAAAGGAAGACTTGGCTGATGAAAAAGCAGCCCATGAGCAAAGTGAAGACAATATAAAATAGACTAACTATCTAATATTAAAAAGCCACGTAATGACGTGGCTTTTTATCAAATAATCTTTATGCTCGACCACCTGTGATCTTATTTGCACGACCTTCTTCTTTTGCCTTATCAGCTCTGCGACGCCTAGCCTCTTTAGGATCAGCAATTAGAGGTCTATAAATTTCTATTCGATCCCCTTCTTTTACCACCTGATGTAACTTTACCGTTCTATTCCAAATACCAAGGCTTAGATTGGTTGGCTCAATTTCCGGGCACTTATCTAAAATACCCGATTGCATGACTACATGTTCAGCAGAAGTGCCCTCAGCCACATCTACGGTTACACTGGTCGCTTTTTCAGGAAGTGCAAAAACAACTTCAACTTTTATCATTTACCTAACCCCGTAGACAGACTTAGCACGTTGGGTAAACGCTGTGACCATATTTTTTGCCACTTCGTTAAAGACCTTACCAAAAGCCAGTTCGATAAGTTTACTTGCAAATTCAAATTCCAATTTTAAATTAACCTTGCACGCTTGGTCATCTAACTCAATAAACTCCCAATAGCCTTGCAATGATTTAAACGGCCCATCAACAAGCTGCATTTTAACTCGATTACCTTCAAACTGATTTTTTGTCGTAAACCACTTGGTCAGGCCCGCTTTTGATATTTCCAAGCTTGCTGTCATCTCATCATTTGAACTGTTTAGTACTTTTGCACCTGAGCAATTTGGCAGGAAATCAGGATACGCATCTACGTCATTGACTAAATCAAACATTTCTTGTGTGCTGTACATCACCAATGCACTTTTTTCTACTTGTGGCATACAATCTCCAAACTTTACTGTGCCAATTTTACCAAGCTTTTCAAGATTTATCTTGTTTGCAGCGCCACTGTGAGCGAAAATATCGCAGATAAATTAAATAACACTGTTTTCCAATTCGATTTGTAGGTAGACTAAGCCATTATGGCAAAGAAAAAATCAAATAAATCAACAAGCAATACCATCGCGTTAAATAAAAAGGCGCGTCATGAGTATTTTTTACACGATAAGTTCGAAGCAGGTATGGAACTACAAGGCTGGGAAGTTAAAAGTATCCGAGCAGGTAAAGTGAATATCTCAGAAACTTATATCCATCTAAAAGACGGTGAAGCCTTTTTGCTTGGTTCTCAAATCCAACCTTTAAACAGTGCTTCTACACATGTTATCTGCGATCCGCTTCGTTATCGTAAGCTACTTCTCAATAAGCGTGAAATAGACAGGTTAATCGGTGCCACAGAACGTGATGGCTTTTCATTAGTCGCTACTGCAATGTACTGGAAAAAATGTTGGGTAAAATTAGAGTTTCACCTAGCAAAAGGTAAGAAAATGCACGACAAGCGCGCAGACATCAAAGACAGAGACTGGTCTCGCGATAAAGAAAGGCTCATGAAGCATAAGGTTTAACACATGGAATATACAGCCTAGTGCTTAGGCTGTATATGTTTGCTTGCTTTATAACTAAGCCAGTATCGCGCCAGTTTTAGCATCAATTGTTAGTACAGCATCTGTTTTGGGATCTTTAATTTTCGCTGTTTCTTTATTCACTAGTGCACTTCGTGGTACTTGGATTTTGCTGCCAGTATCCGGGTTAACCACAATCAAAAAGCGCGATGCTTTCTGCGCAATTTCCTTCGCACCTTGGTTTTTCACAAAGTGAATATCTAAGGTCATACCAGCTGTAACACCAGCCGTTGCTGAAACTCTAAAGTTATTGATTTCATACTGTGAATTACTCGCCAGTAAATCGTTATCAATATCTTCAACTGTTTTTACAGATGCTTTGGTAAACTCTTTTACTTTGTTCATGACAGATATATCTTTGATATTATCTTTCGCATCTGTCGCTTTTTGCTTAATAGAAGCAGTTAAGCCTTCACCCTTTTCTTTTAAATTAACACCCAATTGATTATTCCCTTCTTCATCGGTGAAGTTTTTTGCTGCTGTTTCTTTTATTTTATTGAACATAGTTAAATCCCTTTAATAAATTAATAATCGTCAAATCCATCGTCTTCAATAATCATGGTGTCCGCCTCACCGTCAAAGTCGGTGTCAGCGATCACCGCATCTGCATCACCGTCACCATCCAGATCCATGGCGACAACGTCAATTACCCCATCACCATCGGTATCTACAGCCACAGTATCGATGACGCCATCACCATCAGAGTCAACACCTACAGTGTCTACATAACCGTCACCATCTGTATCCATCGCAATAGCATCGACCACGCCATCACCGTCTTCGTCAACCATGACGGTATCTACATAGCCATCTCCATCAGTATCCATTGCAACGGTATCAATGTAACCATCACCGTCTTGATCAACGCCCACAGTATCAATATACCCATCGCCGTCCAAGTCAGCGACTACGCCATCACTGATACCATCTCCATCAACATCTACTTCGTATATATCTTCCATAATTATCCCTTTTATAACTAAGTACACCTTGTATGTACGCACACTTTTTAGCACAGCAAAATTTTTTATTCAACAAGGTAAAATACACGATAAATATATTTATAAATTGATGGTGTGTAGAGATATAAATTATGATGAGGATTAATAAATATAATAATTTAGGTATAAAAAAAGCCCTTTCGGGCTTTTTATCAATTAGCTAATTTAAAAAATTAACCTTTGTATTTTTGAACAACAAGCGTTGCATTTGTGCCGCCAAAACCAAAGCTGTTTGACATCACAGTATTTATTTCAACATCACGACGTTCAGTTACGATGTCTAAGCCTTTTGCTTCTTCATCTAACTCGTCAATATTAATTGATGGAGTGATAAAGTTATTTTCAAGCATAAGTACTGAGTAAATAGCTTCGTGAACACCAGCTGCACCTAACGCGTGACCAGTCATTGCTTTAGTCGCACTGATTGCAGGTGAGTTATCGCCAAACAGTTCCTGAATTGCGCCTAGCTCTTTTACATCACCAACTGGTGTTGATGTGCCGTGCGTATTCAAATAATCAATGTCGCCTTCAACGGTTGCCATTGCTTGTTTCATACAACGAACTGCGCCTTCACCTGATGGTGCAACCATGTCGTAACCATCAGAAGTCGCACCGTAACCTACGATTTCACCATAGATATGCGCGCCACGAGCAAGCGCGTGCTCAAGCTCTTCAATCACCATGATACCGCCACCACCAGAGATAACAAAACCGTCACGGTTTGCATCATATGTACGTGACGCTTTTTCTGGCTCTTCGTTGTATTTAGTTGATAGCGCACCCATTGCGTCAAATTCCATTGCCAGTGTCCAGTGTAGTTCTTCACCGCCACCTGCAAAAATAACGTCTTGTTTGCCAAGTTGAATTTGCTCAACCGCGTGACCAACACAGTGTGCTGATGTCGCACATGCAGAGCTAATTGAATAGTTTACACCTTTAATCTTGAAAGGTGTTGCTAGACATGCCGATGTTGTGCTCGCCATAGTACGCGGTACCATGTAAGGACCAACGCGCTTAACACCGCGCTCACGTAAAATATCAGCTGCCTCTACTTGGTACTTAGAAGAACCACCACCAGAACCAACTACAAGGCCAGTACGTTCATTTGAAACTTGGTCTTCAGCTAAACCTGAGTCTTCGATAGCTTGTGCCATCGCAATATATGAATAAGCAGCTGCATCACCCATAAAGCGGTGCGCCTTACGGTCTACTAACGCTTTCACATCAATATCAATTTTGCCTGACACATTGCTGCGCAAATTCATGTCAGCAAACTCTTGGTTAAAAGCAATACCACTTTTACCCGCTTTCAAAGATTCTAATACTTCTTGCTTGTTGTTACCGATGCTTGAAACAACACCGATCCCCGTAATTACGGCTCTTCTCATGGGTAATTCCCTTAGGACTTAAAAAATTTAGGTGTATTCTACGCGTAAAATACTGATCAAGTGGTCAGCTTTCCAGCGTACACACGTACTCTGAACTGATATTTGTGAAATTGCAACGGACTAATGCAAATAAAAGCAGTAAAATACCAGCTATCAATGAGCATTATACCAACGTATTTATATGATAAGTAACGCACAAATCCACTTTAATGATTCAGGTACCCCTGTTGCCGACAACTTTGACGACGTATATTTTTCCAATGACGATGGGTTGGCTGAGTCAAATTATGTTTTCTTTGAGCAAAATGAACTACAAACAAGACTCACAAACCATCCTAGAAAACACTTTGTGATCGCAGAAACTGGATTTGGCACAGGGCTGAATTTTTTAAATACGTGGGCTCGCTTTAAACAAGCAGAGAATCTAGCTGTTGAACGACTTTACTTTATGTCGTTTGAAAAATACCCCATTAAGCTTGACGATTTAAAGCAAGCTTTAAAAGCTTGGCCCGGATTAACATCGCTATCGGAGCAATTGTGTGAGCAATACCCGCTTGCGCTGCAAGGCTGTCATAGACTTGAATTTGAGCAAGGTCGCGTTGTTTTGGATCTTTGGTTTGGAGATGTTCAAGATTCGATGCCACAAATAGCTTATCAGAGCAAAGGCGTTGTAGACGCTTGGTATTTGGATGGCTTTGCACCAAGCAAAAATCCTGATATGTGGCAACAATCCCTTTTTGACGCAATGGCGCATTTGAGTCAAAAAGACGCTACCTTTGCAACTTTTACCGCTGCTGGTTTTGTTCGTAGAGGCTTACAAAGTGCAGGATTTGAGTGTAAAAAAGTCAAAGGCTATGGCCGAAAACGAGAAATGGTTGTTGGTAAACTTAATACGACGACCGAACAGGCAACAACTCCATTGTACTATCAGCAACATGCGGCTGAACTATCTAATGTTGCAATTATTGGCGGTGGTATAGCAAGTAGTTGCTTGCAATATCATTTGGCAAAACGCGGCATCGAAACACACCTATTTTGCGAAGATGACGCACTTGCCCAAGGTGCCTCACACAACCTGCAAGGTGCCGTTTATCCAAACCTACAAAGTGAGTTTGGGATCCCATCTGAGTTTTATGCGCATAGCTTTTTATATGCCAGACGCTTTTACGACCAACTTCTCAATACTGGCTACCACTTTGACCATCAATGGTGCGGTGTTTTGCTACAAAGCATTAACGACAATAAAAAGACACAACACAACAAAGTGGCCAAGAGCAGCATTTTTCCAGAGCAGCTGATCAAAGCGGTTGATCAAACCGAAGCACAAGAAATTGCCAATATTGATACGCCGTACGGTGGACTATTTATTGAACTTGGCGGATGGGTTAGCCCTCCAGAGCTCACCAAAGCTGTATTTAATGCAGCACAAGATCTTCAAGCTAGCGAGTGCTACTTTAATACTCACGTTGAAAAGCTAGATAAGAAAGAGGATGGTTGGTACCTAACGACAAACGAAGGTCAATTCGGTCCATTTTCAGATGTATTTGTTTGCGCAGGTGAACACTCAGACCGGTTTGAGCAAACAAAAGACATTGGCATTCACGGCGTCCGCGGACAGGTCTCTCATATCTACGAGGGAGATACCTCATCTAAACTGGCTACAGTACTTTGCCATAAAGGCTACTTTACTCCGAGCCTTAATGGCCTACATTGCATGGGCGCAACTTTTGAAAAACATAGCAAATCAAGAGAAGTCACTGAGCAAGATAACATCACCAACCGTGAACAACTTGCTGGCTTTTATCAAGGTACTGACTTCGACAATTGTTTAGGCTCAATTGAAAGCGCTAAAGCTGCTGTGAGATGCTGCTTTAACGACCATACCCCTATGATTGGGCAGATCCAAGACAAACATGATTTACTACAAGCGTACGAGAATATCAAAAGAGGCAAATTCTATGACTTTAAAGCCCAAAACTTACCTCATAAAGGACTGCATGTAGTCACCGGATTTGGCGCAAGAGGGCTGTGTACTGCACCACTTGTTACAGAGCATCTGGTTGCAAGTTTGACCCAAGAACCTTTGCCATTTAGCGAACGAGTTCACGAGGCACTGCACCCTGCCCGTTTAGTTATCAGAGATATGATCAGGAATAAAATCTAAGCATTGAATGAACTGATGTTACCAAGCCCGCTATTAGGGCTTGGAAATTTGTATAATTACTCGACGGTTCGCTTCACGCCCTATCGGCGTCGTGTTTATCGCAACATGACGCTTTTCACCAAAACCATCGGTCATTATTTTTTCAGCCGGTACGCCTTTACTGGCCATATATTCTTTAATCGCCATCGCGCGCTTTTTAGATAGATTCAAGTTGACGTTTTTACCGCCATAACTATCTGAGTAGGCTGAAATATAAATTGAATCGATATCTGGATCATTGTTTAAGTATTCTCCAATCATATCCAGTCGCTTGCGTGATGACTTAGTCAAGTCGCTCGAATTTTTACGGTAATTCATCACCACAAATGCGATGTCTTCAAAACTATAAGGCAGCAAGTTATCTCTGCACTGTAAAAAGTCCCAATATGATTTTTTGAAGTTGACAGACGATAATGAAACGGCAATTTGGTCATGCTTGTTATTCCAATCTTGATAGTAGAAGGTCGGTTGATAGCCTTTTTCAAGCTCTGTAAGCATTTCCCAAGCGACTGGGTTAGATAATTCTCCGTCAAACTTTTTAAGTAAAGCCATCTCGCCCATTGAACGCGCAGGCAGCCCTGCACGCCAACTTGGCGGCACAGATTCAAGCCCTGCAAAATCATAGTCTTCAGGTCGAATAACCATATCAAGATTAAAGGTGAGATCTTTGTTTTTACTTGCCGTCGCGCTAAAAATGGCTTCACCGTAATATGGAACAGCATGAGAAAGTGTACAAGATAACCGTGTTGTTCTATCCACCATCCACTTGGAGTTATCAACAGAGGCACTATATTGCCGCATTGCACTGTGCGCACTTGTCGCAAACACACATGTAACAACTGTCGCTAAGATATTGAAATGTAAACTCACTTTGCTTCTCCAAGCCTATGAACAACTAAATAGGCCAACTTTTTAGTGTCTAAATCATATTTCAAAATACATGAAAGCAATAAACATACCGTCTTTCGAGACAATAAATCGACAGAAACTAAAAATATCTGCTTGTTGACCCGATCCTAATTAGCATCTTGCCTTATGATCAGTATAATAGGCGGCTAATTTTAGAAATCCAAGTTAATCATGGCAGAACAAGAGCAAACCCTATTCGCAAAACGCTTCAGAGGCTTTTTCCCCGTAGTAATTGATGTTGAAACAGCAGGCTTCAATAAAGAAACTGATGCCTTGCTAGAAATTGCGGTCAGTTTATTAAAAATGGACAGCCAAGGTGAGCTCAGCATTGATAAAACCATCCATTTTCATGTAGCACCTTTTGAGGGAGCTAACATTGAGCAATCTGCCATAGAGTTTAACGGCATTGACCCTTTCTCTGAGCTACGTGGTGCAGTAGAAGAAAGCGAAGCAATCAAAGAAATCTGCAAAGCAGTCAGAAAGGCACAAAAAGATGCTGGATGTCAGCGCTCTGTCATTGTTGCTCACAATGCGGCGTTTGACCATGGCTTTTTGAACGCGGCAATTGAGCGTAATAATATAAAACGCACACCTTTTCACCCTTTCGTTAGCTTCGATACCACATCTTTGTCAGGACTGGCGTTAGGCCAGACTGTACTTGCGAAAGCATGTCGAGCTGCTGGAATAGAATTTGATAACTCTCAAGCACACTCTGCACTTTATGACACTGAACGCACAGCTGAACTATTCTGCTACATCGTTAATAAATGGCAAGCGTTAGGTGGGTGGCCACTACCTCAAAGCGAAGAGCCGAGTAGTACTGAGCAAGATTAAGTAACGCTACTTAAAACAAGTCATTAAAACTAAAAAAAGCAGCCTAGGCTGCTTTTTTTAGTTTTGGAACTCCTGGGTAATTTTCCCAGCATCTAACTTAACAGAATGAGGTGGGTAAATTCTGGAAAAAGACCGACTGTCTTTTGCGATAGTCAATTCTATACCCGGATGCATTAGCTCATTCACTTTTACACGACTTAGTTTAACCAAGCGCAATAACTTTTGCGCAACTAACTTACAATTACGGACATTACGCTTGTAGTGTGTATCAAGACGTTGCTCTGTAACAGCCAGTTTTTTCAGGTAATTATCTCGCTTATCTGAAGCTGGTGTCTTTTTCGCTTTAATTTGCGCCCGCTTCACAGCGAGTATCTTGTCTGATAACAGCTTATCAAGCTCTTTAAATTCCTTTTCTTTTTTCTTCAAATCATACCAATCTTGTGCAAGGACAATACGTGTTCTTGTTCCTGAAGGCGCCCCAACTTCACCTGCCTCAATGCGCATCGCGTTATACACATTGCCGCCAATCAATTTTCCGCGAGGTGTATTCCCCTTGCCCACTCTGATCAGCCGTTTAGACTTCAAGTCACAATGTAAAGCTTGGCGCTCAATAAATAGATCCTGCTCAGACTCAATATGGCAGTATTGTCCGTATCCAACTGAAATTGTACGCTTAGCCTTAATGATGCAAGAAAAATCCTCGCCCTCTATGCGTTTACGCCCTATTGCCCCAAGCATTACAGTCACTGCACTTTCACTTTCTAACAGTGCAGACTCAACAAAGCCAATGACAGTAATATCACCAGATGCCTTGATTCTCATGCCATCTTTAACATCACCGCTGACGACCACACTGCCGTCAAACTCGATATGTCCAGTCGTTACGTCCACGTTGTCATAACATAAAACATCATCAACACGCATACCGCGCGGCACAGCCACTGGAACGCCTTTTGCGTCAGCAATCAGTAAATTGGGGTCATCTGGACTTATCTTTGTCCCTTCAGATACCTGTAGTGCATAGTCTTTACCTGGTTTTGGCTCTAACACATCACCGAACACAGAAAAACCTTCTTCACCAGGAGTTGGCGGGACCCTTTTCATTAATGGGCTGCCTGGTTTAACAGTAATGATGGCTCCCAAATCTCGCATATCAACCTTGCCACCGGATTTTTCCTGGGGGCTCAATACGCGATCCTGTGCAGTCATGCATAACCGAACAAACCGTGCATCCGTACCATCTTTTGCTCTGACACCATGGGCGACTATACCTGAATACACACTACCGGGGGATTGCTCAAACTGCTGGCCCAAAAATGTATCAAGTGCTCTTTCATTTATACCCTTTACCACACCTGCATTGGTCAAAGCATCTCTTGCTTCATCAATCGTGATTAACTTACCACCTCTGGCAGTGGTAAGTCTGGCTTCCGCTAACATGTTATTTTCTTCAACACGAACAGTAATGGAAGCGTCAACCGCCCTTGCAACGATAAGGACGTCTTTATCTCTATCATCAGAAGGGGCAAATAATTGACCAATGTTGGCATGAATGACATCAAAGTCGGCATAAGAGGATTGTTCTAGCAGCTCAACTAGCTGTGCAGCACTAGCGGGAAACCCCGAGTGTGCAGGATGTTCCTTCATAGAAACATACCCAGATTCCTCATCAAAACTAAACAACGACATCACTTCCTTCCTAAATACTCTTGCATATTTTACTTTTTTTTATGCAACTTCCACCATTTCAGCACATAGCCCTTACAATGTTAAGTTAAAATCGGCCGTTTTTTAGGCAGTTTATGAATGATTGTAAACACACTTAATGCCAAAATAGTACAAGTTACTATTATTACTAAATTTATCGGAAAAATGCGTGATTTCTTTAGCAAAATCCATAATATGAGACTTTATTATTAGCTGGGTACACACCCAAAACCTGTCATTTGATTAACAGCTTTACCAACTTTAACATCATATTTGTTTGAAAATGCCTTAATTCAATTTCACATCTTTTTTTAATTAGTAAAATCTATCGTGGAATTTTATGCATTTATTAAGCCATCAAAAAGCGTTCTTATACTGCTCGGAACACAGACCTGTTTATTGGTACGTTTACAGGGTTTTAAATGACTAAGGAGACGTTATCAACAAATTGTGGAGGAAGTAAGAAGTTATACTGACGGTCAGATAAACTCTATCAAAACTTATTCGTATCAACACAAAAGTTTTGACCTAATGTCATATTTACTCAATAAAGGATCTCTAATGTTCTCATTAAGGCATTCGTCTTATTAGCATGAGTTAAAGAGAGTGCCATACAGATGATGTCAAATCACTGTGGGTAATAAATCATGAACAAACAACACCTAAAACTAGTAACTCAAGGTCAAGATTTTGGCTATATAACAATTAGTAATGAAATATCCGGCTTATTTTATGGCAATAGTTTAGTCGAAAATGCGGCTGAGTTTGAACTTATACCTTGTAGCAGAGATTGTAGTGCCTTTTATTACAAAATCGCACGCAGCCAAACAAGCTACATGGACTTATCTGTCGCGTCAAATGTCGTCAAAATTACACAAGCTCAGAATCCTGAAATGGAGCAGATTTGCGCTTGGAGAATAGACCAAAGTAACATGTATGCAGTTGTACATGGTCAAAGAACAATCAATATTTTGAGCCGTTCTGCCTTTAAAGATAACTCAAATATCCTATATGCAACACCACCTTGTAACCAAGACTTTAATCGTTTGGCAGTGACGATGTGCGACATACCCCATCATTCTAATATGCAGTTAAGTGAACCGCTTTCATAACAGCTTTTTTGAACCATTTAAAATGCGAGCGTTATCTTTATTTGACAATCACAGTACGGCTGCATATCCCGTCATGTGCTCATTGATGGTTTCAATAGAGCACATGTACATTACACCTTATTCAAAATGCAGCTAAAATTACCATCACTCAAAAAGTATGGAGCAACTCCCTTGCGCTTTAATTTGTGATAGCTTAGTACTCAACTGCTCATTCATTGCTATCTGCGCGAAATTGCCTGTGCTAATGCGCTTAACACCAAGCTGTGCCAATGTTGGTATGTCAGGTAAAGATGGGACGGCCATCACATTAATCGGTAATGATGTTGCCCCGGCGACTCGAGTAATATCTTGTTCGCAAGAAATGCATGGGAAAAAGAGCCCATCCGCACCGGCGGCTTGATAGCTACTCGCTCTGCTCAATGCTTCATCTACTGCATTATCCACGCCCAGTAAAAATGTATCACAGCGCACATTGATAAACATAGGCACTTCGCGCGCGGAAAGCTCAGCACGCACGCTCTGCAACAAGGTCGCAAACTCATCTTTATTACATAATGTACGTGTGTCTTGTATTTGGCTATCTTCAATATTAACCCCCACTACACCCAACTCAGCCAGCTGCTGAATATGGTTGGCGATAATATGTGGTTCTGCACTAAAGCCAGACTCAATATCAACACTCAAAGGTAAACTGCTAGATGCTGCGATCCTTTTAACAACGAACAATAGCTCTTCGAAAGGTATATGTTCACCATCCTCGTAACCAAGTACCGCAGCCAAAGCTGCACTAGAGGTACCCATTGCTTGATAGCCAGCTGCTTCAGCACATTTTGCACTGGTTGCGTCCCAAACGTTTGCCAACAAAAGTGGCGTTTTCTGCTGGTGCAGCTGTTTAAATTCAATCATCATTATGTCCTTGTCTTATATTTAGTAATTGTATTAATGCGTGTTAATGGCTGCATTTTTACAGCCCCAATTAAAAAAGACCAACGATGAAAATCGACTTTTATTATAAGCTCTGCTTATAATACCAAGATAAATTCAAGAATTATAAACTTCAAGTGTTTAAAAATATCAACTTGTTAGTCACGTTTGAATGTGCAGCACGACACAATAGCTATAGCCTAGCAGCACAGGAATTATGTATATCTCAAGCTGCTGTCAGTCAACAAATACGTCAACTCGAAGCCTTGCTCAATAGCCGCCTGTTCGTTCGCAAAGGAAAGCGAATGCTCCCGACCCAACAAGGAGTAGCCCTATTCGAACATGCTCAAAAAGGGCTCACGATATTAAATAAAGGGATCAACCAAGTTCAAAGAGAGGGTATTGACGGTGAGCTGACTATCACCTCAACGCAGGCTTTTATTTCGCTTTGGTTGATGCCAAGGTTGCAGGGCTTTACAGAACGTTACCCAAATATTCAAATTAACGTCTCTTCATCAGCAAACTTTGTTGATTTGAAACAAGCACATATAGACCTAGCAATACGATTTGGTACCACGGTTGAGCAACATACACCGGATAACTTTAGCTGCGAATATTTTGGTGAGTCACCCGTTTACCCTATTTGCTCAAATGGCTTAGCGAAACAACTCAATTTAAACGACCCCGCCAATCTATTATCCCAACATATAGTTACTTTAACGCATGCAGGTCCCTACGATTGGCCTAGCTGGTTTAATGCAGCCGGAGTGGAAGGGGTTGAACATCACACACTTTGGACAAAAGTCAACTCGACGGATATGGCAATTAGTGCGGTTTCTAGTGGTCATGGCGTTACACTGGCGGCATCGTACTTATGTCAAGAGCAACTGGATAGTGGAACCCTTGTTATTCCCTACAAACTGCCACATCCAAACAAAGTTAAGCGATATTTTGTCTACGATACAAATTCTTCCAGACTAGCAAGGCTACAAATATTTACCGACTGGCTCAACAACGAAATGAAGCACTGCTAAGCCATTTGTTGCTCTTAGCTCTAGTTACAAGCACACCCCACTTTTAGCGCCCTCTAAGTTTATGGGGTGGCTAGGGCTTTCTATCTGATAATACAAGGATAATATTTGCCATTCATTGTCGTGTTTATAAAGCTGAATGCTATTTACCCCTGTAAAGTCAGGCTGCTTTTGCTCTCTATTAAACCGAGTTTCTGCCACGCTGTATACTTGTGCAAAACGGTCATATGTTTGCACTTTTCTCACCACCTCACATTCGTAAAATCCTTTTTCAGGCACTTTATCAAGCAATTTAATAAACTCGGTACTAGAAATGGCCATCAAACTCGGTGTGTCTTTAGTAAAATGGACACCATAAACTTTTGCCTCAGGGTGAAATAGCTTCTTAAGCATTGGGATATTTGGCTTTTCTTTTGCCGCGTGTGAGAGCGCGGAGAACAACGAGCTAACCGCTTTTTCAGGTGTATCATTTGCCTGGGTACCAAACGATAAGACGAGTATCAAAACCATAAAGCTAAACCGCATCATATGCTCCATTTATTATTTTTATTAAACAGTTATGTTTATCACTTATCTTGTACCAATTTCAACAATATCATACATCTAAAGTGTCTAAAGGCACCGTTCCACCTAAATTAATTTGTGTCCCCCGTTCTTTGCACAAAATACACACAACACTTCTCCATTAAAAATATTTAAACACACTTTGTTCAAAAAACACCCTGGAGTTCAATAAAATACACAAAAAGCAACATTTCAAAGCGCTAGCAGATTTCTTTGGTGACATAAAAGCAATCTAATTCAAACAATATCTATAAACACTTAAGTAATTGTTTTAAATGAAAATTACAAAATTAAATAAACTATAAAAGGTACAAAATACATACTAATTCATGATATTTAAACATACTAATTGACTTTCAATTGCATATAATAATAATTCGATAACCCTAAATAATCATCTTAAGGGTTTTGAACATCAATGTTTAGTTTTGGCAAAGAAAGAAAAGCACTGCAGCAATCGCTTGATCAAGTCACAAGTGAGAAACAAGCATTTGAGCAAACGCTAGCATCTGTAGGGCGCTCCACTGCCATCATTGAGTTTACCCCCGATGGAAAAGTCATTACCGCAAATGATAACTTTCTCAAAGTAATGGAATACGAATTAGATGAGTTAGTTTGTAAACATCACCGTATTTTTTGTGACAAACAATATACTAGTTCGGCAGATTACCAACATCTTTGGCAAAACCTAAATCGAGGCGAGTTTTTTTCTGGCACCATAGAACGTTTCACTCGCTCTGGAAAACAGCTTTGGCTTGAAGCCAGCTACAACCCAGTTTTGAATATCGACGGTCAATTAGTTAAGATCATCAAATTTGCTTCTGATGTCACTAAGCGTGAACATACCGCTGTATCTCAACAAAACCTGATTGATGCACTGTACCGTTCAATGGCAGTCATAGAATTTGATATCTCAGGCAATGTGCTCAGTGCCAACGAGAATTTCTTGGCGGCAACAGGTTATCGCTTAGACGAAATCAAAGGTCAACACCATAGCTTGTTTTGTCCAGAGCATATCGTTCAATCTCGTGACTACACGGCGCTTTGGAGCCAGTTAGCTGCTGGCCACTATTTCAGTGGCCAAGTTGAAAGGAAAAATAAGCTAGGTAGCGAGTTGTGGCTTGAAGCCAGTTATAACCCTATCATAGACAAAAACGGTAAAGTCATTAAGGTAACTAAATTTGCCTCTGATATCACCGAGCGCATTGTCGGTACACGCCAAACGCAAGAAGATGTTGGTCATGCCTCAAGCCTTGCTGATAACGCAGCTCAAACTGGCTCTGAGTCTGTCACAGGTGTCATTGATCTCATGCAAATATTGAGCGATGACATGAATACGGCATTGACAAAAATAGAGGCTTTGAACAAGCAATCAGACCAAATCAGTAATATTGTATCTACCATCAGCGCCATTGCAGAGCAAACCAATTTACTGGCACTCAATGCCGCTATTGAAGCAGCCCGGGCTGGTGAGCAAGGCAGAGGGTTTGCTGTTGTAGCCGATGAAGTGCGTCAACTTGCAGCAAGAACAAGTAGTTCAACGACTGAAATCGCCGATGTTGTCAAAGCAAACTTGGCACACTCTTCTGAGGCCTCCGCCTCAATGAGAAAAAGCGCTGAGCAAGTAGCCTCTGGTGTCGTTCTTATCGAGGAGCTTAACACCACCATCAATGAAATTAACCAACAAGTGGATAGTATTGTAAATACGGTCGCAAGACTCAGCTAAGTAAATACATATAAAGCATGAATACGGCCGATAGGGGAGCCTTATAGACTTCCCAACTTAGGGTGGTTTCTTAACTCAGTAATTAACTGATTAATTATCTTTTGTGTCGTGGCTTGGTGCATATCCATCAAAACCCACCCATCAGTGCTCATCATTTCTAGCTTCAAGACTTCAATCTTATCTGGGGACTGACAGTTGCCGAGCACTTTAAAAATACCCAAAGTGCTTTCAAAACGACTAATCGAAAACTCCATCATAAACTTCCTTTTTGTACTTTCTTATACTCAATTAAATTATCCTCAATTACACTCAAAAAGCCACCCTAAACATCTGTTTTTTTCTACTAATTAACAGGTACAGCATGCAATATATTGAAAGCTCAAGCTTATGCGCTAGCACAATATGAATAATATACTTACCGAATAACTGCCCTAATGCCCTATTCTAACTCACCAAAATATTTTTACGGAGCAATTTGACACATTTTATAATATGCACGCACGTTAAACTCGCTATTGCGCGCCAGAATCTGCCTCTGGACTATCTCAAGTGAATAAATGTTGCCCTCTTTTTTAGACACAGAAATTATAAGGCATAAGTCTTCACCCCAGAAAAGCGTTAGCCCTAGCCAACAACGAGTTAGTACATCAAACTGAACTGCATGAACACCTTCAATTTCTTTACCACCTAAATAGTATTTAATTCCACCTTAGGTATTTATTTTTGTTGATTCACTCGTTAATTGACTAAAAAGTACAACTCATATTCAAATAAACATTTTAACTTTATTCACGTTAATCCATTGCTAGAGTAAAGCTCATAACTTGTGAAAGATACCTCTAAGACGATAAGAAACAGTAAAAAGCTCACCAATTGTCCGACTTTGACTTTAGAGCAAACATAGGCCCCTAAAGGTGCGCCCACGACAACAATAGGAATTGCTGCAAGCAAATAGCTTTCAATCTGTGGCGTTATAGCCTCCAAATACCACGCATTCATCGCGCTACCTACCAATGAGGTAAATGCCATAACAATCACAGAAGTCGCTGTTGCCTTTTTAATATCAGCATTGTATGCAATCACTAAAAGCGCGAATAAAGCAATATCAGAACCAGAACCCACTAACCCACTGGCAACGCCCCCAATAAAAGCCATCAACATAAAACGAGGTGTACTAGGCTGTATTTTTTGTGCACTGTGTTGGTGATGTGCTTTCTCCACCAACGTATTAACATAGTGATTGCAAAGCATAAAAGTAAGAAGCTAAAAATAGATTTAACTAACAATCGCGGTGCAATAGGCGCAATATAAAGTAAGCTTATGATAACGCCTAATGCGGACATTGGCAGCGCAAGCAATACTAAATTAATATAGATAGGAATACGACGGCACAAAATAGTGAAAGTTGCTGCTGTCATACCAAAGCTTTGAATCGCCAGTGAAAACACTTTCGCCGTACTAGGCTCAATATCCAATACCTTGGTCATAACTGGGAAGGCTACTGCACCGCCTCCCAAAGCTGTGCCACCAGCGACAAACGAGCCCAGCGCCATAGTCAGTGCAATTTCTATTTCTTGTAATACTTGCAACATGGTACTAGACAGCCCTTGCATCCAAATCAAGGATACGTATATCAGCAATATAAAATACAGCGGCCAAGTTGACGGCCGCCTTAACTTCTCAATCATAACAACTTCTTGTCCTTATAATCTGAATCAAGGCTTATTCCTAGATCTTTAACTTACAATTTAATAAAGGGTAGCAAGTGCGCTTTCTAGTCTGGTTGAACCATGTTTGCGGGCTTTTCATTCTCGGTTCATCCATTTTTTAACCCAAAAAAATTATCAAATACGCTTTGTCTCTTCATTTAGATCAGCTTGATATATAAGGAAAGCCTTACGCGCCTTTGTTAAAGCGATAAAAAATAAAACAACAACCCCCACCCTTGAAATACACCCACAAATTTTTATACCTACTTACCATATATTCAATTCAAATTTGTAGATAACAATTAAATACCTAATTTAAATAATCGATAAATTAACTAAACTTTCACTGTCAAATAAAAATCAAAATTGTGAATTACCAAGTTAATGCATGTTCAAAATCATAGCTGTAATGAAGAATACATATATTTTTTGACTTTACAAAAGAGTGGTCGAGGATACTAAAAGCAATTTCGCTTTTATCATTGAGCAAAAGAGCTTTTTCAGGACACTAAAGCAACCACCAGCAATGACATTGAGTAAAGAACTGGGGTTTAGCTAACGCAAAGTAATTACAACAATTATGTTCATTCAAATTTGAATATTGTGAGACTCAGACCAAACTCTAAGCGATTCAAGAATATCTAGTGCTGAGCGTCCAAATTCTGTCAACTCGTATGTAACTGCAACCGGTCTATCACTGATCACTTTGCGAACAACCATACCCTCTTGCTCTAGCTCTTTAAGTCTCTGGTCCACCATTTTCTTAGTCGCACCACCTAGCATTCGTGCTAAATCATTAAAACGTACAGGCTCATCTTTTAGATGGTAAATTATCGAGCCCTTCCACTTCCCACCAATGAGCCTCATCCCCTTTTCAATTGCACAGGGTTCATCGCACATATTCAAAACTTTTTTTCGCCCTTTAGCATCTGTTTTAACTGAACTTTTCAATTTTTATACCACCATAAACATTAGGTTACTAAAAGTATACTAGTTGTTATTTTACTTTAGGTTTACAAACTATACCTTAAACAACCTAGTTAATAAACAAACGAGTTAGGAAGAGGTCATGAGCAATATTTTAATCATCAATGGGCATCAGTATTATCCATTCTCTGAAGGGAAGCTAAATGCAACGCTCGTCGATACAGCGGTTACGTTACTCCAAAACAAAGGGTACACAACACGTATTGTCACTATGCAAGAAAACATAAATGTCGAACAGCAACTCGATCTGCATCAATGGGCTGACGCCATAATCTTTCAATCCCCTATTAACTGGATGGGCGTTACATGGTCATTTAAAAAGTATATGGATGAAGTTTATACAGCAGGTATGGCGGGTACACTATGCAAAGGAGACGGGCGCAGTGCATCTACACCGACTGAAGGCTATGGCAGTGGCGGTGCTCTTTCAGGTAAAAAATATATGATGTCAGTCACATTTAACGCCCCAAAACAGGCTTTTAATGATGCAGCTGAGTTTTTTGATGGAAAGTCAGTGGATGATCTACTCTTTCCAATGCATATGAACTTTAAATTTTTCAACTTGGCTGCTTTACCCACATTCGTGTGTTTTGTGTGATGAAAAATGCAGATATTGAAAATGACCTAGCCCGTTTTAAAACACATATCAATAAATACTTTTAAAGGATAAGACCATGTCTCAACACTATACAGACAAACTTCATGCTGGCAGCAAGTTTCCAAAGCTGCCCGTCACCTTACCCAATGGTCAAACTGTTACATTAGGGGAGCCAAGATCTGGTTTCGATTGGCAACTTGTTTTAGTTTATCGCGGAAAGCATTGTCCTTTATGTACAAAGTACCTAAACCAGTTAGAAAGCCACATTGCAAGCCTTTCTGCTATTAATGTAGACGTGATTGCAGTCTCGGGTGATAGCCAAACTCAACTGGCAGAGCACCAGCTTCAATTAGACGTTCAATTTGATATTGCTTACGGTTTATCGCTTGCGCAAATGAAAACACTTGGTTTGTATATTTCAGATCCTCGTTCAAAACAAGAAACCGATCACCCCTTTGCTGAGCCGGGCCTTTTTGTTGTTAACGACAAGGGGAATATCCAAGTTATCGATATATCAAACAACCCATTTGTTAGACCCGAGCTTACCGCACTTATAAATGGTCTAACTTGGATAAGAAACCCTGACAACAATTACCCAATACGCGGTATGCACCGTTAAGCTTTCATTTTGGCATGAGCATAAGCGTATCAGCCACATGTGCTCATGCCTAAATACGTAAAAAGCTGTTTTCAAGGTGAGTCTCTTTAATTAATATTTGTTCAAAATTCAGGTAAGAATCTTTCCTCTCCGCCCCCATATAATGTACAAAAAACACCCTGCAAATAACAAAAAGTAACAAACTCTCGTGGCCCTGTGTGATGTATTAATAAGGCATTTATTAAATCGACTCATTCAATAGAAAAATAATTTCAAGGAAATAAAATGAACGGAATAAAAAGCTGTGGTCTAAGCATTTTGCTTTTAGTATTAACCGGCTGCGGTGGAAGCAGTGACGCTCCTCAAGAAAATACTCAGCCCAAACAGCCACCAGAAGAAACAAACCACTCCCCAGTTGCGAATAAGGATTCAGTCACCACGCAAACAAATGAAGTAATCACTTTCAATCCACTGACCAATGACAGTGATCCAGATGGCGACCCTATAACGCTTATTGATGTAGTCGTCGACATAGGGAATGTCACTACTAAAATTGAAAATAACGCTTTAATCATCACGCCTGAGCAAAACTATGTCGGTGACTTTTCACTTACTTATACTATTTCAGACGATAAAAACGCAACGGCGACAGGCATCATTGATGGCCTGGTACAACAAACGAAAGACGAGTATTTAGTTGCGTTAAAACAGCGTGTTGATACCGTTGTCAGTGAAACACTTGATACTTTAAACGACAATAATATTGCCTGCTTATCAGATAACTCCTCTGAATACTGTGAGCTAGTCGAGGTTAAATTTTCAAATGGTGAATTTGATCAAAGTAAAGCAGACCCCAAACAAACCATCTTAATTCTTGAAGATGAGGGAGTAAACTTCTCCTCTACTCTACGCTATAGAAGCCGAATAAAGAGTTTATTTTACGTTGATAAGCAAGGCTTTTATCAACAAGCCTCTTCTCAATCATTTGATCCCACTTATCTCGTGCCAAAAATTGTACGTGATACGCTTAAGCAAGTAGACCAATTCACAGATAACTCTGGTAAAGCATCTTTTATACCTGCCGCTTGGTTCATTGATGAGTTTCATCAGGCCTTATATAAAAGTTATGAATCACCTGATAATGGTCACGGCTCACAGCCACTTCATTACCTCTTAGAACATAACCCGCATGCAGAGTTGGTTGTAGGCCCACTTCCCAAGTTATACTCCTCTAGATATGACCTGTATTGCAACCCAACTGATGAAAATATTAAGTTACTTAAATCACATACTCAGCAAGTGGCAGAGCAGTTCAAGCAAACGGTATTACAAGATCAAGGAGTGGAGTATATTAACTTTTCGGCAGGATATACAGTCCAAAGAGCCCTTGTTAGTGACTGGATAAAAAACTGTGAAGGCCCCAAACCATCGAATGAGGTTCTTGCACGCTTATACGATACCATTCGCCCTTTTTACGACGCCTTGTTTAATACTGAGGGAGTGATGGGTTTCCAAGCCAGTGGTATTAATATGACTGAGTATAATAACGCACTGGATATAGATAAAAGCTTCGAAAATCGTACTTTAGTTGCCTATTTTGAGGATCTTAATTCACGATTACCTGTGAATGGTCAACTACATGGTATTGCGTCAGTGCTCAGTTCTAGCTTTACAAATAATGAGCAGTGGATAGACTTATTTGTAAATTCTGGTGTTATTGATAAACGTCCTTTTCCTTACAATGAAACCCCCATGATGGTTACGTCACAGTTTGGCCTGACATATGCGCCAATCACCGGTCATGGTACTTCTTGGTTTAGCCCTTTGGCACTTTCATGGGCTATACATATCAAACAAACACAATTTCCAGATAAAGCATTAGACAACAGCGTAATTAAAGAGATTCAAAATATAATGACACCTAAACTATGTACTTATACCAACTGGGAAATCAGTAAATATGATGGCCGATGCAAATTGCAAGATCCGCTACTGCATCGCCAACATCAGTTAGTCGGACTTGGCTATATTGATTAAGTAATATTTAACATGGCAATACTCAACAACCTAAGTACTGCCATATTTTTAGTATATTGTTTTAATAAATGCGTTAGAGCGTAACTGACAGGATCACGCTCTTTTGCGAACCAGCTGCGCGTTTTTTCGGGTCATAAAAAGTATCAATCACGGAAAATCCTGCTTTTTTCATCATACCTGCTGACGCTAAATTTTCTTCATGACGCTCAATCAACACAGAGCCAACGCCTTTATCCTTCGCCAAATCAATACAGTGACGCAAAAGCTGCGTAGCAATGCCTTTACCGCTGTGATTTGCCGACACCACCACATCGCCTATAAACGCTATCTCATCTAGACAGCAATATTGATTCAGGTAGTCTGGACTCACATTGCCATTTATCAAAACAGCAAAGCCAACAATTTGCTCACCTTCTAACGCAACGAGTGCCTTAGCATCTCGCTGTTCAATGAGTGTAAATTCTTCATCAACACCAGCTTGCGTTAGGTAGTTCCATTCATTGGGGCCGTATTTCCACAGTAAAGACTTCAGTGCAGGTAACTCTGCTACTTCAGCTATTCTATATTGAATCATTCTCTAGATACTCCTTTAGCGAATTTAGTTTTCTTTTTTATAAGAAGTTTGAATTTTATAAATCTAATAGCAGAAATATTATTACATAGTTTAAAATTAGTTCATTGCACTTTTTGCATAATATAAAATAAAAAACGCCACTTATAAAAGTGGCGTTTCAATCTATTAAGAATAGCACTTAGTCAAAATAAGGGTGGTGATAACGTAAACGAAATTTATCTTGCTCTGTACACGTTTTTGTATTTTGGTACATACAAAATGTAATTCCGTCCACGGTGTTACTTTCTGGAACCACTTCTAACACATGTTCAAAGCCATCTTCCAGAGTTAAAAGTATTTTCCCATCCATAAGTGTATACTCAAACTCCCCTCGATTAGGTATATTCAAATAACGACTATAGTGATTAATATCTCCCGACCATACTTCACCGTTATTATCTAATAAGTTAAATTGAACATGAAAATCAGAAAAGCCGTCTTCAAAAGCTATCTCTTGCTTACGAAGCATTATCAGCTCTTTCTCATCAAATTGACTTTCTTTAATAAGGTATACATCATTTCCAATACGCGCTACCGGTGTATAAGTAATCGTTTCATATGTCGAGCACTGAGAAAGGTCATCGCACTGTCTCACATGACGCGCTAGATTATGATCATAATATAAACCCAATTTAAATAGACCATTTTCAAAGTAGCCTTGGGGTTCTGACGTTTTGACACTATGGTGTACTGTCATATCTTCATATATTTCCATAGTGCTATTGAAATCATTTAGCGCTTTATCAAGAGACTTGACGAACCATCTACCAACATACTCTTCCGATGTTAGCTCCAACGGTTGCGACTTTACCATGCTGCCAGTGGTACCATTATCGAACAGGCTGTATGGATAATGCTCACCATTCTCCATAATAAGGGCGTATTCCAAGTCATTACTTTCACTTATTAAAGTGAATCGCTCGACAGAAGCATCTGCATATACAATATAAAGCACGTTGCCACCAATGATAGACCAAGTGAACTCAGTGGTCTCACTGTTATCATGTAGCGCTTTTGCCCCAACACCATCAGCAAAACTGTAGCTATATAAAGACTGACCAACACTAACAATCCAGTCACCAATAATTGTTTCTACTGACGTTTTAATACCTTTATGGGCATCTACACGAAGAGCAAAAATTTCATCAGTTTTTATTGTATGTACAATTTGTCCATATTCATAAATATCGTGTGTTTTAGTTAGTACAATTTGCTCACCTTGATCTTTTACTTCCACTTTACTAAGGAGTCTAAAGTAGTAATCTTCAACGGGAACATTAATAGTGCTTGTTAGAAGAATATCTTCACCAGACACCTCTGCTTCCATGGTGTAGTAAGGGTCAAACGGACTCTTGAATTGAACAAAGCCATCAGACATTTCTTCTAGTATGTAATGTGATTGGTAGTCAGCATCAGTATTTAAAAAATAACTGGCTGTTTTTGGTAGGGCTTCATGGTTTGAATACCAAACTTGCTTATCGTCCTCACTACACCCTACTGTCGCCTCAAATAGACAAACTTCTATAAAGTCCGCTTCTTCTTTCAATAAAGAAATATGCATAAGTCTACCATCAGCTTCATATTGGATATGTCCATTAACGATGGACATTGGATAAATCTCATTATTCAAAGAAATAGTGCTGACCGCATCTATGCTATTAGGCTGCTCGATATTAACTTGCGGGTGGTAACCAAACTCTGACTCTACAAAAAACCTAGCGTGATCTGAGAGCATCACAGAGTTAAACTCAGAATATTCATAATCTGGTGTGTAAACATAGTGGAATATTCCTTCACCAGACATAAACTCCCAAGCGGTGTTAGGATATTCAATCACTTTGCGATAAACCAGATAATTGCCATCTTGCATTGCTAAGAACTCATATTCCATATGTGCACTCAGCTCACATTTCGATGTCAGTTGATAGCAAGTACGACCACCATTGCTTCCATCCCTGTACCACTGCCTGTAAAAACGATTATTATCCCACTTGCCATGAAGATATGGAGAACGCTCTGCAATACCAACTCTCGCGTCCAAGCGCTCGTTTATACGGAGCTGATGCGTTCTCTGAGCACGACCAATAAATCCAGTCCAACTTCCCTCGATGTCCTGTTGTGTCACTATCAAGTCATTCTGCTTAGCGACCATAAGCCCTGAAAAAGAGGTAGCTGATCCGCTTTGCATATTAAGCTCTTGGGCAACAAAATAATATCCAGCTACGGTAGGTTTAGTTAACCAAAACTGTAATTTCGTATCTTCTTCCTGTTCTTTGTAGTTAACCGTCAGTGATTGACCTTGCAATTCCCAAGTCGCATTTATCAATTGACCGTTTGAAGTAACACTACCATCTTCGTTAAACTGGTAACGTTTAATTGGTCTGTTTTCAGCAAAATGATCATTATCGTTCAACTCAATGAGCCAAGTTTTCCCCGTAAGCTCCTCAGCACTTAAACTCAGGGCTAGCTTCTTATCTCTTAATTTATAGGTTGTTAAGGTATTTAGCTCAGCATCAGGGTTCAACACACCATCGATAAACTCTTCAGCATGTGAGTTGACCTCTACAATACTAGACGATTGATTAGTATGTAATGTTTGTAGTGTTAACTTTGACGATTTACGTATAATTTGTTCATAGACAGGGTTACCGAGTTGATCCCTAACCTCTTCCCCCATTTCGTCAAGCTTACGTCTACTAGAGCGGTAAAGAATTGCAGGTTCACCAAGTTCAATTACAAATTCATTATTCAATAAACTAACTTCATTTACTGCCACTTTATTCTCAGCGACAAAGTTGCCCTGTCCATTTTCATCAAGCGATAAATGATACACAGGCAGGTTATAGTATCTTGGTTGATGTAACACAAACTCACCTTCAAGCGAAGGTAGCTGCTTGGAAACTAAGGTTTCATCTTCTAAGATTTGCTGCTTAACTTGTTCAAAATAAGCGTGCTCCTGTGACTTTATTACTTGTTCAAAAGAAGAAGAATGTGTCTTATCACTAACAAGCTCTAACGTCGAAGAGATCCCCTCTGGTAAGTCATATTTATCAGAATCAACTACCACTTTAATGATAGTTGCTAGATTTAGTAACTCCTCACCATCTATTTCCTGCAATGCATTGAGTAGGCTGCTATCATCAACTATTTCAATACCAGTACGTTGTAAAAGTGCATATTCAGCTGTTGTAACATTAGTCACATTTACTGAAAAGTTTTCGTCACTGGAGAGTATAAGATCATCTCCAGCCTGAACACGAAGCTCATCAAATGTTCCTAGCTGAGATACGAATTCAACTTCAGGCTGCTCATTGGAGCCCAAAGCAACGAGTTTAAGCATCTCATTAGTTGCGATTTCATCCACTTCAAGCGTTGCTTTATATTCACCAGCCTCATTCGCTTCGACTTCAACACGGTCACTTCCTGCAATAACTTGAACTGAGGCATATTTGATTGGGCTGTCAGTTACAACACCATGGAATGCCAAGCTTTTTGTTATACGACTAATCGACACTGCGTGTGTCTCTTGGACTAACTCACCATCATCGTCCGTTACTGAAACAGTAAAGTTAACCGTATCATCTTGGCTAATGTCTGGCACGGTAAATGTTGGATTGTCTTGCTCATCCAGCACCATTGCCAAATCTAAATTAGAGTCATGAGACCAATTAATCGACTTAATTTCGCCATCATCCTCTACTTTAAGTTCTAATCTAAAAGAGCTCTTTTCCTCAACTTGTTGAGGGCCTGAAATTAAAATGACTGGAGGTTTAGGGTCTGTATCAGGCGGTAAGAGGTCTTTATCTGGTTTTGACCCCTCTTCATTAGATGCTACTGATGAGTTAATTTTTGGTTTATCATTTGAGTCTGAACTACCACACCCAGTCAACATGATAGCCGCAATTGTAGATGCCAAAATGGGCATTTTAAATTTTTTTATTATGTACATATTTCAACCAACTAAGTTAAACTTAATACTTCCTGTTATTATTAACCTATTCGCAACACTGCAACGGAGAAATACTAACAAAACACATTTGAAAATAAAACAAAATAAAAACAGGCCACAATAAATACTAACAAAAAGCATTAGAAATAAAAAATAAACCGCTGATTTATATGCCATTTATTATATAAACAATAAAAATTAAAAAAATTTAATTATTATTTCCCATCATAATTTTTAAGCTAAAAAACATTTTTCCTGTCACACCTTGCATTTGGGTTTTGTCTAAATATATGTAGCTACTCAGCTTGACCTCTACTCCAATAATCATCAAGTAGAGGCTCATTACTTTAAAAACACCTAGACCAATAAGGTCTTTATAAAATAATTAATGCAAAGGATTTATTATGAACCATCAAGAATTAGATGTACTGGCAACGATTAAACGAATGACAAACGCTTTTAATCAAGGGGAGTTAGAAACTGTCATGGCACAATATGAAACTCAAGCAGCTGTGGCCTTTGAACCTAATCAATGGATACATTGTCGGAAAACGATTTCTGAATGCTTTAAAGAGGCACTCGCAATCAAACCAACATTTACATACCCAGACACACACAAAGTAACTATTGCTGGAGATATAGCCACACATACTGCAAACTGGGTTATGAACGCGATACTCCCTTCTGGGGAAGCAATACAAGAAAATGGCTTGTCGGTCGCAACGCTCAGAAAACAGGATAACGGTAATTGGCTTATCGTCATTGATAATCCACATGCCGACAAATAACCACACAATATAAAAATAATTAATGGGCTTCAAAATATGAAGCCTTTGTTCAAAAGAACAAGGATAAAAAAATGAACGCTCACTTGTCGCAGAAAAACTCACAAGAAATGTACACATTAATTCGCACCGCAGTAGATGGGGATAAAAATGCACTCGCTCAATTAATTGCCAGTATAAAAGATAAGATATTTAATTTGGCACTTCGCATGCTGGTAGACCACCAACAGGCCGAGGACATCACCCAAGATATTTTAATAAAAATAATGACCAATTTAAGTTCATTTCGTTTTGAGAGTAAATTCGAAACCTGGGTATATCGCGTAGCAGCAAACTACCTCATGAATAGCAACAAAGCCAGACGTGCTGAACTACAGTTATCGTTCGAGACTTTTAAAACAGATTTAGAGTCGGATTTAGAGCTTCCCAGTGAAGAATATACATCAAGGATGGATTACCAGGTTCTACTGAACGAACTTAGAATATCTTGCACTATGGCCATGCTATTATGCCTAAAGCCCAAAGCAAGGTTAGTATACATTTTGGGTGAGATCTTTGAGCTGGACCACGCACAATCTAGTGATATTTTAGCCTGCTCCCCTGCAACCTATCGTAAGCAGCTCCAGCGAGCTAGAAATGAAGTCGTCGAGTTTACCCAGCAAAGCTGCGGCCTTGTTAATAAACAAGCCCTGTGTCACTGCAGCAGAAAGTTACATGGTACCTGTAAAAGAGGATGTGTAAACCCAAGTAAACTGCGTTTTGCAAGCAACGGGCAAATCGATTTTATCGAAGTTGAAAAGCGCTTATCACATACAACAGACACTTTAAAAGCGCTGCTTTCTCAGCGTTCAATTCAAGCTTTCGAAAGCCCCGCATCTCTTAGCCATATCCTCAAACACACACTAGAGCAAGCAAAGTCTTATTATCAACAATCTCTGAATTAACATTATGCGATTTAGTTTTGTACTAAATCGCATAACTATCAAAGAGGTTTAGTCCAGTTAAATTCGTTTAACATTTTTGTCTTGGTTAAAAATAGTGAGGTTTAGTTCTTTCACTAATTTATCTAATTTGGGGTGGTTATCTTGATTCAAAATTGTTTTGTATATCCACGTATAATAAGGGTTGCTTTCAAGCAGCGCTCTTGCTTCACGTTCACCGACTAATGACGCCATCGCTCGGTACTCTAAATAACAGACGATTAAATGCGTCAGTGTGCCCCCTTCATCCCCGCTTCCCATCGGCCTTTTATATTCGACAACCGGAAACTCTCTTTTTATCGCACCGCGGAATTCATCAATGCTACCTTTCCCATTTAAAACCACATGCCAGTGAAACTGCTCATGAAGAAACGTGGAAAGTACTCTTATATCACTTTCTAAATAAGGCCTTGCCGTATTCATTGTAAGTATTGGATGACTGTGGGGTACCCTTGCCTTTTCATTGACTAATACCTTACTTGTATAAAGCCACTGCTTAATATCATATTCATCAATGAGTTTATTTAAGGCATTTTCTATTTTTATTTCTTTATCAGTTCCACTTGCCGTCTTTATTGAAATATTCGCATTGGATATAAATGGTAGAGTAAGTAAAAGTGCAAACATCGTGTTCTTTATCATTGTAAATCCTGTTTATTTTTTTATTTGCGCTAAAGGATACACACTTATTATAAACATAAGATGAATGATAATATAAGGAGGTTAGGATTGCGTATTTGTAATATGCATCAATACTCAATCCCTTATTCCACTATATGCTGTAAATGTTATTGACGCTTTTTCAGAACAAATGCGACCAGTAAAAATGCAACGCCCATTACCCCATTGGTATAAAAATCAAGAGATAAACCAGCTTCAAAGCTTTTAAGTAAGGCAACAATCAACATGAGTGCCCAGCAGCTGACAGGAACAAGTAATAAAAGTCCGATATTGCGAGTCGTACGTTCTACTAGGAATGCAACCGAGTTAAAAGCAAAAGATATCATCATGAACACCATAAATGCCCCAATCAAAACCGCAAACCCAGTTGATGGCCGACCAGTAATACCGTCTCCAAAAACCGATAAAACAAATATCCACATGGACGCAAGTACTAATGACGTCAGTGACATGACCGCAAAACATGCCCCGCCAATGGCAAGTTTACGAGCTTGGCTCACCGCTCTAGGGTAAAGTTTCAAAACACCCAATGTACAGGAGCCCAATGCGATAATTGCAGGCACTGCAGCCCATAGTAAAGACATCTGATAACCTGAAAAATGCCTCATCCACAAGCAAACTGTATTAATTAACATGCAGCACCCTGCTATCAAAAACAATCTCGTATCCCAACGTGTTGCGCAATGTCCTGTGTTATGTGTGTTCATCATCTTTTCTCCCACTGGTATTTAGTTAGTTACTAATCATCACATCCCGTGATTTGATGAGCTCAGTATGTGGGAAAAAATGGCCATAAGCGTTCTAATGGGCCCGTTCGGTCTTTTTATTACAAATATTTTCAGTAACTTATAGAGAAGGAAATTAACTAGATTGAAAACAACCGATTATCGATGTGCTCAAAGGGACGATATAAATTGAAAGAGTGACCTACATTTCACAGTGTATAAAACACAGTTAAGACTGAGAAATGCGCTGTCTAGCTAACCAGCGCTCGACGAGGTCAACAGTCTTTGAAAGAGGTAATACCCCAGTCACTGTCAAATCACAGGTATGACGAACTTGTTCAACCACATTTGCATAAATAGCGCTTAAATAGTCATCATAAACACAGAGATATTTTGATATGGCATTACGTGAATTAATATGTGGCGTATTGATATTTCTGGTGATCACACGGGACAAGCAAACTTCTAAAGACACATCGAGCAAAATAACATAGTCAATATACTTTGATATCTCAGCTCTACACCGACCAAAAGGCTCTTCTATAAAGACATAAGGCGCCCCACATGACAGTGTAAGCTCTTCAAGAGCTTTGATAAAAGCGGGCGTTTTAATCTCGTTGAGATTGACACCCGCTTTTAACCATGCCTTCATATCCTTAGGGTAAGTATGCGCGTTTGTGTACTCATCAAAAAGTAAATATGGGCAATTAAGCTTATCTGAGACAGCTTTTATTAGGGATGTTTTGCCACAGCCTGATGCTCCACTTATCGCGATTACTTGTGGGGTTATCATAATATTCCAATATAAACAGTGAAGGTTCGACCTGGATTAAACGCATGATAAAAAATAAAAGCACATAAAATGTGCTTTTATTAACCGAGCGTTTTTTTAAAAACTAAATCAGAGGTAAGGTATATTTATAGGCTCTATTATCAATTTATATCTGAGCACCTGTGTTTTCCTTCTATTTCTTCGCACTCAAAGGCCCAAATAAACGAGCTATTTTCTTGAAGGTACCGCTCAACCTGCTCGCTTCTTTGTGTTTCTGTTAAATTTAGACGAACCCGACCTGAAGCTTTTTCCCCTTGTAAAGTATCCAATGTATTACCGCTAAAGTAAATTTTACTATTATGTAAACCATAAGGCAGATTCAAAGTTGTTATCCTCGTATTATTTAGGCTTAATTTCTGTATACTTACCGGTATGTCAATTTGAGTGATGCGCGTATTATCAAGATACAACATTTGTAGATAGTCAAAACCGGTTGTATCAAATGAAGTCAATTGCGTATCATTTAATTTCAATCCCATAAAGTTAGGTTTGTTATTCAGCTCTAAACTACTTAAAGGGTTGCCTGATAAATATAGATGCCTAAGTCTGCCCAACTTTTCATCAGAAAAGTGATTAATCAGGTTATTATCCATATTAATCCAGTAAAGACTGCTGTTTTTTCCTTCGCCCACCAGTTTATAATCTGAAATTTCGTTGCCTTGTAATGCCAAGCTAAAAAGCTGTGATTCAACAGGGATCACAACTGACTTTATTTGGTTGTTGTTAGCAGACAAATGTTGCAAACCTAGTGCACCTGTTAAATCTAAAGATGTTAACTTAGAATTATCAATCTCTAAGTCATATAACTTTGGTAACTTCGAGAAATCTAACCAAGATATAAAAGTATTCCATGCATGTAAGAGATACAAATTGCTCTCATCGTTCACCGTCAAATTTTGCAGTGCGGATTCACTTGCGTATAAGTACTTTAAACGATTCAATCCTGTAATATCCAAGTCTGTAATTTGCGTTTTAACGGTGCGTAATGTAAATAAATTAACGTAGTTTGATAAGTCTAATTCCGTAATAGGCGTGTTATCTAAATAAAGAGTTGACAATTTATTTTGTTTGGTAACGCCCAGAATCTGCTGTAACTGGCTGTTTTTTGCATTGATTTCGTAAACGTTATTCGAGCCTGTCACATCAAGCACCTCTACATCACTATCAGAAATCTGTATCGACTGCAGGTGCTCATTGTTAACTACATTCAATTTACGCGGTCCCCCGTCAGCAATTGTAAGCCTTTTTAAAATCCCCTTTTCAGGCAAAATAAGAGAATTCAGATGATCATTTGACAATAATTCTAACGATGTCAGATCCGTTAGTTGAGACAAATCTAATTCATCAAGACCCACAGACTTCAGTTTTAACGCTTTCAAGTGCGTCATGCCTTCTAACTGAGCTTGAGATTGCTCACTAAAGTTCGATACATTCTCAAAAGTTAGTTTTGTCAAATATTCAAACTTATCCAGCTCGACTAAGCTATCCCACATGCTACTGCTATTGTCACACCGAAGCGAATCCATATATTCAATATGAGGATTAGAGAGGTTATTATATCTATTTACACAAGCGGCCAATGAGGGATCTATTATCCCCAATCGCTCAGATTGCACTTTTTCCCATGGCTTAAATTCAATATTGAGATGACAAGCCTGACTAAGCGTAGTGTTGTGAAATACTAAACCATCACCTGCTACATATTTTAAGCGTAAATCACACTCTCTGGGCTGCACGACATACATATCCTCCTCTGGTTCAACTTCCATTTCCAAAGGTTCATTATATAGCTGGTAGTCACCAATTAGGTTTGTATTAACTTGTCCGCCCTCGCTAGCCGTAATTTTAACTTCATATGAAGGAATTTCGTAACGCAAAAAGTGTTGATTTGACTCATTGCAACTTTCACCTTGGGCATAGCGGCAAACCCATATCCCATTTTGATTGCTATTTACAATTTCAACCCAGTAAGTAACATCATCAACTTCATGCTTTAGCTTTCCGGCTTCTAACGAAACTGGCACGTTAAAAGCCCCTTCAACGTCTAATTTAAGCCTCCTTGAATCCACATAAATACGCCAGTACCTCGTTAGTGCAGAATCAGTTTCATATAAATTAAAGTTGCCCAACATATGAGGTTCAAATTCTTTCAAAATAGGGTCAGCATCCAGTTCAACCTTAATCAATTTCGATTCATCATAATTACCATGACGTACCCATCTTCTATCTAATACATAGAGATACCTACGGTCTTGCCCTAAGACCTTATACTGTGCTAACGAACGCTCAATACAAAACTCACTTTGCAGATCACAAACAGGGTCAGAAATAAAAAACTTTTGATTAAACTTAACGCTTAGGTATAACGTATTCGCTTCCCACTTAGCTGATGCAGCCCCATTGAGGTTTGCCGTTATATAAGTACCATCAGGGTGTAACTCAAACCCTTTTTCTATAGTTCCATCTTTAAATCGCCACTTTCCAGAAATATCCAAAAAAGTATAATCACGATGTTTAAATAAAACACCGTTCCCATGCTGCAGCCAGCTACTATTATAGCCATTTGAAACTGAGTCTTTTACATATTCAATTAAGAATTGATAACCTAGGTCAGAAGAGTTTACCAATTTCAGCTCAGCAACATTGCCGTATTGCTCTTGAAACAGTCTAAGCTTTTTATCACTGGTAATTTCCCAAGATATTGCCTGTTCTCTGGGTGATCCTTTATTGTGGCCGGTAGAAATGACCCCTGTTTGGTCGTCGTTCAAGGTAATTTCAATATTTTGCGCTGTGTTTGAATATCTTGATTCTTTATAAAAACCATAGCTTAATGTCCAAGTCCCTATTACATCCTCAGGTGCAACATCTATCGCTTGAATATCTTTGCTATTAGTCAATAACACAGGTAAAGATTCATATGGCGTATGATTCTCACCCCCAACACCTTTCCAAACAAGGTAGACCCCACCGTCACGATAACTCAACTTAAAACCGGTTGCTGTGATATACTGACCATCCCCGACTCGGACCGTATAGCGGTTATGGGCTACATAGCGGCCATTAACAAAGGCGTATCGCTTTAGAAACTCAGCTTGATATTCAGATGTACTTGTTTGCTCAATAGTAAACTTAACTAGGTTGTTATTGGCATTCATAATACCAGTTCCATCAATGTTGAACTGAAAATACCAGCTATGTGGGATGTCTAACGCTGTATCCACAAACAGCATTTCACCGAAAAATGGCGGCTTCAACTCAAATGTAACATGAATATCACAGTCTGATACTGGCGCCATAACTGAATAGATAAAGCTCTGGTCATCTAGCTCTTCTAATGTACCCTCACACCCGCTTACCTCGCTGACAGTGTAGTCATCATCCGGCTGGAGTAATAGTTTAAAGCTCTCTTTGTATCCAAAAGCATTCACTGACGGCGTTACCTGTCCTACCCCTTCTTGCGTGATATTTATGTTAAGTGCAGGTTTTTTAAAAAAGAAGTATTCTGTATTTTGCTCTGTACAAATAGCACTATCAGTAAAGTGACAAAGAAAAATACCAGCATCATCTGAGCTAATAAGCTTAAAATACGATTGCTCGTCCGACTCTATATTGGTTAGCGACAGCAAGTCACCTTCACGGGAGATCCAGTATTTGTTAGCACCTATATACAGCGCATCGCCGCAGATGGTGTTATTGCTTGCTGTTGTGTGGCAGTGTCGTTTTCCCTGCAAGTGTGTAATTCCCTCAGCCGAGGTTTGATACAAACTCGGTCTACTGCCAAATACAAAGTAATGATTGTTATTTGAAATAAACGACTCTGTAAAAGAGCTGGTTTCCAACCCATCGTCACTTAATCTAAAAATATACACTTGACTGACAATGAAATTAGGAGACTCACCACGCAAGTCAATAGAAGAATACTCCACTGCAATTAAATCACCTTTGGTTGCAAGTAATTTAAACTCAAAATTGTGTTCTGTAATACATTGCTCTAAATTAATGTCACACTTTTCAACGTCCTTACCCGCAAATCTGTAATTGTGACGCATCAATTTACCATCTTGCATTCGCGCATAAACATCGCGTCTCCATCGGTATTGAAAGTCGTTATTTTCATCGACTAAAAATGATTCAGTCTCACCTTTTAATTTTTCAGGTGACCATGTTTTTACATAATTAATATCGTTAAAGTTAGTGCTTTGATTCTTCACTAATATGGCTGGAAAGACTTGTTTAGGTGCAAAAAATGAGTCTTGTTCCATCAATACTTGAAATCCAAGTTCAAACTCTCGTAAAACCGTGACTTTATAATTAGAGGACTCAAAGTAATAGTTCAATTGATTATTATTAAACGACCAGCGAATTCTGCTTGGGCTCTTTACAGACGTGACATCTGCAATGTTGTTCGCTAAAAATTCAATGCCTTTTGCATAGGCTATTCGTCTCTTGTATTGCATATTAATATGCCACTTACCTAAGAAATCAGACTCCGAATAAGTGGGTAGAGACGAGAATGGGGCAAAGTAGCCATGGAACCCACTTGCTTCTATTACAGGTTCATCAGTTTTTGTAACTGTACGCATAGATACGTCAGCTGAAAAAGTATCTTCGCTACTATTAAACAATGCCAATGAGATCTGATCCACTTGATAGTCAGGTCTGTAGTAACTGCCCGACTCATAAATATCCAGTGGCTGAGCTAAATTCAGTATAAGTTTGGCCCCTGCTTGTGACCAAGTAAACTCCCTTATCGCAGTTCCTTCTAAGCGACCAGTATTGTCATTGTCAAAAATTAACTTGGCTGTAAAACCATTAAAATGACTCAACTCAGATAAAACATAAGTACCATTAGGAATAAACTCAGCTTCCTGCATCAGCTGTTTATCTTTTTTGATATCTTGCCTGATTTGTTTGAATAAATCTGGATTTGACGACTTGAGCCGTCTAAGCATTTTTCTTGCTTTAGGTAAATCTTTCGCAAGATCAAGCGTCGAGTTAATACCATCAGGCAGCGCATGACCATGATCAATCACGGCTTTAACGACTGCCGCTAGCGACAACTTTTCATCAGGATCAATATTTTTTCTAGCATTATTCAAAGAAGCTTGATCTGATACCTCTATTCCAGCACCTTGGATCAGGCCATACTCAATGGTTGTCAGGTTCGTTACATTCACGCCAAAGACTTCTTCAGAGTTTAAAACACCATCGTCGCCAGCAGCTATCGTAAGCTCGCCGGCCTCACCAAGCAATGAGATTAACTCAACATGGCTTTGTGCATTAATGCCAGTAGCATGAATCGTCGTCATTGCATTAACCTGCGACTCATCGATATTTACGTCGATTGTATATTCGCCAGCACTATTTGCTTGTGTTAGAAATTTCTCAGTGCCGATTTGAACTTCTACGTTTGCATGTCCAATTGGCTCATCCGTGATGGTACCGGCTAACGTCAGCTGGTGTTTAATCGCCTTAATCGTCGCGTCAAAAGTAGCTTGGCTATTGCCACCTTGGTTGTCAGTTACATTCAAGGTGAAAGTGACAGGTAAGTCTTCTTGTATATCATGACTTTGCACATTTAAAACTGCGCTATTTAAACCTGAAAGTTGCAACTCTGCGGGGCCATTATGTTGCCATTGATAACTTTCGATATGGCCATCATTGTCTTGCGCCTCACCTTGCAAAGTGAAGGCTTGTTTTTCTAGGATTGTTGACTGCCCAGAGATTATTTGCACCACGGGTTTTTGATTAGGTAAAGGCGTTAACGAAAGCGAAACTTGTGCTTTTGCAATAGCACCTTCATTATCCGTAACGCTCACCTCTAAGGTCACTTGGCTGTTTGACGAAATATCAGTCGTTTCAACGGTTAACTGAGCACTATTTTCTCCACTCACCAAAATTGGGGCGTCATTAGGGTAGTGCCACTGATAATTAGCGACTAAGCCATCTTGATCTGCTGCGATAGCTGTTAAGACTTCTTTTTCTCCCTCTTGCAGGCTAGTGCTTCCCGTGATTGATACTGTGGGTGCGCTATTTTCTGGCGCAACGATGGTAACTGCATGCGTAGCGGTTGCCTCCAGCCCAGAACCATCAACAACAGTTACGGTAAAAGTGACTTCAATATCACTATCAATATCATCGCTAGAGACTACCAATTCAGCGCTTTTTTCACCGCTGATATTTAGAGTATGCCCATTCGCTTCATATACCCATTGATAGTTTACAACGGCTTTATCATCAGAAGCATTTGCCAAAAGCGTAAACTCAGTTTGCGCCAGCACCGCTTCTTCGCCTGAGATTTCTACCTGTGGAGGCTCATTGCTAATACTATCTGGCGGTGTGGGATCCGGCGTATCTATTGAATCCGGCGTATCTATTGAATCCGGCGTATCTGTTGAGTCCGGTGTATCTGTTGAGTCCGGCGTATCTGTTGAGTCCGGCGTATCTGTTGAGTCCGGCGTATCTGTTGAGTCCGGCGTATCTGTTGAGTCCGGCGTATCTGTTGAGTCCGACGTATCTGTTGAATCCGGCGTACTAATTGAACCCGACTCAGTTGAATTTCCATCGCCCCCGCCGCCACATGCTGACAGCGTAAACATACAAAAGAACAAAATAAAAACATGTACTAATAAATGTCTATTCACCTTAAACTTCCTTGACTGTACCAAATTTAAACACAGGAGAATACTACACTAAACAAGTTTTTTATCAAAATCTTATATATTACTCACAAATAAAACGTTAATTACTTCATATATACAAAAAGTCCTCTTTACTATTCAAAGTAAATATGGGCAATTAAGCTTATCTGAGACAGCTTTTATCAGGGATGTTTTGCCACAGCCTGATGCTCCAATTATCGCAATAACCCGTGTTTTTAGCATTTAACAATCCATACCGCATATTAATGTTTGGCAAATAATTTACAGCGCCATGTAAGCCCAACCATGACTATTGCCAGCAAATTAACGGTGATAGAAAAAGCATCAAAATTAAATGATGCCCCGATGGCAGAATATGGATTCAATCCGATACTCGACTCACCCCATTTGACTGTTGCTATTTGCAGTAAACAAAGAACTAATATTGGTTTTATCATTCGTAAAGGGGTATATTTCCAGCGATATAAAATGTATACATATAACCCCACTAAAAAAGCCATATAACCTGCTTTAATATAACCCGTTATATTAATAAAACTATCGCTCTCTGTTACAAATAAAATTAAGGTAACTAGACTTAATAAGGCCGTTATTGCAAGTAATACAAAATTTGATTTGTAACTTTTTAATTTTTTAAGCCGGCCTTCAACTTCTAACTGCATGACTTACTTTGCCCTTTTTAACGTCTCTAAATCATTGCCAACGATGGCATCTAGGTGCTCAGTCACCTTTTCTACTGGCCAATTCCACCACGCAATATCTTGAAGCATATCGACTGCGTCTTGCTCAAAGCGCATTTTAATCACCTTGGCTGGATTTCCTCCAACAATACTGTATGGAGGCACGTCTTGGGTAACCACCGACTTGCTAGCAATAATGGCCCCATTACCGATTTTAACCCCCGGCATAATGGTAGATTCATACCCAATCCAGACATCATTGCCTATTTCTGTATCGCCTTTGAAAGGTAACTCACCATCCTTCGGCATGACTTTCTCCCAGCCATTGCCAAAAATTTGAAAAGGATAAGTCGAAAAGCCTGACATTTTATGATTCGCGCCATTCATAATAAACTTCACGCCAGTGGCAATTGCACAATATTTGCCAATATTTAGTTTATCGCCAATAAAATCGAAGTGATATAAAACGTTCTTCTCAAAGTTTTCAGGCCCCTCAGGGTCATCGTAGTAAGTGAAATCGCCAACATTGATATTGTCTGATGTGATAAAGTTTCTTAAAAAACCTACTTGAGGAAAGCCCGCTAACGGATGTTTGTTATTTGGATTTGGTCCTGTCAAAAGTTCTTCCTTACTGTGTTGTTATAGATCAAAATGTAGTTTTTCTGGTGGTACATGTTCAACCAACCAGACTTGATTTTGCGTTTTGTAAAATTTTACACCTTGTATATGCATTGCTTTGGTATCAATGCCCAGTAAAATTGCCTTGCCGTAACGCCTACCGACTTTCATTGCCGAGTCTTTCGACTCTGTCAAATGCACATGGTGCCTTTGACCTTTTATCAAGCCGGTCTCTTTTATTGACTCAATAAATCGACTTGCAGTGCCATGAAATAAGATATCAGGAGGTATGGTGGCTTCTAATGCCAGATCAACATCAATCGAGTGCCCTTGGTTAGCGCGTATCATTTTGCCATCTTCGCTGATGGCAAAGCGCTGTTTATCATTAGCATCAACAATCGATTGAATAAGTTCTAGAGATAAAGCGTGTTCATGAGAGTTATTGATTAAATCATCGATTAAGGCCCAGCCTTGATTATTTAATTGAAGATTTGCTAGCCCCGGCTTATGTCGTAAAACTAGACTTAGGTATTTAGATATTTTTTTATTATTCATCAGTGCTTAATTTATCCTAATTACGAGGATAAATTAAGCACTATTTTATAAAATATTAATTGAAAATTACCTCAGTAATGACTTAGCTGAAGATATCTAATCGTTGGCGGAACCGACATAAACGATTTAAGCTGCTCTAAGACGCCGTTATCACTAATGAATTGCATGTATTTTTGATGATGAGAAACACTTTGCCAGTCTTCATCAATTACCATCACAGCGCTTTGCTCATCAAAACTGATGCTGACTCGCTCACACCCCAAAAAACCTCGTACAGTAGGTACATTGGCCAATAAAAACGTGTCTAATTCACCAGTTTTACCCTGTGTCAGGTTACACTCTATCACTACTTTTATAGACATACTCGCTCCGATTTATGAAAGTGGTTGTGAGTATATCTATGACGAAATTATTGAATGCTGCTAACACAAAAAAATGCCGTTTTTCGGTCAAAGCCGACTTTTTCGGTTAAAACTTAATACCATCTTGCTTTGGCGTTTCACCAAACTGGCTTTTATACGCTTTAATAAAGTGAGAAATATTGGTGTACCCTACTTCTAATGCGATATCTGTGATGGATAAATTCCCTTGCTCAACCAATGTTTTTGCATACATCACCCGTTGCTTGATGAGCCATTGCTTAGGCGGCTCGTTAAACAACTGTTTAAAATCTCTTTGAAAGCCAGAAACACTGCGGCCAGATAGTTTCGCGATATCTGCAACTGAAAACTTTAACACTGCTTTATTCTCCAGTAACCTCTTGAGGTTTCTTCTCGCTGGTAGAGAATGATCGGCAATATTCAAAATCGAGACTAGCTCATCGCCCAGTACGTGTAGCAATAGGTGCAATAGCTCAGTGAGTTTAAGATTTAATATAGGCGTGATATCTATCCCCTCATCTACACACATGCTCAGCTGTTCAAAATAGCCACTGATCAAACTATGCTCCATGTGTACTGAAGGATTAATTTGCTTCTGCCCTTTTGGCATCATGAGCTGATTAGAAAATATAAACTGCTCGATAATGCTCCTATCAAAAAACACCAACCAAGCCTTTAAATTTTGCGCACTGTGTACAAAATCAGAGTGCAAGTTTTGCCCCTGACAGAGCAAAACTGACTGCCCACTACTGAGCTCAATAGCTTGATTATCCCAACAGGTGAGTGTCTCTGCGCCAGCCTCCACATAGACTAAGCAAAGCTGGTTAGTATAAAACTCGATATCAAGTAAGTTCTGCTCTAAGTCTTTGCTATAAATAGCCGAGCCGTTCAATGCAGCCAGCTTGCACACATCAGAAAGTGCCCCTAATGCCTGTGGGATCACCAATATATTCTGCTGACAATAGTTTGCCGTATTCATCCTTGCCGCCTTATAACCTTGAAAAATGACAAATAAGTTACATGCAGCTAATTTAGACTATTTTACTACGGTTAGTGAAGTACGATTTAAGAATTAAACGCACTTCCCAATAATTTAATTTGCTTGGCTTTTACATCAATCTGTAAATCACAACCCAGCGGTAAAATCACCTGAGGATCTGTATGTCCAAAGTCCAAATTGGTGACAATCGGCAAGCTATGGCACTCAAACTCTTCTCGAACAACAGACATAATCACCTCATCCAACTGTGCTTTTTCATCTGCATTGTAATCCCGAGCACGACCGACCAATAACCCAGATAATTGTTCAAATACGCCCATCACACCATAATTGCGCAACCAGTATTTCACATAGTCAAGGGAAGGTTTCTCTTGGGAGGTCTCTAGAAATAACACTTTGCCTTGCCAAAAATCAGCAGCAGGCCAAAACTGCGTACCTTTTAACATTTCGAGTACTTCAATACAGCCACCAAAGAGCAGCCCAGACACTTTGTCTGTATCAGCCAAATTACCACCAAAAAACCTTGGCCCAACATTCTTTTGTATCGGGTTTAGTTGACCAGCTGTTGAAGCGTCTGACCAATCTGGATACCCGTCATAAAAATGCGAAAACGTTGGCAAGATTGCGTCCACAAGTTCACCATACAAAAACGCTTTAACGTACGCTCGATACTCGTCAGACAGATTGTGCAGCTGAGCAAATCCCGCCATAACGGACGGCCCATTAAATGTTACTAAGCCTAACTGATTCAAAAACACTGACACCGCAGAAAAGTCAGAGTAACCCATAAATAACTTGGGATTCGCTTGAATAATTTCAGGGTCTAAATACTTCAGTATACGCGCAGCGTCTTCTCCACCAATCAATGAAATAATGCCGTGCACATTATCATCTGCAAAGGCGTGATTAATATCTTCCGCTCGGGCTTTTGGGTTCTCAAAAACGTCATTAGCACTCATTTTAGTCGTCGGGTACTCAAGGATATTAAACCCCATTTCAGTGAGGTTTTTAATTCCCATTTGATAGATATGCGGAAAAACGCAAGACAGCCCAGCGGATGGTGCCAAGATGGCAATATTACTGCCTTTTTGTAACGGCTTTGGCTTAATCATTCACATCCCTTTTAATCTGTAAACTTCAATATACTGTCTATCTTAATCAGTTGACTAGGTAAAGGGAACAGCCATCGTAATAGATGAAATGGTCAGTGTAAAAGCACAAGCCAATACTAAATAAAAGGAGATAAGATTATGGTTAAAGGTGAGATGTAAAAGCCCTAAACTGAGTTAGGGCTTTTTAATATTTAGCTTATTTATTCGCTGCGATGGCTGCACGCGCTTTGTGCAGCTTGGTATAGCTTTCAATCAGTTTAAGGTGCTTATCTAGACCTTCTAACTGCGTGTTTGTCTCTGTTAAGCCGTAAAACTTCACGTCACCATTGATTGAGCCAATCACATTGTCCATGTTTTCCTGTCCAAACATGCGAGTCAGGTTATGAATATAGTCTTCAATCTCTAGCTCTTCATCTAGGGCGATTTCAAGCACTGTGTGCATCGCTTGATAGAAGAGTCCACGCTCAACTGTGTTGTCGTTGTATTGAAGGAAAGACTCAACCAAGTCCATAGTTTCTTCTAAGTCACCTAACGCCAAGTAAATCAGCAATTTCAGCTCTAGGATGGTTAGCTGACCCCAGACTGTATTTTCGTCAAACTCAATACCGATCAAGGTGATAATATCTGTGTAGTTATCTAGCTGGCTCTCTTCTAAACGATTCACCAGATCCGCCAACTCTTCATCAGACAGTCTGTGTAAGTTAAGAATATCTTCACGGTACTGCAGTGCTTTATTGGTGTTATCCCAAATAAGATCTTCAGCTGGATATACTTCTGAATAGCCCGGTACAAGAATACGGCAAGCCACACCTAAGTCTGTAAACTCAGCAATATATGCTTCTTTACCAAGATCTTTTAAAATACCGAATAGCTTGTCGCACTCTTCTTCGTTTGTGCCAGAGAAATCCCACTCAACAAAGTCATAGTCTTTCTTCGCACTAAAGAAGCGCCATGAGATCACACCGGTTGAATCAATAAAGTGCTCAACAAAGTTTTCTGGCTCAGAGACTGCCATGCTGTTAAAAGTTGGACGAGGTACATCGTTTAAGCCCTCGAAACTGCGACCTTGCAGTAGCTCAGTTAAACTGCGCTCCAACGCAACTTCTAAACTTGGATGTGCACCAAATGACGCAAATACGCCCCCTGTTTTTGGATTCATCAGCGTCACACACATCACTGGGAACTGACCGCCTAATGACGCATCTTTGACCACTACTGGGAAGCCTTGCGCTTCAAGCCCCTTGATACCGTCTACGATACCTGGGTATTTAGCAAGCACCTCTTCAGGTACATCTGGTAATACAATTTCTTGTTCTATAATTTGCTTTTTAACTGCACGCTCAAAGATTTCAGACAAACACTGTACCTTGGCTTCTGCCATGTTGTTGCCCGCACTCATGCCGTTACTTAAGAACATGTTTTCAATAAGGTTTGACGGGAAGTAAACCGTTTCACCATCTGAGTGACGCGTATATGGAATTGAGCAAATACCACGCTCAACATTACCAGAGTTTGTATCTATCAGGTTTGAGCCCTTCAATTCGCCCTCTGCGTCATATACATCGCGCGTGTATTCGTCCAAAATCTCGCTCGGTAATTCATCGTTTGGACCCGGCTTAAACCACTTTTCATTTGGATAGTGTACAAAGTCGCTGTTTGCGATTTCTTCACCGAAAAATTGGTCATTGTAGAAGAAGTTGCAGTTCAAACGCTCGATAAATTCACCCAGAGCAGAGCAAAGTGCGCTTTCTTTCGTTGCACCTTTACCGTTGGTGAAACACATTTGCGACGCCGCATCTCTGATATGCAGTGACCACACATTTGGTACGATATTTCGCCATGACGCCACTTCAATCTTCATACCCAAATCAGACAGAATACCCGTCATATTGGCAATCGTTTGCTCTAATGGCAGATCTTTACCAAGAATGAATGTATTAGCATCTTGCTCAGGGTTCACCATCAACATAGCTTGCGCATCATCATCTAGGCTTTCAACATCTTCAATTTGAAAATCAGGGCCCGTTTGAATGACCTTTTTCACCGTACAACGGTCGATTGAACGTAGGATACCCTTTCTGTCTTTTTCAGAAATGCTCTCAGGAAGCTCAACTTGGATCTTAAAGATTTGGTTGTAGCGGTTTTCTGGGTCAACAATGTTGTTTTGCGATACGCGAATGCCGTCTGTAGGGATATCACGAGATACGCAGTAAACCTTCACGAAGTAAGCCGCACAAAGTGCTGATGAAGCTAAGAAATAATCGAATGGGCTCGGTGCAGAACCATCACCTTTATAACGGATCGGCTGATCGGCAATGACACTAAAATCGTCAAACTTAGCTTCAAGTCTAAGGTTGTCGAGAAAATTAACTTTAATTTCCATTGAATTCTTCCACAGTTTTGTGCAGCTGCTCGGAAACGCGCCCCAACAGCAAAAAATTATCTTAACTGTGCAATTATCTTCTTTTTCGTGCCATTAGTCTTGGGTTAATTGCAAATATCAGTAAATAAAGTTGGCTTTTATCTACCAAACAACAGAGTTCTGGGTGAAATTCATACTTAGACTTAACCAAGTACCCTAAAAGAGCACTTAAATCACCAAATTAACTGAGGGCATATTAGAGGCCCTGCTGCACCATCTCTTTTATTTTCAGTGCTTTTTCAAAATGATCTAATTGGTGCGTTTGGATCCACCATGTTGCCGCTTCCATCAATAGCTCGGGATCGCTATTTTTGTTCGCAAAGAAAGCATAAAATGATACCCCGACGCCCTCTCCTTTTTTCTCAATTTTCTGTTCACACACTTGAATGATTTTATCTCTAAGGCTTTGTCTCATAATAATTTTATTATTTTAAAGTTTTCGCCATGTTACTTGCATTGCGCCCTTTACTCAATCGTTATCAGTTATCGCTTTGCAGCTTTACACCTTTACACCTTTACAGGTACTTGAAATGAAAACGTTACCCCACCTGTGTCTGTCATTTCGATATCACGAATGATTTCAACCAAATACCCCTTTTCATCCAATTGATAGCCTTGAGACTCGATGATATTAAATAGCTGCTCCAGCGCAGCGCTGTATCCCGCATCTGACACTACATACACATCACAGCAAAAATAGTGCCCTTCAGCCACGGTTCGAGTGTGCTCAGATGCAGAGGCTTGCCAATCACCAATGTGGGTTTCGATATCTTGCCAGCTCTTTTCTAATTGGTTGATTGACGTCGTCGCCATGATCCGCGTCGACTTCTCACCAAAAGTATCAAAAATCGTATCCCAGTCATTGCTCACATGCGGCAAATACTTCATTCCCCTTTGCGGATACCACACCAGTTCACAAGGCAGCTTAGCTGCTAGCTTGTTTTCAATCGTGCCCTGCTCAGCGGGGTGAGCAAGCTTGCCAATGATTTCAGCCGTTTGACGAGGGGTGCCACTGACGCCAAGCGCCCTCACTTGTTTTGCGGTTAATCCGATGGCTTTTTTAAGCGCTTTACCCAGAGACTGAGATGACGAAAACCCACACTCATGAGCAATATCAATAACCTTATAATCTTGCTCAGCAAAGAGGAAATGCACCACATATTGCAAGCGTAAACGACTCAAATATTGCCCCGGCGTTTCATTAAATAACTCAGTAAATTGACGGTGAAAATGAAAAGGAGAAATGGCACTTTGTGTCGCGATTTGCTCCCAACTTAACCCGGAGGATAAGTCTTCATGCATTAACGTCAAAGCAGTAGCAAAACGAGTTTGCACGTTTTCAGGCAAAGCGTCGAGCAACGCATACTCAGGCACTAATACAAACGGCGTTGGTTTTTGATCAGACATAAGCGAGATAATTGTGACGAATGCCGCAACTATCTCGCGCTCTTCAAGGAAAAGCAAATCTCACCGTGTAAGCAATTGTAACTAGGTACCTTGCTGCAATAACCCAGTCACCTGCACTGTAGGTTGTTTGCGACAAAACAGCCCAAGTAATATCGGGATCAATATCAAGGTCACCAAGGTTGCAAACAACTCGCCAAAAATCAATGACACCGCCGCTGGTTTTAAATATTGCGCCTGCTCCGCTTGTTCAAATAGCAGTGGCAGCAAACCACATACCGTCGTCACTGTGGTAAGAAAGATAGCTCGAAAACGACTTAACCCAACTTGAATTAAAGCCTCATTCAATGGTGTGCCAGTTCGGTATAAATGGTTAAAGCGGGTGATCAATACCAATGAGTCATTGATCACTATACCCGTCATCGCCATCATGCCAAACATCGACAATAAACTAATTGGCAGGTCCATAATGTAATGCCCAAAAATAGCCCCAGCAAAACCAAACGGGATCACCGCCATAATGATCAAAGGCTGCCAATAAGATTTAAGCGGAATTGCCAACAAAATATAAATGAGGATCACCGTCATCCACATGGCAGATTTAAACCCTTTAGACACCTCTGATATCTCTTCGAACTCTCCACCTGCTTTTATTTTTACACTTGGATACGCTTGCTCCAGATGACTGATCTCTGATTGTAAATTTGCCATCACCTCTTCTGGCGATTGGATATGTCTGTTTTGCTTCCAATATACATTGACGACTTCCTCGCCCTCTCGTCGATAAATCGTCTCTGGCACTTGCTCAAAACTCAGCGTGGCGATATCTGCTAATCGCACGCTATGTCCTGATTCTAGTGTCAATATGCTGTGCTTTAACTGCTCGATACTTTGCCGCTCTTGCTGCGCATAACGCACTATGACTTTGCTCTCTTGGCCTTGATCTAGCAATCGGTGTATTTCCCTATGCCCAAATGCATCTCCGGTAAATTGAGCAATGTGATGCTGAGTAAGTCCTAATTGCTGACCATAATCATTTAACTTGATACGTACTTGCCACTGCCCGCCACTGGCGTCGTCATAAATATCTGATACGCCCAACTGCAAAGCCAATGCATCTGATAACAGTGCACTCACTTGCTGAGCTTGCGCTTTTTCAGGCGCAATAATCGATACAAACGTCCCACCTGCAGGTGCTTCCGATGCCGAAAATTGCACTGAATCGGCCCCCTCGATGGCACCAGTTTGCAAACGCCAGCTATCGGTTAACTCATGACTGGGGACTGCACTGAGCGCTTCATTTGAAAGCTCCAAAGTAATTTCAATATCACCATAGCCATCAGACCAAGCCAATGCATTCACAAATGGCGCTTTCTCCAGTTTGTGCTCTGCTTGAATGACATCTGATATTTGCGTCGCAGCGCGCTCTAATTGGTTTAACGCGTTCGCTTGCAGTGGTAAAGGCGCGCCATCTTGCAATGACACCTTAGCGGTAATGTAACGCCCAGGGATCTCTGGAAAAACCGCGCTTCGGATCGTCCCTGTGGACCACATACCATAGGCTAATGTAATAAACGCACAGAAGAACAATAAACTGGCTACTTTATATTTCATTGCAAAGCCAAGGGCTGGTTGGTAAGCCTTGGTTTTTAAGGTAAGTAAAAAGCTCTGAGCTTGCATTTGCACCCAACTAACCAACGACCCGTTTTTGGATTGACGCGTGGACGAAGTGCTCAGGTGAGCAGGTAAAATAAACTTGCTCTCTATCAGTGAAAACAGCAAAGCGAGGATAACCACCACTGAAAAGCCTGCTAGTAGCTTGGCCAAATCATTATTTATCCAAAGCATAGGAGAAAACGCAGCGATGGTTGTCAAAGCGCCAAATATGGTCGCCACCGACACTGATTGTACGCCTTTAAATGCAGCAAGTTGACTGTTTTTGTGTACTCCCCGCTTTTCATGAATGGCTTCTCCGACAACCACCGCATCATCGACTAAAATACCCAAGACTAAAATAAAGCCAAATAAGGTAATGTCATTAATACTGTGATCAGTCAGCTGCAATGCACCCAAAGTACCAAACAGCGCGACTGGAATACCCGCAGATACCCAAAATGCCAATTTTAAGTCTAAAAAAATACCAAGTAATACAATCACAATGAGCAGCCCTTGCCATGCGTTGTGACCTAATCTAAATAATTGATCTTCTATATACGGAGCCATATCAGCCATGGTACTTAGCTGCACATCAGCTGGTAGGTGTTTGCGCATTTGTTCAAGCGTGTCATTAACCGCTTTGCTCACATGCAGTAAGTTATCTGACTGACTGGTACTGACCAGCAGCGCAATGGCATTTTCTCCGTTGTTACGCACAATAGAACTGGTTTGGGCAAAGTCGCGATATACCTGCGCGATATCAGATAATTTAACCGTACCCTGCGCAGTCGCCACAACGGGGATATGTTTTAATAGTTCAGTGCTATCGGCATAGCCATCACCACGCAGCAATAAGCGGCCACTTTTGTTTTCAAGTTCTCCGGTTCTGGTTTCTAAAGAAGCCTGCTCTATCGCCACCGCCACGCTTTCAAGTGACAAGCCAAGCTGAGCAAGTTTTATTGGATCTGGTTCAATCACCAATTGCGGACTGCGACTGCCCCAGTTATCGACAGATGAAATATCTGAGTGTTTTTTCAATGCCACTTCGACTTGTCTGGCAATTGGCTGTAAATCCGCATTAGCTCTGGGTGCAGAGACAATCACAAACGCCGCTAAATTAGTAAACTCGTCTTTACTAACAATCGGTCTTTCTGCCAGTGTCGGAAACCCCACAATGGCATTAACCCGATTACGCACTTCACTCAATAGCTGTTCAATATCCGTATCAGGTGTTTTACGAATGCTCACCGTTGAGCTCCCTGCACTGGACTCACTCACCACTTGTTTCACACCAGCGATACCGCTAATGGCCTCTTCAACGCGCTGGGTGATCCCCGCATCAATTTGCTCGGCACTGCCACCTGGATACGACACAGACACTGAAATCGTCGAAGCCGGGATTTGCGGAAAAGACTCAACCCGCAGTTGCCCAAGTGCTAAAACGCCACTGGCTATAATGGCAAACATCAACAAATTTGCTGCAACCGTATTATCAATAAACCATTTAGTGAGCCAGTTCATCAGACACCTCCCCTGCTCCTGTGTTGTCTGCTAGTTGCATATCCTGTGATATCGGCTCAACATGTGTACCAGCTATCATGCTAAGTAAAGGATAAACAACCACTTGCTTGGCATTCTCACTGCTTTTTTCAAAGCGAATATGCACAGCATCTGAGCTTTTAGAAAGCACCTCAATGGCTTCTTTTTGTAAAGTATTATCAATACCTAGCGTCCAAATATACCCGTCTCGCGTCACCGCGCTTTGCGGCACTTGATAAGATAAAACAGGCTCTGAAAATGCCATGCTCACCTGCACTGGTTGATTTGGCAAAAGCGGAGCAGGCTGTTCATAAGGATTAGTAACTTGCAGAACGACTCGGCGCTGCCGAGTGGTTACGTCCAAATTGGGCGCAATATACCTGAGCGAGGCAGGCCAGCGTTTATTAGCACGATCTGTGACATGCATTGTTATTTTTTTATCTTTAAGCTTGCCTTGTAGCATTTGCCAAACAGGCTCGGACACCGGCACAACCACATCTATGCTGTCGCTTGCTGCCACTTCAAACAAAGCCTCCCCTGCACTTAACCAATCATTTGGACTCACAAACCTTGATAAAATAACGGCATCAAATGGTGCACTCACTTTTGCTTCATGCACTCGCTTTTCAGTGCTTTTAAGTGCTTGCTCTGCTTGTGTTAAATCTGATTTTGCTGCTGCGACTTGTGGCTCTCTTTTGGCGAATGGACTTTGATTATTCGGCGACAGCATACTCAATGCAACCGACTGCTCATGCAGCTGACGCTCTAATTCAAGTTTGGCATGCTCAACACGACTTTTTGCCTCTGCTAATTCAGACTTTAAATGCGTCATATCCAATTTGGCTAACAGCGTCTGCTTTTTAATTAAGTTACCTGGTTCCAAGTGCGTATCTAGCCAATCTAGCTGGCCATCACTGGTTACTTTCAATTGCGTCAAAAAACGCGCCCTTGTATTGCCAATGAGCGTCACTTCAGGATGATGTGCCTTTGCCACAACGGTCACTGTTGAGACTGGTTGTTTCACTGGTTCTTTGACAACGTTAGGCTTTGCTTCAACAGCCAATTGTTCAACAATCACCAGTGCGACAAATATCGAAAATAGCCCTGCCGATATCGCCATTATTTTTTTATACTTCATAGCTTGCTTCCTTATCATTGAGTGCCAATTCGTTTCGATTTAAGCGCTGTGTAATTTCATCTAAGCGAGACAATACCTGCAGTGTTACGGGCAACATAATTGCTGTATCAACAAATTCTAGTGAATAGGTAAGAATCGAAAATACGTCGCCTGTGGAAGGGTTTGGCAACATATTCACCAACCATAAATTGCCAAGTACAGAGACAAACAACAGTGAAAATATCAAGCCATATACCAGTGCCTCGGTATCAGAAAGTGCAATTTCATGCTTTTTGAGTTTTTCTAGGTGGGCGCTTAAAGCTGCAAAAGGCTTGTGACTTAAGATATGCACCTGCTGCTCGGTTTGGTCGTTCAACTTGCCGTTAAGACGTTTAAAAGTGCCATGACAAAATCCGTACACCATCAACATGGCACAGCTGGCCGCTAACACACTCAAGGCAAAGTAGCTATGAAATGTCGCGAGTATGATCACAATTGAAGCCAGTTGGATCCCCGCAGTCATCAATGCGGGTAAATCATTTTCTAAGAAATCCACCAGCTCTCTGGACATCAAAAGACGTGCATTTTTGGCAGAGATATCCGCGCCACGTAAATTATGCGCAACCGTCTCGGCCAACTTAACGCGAATGCCCCCATACACGCGAGTGTCGTAAAATCGGCGTATCACACTCACGACCACCAAACTAAATAAACAAGCGGCAAAGACCACTAACGGCTGAAAGTCTTTTGACAGCACACCATCAATGGCATAACCAATTAATAAAGGAAGTAAAATTAACAGGATATTTTCTGCTATCACCATAAACCAAGTTATCGCCACCTTTATTGGGCTTAACCTGACGACTGAATACAGTGATATAGAATTTTGATTGGACATAACGCGCTCCTAAGTACTACTAACGCGCAGTATGACCAATTAGAGGAAATAAAAAGTGTCCTCACTTGCTGTATTTAAATCTCACAGCAAGAAAAGCTGCATTCAAGTTATGAATAAGGGATATCCAGGCGCGCTCATAATTTAAGCGCGCCGATTATCAATAATTTTATCTTTATACTAAGACAAGCCTGTTAGACCTTTTTTGCAGCGGCCGTTTCAACGAGGTTAAATGATGCGCCTTGCTCTCCGTACACGTAGACTTGGCAACCTTGCCAGCTTTTAGGAATATTCCACTGTAAGCCTGTTTTTACCTCATAGCTTGAAAACTGGTTATCACATCTCACTTCTAACGTGTCCAAATTGCCTTGAATATCTGAAATAGAGAATGCATTTCTAACCAGCTGATGACTCCATAATGACTTGGTTATTTTTCCATTCACCCAAATCGTTTTACTGTCATCTTCTATCAATGCGTGAACCTTATCTATATAGGGTGCAAGCATTTCAACTGAAGCCTCAGCACCGGATATTTTAGACAAACGATCGAAGGTAGATAGCGCATACTTGAGCTTACTTTGCTCCATATTTAATACGATTGCTCGAGTTAAATAGGCAATGTACATATCGTCAGGTATATACCCTTGATCAAGCTGTATGATCCGAACGATCGCGCGAAGTTCATTCTCTCTTTCATCTTTCTTAGCAAAGTAGCGTGCTTTGGCTACCCAGTAATAGCTATCTTCCGTGAAGTTTTTCAGCTTACGCTCTTCAATCTCTTGAAACAATTCAGGTACTGATTCGAGCTCATTTTTGTCAATGCGTTTAACAATCTTTTTATAACGCGTCAAAAACGATCGCGACACGCCACGGTAAGGTTCTGGCAAGTGATACATCAATTGCACTTGGTTTTTACATTGCTTTATTGGTTTATTATTTTGTAACGCAGGCTTAAATTGCCACTGTTTTACCGCCTTTAGCGCAGAGCGTTCAAATGACGCTTCTCCCGATGACTTCTCTATCACCGCAGACTCTACTTCACCCTGCTCATTAACGACATAACTTAGTTGCACCCACCCCTCTCTACCGCGTTCAGCGGCCAATCTAGGATATATTGCTGCTGGCCTATCTAATGGTACGGCATCGATCACTTTCCCATCTAAAACTGCGTCCTTTTGCGTCGCAAGTTCAGCATTAGCTTGAGCGGATGCTGTCACAAGCAGCATTGCAGAAATTAGGTTCATATGCTTCCTTTTTGAATTATCAAAACCACAAACAGATAAGCCGAACTCACCATATTTGTTGTAAAAGTAGCTCGATAAGCATGAGTGTACTTCAAACACACCAAAGTTCACCGGCTTGATTATTGGCTTTTATATTTTCTCATAATGCAACAATAGAAATAAACACAACATGAACCTTTTTTAGGTAAGTTAGCGTTTAAAATGAAGTAACAACAAGCATGATACAGGTAAACAACCAAGATTTAGAGCAATCAATCTAAACAACATGATAAATTTTCATTAGAGTTATTTAGGTTTTACACATATGCTCAAATTCACTTTATGTACATAGGTGTACAAAAAGTGAAAATACCTCAACAAGTTTGGATAAGATAAAAGGAAGCATTATGAAACTAACACTTGATAAGAAACGCATTAAAGACCTAAGTAAAAACACACAAGAATTACCTAACGCGCAAACTCCGGATGTTGCAGGTGGTTGTAATACAGGCAGGACTAATTGCTTTGGCAATACATTAGCGTGTTGCTCGCAAGGTACTTGTTACAGCCGTTATTGCCAATAATCGTCTAGAAAGCTGCTAAAGCCACTGCATTATCGTGGCTTTTTTATCATGTATTTAGGAGTTAATAGACACCATAAAACGCTAAGCAGCCAACAGGCAAAAGAAGTGTCCACTGCGGCAATTTCAACATAGCTTGAAATTTAAAGAAATAACCCCCAACTGTGATAAATATAATGGAGAAACAAATATATAAGGATGCCACGACTTGAACAAATAGCTGCAAATCAGGCTGCATTTGCCAACTCGCAAAAATTAAAAATGCAGCACTTACAAGTAATAATAAAGATATCATATGCCAACAAGCCAATAAGGTCGCTTTAACGACTTCGTCTAACTTAGATTTTAAAAATGGCCTGATCGGATCTAATTGACCTGCAATAATATGTATCATCGCTGTCAATAATGCCAATATACCTGCTGCAAAAACCCAATAATTCATACACATTCCCTGCTTAAAAGAGTGCAATTAGTACTCACTATAAATATCAAAACGAGTTAAAAAAACAATTTTAATACTTTCTATCAGTACAAATAGATATTGTCTCTCGATACTCCCCTTACTAATTAGCTTACTATTAAATATGCAAATAAAAAAAGAGCCATAAGGCTCTTATAAACGAAAATGCTCACTCACTAAAATGAAGAGCTTAAGCTTTACAATACACCTTTGCATCACGCGGTGTATAAAGACCAAATGAGATCATACTCGCTAGGCCATTTAAAAACGTATGCTGAGCTTCCACTTTAATCACATTTTCAGCGCCATTACATACAGCAGCAGCATCGATGACTTGCTCTTGCCCTAAACCACTGATGAAAAACGTTTGTGTCTTTTGAACCGTTGGCTTAGCACCTGTAGAACCATTTACATTAAATGTTTGTGCTGCACAACCCGATAGTAGTGACGCCGCAAAAATTGCGCCCATAACTTTAGTTTTCATATTAATCCCAAGTGTAATATTGCTAAGTACTGAATCAAATAAGCTTTCAACCAATGACTAAGTATTCGTGCTAACTTGAAACAGGGCGCGCACAGTAACATTAATTAATCTAAAAATTTGTAAGAAACTGTATTTCTCGAATAAATTAGTTAAAAACACACCATATCGCTCATATATCGAGCAAAACCACACGGCAAAATATAACAAATGGCATAGCTAAATGGAGTGATGCAATAGAAAGGAATATATATTTAAAGCAAAAAATTCAATGGGTATGAAATCAATAATGCGATTGATGCTTTGTTAATAAGCAACTTCAAGACACTTTAATCTACTCACTGTCCCATCTCTTGATAACGAAAATAAATACTGCTTGCTAACTGTTCTATTGTGGCTAAATCTTCAATTCGATTATCATATTCAATCAGTGACAGACCACCATTACTGGCCCCCCATATTGCGCCCGCCATTGCTGCAATTGTGTCGGCATCCCCACCTAAATCACAAATCGCTTGTAGCATTTCAGAAAATGCCAAGCGCCTATACATAAACGCAAAATAAAGAGCGGTAACGCAAGACTCGCTTGCCAGCATACCATTGCCAAGTTCGGCCTTTATAACTGGAATAGGCTGTAACTTCCCCCCAGCTACATAGCCAAGACATTTACTGAGCTTAAACTTATAAACAGGCGCTACCACATTGACACATAAGGCCTGCAAAATACCTATGCTCTCGACACCCAGCAATGCTAAGCGTGTTGCGTGTGCAATGAGCTGTGCCCCCTCTATGGCTTGAGGGTGAGCATGGGTGATCTCAGCGCTCTTAGATACATAATCCCTAAGCCCATCATGACAACTTAAACTACATAACGCGGCGATGGGGGCTCGCATAGCAGCACCATTACCCATAGAGCCTTCTGCAAACTTTTTCCGATTTAGCTGCTCCCATGACCCACCATTTTTAATGCCTTTTAGCAAGTTAGCTGCACTGGGCCCATATCCGCGAGACCACCGGTAACTGTTGGCAAAAGTTTGCGCCAAATGTGTTTGATCAAGGTGCTTGCAGGTTAAAAAAGACTGAGCAATATCTATGGACATTTGCGTATCGTCTGTATACCTTCTTTGCCCTGTTTTTGTTCGACCTAAAAAGCGCCAAAGCAGACGCTCAATCGGCCCACCTTCATAGGAAGCCGCCAAAGCATCACCAATAGCAAGGCCCTTAAAACAACCTACAAACTGGCTTTTTTCTATCATGTATGGGCTCCAAAGGTTTTCATAACAGGCTAGACAATTAAAATTAATACCTAATTTTAGCTGAATACTGAATGAAAGCACTTTAAAACCTCTAGACCCTTCAATGACTTAAATACCCAACCCCCACCCAAATGTAAATTTAATGTTATTAAGTGTATTTTAAATGTTATTATCGTTTTAGGTTTGACCCCTAATTAGATAAATACAAGGAATGAAGATGAACAGAAAAACCAAAAAAGTTGCTTTATTACTAAGCGCCCTGTTAGCCACAACCAGCTTGTCGACTCTCGCTGCTGACAAAACATTATATCGAGCCTACAAACATGGAAATCACTTCTATACAACCAATGTGACAGACATGCTTAACGCGACACACTCAGGCGGATTTACTTATGAGGGTATTGCTGTTGTTTTAGTCAGCTATGATGACAACGATGCTGATAAAGCATTTTATCGTATGCACAACCCCAATGCAGGCCCTGGGGGCAATCACTTTTATACATCAGATCTCAATGAGGCATTAAATATCAAGTCTTTAGGCTATGAATATGAAAGCACTGAGGGCTATACCACTCGATCTCAAGCCAAAACTATCTATCGCGGCTATCACAGCGAACTCATTAATCACTTTTATACTACCAGTGTAACTGAGATGCTTAATGCAACACACTCCGGTGGGTATACCTATCAAAAAGAGGAAGGCTACGGTAAATAACCCCATTCAGGTATCAGCTCAATTGGGCTGATACCTATTAGGAAGCAAACATGACATACACCAAAACCCAGTATTTGTTTATTCTACTCACTTTTATCTTGCTGCTCGCAAATATTGCAGCCCAGCTTGAGTTAACCGCCCTCTCCGAGCGGATCGCAAACCTTGAGACGCAGTTAGCATTTAAATCACAAAAGCAGAGCCCATCCGAATCAAATTTAGATGCAGAGCTAGCAGATATACAAAGCCGTCTACTTACACTTGAGCAATCACAACACGCTTTTACTGACCAAAAAATCACTAAAACTAAAAAGCCAAACACAAACCAAGCACCACCTTCAGATGAAGACAGAGTAGAAAAAGAGTTTTTAGCAGGCAGAACCCAGTGGCAAGAAAAGTATTTACCCACTTTACACACCGACTCAGACAAAAAAGCCACCATGATGGTCGAGCATTTAGCCAAAAGCAATCCATTGACACAAAGCCAGCAACAGCAGGTGTTCTCAATTTTGCGAGACAACTTTGTAGAAGCCGCTTATGTCATTGCTGATACCGACGCTTACCCCACATTTGCAGACTTTACCGCACAAATGCAGCGCCTTAACCAAATAAAAACCGAGCAACTGGCACAAATATTAAGCGACGAGCAGCTTTCACAACTTAACCAAGTAGATTGGCATAGCCGGTTTAAACAGCATGCATTACATTAATGGCATGAACGGATACAGTTCAGGATACTTTACAAACAAAGCGGTTAGTTAATCAGCAACTAACCGCGAGCGTCACACAAAAGCCATAAAAACTATTGCTAAGCCAATATATTAGGGCTACAATGCCCGAAAATAACAGCTTAACTTAGAATTAAAAGTAAACTGTTATGTACTGAATGAAAGATTTCAGGGGCTGATTAGGATTCGACAGGATTCATGAAGCCTGAGGTGCATGTCGAGGGGCGGTTGGCCTCGTAAAAAAGCCGCATTTAAAGTAATCGCAAACGACGATAACTACGCTCTAGCGGCATAATAAGCCCGCTAGCACTCCTCCAAGAAATGCTTGTGGTTCTGGATTTGGAGTGTCACCCTACATAAGATCGCTACGGAAACCCTGGCCGGGGTTGAAGGGCTAAATATAAGCGGCCTCGCCTTTACTTATCGTGTTCGTCCGAGATTTAAAGGTTAACCAATAGACGATACTAAACATGTAGGACCGAGGGTCGACGCTTTCTGGACGGGGGTTCAAATCCCCCCAGCTCCACCACATTAAGTGTTATAAAACAGCCAGTTAGAGAACTTCTTTAACTGGCTTTTTTGTGTCTGAAATAAAGTGTCCACATTCTTGTAGCTCCCCCATAAACTGAAGTATTTTGAATGGCCTATTTGAAATAGAATGGCCAACCACCTCCGGCTGTGCACTCATCCAATACCCACTACAGAGAGGCTATACAAGTTCACTGAGAAGGAACTAAACCACATCATAAAAATACAAACTAGCCACTTCCCCCTAAGCTAACTAGTCAATTTGATAGGTAAATAGAGCTCCTTGCTAGACATCACAATCAATACTTAAAGCACCCATCAAATTGTAATAAATCCCAACATAAGAATGATGAGCCCCTTTGTGAGGCTCCTCAAAATTCGATTCTTACTCTTTACTGATGGGCAATTGAGCTTGCTCGTTCTCTTTCTCAGTTAGACTTTTAACAGTCTCGTTAATTGAATCACTCACTTTTCGAGTTTCAGCTCCCAAATCAATGGCCCAAATCCCCTTGAAAAGCTTCAATAATCCAACAATGAACAAAAACGGTAATAATAGAGTTTTTAAAATGAACGGGATCATAGCGCCTAGCATAGTATCAATCGTATCGCCGATGGTATTTTTTAAAACATCATAAGAAAACTTATTTTTAAACTTGATAAACTGCGCTGATGCCCCCGACACTGCCTTGCCAATATCTTCAAAGAATGACGTTTCCCCATTTAGCTGTCTGCTAAGTACTTCAATTTCATCATTAATATCTTCAAGCTTATCTTGTGTTCTGTCTCTGTGATCTTGCAGCCTACGAATATCATTTTCAGCATCATTCATAGCACGTTTAAGGCTTGTAACTTCCTGCGTATTAACGAGGTACTTTTCTTTTACGGGCACTTTTGCATATAGCGCTTCGAGTTTATTTAATTCTTCTCTAGATTGGGTTATTTCTGCGTCCAGCCTTGAAGCTTCTCGGGTTAGTTTACCTACTTCAACCTCCCTTTCTTGTACATCTCTTGTTAGGTCACTACGGATATGGTCTGGCAGGCCACTTGGAGTCCCTTGCAGCTCAGAAAGGTTAGACGACGATACATTGAGCGCAACGATATCTTTATCTATTTTGTCATCCAAGAATAGCTGGCTAGCCAAACTATTTATTATGACTAGCAATACAACAAAAAAGCGCAGTGCGACAAAAGTCACTAGCAGTTTGAAAACAAAAGCTTTGAGCCGTAATGCCGGATTAATGATATAAAGTATTGAAACCCCAGCTGTTAAAGTTAACAACACTTTGAAAAAGCCCATGGAGACTATTTCAACTAACAGCTTTTGAAGTAACAAAGAACCCAAAGCGTACTTCATCAACGTAGAAAAGTCTTCAACCATATCGTTAACAGGATCTAACACCTCTCCAGGTGAAATAGACACCCCAAAGTCGACGCTAAAGCTTTGCATAACAGAAACCGAAGCATTTATTGCCTTTGCACTCGCAAAAGTAAGCCCGGCCTGAGTGATTGAGTCGTTCAAAAAGTCTTTCGACAAATTGTCCAATACATCCAACCAAGAAATAACCACCAGCATTAGAATACTGACAATGATTAGTTTGCTCTTTAAGTTTAGTTGAATCTTGTTTCCCATTATTATGGCTTCCTAGCGCATTTAAGCTCTGGTTAATGTAAAAAATTTATATAAAGCCGAGGCTTTATCAATAAGGTCTGATTCACGTAACACCTAACTGCACATGATCCAAGATAGCGTCCTGATGATCACCAACCGTAGCTCATTCGCTACTACAGCATCCGACCTCAAACTTAACAGGCTAATTACAAACTACCCCAACAACCCAATCAGCTGACGATTTATTTCAGCGGCTGACTCAGTCAAATCAACCGTACAAAAGCGTATATCATGCCCCTGTATGCTAACAACTTCATCATAATGTTCACCAATCGAAGGGTGTAATAGCATGCCCGATGAGGTCAAAGATAAAGGATCATTGGTACACTCTTGTGACCTTAAATAGGTATAGAGTTGATAGATATAACCGCTTTTGAATATTTCTCCACCATAATAATTATGTGTGGTTATTGATGTGTATTTTGTGTCTATGATTAACCGCCGCTGGGCCACTAAGTTTTCAAGTTGCATATCTATTTGCATCGATGGCATAAGTTTATCAATTAACTCTGATGCACCATCTATACGCCAATTTAAGCGCTTACCTCGTCTAACGGACCAACCCTTACCTAGCTTAGCGGTATAAAAGCCTGCTACGGCTTTTTCAAACAACTTTCTTACCCAATATGCTTGCTTGTCTGGAGATGGGTAAAGTTGATTGGCCGCCGACTCATTTATAAGCGCTAGATCAAAAGCCAGCGCAGCCAACTGTAATACCTTGCGATCAGCCATCTCATGCTTGCCAAACCGCTCATATTTAGGGTGATATTGTCTATCGAGCTTATCTGATACGCCATGCTGCTTCATTGACTTAACAAGGCTTACACAACTTTGCTTTAACTGTTTGCTTGAGACCAAGCAAAGCAAACGCTGTAGCGCCCCCAAAATAAAACGGTTTCTGGCCGTATCGACAGATAACGTCTCAAAAGCACAGCTCACTTTACCTTTTTTAAGTAAACCTTTTGAATACGTCTCTAGCGTATTAATGCGACCTCGAACACGATTCAATTCACCTGAGGTGCGTTTATAGCCATGACTTAACTGGCGTTTTAGCCTAGTGTTCACCTCACTACAAAACACCTCTGCAACCAAGTTCGCAACATCTTCATCAATGTCTTCTTTGTCACCTTTTTGATGCAGCAAATAGCGAAAATCAGACGCATACAGCATCAAAAGCCATAAATTTCTGACGGGTATTCCCGCAGCCGTATTGCACTTAACGGTTTCTACAATACTCATAGCGGTTTTAATAACGCGTCTTTTTGCTGCTTTGCTTTACTTGGCTTATCAAACCAATATTCAATCAACACTGGATATATCTGGGTTTCTACCACTAATTTAAACCAGCGACCTACATCTTCAATTTTACGGCCGCGCGCTGGGGTTACATAGCTATGACCTATTTTAAATTGCTCACCCAAGCTCTCGTCTGCAGCAATCACTTTATTTAGCGCATTGATACGGCGTTCAATTGCTTCTAAGCTGGTCAAGTCAATGTCTGTTTCTTGGTGCACCCAGTCACGCCATGGCTTGCCAAAAGTAGGTTCAAGATCAATAAATGAAAAACGCCTGCGTAGTGCTAAGTCAACCATGGCAAGGGATCTATCAGCCACATTCATAGTACCAATCACATAAAGGTTTTCAGGGATATATACAGGCTCGTCACCTTTAATACGGTAACTCAACTCCAAAGCTTCTCGCGGTGTGCGTTTACCTTCTTCCAGTAAGGTCAGCATTTCACCAAAAATTTGCGCGGGATTGCCTCGGTTAATTTCTTCTATTACCACAACATAATTATTTTTAGCATTTTGTTGCGCAAGCCTAACAAACTCTAAAAATGGTCCTTCACATAGCGACAGATTACCGTCTTCATTTGGTCGCCAACCTATGATGAAATCTTCATAAGAGATATTTGGATGAAATTGCACCGCTTTTATAAAATCTTGCTGTTCCTGTCCAATTAACGCATAGCCTAAACGCTTTCCAAGCCATGTTTTTCCGGTTCCCGGCGGCCCTTGTAAAATGAGGTTTTTTCTTTCTTTTAGGCAATACAACATGTCTTCAAGCGCATCTTGTGATAAAAAGCAGCCTTCCTCAACGATGCTTTCTACCGTATATTCTTTTCCTTTAAACGCTTCTTGCTGCTCATCATCTTCTAAAGACTCTTCGTAACTCAACCACTCATAGTTACCACCAGTGACAAAACGGATCTCATCTTCATCACGCAGCTTTTGCATATTGCTATCAATCGAAAACTCAGCGCTGTTGTTTTCAGGGAATAAAGCCTCTAACTCTTTTAGGTAACGTGCTTTGAACTCTACGCGTGAAAAAAACGCGCTGCGCTTTTCATGACAAAGGTCTTTAACTCGGGACAATACCTCTGTTTTCCATGTTAAACGCGTGTTTTCTTTCTTTTGAATTGGTTTTAGCGAAGCCAAAAGCGACAGCTCAGGAAATGAATGCACTGGAAATTCAGGCTCTGCAAACCTGATTTGTAAATCTTCTCTAATTGACAAATAATCACGACCACTGCAACTTCTATCGGGGCCATTTCTTTGCGGTTTAATAGACAGTGTTGCCAAATACGCTTTACTTTGCTTTTCAAGCGTCGGAAAGCTCCATGGCCTTATCCAATACAATCCCATCGACAAGTTCCAGCGTATGCCATGCTGGGCCGCCACTTTGTTGTATAAATTCACAAATACCGAATCATCTTCACTATTTTCATCCGCTAAATCTCTGGCAGCATCAAATAAAGCCCAAAGATTATTGATGTCCTCTTCTCCTCTTTCTTCTTTAGAGGAAAAAAACCAAGACCTTTGATTATTCAATACAGGGATCGCTTCAAAAGACTCCGGTACCGGTATATCTAGCTGTAAAAAGTCAGCAAGCTCGTGAGCGATCTCTTTGCGGGTGTCAGGTCTTATATTACGATTGAAAATGCCTATAACTGTAAATGGGTCAATATCTTCAAGGTTTTTACCCATGATATAAGATAGGTCGTATTTTTGTGCAACCGTCATCATCCAATCAATTAAAGCTGCTCTATTGGTTTTATAACCACTTAGTTCATTGGCAATGGCCTCATAAAAACCAGTCCATTTAAATCTAATATCGTCTTCGGGTATGTCGCCAAACCGTTCTTTCCACGAGGCATGATTGGCAAACTTTTTGTAATTTTGTTCAGCGCCTTCAAATGTAAACTTAATCAGCGCATCGGTGATCCACTCACCCGGCTCTACTCGCCATACTGTGGTTCTGCCTGTATAAAAATACCACTCTTTGGCTGGTGAATAGGTTTTTTGCCAATCGACTTGAAGCTGCCGTCCATCCTTTTTATTGCCCGTCACTACCCCGACGGCCTTGATCCCCATGACAGAAACCGTGTTACCTCGAGATTCAAAAGGTAAGTCTTTACGCCTTGTATACGCAGACTTGATAGCGATTCTATCGCCCACCTTGATGCTTTTTACATCTTGAGTGTACTTGTCTTCATAGCCGTTTTCCCAAATTCCTTGCTCAATAAATCGCTGGGTTTGGTCAACGCTTTGCTTGCCCCAACTCGCCCCCACAAACCAGCAAGGTCTGCTTTCGGTTACACTTAACTTTAAAGATTCAATTAAGCTACTTTTTAACTGCTCATTAAAGCCATCATTTGAATTAATTTGCAAAATTAACGCGCTGATCTGCGCCAAAGTATCTTTTTTATTATCCCAAGAAGGTAAAGCAATAATGCCTTTCAGCTCCGTATATATATTTTCAAGATGTGGCGTTAAAACAGAGTGATTCACAGGCAACGCGTTTTCTAGCAGTGCCTTTTCCACTATAGTTCGCAGGTGTTCTTTACTTATCATTATTTAATCCTTAAACACATTCTTATACTGCAGCGATAAATGGGCTGTACATCGCTAAAAATATATATCTCGCACCACTTTAGGTTGTTTTTAAAGGCCCACTCAACATATCAAACACCACCCGTGCAAACTGCGCTGTTTTCGATGGGTCAGACAACAACTGCATCATTTGCTCTTGATGAGCAGTACTGCTGTCCAAGATCGCGTCATCAATGGCTTGAGGGAAGTCGCCGAGCATGGCTTGCTCACGGGAGTTATTGGCTATTTGCTTCATTACCGACTCATTTTCAGTGAGCTTGTCGCGCACGGTGAATGCATAGTTGATCATATCTTTGTCAGTGAGGTTGTCGGTGATGAACACCTCATTCAGGCGTGCAAGAATGTTAGACATAAACTCTTCTTTTTTGTCCTTCGCCTTTGCACTACCCACATCACTGCTTGGCTCAAGCTGGGATTCGGGACTGTCTTCTTTTAATTTAATATCTTGCTGGCGAATTTTAGATAAGCGGTAATGACTCATGACTACGTTATCAAGGTCGATATCATCTTCTTCAATCACCTTTTCGCGTAATAACGGGCGTAGATGTCTTGCATAAAGGCTTAGCTTCTCTAGCTCTTTATCGTCATAATCGACTATCTGCGACATAAACTCGTAAAAGCGAGTAAAGCTACCTAAATCCTTTTTGAAGATTTCAAGGCGATCTTTCTCTTGCTTACACTCTTTAAAGCTATTTTCAGCATTGGCAATCAGCACTGCGTCACCTGTTTTTTTGGTGCGCTCAAACATGTCTTTGGCTTGAATATATGCGTCTACCGCTAAGCTATAGCGTTTTTGCCAACGGTCTACCGCAGGCTTGCAAATATTACTGATAGCTGCATTTGATTTGTTTTTAGTGAAGAATGCTTCACAGAATTGTTCAACTTCATTCCATAGGAATATGCCGCTGGTGCGTAGCTTTTCATCTAACTCAAATACCACATCAGGGTTTGTTACATCAGCGAGTTCTGCTGTTTGATAGTAAGGCTGAAAGGCATCTAAAATATCTTGAGGGTCATTGAAGAAGTCGAGTACAAACGTGCCGCACTGCGCTTTACCAGGGTAAGTACGGTTTAAACGAGATAGCGTTTGAACACACTCAACACCACCCAGTTTTTTATCCACATACATGGCGCAAAGCTTCGGTTGATCAAATCCTGTTTGAAACTTATTAGCCACTAGCATGAGTTGATAGCTGTCGGTGTCAAACGCCTCTCGCATATCTTGCTTAAGATCTGGATTCATGCTTTTTTCAGTGAACTTTTGATCAAGCAAAGCAATAGAGTCAGGATCATCTTTGCTAAATTCAACTTCACCTGAAAACGCCACCAAAGCGCGAATAGACTGATAGCCGTTTTCTGTCACATATTTATCAAAAGCTAGTTTATAGCGCACCGCTTCTTTACGAGAGCTAGTCACAACCATGGCTTTTGCTTGGCCGCCCAATAAGCCCATCACGTTGTCTTTAAAATGCTCAACAATCACCTTCACCTTTTGTGAGATGTTGTATTCGTGCAAGCGCACCCATTGATTCAGTTTTACTTTGGCCTTTTTACTATCTACCTCTTGATCAGCCGCTTCTATTTTTTGTGCTAATTGATAAGCGACTTGGTAATTGGTGTAGTTTTTCAATACATCAAGAATAAAGCCTTCTTCAATGGCTTGGCGCATTGAATAAACATGAAACGCTTCTGGCTTGTTTTGTTTAGATGCAGGTAACTCAGGGTTGGGTTTGCGACCAAATAACTCTAGTGTTTTAGCCTTGGGTGTTGCCGTAAAGGCATAGTAATTTAAGTTGGCGCTACCACGGCGAGCGGCAATCGTTGCATCTAGAATATCTTCAGAGTTGAGTTCTGTATCATCATCCGCTTCATCAGTCATTAATACTTCTTTTAACTGACGCGCTGTAGAGCCACTTTGCGATGAGTGCGCTTCATCAGCAATGACCGCATAGTTACGCTCTTTGAGCGAGGTAGAGTTTTCAATTGCACGTAATACAAACGGGAAGGTTTGAATAGTTACTATAATAATCGGCGCTGAATTCTCTAAAGCTTCAGCAAGCTTTTCAGATTTAGAACGACCTTTATCTTCCTTAGTGTTTATCTTTTGAACCACACCATCAGCATGTTCAAATTGATAAATGGTATCTTGTAGCTGATCATCAAGAACTGTTCTGTCTGTTACCACAATCACTGAATGAAATTGCTTGTTGCCGTTTGTATCATACAAGGTTGAAAGCTGATGTGCTGTCCAAGCAATCGAATTTGATTTACCTGACCCTGCACTGTGTTGCACAAGGTATCTATTGCCCGTGCCCTCTTCTATGGCAGCACCAATCAACTTAGTCACTACATCCCATTGGTGATAACGCGGGAATATCAGGGTTTCTTTTTTGGTTTTGCGACCTTCCCAATCCTCGACCTCTTCAATCTGTAAGTGAATAAAGCGGCCAATTATATTGAGTAAGTTATCCGGCGTTAAAACCTCATTCCACAAGTAATCTGTCGCATAGCGGTTTAGATCCCTTTCATTAGAGCGCGTTGAAATATCATTACCCGCGCCACCTTCGCTTGTACCTTTGTTAAACGGTAAGAAGAAGGTATCGTCACCTGCCAGTTTAGTTGCCATATAGACTTCATATTGGCTTACAGCAAAGTGCACTAACGCACCGCGTTTAAAGGTTAATAGTGGTTCTGGCTTCTTGGTCGCAGGGTCTTTTGGTAAACGAGTGCGCTTATATTGCTTAATGGCTTTTTCAACTGCTTGCTTAAATTCAGACTTAAGCTCTAAAGTTGATACAGGCAAGCCATTAACAAACAGCACCAAGTCAATGCGCCATGCCTTAGCTTTTTTGCCAGTCTCAGCTAAATGCTCTTTTGTTGCATATGGGCTGTACACAAGCTCAGGTACAATGCGGCAAATATTCTTCTGGTAACGGGCAAGGGTTTCAGGGTTTAAATCATGCTCTGGCTTAAACTGGCATAATGAAAAACGCGCATTACGTATTTTTAAGCCGTGACGCAGTACACCTAAAGTACCATAAGTGCGTGATGCCTTATCAGTTGCATTTACATCCGCTTTTTTAAGCTGTACCACGAGCGCATCAATAAAGTGGCGCTCTGAATCAATCGGGTAAACCTTACAAAACTTTTGCCACTCTTTCGGTTGTGTTTCTTTTACAAAAGTGAGGACATCTTGCTCATATAAGGCTGACTCACGATTATAGTGTTCAGGTTGGCCTTGCACCCAACCATTTGCCACCATTTGGGTGATAATATCGTTTTGAAAAATTTTTTCTTGGGTTGCGTCATTCATCATTAATTCCATTAACTATTTAGTTATACCGCAGGAGTTTTGTGCACTAGTTGTTTTTGCTTTTTCTTATCGTATTTATCTGCTAACTTTTTATAACAAATTTGGATTGAGTCGAGCCTAGCTTTACGGTCATAAAGCTCTAATACCACCTGAAAAATCTGAAATGCATACAGCAAATCAAGTTCATCTACACCAGAGCCATGAGTTCCTTCATTACCTATCAATTTGAGAGCAAGTAATTGTTTAGCTTCCTCAGGGTACGTTTTTTTTAATTGATCTATCCGACTATGTAGCACTTTTCCGTCAAGCTTCATATCATCACAAAACCGTTCTATAGCGCGTCTTAATTTAGACGCAGATGAAGGCGTATCAAAATGGAAATGCTTAAAGGCATCAAATAACTCTTTACCTACTTCATGAGGTGTATTTTCAGAAAGGTTGAAAATTGGCACTGTTGGAGAAAAATGCTCAACCTTAACAAAATCAGGTTTTGGCTTGTCTTCTAAACCCATTTTAGGCTTAAGCAATACGCCTGAAGCTGATACATTCCCATTACATTTTTCGCAATGGTAAAAACTATTAAAAAGATGAGGCACGCCGTTAATTGGAGAGGTAGCCTCTGAATAATAATCAAATGCGGCCAAAATTAGCTTGACCAAAAATGGGTCTGATTCTTCGGTATTGCTATGCCTTTCTTTGCGCTTTTTTTCACTTTCATCTTTGTCCCTTTGATATCGCTTGCTCGCTTCAAGGAGCTTTCCTTCAGTAACAACGCGTGCTTGAATACTCGACTGTTCTAACTTCAAGCCTATTTCAGCGCAATATGGGCAAGGTAGTGTCGGATATTTATCAATTGCAACAAAACTAGAAATTCCCTTCCATAAGTTTAAATCCATTACGCCACTTCCTCTTCACTCACTTCAGGCATTTGCCAATTACGTACATCAATTTTGCCTGTGACTGCCGCTGATATAAGCGCTGTGCGGCGTTCTCTGAGTAAATCGTTCATTTCCTCTGCTTTTATAACTTGTAGATCGTACTTCCCAATTATTTCATCTAAATACTCAACTATATCTTTTTGCTCATTTATAGGTGGAACTGTAAATACGAATTTCGCAATTTTATCTAAATGCAAATTGATAACTGTACTCTGCTTTATTTGACCGAATATTTGCTCTTGAATTTCATGTGTTTTAAAAAAGTAATATGCATAATTAACATCAATTTTTTTATTAAATTTAATTAGACACAGACTGACGAAGATACTGAAATCCCAATCCCAATCTACAACTTTGGGAACACCTATTGTGCCATTCTTTGATAGAAGTAAATCGCCTCTTATTGGTTTGCACCTCTTAATAAGCTCTTCATGTTCTGTTTTAGGAATAAATTTAATATTGTTAAGGTCTATTTCTTTTTTATGAATATCAGTAACCCTAAGGAATGGTATACCATCGTCTACGTATGTAGGCGTAAAATGTGCTCCATCAACTATTTGCGTGGTAAGGTACTTCAATTTTGATGTATCCCAATGCTCAGGCACTTCGCCTAACCATTCCACACCAGAGTCTTTCATCAGCGCTTCGAGATTTAAACCCTTGGTTACGGCATGGCTGATCACCGCTTGGCGCTTTTCTTTTAACAGCTTAATAAGCTGTTGCTGCTTTTCGATTAGGATATCGATTTTTGCGGTTTCGTGGTCGAGGAAGTTGGCGATTTGCTCTTGTTCATTAAAAGGAGGGAACGTAACTATCAACTGATCAATTTTACTGATTGTCATTCTGCGTAAGGCAGAACCGTGAATCATGCTATTCATCTGATCAACATTGATACCTGAAACTAAATAATAGTATAGGAAGCGGTTAGCTAATCTATCACTTGGAGTGAGCAAACCCAATGAAGACAAGATAACAAAATCTTGCATATCACCGTCAACGATGCACGCTCTTCCAATCGTTCCGTCTTTCGTAAGTAATACGTCACCAATTTTTGGTTTACAGCCCTCTTTAACCAAACGAATATAGTCTTTTTCTGAGATTTTCTTTGCTGCCTCAAAATTAATCGAGTTGATACCTACGTCAGTTACTGAAATAAATGGATAACCATTCTCCTGAATTTTAGGTGAATGGTGACTTCCGTCAGTTACATTGCAATATCGTTTTAAATTTGTGCATATCCAGTGACTTGGGATATCACCAAGCCAATCAACATTCGAGACTTTATAATCCTTATATGGCTTGTATTTACTCATTATGAATGCACCTCTTGAAGTAGCTTCATAATGTCAACACTAATTGAGTCTAAATCTTCGTCAATTTTTTCCAGTGCACGAGGCGGTTGGTAAACATAAAAATGGCGATTAAAAGGTATTTCATAGCCCACTACACCTATTTCACCGTCCTTTTCATCACGCTTCGTGGCATTAATCCAAGCATCAGCAACGTGTGGAGCAACTTCTTTGTTAAAGTAGGTTTCGATTAAATCAGATGTGGTTACACTTGGGTCAAGCGGTACATTCTCGTTATCACGCAGATCGCCATCTTGCTGGAACTCAACTACTTTACCTTTGTATTCAAATGAACCATAAAGTGGAGCGGCTTCATCTTTCATTACCTTTTTTATGACTGGCTCGGCGTCTTGGTTCTTCCAAGTTATTGCATCAAGGAATTGTTTTTTCTCTTTGGCATCAAATTTAACATCAGTCGCTTTAAAGGCTGCTTTTAGGGTGCGTTCAAACTGATTAAAATCATCATGCTGCTCTGTGCCGACTTCTGTTTTAAGTTTTTGGGCTTTTTCCATCAATGACTTTTGGAACAACCAAATTTTACTGTTGATCAAATCTTTAATCTGTTTTTCTTTCAGCTCTGGAAAGTCGGATTTAACCAGCCTGCGTACTTCATCTTCATAAGGCTTTAAATCACCATATGTTTCTTCAGTCCACGTAGTTTCAAACAAGTCATAAACAGACTTCATCACTGCGTTAAACGGTTTAGGTGCAAAGCGTAATGACTCTACCTTTTGGTCGGTGATTCGTGCAGATAAACGTAGAGGTCGTTCGATGGTTAAACGGCGATAGCCAAACTCGTAGGTATTGAAAATTTTGCTGGCAAAGGTTTTCGGCGCTTCTGTTTTAGGGGTCATTGATTGACGCCCACGGTTAGACTTTTCTTGCCCTTGTGAAGAGACGGGTTTATCAACAGGTCGAGCATCTATTACCTCAAAGTCACCAAAAGCGCGGGTGATGGTTTTAATATCATCATCACTCATCAAGTTACGTTTAGAGCCAAGTGATTTGCGCATTTTACCGCACAAATTAGAGCCATCTATTAACTGTACCTTGCCTTTGCGCTCAGCCTCTTTTTTATTAGATAACACCCAAACATACGTGGCGATGCCTGTGTTGTAGAACATATCGGTTGGCAAGGCGATGATGGCTTCTAGTAAGTCGGCTTCTAAAATATGGCGGCGGATCTCGCTCTCGCCACTGCCTGCTCCACCTGTAAAGAGTGGTGAGCCATTTAAGATAATACCAATACGCCCACCATCACTGATATTGCCTTCAACAGAGGTAGTGTCACGCATCTTACTGATTAAGTGCATTAAAAATAGTAAAGAGCCGTCTGATACACGGGGAAGACCTGCGCCAAAGCGACCATCAAAGCCTTTTAGAATGTGCTCATCTTTAATATCACCTTCGATTTTTTTCCAATCCACACCAAATGGTGGGTTAGATAACATATAATCGAATTGATCGATCGGTAGTTGATCGTTTGATAGGGTATTGCCCAACTTAATGCGGCTGACGTCTTGCCCTTTAATCAACATATCGGCTTTACAGATAGCGTATGACTCTGGGTTAAGCTCTTGACCAAAGGCACGCATCACTGCTTTCGGGTTTAGCTCATGCACATATTCCATGCCTGACGATAGGAAGCCGCCTGTACCTGCGGTTGGATCGTATATGGTGCGGATAATCCCGTCTTTGGTTAGGGCGTCATCGTCTTCCATGAAGACTAATGACGTAGTTAAACGTACGATATCACGTGGGGTAAAGTGCTCCCCTGCGGTTTCGTTTGAGCTTTCAGCAAATCGACGGATTAACTCTTCAAACACCAAACCCATGTCGTGGTTTGAAATCGCTTTAGGGCTTAAGTCAGTGTTAGAAAACTTTTCAACCACCTTATAAAGCAGGTTAGCATCGTCAAGCAGGCCAACAAATTCATCAAACTTAAAGTGTTCAAAGATTTCACGGGCATCTTTTGAAAAGCACTGAATGTAGTTTTCAAGGTTGTCTTTAATATCACTCTGACCCATTTTTCTGAGGTTCATTGGCGAAGTATTAAAGAATGACAAACCGCCTTTGTTTTTTTCTGTTTGAGTCGCACGTAGCAACATTTTTTCCTGTGCGTCTTCAGGCAGATTCATGGCCTTTATTTTTTCAGCCTGTGCAACAACAGCGTCTTTTGATTCTTCTAATACACATTCAAGGCGACGTAGTAGCGTAAAAGGTAAAATAACGCGACCATATTGTGATTGCTTAAAGTCACCGCGAAGTAAGTCAGCGACTGACCAGAGAAAAGCAGCGGTTTGAGAGAAGTTATTATTCGTCATTTATTTTTCCAACAAGTCATTGCAGCTAAGCAATGTCTTTTAATTTATTTCCGGTCGTGATTCCATTAACTGATATGCCACAACCGATTTGTTAATTCGTTCCAACAGATGCCATCTAATTTTGGTTTTACGCACTTAGGCAATTGACCTTGTTTGCTGGCTGAAAACCAAACCAGCTGTTTTTAATGGCAATATCATACCCTTTTTGCTACCCAAAATTGAGCCCTACCGGATGTATTTTTGCATCGCATAAAAGTTGGCAAGCCCGTCACTGGCTAACCATACATCCCAACCCAATGCTCTTAATGCTACTAGTTGTGAGTGCTCTATCACCACGGCAAACTTTTTACGTGGCCAAGCGAGGTCAATCGATATCAGCTCATTGCCAAGTTTTATGCAAATACCTAACTCAGGCGTGGGTAAGTTGTGCTTTCTGCACTTTAGCAATAATCCTTCTAATGCTGAGTCTGCATATTGCAGGACATCTGAGTATTCACTACAGTCAAATTTATGTTGCTCTCTTCGGAGTTGATTTATTAAAAGCTGGTCTTTGTGAGTCACATTCATATGTTCATGCTTTGGTTGTTTTTTATGGCAATCTAAGCACAGTGCACGCAAGTTATTACTGGAGTTGTCTGTCTTTACCCCATTAATATGATGTGTTTGTAAAAGCCACTTGTATTGGTTCAAGTCAACGCCGCACTGCTCACATGTATAATTTTGTGTTTGTCTATATTGTCTAGATATTTGTTTCCAGTCTTGCGTATAACTACCTATTGATGTCTTCTGTGTAGGATAGTATTTGAAGTAAGAGCTATAGGTTGAAAACAATTCAGGTAATCTTAGGCTTTGGAAAATTTCATTTCGTTCATTATAATTTTTATCAGCATAGCCCTTATAATTAAGAACCTCTAAACAGTTCATGCATACACCTAATTCTGCTATTCCTTCGACTTCTCCTTTAGTTATTTTGCTTTTTCCTTTAACTAAATATTTTCCATTAATATCATTAGTCACAAAATAACTATCATAACGGCCATCGTTCCTCATTGCTTCCAATGTTCTACACTCAGCGACGTGTAGACGTTTAGCTCTTTTTAACTTTCCATTTTTTATTACGTCTTCAATGGGTAGTGTTTGCAAAGGTATGTAGAGTAAAACTTGCCGACCCTTATATGATAAAACCCCATTATCGTTATCAATTTCAGTTAATTGTAAATCTTCCCCTAACACCAGACCTTTACCAAGACCACTATCGATTTCATTTAATCGACCCAGCCCTGATTCGAGTTTAATCTGTTTATCTGGCGCCCCCATTCTAGCTGCGGCTGCTTGTAGCCCACTGAGGTCTATTTCAATTTCCATTACTCTTGCGCCTCTAAAATGCGCTTAATCTGAATGTGTGCATTGGTGATGGCCCTAAAGCTCACTCGCCGTGATTGCTCGGCATCTTCTTCGCCGTTATCAGTCAAAATTAAACGCGACGAAGAAAAGCCAACCGCCGCAATATTGCGTTTGATCCAAGCCGTTTCTTCTGGCACTAAGTTGTATAAATAGGCTAAAACCGCCCGAGTTCTGCCTTGTGACAGCTTCATATTTTTAAAATAAGCTTCTTCTTCGGTGCTATCTTTGTTCCACTCGCTACTGGTGTGGCCTTCAATCCTGACTTCGTCAATTGAACTACGAAATGGCTTGAGTACGTTTAAATATCGCGGGAAAAAGTCATCTAGTATGCGTGCAAATCGTGGTTTAAAGTCAATTTCGCCGCCGTCAAACAACACATCTGGTGATTGAAAATTAAAAGCCAGTGTTTCTTTGTCGATCTCAGCGCCCCATTTTGCTAGGTCTTTTTCAAACTCTTTCATCAGCGAGTCATAAATGGCGACTTGATTTTCTTGATAAGCGACCGCAACACTCTTTATTTTTTCATTTTCTTTCATAGTGTGGCGCATAAATACAATGGCGATAAATAAAAACACCATCATTAAGCCTGCCATCAAGTCAGAGATAGACAGCCAATGCTCACCGCCCTCTTCTGGCGCTTTGCGCTTACCAAAAATATGCTCCATTACACCGTCGCTCCTTGGTCAACTACCCGCTTCATTTGCTGTGTTAGCACTTGGTAGTCATCTGCAAATTTACCAGAGATTTGGCCCAGCGAATTAGCCATCAACTGCAGTGCTCGTGTGAGTTCTTCTTGCATCGACTGGTCAATCATTTTGAGCTGATTTTCAACGGTTTCATGTGTTTTAGTGAGTTGTTGGTTCGCGGCTTCTTCAATGGCCACAAACGTGCGCTGGGTTTGTTGCATTTGTTCTTGAGCTACTTGCTCAACAATGCGTTTAATATGTTCGGAGACTTCATTATTGGTTGTAACAAAGGTATCCCTTGCTTGTTTGGTACCTTGCGCAAGCTCCGAATTTGCCTCTTTAAACGTGGTGGTCATGGTACGCGCTTCAACGACCACTTTTTCAATTAAGTCACGCATGTTGTTATTTAAATCAGAAACCGCATCTTTAATGTGCTGCTGCATCTTGTCACTGCCATCGGCTAAGTGATCTGAGCTGGTTTGCAAGCTTTCATTTGTTCTGGAGGCTGAATGTGTAAACTCTGTGCTGGCAATATCCAGCGCTTTACCCATATTTTCTGAGCTACTGATCAGTTTGTTGCCAACGGCGTCAATACCTTGCTCAGTAGTACTAACAAACTTATCCAATAGCGCTTCTGAGCAGCTTATGTGTTTATTTATGTATTCATCAGAATGCGTTAATAATGATGTGTAATGTATGCTTGCTTCTTCTACCGCAGCCCCAATATCCTGTACGGTTTGTTGAACATGTTGCTGTATTTGAGGCACTGCTTCCACAGCTTTGTCGCGCATTTGCTCAAACGCGGCTAAATGCCTTTCTAGTTCAGCCAGTTGATGCTGATTGACTTCCATGACATCTGTAAGGGTATCCATAGACTGCGGAATTGATTTTGCGTGCTCGTTAATGCTTGCCACTGATCCTTCGGTTTTCACAATGGCTTCAACCCCGTGGCTGTACTGTGCTTTCATTTCTTCGAGTTGAATACGGTAGTTTTCTTGCCACTCAACGAGTTTAAAGACTGCCTCGTTAAGCTGTTTAAAGCTGTCGCCAAACTGCTCGGTGAGCTTTTGGTTAAAGTCGGCAATCACGTTATTTAAAGCGGCAATAATTTCTTCTGTAGCCGATTTAGACAATGTATCTGCAAAATCTTGCAGTTTGATCCAAAGCTTATCTGCAAATTCTGTTTGCCTTTGCGACTGTGCCTCAAATTGCTCTTTTTGCAATGCTTGTGCTTGCATAAAATTATGGTTGCCATCTGATCGCAATAATTTAATTTGGCCCAGCAAAGTGCTTTCTTCATTTCCGACTAGTGCATCTTTTAGCTCGCTGGTTGCAACCGTTTGCGCTTTGATGGCTGCTAAAATGGCCTCTGGCGAAGCGTTCGATACAGCTTCGACCTCACTTTGCTTAAAAAATGTGGTTTGGGTGAACTTAAAAATAATGGATAACAACAACCCCAGCAAACTGGTAATAAAGGCGGTTGTCAGCCCATCTAGTAATGCAGTAATACTTGAGTCTATTTGCGTATGATCAAAGTGGAATAAACCTAAAACTATACCCAGAAACGTACCAAAAATACCCATTGTAGTAAGTAAAGTAGGAACATAGTTAACAAACTCGGGGGATTTTTTATTTTTAGCATGCCAAAAGCCAAAAAAGAAAATAACCGCAAGCACACCACAAATAATAGCTGTGACTAAATCAGCGCTAGAGCCGATAAAACTGTTAGATACTGCCGATTGCATAAAAGGTCCTTTTCAACTCAAATAAAAATATTTATAGCCAAATGCGCAGGATGTTACCCAAATCAGGGTTTCAAAAACATTACAGTATATTACAGTAGAGTTAAAGTATAATTATCAACCGAACCTAGAACACAACCTCATGAATCAATTGATTATTTAATTGAAATTAAGAATAAATAAACCAAATAGAAAATATGGGGAGGTATAATTTAAAACAGAGTGTATCGGTAGTTACAACTTGGCTTTTACATAAAGTCGCTTCCCTCCGCCGAACGAATGAAATTGGTATGTGAAAGCTATGGGACACTCAATCACCTGCACCAAACACCTGCAACAAAATCTGTTTAAGCACTGGCTCAAGAATATCAGAGACATGTGGTTTACATGGGTCTCATGTAATTAAATCAGGTAATACTTATAAAGTTACTTTCATAAACACCAAAGGCAAAAAGAACCGCTGCGTACCAATCAGTCAATCGCTGTACGACGAGATACCCAAAAAAACAGGCCCACTATTCACAGATTGTAGAAAGGCATTCGAGCGAGCTATTAACAGAGCCGGAATACAACTACCAGACGGCCAATGCACTCATGTAATGAGACATACATTTGCAAGCCACTTTATGATGAACGGCGGCAACATTTTGGTACTACAGAAGGTCTTAGGGCACGCTAAAATCGAACAAACGATGGTATATGCACACTTCGCCCCAAACCACTATGAGGATGCTGTTAGGTTGAATCCGTTGGCAAATTCGAAGTAAAAACTGAGTAAGGTTTAGCCTACTAGAGCTCAGGAGAAAGCTCATTAATTAAAATTTTATTCTTGACTAGCTTCATAGATAAACCTTAAAGCAATCTTTAAATTTTATTTCTTTGCTTTACTTTTTATGATGTCGATTAGTGACTTAATTTTCTTTTCATTAAGATATCGTTCAACAATAATAGTAAGATTTCGCTCCCTTTTTGCTATAGGAGTTCTTCTAATTAATCCTATCTCTATATGTTTCGAAGATATACTTTCGTCGAATTCAAACTCACCTCTTCCGAAGTATGTTGCAAACTCATCACTAGCCATTATCGCTTTGATATCAGCATACTCTATAATATCTTCAATTTCTAAATAACGTTCCTCTCCAACTTCTTTTTTTAAGTTTTCAATATAACTCTTTATTCGTTTATCTCCAACACGAGCGACTAAATACTGTTTAGCTAGTTTACCTAGAGAGTTTAGTAGCTTTCCGGTGCTCATCTGACCAATGGAAATAGCATCAAAAACGTCAAATCCAAAGTTATCATATTTCTCAGCAAGGAGGTCAAAAAACAGCTCTTCGGTTTTACTTTCAACAAATATGGTAAATGAGTTTTGATTATCCTGCTGTGGTTTCTTAGCGGGTTTATACTTCGCTAACTTTGGATAGTGTTTATCTATACCTGTTATTCCAGAAACTCTGTTAAATAGCGGAATCCAACCATGTCTATTCCCCCAGATTGACGGTACCGTGCAATTAGGGGTATTGTAATAGAAAGTGATGAGAGCACCGATTCCACCATATCCCAAACCTCCATAGCCAGAGATTTTCTCAAATACATCTTTCCTACCTTCATAAGACAAACCGTCGTAAAACTTGGCATCGTATGATTTCAAAGTATCTTTTTCATCATATTCCAGAGCAGAGAAAACTTCGGCTAACTCTGTCTCCTGTACTTTTTTAATGCCCTTTTTCATCCCCACAGCAGTTAAAACAAAAATGTTTTTGATACCCAAAGGTATCATTAAGTCAGCCACTTCTCTGAGTTCTTCGGATGATTGGTCTCCGGTAGCAATAATATCGTCTACCAATACCAGATTTTCTACTTCCCCCTCCTCTATGTATTTTATAGTTTCTTCATCTAAAAAATTAGCAGAAGCCAATTCATTAATAAGTCGAAAGTTATAAGCAATCATTGCTCCACTTTTGCTTGCTCCACCGACAGCTGCAAACATAGTATTTTTTAGTGATATATTGATACCTTTAGCTTTAGCTCTCCTCATCAGTTTAGAGTAAGATATCGCCAGAGCGGAATTTAGTTCATCAGGTCCAATAACATTCAAATTTTTAATAATTCTAAAGGCAAGGTCAAAGTCTTCATTATCAAATTGGAGCATCCATGTGACTACATCATCTATATTCTTTTTAGTAGGCCACGCTGAAATTACATCTTCTATATCTACAAGCCTCTTTTCAATCTCTATTGGGTATTTCAAATTCATCTCCGTTGTTGAAATTTTTCAAGTGTATATAGCCCTCAGTTGACTAATCATCAAAAGTTTGTGATTTAAGCTACTTTTAATAATAAAACAAAACCTCACCGAATTAGAATACTATATTCCACAAATAAATGAGGGTAATACTATAAAATAAAGTAAACTTAGCTTATAACATCCAATTTCCATCCACTTTAGTAAGCAATCGCTAGAATCAACTGGTAACAATAAGATTCTAACTTATTGAAAAATAGGTAAGTCATTGTTTCTCTTATGGGTGTTCGATTATCGACGCTTTCTGGACGGGGGTTCAAATCCCCCCAGCTCCACCACATTAAGTTTTATAAAACAGCCAGTTAGAGAGCTTCTTTAACTGGCTGTTTTGTTTTTGCTTTATCCATCACACTCAAGTTAATAAGCATTGGTGGGTCGTAAGCAGCTCCCCCGACAAAACCAGACCAAGTTTGTCAGACAACTTCATAAAAGCTTGTAACTACTCCAGCTTATCCCGCCTCACTAGATTATTAAAAATATAATAAAAACAATAACTAAAGACATTAAAGGCAATTACCGATATTATGTACTAGAAGTATTTTTATATGGATTTAAATAATGAAAAAAGCCCTACTTTTCTCTGTGGCGATGGGATTATCATCTTCTTTTTATGCCCTCTCGTCACCAAGCTCTAATTCACTACTATCTGAACAGGCATTTACACAGGCCTACTTGAAAGAGGCACAAAAACACTTTAAAGATGCAAAAGTCGAAGTAACCGGTGACTTATTACTTGAGATCACTTATGACAAAGGCATCACCCTCTCTACAGATTTAACCAATGCGTATTTGAGGTACTCTCAGGAGAGAGGTTTACTTACAGATATATTTGCAGATCATATCAATTCGAGTAAAAGTGTTAACTTATTAACTGATGAGTCTAAATTACAAATTAGCCAATTAAAGCCTGTCATAAAGCCGACCTCTTATATTGAAGGGCTCACCGCTAAAATTAATCAATCCGGTGATAAAAATGTTCCTTTTCCTTTTTACTATGAACCCATTAATGATGAACTTGTACTGATGTTAGCCATAGATACCCCCACAAGTATTCAGTATGTTGGTAAGGAAAAGTTAGATGAATTCAACTTACCCCCAGAGCAATTAAAGCAGATTGCTCGAGCTAATTTAGATTCATACTTAGAAAAGATAGATGCTAAATTTCAAAAGATTGATCAAAAAGACGAAAGCAGCAATTTATATATGTTTGTTGCAGATGAAATCTACGAAGCAAGTGCAGTATTTAGTGATTACTTTAAGCAACAAGTTAAAGCCACCTTTAAGGGACCTATCGCAGTTGTATTACCCAATAGAAGCAGTGTTCTAGTTGTTCCTATGGATGACGAAGCAGGCCTTTATCAAATTGCTATGCTTGCTTACTCTGAGTATCCAAACCTATCATATAACGTGTCACCATTTGCGTATGAATATCATGATGGTGAGCTGAAACGCATCCAGTTTTAAGCTTACAAATGGCGTGCCTGTAATGATACTGATAGCGCCATTCGCTTTTTTACATTTACAAATACAGTCAAGCTACACGCCATGCCAATAAGCCATTGTCGTTTAAAGTGTTTAAGCATCTCCTAATGGTGTTCTCTGTTCACAAATTTGTACTTAAGTGACAGGCAGTTTTTTTGGTATTACGCTTTTTGAGTATTGCACGCAATGAAGAACCAACACCCAGCCAGAGTTACCTACAAGTAAACTCTGGAGCAATACTTTTGGGTATTAGCTAGACCCTCATATAAACCTTTGAACACCCTCTAATATACCAACACTGAGTATTAATATTGTGGTTATTTCCGAGCAGCTCCCCCAACCTCTTTAATCACCGTTCAAAACCCCTATGAAACTTTTTTAATTCGATACACCACAAAGACCTCTACAATTTCAGCCTGTATTAGAAAGTAGAGGCTTTATAAAAACCTCTACTTACCATCTAAAATTAAGTGGTTAGCCTTTCTTAACGGAGTTAGTATGAATACACTGAATAATCTCTATCTGGCGCTGGGTTATGATCATAACCTAAGTCCCAAGCTTCCACAGCACGTGTCGTCCCACCTGCATTTTTGCAAATAATTTCAGATACAACGTATCTATATACATATTGTCCATCCGCCAAGGCTTCGCCTTCTGTACTAAAATGCGCACTGTTAAAAGCCAGTCCTTGCTTGCTTTCAATAACATTGGGGGCTTGCCCGACTAAATTGGAGAAAGTGCACTGTCCATCTGGTGCTTTATTATTTACGAAGGCGGCTGATACATAATTTATATTGTCATAATACCCTGCATGACTACCATTTACCCAACCTGATACTGTCACCTGACTTTCCCAATTAATGGCCGGTGCAGCAGGGATTTTGTGATATACCGTATAGGTTTTACTGTCACTATGACAAGTGATTTGCAAAGACTTGGGAATGCTCTCAACACCACTTGGCAATGTGCCAGTAATAGCAGTATTGCCTTGTACAGGTAACTCTGCCAACACTTGCCATGTATTTTCATTTATTACCTGCGCATTGGAGCAGTTTACATCAGCATCCGTTACAAAAAACCGCGCTGAAAGGTGCAATGCACTGCGGCTTTGTACTTCAATTTCAGAAATTGGACCATGTGTATATTGCGTAGTTATACCTGCTTGTGCATCTGCATCGTAGATCACTTCATTAGAAACGGCTGACATAGAGACTACAGCAGATATTACAGCTATTTTATTAATCATAATAATTCCTTTATAATTTTGGGTGGAAGCGGCGCCAAAACTGCTCAATAAACAGACGCTGCGTTCCTACTATATTTCCAAGTCACCATCTGTCAATATGATCTATATTGCTAATTTCTAATTTTTCCATAAGATGCTATGCAATGAAGCTTAAGTAAGTTTCATACAACCCATCGTGAAACCTTTTATCACCTGTATACAGTATGTATATGTTAAAAGTAATTACTTTTAAACACGTACACCTCCCTCAATCATAAGGTACTCATGCAAGTTATTAGCTTCAACATACAGCCCTTTCATGACCTCCAAGCCAGCTCGATTCAAACAATATTCGTTATTTGTCACCTAGGTACTTGATACAGGGCAACGAAAAATCATTGCCAAATATTAAGTACATTTCATAAACCAGCTCTATCGTCATATAAGTTTTTCCGTTTTCAAAGTTACTGATTGTCGCCTGGTCGACACAAAGCTTATCGCCTAGCTGCTTTTGCGTTAAGTTATTACGTTTCCTAATGAATTTTAAGTTATGCTGCATTTCTAACATTAACTTATTAACGACTAATCTGCGTCTCACTGCGTCATGTCTCATAAATCTACTAACCATACATTTTCCTTATAGAATTGGCTGTCGATAAAAAGCAAAATTTGATTCTTAGTACTTACAATCTCTAATCCCTACTGTTTAATCGATTTACATACAGCTTTTGCTTTTTGTCAAAGCGATGTTTAAGTCGATAAAACATTCAAATATTTACTTATGAAAAATCAATGTTAATATTATGAAACTTGGCATGCGGAAAAATCTCCGAAAGAAATAAAATGGAAGAGGATAAGGAAAGTGATAAGTGGTGATGACCTAAAAAGCATGAGAGTCAATGCAGGTTTAACCCAAAAAGAGATGGCTGATAAGCTCGGTATCTCAAGAGAAACCGTCAGTAACTATGAGTTAGACGTGGGTCAGCCCAAAATGAGGGACTTCTTGAAATGGCTTTTATTTTGCAAAATCGATACTCGATCTTTAGTGAATCAGATCGATCAAATTCAGAACCAGGTTAATGGGAGTGTTAAAAGAGCTCATCACACAAAGAAAAAAATAAAGTAGCGGCAAAACCTTGTAAATTGAACTATTTAATTTATAAAAAGCCGCAATTTTATTTTCAAAACCATATAATTACTTTTTTTAGATAAATTACCCTCTTCACTGCAAGATTACCATAAGCTCCTTCTTATTTTATAACTCAATAAATATTAAAATTTTTATTTTACTCCCCCTCTAAACAATTCCACTAGCATCATTTATGCAATATAAGCTATAAAATCATAAGTTAATTACTACAAGCCGTTTAACTAAACTAGTTTAGTGTAAGTAATCTACAGGTAACTCATGTTACTTTTATTGCTCTTCTTGGTGTTTTTTTCTACTTGATACTCGTTGTATATAGGATAGTTAATAAACAATAAGGAAAATAATATGAAGTTATCTTATTTCGTTATAGGCGCAGCGCTAACGATATCTACAGCATACTCAAACTCTGCAAAGTCCAATGAGCTAACAACTACATCAGAAAAAGGGTATTTGATCACTTGTTATACTGGCGGGGGGATAGATAACTCTGGCATAGTGCTGTGGCGTGGTTTGGCAGTCGGCGAAGCTCAAATGAGTTATATGAAGCGAAGTTGCTATATGAATAGAGGCACTCCCGACGTAACAGAACTCCCATTACGCTAATGTTTTTTAATCTATTGATATTTAGCTCTGTGTTGGGTAGCGCTTCGTTTACCCAGCACATTTGGTGAAAATGCGCATCCGATGCCTTTTAAAATGAAAAATCTCATTTTGGGTACAAACTATTTATTTTTTCCTAATTTCATACGTCGTAAGAAGGAAATAAACGCTAATCAATAAGGAAAGTAAAATGAAATTAGCATCTATTATCTCGGGAGCTGCCATAGCTTTAACATGTGTAGTATCTTTGAGCCACCAAGCAAGTGCCGCTAACTCGCCAGTAATCATGTTTACCTGTGAAGATCCGTACTCTTCTCTTCACCCGATTTGGCAAGAAATTGTATACAATGAGAGAGATGTCAGAACGCTACAGTATGAATGTCGGATGGAAGGCGGAATTTCTAACGTTAGATACTTATAACAGTAGCTGAATCGAGTAAAAAGAGGTGCATACACCTCTTTTAAAAAGCGATCTCACTCTATCGCTATTTTGTGTTTATCTCTTTGCTTCTGAACATACGTTTTAGCTGTCATGCCGTAGTGCTTCTTAAAGCAAGCACTAAAATATGATGAGGAATTAAACCCAACCAAGTCAGCAGCTTGTGCAACACTTTTACCCTGAAGCAGCGGCGTAATGGCCTGATACAAGCGATAAGTGCGTAAATATTCATTGGCGCCCATTGATAATACCGCTGTTAACTTACGATGCAATTGACGCTCACTCAAAGCCATTTCTTTTGCAAGCTGAGCAACCGCTGTATCTGGGTGGTGATAACACTGATGGATCACTTTATCTAACTTATCTAAAAAGTCATAAATATGCGGCTCATCTTTAAACTTAAGTTTAGGTAACATGGGTAAATCTGTACTTTTGCTCTCTTTGTAATCGATGCGCGCATGCCACTTAGCTAAATGTGCGGCTTGATTTAAAAAGACATTGCGTACTTTTAATTCTAAAGCTTTAACACTAAACGGCTTGGTAATATAGTCATCCGCTTGGCGGCTCAAGCCTTCGAGCTCTTTTTGTTCATTGAGGTTTGCAGTCAATAAAATTACCGGGATATGTGCGGTTAGCGGATCACGCTTAACTCTGCTTAGCAAGCCAAATCCATCTAAGTTCGGCATCATCACATCTGAGATAATCAAATCAGGTAGTATTTCAGTCGCTATATTAACACCTTGCACGCCATCCACCGCTTGCACCACTTTATAATGGGGCTCAAACACACTGTTTAAAAGCTCTAACATGTCAGGAGTATCATCCACAATCAGCAGCGTTTTCTCGCTCGTTTGTGCTGGCGTATTTGTGGCTGATATTGGGGGTGCTAAATCTTCTTTACTAGGTAAAGTATCAAAAATAATGCAAAATTCACTGCCTTTTCCTAATGCTGACTTTACATTGATAACACCGCCCAATTCATCCACTACCGCTTTGACCACACTTAAACCAATGCCTAAACCTACACCTGTTTCGCGCCCGCTTTTTGTTCGATATTCAGGTGTAAAAATTGCTTTGTGCTCTGCTTCCTCAATGCCAATTCCTTGATCTTTAACTCGCAAGCAACACTTTTGATTAGGCTTAGCTTCCAAAACTTGAAGCTCAACCAAAACTTCACTGCCCGCATGGCTATATTTAATGGCGTTACTGATAAGATTGCTGACGCATTTTTCGAGCTGATCGGCGAGTGCTTCAACTGCAATGTCTTTATCAATATTAGCAACAAGTGTTATTTGTCTTTTTTCCGCCAAAGGAGTAAACGCAGCAACCTGCTCGGCACATATTTGAGACAAGCTAAAACGCATTGTTGATAACTCAGTTCGCTTGTCTATCTGAGAAAGCGGTTTTTCGGAATTAGACACCTGCATCAACTGCTCAATCAATATTTTAAGTCTCTTGGCGTTGCTTATCACAATATTAGCCATCTGACTACGCTCATCAGCATGTTGAAGCCTCACCAATTGCTCTGCTGGACCTTGAATGAGTGAAACAGGTGTCATGAGTTCGTGTGACAATGTTCGTAAAAGTGTCGTTCGCTGCGCTTGTGCCAACGCCAATGCATCACTTTTTTGTGTAAGTAATGTATTTTGCTGGCTGATCTCTTTCGTTTGCGCGGCAACTTCAGCTTCCAACGCCAACTGAATGCGTCTAAGTGCATTAATTCTGGCTCGATAAATCGCTAATAAACCCAGCACAACCAGACACAAATACGCACAATATGCCCAATAAGTTGCATACCAAGGTGTTTGAATAACAAATGAAAATTGCGCAGTCTTTGCTGACCAATTGCCATTACTATCTGTGCTTTGTAGTAATAATTTATATGTACCGTGCTTAAGCTTGGGGATCATCAAGATACGGCCCTTACCTAGCTCAATCCAAGTATTTGAAACCCCCTCGAGCTTGTACTTAAATCGCTGTTTAGATGGGCTTGAGAAATTTGTGTTTGCTAATACAAACCGCATACTGGCATGGTCATAAGGTAAGGCGGTTAAGCTAGACTGATTAAAATACTTTAATGTCTTTCCATCGGGTAGCGTTAATTCAAATTCGCTGACTTTTGGCGATGCATCCGAAAATGTTAGCTGGTCAGGGGTTAAAATGCTTAAGCCATCAGCACTTGCAAAGACAACTTGCTCACTTAAACCTGCCCCAGCACTCGCTAAATAACCTTGCGCATATAACCCATCTCCCTTATCAAAATAGCGAATTTCATTTCGGTTAGTATGAGCAGACCAGCTGAGTATGCCATGGCTATTGGCAAACCAAGCATCACCTTTATTATCAAATGCGATGCTCGTATCAGTCATTGAACTTATTCTATCAGGCAAGGTACGCCATCGCTTTGAATTTAAATCAAACACATGCAAGCCAAGGTTAGTCTGCACAAACAAATCGGCGCTTGGACTAATAATAAGGTCATACACGGCATTTTGAATATTTAGAGCATACTCTTCTTTTTCAACTAGCTTATCAGAGGCGATATCAAAAGCTTGTAAGCCATTGCTGGTTGCTACCCATAAAGTGTCTTGGAAAAGTACAATATCGTGCACTTCATCACTAACCAAAGCTGAATTATCTGTATGAAAACGAGATACTTGGTTTGTTATACTATTCAATCGTGTCAACCCGTCAAAACTATGAGCAAGCCATAATGTATGCTCGTTTTGAATCGCTATGGAGTATATTGCATCAGGTACTTTAGATTTTGCTAAGTCAAACTGCTGAATCACCGACATTGAAGTTGAGTCAATTTGTACAACACTTTTATACAAACTTGCCCAAACACTTCCATCTGGCGAGAGCGCCAATGCCTGCGCTGATAAATCTTGCGTTTCAAGGCAAGACTTAAAATTTCCCTCAATTGAGTAGCGACAAACCCCTGCCAGTTGATCTGCAAGCCACAAATCACTCTTTACGGCGAGAATATCGTTGATTTCATATTGTTCAGTTTCACTGGGGTGAACAAATAGACTATTTTTTGTCGCTTGTTTATTGGCGGTATCGAGCGTCACTCCTTCACTAAAACTGCCAAATACAGTGACTTGCTTATCTTGAAATAACGTCAGTAAAGGAGGCAAGCCTTTACTTGTCTCAACTTCGCCTCCTTTTAATTTGAGCAACCCCGTATTTAAAGATGCAGCCAATATATGGTCATCACCTTGTAATAAATCAAATACATAGCCAACGGTATCAAATTCGTTTTCATCTACATAACGCAATTTGGCAATGTGGTTATTCAGATCATAAGTCGCAAGTCCCACCCCGTGCATCGCAAGCCATATAGAACCATCAGCTAAGCGCCACATTTTATCTGCAAAAACAATTTCTCCGGCTTCATCGGTGACATATTTGACACCGAAGCTATTTTTATCGACCAACATGATACCTGTATCGGTAGCAAGCAAGAGCTTATCATCTTCGGTATCAACAATTGATAAAACATGAGGGACTATCGCAGATCCGTTTAATTTTAGCTCTACATGAGCAAGCACTGTATTGGAGGCTTTATACAACCCTTCTTTTGTCCCGACCCAAATCACTTTGTCTTTTGATTCAAATAAACTGTATACATTAAATGCATCGCTTTTCTGGGAGGGCATTATTGACTCAAACCGCTCACTACGCGGTTTAAGTACTTCCAAACCCTGGTTACCAGCGACCCAAAGCTGCCCACTTGAATCAAATAATAAGTCACGAACTTTCAGAGATAGGCTCAGCTCAGGTGTTTCATGTACGGAGAAACGTATTACTTGCGTGCCATCAAAACGCGCAATGCCCTGCTCTGTTGCCAACCACATATACCCAAGCTCATCGCGCTCTATATCGAATACACGATTACTGGGTAAACCATCCCCTACACCTAGTACGGATGATAAGTTAGACACAGCGGTGCTATTAGCACAAAAAAAGGCGCTAATAATAACTAAGTAAATAAAGAACACACGCAATAGATAATTGAAAATCATAATGACAGATTATTGTTATATATACTTATTTTTATAACTTCAGGTTGCAAACCCCTGTTCCTAGTTGACATAATAGCAACAACATAATAAATGTTAAACAAGAATCTAAACACTAAATTTAGGCAGATAATTATACTTTTTTGTCTGTTTTGAGCTACCACCAACTCGCCCATATTACGTAAAATTATGCTCATTCATCAGTGCGTTGCGAACCAGATAATTTTGCAAGGCAATACTAAAAATAAATGATTAAGCAGTTACTTAATAAACCTGCGTAACAAGGAACATGCATGTTTACACCTCAATTAAAATCACTCACAGTAGCACTTTTATGTAGCTCTCTTTTCACTGCATGTGGTGGAAACGGCGGTACAAGCGGCCCATCTATACAATTAGATAGCAAGACATCAAACAACATACCAAATAGTGATAACACAAGCCAAGCCGATACAGGCTCTGACCAATCAAATAACAACGTAGATAATACAAAGCCGCCAGTCACAACTGAAGAGAATCGATATGCTAGACGCGGCAGAGTTATTGATGGCTACGTTTCGGGGGCAACGGTATGGCTAGACTTAAATAGCAACGCACAACAAGATAAAGATGAGCCATTCGCAATCTCCACAGATAAAGGGAGTTATCAGCTTGAATTAACACAGGAGCAAGAAAAGTGTGCAGCGTACGTACCAACGTATGTGGACGTTCCAGTAGGTGCGATTGATGAAGATTTAGGCGAGGTCACTAAAGCGTATCAAATGGTATTACCTCCAACGCTAAACAGTATTGAAGACTCTGAGATGCTGCACATCACACCGCTCACGACTGTACTTTGGCAATCGCTGGATAAAACAGATGAATTTAATAATTCAACTTGTGCCGAAATCATTGCAAACAATCAACTTAAAGAGCAACTACAGATAGTTATGCAAGAAAGTACTGCTCAAGTTATCGAGCATTACAATATCTCTGAAGAGCAGCTGTTTAGCGATTACATTGAAAATGGTGATGAAAGCTTACAAAAATTAGCCGAGGATATCGTAAAAGGGTTACAAGCTAGTATCGAAAAACACTTGGCGTTAGCAAAAGAATACCTAGACGCCCATGAGATACGTGTACTTCATTATCAAGATACGCCATCAGAACAATCACAAAGCAACCAACTAGTTTGGTATCGACGTGTGCTTATTTTTGGCGAGGGCGATCAAGCCATCGTAGATGAAACTGTAAGGATGGATGAAGATTTAGAGCATGTTTTGTTCGTCCATTACGATCGTAAAATAGAGCAAAGCCCGTGGGGAGAAGGCCATTCATATAGCCGAACGGTTGATATGGTCAAAAATAGTTCTGAAGACCTCGGTCTTTGCCATTACTCAGAAAAGCTCAGTTTTACAATTGATGGAATTACCTATTCACTCGATAACTACAAATCTGTTGACCGGACTTCACAAAGCCAGCTTTGCGATAACGATGTCGACTTTAGCGATGCCGTTCACCGAGGCTTATCGGTCGACTACAGTAAAGGTCCAATCAATTATTTAGCTGAGTTTACACAAGATAGTAATACAAAAACTGAATTAGACGACTGGATCAACTTAGATGACAAGCCAGACATATTAGATATATTAATTCTAGCACTTTACTTCGCGCAATCAGGGTATGAATTTGATAAGGATGTCACTATCCCATTTTTCTCTTGGCACAAGCGTATTACAGATGATTCTGGCGACAATCGCGTCACAACATCTAAACACAGTGATGGCACATGGACTCGTCAAACTTATCAAGATGACGGCACATATATCATGCACTGCAGCATCGATGGTGAAACATGGGAAAACTGTGAAAAACCAAATTAAGTAAAACTAAAACATATATAGTCTCCCTTTAAACGGTGTAAAGCATAGCGTGTTACACCGTTTTATACTTATATAAAACATTCAGGTCACTTTTTCTGGCACCTTACACCAATTTACATTAGTCAGTTGACATGTTTAACTACGATAGAATTTAAAATAAAAAACTTAGGGAAACGTACTGTGATAAAATTAAATACAGAGGATTTACGTAAATATCTGGTGGAATAGAAAGGCCTGTCGTTATCCCTAGATAGCTCGATACTTTTGTCACCTGAACCAAAAGCTAGGGTTTTAAATTCTTTTTATTGCTCTAGTTTTCGCTATACGCGAACACAACTATTTGGTTACGTTACAAACCTCAAAACTTATCATTACACAATGCTTTTTCCATATAAACTCATTCTCACATTTGCGTTTAAAAAACAGGGCCATTCTAAAGAAAAGTTTATTGTTATAGCACTGACTCTGCATCAGAAAACAAGTTTACAGACACATGAAGACGTGAAACCGCATCAAAAAATCAACAACACCGCTATTAAACCTACTTTTTCATGAAATTAAAACCAGTTAAGGCTATAAACCAAGTCAATAGTATGATTAAGAATGAAGTCTAATTACCCACCTCTGTGTTTTACATCCCCCCATTACTGCAACACTCTGACCAATTAAGTAAATAGCGCCTCTTAAATCAAGAAAAAACTATCCATAACCCCAATTCTCATAACAAAAATAAGACCTGAAGGGAAAATATCAAGACTTTTTCATTACCAATGAAGCTATAAAATTTTTAATTAATTTCATCCGCAAGGTTTATTTATAAAAAACACCTTGATATGATAAGAGAAGTAAATGAAAATTTTAATATAACAAATACATCAAAATCTAAGAAAATCTTTAATTTAAAAGTCAAAACATGATTATATTAATATAGGCTAGTAGTCGTCTCTAAATGCTTGCAATAACAGTGTTTTAAGTGATAGCTTTTGTTAAATTTGTTATGAAAAGGTAATGTTGGGACATATGAAATTTAAGATTCGACAACTAGGATTGTTTAATGGCTTATGGGGAGAGGCAGCCAAGTCGATAAGATCGATGAGAAAAGATGCTGGCCTCACCCAAAGTCAGTTAGGGCAAAAACTTATTCCAGCAGTAGATCAGGCAACTATATCTAATTGGGAAACAGGCAAAACCCCTGTACCATTAACGAGCTACTTTTTAATATGCTTTATATGTGGTTTTAGTCCAGAAGAAAAAACGAAGCAACTACTCGATAGTCAACAACCTGAAAATAAAAGAAACTAGAGAGATTAAGGATATACCTGATGTTTGCCTACGAAAATTTTTCTGAAATATATGATGCGATAGCATACATGCTAGTACCTTTGTATATCATCGCGCTTATATTGGCATGGAAAAGTATAAATGTCCGTTATTTAATAAGCGTGATCTTGGTCATTGAAACACTAGATGCATTAACTATAGACTTCGCTTTCAGCTTAGGTAACTACTATTATTTATGGGTGACATTTGCAAGTATTTTATTCCTAATACCTGTACTAGGAAGAAGGCTAATAGCGGCTAGTTTAAGTTCGAGAATTAAAGTATTTAAAAAAATACAGTCTCAGTATGTCTTTACGAGACAAGAAGGAGGACTCATATTTCTTTATGCCTTGGCAACTTTAATTAGCTTTATCGCTTTTATAGAAGCATCTCTATATACAGCTGCAATAATACAATCACCCCCTATTATAAATAATGTTTATGGTCCTACACTATCGTTAATTCATCTTCTGGAAGCTTTTTTGGTATTAAGTTTAGCAGCTAAAGGCAACTGGGTGTTTACAGTTAATAAATCAAAAAAGGCAAAGAAAAACAGAAGCTATTCAACTTAAGAAAGATTAAATCGCTCAAAAAAATGAACAACTCTTACTCAATTTAAAGTTTTCTTAGATTAAATAGTTACTGTAATCATTAAAATTTAATTTATAGACCTAAAAAGGCAACATACAGTCATCGTTTAAGACTAACTTTACAATAGAGGAATAGTATGAAACTTGTTGTTAAAAAGCTTAAAGAGCTTTCACTTTCTGATGCGAAAAAAGTTGTAGGGGCAGCCGGTGGTGGTACGAGTGGACCGCAACCGGAAGAGCCAAAATAATCTGTGTTGGTACTCCATAAAAATTAAGTGCTAAGTATATCAACTACCTAGCACTGAAAGACTCCAACAGATCCCGAAAATAAGTTTGTGTCCTGTAAAGGATGCAATTTATGAACTTGAAGTCACCAAATTTGTTTTTCCACATGCACTCTTTTTACTCAAACCTCTGAATGCGTTATCACTTTAATCCATATTGGTTTTGATAGTCATCAATGAGGCGCTCAATTTGTTCAATGCTTTTTATAATTGCTAAATTGAGTCGTTGAAGCTGCTTTTCACTCAACATGCCTGGGCGCAACATATAATGGATTGGGTTTTCATATATTCGTATCGAAGTAGGCTTAACCATACCTTCGTATTCAGGTTTTTGTAGTAAATACGCCCCCGTTAAATAATCTTCCACTGCATACTCAACGCGCTCTTTTTTAACTAGATTAAAGCGCTCATCCGCAAAATTCGTTTCAACAACGCAGTCTTCACATAACCGGCGAAAATTAGCAAAGTGCTCTCCATACACACTGCCACGACTTACAGCAATGAGGTTATCACCAAAGTTCAAAAGCAAAGCGGGCGTACTTACATTTTTTGGCGTACTAAACTCACGCATGTTTTGGGTATGCGCAAACAACTGCATCACTTCCTGCCGATAAGGTAGACTGAACTCAGCATATTTACGCCTAGACAGCGTAAAGCTTGCCGCAGGAATAATATCTACTTGGTTCTCTTGAAACTGTTTAAATGCGCGACTTGAGGAGGGTAATTCCACGTACTGCCAACAAAAACCTGCCTCACGTAATACAAGCTCTACAATCTCAACTTCAAGACCAACATATTGTCCATCAATACGCTGAGAGTATGGTGGCCAATTACCACTGGTGCTCACTCTCAAGGTCTGCTCGCATTGAGGTTTGGCGTAGCTTAAACCCCCTATCAATAGAATAAAGGTATATACACACGCAATATGTAACCCTTTACCAACGCTTGCTAGTACTGTTCTAATCAATCGTATTGTTACCCTGTAAACATGCTACTTTACATTATAAACCTTAACTTGATTCATAACAGCTTGGCTGCCTTGGACATGCTGTCCCTCGTGTGCAAATTACCCTTACATCATTATTAATGCCACGCTCTATCCAGTTAATATTGAGGATTTTTGCCACGCTCATAAGTTGTTTTTTCAAATGCCATGGCACCACACTCGCCCCTCCTTGCTTGATACACAACGCCTGAAGTTCTTGAACAACCTCGTCAGCATTCATACCTTGCGCGTCTATCGCGGGGTTCAAATCTATACCTGCACACAACACATGTGCATTTTCAACCAGATCATTGACCTTGAGAGACTCGCAGCAATATAAGTGAGGCTTACCATTAACGTTTAGAATTGATAATTGTGCACTTGAGTGATGAGATTGCGCGACAAACTTTCTAAACACAGCCCAGTGTTGACAGGGGTCTTCCACACTGCGCATATTCCCCCAAGGCAATGGAATACCGTTTCCTCGATACACCGCCTTTAACTTGCCTGGTAAGTAAGCATCAAAATAATGCCAGTGTGGATAAGGTGACACCACTGTCATGCGACGCATGGCGACTGATGGCGATATATTCAATTGCTGATGAATATCAATTTCATAACCATAAGAATCTAATAACTGTCGATACGCAACCTTAGGGCAAAGCAGCGCCCCAGCAAAGAAGCTAGATTCAAAGTCATGCCAAGCCGTCAAAATATCTTGTGCGTTTGGCGTGGTGTCAGTAGCTGGTAATACTGCCGTATTAAACCCACCTGTACGTAAAACGCAGCGCAAGCCTTCCAGCTCGTGCAATACACTATGTCCTATATGCACGGCTAAGTCGTATTTTAATCGGGCCGGATTTTTCTCTAACGCTCTATTCAGATGAACCACATTCGGTTCGCTAAAATAAGATGTAATGAGGTGATTGAATACATGGCCGCTATCATCCATCACTTCGTTAGGTACTTTATCAAACCATTTAATCTCTAGACCGTGTTTTTTTATCAATTGCAAAAGGTCATCAACCGTTAAATATAGATTTTTACCACCCACTTCATCTGCTGCACGCTCAAGGTCCGGAAAGTGATTTTGATGATGTTCTTGATGCGCTCGGATCAATAAATGCGCAAACTGTCTGCCACTGATCCCCGTCTGAGATAGCATCTCTGGTATCGCTATTTGTAAAATATCATTAGAAAATAGGAAATTAGGCTCTAGTGCCATACCCTCAATTCCACCAGAGCGCCCTTTTTGTGGGGTAATTGCGTCAGGCTCAGGGTCCGTATCTAAAAACCAAGCTAGCGGCTTTTGAAAAACTTCAGCAAAATTCTCTAACATCTCACTACTTGGCGTACGTTTCCCTCTCTCAATCATGGATAAATATGAAACTGAAGGCGCGGTTTGAGGGTCTACGCGAATACAACGAGCAGAGAGATCCTCAAGCGTCAAATGATTACGCTTTCGTAAGTTGCGGATCTTGGTACCAAGAAAGTGAGACTTACGCATCAGCTCTGATGTTTTTTTCATTTAATACCAACCCTTCTAATTTAAGCGACTTTCATCAATATTGACGACTGTTTTTGAACATGTGCACGATATAAAAGAGCATAAACTCGACCATTTTACAACAAGAGGTCAGACCAGATTTTGTAAAATTTACACTGTAAAATTCTTTTTGTGAAATTTATTGATAATTTTTTATACACTGAAATTGTAGTCAATTAATCAGCGCACGTTATGAGACAGCCATAACGTTCACAACAATTTAATTTCGGTAACTGGGGATACATCAATGAAAGCACAACTTCAAACAACACCACCGCTAAGTGAAGAATGTCAAAAGCTCGTAATTGCAAAGCAATTTTTAGATCAACACTGTCCGCTTGAGTTTGGTTCACATACACAAGTTAGTGCTTATGTTGTTTATTACAATCACCTAATGGTCTTTTTTGAAGATGGGCAACACTGTGGATTGAAAAATACCAAGCAATTTGTAGCGCTTTGTGGTCATAAAGAAGAGCCCACGACTATTTTACTGCAAAAAGACGATGGCCTGCATATCGAGCTCAGCTTTAACATCGCGGGAGAAAATGGCAAGTACGACAAAGCCCATATTAATGATGTACAGTACGAAACACCGTTTAGCTCCATTGATACACAAAACCGTCAGCATACCAAGTTATGGATGAGCTTTATCGATGGCGTTCAGCACACTTTACTCGATGAATCTCGCTGCAAGTGCTATCGCAGCAAAAATGGTGAAGATTACGAAATCTAAAACCTTCCGTAAATTTCACAATTTATTCTTCATGCATTTTTACTCTGGCCGCGGCGACAATTTGCGGCCTTTTGTGAATACTTACTCACATCAAATCTATATTTTTTCATAGCTTACAAAGCATTTGTTTTATTTCATTTCATGCATTCAGATTAATTTCAGCTAACCTCAATATAATCGCGCACCTATTTAACTGCGGCGGGTAACAATGAATAGAGTATTCGATTGGATTAAAAGCATGAACTGGATGCTGTGGGCATTGATCCTCGGTATTGCCACTGGGCTCATTTTTGGTGAACGTGTAGCATTTTTAAAACCCATTGGCGAAGGCTTTGTCAGCCTAATGCAAATCACCATATTTCCTTATATCGTAGTCAGTCTTGTTGTCGGACTCGGTAAATTCAGTTCTGATCAGGTCAAAACGGTCTTAGCCAAAGCCGCCATTACCATGGTTGCACTTTGGGTTATTGGCCTTGCCGTTATTTGGTGCTTTACCTTAACTTTACCAAGCCATGACGCGGGTACGTTCTTCTCCCCTGCCCTCGTCGCACAAGCGCCTGAAGTAAACTTTGTACAGCAATATATTCCATCAAATCCCTTTGCTTCAATGGCAGATGGCAACGTGCCTGCATTGGTCATATTTTGCATCGCATTAGGTTTGGCGCTCATACCTAATGGCAGAAAAAATCAATTATTAGATGTACTAGAGGTGGTCGGTCAAGGCTTGACTGTGATGTCGAAAAAGGTCATCAAATTTTTTCCAATCGGGATCTTCTCTATGACTGCCAGCACTGCGGGTACTATCGGTCAAGAAGAGCTTAGCAACTTGCAAATATACTTAGTATTGGTCATTTGCTTGGGCTTTTATCTCATGTTTGCTCTGCTTCCTATGCTGGTCGCAGCGCTCACACCCGTGAAATATCGAGATCTGATAAAAGTCATGCGCAATGCGTGGATAACGGCATTTAGTACAGGTAACGTGTTTATTGTGCTGCCAGTGATCACTGAAGGTATTAAAGCACACTTACAAAAAATAAAACGCAGCGATGAAGAGTCTGATCATATTGCCGAGGTCTTAGTGCCTATTGCGTACACCTTCCCAAGTTTAGGGAAACTCACGACCTTAATGTTTGTCACCTTTGCAGCATGGTTGACTGGGAACCCTATTTCATTAGAGCAAATTCCAAATGTCACACTCTCAGCAATGCTGAGTTACTTTGCAAACGTCCACATCGCGATTCCTTATATGCTTGATAGTTTAAAAATCCCAGCGGACAGCTATCAATTGTATTTATCTATGTCCGTTTTAACGGCTAAAGTGGTCTCTCCAACTACCGTTGTGTATATCTTCGCGGTTACCCTGCTGTGTATTTTTTACAACAAAAAGCAGTTGCACCTCAAACGCATCCGCTCTTTATACTATCTAGCGCTGCTTTCAGTGTTCCTGCCTGCATTTATGGTATTGAGTTTTACCGCCAATAACTATTTGGCAAAAAGCAGCAAAGGCGCAGACGATGTAATTGCAAACATGGTGGTGTCAGATCAAGTGCCAAGCGATGTATTAAATCATGTGCCAAAAGCATATCAAAGCGGTGAACTGTCACTCACCAATATTGATATTATCCAAAAACGCAATTTATTGCGGGTCGGCTATCTAGTCGACAACGTGCCATTTAGTTATTTCAATCAAAAAGGCGAGCTGGTTGGTTTCGATATTGGATTAGCACATAAGTTGGCGTCTGACTTACAAGTTAAGGTTGAGTTTATTCCTTTTAAAAAGCATCAACTGGCTGAGTATCTCAACAAAGGATACTTTGACATCGCTATGTCAGGCCTTGAAATGAGCGTTTTGGACTTAAGCCGTGTTCGCTTTACCAATCCGGTTATGGAGCTGCAATTAGCCTTGGTTGCCAAAGATCACAGGCTCAAAGAATTTGCTTCAAAAGATCAGCTACTGAATAAAGACGGTCTTAGCCTTGCTCATGTCGAGTATCAGCCACTAATGCGTGATGTGGCAAGACAATATCAGCATATTAAGGTCAAGCAACTTGGTAATCACCAATCCTTTTTTGAACAAAGTGGTGACTTTGATGCCTTAGTGATTAGTGCTGAAGCCGGCTTCGCATGGAGCATGTTCTATCCTGAATACGGTGTGGTTGTGCCAAATGGTGCGGAGCTAAAATATCCTGTTGGCTTTGCGGTAGCGAAACGCAATGTAGATATTCTTAATTACGTCAATACCTGGCTGTCTATTCAACAAAGCAAAGGCACCATAAAAAGCAATTATGATTACTGGATCTTAGGTAAAGGCACACAAGTTAAAGAGCACCGTTGGTCATTGCTTGACGAGCTAACTGAATAGTAAAGTGCTCATAAGAAACAACGCCAGTCAGTTAAGTTTATCACCTTACTGGCGTTTTATTGCATGATTGAATACAAGTTAAACAGGTCACTTAGCTTCAAACATAAATGTGCACAAAACCAACTACACTTAGCGTAAATTGAATAGCAATCGCCATTAGCAGTTTAACTTGAAACGACACTTTATTGGTTTTATGTCGGGTAAAGTGCATCACTAAATGCGTTGTACTATGCAGCGCTAATGCAGACAAAAAAATGAGTGTCTTTTCTGGTACCCTTTGCGCCTCTTTCTTAGCACTTGATTTATCTTTATAAAAAACCGCACACATTAGTATGTTTAACAATATAAGTGTACCAATCACAATCAATAGCAAGGTCATGTTATTCCCCAGTATTGGCATAAATAGCATAACAAGGGCAACTAAAGACACTGCAACCCCACACTTGCTGATAAACATCACTAAAGTATTAAACAATGTATCCCTCTCTTTGCTTACACAAGCTAAAGTCAAATAGTGACATTTATTAACCGCCTTTTATCTCTTGTGGATTATCACTAAGTCGTTTTTGATTAATTAAGTTAAACAACTCAACGGTTGCCATTGCGTCGTTTAAGGCTCGGTGATGACCGTTTAATGCAATCCCTAAATCCTGACAGATTTTACCCAGCGAGTAAGAGGCATGGCCAGGAAGCCACTTTCGTCCCAATTGGACTGTGCATAACTTCGCACGTTTAAAGTATCGCTCTTGGCGGGCAAATTCCGCTTTTATAAAGCCAAAATCAAAGTTCACATTGTGCGCAACAAAAATGGCCTGCTGGCTGAAAGCATCAATGTCATCAATCACTTCACTAAAAATTGGGGCATCACTCACCATGTCATTGTCTATACCTGTAAGCTCAGTGATGTAACGCGGGATCCGCCGTTGTGGGTTAATCAGACTATGCCATTGTCCAACAATTTTACCATTGAGCACTTTAATCATGGCAATCTCGGTGATTTTATCATGCTCTTTTTTACCTCCTGTTGTCTCTATATCTACAATGACATAAGGTTGATCTGGCTGAACTTGCCACTGAACGGTTTGAACGGACACATCAAACCCAGACTCAATCAGTTTTTTAATCGTGATCAGTTGGTTACGACGTAGACTATCGCCGGGCGCTTTCACTTCAACAAACTTGACTGAATTTTGGCAGAGCATCAGGTCGGGGTAGCCGTCTTTGAGCCCATTGAAATCTTTACTCATAGCACGAAGATGCTTACACACAGCATCAAGAGACGCGTGTTTTGCAAATTCAAAAAGCTGAGCAAGTCCATCAGGATGCCAATGCATCAAACGATTGTGAGAACCAAACTTTTCAGACGCTTGCTTAACTAACCAATTTAATAACTGTGAGTTACTCGAAAACGTACTTAAACGCTGCTCTATTTCCACCTCAAATACTTGATAAAACGAGTTATCTTTAATGCACTTGGGTGTGCGCTCAAACTCATTTGAGAACGCATTTCTTGAATCTTCAAACAACTCGTGCCAAAAACTTAAACAAAATAAGGTGCGCCAAAGCCTATTTTCACAGTGATAAGCTTGAACCTCTAAACGGCCATAATACTCAACTAGGCCTTGTTCGACGTATCCAACATAAGCTTCATCCAGTGCGATCGGCGCACCACTGCCTCTTAACATATCTGTCAGTAGTGAAGTACGGGATTGGGTAAATTTCAGTCGGTAGAAATCCTCAGCAAAAAACAACAGTTGCTCGTCACCGGGCGCGTCTAGTAATTGCTCAATCAACTCTTTACACTTGTCATGCTGACCTTTTGCGTACAGTTGGCGGATATATTTTTCTTGCGCCTTAGGATGAGCACTTAACGTCAGTAAAGCATCGCTTAAATCTGTATCTTCACTGGCAACTAAATTTGCTAACTTATAGCAGAGATGGTCGTATTTTACCTTTGCTAATTGGCCATCTGGGGAAGTGTATTCCCCTGACACTAATTTACGCGCATTCTCTATCAAGGAAGTAAACGGCAATAATTTTAGCTCGCTGTACAAATTACAATATTGGTAAGCACTGAGTGCTTCTTCTCGGTGCTCAAAATGTGCATTGCCCTGCTCTCTTTGATTTTGCGTTTGCATTACCCCCAAATCTCGCATCGAAAACTGCGACAGTGCACCACCTAACTTTCCAAAAAATAAAAACAAAAAATAGGAGAAATCCGCTTTGAAAGGTGAAAAGAAATATTCTTGAAGGACAGCTGATGCAGGGTTGATATTTTCCAGCTGAGATAACGTATAGTCAAGCCACTGTGCTTTTTTTGCGGATTTTACAGGTGGTTCATCAAAAGTATGAGTTTTCACAAGTGCAATGAGTTGGGTTTTGTTCAGTTCTGAAATTAAGCCCTGAAGCTCTGAATTGGATATTGCATGACTTATCCAGCCACATGTTTTTAGCGTTTGATAAGCCTGATCATAGTCTGTGATTTCTTCGTAAACGAGATCAGAGTCGCACACAAAATCACGCTTTCGATTGATCACCCGAACTAATAAACACTGCGCATCTTGCGAAAGGCGCTTAAACTCATTAATTTTCTCTCGCTGCTTATCACTTAACAAATCCCAGCTGGTTTGCGTTAAGTAATCAAGCAGCTCAAAAAAGTGCGTGAGATAATATTTTTCGGGCAGTGTTTTCAAAATTAGAGCCTGTATATTTAAACAGTACTCAAATATGCCAAAATTCCCGCTAGATAGCCATTCATTTTTTACTCTGTTACATCAGAGCGCGCAGTTTGTGTACTCAAATGCGCTTTGAGACACTGTAATAATGTCCCAGGTTGAATTGGCTTTGTTAAATAATCATCCATTCCGGCATCTCGGCACTTTTTCTCATCGCCACTCATTGCGTTTGCAGTAAGCGCAATAATTTTGATCTCTTGGTTACTATGCCCTGCTAGGCCTTGTCTAATTAAACCTGTTGCTTCATACCCATCCATTTCGGGCATTTGACAGTCCATAAGCACCAAGTCATAGGGTTTTGAGTGTTGGCAGTGACGCAATGTATTAATCGCTTCTTGGCCATTAGTCACAACATCGACAAACTCAATACCCAGCTTTTTCAGCATGCTTGTTGTGACTATTTGATTTACGTGGTTATCTTCAGCAAGCAATAAACGGGGTTTTGGATCCCAAACAACGGGCTCAGATGCATCATTATCTTTAAACGATTTCAAGTAATGAGAAGTAACAATCGGCTTTGCATTGGCAAGCGCTTCACCATCTTCTCCAACTACCGATAATGCATTGTGTAAGTCCGTTGTGGTCGCAGGTTTAGGGAAATACCCAGAGAACCCTCGTTTTGCAAAATATGCCGCATCTCCTTGATGTCCCATAGATGTCATCATAATCAGCTTAATACTGCTCAGCCTAGGATCAGCCTGCATCTCGGCACCAAGCTTTGCGCCATCCATCACAGGCATCTGCATGTCTAATAAGGCAATATCAAATAAGGTTTTACTCGGGTCTTTTAGTCGTGTTTCGCATTGAGAAAGCGCTTCTATGGCAGACGAAGCCTCTGTAACTGAGGCGCCCCAAATTTCCAATTGTTCTCGAAGTACAGTTCGGTTTGTTTGATTATCATCGACGATTAACAGCTCTAATTTGCTGATATCAAATTTTGGCATTGGTCGGTTATTTTGCTCTCCTATCCCTAAACTAATAGAGAAGTAAAACTCACTACCACAGCCCTCTTCACTTTTCACGCCAATACTACCGCCCATCAATTCACAGAGCTTTTTAACAATCGATAAACCTAAACCCGTACCGCCATATTTTCTTGTAGTAGATGAGTCTACTTGTGAGAAGGTTTCAAATAATTTATGTTGTTTTGATAACGGTATGCCTATACCTGAGTCAATAATAGAACAGTCTAAACGAAGCTTGTCGTCTACTTTATTAAGTTCGGCGCGAATAATGATTTCGCCTTCATCAGTAAATTTAATCGCATTACCTACAAGATTAGATAACACCTGTCGCAAACGGCTTGGGTCGCCTTTCACAACTGAGCTGTCGACCTTTACAATATCTAAAATGAGCTCGATGCCTTTGCTTTGAGCTTGCAATGCAGCGGATTCTGAGAAATCACCAAACAGCTCTCGTAAATCAAAATCAAGTAACTCAAGTTCTAGTTTCCCAGCATCAACTTTGGAGAAATCTAATATGTCATTGATTAGGTTAAGCAACGAATTAGCACTATTCATCGCAAGCCGTGCACGATGCTTTTGTTCATCATCGAGTGGACTATTCATCATTAAGTTAAGCATACCCAGCACCCCATTCATCGGGGTTCGGATCTCGTGACTCATCGATGCCAAGAAAGCACTTTTCGCTTCGCTCGCTTGCTCAGCTTGCACTTTCGCATCAGCCAAAGCTTTTTGTTGACGAATTTGGTCGGTCACATCTTGCAAAATGCCCACATATGCGATCAATTTTTTGTTTTCATCTAACACAGGACCAATGTGCATATTGTTCCAAAATGGCTCACCGTCTTTGCGATAATTCAGTATTTTTTCTCTGTGCGGTTGCTGTAGTTTTATCGCTTCACGGATTGCCTCAACAGCAGAACTCGATGTTTGCTCGCCTTGTAAGAATCGGCAGTTTTTACCAATAACTGATTCATCATATCCAGTAATTCGCTTAAAGGCTGAGTTGATAAAGCTCAAAGGCATGTCTTTTTTATAAGCATCTGTGATCACAATACCGACATCACACGACTCAATCGCATAAGCTAATAAATCATTATGCTCTTTCGCTTTTTTAAGCGCTTCTTGATACATTTTTTGATCAGTGATATCGGTCAGTGAGCCCGACATACGCACTGCTTTATTTTGCTCATTACGAAGTGCCAAACCTTTTGAACGATAAAATCTAAAGTCACCGTTGTGATTACGCATTCTAAACTCAACGTCAAACACATCTCCGCTTTCCAAATGCGTATTCAAAGCACTGAATGTATGGGTTTTATCTTTTGGGTGAATAGCTCGCTCTAAACTATCAAACACATCAGGAAACCCGTTAACATCATTAGCACCATAGCCTAAAAGCTCTCGAAATCTGGGTGAGTAGAACATGCTGCCCTTTTCTATGTCCCAATCCCAAATCCCGTCGTTACTGCCTTTAATTGCTAATTTAAATCGTTCTTCACTTTTTTGAGTCTCTTTCTGGGACAACTGTAATTGCTTAAATGGATTTAGCAATAGCTGACGACCAAAGAAAAACAGCAAAAGGAAAGACAATAACAAACTAATCACAACTGCTTTTGCGATGGCTAAAATAAAAGTGTTTACGCTATTTTGAATAATCTGTTGGTCAATAGAAAATTTTATCTCTATATCTGTGTCTGGTAAGCGGCTTTCGAACAGCTGTAAATACTCTAGACCCTCCTCTGCATTGCTGTATTCAACCCATTGACCAGCAAGTTCAACCACTAATTCACTTTGCCTCATATCGATGGCCAAAAGCGAGGCTAGGTCGGTTTTAAATTCAGAGATCAGTACCCCTTCCGTAAAACCGTTGTATTCTATGGGCACAGCCAAAATAAACTTAAACTGTTGTTCTTCTTGTTTTAAGACAACCGCTTGCCCAAGCTCACCCAATAGCATCTGATCCAGCCACGGTTCACGACTAAATTTTCCACTGTATAGAGGGGAATTTGTAAATACTGGCTCAGAAAGCACATTGTACAGGTGCAAAGGTACATGCCCGCCCAGCACCTTATAATCTTTTAAAAAATCAGACAGTGAAGCGCGCGATATATCACTGCCCATCACTGCATTGGAAAGCATTGGGATTTTTGCTAAATCCTTTAATAAGATAAGACGTGTTGATACAAACTGACCAAGGTTACTGACCGCCAACTTTGCTTCGGTTTGTCTTGCTTGCAGTTGAAGCTCTTTCACTGAGCTATCCGCTCGAGTACCAACCAAAGACAAACTAATAAGAATTGATAGAACTAAGCTACATAACAAAAAGGCATAAAAAGCCCTGTCTGAGGACATACTAAATACTTTATTCAGCCAGCGGATCATGAATTACCCACCAGCACTTTGGTACTGCCGTTAGACTCAAAATATGCCATGCACAAATCATCTATCCCTAAAGCTTCATGGGCGTCTGGATTTTGTTTACTCCATTTGGAATAAGGGTTTTGGTAAGTTTTGATAAGCCCTTTAACAGGCTTATCAAGTTGCTCAAGGGCACGTCTAAATGCAACTCTGTCTTTGGACATATCACCGGTTAGCTTTATTTGCTCGATGGCCGCTAACGCAACTTTTGCTAAATCATAACCATGGATGAATCCGGTAGGCGCAAATAAAAAATCACGCTCTGCAAATTCATCAGGAAACATGCGTTTAGCATTGCTCCACACTTTATCTGCTTGCCCAGATAATGGGCGCCGCTGAAATGAGAAACAGCTTTGAATAAAGTGCAAATCTATGCCTGATGCAAGATCTACTTTCGCCTGCTGAAAAAAGTCCCCGCCCGTGATACCCCAGTGACTAATAATTGGAATTCGTTGTTCCTTTGGGTAGTCAGCCATGGCTGAGACCAGCTGCTTGCCTTCAATGGCATTACCAACAAACAAAATACAATCACTGTCTTTTGCTAGCATTTCTCTGATATGAATTTTTGCACTGCTTTCCTTCATACCCCAATCAAACCAAGTCACCGTGACCTCTGGGTTACCCAAAGCTTTACCAATTGATTTGTAATTTGATTTGCCCCAAGGCGTTCTTTCTAAGAAAAGGTGAGGGTTTTTGCACGCGCGTTGATTAGCAAACTCCACAAGCTTGATACCCGCTTTGGTGTCATCCACTGACAGGCGAAATACCCAGTTTTCGCCCTCATCATACCGTGTAATGGGGCCACCTGCCGCCCAAGGTACCAACAATGGAATTTGATTAGTATTGATAAACTCACGGTATTTTATGTAAGGGGGAGAATGTAATCCACCGAGCACAAACAGCCCAGATGGATCTTTTAAAAAGCGCTTGAAGTTCAAAAAGCTGCGATTACTGTTACCACGATGGTCTCGAGATAACAGCTTAATTTTAAAACCTTGCGCTTGGTTGTCTACTTCATCTAACGCAGTCAAAAAACCCATTTTTATCGCAACAGCTGACTGTCGATGGGTACTGTAGTCTGAATCATGATAAATATGTAATTCAGGTAAGCTTTTTTCTTTTGCAAATAAGCAAGTCGACAACACGACAAAGAGCACGGCGCAACAGTATTTGAACATAAGCACTAATCAATTATTTTTAGCTACTATAAAGTTAGTCTATCTTGCCTATGAATTACAATTCCATCAAAGTATTAAATATCAATTAATTGTCTAATCGCTTGCCAAGTCTGTGGACTGTTAATGACCCTACCATGGCCTTGACCTTGCGTGCTGTGTAAACTGGCATGGCTGTGTTTCTCAACCTGCGCCAAAGTATGCTGGTATGGCGCGTATTTATCTTCTTTGTCATGAACCATTAAAAGCTGAGATTGCTTAGCCAAGTGATTTTCTGCTTGTAGAGACTTAAAAACCATACCATGCTCTGTCTCTACTTCATTAAGTAGCCTCTCCACCAGTTTATCGGTGATCCCAGTCGAGTAAATGCGCTCCTGAAATGAATTGTAAAAATCAAATGTAGGCGCAATCATGACGTGCTTGGCATCACAAGTTGCATTTACTGCGCTAATTGTGCCCATGGAATGACTCACTATGCCCTTAACGTGTTCATCTTCATACTCAGCCAAAACATGTTTGAGCCCTTTAATGAACAGAGGTAAATTTGCAAACTTGCCAGCACTTTTTCCATGTCCAAAATGGTCAAAGCCCACCACTGAAAACCCTTCATCAATGACTTTTTGCATCAATGGGTAAAATTGACTCACGCCGCCAGACCAACCATGGGTGAAAATAAGTTTTGGACCTTCTCCACCCTCTACTAAGTTTAGGGCACCATAGGGGGTTTCTAGTTTGCGGCGACTCATCTGCTGTGGTACTGCGACCTCTTTGCGCCCAGCTGCTGGTGTTAACAGTAATTTTCGAGTCGCGTTTAAGCTCATCTTAGGTGCAACTTTGGCCATGAAACTCGACACCCCTCTAGTCACATGGAAGCTCATAGATTTTTTATTCTTGTCAGAAAAGTATATTTTACTGCTCATGCGTTTTGGCTCCATATTTATCTAACAAAGCATTAAACCCAGTTTGAAAACGACTACGCTCATCATCTTCAAGTGATAGCCAGCGCAGGTTTTGACTTCCGAGATATAAAGAATACAGTTCGAACACAAACTGTTTTGGACAAGTGTCTGAATTAAAGTCTCCATCTTGAATGGCTTGCGAGACTATATGTTGTAAGTAGCTTAACCAGTTTTTTAAAGTGGCTTGGATGTGCTCCCTAAGCGCGCCAGGTTGGTCATCAAACTCCGCCGCCGCATTGATAAAAATACACGTTGCCGCATCTGGCTTATACCAATTAAGCCAGTTTTGACAAAGCTGGTTTAACTTTGCCAAGCCCCTCGTATCTTTATCACAGGCTAAAATGACATGCTCTTTAAATAAATCAGATGCATATTCAAGCACATTTAACTGCATGGTTTCTTTAGAGTTAAAATGGCCAAACAGCCCAGATTTAGACATGCCTGATGCAGTAGCCAACATGCCAATTGTCAGATCATTTAGGCCAGTTTCAGACGCCAATGCCAAGCCTTTGGCTAAAATTTGCTGTTTAGTTTGTTTACCTTTACCCACAACACCAAAAAAAAGAACGAACGTTCGTTTTATATTAATCGATACTCTAGGGAGATCAAGGTTTATTTAATGTGGTCTTTTCTCAGTTTAGTGTATCTATTCTAAAACCACTTAAAAAACAGAAAATTAACGGCACAAAAAAAGAGCGCATATAGCGCTCTTTTACTTTGCTTAACATGCTAACCCACGTTAGCTGCCAGATCCTGCATCCCCACTCATTTGGCTTTGGATGTAATTTTGAATACCGATTAAATCTATCAGGCCAAGGTGCTGCTCTAGCCAGTAAATGTGATCCATTTCAGTGTCATCAAGCAAGGCTTCTAAGATTTCTCTTGTTACGTAATCTTGCTCTTCTTCACATACGGCAATGACCTTTTTCAGATGATCTTTCACCACCACTTCGGCGGCTAAATCATTTTCGAGCATTTCTTTTACATTACTGCCTACGTTGATAGGCGCACGTGAAGCCGTATCAGGTGTTCCCTCTAAAAATAAAATCCGCTCAGTAATACGTTTAGCATGATCCAACTCTTCTTCATATTCATGAGACAATTTGTCATGCAAACGCGCCATGCCCCAATCTTCATACATTTTGGAGTGTGCTAAATATTGATCCATTGAACTGAGTTCAAGGGTGAGTTGCTTATTTAGCAAGTCGATAACTTTGTTGGAACCTTGCATATTTTAATCCTCTATCTGTGATTGAAGATAGTTTTCAATACCCGTATTCTTAATTAAGAAGTCTTGAGTTTCGAGCCAGTCCACATACTCTTCTTCATACTCTAAGATTTCTTCGAGTAACTCTCTACTGACGTAATCTTGCTCTTTCTCGCACAAATCAATGGCTTCGCGTAGTGCTGGTAACTGCTCATGCTCAAAAGCAAGGTCGCAGCTGAGCATTTCTTCGGTGTGCTCGCCAATGCGCAACTTTTCGAGATGCTGTAAATTCGGTAAGCCTTCTAAAAATAAAATGCGTTCAATCAGATCATCTGCTTGCTTCATATCCTTGATTGATTTTTTGTAGGCTTTTTCGTTTAACTCTTCAAGTCCCCAGTTTTTGTACATGCGTGCATGTAAAAAATATTGGTTAATCGACGTGAGTTCGAGTGTCAAAATTTTATTCAAAGTGACAATTACTTGCTTACTACCCTTCATAGGGCCCCCTAGTGGCAAAATCAGTTAGACGCTATTTAACACTAGTCCAATATTCGTACTTGGCAAGACTAAATGAAAATAACAAAAAAGTTTTAATATCCTTTTAAAATAAATAACTTATAAAAGAATTAAGAACAATTTTCATTGCCAATAACAATTGAATTAAGGTCTCGATTAACACTTTAAACACGCCGTTGCGATTACCTAACTTGGCTACTTAACTTTCTTTACAGTTTCGACCCCTAAGCGCTTAGCTAAACGGACTAAATTTGCTCGGTCGATATCAAGTGCTCTGGCCGCCGCAGCCCAGTTGAGTTGATGGGTGTTAAGCGCTTTTAAAATAAGATTGCGTTGAAATTCTTCTGTGGCCTCTTTTATTGGCTGTAACATGATCTCCTGCGCACCACGTGTATGTGTTTCCAGCTCCCCCTTTGGAGATTCAAAACTGAGTTCACAGTGGCTAGGCATAATTTTGATAATGTCTTTTTGCCAATTTGAATGCTTTGCTTTAAGCGCCGCGCGACTTAATACATGCTCCAATTCTCGAACGTTACCCGGCCAGTCATGAGCTTTTAAACTTGCAAGCAAATCATCATCCAGTAAAAGCTGAGACACTCCTAGCTTCTTACGAAGCTGCTCTACAAAATAGCCAGCGAGTGGGACGATATCTGTGCTGCGGTGTTTAAGGGCTGGAACCTGGAGCGGAAAAACTCTTAAGCGATGATACAGATCTGAGCGAAACCGCCCCTCATCCACTTCTTTTTGCAAGTCTCTATTCGTCGCAGCCACAATCCGAACATTCACAAAATGCGGCTTATCGCTGCCTACAGGTTGGATCTCCCCGCTTTGCAATGCCCGCAGTAATTTACTTTGAATATGCAGCGGTAATTCACCAATTTCATCTAAAAACAACGTGCCCTGATCGGCGACCAAAAACTTGCCTTCGCGGTGCTTATCTGCACCTGTGAACGCTCCTTTTCGATGACCAAAAAACTCACTTTCTGCTAAATTGTCAGGCAAAGATGCACAGTTTACCTGTACAAATGGCCCGGTACTGCGATTAGATTGCGCATGTAATTGCCGCGCTACCAATTCTTTACCTGTGCCAGTTTCTCCTTGAATAAGCACACTCAGATCAGAGTTTGCAACTAGGCTAATGTCCGACTTAAGCTTTTGCATCGGCACAGACTCACCAACCATGGTGTATTGCTGATGACTCAGCTCATTTAACATCGCAATCCCGGATTTGGCGCGCTTAGACAATCTATGCATATTGTCTACTGCACTAAAGTGGCTAGACACCGATGCTTGCACCATAGTAAGTAAAGAAGCACCATAGCCATCGAAAGCATACGGGCTTAAACTATCAAATGTGATCACGCCCAATAACTTATCTTGCTCGTACATTGCAAAGCCCATGCAGGCATGCACGGGTAAATCACCCGTTTCCGCAATCAACATGCCATCATAGGGGTCGCTCAGTGGACAATCAGCAGGAAAAATCACCGGTACCGTTGCGCTGTGCGCTATTTCTTTAAGCCTTGGGTGCTCTGATAATTGAAATCGTCTCCCCATGACTTCTGGCGCCAATCCTGTTGCAGCCAGCGGAATCAAGGCCCCTTGCTCGTGACCAAGTACTGCTATCGCATCTGCACCGATGAAGGCTTTAAGCGCATTCATCACCGCGCCACAATATGACGCTAAATCAACCTCGTTATCTTTTGGCAACGCCTCAGCAAGTGATTGATTAAATGTAATTAGTTGGGATAACTCTCTTTTATCCATGTCATATTGACCCATTGAATACAAAAAGACCTTATTTAAAATATGTCAAATTGACTCTATTGTAAATTATAAAAACCATAACCACTTGTTTTTATTTAATTTAAAAGTTGGCACACCTTGTGCGCTGTATATGACACGAAATCAACCTAAGTGGGTGTACATATGCAAATACAACAAGAGAACTTTACGGGCGTTTTTACTCGTTTACTTAGCGCTTCGAATTGGCTACTTGTCGCCAGTATAGTCGGCTTTGGCCTCGCCATCATCGCCAGTTACCCACTTTCTCACCTGCTATCCATCCCAGTACAGGTCAGCGCGCATATTGGTAGTTTGTTGTTCGCCACTCTATTAAAAATTAGCTATGTAGTGCGGTGCTTGTGCCAGTACAGCTTAGGCTTGGAGGTGCGCTAGTGACTATGTTGCCAATTGAAGAGCCTCTACCAAAACCCATTCTGTTAAAGCCATCTACTTGGCCCTTTTTGATGTTGGGGTTTAGACCCTTATTTTGGCTATCAGCGACTTGGGCTGTTATCAGCATGCTCATTTGGGCTGGTGTGTTATCCGGCATTTTCTCTTGGCAAAGCCAAGTACCCGCGACACTTTGGCACGCCCATGAAATGTTATTTGGCTTTGCCAGTGCCGTCGCTATCGGTTTTTTGTTCACCGCTTCAAAAAACTGGACGGAGATCCCAACGATAAATGGCGTTCAGCTGCTATTGCTGTGCAGCCTGTGGTTAGCCGCAAGATTAATTTTTGTGTTGTCCGATAGCCCTTACATTTGGCTCGCTATCTGCCAATGCTTATTTTGGTTGCTAAGCATTACCCATCTGGCCAATACACTGGTGCAAGCCAAGAGCAAAAATAACTATCAATTTATCGTAATTTTATCGCTTATGGCGAGTGTCAATTTGACCTTTATCTGGTTGGTTGCAACCCACAGCTACCTATTTGCACTCACTTTGTCACATATTGGTGTACTTGGTTTTACTTTTTTAATCAGCATCATTGCAGGACGCGTATTACCGTTTTTTATTGCAAGAGGGCTAAACCTGCAATCACAAACGACAACGCCTATGCTCAACATAGCATTGTTTTGGAGTGCTTTATTAGGGCTTATCGGTTTCTTTGCTCACCATGTATTTAATAGCCCTATAAACCCAGGCTACCTACTCATAGTAACAGGCCTGTTGCATATCGCTCGAAGCGTGTTCTGGTTCAAATTCGCAATCTGGCAAGTCCCCTTACTTTGGTCGCTCTATATCGCATATTGCTTGATGGGCATAGGCTTAGTCGGGTTTGGTGGTGCCTATTTGGACTTTGCATGGCAAGCAAAAGACGCTTTGCATTTAATCACCATAGGTGCAATGGGCCTGATGATTTTATCTATTATGTCAAGAGTTTCACTGGGGCATACCGCAAGACCACTCAAGGCACACCCGCTCCTGAGTATCGCATTTGCACTGTGTTCTCTATCAGCCCTGCTTAGAAGTCTATTTCCCTTATTTATCAACCCGCACGATGCTTGGCTTGCCAGCGCTATTTTATGGTCTGGTGCATTTACCATTTTCGTTGCGATTTACACCCCTATTTTAATGAAACAACGCCTCGACGGGCGTCGTGGTTAATTGGAGAATACCTATGTTATCAACTCAAACAATTAAACTGGTCAAGGACACCATTCCTCTGCTTGCTAATGCTGGCCCTGCGGTCACTGATCACTTTTATAAACGTATGTTTAGTCATAACCCTGAGTTATTAGATGTCTTTAATATCAGTAATCAAAAAACTGGCAAACAACAGTTTGCGTTATTCAATGCACTGGCGGCTTATGCAACCTACATAGATAATCCCGCGGTATTGGCGCAGGCTATTGAGCGCATCAATCATAAACACGCCAGTTTAAACATTTTACCTGAGCATTACCCCATTGTAGGTACCCACCTATTGGCTACATTAGAAGAAATGTTTCCCAATGAATGTACACCAGAGATCATTGATGCTTGGGCCCAAGCTTATGGTGCTTTGGCTGACTTATTCATCACTCAAGAAGAAGCAATTTATCAAAATAATGAACATAAATCTGGAGGCTGGCGCGGTCGTCGCCGCTTTGAAATTACCAAGATTGTACAAGAGTCAGAGGTTATCAAGAGTTTTTATCTAACGCCCCTAGATAAACGACCTGTGGCTAGCTATCAAGCGGGGCAATACCTTGCCGTTGATTGTGAGATTCAAGGATCTGAAAATCGTCAGATCAGACAATACTCATTGTCGCAATCATGTCAAAGCGATCATTATCGTATTTCAGTTAAAAAAGAGGGGCTGGTTTCAAACTATTTACACACTCTTAAGGAAGGCGACGAAATAGACGCATACCCTCCTGCTGGTGATTTTGTCCTGTTAGCGTCAGATGCACCTAAGGTATTGATCAGTGCAGGTGTCGGGATCACACCAATGATGGCGATGCTGCAAACAATCAAATCAAACGTATCAAACACACCATGCTGGTTCTTGCATGCGGCACGTACGCATGCTGAGCACGCATTTTATGACAATGTAGAAGCTTTCAAACCGCAAATTTCCTCTCTGCAAAGCCATTATTGGATAGAGAATAATGCCAACGAGCACCGCGAGGGTAGAATGTATCTAGCTGAAATATCTTCTGAATTACCATTAGAAACCGGTGAATTTTACCTTTGTGGGCCAAGCGCATTCATGGCGTTTATAAAAACCCAATTAATTGATTTGGGTGTTGACGATAGCCGTATTCTTTACGAGGTGTTTGGCCCTCACCAAGCAGTATAACCTTTTAAAAAAGAGCCAATCGGCTCTTTTTTATTCACCTCATATTTTTGGAATGTGAATTGCTTAAATTTAAAGCAAAGCAAATGCAAGGACAGAATATGCAAATTCAAAATACAGCACACACATATGCGCCAACACGGCAAAGTACGTTAACAACGCCCGTACAAAATACCGACCAAATAACGCAATCAACAAGTACAAACCGCCCTGAACGCGCATTTGATTTCACCAATATGACCTTAAAAGAGCAAAGTGAGGCGGCAACTACACTTTATCAATCAGGGTATTTGACCATGGGTGAAATGGCATTTTTAACCGGTCGTTATGGCCTTATTAAACATGATGGTCAACTGGGCGGTACCACGTTAAATGACGCTAACACCAAATCATTTAACGTGATAGAGCAAATGCGTGAGGACCTCGCTTATGTAAAATCACAGCACCCGGCCAATTCTGATGTGGTGAACAATCATGAAGCATTGCTTAAGAAAATTGAACACTATCAGTATGGTACCAATACACATGCTTAATCATGCAGACAGGCAAATTGCTATCAAGACAGTTTGCCCCCAGTTCAAAGCTCATCACCACCTATAACTATAATTGCATGTACCAGAAGTTACCCTTTTATTAACCTAATTTATATCAACAACTTAAAGTAAAAACTGCTTATATAAATACGCATCAAACTCAATATTCTGTCTATTTTTTAACCTTCACACTTGATCTCTGAAGTACTTGCTCTAGTTTTAATGTTACTAAACTGTAACAATTGGAGCATATACATGAAAAGGTTCATTCTGATTCTCATTTTAGGCTTTACGTCTTGCTTTACACACTTAGCTTATAGCCGTGATACCCTCGAATACCCAGTGGTGCTGGTACATGGCTTATTTGGATTCGATAACTTGCTCGGTGTTGATTACTTTTATCGAGTCCCCTCAATCATTCAACAAGAAGGTGGCAATGTATTCGTCGCAGAAGTCTCCTCTGCTCATAACTCAGAATTGAGAGGTGAGCAACTGCTTGAGCAAGTCGCTTTGATCAGGGCACTAACGGGTAAAGACAAAGTCAATTTAATCGGCCACAGCCAAGGTGCACAAACGATCCGCTATGTGGCATCAGTAAAACCACAGTGGGTTGCATCGGTAACCAGTATTGGCGGTGTAAATTGGGGGAGTCGATTTGCCGATGTCGTTAGAGGCGGTGTTGACCGAGGTTCTTTCTCTGAGCAGTTTTTGGCATCGCTCGCCAATGCATTGGCCGGATTAATTGATCTGCTGTCAGGAAAAGCCACTGCACCTAAAGATGCTTTACAAGCACTTGAAGCATTAACCACAGAAGGCACCCTTGCATTTAACCAAAAATACCCTGAAGGCGTACCAAACCAATATTGTGCTCAAGGCAACATACTTGAGCACAATGGTGTTTATTATTTTTCTTGGAGTGGCGCTAAAGCATGGACCAATGTGTTTGACCCCGCCGATATCCCTTTGGCATTTATCTCACAGGTTTTTGACGAGCCGAATGATGGACTGGTGTCAGCCTGCTCGAGCAATTTAGGGCAAGTCATAGGCAATGATTTTAAGATGAACCATCTAGATCAAGTCAATCAAACCATAGGGATCCACCATCTATTTGAAACTGATCCGTTAACTTTATACAGACAACATATCATTCGCTTAAAAGGGCTCAACCTGTGAAAGGAAAACATCTGTTAGCGTTGACGATTGCTGGGGCGCTATGCGCCTTAGTTATGTGGCACTTCAATACCAACACACAAAGCGCTGAGCAAATCGTACTGCACTATCCTACTGTTCAAAAACCTAAAACACGTGCAACAACCAAGGTTCCTGTTAGCTCAAACCACATACCAATATGCAGCACAGTGACAAAGTCACACAAAGCATACATTGACGATTGGTTAATTACCTTGCAGCATAAACAGCAAGTTGAAAGCTGGCCTCAGTTTATTCATCAGCTGCCAGCTTGCTTGCAGTCACTCGCCCATGATTACATGCATTATAAAGTGGCGCTCACGGAATTAGACCCACTTTTAAACATACATGAACGCTTTGATGCTTTAACGGCCTTGCAAAAAAAATACTTTTCTCAGCAGGTTATCAATGCATGGTTTCAAGATGAAAACAGCTGGCACGTGCATACTTTAGCACGTTGGCACATTCTCTCTGACAAAACACTCAGTGATGACATGCGCAAATCACTACTCGATGCACATACCTCTCAACTGCCAGACGCGCAGCGACAGATAATTGAGTCATCGCAGCGCTTCATTGAACTCAAAAACAATTGGCATGCAATGGACCATAACCAATTTAGTGCAAACTTTGGTGATGAGGCGGCCCAGCGACTTGTTGCATTACAATCTAAGCAACAACAATGGCTAGACAGAATTAAACACTACAAGCAAGCTCGCCAAGCGATTGTGGCGCAAGCCCCACTTGAACAGCACAATGAAAGAATCACTACTCTCAAACATAACTTATTCGACAACAATGAGTTAAAGCGTCTAGATGTGATCTTGGCTGGTGAGCAGGCTCAATCACCATAATTGCATCTGCTCACCATTAAGTTAGGCTAAAATACTCTCTCACCTTGTTTTTTCGAGGTTAGAACAAATGCTTTTTTCAGTCCTAACCGTTTATATTTCGCTGTTATTTCAACAGAGCTAAGGGCATTATCACCGTAAAAAACATTATGGAATGACAGGTTCTTTGTGTGATCCACATTGATAAACTTCCCCATAACGATAATTTGGTCTATCTCACGGCCATTGCCATGGTGAGACGCTTGAGGAGACAACATCAATCCCTCCAAATACTGGATTTGCTCACCCTGTTGCATATAAATGCCAGCCAGTACTTGCTTGAAAATAGTCTCTTTTGCCTGCTTAAACTCAGTGAAAGACAGGTGTCTATCTTTATCTGTATCCGCCGCTAAAAAGTTAGATGCCGATAGCGATATCACGGTATAAACACCTGTTTCATCGAAGTTAAGCGTACCACGCTCAGCGACCATAAGGTGTGCATTAGCAGACACGCTGAACACCAAAAAACAAATACACCAAAAGTGATTTTTAAAGTAAGTCATTACATCTACCTCTTTTATATTTCACCTTTCACACAACGCTGAAAATATGGATAACTGTCCGTTGCATAGTAATGATAAATGCCTTCAGGAAATTCAGGTGTTACACCAAAACGCCCATTACACTCGTCTAGATCTCCACTACCCGCTACGTATTCCCAATCTTGTGCAAAGGTGCCTAACGCATAAACTGAGGTAGATGGTCGATTGCTGCTGACATTTTCAACCAGTTGATAGCTACCTGTGATCACTTTGAGCGCGGACTGTGCATCATCAGCATCGCTATAACCATATCGCGCATAAATTGGAAAGCCATCTGCCGCCCAACCAATTAATGTCATGGTGGTGTCTGAACCACCGCGAAGTGCTATAACCCCTTCTGGCATACCATGGTAATGATATGAGCCATCCGGTTGCACATGAGCGTTATTATCATCGGTACCAAAATCAAAGCTCGTTTGACCCAATGCCTCAATGCTCCAGTTTCCTGTATTCCCCACTAGTGAACAATCATTGCCAGAGTCATCACAGGAGCCAGCTGTATTGGCATCAATTTTTACACCATTCAAAACATAACCCGTTGCACCTCTTGGGCCACCGAGCGTTGAAGTGGTCTCAGTTTTTGTTGGTGTCAGCGAGTAGCTGACCGACACTGACGTTTCACTGATCGTATTAGGGTTGCCTGGATTTGGGAAAGTACCTGTTTGGTGGTCAGGAATACCATTTGCTGTTAATATTCTTGCACTACCTGTGCAATTCCAATCTGCATTACTTGTCGCTTGGACCGATGCAGAGTCATTAAACTCATTATAGAAATAATCACATAACACACCGTCAGTTGAACCTGATGTCGCAGCGGTCCCATTATCAACATCATCTGAACTATCCGTGTTGCCACTCGTGTCGCCTGAATTGTCAGTGCTGGTACCACTTGTCGTGTCTGATGTTGAAGTGTTGCTGCTGGTATCTGAAGTGCTATTCGAGCTACCAGATGTACTGGTATCTGTCGTGTTATTCACACTTTGCTGTGTAGTTGACTCAATTTGTGTGTTATCACTACTACTGGAGCCACACCCTGCCAACATTAACATAGTCGCACTTGCCGTAAGTACAGATATGTTATGAACAATTGAACCTTGCTTCATATCAACACTCCCATAGAGAAAGAAACTGTCGTCACCAAATATGGTTAACTATTGCTGTTTTTTTAACTATAGGAGCTGATTGTGCAAACACTGTGCAATAAAATAAATAATTTATAATTATTTTTTCAAGGAATAAAAACTAACTTTATGAAATTGAAAGTTCGGGGTTTTCTTTGATTAAATTCACCATCGGAATAAATAACGGTTGTGGTAAATTATCCCATGTGAACCACTGCCACTGCTTACATTTATGCGGTTCTAAAATTTGCGCATCTCCTTCATCACATCGCGCCTCGACAAATATTGTGATGTAATGTTTATCTTCATGCTCAAAAATATCATTAGTGAAACCAACTTGTTTGACATCCACAACCGTTAATCCGGTCTCCTCAAGTACCTCACGCGCTGCGCAAATCTCAATACTTTCGCCAAATTCCAAATGACCACCTGGTGTTGCCCAAGTATTTGCGCCATGAGCCCCAATGCGCTCACCCAATAAAACTTGATTACCTCGTTTGATGATAACACCAACCCCGACACGGACTACTTTACTCATGGGATTTCCTTTTATAAATGAGTGGAGCTGGATTTTATACTTCTGAAAAGGTTAAGCAAGGCAAATATGTCCAACCCGCTCATTTGCAAGTGATACTTATTTTCATTATCATTTGTACAAATCGATACGAGAGGCAAATTCACTGCTTTATTGAATAAAGGATAAACATGTCTGCACAATTACTTACACTGGTCTCATCTACAAGCTCAAATTCATTAACAATAAAATACAATCGTTTGATAGACAGTGCTCAAACCGCTTACCTGTTTGGCCATCAAGAAAAAGCAGCTAACTGCTATCATGATGCATTTAAAATTAGTCTCAAAATATTACAACAACCAAGTGCAAATAGAGTATCAATTAACCGTATGGTGGAAGTATGCAATTACTGCTTTGATCACTGTCCCGTCTTCGACGACTCTGATGATGATTGCTTTTTAGAAACCGCAGCAGATACGCTAATCAAACTAGTGCAAAGCCAAAGAGAATTAAAAATAAGAAAAAAAGCCTTGGATGGGTTGAAGAGTATTGCTTGCTTAGCATGTGAGCTTGTCCGCTTTAACCAAAGTATTCGCTGTCTGGTTATTATCGATCAATATGTGGAATTAGAATCAACACATGCAAGATATTTATCTCATTGAGTAAAACATTAAAATGGCTGTGCCACAATCGAGCACAGCCTATCTAATTAACTAAAATTAACCGTATACGCACCTATATAAGTTTGTTGATTACCCACTTTTTTACTTAAACGACATTCTAAACTGTAAGCTGTGCCCACATCTCTATTACTGTCACCAATCGTACTTGCAGAGACAGACTGATATAAAAACCCTGGATAGCTAGATAGGGTAAAATCTTTCTTTAATAAAGTGGGCTTAGTTGCATAATGTGACCAATATCTGCGAACTAAACTACAATACACCGTACGGTGAGGTTGGTGCCAAATATCTAACCCCTGAAACTTTAAACCGACTTGGTTGCGAATAGGACATCGGATCGTTAAATCATGAGTCAAGGAGTCGTTTGTCACACCCGCCTCTTCAAAAGCAATCTCTCCATACCCCCCAACCTGCTGACATTCTGTTGGATCAACAGATACTCTTACTTGCGCACTTGCTGCAAAAGACAGTAATAATCCTGATACTAATAATATATGCTTCATCATGTTTCCTTCATTTCAACCTTTACTAGAAAACACAATGATTACATAAAAATTACAATTAATTTATATTGATTGTGAATAAAAAACGCGCCTGCCATTCATACAAGCTATTAATGGCTTGTTTTCTACTTCTCTAAATTTGAAAGAGACTTTCACTCAAAGCAACAGTGCTGCTGAAATTTTTTGCGCAAAGAAATCTATAAATACGCGTGATTTTTGTGCGAGAAACCCTGTGTTTGGATAAACGGCATAAATATCAGATTGATTTAATTTCCACTGCGGTAACACTTCAACGAGCGTCCCTTTTTGTAAATAGGAATAGGTAATAAAGTCTGCAAGCAGTGCGATACCAGAACCATCTACCGCCGCAGCCAATAATGCTGACGCATCATCACACATGAGTGTGGGTGTAATCTCGACTTTTCTCGTGACCTTGTCTTTCGTTAATTGCCACTTTTTGCCTTGAGATAAATGCGAGAAATGTAAACATTGATGGTTTTGTAAATCGGCAGGCCACTGAGGAACGCCTGCTTGTGCTAAATAATCAGGCGAGGCAACCAAGCGTCGTATATTAGGGGCGATCCGTTTAGCACGTAAACTTGAGTTACTTAAGGTTCCAATCCTTATTGCAACATCAATATTCTGCTGCATTAAGTCCTCAAAGTTATCCTTTTGAATAAGCTCTAATTTAAGTTTGGGATAACAACGTAAAAATTCTCCCAAATATGGACTGATATGCAAACGTCCAAATGTATTGGGAATACTGACTCGCAAAGTGCCTCTTGGCTCACTATTTTCGCTCGCCATATCTTGCTCGATAGAGTCCAATTGAGACAGCACACCAGAGTAAGCCTCAAAATATCGCTGTCCAGCTTCTGTGATATTGACTTGTCTTGTTGTACGCGTAAATAGCTGGGTTTTTAATATAGATTCAAGCTTTTTTATCCTGCGCCCAAGTGTCGATGGCGATAACTCTAAAAGCTGAGCTGCAGTTACAAAGCTACCTGCTTGCGCTGTGGTCACAAATGTACTGTAAAGACCCAGTAAGCCTTCATCTTGATTATAGCGTGTCATGCAATTCTCTTCCTTATCACACGGTGATTATCCTCACACCAATCTATTGTAAAGTGCATACGACTTCAAACAAATAGGTAAAAACATGCTAGAAGGAATTAAAGAACATGCATTTTTAGTTACTGGCGCAAGTGCAGGTATTGGACAAGCAACGGCGGTTTTGCTTGCCAAACTGGGCGCCAAAGTGACTATTTTGGCAAGACGTGAAAATGAGCTATTACAAACGTTAGAGATGATCAAACCCTACACGGATGACGCAAGTTATCTCGTCGCCGATATTAATCAGCACAACGTACACCACCAAGCAATCGATCAAACGGTTGCAAAGTATGGCCGGTTTGACGGTGCTTTTAATAATGTAGGCACTATCGGAAATTTCGCTCCGTTACTAGATCAATCAGAAGCCGACTTTGACCGCACTTTAACCACAAATACCAAATCTATATGGCTCGCTGTACAAGCTCAAGCTCGCTACTTTAAAGAGCAGCAAAATGGCGGCGTTATCGTCAATACCTCTTCTTGGCTTGCAAATGGTGGGCTGATCGGGTCAACCAGCTACTCAGCGAGTAAAGGTGCACTAGACGCTTTTATTCGCCCAGCGGCTCTTGAGTTAAGTCAATACGGGATACGGATCAATAATATCAACCCTGGAGGTATTGATACTCAAATGACACGAAAAGCATTTAATCATGACGAGACAGTACTTCAGAAGTTTGCAAACCAGCACCCCAGAGGTTGCTTAGGTTCCTGCCTGGACGTTGCTAATACTGTCGCATTTTTACTGAGCGATGCAGCTGTGAACATCACGGGTCAATCCATTACTGTCGATGGCGGTTATGCCATTGCAGGTCAACGTTAAAGGAATATTCTAATGACAAAACCACTGTTAATGACGCTTTTTTTCCTATTCATGATAACCAGTGCACAAGCGCAAAACATGAATAATATCAGCCAACGCGCGTATCGAGATGTCTTTAAACATACGCAATTGTCAAAAAAAGAGCAGTCTCTTGCCTCTATTGCATTATTAATCGGCGCTAATCAAAAGCAACTCGCTGTGACAACAATTCAAGCGGCACTGAACACCAAAACTTTGACCCCTCAACAAATAATTTCATTGCTTGCCCAGCTAACCAGTTATGTGGGGTTTCCAAAAATAGAAGCGATCATAGAGGGTTTACCGAAGAAAATACAAAAAGCGCAGATAAAATTGCCAAAAGATACATTGAACATACGCCATGCGGTTGGGAAAAAATACTATAAAAAGCTTGACCCAAAAGGCTATCAAGTCATAAACGCTGTGTTTGGAGATGCTGCACCTCAGCTAATCGCCACAACATACCCTTTATTTGGTGATGCTTTTTCCCACCCAGCACTCACAATTAGAGAAAAGCAGTTAGTGACAGTCAGCTGCCTCACTGCACTTGGCAATGCCCAGCCCCAATTGAGTTTTCATGTTGGTACATCATTGCATGTTGGTTTAACCGTGAATACGCTCTATGATATCGCGACTATCAGCCAATATTACTCCGGCATGCCAAGTGCTTACAATCTAGCTCTTGCAATTAAACAACATACCGAGTCACAAAAGCAAAACCCATATGCAGAATAAAAACCATGTGTCGCACTAATTTACTGCGGCACATGTTACTTGAGTTACTCACTTAAAGCCCATTTATAGCAAGCTGCACAGCTTTATTTTCAACCTCTGCTTGATCTTGCCCTTGCGTAAATACGGCTATGGTTTTAGGACTCTGCTGCTTAAAGTGATGCACCGCAATGACACTCCCCGGCCCCATTCCTGTATGCCCCACAGTATCGAGACTATTATCATCATTGCACATTAGCCCCAACCCAATTGCCGGATGAGTCCAAGGGCGCTTGCCCACATCGACATTCAATGGCTGCATAGACTGCATTTGCGCAAGCGCTTGAGTGCTCACAATATCTCCATTGAGTAAGTAATGTAAAAACAATGCCGCATCTTTCACCGTACCGGCTATCAAACCATGGTAACACCAGTTGGGATCGTAACCATTAACACCGCCTTCTAGCAGCATAAAAGCCTGCTTATCTTTTACGACGTGCGCACTGTTTAAACCCAGATCTTTAACTAAAAGATCATGAATTAATGTCGCAAACTCCAAATCATAAAGTAGCTCTAATTGCTGGCGTAACAATAAATATCCAATATTCGAATAGCACCAGCCCTCTCCAGGCGAATACCGTAGTGCGTCCACATCAACCTTTTCTAACAGCAGTTCTATCGGCCAAGGCTTGTCACTATTAGCAACTGCACGATGATACTCAGGCAAAAAAGAGTAATCTCCCAAGCCAGCACTATGATTCAATAATTGTTTATATGTGAAAGGCTTGTCCGGATAAAAGTCATCCAATTTTATTTGCCCAGTCGCAGTTAAACGCATTACTAGTGTGGCAATGACACTTTTAGTAAAGCTCCACCAAGGCACCATGCCAGCTCCACGCTCCAAAGCGGCCCCGTTTTTATCTACAACGCAGTAAATCATCCAAGCTTTTCTCTATTAATAAACAACATATTATTATGTATGACTTTTTTAAGATAAATAAATTAAGTGTGCTAGATTTAGTTTTATGCAAGGGTCAAAGTATAAAAACCAACCACCAACACGCAAGAATTTAATACAAACCCATAATTATATTAAATATTTAGTATTGTGATGAATTTATCTCACACCTACTTTTATTGCTCAGTTGAGAATGTTAGTTTATTAGTCTGTTTAAAGTGATAGCTCAATATTGATAGGCGAATACCATGGCCACACATAGTACTGTTCAAAATATCCTAGTTGTTTGTATGGGAAATATTTGCCGCTCTCCAACAATGGAAGCCGTCTTAAAAGCCAAAGCGGATGTACATAATCTCAATCTTGAAATTGACTCTGCTGGAACCATCAATTACCACCAAGGCAATGCGCCAGACAAACGCAGTGTGCAAGCAGGTGAAAAGCGAGGCTATAATTTTGCCAACATTCACTCTAGACAAGTTACACAAAACGACTTTGCAGCATTCGATCTTATCCTGTGCGCCGACAAGCAAAACTTATCAGATTTAAAAGCTGTTTGTCCCTCAGAGCATACAAACAAGTTACATCTATTTTTAGAATATGCAAACGCTGAACAACAAGAAGTGCCCGACCCTTACTATGGTCAAGGTGATGGATTCGAGTTAGTACTAGATTTGGTAGAAAATGCCAGCGAGCGCATAGTGCAGCGTTTATTAAGATCATAATACTGATTACATACATAACAACTTTACGACTAATAAACTGTATTACCCAAAATATCGATAGGCAAAACTGGATGATTTTGCCTATACACAAAAATAAAAATACCAAAAATAAGCCCAAGCTTAAGGAAAAGAGATGAAAGAACTATCCCTCGTTTTAATTGGAGATTTTGACCCTTCTGTACCTGCTCATCAAGGGATCCCACTCTCTTTAGATATCGCAGCTGAGGACCTCAAGCTCAAAGTAACAGCCACTTGGCTTGGTACTGATAAGGTTAAAGACACAGATCTATCGCAATTTGATGGCATTTGGTGCGTTCCTAAAACCCCATACGCCGATCCAGATGGCGCACTTATGGCTATACGCTATGCAAGAGAAAACTTACTACCATTCCTTGGTACATGCGGTGGTTTTCAGCATGTGGTAGTTGAATACGCGAGAAATGTCATTGGTTGGTCGGATGCTGCACATGGTGAGTCGGAACCAGATGCGAGCAGGCAAGTCATCTCGCCACTTAGCTGCGCATTAGTTGAAACAACTGAGCAAATCAATCTATTTGAGCACAGTCAATTGGCTAGCATTTATGGCACACCAAGTATTCATGAAGGGTATCGCTGTCGCTACGGTTTAAATACAGCTTTTCGTGAAGCCCTACTTCAAGGCCCTTTAGTTGCATCAGCAGACGACGATACAACTGAAGTTCGCGCTGTAGAATTGACAATACACCCGTTTTTTATTGCCACACTTTTCCAGCCTGAGCGCGCAGCATTAAGTGACAAACGCTCTCCTCTTATTGCTGCATTTGTTAATGCCTGTGCGCAAAATCAAGGTTTATAAGCCTAATGGTAAGATACGCTTGCCTTTTTAAGCTTGATTAGGTAAAAAACCACCTCATTATCTGGAGGTGTGAATTGTCTGACTTTGACATTGAAAACATATATGCGCAAATAGCCGATGATTTGCGCTCAACTGGCTTAAGCATTATCGAAAATGCCGTTGACCCCAAAATTATTCAAGCGCTCAACGAACGCATTGCAAGTTTAGAAGAAGATACTTTTCAAACTGCAGGGATTGGTCGTCAAAGTGACCACGAAAAAAATGCTCAGATCAGACGAGATAAAATTCGTTGGCTTGAAAGAGGCAATGCGCAAGAGGCCGGCTACCTAGATGCGATGGATGAATTAAAAAACTACTTAAACCGCCGTTTATTCATGGGCCTCTTCAGCTATGAAAGTCACTTTGCACATTATCAGCAAGGTGCCTTTTACAAGAAGCATCTCGATGCATTTAAAGGCAAAGCTAACCGAGTTCTCACAACGGTCTTTTATCTTAATGAAGACTGGTGTAATGATGACGGTGGCGAATTGGTCATTTATCAAGCTGAAGATCATGACAAAGAACTGTGCCGTGTTTTGCCAAAGCAAGGTACATTGGTGACTTTTTTAAGTGACGAATTTCCTCATGAAGTGTTAGCGGCCAATAAATCCAGATATTCAATTGCGGGGTGGTTTAGAGTTAATGCCAGTACCGCTGCGCATATCGACCCGCCACGTTAACGTGTTATAAGTAAAACAAACTACCTTCTTATCCTGTGCAAAGATAGTGTTCACTATCTCTGCACACTATATCTGTACACTATCTAGCCATATTCCATGCCTCAACGTTTCATTACAAAATTTAACTTTTAAATGGCAGCTAATACATATATCTTGGCTAAAAATTTAAGGAAAACACCATGTATAAATTGCTACTACCCATTCTGATGTTAAGTTTATTGTCAGGCTGTATATTCGTATCAAAGGAGGTGCAATATTATGACGAGCAATGCCATATTACTAAACGCAAACATGTTTTAAGCACAGAGCAAATGGCTTCGCTTGGAAATTGCTCAGGCAGAGCGTGTGCCATGGTGATGGCCGGTGCTGGCATCGTCTCCGCTGCGAGTCTTGTGGTTTCTGGTACCGTTGTTATGACTCAAAACACACTCTCTTGGCTTGAGCAAAGTAGAGGATGTGAAACATTAGATGCAACTAATCTTGAGAAAAGTACACAATCTTAATAAGGAAAAACAACCTCAACTTTGAGTCCGCCTTTTGCTCTATTGCGGATAAAGATCTGGCCGTTATGCGCATCGGTAATTTCTCTGCATAACGCCAATCCCAGTCCCGTTCCACTGGACTTGGTTGAATAAAACGGCAGCAGTGCATTGGTCAACACAGCTTCACTCATGCCCGGGCCTCTATCTGATATCGTAATTTTAATGCCTTCGTTGGTTGGATTAACACTCAGTGCTATCGCGCCAATATCAGTCCCAGACTCATGGGCATTTTTTAATAAGTTAATCAGTAATTGCTCTAGCTGCCCTTTATCTGCTGAAATCACCTCAACATCACACGACACAGTAAAGGACCACTGCATTTTCAGTGCGTCCAATAAAGGGGCGAGTACAACGGGGTTTATCTGTGGCGCAGGCAACTTTGCAAATGTGCCATAGCCTTGGATAAAATCACATAAGTGCTCAATGCGTTCATCAATCGTGCTGAACACGCGATTGAGTCGCGCTTCATCAAGCTTATTGGCAATAATTTTACCACTGTGCAGCATGGATGAAATTGGCCCCAAAAAGTTGTTCAACTCATGACTGATAACACGTATGACCTTTTTCCATACCGCCACTTCTTGGCGGTTTAACTCTTTTGTTAGATGCTTAAAAATAAACAAATTATGGGGCTGATTATTTAATAAAAGCTTACCCACTGTGCTGTGCCACATTTGCTCCTCGCCAGATGAAGGGGTGACACTCACTAACCCATCGATCCCCTGCTCTATCGCATGAATGATCTCTCTCGGGGTCTCTGGACAAAGACTTTTTATCGACTTCCCCTCTAATGCTGTTGAGCTCGCCATGAGCTTTTGAGCGCTAGGATTAGCAAACACCACGGTTTCATTTTCATCCACTAAGAGCAGCGCTTGCGGTGCACTTTGCAGCATTTTGTCCAACATCATCTCTCGTTGATAGAGCCACTGTTTTTCGTTTCGTAATTGCTTCGCGGTTTCATTGTATAAGCGACACAAGTCCCCAAAGCTGTCTTTTGACTGGTAAGCTAATTGATTTGAAAAGTCACCATCTTTAAAGTTCAAAAGACCAATCTGAAGTGCATCGAGTGCTTGCAAGAATGAGCTAAAAAATAAACGTAACAATACACAGGTAAGTATCCAGCTAGACACAGCAGTCAAAAACCACATTGACCAAGAAACAAAAAATGCCACGGGTAAGCTCGCCAATAGCGTGCTTATGGCAATGGCAATACAGGCTTTTTTAGTTAACACCTTTTGGGTATTTTCCATTAATAGTCAATTCCGTGCTTTTGCAAACGCCGATATAAAGCTTGGCGACTCATACCAAACTGTCTCGCTACCTTGGCTATCACTCCTTCGCATTGATGCATTGCCTGCTGTAATTCTTGCTTTGAAGGCTCGTGATTATGTATCTGCGCAGTCTGTGTCTGAACTTGAGTAAGCCCAAAATCCACCGCATCTAACTCGCCTTGCGGCTTTAATACACCTGCACGCTTACAGGCATTTTCAAGTTCTCTCACATTTCCCGGCCAGCTGTGCGCACAAAGCGCTTTTTCTGCACTCAATGACAATGCCCTCTGTGGTAAAAAATGGTGCACCAAGGGAAGGATGTCATCGGTTCTTTGCTTTAAATTTGGTAAGTTAATTTCAATCACATTTAAGCGATAATATAAATCTTCACGAAAACGCCCAGCGGCAATATCATTCAATAATTGCGCATTGGTTGCCGATATAACGCGTACATTTACTTTGCGTGTTTCAACCGAACCAAGCCGCTCAAACTCGCCGGTTTGCAGCACACGAAGCAGCTTCATTTGACCTGAGAGCGGTAAGTTACCAATCTCATCTAGGAATAACGTACCGCCATCGGCCGCTTCAAATCGACCTATGCGCTGCTTATTCGCTCCCGTATAAGCGCCCGCTTCTGCGCCAAATAATTCAGCTTCAATCAGGCTATCAGGTAAAGCCCCAGCGTTTACGCGAATAAAAGGCTGATTGGCTAGTCGAGAGTTTGCCTGAATTATTTCGGCTACCTTTTCTTTACCACTGCCATTTGCGCCCGTAATAAGCACCGATACATCCGACTTGGCCACTTGCAGTGCCATTTCAACAGCGCGCTGCATCGCAACGCTTTTATAAATTAAGCCGCATAGATGCGCATCTGCGTTAAAGTCTGATCGCTCTTGCTCTTGACGGTGCAGCTGTTGACTATCTTGGCTGGCTTTTCCAAGTGCGATGAGGTTAGCAACGCTTATCAGCAGCTTTTCGTCATTCCAAGGCTTTGCAAGATAGTCAGCAGCGCCTGCCTTAACTAAGGAAATAGCCATCTCCAGCTCTGTCCACGCAGTTAATAAAATAATGGGCAAATTAGGATTGATAGCGCGAAGCTGATAAAACAGCGCTTTGCCTTCTTCACCTGAGGTCGTATCCGCAGAAAAGTTCATGTCTTGAATGGCTAAATCAATGCGCTGGTAACGCACAATTTGCTCTGCTTCAAAAGGAGATGAAGCAAGCGCAACTTGATAGTCGTGTAATTCAAAAAGTAGTGACAATGACTGCAAAACCGCAGGATTATCATCAATGATCAGTATTTTATCCATGTGCTTATTTTTATTATGTTACACCCCAATGAGTGTAACATAATATCGCTCCGTCTTTACTCTAAATACTGCGTGTCGCGACACTTGGCGAAATGTTCGCCGCACGCTGAGCTGGTACAAGCACAGCAATTAAGCTCATCACTATCATCGCAATTGCAGTTAATAAAATAGACATACTCTCCAGAGGTGGCACATCATAAATACCCATTAACTTTCGTCCAAGTAACAATGCCCCTATTACACCTATCAGCATACCAAGCGAAGTCACCACTACATTCTCCAATAAAAAATGCTTGAAGATGGTTGATTTTCGAGCGCCTAACGCACGCCTTGTGCCTATCTGTTTGGTGCGCTTGCTGATATTAAAATGTGTTAGGCCAAAAATACCGAGTGCCGTAATGACCCCTAAAAAGACCACTATCGAGATAAGCATCTTGATCATCAACCTATCACTGGCATAGGTATCGGCTTTTGATTTATCCAACGTTTTAACATCCATGACCACGCGTCCACGACTTAATTCCAATAGCAGAGGTTCAATCTTATTCATGACTTCTGCGCGTTGATGCTCTGTTGTTTTGACAATGAACTTTTGATATGCCGTGCTATCTTGCAATGGTAAAAGTACCAAATTGTCGGCAATATTGGATTTAGGCCACTGACTTTTAATGGTATCAATAATGCCAATCACCTTCGCTGCATTGTTACCACTATATAAAGTCTCGTTTAAACCCTTGCCTTCCCCAAATAGCGCATTGGCCACAGTTCTACTTACAATTGCAACGGTTGGATACTCTTTTTTTCTATCATAAACAACATCGTTTTCGGTAAAGTTACGGCCTTCGTTTATCTCAAGGCCCAGCGCACCGACCAAGGTATGATTGCCATATAGGTACCCTGAGTCCACAGACTTGCCTTTGAGTTCATCAGGATCCGTACTAAGCGTCCATGCCCCGCCGCTTCGAGTCAATGGCACCGAACTCACCGCCAACGCCTCTATCACACCCGGTAGTTCTTTTAATTTTTGAATATCTTCATCAAATTGCTTTGCCTTATCAATGCGTTTATCATACGTCACAACAAGGTATGAAATAATACTTTGCTCATCGTAACCCGTGTGCTGATTCATCTTTTCCAATCTGTCGAACACAATCGACATGGCATTACTGACCAGAGCAAGGGTAATCGCGATTTGCAATACCAGTAATATCGCCCCCGTTTTAGAGCGCTTTAATGCACTTAATATCGGTTTAATTTCTGACATATTCGCACTCCTTTACTGTACTTTTAAATGTGTTGCTGGAGAGGTTTTACACACCACCCAAGCTGGAAATAACCCTGCAATTAAGCAAGCTAAGATGGAAATAACTGGAGCAATCAATAGCATTTTCCAATCCATTATCGCGATTAAGTCATACCCATTCATAGTACCTCGAATGCCAGCAAGGCCAACTTGGGCCAGCAATACCCCTACAATCGAGCCAAGCAGTCCAAGTAATGCGACCTCAACTAAATGCTGACTAAATATCTGTGTTTTACTGGCACCAAGTGCACGTCTAACCCCTGCATCCGGTGCGCGTTTCATAAATTTTGCCAGCAACAGACCTAAAATATTGGCGACGCACACAGCCAAAAACATAAAGCTCAAACCGACAAGGATTTTATTGTCTGAGCTGACTACATGGTTATATTCCAGCCACTGTGGTACCGTCTTGAGATTGTAATCAAGTTCCTTTCTGTTAAATCGACCAAGCTTTTGCTGCTCCGTCATATACTCCATGACGAATTGCCCATACATGCGTTTTTGCGATTCTGAATCAAACTCAACCCAAAATTGCAACCAAACGTTTTCTGAGTTTAAAAAGTCCTCAAATGAATCAATATCCTCACTTTTCCAGCCATTGGTATTGCCCCAGCTTGGCACCTTGTACGCTTCGATATGAGTAAAAGGCACAAATACTTGCTCCGATGCTTCAAAAGGATCATTATTTACATCGTAGAACTTAACTGTGGGCTGAAAAGCTTTTGTTACGCCAACCACTTCATGTAGGCGCTCACCTAAATAAATTGACTCTCCAAGCACATCTGTTTTTCCAAACAGCCTGTTTGCGAGATCTTCACTTATCACAGCAACCAGTGCAGCTTGCTCACTTTGAGACTCATTCCATACATTGCCGTGCAAAAAAGGCACATCAAACATTTCAAAAAAGTGGCGACTGGTTACCCGTAACCCCTGTATAAAGGGCACACTGTCAGGTCTGTCAATGTGCACAGCAGCGCCGGACTTGACCATCGCAACCCGTTTTTCCAGTGGTGAGTTTTCAAGTAAATATTTGGCATCCGGATAAGTTAACTGCAAAGGCACGTCATCTTCTGTCCGCCATGTATAACCGTCATCTAGTACTTGCAATTGTACAGCGTGTAATTTTTCACTTTTGTGTGCAATAGGGTCTGCACTCATCATGTGATAAACGGAGAGTGTCGTCATAGTCACGCCGATACCAATGCCAATAGCGATAATCATCAACATGCTGACAAACGGCGTTTGCTTGATATTTCGCCAAGCCAGATCGCAATAGTGTAGCAACATATTAAGCCCCTACCGTTTTGTTGATTGCCTCGCGAGCCACATGTCCACCTTGATAAAGTGTAAAATCAGCAACCTGCCCATCTACAATCTGGATATTTCGCGGTGTTCTTCGTGCAAGCTCTTGGTCGTGCGTCACCATCACAATGGTGGTACCGGATTGATTTAACTCTTCAAGCAATGTCATGACTTGTCTAGCCATTAAGCTATCAAGATTACCAGTTGGTTCATCGGCGAGTAAAAATCGCGGCTCTCCTGCCAGTGCACGTGCAATTGCAACACGCTGCTGTTGACCACCAGAGAGCTGCTGAGGTAAGTGACGCGCTCGACCTGCTAAACCCACTTGCTCAAGGCATTGTTCAACACGCTTTTTGCGCTCTTTTGCTTTAATGCCGCGATAGCGTAGAGGCACTTCAATGTTTTCAAATAAATCCAGATCGGGAATTAAATTAAAACCCTGAAAAATAAACCCTATTTTTTGATTACGTAAATCTGAGCGTTGATTATCATTGAGTTTACCGATATCAATGCCATCTAAGATATATTGACCTGATGAGTAAGGCTCTAAGAGACCAGCAATATTCAAAAACGTTGTTTTACCAGAGCCTGATGGCCCAGTAACTGCAATAAACTCGCCTTCTTCAACGGTTAAATTAAACTCTCTCAGTGCCTGTGTTTGAACCATTTCAGTTTGGTATAACTTTCCAATATTTTGCATGTGTAGCATGATATGTTTCCTTTATTTTTATCTAATTAGCACTGAGTCAGCATTGCTGAACGCATCATAGCCAGAGATGATGATTTCGTCACCTTCTTGTAGACCAGTGATGATCTCAATGTCTTTTAAACTGCTTGAACCTGTTGATATTTCAACCTTTTGAGCAAAATTGTCGCGCAATCGATAAGCGAAATAGCCGCCATTATTTAAAAATGGGCCACGCCTGACTTTCAGTACGTTTTCTTTATTTTCTAATTGAATACGGGCATGCACACGCTGGTTTTGGCGAATGCCTGTAATATCTTGATTGGTGAACTTAACTCTGGCGGTGACTTCACGGTCGCTCACTTCAGGCGAGATAGCACTCAGTTCACCAACAAACTCTGTTGCCCCAACTCGCATCAGCACGGCCATTTCTAGCCCCAGCTCATTGGCATAACTTTCTGGTACTCTCAGTTCGGCTTCATAAGCGGACAGGTCAACTAATGTCATCAATGATTGGTTTTGGCTAACTGCGGCTTTATTTTGCACCAGCAAATTACCTACGATGCCATCCACCGTTGCACGCACTTGTAAATTGTTGACGCGTCGTTTTATTTCCTCTACCACCAGCGCTTGTCTCTCAAAACGGCTCTTCGCAGAAGCCAGTTCAAACTTGAGTGTATCGCTGCCTATTTCCGCTTCTTTTTGCGCATGTGAGAAGTTAACTTTTGCTTTTGCGTAATCGTCTTGCGCTTGCTCTAAGTCAATCTGGCTAATTAAGCTAGATTGAATTGACAGCTGAGCACGGCGGTTTTCACGTTCAGCAGCTTCAAGGGACACTTTTGCCAAATCAAGAGACTTCTCAAGTGTCAGCGCTTGACGACGCGCTTCTAGTTGCTGTCTCTGCCACTCACTTTCAAGACGTGATAGTTCAGACTCTTGCTGTTTGAGTTCACTGCTCAGCTCTGGACTGTGTATGTGTGCAACAAGCTGCCCCACTTTAACGTTATCACCAGCGCTGACATGCAAAGTCGTCACGCCGACTTCCGGGCTATATACAGTTGGTGCATGTGCTGCAACTATTCGCCCATGAGCACCAATTTCTCGTGTTAATTTACCGACTTCAACAGTTGCAATATCAAGTAACCCTTTGTCTACAGAACGCTGCGCTTGTGGCGACATAAATACCCACAAAAATGTTAATAGGAGCACGATTAATATCGCAGCTCCCCCCACTGACTTGCGCTGAAAAAATACTCTGCGCTCTGGCACATATTGATCCTGTCCACTGGTATCTTTAATCATCTTAGCCTCTCGCTTTATCCTAGTGGATCAAGTGATACCAATAGCATGCCAAAATTAAACCACTGAATATTAGACACTTTTTATTTTTATTGTTATTTAAAAGCGTCCGCGGACAGAAAATGTGTCCGCAGCGGACAGGTTGGTGTAATACGATAAATTTATGGCGCAGCAATCGATGTAAGCTACTAAAGGTGCAGTTATAACGAGAACAAGATATAGTAGTAGATAGAAAAACTGACAGGAAGCCCGATGCGTACTCTTATTATAATAATCGTTTTTTTGCTGAGCTTTTCAAGCATAGCGATGCCGGAAAATATCATACTGGTTCGCCATGCCGAAAAACAAAAAGGTGTCGATCCAAGTTTAACTCAGCAGGGAATTAAACGCGCTCAAATCATTGCGCAAATGATGCTGCCTTATGAGCCCACTAAACTTTATTCAACCAATTACAATCGCACTAAAGCAACATTGGCACCTCTTGCAGATTTAATTGACACACACATTTCACTATACAACCCTGGTAGGCTTGATGAATTTGCACATATGTTAAAGAAGCAGGCGGGAACAATCATCGTTGCGGGCCATAGCAATACCACACCCGTTCTAGTGAAGCTTTTAACAGGTCGAGATGTCGAAATAGCAGAAGATGAATTTGATAAGGTATTTGTTGTAACATTTGAAGATGAGATGGCTAAATTAAAGATACATAGCTCAAATCAGTAAGCAATACCTAAACCCGCACCTAATTGCTGTGTAATAATGTGTAATGTTTATACAGGCACAACCTCAATATAATCCTCACATCACGTTGTGACGTCGTTAAGTCAACTTAATGACGTCGTTATATACAGAAAAATGGAGTACTTGAGATATGTCGTTCATTTCACCCCCGGGATCTTATAAATCGAGCTGCCGTAATATCCATTTTGAGGGCATTCCCGGCGAGGAAGATTGCTATATCATCGCATTATGTCAAAAAGAAGATGGTAGCTGGGTTGAAAGCAGACTCAAGTATGATATCGCAAATATCAATGGCAAGCTCACATGGGCGCCAGATAGAAAGTAGTATTCCCTTTTATAAACACATGCAATTCTATGTCGATACCGGGTCTAGGCATGGACCCTTTTTTCCCTTCAAAGTAACGCAAAAATCGCATCAAGTCCTGCTGTTATTCTCTCTGGTTCTTGTCCTGCAAAGCCAAGTCGTATATGCGTTTCTCTCTCTATTTTAGTGTGGCAAAACGCCTGTTCAGTGTGGGCAAATATCTTTGCTTCCTCAAGCTTGGCAGGTAAGTCTGATAGATCTCGTTTTAAATCAACCCAAAATGCCATCCCACCATCTGGTTGTTTAAATTCAATGTCAAACCCTTGTGCTTTGAGTTCACCGAGTTTTTGTGCCATCAAGTCGCAACGCTGTTGATATAGTTTAGTCATTCGACGCAAGTGCCTTTCAAAGTTGCCCGTTGCCATCCAATCAGCGATAGCAAGCTGCATCAAAACGTCATTCTTATGATTTATCAGCCTTTTTAGTCCTACCAGCTGTTCAAGTACAGCGGGTGCTGCGGTGACATAGCCTAACCTTGCGCCCGCGAACATGATTTTTGAAAAGGTCGAGAGATAAACCACAATTTGTGCGGGGTCATTCGCAGCCATTGGCTGAAGTGGAGGACAGCGGTAGTGAAACTCATGATCATAATCATCTTCTATGATAAAAACACCGTGCTGCACACATAACTTATATATCGCCATTCTTCTCGCAACCGACATAGTGAGTGTGGTGGGATATTGATGCAAAGGTGTTAAATACAATAAGCGAATAGCCGAGCTGGCAAAACATTCCGCCAAGGCTTCAACACACAAGCCCTGCTCATCTTGTTTAATATCGTAAATCACGCCACCTGCTGCCATAAAAGCTTGCCTTGCTGGCGGGTAACCAATTAACTCCATTGCAACCCCTTCACCTGGGTTCAAAAACGCTTGCGCTGTTAAAAACAAGGCTTCCTGTGAGCCATTACAAACCAGTACATCATCACAAGGTAATCCTCGCGCTTTGCGTAAATATGCTTTTAATTGTGCACGTAATTCGGGCTCTCCAGCCACATTTTGATAATGAAGTGCATGGGCATTGCTACTACGACACACCTTATTGATACTGCGCCTGAACTCATCAAATGGAAACTGCGTTATATCCGGCAATCCACCAGCAAAATTATAGGTATATTCATCTAAAGGCGGTGATGGATGTTTAGGGATAACCGCAGCAAATTGTGGCGTGACAGGCTCAAATGTCACGTTTTGTTCATGGACTTGTGTGCTGTGCACAATAGGCAATTGACTATTAACCTTATAGCCTTTTCGTAACTCAGACACCAACCACCCTTCAGCAACCAAGTTTTGCAATGCATTCATCACGGTATGACGATTCACAGAAAAAAGCTGACCTAAAGCCCGTGCTGAGGGTAACTTTTCACCGGGCTTAATGTGGCCACTTTGAATTGCTGAGCGCACTTGCTCTGCCATTTGAATATGTTTTGCTTTATTTTTTTTATCTAATGGGCGCCCTGTAAACATCATTTTATCGCAGCAATATTAAGTGTTATTGAGCGTATAAAAATCTCAGCCTGCTAGCAAGCTGGTATAGGCAGTTTTTAAGATCTGGTTGTTTAAACCTGACCACAAAAGCGTAATCTTAATTCATAGCAACTATGTATCGTCATTGCCTAAGGAGAAATGTATGTTAAAACCGATATCACTGTGCTCTAACAAAGTGCGCTTAGAACCCCTATCCCATGCACACCTTGATGCATTACAAAAAGTTGGTGAAGCCAAGGTGCTTTGGCGCTGGGTCCCGACCAACTATTGTCAAAGCCCTGAGATATTAAAAGACTGGTTTGAGCAAACCGCTCAATTTGACCCACAGGAGCAGCTCGTCTTTGCCATTATTGATATTGCAACTAACCAAGTGACTGGTAATACACGCATATTTAGACTAGATCCCCACAACCTTCAAGCCGAAATTGGCCATACATTTATCGGCTTAGACTGGCAGCGCAGCCACATCAATACACATGCAAAATACTTATTATTAAAACATGCTTTTGAAACACTAGGATTAGTCAGAATTGAATTTCAAACACATGAGCTAAATCACAAATCGCGCAGCGCAATTGCTCGACTAGGTGCACACTTTGAAGCTATCCATCTGAAAAATAGAAAACTACCAGATGGCAGTTTTAGAAATACAGCCCGTTTTAGCATCACAGATGATATGTGGCCCGACATTAAGCAGCGTCTAGAGTCTTGGCTATGAAATACCCATTCAAAGAGTATGTTCAACAACAAGATAGCGCGCTTTTTGATGTAATTCAGCGCTTCCCCTTAGCCACTTTTTTTTGTAAAAGTGAGGATCAAACACATATTTGCCATATACCCGTTAGCCTTTGCAAAGGGTCAAAAACACTCTTTGGCCATGCGACGGGTTCAAACCCCATAAAGCACTTTGTCGGAACCACCGTGGATATTGTATTTAGAGGACCGGATACCTACCTCTCTCCTAACCAAGTAGAGGGCCTTGGCTTACCAACTTGGGATTATGTGACAGTGCAAGGTCAAGGGAAGCTCATTTCTATCGAAGATTATGACAAGCAACTAGAGGTAATGGGACATATACTGCAAGCCTTTGAAGATAAGCGTAATCCTTGGCAATTAACAGCTGTGCCAGAAAAGCGACTAAAATCCATGTGTAAAAGCTTATTGTTTTTCGAGGTAAAACTTGAAGCTTTATCTGGCAACTTTAAATTAAGTCAGAATAAAACAGCAGAAACTCGGGCTGGCATTGCCGATCTGTTAAGCAACACCAACCCAGAAATGCGCTCCTACTACGAATAACCCCGTGTTTTAGAGTGCACTACCATCACAATAGCTTACTGCTTGCCAAGGGTCGTAAGGTCCTGCTCTATCAGGCTCAAAATTGTAACTCCAATGTCGAGCTTGATAGATCACACCTTTATAAGCGACTTGTTGTCCTTTTTTATTGTACGCCATGTCAGCTTGCCAAGCTGTTGCAGCACAGCCTCCCATTTCGTAGCCGACGGTAACAGGAATAGCTAGCTCACGACCAAAGTCAGGCTGTAATACCGTTACGGCTGATTCAGTGGCATGACTGTGATGTAACACGATTTCGCCTTTACCCTTGCGCTGATTAAAAAATGGAAATGCAAGGCCATCTTGCGCACTGTCTTGGATTTTCAAGGTATAGCAACCCACCGGCACATCCAAAGGCAGCTCATGCCAACTGGCATCTTTAAATTCATCCCAGTGTTTTACTGTCGATTGAGTGCGGTCGATTAAAGAAACACGGGTTTCGTCGCCCTGCTTGCCTGTCAGCAGCCGTAAAACCGCACTGGAATCAATCGCAATCGGGCGATTAAACCGAACTGTTTGGCTGTTATTCGCGATTTTTTGATCATCTGTACTTCGCACAGTTACATTCAACTTCGCTTGCTCTGTGTTAAAAATCCCCAAAAATTCAGCGCTAAATGTAATGCGTTTCTTATCACCTGCTGCAATTTCACCCTGCCAGTAATGTTGATTCGCTTGCTGTCCCTCAACATCATAGTCAAACCACAGTTCATTGATTTTTGTATTTCCTTGGTTTGCTACTTCAACCTCTATCTCACCACATGACAAACCAATGCGATCTGGCATGGCAGCATTTGGTTTAACGATGGTGGTGAGTGCGATATCTTCTTCAACGGTCTGCTCGCCATAGGTGACTAAAACCGCATTAACGATATATCTCGGTGCATCTTTACCATATTGAGAAGGTGCCCAACTATATGCCTGCCAGTTCAAGTCAAACTCTGAATTCACATTAGATATATCAACAGGATAGCTAAAAGGTGTAACGGCTTCTCCTGGACACCAATTTGCACGCGCAAATAAATAAGTGCCACCTTGTGGGAAAGTGGCACTTTGGTCGCAATCATCACGCCACAGGTTTTGCTGAACCACTAAGTTTCCATCTTGATGCAAGGTAAAATATCTATCGCACCATTCACCACATAACTCAGCTTTTCCTTCAGGGTTGTCATAGGACAAAGCATGGCCGTGTGCTGTGACGATCATTTTAATCTCAGCAGATTGCTCACCGGCTTCAAAGGCGACGTTTTTAGCTGGCAATAAAGCAGCAAAGTCTTGTGCTGTTTTATATGGCCAGCCTTCAGAGCCGGACTCATAAAGTGGAATGATACGTTTAACCGCTCTGGTGTGATAGTTTGGCTGTGAAACCAGCTTGACAGCAATACCAAAAGCACTCTTTTTAGCGCCCCAGCCACCATAATGCACATTTAAACTGCCTTCACCTGTCAGCACTGGTGCCAAATGAGAAACATCAAAAGAGAAAGTGCGCCGCCAATTTCGGTCAAACCCATGCATGCCGCGTTGCATATATCCAGCATAAGGGGTAATTAAGCGCCCCAGCTCGTAGCGGTTTCCGCCTTGGTGCCATTCAAAGCGCACCGTATAATCCCAATCGCTACAACCTTGCGCTGCGCAGCCAAGTTCAACTTCGAGGGTGTGTTTTGCTGAGGGATCAGCGGATAATAAATCAACCACAAAGCTATGATCGCCATGCTGTGTAAATGACGTGTACTCTGTCAGTATCTGGGTGGTAGCTAATGCACTATTTGCCAATAACTTAGGGCAAAAAAATATCATCAGCAATAAAAAGGTAAGTTTCATCGCACATTCCTTGGTTACATAAAATTAACACAACCATACGGACATGGACAAAACATGTAAAGTCTCGTTGTTCCTTTTTAATAGTGCATTTTTATTAAACACAAAAAAGCCGCCATACCGGCGGCTGGTTGGAAACAACATAACAAGCAAATAAGGGGTTTAGTTATTCTTCTTCAAGTAATTTCGTTGAGCCAATGGCTATTTTTCTTGGTTTCATGGCTTCTGGCACTTCGCGTTCTAAATCTATTTTTAACAAGCCATTTTCTAAATCTGCGCCGATGACTTTAATATGATCACCGAGCTGAAACTTGCGCTCAAAATTGCGTTCAGCAAGGCCTTGATGAATGAATTTACGCTCTTGAGCAGAGACTTTATTCTGCTTCTCACCTCTCACTGTGAGCGTATTGTTTTCTGACTCTAGTGACAGCTCTTGCTCACTGAATCCTGCAACGGCCATAGTAATTTGGTACTTATCTTCGTCCAAAGCTTCAATATTATAAGGTGGAAAACCAGACTGTTTTTCTGAGCTTCTTTGTGCCGAGTCCATTAATGTAGCTAGGTGATCAAAGCCAATGAATGAACGATAAAGTGGTGATAAATCTACTGTACGCATAATGGTATCCTCATAAAGCGATATTAAGCCTGTTGACTCTTTAAAAAGCAGTTAATAGGCATATAAAACAATGTGTTAAGTTAATTTCAGTCCCTTACGGCGACCTCATAACTCTATCTATGGACGAGGAGGAATGTTTTCAAGAAAATTATTATAAAAAATCAAAATAAATTTATAAATCCCTGTTTTGTATATCAAAAAGCATATCTTTATCTGCACCACCACTTTTATGACAGTGCAGTATAAAAACTAAAACAGGGTCGTATCCGCATTGCTGGCACTTTCTTTAAATAAGAATCTGAGTTCTTGAGGGGGCTTTTTCAAACTGCCTAAAATTGCGCTGATCCGCTCAGCATTATCACCAAACGCTTCAACCATACCTACCAATTCATCACTGGAGCTCGCGATAAGCTCGTCAAGATCATTTTCGTCTTGTAGATCAAACTGTGAGATCAGCCCAGAATCAAATAGCTGTTGCTTAAGTGTGGTATTCGATTTGCTTTTCGTTTCTTTTAAACTTGCTAGAATTTCTTTATTGGTTTTTTCTATTGATAGAATTTGCTCGACCATCTCTGCTCTGCGATTTAAATTACTGATAGCAAGCTCTAACGCATCCATGACATGGGCACAAATATCACTCAACTCACCGACATTTTTCACCAACAAAATGCTACTGCGCCAGTTAAACACCATAGGACCATGATCGAATTGATGTACACGCTCAAAATCCTCGTGGTGCAACAACATTTCATGCTCTAATTTAGCAACACTGCCTGATGTACTGCGAAATAATGCGCGATTTTTGAAATGAATAATGGCACGCAGTCCAAGCGCGTTTAGGGTATTAATGAATATTTTTTGTAGCACTTCCAGATCACTACAATAATGGGTTGCTTGCATAAACAAGCCAATGGACTTCATGCATGCATTTTGTCTTTGTAAATCTAATAACAATGACTCTTTTTGTGCTATGTCCGCATGTGCTTCAAAATAGTCATGATCAGCATCTAAAATAGCGACTACTTTGGCTTTAAGCTCATCAGGGTGGGTAGTTTTACACACATAGTCATTGGCACCAATTTCAAACGCTTTTAGACGACAATCAGAGGACGATAAGTTAGAAATAAATACAATGGGGGTATGTCGCAAGTGTTCTATTTTTCGCAGCTCTGAACAGGTAGCATATCCATCCATACCTGCCATCACGATATCGAGTAAAATCACATGCGGCTTCAATTCGATGGCTTTTTGTAACCCCTCTTCACCGCTAGATGCGACGCTCACTTCATAATCCGCAAACGTCTGAGAAAGTAAAGTACGGTATGTCTTGTCATCATCAATGACCAAAATACGAACGCTCATCCCAGCTCCCATTCATCTGTTTTCATCTCACACTATAGACGTTAAACGAAACAGTGCCGTATTTAGCTTTAATTTTTTAAATAAAAAAAGGGCTGCAACACATGCAAACCCTTTGGTCTCTCTAAGGAGAGTGTGAAAAACGAATTTTTTTGAATCTAAAAATTAAAACTGAATGTTCAGTCCGGCATACACATAACGCCCTAAAGTATCGTATGTATATGGATCTGTGTTGGAGTCATTGTTACCAGAATAATAAGGCGGTTGCTTATCGAACAAATTATTAATGCCGCCCGTGAGCTTAATGGTGTCACTGACAAAATAACTGCCAGAAATATCATGATAAACCACGCTTGGCGTGCTTGGTGCGTAACAACTTGTAAGGTTATCTAAGCAGCTAAAGCTATCCATGCCCGATAAGTATCTCACCTTGTAATTTGCACCCCATGTATCGGCTTTTACAGACAAACTTAAACTCGATTTTATGTCTGCATATCCCCCTAAACCTGACGTGATCAAACCGGTGTAGTCAACGGTTTCCCCAGCCATAGTAATGGTGCGCTCTTTTAAAATCGATGTATCCCACCCTGCTCTCCACGCAAGCCCAGCAGCATCAAACGCATACGCAACATTAATGTCATACCCTTGCGTTGTCTCATCGCCAATGTTTTGCAACTGGTTGTTAAATGTCGCTTTGCCATTAGATATTTGTACATTTGCCGAAGAGCACATAGCCGAATCTTGATTTATTAAATCCCCGCTGCTGTTGACACAGTTATCAATGATATATTGATTATTCACTTCGCTGATCGCATTAGTGATAGCGATATCGTAATAATCTAAAGTCAGTGACAACCCCTCTAAAAAGCTTGGTTCATATACTAATCCAAATGTTAATGTATCCGCTTCTTCAGGTGTGAGGTTCGCATTTCCCCCAACAATTACTTCAGCTTGGCTATCTAAGTGAGGATGAGATATTTGCTCGAAGGATGGCGATTTACCACCGTATAGCTCATCGACCGTCGGGGCGCGAAATGCGGTTGATTTCACACCTCTAAACATTAGCTGTTCATTGAGTTTCCAAGTAAAACCGAGTTTCCATGTTGAGTCACTACCAAAGCTTGAGTAATCAAACGCTCTAACAGCTGCACTTAAATCTAAGTTTTGCGCAAAAGCCACATCAGCAAGCACTGGAATAGCAAACTCTACAAACGCTTCATTCACATCATATGAGCCACTGGTCGGCTCAACTTTTGGGTCGTTAGCCAGCCCTTGTGAGGTCAGTGAGTCGGGTGCGTACCAGGCTTTTTCGGTCCTTTTTTCAATACCCGTTGCAAACCCCAAGTAGCCCGCTGGCAGCGCCATAATCTCACCGGCAAGTGACGCACTGAAGTTCAGCATCTGGCTACCACCTGTATTTTGCTCAGTGTATAGATAATCAGTCATTTTATCCGCCGACCACGCTGACTGGTCGAGTGGGTTAAACTTACCCAGCTCGATGTCTTCGGTCAAACTGCCGATATTGTGCAAATTAGACAGTTGATCAACAGAGTCATTACGACCAAAATTAACTGCAACATCCCAGCTCCAGTCGTTATCCAGATATCCTTCTACACCCACCACAGTTCTTACCGTATCAACAACTTGTGAAAAGTCACGAGTTCCCGTATCAGACATACGGCGGCGATAATGAACTGTATCGCCATACTCAGCACCATACTCTATCAAATCATCACCCATACTTTCTGTATAAGTGAAATCAAACCACACAGGCTGAGGTGCCATTTGCTGTTCCGACCAACGCTTTGAATACATGGCTTCGGTGAATAAATTCGTGTTACTGCCAAGCTCATAATTGAGCACACCTGTTAAATTAAGCCTTTGCATAGGTGTATATAAATAGCTGTCAGATGCATAGTTATACGGATCGGTCTCTGGGTTGTACTCTGCGTAGTTTCCGTCAGTATCGCCTTGTAATTCTTTGCCATTTTCAAGATACAAATGACCATTTGGGGTAATGGTTGAACCGCCACAGGTCAGAGACTTTCCGTTATCGACCTCACTGACTGGACAAGACGAAAAATCTCTATCAGCTTGGCTTGCCGATCCGCGCTCCATATATTGAATGCCGAACACCATGTTACCGCGATCAAAGCTGGTACCTACCGTCAGGTCAACATTATGCTGCTCCGCATCCCCTTCCCCAGACAAACCGGTTTGCGCATTCAACTCAGCCCCTTCAAAGTCATCTTTAAGGATAATATTCACCACACCTGCAACCGCGTCGGTTCCATACACCGCCGATGCCCCATCTTTGAGGACTTCAATATGCTTGATCATCGCAACTGGAATCGTATTTAAATCAACTGTTGATGCAGCCCCCGTGCCCGAATTAATCATTCTACGGCCATTCACCAGCACCAAAGTACGTTGCGCGCCAAGACCGCGCAGATTGATACTTGCGTTGCCGCCAGAGCCATTGTTAACACCCGGATTAGTCATAGCGCCAGCGGCGGCTGTAATATCCTGCAAAACATCATCAATGCTCACGGCACCACTCGCTTGGATAGCATCAGCGCCAATAAATGTAACTGGACTTGCTGTCTCCATATCTGAGCGTTTAATACGCGATCCCGTTACTTCTATTTTTTCTATTGATGTTGCTTGATCATTTGCAAATACAGGCGTTATTGCACCTCCTGTCGACATTGCAATCGCAATACTGATAGCGGTTTTTCTCATAGATACTTTCCTAAATAGATGTTGTTTTTAACTTGCCATGGCGCTTAACTGGACATTAGAGCGAGAAAAATGAATGAAAAATTAATAAAAGCGCAATAAAACCCCACCACACTTCAAAAACCAAGAAAAAAGGCTGAGACACAGAATTGAAATCAAAATAACCACTTACAATTCAATCATTTAAGATTAATGAAAAGATAGGAAAAGATGCGTAAAGATGCGTTTTAGGTTGTAAAGCAATGTTATTCTAGCTATCCAGTACCAATTTAAAGACTTTTTACATGCAAGTAATGCAATTATCTGACGCACTATCCAAACAACCTGAGGGTCTGTAGCTTAGAGTTTGAAAATACAAAAAAATCAAAAATATTAATTTATTTATATCAATGACTTATGATTACAAAATAACAAATTTAAAAATTAATTTAATATTTTGTGAAATAAAAGAAAGCAACGTTAGGTCTTGCTTAGTGTCATTCAATTAAGGAGAGAAATTTCATGACAACTCTAAGCAAACCAGCAACTTACTATCCAAACTATGAAGTTAATGCCGACGATATCATGACTGTTATTGAGTTATGTCATCCAAATAGTCCACACAAAAAACGCGCATTCGACATGATCCAAAATGCTGAAGTGAAAAAAAGGCACCTGATCATGCCGCTGACAGATGTTGTTAAGCAAGGAGACTTTGGCGAACGTGCAAAAGTGTATCAGGATGCCGCCATTGAAATGGCTGAAAACGTCGCTCGAGAAGCGATTCACAATGCAAGGCTCAGCATGGATGAGATTGACATGGTCATCGCGACTTCATGTACAGGGTTCATGATGCCTTCACTCACTGCGCATCTCATCAACCGTCTGTCACTTAGACCCGATACTAAACAGATCCCAATTGCACAACTAGGCTGTGTTGCCGGTGCATCAGCCATAGGACGTGCATTTGAGTATTGTGAACACCGCCCTGATAGAAACGTATTAATTGTCTGTGTAGAAACTTCGTCTCTGTGTTTTCATAAAGAAGCGGGGCGCTTGCAGGACTTTATCAGCAACTCGTTATTTGCAGATGGTGCGGCAGCCGTGGTGATGCGTGGTGACGACCAGATATCTGGGCTCAGACTAACCCACAATCAAAGTGTTACAATTGAAGACACCATGCCCTATATTGAATATCAACTCACCGATAAAGGCTTTAAGTTCTCGCTCGATAAAGACGTGATGCATTCAATTCCACACGTTGCGCCCTACCTTCAATCTTTTTGCAAAGACAAATTAGAGATTGATGCCAATGATGTAGACAATACGATATTTCACACTGGGGGTAGACGGATTTTAGATGAACTAGAACGCTGTCTTGACCTAGCACCTGACAAAGTAAAGCATTCGCGGGCTTGCCTTGCAGAAACTGGCAATACCTCAAGTGTCGCGGTTATCGATGTTTTAAGGCGTACATTTGAACATGCAACAAAAGGAGAAACCAGCTTACTCGCCGCGTTTGGTCCGGGTTTTACATCTGAGATGAGTGTGGGGGTCTGGCAGTAATAAAGCCAACCGAAGAAGAGATGATGGGAGGAGCCATTTTACTCATCAAGCTGAGATAAATGGCTTGCCAAACTGACTAAGCATCTGCTTCGAGTTTTAATAACAATGCTTTAATACCGTCTTTGGCACTTAAAATATGATGCTTTAAGTAGTCACATGCACCCACAATGTCTTTGTCTCGGCAAAGCTGCAGTAACTTTCTATGCTCCTCAGGTGCAGTATTTATACCACCAGCAAGTAAGATGTGCATTCGTACATAGCGCTCTGAGTTTTTACTGTATACCGCAACAAGCTCCCGTGTTTGAGGTCTATTTGCACGCGCGTATAACTTATCATGAAACTCGGCATTGAGCTTGCCTGTTGCCAACTGCGAATCTCCAGCAGCAATGGCGTCTTCCAGATCGGCTAAAATGGCTTCTGCTTCAAGTAAATCTCGGTTTGTTAAGTGTGTGATGGAGTGGCTAAGCAGCTCAGCTTCAAGCAAAGCGCGCAGGTCAAATATTTCGTCTATTTGCTCCGCACTGAGGCTTGTCACAGTTGCCCCTTTATGCGCTTCAAAATTAACTAACCCTTCAGCTTCTAATTGTAATAAAGCTTCGCGAACGGGGATACGGCTCACATTAAGCTCTTCTGCTAATGCGGCTTGGCGCAAAGGCTCTCCAGCTTTAATTTCACCGCTTAAAATCTTATCTCTGATCGCTTCGGCAACAAGTTGAGTTCTAGTTTTATGTACAATCGCCATGGGGTTAATCATAAATTTACAGTGAGTTACATTATACGTGGCTAAATTGAAAATGCACGCAGACCAGATGAAAGCCATATTTGTCTGATAAGTATCAAGCCCATAACGACACAGAGCTTGATACCTAGTTGCCTAAAGATTTTGCCCTTGCACACAAAGCGGTCTTAAAAACCTCAGTAGTGCCCTTGTACCTACAGACGTACTTTTCACATCTGTAGATGATGGAAATGGACCTCCATGATTCATCGACATACACACTTCAACCCCGGTTGGAGCTTGGTTGTAAATAATTCGCCCAACCTTGTAGCTCAGCGCGTCAATCAAGTGGCTTTTTTGCTGTAATTCGCTCGCCTCACCATAGACACTGGCGGTCAATTGACCTGCAAGCACATCTACGACCTGCTCGAGTTCTTCATCATTGCGATATCTCACTAACATGGCACAAGGACCAAATACTTCTTCTTGAAGCTGAGTATCGTCAATGAAGTCTCTCGCGGCACAGGCATATAACTGCACACAAGCATGATAATTCTTACTTTTAAGGCCTTTTGCTAACAAGGTAACATCAGGGTGCGCTTCTAAATATGCCGTCGCTTGCTTAAATGCCTTTTGAATACCCGGCGTTAATAAGGTGTCTGACGGACTCGACTTAACAGCATCCGTCGCGGCTTGTTCAAAATGATGCGCGTCATCCGGCACCAACCACACACCAGGGCTTGTACAGAACTGACCGTGACCCATGGCCATTGAATTGACCAATTGCTTTGCCAATACAGCACCTTGCTGAACTGCATATTGCTTTAATACAATTTGTGGATTTACGCTACCAAGCTCACCGTAAAAAGGGATCTTCTCAACTCTTTGATTGATTGTGTCTAGCAAAGCACTGGCTGCACCCAGCGATCCAGTAAAGCCGACAGCTTTGACGTGAGGCTCACTCACAAGTTGATGTGAGAGTGAATGTTGACTCCCTTGCAGCATTGAGAATAGTCCACTTGGCATACCGCATTGCTTAATTGCTCGATCAATGGCTCGCGTCATCAGCTCATTGGTTGCGGGATGCGCAGGATGTGCTTTAACAACAACAGGACAACCTGCCGCAAGCGCCGCTGCTGTGTCGCCGCCCAATGTTGAAAACGCATAAGGAAAATTTGATGCACCAAATACCGCAACCACGCCAATCGGAATATGGGTTAGCCTAGTTTGAGGTTTGGCAACAGGCAACCTGTTGTCATCTGCCTCCTCACTGACGCTCAAATGCAGTGGGTTCAGATCTTGGTTTAACACCTCAGCAAACGCTCGTAACTGATTAACTGTACGTCCCCGCTCTCCTTCAAGCCGCTGTCTAGGCAAATTTGTTTCTAACATGGTGGCTTCGATAAGTTCATCACCCAATGCCAGAATCTCATCTGCAATTGTATTTAAAAACTCACCGCGCTGTGCATTGGAGATAGCGCGATATGGCTTAAATGCAGCTTCTGCGGACACTACCGCTTGATGCACAAGCTGCTCACATGATTCATAAAATGCTGCCGGTAAGTACTCATTTGTTCCGGGGCAGAACCCCTTAAAAACCTCATTGCTCGAACCCTTTTGCCAATCCCCTGCAATATAGCTCAATCCGCTAAATACCATCATGACCTCCTGTGTTTATTAATATGAATTGCGTTGCTATATCACTTGGAATCCGAATGCATAAGGATCATCGTCATCCACGGTAATACAATTGGTACCCGTGCTCACAGCCCAACCTTGAATGCTTGGCCGGATTGCCGCTTTGCCAGCAACTTCTGTCACCGCCTCTACACGACCAATAAATTGACTACCTATATAGCTCTCGTGAATAAAGTCCTTTTGAAGCTCCAATTGCCCTTTACTGAATAACTGCGCCATACGTGCGCTTGTACCCGTCCCACAAGGGGAGCGATCGATGGCTTTGTCTCCATAAAAAACCGCATTGGCGGCATGTGCTTTTGGACTTTTCGAATTACCTGTCCAAAGTACATGTGTGGCACCAAAAACATTTGGGTTCTCGGGGTGAATACAATCAACTTGTTCGTTAACTGCGTCTCGTATATCTCGAGCAAGCCTAATTAACGTATCAGCATCGGTATGTTCTATTCCTTTAAACTTACCCTGAGGCTCTACAATAATGTAAAAGTTACCGCCATAAGCAATGTCGACTGTCAGCATGCCAAGTTCCTCGATATCCACTTGCACATTAGTATGAGCAACAAAAGCCGGCACATTGATCAACTGCACCGATTTCACCTTGCCTTGATGCAGTTCATATCTGGCATCGACTCGACCAGCAGGCGTATCAATTTTGACCAGCCCAGGCTCTTTCGGTGTCAGCAAGCCGTGCTCCAACGCAAAAGTGACAGTGCCTATCGTGCCGTGTCCACACATAGGCAAGCACCCAGAAGTTTCAATAAACAAAATGCTGATATCACCATCATCGCTGCAAGGAGGATATAAAAAAGCACCAGACATCATATCGTGCCCTCTGGGCTCAAACATCAAAGCGGTTCTGATCCAATCAAACTCGGATAAAAAGTGCTGCCTTTTATCTGCCATTGTGGCCCCCCGAAGGTTTGGGTGGCCACTGGTAACAAGGCGCACAGGGTTGCCACAGGTGTGGCCATCAATACAAAAAAATGTACCCCTGTTCATTGCAATCATCCTTAATCAAGATTGTATTTAGTGAGGTCGATACGATTAGTCATCGCTTCATCATACAATCGACTCACGTAGGCTTTTTCACTGTCAGTCAAACTCAAACGCGGTGAACGCGTCTTTTCACTCCCACGCCCGGCAAGTTGCTCAGCATATTTAATACACTGAACTAAGGTTGGCACTGTATCTAAGCGGAGTAACGGTAAAAACCAGCGCCAGAGCTCGGTGGCTTCAGCAAACCTACCTTGTTGTGCCAACTTAAAAATTGCCACTGACTCGCGAGGAAACACATTTGTTAAACCGGAGATCCAGCCAGTTGCACCCAACATTAAACTTTCTAGGGCAACATCATCCACGCCACCAAAAATAACGAACCGCTCACCAAATGCAGAGATTAACTCACTGATTCTGCGTGTATCTTCTGTGGCCTCTTTAACTGAGACAATATTAGGCTCTGCCGCTAACGTGCGCATACCTTCAATTGATACATCGACGCCATACGTAATTGGGTTGTTATAAATCATAATAGGTAAGGAAGTTGCTCGAGCAACCTGCTGATAATGATAAATGGCTTCACGCTCAGTTGAGCGATAAACCATTCCCGGTAGCACCATAAAGCCATCCGCACCTAATTGCTCGGCGTCTTGAACAAACTCAACTGCCAATGCGGTGGTGGTCTCAGCCACGCCGGCAAGTAAAGGCACTCTACCGGCCACAACCTCTTTCGCTGCACTTAAAACTTGTCGCTTTTCCTCTGCACGTAATGCGCAATTTTCGCCGACTGTCCCGAGGACAATAATGCCATGCACGCCCTCTTCAATCAGTGAGTTGATCATGGCCTTGGTTGTTTCAAAGTTAATTGACTCATCTTCATTAAACTGTGTGGTTACTGCGGGATACACCCCTTGCCAATCTACGATCATTGTTTTTCCTCTGTTATGTTTGTTGCTTTTTTTTACTATAGGTATATTGTATACAATAATCAATATGCAATTTTTGAAAAGTATAAATGGGTTCTCATCAACGCTAAGAAAAATACGTAAAACCTTGATTAGTAATATAAAAAAGCATTTAAAACCAAACTAAGCCGATAAAAATCAAAGAAATGCAATCGCAAATAGAGAAAAGAATATGAAGAAAGATTTAACTATTGCAGTCGTAGGCGCAGGTATCGTAGGTTTGTGTAATGCCCTGCAACTACAACAGCTGGGCTACCAAGTGACCCTGTTTGATCCCAAAGGGATCGGCACTCAATGTTCAAAAGGAAACGCTGGTCACTTTGCGACTGAGCAAGTTTTCCCACTGGCCGACCGCGCTCTACTTAAAAAGTTGCCTAGTATGCTACTCGACAAGCTAAGTCCTTTAAGAATTGACTGGCGATATCTATTACAAGCTTTGCCATGGTTTGCCCGATTTTGTGCAAATATGCCTACACCGCGTTACACACGTCACACAAAAGCACTAAAAGCCCTTAACCAAGCCGCTCTTGACGCATACAAACGCCTTTTAGGAGATAATTTTAATGCGCATATCATCTGTAAAGGCAGTTTGCTCACCTTTGAAAATTACGATTTAGATGCAATAAAAAAAATCCAGCACACTTATCGTGCAAGCGGGGTTAAAGTTGAACTGCTAGATAAACCCGCTATCGCAGCGCTAGAGCCCCAAATAAGTGACAAAGTACGCTATGCCCTACTCTTTACAGAGGTAGGACACACGCCAGATCCATTAAAGCTATCAATGCACATATATAAAGAGTTTATTCGCTTAGGTGGTCAGTTTGTACAGCAATCTGTCGCAGAAGTCGCACAACATGAACATAACGCGAGTGTCATAGACTCTCTTGGAAAATCAAAACACGTTAGCAAGGTCATTATCTGTGCTGGTGCATGGAGCAAACAACTTTGCCAGCAATTAGGCTATAAGTTACCGATAGAAGCCGAGCGGGGTTATCATAATATGCTTAGTAACCATGTGCTTAGCCGGCCCGTTGCCTCTGCAGATCGACAATTCATTATGACACCGATGCAAGCAGGTCTCAGGTTAGCTGGCACTGTCGAATTTGCAGGCTTACACAGACCGCCATTTTATGCGCGTGCAGCATCTTTACTGCCCCACGCTCAAGCGCTGCTGAAAAAGTTCAACCATATAGAGCAAGGCGAGCACTGGATGGGCCCCAGACCTTCACTACCCGACTCATTACCTGTGATAGGTCAGGCGCCAACGCACCCCAATATTTTATTTGCACTAGGCCATCAACATTTGGGTTTAACACAGGCCGCGATCACCAGTGAACTCATCGCAAACTTGGTTGCAAACCAGCCAACAGTATTTGATATTACCCCCTACAGTATTGCGCGTTTTCAGTAATGCTTGATAAAACAAAAAATAGGATACAGTTATGATAGGTATCGGTTTTCAAACCAAACAAGCGGCCCTTGCCAACCTCACAGACATGACCCAAGATGCACAGCCCATTGCTGCAGATGAATATCGTGAGAGGATGGAAAAAGCACAAGCATTCATGCGCGCGCAGAATATTGATGCGTTATACCTAAATGCAGGCACAAACTTAAAGTATTTTACGGGTTTAAGCTGGTCGGCCAGTGAGCGACTTGTTGGTGCAATACTTCCGGCTCAAGGCGATGTATGTTTCATTGCACCATTTTTTGAATTAGGCACCATCAGTGATTACCAAATCATCCAAGGTAAAATATATGCTTGGCAAGAAGAGCAATCACCATATCGGTTACTTGGACAGGCGTTAACCGAACTGGACTTACCAGACTCTGCGACCTTAGCAATCGATGAAAGTACGGCCTTTTTTACTGTCGACGGCATTCAAAAAGCAAACTCATCTTTAAAAATCATGAATGGGCAATGTGTTACAGGCCATTGCCGCATGCATAAGTCAGACAATGAGCTTGCCTTAATTCAACGCGCAATGGATATGACCTTGGCTGTGCAAAAAGCAGCTGCCTCCATACTGCATGAAGGTATCACCACCACTGAAGTGGAAGCATTTATAGAGCAAGCACATAAAAAGGTTGGTGCTACAGGCAATTACTTCTGTATTGTGTTATTTGGCAAAGCGACATCATTTCCGCATGGTGTAAAGACGCCCCAAACACTTAAAAAAGGCGATGTTGTATTGATAGACACAGGCTGTAAGTTACATGGCTATCTAAGTGACATTACCCGCACTTATGTCTTTGGTGAAGCAACAGATTATCAACGCGCAATATGGGCCCATGAAAAGCAAGCTCAGTTGCACGCTTTCAATGCAGCGCACATTGGCGCGAGCTGTGGTGATGTAGACTATGCTGCAAGAACCTACTTGGCTGAACAAAACTTGGGGCCAGATTATCAACTGCCCGGTTGTCCACATAGAACAGGGCATGGGATCGGCCTAGATATCCATGAGTTGCCTTATTTGGTCAAAGACAACCCGCAACCACTTGCGCCAGGTATGTGTTTTTCTAATGAACCCATGCTGGTTGTTCCCGACCAATTTGGTATTCGCCTTGAGGATCATTTTTACATCACCGAGTCAGGCCCTAAATGGTTTACGGAACCAAGTCATAGTATTGATGACCCTTTTGGTCTAGAGAAGTAGCAATACAAAACGCCGCAGTATCTCGTCTGCGGCGTTGTTTACAAAGACTTAATTTTGCTGGTCGCGGATATTGCTCAAGTTAACCTTGCCAGAACCGTCATCTATTAATTCAAATGATTGCGCATTGCGCACTGAGATACTTCCTGAGCCATCATCGACTGAGACTTTTCCAGTGACATTTTCAACAACGACCTTACCAGATCCATCTTCTATCCGAACATTGCCTTTGATGTCCTCAACAAGAATTTTTCCAGATCCATCCTCAATATCTAGTTCACCTTGCACACTCAAGACCTCAATACCGCCAGAATTATCATCTATCTCAAGCGAAATTAGGTTGTCCTTTATTATAATAGAGCCTGATCCATCATCTATGCGCTGAATACTTGCATGTGAGACATTCATTGACCCAGAGCCGTCCTTAATATGAGTCACAAGGTTTTGAGGTACAGTGATTGAAAGGTGTACCAAGGTATCGTTTTCCCTGTGGTGGCAAACATTTGCTTTAAGCAAGGCTTTGTTATCTTGCTCAGTCAAATCTAAACAATACTCGCCTCCATCACTTAGCTGATATATCTCAGCAGTGACACTAATCTTATCTGTCTGTTCTCCAATCAACTTCAAACTACCCGCCCCTGCATCAATTTTTAGCTGTGCCAGTTCGCTTGCAGGTAAGCTTAAAGAGGTTGTTTTCACAAATTTGTAATCCGAGGAGTAATACGCAGTTGCAGAAACATAAAATGAAGATATTGCTAGAGCCGCCATCATTAAAGCTTTCATCTTGTTGTCCTTGTTTTTTCTATTTAAAAACTTTGACGACCAGAGATAACAGAAAGGTTTAAATGCACGTTCAGTTTTTTTCAGGCGCTTGGTTTAATTTATCAAGTAAGTATCGAAGCTCCTTAACAACTGACTCCGGTTCATATTGAAAAATGTTGTGCTGTGGCGTATTTGCAAAAACAATTTTTTTATCCGAAGACAAACTATGCATCTTATCAATCGCCTCAGCGTACATTGTCTTCATTCTTTGCCAAGCTTTTGGGTGCCAGTCAACAGGGGCATCTCCACCACGCCAAACACCATTTTTAGACCACAGTAAAACATACGGCGTATCACCAAAATCCCTACTGTCTTTTATTAACTGAGCGCTGGCCTTCAAATCAACTTTTTCTGGGTTTTGATCTGGGTTATGCCACCCTGATAGCTCGTCCTGCATGCGCTGAGTAAAGCTGGCTGAATAAGTGTCTTGCTCTGGTGCCCATTTAGCAATGGCATTATTGAACATGCCGTATTGAGTCGGGTCAACCAGTAAAATCGCCGCAACACGCTCTGGAAATGCGTGGTTAAATAATTTTATCGGATAGGAACCATAAGAGTGCCCAACTAGTATGTGTGGCGCTTGAACCTGCGCTTTTTTGAGCAATATTCCTAATTGCTTAGCCATGACTCCAACGTCATAATGGCCAGAAAAGGGCTCACTTTTCCCTAAATTTGCGCGGTCATAAAGGCAAATTTGGTTTGACGGGCTCATGTGCCGGATAACTTCCTCCCAACCACCTTGAGACCCTGCTCCACCAAATCCTGAATTGACGACAATACTCGGAGTGCCCTCGCCATAGCAAACTATATAAAGCTTAACCCCTCCAACATCGACATGCTTGGACACTGCGGGCGCGACTATGTTTGCAGAAGCACAATATGTCTGTAGTAAAATAGCAAGACTGATAAAGGCTGTTATTTTAATCATTGTTATGGCCTTGTAATTTAATATTCCATAAATTTAGATAGAACATAACAATGCATTAGATAACTTGCAATAAAGGTATTTGAATTTAATATGAGTATATTAAATAAGTTGAGAAGCAAACGTTACTTTTTATTTAATAACGTTTGCTCAAAAAAACACATAATAGAACTAAGAGTAAACAGTGAAAAAACCTCTTATCACTTACAACTAAAAGATAAGTTTATTTGATATGGTTCACCCATTGAGTCTTCTGCAATGCCACCACCAATCCACATGGCAGTACCTACGTCATCCACATGACCACCGCCTAAAATGGACATGCCCGCACCTGCCACTTCAACAGCTTCAGCCAAATTGCGATTTTTTAAATATTCTTGCTCAGGCATTGACCCCATGTAAGTGATGGTTTCATTGATAATGTAAGCACGAGTATCACCATTTTCACTGCAGTAATAATTAGCTTGATCTAATGCTTCTTCTCCGGCTTTTTGTCTTGTTTCTGCGGTCAAATTAACATAATGCTTGCCATCTTGCGCAGGTCTAACGTTATTGTGATGTGCACAGCCACTAGCCAAAAGCGCTACTATTGTCATTGTTAAAAGCTTTTTCATTATTTTCCCCAATCATGTTTGATGGGTAAATCATAGTTAAACTCGGTGTAGGAATCAGTCAGGGAATGTGTAAAAGTGTAAAACTTGCAACAAGGAAATTGACAACTAGCAAAGAGGTTGAAAAAACATCAAAAGGACTATTCAAGGTCTCCAAAGCTATGAACGCTGTCTGAGAAGGCTAATTATTAGGCTATTTAATTTAATAACCCATATAACTGCAATTACTTATATATGAAATTACTTAAAAAACACACCTGTTTTTTTAAAGAGAATAAAGCAAAACCAAATAAATGATAAAACAAACAAAGAATAAACCATAAGTTATAACCGCCTATAAAACCATCAAAGTGATAAAAAGATAACATCGAATAGAGCTATATAATATCACTTAACATTAAGGTGATTAAGGTGCCAAGCTAGTAAAAAGAAAAAGTTATGAATTAAATCATCATTTATAAAAAATATTCATATAAGTTCTACCTTACTGATTTTATTAAATAGAATTGAACTCTAAATAAATATTCACCAAGATTTTATATCGGCAGTGTCAAAACCCCAAGCCTAGTCACCATTTATTGTTCAAGCGACAACTGCAATACTCACTCAACCAGACACACAATAAGCTGCTGTGCCTTAACGCAACACTTCAATACAAGTGTACACAAAGCCAAACTAATGCAGATTCAACTTTATCATTGTGAATACTTATTAACCGCAAAAGCCTCGCTTTGTATGAAAAACACCCAAACAAACCGAATAAACATGCATCAAGAAGTGAATTTCTATATCATCCGCGCGATTAAAATTAAAACGTAGGACAACAAGTATGAGTCATTCACAAGCGGGAGATACCGGTAACACGGTAAACACCAGCCATACAGGCTGGACCCAACATGACACTAATTGGGTGCTAAGCCTCTTTGGTACCGCAGTTGGTGCAGGTATTTTATTTTTACCTATTAATATCGGTATAGGTGGGTTTTGGCCGCTATTGATCATGGCTGTACTTGCGTTCCCCATGACGTATTTGGCACACAGAGGGCTTGCACGATTTGTCTTGTCTTCAAAAAAGAGTGATTCAGACTTCACCGACGTCGTTGAAGAGCACTTTGGCGCAACCAGTGGTCGCTTGATTTCACTCCTATATTTCTTCTCAATCTTCCCTATTTTACTTATATATGGTGTGGGACTGACCAATACTGTAGACAGCTTCATGGTCAACCAACTAGAAATGGAGTCTTTACCACGAGTATTACTGTCTGGTGTGCTAGTAGCGGGTATGATTGCCATTATGTTGGGCGGAGAAAAATTACTACTTAGAGCATTTGCAATTCTGGTCTACCCGTTAGTCGGTGTTTTGTTATTTTTGTCTTTATATTTAATACCTAACTGGCAATTACCGACTATTACAACACCTGATGTAGGCTCATTGACAGAAACTTTATGGTTATCTGTTCCTATTGTTGTCTTCTCATTCAGCCATGCTGCAGCAATTTCTAGCTTCGCCAATACACAGCGTAGGCACTACAAATCAGAAGCAACAGTCAAGGCTGAAGCTATTTTGCGAAACACAGCACTTATGCTCATCGCATTCGTATTACTTTTTGTATTCTCTTGTATTTTTTCACTAACACCTGAGCAAATGGCCGAAGCGAAAGAAGCGAATGTGTCTGTACTATCTTATCTTGCAAACGTATACAACAACCCATTCATTGAAACACTTGGGCCACTCGTCGCTTTCATTGCTATCACCTCATCATTCCTAGGGCACTTCTTAGGCGCGAGAGAGAGCTTTAATGGATTGGTAACTAAGCAGACGTCAATGAACTATAAAACAGCTGACAAACTTGGCGTGGTATTAATGTTTATCTCTATTTGGGTGTGTGCAGTTATCAACCCAAGTATTTTAGATATGATGGGCGCAATATCAGGTCCAATTATCGCGTTAATCCTTTTTGTTATGCCGACCATTGCGATTTACAAAGTACCAGCACTGCAAAAGTACAAGGGTAAATTAAGTACTTATTTCGTGCTTAGCGTTGGATTACTCGCTGTATCTGCCTTGTTATTTAATATGTAAAGTCACAATCTAGAAGGTGCAATCACGCGAATTGCACCTTCTACGCCTTAATTTTCATTAAATAAAAATGCCTGATCTCTGCCATTAGATTTGGCCATATACAAGCCTTCATCTGCTTTTTGAATTAACTCTTCAACATTGTCATAGACACCGTACTTGCCAACAGCGACACCTGCGCTCACGGTGACCACGTCAAACTCTGACTTACCGTGTGGGATCTCAAGCCCTCTTACCGCATGTACAATGGACTGCGCTATCTTTAGAGCGCCATCCTCACTGGTATTGGGCAATAAAACCGCGAATTCTTCACCGCCATATCTAAACACGCTATCTAGAGGGCGATTTACCATTTTAACGGCAATTTTTGCCACTTCTTTAAGTGCATCATCCCCTTGCAAATGCCCATATTCATCGTTGAACAACTTAAAGTAGTCAATATCAAGCATAACTACGGCTAAGCACTGTTGCTGCCGCAAGTTTTGCCTAAATAAGCGTTTACACTCCATATCAAAGTAGCGTCGATTAAACACTTCCGTGAGACCATCAAAGAAAGAGTATTGCTTTAAGATATCAGTTTGGCGTTTATACTTAAGGTGAGTTCTAACACGATTAACCAGAGTCCTCGCGACAATAGGCTTGCCTAAAAAGTCTACTGCGCCCGCATCCCAACATAACTCTTGCTGATTTTCATTGGTATTCGATGTGACAAATATGATAGGAATGTCATTGAGTTCATCCATCGCTTGGATTTTTTTACAAGCTTCCAACCCCGTCATACCGCCAAGGATCCAATCCATTAGGATCAAATCAGGGGGTGATTTAAGACAATAGTTAATCGCCTCTTCAGCGCTGTCTACAGCATCTACACGGCATAAGCCATCCAAACAAGCACCAAGCACTTTTTGCGTTAATGCCGAGTCCTCTACGATCAAGACTAAGCTATCACTGAGGTCGTCAATTTCCTTAAACACGTTACCCTCTATAAATATTTACACATGCTTACGTTGTTTATAGCGAATACTTGTTTAGCCCACAAGAACAAAAAGCGAAATCTTATAAAAAATACGTTTATGCCAAATGGGCTATAGATGACTTTTGCAGTCTCGCTTTGCACAAGATGTTAATTCAAAGAGCTATCTGGCCAAAACCGAGTGCCTTTAACAGTCGCCTGTAAAGCCAAGCCACTTTGCGTCAGCGTATAAACCGACATGCCACCGTAATAGACCTCACCTTGAATGGCTGTTCCTTTATCTGACGCTTTTGCAGCTGCATCAGCATTACCGCCAAAAGTCCAGCCATTACTGACAAAGTCATTGAGCGCTTCTGTAGTATGAAAAACCAAAATTAAACGGTAATCTTTAACACCAAGGCCTAAGCCCACACCGCCTTCGGCCATATTCATATATGTGAATTGCCCTGTTTGGTTATTTTTAACAACCCCATAGCCTGTGCCAGCAGACACCAATAGTAAGTTAATGTTGGCATTTGAGAACACCGCGTAACCAACAGCTGAACGTAACTGCGCTCGAGTATCTGGCTTTTCTTTATAGAGCTGCGACAAAGTGTCGTTTTTCATCTTTATTATTTGCGCACGCTTTTGGGCATTATCCCCCGACCCCATAGAGGCACAGCCCAACAGATAAGTAATTGACAATATCAACCCCATAACAAATAACCGCTTCATATATTGTTCCTCACGACGACAGGTAGTTTCTATCAGCATTATCGATGCCACTTAAGCAAAGGATACACGTTTGAAGTTTAGCGTATGATGAACAAAGACCCGTTATTATTTAAAAAAGTGCAAAACGTAGAAAGGCGCAGTCAATAAATTCACCATGCAAATAAAAAGGCCACCATATAAATGGTGGCCTTTAACACATCATGGGTAATCATGAAAGGGATAAATGTGAAAACAACTTCATTGTAGCGACTAGGTAGTAAATTAAAATCATATTATAACGGTTAATTAGTTCGTTATTATCGATGAATCAGCACCAGTATGGCTAAGTGCAAAACGGGTCCTCAATAAATTTTAACTTTTTGTGCTAATCGCTCGATTTATCCCTGATGACCTTTTACCATAGACAAAAACTCAAACCGGATACTATGCAATACCTTTCTTTTGTCACTCTACTTTGGGCCTTTTCATTTAGTTTGATTGGGGTCTATCTCGCCGGTCAAGTCGACTCTTGGTTTGCGGCTTTTAGTCGTGTTGCTATCGCCTTACTGATATTTTTGCCTTTTACGAGGCCCTCTGGCGTTACCCCGCGTGTCGCGGTGCAATTGATGGTAATTGGCGCAATCCAAATTGGTTTGATGTATGGCTTTTATTATCACTCCTTTTTATATTTAAGTGTGCCAGAGGTCCTGCTCTTTACCGTTATGACGCCGGTTTACATCACCATTATCAATGACTTGATAGAGAAAAGGCTGCATCTTCACTATCTATTTGTTGCATTGCTCGCAACTGCGGGCGCTATAACCATACGCCAAGCACAGGTAAACGAAGATTTTTGGACTGGTTTACTGTTGGTACAGGGGGCAAATTTTTGCTTTGCACTAGGTCAGGTATTGTATCAAAGGCTACCCAAGGGTAACGTGCTTCCCCCTCAACACACTTGCTTTGGCTTTTTCTTTTTTGGCGCGCTTATCGTTACTGGTTTAAGTTACATGATATTGGGTAATAGTGAAAAGTTGCCAACTACTCAATTGCAATGGGGAATTCTCATTTACCTCGGGTTAATTGCATCAGGACTAGGTTATTTCTTATGGAATAAGGGCGCTACGCTTGTCTCTGTTGGCTCTCTTGCCATAATGAATAATGTGCTTATCCCCATAGGCGTGTTGGTAAATCTACTCATTTGGAACCGCCAAGCCGATTTATTATCACTCTCACTTGGCAGTGGCATTATTTGTCTTGCACTATTGATAAATTACTATTTTGAAAAGAAAATTATCACAAAGCCATCGAAAAAGCCTCAGCGCGCTGGCAATGAACTATAGCTGCTTTAAAAAATGAATTTTGCTATCCGTGCCATCTTCTAATGGGTGGCACGCGACAATTTGATAATTGTTTTTCAAAAGCATCATTAGCATATTCTTGAATCTATTCATTGATTTAACACTAATGGCTTCATAGCCCAGTGAAGTACACCATCGCTCCTGCTCATTCAACAAGGCTTGTGCGATCCCAGCACCTCTAAACTCAGGAATAACTGCGCCTAGCCAACTATAAAAATGTTTTTCATCCAAAGCAAAACCCAACTTATACGCGACCGGCTGACCATCTACTTTGGCAACAAGCAATAGTGTTTTTTTATTTTGCAAACGCGCATCTATTAATGCTCGTGTTTTTGGGGTTACAAACTCAGGCACTTGATTTTCAATCTCAATGACCTCGTCAATGCTCCCCTGTTCGATACTCCAATTCATTTTATACTCCCACTATTTTCATTTCTTTACACGCATGAAATGACAATTAATTTCTTTCATTCAATTTTATAAATTACCTTTCTCCTTGTAAATGACTGTCTATTTTATCGCCCTGAAAAATAGTGTTTTTTTATATATAGAGAATGAATAAAATAGTCAAAAAGTAGACTTAAATCCGTAAAAAACAATTCAAAAATTTCGATCAAATTGAACAACCAACACACCAAATAGTTACAAAACCGTAAAAAAACCTTTGACAAAGTTTAAAATACAACCAATCATTTAAACCGTTCCAATTATTTTTGACATGAAATGAGTTCATAAAAATAAAAAACATCACTTGAGTCAAAATTAATAAGGGAACAAGCCACAATCATTTATTGGAACGATACAAGGTTGGATACACATGAAATCACTAATTACACACAATGCCTTAAATAAAACCAAACTCGCGTGTTTACTTGGCGCATTATTATCGACCGCAGCCATTGCACAAACAGACCTCACTTCAGATAATCCAAATGCCATTCGTGCATCAGGCGAAAATGGTGACTTTGAAGGCCGAATTAAAGCATTTGATGATAACAAGTACAGCAAGTGGCTGACTTTCACCTCTTCAGGGTGGATAAGTTATCAATTTGCACAACCGCAAACTATAACTTCATACACGCTAACTTCAGCCAATGATGCGCCAAATCGTGATCCACAAGATTGGCAATTACAAGGGTCTAATGATGGTGTAAACTGGACAACACTGGATACACGTTACAATCAATCTTTCAGTGCTCGCCATCAAACTAAGCAGTTCAGCGTTGCAAATCCACAGAGCTTTTCGTTTGTAAAAGTTGATATTTCATCAACCAAGGGCGCTAATATTTTGCAGCTTGCTGAAATTGAAATGTTTTCAGCCGACATCACCCCACCGAGCAGTTTACCTATCTCGCAAAGCAATAGTTTAAACGCGGGCCAGTGGCAGCACTTTGGCCCATTTAATGTTGCAGGCAAAGTGATTGCGACAACAACGGGTAATGGAGACGCCGATTTATATATGCGACGTACAGCTCAGCCAACAACACAGTTATTTGACTGTAGCAGCACCACACCCGATGCCAATGAATCATGTACATTACAAGGTAATGACGTATATGTCTCAATATATGGTTACTCAAATACCAGCTACACGATTAATATAAAGGAAGAAACAACCACTCCTCCTACAGGTGAATGGAAAAAACCACAAGTTAACTTTGTCGATGTCGACCCTCAAACTCAAGGGGCTATTTTATTCAAACGTATCATCTCAGATCCTGCTGGCCATATGGCAAATCGCTGCGTGGATGTAGCAAAAATACTTTACCGCGATCCTGTCGAGTCCAATCGCTTCAGAAACCTACAATTCGAACTCAGAGCAAAAGATCATTGGGGTAATGAGTTTGTTGCATACAAGATGGGCCAAGATGGTTCTGGTGAAATGACCATAGTCGTGAGCACGAGCCACCTTGAGAAAATTTACCGTGACAACGGTAATTCAGACGCTGCGATCCGCAATGAGATTGATGGTATTTTATCTCATGAAGTCACCCACGGTTACAACAATTCACCGCTAACTCATGATAATTACGGAGATGGTAAAGCTTATTGGGCTTATACTGAAGGACTTGCGGATGCAGTCAGAATTGGAGAAGGTCTTCACAAAACACGCACGCCTAATGTGAACGACCCTAAAAAATGGCTAGGTGGTTACACCACCACAGGGTTCTTTTTAAACTATGTCCGTGTAACGCACGATCCAGACTTCCTATACAAATTTAATAAAGCGGCAAAAGATTTGGGAAATTATACCTGGTCTTTTGATGCCGCTTTCCAACAGATTTTAGGAAGAGGTGTAGAGGACCTTTGGCAAGAATACGCCACTTTCATCAATAATGGTGGCCAATTAGAATACTAAGCTTCAACTTGAGTGAGCATGAATGTGCTCACTCCCTTACACAGTCCAACCCACCGCCCACCTCTTTTTGTAAATTGTTTATATCCTCAAGCACCTTTTAACCAAAAACTCGCAGCCTTTTATATATCTAGCATAAATATTTAATCCAATAATCAATCCTGAATACTTAGCAGATTATACCGTTGTACACTATGCTGATGAGAGTTAATAAGTTTAACTATCTAGTACAATTCAGTGCAGGAGTAGGTGTACGATGACAGACAAAGCAAAGGTGCTCATAGTTGACGATGAGCAAGCAGTAAGAGACATGATAAGTGCGGCATTAAAACCTTTCTTTGTGTGTGAACAGGCAGCATCAGCCAGTGAAGCTTATGACATACTCGACAACTTTACCCCTCAAGTGGTCTTAATGGATATCAGCATGCCTGGTATAGATGGCTTAGCGGCATGCGAAAAAATTAAGACCGAACTATCACCAACTAACTGCGCGGTGTTTTTAGTCTCTGGATACAACAACTTGGATATGAGACTGCGTGCCTTTGATGTGGGTGCAGATGACTTCATTGCCAAGCCTTTTCAAATGAAAGAGCTGGTCACTAAAGTTCAAAAAGTCAGTGAATTTATTCAATCTCAGACCCTGCTCAAAGCCAGTGAGCAAGAATCAATAACCCTTGCAATGTCATCAATGCAGCAGGCGTCTCACTACAGCCTTGTCATGCAGTTTTTTAAACTGCTTAATCAATGCAATGATCAACAGCAAGTCGTGAATCAGTTTTTTTCGACGATGAAGCAACTAGGCATGCTCAGCAGTATCATGATAAAGCAAGAGAAAATGCATTTTTACGGTCCAGCTGGTACACAAATTAGTCCAATTGAACAAAATATATTTGAGCTGCTATGCACAAAAGGCCGTTTACACCATTTTGGCAGACGCTTGATTGTCAATGAAAAACATGTGTCTTTTTTAATTAAAAATATGCCTGAATCACCTGAGGAAAGCGGTGCAATACAAGATATCTCCGTCGCCATTATAGAAGGCGTTGAGTCTAAACTGCTAGATTTGGGTCGACAGCAAGCGATGGAGCAAATTGTGTTAGACATCTCTAGCGGTATAAGCTCATTGCAAAACATTTCTGACGAATATAAAAGCTTAATTCTTGATGTAACGAACGATCTAAATCAGCAAATATCATCGAGCTTTCATATTCTCGACTTAACCGAAGAACAAGAGCTTTTTATTGCCAACCTGATCGCCAAAGAAGCAAAAAAGCTCAGTGCCCTCGAACCAAAAATGGACTTGCTTAAATCAAACCTGACGAGTGTCATTGAGCAAACTGACAAGTACTTTGCAATGGAAAAAACATCCGCGCCTGAAAGTGATACGCATATCGATTTAAACACCACAAAACCTGAGCTATTTTGAGCTCAACAGTGCCACTCTATTGAGTAACTCCTGTGGGCGAAACGGCTTTCGCAGTAAGCTTTCATATAAATTTGGATTAAAGTCCGTTACTTGTTCAATATCCACATACCCACTTATCATTTGAATTTTAATATCTGGATATTTTGCGGCAGCTCTTTTAGCCAAGCTAAACCCATTTAACTCAGGCATGAGCACATCTGAAATAAGTAAATCATAGTGTGTCACTTCCATGGCCTGAAGCGCTTCAGTGCCACTTTCAAAAATATCGACTTGGTGCCCAGCTTGGCGCAGCAGTTTGGCAACCACATCTGCTAGTGACAACTCATCATCAACAACCAAGATCTTACTCAGCTTATGGCTTACCTGATTTGATGCAATGTTTACTTCTTTGCTTTGCTTTATCTCTGAGTCTATTACAGGAAAGTAAATTGAAAATTGCGTCCCTTGGTCGCTGGTTTTCACTTCAACTTGTCCTTTACTACGCTGGATAAATGCATAAACCTGACTCAAGCCTAAGCCAGTACCCTTGTCCCCTTTTGTAGAAAAGAAAGGATCGAAAATACTATCTAAGTACTCTTTTGGAATGCCCACTCCCGTATCGGCAACATCACACCTCACATGTAAGCTAGGGGAGCTACTAATAAAGTCATTTTGATACCAGTGTATTGACGTCGCCACCGTCACAATACCTGCTTCTTCAATCGCGTGCACACTGTTTATAACTAAATTCAATATCATGTCATCAAAGTCATGCTTATCAACTCTGACATTGGGCAATTCTTCATGTAAAGAGAAATCTAATTTAACATCCGCTTTAAGTGATTTTTCTAATAACTCGCGGCTATCCAATAATGCATTATTCAAACAAAATATTTCTGTGAGCTCACTTTCTTTTCTTGAGAAATTCAGCAGCTTTTGCGTCAAATTAGTAGCCCGCTCCCCCGCTTTAACAATTGCTTTAGCATGACTTTGAATATCCTCATCTAAAGACTCTTGCATTAAAATTATGTCGCTGTAACCAAGCATAATACCAATCAGGTTGTTAAAATCATGAGCAATTCCACCGGTCAGTTTACCGAGTGCGTCCATTTTCATTGACCGCCTCAGTTGCTCTTCTTTTTCTTTAATATTAGTAAGATCAACACAGTTACCAATAAACCGCCTTACACCATTTGGCATGAGAGGAAGCTCGCTGATAGATAGGTGCATTGGAAAAACACTGCTATCGGCACGCTGCCCAAAGACCTGTCGCCCAATACCAATGACTTGCTTATGCCCTGTCGTCATGTAATTAGATATAAAAGTATCGTGATGCATCGCAAACTCATCGGGCATCAACATTTTCACATTTTTTCCAATCACATGATCAGCGTGATATTGAAATGCAGCCTCCGCCGCTTTGTTAAATGTTAAAACCTGCCCTTTATCATTGATGGTGATCACCGGATCCACCATCGACTGTAGCACTTCATCTTTTTCAGCTTCTTTTAACTCCAATGATTCAATCACTTCATGAAGCATCGTGATATCAGACACCAAAGAGGCATAACGGGGCGCTTCGTTTGGACTATCAAACACCATAAAGCTTTGCCATTCGGTGACTCTTTGCTGCCCTTGTGCGTCTGTAATGGCTATAAGCTGCTTTGCTGATTGCTCATTTGAGATAGTACTTATTAGGTAATTTTCCAGTTCAGTATTAAATTCAGATGTCACCACTTCAGATAAGTTGCTATCAATTAAGAGACTTTGCTCTACGCCAAATAACGTAGATGCGGCTTGATTACAAAATACAATGGTTAACGATTTATCCCATTCAATAATTGCCAGTGGAGCATGCCTAACAAGTCCTGCCAATCTTTTTTGGGTTTGCTGTAGTGTATGATCCGTGCGTTTTTGATTTGTTATATCCGAGATAACGCCAGCCATGGCATATTTACTATCCGATCTTTTCACAATTGGGAAAAGCGTAATTGCACTGTAAAAAGTTTCTCCCTTGTGCTTATAGTGCACTTCTTCTCGAATATAGCTTTCACCACGCATGACAGACTCCATCCGCTGCATAATAAATTCAGCAATATTTTTAGGACATGCCTGGAATAAGTGGGCAGCTTCTTTTATCGGTTTTGCTATTGATAAAAACTGTTTCAGTTGGCTGTTTAAATATGCTATTTCGCCGTTTTCTTGCAGTAAAAACACACTCTCAGGGATATTTTCTATTATAGAGTAAAACTTACGCTCACTTAGCTGTAGCTGTAGGTTTAACTCGAACTCTTTTTGCTGATCGACAAAAGCAACCAAATAACACGTCAGCACCTGCTTTTTCATATTTAGCTTAGTCACTGACAAGTTAATTGCATGCCATTTCCCCTCATATAACCAAAAGCTTTTACTACTCTGTCCACGGTTTCTCTCAGCCTCAATCGACAAACTCAAGAGCTGAGATTCATCGCAAGAATGAGATAACTTAAAATGCGCATTAAACTTTGCAAATTTATCGGGCTGTTCAGATAAATAGGCAAGCGCAATGTGGTTAATATCTAAAATCTGCCCTTTTTCATCCACAATGACAACGGCATCAGTGATACCCTCAAACAAAGCTTGAAAGTAGTCTTTTTGCTCTTTAGTGGCCGCATGGCTACTGGCAAGGTCTTGAAATAATTGATTGCTCCTTCTCGCTAACTCACTGATCTCATCCATACCATTTATCTCTATCAAAGTTGCCCCTTCTTTAGAGTTATAAGTATCAAAATGACGAAATATTTTCTGTAACCGCTTTTGAATTGAGACATGAAAAATCACTGCAACCAATAATGCTGTGATTAACATAATAACGAACAATGGGGTGAATGCGTGCATCGTAGAATTGTGGATATACCTTGCTGCTTTTGAATAATCAGCCAATATCAACAAGTGTCTTTGAGTTTTATTGGTTTTCAGGTGAGCAACCGGGCCTGCTAATACGAGCCTTTTTGATTTTTCATCGTACGCCTTAAAATCCACTTTAGACGTTAATATTTGTTGCAGGTAATCATCAGAGAGCTCAAAGTCATGTACAACTTGTTCAATTGAGCTGCCTTGATAATGATTATGCGTACTGGTCTCTACAGCACCTTGTCTGTCAAAGACCAAAGCAATGGCCACATCCGAGTGGGTTTTCATTAAACTCAAGTACTCTTCCACTGCATCCTGTCTGTTTTCAGACGTCATAAATGCAATCGCTGACTTTGCTTGTACAAACAAACTGCTGACTTCATCAATACGTGTCGCTAAATGATTATCGATCGTTTGCTTGAGCGTAAATAATTGCAGCGTAGCCGCTTGTGCGAGTAAACCAAATACCACCACGACAAAAATTTTAAGCGCGATAGGAATACGAACAAATTTGCTAAACAAATGCACTATCTATTACCAATAGCGAACTTTGATATCATTACGATAGTGGCAGCCAACAAGGTAAAGGCTTGAATAAGCGGGAAAGTTTTAGCCAATGCACACTCCAACAAAGTTGCTTATGCATTGAGCATAGTACATAGTGTTTAAATCACCTATTTACTATATATTTGTCACTATATATTTGAGAATGCAACCAAACTTGAAGAGTTAGTTGGGATACCAAGACAAGTAACCCAACGATAAAATAAATAACTTAACTGCGACATTCATCACTTCTACATGTCTTAATATTGATGAGGTGACTGTATGCAACAACCAAACTACCTACAACAGTCAACACAGTCTCTCCAGCATCACCGAGTAAGTCATGTCCAAAAAATGCTGCAACACTCAAAACAACGAGCCCAAAAATACCACTATAAAATATTTTCCACTTTTGATGGGACTTACACCCACTATATAAAGCGACAATACTGGTAATTAACACTCCAAAAAGCAACATTTGATGAAAAGCTTCCTCTTGCAAAAAACTTGTCGCTACAAACGGCAATGCTAAAACAACAACAGGTAAAACGAGACAGTGAGCTAAACACAAAAAAGCAAGCCCTATAGACACTCTATCTCCAGTTTGTTGAAAACTACCTAGCATTTAACCCTCTCAATAAAGATACAATATAACATCACTATAAAATATAGAAACGGGCTTTAATTAGCAACTGATATTCACGCCAAGATTGGCTTAAACTCGGCGTATTAGATAAATAGTCATAAAAAGTACACCGCATAATCATCAAGCTTTATCAGTCATCCGTTTTTATAACCCTGAGCCAAACAATCAAAAACAACAATATTAAAATTAATCATACAAACCATTAACTTTATTAAAATTTTTTCAGTACACTAGCGAAAGCAATCAACAGTTCACAAGGATAATCTATGAGTACGACCACAGCAGACATTGAGTTAGCACAACAACAAGAGTCACCGTTGCTAACTGCGCCCATTTTTAAACAGTTTTGCTTTTTGGCAATACCTACCATTTTAGGGATGTTAATAAGCGGGTTATACAGTTTTGTGGATGCACTCTTTATATCACAAGGTATCGGCACGCAAGCAATGGGTGCCGTTTCGGCAGTATTTCCAATCCAAATGCTATTAATCGCCATTAGCACCATGCTCGGTAGTGGTATGGCGTCACTGATCTCTAGATACCTAGGCGCAAAGCGCCAACAGGATGCAAACCAAGTATTCTCAGCCTCCTTTTTACTCGCTGTTGGGTCTGCATTACTGCTGTGTTCATTAACCTATTTTAATCTAGACGCCATTTTTAACTTATTAGCGGTGCCTGAAGCATTAAAAGCACAAGCCACCAGCTACATCACACCCATTGTATTATTTTGGGTTGTTGGCTTTGTTTGCAATCAAATCACAGAAGGCTTTCGGGCTTCTGGCAACCCCAAAGCAATGATGCAAGTGCTAACAACAGCCTCTGTATTAAATATTGTGCTCGATGCCGTCTTTATATTTGTATTCGAATGGGGAGTAGCTGGCGCTGCGTGGGCGACTATCGCGGCTATCAGCATCGCTCTCATCATGGCGATTCAACTACAAATAAAAGGAGAGAGCAAAGTCCAATTTGACAAACAGCAACTATTTAGTCCATTGAAGGTACACACCAAAATTTTAAGTCTTGGTTTACCTGTATTACTCTCTCATGGCGGTTTCTCAGTTATCCTCGCTGCGACGATATATTCAATCTCTACCATATTTACAAACAACTCCGAGCCGCTCATTACAGCCCATGGGATATTAGTACGCAGCTATATGTTTCTGTTTCTGCCTATTATCGGCATGATGGTTGCTTTGCAGACACTCGCAGGCTTCAATTATGGTGCTGGCCAATATCAACGCGTATATAAAGCTTATATAGTAGCCTGTGCAGTGAGCTTTGGTTGGGGGCTTATCGTTACCTTTATACTCGCGTTTAACGCACAGTGGCTTATTACATTATTTACTCAGGATCAGCAAGTCATCGAACTTGGTAAGCAAATCGCTCTCATCTCATTTTGTGCATTCGCCCTATCCGGATTTTGCATGATGTCTAGTGGGCTATTTCAAGGCATGGGCAGAGCACTTCCTGCAACTATGTTGGATGCTGCACGTACCTATATTGTACTTTTACCATTGATGGCAATATTACCAGATACATTTAATCCCGACGCTTTATGGTGGTCTTTCCCGATTGCAGATACTACTGGCGGACTATTTGCACTTGCTTTTTCACTGTACACACTAAAAAGACTAATGAAAAAGAATTAGAACCATACCAAGTTATAAAAAATTCATCTTAGTTTTTACATTGCAAATAAACAAATACCGATTTACCTATTGTTTTACCACTTTAGGTAATCGGTACAAATGAAAATCAAATTCACCGGTAAAATTCAAGCTTTCGGCCACAAGTTTTTGTCATACTCGCACCCACAAAGCGAACCATTGCAAGATAACTGAACACCTCCTGAACTTACAAAAAACAATTAAGATTCATATGCTTAATCAATATTTCAATTAGCCTATTTACACTTTCTGTACCCGGAGAAAGCAACTCGTGTAATGCGTTGAAATTTCACCTCCACATTTCCTACATATTTATCCCCAAATTGAAAACAAAAATTCATGTACCAATCATGAAACTGGCATAGTGCTTTATTCTAAAAAAATAAATTAAAGCCAATTTCGCAATAAAGCAAATGCACAAATTGCAATAAACAAAACAATTTAAAAATTATTACAGACCGAAAATATCATTATTTTAATAACATTCTCGTGATCAATGTTAATTATTGCGAACGATAGTGATATCATTCTCCCCAGCAATTACAGCGAGTTTAATTAATCATAATCTATTGATTTTATGGAATACGAATTTAACACTTTCGTGTTTCAGTGAATAAACCGGCTTAACAATGATTTTTAATATTTAAATAATGTTAATTATTAATGAAGTTTCATTTAGAGCTACAAGTTTTTAGGAAAACTCAAGGAAACATGGAACATGACGGTTAGAGAAAATACAATCTCAATCATCGGGGCGGGCATTTCAGGCATCATTTGCGCGCTAACGTTAGCAAAATCAAATGAGTGTAAAAAGAAAACCATTCGGGTTTATGAACACAAAAATCGTGTCGGTGGACGCGCACATGCGATAAAAGTCAATGATCTTTATGTAGACCTCGGCGCTGGACGCTTTTCCTCGGGTCTTCATCATAATGTCAAAGAGCAAGTAAAATCCTTGAACTTGGCCTATGAAAAATTCCCTTTTACACAACTAAAGCGCCCACAAGCATTGCATAAAAGTTTAAAGAGCATTCTGAAAAATTTGAAACCTTTGTGTGACGAGCATGCGCATGACTCCTTTGAAGAGTTTTTAACCATCTATGTTGGCCGAAATCAAGCGCGTGAGATGATCAATGCACTCGGTTATGATTCGTTGTCATTACCTAATATTACGCCACATATTGCTTTCGACATTATTGAAAAGCACCCTGAGATCCAGGGGTTTTCTGAAAACGCTGGGTATGAATGGTTTAACCTTAAAGAAGGGTTTTCAGCATTACCAGAGAAGCTTTATAAGCAAGCACTTGCGCATGGTGTCGAATTTCACTTTAACCATGAATTAACAAGCATCGAAGCTGATACTGAAACTCCTGTACTCAAATTAAAAAATGAAAAACAGCAAGAAGTGATTATCAATGAAGGCGAGATGATTTTAACTTTTCCGCCGACTGCGATGAAAAAGCTCAATTGCGGTTTCCCGCAAGATTGGAGCAACTATACCTATGGCTCTATCCCGCTGTTCAAAGGCTTCTTATTTTACGATACGCCTTGGTGGCAAGATATGGATTTAGCGGATCATGTGGTGATAGCCAATAACCCTATCCGAAAGCTGTATTTTAAAGATAACAAGTATGTATTTTTTTATACCGACAGTGATTATGCCAACTTTTGGCGTGACGCCACATTAAAAGGTGAAGCACATTACTTACAAACAGTAAAAGAATTAATGGCCGAGGCATTAAAGTGTCATATGAGCCAACTTCCAGACCCGAGCAACCATGTTCATAAACACTGGGTGCATGGCGTTGAATTTTCGCAAGAGTCTTGCCCCAACCACCCTAAAACACTCTCACATAAAAAGTCTCACATCATCTCTGCATCAGATGCTTACACATCTCATTGCGGTTGGATGGAAGGCGGTATTATGGCCGGCACCAGCGCGGCGAATACGCTTCTTGAGAGAGTGAAGCAAAGACAAGTCAAAGCACAAAAAGAATGTGAGCTTGCTCACGTTTAACTGTCATTAGACACAGACATAATTAAGACCAGTAACTAGGAAGTTTAAATAAATGAGTATTCTCGACTTTCCCCGAGTTCATTTTAAAGGGGTTGCGCGTGTTAATGTGCCAACAGGTAATCGTAATATCAACAACACGTTAGATATATCGAATAACACGGCTACCATGGATGGCAAACCCTTTGATGTGTCTAAGTCGCCACGCGACTTTCATGACTATATAAAGTCACTTGGCCCCAAGTTTAATGCTCAGGGTAAACTTGACGAAGAAGGTGAATTTAACCTCAGTGCAGGATATAACATGCGCGGGAATAATCACTTTAGCTGGGAAAATACCCTAGTTACGTCAGTGCAGTTACGTCCCGGTGAATACATCACTGATGACAAGCTTGTGGGTAATAAACTGTCTTTATGGGGGCATTACAACGAGTATTTAAGAACCTCATTTAATCGCGCACGTTGGGTTGATAACGATCCGACTAGACGAGATTCAGCCTTAATTTATGCAGGTCAGCTTACAATCACTGACCCTAAATCGTCTGCCAATACGGCCCATATTTTATCCGCGGATATAGACTGCACCCATGGTGTTCGCTGGCTTAATCGTGGATATATTGAAGAGCCAATTAACCACTTTTTGTATGAGGAAATGAGCGAAGCTAGGCTGTTTCAATTCACGGTTAATAAAGACAGTAAAGACTTTATACTCAACCAACTTGGTTTAGACTCTGAATTTTTAACTGAATTAAGAAATAAGCTGCAAGACCCAGCGGTAAAAGGCCTGCTTATTCAATACTGCGTAAGCAACTTGTCTCCACCTAAAGCGCCTAATATGCCTGTATTTTGTGACTTACACGGCACCATTGGTTTATGGTACGACGACGATATGGCCACTTGTCCTACTGGCAGAGTCTTAAGGCCAGATAACAGCGAACAATATGCACCAATCGCGTTATCAATAAGAGATAACTGGTTGAGCCTAAATACCGCTATTAGTTTGCCCCACCAGCGATATGAAGAAACCATGCCAGTTAAAAATGGCATGCCACCAAAACTCAGTGAAAAGGTAGATCTTGGCGACCTATATTTAAAGTCAAATAATGGTCAAGTTATCGCCGTCATACCCAAAGACAGTTATCTTAATAACATGACTAACTCAGGCGTAATTGACATCCCACTCCCCGAGTTTGACAGCCAGTTTGAGCAACAATCGTTAAAGTTATGTTCCGAACGTCACACTTGGTATGAAAGCGATTGGTATATCCAAGCTGAGCAACACATTATCGCCATGGAAAGCCCAAACTCAGTTACCAAAGAGCCCAGTATAATCGAGTTAGGTGTGCGCAGTTATTATCGCGGAAAGCCAGCGTCAATATCTCAATTAACAACACATTCGCTAGCACCTGACACAGTCACCAGCTCTGCTTATCTTGATACTAACGAAGATGGCCATGGCAGTATTATTGTTGAGAGTTTATCCGCAGGCGGCGCTGAGCTATTTTTAGGTGAGTTTTACAGTCCAGTGCAAGTGAGAGTGCTCCCTGATGCTTGGGCACTTGCGGATATACCGACAGAACAAGTTGACTACGACTTCCTATATCAGCATGTCATGGCGTACTACGAACTATTTTACCCGTTTATGACCGAAGCCGTATTTAGTATGGCGGATAAATGCAAATGTGAAACCTATGCACGTTTAATGTGGCAAATGTGCGATCCTAAAAACAGAGATAAAAGCTTTTACATGCCAAGCACACGGGAAATGCCTGAGGTGCACGCGCAACTATTTCTAAAGTACTTATGCAATGTCGAACAATCAGCTATGCCACAAATTTTACCTGCCGAGCAAGCAAAGGCACAGATTAGTGGCAATATAAAAACCAAAGCACAGCTGATTAACGCGTTAAAAGATGCCGTTGATCTTGAACTGTCGATTATGTTGCAATATATCTACAGTGCCTATTCGTTACCTAACTATGCCATTGGTGAACACTTGGTATCGATGGGCCGCTGGAACGAGCAGCAGCTTGAGTTAGTTAACGGTGGCGAAGATAGACGTTTAAACAGCGGATGGCGTGGTGCTTTACTCGAAATAGCCCATGAAGAGATGATCCATTATTTGGTCGTCAATAACTTATTGATGGCACTTGGTGAGCCGTTTTATCCAGGTAAGCCCGTACTTGGGGAAGAAGCCAAAGACAAGTTTGGTCTCGATACTGAGTTTTCTTTTGAGCCTTTCTCTGAACACATCATCGCAAAGTTTGTCCGCTTTGAATGGCCTGCATTTTTTCCAACTGTTGGGAAGTCTATCGCAGATTTTTACGCGGATATCACCAAAGCCATTGAAGAGATACCCGATTTATTCAGCAAAGAGCGGGTCAACCTCGGTGGCGAGCACCACTTGTTCTTAAACGAAATTATCAATCGCGAATATCCGGGTTATCAATTTGAGGTATACGACAAAGAAACGGCTCTTTTTGCCATTAATTTTGTCACCGAGCAAGGTGAAGGTGTTGCTGCTGATTCACCACAATTTGAAGTCAGTCACTTTAATCGTCTTCGAGCCATCTCAAAGACTTTAACCAATAGCGACATTCCATTCGAGCCAGCTTACCCCGTATTAAAAAACCCGGTGTTTGAGCCAAGAACGGGTTGCAACCTAGTGTCGGATCCGGCTGCCGTAGAGCTTATGCAGTTTTATAAAGGCTGCCACGAACTAATGTTTCAGCTCATGATGCAGCACTTTGCAATAAAACCACTGGGTAGTATGCGCCGCTCTCGTTTAATGAATGGTGCGATAGATTTAATGACCGGTATTTTAAGACCACTATCCGTATTATTAATGACCTTACCATCAGGTACGCCGGGCCGAAATGCAGGCCCCCCCGTACCAGAACCAATTAATACACATATATTTTCAGACCTAGAGCAAGGGTGTATGGCTATATCAGAGCAGTGTAAACAGCTTGCTGATATGGGCAGAGCTATGGTCTGTGCAAAACCTCCAACAACACAAATTGAGTTATTAGAGTTTTTTCAAAATCAGATGCATGAAATCGCAACTGGCAAACTTTCAAGGGAAGCTTAATCATGAAGAAAATAATCGTCATTGGCGGCGGTCTAGCCGGTGGCCTGACAGCCATATACTTAGCAAAACGTGGATACGATGTACACATCATAGAAAAACGTGGAAACCCCCTACAAAGCCAAGCCGACTATATTGACCAAGTTAGCTCACGTGCTATTGGGGTGAGTATGACCGTAAGAGGCATCGAAGCAGTCGTCGCTGCGGGGATCCCAGTTGAGGAATTACAAGCATGTGGCGTTGAAGTATCTGGTATGTCATTTTTTATCAAAGGTGAGCCTAAGACACGTGAACTGCCACCGCTTGATAAGCTCAAACCGCTGTCATTAAGTCGCAGTGCATTTCAAGTTTTACTCAATAAATACGCAGAGCAAGCAGGCGTTCATTACCACTATGATCAGCGTTGTATTGAAGTAAACTTGGACAACAGCTCAGTCATGACCAAAGACAGTAATGACAACTTTGTCACTCATAAAGGCGACTTACTGATCGGTGCAGATGGCGCGCGCTCATGTGTACGAGAGGCGATGCAGTCAAACTGTCGACGCTTTGAGTTCCACCAGTCTTTCTTTAAGCATGGTTACAAAACTTTGGTAGTGCCTGATGCCTCAAAAGTGGGCTTACGCAAAGATCTACTTTACTTCTTTGGCATGGACTCAGGCGGTCAATTCGCTGGACGTGCAGCGACTATACCTGATGGCAGTATTAGTTTTGCTGTGTGCTTACCTTATACAGGGCAAGTGAGCTTACACAGTGATGACAGCACTGCAATGCGTGCATTTTTCGATCAGTACTACCCTATGGTGCCAGAAGATATTCGCCAAGATATGTTCGAGCAATTTATGGTGAAGCCAAGCAACGACTTAATTAATGTTCGTTCTTCTACCTTCCACTATAAAAACACTGCGCTACTGATTGGTGACTCAGCCCATGCCACTGCACCGTTTTTGGGCCAAGGTATGAATATGGCCCTTGAAGATGCATATGTATTAGATACTTTATTTGAGCAATATGGCGATGACTTTGGCAAGGTGCTGAGTGAATTCACAGAGCTTCGAAAAATTGAAGCCGATGCCATGCAAGACATGGCCAGAGCAAACTACGAGGTGCTTAGCTGCTCAGATCCAGTCTTCTTCATGCGAGCACGCTTTGCCCGTTACATGAACCAAAAGTTTCCAGACCATTACCCGCCAGATATGGCAGAAAAATTATACTTCACTTCAATGCGTTACAGTGAACTTAGAGACAAGCAAGAAAAGCAAAACGTTTGGTATAAAATAGGGAGAATGAATTAATGAAGATTTTAGTCGTTGGTGCAGGCCCATCTGGCCTGATGTTCGCAAGTGAAACTAAAAAATTACAACCAGATTGGGATATTCGCATCATTGAAAAGAATCATCCAGATGCAAACGTTGTTGGCTGGGGCGTGGTATTACCGGGACGTGCACCGCACCACCCTGCGAACCCGCTGTCGTACTTAGCAAATCATGAAACGCTTGACGCGCAATACTTAGAAGACTTTAAACTCACTCACCACAACCAAAGCGCGCTAAAAAGTACTGGTGTGACACTGTGTGGTGCAGAGCGAAAGTCTATGGTCAGAGAGCTTAGACAACTTTGCGTCAGCCTAGGTATCACCATTGACTATGAACAGCCAGCCCTTGAAGATGCTGAGCTGCTATGCAATGACTATGATTTAGTGGTGGTCTCAAATGGTATCAACCACACCACCACATACTACCGTGATGCACTAAAGCCAAAGATTGAGTTCGGTAAAAACCGCTACATGTGGTATGGCACAACTAAGACTTTTGATGCCATGAACCTGATTTTTAAATCTCATTCTAAAGGCATTTTTGTCGCACACTCTTACAAGTACTCAAGTACTATGAGCACATTCGTGGTTGAATGTAGCGAAGAAACCTATCAAAAATCAGGCCTAGATGAAATGTCAGCGCAAGATGCGGAAAAGTTCATCGCATCAGTTTTTGAAGATGACTTAGACGGTAACCCTGTAATGGCACAAGAAGGCTTAAAGTGGCGTAACTTTATGACTCTAAGCCACGAACAGGCGTTTGATGGTAATGTCGCACTACTTGGTGACGCATTACAATCAGGCCACTTCTCAATCGGTCACGGTACCACCATGGCTGTGGTTGGGGCACAGATCTTAGTAAAGGCCGTGTATGATAACCCAGACAATGTGCAAGCAGCATTGACTGACTTTAACCAACATGTCATGCCCATCATGCGTTTATTTGACCAACACGCCACTATTAGCCGCTTGTGGTTTGAAACTGTCGAAGACAGAATGCATTTATCTCCCCCAGAAATTGCCCAGAGCTTTGCAGAGCGCCGCAGCGAATTACCGCCGTTGCCAGCAGCACTTGGCCAAGCACTAGAAAGAGCGCTTGCTCGTGGAGAGAAGTAATATGGACCTGCAAAAGCAAAAGCAGCGACCAAAGCTACCTACGCAGTGGAGCACCAGTTACATTTCTTACTGGCAGCCGATGCAACCGGACGAGCACATTACATCGGGTTATTGCTGGTTTGACTATACCCGCAACGTGTGCAGAATCGACGGCCTTTTCAATCCATGGTCTGAAGAAAAAACAGGTCATAGATTGTGGATGTCTGAAATCATGTACCCTGCAACCAATGAGTCTTTCAAATCAAAAGTGGCATATAGCCGTGAGCACATGGATAAGCAGAGCACGTTTAAAGAACAAGTCTTAAATGACGAAGTTGACCCGTGCCACGAGTTAATTCTAATGCAAGATGTACTGGAATTATGTGATGCTCAGTTCCAAGGAACTTGCGAGGTTCTGGGGTTTGAGGCTGATATTTGGCATTTCCAACGCCCGAATGGCAAAGGCCCTGCCACATATTACTTCAAAGCAGATACCAATCAGCTATTGAGAATGGTCACAGGTGACCCTCAAAAAATGGCTTCCGTTCGAGATTTTCCTAATTTCAACACCCGTGAAATTGACCCAGAAATCTTCCAACACGTGCCATTAAAACAACCTGAGTAATGACCCAACTGCATTGGGAATGAGGCGTGCCGACCACATTTAATAGGTGGTCGGTCACATAATCATCCTTCAAATAATATTCAAACCAAACGCCTGTTTCACTCTCCCGAGTACTTGTTGTGACTTTTGATTTGCCTGCTCTGTGCCAGCCAATAATACAGCTCTCAGCTGCGCAGGATCCGTAATGTACTGTGCTCTTCTAGCCCTAATTGGGGTGATTAAATTCACTAAACAATCTGCCAATACACCTTTGAGTTTACTGTCTCCCAATCCGCCTCGACGATAATGCTCTTTAAGCGATGCTACATAGCTTTTATCTTCGTGAAACGCATCCAAATAAGTAAATACAACATTTCCCTCAACCTGACCCGGATCATCAACACGAATATGATTTGGATCTGTATACATAGCACGCACGGCTTTGACTATGTCATCATCAGTACTACCAAAGGTGATCACATTACCGAGAGATTTCGACATTTTGGATTTACCATCAACTCCAGGTAGTCGGGATACCTCACTCAATAACGGCTTGGCCTCGATTAAAACTTGCTTACCAGCAACATGGTTAAGCTTACGCACGATTTCATTGGTCAATTCAATCATAGGCAATTGATCCTCACCAACAGGTACCAATGTCGCGTCAAATGCAGTGATGTCAGCGGCTTGGCTTATAGGGTAATTTAAGAAGCCCGCCGGAATGGAAGCGCCAAAGTCTTTGCTAGCGATTTCTGCTTTAACTGTGGGGTTACGCTCTAATCGCGCAACACTGACGAGGTTGGCATAATACATAGCCAGTTCAGCCAATGCAGGTAATGCCGATTGCAAACAAATCGTCGTTTTAGTCGGGCAGATCCCCACAGCCAAATAATCAGCCATGACGTTGAAGATGTTGTCTGCAACTTTTTTAGGGTTGTGGCCATTATCAGTCAATCCCTGCATGTCAGCGATTAATATGGTTTGATTGTGCTGCTCTTGCAAAGATACACGATGCTGTAAGGAACCCACAAAGTGGCCTAAATGCAGTGGTCCGGTTGGTCTGTCACCAGTAAGAATGGTATGTGTCATAGCTGTCTCCTTGTTTATTTACTACCGAAAGAGACAGAGTTTATGTATCAACCTTCACCTTTCGGCAGCAGTTGAACACACGTATTCAAGCGCCGCTCTATTAAGAGCGCCACCAAGATAAATTGATAAGTAATTCAAAATTATAAGTATTCATAACGGGTTTAAGCTAACACAGGGAAAGCAATTCAGCAAGACTATTTTTTAAACTCAAATCTCCCACCTTCGTTACCTTTACTGCGATTCAAAAAGCTTCAAGCGAAACTGATTAACACAATAAAAATTCACAAGCGTGAAAAATATTCAACTCTTTTTAAAATCATGGGCAAAAACACAAAAAATAGAAACTATTTAGCCACTTACACATAAAAATCCTTATAAAATCCGTGCAAAAAAAACAAAAACACTCAACAACAAGAGAATACAAATATTTATCATTTGCATATAAATTCACAAAGAAGTAGCTTGGAAAGCCTGCTTAAAAAATGTGTAGCTCGTTTTCAAAGTTAATGACCAAGATGAGCACACCCGTTTTACTGAATTGGGTACACTATGAAACGATATTTATTTGATAAAGACCTCGATAAGTCTAGTTGTGGTGTCGGCTTTATTACTCACAAGCAGAGCTTAAAAACACATCAACTTATCCAACACGCACATCAGGCACTATGTATGATCCCACATAGAGGTGGTATGAATGCCGAAGGAATTGGCGATGGCGCTGGTGTAAATATTGATTTATCTCTCACATTTTTTAGAAAAGTGACCAAACAACCACATCTAGAATTAGGTGCGTTTGGCGTCGCTAACTTTTTTCTGCCCAATGACAGTACCAATCGTGAAGATGCACTGTCATTGATCAGCCGTGTTCTAACTGAACATAATCTAGAGATTATAACAACACGAGATGTTGCAACAGACAGCTCTGTACTCAACCCTGAAAGCCAAAAAGCACAGCTAGCTATAAGACAATTTGTTTTTTCAAGACCCGTTCATATCAGCAGCCAACCAGTCTTTGAGTCGCTAATACATCAAGCACTGGAAGAGATTGAGCTGCATGCATTTACCTCAGAGCACCTTCGTGGTTTATATCCGCTATCAATGAGCTCACAAACACAAGTATTAAAGGGTCGATTAAATAGCTGGGAAGTGATCCCCTATTTCAAAGATCTCAGTGATCCGGAACAGCAAGTTCACACGTTATTTTTCCATACTCGATTTTCAACCAATACTGCGCCTAACCCCATGTTTGCTCAGCCATTTAGACGTATGGCACACAATGGAGAGTTAAATACCGACAGGAAAAATAGACTCAGTGAAAACGCCATTGCTAAATATAAAAACAAGCGTTTGATATTCCCTGCTGGTCAATCTGATTCAGCAAGGCTTGACCAAACCCTTGCAAGACGCGTTATCGAAGACGACATGCCGATTGATGTAGCAGCACTGGCTATGATGCCACCGGCTTGGGAAAACGATGAGAGCTTATCTAAGCCGGTGCGCGCGATGCTTGAATACTTTTCACTATATGAAGAGAAAAACGACGGCCCAGCGGCCTTTATTTTTGGCGACGGCGTTAAAGTTGGCGCACGATTGGATAGACTCGGGTTGAGGCCACTTCGCAGCGTTGAAACCCATGACTATCTAGCAGTAATGAGTGAAGCTGGGCAAATTGACTTTCCCGATGAGGAGATTATTCGCAGAGGCCGTATTGAGGCTGGCGGCATGATTGTCTTTGACCATCAAAAAAAAGAGATAAAACTCACCGCACAAATCATGGAAGAACTCGCAGCTGAACACGATTACGCGGCGATGTTAAACAAAGCAAGACTCACACTGGCAGAGCTCCCCACTGTTAATCAAAGCGATGTCACTCACAATACTCAGCTCAACATAGCAGCACAACATGTTGCGTATAGCATGAACCAAGAAAGCTTTAAATTTATGCTTGATCCCATGTTGCAAGATGGCTCTGAAAAAATATCAGCAATGGGTTATGGCCTCGCGCCCAACGTACTTACTCGTGAAGAGGGGGGAGTATCACGTTACTTCAGTCAGCGTTTTGCGCAAGTGACTAACCCGCCACTGGACAGCATTCGCGAAGTCGATGGTATGACTTTACGTGTTGCACTAGGAGCAAAACCCAATATTAGCCCAACAAGTCACCGCCAAATTGTGCTCAATTCACCACTCTTAAAACCTCAAGATTTGGCGAAGGTCAGTGCCCAAACCGCACTCAAGGTGAGCACTTTGCCTATGCTGTTTAATGTTGACCCAGAGCATTCAGACCATCAACAACAATTACTTGATGCACTCAAGACTCTGGCTTGTCGCGCCGAGCAATTAGCTCAGGACGGCTGCGATATTATCATCTTGAGTGACCAAGAGGTTACCCATCAGCAGGCAGCTATTCCGGCACTGTTAGCTGTTGCGACCATTAACCAAAAGCTAATCGCCGAAGGGCTGCGTTTTAATACCAGTTTAGTCTGCCATACAGGTCAAGCCGCCAGCACCCATGACCTTGCTTGCCTACTTGGGTTTGGTGCATCCGCGGTGTGCCCTATTACTGTCTACAATCGCGCCGTTGAGCTATTCGAAAATGAACAAGCGGTACTCGATGCACTCGCTCGATATCAAAAAGCCGCAGAAAAAGCCTTGATGAAAACCATGGGTAAATTCGGTTTGTGTACCGTTGAGAGCTACATTGGCGGTGAATTTTTTGAAGCCAACTTCATAGATACTCATGACCCATTGCTCAAAGCCATTTTCCCGAATATTCACTCACCAGTTGGCGGAGCGCGCTTTAAAGACCTCGTAGAAAGTGCCGTAAGCTGGCATAAAAAAGTATTCGAAGTGCAAGCTGAAGATCAAATACCTGTGCTCGGTTTATTCAAAGAGCGTGCGCAAGGAGCCGGTCACAGTTTTGGTACAACTGCCGTACGTGAATACATCAATATGACAGAAGAGAAAATTCAATATATTGATGAATCACAGCTGGAGTCCACAGACACAGGCGTGATCTTGCCTGAGGACGATGGTTATAAAGACTTAGGCTTCGAAGCCAGAACGCCTGAGCAAATCGCTCAATTTAAGATAACACAAGCTTACAGGGAGTTTAGCCACAACTTACTGGTTGAACGCCATCATCGGCCTGCAGCACTGCGAGACGTGCTCGCCCTACCCTTAGACTTTACCCAACTTAACAGCACGCAAGCCTTCATTGATGCGCTCAAGTTGATTGAGATTTCAGGCTCCTTCCAAGTACATGTGAGAGGGTTAAATGTTGAACCCATCGCACAGCACAAATGGCTATTGAGCCACAGCGCCAATAATGTAGATACCAATAACTTTCTGGCTGAGGCACTCAATCAACTATTCAAAGCAGAAGTGTATGAAGTTCTGCCAGCCAATGACAAAATACTCATTGAAACACGAACTAACTCTACGCTTGATAAGTTGTGTAACAAATTAGTGAGCGGCGCAGATGAAATTTCTCTCACTGATGTGCAGCCCGCTCATGAAATCACGGCGACATTCGCCTCTGGCGCAATGAGTCATGGCGCCTTGGTAGAAAAGGCCCACGAGGCTGTTGCGCAAGGTACTAATATCGCAGGTGCGATGAGTAACTCAGGTGAAGGCGGTGAAAACTCGCGCCGCTACAATACGGTCAAAGCCAGTAAAATTAAGCAGTTTGCCTCAGGGCGCTTCGGTGTTTGGACTGGCTATCTTGCCGATCCTGCACTACAGGAAATCGAAATCAAAATTGGTCAAGGTGCAAAACCTGGCGAAGGCGGACAATTACCCGCGCCAAAAGTGAACGTAGTTATCGCCGCAGCAAGAGGGGGTACGCCAGGCGTCGAACTCGTCTCTCCTCCACCGCATCATGATACCTATTCAATCGAAGACTTAGGCCAGTTAATTCATGATGCAAAAGCCGCGCGCGTACGCGTGATTGTTAAGCTAGTGTCTTCTGAAGGAATTGGTACTATTGCTGTGGGTGTCGCCAAGGCTGGCGCAGATGTCATCAATGTCGCAGGTAATACCGGTGGCACGGGGGCTGCGCAAGTAACCAGTTTAAAACACACGGGGCGTGCTGCCGACATTGGCATTGCAGAAGTGCATCAAGCGCTGGCCGAAAATGGCCTACGCGACAAAATAACGCTTCGCTGCTCTAACGCACACCAAACTGGTAGTGACGTGGTGAAATCAGCGATGCTTGGAGGGGATTCCTTTGAATTTGGTACCACCGCCTTGATGATGCTCAAGTGTGTGATGGCCAAAAACTGTAATTTAAAATGTCCTGCAGGATTGACCACAAATCCAGAAGTGTATCGAGGCGACCCAAGAGCGCTTGCACAGTATTTTATGAATGTAGCCCACGAAGTCCGCGAAATTTTAGCCAGGATTGGTTATCGCTCTCTAGCTGAAGTTCGAGGACGTTCAGACCTTTTGCATTTGATATCTCACCCAGCCATGGTCGGTAAGCTGGATATGGCAGCAATGTTGAAGCCAGCCCAAGAAATAAAGATTACTACACCAATTTATTTAGAAGCTAACTTTGACATCGACAGTGCTTGGTTGCAGCAATTAAAAAGTGATTTTCTTAACACTAAGCTCACCCAGTTTGAAAGTGAACCTGTCAAGCTTAACAACTGCAACAAAACCGTAGGTGGTCAATTGGCCATCGATATTGAGCGTATTTTGAATTACCGCTTATCGGATGCTGACATTGAAAACCACCCCGCCATAATGCGCCTCGAAAATGGTCGTAAAACGCTCAAACCCAATAGCATTAAACTGCATACAACCGGTTCTGCGGGCCAAAGCTACGGTGCTTTTAATAACTCAGGTATGTGTCTGCAACATATAGGGACTTGTAATGATGGTGTCGGAAAAGGGGCTAGTGGCGGACAGATCGTCGTTACCAGTGCTAATAACTCTATAGAAGAAAATGTCCTCATAGGAAACTTTGCTTTATTTGGTGCGACGGGCGGACAGCTTTACGTTAACGGCCAAGCAGGTGATAGATTTGGTGTTAGGAACTCAGGAGCCGTTGCTGTGATTGAAGGTGTTGGCGACTTTTGCTGCGAATATATGACCAATGGTGCCATTGTGAATATTGGCGCATATGGCAAAGGCTTTGGTAACGGTATGAGCGGTGGCACCGCTTATCAATACGATCCGTCAGGACGAATAAGTGAACTCTGCTCCCAAGATTCAGTCACCGCTTTGCACCTAGGAGAAGACAATGCACTTTGCAAAGGGCAAGAACAAGCACTATTACAACATTTAACTGATCATGTTACAGCAACACGCTCCCTAAAAGTTCAGGCGCTTTTAGATGATTGGCAAACAACCAAACAACACTTTTATGTGCTTATTCCGAATGCGTTATTCCAGTATCACTGTGCGGATCGCATTGTGCAAACGCTCAATAGACGCGCCATGTTGGAAGAACTATCACAAGGCTGGGCTGAAAAGTCAGTTAAAACGATAAAGCATGCATATCAGGGCTATCACGACACCAATATCAGCTTATTTGATGGTGAACTCCCCGATTATGGGGACTGTGATACCGAGCTTGTTTATCGCTATATCAGCAGCGCAGGCATTTTGCATAGGGCAGATCAACTTGTACAAAAACAACATGCGCAAGGCTATACAGAGGTCAATGCACATTATTTGTTTGATACGTTAGATCACAAGCTCATCGATGCATTAGCTAAAGACGCCAAAGAAGCGCTTGCCAGTTATGACGACCAAGCACTTAGTTGCTTGCTGGCGCAAAAACGTGTGCAAGATTACAAAGATGCCCTCTCTCTTAGAGAGGTATGTGACTCACCAGCGATTGGGACAAGTGTGTGGATCATTCACAGAGACAAAGCGGTGCAACAAGCCTTGCTTGAATATCGCAGTTTAAATGAATTACTCGCCACACATTATTGCCATGTACTTTCAGAAGCCGTCAGACACGCTGCGTAAGTAGGAGAAGATTATGGAACACATTAAAAGCAACAAAAAAGTCCCGTTTTTACCACAGGATATCCCATTTAACGACGATCAAAGACAATGGCTAGGCGGCTTTTTAGCAGGTCTGCATACACGTTTGCTGGTCAAAGAAGAGCATGTATCAACCACCAGCGCGCCGCAACAGCAGGTTAAACCCATCACCATTATTTATGGTTCTCAAACAGGGAACGCCGAGGGCGTTGCCGAAGAAGCAGCTGAAATAGCCAAAAATCACGGTCTTTCTCCTGTGGTGCTTGATATGGATGATGCTGAATTGACTCAGCTCAGCCAAGCTGAACGGCTACTGGTTATTACCAGTACATATGGTGAAGGCGAGATGCCTGATAACGCGCAGGCACTGTGGGATGATATATCTAGTGACACAGCGCCTCGCTTCGACAACACCTATTTCTCTGTGCTGGCTCTTGGTGATACTAATTACGATGATTTTTGCCTTGCTGGTATTCAATGGGATGAGCGCCTTGAAGCGCTTGGCGCAACACGCATCGCAGACAGAGTCGATTGCGATGTGGCCTTTGAGTCGCCCGCGCAAGAGTGGATTGCTGAAACCTTGCCGACCATTGCACAAAAAGGCAGTAACGGGCAAAGTGAAGTTATTCCTACTAGTGCGCCTGTGGCCACTAAAAAAGCCAAACCCAAATTCACACGAGACAACCCATTTGAAGCCGAATTGGTCAACGCGTATACACTGAATAAGCCGGGCTCTGGTAAAGAGACATGCCACTACGAGTTTTCTTTACTTGATTCAAAGGAAGTGTATGACGCAGGGGATGCCATTAATTTGATCCCTGTTAATCGTGCAGATTTGGTTGAAGAAATCATCGCATTACTTGGGGCGCGCCCTGAGCAGCAAGAGCAGCACGATGGCCATACGCTGGCACTGCAAACTATTTTTAGTGAACATTTAGAAATCAGAATACCAAGTAAAGAGTTTGTCGCTGAAGTGGCTGTTCGTAGTGGTGATGCTCAATTTATCGCTAAACTAGAAGAAGATGCTCAAGCCTTAAATGATTTTATCTGGGGTCTAGATTGTGTTGATCTACTAAGAAATTATGCGCCCAATGCATTCACCGCAAGCGACTTTATCCGTTTATCTAAACCACTTGCGCCAAGAGCTTATTCAATCTCATCGAGTATCAAAAAACATGAAAATCAAGTGCATTTAACCATTGCCAGCGTCCGTTATGAGCAAGAAAACCGCGCCCATAATGGAGTCTGTTCCACCTTTTTGGCCGACGTCTGTAAGCCCGGCGATAAGGTGAAATGCTACTTTGCGCCAAACAAGCACTTTTCAGTACCCGAAGATCACTCAGCGCCGATCATCATGGTCGGTCCGGGAACCGGTATTGCGCCATTTAGGGGCTTTTTAGAAGAACGCGCGGCCACTGAAGCTTCTGGTGACAACTGGTTGTTTTTTGGCGATAGACAAAAATCATGTGACTTTTTATACCAAGAAGAGCTAGAACAAATGCAGCAAAGTGGATTGCTTACTCGTTTAGATTTAGCATTCTCTCGAGACCAGCCGCAAAAAGTCTATGTACAAGACAAAATGCAAGAACAAGGCGCAGAGCTCTTTAGCTGGTTAGAACGTGGTGCTTATTTTTATGTGTGTGGTGATGCATTCAGAATGGCCAAAGACGTCGATAAGGCCTTGCATGATGTCATTGCCAAGCACGGTAGTTTTGATGAAGCAGAGGCGCAAGCATATGTCGCAAGCCTTAAAAAACAAAAACGTTATGTGCGAGACGTGTACTAAGGTTTGATAAATCAATGCGAAGAGGTTGCTAAGCAACCTCTCAATACGTCGCTTCTTTATTTTTGAGCGCAGTAAAGTCTCGCTTTATTGAAACACATTTTTGAGCTGTATCCCGCAGCCCAATTTCTGTCCGACTTTGAAGAATCACCACCAATATTAGGTGCATATTCACCAGGACCTACTCTACAAGTCCAAGCAGAATCTGCTTCAGTCCATACACTCGCACTCACTTGACTCAAAGACTCATCAAGGTTAATTGGATGAAGAATAGAGCTATATAACTTTAAATCACTTCCTTGGTTTACAACTTTAGTGCCATCTAGTAAATAATACGCCGCAGAAGTGGCAATCGGAGAAGCCGCATTTGAAATATTCCACGCAGTATATACACCACTTGGTACATTTGGCGAAGCGTCCGCAGCAGTCTGACAATACTCATCTGCTTTACCATTACCATAAACATTGAAGCCACTATACTCTTGGCTAGTTACAAATATCGCTTTGCCTGACTCTGGCACTTTAATTGTATCACCAGCGTGAACATCTCCTTTTAGCAACAGTACCCAACGCGAATCGTCACTAGGAGTTAAATTACTGTCATTCGCATTAATACTAACCTTCGCTAGATACAAATCTCCAGAACTGCTCTCTCTAACAACCTGACCACTGCTGTAACTGTTACTTGATGACCATACTAAGCTCGCAGTATCAATACTTAAACCACCAACATAATCTTGTGCAGAAGCGCCAGATGCAGATAAAAGTAAAGCGATAGCCGACAGTGTTTTTCTGAGTTTCATACATATTCCTTTTATGTATAGTTGAATAATCAAGGCGACTATAACACAAATAAAATGACTAAAATAATATCAAAAACAAAAAATCGGAATATTAATATTCTAATATCCCGATAATTTATAATAAAAATTTAATCTAGTATTATTAATTAAATGCGATTATCTTGTTCTCATTTTTGACCAGATAAGCCATACATATCTGCAGTAAACAGGCCAATTCCCTGCTCTCTTAAATCACTGCCTGATGAGTAAGGCTGCTTGGTTTGATAAAGGTAGACTTCACTGCCGTTTTGCTGGGCTCGGGCTGCAAATTGCTCAGGCCATCCCCATAAAATCTTACCAAACTGCTCTGGGATAACGAGGGTTGTATTACTACACGAACCCGGGTAATAGCGCGACCAACCAATAAAAATGTACTTCACAAGACAGCGTTTACCGACCTCTTTTGAGTAAGTCATTTGCTCAGGGAATTGCTCAACAATCTCCTCTGATATACTTTGAATACCCATAAAGCTAATACGGCTGCGTTGCTCAGTAGTCAACTTACTTAAATGACTTGCCAAGACTTCTATTGACTCTGGGCCTGCGGTTTTCACATTAAGTAAAAACGATTTTTCAGGGAATTGTGTCAGTACTTCAGTTAATGACGGAATGAGGCCAACCCCTTTGCCTCTAAGTGGGTATACTTCCTCTTCACCGACACTGTAACCATAGCCTGCATCTAAGGTTTTTAAGTATTCCATAGTTTGCTTTGAGGTCACCCCTTCGCCATTGGTTCGGCAACCTAGGGTCCAATCATGAAAAATAGCCAGCTCTTTATCTGCTGTCGCATGTACGTTCAGGTGCACAGTATCTGCCCCCAATTCAAATGCTTTCTCAATTGCGGGGAGCGTATTTTCGATAAATGGATGTTCAATAGACGTCAACCTGCTTGCTGTACAAGTTTCGTTAGTCACACCTCTGTAGTCAGTAGGTTGTACTAATCCTTTGTAAGAGATAACCTTTCCGGGGTTTTGTAGCTCAAGATCAGGTTGTCTTGCAGCTAAAATAATGAGTATTAAAATGGATAAACGTACAGCCCAATGTTTCATGAATTCCTCAAAAATAAACCTTTAAGCCTCGCATTTTAGCAAAGTTAGTAGGCTTAAGGAATTATCTAACCTCTAATCACAGCGCTATGGTCGCTGGTTACTACCTAAATATATCGTCATTTGCTTTATTTTTATTCATCTTAATGATATTACTGAATTTTACTTAAAAGCATGTCCGCCGCGCTTATTATTTAGACTGTTTCTTATAACAATGACAATACAAAGAAACACGATTTACAGCACCTTAGTGATACTCATTTTGCTGTTACTAATGATTACTAACTTATTTAGTAATCAAACCAACAAAGACGTCTCCAATGTGTTAAAAATTTCGGATGCGCTCACTATTTATCACACCAAATCAGGCAATAACTTAGCTAATTTGCACTCTTTAAAAACACTGACTGAACTTCATCCCGAGCTACTCAGTAGCGTACCATTAGACAAATGGGGCTCGCCATTTGAATACCGCTATTTAACACACTCTCCGCTGACGTTTATGATTTATAGCTCAGGGTCAATAAAGCAAAATAATACGTTCACTTTCTACTTATTTCGTGAAGAAAATAATCAGTTCATCATGGCCAAAGTTGAAAGTTAATACATAATAATGAGCATATTTACATGCTTTTAAATCGCTAAAAGTGACGCTTACGTTCAAAACAGGAGCATGTGGTGATGGCTTGCCCGCCCTTTAGCATAATAAGCCTGAAAGCAACAATACGATAGAAGCTATTTGGCGAAACTCGAGTTTGACTTGTCGGCAGCGGCTAAGAAGATCAATAGCCAATCGTACTCAAAATTACTTCACTTGCGGCAACAAAGGGATAATATTACTGCCATAGTATGAAAACACGACTTTTAAGTGCTTATCTAAGCGCTTTAGTTCTGCACGGCAAATATGTTTAAACTTTAAATTTGCTGAGCCCCTGCTTGAATTTAAAACCAAATTGCGTCTAAACCACATACGTAATTGTGCAGTATGTAACGGATCGTGGCCACTTAAGCACACTGATATAAATTTACGCCCAGCTTCAATGTAATCTGTAAGGTTATCTATATTAGCGGGGCTATGCTTGAGTATCATTGCTTTTACTGCAAATTCCGCACTGGCAGACTCATATGCTTGTTCAAATGCATCTTTAGCAATTACCTGATGATAGTTCATAACCCAACATAACTTAGCTTTTGATACTGATAATAATAATCAATATCAAAAACTCTGTAAACGTCACAAACCATCTAAGTTATTAGCCCATAAACGTCACTTTGCAAATAAGGCCGTCTTGCACTTCGTAAGCTGCGATCACTTTAATACTGTTGTCTACCTCTTTGCTTGGTAATGTCGAAGACTCAGCCAACTCATGATCAATCAAAAAGTGCTCATGGACAATGCGCTTTAATGAAGTTGCGTGCAAATAGCTTAGGCTAGCGAATTTTTTACCATAGCGTTCAATCAAGGCGTCTTTGCCTTTGAACACCAAGGTTTGTGATTGATAAATTTCTACGTCATCGCTGTACGTCGCTGCAAAAGCGTCAATATCTTGATTGTTATAGGCTTCAAGTTGACGGTCGACAATGGCAATGGTGGCTTGTTCTATTTCTGTATGCATAAAGAAGGTCCAAATTATTATTAACTTGGACCGGTATACTATACAAACAAATGTCGAGTGTTAACCGTTAGACATGAAAGATTTCCACCAAAAGGCATTATTATGCGCCTCTCCAGCAGTAAGTACTTCACCAACAATAGGTGTGTTGATTGTCACTTGATGCTGTTGAGCGGCTCTAGATACACGCTCTAACGGCTCATACCAAGCGTGGAATGCCAAGTCGAATGTCCCATTATGAATGGGCAACATGACCTCTGCATTCAAATCAATATGTGCTTGCACGCTTTGTTCGGGCGTCATATGGATATCAGCCCAATCTTTGTCATAAGCACCAGTTTCAATAAAAGTGTAATTAAATGGCCCATAGCGTCGACCTATGTCTTTAAAGCCATCGAAATATCCAGAATCACCGCTAAAATAAAGACTTTGCTCACCCGCTTTTATTACCCATGAACCCCACAGCGTTTTATTCCCATCGCCCAGTCCCCTGCCAGAAAAATGCTGTGTCGGTACGAATGCGACCAAACCCTCACTGTCAACATGCTCCTGCCACCAGTCAAATACTTTAATCTTGGCTTTATCCACTCCCCACTGAGCAAGATCCCCTTCCACGCCAAGTGGAACAAAAATTTCCTGCGTTTTATCCATCAAAGCCAACACGCTGTCTTTGTCTAAATGATCGTAGTGATTATGAGAAATTAAAATGCGCTCAATAGGCGGTAAGTCTTCGAGAGAGATAGGCGTTTCTTGAAAGCGCTCAGGCCCTGCAAAACTAAATGGCGATGCGCGTTTAGAAAACACCGGATCTAACAACCAATATTTGCCATACACTTTAAGCAAAATAGATGAGTGACCTAATTTGATCATATGTACTTGTGTGTCCGACAGCTGTGCCAACATAGATGGCGTCTGTTGTACCATGGGTAATGGCTTGCTCGGCACAGGCGATACTTTTGATTCCGTTATAAAGCGCCAAAAAATGCCCAGCGTTTTACTTAAACTTGGTGGTTGGGTTTCGCTGGTGTTGTGAAACTTCCCCTCTTTAAATTGTGTTGAGCGATAACCCGTTTCATTCACTTGCGCGTCTAAGTTTGACACCATAGAACATCCTCCGACCGTTAATCCAAATAATAGTGCTGCTACAAAAGACACTTTATATTTAGCTTTCATACGCCACCACCAAAAGTAAACTACACGGTGCAGTTTTTCACAATAATCAATAAAAGTAAACTACACAGTGCAAGTTTTTTTGATTTCAGCTACACTATCCCCATCAAAGTGAGGAGTTAATTGATGAAGCTATCAGAGAAAAAGCGCTTGCAAATCATTCATGCAGCAGAACATTTATTTGCTGAACAGGGTGCGCAACAAACCAGTATGGATTTGGTTGCCCAAACAGCAGAAGTATCTAAACGCACTGTATATAACCACTTTGATAGCAAAGAAGCACTACTTTACGCCGTGATTGAAAACATGCTCAGCCAAGTAACCCAAGACCAAGAGCTTGTTTATACGAATGACAAACCTATGCGCGATCAGCTTATCGACATCGCAAAATCAGAGGCAGACATGTTAACCTCTGCTCCCTTTTTGCGCATCGCGCGGGTGGCATTTTTAGAGCTGTTGCAAAACCCAGATATGGCTGCACACTTAAATAACACCAAAGTGGGCTGTATGCGCTATTTCGAAACCTTTATTGACCACGCAATAACCGCAAAGCAACTGGAAGTCGATGATATTACTTTCGCAGCCAAGCAATTTGTCTTTCAGTTAAAGTCCTTTATTTTTTACCCTCGCTTGTATGGTTTTAAGCTTGATGCTCACATCACCCAAGACAAGGTCATTGAAGAAACCGTCGATATGTTTTTAGCCCGCTATCAAGTTAACAGTGAGCGATAAATGAAGTTAGGTAAACGACTTGCAGAAATTAGTCAGCTTGTAGATAACCAGTACACACATATTTGGGACTGCTGTTGTGATCATGGCCTACTGGGCGCCAATCTACTTGATAAAAACCTTGATGCAAAGGTACATTTTGTTGATATTGTCCCCCATTTAATGGAAGCCTTAGACGCGAAACTGGCACAGTTTTACGCTCACATGCAAACTCAATGGCAAACCCATTGTATGGATGTTGCAAAACTCCCGCTTGAGGAAAAACCAGGGAAGCATCTTGTGATTATTGCCGGTGTTGGCGGTGACCTATGTGGTCGATTTATCAAACAAATACTCGCCAATAACCCAAATTCTGACATCGAGTTTTTACTCTGCCCAGTCCATCATCTCTATACCTTAAGACAAGCGCTTAATCACCTTAATTTGAATCTGATTGATGAGGTATTAATTAGTGAAAATAAGCGTTATTACGAAATACTAAAAATCACTAATGACCATTCAGCTACAACACACTCTATCTCGCCTGTAGGTGAAGCAATCTGGCAATATAGTGATGCGCAATCATCTGCACATGCAAAAGCATATTTGAATAAAACCATCGCTCACTACCAACGTATTAATCGCGGTGACAATGACGTGTCAGATATTATTGCAGCGTATGAAGGTGTGAAGGTCACGCCCAAAAACTAGTGCAGAGCTTGCTGCACTGGCGAAATGGCCGATGGTTTTATTGCAACCACCGGCCCTTCTCAAAAATGGAATATTCTTATTATTTTTTAATCGTAAAAATATCGCGATGTAAACCATCGGGAAAACATTGTCTGTCCGTTTTCACGCCTCCTAAACGCTCAACCAGTGCCCGAGCGGCTGTATTGTCATCATTCATGTAGGTTTGAACCTGTGTAAACTCCAATACATCATAAGCATATTTAATCGCCGCTTTAGACGCTTCAAAGGCATAGCCTTTGCCTCGCCCCGCTGGCAGTAACCACCAAGTGAGCTCCGTTGGCCAATTGTATCCGCGCCAAAAACCACACGTGCCAATATAGTGGCCAGTTTCTTTCTCTTGTACAGCCCACACCCCAAAACCATATAAAGCCCAACACCCCAGATCGGCTTTAAGTCTAGCGAGTACTTTTGCTGGCTCAATCGGCCCGCCGTACATTTTTGATGCACTACCATCGGTATAAAACTGCAAATAGGCATCTAGGCACGCTTCATTTGGCGCAACTAGCCTGAGCCGTTCAGTGTCCAAGGTTTCAATTGTTGTCATTGCATATCCCGTTGTGATGTTATTTTGACAGCGCTAACCTTGCTGCCAGCGCCAAAAACAGCGCACCTAAAATGCCATCAAAATGTTGGCTGATCTTAATTTTTCTAGCAAATACCTTTGCTACCTTACTGAAAATAAATGAAAAAACAAAGTTAACCAGCAATACAATCGTACATAGCAACACACCTAAAGTGATGATCTGCATACTCATTGGCTGCGCATCATTGGTAAATTGTACTAAGAACACGCTAAAAAATAAGATGGCTTTTGGGTTCATCAAATTGTTTAAAAACCCTTTTAAAACCAGATTACTAGACGATAGACTCGGGACTTGCGCCGAGTTTTCAAGCTGTTGATTATTCGCCCACCATGTGCGCAGCATAGTCACACCGAGCCATGCCAAATACAGCGCACCCAGCATTTTTATAATCATGATCAAAGGAGGAAACTGTTGCATTAGTTGACCCAGTCCCAAAGCGACAGCAAGAGTTTGTACAATGCCAGCTAAAAAAATACCCATGGATATCCTCACTCCTGCTAATACACCTTGCCCAGACGCGTAAGCAGAAATAAGCACCAGATCGGGCCCAGGTGACACAGCCAGCATTAAACAGGTCATCACAAAAAGTGGCAAAATTGAAAGTTCTAGCATAAATACAATCTCCATCGTTATTACTGCAAAAAACCGACAAGTTTGCCACACGTACTCCCTTTAGATAAATACGTCTTAATGATTGATTTTTATATTTTATGTGTAGAGTTAAGTCTTAGAAGCCTGCGCATGATCGGTTTCACATCTAGTTTTACTGACCGATTGCTGAGCCGAACCATACCAGTTCACTTTGCGAGTTAAAATCATCACCAAAGACAAGACTATAAAGCACATCAAGCTACCCATTAGCAGTGCATAATCCTCCGCCCCTAACATGCCATACAGCAGGCTGTATAACATCGTCAAGCCAAGGCTAAAGTACACACCTAATTTGGCACTGTTTAATACTCCAGCTACATACCAGCCAAGCAAACCTGTTGCACTCAATGTAGAGATTACATACGCAAAGCCAAAACCTAGATGCTCACTCAGTGAGATCAGTAACAAGTAAAAAATGGCCAAGGTGAACCCAACAAAACCGTATTGAACAGGGTGGATAGGCTCTGAGCGCACCAATTCGAGTAAAAAGAAGCTTGCCATTACAAGTAAAATGACCAAAAGTGCATAATTAATAGCACGATGGCTTTTTAAATAATGATCAACTGGGTCAACAAGGGCAACGCCCATGGTACGGTTCGTAAGCTCTGTACATTCATTACGCATCACGCAACTGGTAAATATGCTTTGCATGTTGGTAGAAAAATAACTAGCTTGCCAATGCGCTGTAAAAGCTTCGTCACTGATGTCTGAACTCAGTGGTAAATACTCTCCTTCAAAACTAGGGTGAGGCCAGTTTGCTGACATGCTTACGTGTGTTTCACTGCCAAGCGGGGATACAGCAAGACGCATCATGCCTTGTAAATGTAAATCAGCAGAGAAAGCCAATGTTTCTTGTGATAACGCAGAGACAGAGATTGGCGCATGAACTCCCTCTTTTATGCTGGTCAGCAAGGTGCCAGGCAACATGTCTACTTCTTTGTTCGCTACTTTAAGCACTGAATCAAGGCCTATACCGCGAATATCTTGAATACCAAACACCAAGTTTACTGACAGCACCTTGTCTGTCTCAAGCTCATTGAGATGCGCCACTGAAAACTCACCGGAGATGGTATTAATAGAGCGGTATAAAGTGGCTTTATAAATGCTACGATACTTCTCAAACGTATCTAACTTTGCATGAACTTTCAGTGTATCAGGCAGAACAAACGCTTTGTTCTTAATGGTTTTAGTTTCCTGATTACGTGTTACTTCCCGCTCGTACTCTATATATAAAAACGGGCCAATCAGACGCTGCTCGTCACTGCTGCTTTTGGCAATTTCTTGTTGCACTTGTTGCTGTATTGAACTTCGTTCATCAATTAAATCGGCAATGAACATGATGGGGATCATCAGAAAAATTATCACCCCAATCAGCGTGACAAATTTAATTCCGATTTTTTCTTTATTTTGATTATTCATAATTAACTCCTCAGGTTTGCCAACACTGTATCAATCTCGTTTGGTGTCTCTGTGGAGTTAATATGGAGTCTTTATGGAGATTTAATCGCGAGAGTGACTTCAACGCCCTCTGGCTGATTACAAACATTTAGATAGCCAAAATGCAATTTGGCCACTTGCTCAACAAAATTCAGCCCAAGCCCTGTGCTTTTATTGCCATTGGCTCTTGGCAGTGAATAAAACCGCTCTGTTAAACGAGGTAATGCATACTCGGGTATTTGTTCGCCTTGGTTAAAAATCACAAAGCAGCAATGCTTGTCTCGCTGCTCAATGTTCACGCTGAGTTCACCACCCTCGACAATAAAATCTAACGCATTATCAAACAGATTCAATAAGGCTTGGCGCAGTAAAAACTCATCGCCCACAAGGGCAACATTTTGACTGTCGTCAAACTGATATTGCACTGATTTTTGTTCAAATTTGATGCTCAATATATCTGCTACATAATTGACTAAATCACGACTTCGAATATCACTGGTTTGCTCAAGTTCCGGTTGCTTTTCAAGCTTTGCCAACACCAATAATTTATCAATTAAAGATTGCATACGCGCAGACTCGCGCTCAATGTTGCTTGCAAATCTTTGTCGCTTGTCCTCTTCAAGCGGCATTTGGAGTAGTTCACTGGCGCCCTTAATCCCAGAGAGCGGGCTCTTTAGCTCGTGAGTTAATGTTTCAACATACGTGGCGACATAATCTTTGCCATCTAGCTGGTTGCGCATGTCCGAGAGGGCATCACTGAGCTGGGCATATTCGTAAAATACTCTAAATGCCGGCTTGCTCGCCTTTTCGCCCTGTCCCATTTTATAAGCATAGACAGACAGTTTTTTCAGTGCGGAGTTGATCCGCCAAGCCACTACAGCGCCAACTAACAACACCATCACACTCATTATGCCCAACCAATTAAAAACCCGTTGTTTAGACAAGTCTATAAAAGGCTGAACAGAGCGATTTGCCTTAGCAACCGTCAAGCTGCCAATCGTTTTACCCTGATGGATAACCGGGGCAGCCACATGCATCACTGTTGAGCGTGGATCATTGGGATCTGAGACGGTTGAACGCGCGCCGTATTCACCTCGCAAAGTCAGGTAAACATCATTCCACCGAGAAAAGTCGCTACCAATATCTTGTTGCCATGAGTCCGCAACGACTATTCCATTACTGTCAGTAACATAAATACGATGGGTCATCGACTTTTTATCAACTCCCCAAATCGCCGCATCTACACTACGATTGCCAAACTGCTGGAGTAAATCGGCTATCTTACTGTTTTGCAGTGTGTCATTTGCCAAATCATCCGCAACCAATACCGCGAGCAAATTCGCCATATCTACCAAGGTTTCTTCTGTGGTCTGCCTAACTGTTGGCTTAATTTCTTTGATGAGTGTCGAGCTCACGAAGTAAGTCGTCATGATCACAATAACGAAATAGAGCACAAATAATCTGATCCCAAGCGGGATTTTAGGCCATCGCTGCATCATGACCCCGAGTATTCGAAGTAATACCCAAATCCACGTTTGGTTTTAAGGTATTCGCTCATATCTACCGCTTTAAGCTTGTTACGAATGGCTTTAATATGGGAATCGATATTACGCTCATAAGCCTCTTCTGCTGGCATCTGGGCAAAATCCATCAATTGTTGACGGCTCAATATACGCGGTGACGACTGTACCAGTGCGTCCAACACCTTAAACTCCAGCGCAGTTAAACCAAGTCCAACACCATTTTTATAAAAATCGAAGTTTTCAGATATTAAGCTGCTGGATAATTTCTTTGCCGCGGCGGGTAATGATGTCTGACGAGGCTTGAGTCTGAGCTTTACTCGAGCGAGCATCTCTCTTGGACTAAATGGCTTAGTGACATAATCATCGGCCCCAATCTCTAACCCTACAACCCGGTCAATTTCGTCAGCACGGGACGTTAAAAATATAATAGGCAGTGCCGAAAATTCACGGATCTGTTTACATAATTCAAAGCCATTACCATCTGGTAAGCCTACATCTAGAATTAACAAATCAGACTGGTTAGTTTTTAGGTGAGCAAGGCCGGCCCCCGCAGTATTGAACCAGACGACATGAAAACCATCCATTTCAAGTACATGTGTTAATGTATCTGCAATCGCTGGCTCATCTTCTATGATGACTATATTCAAAAGGCCTCCGCTGTAACAGGCTGTCAATATGCTTAGAGTTTAAAGCGCACAGTATAGGTGAGAGTAAAATGATAAACTACAAAAAACATATTAAAAACCAGATGTTATGCCTATAGCCCAAATCAAGTTTCGGTAAATTTCACCAGCTTCACTGCAACAGGGCTCTCTAACTGCTCAAGTGTATTCATAATACATTGGTAAGACCATCGTGTAGAGCGATTACCAGATCCGGCGCCAATCAAAGGCATCGCAATGTGCTTGTAGCCTTGCTGCTCTGCAAGTGCGATGGCACTTTTCACAGACTGTGTCACTGAGTACTGTGTCGCAAACCAGCATAAATTAATGCCGGCAACATGAATAATACCTTTGTAATCCAAGCTGCCCGCAGAGGTCAACCTGGCTTCACCAAGGGGAATAGCGCCAAATTTTGCAACCTCTTTGAAAGGCACAGTCCCCGCTTTTCGCTTAATCGCCCCAGATACGCCTTGCGGAAGTAATAACCACCAAGGAATGATATTGCGATTCCAACTATTTACAATCGCATCCACTTTTTGCTCCAACAAATCGCCATGTACCACGGTGACATCAATACTCATAATAGCTGCTGCTCCACTTGCGTAACTATTTCCCCAATCACAGGCATAACCGATAACACCAACAATCCGGCCATGGCATAATTAAATACTTGCCTTGCCCTACTTTGGCTAAGCACACGCTTTAGCGCTGTGCCACATAACAGCCAACTGCCAACACAGGGAAATGCAGCCACCAAAAAAACCAATGCAATGGTGATATTTTGCACCATATACCCTTCTCCCACCGATGTAAAAGCGGCAATGGCACCTGTTGCAACAACCCACGCCTTAGCGTTGACCCATTGAAATAACGCACCATTGATAAATGTCATGGGCCTTTGCGCTTTGTGTTCCATTTCACCAGCCGCGGTGCGGGCAATTAGCCATGCCAAATACAACAAATAAAGCACACCAACACACTTGATGATGAAATGAAGACTCGGGAAAAGCGTAAAGATCCGACCGAATCCAAGCCCTACCACCATCAGCATGACGCTAAAGCCCACACAAATACCGGCTAGCAGAGGCAAGGTCTTTTTAACACCAAAATTTACCCCGCTGGTCATCACCATAATATTATTTGGCCCTGGTGTAATTGAGGTAGAAATGGCGAATAATGCCACTGCGATGATGTATTCCATCTTCTTTAAATCCTTTCGTTAATGCCGACTTACCTATTTACCTAATATTCATACACATTAGTTCAAGGTTTGTATATAAAAAAGACAACCTTTAGCAATTGTGTCCACAAAAATCATTTTTAAGGAATTTTTTATTCCAAACATTTTGCGCAGCCCTACAATTCTGCAAGCCTTGGACTAGAGTTAAGAGTGAGTATAGTAATTAATACTGATTTGTATTTGGTTAAGGACTGAACAGGGAAAAGATATTTATGACTTATACTAAGCTACTTGTCGTCGATGATGATGCCATTGACAGAAAAACCGTCATTAAGACGCTCTCTGGCGAGCAACAGCATTACGATATCGTAGAGGCAACTAGCCTAGTAGAAGCCTATCAATTAATCCAAGACATGCAGTTTGATGTCATTTTGCTCGATTTTAATATGCCTTTGGTCAATGGTGTTGAAGCCATCATTGAACTGCGCGGTGACAACCACCTCAAGCATACCGCCATTGTGATGATCAGTAATCTTTATGATCAACAGCTTGTACTGGATTGTATCAATGCCGGAGCGCAAGACTTTTTACTCAAACATGAGATCACCAGCTCACAACTTGCACGTTCTATCTTGCAAGCAAGAAAACGTCATGAGCTTGAGCAGCAACTCCATGATAGCTATCAACATATTAAAGATTTAGCCGAAAAAGATACCCTCACAGGACTGCACAATCGCTTTCACTTTGAAGAGATGCTCAATCGCCTGCTAGTGTCCCGTACAAGGAGAAATGAAGAAATCGTCGCGGTGATGATGCTCGACTTAGATAAGTTTAAACACATTAATGACCATTTTGGCCATGATGCTGGCGACCGACTGCTGATAGCCGTTGCGGGCAGAATTAAAGAGATCCTGCGAGAGAACGAGTTGTTGGCACGTTTAGGTGGTGACGAATTTGCTTTTGCCTGTGGTGAGCTCACCAGTATTTCACAAGCCAAAGTCATTTCTAAACGAATTTTAAGTACGTTTGAAATCCCATTTGAGTTAGATGGGCATGCCATCCATTGCACTGCAAGCATTGGCATCGCTTTGGCCCCTATTAATGCCGAGCACGCGCAAGATTTAATTAAACTTGCTGATATCGCCATGTATCGCGCCAAACGTCAAAATAGCGAGCATATTGAGATTTTTCAAGATAATGTACAAGAGACGTTTTTGCTCAAATACAGGGTAGAATCTGAGCTCAGGCAAGCTGCATTTAATCAAGACTTTCAACTCAACTACCAACCCATCATCAACAGTAAAACAGAAAAAATTGAGATCATAGAAGCTTTGATCCGTTGGCCTTTTGCACATACGACGCAACTGCCAAATGAATTTATTCCTATCGCTGAAGAAACAGATCTGATCCAATCAATCGGTAAATGGGTACTAGAATCAGCCCTTGGGCAATTTGCGGATATGCTAAAAGCAGGCTGCTATGACTTTAAGCTGGCGATAAATGTCTCGGCAAATCAACTTGCTACTGGCGGCTTTTCCTATATGGTAATTGACGCACTGAGCCAATTGAATATTCCAGCAAATAAATTGATCCTAGAGCTTACAGAGTCAGCCTTATTGCAAGATTGCTCCATCATCAATGAAACTTTAACCACCCTGTCAGAGCATGGGGTGAATCTAGCGCTGGACGATTTTGGCACTGGCTTTTCATCACTTCCCCATTTACTGAAATCACCCATCAAAATGGTGAAAATTGACCGCTCAATCATTCAAAGCATCTCACACCCGGACTCAACTAATCATGATATGCTCAAAGGGTTGGCCTACATGCTCTCCAAACTTAACTTTAAAATGGTTGCCGAAGGCGTAGAGACAGCACCACAAACCTCGGCCTGTAACGAGCTGAATATCCATTATTTGCAAGGGTATTTGTTTTATCAGCCCATGACGGAGCAAAAAGTAAAACAGTTACTTGATGATGAGCAACGAAGCTCAGGGCATTTATCTGTGGTAAACAGTGAATTACCACTTAAGCAGCCAAGTGATAAGAATAACAACTTATAAACTGTGTAAAGAGCGCCAAACTGCGCTCTTTAATAATGTATTTAGGCTTTTTTCACAAACTTTGCGGTAACCATCATTTCGCCTACACCGTCTACTTTGCAATCAAGTTCGTGGTCTTTTTTATCTAGAACACGTCTTACCAAAGCTTTGGTGCCAATCTTAATCACTTGTGAGCTACCTTTAATTTTAAGATCTTTTACTACAGTGACTTTGTCACCATCCACAAGCAAGGTGCCGTTGGCATCTTTGACTTGCGGCGTATCATCTTCTTCTACCTCAGACGGGTCCCACTCATATGCACACTCAGGACAGATCAACTGACTTTGATCTTGATATACATACTCAGAATTACACTTTGGACATGGAGGGCACGACATATTTTACTGCCTATATAACATTCTTTGTGGGCATGATAATGCCTAGACGCCGACATCGCGAGGAAAAATCCCCGCAATATGCAATTTTTTAGGCTAAAACACGCATTTTAATGATATTGGTCAAACTAAAAGGCGAGCTGAATTGCTGCACATATTCATTAATACCCGACCAGCTCGCCATACCCTGTACCACTGTAACCACCTGAGCTCGTTACGCGACCTTCCCAATAAGGTATGCTGAGTTTATTTCTCGAATCTGGATTTACTGCTTTTATTTCAATAGGTTCAAAACCATCTACAGAGAGTTGCCATGCAATTGGGTAAGCCACGCCTTCCAACTCTATGCGCTTGGTTGCTACCAGCTCTACTTGCTCGTTGCCAAATGCATGCGTCTTGCCATCAGGGTCAATAGAGGTTGCACTACAGTATTCATACCCTTTACCCGCAGCATAAATACAAAATGCCATCAAGCCGCCATCTTGAGGGTCCTCGCCCTGCAAACTAAACCAATCCCACCCAGTTTGCTTCGGGTTAATAAAAGCAGCGGACCACTCCCTATCTAACCAAGCTCGACCCGACACAGTATGCACTTTTTGGTCAAAAACGAGCTCGCCACTCACCTCTAAAAATGGATAGCTGTAATACATGGACGCATGGCCATCTTGCGTTTTTTGGCTAAAACCGTGTTCACCATGCAGTACTCTGGGACTATTATCCATTTTAAGCGCAACACGATAACCATCTTGACTGGCATTTAAACTCAACGGCAAAAAGGCGTCCCCAGTACTTTGCATCGACCAATTTTTCAGCCTTGCCTCAAAAGGCGATGCTTGAATAATCACATCTGAAGCACGTCCTGATTTTTCAAAAGCGACATGTTGTGTATCGGTTTGCACTGCAAAATGCGCAAAATAAAATTGCCCATCCCACCAAGGTCCTGTTGGATCCGCAGACAGTTCAGATCGGCTTACGCGAAATAAGGTCCATTGCACTCCAAAATCTTGGCCGCTGTCACTTTTAAGGTTTGCAGTGACGTACCACCACTCGATCCCCTGAGCAGGATGTGCGCCATGATCTTCTGGAAAAGTTAATACCGTGCCTGCACTCACAGGGTCGCCACTTTGCATCGAAAATGGATGGGTTGATTCTAGCTTTTGGGCAGGTTCGCTACACCCTTGCAATAAACTGGTGATACAGAGCCACACGCATAATTGAACTATCGTTTGTATTTTCATTCACTTCTCTACAACTGAGCCACACTGTCTGCAACATTTCGCTTTAATAGCCGTAATATTGGCAATGTTCCTACTACCATGGCAAGCACCAGCACCACTAAACTAAAAACCAATATCCCCCACCAATCAAGTACCATGGCCATACTCCAACCAAATGCCAGTGGCATCACGTATGTCAACAACACCCACCCTAAAAGAATACCCAATGGGATCGCCAAGGCGATGGTAACAAGCAATATAATTAAGGTTTGGCCTAGCTTGGCTGCCAATAACTGCAATCGCGTTACACCTAAAGTCTGTAATGTCGCCATTTGCTGAAGCTGCTGCCTACCCAGTGTTAAAAAGCTCACCCATACGCCAAATAGTGCAATTAACATGATGAACAGATTTAGGGCGTGAGTCACACTAAAAGTATTCTCAAACAGCTGTTTTGCGTACTGTTTAAATACTTTATTTATGCTTATTTGGGTGCTTTCTATGGACAGCTTTTCTACCAAGTACTTGGTCATATCATTGATATCTACATCAGGCGCTAAGGTCAAAGAAAAACCAAACGCTTGATAATTAAAGTCACTGCTTTCAATCACACCGGTTGTGGTAAGTAGTGTTGCCTCTTGCTCTCCGTAATCGTAAAAAATTCCCGTAATTTGACAACTAAACTGCTTATAGCCCTGCTGAATTTGCACAACCTGAGCGACATCTAAACCATATATTCGCCACCCTGGTTCATTCACTAAGCACTGGTCGATAGCGCCAGTTTTACTGGACAAGTGATCACTTGTGACTGCTTTCCCGCCCAGTAGTTTAACCTGCTGGTGCAAGTGTGCATCGCGTCCAAAACTAAGCAGTTTTATGGGTACAGTCTCTTTTTCACGAATAACCTCACTGCGAGCTTGCCAATAAACCCCGACGCGTTCAATCTCTGCCATTTGTTCAAGAGTATGATGCATGCTGCTCGACACGGCTGCAGGGCGCACATAAAGGTCGGCACTGAGACGATTTTCTAAATGACCATCCAATGTCTGACTAAAGCTTTTCACCATCACCAACATACCGATGGCTGCGCCCATGGCCATTAATGTCGCAAGCACGGCGCTCAACAGCGATTTAATCTGACCCTGACTATCGGCTTTGAGCCATAAAACCAGTACAGAGTTCGTCGGCCACTGACAAGAGAATACCTTAGAGATAATGCCTGGCGTGATACAAAAGAAAATCAGCAAGATCACCGCGCAAAGTAGTAAGGCCAACAGCTTACTTTGCGCCAGCAAGGCAAGCAATACTGCGCCAATGCAAAGCGCAGCTAAGCACAACCAAAAAAACAACTTATGCTTTATCACCTCAGACAAACGATTCGATAAGAAAAAGATCGACAAAACAGCTGTATTAAGCGCAAATCCTAATGCCACCATGGTCCAGTCTAACTCAACGGTCAAACTTCTATCCAATTGATAGAAACTGCGCAGAACTTGAGTCACATCGACCACCAGAATATTGGCAAGCGTCACGCCAAGTAGCGCACCAAAATAAGCACATAATAATCCTAAAGTGCCAAGTTCAATGAACATGGCTTGCTTTAGCCTAATTGGCTGGCAACCTAATAAATATAACTGTTTGAGTTGAGCGGCCCGAGAGGCAAAGGCCAATTTAATGGCATTAAAGCTTAAAAATGCCCCGACGATATAGCCGAGTAGCGCCAAGGCCTGTAAGTTAAAGAAAAACGGCCCTGAGAGTGTATCGAAAGCCTGAGCATCTGCCCGCTCAACTCGGGCTTGCCTTGTTAATAATTCAGTCAAAACAAGCTCAGCAGCATCATCTAAATCAAATACTTCTAGATAGCTCACCTCACCTTGCGCATTGAGCAATTTATCTGCCAAACTGATGTCCATCAGCGCTTGAAAGCCCAGACCTTCAATAGGCGAAACAGCATAACTCACGTGATTTAATTTGAGTGTGTTGCTACCCAGCCGTGCAATTAACTTTGGGTCCAAATAAATCGTATCGAATAGTGGGCTTGCTTGGCTTCCTACCTCACTATAATTAGACTCTTTTTTGCCCGTCCCTGATTGCGAGATCCAGTGTAATAAATTCACCCCTTTAATATTGAGCCATTTGCCACTCTCAAGCTGTACTCGGCCTTCAAGCACCACTTCAAATTGCGTCTCAGTTTGCCGTGATAGCTGCTGCCTAACAGCAACAGGTAAGCGCTCGGTGCCAAGGTTCGGTTTGATAAAGTGGGTAACTGGCACTGCCAATAATGCACTGCTATTTGAATAACGTTTTGAGGCCTCCAAGTTAAGGCCAAAGATAGCACTGATCAAAGCGGTACCTAGACTAAAGCCGAGCACAAATAATATCAGCAGGCCTTTATGCCTCAAATAAAACTGGCAAAAAGCAAAGAAGATTAGCTTAAACTCAGTCATATAACTGTCCGCTTTTTAGCCTTATTTGTCTTTCAAATTGCACAGCTAACCTTTCGCTATGTGTGACCATAATTAAGTTAATTTCGTGCTCTTTACATAAGGCTTGAAGCAGTTCGAGTACCTCTTGACTTCGTTCACTATCCAGATTACCAGTCGGTTCATCAGCTAAAATAACCTTTGGCTGATTGATTATGGCTCTGGCTATACCTACCCGCTGCTGCTCCCCGCCACTGAGCTCACTGGGAAAAGCCGACAACTTATGTGCAATACCAAGCCGAGTTGCAAGCGCCGTTAGCGTAGGTTTTGTCACTTGTAACCCATTTAGGCGCGCTTGAAAAGTGATGTTATCAGCGATATTAAGTGCTTCTAATAATTGATAATGCTGGAATATGACACCGATTTGGCGTCGATAGCGCGCCAATTGGTTTTCATCAAATTCGGAAATGACGCTACCATTGACATTAATTTCTCCACTGTCTGGTACCAATAGCCCTGCAAGTAAATTTAGTAACGTGGTTTTACCTGAACCACTGTCCCCAACTAATGCGACCTGTTGTGCATCGTGAATAGTCATAGACACGTTATCAATAATGCGCCTTTGAGCCTCACCATCGGCTCTGGAAAATACGACATCTTTTAATTGGATCATATCAGCCTCTAGATAATAACGTACTCATTATGCTTCCAAAGGCATGCTTGATCTAGTCAAACTCACTGCTTAATTTGTAACATGATATAGATAACTTTTTGAAAAAGCTCACGATTACAACTGCTAATCATATCCATCGATAGTGGGCAATAATGCAACTTTAAACCAGTAGTCTTTGAGGACTTTAAAGGCGTTTGCTAAATCATCAAATTCCACGGGCTTTTGAATGTAAGACGCCGCGCCCAAAGCATAACAAGATTCGATATCCTGAGGATCACTCGACGTTGTTAATACCACAATTGGGATTGAGCACATTTTGGGATCCGCTTTGAGATCTCTCAAAAGTTGCCTACCATCCAAGCCCGGCATATTTAAATCAACCAATGCCAATACCGGTCGTTTTAAATGCTCATGCGTGCTGTACTTTCCGCTTTTATATAAATAATCTTTTGCATCTTGCCCTGATTGACACCATTGAATTGGATTCATAAAGTGGCTTTTTCGCAAACTTCTCAGTATCGCCTCAAAATCATCAGGGTTGTCATCAACCAGTAAAATCAGGCCTAAATCTTTATCCATCATTCAGTCTCCTAGCTTTAAGGTAAAGTTAAAACAACTGCCTTGGCCAAGTTCCGATTCGACCCAAATATGTCCACTGTGCCTTTCAATAATCTTTTTAACAAACGTCAGGCCTACGCCTGTGCCACGCACGGCATCATCTTCTTCGTTAAGCCGTTTAAATATTCTAAAAATATCTTCAAAAAAACAGGTATCTATCCCAATGCCATTGTCCTTTACATAAAAAACTTGCGGCTCTAGCACCTGAGTATGCGGATTCATACTCGCTTTAACACCAATTTCGATTTTTTTACGTACGGACTGGTTATATTTAACCGCGTTAGAAATAAGATTACGAAATAACTCAGATACGCGAGGCTTGTCGCAGGTAATATGTGGCAGTGGTGTGGGGATCACTAAATCGACGCTTTGTGTTGTTTCCTCAGGTAAAGTCAATTCAGCGACATTGTCTATCAATGCATTTAAATCCACTTCTTCAACCGCTAAATCTTGGCGCCCCAGTCGTGAGTAATACAGCAAACTGTCCACCAACTTTTCCATTCGCGTACACAAAAAGCGAATTCTTGAAATTCTCCTCAACCCTTCACTGTCTAACGTGTCCGCATGATCCTCTTCTAAAAAAAGCGCATTGTTCGCAAGCCCTCTAAGGGGCTCCTTTAAATCGTGAGAAGCAATATAAGCAAATTGATCAAGCTCTGAGTTACTGATCTGGAGTTTTCTAATGTAAGAATCGATGGCTGATTCTGCTGCTTTTCGCTCAGATATGTCTCGTACTGTCCCCACAAACATGGTTTTACCTTGAACAGTCATCTCATTGACACCAAGCTCCAACGGAAATAAGTGACCACTTTTACGCCGCCCGGTTATTTCTCGCCCAATACCAATAATTTTTTTATCTCCAGTGGCATGATAATTATCTAAATAGGAATCATGTTCAGATTGATAAGGTTCTGGCATGAGCATTTTGACATTTCGCCCAATCACATCTCTGGCACTGTAACCAAAAATATTTTCAGCAGCGCTATTAAAGCCATGGATCACGCCTTTCATATCTATGGTGATGAGGCCATCTAAAACCGTATCCATAATGGTTTCTATGTGTTCTACATAAGACTTTATCGACATGTCTGCCTGCTTGCGCTCTGAAATATCTCGCACAGTGCAAAGCACAATATCATTGCAAGGCAATACACTCAGAGACAACTCCAAGGGAAACTCAGTGGCGTCTTTTTTGATGGCAATCAGCTCTATGCCAGTACGACATGGCTTTCTGTATAAAACCGCAATTTTTTCGTCCGTGATATTATGTAAATATTTAAAATACTTTTCCTGCTCAGATTGAAGAATAAGAAAAGTGATGCCCTTTCCTAGTACTTCTTCTTTACTGTAGCCAAATATGTGTGTCGCAGCGGCATTAAAGCTTAGAATTTCTCCCTGCCTGTTGGTCATAAAAATTCCATCTATGACCCCATCCATTACAGTGTCTAACTGTAACTCACCTAATTTTGTCACGCTTTAAACGTTTCCTGACGTTGAGCTTGTTAATAAAGTGTAGTCAACTAAGTGCTCACGCGCTGATTATTCTTTAATTATCAGTCCCTAGGATGAGACTAGTCTAGCAACCGCCATTTACGAACAATCTCATCATAACGACCCGACGCTTTAATCGCATTCAAAGACGCTTGTAACTTTTTAGCCTGTGATTTAGAAAACTGTAAATTTGCTGCAAGGTGCAGCTCTGAGGGGAAATCATCTAATCTCAGTTTGCTCTCTAACAATGTAGGGTCGAGCCCAAGCTCGTCTAACTCTCGTTGCAAAGTTCTGGTGTTTGTTAATATAAAGTCCGTGCGACCCTTATACAGCATGTGCCACATGCTTTTATAGTGCGAGGCCAATACAAGATCATGCTCTTCAGAAAAGCCCGCTTTTTTGAGGTATTGCTCACTGTAGTAACCCCTAATGGTACTCACTCGATACCGCTTTGCTTGCTCAAGTGAAGACAAAGGTATTTGGTTGCTAGTTAGACCCATTAATGACGCAGAAGTCTGACACATCACCCCTAAAAATTGGTAGTTTTTGGCTCTACTTGGTGTTTTTAGCCAAGCTAGCATCACAACATCTGGTTTAGTTTGCAATTCATGATATGCCCTGGCCATTGGCAATATGTCAATCTTCGCTTCTAACCCACTATGTGCCTGAAGCTCTCTGGCAATTTCAACCAAAACACCATCTGCTTGTCCTTGTGCATTTAAATAGTGATACGGTGGTAAATCTTCAGCCACAAACCTGATGGCATTCGCGTAAGCATATGAGCAGACCAAACTAAAGATTGAAATATTTAAATAGATAAAAAAGCGAAATAACATTTTTTTTATTCTTGCCATAGACGTGCCGAGTGTGACGGTTTTTGCATAAAAGATCAACACACATATGGCTACACTATTACTGCAAATTCACACGCATTATCAAAGGCAATCTATATGATTTATATTACAAAAATAAAATAAAACGCTAAACTAAACTATCTGCTTTGTTTCTTGCTGGTCTTATGAGTAACACTTTAACACCCACAACGCTTTTAGATATTGAAGTCAACAATCAAAAGGTGCAAGTCATTGAAAATGAAACTCTGCGTTGGTTTAGCATTGATGGCATTATGCAATCTGCGATGTCTTTATCAGAGCCAAACAGCTTAGTGTTTCCCCATATGTTATTTATGGCTATTCCAACCTATGAACTCTCACAAACCAACCGGATACTCGAACTCGGGCTTGGCGGAGGTGGGTTGCTGCGCTTTCTCAATGACAAATTCCCTAAAGCACATATAGAAACGGTAGAAAAAAGCCAGCAAATAATAGACCTATACAAGCAGTTTTTTAACCCTAATAACAGTGACAACCCGATACACTGCACAGATGCTTATGAGTTCGTTAAACAACAAGACCTCACGCCTTTTGACTTAATACAGGTTGATTTATTTGATTCAACAACGCTACTGCCGTTTATTTTCGAACCCGATTTTTACCAAAACCTAAAGTGCCTACTTACCAACCAAGGGTGGCTAGCACTTAACACGGTACTCACCGAGCGCGCACAGATAAGTAAGCTGGCAGATGTATTAACCGAGACTTTCCCTGAAACAACCATTTATGGCTTTAAGGCTACACAATTTGCCAATATTGTTTGGATAGTTGGCGGGACAAACCAAACCCTTAATCCAATTTGGCAGCAGCAAGCATTTTTCACCACCAGTAAAATAGATGGTCTAAAATACTTACTTGATGACTAACTAGCACAGCCTAATTACAACTGGTGTGCCTGCTTGTCTATGACTGCAATTTTATAAGCGGCTTTAAGCATCACGCCAATTGCGACTATGTTCAATACAATGCTGAACCATGCTTCAAACATGAGTAACTCAACCTGAAAGTTACGCATGTAACTTGCTAGCTGGTCAACAATCTCTATCGAAATACCGATCACAATGAGCATAAACCCGTAATACTCAGAGGTTTCATTCAATAGCTTATGCTGCTCCAAACTTGGATCTTGCTTACTGTCCCAAGCACGTTTTGAAAGGATTTTACGGCCATCCATCACTGCGCCAAAACCAATCAGTAAAATCGTGATCGTCGCTTCGTTATCAATGATGTTTTGATAGCCATGTTCATCCATATGGCCAAATAAAAAGCGTAAATCTTCTACGGTAATATTGGTCACTAGCAAACAAATCAAAACTAATGGGAATAATAAAAAAGCTCTATTTAATGCGACAGTGTAAATCAACTGACTGGTTCTCGATTTTGGCATCTTGTGCTCAGCGGTTAGGTTTAAAGGCAATTCAAACGCAGGATCTTAGCCATTTATCAAAGATTGACAAGCCTAACAGAGAAAATTATACGTTTGTTTTACCTCAGAGCTGTAACAGCATCTAAGGCGTTAAAATCGACGGAGCTTCAGGCTCTTCTTTTCCTAGCATTTTTCGGATCTCATGAAGCTTATCAGCATTTTCATTCTCTTTATGATAGGCAACGAACAGCTCTCTAGAGAATGTTGGTAAATCATCCAAGCGATACAACATCTTTTGCTCGATATAGGGCTCTACAATCACATCAGGTAAATAAGTGCTTCCTCCACATTGCAAAATCAGATCAAGTGCAATTCTCGCAGTACTCGTACGTACAGAGGGCGTTGCGATATCTTTTAGTGCTTTTGCATGCCAACTATTAAAGTTGGTCCCCCAATCGACCATGATGTAGCGTTTTACTTCTTCGGGGTTCTCAACCTCAGCGGAAAACGTAGACACAGGCACCAGCTCAAATGTGTGAAGGTGTTCAATTTTAAGCTCATCTACTTTAGGAGGGTCAAATAAAATCGCCACATCGAGCGTTCGTTCAAGAAGATGACGCGTAATTTGCTCGCGAGATTGAATTTCAGCCACCAAGCTTAAATTAGGATGTCTGGCATAAATTTTTGAGATGGCATCATGTATATAGGTATCCCAAGTGTTTGGCGTCCCCGCCAAACTAATTTGCGTTAATTGCTCCGTAGTCAACGCCACATCTTGTTTGGCCATGCGCAGTGTTTGTAGCATGGTTTCAGCATGGCTTACCAACCGTTCACCGGCAGGAGTCAGTTGAATGTTGTTGCGATTTCGTACAAACAACTGCACACCAAAATACTGCTCTAACTGCCTTATTCTAGAACTTACAGCTGCTTGCGTTAAATATAAATTTTCCGCAGCCTTGCCAAAGTGACGACTATCCTTCACCTCTAGGAAGGTTTTTATAAGCTCAATATCCACCGGTTTCCTCTTATCGTTACGATAAAATTATATTGTTGTACACAAACTAGAATGCGCCGCATACTCCGTGAAAATACTATTGTTTGTCAACAAGAGCATAGCGTTATGGAACTATTACACGGCTTTTTAAAATCAAGTAACTTCTATGATGATATCAATTTTCCAAATGGATTTAATCGCAGTGGGCACTTTACGATTCAAGAATCTGAATTACTCACGCAGGTTGGACGCAGGTTATTTGCACTAGAACAAAGGCTGCAAGCACCAGCCAACCAAGTGGAAGAGCAATTTTTAAAGACTGTAGATGGCGTCAAAGAAAGCGACACCAGAGTCGAGTTGCTGTGGCAAAAATACAAAAAACTCACGCAGAAGCGGAGTATTCATACTTTAAGCGCAACTGCAAAATCAAACAATCAAGATTCATATAACGAAATAGAGGAAAGTTATTAGTGCGAGGCTGGATAATTTACAAAGAAAATGCGAGCTTACTTCGACAAGAAGCCTATGAAATCCATAGGCTTGTTGAAGTTGCCAAAGAAGAAAACATCGAGCTCGAAGTATTTTCTCCAGATCAATTTGATTTAACAGTAACCCGTGATGATGAAAAAAGTATCCTCATTGACGGTAAAAAACATGAACTCCCAGACTTCGTATTACCGCGAATGGGCGCAGGCACCACCTACTTTGCATTAGCTATTATTCGCCATTTAGAGCGCTTAGGTGTGTATTGTGTCAACAGCTCAAACTCCATTGAGACGGTTAAAGATAAACTGTTTGCACAACAAATTTTGGCACAAAAAAATCTGCCAACGCCTGACACCATGCTGGTTAAATTTCCGGTCAATGTTGCTTTGGTTGAAAGACAAATTGGTTTTCCAGTTGTTGTAAAAACACTATCTGGCTCTCAAGGCAGTGGTGTATTTTTATCAAAGTCAAAAGGCGAATTTGATGACTTAATGCAACTAATTGAGGCGACCAACCCTAAAGCCAACATCATTTTGCAGCAATTTGTGAAAGCCAGTCATGGCAGAGATCTGCGCATCTTCACTATCGGTGGCCGCGCAGTTGCCTGTATGGAGCGAAACTCCAATGGCGAAAACTTCAAAGCTAATGTCAGCGCAGGTGCGAAGGGTCGCCCTCACCCAATCACACCAGAAATTGAATGGTTAGCAACACAAACAGCTAATGTGTTGGGTTTAGATGTAGCCGGTATTGATTTGTTGTTTGACCAAGAACACTTTAAGATTTGCGAAGCAAACTCTTCTCCCGGTTTTGAAGGGCTGGAAACAGCATTGGATATTAATGTACCAAAAGAAATTTTCCACTTTATTCGTATTCGACTTGGTATTTTTGACAAAATGCCGATGGATACGAAGCAAGTTGAGACAAAGAAAAGTCCATCCAAAACACAACCTAAAGCCGAAGTTTAATTTGGTAAACATCCATTGATGTGAGAGTGGTTAAAGCGCAAAAACTTAATATGTCTTTGTGCTTTTTTGCTTAGTCCCCATCATCAACTTCACAAAGGCACTAAACGGCAAAACTTGCATCAAGATTGCAATTAATCGCCAGCGTTTTGTAATGTAAACCACTCGCTTTTTTTTCTCAATCGCCGTTAAGATTTGCACAGCGGCTTTCTCCACTGGCGCGAGCCAAAAAATGCCATCACCTTTAGCCATCTGCGTATCAACAAACCCTGGCCGAATATCTGTGACACTGATATCTAGTCCTGCTTTGTAAGCGCGACAATATAATCCCTCTAAGTAATTCGACATATATGCTTTGGATGCATTGTATGATGGGCAAGGTCCGCCGCGCAGCGCCATAATCGAAGAGGTAGCAGTGATATGTCCATGTCCTTGCTTTGTAAAGTAGTGATAGGCCGCATTTGCTATCGCGGTAAACCCTGATACATTCACAGCTACCGTATTTAGCTCACCTTCCAGAGGGAAATCGGGTTCACAGCTCCCAGTTCCTGCATTAATGAGTACTAAATCAACGCCCTGCATGTTTTCTATCAGTTGCTCGAACTTTTCAACTGCATTATGTGGTGTAGAAATATCCATTACACACGTATATGTCTTACTCGTGATGGTTTGCTGTAACGAAGCCAACAACGCTTCCCGTCGACCAGTAAGCCCTAATATATAGCCTTGTTGTGCCATGTTAAACGCCAATGCTTTACCAATCCCTGATGTCGCACCGATAATAATTGCTTTTTTCACCACGTTAGTTTCTCTTTTTTGTTATTTTGGTGGGCTTTGAGCAATTCCTGTAGCAAAGATCAAAGTCATTTTTATAAAACAGATACTAAGCGCCATCAATGCTTTGCGTAGGCATGCACTCAAAACATGTCCTTGTTCTCAAACAAATTGACATAACAATCATAAATAAACAAGAAAAAGGCGATAATATGGTAATCAAAAGAGTTAAAGTCAGAGGAAAAAGCACAAGTATTTACCTGTGCTTTTTTAATGATATTCAGTTTATTTTACATTAATAGTTACGGTCGCGGGTGCACTGGTAATATCATATAAGTTATTGCCTTTAATTCGATATCTAAACGAGTCTTGGCCAACAAAACCAGCCTTGGGTGTATACGTGATGGTGTGATCATCATTTACAGTCACACGACCATTTTCAGCCCAAGCATAGACCTCAACACCAAAATAGTATGGCACGTTTGCATCATTGTCTTTCACAGTGATTGTGATAGCCTGATTGGCTGAGGTCTGTGCGCTATCATCGCTTGGATAGTAGTCATAATCAATATTGAATGCTTCATCTAGACTGATGCGGATCACACCCCATTCAGATGTTTCGCCTGCAGGGTTAATAACGCGAAACGGGATAGTTTCTATCTTATTCGTACCGTTTGAAACCGCCGCATAATATAAGAGCTTGCCTTTAAACTCTATCCAACGTCTATCTATAATATTATATGCAACAGCTTGACCATAAGCGGTACGTACTTGATCGTAAAAACCAATCTGATTGTATGACTTATCTGCATTCAATTGGATTCTAAGCTCGTTGCTTGAGTAATTTGGATCAGTGACATTATCTTTGCCAAATATATTGAACTCTTCTTGTATTTGTAGGCCTGAATTGAACTCATAAGTTGTTTTATTCAGTACTGGCGCAGCTTGTACAAAATTAGAAAGCAGACCTGTGCTCAGCGCAATAGCCAATGCCTTATACGTTGTTTTCCTCATTTTAAAATTTCCTTTTCTTTATCTTTCATTGTTAACTACACAATATTCATATTGAAAAAGTAGCAAACCTACTCTCATAATGAATAAATTCATATTAAAATATATTTTTACACACGAAAAATCTATACTGAATACTTCATATTGCTTATCAAAAAAGGCCAGCCACACCAAAAACCGGTGTTGTTGGTTTTATAATAAATTTGATAAGGCCACTTTAAAGACGATGAAAAGCCGTTTAATTCAAGGAAATTGATAGCATTCCCCCCCTTCTCAATAGTTTATATCTTGAAAGACAATAGCCTCCCGAGTTCAACTCGGAGGTACTTAGCCATGCAGACCATCCCGTCTAATTTTATAATCAAAGGGATACATAATCATCGCGAGGAACGACCAAGTTCACACTAAAAAATAGTAGTAAAATACACAAGTTTAATAAGTTAAGAACCTGATAAACGCAGGCTACGGGTTGAGGCGTGAATGGGTTATAACCAACACATATTGAAACTAGTTTTGTATTGTCAGATATGATCTTATCCCCAATTTTAAAATCCTAGAAAATAGTGAATCTACTAGCATTCAGCCAAACACCTTGAATCAATAGATGATATTCGCCCATTGAGTAATGGTCGCTTACCCTTTATTATGTTCTATTATGATCCTTGGCTGGGAAGGTATTGAAGATTTCGGGTACTGTCCTTTAGACAGGTTAAGGCAATATATTCCATTTAGACACGTTCTCCCGTGCATGATTCCTTTACTAGGCCTATTAGTCAGCTGACGGAAAAACCCTTACACTCTCTTACTCTTAATAGCAGGCTTCCAACTATCCATATGGTAAACGCATTTGAATCGAAAAACGGTGTCTTTATGGTGTAATAAAAAACGACTAATAATTATTTAGATACAGTTTTAAAAGATAGAAGTGAGGGTAAATCATAAGTAAAAAGCATAAAAATTGGCTTTATTAACATAGAATAAAACCAATCAACATCAAATTACATTAGATTTTATCTATATATATAATATGAACTCACTAAGGCATAGACATGGGCACCACCAAATTCGTTTGGATACATAATTGGGCCTCGGCACGTAAACCTACCGTCGTGACGTACCTCAAATTGTAAACCTTTTGGACCGCCCCCTCTGATAGACTCATATACACACATAGTCGCGACTACATACCTTGATGAAGCAGCTACTTCAGCCGTTGGATTAGTAGACTCTATGGCTGGGCCTGTAGATGCATTACCAGAAAAAGAAGCGACCGTTAGTAGAGATGTTGCAGCTAGGGTTTTAATTATTTTATTTGATTTTATCATTTTAATTCTCCTTATTAAAAAACCAACCTAAAGATATTTTACGAAGCACGCCACGTCAACCAAATAAACACAAAAACTTAACCAAAACTTAATTAAATTAAAATTTTCATATAAAATAAATAAAGGTGCGCTGAATATTTGATCGATTCATTGCTTAAAGCCTATTAATGGAGCAAAAAACACAAACAAATGTTAACAAAAAATTCCCAAAAGGAGTCTCTTATGTTTCTCTTAAAAGTAAATACGCCTTCACCTGCAGACACGTCTGCACATCAACATATATCTATAGGTTTATAATATGCTGCAAAATTCACATAGTATTGCTATATACGCGCTTATCATGTTTGTGGCTGGGCTTGGGATCCCAGTCATGGCCGCTTTAAATGGCGGGTTAGGTAATAAGTTACAAAACACCGCGCTTGCTGCGACGATTTTATTATTTGTGGGGTTTTGTATTGCACTTATCTACTTATTTGGTAGCAATGGCATACCAAAATCACTCTTTGTAAAAGGTACACCTTGGTATTTTTATCTCGGGGGATGTTTTGTCATGTTTTATATTTTGACTATTACTTGGGTAGCTCCGAGGTTTGGCGTTGCCAACGCCATTACATTTGTATTGCTTGGCCAACTGATTGCAATGACATTGATCGATCACTTTGCCCTTTTTGGTATGGCCCAGTTTAAGTTAAATGCTAAAAGGCTAGCTGGGGTGGTGTTTATGGTTGTTGGGATCTTGCTCATACTCAGCAAACCACAAAGGAGCTAATTGAGGATTTAGCTTAAAGTACACTGATATTACTGTATAAATAGAACAGGTTAAAATTGACTTTATCCCAATAAAATAAAGTCAATTTTTTATTAATATAAACTATTAGTTATATACATACTCAACATCGACTAAAGCATATGTGTAAGTCCAATCGCCATCCCTAAACTTAATTGGACCTTTGCAGATAGCCCTACCTTCACGACGAATTGTGCGCTGAAAACCCCACGGCCCCCATCCAGTTAGAGATTCATAAGTACATAAAGTAGCTACTATTGTTCTTGTTGAAGAAATATTCTCAACTGTTGGACTAGTAGGTTCTGTAACTAGGCCAGTGCTCGCATTACTAGAAAAAGAAGCCACCGTTAATAGAGATGATGCAGCAAGGATCTTGATTAGTTTATTTGATTTTATCATTTTAATTCTCCTTATTAAAAATCAAATTCACAATAGGTTAAGAATAAATAAATGTCAACAAAATAAAAATTACAATTTATTAGAATAATCACATTTAAATCTAGACGACACCCAAACGCATTTTTATATATAAGAAAATGAAAAATCTAGACTTAGCAAATATTAATAAGTTCATACCAATCACCTCAACAAAACTACCTAAATAAAAATAAAACACTTTATTTAAAAACAACTTAAAAGTTATATTAAACCTTTTATTCTCGCTCATTATTACAGGGATTTAGCCTCGAACATGCTATCTGAAAGCATTTAATTATAATTTAATAATTTACAAAAACAGCACTCGCGAAGAAGAATTTTATTTTTTATAATGTTTTTTATTGCGAGGATCGAATTAATTGATACAAAGAGTATGACCAAAGTACTTTGTGTGTAAGGTTAACTATCGTAACTTTGTTTCGAAGCTGGAATTTCCATGTTTATATTTCAATCACCCCTTGGTTTGCCAAGGAATTGACTGAATAGTTTATTTTTTTGGCATTACACAGTTCAAATTGGACATTAAAAGAATAGCCGAATTGACTCTTATGATGACGGAAGTTTTTCTTGCCCTTAGTAAGCTATAAAGAAATTAGTTGACGATTTAGCTTAATGATACTGATATTTATAAAAAATCTCGGAAAAATTGACTTTACACCTTAATAATAAAGTCAATTTTTATAAAAATAATCTATCAGTTATATATATAACGAGTACTAGCTAAGATGTATATGATAAACTCTCCTGGTCGGTCTAGGTCTGGATATACAATTGGGCTTCTACAGATCACCTTACCACTTATAGGCCTTATAATCGGAAGGCCATATGGTGCATCCCCTGTAAGAGATTCATAATTACATATAGTAGCAACTATTTCTCTTTCTGAAGAACTAGATTCAACTATTGGAGTAGTAGATTCAGTAACTAAACCAGTACTGGCATTACTAGAAAAAGAAGCCAAAGTTAATAGAGATGAGGCAGCGAGACTCTTAATTAGTTTATTTGATTTTATCATTTTAATTCTCCTTATTAAAAATCAAATCCACAATAATTTAAAAAAATTAAAAAGTCAAAAAAAGAACAAAAAACAAACAAACCCATTGGTAAAAATTAACACTAAAGCTTAACCAGTAACAAAAACCAACCTTTCGCAACCATAATAAAAAAGCCTACAAATCAAAAGATAACAAAAACCACTAAGTTATTATTTTACTTTTTACAAGCACCATGAAATTAAATACAACCACTCTAAAAAATTAATTAAACATCGATTTATTTAATTATCATCAATCATGCTTACTGATAAATTTAAAGCTCTTCTCTTGACAGACTTAAACAATCCGTTAGTTAGCAAATATAAAATCACCTAATTTCCGCGTCGATTTTTTGATATTTATAGATCCTAAAATTTCATTTATCGAAACAATTGATAACAATGGTATATCCAATTTTTTGTACTCGGCACACCTTAATATTTTTATCTAGGTGGGTGATTTGTTATGTATAATATTCTGGACATAAATTTGGAGCAATGACACTACTCGAACACTTTGGCGTTTTTGATATGACCCTGTTTAAGTTAGATGCTAAGAGACTAGCTTGGGTGGTATTTATGGTTGTTAAGGTCTAACTTATACTCAGCATCCACAAAGGATTTAGTTGGCGAGTAAGCTAAAAAGCAGAAAATATTACTACACAAAAAAGCGCGCTTTATTACCTAGAGCGCGCTTTTAATTTTTCTTGGTATACACGTATTACATAAGAATACTGTAAAAACCTTTATTCTGGTTTAGCAAATAACCACGTCATTTCAGTTTCACAAGATTGACCTACTTCATATTCACAAACTGTAATCCCCTGCTGTGAATAATCTAATAACTCGAAGGTCCAGTCTTTGTCATCTAGTTTAAAACGCATTTGTCCGTCAACAAGAGTAACCTGATGTGTTTCACCGAATATACCCAGTGTATATACTTTTTCACCATCAACAATGCTCGGCTCAAGTATTACTTTATCGTCCTCACGTTGCATCGATGGATCAAGGAAGTAAGTGCGAGTATAACTGAAGAACTCTTTATTAAATCCATCTAATTCCATATCATCTTCTTGCTTTAAGATGACCAGTTCTCTTTTCTCCTCTTGATAACCACTCGCATGGTTTTCAGTAAACTCTCTTTCAAGTACAACCATGTCGTTTTCAGCAACAAGTACACGCTGAGACAAGCTTTCCACATTTAAGCATAAGCTTTCTGCATCTGAGCATGTCACAGATTGTGGTGCACTGTTTAAAGTAAAGTCTAATGCTTGGCCTTCAGTTGCAATGAAGCTTGAAGCCCAAGTGAAGTTGCTAGAACCATAGTTGACATTTAACGTGCCATTTTCAAATAAATCGAAAACGAAGTTCTCTGTATTTCTGCCGACTTCGCCAGTCCAACGCCCTGTAAAGTCTATTTCTTCTTCAATTGTTTGTTCTTGAATGAAGATACCGTATTCAGTATGCGAATAATCAGGGTGCTCATTATCTGACGAGACGAATGCATAACCACCAGCGATTTCTTTGGTAAACCAGAAACGCACAGTACCGGTTTCATCTGAGTCATCTCTTGGGTACATGAGTTCAAGGACACCATCATCTGCGATGCGCCAAGCTAGCTCTTCACGCTCTCCTGAATTAGGGAAGTTTTCGAATACTTTGCCATCAGCCTCGAACTCGAAAATACCATAACCTTCGTTACCTTCACTCTCATCACTTTGGAAGCGGTCTAAGTACCACATACCTTGCGTCAAATCTTCTACATCAATTGACGGCATGTCACTTTTAGAGACTAGGTTAGTAATATACTTGTTATGGTGAGCAACTCGATTACCGTTACCTAAAACTTTATCGCCAATTTCCTCCACTTCTACTGTCTTATAGGCATCATTTTCACCTAACACAGTTAAGTTCAGGGTATTGACATAAATGGACTCAATGCCTTCATCAGAGCTAACTTTACGGGTTGCTAATGAACTCGAAAGCTCTATCGTGACAGCATTTGCAGTCTGCTCCCAGTGCTCCACTGAGACTGTATTAATTGCAGTAAGCTGACCTTTGCCATCTTCAGTTAAATTAATGTGCGTCGCAGGACTATCGTAGTTATGTAAATATTGTAAGACGAATTCACCACTAAGTGACTCGACATCTTGGTCAATTAGGTCTTCATCATTTTCAAGCGCTTCTTTTGTCTTATCAAACAGAGTCGGATCTTTTTCTGTGATAATAGCGTGTGCTTGATCAATTGATAAGTCATCGTCAATAAGATCTAACGTTGACTCAACCCCTTCAGGTAAATCAATATCATCATTGTCGACGAACACTTTAATTAAGGTTGCCAGTTCTATCTTTTTCTGAACATCGACACTTGCAAGTGCTGCTAAATACTCTTCATCAGACTCAAGTAAATCATCAAACGACGCCATAAGTACGTGCTCAGCCGTCGTAACGTTAGTGACGTTTACAGAAAAGTTTTCTGAGCTATCAAGCGTTGCGTCTTCGCCAGCTTGTTCAATCAAAGACTGGATAGAATTAAGCTGTGATACAAAGCTGACACTTTGCTGCGTATCAACCCCTTTGGCAAATACAGTCACTAGCTTATCAACTTGACTCTCATCAACTTCGACCAGCGCAGAATATGCCCCTTGAGCATCTGCAGAGGTGTTAAAAACTTCATCACCAACTTTAATTTCAACTTGTGCATTCACAATCGGCTTATCAGTAACTAGACCGGTAATAGTTACGCTGGAGACTTTACGTTTTACAGTCACAGCAATCGAGCTTTGCGTCATTGCACCATTGCTATCAGTTGCCGAAACAGTAAAGTTAACTAAATGGTCTCTATCAATATCTGGGACAGTTACGGACAACGTCGCAGCGTCACTGCCTTCCATAGAGATTGCAAGCTCAGAATCATGAGACCAAGTGTAAGTGATTTCATCTCCATCTGGATCTGTTGCCTCTGCAGTTAACGTGAATACTTTTTGCTCCAAAGCCTCATTTTCACCATTAATGCCTACAACAGGAGCTTCATTAACTTTAGGTACCTCAGGCTCAGTAGGCTCAACGACAACATCGGGATCAGTATCACCTTCGGTATTACCCTCAGTATTACCCTCGGTATTACCCTCAGTATTACCCTCAGTATTACCCTCAGTATTACCCTCAGTATTACCCTCAGTATTACCCTCAGTATTACCCTCAGTATTACCCTCAGTATTACCCTCAGTATTACCCTCAGTATTACCCTCAGTATTACCCTCAGTATTACCCTCAGTATTACCCGTTTCAGCACTTCCAGTATCTGTAACAGAGCTATTAGTATTATTTGAATCAGATGCAACATTATCATTTGTTTGAGCAGAAGATTCAGAGTCGCTGCCACCACAGCCGACTAACAGTGAAGAGGTAATTAATGTTGCTAAAAGAGATTTCCTAAACGCATGCAATTGCATGTTACTTCCTTAATGTAAATTGTTATTTTGTTTTTCCAGCTGCTAACAAGCGTATGCTTGTCAGCAGTCACATCCATAAACTGTGTAACTTAGTCAAAATGAACCAGTCTAAAATTTACTCTAGAACTAGTAGCTCCACTGCAAACCTGCAGTAATAGAAATGTTCGAGTACTCAGTATTTGGCACGCGATATCTACGTCCATTGACTTCTTCTGAGACAGCGCTTCTTTCTTTGTAGTAAGTATCGATACCAGTCATTAACGCGATATGCTCAACAACTTGATATCGCACACCTGCTCTGGCCATCACACCCCAACCATTGAAACTATCTGTAAGGGAGGTTGTCTCAAATTTGGTATTTTGTACATGGCTATAAACTGGGACCGTTATTTCGCCTTCCGCATACCAGCTCAAGTTTTCGAATGATTTTGATAATTTACTGTCGTATCGTGCACCCAGAGAGGCAAGTACGCCCATTTGATCTTCAGTTACGGATACCACTGAAACAATGGAGGCTGGGTTGTTTTGCAATAGGTCGTCACCATCTTTAGCCTGTCCAGGTAAATCGAAACGAGCGACGGGATCATGTTCATCTCTGGGTAAATCCTGTAGCGCCTGATCAAAACGCGAGGCGCCTGGATTAACAAATTTAAAGTTCGAGCGCGTAAAACTTGAAGTATAAATTCGCATCCCCATGGTTATTTGCATAGCTGGCGTATAGTTGTATGCACCCGTAAAGGCTATTTCATTTGCTTTTACTTTAAAGTCATTGCTTTGAATAGCGCCAAAACCTTTCAATGACCAGGTTTCTGAGTCAATAGACGTTGCGATGGTCGCCGCACTTCCAATGTAATATCCCCATTTATCATCAATACCTGTATAAGAAAGTTGTCTGATAGTTGGGTTTGTCACTGACACTGACTGAGAAAGCTCACCGAATCCTGCCACGTCAGACAAAGACTCATTATAATTTATCGTTTCAAACCCAAGTCTGATTTCACTGAAAGAAGGAAGAGGTTCTACATTCACTGTCGTATTCGCATTCACTGCGACACTACTAAATAGCCCAAACAAAGCGAGAGAGTATTTCATTGCTGTTTCCCGATAGCATTTATTCAACGTTCATGTTGTTTTATTAATTACGAGGGAACTGAGCTGTAATAAGTAAAAGGAATATTGGACATGCAAAATTTGCAGCGTTCGAAAATCACCACCTAAAGCAAAAACTCTATCCCTGTACTTATGGCCCATATCCATGGCCGCGCATTAGATAAAAAAGATTAAAACTTTTCAAGTATTTTCATTAAGATAGAGGTAAAAAACACATAAAAACCATATCCATTACAGCAGCATAACCACAGGGAGAACAACCACACATATATGCAACATTTATAATATAAAACCCCACCATGTAGATTTATGTAAACAGCCTTACACACCCGTTAACAGGATAAATATTTATATTCGTAATTTCATTCCCACAGGCATCATAAAATCATGAATAATTATGCAGTCCACAATGTATTTTTTTGAAACTGCAAGATACAATCAGATTAAATAAGCATAATAATTACGATGTAACCTTTGGAGCATGCCTTGAAGACAAAAATTTTAATCACGCTTTGTGGGTGGCATTTTATCATTGACCGATTAGGTGAACAGACCTGCAAGAGTATTTGGCAAGCACTAGTCAATAACCTTCAAAAAACGAGTCATGTGACAGTATTAGAAGACAATTTCATGCAAGCTGAATTATGGTTTGAGAGCAACCAATTTGATGATAGTGATGATGCAGCTCACCATATTAGCCAACGACTATGTAATGAATTAAATCAGCTTGTAGACACTTCATTAGTCCGTTGCTCAGACATTCAAGTGAGTGCGCAAACTGTCCCTCATGCAAGCTCTAGCCATGAAGTGATGCGAGCAAACAAAAACTGTGTAATGAAAACGCTTTATTCAGACAGTGCAACTGAACTTAACGATATTTTGTCAAACAACCGATTGGAGCCTTACTGGCAAAGCATTCAGCATGTTCAATCCGAAGGTCTATTTGGCTATGAAGCCCTCATAAGAGGCCCATTCGATTCAAGCTTACATCGAGCAGACAAGCTTTTCGACGCAGCCTTAGCCAATGGGCAACAAGATGAGGTTGAATTACTCGCATTACAAACACACCTTAATACACACACAGCAGTGTGCAGTACACAAAAACCCTGCATGCTCACGGTTAACATATCGCCAAAATTACTTTTTAGCGAACATGTCACCCACCTCCTGCACAACCACGCTTTCCCAGAGCATATTTGCCTCGAATTAACGGAGCATGTCCCCGTTAATGATTGGGCATCTTTGCAAGAAAAAATGACCTTTTTACGTCAACTTGGCTATCAAATTTGGCTTGATGATGTTGGCTGTGGCTTTTTTGAACTAGAGACAATCAATATCGCAAAACCGGATGTCGCAAAACTGTGTATTACCATCATCAGTCAACTACCCAACAATCAACATATCATCAGTGAATTAAAACAAGTGATCCAAGCTGTACACCAGTATGGAGGAAAGGTCCTCGCCGAGGGCATAGAACATGAAAATCAACTATCCATCGCAAAATCCATTGGTGTTGATTTAGCCCAAGGTTACTTTTTCGATAAGCCCAGCCCTGTCAAAATTCCCGACTAAACAACATATTAAACGGCATTTATAACGTCATTATGATTACGCTTATTGATGCCCTTTATCGCTTACAGTTCCGTCTTCTTCTGTTTTTCGATGTCATAAATTCTTGATGTACCGAATATATGCTAGCGCCAGTCTCAATCAAACGATGCCTTTGCGCACATAATTAAACATGGAGTATAAAATGAAGAAGGTGAATTTGAGCCTATTAGCCTGCTCACTGATGGTATTTCTTAGCGCTTGTAGCGGTGACGATGGTAAAAATGGGTTAGACGACCTAGCTGGTAATAATGGCGCGGATGGCACGTCAGGATCAGATGGTAAAGCAGGCCTTGTCAGCCTCGTAAATCAACAAAAACTGAGCATGGCAGATAGCCAATGCTTTTTTGGAGGCATCGCCTTACACTCAGGAGTTGATATAAACAGTAACAGTCTTTTGGATGACTCAGAAGTACACCAATCCAACTATGTGTGTACCCCTACACCAATTAACGCTCAAGGTAGTAAACTGCCTCATTCCGCGCTCAGAACAGATTTACAAAACGGCAGTATTGCAGGAAGTCGCTTCGAGATCCGAAATGGAGGCTATGGCTCAGACATGGTGGCTCATCCAAGTATCAAGCACCAATTTTACGCGCTGACCGACCGCGGCCCTAATGCAACTTATACCGGTGATTATGGCAAAGGAAAAACATTTCCGACACCTGACTACACACCTAGGATTGGCCTATTTGAGCTGACAACCACTGGAGCTGTGGTCAAATTGAGAGATATTTTGCTTAAGCGCCCTGATGGCACGCCAATCTCCGGACTACCAAACGCGTCAGATCTAGGCGGCACTGGCGAAACACCTTATACAGTAGATGGAAACCCTATCCTAGTAGATCAAACTAAACCATATCATGAAACGCAAAATCCTATAAAGTTAGATAACTACGGACTTGATGGCGAAGGCCTTGTGGCGCTATCTGATGGTAGCTTTTGGGTGAGTGATGAATACGGTCCGCACATTGTCCATTTTGATAATGAGGGTAAGGAAATAGAGCGCATCAATGCATTTGCTCATGACGAGCGTACAGTTATCACACTGCCCAACGAGTATGCAAAGCGCAGAGCAAATCGTGGTATGGAAGGACTCACAATTACCCCTGATGAAACCACCCTAGTCGGTATTATGCAATCAACCATGTACAACCCTGACAACGCGGTCAAAGCGGTCAAAGCGCTCGATATTACTCGCATTGTTACAATTAACTTAAAAACCAAACAAATTGGCCAATACCTCTACCAACAAGAAAAAGCGCAAAATTCAAACTCTGGGATTGTAGCGCTGTCAAATACCGAGTTTTTAGTGATTGAGCGTGACAGTGCTTTTTATGGACAAACGCCAGACGCGATGAAACGCATCTACAAAATCGACTTAACCGACGCCACCAATTTAGAGCAAATTACACCGAACAGTACTCTGGTACAGGACGATAATTTAGGGTTACTCATTGCTGGACAAACTTTGGAGCAAACAGTATTAACATCAGGTTGGGAAACACTGACGACACACGGGATAACCCCCGTCAGTAAGTCACTGGTGTTAGATCTCATACAAGAAATCCAATATCCTCATGATAAGCTTGAAGGCATGTGGTTAATCGATAATAGTCGCTTAGCTGTACTTAATGATGATGACTTTGCGACATGGTCAACAAACGGCATACTTGAACAAAAATACTTAGATGCTGCAAAATCAATGATAGATAGCAATACGCTCTACTTTTTTGAGAACCTAGCACTCAATAAATAATATGGCTCGCGGCTGCGGCCGCTTTCCCCATTATACCGCTCAATCATAACTCACTATAAATATGTTCATGACTCACATGTTCAGGATTAACTTTATCTTGACAAAGATAAATATAATTAGCCAAAAATATGCATATACTTAAAATAAATAATGAAAAATCACGGCTGACACATAGACTTTAAACATATAATATCTATATAAAAATCATGGAAGTAGTATAGTAGTATATGTCAATTGCCATTCAAGATATCCCACTCAAAGAACACACCAATGTAATTAATGATGCTTTAGGCCTTAGCCCATACGCAAAATCTCTTGGTAAATTTATACAGCACTGTGCTACACCAATGACCATCGCAATTCAAGGTGATTGGGGAACCGGTAAAACAAGCTTAATGCGCATGATAGAACATGATTTGATTGAATCAGGCGTGCCAGTCGATCAGGTTTGGTTTAATACTTGGGTCTTTTCACAGTTCAATTGCAGTGAAGACCTGCCTATTTTGTTTTTAGAAACCTTTATATCTTCACTCTCAGACCACGATGAAGGTGAACAAAATGCCCCAAGCAAAGCTGCAATGTTCCTATCGACAATAAAGCCATTGGCTTTTGGCGCTGCAAAAGTAGCCGCGAACTACGCCACGGCGGGCATTTCTTCACAAATCCTTGCTGAATCTGAAAACCACGCAAACAACCAACAAGACAATCATGCACAAGAATCCGGGATATCGAGCGCCTCAGCAATTGCGAATTTAAAAGAGCAAATCGCCATAGAAGTAAAAAATAAAATAGAGGCGCATCAACTTGACAGGATCATCGTCTATATCGATGATTTAGACCGTATTCCTCCGAAAAACGCCATCGAGCTTTTAGAAACAATTAAGCTATTTACCGACATTGAGCATCTGGTATTTGTACTTGCACTCGATTTTGAGGTGGTAAAACGGGGAGTAGAACTAAAATATGGCACCACCAATATCAGTTCATCGCAAAGCGGTAAAAGCTTTTTCGACAAGCTCATTCAATTGCCTTTTCAAATGCCTGTTATTGAATATAAAACACATACTCGAGCGTTTTTAACTGAGCTGCTTGGTAGCATTAATATGCAACCTCTGAGTGAAAAGAACATGCAGCACCTTGAAATGTTGGTACTCAACTCAGTCGGCCTCAATCCAAGATCGATTAAGCGTTTAATCAATATTATTTCACTGTATGTTATTCTATATTCAGAAACATCGACTGAAGATAACGAGACAGAAACGCCTGAAGATACCTATATGGTTATTTTTGCAATGTCATGTCTGCAAAGTGCCTTTTATCCGGTATATCAGTTTCTGCTAGCTAACTTGAGCAAAAGGATTTTCTTTTCTCTTCATATGCACTACCACTATTTTCCAGAAGAAGGTGAAGAGCTATCATTCATCGAAGAAAAGTTTCTTTCCATCATCCGAGAGCCAAGTAATGAATTGATTGGCCGAGAGCGAGATATGATCCGCTTTTTCACTACCTTTCATGATATTCTTGATAAAGATGAAAGCGGGAATATCAGTGACGAAGAATTCAATAAAATCACTGCCACATTTAAAAGGCTATCTTTATATAACCCACCAGATGTAGAGCTATATAGTAAAAGCATCAACACTCATGAAGATACCTTCGAAACGACAATTGAAACCGCCTTTGAACGACTATGTGATAGATTGAAATTTAAAAACGTCGACTTATTAGTTTTAGAGTTCGAAGAACGTCAATGGGAAGCTGACCAAGACTTTTATCGTGTATTTGATGTTGATGTTAGGGTGAAAGGCCTAGACATTAAATTTTCTTGGACACTCACTTTTGATTTTCAATTTGATGATGAGGACTGCATTGATAATCAAGAAAAAAACCATGACACAGACAGTGCTAATGAAACGAATGATACACACGAACCCAAGTCAGATATTGATGGAATAATTACAGGTAATACATCAAGTGAGCAGTTAACAGAGGGATATGAGTATAGGGAAGAAGATTTTTACTTAGAAGACTTTAGGCTTGAAATCAACCTCTTTTTTTACACTTTTGAGTTCATCAAAAAAGATTGGGAGGGCATAACTCAACAGCTCAATACTAAATATGGTAAAGACACGCCTTACGGCTTTGAATTTGAGTTCGATCAGGACGCAAGCAATCAAGGAATGTTCGGTATTTGTAAAGAGATTGATAGTTACAATATAATATGCGGGAGCAAGGAAAAAGAACTTGTCGACACATTATTCAAAACCGTTGCCATTTTACTTTCCAGTGTGTCAAAAAAGTAATGTCATCCTAGATAATTAACACTGGTTAATAGAGATAAAATAAGGTCGGCTTATTCGGCCTTATCGTGAAGGTTTTCGCTTCAGGAAGCCAGTGAAAATTCATAATATTCAGGGTTAATTTATCATACACTCATTATCCTTAATAATGTCTTAAAAATACAAAAATAAAAACCACATCAATAAGTAAAATGAAGGAACCGTTACCGTGTTTAAACAGTGCATATTATTTATACTTTATATATTCTCTCCACTGCTATTTGGTGCCGAAGTGTTTACACACATCGAAAAGCATCGAGATAACACATGGACTGTGACCTATCACGTTGATACACCAATAAATAAGCTGGTATTCAATAGAACACCCGATAACTCAAGAGTAAAAAGATGGCAGCCCAACAACTCACACTATGAAATAAGTTTTAACAAAGAGATTGGTCAAGAAAGTATCTCCAGAAAAGATGGCCGCCCATTCACTGAGGTCAAAATAAAACTCACACCAACCTATACGCCATTACCAAAGGAATATGCACCATTCTCGCCATTTTCAGATGAAGGCATGTTACTTCATTCAGGACGCTTTTTTGCTTGTGCATCAATGTGTGCTGACAATGCCAACACATGGCCAATCGCGATTAAAGCGCCTTTCAATCATATTATTGTTGATGGCAAAGTGCATAAAAATAACGTGCAGTGGATAGGCAAAGACAGTGGTCAAAAGATCTATGTTGGTCATGAAGCCCCCATTGAAGATACGCACTTTGTCAGTTTAATTGATGGCCGTTTACCTCCAACCTTAAAGAAGCACATTGAAAAAGATTTGCCTAAATTGATGGACTTCTTTGCAGATAAAATGGGCACATTAGATTATCGCCCTGCTTTATTCGCTTCATTTAGTGAAACCAATGACGGTAGATATGGCCATCAAGGTGGCACCTTATCCGATCAAATTTTTCTGCATTGGTATGGAGAAAAAGCCATTGAAAAAGTGAATAGCAAGTCTATTTTTTGGTTTTTTGCCCATGAAGTAGCACACCTTTATCAAAAGCAGGGATCTGACATTGAAAACCCATCAGAAGCATGGCTACATGAAGGCGCTGCTGAATTCTTAGCGGGGGTCGCATCAGCAAACGTGGCAAACAATACTAGCTTGCTATCTGAAAAAATAGTGATTGCACAGCGTCATTGTCTTGAAGGGTTAAAACAAGAGCCCAACTACATCCGCGCTGTAAAATCTAACTCGCGATTACATTATAATTGCGGACTTGTACTTATAAACGAAATCAACCACGCCCTTGTAAAAGAAGGCAAGCAACTCGATATATTTGATACATGGCAGAGTTTTAATCGACAAATAGAATCAGGTAAACCCGCATCTGTGGCAACGTTTATAAATGGCATACAACCACACTTATCGAGCGAGCTGGTAAATTCAATGACTCAGTTATCTCAAAGCACAGAGTTTGACGCTTATGCATTTTTTCAAACACTCAATGTGGCAAACAAAGATAAAACGCTTTAGTTTCTGATACTTATTTGTAGTAGCTCATATCTGATCTAACAGTTGATTAGGTCTGCTATGAGCGAAAAGCAGACTGTCGTTCTAGCTCGTTTTTAGACATAAACGTGTTAGAGATAAGGGGCAGCTATGTGCCAGATAAAGTCGCTTATAACGCCCAAATAATGGGAAAATAACAGTTGGTTAAAATAAGCTACGCAGGAGCAAAAACCAACTGTTATTTGCTTGCTATACGTAATTATTTCCACGGTACTTCATTGTTTTTGTAATAAAAAGTGCCGTCAGTTTGCTCAACCCACTCTAGTGGATAATAAAATTTTATATTTTTAAATTGTCCTAACACAAGCCACCTATTTATAGAAAATAAGGCAGTACTATTGTGTTTAATTACCTTTTTAATTTCAAGCATTGAATTAACTGGAATATTCGTAATATGCTTACCAGATTGACATTTTTCAAACCCATAATTAATCACCAACTGTGTGTTCAAATCAGCATCAAAATCTTTTGCACACAAAAATAGAGGTTTAGTTGTAGATACTATACCTGTACTAATTTTTACAACCCCCTTGTTAGATACATCTTCGATTGAAGTACAGCTACTAACAAATATGATTAATGCTAACGCGAATTTTCTCATTGCGTATAACGCTTGCCGTAAACGGCACAAGCTTCTTTTAGTGTGCTAACGCCTCAGTTAAAAGGCAAGATTTGATTGGCTACAATGTGAAGCGGAGCGAAAACAGCCAGCTGAATTATGTCCGCTTTTAAACTGTTTGTTATACGTATTTTACAGCTATTTATTGCTGCTTAGTTGTTCAAGGTAACTTTTTAATCTTACAAAATCTTCAAGCCCACGTTTACCTGTTTGATATTCTGGCTCCCAATACGCTACGGCAGTGTATTGATACAAGGAGCTTTCTAGCATCCAAGTATCTCCATCCATTCCTCGAGTTTTATCTTTCGGAAACACCAGTGTTTTCTCTAACTTACTAACCAAATTTGAGTACTGTTCTTCTGTTAATTCAATACTTTTCTTTGATTTAATACCTTTCCAGTCATAACCACCAGCACCCTCATAAGTTGTAGTTATTAACTGATAGGGTTTGTGCCTTGTAACCTCATAGATAACAGGGTTTGAAAAAGTAGGTACTACTTTCATTTTTAAGACTGGTTGAAGATAAAAACCAGGGTCAGTGTATTCGATGGTATTTCGAGTAGATTTACAGCCAACAATTGAAAGTAGAATCAAAAAAATTAAAAAGTATTTCATATTACTACACCGATCCTTCGATACGTATAACGCCCTAATAATGAGCTAAAAATAGTTTGCTAAAATGTTGAGGAACGAAAACAGCAAACTGTTTTTAGTCCTTATTTATTAGCTTGTTAACTTGCAATTTATCAAAACTAGTAATTGGAAAAAAGTTTATATCCTCTTCTCTTGCCGCTAGTTTATATGCTGTTGCAATTTGGGGGATTTCACTATCTTCTGGCAGATATTTAGCGGGAATTGAAGTGGCAAATAAACCTATGTCTTTTTCCTTCAAATGACCGCAAATGTTTCTTACTGATGTTTTTATTTTTGATAGTTCTTTCTGAATATCGCTTGGTAATAGGTTGCTTTTAGACTCTAACCTATCAATTGCTAACAATACTCTACGTATCTTATCAGGGACACAGTGGTGTTTAGTCGATTCAATAATGTCAGAATCATTAACACCATTTCGCACAAGTTGACTAACAACTATTTCTTTAAGTGTTTTAGCGTCTTTAATTAAATAATCTACCCCTGAACGGAAGGAACCATACTGACCGATTGCTAAGTACAAAGCACCTATAATAGCAATATTGATTTTCAAACTACCTTCAACTAGATGAATCGATAGTTCTAGCTCTTGATTAAAAATTAGCTCAGCGTATTTTTTTACAATATCAGATAAGTATTCTTCTGACTCTTTTTCATTAATTTCAGAAAACTCAATATCTAATACTATCTTCATCCCAGCTAAATATGCCATGGTGTATCCTTGCAAGTTAACGCCTTACTAATGGGCGCATAAATGCTTGGCTAAAATTAGCGACGAAGGAGCGCAAGCCAAGCGTTTTGCGTCCTTTTGAGTAACTTGTTAGGTATTCTTACTACCATCAATTACAACTTTTACATGCTTTAAATTGTTAGACAAATAATCTAAAGCATGTTCTGCCGATTCGTCTTTTAGGTTGGGAAAGTCGTACCTCTTTCCTCCTCTAGTTTTGACGTAAAACTCGTTGCTTTCTCCGACCCAATATTCCTTGTGAATCTCAACTATATCTTTGTAATCCAATTTATATGACTTATTCATCCAATTATTGGGCTCTGAAAACACAAGGTATGTTTCATAAAGTTTGAGGCTAAATTTAGAGTTTAATAAAGCATCTCTGATTGAGATAACAAGCAAGTATGTAATTATCAAAGCCATACACAAAGCAATAATAGTTACGAAAATTTGAGCTGTTAATGTAGCTTCTTTTAGTGAAGCTAATTTGGCTTCAAATTCAGCAAAGTAAGTAGCAATTGATAAAACCACAATTAGAGCTATTAAATTAAATAAACCTCTATTTCTTGTGCTTTGCTGGTACGAAATTACACATTGCTCCATGGAATACCTAGACATAATGACTCCCACACGGTGCTAGCCTCCGCATTTTTGTGGGTTAGCTTAAAGCCAGAGCCATAATTAGTTTGTCAAATAACTATATAGCAGAGGCTAGCATGACTAAACATAACATACTTTTCATTGGCTTAGATACTCATAAAGAATTCATTGAGGTTGCCTACATTGAAGATAATCGCGGCGCACACCCCATTCATTTCGGTCGTATTTCTTCTGCTAAAGTAGCTATAAAAAGGCTCATCAGGCAATTTGAATCTAAATACCCTAATGCAACTATACATTTCGTTTATGAAGCTGGCCCTTGTGGTTACTGGATTTATCGCTTAATTACTTCTCTTGGGCATTGCTGTTACGTAGTTGCCCCCTCGCTTATCCCTAAAAAGCCTGGTGAACGTGTTAAAACTGACAAGCGTGATGCACTTAAATTAGCTAAATTACTTAAGTCTGAAGACTTAACACCTATTTATGTGCCTGAGCCTGAAGATGAAGCTATTCGTGATTTATCTCGTGCTCGAGAAGTCGCGATGAAAGACTTAAAAGATGCCAAATATCAGCTGAAGGCACTGCTTCTTCGCAACAATATAAACTATGCAGGCACTGCAAACTGGTCTCTCAAACACTTACGCTGGCTCACCGAACTGGTATTGCCACACCCCGCACAGCAAATCGTTTTACAAGAGTTTATTCAAACTATAAATGAGCGAATGGCTAGATTAGAGCGACTCGACAATGAGCTCTCTCACCATGTTTATCAATGGCGTTACTACCCTGTTGTTAAAGCCATTCAGGCTATGAGAGGTGTTCGTTTACTTGTAGCCGCTGGCGTTGTCGCTGAGCTTGGCGATTTAACCCGCTTCGACCATCCTCGAAAACTAATGAGTTACCTAGGTCTTGTACCAAGCGAACACTCGAGTGGCGGTAAAAGGCACATTGGTGCAATTACTAAATGTGGCAATGGTCGTGCTAGACGTTTATTAGTCGAGGGTGCTCATAGTTACCGTCATGCAGCCAACATATCGACCGAGTTACAAAAACGACAAGAGGGTTTACCAAAGCAGATTGTTGATATCGCATGGAAAGCACAATTAAGGCTCTGTAAACGTTATAAAAAGCTCATTAATAAAGGCAAGCATTACAACCTCGTTGTCACCGCCATTGCCCGTGAAATGATCGCTTATATCTGGGCAATCGCAAAACAGATTGTGCTCTCGCCGATAAATCCTAAGTTAAGATTATCAAGAGTACCAGCTTAATATGAACGAATTAGAGTTAATGCATTGGTTCAAGCATCGGGGGTGGCACAACCACCGACGGCGTTAGGATGGTAATGTTGTTACCGCAACATTGAATCACGAACATAGACTGAAGACAGGTGCCACGTCGAGTTAAGTAAAGTCTGCTCTGCTCATAAAAGTGAGTAACCAACGAATACCAGCAAGAAAACCGACGAAATTACTTGCTTCATCCTATTCATTAACTCTTTCTAATTCGAGTTAGGAAATTATGGCTTAAAGTTAGGCAAGGATCAGTGTGTATAACTTGACAGAGGGAGTCATACCAACGCCTTAATAAACGGCGAAAAATAGCAGGCTAAACTAAGCGAAGAATGAGCGCAAGCCTGCTGTTTTGCGTCCATTGTTTAATTAATTTGTTATATGCCTATTACTCAAAGGCTACAGAGTTTATGTCTAGCTGTGCCTCAAACTTTGATTTAAAAAATAACACACAGTCGTCAGCAGTTGATATCTTTTCTCTACCAAGAAGTTTTTCTTTAAGGGAGCGAGTTTTATCTATTTGGAAAACCCATTCTAATTCTGAACTGGGATCATCACCTTCTTCGAAGTAAGTGGATGCACCAATCATATATTGGCGGTTATTCCATGTAATGTAGCTATACCAGCCCCAATCCTCTGCATCAGGCTCTGTAATTTCAAACTCTGAATCCAACTCTTGTTTTAACCATTTTATGAGTGACTCGCCGTAGATTGGGTTAACAGGATTCTTATTTTCCTTTGAGACATCAAACATAGATGTTTTAAAACTAATGGCAATATGCATGATTCCCTCCTAGGCATATAACATTTTTATCTACGACAAATGTCGCATAACAACGGCGTAATGTCTGCCGCATAACAACTGCCATTTATATACGTACATTAATACCCTCAACCATAACAATAAGTTAAGCCGATGTCACCAAATTAGAAATGGTTAAAATACGTCACTTGTCGCATAACAGTGATATGTGACAAACACTGAAAACTGTATATATATACATATAAATAAAACAAAATGGGGTTATGTGTAAAACCATGCTCATCTGTATAAAGAAAGATATGTATCCAAAGGCTCTTCAACTACCCAGCACTTAAGAGTACCTTCAATTGATAAACCTAATGGGTTGAGAGGAGTACATATTCTGTCAAGAGGCACTAGAGAACTTTCGATCTGATATTCAAAAGTGTAATCGTCTGTTTGATATATAAATTTATTCCCTCGCAAGCTACCTAACTCATCATCGTGCGGCATAAAATAACGCGTGACTATATGAACTTCGTCGTCGTTTTCTTCAACTGACTGCGAAACAACATGGGCATGCCCTTCATAACATTCAAATATTAGCTCTGTAAATTCATATTCTTTGATAACATCAGTCACATTGATGGGACGAAAATAAATGTACGGATGACAAAGTACATTTTCATTAGTTCTAAAAACAACACTTAGTTCGTCATGAGACACTTTCTCGTATAAACTTTTCTTGAAGACTAAATGTTGGTCAAAGTATATAACTTTGCACAAAACATCATTCATTAATGCAACCTCTCTTTAACTTATTGACAAATTCAAACTAGATTTTACACATAACAATTTAATATCGACCCGTTGGGTCGTTTTTGTCATTGTACCAGTTCTATCATGCTAACTAACTTGTTACTACAGGTATATTTTTAATTATTATAGAAATTACGGAAAGAATAAAAACGACCTAATTGGTCGTTTTCTTGACTATAGGAGAAACACAGAGTAACTGGACATAAGAACAGTGCTTTTGAAATAATTTTCTAATGGCCGCTTCTCGCCCAGAGGCACTGCTCTAAACACGTTTTGGGGAAGAAACGAGTTACGCCTCAAAGTCCGCTGTTGGCACTTAAGTGACTGTCAAATTTGGCTGAATCCTACTAATCGAAGAAAATAAACATTTGGTCTGCTCATGTTAGACCAAATGTTGCGCTCTCAAACCAACAAATCATTGCTCTGGTTTATTGGTTTTTGAAACCCTAATCTCATCTAGGGCGCTATCAAATCCGTTAGCAAAGTTCCATTTAAAGCTTTCACGTATTTCATTACGCAATTGCTGCTTTTTATCGTCTTCATCTTCTTTACTCGCCTCGATTTGCAGTGCTAAATCATCTAAAGACACAGCACCAGTAGCCTCGCCCTGCCACTGCTGCCATACATCACTTCTTTGTGACGCATTCGTTTGCTGCAACATATTGACTGCATCATTGACGAACTCTAGCCCTTGCTGGCTATGCAATTTGAACATATCCCCCATCATGGCTGTGCGCTGCATATCAGAATCGGTATTGTAGGTATAATAAAGTTTAACCACGTTTTCATCATCAATATCACTGCCCTGCTTTGCATGATAAAAAGACGTAAACGCTAATTTATCTGACTGAGTGCCAAAAAAGCTAAATAGCGCATCCGTGTGGGCATGTTCTTCACTTAATAATATAAATAGATTTTCTTTGTCATTGTCAGACACCAGCGCGGCCATATCCAAAATACCGCGCGTCGCCAAGTAACTTCTTCCCTCTATACCCTGTTTCAGTTGAGTCAGTTCACCCATGGTAAACGCTTGAGCCGCATGGGTTAAATCTTCTATCATCTTTGCACCAAGCGGTTCCTGTGTGATAAACGCATGTGTAGGGTGCGCCTGATCGGGTTTATATAAACGCTTATCTTCTGTAGTGCCCCACATAACCCCAACAGGATAGCGATTGCTAAGCGCCCTATCAGCTAACTCTTGCTCTCCCAAATCAAAGACAGACTTGGACAAATCCAAGGTCACTGCCAATTTATCATCTGATAAAACACTGAGGTTGTTAATGTAATCACTGACAGGCTCTTGGCCGCTCTGTTGCTGAGACACATATTGCTTTGACAGTGCAAAGGCGCTGTCTATCACAGTTTCAATTTGCTGGTCAGTGAGTTTATCAGCCAATGTTAAAAATGACTCATCGACAGGCAGGTAACGTAACTTAGTTTGATGCGAGGATGACATTCTCTCAAAGATTGCCATAAAATCTTCCACCTGCGCTTGTGATGACAAACCACTATAACTTGTCACCTCACCGGATTCATTGCGCTGTGCGCCCCCTGATAAATCTGCGGCACCTTGAATAAACGCAGGTTTGCTTAAAAGTGGATGGCGATTGATAGCTTGCTTTGACAAAGACACCGTGTCCGCACTCACAGCGCTATTGTGTGGTTTTTCTAAAGAAGAGATCACTGGTTCAGAGGCGTAACTAAATACACCATTTGCAGACGACACTTTCATAATAATCCTTATTATTCAATCATCTTAGGGTATCGGCAAGCTTCTAGAATACTTAATAGAAAATCGCAAAGTTTACATTAGTTTCGCTGTACAGGTGCTTCAACTTGTTCACTGAGTACAGCTGACCACTTATGCTTGATCCTCGTCATGGTGCCGTTTTCTGTGATCCGCTGCCTGCCCAAATCAAACTGTTTTAAAAGTTTTTTTGCCATCGGGTTGCCGTATGACGCAGCGATAAACTCTTTATTGCTATCAAACATGGGGAGTTTGACAATTTCATCCTCAAGGTTGTGTTGTTGCAATACAATATCCCATACCCCTTCATATCCAGCAAATCCATGCACTCGTTTACTTTTTAACATCTCAAAACCTTGAAATATGCCACCAACATCATACTTTTTAATGTCCGTTGCTTGAGCCCATTTAGCACCGTAATTAAAGCCACGCATTTGTGCAATGGTTTTACCATCGAACGTAGCGAGCGAGTCCCACTCAATAGGTTGCTCTTTTAACACATATATACGGTAATAGACTGTATTAACATACTCTTTTGAATATCGATATATCTTGAGGCGTTCTTCACTGATGCTAACGGGGAATATCAAATCAACACGGCCATTATCGAGGTAAGTCAGTGCTCTGGCCCAAGGCACAACCCATAGCTCCACGGTATAACCCATTTCATGAAAACTCTCACGGACCACATCCCACGCAAAGCCTTTAAATACAGGGCTGTCTTCGCCCGGTGCTACTCGCACAACATGCGTATCGCCATTATCTAAAAAACCAAATGGCGCATAATCAGGTAAGGTAATAACCGACACTGTCTTAAGCGCAGCATGGCAAGCAAAACCAACGGTGAAACATACAACTGTCAATGCTCGCAACAATAGGACCATTTTGCCGCCTAAATAAATCGCTCTTATAGAAAGCTTAGTTAAGTTCGCCATGTATGACAAAACAAATATCGACAGATCAAGCGTCTTTCAAAGTTATAAACTACAGCCTTTAGTATTAAATTAACCTTTAAAAACCGTTCATTATGTACTAGTTATATCTAGGCCTTGTACACTAGTTCAGGCAAGGCTTGATCTAAAGCCTCTCTCACGCACAACAATAATAAAACTTAATAGGGATACAATGCGTTTGAAAATGTATATTTTTACACTGACTCTGATAATAAATTCGTGGCTCGCCATCGCGACAGCAGATGTCGATTATCGATTACCAGCGCATGTCCACCTAAAGCACCAGTCAGTAAACTTACAAATCGATCCAAGCAACCCCACTTTTTCAGGCTCGACTGAACTCAACCTGATACTCGAAATGCCCACTAAATCGCTCGCATATCACAGTAAAGGCCTTGATATCACACAGGTCTCACTTGTTTATCAAGGTAAAAAGTGGCCACTCAATATAACAAAGCCTGATCAGTACGAAATTGTCACCCATGCATTGCCCATAGAAATCAAAGGCGATGCAACGCTTAAAATAAAATACCGAGCTGCGATATCTGATCATGTGGAGGGACTGTATCGAGTTCAAAATGACAAAGGTCAAGTGTATTTACTGTCGCAGTTCCAATCGATGGAAGCGCGCCGAGTATTCCCAACGCTAGATGAACCAAATAAAAAAGCGACATTTCGCTTTAAAGTTACAACGCCAAAATCATATACGGTACTTCACAACACCCAAGTAAGCTCTGTCACGTACGAGGGTGATGCAAAAGTCACTCAGTTCAATAAAACTCCAAAAATGAATACCGATATCCTTGCACTGGCAGTCGGTCAATTTGCACAGCAGAAACTAACTAAAAACAATCTTAATGCCACGGTATACAGCCCTGAGAGTCATAAAGCTATGCTGCCTCCTTACTTTGATAAAGTTGTTGTAGATTCCGTATCCTTTATCGAAGATTATTTACAAAGCCCCTTCCCTTTTCAAAGGCTCGACTTTGTAATAGGCAACTTTGGTGGTATTGCAGCGATGGAAAATCTCGGTTTAGTGGCATTAAATGAGAATCAAGTCCCCACCTCAGATGCAACTTTACGTGCACATTGTCAGTTTAAAAAGCTCATTGCCCATGAAATTGCCCATAGTTGGTTTGGCAACGACATAACCATGGCATGGTACGATGATTATTGGCTTAATGAATCTTTTACTGAGTTTATCGCCGCGAAGGTGGTTAAGACCCTCTATCCAGACACCGCTTCTTGCACACATGTGCCGCAAGCAAAGGCATTCAATGACGATAACCAGCATGCAATCCCACTGATTTTTGATGTTAAAACACGTGAAGATACAGTGGCATATGGTCAACTTTATTACACCAAAGGCCGCGCTATTTTAGAAATGCTTGAACAAGCCTATGGCGCTGAAGTACTGCAACAGCGCTTACAACTTTACGTGAAAAAGTTTGCCGGTAAAAATGTCAGTACGGACCAGTTTTTAGCCCTATTACCCGAGACTAAACTGCAAAACATGATCACCAGCTTCACCCAAAATACCGGCTACCCACTGGTAACCATGTCCAAAAAAGATGACCATTATGTATTAGCGCAAAACGATTTATTAGATAGAAACGATATGCTCTGGACAGTTCCAGTATCACTAAAGTTATGGGATGGAAAACAAGTCTCCACACAAAAGCTGATATTAGAAGACGCTGAACTTAAGATTACTCTCCCCGCCAACACCCAAAGCATATTCCTAGATACAAATGGTGCTGGCTATTTTCGTTATATTGATGCTACAGGGCTTAAAGAGTTTCCTTTTGACAAGCTCAGCCCACCCGAGCAGGCCTCCTATCGGGATAATCAACAATCTATGGCAATCAGTGGCCACATTGAATACATGGCGTATATTGACAGTGTGGTGCGGGAATTAAACCAACTGCCACTAGACTCAGAACAGGCCAATACACTCATCAACGAATTGCATTACGTATTTATTGACCATATACAACTTGGCCATCAACAGCCATTCGCTCGCTATTTAAGTGCACAGATCACGCACCAACCAGACTGGGAGACTCTGCTTAAAAAGCCATATGGTGGAGACGTATTGCAATTTTTTGGCCTTTACTTAAAAGCACCTGATGCAATACAAGCAGCAAAAGAGTATTACTACAGGCCAAATAGTCACCAGCATCCGCATTTAGATAAAATGATTGCCGTGCTTGCAAGCAGCACAACCAATGCTCAGTACCAAGAGTTAGTCACACAGTTTAAACAAATGCCCAGTCAGGTAAAAGACAGCATGTTACCAGCACTGGGATATGTGAATAATGCCGAGAAAGTGAAACTGTACTATGACTTACTTCTTAGCGATGCGACAAAAGGCATGGTCATAGACGTGAACTTTCAATATCCGGCTTTCAATCCTGCTCTCAGAGTCATTGCTGCTGATTTAATCGCAAAAAGAAAAGATAAAATCATTGCTCGAATTGCGCCGGCTTCATTACAGTGGTTTCCATATAGCTTCATTACATCCTGCTCTAAGGCGCAGCAGCAGGCTGTTAGTAAGTTATTTAATACTTGGTTGCACATTGAGGGACTCGAAGAAAAGCTGAACGTCGTCATGCATAATATTGAGCAATGCACCAAACGCTCAAAAAAGATAAGCCAGAGCATTGCATCAATACACTAAATACAAAGAGCTGAACTCAGCTCTTTTTATTTATCCAAAAGTGCGCGCTTTTTGATAGGCAGGCCGTGCTTGAACACGAGTTAAATAAGCTTGAATATGGGGTCGATTTTCCAGTAGCTTTAAGCTGCCTGCTATTTCTAGTGAAATCGTCATCATGATATCTGCAGCGCTAAACTCATCACCTGCAAAATACGCTCGCTTAGCCAAGGTCTCATCAATGTAACTAAGGTCTAAATTCAGTTCTTTCGCAATATATCCATCTAATGGCGCGTCACCCGAACGAGTTTCCATTTGCATCAACAAGTAGGTGATCACTGGCAGCCCGAGCGAGCCTTCTGCAAAATGCAGCCACTCTAAGTACGCATAGTAAGTATCGTCGTCTTTAGCGGGACGAAGCAGACCTTCATTATTTTGATCTAGAATGTACTCCAATACGGCACCTGACTCACACAATACGTGACCATTATGTTCAATCACAGGGGCTTTATTTAGTAGGTGTACTTCACCTAAGCTAGATGGTGCTAACTTGGTACTTTCATCTCTTTGATGATGCACAACCTCAAAAGGCATTTTGAGCTCTTCAAGCAACCAAATAACCCGTGTCGAGCGAGACTCATTCAAATGGTGAACGGTAATCATTACTTGGCTCCTTACCCAGTCAGTTTCTTCACAAGTAACTCGCCGACTGCGTGCGCACTGGCCGGGTTTTGCCCTGTGATCACTCTCTCGTCTTCGATTGTAAAGCTCTGCCAAGGCTGTACTTTATTAAACTGCGCCGCCAATCTCGTTAGTGACTCTTCTAACAAAAAAGGAATGTCATTAATGGTGCCAAAATCGACTTCTTCCTCTCGCGTGAATGACGTGACTTTTTTGTCTGCCAGTAACGCTTTGCCATTACTTAACGTGATAGGCAATAAAGCCGCCGGTCCATGACATACCGCCGCAATCAAGCCACCAGACTCATAGTGTTTTGCTGCCAAACTACTCATGGTTGTGTCTGTGGCTAAATCGCTTAACAAACCAAAACCACCTGGGTAAAAAATAGCGTCATAATCATCTATGTTTACGTCACTAACCGGTTGCGTATTGTCAACTTTTTGCATGAATGCCGTATCTGCCAGAATATCACTATTTACTTGGTCACCTTCTGCATCTGTGCCGTATAACGGCGCTTTACCGCCTTTCAGTGATACAATATCAAACTCAATGTGATTGGCATTGAGCACTGCAACAACGTGAGTGAGTTCAGGAGCATACGTTCCGTTAGGCTGATCAGTGTCTCCTAACGTTGCATGATTAGTAACTGGGATCAGAACTTTTTTCATCTCTACTATCCTTTGGCTTAAGTTATCTTGATTAGTACTGTATATTTTTTCCAAATAAATGATAATTAGCTAAATCAGTGAAACTCTTTTGCTATTTAGCAAAAATAGTTCTCGCATTTATCAAATTTAAACTTAAGAGTAGGCGTTTTTTGATGGATAGCTTTGATGGTGTTTTTGAATTTGTAGCGGTTGCTGAAAGCGGCGGGTTCTCATCGGCTGCAAAAGTACTTAATTGCAGCACCAGTCATATCAGTCGACAAATTTCTCGACTCGAGCAACGTGTAGGCTGTAGCCTGTTTGCCAGAACAACAAGACAAATCAACCTCACAGAAAATGGCGTCTTTTATTATCAGCAATGCAAGCATCTGATCACTGGCTTGCAACAAGCCAATGAGCAACTCGCACAGCAACAATTTAATTTAAGTGGTACTTTACGCGTCAGTGCCGCAGGCGGTTTTGCTGAAAATTACATCGCCCCTGCACTGATGGCATTTGCCAAGCTTCACCCTGAACTGTCCATCGAAATCGACTTTAACAGCCGTATGGTTAATTTTGTTGAAGATGGCATCGACTTCGCCATTCGCTATGGTGAGCTCCATGACTCAAATTTAATTGCTCGCAAGCTCATCAGCCGCTCAATGATGGCTGTGGCAAGCCCCGAATACTTAGCCAAAAACGGGACACCCAGTCACCCGTCTGAGCTTAAACACCATAACTGTATTATTGCTAATAACGATACATGGTCATTTTTAGTGGATGGCACAAAGCAAGGGTACAAGGTAAAGGGAAACTGGCGCAGCAACAATGCGAACGTTGTAGTGTCTGCTTGCATGCAAGGGCTTGGTATCGCCTATATGCCAGAACGTACTTTTGACAGCGCCATTGAGGCAGGGCAACTGACGCCTATTTTAAAGCCATTTTGGAGTTCGGGCGCAACGAGTTGGATTGTATATCAAAACCGTCAATTTCAGCCGCTACGTGCGCGTTTGGCCATCGACTATTTACTGCAACATTTTCAAGACTTTTGATCAACCATGCTCTGATTAAGCTGTTATAAAGTGTAATGTTTTTTCTTGGCACTCAGGATTACTATCAAAGACGATATTAACCCATACTCATCACGTATCAAGCGTGTTTAAGGAGAAAGTCGATGTGTACTCGAGTGCTAAATAACCTCAATCGCAAGTACATTGCAACAGCTAGAAACATGGACTGGATGTTCCCTTTACCTACTAGCTTATTTACCTTTGATAAAGGCCTAAACAAAATAGGCATGCCCATTTCTGATAACAAAAAAGATAACGAAAAAGCGCTAAAATGGTGCTCAAAATATGCCAGTGTCGTTGCAATGGTCGGTGACGAGCAAAGTGGCTGGGCGTCTTCTGATGGCATGAACTCTATGGGTCTGGCCGCAAACGTACTCTACGATTGCAATGCCACCTATGCGAAAGACCAGCCTTGCAAAGAAGGACAACTGAGCGTGCTGCGTTGGGTGCAATATGTTTTAGATAATTTCGTTTTTGTAAAAGAAGTTGTCAGCGAATTCGAGCAACAAAAAATTGAGTTGGTGTCAGCAGATGTGCCAAACAGTGACGGCAAACCTGCAACATTACACCTATCTGTATCGGATGTAACAGGTAACTCTGCTATCATCGAAGTGTACAACGGTCAGTTTTACATTCACAGCAAAGATGAGTATGTCGTGATGACCAACGACCCTAGTTATGACCAGCAATTAAAAATTGATGCATATTGGAAGTGGCAATGGTCAGATGAAAATATTGCCGCCAGTCACACCATACCGGGTGGACCATTTTCTGCAGACAGATTTGAACGCGCATTATTCTATATTAGCCATATGAATGCCCCGACCAGCCATGATGAAGCACTCGCTCAAGCAAAATCAGTTGTGGCGAATGCCTGTGTACCGCTTGGATATAATGTGCAAATGACTGAAAGCCCAAACATTTCAAATACGCTTTGGACAACGTTAGTCAATCACAGCGAGCAAAAATATTACTTTAGTAATGCTCGTACCGCCAACACCATTTGGGTGGACCTACATACATTTGATTTTAATGAGCCAGTGAAGTGCTTAGATATGGTCACCATCAGCTCAGACAATCAGGTCATCAATAATAGCTATGAAGGTCAAGTCAACGAGCTACTTACACCTGTGCTCGACCCATACAGCCCCAACTTATTCATCCCAGATGAGATATGCCGTATTGGTGCCTAACTCATATGTGCTCAGCATCGGATCCAACCGATGCTGAGTAACAGCCGCTCTCCTTTCTCTACCCTAGACACAGAATGTATACAGCGATCAGGTCGAAACAGCTTTACTCTGTCAGATTCATAAAGTGGCGACTGACACACAAACTCGCCACCTTTGTTGGCTTTTTTCAATACGAGATTCAATCTAAAGTGACGGCCTGAAGAGACTTCATCAACATGCTTAGGCACTTCACAGCCTTCTGGGAACTTAAGTAAATAAACATCAAACTTAACAGGCCAATGTGCGCCCATAAGCAGCATTTTATGATAGCCAGATTTTTGTCGACCAACTTGCCACTTGAATAGCTGCTTTAGCACCATCTCTCCCTTTTCAAACTCAAATATAAAGCATTAATTTTTATCGAGGTGAGGGTTTTTAATCACAAAGCCGCGTTCAGTCCCTGAAATAAAGCCTACTTTCTCATATACCCCATGAGCGGCGGCTCGAGTTTCACCAGACAACAACATGACTTTATAACACCCTTGCAGCCAAGCCAGCTCAACAGCAGCCTCGATGACCTTTTCACTCAGCCCTCTGCGCCGAAATAGCGCCCCAGTAATAACATGCTCAATAACGGCAAACGGCCGCACACCATTTGTTAGTGTCGGTACAATCGCCAGCTGGCAAGTGGATGCTATCTCACCGTCTAATTCAGCAACAATAAGGTGGTTATTTGAATCTTGTTCAATGTTTTCCAACCAGATATTAAAGCATCATGAGATAGATCAGGATCATGAGGCCTGAGCTCTTTAAACAGCTTTACTATCCCTGTTAAGTCAGATTGCGTTGCCATGCGGATAATCGCCATTTTACTTATTCCTTTTAAGTCGTCTTAGCTTCCTTATAAATTTGCATTTTATAGTGTCACAAGTCACCAGCGATTGACTACTCTAATATCACTATCTCATTTTTACTGGACGCCAAGTGTGAAAATAACACATCGCCAGTTTTGGGATTGAAATCTGAGAATATATCGATATTTCTTGGCCCTTCATACAGCACAGTTTTTACTTGAGTTTGCATATTAACCTGCCAAATTTTGCCATTTCTTGAAGCAGCAAAAATCAGCTCACCTTGCACATCGAGAAGTTGATTTAAACCTAATGTTGCTGTATCGAACAGCGAGCTCAAATCAGAACCGTGATTCACATAAATGTTGCCATTTTCATTGAGTATATAAAGCTGCTTCTGACTACCAACTCGAGCACTGTTCACTTTATTAGCTGTAAACAAGCTATATTCATGGCTACTGTAATCATACAAAACCAGTTTAAACGCGTCATTCACGACCGCTTTTAGTAACACGCGGTTTTCACTCAGCGCCTGATAAACGTCAACAATTTCAAACGGGGTCGCAATACTGGTATGCTCCCCATTTAAATCCAATAAATGTAACGAATGTCCCGCTGCGGCAATGATTACACTGGTATCTTGTGACCAAACAAAATCTTGTAAAAACTGGTTTTGAGTAAACTGACTAAGCTGTAAAGGCATAATGTCTGATGCTCGCTCTTTTGCCGCCAGCCATACTTGCCTCGACCCACTGCGATCAGAGATAAATGCAATATGCTCCCCATTTGGTTGCAACTTCGCACTAAACTCGTTTTGAGTACTGCGCGCAAACCTTGTTGGCTCAGAATGATGAATATTGCCAAACCCAAGGTCGTAATCAAACGCCCCCATAGAGGCGACTAAAGTATGGCCATTAGGGTGAAACTTGGGAGTGTAAATATGCTCGGCCATTGGCAGGGTGTAAGCATGAAACCGCCCCTTCATATCAACTTTGTACAAACCGTTATTTGCAGCGGTGATCAGTGACTCTTCACTCGGATGCCAACTCAGCTGCCAAAACTTAGCGTATTTGTGTTGGGGGTTTGGCTCAAGTTCAATGCGATTTTGTGCCTGTGTCTCCATGTCTATCGTAACCAAGCTAAATCGATTGATGGCATCGCGCTCTGATATCGCAATCTTATTTTGCATATATCCATAATCAAGAAAATAAAGCGTTTTATCTTCCGGCTTGTAAAGAACGCTTACCTTATTATCTTTTAACGACAAGATACCAACGTGTTCTTCCTCAGATCCTCTATTAATAAATGCAATTTTGTCATCTGCTATCCAAACAGGAGAATCATAATCTTTACCATCACAAGCTAGCAAACGCCGAGATTGCTGCGCTTGTGTTTTCGCCACTGAAAACGACAGTGCTCGAAGTTCACTACAGCCAGTTAACTGCTGCGTTTGCTGGCACGCTGCAACACTTGAAAAAACCACTTGCTGACCATCTGGCGACCAGCTTGGCGAACCATAGTAACCAACTTCTTTGGTTAATCGATACTCTCGATTGGTTTTTCGGTCTTTCGCCCATAGTTCATTCTGACAACCACCTAAATGACGTTGAAAAATAATATAGCGGCCATCGGGTGAAAAGCTGGGTTTGATCTCTCTGTAGTCTGTTGCGGTTATCGCCTCAAGCTTATTGATCCTAAGCACACGCTCTGCGTTATTCATCGGTGGCATTAACTGCCAAGTAAGTAGACTAACAACAAATAAAATCGCGACTCCCAACCCCCATTTTTTGAACGAAGATCCAGCTGTGCTTTCTGATAGGGCTTGTTTGCTTGGACACGCATTCATTAATAAGTCGTTTTTTACGGCTCGTTTAGTCCATTGCACACTTGGTATTAGACTATACCCAATTTTTGGGTGAGTCATAATTAAGGCTTGCGTTTTGACATCATCATTGAGTACTTTGCGTAACTGTGCAATACAGCGTTGGATGGCATTTGGGCCAACAACCATGTTTGGCCATATCTGCGCTAAAAATTGCTCATGTGTGACAACCTCGCCTTGATGCTCTGCCAAAAGAGCCAACACTTGCAAGACTTTTGGCTCGACACTATGCACTTTGCCGTCAACACGAATTTGAGAGCGGTACATATCTACGTGGAACTCATTAATGTAAAACTCTTTCAAAGCAAGGCTCTCTCTAACTCAATCATATCCCTAACCGCTAGCCAACCTGATCCCACTGCGGCCCAATACCGACCATTTTTTAACACGCTTGTACCTCTATGTCATCATTTTTGCGCCCTAAATGCTTAAACAAATAATCAATAAGCCCATGATAAAAATATAAATATTTTTCCACAGCAAAGCATCAGCCTACCTTCATTGCACTGTTAAACATCATATTGAAAATAGTGGCAACGAGATAACATAGAGGACACATCTTTGAGAAATACATTCTTCAAACTGGCAATTATGGCATCGCTTATGATCGCACCTTGGGTCAAAGCACATGCTAGTTATTCGCACAAAAAACTAAGCGACAATGTACATATTTTGACAAAACATTGGAAAACCATGAATTTAGGATTTGGCGTCGTCGCCGGCAAAGATGGTTTGCTATTGATCAACAGTATGGTTGCCTATGACGTGAAAAACTTTGAAGCTGAGCTAAAAAAGATATCCCCTTTACCCGTTAAATACGTTATCAACAGTAACTATGATGGTAACAATACCCAACTAAATAAACACTTTGCGAACAAAGGGGCCACAATCATCTCGCACAAAGCGTTGAAATATCGCGATATTTACACACAAATGCTCATTGGAGATGAGTTTAGTATGTATTTTGGCGGGCAAAATATACGGACGATCAAAAGTGAGGGACATTCTTATGGCCAGATAAATATTCTCTTAGAAGAAGCTAACGTTATGTTTACCGCCGATAGCTTTAGGCATGATTGGCTCACTTATTTGGGTCCTAAAGGTATAAGTGGTCACATAAATGGCCTGCAAAAAACACTCAACTTCATCGACGAAAACACGGTGATCGTTCCAGGTGGCACCTATAAAAACGAGCTGCTTTTTAACAAAGCACATATTGTTGAGCAAATACAGCACAGTTATGCCCTCAAAGGCTTAGTGACCGAGTTAGTAAATCAAGGATTAAATCCAGAGAAAATTGCGCAACACGAGCAAATTACTTCGTTCTTCAAGCTGCACTTTCCTAACCGAGCATTTAACCCGATCCATCGAATTCGTGCCATCACAAACTTTATACAAGCGGCTCCGTACGAGCTGAATAAACAAGACAAAAGTGCCTTACTTGGCTTTTACAAAACCCAGCAAGGACACACGTTTGAGCTCATTCTTCAAGGAGAGACCGTAATTGCAAGAAGTGAAAATCACTTTATTTTCAGCCTCAAAGCAATATCACAAAACACACTCAGGTTATTAGATGGTGAGGAAGGCGAAACATTTCAAATCGTGCGTAATGAAATGGGACAGATCACCGCCATAAAACCCGATCTAAACGACAGCTGGAAAAGTAAATATATCGGCGAGCAAGCTTGGATTAAGATCAACAAATAGCGCATTGAACATGTTAAAACACCGCACTAGGTAATACATCTGCGCTTAAAAGATAGAGGTCTAAACTTTGCCCTCTATCTTTTTCGACAAACGCAGTACTGTTAACACTTCAGACCAATCAAGCTTTCACCTCATATAACTCCAATGGTAGCCCATCAGGGTCTTGAAAAAAGGTGAAGCGCTGATGTGTATATTCATCTACTCTAACCGGCTCAGTTTCAACATCATGTGCGTGTAAATGCGCAATCACAGCATCTATGTCTTCAACTTGAAATGCCAAATGGCGCAGCCCTGCGGCCTCAGGTCGGCTTGGGCGTTTGGGAGGGTTAGGAAATGAAAATAGCTCTATTTGACGGCCATCGGGTAATGCTAGATCTAACTTATACGACTGCCTTTGCGCACGATAGTTTTCCGCCAGTACTTTGCAACCAAGTACCTCTGTGTAAAAAGCCTTAGAAACTGCATAATCAGTACAAATAATTGCTATATGATGAATACCCTTGAGCATACTTAACCACCACTAAAATTGAATATCCGTCAAAACAGGGTAACAATAGACTAGGTTACGCCTAACAAGAAAGTTGTTCTAGATTATAAATGAGTTAAGCATTACTTTCAGGTAAAAAGTACATAATTGAGTAATCACTCTAATTAGGTAAATCCAAAAATAAACTTCGATATCTGCCCTCCTCGCCGTCTAAAACCATGTACCCTATCGCGATAAAAAAAGATAAAAATCAATTAAAGTACATTTAAGAGCAGCCATACCAATAAATATATTAATAAAAACACAGCTGAAATTATGACATACCACAGAATGAACATGATATAAAAAAAGGAAAAGTAAAAACGGCAATATGTTGATAAAGTGAGATATAAAAATTAAACAGCCGTTTAAAAAAGATAAAATACCGCCCTTAAAAAGGCGTATTTTTAATCAACACATTCCAAGCGAATAGAAAATAACATTTTACACTCCCATCAATGTATGTAACAAAATAAATCAAAAAGGAGGTCTATTTACCTGAAGTAATTACACTACCCGCTCACAATTGAAGGAGATAAAATGTTAAAAAAATTAATAACAACAAGCATGCTGCTAGCACTAAGCTCTGTAACATTCCCCTTGTATGCGCACACTAGTTCAACAGATAGTGTCAGCACATCTCAACACATGTATAAAGACTATTCTGTCTATTTTGCCAATGAGGAGCAAAGGATTGAATATGCAAGAAAATACCATGGACAAATTGTCGATACCTTACACAATGCGCTTATTGTTTCACTCAGCGAAGCAGAATTTTTATCCGCCCGCTCCTCCGGTGCCATCATTTTAGAACACACACCACCTCAACCGGTAAACCGTGCTGCAAATGCATTAATTAAAGCGAGCCAAAGCACGCCAACTACGGCCCAAGAATCTGGAATACCTAATTTTCCATGTTATCCAACGCTTGAAGAAACATATGAACTTGCCGAACAACTCGCAGAAAAATATCCAAACTTTGTCGAGTTAAAGCAGATTGGACAGTCATGGAAAAAAGAACAAGGTCTTGGCGGCCACGACCTCACTGTACTTGTGATCAAAAATAAAAAAAGAAACAAAAATAAAAAGCTCCCCACCATGTACATGCAAGGTGCTCTGCATGCCAGAGAATATACAGCTGGGGCAACAACCATCAAGTTTGCACAGCATCTATTAGAAAATAGACGCACAAACCCTGACATCAAGTGGATTTTAAACCAGCGTGAAATCCATATTTTATTGATAGCCAACCCTGACGGTCGAAAATATGCAGAGCTTGGTAAGGAATGGCGAAAGAACGCCAACACCGCCTATTGCGCCACGAACGAAGAGCAAATCGGCGCAGACTTAAATCGTAATTTCGACTTTGCCTGGAACTCAACACCCTATTCCTCAGATGAACAATGTTCCAATACATACCAAGGTCCTGTAGCAGCATCAGAACCAGAAACACAAGTTATACAAAACTATATCAACAGTATTTTTGAAGATAATCGCGGAGAGCTAGACACAGACGCAGCACCGCTGGATACCGCAGGGCTATTTATTGATATTCATAGTCATGGCGGTATGATCATGTGGCCATGGTCACACTTGCGCACTCCTGCACCCAATTCAGCGGGTTTGTCCATGTTAGGACATCGACTGGCTGCCTATAATGGCTATACGGCTTATCAGGTAGGCAACCGCTTTCATGTTGGCGGCTCTGCCGGAGGCTATGCCTATGGTCAATTAGGTGTTGCATCTTTTACCTATGAGCTGGGAAGAGAGTTTTTTGAGCACTGTGGCAACTTTGAAGGTGAGATCTTCCCAAATACATTAAAGTCCCTGATTTACGCCGCAAAAGTTGCAAAAGCACCTTATAAAATATCTGGCGGCCCTCAGATACTTGATTATAAACTAGAGGGAGCCGGCGATGTTGCAGTACCACCAGGCACCCCCATCAATTTAACCGCAGGCATTTATGATGACTTTTTTGGTTACCAAACTTTATCACCATTACCACCAAGCCAAGCGGTCAAAAAAGTTAAACTGATAATTAAAAAGCAAGGCGAAGGCGTTGTGCAAAGACTTAAACTCCCTGCAGCCGATGGTATTTATGACTCACCGCAAGAACAGTTAAACTACGCTCTCGATACAAGTGACTGGGGTGATGGTCGTTACACTTTAATACTCAAAGCCCAAGATGTTACCGGTCAATGGGGCGTTAAATATGCGAAGTACTTGACGATTGACGATGATGCAAGTGCACAAAACCAAGCGCCAGTTGCCGATTTTACCCCGACTTGCACTTATGGTACTTGCCAATTTGATGCATCAAAAAGCACGGATGATAAACCAGGCTTAAAATACCGTTGGTTTATTGGCGCTGAAACATCCCGCCAAGAGTACTCAGGTGAAAAGATAGAATATGTTCATGAAATGGCAGGCACTTATTACGTCACACTCGTCGTAGAAGATGCTAATGATATTTCCGCAGTAAAACATGCCGTATTCGACTTGGATGGTAAATATCTACCAATTGCCAACTTTACCTATCAGTGCAGCAATCTCACATGTGAGTTTGATTCATCTAGTGCATCAGATCCTGACGGTCACATTGTTGAACGATTATGGCGCTTCGGTATCGATGCTCACTACCTACCGGGTAATGTGAAGGAGACCTTTACCTTCCCAGCAGCAGGGCAATACAGAGTGGCGTTTGTAGTTAGAGACAATGACGGGCTATACAATGAAACCTTTCAATTTATCACCGTAAACTAAAACAACGATATAATGTTCAGCAACATAGATGCTGCTGAGCATTATAATATCGGTCATTACTTAGACAACATCATTTCTTTAGCCACAATCGCAGCAGAATACATAAACATCGTAGAGACAATACGCTCATCTTTAATCACTGCTTTTTTATCTTTCATCGTGGTTTTGTTTTGCGCAATCGCACCATTTTTATTTAATTGATCTTCAACTAAGAATGGCAATAAGGTCCCTTGCTTTGCCCAGCTTTTGCGTCGCTCAGTCGAATTTGGAAAGCCCGCGACTTTTTTACCTTTGATCATAAATTCACCTGAAGACAACTTTGCATTTGAAAATGCACCCGCACCATGTCCCGCTGAGCCAACAATGCCTCCGGCTTCATAGATATCGGCGATGATTTTTTGCAAATCTTTATTGCTTGCTACGTCAAATAATGGGCCGTAGCCACCACCTATGTACACGCCCCAATATTGGCTTGGGTCAATTTGAGACGGACTCAAAGTATTATTGGTTTTTTCAGTAAAGCCTTCATATTTCATGGTATAGGCACTGATACCATAGGCTTCCATTTGAAACTCGACTTTACCGCCTTTTGGGGAGACAAAATCAACATCAACTCCATGACTTACAAAAACATGATATGGCGGTGCCACTTCCCATAAATTGTTTCTTGCATCACTTTTGTCTGGATCTCCCATATGTACCAAATTAGACGTGATAATTAGTACTTTTTTTCTATCGTCAGCCAATACATCAAAAGATAGCAAACCACACAATAACAACAGTAGAGAAAATAAATACTTCATTTTTATCCTTATTATTCTTTAACTACATTAAGATTTGACGCTAATAAAAACGAAAAGGTTTAAATATAAATAACAAAATTTCAATCCACATTGTCAGCTGCAAATTGGTAGAGCAAGAACACTATTGACTTACTTTTTTTATACATATTAACCTGTACTTGGGTTCTACCCTACTTGTGTTCAAAAATTAAAAGGAAAATTAATGAATAGAAAAATACTATTGTCGTTATTTAGCGCTTCTATGTTAATCAGCGCAAACGTGAGTGCCTCTGATCACAGTGATCCTAATTTTCGCTACTACTTTGTTACCTGCTTAGATAAAACAACTCACACACAATTGTGGTTCGATATCTCAAGGTACTGGGATAATGCATGGGTGCCTAGATGCCGTGCTGCAAACGGTTATTTAGACGTTGAAAAAGTATATTGGCATGTAGAACGTTAAAGCTAAAGTGAGCAAACCCTATTCAGCTTACAAAGATAATCAGGGTTTGCTTTTTATTAATACCAAAGATTCAAAGCCCTCCAATAAAAATGATAACAACTTATGCTTTTATCCTTACTGCTATGTTGTATTGTAATGTAAATAACTGAAAGTCCGGTTATTAGCTAAAGCACAATGCAAGGGTTACAGTTCAACAAACATAAGTGCAGAACCACCAAACCAACAGACTTTTCCGCAACAAGAATTCCCCCAATTCTTGTTACTATCGAAATTATCAATCCCTACCCAATAATATTCTTAAGTAAAAGCATGATTTATATTGCTTTTATTAAAATAAGATATTTTAACATTTAACACTATTGAAAATATAACTTTTATATATCAATATTTAATAATGAAAAAGTTGTTAAACAATAATTAAAAAGATGAAATCACTCATAAGATGAATGTCTTTAGTTACTTTTAAAGCAGCAAATTGGTTGGTTTAGATAACTTGACGATATTTTGGATTAATTTATACACAACCGAAACTGACACTCAATAGCAACATTTATCTTCAAGGCGATAGTTTATAGATATATACAAAAGTCACTTACATAGAGCGGATAATAATTATTCTTTGGCTCTTAAAAGCAATAAGTAAAAAATTCATCGCTGTTCTTTCTGTATTGTTCCAATACTTGAGATGCCTGAATACAAAATCAGATTCTAACTCTGATTGATAAATAATAATTAAGGAAAAAATATGAAATCAATATTAGCACTTTCTGTTGCAGCAATAACTTTAACGAGTGGCTTAGCAAATGCTCGGCCAAACTGCCCTGGTGGTATGGGATATTGGGAAGAGATTGAACGCAATGTCCGCGTGTGTGATAAAAAAACAGAAACCTACACAGTGACATTAAAAGACTGTCAATACGATGGCGTACTTCATAGAGGCTACCTTTGGAATCAACCTATATATCCTTCTCAAGTGCCATTTTCAAAATCGGTTACTGAATATGCACGTTCCGTTTCAAGCTGCCCAAGCAGTAAAACTAAAACGGAACAACAAGTATATTGGTATAGAGATGATTATGGGGTTCTTAGAACTGACTTTGTGCATTACAGCGGTACGCTGAACAAAGTATTGGAAACAAGCCGTACTGAAACTCGTACACGTGAAGTTGAGACCAATTGCCGTACAGAAAGACGTGTAACGAGAGTCTTTCGTTGTGGCTTCGAGCCATAATCGATTAAATTAATTTAAAGGGCTTATACTGTATAAGCCCCTAATTATTCAATAGAGATATTTAAATCACACTGCACACTTGCAACGCATATCGCAATATCCTCATAAAAGTTAACTTTTTACTTAACCTCAACCTGTTTATATACTACGCAATAAATGTTCACTCATATGCGATATAAAAGATTTCACTTTCTCAAGCGGATATTTCCGCCCCGAGTAAAAAGCATTTAATACTAAATCTTCAGGCTCACGGTCTAATTTTACCTCCATGAGTTGGCCCTGCTCAATGGCTTTTTCACACGCATGAAAAGGTAATATTGCAAACCCAAGCCCTTGAATAGCTGCCGCTCTGGCCATATTACCGCTATTCACTTTATAACTTGATTGCACTGTTAATAAATAATCCCCTTTAAAACGCCAAGGCGCCCCTTGCATCACGCTTAGCGTGGTTATACAAGGCAGTGAACTCAACTCTTGTAAACTTTTCGGTTTCGGATAAAGCGCCAACAGCTTTGGAGAAGCGACTATACAACTTGGCCATCGGATTATCTCTTTTGCCACCCAACCCGAGTCCGCCATGCTGCCACGATTAAAGCTCATTACAATATCAAAGCCATCAACGATGCCTTCTTTCGCCTCCAACTGCGTATCACAACTTAGCGCTATTGAGGGGTATTGAGCGACAAAGCTTGCGAGTACTTCTCCCATAAACGGAAGGTCTGGCGTTATGATTTTTAGATGACCCGACACATGATTTGTTTGCGAAGACGTTTCTTGTAAAGCGCTTTGTAAGGAATCCAACAGCGAACTGGTAGAGTCATAGAGTTTTTTTCCAGCCTCTGTAGGGCGCATTGTTCGGGTTGTACGCTCAAATAAGCGCACATTTAATTGCTGTTCTAATAACGCAACATGACGACTAACATTAGACGTTGGCAATGCCAGTTGCTCAGACGCCTGTTTAAAACTTAAATGTAAAAACACAGCTTCAAAACTTTTTAGCCATTTTAGTTCAATTTTATCCAGCACTATTCACTCATAATTTGGGATTATGAAAATCATAACTGCCAATTTATCCCACTATTTATATTTGTCAAAGTCTGGCTAAGATTTAAATGGAGATATGTAAAATGCAAAATACTCGACGTATAGCAATTATTGGCGCAGGTATCGCAGGCCTAAGCATGGCTATTTTTGCCACACAACAAGGCTTTGATGTAGAGGTGTTTGAAAAACGCAGTGAAATATCGCAAATTGGCGCAGGCGTGACGCTATGGCCTAATGCCATGTTTGTGTTGGATAAAATGAAGTTAACTAAGGCCATCTCTGAAATTGGAGTGCAACCATGCGGTGTCCAGCAAATGAACCAGCAAGGGCAAGTACTCTCAAAATTAGATCTTTCACAACTCAGCCAAGAATGTGGCTATCCAAGCATCAGTATTTTACGCAAAGACTTAATGCTTTGCTTGTATGATCAGGTCATGCAGCTCAACATCTTGTGTCACTTTAATACACCAATTAATAGCCAAGATATAGCTAAGCTTTCTAGTCAGTTTGACCTTGTGGTCGGTGCCGATGGCAGAATGCACTCTCAAGTAAGAGCTGCGATTTTTCAAACACCCATTGAACCTATTTACCAAGGGTTTATCAACCTCATTGGCACCAGTGCGACCCCAGCAAGTGTCAAGAACAACCCTATTCAGGAATTTCGTGAAAATGGCGTGCGCTTTGGCATTGTCCCAGCAACAGCTGACTCATGTTATTGGGCTGCTGCTTGGGCCTGTGACATAAATAAAAATTACACAACAAAACAGTGGTTCAACGAAGCACAATGCAGATTTAAACATTGGCCAAAGGCGATTAACACAATACTGCATACGGCAAATATACATAGTTGCAATCATATTTTTGTCCACGATCTAGAGCCACTCCCTTATTGGCATCAAAACAACGTGGTGCTGATCGGTGATGCTGCCCATGCATCGCTGCCAACTTCTGGCCAAGGAGCGAGCCAAGCACTCGAAGATGTGTGGCATTTAACCCACTTGCTCAATCAGCATGAAGCGATACCTGACGCACTAAATCACTTTTACCAAACGCGAATAAACAAAACTACGACAGCACAATCAATAGGTCGGCATTTGGCTAAGCAATTTTTCTCTGACATACCTCAGCAGCCGGTAAAAATGGACCCTGAAAAATTGCGTATGCTTTGGATGCAAGGTTTAACCGCTCCTAATCTACTTTCATAGCTGATTCATTAAATATCGCTTTTTAAACTTTCCATTATGGAAAGCTTTTACTTGCCAAGTTGGAAAGTGTAGGCTAAGTTTTAGTTTCCATTGTGGAAAGTTAAGGAGAGCGAACAATGAAAAATACACAAAATAACATCACAGAAATAGATAAAGATGCAGCGAAACAAGCGCTTGCAAGCATTCAATCCACGCAGCAAGAAACCATTGAACATAGCCGCCCGCCAATGTGGCTAAGTGCCATTACAGGTTTGAGCTATGGCGCGATTGTCGCAGGGTATGGCTTAATGCGACACGAAAATCAATGGGCACTCATGATGATCGTCGGCGGGGCCGTATTTGCGTTCTCTGTCGTAATTTACTTATACCGCTGTCATTTATTAGGGATCAAGCCTGTCATACTGCCCCGCTCCAATGCCAGTAAAAAACTCAACATTTATAGCGCACTATTTTTTGCAGTAATGGTTGTTATAAGCCGCGAGCTTACGCTATTTACTGAGTTGAGTTTTATTCCTTGGGTATGCGGCCTAATGTGTGGTGGTGTGCTTGTTTGGTTACAACGAATGTATCCGACAGGTGAAGTTGTCAATGCGGAGCGCCCTAATGAGTGAACTAGATCCCATTATCCACGCGCCAAACCGCTTACAGATCTGCGCTATGCTGGCCACCAGCGCAGAGCTCGACTTTAAACTGATTAAATTACAGCTAGATGTCAGCGATTCCGTGTTATCAAAGCAGCTAAAAGTATTAGAAGAAGCTGAGTATATTGTGACTTCAAAACGCAGCAACCAAGGCCGCCCATGTACTTGGGTATCCCTCACAGAATATGGCAGAACGGCATTTAACACCCATGTCGCAGCATTAAAAAAAATCATAGCCTAGTCATCATTAAAAGCGCTGAGTAACTTTCAGCGCTTAATTAATCCAAAGTATAAGTACTTATAAATTAATATTTTTATTAAATGAGTTTTCTTCAAATAGACACGTGTTAAAAAAAGCCTAGCTGCTATGCTTAGTGTTCAGTAGTTGATTAGAGAGCCAACGTTTGATGTTGTTACGTTGTATTACTTGGATATTGTTGTTTGTTAGTCTCAATGCCCTCGCTGCATCATTCACCGAGGCTGAATTTGAAGAAATCAGAGCAGAAATACGCAGTGCATCTTCTCAATCCCCATTAGAAGCGATATCGACCACCGAGTACTTTTTATTTAAGTTTGATAAACAGCTGAGTACCAGACAAAAAATCCGTTTGTTATATGGTAAGGCTTGGTTTCAAATTCAAACTGATGACATGCACAGTGCAATATCGACTTTGTCACAGTGTAAAAAAATGAGTATTGAAGTCTCAGACCCCACCATTTTATACAGTTATTATAGCCTCACAGCAGGCGCATTAACTCGTATGGGGTTATATGAAAGGGCCCTTGAGAACTACCTAGAAAGCTACAAACTTGCGGCCTTAATGGACACTGAGCTATTTCTTCGACAAACCGAAAACAACATCGGTAATGTCTATTTAAAATTAAGTCGCTATGAAGATGCAAAGGCCTATTTTCAACGATTTTATCAAGACGCCAAACAAAGAGACCTCGCTCAACAAATGGCTGTTGGTTTGAACAATCTCGGAGAAGCGCATTTTGGCTTAGGCGAATATCAAACAGCATTGGCATTTCATAAGCAAAGCTTAAACCTTAGAGAGCAAAACGAGTTCACATACCATAGCTCTTGGTCTCACCATAATCTAGGTAAAACCTATATCGCGTTGGGTGAGCTTGAACTTGCAAAACAACACTTAGAACGCGCGACAAAAATACGCAAGAACAGCAATGCCATCGCTGATAGCATTGGGCCGCAAATAGACCTCATGAAGATTAAGCTTTCACAAAAAGCGTATCAAGGCACGGAAACACACTTAAAAGAAATCATCAAATTAAGTGACGAACACATCAGGCACAAAGAAAAGTCAGAAGCCTATCAGCTGCTCAAAATGTACTATCAACAAGTCAACGACTTACAAAGTGCACTCGACACATCCGCTTTGCTGATGCAAAGCAAACTCAAGTTTTTACAAGGACAGGCTGAAATAGGCGTTGCTTTTCATGCGACCCAAATGAACTTAGCCATAAAGGAACGTGATATTGCCAAACTGACTCAAGAAAATGCGATTCACCAGCTCAATACCCAAGCGGTTAAAACACAGTTAATCATCATGCTCATCGCCATGGTGATAATTATATTACTCACTGGCTATTTTGTACGGCGAATAAAAACAAAAAACCTCATCTTAATTGAAACGCTAGACAATTTGAAAGCGACCCAAAACCAATTACTAGAAGCCGAAAAAATGGCAGCAATGACAACTTTAGTATCAGGCATGGCTCATCAACTTAATACACCGTTAGGGCTTGTTGTCACGTCAGCCTCATGCCTTGAAGAAAAGCTAAAAGAAATACGTCAACTGCTGTCGGATCAAACGCTCAGTGCAACACAATTAAAAATCTTCTTAGAAGAAGCATCCGAAATGCTGGCTTTGACCGCTAACAATTCAGGGCGCGCTGCTGATATGATCGCTCGCTTTAAACAAATCGCAGCGAATTTAGATACCAGTGACGCTTCCAACTTTGAAGTATTTGGCTTTTTGACTCAAAGGTGCACACTCATTTCACAAAGCATCGAACCTGACATTGTTTTGACAGTTACTGGCGATACCGTTGATATTCACTCTCACCCAGAAACCTTGATAAAGGTCATTTCTCAGCTTGTAAACAATTCTTGTGCGCACGGTTTTATACAGCAATCATCTAAGTACATTGATATTAAGGTCAAGAATGATGGTAATTATGTGCTGATTACCTATCAAGACAATGGCATAGGTATTTCTGAGGACGATCAAAAGCATATGTTTGACCCCTTTTATACTAGCCAACTCAGCGAAGGAAATTTAGGGCTGGGTCTGAATATCGCTTATAACTCAGTTGTCCATGTTTTAAATGGCGAGATCCGCTATGAGCATCAGGCGAATGGTGCAAGGTTTATAATTAAAATCCCTAAAATGAAAGCAGCTAACATGGTGTGAACCGCCCAAATACTTAGGCGGTAGCATAAAGTGAGTAAGGTAATTACAAACCTCGAACGCGTTTAGCTTGCGTGGCTTTTGAATGCTTTAGCAATACACCCATTAGCTCTCTTGTTAAAAACCCAGATACGCCATTTCTTTTGCATTTTCAATCGCTTGAGCTAATACCCAATGCTCACGATTACTGTCTTCAACAGGCTGATGAAAAATGGCTTTTTAATCGCCGATTTCTGATATCTTAGAGAAGCGTTCTGCGACAAACTGATAAGTTGCTTATCTATTTGATTAATGCCACTTCTCAATTAAGCCAGTGCATTTGCGTAATCACCGTCATAGCCATGCTTGCTTGGTAGCTTAGTATAATTTTCAAAATCAACAGTCATGTTTTTACCCTACTTAGTGTTAACGGGTAATTTTTTGCTTAATTTCCGGCGCAATTTCAGCCATACAATGCTCAGCTACAGCTGCGATTGTCCAAGCTGGCGTACAAGCACCAGTGCTACCTGGGATGAGTGAACCATCAACCACGTACAACCCAGGAGTAACAGCGCCCCTAGCGTCTTTAAGTGCACCATAGTTATTACATGCTTTACCTAGCACACAGCCGCCTAATGGATGCGGAGTCATGCCATAAGTTACATCAAAATGTTCGTTTTCAACATTCGAGTTTGCAACCAATGTACGCTGCGTATTATTACTGCAATGTAGTGGACAGCAATACCCTTTAAAACGCGCCAGTTTGCGTTGGTCGTTTTCACTCAAGTTGGCAGTATTGGTTTCTTTCCAAGCATTTAATGCTGTATTGATCGAATCGCCCATACCCCCTTCATACTTACCATCAATCTCTAGTGTCTGTGGATATGATAAGCCAAACGTACCATCACACTGTTTTACAAACTGACCAGGGGCCGTATCTCGACAAACTCCCATCATGAGCGTATTTTGGATAGACACGGTTTCTTCATACCAAACTGGGTAAACCACCATCTTGGTAAATGGTGACGCGTGATTTTCTTCCAGATAGGCTTTAGGCTGCTGCCCTTTATCGCCAAATAAGAAATCACACTCAGCAGATCCCGGGCCACCATTCGCTAGACGTACACCTTTATTACAAAACTGTGAGGCAAATAAGTCGCCATTTTGTCCCCAAAAATTATCAACATAATGACTCAGTTTTGGCAAACCTGTATTAGTAACCTCTGTCAGACTCGGAGAGTGTAAAGGCTCAAGTAACACACAAGCGCGACTCGGTATGCCCATAACTTCGGTTGTAAAAAAATGATTAAACTGATGACTAGCATGACAGGGTTTATTATTTAAATAATCATAAAAATCCTAAATACCTCACACAAACATCGCCAAACACTCTCCAGAAAACAAGAGAATATTTAAATAATTAAATCAATTATCACCTATAAACCTTCAACAATCACCTAACATTTTTGAAGGTTCTTCAATCATATACACACGCGTTGGACAAAGCTATGTAAGCGGCAATCTTAGTAAACGCTATCCACTGCCATAAAAATATGGAAAGGTTAATTTAATTATAAAGATGACCATAAAACTTACGCCTCATTTCTTCACTTTCTTTCACTGAACTTCATCCACCCAGAAACACTATATATTATCATTTAATACAAAAAATATTAAGTCAAATTCCCTTATCCCACCCCTTCATAAACATCACCTTTTTCTGAGAAGATTGTTTTAAAACCCTAGTCAAGATGATAAGGTTAATTTAAAGTTACTCTCCTAAAACTATTAAAAATAAGTAAAACCCATTAAATAAACAAATCAACCACACCCCACCACATCTTAAAAAACACACAAATAAGAAACCGAAATTTAAAAAACAAAATTAAATATTTACAACCAATAAAATCTGATGTAATTTAATCTCAACGCATTAGGAGCGTTATATTAAAATTAAGGAAAAAAAATGAATCTAGCATTAAAAAAGAAAAAGCTTAAAAAGCTAAATGAAGACTTCTCTATAAACTCTCAACAAACCCCAAATATCGCAGGTGGTTCATCATATAGGTTATCAAGAAATGGTTACTCTTGCAGTGGTACCGGTGGTAACCCCAGTGATCAATGCCCAGTACCAATAGACCCTCATTAATATTGACCTAGCCCCATTGATAAAATGGGGCTTAAAGAACCATCGCACATTAATAACATCATAAAACATTAAAAAGCAAAACCAATTAACCCACCAAAAATATAAAAAACCAACCCACCATATAAACACCGTTAACCATCAAATTACTGAATTTATTATATTTATATTTTTACTTCTCAAATTGAGCTAAATCCTCAGTAATATCTGCGTCCATGTACGGGGTAAGTTCTGGCATACCGTCCATCGCTATAAATGAAGGTTAAAATCCAATCACTGTAAAATGGAAGCTAACCAACTTCATTAACACTCTAAATGTTAGTCACGGTAGTATCACCGCCCAAATTAAAATATATTTTATATAGCCCGAATTATAAACAATAAAAATACAAACAAATTTAACCTCTCCCCTAGCTCTATCTTTACGGCCTGCATCACCCCTTTAAAATACATTTTTAAGTTTATAACAATGCCATCTAATCCATAAAAAGATTTAAGAACACCCAAAATTCAAAATCCCTTATATGCCACCTTAAGTTCACAACCTTATTGAACAAAAAATTTTATCACCGAATCTTTATTATACATGTAATTATTAATTGAATTTAAACTCTTGAGATATCCACGTTTAGGTACTCCTACAAAAACGTTTCCTTGATGGTTTTTATTAAAAAGTAACTCAACTAAAAGTTTACCGAAATCCACTTCAGTTGATAAATTATTTTCTTTTTTCCAAAATCATGTATTCGATTAAACATCAAATTAAAAAACTCATCATAGGTACATCATTTAGAAGGTTTGGACTCTTCCAACGATGACAGCTAGCATCGAAGGCTAGCGAATAGATAATCTATCTCGAGGATAATTAATGATGAGGCTATATCTTATCTTGTAACTGTAGATTGTGATGTACAAGTTCTACAAAGTATGACATCAGCACTCATAAAATAGTAAGCCTTTAAAAGTACTAAGAAAAGTTAATATGCCAGGAAAGGCTATTAACTAAGAACAAGGTAGCTTTTTATGACTATTGATATAAGGAGGGTGCAATACAAAAGAGCCAGAATAAGAAAGCGCTAAAGGCACGTTATAAAAAGCAGATTGAGACACAATTTCATTTTTCAATCCTATCAATATCCGCTACAAAGTTGCGCCAAGTCCGACTCAATATTTCACTCAAAAGACTTAATTCATGCTGTTATGTCTACGCTTTGGCTAAACGTTGAAGGGATAAAAGTTTGACCATGCAATCCTTTTACAATTGCCAATCTGTCCTTCAAAAACGCAACCTGATCAAAGTCGCCGATCCCCTGATTAAACTCAATAGACTGTTCAATTTGACCGATATAGTCTGTTTTAACGTCCCCCATATCAGCCTGACGACCGTCAAGGTAAATACGCCCGCCGGGCAACACCATGGGAACGGGTAACTCCGCCACGCCAGTGCGAACTAATTCGTTATATTCATTAGGTGAGATATTGCGCATATCGATACGCTGCTCAGTTTTAATCACTTCATCACGACTAGCTTCTGTACCAACTACGCGAGTGTTGGCTTTTAGGTCTGATTTATTCTGAGCGGCGTAATGCTCATTTGCGGCATAACTTTGCCCCACTCCTTGGATATACATGTAATTCCTACATAGTCTATTAAATATACTTATTCAAAGCATAATTCAAGCCAATTATGACGTTAATATTTTACTCACCGGATGCAGATTTGAACTGTAAAATTAATTACAACTACTTTGACAATATAACGAATTCATACTCGCTATTGCCCTAGTATCACTAGATCTCACTTCCCTATATTATTATTCTGCTAAAAGACACAGTCCGAAATTACTACAATATAGTGCCAAATCAATATTGAGATTAAGTTTTCACCAACATTTTGACTCTTGCCACGTGTTATTAAATTCACATTAAAGTGATAACTGGGTGACTTTCAACTCTGTGGTAAAAATAAGAAAAATTTAGTAGAAATTTTTTCACATCAAAAAACACACAAATCATTTACATAAAAGATAATTGATGCTCAAATCGAAGTTTAAATTCAATGAAAAAGGAATATTTAATTATGAATAAATTTATTGGTCTTTGTTTGATCCCCTTGCTTAGTAGCGCTGCAGCCCAAGCAGTCAGTGCAAATGAAGTAAGTAGTACACAATTTAATTTGGCAGAATTAGTTTCAGAGTCATCTTCTAGGATATATCCGTTTATCCCTGGATATCACCCAACTTATTGGAACACTGGAGGCAACCACCAGCGTTACAATAACTGCTACAATTATGCAGCTAATCGTATCTCTCCAACAAATGCCAAATCTCAACCTGGCTATGCTAAGGGCCACCGAGGGTTCAATTCTGACAATGGGGCGAGTTGTGCGGGTGTCATCGCAGGTGCCAAAGCAGACGGTTTTAGGGAAGTACCTAGTTCATTATGGAATTACAAAAAATCTAACTTTAGCAATAGCTTGACTTTGAGTGCACTGGTATTAGCACCCCATTATGACTATCACTGGTATCGCCGAGATAGCAATCAAAGGTGGTCACATAAGCCAGGTTCAACAAATGCGACTAATTTAGACAATTCAAACAGAACAATTTATGATCCTCAACGTGCTGATCGCGGTGTTTACACCCAGTTTTGTGGTTATTTTGAAAACTACTCGTTTGTTCCTGCTGATTTTGTTGGCCCGTACATAGAACAAAATAAAGGAAATATTTATGTCACCGGTACATTTCAATCAGCAAACTCAAATATTGAGACAGAGATAGCGGAACAAGACAGTACAACTTCAACAGTCACGGTACTCAAGTATTCTGGACGTGAAAACCCTTCTCTGCCATTGGAAAAGTTAAGTGATTATTTGCAATATCGCATATCTGAAGTTGCCAAATTACAAGAAACTTCAATCCTGCGTAAAGAACTAGCGCAGCCTGGAGAAGACTTTGTGCCAAGTATACTGGGATATAAAGGTTTATTGATCAATGACACTAAAGGTGTGTACTTTAATCCCGGCGACCAAGTATTAATTAGTGAAGGAACGATTAAAGTATTAAGTACAAATAAAAATGAACTTGCCACATCAAAGTTATCTTCTCGCATCATTAAATCCTCTTTACTTGACTTATCTTTAGAGAAAGATTTAGTTGATTTCATCGAGACTGTTAAATAAATACTTAGGGCTTGGTTGGGTTGCACCTCCAAGCCTCGTATGAGAAATGGAAGAACATATACAATCCAATTAACGAGTAGTCAAAATGTACTACATATAATCTTCAGATATCAAACAAGGAGAGTAAGAATGACACGTAAATTGTTATCTATTATTGCTGGTTCAATGCTTGGGCTAGCCAGCTATGCGGCTCAAGCAGCGACTGTTAGCGCTTGGGGTGGAGCTGAGTACCTAAACTATGATACTGCCAGAGGCAGTGCCATACTCAACTTAAAGCGTCGCTACCCAAACGTTAGAAATGTACGTATCGCGCAATGCTTTAGAGTAACATACCCACCAGCTTACAAAGTAGGTGTAGTCACTTGTCAGGCCGTTGGCGAAGTATAACTTTTCAAAGTTTAAGTATTAGGGCTGAGGAAGCTCTCCCTAATACTCACAATACTTTATATTCCCTTACTCATTTAAAACCTTATACCAATATGTGGTTTTACTTTTCCCCTAGCTAGCTTATCTCTAGAGCACTGTGAACACTCATCAACAGCAAAGCAGCCAATGCAAATACCAACCAGAGTTTTTACTTACCCCAGCTAGCAATATATTTTAAAAGGAGGTTAGTTAACATATATACACTCAGTTTATATCATCTATTGTGTTTTACACTCAACTAATACAGCAGCTGATGATAGGTACGTTTAGTGTTTATAAGGGAATTAGTAAGCAGATACGCAATTTCTCCCCTTATCTTTAGAGTCATATAATGCAGCATCTGCCTGGTCAAATAGTTCGGTTAAACTTTGACCTGAGCTCTTCAGTTGAGTAACCCCAAAGCTTGCAGTGCAATTGATACAAACGCCACCATAACAAATCTGCTCTACTTCTATTTTTTTACGTATTAAATTCAACTTATCGATTGCTGAAGCTATATCTGTGCCTTGAAATATAATGGCAAATTCCTCACCGCCATATCGTCCAATGATATCGCTTTCTCGTGTAGTTTCTGCTAATAATTTTGCCACTATTTTCAACGCAGCATCTCCATGGCTATGACCATAATTATCATTTACTTTTTTAAAGTGATCTATGTCCATGAGTGCAACACAAAATTGCAACTTGTGTCGCTTAACCGCACACAGTGCCTTGGCACCCTCGATAAAAAGCTTTTTTCGATTGGCAATGCCAGTCAAACCATCTGTCATCGCCATCTTTTTCAGCTCGTTTTCAAATTTATAGCGATCATTATCAAATGTAACTGCAATTAAAATTAACACAAACATAGCCAGCAATTCATACAGTATTTGTAAAGCGCCTTTATGTGCACTCTGTAAAGTTATTATCGGCTCAATCGGCTGGTGATACTCAATAAAAAAGTAGCAACTACAGCAAAGAACGGACAAGAGTATTTTTGTGCTTCGCCGGCTTCCTTCAAGTAACAGCCATGGCATAGGTAAGAGGGTCAAAAAAGTATTTTGAATTCCAACCTCGTTTCCAATAACCCAATAAGCCTGAATAAAAATAAAACTTATAACGCTGAGAAAAAGTAGTAGCCCAGCGAAGTAGTGATGCTTGTAAAATTGTAAAGTCAGTGCCACGCAACAAGCGACTACCAACAGCATAATCATTAAAACGGCTGTAATAGATGTATAAAAGAAGACAAACAGACAGGCATCCAATACAACGATGGTACAAGACAAGAGCGCGAAAATGTTACACACTCGGATCTTATGCGCATAGACATCGTCTTTGTCGCAACCAATATTGATAAAATTGCTAAAAAGGAGGTTAAAATGTTCGATCATATGACAAACTTGCCGAGCAACACATTTTCAGTATAGAGCATTATGGTGAGCTTTCCCCCTCTCCTATTATCAATGCTAAACACATACCACTCGCGCTTTCTACCCGACCCCTCTGCCACACTTGAATAGCTACTTTAATGTGGCGGTTATGTAAAACAGTCAGTATGTGAGCAATTTTACAACTAGGATAGAAAATGCTTTATTGCATGTGGTTAATCATCAAAATGCAGCTGGTAGAGAATAAAATAACGATAACGAGGCAGTAAAAGCTGCCCCGAGAGATTTCCTTACCTTGACATAAATGGAGTGTTTATTTCTTACCTCAATATGACATTTGTCATAAAAATCAATGACAATGCTCACTAACCCCATTGCAAATATATTGCCACACTAACCTTACCAACAAGATGACAGAATGCCAGAGGATATATAGTTCAAGCACTTAATTGGGTCGAACTGCCAATGCCAGAAGACGCTGATAGAAGCAAACATACAGGCTCTTGCTGAGACAATAAAAAGTATGAAAAAGCAACCATGATGAGGGGATAGACTATGACTGAACACACTGCCATTACCGTAGAGGGGCTATGCCACAGCTACGGAGGTAAAACGGTGCTAAATGACCTTTCATTTACCTTAGACAAAGGCAAAGTGTATGGCATATTAGGCGCTAATGGTGCTGGTAAAACGACATTAATAAATCTTTTATTAGGCCGCTTAAAACCCACAGCAGGCAAGATAAGTATCTTAAATATGCAAGCTGGATCTGTGCAAGCAAAAGCGAGAGTAGGCGCCATGTTACAAGTAGGCAGCTTACCTGGTAATTTAACCGTAGAGGAGCAACTAACCCTATTTGCAAGCTATCATAGTGCCCCGTTGAAGATTACTAAAGCACTGCGTTTGTGTGACTTAAATCAGCATAGTGACAAAGCATTTAACCAATTGTCAGGCGGATTAAAGCAGCGACTGCTATTTGCTATCGCAATTATTGGCAATCCTGAAATTGTGTTTTTAGATGAGCCAAGCCTAGCGATGGATGTGAGTGCACGCAAACAGATGTGGCAAACTATTGGTGCACTTAAAGCTCAAGGAAAAACAGTGTTACTTACCACACATTATATGGAAGAAGCAGAAGCCTTAAGTGATGAGTTATTCATTCTAAATGAAGGCCATATTGTAGCGCATGGGAGTGCTGCTGAGCTTAGTCAAAGCATGCAGGTGAGTGAAGTAAGTTTTCGTTATAACGATAGTTTAGAGTCGTTACAAAAACACCTGTATAAGTGGCGTTGGCAGCTCGATAAGGGCATAGCTAAAACGTGCTGCCCGGCCCCTAATGAGTTATTAAAAGCCGCGTTTAATGCTGGTTTTGAATGTCAGCAACTGAGTGTTAAACCCAGTTCATTAGAGCAGGCGTTTATTACTTTAACAGAGCAGGAGCAAGCTGCATGACCAACTTATCCCTGTACAGCTTGCGTCAAGAAGCATGGTGTGACTTAAAAAGTGTATTTAGGAGTTTAGGGTTTGTGATCCCTGCCCTTGCTTTTCCGTGTGCGTTTTATTTATTTTTTGGTGTGGCGATGGGCGACCCCACAACAAGCAGCTACTTGTTGGTCAATTACATAATTTTTGGTGTGATGGGCCCAGCTTTATTTAATTTCGGTGTGAATGTTGCGACCGAGCGAGAAAATGGCCTTCTGACACTCAAGCAGTTATCGCCAATGCCTGCCAGCCAATATCTATTAGGCAAAACCTTTACCGCTATTGTGTTTTCGTCCCTGATATTTGTGTTGTTAAGCTGCTTAGCGGTGGTGCTTGCTGGTGTAAATATGGCTTTTGGGCAATGGATTCAGCTATATTTTTTGGCTGTTTTAAGCACAATTCCATTTTGCATGTTGGGACTGTGTATGGGGTTGAGCTTCTCTGCAAAAGCCGCTCCAGCGCTGGTGAATTTAGTTTATTTACCCATCTCAATGCTGTCAGGTTTGTGGTTACCGATCACCATGTTTCCTGAATTACTGCAGCTCGTTGCATGGTTGTTACCCAGTTATCACCTTTCACAATTGGGACTGAGTATTTTATCTTTACATCAAGGTTTTGATTTGAGCTGGCATTTGATTGGAGTAATAGCTTTCACCTTACCATGTGCTTGGTTAGCAGCCAAAAAATATAATCGTCTTCAGTAAGTCTGTTGTTGGTATCATACTTTCAATGCACCTTGTCATGAGCAGGGGGCACATAAATTTGTATTGAGATGACATATATGGGTGGCCTTGTTGATCAAATAGGCCTTTACTGACAGCCTTGTTATTTTTACCTATATTCAGGCATACCTAGCCTGTTCATCGTGTTGATCACCTTGGCTTTAATCATTACTTCTGTGTGTTGGCTGTTGAAGGTGCGGCTTGTTAATTTGTCACCCGTAAGCTGTTTAAAACGATAAACGCCTGTTTCAGCCAGCGAACGCTCATGATAGCCTGACTTTTCCTTCCAGTGTTTTAAACCAAATTGATGCATTAATATTATGGCGCTGTTTCTCGGATGACCTTTCTCCCAATATTGGGCATTTTCTCTTGGGGGAATACGAGCTACGGCACCTTTGGCTGCAATTTCATCATAGCAATCACGCGTATCATAAGCACCATCACCTGTTACTCTGTCAACATTTCTCCGAAGTGACCGTAGTAAATCACCTAACACTTCACCATCCGATACATTCACCATTGATAGCTCTGCACTGACAATGTCATGACTGGCTGCATCTATAGCCAAATGCAACTTACGCCAAGTCCGACGCTTGCTGGCTCGGTGTTTTCGGGTATGCCATTCGCCATTACCATAAACTTTTAGGCCAGTGCTATCGACAACAATATCAATAAATCCCTGCGTGGTTGGCTTGGTTCGATATTGAACATCTAGTGTCTTTCCTCGCTTGCACAAACAGCTGTAACCAGGGGAGTGAATAGGTGCATCCATTAAATTGAGGAGTGAATTAACGAACCCTTCAAGTGCTCGAAGTGGCAAATTAAAGACAGACCGAAGTGTCAGGCAAGTTTCAATTGCCAAGTCAGTATATTTATTTGAACGACCACGCCCACCGTGTTTTTCTGCGGTTTGCCATTGTTGAATAGCGTCGTCGCTGAGCCAAATAGCAATATTGCCACGCTGTATCAACGCTCGGTTATAGGCAGACCAGTTCTTAATTTTCTTTGTCATGGTGGCTTGAGTTGCGTTATGTTTTTTGATCTGATCACGCAAAAGGTCAGAAGTTCAAATATTTAGGAAACAAGGCCGTTTCATATTGATCCCTCATCTAGTTTTTATGGATGCCATGACTTCTGGCATTAAATGTACCCAGTAATACAAAACCACAATAATGAACAAAATTCAACCAGCCCGGTATTGTGTCAGTTTGACAAAAGATATGAAAAGAGAAATAAAGGCAGCGATAGCTGCCTTTGGGGTATAAATTTAGATAGGACGTAACTGCTTCAAACGGACAGCCGAAAAGAATGCCAATGCAAAAATGACTAAGGCACTGATCAATATTTGCCAAATATTGATTTCTTTATTAAGTGGCTTGGCTTCAAACAATGGGAAGTTTTCAACATCATTTTTAGTGACTGGTTTGTCAAAAAACATAAAGTCATAGAAGAAATGACGGATCTGTTGATGATATTCAGCCACCTGCAAACGATAATCAGCTTGATCAGCGCTGCTAGTATTTGCGAGCTGATTTAATTTAAGCTGGAAGAACAAGGCCGGTGACAACGCACTCAATGTTTGTAGTGTTTGCTGGCGCGCTTGATTATTGTCGCGATACTGTTGCCATAACTGAGCGACCTCAACATCACTCAAATGCTGCTGTGCATAATACCATTTCCAATCAAATGCTTCGCCAAGTGGCGCGGTATCTTGCCAATTAGGCTCATACTGTAAAAACGTGTCTAAAGTTTGCTGCTTATCTTTATCCCAACCATCATTTAGCGTGACACGCTGTGTCAGACTCATTTCAAGGGGAGCATCAGTCTTGTACTGGTTAGACAAATATAAGTGCACAGCGCTTGGTACTAACATGGCAAAAACCACCCAACTACTTAGATAAGCCAAGCTGTTAAACACACTCGTTTTACCAAAACTCATGATCAAGGTAGCAATGGCAAACCAAAACACCATGTATAAGGTGCTTGCCAGTAGCACAGTCCAAAAAATGCCATCAAATGGCAATGATAAGAGCATCGCCGCACTAACCAATAATAAGATCACCAATAACCAGATCACAGCAAAGCGCAGCGCCAGCTGCTTTGCAACCTGACTAAATGCACTTTTTGGCAGTGCATTTAACATTCGCCAGCGCCCTGCATGTTGCTCATCAGAAATCAAAGTAACGGTTAAGATACCTATAACAAGGGGCAACAGATACACTAAGACAAAGCCAAGATCTAACCCCCCTGTTCGCTGCTGCGCAGGGTTGACTATTTCTCGATTAAATATTTGGCTTTGCAATGCAGTAGCACGCACTTTAGAGGCAACCATAGATGAATGACTTTCACCGACAAACAACGCAGCCCACGGACTGAGTTTCCACTCTGTTGGTGCGCTGGCATAATAAGCCAAAGAACCTGGAGCTGGCAGAGTCTCCCTTTTATTAACGTGTTCACGCTCTTTTTGAAACACGATTTTAGATTTGTACTGATCAATACGCAGCGTTTTATACCCTTGCGCACCTTGATAAATTGCAAATACACCCGCTATCACAAAAAGTAGCAATACAAGTTTATTGATAGCCCCTGAGAACAGTCGCTTACACTCAAGTTTAAACAGCAGCATAAACTCTCCTTTGCATCCCTTTAGAATTTAATGAACCAAACATCACTAAAACTACCAATAAAGGCAGCAACCAAGCCAAAGAAAACGGGCTCAATGACCAACCAAGCACAGGTGATTTATAAGTAAAGGCTTCAAACTCCTGCCAGTACGATTTATCGATGCGCTGATCTCTGTCATTGTGATGATCAATTTCTTCTGTATGCAACTTATTGAGTTTTTGAATACGCGCATAACGGTGCGCTTCTGCTTGTTGCTCAAAATCTAAAAAATGCCTCGTATCTGTACGCGTGAGCGCCATTGAAAAATCTCGTACGAACAAATAAGGATTCAACCAATAAAACTGGCTAACAAAACGCTGCTGCGCTGAGAATTGCTCAAGCTGTTTTTCGTAATGCTTTTTATATATCTCAGCATTAAGCTTTTCGCCCTCTTGCATTACCAACCCTTTGTAATTGACTGGCAGCTCCTCGACCGTGCTCACGCCATATTTTTTCAATGTGTCTTCACGGAACTTATTAAAGTAAGGATCGTTCGGATTGTGACTGTCCCCGACTTTACGGTTATCCAGTTTAATGGCTAATTCAAAGTCATTGCGCTTTTGATGAGGGTACTGATTATGTGCAATTTCAGCCAGCATACGCGGCATCAAAATAGTCAAAATAAACCAAATCGACGTTAATAATACCAAAGCTTGCTTCGGCGCTTTCACTAAACTAGAAACAAACAACGTTAAGCCAATCCAAAATAAGCAATAAAGCACATAAACGGTGAATAGCAACAATAGTCGAAGTGGCGCTTCAGATGAAAATGCTGCACCTGTACTTGCTGCCAATACCAACGCCAAAATAAAAACAGGCAAAATAAAGATCACGGACAAGAATAGATAGCTTAAGCTTTTTCCCGTGACTAAATCTCGAAATGACACGCCCATAGACATAAGTTGGCGTAAAGTCCCGCTTTTTTGCTCACCACTGATGCTTGCAAAGCCAAGCGCAATAATGAGTAACGGCCAAATCGTTAATAAGATATTGGCACTGCTTAACTCTGAAAATCGCAGTAAGGTCCCGCCATCTTGATCATTGGCAAAATTAGCACTGTTTTGCTTATGCGCTTCTAAGAAAATGCTGTTGCCAACCCAAGAATTTACCCCTAAATCAAAAAAGCTCAATGCACTGGGCGTACGAAAAGCAAAGTGACCAAAGTGCGCCACTCGATGTGGATGTCTATCAGGTTGCGCTTCCCACTGCTGCTCAACAAGTGATTGGGCTTTTGCCTGCGTTTGCGCGTTATGTTGATACTGCTGCCAACCTGTGAATAACGCGATTGCCAGCAACAATTGGATCATGATGAAGATCAACCACAAGCTAGGGCTTTTACGCTTACTGGCTAATTCGTGGCGAAATATCTTCATTACTCTGTGATTTATCATGTAATTATATTTCCTGTATGAACACAGTAGTGTTTAACCTACTATCACGACGACTGCTTAGCTTGCTTCGCGGATAACACTTTTTCCTGAAATCAACTCATGGTAAGTATTTTCAAGTGTCTGCAATGGCAGTTGCTTGTTATCAAGCAAGGTCAGCAATGTGCCTTTGTCCATGATCCCAATTTTGTCAGCTAACGTGTGCGCACAATAAAAGTCATGCGTTACCATCAAAATCGCAGCGCCTTTTTTCGCAAGCTGCTCGATGATGCGGATAAATTCTAAGGTCGCACTTGGATCAAGGCCTGATGTCGGCTCATCCAATAAAAGTACCTTTGCTTGTCGAATGATCGCAAAGGCAATGCCGACTTTTTGCCTCATGCCTTTCGAGTAATTTTTTAAAGATTGTGAGCGCGCACTTGGCTCCAACCCTGTCTCGTCCAAAGCAGCATTGATTTGCGCCTCAGTCACAGATAAATCGGATAAACTCGCCAAATACTTAAGATTATCAATGGCATTAAACTCTTGATATAAATTGACCTGCTCAGGTAAGTACACAAGCTTTTCTTTTGAGCCTTTGCTGCTGTGTACATCCACACCATCAATCAAAGCTTGCCCACTATCTGGCTGTAAGAAATTCAGAAAAATATTCAGCGTGGTACTTTTCCCTGCACCATTTGCACCTAACAGGCACATGATTTGGCCTTCTTCAACACTAAAGCTAAGGTCGTTAATTACCTGCTTATCTGAAAAGGATTTTTTTAAATTTTTGGCTTCTAACACAAAACACTCCTTATACTAAAAAATTCCGCCAAAGCGATAACCGCCCATAATTAAGGCATTTCTCATCGCTCGAGCGGAACTTAAAATAGACGACTACGTCAATATTGCTTAGTTATAACATAACATTTGTTGATTAAATAGAAACATTTATCATTTAGCCTGTCGGCACTAAGAAACTAGCCGTGCCTGTAAATGCGCCACCTTCAACATGGATCTGTGCATTTTTGTAGTACACCAGATCTTTTGAAAGGTGTTTTTTGCAGTGTTTTGGGAAAAAACCTTCAAAACGGACTTCTTCTGTGGTGTTAATTGTGCGTTTAAATTTAATATCTAAACCTCGTATATACACTTCACCAGCTTTTTCACTAAGCTGATTGTCCCAGCAACCGTATATAATCCCTAGCTGAGAAATCCAAATCATCGCGCTTTGCGCACTGAAATGAAATTGACCGTCTCCTGGCATCTGAAAGTGCTCGACATTAATTCTACCGTCGATATAACCCGGCTCTAACGACACCGAGCTAAACGACATGCGTTCTTCACGCCAACCATTTTCTAAATAGTCTGACATATAAGCACGTTGCTGCTGTGGGGTGAGATGAATCATTTAAAGTTCCTTACTTATTGGGTAGATGTGCTGGTTGCGTTGCTTTGCGATTCTTGGGTTACAGAAGCGCTCAACACTGTGTTCAGTATTGCCGTAATTAGGCCAATTAGGATTAGGCAATACCATGCTAGATGTTCACTGATATTGGATAAATCAAACGCGACGCCGACCACGCTGCTGCCTGCAATTAAGCCGACTCCCGCGAATAAATAGAAAAAACCGTAGTGCGTAGCGACTGACTTGTCTTTTGCCAATTCAGAGATCTCGCTCATAATAAACGGGAAGCTCACCATGGTACCTAGGGTAAAAATCACAGCTAACACACTCAGTGGCAGGTAATACAACACCCCATGTTCATATGGCCAAGCGGGGATGAGCGTTGCAAAAGACAGACCCATCAATGCGATACCGATACTTATCCACTGCTTTGGTGATAACCAACGTTCGCATAGTTTGGTGACAGGAAATTGTAAAAAAATCGAGATCAATGCACATAGGGTCAATACCCAAGCGACATCTTTCGCACTACCTTGTTGGTCAACAATATGCATGGGGATTGCGAATGAGATCTGGTTGATAAGCATAAAATACCCTGCCATTACCGCAGAGAACTTTAAAAATGCACGATTACCCAATACACCAGCTACCATTGCTTTCACGCCACCATTTTGAGAGGTCGCAGAGGACTTATCATCATTGCCGCTTTTATCTTGCTTTTGACGCTCAGGGATCAACACAGTGAATACCAGTGCAAACAATGCAAAAGGTAATGCAGAGACAATGCATAACATATCAAAGCTAATGTTGAGTAGAAGCACACCGCAAACTGGGCCAAGAAGCTCGCCACCGTTTCGCGCAACCCCCACTAAAGAGAACATTTGCGCGCGGCTGAGCACTTGTTGCTTTGAAAAATAAGCCTGTGCCGCTGGTGTAAATAGCGCACCAGCAAAGCCCGTTAAAAATGCAGCAAGAAACAATAACGCGGTTATGTCTGAGAATAAAAACAGACAAAAGCCAACTGCACGTAACAAGCAACCAATAACAATCAGCTTCTTTTCACCAAATAGATCTGCAAGCAATCCACCAACTAGGAATAAGCCCTGCTGGCAAAATGAACGCACACCTAAGACAACCCCCACCAAGGTGGCACTGAGTAACAAATCTTGCTTCAAATATCCCGCCAAAAACGGGATCAGCATGTAAAACCCAAGGTTAAACACAAAGGCAGCAACCAGCATCCACCGATACTCAGCCGAAAGCCGCAAGTAAGAACTAAAAATTGACATAAGTTACTCTGGCTTTTGCGCAATTAAAATTGAGTGGAAATTATCTGCATAGGTTTGGATTTTCAGTTTGAGCTGAAATGGGGCAAGACCTTGCTCATCAATGCTTGGATATAACAAGGTGCGTAAATTATAAGCCGTACGAACAACCAGCTGTGCACCCGGCTTCATCTGTGCATACAAGTGCGCAATGATTTTCTCTTTCAAAGACTCATCACCAACTAAGGCCGCAAGCCAAATCACGTCATATTGGTCAAGATTGCCTTGCTCACAAATATCATTGTGGATAAATTTCATGTGGTGCTTTTGTGACAGTGCATCGCATACCTGCTGACCCAATAATAGATCTGGGCCATTGATATCAAGGTTATCAACACTCAAGCCACTTTGATGTAATGCCAGTGTTGTCAATGGCAATGCGCCCGAGCCAACCATTAATACATTCTTGACCGGCGTCGCTGCCAATGAGTGGATCGCGTTTACCTCCAGCCCTGTGGCACGTTGGTAATGTTTGTAATACGGATATTCGTTGCTCAAAGTCAACTTTGGATCTGAGCTTTGAACGATACGCTCTGCCCAATGTCGCTCATATAAACTCGATGCCTGACTGAACAGCTGCTGGATCCCAGGTTTTATTGCTTGGATCTCTTGTTGTGCCAAAACATTATCTGCAAAGTCACTGCCATGCTCATTAGAAAGCAAGTCCAAAAACTGATGAAACGTCGTCATATTGTCTGGGGTGATCTCAAGTGCGGACATTGACTTGATATGTTGGAATCCATCCACGATTTTAGTTGCGTGAACGAGTGCTTGATTTGAAATATTCATAACGAAGAATTTACTATATTGTCCCTGTTTTATGTTATAACATAACTTACAAGTAACCTTGATGTAAACCAATTAAGATGAATAAATTCATTCTTCTTAATAACTTACATTTCACGTAAACATAAAATTTACGATTAAAATAAATACAGACAGAGTCTTTTTTCATGGGAATAAATAAAAATAAGTCTTATTATCATACACATGCAGGGCGATTACTGGTCTTGCTTGCTGTATTAATTTTAGGCGGTTCAGCGTGCGCAGCGCTCCTTATATTTGGAAAAAAAGAAGTTGCAGTATCCCCGCGCATAGACACTCGCCCAACAGTGGTAACACAGCCTTTAACTATTGTTGATTATCGGACAAAGCTTTCGCTTTCTGGTGTATTGCAACCGAGCGAAAAAACCGACATTGCGTTTGAACTCAGTGGCAAAATCGTGTGGTTAAATAACAAGTTCATTGAGGGCGGGATCGTCAAAAAGGGCGAGGTTTTAGCTTCACTTGACCCATTTGATTACGAGACTGAAGTAAAAGACAAACAAGCAAATCTAGCACTTGCACAAGCAACTCTGTCTGAAGAACTGGCTAAAGCAGCGGTCGCTAAAAAAGAGTGGGCACATAACCCCAATAGCACCGAGCTTGCACTGAGAAAGCCCCAAGTAGCGAGCGCCAAAGCACGCTTAAAAGCTGCGCAAGCAAGCTTAGAGAAAGCCAATAAAAACCTATTAAGAACAAAATACTATGCACCATATGATGCACTTGTAACCAACCGAAATACAGGGCTTGGGCAAGTCGTGTCTAAAGCGCAAGCGCTGGGCCAGCTGGTGAATTTAAGTTATGGCGAAATGCATGTACCCATTGCTGGATTTGACCGTCCATTTTTACCGACATTGCCGATCACAGACGTTCAAATAAGCACCGGCAGCATTGAAAGAAACGGCGTTTTAACACGCCATACGGGCCGCTTTAATGAGAAAACACGCATGGCATACTATGTAATAAGAATTGACGACCCCTACGCATTACATAGCGATAATACCCCCTTGTATTTTGGTCAATTTTTACAAGCCAATGTCAATGGAATAACGCTTAAAAACGTCCTCAAAATACCGCAAGCACAGCTTAAAAATAAGGCGGTATGGTTACTAGATGAGAGTCAAACTCTGACCAAGTATTCTGCGCCTGTACTTCGCCAAGAACAGGACTTTGCACTGATAGCCGCCCCCAAACAGCGACGCTATCAGCTTGTGACACGGCTCCCTGAATATCCACAGCATGGCATGCAAGTAAAACAACAAACCGCTAACGTGCGATTGGCAGACAAAGGAGATAACCAATGAGTCAGCGTCCGGGTTTGATAGGTTACTTTGTTAATCACCCTGTTGCCGCTAACTTAATGTTATTACTGATTGTTTGCATGGGAATACTCGGCTACAACAGTATTCAACGGCAAACCTTTCCTATATCAGATAGCAATAAGGTGACTATTAGAGCATTACAACTTGGTGCATCCGCTAAAGAGATCGAAGAAAATATTTTGATAAAAATCGAGCAGGCCTTAAAACCTCAAGTGGGGATAAAGCGCATTATCAGCACCGCTTCTCCTTCAGGTGGCCATATCGAAGTTCAGCTCCATAACAACGAAATCGTTGCCTCACGACTAGATGAGATCAAGCTAAAGCTCGACAGCATCGCAACTTTTCCAAACGATATGGAACCCTTGTTGGTATATGAAAATGTGCAAAGGCAGCGCGCATTTAGCGTCGTCGTATCGGGCTTGGATGATCCCGTGTCATTAAGGCGACTGGGAGATGAAATGAGAGACGAATTATTACAATTGAAAGGGATCTCTCATGTCGACCTATCTGCGATGCCTGACTATGAAGTCGCCATAGAAATCGCACCTGATAAACTAAGAGAGTACAACCTAACCCTTGCACAAGTTGTAACAGCACTGCGCGCTCAATCCAATAACCTCTCAGCAGGACAAATTAAAACTGCCAGCGGTAACATCTACCTTAGAATGCAATCCCGCCAATACACTGGACTGGGGATAGCAGAAGTGCCGATTTTAACCGGCTTGCTAGGTGAAAAGATTTACCTAAAGGACATTGCTATTATCAAAGACGGCTTTAAAGAGTCACTCAATCAGGGACGATTTAACGGTAAGCGCGCCCTGTATATTATGGTATTAGCGGATAAAGAGCAGTCACTTACACAAGTTGTGGACACCGTAAAGCCATACATTGAGCGCAAACGCCAAACATTGCCAAGCGAAGTAGAGATTTACGAATTTGTCGACGTCACCTACTACCTAGATGGTCGATTAAATATGATGTTAAGCAACCTAGCTCAGGGTGCCCTACTTGTCTTTATCGTACTCGCAGTGTTTTTACGCACCCGACTGGCCATTTGGGTCATGTTAGGCTTACCCGTTGCCATGCTCGGCGCCTTTTGGTTTATGCCTGTACTCGGTGTCACCATGAATTTAGTTTCATTATTTGCCTTCATCATGGTGCTCGGCATTGTGGTAGACGACGCCATCGTCATCGGTGAAAGCGTATGTGAGCAAATAGAAAAGCATGGACACTCTAATCAGCAAATCATTCTCGGTACGCAAAAAGTCGCCATGCCTGCCACATTTGGTGTGTTAACAACCATCGCTGTATTTATGCCCTTTATGTTCAGCACAGGTCCCAACTCAGGCCAATTTATTGCCATTGCTGGCGTATGCATCTTATGTTTATTTTTTAGCCTTATCGAGTCAAAACTGATTTTACCTGCTCACCTCGCTTCTACTCCTATGCCTAAGCTGTCTAGCACACACTGGCGTTCGCGCTTTAATAATCACTTTCAACAAGGGTTAAACAAAAGGTATGTGCCGCTGCTTAAACTAAGCATCAACCATCGCTATGCGGTGATCATAGGCTTTGTCTTGATGCTAGTTTTTTCAGTGAGCTTGCTTATCAGTGGCCAAGTTCGCTTTACGCCCGTCCCTAAAGTGCCGCATGACTATCCGTCGATCAACATTCAAATGAATAATAACGTCTCAGAGGCGCAAACACTGGAAGCGGTAAGGCAAATTGAAAGCTTGATTCAACGAGTGGAGCAAGAAATACAAGCTGAAACAGGCAAAATCATGGTCGATGCCATGTATACACGCGTTGATCATCTAACTGAAGCTGAAGTTGTCACGCCTTTAGTCGCCGAAGCTGACAGACCTTTTGATACCTTTGAATTAGCAAGGCGCTGGCGAGAAGCCCTGCCCACTATACCTGGAGTTAAAAAGTTCACTATTGAATCAGATGTCATTGATATTGCTGAAAAAGGAGACTTACAGTACCAACTGTTTGCACACGATATCGCAACTTTACAACTGGCAAGTAAGGACTTCATCGACAAACTAAATAGTGTCGACGGCGTACACAGTGTCTTTTCTTCATTTGATAGCGCACAAACTGAATATCAAGTGCAGCTCAAGCCATTGGCACACCAATTACAAATCACCGCAAGTGATGTAACCACGCAACTTGCAGCCCGATATTTTGGTATAGAGATGCAGCGTGTAATGCGTGAAGGGCAGGAAGTGATCTTTATGGTCAAAGGCGTACATGCTGATCGTGAAAAAGTTAGTGAGATAAATAAGACGCTCATTACATTGTCCAATGGCGAACAGGTATTTTTTGGTGATATTGCCACAACCGTCGAAGTACCTGGGATATCGGTGATCACTCGTGAGCAAGGCCATCAAGTTATCACTATCAGTGCCAATGTCGACGAGCAAGTATCAGCCATCAATGACGTGGCTAAATTAATCGAAGAGACTCTTCTGCCTCAGCTTAAAGTAAAACATCCTGAGCTTATGACACAGCTCGGCGGTGCTTTATTAGAGCAGCGCAAAGAGCAAAGCCAAATGGTCAACTTCGCCATTGTCGGACTTTTAGTTGTCTATGTATTACTCGCACTGCCGCTGCAAAGTTATGCCCAACCTGTTATCGTGATGTCGGTTATCCCCTTTGCCTTAGTCGGTGCGCTATGGGGCCATTTCATTTTAGGCTACAGCCTAAGTATGATGTCTATTTTTGGCATCATCGCCGCAGCGGGTGTTGTGATCAATGACTCACTGGTCATGACGCATGTGATAAATAAAAGCCGAATTCTCGGTCAAGATATTAAAGACGCGGTCATCAATGCGGGTGTGTCCCGTTTTAGAGCCATATTTTTAACATCTTTGACCACGTTTTTGGGCTTAGTTCCTATCATGTTTGAATCGAGCTTACAGGCGCAATTTGTTATTCCAACCGCTATTTCTCTAAGCTTCTCGGTGCTCTTCGCCACATTTGTTACCCTGATAATGGTACCTTGCTTATATGTCGTACTAGAGGACATCAAAGGTTTCTTCAGTAACATACAAAGACGCTTGATATCACAACAAGCATAAAAAAATGCCTTGGTAGGGAGACTTACCAAGGCATTTTGTTAAGACTTATAAGTCTCTGTCGTTATTCCTAAAACTGATAAGACGTAGACAGTAATACTTTACGAGGCTCACCAGGCTGTACCCAGAATTGCGTATAAGAGTTTGTAAAGTGTTTGCGATCAAATGCATTGTGAACTTGTGCTTTCACTGACCACTGAGCATTAATGTCATAATTAGCGAACAAGTTAGCAGTGACAAAAGATGGTAAATAGAAGTCCTCACCACGTTGGCCCAAACGTTCATCAACATACTGAAGACCACCACCGACAGTAAGTGCATTGCCACTCACTACATAGTCTTGACTGACTTGTAAGCTTGCTGAGTGCTCAGGAATGTTTAGCAGATCATCGCCTTTTTCAATTGCTACAAAAATAGCGGTATCAATGTAATCCTCTTCCACCTGTGCATCTAGGTACGAATATGAGAATCTTACTTCAATGTCCGCAGGTAATTGACCTGCAATATCAAGCTCGTAACCTGCACTGCTCGCTTTACCAATGGCGCTTTGACCACCATTAACAGGATCTACAACAACGATATTTTTCTGTTCACTATCAAAATAAGCTGCTGTAATCTCGAGATTATTATCAAATAAAGAGAACTTAGTACCAAACTCGATTGAGTCTGTTTCGTTAAGATCAAATGCATTACCTTTTATGTCGGCACCAAGGTTCATACGATACCCTTCGCCGTAAGTAGAATAGACAGACCAGTTATCAGCAACTTGATACACGACACCTAATTGCGGGCTAAAACGTGTTTCAGATTGATCCGTGTCACGTTGTTTGACTTTGTCTTCTAAAGTTTGCTTCATTGAATCAAAACGACCGCCAATACGCACTTGCAATGCGTCGGTCAATTCAATTTGGTTTTGGAAATACAAACCTGTAGACCACTGATTTTGTTGACGAACAACAGCAGGTAAACGCGTACCTGGGGTTACTTGGCCATAAACAGGGTTATGTACGTTAATTGCATATAGATCCTGATCCGAAACAGTCGGTGATACTGGCGCACCTCTGGCAACTAAGTAGGCTCTATCATACTCAAACCTATCATAGTCAATACCTGCAATAATATTATGTTTGATTGAACCAGTTTCTACCTGTCCTGCTACTTCAAAGCGCACAACATACTGGTCTGTATCATAATGACGCTCACGGTGCTGTCTAGATAAGGTTTGGCCATCAAAGTAAAATTTCTGATGTGATGGTAAAAGTTCTATGTCGCTTGAGAAACTGTCTAGTTCAGTTTGGCGATACGCAGCAGCAGAGCTCAGATCCCATGTATCATTTAGCTCATAGTTCCATTGTAATTGATGGCCAAGCACGTTGGTTGTTGTAGGTCCATCATTCGGCTCACCTAAAAAGCGCTCTATTGGCATGAAATCAAAATTTCCCCCAACGGCAATAATACCGCGGTCAAATGGAATTTCATGTTCAGCATATTCTAAATCATACAAGATACGTGACTGATCGCTTTGCTTGAAAACAAGTGATGCCATTAACCCATGCTTTTGTGTTTCTATGGTGTCACGAAAGCTGTCTTCCTCTTGATAAAACCCAATAAAGCGACCTGCCAGATCATCACTAATCACTGTATTCACGTCGGCCTCAAAACGGCGATGTGAGCGGTTACCAGCGGTAAGTTGCACCGAGCTTGCATTATCAAAAGAGGCTTTTTTAGTTACCAGATTAATTGAACCGCCCGGCTCACCACGACCATAAAGTGCAGCCTTTGGCCCTTTTAATACTTCAACACGCTCAATACCAGATACATCACGTGGTCCAGAAAAGCCGCGACCTGCATTAAATCCATTTACCAAGTATCCACTTGGCATATCTTCATCACCGAAGAATCCGCGAATAGCATAGCTATCCCAAAGGCCACCTAGGCTATTCTGGCGGCTCACAGAAGCTGACATATCAAGCACATCTGTCAGATCTGTTAATCCTGTATTTTCAAGCAGCTGAGCATCAAATTCAAAAGTCGACTCTGGCGTTTCAAGGTGAGAGAACTCACCACGATAAGCTTGACGCTCACCTTGGACCTCAATTGTTTCGATGCTGTTTTGGGCTTGTGCAGAGAAAATAGCAGCAAGAGAGAGAGTAAGTACGCTTAAACGGCAAGCATAGTTAAGGGGTTTCATTACAAATCCTTTATTTGATATGTTATAACGTTTTTAGATACTTTAACATGTGTCAAAGCCAGTGTTAAGAGCTATTCGCAACAACTCATCATGAATCTTACATTTGTAACCTTCTGATTTACCTGCTTAACTAATTTAATAAAATATAAAAACAGAGTTATTATCAATAAAAATCATAATCACTTTAATCTTGTTTGAATAATTTCACTTAAATAAATTAGTTATTTAAATTAAAGATCGCTTCGGCGTTTATTATTTAAAAATAACAATGTGGGGGTATGAAAAAACCAACTATTTTTGCACTCGCATTAACTGCGGGATTTTTTGATAGTGCAGCACTCTCTGCAGGATTAATATACCGTGTTTATTAACTAAAGAAAAAGTCGAACGGCTCAAGTACATCAAGCTGCGACGCAATGGGCTGGACTATAACTTTAGAAGTTCAAAGACCGGTACTTCTATTTAAAAAAATAGGGTACAATGGAGCAACAAGCGTAGCTACAGTGACACAAGATGTGGTGTTTCAGTAAAAATATTTCAATATACGAGCAAGACTGCGGTTATTTTTTATAAAGATTGACCCACTGAGGTGACTAATCGAGCTGCAACGCATTATGATAATGGTGTCTAAAACATAAAAAATGACCAACAACCAATCGCGCTTAATTGATAAATACATCAATTAATATAACATTATATTTAAAAACCTATCACCACAAATCTAAAAAATACATTATTTAGTTCTATAACTAAATACTATAAAACGATTCCACTTCATCATGGACTTTTACTCAAAATTATAATTTTAATAAATCCACCTAATCAATCTTACTTAATTATATTGCAAGATAGAAATTCCCTTTAATCAAAACTGACGAGGCCATCATCTAATCCTGAAAGTATTGCTTACAAGAGACTTTAAACGATAAGGCTAATGAAAGATCATCTATGGAGCATAGAAAAAATAGAAAAAAGCTTTAAAAAACATATAAAAACCGATTTAAACTCACTACCCTCTAATTTTTTTACGTCTAAAACAGTCTTCACTACAGCACCCTTTATTTAAGGTTAACTAATTTAGAAAAAACTTACCCAAAAAATAGTGAGTATATGAAATCACAGTTCATGACGTCGCACTTATTTAAATAAATTAGTTGAGATTATATTAATTAAAGTCCTTTACAAAGTCATGCAATTGATTAGAACAACCCCGAAAATGGTAATGATAACTATTTTCAAAAAGGAATTAATGATGATTAAAGCACTACTTCTTGCCGCATCAGCAGCGGTATTAACAACTATCCCACACCAATCTCAAGCTTTAGGCTATGTAGATGTACTTTGCTATAAAAATGACACATTGATATTCAATCTACGATTTTCTGGTTATGAGACTGACTATATTTATCGTACGATAGATCACTGTGAAAGAAAGCTTGGTGGTAAAGCGAAAACGATTGGTTTTGGCTGGTAAAGTGCACTAAAGATTTAATTAAGCCAAATTAAATAATACCAATATAATCTAGTGATAATGGAGTTAACATGCTAAAAAAGTTTATTTTTATACCACTTGCCGCACTTGCTTTTATACTTCCGAACAAATCAGTTGCTGGGCCTGGCGGACTAGAAGTATTTTGTCATAAAAACGGGGGTCTATTATGGCATGAACAGTTTTATACATTCGAAGATCGCATTGCCAATCGCGCCGCAGAATACTGTGAGAGAGTACAGGGTGGCAAAGCAACGATGAGACAAATTAGAAGAAGTAAATAGCCATCAAAACATGTTATTAAATGCATGGAATAAAAGTAATACACTAATCAATAAATAAATTAAAATTTCTATAAAAAGGAATGACAATGATTAAACCAATTCTTTTCGCACTTACAGCAACCTTAGCCTCTGCAATCCCAATGGAATCACAAGCATTTTCGAGCAGGTTCCACGTTACGTGTTTTAAAGACGATAAAATACTATGGAGTATTGAATTCTTACGTGGGGAAGAATCTTATGCGTCGCGCGCAGCTCATCACTGCGAAACAAGACATGGTGGTAAGGCATATTGGAGTTAATAAAACCATTAAATAAAGAATAGCCCCAATAGGTGGCTATTCTCCAAATGTCTAAAAACTATGGATTCGATCTATTAAGTGAAAGTGTACTTTGCAATGTCTCTTGTGGGCCTACTTTTGCGGCACCACCAATCACATATAACGTATTATTCAAGGTAACAGCACCATGCCCATGTCGTGCTTGCGGCATATCTGGCAGCGCTTGCCATTTATCGATTTTTGTGTCATAGATCCACACATTCGAAAAAGCCTCCCCTTTTTGCCATTGGTGATTTGGTCCAAATACCTCTCCACAGTAACAATGATTTTTTCATCTAGCACACTTGCTGACAGCCCTGCTGACGCAATCGGTAAGGGACTTAAAGCAGTCCAAGTATCCATTTTTGTGTCATACACTTCAACGTTACTTAGATTTTTACCACCCAGTGCCAAGGACCGTCCACCAATAACATAAATTTTATTGCCTATAACAGCACTTGCCGCAGAATTACGCTCAATATTTGCGGGCTTTGCTTTTCGCCAATATGCATTATTCACGAGCACATAGTGCGCGTTGGAATCTACCTTCTTGCCAGTCTTAGAAGAAATGGTTTTGCCACCAATAACATGAATATACTTTCCGACATTGGCATAAACAGACTCCGCTAGCGGAATAGGGAGTGAAGGTCCAGAGCGCCAACTCTGAAACTTACCATCTAATCTGAACACAGACCTTTTTATTTTCCACGCATCGTCTTTAGGCCCTGAATACCCACCGATCCCATAAATATAATGCCTATTACTCACCATCCCCAGATGGTGACGACGTTCAGGCAATGAAGGGGCTGACTGCCAACGTTCAGTTGATGGATTTAACAAATAAACATCTTTACTCGGACCCAGACCATGAAAAGACGGTGTTTTTGATGGAGTAAAGCCGCCTCCAACAATGATCCGCTCTTTAAATACCGCAGGATAGATCTCTTGTAATGGTATAGGTAAAGAAGGCGCTTGCTGCCAATAAGGTTTTTCATTATCAACTGCTTCTGTACTTGCCCATATACTAGCAACGGCCAAGCCACTGAGTAACAGGCAACATTTCACCAATAAATATCTTTTCGCAGTTAACAAATGCATTCGCACTCCTTAGTATTTGGTCGTCTGTATTTATACCGTTATTCTCGTACTCAAGATCAGTGTAAGCGCATTGGCATCTACATCACTGTTAAATAAATAACACCCCCTAAATAAGAGTAGATAGAAATACGCCAAATCGCTGTAAATTAAGTTGAATTCCATAGCAGCAATAGCAAATTTATTTTTGGCCAATTGTGTCACTCAACAAACTTGTTACCCTGACAATCAAAAAACGTTTCCAGTCCAATATTCATGAATATCGAGATTAAAACAAGACAACTTTTGTCTACACGACCTCATAGCAAGTCCCTAACCAAGATGGTAAAAATCGCTATGACCATACCTACCGAGCAATACAAAGTAGGTAAGTTGATTTAATAAAAAGCAGCACCGCTAAGATTGAAACTAATACAATATATGAGTAAAAATAGACCTTATAAGGCTTGAATTTGCATCAGAATTGGTTGGCATGCTTTAACAACCAGTTTATTAAACACCAATGAGAAAGAATACATTTTAAGCAGATAAATAATAAATATATCTATTTAAATCATAACCTTCCAGCCATAAAATTATTAATTAAATTATAAAAAAACACCCTATCAAACTTTACACAAGCATTACATGTACTTAATATACAGCGAGTTTTATCTACTATATCTAGTATTAGGGAAATTATGGATGTTTTAGACACCGTCATCTATTCCGGTATGTGGGGCGTGATTTTACTTGCACTTGTGCAAGCAATGAACAAACCGAAGCAACCACAAACAACATACCTCATTGCGCTATTATTCTTGCTACTTATCCATGTTAGCGGAGAGCTCGTCATTTATACGGGTGCATATCAGTACTTTCCTGCATTAGTAGGAATGCAAATGCCTGTACGTATCCTCCTTGGTCCAGCTTTATTTTTTTATGCATGCGCCACTATGTCGCCAACGCTTGCAATTTCTAAGAAAAGCTACGCAATAGCCATGATAGGGCCTGTTGTGGCTATTCTTGCGATGTTGCCATTTGCTATCGGATTCACATCAGCCGAAAAACTCGCATTAGCAGATCCCGCAACACGTAATCCAGAGCACTTTAAAGTCGCCTTATACACCTGCATTGCTAATATGGTTGTATTTATGGTGTTTAACGCCTTTTATTTCATCAAGGCACTACAAGTGCATGCCAGACACCGTCAGCAATTATTGGAACGCTTTGCAGAAATACAATCAAGATCTCTAGATTGGTTTAGGATCATGCTCGTGTTATGGGGTATTGTTTGGCTTTGCTACTCGCTATCTTACGTGCCAACGTTGACTGGTTGGAAACTGCCATGGTTGAAACTTTTACCATTTTTTGAAGCTGCCGTTTTACTGGCATTCGCTCAGTTGGCACTTAATCAGCCTATCTTAACTAAAGAGGATAAAGGGCAGCCTATTTCGATACAATCGAGAACGGCAACATTAAGCCAAGAGAAAATGGACGCGATATCAGGTAATTTGAAAGATGTCATGACGCAAGAACAGATATTTATGGACGAAGAGCTGTCTTTGAACAAACTCTCAAAGGCCATCAGTGTCAGTGAAAACCATATTTCTGAGACCTTATCTCAGCAACTAAAAACCAACTTTTTCCAATTTGTTAATGGGTACCGGATTGCTGCAGCTGAAAAACTCCTTCAAGAAACCGATAAACGCGTATCGACCATTCAATATGAGGTTGGTTTTAATTCAAAGTCAACATTTAACACGGCGTTTAAAAAAGCGACAGGATTAACCCCTTCATTATATAGGAAGCAAGCCGCGTTAGTAACTCACTAAAAAATATACGAATAAAAAGAACGAACGGGCCCGTTAGGACGATCTGAACACGATTTACGACAACAATAGACCCATCTTAAAAACGCACTGTCGACATGCACACTTAAATGAAGCATGTCGGCAAGCAAACAAATAAAAGGGTTTTATTTATGTCTACTTTACTTGCTACACGCATTGCCGGATTACTTATCCTGATCTCAACCAGCTCATTTATGTATGCCGATTCCATTATTTATGAGCTACTCACTAAGCCAGACTTTTTAGAGCAAGCCGCGCTTAACAGATCATCTCTGGCGTTTGCGGCATTATTAGAGTTTATTAACTGTGCTGCGGTCATTGGCATGTCCATTTTGATTTACCCGACTATTAGACAATACAGTGAACGCATTGCCATCGGGTACGTGAGTGGTCGTTTGATTGAAGGCGCAACCTTGATCACCGGTGCAGTAACGCTGATGACATTAATTGCCATGGGTAAACAAGTCATGGAAAACCCAGATGTATCAAGTGAATACCTTTATATGATGGGCAATGCGCTAAAATCTGAGCGTTGGTTTGGCTTTTTAATGGGAATGTTTTCTTTAGGCTTATGTGGCTTTTTACTGAACATCACTTTATACCAGTACCGTCTAATTCCAAGAGCCATCTCAGTACTTGGCATGATTGGTTACGCAGTACTGCTACTAAAAGTCGCTTTTGATTACTTTGGTCTAGATTTCTCAGGTGCATGGATGTATATCCCAGGTGGCATATACGAATTAATCTTCCCACTATGGATGATTTTCAAAGGCTTTGATTTAAGCGCAAAACCAAAAGCACACTCTTAATTAATATAAAACCCACCAAGGAAGCTAAATACGGCTTCCTTTTTCTGTTTTTAAGCACACCCACTGCAATCCCCTCCCCCGACAAACTCCCCCTTATTGCACAAAATTCTGTTTAAAAATAACTCAGGCTACAATCGCGCTTTAATAAAATACGCATATGACTGAGCTGATGGGCCCTATCTGACTTACGTTCAGGCGTTGAAGGAAGTCATGATTGAAGCGGCTGCTACTCTTTAATGTGCGCCTTATATGGATGAACGTTTTTAAAAAAAAGCAAACTGAAATCTATCATTCAAGCAAGACTGGCATCAAAGCGACGACCAATAAACATCGACGAAAAATAAAACATTAACATTAATAAACATAGACTTACACACCATGCAATTAAATAATTCCAATTAAATGAGCACAATAAAATAAAGGTAAACCAACTTCCAACAGCTTGATGACAAAATTAAAGCGCCACGCTGAAAAGTTCGCTCACAGATACCGAATTACTTTTGTCCCAAATGGCCACCGACCACAAGAAATTCGTGTAAGCCATTCATTGCTACAACCCTGAGTTTAATTAAAAGTGACAGTGCAATGTACACTGAGCGCTAACAACTGATTTGTCTGCATTTCATCGAGAGTAAACAAACACCTTTTATAACTCACTAAAAAATATACGAATAAAAAGAACGAACGGGCCCATTAGGACGATCTGAACACAATTTACGACAACAATAGACCCATCTTAAAAACGCACTGTCGACATGCACACTTAAATGAAGCATGTCAGCAAGCAAACAAATAAAAGGGTTTTATTTATGTCTACTTTACTTGCTACACGCATTGCCGGATTACTTATCCTGATCTCAACCAGCTCATTTATGTATGCCGATTCCATTATTTATGAGCTACTCACTAAGCCAGACTTTTTAGAACAAGCGGCGCTTAACAGGTCATCTCTGGCGTTTGCGGCATTATTAGAGTTTATTAACTGTGCAGCGGTCATTGGCATGTCCATTCTGATTTACCCAACTATCAGACAATACAGTGAGCGCATTGCCATCGGGTACGTGAGTGGTCGTTTAATTGAAGGCGCAACCTTGATCACCGGTGCAGTGACGCTGATGACATTGATTGCCATGGGTAAACAGGTTATTGAAAACCCTGATGTATCGAGTGAATACCTTTATATGATGGGTAGTGCACTCAAGTCTGAGCGTTGGTTTGGCTTTTTAATGGGGATGTTTTCTTTAGGCTTGTGTGGCTTTTTACTGAACATCACTTTATACCAATACCGTCTAATTCCAAGAGCCATCTCAGTACTTGGCATGATTGGTTACGCAGTACTGCTACTAAAAGTCGCTTTTGATTACTTTGGTCTAGATTTCTCAGGTGCATGGATGTATATCCCAGGTGGCATATACGAATTAATCTTCCCACTATGGATGATTTTCAAAGGCTTTGATTTAAGCGCAAAACCAAAAGCACAATCTTAATAAATATAAAACCCACCAAGGAAGCTAAATACGGCTTCCTTTTTCTGTTTCACCCGAATACGCCCACTGCGCAAAAGCGCTTAATAATAATTAAATTCAACCGTTAGATGGTCTAACAATGGGGAAGGTCATTTCAAAACACGCGCCTTTATCTTGATCCGGACAATATCTAATACTGCCTAGCAATACGTAAGTCACTAGGTTAAATACCATATAAAGCCCCAATCCTACCTTACCCTGATGTCGTGCCGTGGTATAAAACGGCTCAAACATATGCGCTATCGCTTGCTGCTCAACTCCACTTCCATTGTCAGTAAAGCGTAAGATCACTTGCTCTTGATCAGTGGTGACATCTATTGATATTTGTCCTGCTTTTCCTTCAAATCCATGTAGCAGTGAATTGAGATACAAGTCCTCAAAAATTTTGCCAAGCGCTTGAGAGTCACATTGCACCATGCAGTTATCTGGACAATCTATCTCAACAATGACATCACTGTCCTTACCATGAAATCCAATAACCCCTTCAATACAGGCTTTTAGATCAATCTGACTTTCACTACTAACATATTCGTGGGCTGATGCTTGCTTAAAGCGCTTAATGAGTTGAGCAGCTCGCTCGGTATTACTGTCTATCAACTCAATACTCGATAAAGATACATCAATAAATGTTTTTGTATCACTGAGCGTTAACTTACTGGCTTCTAGTTTAGACTTAAACTCATACAACTCTCTAAGCAATATCGAGCTAGCGGTAACCGTCGTGCCAAGGGGTGTATTTAACTCATGAGAGACCCCTGCAACTAAACGCCCTAAAGACGCCATTTTTTGTGCTTCAACTAAGTTGGCTTGTGTTGATGTCAGCTCTTCGAGTATCTCTGCCAATTCATCTCTTGATTGCTTTAAGCTTAAAGTCCGCTCTTCAACTCGCTTCTCAAGCGTTGCGTTTAATTCAGCCAATGCCAGCTCCGATGCTTTAATTTCAGAAATGTCTTTAATCGTGCCACTAACTCTGAGCACAGTGCCATCTTTTGCTCGGGAAGTGACCTTCCCCCTGTCTGAAACCCACAGCCATCGTCCACTTTTTGTCATTACACGATAGTTAACTTCGTAAAAGTCACTGTCGCCTTCAAGGTGGCGGGTAAATTTACTGTGCAAACGTTCATAATCATCGGGATGAACACTTGATTTTATGGCATTTAAATCGGTGCCAATTTGCTCACATGGCAAACAGAGCTTATTCATCTGGTTATCTCTGGTTATTACACCTGTTTGTAAATCCCAATCCCACAACTCATCACCACTCCCCCAAAGGGCATGGCTTAACCTTTCTTTTACTTCACTAACTTGCTTTAGGGCCACTTGTTCAACTCTGAGCTGTTTATTTTTAGTGCGCCAAAAGTAACTAAAAGACAAAAAGCAAAACACAAATAGCATACCGATTAAAAAAACCACTTGTTGTACCGCTTGCTTTTCTATTTCAAGGTCTTTGATGCGATTTAGTTGGACTAAACTGGCTATTTCTCGCTCTTTTTCTCTGACACCAAACTCAATCGCCAACGCACTGATCCGGTATTGATTATTCTTCTCTTCCCATTTATTTTTTAACGTTAAATAGTCTTTGATGTACGCCAAGGCTTGCATATGCATGCCCTGTTGTTCAAATATAGCGGCGACTTCAAGCTGGCAGTCCATGAGTAAAGCCTCTCTTTGATGTTCTTGAGCAATCTCTATCGCCCGCATATAAGCATCAATGGCACTCTGTGGCTGTTGTCTGACCAAATGCAGTTTCGCCAGCGCCTGATGGATCTCTGCAATTCTGTCTTCCCAAGGGGAGCCTTGATATAACGAAATACTCTGTATTAAATAACGCTCAGCTAATTCAAGCTGCCCTGTTTCAATGTATAGACGTCCTAAGTCTAGGTAAGTGGAAATATTTGGATCTGGTCGATTTATTTCTTTTTTCAAAGCAACCGCTTCTTTGAGCATTTGCTCTGACTTTTTAAAATCTCCCGCTTCTCGATACACGCTACCGAGCCGATTATAGGTGTGGATCATGCCAAGCTTATAGCCAAGCTCTTCTTTCAGCGCTAAAGACTTCAGGTGCATCTCTATTGCTTTTTCAAACTTACCCACTTCATCAAAATAAGTGCCCATGTTGCTATAAAAAATGGCTTGTTGATTAGGGTTATCGAGTGTCAACGAGATTTGGATCGCTCTTTTTTGATGAAATAAGACCTTTTCGTATAAGTTCATTTTCCTGTAAAGAGACGCCAAACTTTGATGAATAGATGCCGCCATGGTCGGATTTTTCAGCTTACGGTATAAACTCAAGCTTTGTAAATAACTGCCAAGCGCTGCTTCATAATCTCGCGTTTTACTGTCTAAATGTCCAGAAAGACGATGCGCATTTGCTAGGTGAACCTCAAATTCTCCCTGCTTCGCCTGCTCTATCACATCAATTAATCGCGCTCTGGCTAAGTCATATTTGCGCTGGCGAATAGCAATATCTGCAAGCACAATTTGCACACGCAGCTCGTTTGTCATGACGGTGCTCTTTTGAGCAAACTGCTGCGCTTGTAAAGCGACTTCATTGGCTTTATTCAAATCGCCATAAGATATATAGGCACGAGACAGATGGCTCAATAATCTTGCAGACTGATCATGGCTTGGGTGTTGCTCTAAAAGTTGAAGCCCCTCATCGGCATATTCAAGCGCTTGAGGTGTATTGTAGTGAAAGTTTTTTTGTACATAATCGATAATCGCTTCGATTTTTGCAGTACCTTGACGATTTTCAATATTTTTAACAAGCTGCTCATTGGACAAGGTGGCAAACGCAAAGCTATTGAAAAATAGCACCATAATACACAATACAGCAGCATGTTTGTTCAAGGCTAATTCAGACATCGTTACAACCTGTGTTTTGTGCTCAAGCAACTAAAAACAAATCTTACCTGCTGAGCGACTCCATGGGGTTAAGTTTAGCTGGTTGTGAAAATTCTGTTTAAATGCCACTTATTTGTACCCAAATTATTGAAATAAGATAAAAAACCCTCATATAGATTCCACAACAAAAATAAAATTAAATGGAGTACAGCCCAACCTGGCTGGTATTTAATAACGATGAGTAACACGGACTCAACCTTGTCTTTTAAATCGTTAATGTTGGCAACAGACGATGAACTTGAAAGACTCACACAGGGCGTCATCGATACCTATGACACCAAAGCATTGCAAGATTTTGACATAAACGCTGCGATAGCAGCACAAAGCAAAGAGCTTTTCTCAAGATGTGATGACTATAAAAATGGCTTTGCCGAAGTAAGAGCCCGCCGAAAAATTGCCGACACTGTTCCAGACACACATTTACACGACCAGATAATTAAATTGCCCTGTGGCACACTTTGGTTAGCTGGAATTTATCGCAACAACCTAGATCAAACGTTAATAGAAGTCATTGGCGAAAAGGCGGTTAAATTTGCAGATCTCAAGCTTTACCTGCCTGAGATTTTAGCGTTTTTTAGTTGGTGTAAGCCTGAAATGGTCTCTATATGGTCAAAGCCAAACAGCGCTCACTTTAACACCCTTAAACAGGTCAAGGGTGCAGAATTGGAAGACTGCTTTTGGGGCGCTGAGATTGAACATATTAGCAAACTAAACTCAAATGAAATCGCACTTAAACCATTTGATATGGCGAATGACTGGTCTTGGTATAAAGATGAATACCACACTTTCCATAAAGACGTTCCGCAGTTAAAAGATCGTCTAGAAGTCGAAGATAAAGAATCTGTTGCTGAGTCAATAGAAAGCAACTTGTGTTATGTCGCTTACAAAGCACACCAACCAACACAAAAAATAGGTGCATTAATACTAGAGCCTTGTACTGAACTTGGCTATAGGGGCGTTCTTATCTGTGATTTTATCATTGCAAAACAGCACAGAGGACAAGGCTTTGGCCCTAAGATCCAAGCTGAGGTACTCCGCCAAATTAGTGCTCGTTTTGAATTTATATGCGGCTATATTTATGCTGGCAATCAAGCTTCAATGAATAACGCCAAACACACTAGAACACTGCTTAGAACTGAGATCACACTGCCAATTGAGCACTTCGTTTGCAATAATGACGCTGACTAAAAATAAAAAAGCCACTATGCAATTGCAATTGTGGCTTTTTAAAATCAACTTTATGAGTGATTAGTTGCAGTCACGAACCCACTGCCACACTTCCCATTTAGATGAGTGCTCTGCAGGTGACGCGCCTTTGTTCCACCACTGCGCTTCATAAATGCTACCATTTTGTGATGCTTGGTCGCCTTTTAAGTACACTTTACCCGCAGACCACGCATCAACCGAACAGCCACCACCTAAAGAAATAGATACCTGTTGAGTCTTCGTTGACTGTAAACCTTCAGCATCCTTTACAGTTAAAGACACGCTGTAAGTGCCCTCAGAACCATATGTATGCACAGGGTTTCTCAATTGACTCGTAGTACCATCGCCAAATTGCCAGTTATAGCTAACCACGCCTTTGTCATCAAAGGAAGTATCAGTAAAAGTCACAGCCAAACCGCTTTGTGTGAAAGAGAAGTTTGCAACTGGTGCAGTGTTATCAACAGGGCCATTATCTCCTCTCGGAATGACGCCACCAAAGTGTGTTGCCACTTCTGGCCAAATCAATTCAATGCGGGTACCGCGATTCAACTTTGTAGTACATTGCGTGCTATTACCATAATGGTGCAATGCAATGACATTATTGTCATAAGCAGACACAACTGGCGAACCTGAAGAGCCGCCTATGGTGTCACATTTATAACCCATGTCAGTATCTGATCCGCGACCTGCTGTCACTGTTTGGTCAATTTGACAGTAACCACCGGTATTTTGGTCACTCTCAATCGCTAGCTCTTTTGGATTACCGCTACCGTGCTGTGGAATGAAAATACGCTGGCCTTTTTGCTGTGCTGACACATCTAAACCAAAATGACCGAACTGTCTGATTTTTTCAAAATCATTGACTGTAAATAACGTGTAGTCCAGTCTGTAATCTGTCGCAAGCAGCTGATCCGCCATTACTTTAACAGTGCCATTTGTACTACCAGTCCCACATGCGGAACGTTGATAGTTAAACCATACCTCCACGTTTTTCGCATCTGCTGCCGAGTCAAAACAGTGGTTATTGGTAAACATATGATTACCTGCACCGACACGCCAAGCGGTACACAAACTACGCCCACCAATTAGTAAGCGTGCAACTGGGCGACTTCGCTCATACTCAATGGGATGAGATGTTTCCCAGCATGCGACATCTCTACGTTCGTTAATACCACAAGTAGAATTAGGCTCAATCATGTCAAAACCTGACATGACTTCATTCGCCGCAATCTCAGTATCAGAGTAACCAGCAAAGAAGTCGGCAATTTCAATACCATGTCCTTGCTCCCAAAGACTTGTATCACTCACAACCAATTTCAGCTTGATCGTATCTGCTGAGACTGACATAGATGAAGAGACACCGCTGTCATTTTGGTCATAACGATAGACTTCCGTACCTTTCAAGTCACTGACTTCAAGGTAAGCACCTTTTGGCAGAGAAAACTTAGCGAAATTCACTTTGATGAAGTGCGCGTTAGGGTAATTAATAACATGTTCAAACTCATTATTGGCAGAGTTAGCTACGCTATTAAGGCCTAAATTTAGTTGATAAGAAACCGCTTGGGCGATCTCAGTCTTTTGGGCAACGCCAGTATCTTGAACGCTTGCTTGCGTGCCACTAGCAAGTACTAGCGCGCATACAGGAAGTATTGATTTGATTACTTTACATGATGTCATAAGGTTAAAATCCTTTAATTGTAATTATTGTGCTTTTTTAATAAAAAGCTCATGAAATCTATGTTATTACAAGGTTAAATTCAAGGTAAAACTTTAAATCACCATGTAAACAAATCATGACAGGAAACTCAAAACCTCGCAGTTCTTCTCACTATCTATCTCATTTTTAAACCTGTCAATTTACGATTAAAGCATCAAAAATACAGCATTGAAGCACGTAATGTTGCCAATCAAGAGCTCGAACAACAATAGTTTTTAAACCAAATATCATCACCTTAAAAAATAAACCGGAAGATCTGCCAGCTTACAATCACAAAAGTCAAATGCTAAGTTATATAAGTACCTATATTCATACGTTTAACAGCCAGTTGTTAACTGGCATTCGTCTCCAAACAATACTTAATAACATTAAATGAGAAATCAAAATAATGAAAAAACAATTAGCAATGGGCTTACTTTTTGCGTTCGGCTCTATCAATGCTTTCGCACAAGAATGTAAAACTGAAGTAGAAACAAGCAAAATCAATTATTATCAAGGTTTCGCAAACTGTAGTACTTTAGTAAACGGTTCATTTCAAAATATCAGCAGGTTTATCAATTTATCGACAAACCCTACAGCGTTCATCGGAGACTGGGTTTATAACCCTGCAACCAAGCATCAAGTCTATGCTACTTGCTTTGCAAACGTGCCTTTTGCGTATTCCGAGACAAAAACAACAAATGTGAGATATTGCAAAGATAAAGTCCTTATCGAAGCGCGAGGTGGTTCACCTGAGCACGCTATGTCAATTCTAAGACAACGCGGTGCAACTGAAGTGGGCGGCTGTAGACCAGACTTTACCGATCAACCAATGCACTTTGTTTGTGTTGGCTATATCGTAGATTGGGTTAAACAATAACCTTCACTATTTGTTTAACAAATCCTGTCAAATGCGTACCTACAGATCAGGCACGCTACATCATTAAGGAAAACAGATGAAAATTAAACTTAACAAGAAAAAAATAAAAGCATTAAGTAATGACACACTCGCATTACCAGTAAAACTCACACCTAACATTGCAGGTGGTGGCCGCAGAACGTATGGCCCAGACCACTGTGACAATCAGAGTATTGCACAACGTATGTGTACTGAAGAACTTTAATAAATAAAAGATGAGTCTCGTTGCTTTAAAAAGTAGAGACTCACTTATGATGAATTGCCTACATTCAATAATTACATATTCATAATCGTACTCAATCTCTTTTTAATCACCGGATTGGATTGCGATTGATAAAGGCCATTTAATCGTTCTATATTCATAGCTGATAACTTATAGTTTGCTTGCTGATATACACGAGCAAAGGCATCAATCGAAGCCATTTCAGGAGATGCTAATAGACTCGTTACCACCTGATCCTGATAAATAGCCATTTGCCCTAAAGATTTAATCGTATTCTTTTTAACTTGCACATCCGAGTGCTGAAGCAAAGCTGGGAGTTTTGCGATCAGCTTAGGGTTTTTACTATTGGCCACCGCTAACACTGCTGTCGAAAGATGAGCTGGACTGCGCATTTTATCAGCCAAATAATCGGCTACTTGATTGGATTGCGCTGGAGAAAACTTACTCATTGTGCCCATGTTGAGTAGCGCCATATCAGAAATCGCAGCATTTGAACCCTGCTCTACAACATATCTTAAGCTAGAAAAACCAATATCCGACGCATTTTCAAAGCGTCCTAACGCCATCACTAACTTTTGCTGTACCTGCACGCCTAACTCATCATCAGTCAAAAGATCTGAGATCATTTGCTCAGCTTGGAGAGTCTGTGCTTTTTGTAACGCGTAGATAAATGCAGAAGTTAAATTTTCATGCTCCTCGAACAAACCTTTTAAACCACTTTGATCAAAATTATTGAGCATATATAGTCCAATCGCTTTTGCTAAGTTAGGATCTAAATTGCCTTTTAGCGACTGTATATACTCCAAAAAGTTATCCCCTGTGACCTCGAGACCTATGCTCTGTGCGTGATCATCAGGCAGAATATGTGTGTTGTGATTAGCTTGCCAATCAACAGGTTCAAAAGGCGTGTGTGTAATAGGCTTAACTGACACAGTTTGTACAACTTCATAGCGTTGTCCACTACGCTGCCAAATTTGATTGTTATTATATTCTAGAGTCAATGGTGTGCCTGGACGGGATACATTCAAAGTGATCTGCCACTGCTCTTTTTCTGTGTTGTCTGCATGTTTTTGGTGGGCTGTAACTACTCGATCTATCACATTATCTTGTTGAACATACTGGAATGTTTTTACGCCCAACGCATCTTCAAAAGTAAGCGGTGAGTCTAATGAGTAACTCATTAAATCAAGTACTTTAGATAACACAGATAATGGGTGCTGCTCACTTAACCCAAGCATATCAAGCTCTGAAAATTGTCGAGACTGATACTTCACCAAGAAGGGAATTTGCGTAGGCATTGTTTGTAATTTATTGTCTGCCATAAACACAATATCAGTCAGCATGGCGGCTGATTTGGTCGATGCAGACGCATGAGGTTGGAAATTCATGTTCCAACTCAACTCAGAGAATGTCATCGCGCTACCACTTTCACTCAACACGGCAGAATGAATATCGACTTGATAGGCAAAAAAATACGATTTTTCAGCCAGTGTTTTTGACTGCTCTTGTTTAACTGCTTTAGGCTCACTTAATGTTTTATTATTGCTCAAAGAGTTGAGTATCGCCAAGCCAACTACCACAGCTACAGCGGCGCATATATAAATTGTTTTTTTCATGGACTCATCTCAAAAGTGGTGGCTAGGCCACCACGTTTTACAGTTTATAGATTTTCCCAAACAGGGCTAGCGTATTTGTATAGCACTGTCTCACGCGTATATAGTGGATCCCACTTCATGACGTCCACATTGAATTGCAACAGGCCCCATAACTTTTTACAGTAAGCTTGTATTTTGCCATCACCACCTGTCAGCTTGGTGCTAATTTTAAGCTCTAAGAAGCCTTGCTCAACAACTTGCGTATCTTGAACCACACGGCGGATCCCTGCTTCTACATACCCCTTACCTTTGACTTTAAGTAAATTTAATTTACCTTTTACGCCCGCCTCAGAAATACCGTGACCAAAGGAGCCGTAGGCAGAGCTAGATACCAGACCGCCAACATAAGGTTCAACAGATGCATACACATAATCTGGACGTCTCACGCCATCAACTTCATATGGCTCCTCGTTTCCGTGACCTCCAATTACACCGCCAACTGTAAACTCCGCGCCAGCTTCAACACCTGCGCCAAATTTAACACCTACTTTTAGTAACCCTAATGGATCAAGAGGTAGCTCAACCTTAGGCTTGATAGGCTCAGGAATTAAATCAAAATAATATTCGATTGGATAAGTGATAGAGGCATTCAGTAAGTCATCACAATTTGGTTTAAAACTCGCAACCGTGTCATCGCCCACAGTAAAGTTAAAGCTCATGCCTTGTGTACAATCCAGCTTGCTTGGATCAAAAGAAAACTCTAATTCTCCGATGGACATTTTGAAATTACGATTATGTAATTTTACCCAATTTCCAGCCTGATACGCCCCTTGCGTCGCGCCATTACTGACCTGATCGACATACATCCAACCCTGCTGGTCACGATATTGGTGCGACTGACCAATCACATTATTCTTTTGTATAGTTCTCACATTGCGTTCTACATAGCCCGGATCTTTATAAAGGTAGGCATTTGCAGCTGGTGACAATGTAATCGCAGAGACAACGCCTAGCAATGCAGCGTATTTAAATTTCATGGTTATCCTCATATATCTTTTAAGTTTTTAAATGTATATATGTTGCGCAACAAGACCAAGATAACACACTTTTTTTACATTTAACTTTCATTTTTACCTTTTTTAGATAAATAAAAGCGGGAAAATTATCAGAAACCCTCACAAAAATACGTATTTCAAACTTCACTAATACATTATTTAGAATAATAATAAACGCCATTATTGTTATAATAACATTAAATTTAAAAGTAAATTTAGCACAAGAAGAACAATAAACCCTTTAATAAAAGCTCAATACAATAAAAACTGAAAATAATAACAATTCATAATATAGAAATAAAAATATGCTATATGCATAAATTTCATTTGAATTAACCAAACAAAATCCATATCGTTTAATTTTCAAACAACACAACAACAAAAGGAACTTAGATATGTCATCTAAAATAAAATCAGCGTTAATCACAGCCATTGCGGCAACAACATTATTTGCATCGTTAACTTCTACAGCATCAGCGAGAGAGGTGAGCTATAGAACACACTATACTTATGTCACTTGGAGTGAGGCCATTGCTAAGTTTAGAAGTGACTTTAAAGCTAAATACCCTAGCATTAAGTTTATCTATACAAGTTGTTATTACCCTACTGGCGCAGTATTCCCAGTGTATATATGCCATGGTAAAGGAAGAATATAAGCACCAAACTTTGTAACCGAAAGTTAAGTAGTATTTCGGTTTTCTAGACTTATTAATCAAGCTTGAATATTTAAACAACCTCATAATTGGGCACACATACTCGATAATTAACTTAAACATATTAATTAGAAAACACTAACTCTTGACAATAGAGAAAAAGGGCAATGAAGTGACTTGAGTAAATACTTTTTTCCAAACAAAGTGCATTTAACAGCCTTGAAAACTTTTTACAAATGAAATATAGAAATTATAAATTTAAAAAACAAAAGGATCTTAGATATGTCATTTAAATTTAAGTCAGCGTTAATCACAGCCATTGCAGCAACGACATTATTTTTATCGTTAACTTCAACAGCATCAGAGAGAGTGGTCAGCTATAAAACAACCTATCTTTATGTCACTTTGAGTGAAGCAAGGGTTAAATTTAGAAGTGACTTTAAAGCTAAACATCCTGGCGTTCAGATAATCTATACAAACTGTTATTACCCACAATGGAATGGCATACCTGCATTTATTTGTGAAGGAAAAGGGAAGTTATAAGACAAGATTTAAAACCGAAAATGCAGCGGCATTTCGGTTTTTTTTTATAATTTACTTTATCATTAACAATGCTAGCTTATAGTACTGTGACTTAGAAATATATGTATCGATATTAATAATACATTTCATTAATGGACACAAAAAAGCACGCCTAAACAGGTAAGTCATTAGCTACACTCGTCATTCTCATAAGAACTCTCAATCACATTTGTTAACTAGATATTGACAACCAGCCACAAAAATTGTGACTATACATAGTCTATTTCTACAGCGCTTTATTATTTTCTCGTAATGTATCATTAAGGTGTCTTATGGAAGACGTTGAAGAACTTATAAGCTCCGATTGTATTAGCCAAGCGCTCGCACTAGACGCAGCCACTTTTGTTTTAGAGTGCAGAAGTGACTCAGAAACTGTCGAAAAGTCTCGAAGCATTGGTAGTTCGATAAAAAAAGCGTGCGAACTTTTGGAGCAAATAGAGACCCACACAGTATCTCCATCAGAAGAACAAACAGAGCAGTTTAAAAAAGGTGCACTAAAGCAAAAAGTAAGCTTTAACACACAATTATTAGTCGTCAGATATTGCATTGACGCATTTCGATTATCAGCTGAAAATAACTTTAAAATCGATCATTTACAATATTCTTATGGACAGCTAAAGACGGTTAAAAAACTTCTTCTCACAGTAAAAAGTCAACCATTCTCATCCGATGAAGACTTAGATAAACTGTTAGATAAGTTGGAGCAACAAATAAATGCAGCTACGACAACCAAATCTATATTCTTGGACCAAAACCACTATTTAAAATACAAAGATACAGATGAACAGCGTGAGCACACTATTATTTTTGATAAATTAGAATCCGACCAATCAATTATATTAAGAGTGGGATTAAAGGCTCTAGCACAACATGATGCAAGCGATATATTTAGCACTATAAGAAAAAGTGATGAGGTAGAGCTTGGTCAATCATATACCAATACTCATCAAGATTGGCAAAGTATCAAGATTTCACTTAAAGACCTTAATGAAAAACCGATTTTTTTAAATTTCACCAGAGACAACGCACAAAAGCTACATCTAAGCTTTTCAGTTGATGTCATATCTCACGATAGCATTACACTTGAATGCCATGGCCAATTTAAACACTTGGCTGATATAAAGAACATCAGCAAGCAAACAAGTGAAATTCAACCAGTTAATCAACCTGCAAAGTCGAAACACAAAAAAAAGACCAAAAGCAAGCAGGATAATACGGTTACCATTTTGTGCTTACCTAACTGTAGTACAAGGGCTAATAGCCTTAAACAACAACTCACAGAGCTTAATTTTAAGGTAAAAATTACAAAGTTTAATAATGCTTCCCAGCTTTCTTCTTCTTTAATTATCTTGACAGACACACAAGAAAAGTCCCTTGAAAACAAGTTCAATAAAGTCATCGAAACACAAATTAATCATGGCTCTGATGTTTTTATTTGGTATTGTCACCCCACTAACCAATACATTTTGCGCCAAAAGAGAGCCAGAGCAACGAGTAATTTTGACTATGAACAGGTTGCTAATGTCGAAAATGTGTCGACTGCGGCTGAATTAATTGCATGTTTCAAAGATCCGCAAAGAGCACCGAAACTAAAAGAGATCACTCGACTAATATCTAATAAAAATGAAATAGAGCTTAATTTGGCACTACAACATAGATTTAGAATGACTTGCCAAAACCTCATTGCACTTGAATATCTTAAGCAATTATCCGCGCTCAAAGTAGAGACTAATTTTGCAACACCCAATGCTTATTTAAAAGGCGGCCCCTTCCAGCTCACGGATGAGTCACTAACAATTAGAAGCTTACTATCCTTTCAAGCTGATGGTACCCAAGACAAACAGGCGCTCTTGTCCTATTACCCTAAGCGCCCGCCGAATAAACTCGAAGTAAAATTTGAGCATAAATATTTAAGAGGGTTAAAAACTAAAAAGTTTACTGTTGAGGAATTCAAGCATGGGCAATTAAAGCTAAAACTGAATGAAGAGGATAGCAAAGAGTTTAAAAAGCACAGTTATCCAAACGGTTTAGATGCAGCGAAAATTGTAAAATGTAACAGTAACAGCAACACTCTCACAAAACAAAGAGACTCTTTAAAGCGGATCACGGATTGGCAGAAGACTTGCGAAGATGAGTGGCCGAAAACTTGCCGACATAAGTGGCCTGAGAGTGACCTAGCACAGAGAAATCAGCTACTTTCCTTAAAGCCCAATAGTACAACACAGATACTAATCGGCGAAAGAGAAAATACAATACTTCAACAACCTGAGATCCCTTTTGTTATATTAAGGAATCCAAAAATTAGTAGCGATAAAGAGCAACTTCGCTTTTTGTCTGAAGTATTCACAGGGAAACAAGTTACCTTATGTCAAGGACCCGTAGGAACAGGTAAATCCACAATCCTATCAGAAATAATCTTTCAACAATATTTGCATTGTCGAGGCAGGCACTCCCCTATCATAGTTACATCGCAAACAAATAAAGCCGTTGATGGTGTGCTCTTAAAACTAAAGCAGTTTTATAATATTCCTGTTTTACGTGCGGGTGAAAAAAAAGATAACGGGGCCAAATACCACCCAGACCTTGAAGGTAACTTAATAAATAAAAACAAAAGCTGTGAACAAAGTGAAGAGACTAAAAATACGCTCAACTCAGAGCAATTTGAAAAAATATTAAATGGTGAAGTAATTTTAGGGGGCACCATAGAAAAGCTGACGTCTCTAATGTATGAAAAGACTCCGCTGTTTAATGCCTTGCATGCCAGCCAAGTTCAGCTGTATGTTGATGAATTTGGCATAGCATCAATTGGGGAAACTCTAGCAATTATGAAATATGCTAATTTTAGGCTCTTTACAATTGGTGATCCTAAACAGTTAGGGGTAATGAAACCAAATAAAGAAGTCCAAACCACCATGCTGCAAAGATATGGGGTTTCTCATCATACTGCTAAAGCGCTTGAATCGAGCTTCTTTAAATTTATCGCCAAGCAATCATTTTTTGACATGCCCAGCTTAAAGAAAGTGTATCGTTGCTTACCCGATATTGTTGAGTTAGTTGACATACATTACCGAGAGCCAAACGAATCAAATTTTTTGATTCCAGCGAACTCATCGACAAGTAATGATACATGCGCGGTTTGGCTGATTGATACAACAATTTTATGTCAGAATACTATTAAAGACATTGATAAACGTGACAAAGAAGATGAGCAATGGGAGCTCAATACACCACAGGCTCAAATTGGCACCAAGCTCTTCTCTTCATTACTGACTAAAACACCACTCACATATAAAGACATTGGTATCATTACACCGTATAACAACCAAATCGAAGTTTATAAAGACTTAATTCATTGTGAAACGGATAAAGCTTCAAAAGCTTCAGATGAGGTTAGACATAAGTTTCTCGACGCTCAGAACAATGTTAATCAGTTTGTTGGCAGCGTCTATCCGTATCAGGGTGATGAGCGCTACCTGACAATTGTGGACTTAGTCAGACATGACTCATTAACTGGTAACCCGCAATCAAACACAGGTTTTTTTACGCCGGAAATGCTACTAGTTATGATGAGCCGAAGTAAATCAGGGCCTTTAATCATCATTGGTGATATGGCTACCTTTACCACCTCCTCAAACTCCAAAATCTCCAAAATCTCAGAGCACATCTTGACCTTCGCAAAAAATAAAGCTCAATGTTATCAACAAATTGAGCATATCGATGAACTGAATATAAATGCCAAATTTGAACAGTGGCAAAACTTTTTTACCCACAAGGATAGCTGCGATGAGTAAAGAAAGTTGTTATAAAGGCGACCATACATATACACCTGGCGCATACACCTATATAGAAAGGGTTGCCGATCAAAAGTTTGCACTAACAGTTAATCAACGTGAACATGACATTGCAAAAGCAACTGCTGAAAAGCATGGGTACTGTATTAATCAGCCGATATATATTACAGGCCTACCTCAAGTAGGAAAGTTAGAGCTTGCAAAGCAGGTGGAAAACGCATTTTCTGGAAATAGTCAAAGTACTGTAAATATAGATATCTCTTTAGACTCTCCAAATTCAGCTGAACAACAAATAAGAGAAGTAATTACAAGTGTAGCTGATAGAGATCAATTCAAGCTCAGCCGCATCTTAAAATCAGAACCAAGCACACATAGAGACAAAATTAATGAAGCCATTAAAGGTTCAGGTTGCTCTGACTCCCTTTACCTGCTTTTTTTATTAGTAGTTATATTATCGTTTATTTTTTACTTATCCGTCCCAATAGAAGTAGCAATCCCACTTGGTACGGCACTTGCAATCATCATTAGAATAATAACAGATATAAACTCATCATTCGGGTATTCAATAAAAGATATTTTAGAAAATAAAAAAAACATCCTCACTCAAAAACGTCGAAGAAGGAAAATAAAAAAAACTTTCCAAAAAATCAACTTAGAAGATAATGAAAAAACATTAGAGTGGTTAGCCAACCCAAACGAAGACACCCATAAAGCAATACCAAGCCCCGAAAAAGCCGCTATACTTATTGATGAGCTTAGCTTGTTCCATGAAAAAAAATCAAAAGTATTTATTATAATAAAAATCACATCAAAAAATATAATTGACAAATTAAACTCAAATTCATGCAACGAAAAATATGAAAGAAACATTAATTATCTAAGCCATTTTTCACACCAACTTCATAAAAAAGACAGTAAATTTCAGGTGGTCTTTATTGCCACTCGACAAAGCATAATAAATGCCTTTAAAGATATTGACAGTGGCCAGGGCTCTGAGCTTACCCCCCTTTCACGTCGCCTAATAGATATAGATCTTTTTAATTACAGAGAGAGCATATTACTTTTAGCGCACCACCTTAACCAACTTAAAATAAGAATCAAAACAAAAGAAAGCAAAGGCTTACTTGATAGATTATGTGAGGAATTTTACGAAGCACTTGATTGTTATAACAGCTCTATGATTGCACAATGCAATGACCTTAACAGTGAACACTACAAAAGCAACATACCTGAGATAATTAACGACTTGAATGCATTTGAAGATAACACTATATTTAGAGCCTATTCTCCTTCAATTTCTGAAATAACCCAATCTGAAAGCAGAAAGATAATTCAATATGCCAATATTTTTAAAAGCATTATTTCTGGAGCAACTGTAGATAAATTTAGTGGATATACTTCGGGTGAAATAAAGCATAGACTGGATTTTTTTAATCAAATACCTGCTGATTCAGACAGCAAACCTGATACAATTTATCAGCCCCTTATTGAACTTTTTCAAAAAAGAAACATACCTGAAAATAACTACTTAGATCACGTACTCAAGGTTTCTGACCATACAGATAAACTAAAGCAACTAAAAACATTCAATGCACTGACATCAATTTGGGTTAAGCATGCTTGTGTAGACGAGCGCAAAGTCGATTCCATAATTCGACTATTAGGGCAAGGAGCCAACCAAAAAACCGAACTCGCTCGCAAAGCACAAAATACCTTAACACTATTTTCACTTTTAGAACCTGAAGATAGAATCATTTTAAAACGTCCAGGCGCATTAGATAAGTTCGAAGAATTAAAGAGCAATGAGCAAGCTCACTTTATTTCACTAGAAAAGTTACAAGAGCAAATTGATGATTCGAAAATAAAAATTAATTTACTCGAAAAAAATAATACATCAGAGAGCATTATAGGTTCATGCAATATACATCGAAGAATATATGAGTCTGACTCTAGAGATTGGAGTGTTATTCACAAGGTACTTAGAGCTAGATATACAGAGTTAGTTAATAAATTTACTGAACCTCAACAATACGCACCGATGGCGCTATTTAAGAAAATATATTTTATAGAGGAAGCTTTACTCTCAAATGAGGAAAATGAAAATGATTTTGACCCTTTATTTTTGGCCCCGACAACTTTTAAACTAGCTAAAATGTTGCAAAATAGATTACATAGCAACCAAGAAGAGTTAAATATATTTTCAAGCCTGTTTCTTGCTGAACTGACAAAAAAATACATTCCGGCATCAAATAAAAAAATAAACAACAAACACTTATGTTCTTTTCTTCTTAAAGGCTATGAAGGTGATAAAAATACCAAAAACTCTGAAGTAAACGCCATGGTTGAGGTTGTTAATAAATTTATCCTGTTACAATCAGATAAGTTAATGCTGCAAAAGAGTTTCCCTAGCTATTTTAACCGTATTTATAACCCCGATGAACAAAGCGGGTTGACGCAGATTCAAAAAAACTTTCAAACTATAGGACGTGCTGCAACTTTCGTTGTTATAAAATTAGAAAAAACCGTCAAAAGCATCGTCAATCGTTTTAATAGTAAGAAAAATGGCAATGAGGAAATCTTGTCAGAAGAGGAGCATAATCGGCAGCTACTTCTACTAGATAGCCTTAGCCTTCCTTATATCACTGAACTTAAGAATTCTTTTTTTAACAGATTTGAAGACAGGGAAATGTTTATAACTGTATACGAAAAAGTGATATATAAGCTAATAAGGAAACCGGATGAAGTAAAGGAACTAATTAAGATCACAGAAAGTTCATATATCAGCATAGAAGTATTTAGTACATTAATATCTCTCATTAGAAAATCAACCAACGCATACTTCTCTAGAAAAGTCGATAATAAAAACGACTTAAAATATACAGATACAACCACACAAATTTCAGAGGCCTATCACGCGGCAACGGATGTATTAGAACTGTTTTATGAAATTATAAAGAACAAAAACACTCCAGACCTATTCAAATACGCAGTCATTTCTCAAGCAATATTAATGATCGAGCATACTAAGAATAAAATTACTAGTGACATTGACTTAACTATAATAGAAAAACCCAAAAGGAAGAAAAATTATTTAGATTTGGAGTCGTCTGCTGGGTTAGTAATTTTTTATGTTAAAATTACTAACAAACCAGAGGTTCTCAATTCAAATATTAGAATAGAATTTGAAGAAAAATATAAATCACGATTCAACCAATTTCAAAACCCTGATTTTATTGACCTTGTATTCCCTAAAATATGCTTTTTTGAACTCTTACAGCAGTGGTTTTCGGAAAATATAGAGTATAAGCAATATGTTTTGGAAAATACAAAAATAGATATAGACAAAAAGATTTCAATAGTTCTTTTAGAAAACCATTTTAATACTCTTCCTGCATCAATAAAAGTTGATATAAGTAATATTTTTTCCTGCTATATTGGGCATATCTGTAGTCGACAGGATTTAAGTAAAAAACACCTCAACGGCTATCTTAGCACAATCATATTTGACCTACTTTCAATCTTTGTGCGCAATAAGAGCATGACGCTCTTAGAAACCCATGAGATCAGAACTTTTGCTTTTATATTAAGCATTGGAGACCAAGGCTTTAATGAACAACAAAAAAAGTCTATTCGCAAACTCTGGTGTCATTCATTCTTGCTACTCTTTTACGATTTAAATCACAAACGTACCATGGCAGAAAAGGTCATGTCTGAGGTTGACGATTTAAATGATGAATTTATCAATTCAGCCAGTGATGTTATCGAATATTTCTGTTCACAGCCCCTCCGAAATGAAGACGATATAACCAGTGCTATTTTGGATTTAACTCATGCATGTGGAGCCCATGTAAACAAAAATGGCATAAAAATAGGCAACTACTTTGTTGCTGAACTGAGCGAAGTAAAATTAGCGGAAGAAGTTGTCACTATTTCTGCAGGGTTCGATGCTACAGGGGTTAAAAAACCATTTGCCATCGAAGAACCTCTATTACCTACAGACCTATTCCAAACATTCTCTCTTGCCAGCTGCAAAGAGCAATCGGCTGAGTCAATCCTCAATGAAATGAAAAATGAGACAATGGACTTTGAAAGGCGCATTTTAAAAACCATTCAAAAACGGTCAGATAATGAAAAGCTGTTTGTTGCAAGAATGGCAACTGAAAATAACAAATACGCATATGCAAGCGCACGAGGTCCGCTATATATTTCATACTTAATGCAATTGTTTATGCCATTCACTCGGGATTGGGAAAGTGCGAGCCCGTCATTAAAGCGAAATAACAAGTCAACACAAAAACTGTCATATAATTGGGGTGGTGATCTTTGGCTTGGTGCATCTAACTCCATGGCCGTAGTGCGAGTGAGCAAGATGCATCAATCAATTTATCTGGCTAACTCAGGGGTATGGCCTAGGGTGATCCAACAACTACTTAAGCTCCGTCGAGTTATGATCTTCCCCAACTTTGAACACAAAGAGGACATGGTCAAACACTTCATAAATAATATGTATGAATCACTAAAGTTTAGCTATGATTGCGATGCTCGCGAAGTAAGCGTGCACGAAATTTCGGACGGGAAAATAGATGCTAGGAAGCTAAGAACTTTTGAATCTATGTTTAAAAAGGTATTTTCAAGCATCTCTTTGAACATTGATCAACTACAATATGAACACCCAATAAAATCAAAACTTCATAAAATTAACCTAGATAGAGAAGAGCAAGGACTATCTACTTTTACAACTGAGCAAATAGATCAGCTGACGCAATTAGAAGACAATGAGAAAATTAACCACGTAGCCCGTAACGTGCTAAATCTTGAGCCTGAGCTTATTCAAATAATTAAAGATTTAATAAATGAAATGGAAGCTAATGCAGTGTTAAGAAAACTACAAGAGTGTAAATTATAATATTTAATAGAGTACAGAGCCACATTGAAAATGTGGCTTAATTTATAAGTATCCCAGTGGCACTTGTAATTAAATTACTCTACCCTTTCGAGTAATGCCTGCATACAAGAATAGGTGGATGTCACAAATTTAAAAATCCAGCAGCAAATATTCGGATAAGTTGAAGCTGGATTATCAAACACTTTACAGTATAGAAACAGAACCGAAAATACTATTTACTTCGGCTTTATGACGCTCTGCATAGTGTAGAGATGGTGAAATATACATAACCATATACAATCTGTCATTTTTAACAGCAACAAGTGCGTCAACCGATTTTTTCAAACCACCTTCAAGGAAATAAGAAAGTTCGATTCTGAAGCCAACATCTTCGCCAATCATTTGCGGTGCCATACTCTCCGTGCTCACGTTGATTGAACCATCAAGCCTATTTTTCAATGACGTTTTTACAAACTCTTCGAGTTCATTTGGCAACATGCCCGCATTAAAAGAAGGTAACGGTAGCTCTTTGTTAGAAGACTTAAATATAGTTTCTCCATCCGCAATATTACCGATGATGTATAACCCATTTAAAGCTAAGCCATCTTTAGTCCATAATTGAGATTTTTTATGTGGGTTACCATTGACTTTATTCCAACTTGTGGTTGGTGTCAGTGTTATACCATGAATAGTTGCAGACTGCGGCTTAACCAGCTTAAACGCAGCGCATGAAGTTAGTGTCAGTAAGAACAGTGCTAATGCAATGTGTTTCATTTTACTATCCCAAAGTTTTAATGTAGTAAGCTACCATTGCTTTATCCTTAGCATCCGGTACCAATTCTAAATATTTTTCAAAATGTGCTTTAGCCGTACTGTTTTCCTTAACTTTTAAGTACAGGTAAGCTAGGTGTTTATGTGTTGTTTTCGGATAACCTGCGTGAGTCAGAGCTGTCTTATAGTGGGTTATCGCCTCTTTTATATCTTGCTCTTTTCCTCGTTTTCTTGATAATTCACCATAAAAATAGTGGATCAAAGATAACGGGTAACCCATCTCTTTATGACGCTCTAGCAACACTTCTGTCTGCTCCTGCTCTTGAAGCGCAATATGGTTTTTCATCAAACGCTCATAATGAACGCTGACTACGGCTTGTAATCTTGACCCATTATTATCCTCACTCTTCACTTTAGGCAGTGTTAGTGCGTGAGATTCAAGGTATTTATTACGCTCTTCTGAAGCTGGGTGGCTTGCAAAAAATGTAGAACGCGACTCTTTTGATTTGTCCGAGTTTCTTTCTTCAAGAATGTTACCCCACAACAAACTCGCCTCAAGCGGGTCAAACCCTGCCTTGTGCATCAGCTCAGCACCCATAATATCAGCCTCTTTTTCATGCTTACGGCTAAAAGCCGCACCAGAACCTAAATTAGCAAGGGTAGCCAAACCATATACGCCCGTTACGGCTGCAATTCCTATATCAAGAATGACATTGGCTGCGGCTGTGCTTTGCGCTTGTCGCCATTGATCAATTTGGTGCGTACGCAAAAAGTGTGCTATCTCGTGACCAAGTATGGCAGCGAGTTGGCTTTCATTCTCTACACGTAACAACAAACCAGTCCAAACATGCATCATGCCGTTTGGATACATTGCAGCATTAAAGTGTGGATTATCAATAATATAAATACGAATTGATGAACAATATTCTCCAGCTATCTTACATACCATATTCGAAACATAGTTATTTAATTCCTTGTCTCGAATAAGATAAGGAGAACTTTTGACATCTGCCTCCAGTTGATTAACCTTGTACCAAAACCCGCCTTCATCTGAAGACCAATCCGGTTCATAGTTCACGTCAATAGTAGGCGAATATGTTAGCTGAGAATGAGCATTACAAATCGGTACTATGACTACAACAAGAAAAACAAATAAAAGCGTATTCTTCATGTGTTATTCCGCGCTAGGAAATCCGTCTAATAAATTCTGTACAGATCTTTGTGCTGACTTTTCTTTTCTTAAGTCACCTGTGGTACTAAACAAACGGTTAAACCACACAACATCTCCAGACTCAAGATCTACCAGTGATGCAAAACCAATTTGGCTTCCACCTGATGCACCTAAAAGAACCTGCATTGCTACTCGACCTGCTGACGCATAGCTATCACGCATAAATAAAAACAACGCATAATCTGCGCCTGTTTCTTGACGAAGTGTTTGCGCGTCATTACCTAATGTCCAGTCAAAATCCTTACCTTTAGATGGCAGCTTTTGAGGCCCAAGGTGATGTACTAGAATTGAATAGCCAACCGATTCGTGTAATTTGGATAATTGATAGCTAATAGCGTTTGGATCAGTATTATCTGATTCGAAAGGCACAATATCCGCGTTATGCTTTTCCATCACTCTTGACGCTGCAACATTCATATGCTTTTTAGCACTTTCAGTCCAATCTGCTTTCGTTTCTAATGCGCCTAGTGCTGTTAATTCCGCTAATTCAACATCAATGGGCATCAACAGGATTTTTGATTTATCTAATTTTTCACCAGCTTCGCTACTACTATTTAATGTAGATTTTGCGGCGTAGTTTGACGTGTGTGCACACCCTTGCAAAAGCAATAATGAAAGCACAGTTAAAGTAGCTAAAATATTACCTTTCATCTTTCTTCCCAATAGAATAAAGGCTGGAAAATATACCAAATTGGGGACAAATGCAATTTTCTGTAAGAAAATGTCAGAAAAAGATTTAAAAAATAAATTTATTAATATTTACAATAAAAACAATAACCTAACAAAACCTCAATTCCTAAATAGTTGGACTTCTGACCTTTTGCGTGTTCTGATCAAAAAACATAATGCAACCCAAGCCACCTTGAGAAGTCAAAGTGGCTTAATTTGTAAGTCCCCTAATGACACTTATAATTAAATTACTCTATCCTTTCGAGTAACTCGTTAATGTGCCTGCGAACTGGCGATACTACATCTGATTGATTTGCTAAAATTACCACGACATATCCCGTATCTAAATGAATATCAAGACGTGCATCAACTCCTAGATAAGCGCCACCATGACCAACAATACGATTACCAGACTGGCCACCAATCGAAAAACCGTAGCCATACCATTTTGCCGAATTGTAGGCAGACTTCTCACTGTAAGCTTGCTCGGTTAGTTCCTTATTGAGTAATTTATAATTTGTCAGTGCAAGTGCAAAGCGATGTAAATCTTTACTTGTCGAAAATCCACCACCAGCAGGGCTGCCTTTTACAGCGCGAGTATAAGTACTATTCACCCAATTATCACTGTGCATGCGCTTCAAATAACCCGTTGCTAATCTCGGTGTAGTTGAATCTAACTCAAAACTGCCAGAGTCAGTCATATTGGCCTGATCGTAAATGTATTTTTGAACAAAGTCGTAGTATGACAACCCACTGGCTTTTTCAATCACAAGGCCAAGCATCAACATCCCTGAGTTACTATAGCGGTTACGTGAACCTGGAGAAAAGTGCAGTGTCGCCCCCGCTATGAGTGGTTTATAACTTTCTAAGTCTCGGTATAACTCTTTGTTGCTATCATTAAATTCATCATTGAAAAAGTTACCCAGCCCTGAAGTATGCGTCATTAAGTGACGCACAGTGATTTGATCAACCTCTCCTTCAGGCAACCAACTGCGGTCGACATAATCAACAAGTTTGTCGTCCAACTTTAATTTACCTTGCTCAACTAGCTTTAAAGCAGCCAATGCCGTAAACATCTTATTTATTGAACCAAGCGCAAACCGAGTATCTAATGTGTTTTTAACTCGCCACTCTTTGTTTGCAAAACCAACAGCTTGGTTAAAAATGACCTTTTCTCCTTTTGCAACCAATACCACGCCAGAAAAAGCATCATTGTTACCCAAACGCTCCATCAAGATGGCAAGCTCACTCGCAACTTTTTGGTCCGAGAGTCCCGCTGTCGTTTTCTCTTTGGCTGGCGAGTCACGTAGATAGAAATAGTTCATGCCGTAAGGCTTTTGTGCTTCTCGATTAATCATCAACGTATAAGTAAGCTGATGATTTTCTGACTTCACTAACAGGCGTTCGTTGTTATTTTTCTCAGAGAGCTCCTTAATTAGCGTTAGCTTGCCATGCGTATTTTGTATATTTAAAAATGCACCAACGTGCGCTTCAATGCCATAGGTTTGAATACGACTTTGTGACATGTTTTTTAACAGATAGTCCTTTGCGTCATGCCTGTCACCTTTATTAAATAACTGTAAGAACGAATTAGACAGCGCTTCCTTGGCCAACAATTGACCGGAGAAAACCAAAAGAAGTAGAAGTATTAAACTTTTCAAAGCAAATCCTTTATTATTATTGATGAATATTCCCTGCCTTTATGAAGGCCAGCAAGCAATTAATCTACATCAATAATCAAATAAAAAACATGACTTTACATATAAAATTTCAAACAGAGAATTAAACAAAAAAATATAACCCTTTTTTCAGACATTGGGGTCAGCAGCCTAAAAACTTAAAATACAACCTTAATTCACCCCGATATGTTTAAAAGATACGATGATGCTTGATGAACTTTGAAGAGTGAAAAAAGGGGGTTATATTAACTTTGGTAACAACCTAAGAAATATAACTCCCTACTTGTTAAATTTTCCTATATTGAAAGACAAAGGACTTTGAGCAACTTAAAGTCCTATTTAAAACCTAAACATGGCTCCATAAAAGCCTCTCACCAATAGGTTGTGATTAAAGCTAATGCAACTTTAATCAACCATGTTTACTTTATATCAATGGATGAAAGCCCATGTAAGTAGACTTTCTCCGTTTCCATAAGTGTATCTAAAAGCTGACGTTTAATAGTACTACCACTTAGATAAATATTTAAAAATCTATCTATGTTTTCTAGCCCTTGAAGGTCGCTCAACGTATTACTTTCTAAATTTAGGTACCTTAAATTACTATTATCAGGAATGATTAGCTCTGTCATTGGTATTGCTCGAGCCGTTAAACCACTCAAGGTGGCTGGTATATCTATAGATGCAATATTTGTTAAGCTAATATCTAGACTCGTTACCGTACCAAATGGCGTTAAATCTAACTCTGATAACGACGTATTTGAAACGTCCAAACCAGAACCTAATTTGCCAGAACCAGAGAGCCTGGTCAGCGCATTTTTCGATAAGTTCAAGTTATGGAATTGAGCGCCCTCAGGTATTGAAAATGATGTTAGCTGGTTATCCGATAGATCTAGGTTTACGATCTCCCCTGAAATATCAGCCTGCGTTAGCTGATTTCCTGAAAGGGACAAAGAAGTCACCTTTGAATCATAATGTATCGACACAGTCTCCAATAAGTTGTTTTCTGCATAGACACTACTCGGCGTACCCAAAACAATCAGTTCAGTCAGCAAATTATTATTTACATCTATCCTTGTATTATTAGAGTTAGCCGGAATGACCAATCGTTCAATTTTATTTGCTTGCAGTGAAAAATTGCCATCAAATGCATTTTCATTGTCTGGCAACATAACACTCTTGAGTGTGCCTTGCCATGCTGACACGCTTTGCAAATCCTGATGTTGAGACAAATCCAAATACGTTAGGGAGTTTTTTACTAGGTCCAAAAACTGTAAATTTGGCATCATCTCAGCACTGAGCTCTGTCAATGGCGTCTCTGATAGATTTGCGAACGTAACACCTGAAACATTAGCAAAATTCATTGTATGTAACTGAGACCTATCCGCTTTAAAGCTTTTTAACCTCGGCGCTTTTGATATATCTATTTCTTTTAACCTCGAAACAGCCAACTCTAATCTAGTTAGGTTATCAAACCCAGTTAAATCCAAGGTTTCAAAATGTGTTCTATCTAAATAAGCAGAATCAAGGATATGCTCCGCTGTGACACCCGTAATATTTTGCAGCGAAGAGCTACTCCCATTTAAACTATACAGCGCTTTATTATTTGATAAATCCAGCGAGCTAATTTTTGAATAACTCACATCTAAATATCTTAATCCCGTTAACCCCGATACATCGATTTCTGCCAGCCCGGTAAGCGACAAGGACAACTTTCGCAAGGTTGGGGTATTTGGCAAAGTTATGCTTGCCAAAGGCATATACTTAGTCTCTAAGGTTACTAGATTCGTGAGTTGTGATAAATCTAACTCGAGGTCGCCAAATGTGTTATCTGAGGAATTCGTATCCCAACTGATAGACTGTAAATTCGTTAAACCTGCTAACCTTCGAGCACCTTCTTTACTAATCGTGACCCCTATAAAATTAAGCTGAGTTAGATATGTCAGCTTTTCTATCCCTTCCAAGTTGGTCATCTCACCAAGATCTAACCCACCACGCTGGCAAAACAGTGCATTTTGATACTCAACATACTCGTTGAACGATTTATTTATACAGTGGCTTATCACCTTATCCTTGATACCTAACCTTTGCGAGTTTGAGTCTGGAATTGATGCCGCGGTCATCTGTAATGAACATGACTCTGTTAACGTATCCGATAAAAAAGACACATAACCACTACTTATCTCTTCAGGTCGTGTAATACCACATCCAGAAAATGAATCCGCGTAATGACCTTGCATTGGCCGTGCAATCCTCACCTCTAATTGCGTACCATATTTCAGTTGACCAGAAATTAAGTTATGTTTGGGCTCAAGTATTTCAGGTATGTCCAGTGAGACAGCGACATGTGGTACTTGGAAAAACAGCTTAGTTTGCATATCCTGCGCACAGGTACCCTGACTCAGCTGGCAGAGTGTAAGACCTTCTGATGAAACCTCAATCAAACGATAAGATAACACCTCATCATCTGTCGTGATTTCCAATTCACCTTGTGACAGCTCAACAGCTGACGCGGGATATACACCATCAAAAGTAACTGAAAGTTCTCCGCGCCAATTGCTGAGGAAATTCCAAGTGCGGACTTTGCCTGCTTTTTTCTCATAATAGGTTGTATTTGAGACATGGTGAGTCTCAATTCCCTGAGAAACATTGTCACTGCTGTCAATATTGATCGCTTTGAAAACATGCTGATCATTTATTTCGTCAACAAAACGAATATAAGCAGTTTGCCCATTCAACGCGATAATGTGATATTGCCCAATAACACGCTCCGTACATTCATAGCGCGTTGTATCACATAAATGCTCAAACTTTCCTCTATTCGAATTGTAGCCTGCAGAAACCCTGAGCGTATTGCCATCAAGTACCGCAGATGCAGCCCCATTAAGCAGACCATTTCGGACTTCGCCATCAGCAAAAAGGTAAAAAGCACTCAGCTCATGATTGCTAACAGGCCACATCCCAGCTATGTCTGATAAACTAATTGCTTGCTCTTGTTGTTTGATAAACGACCATGCACCGCTTCTCAGCCAGCTCGGCTTTTGCCCATCATTGCTTTCAACCAACTCATTTGCCAAAAACGTATAAACTGTATCCGCCTTTTTGATCAGCTGTAGCGAAGAAAATGCGCCCGTTTCATCCGTGATTTCAAGCTTATCATCAGCGCTGATAGCCCAATTGATATAAACTTGTTCCTCTCCACCAACACGATTTAATGTGGTGAGTGTCCCCGTACTGTCGGCATTTAAAATGAGTTGATACCAATTAAGGGAGGTATCAAAATTAAAATACCACTGACCTACAAGCTCACTGCTTTCAATTTCAGTCACTGGCTGCTGCGATGCTAACGCAACCGCGGTACAAACCGTGCTCTCAAATTGGAAGATGGCATCTACTGAACCATCCGATTTGGCACCGTACCAGCACGCGGTTGTGCCGTTAACATCGTACTCAAGTGAAGATTTAGCTGCATAAAAATCCTCGCCATTGACGCGAGTTTGAACGTAATCATAAAATATAAATTGGTAATTAGATAACCCTAAACTTTCAACATTGAAGCCAACTTGCTTATCTAGTCCGTAATATGTGCCTGCATTGCCGGAGTCAATTGTATAGAACCAACTATCCATCAATTCAGACGGTGTTGCATCTACTAATACAGCGCTTTGCGTATGCATAGCTTTAGGAACAAACTCAGCCTTAATCTCACAAGCAGTGGTAGGATTTGTGATTTCATATATGACGTGATCACCAACGGTTTTTAGCTCCCCGGCACACCCTGAAATCGAGTCAAGAATATACCCATCCACTTCTTCGATAAAAACAGCAAAGTGCTCTCTAAAGTAGAACTTATCTGTCGAAGTAATCAGTCGCCCTTCACCTGTTTGTGTCACAACGACGTCAAGCTCTGGCTTGATAAACGTGAAGTCCAGTATTGTACCGTTTGTACAAGTGCTTTCTTGGGCATAGAGACACATTGAAATCGCATTGTCAGACTCATATATGATCTCCATATATGAAATCTCACCGCTCGGATACGCTTCAAGCTTCAGCCTCTGGTTTTCTATCGAAGACTTGTAAACAGTGTCATCCAATGCAATTGAGTCGAAACAGCCTTCATTTGATGAGCAAAAATACTGGCTACTCAACTGCGAGACCTCATTGCCTCTTACAGAATATAAATTGGTTTGGGCAGAAAAAAGTTGCTCAACTTTATTGGTACTAAACAAGGTTTGAGTAAACTCACCGTGCTGCCACGTGTGATCAGATAGCGTATAAAACTGTATCTCTGTCGGTTTGTCTGACACGGTGTGCTTGTCTCTATGATATGAAACAGCAATGGTATTACCCACCTGAGCCAAGAGTTTAAAGTGATGCGTTGTTGAAATCTCACACCCAATAAACTCAACATCACAATATTCAGTTTTAAGGTCATTTAATGCATATTCAAATCGTTTTAAAACGCCCTCATCATTATTACCTTGAATATGACGGTGCCATCTAAAGTTAAAGTTATCCTGCTCATCCACATAAAATGCAGAGTGTGACTTGTTACTGTGTGTTTTTCGCCATGTTTTTTGATAGTCAATTTCAGTAAAGTTAACAGTTTGATGCTTAACAAAAGTGCCTTGCTGATATACCGCACCGTGATATACAACACTTTGATAGCCCAAGTTAAACGCTCTTATCAAGCTGATTTTAAAACTCTGCAACCCATCATCAATTTCAATATTGCCTTGGCTTAAACGCCACTCACCTTGACGAGTCCCAAAACCTTCGCTTATCTCGACAATGCCATTTTCACTGAATGTCAGGTCGACAATAAAATGCTCATTCGTAGTCGCAAAGTCTAAGCTCCACGTACCTATAAGCATCTCCTCAGTTACTGCTGGTAAATCATCTTTTGCAAATAACTCAGCGACTGTCGAATACTGCCCTGACGGTAGCTCATCTAATGGTTGAGATAAATCAAATTCAACTTGTACTGCTAGAGACTGTTGATTTCGTTCATAATGTTTAATCGAGAATGATGAAGTGTAAAAGCCAATGTGTTGTTCTAATCCTGCATTTTTTACCAATAACTCTTCATTGAGATCGACGCGCGTATTGATGCCATTTTGTTGCCAATTGAAAAAGATGCGTTTGCCTGACAGGGTTAAAAAGCCGGTATTATTTTCATTAAAATCTAAATGAACATTCAGGCCATCGAAAAACTGTGTTTCGGCCAAAATATATTCGCCTTCTGGCAAAAACGCTGTGCTCTCAACCAAGGTCTCATCATTGAGTATATCGCTCTCAATTTGAGTAAATAACTCTGGATACTTTGCTTGCAAGCGCGCTATTAACAGCTCGGTTAATTCAAAGTTTTGAACAAGTTCAAGTGTTGTTGCACTTTCTTCAGGCAATTGAATTCCGTGATCAATGATTGCTTTAAGCATCACCGCAATCGTTAATTTTTGTTGTGACGAAATTCGTGATTTTGCCTCATTTAGCTCATCATCATTGCTATAGCCATTTAGATCTTGACCTAAAAGTGCATATTCTGCTGTCGTTACATTCGTAATATTGACATCAAACAGCTCCAGCGCAGTGACAATTTTATCAGCACCAGCTTGCTCCGCAATAAAACCGACAGAGTTCAACTGAGAAACCAATACCACATTACTTTGATCATCAACCCCTGTTGCCGTTAATGTCGCTAACTCCGAGGTATACGCCTCATCGACATCGACTTCTAAAGCATAATCACCATTTTCATCTGCAATCGCTGTCCATAGCCCAGTACCGACCTCAAAATCAACTTTAGCATGTGCAATTGGCGCATCAGTGACCTTACCTGCAAGCGTAAAAGTTACTGTCAAAGGCTCTATTGAGATCAGCTTAGAGACACTGGTGCTATCACCTTGATTATCAGTCACTGTATAGGTAAATAAGACTTCATGTGATGATTGAATATCGGGGCTTGTCACCGTTAAAGTGCTACTATTTTCACCCGCAAGAACTAAGGCCAGTGCTGAATTGTGAGTCCAAAGATGCTCTACAACCTCGCCATCAACGTCATCTGCCACGCCAATTAACTCAAATGCTTGGCGCTCAACAGGGATTTCATCAATTTGAATAGAGGCCTCTGGTGGGACGTTATCACGCGCATTGATAAAAACAACATGTTCATCAGTCGCAGAAGTGCCATCTTGAAGCAATAACTCAACTAAAAAAGTTACTTTTTGACTTTCTATTATATCGGGAGATATCACCGTTAATGTCGATGAATCATCACCTGAGATGTTTAGCTCAATATCGGCGTCATATGACCAAGTGATACGTGCATCAGCACCGACATTAGTATTAAAAGTGAGTTTAAACGCTTCCTGCTCATCAATATGCGTCACACCATAAATATCAACTTGGGGTGCTGGCTTTATTGTTTCATGCCCACTATTCCCTTCTTGAGGGCCGGCTGAATCCTCCTCCTCTCCTGCTCCCCCGCATGCAGCTATGCTTAATAAAAAAATAATTGAAATAAATGCTCTAAAAAAAGCGTTAGATCGCCTAAAAGAAATCAACAGACATCACTCCCTAATTTAAAAATCGACTAAATAAGATCAACTACTTGTCGGTCTGCAAAATAAAATCCGGGCAATGCTATATTAAAAAGGAAAAAACAAAAACATATAAATCATAAACTTACAAAAATAAAACCTATAAAAAAGATAAAGTTAACAAAACCTTGAGATTAATTTTTATTGCGAATATATATTCACCAACTTCATCATTTTAAATTCATTTAATACGCTTGAAATTTGATATAAACATGGCTAAAAGGACATATTAAATTAACAACTGAAGCGTTGACTTAGCGACTTTGATAATCTGACCTATACGGCAAAACCAGAAACCCTTAGCTGGTTAGGATTTCTTATAATCGAATAGTACTTGTTAGCTTGATTGACTCCTTGCATTCCTCACAGCCGCTATTTAAGTAAAACGCTGTTGCATTTACACACCAGACTTATCAAGAGAATAAACATCAGTTGACCGCATACCTATTCACAAACTAGATAAAATATTCTAAAGTACGCTCACTTTCGTCACTGAGATTCATATGCTTAAGCACTTATCACACATCTTTGTTATTGCTGCTGTGTTAGTCGCCTTTGTTGGCCAGTCGCTCGCATATAATTTCGTGATGTCTTATGAACAAGACTCAGTACTTGTTTCAGATATGCATACCCCTGCTTCAAACTCTTTAGACACTGCCAAACAAAACGCGCAAAGTGAAGATGACTGTTGTGAGGTTGACTGCTGTGAAGATGAATGTATTTGTCCAGCAAATGCCTGTATGACTTTCGCCTATGTGAAACCAGACAATCAATCAGTATCATTATCTAAATACCATCACTTGGCACATACTATTGCCCATCAGCACCCGATTGACATGAAAGATTTACTCTTTCGTCCCCCTATTTTTACCTCTTAAGGATCAGTGCGCCTGTAATTCGCACATTTTTTAAAATTCATTTTATTTATACGCATTGTGCGTATCGCTTTTGCATGTTTAGAGGTAAAAATGCTTAACACCTATTCTACTATCGCCATCTCTGCGATGCTCCTGCCGTTTGTATCATATGCAGGTGAGCATCATCATGAAGACAGCCATGGCGATCATCACCACGACCATAACAATAATCAGGTTGAAAAAATCCAAGTTACTGCATCTAGACTTGGCCGTATCGTTACAGAATCAGCCACACGCACCGAAGTCATCAATGCAGAAGAGGTGCAAGAAAAAGCCCTGATGAGACCGGGCAACATTTCAATGCTCGTCGCCGAAACAGGAGGAGTCAGAGTACAAAATACATCACCGGCGCTCGGCAGTGCCAATATTAGATTACAAGGATTATACGGCCGTTATACCCAGCTATTAAGCGACGGCTTACCTTTATACGGCGGCCAAAGTGCGTCAATCGGGTTACTTCAGATCCCACCAACTGATCTGGCCAATGTCGAAATCATCAAAGGGTCGGCATCGTCGCTCTATGGTGGCTCGGCACTGGGTGGCGTGATCAATTTAATATCGCGCACCCCCTCAGACCAATTTGAAGGGGAAGTTTTATTTAATGCGACCTCTAAAGATGGTCAAGACATCACTGCTTATGTCGCTTCGCCAGTAACAGAAGCACTCAGTACATCTATCACTGCAGGGGCGCACCATCAAGCAGCAAAAGACCTTGATAATGACGGCTGGGTAGATATGGCTGCTTACAACCGAGCGACTATGCGACCTCGACTTTATTGGTCCAGTGACAGTGGTGCAAACTTATATGCCACATTTGGTGCCATGACTGAGCAGCGTACAGCGGGAACTCTTGAAGGCGCACTCATGCCTGACGGACAACCCTATATTCAGGCACAAGATACCACTAGGCTCGACAGCGGTTTTATCTTTGAGCAACCATTAGACGACGTACTCAACCTCAATGTCCGAGGTTCTGTCATGCATCAAGATCACGACCATCAATATGGCCAAATACTAGAAAACGACACGCATGAAAGCTACCTGCTTGAAACGAGTTTATCTGGCTATACGGACGATGCAGCTTGGCTTGTGGGCATTGCGCATCAAAGCGATGCGTTTTCATCAGAAAGTTACCCTGACTTTAACTACCAATTTGAAGTTCCGGGCCTATTTTCACAATTAGACTACGACATCACCCAAGATGTCGCGATGTCACTCAGTGCCCGAGCGGACTGGCACAGTGAATATGGCACGCAATTCAGTCCACGCATTTCTGTACTCTACAACCCAAGTGATTGGACGGTACGTGGCTCATACGGCAAAGGATTCTATGCCCCCACGCCCTTTATCGAAGACATTGATGATACGGGCCTTTCACGACTCGCTCCTATGACAGATTTAGAAGCTGAGCGCGCAACGACCGCATCCATTGATCTTGGCTATACGTTCAATGGCATCGAAGCCAGCATGACCTTATTTGCTTCTGATGTGGATAACGTCACAGAGCTTGAAATGCTAGATAGTGCTAATACGCTTTCAGGTAAAACGGTGCGTATTGTGAATGCGCTTGGGCAAAGTGAAATTCGCGGCACTGAGTTGTTACTGCGTTATCGTTGGCATGACATTAAATTGACCGCCAGCTACTTATATACAGATGCCAGTAAAGCAACATCGACAGGTTTTGGTCGCGAACCTCTTGCTTTGACACCAAGACACTCCGCTGGTGCGGTGATCATGTGGGAAGAACATGGTAGTCATTTAGTTGGGTTTGAAGCCTATTATACTGGCACGCAAAAGCTAGAAAACAATCCCTATCTGGACAACAGCAACCCATATTGGCACCTTGGACTGCTGGGCCAAATCACGCTGGGCAATGTCAGTTGGTTTTTAAATGCTGAAAACTTACTGAATATCCGTCAAACCAAAGACTACTCACTCTTACTGCCGCAACAGGCAAAAAGTGGACGCTGGACAACTGATATTTGGTCTCGCAATGACGGATTTACCGTCAATGCAGGAGTCAGAGTCACGTTTGGTTAAAGCGCTTTAGTAAAAAATAAGGGAAATAGGCTGAACTCTATTTCCCCATTTCACCTACTTGGAGGATGACGAGCGTAGGTAGTAGATTGTGAATTACTAGACGCGGGTAAATTCCATCTTCCAGTTCACTTCCCATGTTTCGCCATCATCTTTAGAAAATGCTTGCTGCCAAGTTGGCATATCCGGGTTCGTTGAGTCCCATACAAATCTGACCTTAACAGCCACACCATTGTAGGTTTCATCAGCATAAAAACGCCCTACGCCATCCGTGAACTGTCCTACAACTGGGGTATCCATTGCGCCAGGGTTTCTCCCATCAAGCCACCAAATAGACCACTCATTGGTCTCACTGTTGTAAGAGCGAACTGCTTTTGCTCTTATTGACTCACTTGGCATGTGCAAATGATTATCTTCGACATTACCAAACCCACCCAGTGTTTTCACTGTGGATGATTGGCCATCAAATTCAATCCATTCTTGCGAGCCATTTAAAATATCTTTTAAACGACGGTGTTTTACTTGCCACTCGCCAATAATAAAATCGAAATCCTTTGGTTCATTGTGCTCACGTGTTTGAAGCATGGGTCTTCCTGTTGATTGTTTTTAGTTTCGAAACACGATACCACAGACACTGTGTATTTAAACAGTATTAAATGTAAAACATTTAAGAAAGTGATTGATTTAAAGAAGATCAGGGAAGTAAGCACACAGAGCCGCATGCTTACTTGGTAGCACGATTTATCGGGCAGTTGATCGCAATAATGCGGCTTCCATCACCTGAAATACGCTGGTGTTGTCAACGTAGTTACCATTCCAATTATAATGCTCGCCCCAAAGCTGCCCAGCTTTTGGATCTGTGCGAGAAAATTCCTTAAATCTGTCAGCACCTTTACCCAGCACCCAAAGAGGGACTAACTCATTGGTATGGTTACGCGAAGCCCATTGATACCCAGGGATATTACCTTTACCTCTGTTTTGAACCGCTAAAAAAGCATTAAATTGATCTTCTGCTGGGTTAAAGCGTGCCGTTTCTAAAGACTCTTTACTTCTATCCATTGCAACTGCACCACCTTGTCCATTTGTCCAAGTGCCCTCTCCCCAGATCCCACCACATTCGTGATCTGAGGTGATAATCAGCAAGGTTTCGTCCCAACTAGAATTGGTTTCAACCCACTTGATTACTGCGTCCACAGCTTGGTTGAAGTCGACTTGCTCTTCGATGAATCTCGGCATATTGTTGGCGTGTCCCATCCAATCCACTGCACCACCTTCAATCATGGCAAAAAAACCATCTGGGTCTTGGTTCAATACATTTAATGCCCCCAAGCTCATGGTTGCAAGGCTTGGCACGCCCTCGTTAAATGCCATCCCTGAAGGCGTATTTGCACTATTTAAACCAGCTCGACTCGCTTGCAATGTCGAACCTGAACGGACAATCCCGACGACGCGATCAGGAAGAGACTCTCCTTGCGCCAACGCTTCAAATTCAGGTTTAGACTCGATATACGCAGCAGCACTTCCTTTCTCGTTAGCACGTAACGCGTTATATGTTTGCTCACCGCCCACGTATTTGTATGTTTGCTTGTCTTGCGGTTTTAACTGTCCGCTGGCGTCATAAATTGGGTGTCCAGCTCCCATGATCACCGACAGGCCAGAGTCTTTCATTTCGTTGAAAATCTCAGCGTAATTATTACGAGACACATTGTGTGCCACCGCAGCAGCAGGCGTCGCGTGAGAAACCATCACAGATGTCACAGTACCCGCAGATAGCCCCTTTTTCATTGCAATTTGCGCAATCGTATCGAATTGCTCGCTATTACTCCAATCCATATTCACCCGACCAACCGCGGTTTTTCGGCCACTCATTAATGCCGTACCCGCTGCGGCACTATCGGTATAAGAGGTATAACTTCCTGATTCGGTGTAGTCATTTAACATCGCATTTTCAAAGCGCTGCCAACGGGTTTGCGGATCATAGCCTTGCTCTACAGCACCTGCTGCTGTTGATAAATCTGCACCTCTGGCTAACGTATTACCATCTTCATCCACTAAATTTAATGCGCTATGTGCCAATCCAAAAACCAGAGGTTGTGTCCCATCAGGACGTGTCACCTGGTAAGTTTGTTGACCCGCAAGGCCTTGATAATAATCGGCTGCTAACCACCCATTAAAGCCAATGCCATCTGACACCATTAAAATAATATTTTTAGGGCCACTTGGCTCTGTTATTTCTTGTTTTTTATTAGGTTGTATTGCACATGAGGTTGATAACATCACTGTGGCAATTAGCGATAATTTAAATAATTTTTGCATCTTAATTCAGTCACTCAGTTAGTTAACAGCTGAAAAATATACCAATGCGCTGCTACCTTTTTGAGACACATGCGACAGAGCGTATAACAAAACAGCTGAAATACGTTATGTTATAAGATAACATTGTCACCGACTAAGTTGATAAAAATATTTCATCGCTAAATTTAGGAAAATAACTAAATCAACATATTTAGTGCGTTTAACATCCATTTTCGATATTAAGCGCCGAAAATGAGAGGAAGTTACGTATAAAACACAGTTCATCAAACGCCGTTGAACAACAGAAAAAACCGCCACCATTAAGCATGATTTGTACCTTTTACGTGGGTTTTCGGTTCAACTGTAAGTTTTATGCGATAAATGCCAACAATGCAGTATTGTTATTATGTATCATCTAAGCACAACTAAAAATATTAAATTTCACTACCTTTACCTAGGGGATATACAGTGTTAAGAAAAACGCATTTGGCGCTAGCAATTTCAGCAGCCATGTTTCTGAACGGTTGTTCAGACGCACCAGAACAGCAACAAGCAACGCAAGTAGAAGCAACTGAATCAGCATCAGCAAACGCGGCCGCTGGCAACATTGCTCAAAACCCATTTTTCCAAGAGTGGAACACACCATTTGGTGCTCCACCACTTGGCGACATCAAAACAGCACACTTTTTACCAGCTTTCAAACAAGCTATTGTTGAGCACAAAAAAGAAATTGATGCGATCACAGAAAATGAACGCCCTGCTGATTTTGACAACACCATTGCAGCAATGGAGTTGGCAGGTTCAACACTAAACCGTGTTTCACTTGTATTTGGTAACCTTGCAAATACTGAATCAAACGATGAAATGCAGTCGTTACAGCGTGAAATTTCACCTATGCTAACACGTCATCGCAGTGGCATTCGTATGAATGAAGCACTATTCAAGCGTGTAGCTGCGGTATACGACAACCGTAAATCAGCACTATTAAATGCTGAGCAAACACGTCTACTTGAGCGTGTTTACAATAGCTTTGTTCGCTCAGGTGCAAAACTGACTGGCGAAGAACGTGCTGAATTTGCAAAAATTAATGAGCGCCTTTCTGCACTAACAACTGAGTTTGGTCAAAACTCACTGAATGACTCTCGTGCGTTCACTTTGGTATTAGAAGAGTCGGACTTAGCAGGCTTACCTCAAGCACAACGTGATGCAGCAGCAGCGGCAGCAGCGGCAAGAGACCTACCTGGTAAATACGTTATTACACTGAACCGTTCTAGCGTCCAGCCTTTCTTACAATTCTCTGACAGACGTGACCTACGTGAAAAAGCCTTTAAAGGCTGGGCTAATCGCGGCGACAACGACAATGAGTTTGATAACAAAGCCATCATTGCAGAAATCGTTGAACTTCGTGCAAAGCGTGCGCAACTACTAGGTTACAAACATCACTCAGAGTATGTACTAACTAACTCAATGGCAAGTAAGCCTGAGACAGCGATGGACCTACTATTAAAAGTGTGGGAACCAGCTGTTGAAAAAGCAGAGCAAGAGCGCGAATGGATCAAAGAGCTAATGGCTGCAGAAGGCGTGACTCATGAGCTAGAAGCGTGGGATTGGCGCTACTACGCAGAGAAAGTGCGTAAAGCTAAATTCGACCTAGACCAAGGTCAAATCGCTGAATACTTCGAACTAAACAACATGATCGAAGCACAGTTCTACACAGCTGAGCGTTTATTCGGTCTGAAATTTGTTGAGCGTACTGATATTCCAGTATACAACCCAGTTGTCCGTGTTTGGGAAGTACAAGACAAAGCAGGTAAAGCAATTGGCTTGTTCTATGGTGACTACTACGCACGTTCAACGAAGCGTTCTGGTGCTTGGATGAGTTCATTCCGTTCTCAGCAGAAACTAGCTGGTGACGTGAAGCCACTTATCCTGAACAACATGAACTTAAATAAGCCAGCTGAAGGCGAGCCAACGCTAATGAGTTACTCAGATGCAGTAACTTTATTCCATGAGTTTGGTCACGCACTACACGGTTTATTGTCAAACGTAACTTACCCAACACTTGCAGGTACTAGCGTACCCCGTGACTGGGTTGAGTTCCCGGCACAGTTATTTGAGCACTTCATAGCACAGCCTGAAATGCTTAAAAAGTTCGCGCTACATTACAAAACAAATGAGCCAATGCCAAAAGAGCTACTTGATAAGATCAAACAAGCTGGCACGTTCAACCAAGGTTTTGCAACTGTAGAATTTACAGCGTCTGCGCTAGTAGATATGGCTTACCACCAGCTAACAGATGTGAAAGATTTAGATGTTCGCGCATTTGAAAACAAGATCTTAACTGGATATGGCAAACCTGAAGAAATCATCATGCGTCACCGTAGTACACACTTCGGTCATATTTTCGCAGGTGGCTACTCGTCAGCTTACTACGCATACATGTGGTCAGAAATCTTAGATGCTGACGGTTTTGACGCTTTCCTTGAGAAGAAAGACATCTTCGATAAAGAAACTGCTGAGCGTTTATACCAGTTTATCTATAGCCGTGGTGACACATTAGACTACTTTGAAGCTTATGAAGGCTTCAGAGGCAGAAAGCCAACAACTGATGCACTACTACGTAACAGAGGCTTAGATTAATCTAGCCTGTTAATACAAGCCGAAGTCATGTACTTCGGCTTTTTTACTTATAATCTTCTTTATCCTATCGACCCGCTTTTTATTATCTACCAAGTATTTAACCAAACCAACCAAGCGCTTTACCACCGATACATTAAGTTATGTTATATTGTACCAAATAAACCCATTATTCTGTTGCTGCTTAGCTTCAAAACCAGAAACATCGAAGCATATTAGGAAAATTTAATGTCTATTCCAGTTACCATTTTGCACGGCTTTTTAGGTTCAGGTAAAACCACTTTACTGCGTAGTATACTTTCTCAGTCTGTTGAGCATGACTGTGTACCAGGCGTAGTTGTAAACGACATGAGTGAATTGGATGTCGACGGCGTTTTGATTAAAAACACCGAGGTCTTTGATGATGATAGTAATGACTTTTTTACCATCAGTGGCCACAGTATTAGCAGTGCAAAGGGTCTTAAAGAACTTAAAGTGGCATTAAAAACGCTGAAAAAAAATGCGCAACCACCTTGGATCATTATCGAAACTTCTGGCAGCAGCCACCCTTTGCCTTTGATTGAGTTCTTCAAAAATAATCGCGACTATGCGTTAAAAGGCGTTGTCACACTCGTTGACTCAACCTGGTTAAAAGACGATTACCAATTTGCACAATCGCTTGTGCCTAAATGGCAAGAAAATCTGAGCAATCAAATCAGAGGCATTGAAAACTTACTGGTTGAGCAAATCTTATTTTCTAACCAAATATTTTTGACCAAAACGGATAAAATAACCGCAAAAGCGGTCGAGAACATAGCGCAAGCACTGCACCCAATTAACCCTTATGCGGCCATCTCTGGGACGGCTTGGGGCAATATGGATGTGACGCAATTTCACCGATTTGAAGACTATAACTTCTTTTTAGTTGAACAGTTGATCACCGAGCTGCGCAGCACCGTCAATGCCCCTTTAACGCTATCAGGCAAACAGAATCAAAAAATTGTGTCTAAAGTCATTAGAGATGATCGACCGTTTCACCCAACGCGTTTATGGGAGGTGTGCCATAACCACTTAACCCATGGTGTTTTTCGCAGTAAAGGGTTCTTTTGGCTACCGACCAGAGATGAGATGTCATTATTATGGAGCCAAGCTAATGGCAGCGTTGGACTAGAATTTGTTGGATTCTGGCGCGCGCCCATTTTAAAAGACGAAAGCCATAATTTTACCCAAGAGCACTATGATATTTTAAAGAAGAAAGTCGATAAAATAGAGAGTCGATTTGGTGATAGGCGCTGCCGACTGACAGTCATTGGTCAAAAAGATGAGGCGTCGAGTTTCGTAAAAGCACTTGAAGCGTGTTTTTTAACGGATGAAGAACTTAATTTTTGGCGAAATGGCGGCACTTTTGAAGATCCGTGGCCAACCAATGTCGCAAAGATCTAATCTCTTTAACATGGCAGGAAGGCTAAGATACTTTCCTGCCCTTACCTACTGTGAGTTACCTGTCATCGTTACATCACGTTAAGCTTTGGCCAATGTACTAACCAACCTTTTGAACGCACTCTTGTATCAAAAACTGCCCTTTTCCTTTTTGGGTTATAGGTTAACTGCCCCCGAAAAAGCGACTCAAAGCCAAAAGCCGCAATGCATTCATATTGATGCTTTGTGACTTGAGTAATCGCGACTGCCGTTTCTTTTTCAGGCCAATAGCTCATCGCATGCAAGGTGCTGGTGTATGGCTCATCTTGATTTTTAATATGCATTCGAGCCTGATTACGCACTTGCCAGTTAAGCTCAGGCATGCAATTAGACAGCTGTTTTTCATATTTTAAATACCGATTTGAATCGGCTTCATCAGCATCAAAATAAACCACGTCCACATCATTCAAAGGCGTAAACTCACTAAAATCATGGAGTGAGTCCCAAATTAAATTACGCACAAACCCTGCGGCTATATAACATTGTGGCAATTCTAACTGAGCAACCGCATCAAGTGCTTTTAGCCTTATAGGGTCTCGTTTAACCAGCTCGATAACCTTATTCATCTCGGCTCATTAAATGTTTTAAAACATCATAGTAAAGATAATCGAAGTTTTTGCCTATTAACTCTTTTAAATTAGCAAGTCATTTCTGGTCTAAAGCTGATGCACCCAATATGGCTTATGTACTACTAATACTATAAAGGCTCCCACTCGAGCGATAGCGTATATTGTGTTAAGGGAAAAGCGCAGAGGAATTATTAAACTGTTAGTTAGGATATATTCTAACCCTTACTCTTTGAAGTAATTGGTTAATCATCAGAAGTCATACGAAGAAGTACGAGTGTATACCACAATCACACCAACGTAACTTAATAAGGGAGCTTAACTCCCTTAGATTGTTTTTGTGTAATTAGAACTTAAAATTAGAAGCTCTCGCAAGAGTTATAATACGGTGTACCTGTGATATTTTTACAGATATCATAACCTGCGCCGCCATAATAAGAGTCACCAGCAGTGCCGCCGTCTAGGTAATCATTACCATTTCCGCCAAATAGTGTATCCGCTGCCGTTTCGCCATATAATTTATCGTTACCGTTACCACCATAGATTACGTCAGCACCCGTGCCACCATAAAGACGGTCGTTACCGTCATAACCATAAATGATATCAGTACCTGTGCTACCAATGATAATATCATCTCCACCAGTGCCATAGTGTGTGCCACGCGCTTCAGCAGAGCTTGCAAAAGAAGCCGCAGCCATCGTACCTACTACCATAAGTAAATTTACTAGTTTCATCATTTTTCCTTAATTATAGTTGATTGTTTTTCTTGCTTGTTTGGAAAACTAATCCCAAATCCTGTCTATTCTGCTACCGACTACAAAGCAGCATTGTTTAACTGTGATATCAATTTGAATCATCACGTATATCGCTATGCATCAAACGTAATTTTGTTATTTCAGTCTCGTTTAAGGCATATCTGGAAAGTGATTTAAGTGCATACAGTCGAATGGGAGGTGGCTCATTTTCATCATCCACTACTTGCCAAAGCACACTGCGATTTTCATCTGATTTAAAAGGGCTGTCTCCCAAGGACATGACCGCGCGCGCACGTGTATTAACATCCGGATCGGTCAAAGCCAATGTTCTCACGCCTTTTAAATCCTCATTGTTGGTCGCCCATTGAGCCATTTGATAAACCCCGTGGCGACGCACATTTTTATCTTCTGCTTGTACTACTTTTGACAAGGTTTGGTGTACGCGTTGATAGTCTTCTGCTGAACTTGGAGCTGGTTTTAATGCCATCAAAGCAAACTGCTGCAGATCAGAACTGAGATCATTCCCGGCATCAATATGTGCCAACACACGATCTCGTGTCTCACCTGTGACTTCGTCCATTTTCGCTAGGAGCAACAGGCCAGCTGATCTTGCTTGCTCATCATTCGATAGATCCAGCGCCATATCGAGCGCCGCGACTTGCGCCATTGGATGCCCTGACTCAGATAGCACCGCACTGAGCTCCCTGCCAAGCAAGCTATTTGGGTCATGGATAAATATATCAATCAATTCAGTAACTAAATTAGGATCTTGCTCAAGCAACATCAAAAGCTGTGTACGCATTGCGATATGCTTATTACTCGGACCCATAATGGCATGCTTAAGAGGTTCGGGGTTATTTATGATGCTTGCTTTTAGCTGTTCTAAGGTATCACCAAGCTTGTCACTTGCTGTGATATTCAAATCGTTTTTTAACGTGGTATCTTTTGTTTTACTGTCGGTAGATGAAACTAACCTCTGATCTTGCAATTGATTATTTTCGCTGCTGTCAGATAAAAAATCAGTTTGAACGATTTTTTTTTGCCCAGACTTTTGTGGTTCTGATTGATTTGATTTTGATGAAACACTCAGTTGTGAAAAATAAATACCTACTAACAAAATAAAAATGACTATCGCAACTAGATATCTATTCAAAAAATGCTTTTTATGCAGCATCCTAACACTCTTTTATTGTTTTATTTTTAAGCTAAATTAAATGACTTGCGTGACGGTTACGTTGCATAAAAGAGAATGTTTTTTGACCAGAAAAGCCTTTAAATTAAGAAAAGAAGTTTAGTGAAAATACAGCTTTTACGTAGAAATATAAGAGCAGAAATGTGAAAAGACTGACCTTAAAGAGTCAGCCTTTATAAATAAACACGGTGAAAATTAAAACTGACAGAGCCGTTACCCTTACTCCCCTGCACCTTGTAAGCGAACGACCACAGTGCCTGCAATCTTGTCATGAAAGCCTTGTTTTTTAGCATCCCAAGCCACCCAAAAAAAGCCAAGACCAAAGGGAAGCATTGAAATATAATAGGCAACATACCTAATAATAGACTGCTTTTTAGACAAGTTTTCTCCTGTTTTTTCATCAACAATTTTCGCTTTAATCACCATCTTTCCAGGCGTTGCTGATTTATAAAGCCAGAACAAAATAATAACAATCAGCGGGAGAATATAACTTATTAAGAAGTCCGCTGTTCCATGCATGATATCCGTGGATTGCCAATATGCCTTACCATAAATCATGTAAATTAAAGGCACTGTGAGTAACATAAGAAAAACCGTATCAATTAGGCTCGCACCAAAGCGAGCCCAAAATCCAACATAGCTTGGGCGTTCATTCTCAATTTTATTCATAAACTAAACCACTTCAAAAGAGTAGGATTTATCATAGCTACCCATTAAAAGAACTACTAGTACTAAATCCCACTATGATGCTACATATACCATAAAAAAGCCGCGAAAAGTCGCGGCTGTATTGGTGATAATGCACTCAATTCCATGGTGCTCATCCATAGCAAAAGAAAGATACCATAAGAACCCAATAGTATTGGTGCTGCATCAGCCACACCAATCGCTCAATTAAATTGTGCTCACTCAACCTCTATATTAATCGTACAATCTTCAAATAACATCGGGGTATTAAAAGTTGTAGAGTAAGACTCAATTCTGAAGATTCTTAAACCACAGCCTTCAAAACTCTTTAGCTTAGGCCCAGATCCTCTTGTATTATTAACATTAAGATTTACGCCAGCCTTTTGACCAAACGATATATAGCCCAGCTCTAAATTAGTTGAGTGTGTAACCTCACCAATGATATTCAACGCAACATTTATCTTAGGGGGGGTATAACCAAATGTGAGAGTATCTTCAGGCCCGCATTCTTCACCAATTTCTTGCCAACAAGCAGAGAAGCCTTGTGAGTCATTTGACAGCAACTTCAAACGATATTGAGTCGACTGAACTTGAGCAATAATAACACCGTCAATTAGGTTTATAGGGTAGACGATTTCACCATCTATACTAGATATGGTTAATATACTCGCATTAGTCTGTATATGCTTATGGAATAACCATTGCCTTGGCTTACCATTATGCTTATCGTTCACAATTAAGCCGTCTAAATGATGTGGCTCAAAACCATTTAGGCTAGTGTTTGGTTTAAAATCATATGCAACAAAGTGTTTTCCATTACCACGACCATTAAGATCAAAAACATCTAGGTATATCTTACCCTCATGTATCCCAAGCACCTCGAATTTACTAGACTCTCTCAGCTCACAACCTTGTGACTCAGGATCACAATGAGGATCTGCTTTGTTCGACTCTATATCGTATGGATGAGATACTGATAAAATATTATTCGCAACAGATGCCGTTTTTTTAGTCACGCCATCGTTATTTACAACTCGGCCATCAGCAAAAATATCAAATCCGTCTCTCCCACCTAATGTTCGATACTGACCAACTACATCTGTAAACGATAGGGAAGATTGCGCTTTAAATAAAATTCCTGACCCATGACGTAACCAATCGTCTTTATACGCGCCACCATTGAGTTCACTCATAGTATCAATCGTAAACGCAAATCCACCAGCACGCTCCTCAAAAAGCGTAAGCTCAGCAAAGTCTGCTTGACTCACCGTTGTTAAAGTTAATTCACCTTGTGAATTAAGCTTCCAGTTAAGCGCTTGAGACGCCTCTATATCAGTGCCAAGTCCTGTGATCATCCTGCCGTTGTTATCAGCATCCATTTCCAATATCATGGTTTGCTGGGCCTCAGACACGACTGGCCACTGCATTGAACCTGTTTCAGTATTTAGTTCAAGTTCAAGACTATTCCTTGCATAATTTCCGTATGTCAGATACCAACGCCCTACAAGTGAACTCTCTTCCACTTGAAGACTGTCTATATCCGCACTGTTTATGACCTTTCTTTTTTCTATTAGTGAAGATTGATAGTTTTTAACCTGCCGCCAACTTAAGTAGGTACCATCTTCTTCGAAACTTAGGTCAAAACCATTGACTTCAATCAGCGTCATTTCATCCAATTTAACGATTACGGGATGAATGCCTGATAGGCGAGCCTGATAATATTTATCTCCGGTTTGCGTCAATGAGAAAGACTTAATTTCATCTAAGCCGTACAAAGTCCCGCGATGCTCATCATCAATTGTAAAGTAACTACTGATTGGTACCTCATGATCAAAATCCTCAACAAACAAAAAGCGTCCAGTCATTACTTCATCAGTGTAAAACTCAGTATGTATAGTGCAATCTTCTGTCGGTTCATATACAACATACTTTGCATAAGTCCTTTGGTAGGTATCAAAATACCCTCCACAACCACTCACTTTACCAATGAAATGCCCCTCATCCGCAGTTAATTCAATGAAGAAACGCGCCTCGTATTGAAATAGGTCAGTAGAAGCCTGAACAACGCCTTTTCCTGATGTCTGAAAATCTATATTTAAAAAAGGCTTAGCATATGAAAAGTCATATTGATTGGTAGAATCACACTTCTGCCCCTCCGAATAGTGGCAGATTGCTATCCCATCAAGCGTTTCATTTATAATTTGGAGATAGGACACATCGCTCGATATCACATCGATTAACTTAATAACCTCCCCTTGCAATTGCGCGTAGAATTGCTGACCGTCAAGCACAATAATATTTTTACATTCTGAACGGTGAACGCTATTACTAGGGCATGAGGTAAATGTATGAAGATGACTAACGCCTTCTTGCGTCTGCGCATATAAATGCGTCTCAGCATTGTGCCTAGCTACCAACTCATCTCGCTCAAAAAACAAGCTATCAAATTGACCGAGTACCCAATCCTTTTCAGACAACTCAAAAACATGTACAAACTTATTATTTGTAAAGCTTCCTTCACTATCTCCAACTTGCTGGCGAACCTCTACAGCAATTTTATCTTCATGAACCGCAAGTAGTTTATAACTGTTTGTTGAGCTGATCTCGCAATTTGGCAAAGTGATATCACACCATGACACCGAACTAGAGTCTAAGCTGTAATTGTAGCGATTCAAAATACCACTTTTGAGCTCCCCCTCTTTGTGCTTCGCCCATCGAAAGTGATATTCATCATTTTCGTCAATGATAAATTGGCTGCTAGCATGTTTATGCTGAAACAGTTGCCAAGTGCGTTGATAGTTAATGTCGGCAAAGCTGATATCTAGCGCCTTAATCATAAGCGCTTGTGTAACTTCGATTGAATCTCCTGAACCTGAATTAACAACCACTTGCAGGCCAAGTCCAAGATTGCGAACTAATTCAATGTTTAGAGTATATCTATCGCTATCAATATGTAATGTGTTATCAACAATAGACCACTGCGCATCTGCACCAATAAAGTCTAAAGTGGCTTTATTGTCATCTCGTAATGTCATCGTAAGATAATGCTGGTTTTTATATTCATCACGATAATTAAGTACCCAACTGCCATGAAATTCATGGGACTGAGGTAATTTTTTGGTCTTTTCTTCAAACAGTTTAGCGACCATATCAATGCGTGTAGGCCCACCCAGCGCAGCCTCTGAATTGTAAAAGGACGCAGTTATTGAATGATAATGTTCTCCACTATCAAACAGAGATAACTTTAAATGCTTGCTTTTAAAGTCAACTAAACGTTGATAATCACTACTGTATGCAAAAAACTCAGAATTAAGTGATATCTGAACATCTGTACCATCTAGCCACCATCTAAATGGTATTTCATCTAATGATACAAGTGTCCCTGTGTTGTCTTCATTGAAGTTGAGCTTAATAGCCAAACCATTTAAGTAGCCAGATTCGACCAAATAATAGCTACCAATAGGAGAAAACTGGTCATGATTGACCAAGGTGCTATCCGCTTTAATTTCTTCTTCTATTTGCGGTAATAATTCGGGAGTTGTTGCTTGCAATGACTCAATCATTGCTTGGGAAACGCTATCGTTTTGCGCCAGTTGCAGCGTTGTGTCAATGTTTTCTGGCAGTTCTACACCATAGTCAATAACCGACTTGATTAGAGATGACAATGTTAATAACTCATTAGGGTCAATACTTTGGCGAGCTTCTAACAGCGCTGAATATGATGAAATAACTTCTGTATCTCTTGCTATAAGTGCGTCTTCAGCCGTCGTCACGTTGGTTATATTAACATCAAAGTATTCATCTGCATTCAATGATAAATCTTCGCCAGCTGCGCTTTTGAGTTGCTCGACAGTACCAAGTTGTGAAACCAACTCGACGTGGGCTTGCGCACCCGTACCAAGGGCTCTCAGTTTTATAAGCTCTTGGGTTTTCGACTCATCCACTTCAAATTGTAATGTATAATCTCCGTCTTCATTTGCAGTAGCTCTGAAAGTTTCATCACCAACTTTAAGCTCAACTAATGCATGAGGGATAGGTGCGTCAGTCACTTTACCCACAATTGCTAAACTTTCTTTGATTGGTGCCAACACCACAATCTGTGTTGCGCTTGACTGAGCGCCCTGATCATCAGAAACCGTGACTGTAAACTCAATCTCATGTTCAGATTGAATATCAGAACTGGTTACTAACAAGGTCGCACTATCAGCCCCTGACATTGCTAACTCTAGCTCAGAGTTATGTTGCCACGTATAGCTGGTTACTTCGCCATCAATATCAGTTGCGTTAGCGTTTAAACTAAAAGCTGTTTTTTCAAGTGCTTTATCCGTGCCTTCAACAACAACACTTGGGGCTTCATTGGGCTCAGCGAGTAACTCAACTTCGAATGTCGCAGAAACAACGTCATTATTTATATCCGTTATCTGCACAGAAAAGTTCACCAAAGTCGTTGTTTTTATATCTGGTAAACTCACTTTAAGCTTGGCAGTATCGGCATCTGTTAAAACAATTTCTAACTCGGAGTCATGCTGCCATGATATCTGTGCAATATCAGCTGATGGCAATGTAGTAACAAACTCTAATGTAAACTCAGTTTGCTCTATAGCTTGAGTGTCCCCGTTGATGTGAACGGTATGGGTAGGTATAGGAGGCGCTACAAGTTGTGGCTCGTCTATGAACAACACGGTGTGTGTTGCAATCGATTGTGCACCATCATCATCAACGACCGTCAGGGTAAACGCTACTGACTCATCTTTATTTAACTCGGCACTTTTAATTGAGATTTGATCGCTATTAATGCCATCAACTTCTAATGCATTACTATCAAAGCTCCAATTATATGACTGAACCTTTCCATCCGTATCAGTTGCTTGCCCTGTTAATATAAGCACCTGCTTTTCTAATACTTCTGAATCACCAACAATAGCAACGGTCGGTTTATTGTTTTGGGCTCCTAGCGATTCATTATTTTGGGTTTCTGAAGTTTCATCCTTCTGGGTATCAAGCGTCACATTACTGTCTGTGCCCGAAGTTTCACCCTTTTGTGTTTCAAGCGTTATACCTGCCGTTTCATTTTTAATTTGGGTAGCTTTAGAAGCGCTTTCTGATCCCCCACATCCAAGAATAGATGTCGCAAAAACCATGGGGACCAAAAGCTGCATTGTATTTTTTAACCTGCTACTTCCTTCTGAAATCGAACTATATAAAAAGTTTTTCAGCAAAATAAAATTCCATATCAACTTTAATTAAAAAAACGGGACAATAATACCAGAGTAATTTTTAAAATATAAATAATATGAGTTCAAGAATTAATATATGGGCAATAAGCAATCAAAAATATGAAGTAAAAGGATGTGAAAATACAATTTATGAGATGTCATAAATTAAATCGTGATTGTATGTTTCAAGTAATGAAGTTAGAAAAATGACTATTAACGGTGCTGGCCCATATCTGAGCCTACAGTTTCGATGAATAGATTTGGATTTTATCTAGTAAACAACCATGAGCTAAAGTCGGACGACCGTTCAAGCTCGTTTATGGGCAGAGACGCGTAAGAGATGAATGACAGCTGTGTGCCAGAAATAGTCGTTTTTAACGTCCTGATAGGGAGCTGATAATGTTTGGCTAAAATGTGTAGCGAAGCGAAACCGATCCAAACGTTAGCAGCCCGCGTTTAAACAGCTTGTTATGTTTTTATACGCCTTAACTTGAAAAATTAAAAGATGAATTAAAACAAAATATTGGTTCTAAATCTATGTACGGTTCTGGTGCCCAACATTGATCGCGAAATTTCTCATATACATCTCGAAATGGTGTTGGCGAGAGTCCACTTTCATCAACCATAATTTTAGAAAAATCCTTTGACTTGATGACAATATATAAGAAATCAGCGTCTTCTGTTTGCTCGATGAAAGTGGAGTCCCAAAAGTAGCCTTTTTGCTCCATCTCATTTCGCGGATACTCAATGTTTTCTCGCATGAAAGAAATCAAATTCTCAAGATGTGGACGTGAACCTGGATTGAGTTTGATTCTTAATAATTTGGATTCCAAACTGACTCCCTTTTGAAAACATAACGCTTGCCGTAAACGGCACAAAAAAGCAGGCTAAAAATTAGCGACGAATGAGCACAAGCCTGCTGTTTTGTGCCCACGGTTTTTCCATTACCCAATTTGGCAATTCAGTTTGAGATTTAACTGAGGCAAAAACTATATACAATAGAACCTGTGTATCATTAGGATCGATTTTGTTTAACTCTAGAGCATATCTTAATGCTTTCTTATAATCTTGCTGCTGAATAGCAATTACATAATCACCCTGAAGTTTCGTCCAAGTTTTAATTATATCATTAGCAAAACAAGAAGAACTAAAAAATAATGCCAGTATAAAAACTTTACGCATAACCCCTCACGACTGCTAATGCTTCGCCTAACCGGCAAAAAATGCTTGGCTACAATTAACGATGAAGGAGCTCAAGCCAAACATTTTGAGTCCTTTAGTTTAGGCGTTTGTTATATGCACATTACTCGTTATTAGAATTGTACTTTTCAATGAGGTCAGTTACATCGGTATAACCATCATCAGGGTTATTTTGTCCCAAAGAAATACTGAGATGAACTTTTCCATATTCAGTATCAAATTTTAGAATTTCAAACTGATCTAAATCTGTTTCTGCATACCTTTTCACAAGGTGTAACATTAACCCTAACTCTTCTTCACTTAACTTTTTAGAAGGCATAAAATTCCAAAAATTTAATTTATTAACGATTATTACAGAGAGAACAAATAGGACAGGCACTTTTCTATTCCTTTTCTATTCTGTTTTAAATTTAGAACCGAATTCAGAAGTGTATTCCAAGCCTAAGGGTTTTCTGAGCAACGAGACTAAAATCCGCCTTATAGCAGCAATAAATATAAATTAGGAATATATTCATTTTATTAAACATGAACAAGCTAGATTTATAAGCAAGGCTAAAGCTACTTTTTACTACCCAACCCCTTTATACCAATTCACGTCATTTTTAGCGGCATGTGCTCTTAACATAGTTTGCGAACCAGCAAAGTTACCATAGTGATTTCCAAAATTTTTTATCCTATCCAGCCACGTCGCTTCTTCGATGCTCAGTGATACTAAAATATTGGGCGTACACTTTGGTATGTAACCCTTTTTTTTGGGATGAACGTGTCGACCCGTCCAGTCCACTAGATCGAGATAATCTAACAAAGAGAAAGGTATTGTGTTTACATGCTCCCTCGCACCAAACGGTTTTAGTGATTTAGGTTGTTCTACTTGGCTCTTGGCTTCATTCAGATTAGATTTTTTTGCGTTTGCTTTGGTGTTTTTAAAGTCCCTTATACGCTCTTGAATCGAGGTAAAATCAGTATCCTCTAGATTATTTGCCATCTTGGCTCGGACTGGGTTTAAATCTACATAAGCCATACAGCTGAGTAATGCCGTCTCATCTAGCAAGGCTTGAGACTTGTACCGCCCTTCCCAGTATTTACCCGTGCAGTTATCTTCCTTATTTGCTTCTTTTGCTATGTATTCATTGAGATTTTTCATAAACCAGCTGATATCGTATAACCGAGCTCGCCACTTTCCAATCAGTTCCGATACAAGCAGTTGCTCTGCCTCACTCAGAGTATTACCGTTTCGCTGCTTATCTATAGAACAAATAGAAGAACAAATAGAAGAACAAATAGGACAGACACTTTCTGTTTTAAGGTTAGAACCGAATTAAGAAATGTATTCCAAGCCTAAGGGTTTTCTGAGCAACGTGACAAAAATCCGCCTTATAGTAGAAATAAATATAAATTAGGAATATATTCATTTTATTAAACATGAACAAACTAGATTTATAAGCAAGGCTAAAACAACTTTTTACTAACCAACTCCCTTATACCAATTTACATCATTTTTAGCAGCATGCGCTCTTAATACCGTTTTCGAGCCAGCAAAGTTGCCATAGTGAGTACCATAATTTTGCACCCTATCCAGCCAAGTTGCTTCTTCAATTTTCAGTGATACTAGAATATCGGGCACACTCTTTGGTATGTACCCTTTCTTTTTCGGATGGGCATGTCGACCCGTCCAATCAACTAACTCGAGGTAATCCAAAAACGAAAAAGGCAATGTGTTTTCATCCTCTCTTTTACCAAACGATTTCAGTGTTTTTGGCTGTTTGATTTGATGCACAGCTTTATTATTTTGACTAGATTTTTTTGCGTTTGATTTGGCGTTTTTAAAATACCTTATGCGCTCTTGGATAGATGTAAAGTCACTATCCTCTAGATTATTTGCCATGTTCGCTCGGACAGGGTTTAAATCTACATAGGCCATGCAGCTGAGCAATGCTGTTTCATCTAACAAGGCTTGTGATTTGTATCGTCCTTCCCAGTATTTACCCGTGCAGTTATCTTCCTTGTTTGCTTCTTTTGCTATGTATTCATTGAGATTTTTCATAAACCAGCTGATATCGTATAACCGAGCTCGCCACTTTCCAATCAGTTCCGATACAAACAATTGCTCTGCTTCACTGAGAATTTCGTCGTGAAGGTATCTATCAATGATAGGACTCCCCTTGTACAACTTATACCATCTAGATATTACCTCGTTATCTGACCAACTAAGTGCTTGCTGTCTATTCACTTTAACCACTAAATGATAGTGATTACTCATGATGGCATAAGCTGCTATATCAATGGCAAATACTCGACTTAGCAGTTTTACTCTTTCGACTAACCAAGTTCGTCTATGGTCAAAGTTTTTACCTGTGTACTTATCTTCTCCGCACAAAAAAGCACGGCGTACACACCGTGCTATCAAGTGATAATAAGACGTCGACGATAGATCTATCAGTGCTTTCCGTGCTCTTGTCATTCCTATTCAACTTAACTTAAAACTGGATATTTAAACAGTAGTTAAGCAACGTAATTTATGCAAAGAATTTGTGCCTGTCCAGCAAAAAAAAAGGAGGTCAGGTAATCTGGTTATCCAACTTTAAATATCCATATTATCAGCCAATATTGAACGACAAGTTCTGCTATATGGTCTAACTGCAGATCTTACTTCAACACCTTCGCTTCGAAGGTTGCTAAGGTGTTGAAATATCTTCGTTATCGTGAACCTGGAGAAAATATGAGAACAATAACTATTATACTCATTAGCACATTTGTGTCCGGATGTGCTCTACTATCTAAACCTACCGAAATAGATAATGAAAAAGTCTTAGGAACCGATGAGCCGAGGATACGAAGTTCAGAGCACCGCATGCTATTAGCTGACCCACCAAAAGCTGCGAAGTATTTCTCAGATTTTGCCATTATTGCTAGCTTGGCATATAACGATAATGAGGGTTGTGGTGAAGAAAAGTCCGAAATAATCAATGAAACTCAACTGAGAAAACCCTGGAAGAAAATATTTGACAGTCAGTCCAATAATTGCAGCCTAAGAGGTATGGTTTACCACATATGGGAATTAGAAGATGAAACTGGCACTTCGTTAGCAATTAGCTTCAGAGGTACCCAATTCACATCTCTAAGCGATTGGTTCTTTGGCAACCTGTCACCGATTACTCGATTCATTTTTACAGACCAATATGAGCTTGCACGTAACAATGTAGAGAAATTTATTACTAAATATAAATCGACCCACCCAGCGAATAAACCTTTAAATATCTACACTACGGGTCATTCACTTGGTGGGGGACTTGCTCAACATGTATATTATGCACGTACCGACATTAAACGAGTTTTTGCCTTCGATCCTAGCCCGATTACCGGGTTTACATACTTGGACAAGGAACAACAAAAACATGGGTGTAGTTGTGGCGAAAACCCAAAAGAAGCCAACATCTATCGTATTTATGAATCTGGTGAAGTACTCGCGGTAGTTAGGTTCCCACTCAAAATAATAAACCCTATTCGACGCCATATTCAAGAAGTCCGCGTCGGCTATCTTGATGGAAACTTCTTCACTCAACACAGCATGGATGAACTTGCATACGCGATTTACAATGTATCGCTAGAACCTAACCATACCGCTGACGACGTCCCTTGGTATGGAAACGAACTTCAGAAAAGAACTGACATTTTCGAGGGTTCACAAACTGAAGCTTGCCAATTGTCGAATACTACGCACACTTGTCCAGTTTTACCGTAACACGTTCAACAGGCAATGCGTTGCTTTGCCTGTGCATACAAAAACAGTCGCAATTTTTATTAACAAGTTAAATCGGTGGCCTAATAACGGACCAAACCCAAGGGGGCCAGAGTAGTTGCTTCAATCGAACAATTTAACGATTGAGACGCCAATCTTCAATGTGCGGAAATTACCCCGATTCAGCTATCGGCATAACTCTTTTTGAAACAGAAATAAGTTACACCTTTAGAGCCGCTTCAGGCACAAAGCAGCTACTCACTGGCAAATTAGATTCAATCTCTAAAGATCAGATCTTACATATCAAGTTAAGACTTATTCATATGAACTAAAGTAGAAGTAACCCGTTTTGTTACTTCTACCTCTGACTTCAAAAAAGCTTAAACTTCAAACTCTCCAACCATCTCACTTAATTGCTGAGACATCTCACTCAATTGACGGCTAGATGAGTTCGTATGTTTTGCGCCTGCTTCAGTTTGTTGAGAAACCGCCACAATGCCATTGATATTGTCAACAATGCTATTCATTGCATCAGACTGTACTTTCGCAGAGTTTGCAACGCCCTGACCAAAGCTTTGAATTTGCTTCACTGCACTGTCTATTTCCACTAAAGTTTGATCACATTGCTTGCTTGTTATCAAACCCTTTTCAGTTGATTCCTTGCATTTTTCCATTTCGCCTACCGTTTCTGACACGCCAGCATGTAGCTGCTCAATAATGGATTGAATATCCTCTGTTGATTCATGAGTACGAATGGCTAAAGTTCTGACTTCATCAGCGACAACAGCAAACCCTCTGCCCTGCTCTCCCGCACGTGCTGCCTCTATCGCCGCATTTAATGCTAACAAATTAGTTTGCTCAGCAACTTTTTGTATTACATCCAACACTTCACCTATTTGTGCTGAACTCTCCTCAAGCTTTTTTACTGACATAGAGGTCGATTCAACTCGCTGAGCGACCTGCTCAATCTGATGGGCATTATCAGCGATGTGCTGTTTACCTTGCTCAGTGAGCCCGCTTGCATTATCAATTAACACCAAAGCATTTTGACTCTGATCGAACACGCTGTTTGCAGACTCTTTCAAATCAAGCACCTTGTCTTGAACTGATTCTGTCTCTCTATTTTGTTGAGCAAGACCCAATTGAATTTGTTGAGTGACTGCTGATAATTCTTCAGCATGTGAAGCCAAAGACAGTGTATTCACATTGATGTTGTCGATTACTTGCCTAAACTGCGCATTGCTTGCGTTGAACGCAACTGCCATTTCAGACAACTCATCCTCACCGCGATGTTTCAGCTCAATGGTTAAGTCTTTTTGGCTTGCAACCAATGACATGGTGCGTGTCAGCTTGTTTAAGGGCTTAGAAATATTTTTCGCGACTACCCCTGAAACAATCATTAGCAAGATAATATAAAGTAGCAGTTCAAAAGCGATGAATATCAGTTCATCTTTATACGCGTCTTCAATATCGGTTAAGTAAATACCAGTACCGATAACCCAACCCCAGTCAGACTGGCGCTTGATATAAGACACTTTACTGGTGACTTCTCGAGAATTAGGCTTAGGCCAAGCGTATTCAACAAAGCCCGCCCCCTGCTTTTCTACCTTGTCCACGAATGCGCGAAATGCAAAAGAGATAAACGCCTCTTTATGGTTCGTCATAGACAAGCCATTTAGCTGTGGCTTGATCGCGTGGGCTACCATGTCCCCATTTGTATCGAATAAAAAATAATAACCAGAATCAGCATAGCGAGCGCTATTAACCAGCTGTTTAGCTTGAGCTTGGCGCTCTTGTTCACTCACGTTTGGAAGACTTGCGATTGCACTCACCTGTGAACTAAGTGTTTCAACAAGATTTATCGCTTGATCTTTACGCTCAGAGATCATGTTTTCTCTTAGCTTGTTAGCCGCTGAAAACTGAATACCTATGATAATTGTAATGGCCACTAAGGTGCCCAGTCGTAATTTATTCGCAACCTTTATGTTGCTTAGTAGTCGGTTGATGTTCAAAAGTACTGCCCTCAAATCTAACGAAGATCTACCTGTGCTCTGTGTAGAATATTTGTTCGAATCATACACAAAACGCAATACAAGAAAAGTAATTTTCAGCATCGTTCCAAAATGATTTTGATGAAAAATCGTACTCATCTGATTTGTATGGAAAAGAAATTGAGGCCCTATTTCAAGAACAGCCACCAGTAAGGCCAAAAACCAATATTTAAGTATTGGTTTTTAGGTTTTCATTAAAGGTAAAGATAAAATTACCACGATAAAACTAATGATTTATTATGTAAATAAGAAATATAAAACTCGTGTTTAAACGTTATAACTTTGCGCTATTTTTCCTCATGGGAGCCAAATTCAAGTGGAAGTGGAGCATTCTTTATCGCTCGTGTAAGAGGAATTCTCACACTGATGTTTATTCAGTATTAATCAATAATTATTGTGAACGAAAATCTCTTCAGACTGCCAACCTAATATTGATAGCAAACGAGGCAAACGGTATAGAAGCTCACTGGAGGAATATCAAAAAACCACTACAACATTTCTACTAAAATTCTAATGGCAGATACAACAAGCTTGGGATCATCCAGTGGTATATTATGACTGACCGAACTCGACACAAGATGCATCGAATTTGGATTCTCAACAATAAGAGATGCGTGCAAAGTCCGCCACACAGCTTTCCCTGCGGTGCTGTGCCCTATCCACCAATCGCTTTCCCCTTTCATACTAGATGAAACAATGACTGTAGGGATCATTGATATCTTGCCTTTGTCCAACATGGTGCTGTTAGTATATTGATGCTGTAATACCTGCCATTCGGCACTTTGGCGCATCATTTTATTTAAGTTTTGATTATCCCTTTGTGACCAATCGAAATTAAGTCGATTTAATTCTGATAAAAACGCTTCATGACTTGGGTCAAGCAATACCAGACCTTTGACCTGCTCAGAATATGCAGTCGCATATTGCCTTGCATGTAACCCGCCATAAGAGTGACCTAACAAAATAATATTATCTTGTATATTAAGTGTACCCAGTAAAGCCTTTAAACGCTTATTGGAATTGCGTAATGATACGTTCGATCTGGTTGTCGACTCACCAATACCCGCACGTGAGTATATAATTACGCGTTGATTCAGCTTTTTCAGCTCCGGCAATACAGGTAACCAATATTGCGTCCCCATACCAATTCCTGATTCAACTACAATGGTGAATTCGCCACTGCCAAAATCAATATATTCTAGGTAGCCGCCTTCAACTTCCTGTGTTCTGGGCTTTATATCAGCATGGCAAACACTACTAAAACAAAAATGAATAAAGAATAAAACAGCTGGAAATTTAAAAAACATTAAAAAGCACTACCTTAAATCAGTGTCAACTTGCTCTAAATCAGCGTAATTATAAACAAAAACTATCTCACATAAATACAATCCATAAACCCAATAACAATGGCTTTTTTCAGTTTACGACTGAATCCAGCGTTAACACCGTGTATGACACTAAATTGTTGAGCATTTAATAACTGTGAAATCAATAAGCAGCTATATTACTACCACCTTTTATGTAGATATCAAGCTGAATTACCTGATTATTAACCCTTAATATAGCGCGTTTATTACATCATCCATTGAATATGCTACAACGGGTATATGTGCTTTATCATATTCATATCTATCAAGCTCTAACTGAGAGAATCCAGCAGCAGCTAATAACTGCTCAAACCAGCTCACATATCTGGCATTATTAGGATATGCTGTCGCCGCAACCAAAATTACCCTACTGCTGAGAGTTTGATCCAATAAAAGCCTATCGTTAACTAATTGCGGTGTTACATCCCTATGCGCCCAAAAGCTACCATCAAAAGATACATGACGATGAAAATAAGGTTGCTGAGGGCTGTCTATCAACAGCGCAATTCCTACAAATAATCCCGTTAGAGAATGTCCCATCACAGTGCGATTCGTTTCGTCAATTGAGTAGTCCTTCTCAATGGAGGGTAATAACTCGATTGTTAAAAAGTCAAAATAGTCTTTGGCAAGTGGCCACTGCGAGTACATTTCTCTGTGCTGATAATCAGCATCTACATAATTTTCAATGCCTACAAGGATCACTTCTAATTGATTTTTATCTACACTATCCGCCACTGCCTCAAAACGCCACTCGGCATCAAGAATATAAATTACCGGAAACTTTCTATTAGGTGAATGATTGTGTGGTAAATAGAGTTTTAAGGGATAAGACACACCTGTATAGTGAGAGTCTATAGGCTCTAATTGTAACCTTTGCCCTGAAGTGAACTGACTTACCGTCTCTTGAGCAACCTTTTCTTGTGAATTTGAGCTCCCTCCACAAGCAGCTAACAAAAGTAAAGTGATAGATAGCAAACATGTTGCTAAGTAGCGGGGGTTAGAATATGCCAAAGATCATGCCTTGTTTAAAATATATGATGATTAGAACGTAATATAATACTTACAATATTTCAAAAAACATACATAGCTAGATGACAGTTCATAGTTTTTTGGACTTTCATGAATTTTCTTAACTACAAATAAATATAAAATAACGCTTTTAAATTGATTTCTCAGTATGCATAAACCATATGTCTAATAAACATAGATACGTCTATACATGACTTAAAATCACATAACGAAGCACAACGATTAACTTGTTATTTTTTGCTTTCCTTGTAACTATAGAAGCTATCATTCCTTCATGAATACGGTTAAAAACACACTTAAACATACAATCTAAAGGTAAATATGCCAATATGTTTAGATGCTCTTATTAATCATCAAAAGAAAGCGACTTGATACACTTTAAAGTCAACAAGCACTAGGGAATTAAAAATATGGACATTCAATTTACAACTACAACTCAATATGTTGATTGGCAACAAGTATGTGCACTGTTTGAGGCTGTTGGCTGGCCAGCCCGTAGCCCCATTCAACTAGAAAGTGCATTTAATCACAGCACATTTAAGTACTTCGCTTATTACAAGGGTGAGTTAGTTGGCGTGGGGCGCACTGTCGATGACGGAAGTTTTTACGCCTGGGTAGTCGATCTCGCGGTTCACCCTAGCTACCAAGGGAGTGGCTTAGGTACAACGATACTAAGTAAGCTAGAAAAATGCTTAAGCTCATATATTACAACCATGCTCACTGCGGCACCGGGAAAAAGTGGCTTCTACGAAAAACAAGGCTGGCAGAAACAAAGATCTGCATATATTTTTCCTAGATCAGACGAGCAAATAATAGAATTTGTATCACCTGAGGAAGAGAAAAATGCCTACTAATTTTAGACCTTACAGTGAAATTGGTAATATTATAAACTATTTTAAAAACAGGGATAGTATTTAATAACACCGAAAATCATCTAACAGATAATCTGTAATTAAATCTAATCCATTAAATTTAAGGGGCATGCATATAATTAGCTGCCCCTAAGCATAATACTCACATACCATTATGGTTTAGTCAATAAAACCTTATTGGCTAGACTAACTGCACTCAAATTAAAAGCCAGTTTCATAAGATGCATAAGCGGTATTTGTTCTCTCCCAAGTACCATCTTTATATAGAATTAATGCAGATGCCGAAGCGCCAGCGTATGCACGAATTGTCACACCACAGCTAGTGCCACCACTACAGCGAGCAGAGCCACTCCACTGAACTTCTTTGATAGGCTTAGTTACATTTTTTAAGTAAAAACGTCCTGATGTTGAATTACCGAAAGAAAAATCAAAACCATCACAGTGTGACGTGCCATTTCCCCATGAATGATTAGTAGTATTACCTTTTGGATATACATCACACACAAGCTCAGCAGACAAAGCAGAACCAGCAAAGAAAGTACCAGCAAGAAGTGTTAAAGCTTTTAGAGTTGTTTTCATTTTTATATACCTATTTATTATTTTGTTTAACGCAAATGCGTATTTACAAGGTAGTAAATGAACAGGCGTTCAGTCAACACTGCAATAAACACCTAAAAAATCAAGCCGACATAAATAAAAGTCAAAAAATCAAATTAAAGCACTGTTTTATATTGATAAAAATGTAAATTAGCGTCTCAACCACCTTCTTAAAAAAAATAATTTAAAAATTTATAAAACCTATAGTTCCCACTATCTGACATTAATTTATTACATATTTATTTCCAATCAAAAACATAACACACTGAAAAATATAGTTATAAACTAGACATAAAACTAATTATTTAACTTTTATAGCATTTTTTACAAAATCCCAATGATTAAAAGTCACTTCACGTTACTTAATTATTACTTCTTTGTTCCTAAATAAAATTAAACCTACAATGAAAAACATAATGTTACAAATAAAATAAAGACTGAAGAAGAAGTTTAATTATTGAGCTATCTTAAATGGCAAGTTTAACTTGTTCCTCACAAATTTTGTACGAATTTAAAACAGTTAAATTTGTCAGAGATTTTAATTAAAATTAATGTACTTACACAAATAAAGTGCCGTATTTAAACATCATAACAGAAGAAGATTTCTTGTCGCTGTGTAGCCATTCATAATTCAAGAACCAAAAACGCATGAATGCGAATAGAGAAATGATCATACCAACTTATGCCGATATAACTTAGGCTCGATTACTGAACACCATTTAGACTGTGCTCATCGTACATTCACGGATAGCATTTGAAACGCACTAAGCACACAGAGAATTACACAATAGTTTAACTTGAAAAAAACAACTGAGAAACATAACATCCCACTTCCCAGATAAAGAAACGTTACGCGATTTATAAAACATTCCATAACTTAACGATTAAAGTTTCAATCACTTTAAGGACAAAAAATGAAAATCAGAAAAACGCTAACGAGTTTAACGCTAGCCAGCTTAGTTTTTAGCCTAAGCGCATATGCAAAACAAGATATTACATTCAAATTGGCCGCTACAACTGATGGTGTAACCCACTCAGTGCCTATGCCAATCATGGGGCAAAATGGATTCACATTCGACATACTACTCGACTATCAATACCAAACTAACGGCGGTCGATGCATTATCTTATATCATCAGGACTCCTGTACAATCGAAAACATGAACGGCGCAGTGACGCTCTCAAACATTCACTGGGGCAGAGCGTCAATTAACGGATCTATTCAACAGATCTCTAGCTGGATGTATGTTAATCCACAAGAGACAAGTTCAACCGTTTTAATTCCATCGAGTAACGTACACTTTTACTACATAAATAATGAGAAGCCATCTTCAACACTCAATGTATATGGTCGTTCATCTTTGCAAGTAAGCAATTACGGCAGAGCAAGCATGCAAACAACCAAAAATGCGAATAATGCTGGGTTTGAAATTGCGCGCGTGCCAGCGAGTACCTATCAAACCGGTGTTAAGTTCCCTATGATGGCGGGCTGTATGAATTTAGCGGTACTCAATACAACCTCATCTAGCATTGCTCGCGTTAACTTTACGCAAGCAAATCAAACAACAGGCCCCATTACAACAACACTTTGCGTACCAGGGAATGATACAACTACCTTTGTTGGTATAGATGCAAAAGCAGAGCGTATCGCCAATATAACCTCTAAAGTACCAACAGAGCTTAAACATTTATATTAAAAAGCCTTTTTAGGCATATTGCCAGCCTTCATCCATTGAATGTCATGTTGTCTAAATTATCGTTAAGCCAACATGACAACCCAAAAAGCCATAAATATTTATAAGTTATTCTTAAAGCACTCAGTCCCGCGTAATGTCTATGTAATGTAATTACTTTTGTCGTTCTTTTAAGCTATCAAAACACCATAGATAATCAAACGGAATAAATATGTGTACTGACCTCGTACTTAGCTCATCATTGGCATCACAAGATAATCTATCAAAAAGCTTAATTTCACTCCCTATCGTTTCTTGTAGAACACCAGACTACAGCAATGTCTGTTCAAGTAATATCGTAATTGCCGTATTCAATATATTCCTCGAAGGCAAGAATTCAATAACGTACTTAATTCACCAGAGTTAAAGCCGACGATAAAAATAATAGTCAGGCTAATCGAAAATCTAATATTTAAACACTCCCAACACAACAAGGAAATATTATGTCTTCAAATATTGAAATCACTTATATCAATAAATCTATGAACAAAGATCTACCTAAAATTTTTGTTTTCACTAAAAATGAAACTCCTACTTTTGATGCTTTGAAAGAAGGTGTTGCTTGGCGTGTTATACCTGATATTGGCCGTGCGTCATCTAGCACATTTGTATTCCCAGTAGACACCAGCGTAGGTGCAACTTGGCAAAGTGGTCAAAACAAAACGCAAAAGCTAGAGTCTATTATTGGTAAGCGATATACAGTAAGCAAGGACGATACAGGTGTCGTGCTTGCAGCCAATGGCAGTGCATCAGATACTAAATCCATTGACGTAAACAACGATGTCAATGTACCTAACGGTATCAGTGCTCAACTATATAAAGATGGCAAGCTGATGATGGAAAAGAAAATCGTAGGCTTTGGCCAAAAAGCAACCTTTGTTCTTAAGCCTAAGCTCTATTGGGGTGTTGCTTCTGAAATCGAAGAAAGCCAATTACTTAGTTCTGCAGTGTTAAATACTGACAGCTTTTTTGAGCAAGATTTAGAAGGTGTGAGTAGAGCAACAGTTTCACTTAACGGTAATGCCGAAGAAGGGTATAGCTTTAAAATTGAACACCAAGAATAATATAACGCATTTACCCATAGTAATTTTACCAAGCAAAGCAGACATAATGACTAGAAACTAAGAATATTTAGCCAAACAGTTTATCGTAATTGAATGTAAATGTGCTGCGACATTAGGTCGCTATTATGCTTTAAGAGCCTAGTTTTATCTATCATGTTTCCTTAATTACAGCTAAGGCTCAATTGTGAGCTTTAGCAACTTGACTCTGTTTAATAGCAATTGCTTTCAGTCTAATTTAAAGCATATAAAACTATAACCTTACCCAAAAGCCAATCAATATTTCCTTCCACACTGGGGTTATAGGCTTTTAGATTTATAACTGAACCTAGTACTTTTTAAAACATAACGCTTACCACACATTAGGCGCTCGCCGAGGCCTTTAAAAAACGTAGCCAGACCTAATTTACTATCAATTCTATCGCTCAAGTCTCTAAAGTTGTATTCGCATTTAACTCTAAAATACTCATATGGAATTAATTTTATTGGCGAAAACATCACATAGTTAACCTATAAAGAGTACATCTCAGTAAAACTGATGAAAATGTTACTTAAGCTTAGACCTAACATCGAAAAAATCATGCATGCTCGATGCCCAACCACTGGAATACCACCGTCCCTTTCATGAATAATTTATTCGACCATAGTCCAACTTGGCAAATGTTAAAGTATAAAATATCCTCAAAAAGCTGATATTCAAAAGCTTTAATGTCAGCATTTTGAATACGCAACAATTCAGCATAAGCGCTTTAACAACGCTTTTGCTCGACAAACATGTAAAGGGATACTTATGAAAGTATATAAATTTAATAGCGCGGGGCTACTTGGCCTGATATTAATGTCTGTAACTCAGTTTTCTTATGCACAAGATCAATATCAAGAATTTACTGGCACCCACCAGCCGTTTAAGCAAACAAGCAACAAGGTGGTTGGCACCTACATAGCTAACTGGTCAGATCCAAGCTCCATTGATAACGTGCCAGGAGATAATTTAACCCATATTTTATATGCGTTTTTAAGGGCTTGTGGGCCAGGACAGCTCCCAAATGACGCCACAGTATGTGCCAATAAACCCGACTATGTCCTCGCAGAGGACGAGACTACTGTTGATAAGCAATTTGCAGCCAAGTTTTTGCAGTTAAAGCAAAAATACCCTCACCTCAAAATCCTACCTTCGGTCGGGGGCTGGGGCGGCTCGGATACTTTCCCCCCTATGGCGAAAGATCCACAAGCGAGACAAATATTTGTTCAGTCTGTCGTCGATTATCTGCGTGCACATCGTGCTTTTGATGGCATTGATATAGATTGGGAATGGCCAAATACACCAGCAGAAGGCGGTCACTATGCCGATTTAATGCAAGACTTAAGAGCTGCCTTCGATGCCTTAGAAGTAGAACTTGGCAGAAAGTACTCGATCACCAGTGCTATAGGTACTCATGCAAATAATGTCCGGAACATAGATTACGAACGTGCAGCACCTTATCTTGACTACATCTTTTTGATGACATACGACTTTTTTGGCGGCTGGTCTAAAAGTAACATTGGCCACCATACCTCTTTAGATGCACACAGTGCAAACATCGCCGCTCATGGGGTCATGCAAGGGGTACAAAACCTGCTCAATAAAAGTGTCCCTGCCAACAAACTGGTTGTCGGCGTGGCCAAATATGCACGAGGGTTTGACGGTGTCAGTTTAAGTGCGTCAGGTACGCATATCGGCGGGCAAGCAACAGGGCTATTTCCTAAAGCGGTTCAGCCATGGGATGAAGAAGGTGTAGGCACTTACACCCGCATAGTCAATGAAGTCATCGGCCAAAATGGTCAAGGGATCAATGGCTTTAATATCCGCTACGATGCAGACTGTGATTGTCACTATGCTTGGAGAGAAAGCGATGCCGCCTTCGTCGGCTTTGACCACCCTGCCAGTGTAATTAAAAAAGCCCAATACGCATTAACCAGTAATTTAGGAGGTATATTTGCTTGGGAGTACGCCCAAGACAATGGCGATATTCTCAGCGCGATGAATTACGGTATCGGAAATAAATGGGTAGGAAACTCCAATCCAGGAGATGGTGTGTGCAAAGGGGTTGCAAATTGGCGCGCCGAAGATGTCTATCTTAGAGGCGATCAAGTACAGATAGACAATCGTTTGTACGAGGCCAAGTGGTATTCAAGTAATCAACACCCTGCACAATATTCAGGCCGCTGGCAGGTGTGGCAATTTATCAGTGCGTGCCAATAACCTCCAATAGAAAACTTTAACTGCTTATATTTGTATAAAAAAAGCGAGTACGAGAATGTTTACCGCACCTCTACTCGCTTTACAAATTAGACTAATAAACCCGCGCTTTACTCCACTTCACAACCACACACAGAGCCAGCCGATGTATTGATATTCGTCCAGTTCCCATTCCACTTGAGGTAGCTTCTGGCATTTTTACATGTGCCTTTACGTTTTGCTTTGTCTTTTTGCAATGGGTCGCCACCACAAATGAGTGCCGCAAAATCATTTGACGTAATTTGGCTAATTGCATTCACATCGGCCGCTTTTCCTTGACCTGTTACAATGTCGATAAAGCTATGGCTCAGCTTTTGGCTGGTAATGTTGTTACTCATCTTTTGCCCTGTCCCTGAATACTCATGACAGCCAAAGCAGTTACTGGAAAACTCATTGTTCAAATTAACATGTTGAAAATCAGTTTCAGCGACACTATTTGCCAATCGTAAAGACCCGCGTTCATTCGGGACACCTATGCCACCAGAACTTTTCGCCGTATCACTCACCCAGATAGCACCCACATTGAAGTAATTGTTTAACCTCTGCATATCAGGAGAAGCGTTTGTCGTTGAAAGTGCCTCATACAAATGCGCATTCTGTGACACGATATTAGCTAAATTCTCTCCCGCTTTGTGGTCACCTGAAGCCGTTCCATATGGATAAACCACACAAATATTCGTAGGTGCTCCTGTTGCAGGCCCATTCTTTAACTCTGGTTGATTGAATTTACACGTATCAGGATCCCTGTTTAAACTGTCTGGTAAACCAGCTGTACAAGTCTTTTCGGCGAATAGCCATGGCATAGCCTGCTCACCTTGCGCATCACATGTCGGAGAATTCGCTTTGTACTCATAAGTTGCCCACACGAATTCAGGATGGTCCTCTGTTGCGACAGCAATATGCATCCCAAGCAAACCCAATGTTTGTGACTGACCGTCAATCATTTGTTGTTGGGTAACAAAGCTATTCGAGCTTTTTTCACGTTCACTCAATACTTTCCAAGCAAACTTGAGTTCTGTAGTACCGGATGGAAAATTGATAATCCCCTTTTTGCCCAGCTCCACAGCACTGGCAGACAAGTCACACAGTGATTTATTAAATCTCACGTCGTAATACACAACATTGCCATCTTGTGCGTAAATCGAAGCACCGCCTCCCGCTTGGCCAGTAGAAATCGATGACTTTTGTAACGACGTTCTTAAGCTTTTCGGGCTTTTTATATTGTCACAAGAGTTGGCTGGCGTGTTGAGGCTGTCATCGTTAAATTCAAGCAACGGATAGTTGGCATCAACCTGAAAATTTCTCAGCGCTGGATTTTCAGAAGATGGCGACATCAAGTACAAATAGGCTTGCGTCGAAAACTGATAAAAGTCACAAAAGTTTGATGAACCATCAGGTCCACTCTTTTTAACTTCCTGTGGAAACGAGGGGCTCGTGATCCAAGTCGGATCTACTTGGCAGTCATAAGTATTTGCAGGCCCCCCCTGAACATAAGCATTAGCTGAAGCAGTCGCGTCTGCTCTCGTGTTTGCCGAATTATAACAAGCTGTAAGCTGCACAATTGATAGCGCGATAACGCTAGTGAATATGAATTTTTTAGACGGTGTTTTCATTTCAATATCCCAATTTATAGTGGCTTGGCCAACTATGAACATTCCATAATGATGTGTATCTGACGGTTTGTAGCACTTATAAGGTTTGCACCGATGGTGTGAAAAAGGTATTACACGCAATTACATTAAATTACGATTTTGATTTGATTGGTGAAAAAGCACAATAATGCAAAAAGTGAACCTACCTGAGGTATATTAGTAAAGTAGCTACTCTACGACGATGCGCTTGCAACGCATATCATCTTGAACCTATAGAAATGGCAGTACCATGACGCGCTATTTTTTCCTTCAATTCAGCATAGAGCGCATCTTTATCATCATTAGATATCGTATTTATGACATGACAGTTGTCATGAGCATCGTTCACAAATAGCCTGCCCATACTTTCCAAAAAATCGTCTCTGAAGTGGGGAGCTGAATTCGTTCTGACTTACCCAATAAAGAAACGCAGTGAACAATCACATGATTTTTATCGATGTAAATTTCAACCTCTCTGGCAAGCAGCCATTAACCGCAATTTCAAATTGTCCGTCAGTAATGGATGACCTTGATAGTTATCATTTATTTTAAAGCCGCTTACAAATAAGTTATTAATAAAGCCGCTTACAAATAAGTTATTAATAAAGCGGCTATAAGCATTACCTATCAGTTAGTTAAATTATTAGCCCATGGATAGCTCACACTTTTTCCGTGTCTTTTCTAAGCTGCGATATGGTTTTTCCGTATTCAGCTTTAAAACAGTGACTAAAATAACTGGGAGATGAAAATCCAACATCTTCAGCAATCTGTGCTACCTGTAACCCAGAATGTATGAGGTTCAATGATTGTCTTAGTCGATATTTTCTTAAATATTCTGAGAAGTTATGGTCCAGAAGATGTGCCAGTTTTCTGTTTAACTGTCGCTCACTAACATGCATCTCAGAAGCTGCCATAGTCCGGCTAAATGCTTCATCTTGATAATGCTGCTCAATTACTTTCTCAAACTTTAAGATAAATTCATTATCAAGCTTCATCAGATCATTTTCAGCATCCAATACGGGTTTAGTGGTTCCCAAACTCCTACCTAAACTTTGGCGCAGCATTTTTCGGATAGAAATTAAGTTCTCAATCCGCACAATCAGTTCATGATTATCAAATGGCTTACCAATATAGTCATCTGCATGATGTTTCCAGCCTTCCAACCTGCTTTCGCTGTCACTTTTTGCTGTCAACATAATGATCGGAATATGGCAGGTCAGTTGGTTCCCCCTCAAAGCATGGGTAACTTCATAACCGTTTAACTTAGGCATCATGATGTCGGTAATGATCAGATCTGGGATTGAATCTGTCGCTTTTTCAACGCCTTCCAGTCCATCACTTGCGGTTAAGCAATTATATGATGGCGCCAATAGCTGCTGTAAAAACCCGCTTAATTCTGAATTGTCTTCAATAATTAATACGTTAGATTTGCCTTCCTGATACTCATATGGCGCTGAATACGTTTCATTAGGCATGTCATGCATTAGTGAAGACATATTTAGGTGTGTTGTGGTTCTTTGAGTTTCCTCTTCAATGAAACAGTCTCTGGATACTTCACATTCGACAGGAAATTCCAATGAAAACTGACTGCCTTTACCCTTGGTGCTACGTACTTTCACTTGCCCTTGGTTTGCAAGCATGAGCTCTTGTACTATTGATAAACCTATGCCAGAGCCACTAATGAACTCTTTATTGTCAAGCGATGGTAAACGGTGAAATTTTTCGAAAATGACTGCCTGATCATGCTCATCGATACCAACGCCTTCATCTGAAACAGTGAGCACAAATAATGCGTCGTTTTTTTCAAAGCTCACTCGCACCTCACTCCCCTTTGGTGAAAACTTAACTGCATTGGAGAGCAAATTGCTCACACAAATTTCTAAACTGTCAGACACCAAGCGCAAGTAGACACCACTTATACTCGACCGGGATATTGTCATAGCACGATCACTAAGTGCCGACGTATAAGAGTCAATAATCGCATCTAAGCTTTTATCGACGTCGTATACATGAAGTGTATGTTGTGGCTTAGACTCTAATTTAACCAGCTGTAATAATTGATCTACGAGATTTTGTAAAATCAAAACGTTTTGCTTTGCAATGGACAGTATTGCTGTGTGTTGAGCTTTTTGCACTTGCCCCATCAACTGCTCTATGGGACTTAATATTAAAGTTAATGGCGTCCTCAGCTCATGAGAAATCTGCGTAAACATATTGTTTTTTTCTTTGAGCAAAGACGCTATCACATGGTGCTTTTGTGCTAATTGTTCATTGGCTTCTTTGAGCTGCACCGTTTTTAAATCTACAGCTTGAGATAACTCGTTTGCTTTTAGCTTAAGCGCTCTTTGCTTTAAAAATACAATTATCCAAATTAAGCTCAGGCCAATACCAAAATAAATGGCATATGCTGGCCAAGTTCTCCAAGGAGGTGATAACACTTTTATATCTAACGAGTGCTCCTCCACTGAATTTGTTGGCGTGACCTTGAATGCATGAATGCCATACTCTGGCCAGTTTTTAAAAGGAGATGGCAGCACTTGTTCATCAGAGCTTTCTTGTTTATCTTCAACTCGCTGAGTGTCAGTTTTATAATGATTCAGTTTACTTAATCGGATCGAAAACAAACCATCTTGATGCGTGAGCTCTAAGTCGTTAGATTCTTTAAAAGGGAGCTTTTCTTGAACGTCACGATCTGCATTCGTAATTTTATGCTCAGTTAAAACTGGTAGAGATTGAACACCAGACTCAATATGTGTTTTTAGTCTGCTCGGGTTGAAATAAGGAACGCCATTATGTGCAGTAAGATAAATATGTTTCTGGTCATCAACCTCAATGGTCTCTGCCCCTTTATCAATATACCCTTGCGTTTTTAATATATCGAGTAAATCAAGGATATCAGGTGATATAAAACGCGGCTCATTCAGTCGAGTACCTTGCACAGTCACGCCTTGGTCTGTGCCATACCAAAGTTTATCGCCGCTATCTTGCAATACTGAACGTGTAAGTGACTGATTTTCTTTTTTCCAATCCTGATGACTAATCAAAGAAGCCGCCGAAACAGCGGGCAAGGCAGATAGGCATAACAGCCACCTATGGATTATTTTCTTCATATTATTCTTCTTGTTATTTAATTATATTGGGGTAGCCCCCCAACAACTTAAACTATCAAATAAATCAAAAAATCCAACCCCTCTAAGTTGATGATTTTAAAGTAAAGAAATATCAATGTCTCGAATCTGCTAGTCACAGTCTCAAAATTTATAACTAAATTTCTTTTTCTTCGATAGCTTTATTCCATGCAAACAAGGGGGAATAAGTTCAGCCTCGTTCTGTAAGAGTTAATTTTTCAGACAGTGTGTAGAATTTTAAAATATTGAAAAATTATATTTCACCCTTGTTTTCTAAAAGTTACAAGCCACTTTTTATAAAAAAGTTGGCTAACTTCACCTACAAATTAAAGGTACCAAAAAACCTTTATTAACGTAGCTAAAATTAAAACACCCAATATATAAGGTACTATTATGAAACTTAAAATGAAGAAAAAAGCCATTAAATCTCTGTCTAACAATGCTCGCCTTCAAAATGCACAGACACCAAATATAGGTGGCGGTGCTGGAGATGCTGCAAACTCACACCTAAGCTATTTAAGCTGTTACTGCGATTCGCATGACCTAAATGTTTGTTCATACACTTGCTGGTAAGATATAAGTTCTCATACGCCAAAAAGAGTATGAAAAGTTGGGCCTAGGCCCAACTTTTAAACCTGATGAGGTTTTATTGGCAGGGAATGCTAACGTGAATCTATTTCGATTTATTCTAAATTTCTTCTTTATATAAAAACCTCATCTATATTTTTAGCCGCAAACTATTATTGGCAATAATTATCTACAAACGTTAAATCATTAATATGCTCTGGTGCGTCCATAACATAGGTAGCCACTGCTGTTTGTGGATCAACGCTATAAATTTTTGCGTTTTCACCTGAAACTCTTCCCGACACATACAATGTACCGTCATCTGCAATAGCTAAACCAGATGCCCAGTTAATTCCGTGATCGCCTATCCAAGTTAACGCCATAGAAGCATCATCGATTGTATACAGGGATTTACCCGTTAATACGTATAATGTGTTGTTATCAGCAGAGTATGCAATGTCTCCATGAGAGAAAGAGTCGCCTGAGTAACGCATCTTGCCCAACACGGTTTTTTCACCCGTTTGTAAGTCGTAGTCATACATGTAGGTTTTGCTTGTGGCGCGCAAAGTTTGCCCATTGGCTGTGACGGTAGAACGATAAATCGGCCAAGATTTGGCATCAGCCTCAGCAACCTGCACACCGGTTTCTAAGTCCAGTGACCAAAGCTTTGAGGCTTTTGTGCCTGAGTCTAGCTGCTCCATAAAATACAGCTTACCATTATGGCTCGCAATATTTGACGCCGTATTTTGGGCACCCGCGACGACACTATACGTGCTTGTCTCTAAGTCAAACTTATAGACATACCCCGTTTGGGCTGAGCCATAATTATTAATGCCAAAAATACCCGTGTGGCAAGCTTGCTTTTCAGTTACAGCGACGTCGTCAATAAAGCCCCCTAAACTATCGTTAGTTCCGGTACCCGTGAAACGGATCTCTGAACTAGTTGAAGTCGCTTCTACAGACAAAGTGAAAGATTGCCACCCTCTTTGCGTGGCGTTTAAACTTAATACAGTTGTGCCATTCCACTTAACATCCACCTTATTTGTTTGGCTATTCCCTTTAACTCGCGGTGAGTAGTAAAATGACACTTCATATGTTTTTCCAGCTTCAGTCGCAAGCGATTGAAATACACTGTGATTAGCCGTTGAGTCTAGCTCGATATATTGCTTACCGTTAGCAGCAGTAATGATCCCAAGGCGAGATGTTTGAATTTCAAATTTCGCCCCTTCACTTTGCCACCCTGTCACTGAATCGAGTAATGTCCATTTTGACTTCACGACATCCTGCTCAAACGACCCGTTTGTTACTAAATTGCCTGCATTTGCAATTTGCGAAGCAAAAAGCGTAGATATTGCAAAAAGAGATAATTTCATAAAGTAGTTCTCCAGTTTTTAGCTACATTTAAAACACAATTTAAAGTCAATTTATCTATTAAATTCAAAAATTTAGATTCATAAATAAAGTTCAGTTAATGCTAGGTTGATATCTTCACTTATAATCAAGTTGCACAAATGATGCCTAAACTGAAAGAGGTGTTTATCAATCTGGTGATTGCTACAAAAGAACAAGATATTGTCTGCGGCTTTTTAAACGCTTTCTCACTTGCAAAAAAGTGCACAGGCACAGCGAATGTTGACGGTTTTGATATTTAAAAACTGAATAAATATTGGGGGGTAAAAATAGGTCAGCGACTTTACAGTCGTTGACCTATCGAGAAAACCGAGCAGATAAAAGAGTCAGATCTTGTCGCTTGATTTTCCAAATTTTGAAGGTTAATTTCCGTGCCAGTAAAGCTCTACAGAAATAATTGTAATAACATGCGTATGCCTGTGATAAGCAACACAATAGAAAATACTTTCTTGAGTTTTACTGCGTCCAACTTCGCTGCGAGTGATGCACCAACTGGCGCAAACAACACGGTTAAAGGCACAATGCATAGGAACGCAACGAGGTTAACAAGCCCAAACGTACCGATAGGAGCATCAGCAGGTGATTGGCCTAAAATGAGCATAGTCGCAGCGCCTGGCAAAGAGATAATTAACCCGATGGCAGCGGCTGTCCCCACCGCTTTATGAGCTGGATAGTTATAAAGCGTGAGCAATGGAACAGAAATAGTGCCCCCACCAATACCCACCATTGAACTGAATAACCCAATTGAGGTACCCATTGTCGCTTGTCCAGCTTTACCCGGTAGGGATTGAAATAAAGCTGACTTGCCCGTTCGAAACAGCATATTCAGAGCTGACAAGGTCGCGATAATACCAAATAATCCAGTCAACCAAGTACCATTGACGCGTGTTACCAACCAACTTCCTACCAAAACACCGATAAAGATAAACACAGCCCAACGCTTTAACAGATCAAAATCGACATTGCCTTTTTGATTGTGCGAGCGAATTGAGCTGATAGAAGTTGGAATGATTGTCGCTAACGAGGTTGCAGTTGCAATGACCATGGCTGACTCAGGCGATACGCCAAAGCCTTGGAACACAAAAAATAGCACCGGCACAATAACAATACCGCCGCCGACACCCAGCAAGCCTGCCAAAACCCCTGCAAATGCACCTGTTGCAACCAGTGCGATGAGTGTTGAAATATTATTACTTAAAAACTCTATCATAGTGTAAATCAACAACGTTTAATTAAAATAAATAAAACCAACAAACGGAAAACCCATTTGTTGGTTATGTGTCAGACAAACGAAGAAATTAGGCAGAGAGCTCTTTTCTTACTATTTCAGCCCCAGCGGCTAAAGCCTGTAGTTTACCTCTCGCCACTTCTCGTGATAGCGGTGCCATACCACAGTTAGTACAAGGGTAAAGTTTGTCGGCATCAACATATTTGAGCGCTTCGCGAATGGTATCGGCGACTTCTTCAGGCGTTTCGATGTCATTGGTAGCGACATCAATAGCGCCAACCATCACCTTTTTGCCTTTCAGTAATGACAGTACTTCAAGCGGCACTCGACCGTTATGACATTCTAAAGAAATAATATCGATACTAGATTGCTGAATGGCTGGAAATGTTCTTTCATAGTGGCGCCACTCATTGCCTAGCGTTTTCTTCCAATCGGTATTTGCTTTGATACCGTAGCCATAGCAAATGTGTACAGCGGTTTCGCACTTAAGTCCTTGGGTTGCAATTTCAAGTGCCTCAATACCCCATTCATTCACTTCATCAAGGAACACATTAAACGCAGGCTCATCAAACTGAATAATATTAACGCCCGCAGCTTCTAACTCTTTTGCCTCTTCATTCAATGCTTTAGCAAATTCAAACGCCAAGGTTTTACGATCTTGATAATAGTCATCATAAAGCGTATCGACCATGGTCATCGGCCCAGGTAATGCCCATTTTATTGGCTGATTTGTTTGTGAGCGCAAAAACTTCGCATCATCAACAAATACTGGTTTTTGACGACTTACTGGGCCAATAATACCCGGTACACTGGCGTCGTATCGGTCGCGAATTCTAACTGTCTTTTTATTTTCAAAATCAACACCGCTCAAGTTTTCAATGAATGTGGTGACAAAGTGCTGGCGAGTTTGTTCGCCGTCACTCACAATCTCAATACCCGCATTGTCTTGTTCTTGTAATGTCACTCTCAGTGCGTCTTTTTTACCGGCAATCAGTTCATCGCCTTCTAGTTTCCAAGGTGACCATAGCTGTTCAGGTTGTGCCAACCAAGACGGTTTTGGTAGACTGCCAGCGGTAGAAGTTGGGAATAATTTTTTCATAATTAATACATCTATACCTTAAAATCAGAATGACGGCTGAACAAAGTTAGCAGCCCACTTTTCTAGTGTTGACTGGTGTCGCTGAATGAAGTTATCTTCACACCACTTACCTTGTTCAATCGCAAGGCGGGCACGCTCTTCTCGGTCATAAACCACTTGCGTTAGAGAGCAATCTAAGTTTTTCAAGCTTGGCTTGTAAGTTTCACCAGCCGTAGAGTTCGCGTTATAAATTTCTGGGCGATAAATCTTTTGGAACGTTTCCATGGTGCTCAGCGTGCTGATCAGCTCCAGTGTGCTGTAATCATTTAACAAGTCACCGAAGAAAAAGAATGCATACGGAGCAACACTGTTTTCAGGCATAAAGTAACGTACTTCCATACCCATTGTTTTGAAATACTGCTCTGTCAATGATGATTCATTTGGCGTGTATTCAACACCTAAAATAGGATGTGTATTACTTGTGCGGTGATAAGTTTTGTTGTCTGATACACTTAAACAAATCACTGGCGGCTTACTGAAGTTCTCTTTGTAAGCACTTGAACTAATGAAGTCTTGGAACATTTTACCGTGCAATTCACCATAATTTTCTGGCACAGAAAAATGATCTTTTCCTTCATTGTGTTTACGCAGTAGCACGCTAAAGTCGTAGTCACGGACATACGATGAGAAGTTATTACCCACAATACCTTCGATGCGTCTGTTTGTATGATGATCAACAATGTACGTCTTTAGCACTTCGATTGTAGGGAAGGTTTCACCATTGCCCTCAACGTCAATATCAACATGCACAATATCAATTTCAACTGAGTAACGGTCTTTGTTTGGGTTATCCCAATTTGCCAGACTGTTAAAGCAGTTATTGATCATGTTAATTGCTTTACGAAGGTTTTCCTGACGTACTTCACCACGCGCCAAGTTAGCAAAGTTTGTAGTAAGGCGCGTATCGTTTGAAGGTGAATAATGCTCATCAAATCGAATAGTCTTAATTGAATAGGTGAAATCGCTGCTCATAATATTGTGGGTCCTTAGCTTAAAATTAAATCTGACCTGAATGTCTTGAGGCAATTCTATGATGAATGAATCATGATTAATATTGATTTAATTTTATGATTCTATGAGTTTTGCTCATAGTGCTATGTTAACGATTCGAATACAAGCATGCGCAAGAATTGTTAATTACTGTGCGAAATAAACTAAGATGGTAATTAATTCCATGTTTATAGATACTGTTTTATAAGCAAATAGCGTTGATTAATTGATGTATTTATATCGCAGTATTTCGACGTAGCATGCTGTCATTGAAAACTGCTTTACTGGGTAATGGGCCGCGACCTAAGCGCACAGAAAATCGCGCGTTTAGGCCATTTATCATTTTCTAATATAGTTAAGATGAATCCTTTAACCCTTTTGTGCATTTTATTTTTGTAGACAAATTAAAAAGCAACTTTAGCCATTAAGAAGTACTAATGGCCGTTGATTTACTCCGGGCTAACTGCCACCGGATGCTCATAACACTGCGCCATTTTAATAAAGGCGCTGAGGTAATCAATATTACTATCTCCTTCTCGAGTCCCTAAATAAATCTGCTTCGCGATGCCATTTTTGCCTAAACGTACAACCGACAATGGCAGTTTTGTGCTGTACTCTTCTGCCAGCCAGCGGGGTAATGCTGCAACGCCTCGACCACATGCAACCATTTGCAACATGATATCAGTGGTTTCGACCGTTTTGTGTTGCTTAGGGATCACTTGATCTGGATTGAGGAACTGCGTGTAAATATCAAGACGATCTTTTGATACTGGGTAGGTAAACAACACTTGGTCCCTGAGATCTTCAGCCTGGGCAAATTTTTTAGCCGTTAATTTATGATCTTTAGGAACAACGAGCACTTGTTCATAATCAAATACTGGCTCAAAGACTAAGCCACTTTTAAAATAGGGATCAGGTGTTACCAGCAAATCTATTTCATAATCTAGCAAAGCCCCTACTCCGCCAAATTGGAATTTTTGTTTAACATCGACGTCAACACCCGGCCAAGTCTCTAAAAAAGGCGATACCACTTTTAACAGCCATTGATAGCAAGGGTGGCATTCCATACCTATCCGCAATGTCCCGCGCTCGCCCATAGCGATTTGTTTAAGTCTTTCTTCAGCACCGCTTAATAGCGGAAGCGCACGGTTTGCAATATTAAGTAGATAGTGCCCTGCTTGTGTTAGTCTTAAGCTTCTTCCGTCCCTTACCCAAACGGCAGTACCTAGGTTATCTTCCAGTTTACGCATTGTATGGCTTAATGCCGATTGTGTTACACAGAGCTCTTTTGCCGCAGCAGTGAGAGATCCTTGCTGATGGACAGCATGAATGATACGAAGGTGGATGCGTTCTAACATTTTTAATTATGAGTAAAATTAATAGATTGTTTATAATATATCATTTTCTCTCATCGATAAACTCACCTAAACTAGTGTCAATTAAATAATCCATACGATTAAGTGTAAGTTTATAAAATGAAAAACGAAGTTAAAACGTCCTCTACGGCACATTATGATGTGTGTGTAACCAAGATCGAATCACTCAATAAACATACCTTTGAAATTGAGCTGTTTGCCCCAGAGGGAACAGTACTGAACTATAAGTCTGGGCAATATTTGAAGCTCGAACTGGATGTTAATAATGATGGCCAACCATTGTGGCTTTCATATACGATTTCTAGCAGTTTAGATGCTGATAAACCCAATAAAGTGTGCTTAATTATCCAAGTTGCGAGTGACTTTTCAGGCAAAGTGGTTGACTGCTTGTTTGCTGCTAAAGCCAGTAACCAGCCAGTCAAGATCATGCTTGCAATGGGCAAAGCATTTTTACAAACGAACCTCGACCAGCCTCATTTGTTTGTCGCCGCGGGCTCTGGCATATCCAAAATTAAGTGTATAACGGAAGAGGTTTTGCACCGCAACCCTGATGCGAATATCAATATTTACTGGTCTAATCGTCATAGCGATGACTTTTTTCTTTTAGAACAGTTTCAGAATTGGGCGACTACGCATAAAAACGTGAATTTCCATACGGTATTAGAGTCGGCTCAGTCTGATTGGACAGGAAGAACAGGCTTTCTCTACGAAGTCATACAGCAAGACCATACCAACCTTAAAGAGACACATGCTTATTTATGTGGCTCACCAAAAATGGTTTATGGCACGATTGACCAGCTCAACGCCATAGGCTTAGAAGAGCGAAATTGCTATTCAGATGTTTTTGAGTTTTCACCAAGAGCCGAAGAGCTTGAAGCCTAAAGCTATTCAGATAATTTAAAGATAAATGCCCTTTTAGGCCACCGCCAAATATATTTTTGGCGGTAACTTGAAGCGATGAATACTGGTTAACTGTCATACGCAGCAACGCGTAATCGAGCCAAAGGTTATGGTTCTGACTTTAACGCCTTTTTATATTCAATTAAATAGTCAAAAACCTTATTTGAAATAGCTTCTAACTTTGGTTGAGTATTTTCCTCTGCCAAATTGGTTACAACGAAAATACCAATTTTTTTCTTCGGATAAATGACCAGCCAACTAGATGTGCCCATTGAGCCGCCACTTTGATAGAGCATTAACTCATTCGAGTCATCTTTAGCTGTATACCAATAAAATGCTTTGCCATGACCCGTCCAACTCTCGTCTAAAAGTTGATGAGAAATTGCTACCTCAGGCTCTGAAGAAAATTGATGTCGAATATAGCGCGTAACAGACTCAACGTTTGAAGTTAACCCTCCACCAGCAAACCAATATGGACTCGCCAAGGGCATCTGGTTGCCATTCCCGTCTGAGCCGACTGTCACTTCGCTTACCTCCAAGTTTGTACGTCTGAATTTTGTGCCGCGCTCTCCAGACTTGCTTGTGATCAACTCAGAAACCAGTAATTCAAAAGGTTTTTGGTAAACTGACTCCAGAATGTATCCGGCTAAATTAGTACCAACACTAGAATATAGATAATCTTCGCCAGGGATGGAATTAAGCTTTACATTTTTAAGATCATCAAAATAGTCATCTCTAGAGTATTTTGATATTTTTTCAAAATATCTGCCTTGCTCAATATCTTCTCGACTGGCTGCAAAATTGCCTGGCAGGCCACTGGTATGCGTCAAAAGGTGTCGTAAAGTTATATACTGGTTGGACAGTTCTAAGTTTTTATATTCGTTATTTTTAAGGTAATGGCGGATATCTTTATCAAGCTCAACTTTACCATCGTGAATAGCCTTAGCAACCGCTAACCCTGTGTAAGTTTTGGTTAAAGAGCCAATTTCGTATATTGTTTGGTTGTCAGACGTAGCGCCATTCCTTAACGTCCCTAAATGATATTGGTAAGTATTTTCTGAATCTACAACCGAAATTGAAACAACTTGCCCGACATTTCCATCAATAAATTCAATGAGTTCATTTTTCGTATTAGATTCAAAATTAGTTGCATCATGACTTTTGCAAGAAGCAAGAACTGTTATTAATGAAATAGCCAATACCGATGATATAGTTTGAGTTATTAATCGGCTCATTATTTTCCTTTTAAAATCACTAAAATCACTAAAATCATTCTTTAGACGATAATATTGATTAAAAGGTTTAAAGGCTGGTTCAAATAAGGTGCTTAAAGTTGTAAATAAATGACTAAAAATAGTTAGCTATAATTTGTGAGGCAAAGGAAAATTTAACAAATTTTTATCTGCGCTTTTTATATTTAGCTAACTACAACTGATTGGATGTTAAAGTTACACTATAGTTAGTCTGTGTCTAAACAATAACATACGCTGTTAAATCTAAACCAATTAGTCATTCGATACACTTTGCATCGAAATCCAAGTTATTAATCGTTGAACCAGATAACTCAATAAAAGTTAATAAAAGCACAAAGGTAAAAGCTGTTGGTTGAACATAAAATACAATGTTTAAGCGCTTAATTTCATAAAATAATCGATTAATTTATCATGTCCAGATTAACTGGAAATATATTTTCTGATTAGAGTCACAGCAGGCATCTAACACATTTGTGTCAGTACAATATTACCTTTAAAATCAGAAAGAGGGATGCTGATTATAGTGAACAGCCATGATAACAGGAAATACGGCCTTTTCGACCAAACTCTCATTCTCAAGAATGGAAGTTTACTAAGCCACACTATAAATCACAAACAAAATACTGGAATAAATAATGACCCCTGAACACCTAGCGAAATTACTCTCAATGGTAATTATTTTGTTTCTAACAACCAGCAAGGTGCAAAGCTGCGAGTTTGAAGCAGAAAATAACCTGTGTATCCACCAGCAGACAATATCATTACCTTTAAAGCAACCCGTTGGAACCTTTGTTGTTCACCTAGAAGATCACAGTCGCAACAGCCATAGAACGCTTGATTTACGCCCCAGACAGCTAGGCGTTAGGTTTTTTACCCCGCAGCAGTAATCGATAATAACGATCATAAGGAAACTAAGCTGGCGACTTTGCCAGACAAGTTTGCTCGGGTTAACCAACTTATTTTCGATGAAGCCATAGAGCCATCAGCAGTGGAAAAGTTAAAGTCGTTGAGCTGGGACATCGCTGAAGGAGCCAAAATAGATGACTCTTCGGGCGCTTTACCCCTGATAATTTTATCTCACGGGTATTATCTCAATCCGGAACTGTTTGTCATCACTGCTTCGTATATTGCCAGTAGAGGCTATCTCGTCGCTTCTATCAACCATACTTTTGGCTCATCTCACTACACTTCCCCTAATGCAGAGACTAAGCTGACCATAGAATTGCCCCATGATGACCTAGGAAGTGACTTGGCGATGTGGAGCGCCGATCAGCTCTTTGTTATTGAACACTTACAGCAACAAAACCAAAAATCAGAGAGTGCTTTTTACAACAAAATCTCCGATAAAGTGGGCATTATTGGTCATTCTTATGGTGGTGCAGCAGCTTTTCACAGCGCAGCACAATCGGACAAAGTCGATGCCATCATTAACCTCGACGGCACGGTTTTCAATAGAAAAGGCCTGACTATTAAGCAACCCTTTATGTATGTGCACGCCTACGAGGAATACTTCAGCGAAATTTTCGTCAACGTAAAAAACAAGGGCTATGTTGCCATTTTTGAAGACCTCAATCACGTGTCTTTCACCGACTTTGTCGTCTTCAAGGAAATGATTCAGCAACCGCAATCAACACAGCAAATAGATAATAACTTCAAAGCGATTGTGGATGTGGCCAACCTGAGCACGGGTTTCTTTGAGCATCACCTTGATAACAATAAAGGCTATTTTAGGCCACCAGCAAATTTGTCCAGAGATGATTTTAGCTTCAAAGTTTTTGACTGCAATTCTAAGGAGTCATCGCCACAACCGTTCATGCTCTGTACCTACTATGAATTGAAGGACTGGTTAATACAGAGATTTTGAATCCGGTTTCAAGCGTTTGTTATGTCGGCTACATCTGTGGCTGCGAAATAAACCTTAGAAATTCATCACCAAACTCCGTAGTCAATTTACTTGATAAGCTCTCTGCGCTAGTTGTTCGAGTTTTCCGGTATCGTGTGCTTAACAAACCATTGCTGTAAAGGTTTTCTAAAATTATATTACATAGCTCTTTTTGATCCTTTAGCTCTGGATATGCGCATTCTATTACTGACGCAATCCCTCTAGATCTTCCTCCGGTATCAAATTGTTTTCCCTCTTTAGCCATTTGCACTTTGGGATCTTTAAAAAATTTCAGCAATATTATATGCAAGGAAGTAAATGAATCTATAAAGTTAAGAAATAATCCCTGTTTGGTATCATTTGGGGCTGTTGATAAGGGCGAGTTCAAAACAGCGTTTTTTAAAGAATCTAATTTCTCTTTTTCGTGTGTACGTAAAGCCGTATTACTTGCATTTACCAGTGTGGTAAAAAACGTTTCATTCTCTTGCAGCTCTTTTTCAGTCACAATACCTTTTTTATATAGTTCATTTATGGCTTCAGTCACTTGAAGCATCCATTTTTCCTGCCTTTTTTCCATAGGTGGCTGAATAAGGGTGTTGAAGCATTCAAATGCGACTGGACCGAATGCAGGTATGCTTGCGACCGTTGCTCCAATAACCCTATGCAACTTTTCTGAACTGGGCTCAATGGTGGGGTCTATTAACTCCCTATCAACTTTACTCATAAATTCCTCTGGCTTACATTGATACTGATATTACTCACCAAAAATAGACACCGTATTTATGCATGCCTGCTTTCATATTCCGTTGGACTTAATACTATAATGCTGAATGCAATCATACGCGGTTACATTATATTTCTATGTACTCAAATATACTCGCTTTAACTTCCTCAAGCGACTGATATTTCTCGTAACACACTAACCCCCTTTAACCTCAAATAAAAAATTAACAAATAGGACAGGCACTGTTCTTTTGCTTTTCTTGTGTACGTATAACGCCGCCCAAAGTGGTGAGTAATTATTAGCTAAAATGTTTAGAGAAGTGGAACTAAGCCAAGCTTTAGCAGTCCCGCACTTAATTGGCTTGTGATATAGGGTTGGCACTAATCACAGCCCCCTCCACTATTAGAGCCACCACCACACCTATTTGGTGGAACATCAACAGTGACTATAGAATTATCAACGCCTTTTGATGCAGAACCAATATACCCCAAGCGATTATGAGCTAAAGTTGCGCCAATAATTGGAACAGCCCAAGTCAATAATAACAACCCAAGCTTTTCAGAGCCAAACCTAAAAGGGCAAGTCACAATTGACATTGAGACAACAAATGAAATTAATAAATGAATAGCTAACCATATTAAATGTATTGCCGAGGTTTCCATACGCTTCCTTAGGAATATAATGCCTTGTTAAGTAGCAGCTAACTACTACTAAACCTAAACAGAGCACCGTACTTAATGAGCTCACATCAAACCAAAGTCGTCGGCTGTCCGCATAAACAATTTATTAGGTATTTTCACACCTCAATAGACGTATTCCGCCAACCTCTGCGGTAAAACCAAACTGCTCATAAAATGGTTCCATATCAGGCAAGCAATAGAGTTCAAAATGACGAACCTTGTTCAGCTTAGGATGATGTTTTATCAACTCCATTAACTTAATTCCAAGACCCTTCCCGCGCTCATCTGGCGCTACAATGACATCAAAAATGACAGCTTTATAGATAAAGTCACTCAATACACGTGCAAAGCCAACTAGTTCACCTTGGTCATTTACGATACCAACACAAACCTGTGAACCAGATACACATGCTTTTGTTTCTGCTAATGTGCGAGTTTTCCCCCACCATACCTGTTGGTACAGCATATGAACTTGTTTTACATGTTCACTCGAAAATTGATCAATTACTTCCATGCTGCCTCTTGATCCCTAAAGCTTGCCTAGCCGGCGTAAAATAGCAGGCTAAAATTAGCGACGAAGGAGCGCAAGCTTGCTTTGGTTAAAGCGTTTGTTATATGTATTAACCACAAAGTTTAATTGCTATTTCTTTACCATTATTCCAATACATATGGGGTTTAATTGTGTCAGAGTTCAAAATATCAGAAACGCTATTATGTTTGTTAAAAAATGGGATAACCTTTGTGGAAACTAGGTTTGCTATTTCAGTTATTTTCTCATTTACATTAGAGCAAGACTCAAAGACAGAAAGCTCGTAAAAATCTCTAATTTCTTTCTCGGAGCTTAATAACTGCTCAAGTCGAAAACGTAAATGGCAATCTAGTTCTTTGGGGTAATCTACTTTATTTGTTTCTTGAAAATAAATTCCTACATTAAAGTAAATACGCCCGCTATTGCGAGAGCATTGAATATTAAACCACTTTGCTAACTCATCACCTGCATAAGCCCATGATGCACCTTTCTTTCTGAACCCGAGAGATTTGAATTGAGCCTTTAAAGCTTCTTGAATTTTTTTACTTATCACGGATGACATTTCACCCCCATAAACACATGTAACTCTTTGATAACTGGAATAGTTTGCTGGAACAATTGTCACACGCGAAACACAATGCACAAAGCGACACAGTAAATTTAGCCAGTTATCAACTTGTTAGCTATGCCGCACGTTCAACTCTAAAACTGTAACAACCATAAGCAGCATACCTTGCAATTACAAAGCTTACCTTTTCATTGCTTAAAAACTCTTCAAGATCTGACTCTGCTTGTTCTGGTGATGTCAATTTTGCGTCTAATATGCGCTCGTTTTCACAGTATGCTCTTAATACAAATGTGTGGCCTAAATAATCGGTTGCTGAGTCACTTGGCAATGGCAACTTGTTAACATCAAATTCCTGACTATTCGAGTTAGCCAATACAAAAATGGGACCATACTCTTTATACGGGCCTACTTTCGTGAAAGGACAATAACTGGCCAATATTAGCTCTTCACCAGGCTTTGCGCCACGAAGTACATCTCGACATGGTTCACCACCTTTAGCTTCCAATACTTCTACAGGTTGGTTTTGATCGTCTATACCTACATTTCTAACTTTATCTAAGAAATCCGATCTTACAGGTACAACTTTATATTTCATTTGACTCCCTCAATAACTAACATTTTTATCAACGAAAAATGTCGAATAACAATATCGTATTCCCCGCCGCATAACAACGGCGACTCATACACATACTCTATTACTATTAACCATAACAATAACTTAATTAGATGTCACCAAATCAGAAAAGTAAACAAATAGGACAGGCACATATTCTCTAGCATGTTGGCTTCCATGTACTCGAGCAACAGTTGGCAAGCAAACGTAATGCGGTTCATCCATGGCAAACTTTTAATGTGCAACTGGCTTATAACGTAATCAAGTAAGGGATCGAATACACCATACTCGCTAAGCAACACAGGTACTTCAATCAATAAACCTGAATTATCTGTTTTAACTTGCGCAAGAACTTTGACTAACACGGTAACTAAACCAATTAGTGCTGAAGAGTTTTAGTAGATTAGTATAAGAAGTGCTATTGATCTAATGAACTGAGATCTAGTTTTTAATTGGATTTATAAGGGAATTGGTATGTTTTAGTATAGTTTTGAGTACTATTAATAAGACTTACACTTCAAACAACAAATGAAGAAATTTGGGTGGTAGTCTTACCAGCCACATCCCGGCACACAAGTCATCCGCTGTGGCTGCTTCCTTCCGGACCTGACCAGGTTCACGAACTATTGTTGCGAGAGGACCAATAAGACTACCATTGAGGGCCTTGTTTGGCGCGGGATGAATTATGGCGATTTTCTTACTGGGATGCAAGCGAAAACTAAAAAAGCTTGCTCGTTTGCTGTTTGTTTAAGCAAGTAAGCAAGCTTTTGATTATTTACGTATTAAATTTGTACTAGTTGGCAATTGCACGCTGAAAAGCTTGTAAGCGCTTCTTCGCTTTTTTCATGTTTTCAGGGCCCATACGTAAAAACAGTTTTTGCGCATCCGAAAGCTGTTCCCACTCTGCATAGGCGTACTTGTACGTCACTGACTCTTGGATAAGCGGTAAGTTTGATTCAGGAATAGGTGTTTCAAGTAGTTCACCTAAGGCTTCTTGCAATGTGTAGTCAAACTCGTTGCCGTTATAGCCGATTTCTTCATATGCTTCGCTGATAAGTGGCTTGTATTGCTCATATAAACGAACAAGCTGCGCTATACTCATTGAGTTAAGCATATTTACGTATGGCGTATAGCGCTCAAAGCTATTTGGATCTGTGATGATCAAATCATCTTCAATGACCATGAAGTTATCAGCAGGCTTACTCACTGGGTAGTGCTTTTTAGCGACTTTACCTTGCGCAAGGTTATCGATAAATACAACACTGCGTCTGACCATGTCTTCTGTAACCAATAGCTCCATCGCTTGCTTGCTTAAGTAGCTAGCCACTGAATCGCGCACACTGGTGTCACTGTCATCAAGGCTCGGCAGTACCGGTTCAACTGGCTCAGCAGGTCTAGACTCTGGTTCGGTGACGCTCACAACAGGCTCTGCAATAGTATCTGCTGTTGATTCTGGCTCCACAGTGACACTCACTTGCGCTTTTTTGGTTTCTTCAGCGTCTTGACGTGCGGTGTTAACTACGGTTTTAGGGGTTTCTTCAGGCACGACGACATCCTGTCGAAATTTTGTATTTTCTGCGGGCTTATTTTCTTTGTTCGCTAATACAAATACAGCCACAATGATCAAGGCCACCGCTGCGATTGCCGCAAGAAGTAACTGGCTGTTAGAAGGCTTTTTATTTGTCCTTGGTTCTGCTGAACTGTGCTCTGACATGGAGGCTCCGTAAAATTCGCTTAAAAAACTTGGCAACTAGGGGAAATGCCCTAGCAGCACCTAGTAATTAAAACACAAACTAAAAGATATCTCATCTGCGTCAACGCGCATTAACGAGAGTTTATCTCAAACTCGCATCTGTTTGCTGACAATTACATGAACGTAAGTACAAACAAGCGTCATATCGACAAAAAACCACATATTGATGACACATTCTTACCAAATTAAATTTGTCAAAATTACGTAACAAGCTGATATTTATAAGAGATGTAAAATACACATTCCCCCTTAATTGAGTATAGTATAAGTAAGCCTAATGCTTTTATCTTTGTGACTAACAGCTAATTTTCGAAGGAACAGATATGAAAAAAGCACAATGTAAAATTGGCAAACCGCATATTGCGCTGTTACTCACCGGTGGCGGTGCTCGAGCGGCTTATCAAGTTGGGGTACTTAAGGCCATCGCCCTTAGCTTGCCCCGCAGCGCGCCCCTACCGTTTAAAATCATCAACGGCACTTCAGCTGGCGCGATCAACTCAACAGGCCTTGCTTGTTATTCATCCAACATGCATTTGGCGATTCGAAAAATTGAGTGGATCTGGAAAAATTTTCACACCAACATGGTGTATAAAAGTAGCTTGTTTGGTGCTTTTGGGCATCTGACCAATAATGTTATGCGCAGCTTTCAAGCTGACTATTTAAATCACCCACCAGCGAGTTTGCTCGACAATACACCTCTTCGCCAATTGCTCGAAGAAGTGATGGATCTAGCACGTATTGACCGTAATATTCATCGTGGCTTTATTGATGCTTTATCTGTAACCGTATCCAGTTATTCCAGTGGCAAGTCAGTGGCTTTTTTTCAAGCCAAAGATGCAAAGCCCTGGCAAAGAGCCAAGCGCGAGGGGATTCAAACTCAGTTGAATATTGATCACCTGATGGCATCCAGTGCCATTCCCATGGTATTTCCCAGTGTGAGAGTTAAACACAATTACTATGGCGATGGATCTATCCACCAGCTATCACCCCTTAGCCCTTCAATTCACTTAGGTGCCAGTAAAATATTCATCATTGGTGTTGAGCAACCTAAGGTGCAGCAGCCACTTGGTTACGAACCTCATTTTCCGGGCATGTCGGTGGTGGCAGGTCATTTGTTAGACAGTATTTTTAGTGACACCTTGCAATCAGATTTAGAGCGCCTAGAACGTGTTAACCGCACCATCAGCTTACTCCCAGCAAGAGAAAAGCATAAAGAGCTCAAGCGTGTTGATACCTTGATTGTTAATCCATCTCAAAACTTCAACGAGCTGGCCCTCGACTTTTATGATGATTTACCGATTGCGGTTAAATTATTACTCAGAACCATAGGGGTGAAGAAGCACTCACAATCAAGTTTAACCAGTTACTTGTTGTTTGAAAAAAGCTATACCCAAGAATTGATCAAAATTGGCTACGAAGATGGCCTTGCACGATTAGACGAGATAAAGGCATTTTTGGAGTTAGACTAGGGTAAGCCATCTAAAATAAATTGCTCAGCTCGCTCTACCCGCCTGGGTTTGCCTTTGAGCAGTAATACGTCGCTTGCTTGCAAAATAATGTCTTCATCCGGCATTGGGATTTCCGTGCCATCGCGCCTAAGTGCCTTAACGACAACTTTATGACGCACCAGTTCAAGCTCAGAAATTGTTTTTTCAACCGCATAAGCGTCCTCAGGTAACGCCACTGCATGCAAGTATTCAAGCCTATCTGTCACAAAACTTGAGTGAGAGTGACTGTGACCATATTCATTCATCTCATCACTGCTGCCAGTGAAAAAGCCGTGCAAGTACTCATAGCGATTTTGTCGCTCTTTACTAACCCGTTTAAAGATCCGACGCATTGGCACCCCTGACATATACAGTACATGGGATACCAACATTAAACTGGCCTCTAACGATTCGGGCACAACTTCTGTGACACCAAGCTGTTTCAAATCCTCTAGGTGTGTGTCGTCTTGCATTCTCACCAATATTTTCACCTCTGGCGCATAATGCTTAAGTGCATCGATGACAATTTGGCTTTGTTCAAAATCATCCATAGTCACAATAACCAACCTTGCTTTATTGACGCATGCAGATTTTAAAATGGCTTTTTGCCCTGCGTGACCAAAAATGACAGGCTCTCCAGCGGTTTGTGCCTCTTGCACAATGATAGGATTACGCTCAATCGCAACATAAGGAATAGCCTCTGGTTTTAAGAAGCGTGCAATGGTTTGTCCAACCCGCGCATAACCAAATATCACCACGTGATCTTTCACAGAATCATCTTTTATACCTGCATATGTAAAATCAGGTTTGTGCTCAACATCAAGCTTAAACAGTTTTAATATTCTATCTGTCTCACTCATCAAGTAAGGTGTGAGAGCCATAGATAAAACACCCAGCGCGATTAAAAATGAGGCGGTATCTGGCGCTAATAAATGGTGCTGCCCGGCAAGCGCAACCAATACAAAACCAAACTCCCCCATTTGCCACAGCATAATGCCTGAAGAGAGCGCGTCACGTTTTCGCTCTCCCATGACTTGTGCACTCACATAAATGATGGTGACTTTAACGACGAGTAAGACCGCCATTGCAGCGACAATATACCCAAAAGTGCTAATTACATAAGCGACATCTAGCTGCATACCCACGGTCACAAAAAATAATCCCATGAGGATGTCTCGAAACGGCCTTATCTCTGCCTCTAGCTGGTGTCGGTATTGACTCTCTCCAAGCATCATACCCGCTAAAAATGCGCCCAAAGCCATAGACAGTCCAAATGCATACGTTAAAGCCCCTGCACACAAAGCGACGACCAGCGTAGTCAATACAAATAGCTCATCCGTTCTGGCCAGAGCCACTTCATTAAAGACTTTTGGCAAAACCCATTTACCGATAGCCCAAAGCAATAAGCACACGAAAGCACCTTTAGCCAACGCCAATATCAAGGCACCGACTAAAAATTGGTTATCTGTGCTGGCCATTAAAGGAAAAACTATCAGCATGGGCACCACGGCAATGTCTTGAAAAAGTAGCACCCCGATAGACAGCTGCCCTTTGCGCATATTCAGCATGCCAGACTCTTTCATGATCTTCACAACCACAGCGGTGGATGACAACGATACAATGCAGGCAATGATCAAAGATTCAGACCAGCCAAAGCCAAAGAAAGAAACTAAAAAGGTCCCGATTAAAATAGACAATAAAACCTGAGTGCTGCCAAGCCCAAATACGACACTGCGCATTGCCATCAGTTTGGGGATAGAAAATTCCAAACCAAGACTAAACAACAAAAATACAATTCCAACTTCCGCGATTAAATGGATCTCATGGTTGTTATCCATTAAACCGTAACCGGCAGCGACTAAGCCAGTTAGTAAATAAGCTAGAATGGGCGGCAGCCCTACTCTTTTAAAAGACCAAACTAAGATCACGGCACACAGCAGCAGTGCAACAACATCTGTAAAATGACCATGTATTGCGGTCATAAAGACGGTGACGATTCTATCGGAAATAAATCCGGCAAAATTTTGCTGCAAATGGCCCCCTAGGCGTCAAAGAAATGTTTTGGTTTATTTTTCACACAATTTAACTATAGCAACCAACTGTTTTTCAGCCAGTTTAATTTTTTGGCACGAAACTAGCTTATATGTTCGGGAATGTTGTAATTAGGGGAATTACCAGATGGAAAATGTCCATATTTTGTCACAGCGAACGCCTTCGCGCGGTGATTACGTTCCGTTCACGACTGAACAATACGTAACACAGGCGCCTGAACAACCGAATGTGCTCGTTGAAAAACTGCAAACAACACTAGACGTCAACGGTATTTTAGATATCTTTGCGTCGTATGTTAAACGCATCACTGATCTTGCAGGATTGCAGTTTCATTCAAATCAAGGACTGTTTCAAACCAACCAAGGTGATAACCAACTTAAGCCGTATACATTTGACCTCGATTTAGAAGGCCAGCACCTAGGTCAATTGGTCTATTTTAGCAAGTACAGCTTTAGCGGCACGATCCGCGCGCGCTTAATGCAATTGCACACTTGCTTATTGTATCCACTTAGAAATGCGCTGATGTATCACCGAGTGCTGCAGCTGGCCACTAAGGATACACTCACGGGACTGTATAATCGTAGTCAGTTTAATGAATATCTTGAAACCAAATTAGAGCGCAGCCGCAGGCAGCACAGAAACTTTAGTTTGATGTTATTAGATTTGGACAACTTCAAACAAGTCAACGATGAGTTTGGGCACAAACAAGGCGATGAAGTACTTATCGGTTTTGCCAACATCCTAACCTCCAGCATACGAGCGACAGATGCGGTGTTTAGGTTTGGTGGTGATGAATTTGCGATCCTGATTGACGATCCTGCGTTTACGACCAATAAAGTTATCGCAGAGCGCATTATGGAACGTGTTAATAACAATAGCTTGCTACTTAAGCATGCCGTCACAACCAGCATTGGCTTTACGTTGGCATCAAGCCAAGATTGCGCCAATGAAATTTTTGCCAGAGCCGATAGAGGCTTATATCAAGCTAAAGAAGCGGGTAGAAATTGCGCACGCGCAGTCTAGTTTTACAGGTACTTATCATCCCCTAATGATAAGTACCCCTTTTCAATCCTGACTATTTTTTAGCTTAAATAGCCAAAGTAAAATGGCAAAACCACAAAAGAAGCCATTGATCACCCAGCCTAACGCCCAAAAATCAGGAAGCTCACTAAACAATATGGACAACATGGGCGCAGCCAATCCTAATATAAAATAACTTCCGCCCCTACCATGCCAATATGCCAGCAATAATACCGCTGACAATACGCCAACACTCAGAGCGAGCAACAGATTCGCTAAGTTGATGACAGAGACTAAAAATAGCAACAAAAATATGACGGCACAGATCAGAACAGCCATCGGCGCTTTACTCGCCAAAGACATACCTATTTGCTTGTTATTCTGCATCTTTAACCTGCCATAATACGCCTGAGGGTGCCATATAGTCGGCGTTAACAAAAAAACCAACCACCGCCACCAAGGCATCATTGTAATAAATCATTGGAATTGACAACCTTTCCCAACTCGGCACTTTGGCCTCTTTAAGCCAATGCTTTACTGTATTTCGACCGGGCTTGCCTATCGGTTTTATTTTCTCATTTAGCTGTCCAAATCGGATAGTCACTCGTTCATCAGCAAAAGGGCGGCGCACTCCCTTCCCTTCAACTAGGGTTAAAACTCTGCCATCAGCCAGTTCGACATCTGTTGTTAACTCAGCATATGGCATCTCAGCCAAAGTGACTGTTGTGTTTGCCACCCAGTACATAAGCCCGTTGTAGCACTTTATCGAGCCCGCTTGGAGCTGTACATTGACTTGTGCATCTTCTTTGGAATTCAGCGCTTGATTTAAAATTTGAACTAACTGCTTTTGTGAAGGCATATTAATGCCTTTATTACTAAGCCATAGCCTAACCACATTACTTTGCCTAAGCCCAGATAACGCCGCCAAGTCCATTACATTGATATTTTTATCACGACAGCACACAGCTAAATCACTCTGTGCAATTTCGTCAATCAAGGCTTGTTGAGCTTGCAGTAAAGAGATTGACCTTAAAACACTGGGTACAAACCCTTTAAAGCGGGACTTTAAAAGCGGGATCACTTGATTACGCAAAAAGTTACGATCAAATTCATCACTCTTATTGGACTCATCTTCAATATGCGACAAACCAAAGATCTGCGCGAATGCTTCGATGTCTTTTCGCTCTACGTCAATTAAAGGTCTTGCGCAATGTCGTCCGCTGCCCAATCGCATTGATGAGTGCATTGCACCTAACCCCTGTAAGCCTGATCCTCGTTTTAAGCGAATAAAAAATGTTTCTACTTGATCATCAGCATGCTGACCAAGTACGAGCGTGGAGCTTGTCATCGCGTGTCGATCTAGCGCCGCATAACGTGCGTCTCTTGCTTGTGCTTCTAGGCTTGTCCTGGTCTTCGCTTCTATACTCACACCAACCGCTTGAAAAGGGATAGCTAACTTTGTACACAGCTCGGCACAAAACTGCTGCCACATATCTGCATTATCAGATAAGCCATGATTTACATAAATGGCTTCAAGCTTTATTCCTGTATGTAATTGGGAGAATTGCTGGCACAGATGCAGTAATACCACCGAATCAACGCCACCAGATAAAGCAACGGTCAGCCCCTGCCCGATACGATCACCACACTGCTTCTCAAGCGCACTGGCAAATTGTTTAAATACGCCTGTCGATTCCATATTGTTTCCTCATGCAATTATCTGGCGTTATACCCGATCCTACTTAAAATGCAATGTGCGCTGAGTCAATTGCACACTAATCGTGAGCGAGATCACCTCAAGTTGAAAAATTCAGCCAGTCATCATCACATTATTTATTCCGCAAATTAGTCACTCAAAATGATTAAAAAGTGCCTATATTTTGCATTAAATAAGCAAAAACCAATAAATAAAACAATTTTAATCACTTACCGTGACTTGCCATTGAATTATCACAAAAGTCATTTGCAAGTTTTACATTGATAAAACAAACCCGAAATTAATTGACATTAGTGCTAAAATCTAGGTAAATCCCTACTTATGTTTAAAAAGTCACATTATCTTGCTGGTCTGTTTTCCAGATCCAGTTCGGGGCAGTATAATGTGCGTAAAATTGTATGTGATGACAGAGAACGCGCCTTCACGAAGGAAAAACAGTTAAAAAATGAAGAAGAGAAATGTCGCTAAAATGCGTCATCTTCTGCAAAAACTGACTTAAATAAGCAATATTAACACTTAGTTTAAGCTCCATTTAGCAAAATAGACTACGCTAAATAATATGCTAAAAATAACTGAGTCACGGCATTTTAAATCTGTACTCTCTACATAAAACCGAGACAAACTTTAAAAAATTATCAGATAGGTTAGAAAATGAGCTTAAATTATCTAGAATTTGAACTTCCAGTAGCTGAATTAGAGCAAAAAATTAAAGAGCTACAAGCTGTTAGTCGCTCAGGTTCTTTGGACCTAAGTCTGGAAGAAGAGATCAGTAAGTTAAAAGAGAAAAGTGTACAGCTTACTGAAAAAATTTACTCAGAACTTAACCCTTGGCAGCTACTTCAACTAGCTCGTCACCCAATGCGCCCTCATGCAAGTGACTACATCAAGCGCATGTTTACAGAATTCGATGAGTTTGCGGGCGATCGCGCATTTGCAAACGACCCTGCAATTATCGGCGGTACTGCAAGATTAGACGGTAAGCCTGTAATGGTTATTGGCCAAGAAAAAGGCCGTGATACTGCAGAAAAAATTAAGCGTAACTTCGGTATGCCACGTCCAGAAGGTTACCGTAAAGCTAAGCGTCTTATGGAAATGGCTGAGCGTTTTAAAATGCCAGTGATCACATTAATCGATACGCAAGGTGCATACCCTGGGATCGGCGCAGAAGAGCGCGGTCAAAGTGAAGCGATCGCGATGAACTTAAAAGTCATGGCATCTCTAAAAGTACCTACAATTTGTAGCGTTATCGGTGAGGGTGGTTCAGGTGGTGCACTTGCAATTGGTGTAGGCGATCGCGTAAACATGTTACGTTACAGTACTTACTCAGTTATCACTCCTGAAGGGTGTGCTTCAATCCTTTGGAAAAGTGCTGAAAAAGCACCACTGGCTGCTGAAGCTATGGGTGTATCTGCACAGCGTATCAAAGACAACAACCTAATCAACGAAATTGTTGCTGAGCCTCTAGGTGGCGCACACCGTGATTACGATACCGCAGCAAGAAACCTAAAAGCACAGATCATCAAAGATCTAGATAGTGTCTCTAAGCTTAGCCAAGAAGAAATGCTTGAGCAAAGATACCAGCGTCTAATGTCTTTTGGTTACTGTAACTAATTTAAGTTATAAAGAAAGGCCACCCATTGGGTGGCCTTTTTTGTATCTACTGTTTTTGTAGACTTAGTCAAAGATTAACTCTACATCTTGGCCAGTTAACTTTTTCAAAGATCTGATCAGCTCATCGCTTGGTGTCACACACCACTGTGTACCGAGTGTTAACTCCGCGGTGGCATCAGGACGCTGATATTCAATGATCACCTCACAAGTACCAAACTTATAAGGCTCTAAGACACGCTTTAAGTTCTCACCAAAGTTCGCATCTATTTGCGCCATATTTAGTGACATCTTAAGAGCGCTAACCCGCTTCTCTCGCGCTTGCGCTATCGTATTGACGTCTCTGGCAGTCATAGTGATACCGCCTGAGAAGTTATCAAAGCTTACCTGCCCAGAGATCACTAGGATCTGGTTAACCTGAAGGAGCTCTTCATACATTTCAAATTGTTCAGGGAAGAAACGTACATCGATCCGCGCACTCTTATCGTCTAGCGTGATGAGTCCCCAACGGTTACCTTTTTTATTTATCAAGGTACGGGCATTAATCACAAGGCCAGCTGCGGTCGACTGCATATCTCGGTTAGTTGGCTGTAAGTCCACTAATTTACCCGAGGTATAATGCTTCAGCTCTTTACGGTACTGGTTAATTGGATGTCCGGTCAGGTATAAACCCAACGTTTCCTTTTCTCCGTTGAGCCACTCATTGTCACTCAATGGTGGAGCCTGAATAAAGGCTTGCGCCACTTCTTCAGGTTCAACGGCAAGTAAACCAAATAAATCTGATTGTCCTAACTGTTCTGCTTTATGATGCTGTTCAGCCGACTTCATCGCATCTTTTAAGCTTGCAAGTAATGTCGCACGTCCGCCTTGTTTCTTCTCTGGGCCCAATTTGTCTAAGGCGCCAGCATAAATCAGCTTTTCAATAACACGACGATTAAGACGCTTCAAATCAACACGTGCACAGAAATCGAATAAGTCTTTAAACTCTCCACCTTGCTCACGTGCTTCTAGGATGGCTTCAACTGGGCCTTCACCTACCCCCTTGATGGCACCAATACCGTAGACAATCTCACCTTGTAAGTTGACCGCAAACTTATAAACGCCCGCGTTCACATCCGGTGGTAGCAAGGTCAACTTCATGTTCTCACACTCATCAACCAAGGTGACAATCTTATCGGTGTTATCCATATCCGCAGACATTACCGCAGCCATAAATTCTGCCGGGAAATGCGTCTTCATCCAAAGCGTTTGGTAAGAAACCAGTGCGTATGCTGCCGAGTGAGATTTGTTAAAACCATAACCTGCGAACTTTTCTACAAGATCGAAGATCTTCATGGCAAGTTCACCATCGACACCGTTATTTATCGACCCTTCTTCAAAGGTTGAACGCTGCTTTGCCATCTCTTCCGGTTTTTTCTTACCCATCGCACGACGAAGTAAGTCAGCGCCGCCTAGGCTATAACCTGCTAGGACCTGCGCGATCTGCATGACCTGCTCCTGATACAGGATGATCCCGTAAGTCGGCTCAAGGATAGGTGCTAAGCTCTCATGCTGATACTGAGCATCTGGGAAAGAGATCTCTTCTCGACCATGCTTACGGTCGATAAAGTTATCTACCATGCCCGATTGCAGTGGCCCCGGTCTAAACAGTGCAACCAGTGCGATCATATCTTCGAAGCAGTCCGGTTTAAGACGGCGGATAAGGTCTTTCATACCACGCGATTCTAGCTGGAATACCGCAGTAGTCTCGGCTTTTAGTAGCACTTCAAAGCTGGCATGATCATCAAGTGGAATGGCGTTGATATCCACAAATGGCTTTTGCTCACGCGCTAAACGCTCATTGGCCATATCCAGAGCCCACTGCAAGATTGTCAGTGTTCTCAGACCTAGGAAGTCAAACTTAACCAGACCGGCCGTTTCTACGTCGTTTTTATCGAATTGAGTAACTGGGAATTTACCCTCTTCGTCACAGTACAGGGCTGCAAAGTCTGTAATGCTGGTTGGCGAGATAACAACACCACCGGCGTGTTTACCGGCATTACGGGTACAGCCTTCTAGAATACGGCATTTATCGATGAGCTCTTTTACTTCGTCATCACCGTCGTAAGCTTCAGGTAATCTTGGCTCCACGTCAAAAGCTTTGGCCAGTGTCATACCCGGATCGCCCGGTACTAGCTTCGAAATTCTATCAACAAAGCCATAAGGGTGACCAAGTACACGCCCTACGTCACGAATTACCGCTTTGGCCGCCATGGTACCAAAGGTGATGATCTGGGATACCGCTTGCCGCCCGTAAAGTTTAGCAACATGATCTATCACCTCGTCTCGTCTATCCATACAGAAGTCGACGTCAAAATCTGGCATCGAGACACGTTCTGGGTTCAAGAATCGCTCGAATAGTAAGTCAAATTCAAGTGGATCAAGATCTGTGATCTTCAGGGCATATGCCACCAATGAACCTGCACCAGAGCCTCGACCCGGACCAACTGGAATATTGTTATCTTTACTCCACTGAATGAACTCCATTACGATCAAGAAGTAACCTGGGAATCCCATTTGGTTGATAACGTCTAATTCAATTCTTAAGCGATCATCGTACTCAACTCGCTTAACTTTTCTGTCTTCTTCATCAGGGAATAAAAACTGTAGACGCTCTTCAAGACCATCTTCAGATACCTTAACTAAGAAGTCATCAATTTTTAAATCGCCCGTTGGGTAATCTGGCAAGAAGTAAGTACCAAGCTGTACGGTAACGTTACAACGCTTAGCGATTTCAACGGTGTTTTCCAGCGCTTCCGGAATATCACTAAATAGCTCAGCCATCTGCTCAGGCGTTTTGAGGTATTGCTCTTTGGAAAAGCGTTTCGGCCTATTTTTATCTTCTAGCGTGTAACCATCATGAATAGCAACGCGGATCTCATGGGCTTCAAAGTCTTCTTCATGTAAGAAAACAACTTCATTGGTCGCAACGACGGGTAAATTACGTTCGCCAGCTAGTGCCACTGCCGCATGCAGATACTCTTCTTCTTGTTCACGCTCTGTGCGATGTAATTCAAGGTAATAGTGATCAGCAAAGTGCTCTTCATAAAAAGCCACTGTCTCTAAAGCGAGCTGATGATTGCCCTTTAATAGTGCTTTGCCTACATCGCCATCTTTTGCCCCAGAGAGTAAAATTAATCCCTCTTTGTATTGCGCTAACCATGCTTTATCAACCACAGGTCGATGAAATACATGGCCTCTTAAAAAGGCTTCTGAGATCAATAATGTAAGATTTTTATATCCTTCATTATTTTTAGCGAGTACGACAATTCGACAAGGCTCATCAGGAAACTCATCACTTTTTAGCCATAGATCAGCGCCCACCATGGGCTTTATACCGGCACCATGAGCACCGCCATAAAATCGCACTAAACCACATAAATTCATTTGATCTGTAATGGCAAACGCAGGCATCTCAAGCTCTTGTGCTCTGGCGACAATAGGTTTGGTCTTGGCCAAGCCATCAACCATAGAAAAGTCACTATGAACGCGTAAATGTACAAAATTAGGCGTTGGCATGGTTACGACTGCTCCGCAATAATTCTTTGTACGGGCTTAAAGCTCTTGCGATGATGTGGCGTGATACCATGCTGAGCAAGTGCCTCAAAATGCGCTTTGGTTGGGTAACCTTTATGACCTGCAAAGCCAAACTGAGGATACTGCGCATCTAACTCAATCATTTCATTGTCACGGGTAACTTTAGCTAAAATCGACGCCGCACTGATCTCTTCCACTAAGCTATCCCCTTTCACAACCGCCTGTGCCGGAATACTAATATCCGGTACACGATTACCATCAATAAATACAAATTCAGCAGGAATTGAGAGACCTTCAACGGCACGCTTCATAGCCAGCATAGTGGCATGCAAAATATTCAGCTCATCGATTTCATCTACCGTGGCACGAGCAATGCAGTAACACAGGGCTTTTTCTTTAATTTCTTCCGCCAGCGCATTGCGCTTTTTCTCTGACAGTTTTTTTGAGTCTGTTAAACCTGCTATTGGCTTGCTGGGATCTAAAATCACTGCAGCCGTTACGACGTCACCCACCAAGGGTCCACGACCAACCTCATCTACACCTGCAATGTAGTTAACTTTAGGGCGTTCAATTTGCATCTATCACCTCCGCAACAGCAATTGCTGCCTGTTCACTGGCATTTAAGCGAATACCTTTATGAATTTCGTAAAAACGTTCTATGAGTGCGGAGTTATCTCCTCTTAGCAAGGGGAGCAATGCATCCGTCAACGCATCTGGATTACAATCTTCTTGCAAAAACTCAGCTACAAGCGGCGCATCAGCAAGTAAATTTGGCAATGAAAAGTGTTTGATGTTGAAAGTAAAAAACGTGCTAAATATTTTATAGCTCAAGGTTTTTAAGCGATATCCCACAACCATTGGTTTTTTATATAACATCGCTTCTAACGTCGCCGTACCTGAGGCTAGCAATACAGCATCTGACGCTGTCATTGCCAATGAAGACTGGCCATCTAATATAATCGGACGAAGATCTGGCGCCACTTTGTTTAAAATTTGTGAGAACTGCTTTTTACGCTTTTCATTGACCAAAGGTACAACAATTTTGAGATCTGGCATTTTATCTACTAATTGCCTAGCAGTTTGCAAGTAAGTTTCACTTAGCAACCCAACTTCAGATCCTCTGCTGCCTGGCAACAAGGCCAAAACCGTATCTGACTCTTTTAAACCAATCTCTTGTCGCGCAGCCAAGGTATCTGACTCTAACGGTATTTCGTCTGCAAGCGTATGACCTACAAAAGTACAGGGTACATCATACTTATCGTAAAAAGCTTTTTCGAAAGGCAGCAAAGATAACACCAAATTTGTCGCCTCTGCGATGGTATGAATACGCTTTGGTCGCCACGCCCAAACAGATGGGCTTACATATTGAATTGTCTTAATACCAGCCGCTTTCAACGGTTTTTCAACACGTAAATTGAAGTCTGGTGCATCAACACCAATAAACACATCAGGTGGATTTTGAATAAAATAATTGACTAATTCTTTTCGGATTTTAAGTAAGCGAGGAAGTCGACCTAGCACTTCCACAAGGCCCATCACAGCAAGCTCTTCCATATCAAAAAGGCTTTTACACCCTTGGGCTTGCATTTTAGGGCCTGCAATGCCAACAAACTGTGCATTTGGAAAGCGCTTTTTCAGTGCTTTAATAAGACCTGCGCCAAGAATGTCACCAGATAGCTCACCTGCAACAATCCCGACAGTAATTGATTTTTCGTTTGCCATTTTTGTTCTTCTAGAAAATAAAAAAACGCCATACTAAGTATGGCGTTATTATATCAGAACCCGCTCTTTGTTATTCGATAAATTACGATAAGGCGACAAAGAGCCAGATTAAGTTAGCGTACCAGTCCACGCTCCGACGTTGCGATAAAATCAAGCATCTGCTGAACAGCTGGGAACTGTTGCGCTTCCTCTTGTAAAGCTGCAATCGCTTCATCTAATTTTAGGCCTTTACGGAAGAGCGTTTTGTAAGCTCTGCGTGTTGCCATAATTTCATCAGATTCAAAACCGCGACGTTTCAGACCTTCGGTGTTAATTGCAACAGGTCGAGCAGGCGTACCTGTCGTAGTTACAAACGGCGGTACATCTTGATTCACACCAGAGTACATACCTACAAACGCATGTGAACCGACTTTACAAAACTGATGTACGCCTGAGTTACCCGCTAAGATAACCCAATCGCCGATATGAACATGCCCAGCAACACTCGCATTGTTAGCAAAAATAACATTGCTGCCAATCACAGCATCGTGCGCTACGTGTGTGTAAGCCATAAATAAGTTATTACTACCAATTATGGTAACGCCTTGATCTTGAATTGTACCACGGTGGATCGTCGCACACTCTCTGATCACATTATTGTCACCAATAATCAGTTTCGTTGGTTCATCCTTGTACTTTTTATCTTGGCAGGCCTCGCCCACAGACGCGAACTGAAAAATGTGATTACCAGAGCCTATTTCACTTGGCCCTTTGATAACAACATGAGATTCAATTTTACAATCGTCCCCAATAACCACATCGTTACCGATATAACTGTATGGTCCGACTGAGACGTTATTTCCTAATTTAGCGCCTGGCTCAATAATTGCGGTAGGATGGATCACGCTTAAAACTCTCTTCTAGCACACATTATTTCTGCACTACACACAACATTGCCGTCTACTTTCGCTTCAGCTGAAAACTTCCAGATATTGCGACGCTCTTTAACAAACTGCACGTGTAAATGCATCGTATCGCCAGGGACAACTGGCTGCTTAAATCTTGCATTGTCAATGGCTGCAAACAAGTATAGCTCATTGTCACTGCGATTCTCGACAGTTTTAAAGCCGAGCAGACCTGTCGCCTGTGCCATTGCTTCTAAAATCATTACACCAGGAAAAATAGGCTGGTCTGGGAAATGACCTGTAAAGATAGGCTCATTTGCCGTCACATTCTTCACTGCATGCAAATACTCTCCAGGCTTGTGATCGATTACTTTATCGACAAGCAACATAGGGTAACGATGAGGAAGTAACTTCAAGATCTCTTGAATATCAAAGCTGTTTAATTCGTTGGCCAAAATAGTACCTTTTATTTATCCGTATGTTGTAACTGCTCGGTAAGATTTTCAAGCGCTTTAATGCGCGCTTTAAAATCAGAAAGATTGCGCAAGTGAGCGATATTCTTACGCCACTCTTTATTTGTTGTGTGAGGCATCCCTGATGAATAGATACCAGGCTTAGAGATGCCCTTAGTAACCATGCTCATACCAGTAATGACAACGCCATCACACACTTCATTGTGGCCATTTACCGCCACCATGCCACCGATTTGGCAGTACTTTCCAATTTTTACACTGCCCGCAAGTACACTGCACCCTGCAATAGCGGTGCCGTAACCAATTTCAACGTTATGCGCAATTTGAATTTGGTTATCTAAAATGACATTATCATGGATTATGGTGTTATCTATTGCACCTCGGTCGATAGACGTACATGCACCTACTTCAACTCGATTTCCAATAATCACAGTGCCGATCTGCGGAATTTTAACCCACTCGCCCGACTCGTTAGCATAACCAAAGCCATCACTGCCAATTACACTGCCTGACTGAAACAAGCAATGTTCACCAATTTCAACTTCGTGATAAATTGTCACATTAGCCCAGAGCTTAGTGCCTGCACCAATACGTGCGTGTTTACCAATAAAGCACCCAGCGCCAATTTCAACATTGTCACCAATCACTGCACCGGCTTCGATAACCGCATTGGCTCCAACTTTGACGTTTTGACCTAAAGATGCGTTTTCATCGACAACGGCAGTGCTATGCACTGAGTTTGCTGCAGCGGGTGTTGTATCCATATATTGTGCAAGTTTTGCATATGCCACATATGGATTATCACAAATTAATTTGTTACCAGAAAAATAATCCGCATCGTCTGCAGATAAGATAACAGCGCCAGCATGAGTAGACTCAAGCTGGCTGCGGTATTTTTTATTTGCCAAAAACGCGACTTCTTGTTCATTCGCATTTAATAAAGTGGCAATTTTAACAATTGGCTGTTCTGGGTTCCCTTCAAGGGTTGCACCTAAGTGATCAGCCAATTGCGACAACGTATAGTGTTTAGTCATTACTTTTTGCTAACTGCTTCAACAATATCATCCGACAGATCGCTAACTTTATCAGGGTTGAAGTAGATTGTCGTTTCTTTTAATCTAACTTCGTCAAACTTTCCTTTTTTGGCAACATTTTCAATTGCATCTAGGATCATTTTTTGTACTTTTGCTAATTCTTGATTCTGGCGCTGCTTGATTTCCTGCTCAAGAGGACGACCTTTCTCAGCAAGCGTTTTTTGCATGCCTTGAATCTTTTCACGCAATTGCGTTTTTTGCTCTTCGCTCATAGTGGCACTTTCGCGTTTGAACTTTTCAGCTTCAAAACGGATGTCACCTTGTAGTTTTTCAAGTTCTTGGCGACGCTCTGAGAATTCACTTTTTAAAGTTTGCTCAATTTTAGCCATTTGTGGCAATTGAGAATAAACAGTCTGCATATCAACGATACCCACTTTGTGCGCAAATGCGTTGATAGAGTTACCCATTAATAAAGCTGCTAGGATACCCATAGCAGAGGTTTTAAAAATCTTTTTCACAATAAACTCCTTAGAATGTATTACTGATGTTGAAGCTGATGTTCTTAGTATCATCGTCATCTTCTTTTTTCAGCGGATACGCAAAACTAATTAACATTGGTCCCATCGGTGATATCCATTGAATAGACATACCCGTAGAAACCCTAAAACGACTTGGGTCAGAGAAATCTGAAAGTTGTTTGTATTGATACTCTGGTAAGTTTGAATAACGATCTACGTCGAATTCAGTATCCCAAACGTTTGCCGCGTCGACGAAGAAGCTAGTACGCACTGAACTCGTATTCTCTTCATCTAAAAATGGCGTCGGTACTATCATTTCAGCACCAAACACAGCCTTGGCATTACCACCAATTCGACCTCCAGTGATTATCTGGTCAAATGCTGGGTCGCCACTAATCGAACCACTTTCAGTACCATCAGGCAGCGATGGGCCAATGATAGATTGTGGCCTACGCTGAATAGCGAGTGGTAAGATAGTATTTCTTTCGAAGCCTCTTAGCTCCATTTCTGTAATACGGTAGAACTCTTGGAACGGCAATACTTGATCAAAACCGTTTTCTTCTCCATAACCATTACCATATGCAAGAGATGCACGTGTTGAGAATACCCAACGATGATCATTACTTACTGGCCAATAGAAACGAGAATCATAGCTCAACTTAAAGTAATTTAAGTCAGAATTAGGCGTCGTAATTGTAAAGTTTGCATTTTGACGCGAACCATCTGTTGGGAACATACCACGGTTAACAGTGATACGAGACCAACCAAGGCCTAATTCATACTTAGTAAAGTCATAGCCACCATCCGGATCATCTGGATCTTGGAAAGTTAGCCTTAATACTCGTGTCTGCTCGTAATCGGCGATGCGATCAAGCTCTTCTTCAATCCAACGGAAGCTGAAATTCAGTCGGTTAACTGGGTTGATTGGAATACCAAAATGAGTACCAATACCATAGCTTCGAGAATCGTAATCAATTAGACCTATCTCTGAACCATCAAACTTACTGAAGAAGATACTGCTACCTTGAGATATGCCATCAGGCGTAAAGTATGGGTTTGTGTAAGAAACACTATATCGTGTAGATGCCTTTGATGTATTGATATTGAATGCAACTTGGTCACCAGAGCCTAAGAAGTTTGACTCACTTACACCAACATTAAATTGCAGACCTGCATAAGAGCCGTATGCAACACCCGCTTGGAAGCTCCCCGCTGGTTGCTCTTTGACGTTAAAATCTACATCAACCTGATCGTCTACACCAGGAATTGGCTTCACTTCAAAGTCAACAGATTCCATGTAAGGTAAACGTTGAATTTGCAGCTTAGAGCGCTCAAGGCTTTGGTTTGACAACCAAGCGCCTTCTAACTGAGTCATCTCTCTTCGAACAACATGATCTGCTGTACTTTGGTTTCCGTTAACTAAAATACGACGTACATAAACACGTTGACCAGGGTCAACAGAAAGCGTTAAGTGCACTTCTTTGTTTTCGTCGTCAATATCAGGAATAGTACGAACCTCAGCATTCGCATAACCAAAGCGTGCTAAATAGCTTTTGATAAACTCTTCAGATGACGTTACAAGTGACCCGTTATATAGCTCACCTGACTTCAACGGGATCACACTTCTAATTAGCTCTTCACGGCCAAGTAAATCACCGATGAAGTCAAACCCTTTAACTGTGTATTTTTCACCTTCCGAAATATTTGCAGTTACATATACTGACTCTCGTTCAGGACTAACCGATACCTGAGTTGAATCGATATTGAAGCGCAAGTAGCCTCTATCCAAATAATAACTTCGGATTTTCTCTAAATCACCTTCAATTGTTTGTTTTTGATAACGGTCACTTGATAAGAACTTCCACCAAGGCAAATCTTGTTGTGACTCAACTAGACGCAATAATTGCTCGTCAGAAAATAACTCATTACCAACGAGGTTGATCTGTCGAACAGAAGCTGCGTCGCCTTCATCAAAGTCAAATTTAAGCTTTACTCGGTTACGCGGTAACTCAACAATACTCACTTCAATTTTGGCATTATATTTACCGATACTGTGAAAGAACTCGATAAGTCCCTTTTCAACACCATCAATGACGGTTCTATCCAGCGTTTCGCCAGTTCGAATGTCTTTGCCATCTAAGCTTTCTTGTAACTGCTCATCTTTAATATCTTTATTGCCATCAAACTCAATTGAAGCAATCGTGGCACGCTCTTTTACTTTAAAAACAATCTGATTGCCATCTCTGTAGGCAGAAATATCGTCAAAATGACCTGACGAGAATAATGCCTTGATGGTTTTAGAGACCGTGTAGTTGTCAACTTCATCGCCAACGTTAATTGGAATATGAGTCAAGGCTGCACCCAGTGCAACACGTTGTAACCCTTCAACTTTTAAATCTTCTACGATAAAGGAGTTTTGCCCTAAAGCGGCAAAACTAGCGCCAAGTAAACTCGTTACAGCTAAATGTTTTTTTATAGGCATTTTTTTATCTTTATCCTTTACAGCTTACGGCGAACAAAGCGCCACGTGCGCTATCACCCTTATTTTAAGAGCCTAGAGCCTCGATACATCATTAAACAATGCAAAACAGGTCAGTGCTAACAGCATCATGGCTCCCAGCTTATAACCTAACTCTTGTGTCTTTTCAGAGACCGGTTTTTTTCGAATTAGTTCAATTAAGTAATACATCAAATGCCCACCATCCAACATGGGCAGTGGTAAAAGGTTGAAAACCCCCAAGTTGACGCTAATAAGAGCTAGAAAGCTCAAAAAGGCAACTAATCCATAACTAACACTGTCTCCAGCCCCTACAGCAATTCCTACCGGCCCACTGATATTTTTTACAGAGACTTGCCCCGTTATCAGGTTGCCAATCATTTCGAAGCTCAATTTGGTAAGAGCATAGGTTTTCTGAACGCCAAGCAAGATACTATCGAATACACCATACTGTCTAGTCTCAATGTACCCTTCAGGCCAACTTTTCTGCCTCGGCACAACCCCTAAATACCCTATCTCTATTCCCTGAGCAGTTTCACGTACATCTGGTGTTATATTTAAGGAAATTTCACTGCCATCCCTTAACACCGTCAATGTGCTTTGCTTATTCGGAGAACGTTGTACAAGTTCAACAAATTGTGTCCAAGTAGAAATAGACTCTTTATTGAAGGAGACGATGACATCACCTGCTTTAACATTCGCGCGCTCTGCTGCAGAACCTTCCGCGACGATTGCAAGTTCAGTTGTGATATTAGGTCGGTACGGCGTAATACCAATGGAAGTTAAAGGCGCAACATCACGTTTATCCAGTTTCCAGCCATCAACATCTAAGATGCGAATTGCGATTTGCCCATTAGCATCTGTTACTTTGATCTCTAACCTTTGCTCGCCCAATCCTGACATCACAGCAAAATTCACTTCTTGCCAAGAGGACACATCCTCATTCCCTATACGCTTTAACAAATCACCTGACTGAACGCCGGCACGCTCAGCAATTGAGTTAGGTGTAATGGTACCCACAACAGGTTTAACGTTTTGAACACCAACAACATACATAATAGCCAGAGCAAAGACAGCGAATATAAAGTTTGCAAGTGGCCCTGCAGCAGCAACCGCCATACGTGCATAAACTGATTTGCTATCGAGCGTATTAGCTCTATCTTGCTCGGGAACTTCATCCACTCTCGAGTCAAGCATTCTGACATAACCACCGAGTGGGATAGCGGAAATCGCATACTCGGTACCAAGCTTGTCATACCAAGTGAAAAGAGGCTTACCAAACCCGATAGAGAAACGCAGTACTTTCACACCTGCTTTTCTGGCAACCCAAAAGTGTCCATATTCATGTACCGCGACAAGTATACTCAACGCGACGACAAACGACCCAAGATTCCAGAAAAAGTCAAACATTAGCGTGCCTGCCCTGCTATAAGCTCATTTGCAACTCGGCGAGCTTGTTGATCCATATCCATGATTTCGTCCAGTGTTGTTAGCTCTCCTAACGCACTGGCTGTAAGCACTTGCTCATTGATTTTATAAATATCCATAAAGCCAACCTTTCCTTGTAAGAACGCAGCAACGGATACTTCATTAGCCGCATTGAGCGTCGTTGTCGCAGCTTGTCCTAATCGACATGCTTCGATGGCAAGGTGTAAATTAGGGTAACGGTTATAATCTGGCTCAGTGAACGTAAAGTCTTTCATAATAGAAAAATCAAGCGGTTTAACGCCTGCATCAATACGTTCGGGATAAGCCAACCCATAGGCAATCGGGGTTCTCATGTCAGGCTGCCCCATTTGAGCAATAACCGAGCCATCTTGATATTGAACCATCGAGTGGATCATGCTTTGCGGATGAATAACAACTTCTATGTCATCAGGTTGACAGTCAAACAACCATTTGGCTTCTATAAATTCAAGCCCTTTGTTCATCATTGTTGCAGAATCAACAGAGATTTTCTGCCCCATTGACCAGTTTGGATGTGCGACAGCTTCAGCGACAGTAACTTGAGATAAGGTGTTGATGTCACGATTGAGAAAAGGGCCGCCAGAGCCTGTCAGCAGTATTTTATGAATACCAAGAGGTGAAAAGTCTGTCGTTATGCCCTGCTGCATATCACGAGGCATACATTGGAAAATCGCATTGTGCTCACTGTCGATGGGTAACAAAGTTGCGCCATGTTTTTTAACCTTGTCCATGAATAATTTACCAGACATGACCAAAGACTCTTTGTTGGCAAGCAGGACTTTTTTACCTGCTTCCACTGCCGCAAGCGTTGGCAAGAGACCTGCGGCACCTACGATAGCTGACATTACAATATCAACATCATCGTGTGAGGCAACGTCACACATAGCTTGAGTGCCACTTAGCACTTCGGTCTTAAATCCGCTTAAACGTGCTCTGAGCGACTGCGCAGCTGACTCATCGTTCATCACAACGTATGTCGGTCTATGTGTTACGATTTGTTGATATACAACATCAACGTTTTTTCCTGCGACCAAAGCAAATACACTGTATCTCGATTGATTGCGACCAATAACATCTAATGTCGAAGTACCGATAGAGCCGCTTGAGCCCAATATAACAACTTGTTCTGGTTGCAGCGTAACTATGCTCATAGTGTCACCGTCCAAGCATAAAAGAGCGCAAACATAGGTGCTGCTGCCGTCAGGCTATCAATTCTATCTAAGATACCACCATGGCCCGGCAAACAACTGCCCGAGTCTTTTAATCCTGCTTCGCGTTTAAACATACTTTCAAGTAAATCGCCAATGGCTGAGAATAACGCAATCACGACAGTCAGTAAGCCATATAGTAGCCAGTGTTTGAAATCAACCTCAGAACAATAACAAAAAATCATGACAAATATGACCGCAGTAACCAGACCGCCAATTAAGCCTTCAATGGTTTTATTCGGGCTCACATTTGGCATTAGCTTTCTCTTGCCGAGGTTTTTACCCGCAAAGTAAGCGCCTATATCAGCACTCCATACGATACCTAAGACCACCATGATCAACACAGAACCAAATTGTTCAGATGCTTGATAATCTGCACTTCTCAAAACGTTTAACGCAAGCCACAGTGGCACCAAAGTCAAAAAGCCGGCAACAGCAGGCAATACATAACCTTGGCTCCAAGATTTAGCCATCTTCGGATAACGAACAACTAACAGGGTTGCGACAATCCACCACGCGGCAGCCAAAGTAAATAAGTAATTTGCATCCGCCACCAGTTTTCCAGACTGCCAAAGGTTTTCAATTGGCCAGTGGAAATGCAAAGTAGCGATTAGGGCCCCTGTTAACGCGACATATGGCAATCTATGTAACGGTTTGGTTATCCCCATTAGAGATGCCCACTCCCATGCACCAAGTAGCACAATAGAAGCCGCAATAATACTAAAGAGATTTAGAGGCGTATAAAATACTAAAATCAGCGCCAGCGGTGCAAGCACAGCTGACGTCATAATACGTTGTTTTAACAAACTGAATACCTTTAACTTGTTGTATTGCTCTCGGCGAGTAGTTGTTGTATTTGTTCACCTGTGCAACCAAAGCGCCTCTCTCTAGAAATATAGCAAGCGATTGCTTCTGAGAAAGCCTCTTCGTTAAAATCAGGCCAAAGAGTTTCTGTGAAATATAACTCAGCATAAGCAGCTTGCCATAGCAAGAAGTTACTGATCCGATAATCACCGCCTGTACGTATTAGTAAATCAAGCGGACTCTGCTCAGCCATTGACATGTTATTTGTCAATGCGTTTTCGGTAATATCAGTCACGTCTAATTCGCCAGTTTTTACTTTTTCTGCGAGTGTCTGAGCGGCATTAACAATGTCCCAGCGACCACCATAGTTTGCAGCAACATTTAACTGCAACCCAGTATTTTGGCCAGTCAAAGCATGCGCGTCATGCACTTTATCCTGCAAACTTGTTGGAAACTTTGATATATCACCAATGATGTTTAATTTGACATTATTTTTATGTAACTTTTTTACTTCTTTACTCAAGACGAAAAGGAACAATTCCATCAGAGTACTTACTTCGTCTTCAGGTCTACGCCAGTTTTCACTGCTAAAAGCAAATAGTGTAAGTGATTCAATACCTAATTTTGAGCAAAACTGTACCGCGCTGCGAACAGAGTCGACACCTTTTTTATGACCATAAGCTCTCGGGCGCTTGCGGGCTTGAGCCCAGCGTCCGTTGCCATCCATAATTATGGCAACATGCTTAGGTAGTGATTGTTGAGAAATCGCGTCAGCGTTTAAAACCATAGTACTATTTTAAATAAAAAAAACGCCGCCTAGTATAGCGCAGTCATCGCTGCAAACCTAATAAAATTCTTTATCTTCAAACTTGAGACAAAGTGTTCAATTTTCACACTGGGTTTTAAAATGTGTGTAAATACAGCAAACTACAACCTATAAATTGCATTTAGTTGGGCTGAAAACAGCAAAAAGCCGCAACAATGCGGCTTTTTGGTCAAAAAACAGGTCAATAGAAAATTAAATTTCCATTAACTCTGCTTCTTTTGCACTCAACTGAGTATCCATTTCTTTGATGTGTGCATCAGTGATCTTTTGGATTTGATCTTCTGCTTGACGCGCTTCATCTTCAGAAATGTCTTTGTCTTTTAATAGTGCTTTGATGTCACCGTTCGCATCACGACGAATGTTACGAACTGCAACACGACCGCCTTCCACTTCACCACGTACGATTTTAATTAAATCTTTACGACGTTCTTCAGTTAGTGGAGGTAGAGGTACGCGAATAACAGTGCCAGCTGACATTGGGTTCAGACCTAAATCTGAAGCCATAATCGCTTTTTCTACAGCTTGCGCTAATGATTTATCAAACACATTAATAGCAAGTGTACGTGAATCTTCTACAGTTACGTTCGCAACCTGGTTCAATGGCGTATCAGCACCGTAGTAAGATACTGAAATGCCATCTAGTAATGCAGGGTGTGCACGGCCTGTACGAATTTTAGAAAGTTGGCTAGCAAGTGCTGCCACACTTTTTTTCATGCGCTCTTGAGCGTCTTTTTGGATATCATTAATCACAGTTGCAATCCTATTTTTACTGTTCCAGTCTCAGCTAAAACATGTTAGCAGGCTGGGTTATTCTATAAGAATGGGGCCTCAAGCCCCATTCTCAATTGCTATTTATTCTGCTGCTTTTTTTGACGTGATCAAGGTGCCTTCGTCTTCACCCATGATAACACGCTTTAATGCACCTGGTTTGTTCATGTTAAATACGCTCAAAGGCATATTGTGGTCACGGGCCAGAGTGAATGCAGCTAAATCCATTACTTTTAATTCTTTATCAATAATTTCGTCATGAGTAAGCTGACTGTACAAAGTTGCTTCTGGGTTTTTAACAGGATCATCACTGTAAACACCATCTACTTTTGTTGCTTTGATCACTGTGTCAGCTTCGATTTCAATGCCGCGTAAACACGCTGCTGAATCGGTTGTAAAGAATGGATTACCAGTACCTGCTGAAAAGATAACAACACGGCCTGATTTTAACAAGCTAATTGCCTCAGCCCAATTATAGGCATCACACACGCCGTTAAGTGGAATAGCTGACATCAAACGGGCATTTACGAATGCTCTGTGAAGTGCATCACGCATTGCCAAACCATTCATCACTGTCGCCAACATACCCATGTGATCACCAACAACACGGTTCATACCCGCTTCAGCTAATGAGCCACCACGTAAAAAGTTACCGCCGCCGATAACCAAACCCACTTCTACGTCGAGTTCTACAAGCTCTTTGATCTCTTGCGCCATACGATCCAATACTTTTGGATCGATACCAAAGCCTTCATCTCCCATTAAAGCTTCACCGCTTAATTTAAGAAGAACGCGTCTAAAAACAGGTTTTCGATTGATAGTCATAATTTCCGGGCCAAGTTAAAATTGAGACAAAAAATAACCGCGCTTATGATAGACATAAATGCGCGGTTATTTTAGAGAATTTTCTTCATTGACGCAAAAGCAAATCAACACTTTTATGTCAATAAGATTATTCTATTGCGATTATTCGCCTTTTGCAGCTGCGATTTGAGCAGCAACTTCAGCAGCGAAGTCTTCTTCTTTCTTCTCGATACCTTCACCTACTTCTAGGCGAATGAATGAAGAAACTGTAGCGCCTTTCTCTTTAAGGTACTCACCAACAGACTTCTTAGGCTCCATGATGAAAGCTTGACCAGTAAGAGAGATCTCACCAGTGAACTTCTTCATACGACCAACAACCATTTTTTCTGCGATTTCAGCAGGCTTGCCTTCGTTCATAGCGATTTCAACTTGAACCGCTTTTTCTTTTTCAACAACGTCAGCTGGTACGTCTTCTGGCTTCAGGAAGTCAGGCTTAGAAGCAGCAACGTGCATTGCAACGTGCTTAAGTGTTTCTTCGTCAGCATCACCAGTTACAACAACACCGATACGGTCGCCGTGACGGTATGCAGATAGCTTGTCACCATCGATGTACTCAACGCGACGAACGTTGATGTTTTCACCGATTTTAGCAACTAGTGCAACACGAGTTTCTTCGAACTTAGCTTGAAGGTCAGCAATTGTTGCTTTAGTAGCAACAGCGTCGTCAAGAACAGTGTTAGCAAAACCTAGGAAGTTTTCGTCTTTAGCAACGAAGTCAGTTTGACAGTTAACTTCAAGAAGTGCAGCGAAACCTTCGCCTTGCTTGATAAGGATTGTACCTTCAGCAGCGATGTTACCCGCTTTCTTAGCAGCTTTAGCAGCACCACTCTTACGCATGTTCTCGATCGCTAGATCGATGTCACCGTTAGTTTCAGTTAGTGCTTTTTTACAATCCATCATGCCAGCGCCAGTACGCTCGCGAAGTTCTTTAACTAGGGCAGCAGTTACAGCCATTAGAATATCCTCAATTCTGAATTCGGTTTTTTGATAAGCGAATTACCGCTTGTAAAGAATATCAAGTCTTCATCACAATTGGATGAAGACTTGATGACAGCTAATTACTCAGCTTCTACGAAATCGTCGTTTTCTGCTTGAGCAACGATGTTGCTTTCACGACCTTCAGTGATAGCAGTTGCAACAGCGTTAGTGTAAAGCTGGATTGCACGGATCGCATCGTCGTTACCTGGGATGATGAAATCAACACCATCTGGGTTTGAGTTAGTATCAACAACAGATACTACTGGAATACCTAGGTTGTTAGCTTCGCGGATTGCGATGTGCTCGTGGTCAGCATCGATTACGAAGATAGCGTCAGGTAGACCGCCCATATCTTTGATACCGCCAAGGCTCTTCTCAAGCTTTTCCATTTCACGCGTTTTCATTAGCGCTTCTTTCTTAGTAAGCTTCTCGAAAGTACCGTCTTGGCTTTGTGCTTCAAGGTCTTTAAGACGCTTGATTGATTGACGAACTGTTTTCCAGTTAGTCAACATACCACCTAACCAACGGTGATTTACGTAGAACTGCTCACTTGAGATAGCTGCTTCTTTAACTGCTTCACCAGCTGCGCGCTTAGTACCAACGAAAAGGATTTTACCTTTGTTAGATGCAACGTTTGATAAAAACTTAAGTGCATCGTTGAAAAGTGGAACTGTCTTTTCTAGGTTGATGATGTGAACGCGGTTACGTGCACCGAAGATGAACGGCTTCATCTTAGGGTTCCAGTAACGTGCTTGGTGACCGAAGTGAACACCAGCTTGAAGCATATCGCGCATTGAAACGTTTGCCATTGTATTTTCCTCTATTTAGTAGGGTTAGGCCTCCACATATCCCATAGCACCAACATGCTTATTGCGTATCATTTGTCGATACAAACATGCACCCAAGTGTATGTGTCGATATGTGTGTGTGTTAAAATTAAATTTTGTGTGTCTTAAGTACAAACAACCATCAAGATCAAATCGAGAAGATTTATTTGTAAAAAGACGGCGCGCTTTATACCATATAAAATAAATTAACTCAATGATGAGGCCAAAATTTGCTCGTCATTGCTTTGTGAAAAATATGACTTGGAGTCTCAATGAGTGCAGTGATTAAAACCCCTGAAGAAATCGAAAAAATGCGTGTTGCCGGTAGGTTAGCGGCTGAAGTATTAGAAATGATCGAAGAGTATGTGAAGCCTGGGGTTACCACAGACGAATTAAATACAATTTGTCACAATTACATTGTGGATGTGCAAGGCTGCATCCCTGCGCCGCTCAATTATCATGGATTTCCAAAATCAATTTGTACATCTGTTAACCATGTTATCTGTCATGGTATCCCGAATGAGAAACCACTCAAAGAAGGTGACATCGTTAATATCGACGTGACAGTTATCAAAGACGGTTACCATGGCGATACATCAAAAATGTTCTACGTCGGCACACCGAGCATACAAGGCAAGCGCTTAAGTGAAATCACCCAAGAATCTCTTTACCTTGCCATCAAGATGGTGAAACCGGGTGTGCGTCTTGGTGATATTGGCGCAGCTATTCAAAAGTTTGCGGAAGGCTTCAATTACTCAATCGTACGTGAATACTGTGGTCACGGCATCGGTGCACAATTCCACGAAGAACCACAAGTTATGCACTATGGCAAACCTGGCACTGGTGAAACATTAAAAGCAGGTATGTGCTTGACTATTGAGCCAATGGTTAACGCAGGCAAACGCCAATGTAAACTACTCAAAGATGACTGGACTGTTGTCACTAAAGATCGCAGCTTATCTGCACAGTGGGAACACACACTGCTGGTCACGGACAAGGGTGTTGAAATCCTTACACACCGTAAAGACGACACGATTGACCGCGTGATTGAACACGCTTAAACCAAAATTCGCTGCTTGTGACTGCAAGCAGCGCCGCTCTTGGGTTTAATCAAATTGGTTCAGTATTAGGTAAAAAATACCCAATTAAGCTATCAATCCTATAAAACCCGTAAAAAACGCATCTTTGCCGCTTCAAGTCATGCCAATATACAAGTAAACTGATTTCATCTTGTGTTCCAAGGATCTCTCGTGGCGTTACCAAATAAAGTAAAGTTGTTGCTTGACCAAGCCGAACAACTTGATGATTACAAAGGCTGTATGACCTACTTTTACAAGTGGCTCAATAATCAATTTTCCAAGCAACCAGTCAGACTGCTGATCAAGGCACGCTCTGAATTTATTGATACCTTATTAAAAAAGCTATTTGTTCAAACCGGCCTCTCAGAATTTTCTCAATTGGCCCTCATTGGTATCGGCGGATATGGACGTGGTGAATTACACCCATTTTCTGACATCGATTTTATGCTCCTAACAGATGGGGAACCCTGCGATGAGCTTCGCAGCGCCTTAGAGATCTTTGTTACCTACTTGTGGGATTTAAACTTAGACATCGGTCATAGTGTCCGTACCCATGAGCAAGTTCTTGAACAAAAACGTAAAGATGTTCACTTCACAACAAGTTTATTAGAAAGCCGCTTAATTTGCGGTAATCTCGTTGAATTCGAGAGACTTAAAAGCCATATTGTTAAAACCCCGATTTGGCGCTCCGATGATTTCTTTATTGCTAAGGTTAAAGAGCAAAAGTTAAGACGCAAAAAGTGCCATGGTACTGCCTACAATCTGGAACCAAATATAAAAGAAAACCCTGGTGGATTAAGAGACTTACAAACCATTTTTTGGGTTGCTAAAAAGCACTTCCATGCTGAAACATTAGAAGAGCTAATTGGTCATGGTTATTTGACTCATGAAGAATACCAAGAGCTCATGGAGTGCTTGGAAAACCTCTGGAATATTCGCTTTGCACTGCACCTTGCGGCTGGACGTTGTGAAAACCGTCTGCTATTTGACTATCAACCACATGCTGCTGAATTGCTTGGGTTTGGCTCTGAGGGTAAACCATCAGTTGAGCGCATGATGAAGCGTTTGTTCAGGATCATGAGTCGCGTCCGAGAGATGAACCAGATGCTGCTCGCCTACTTTGAGCAAAGTATACTTCCAGATCATGATGCACATGTTGTCACCCCCTTAGATGCGCATTTTGAACGCATCGGTAATAAAATCCGAGTAAAAGATCCCTCCGCGTTCTTTTTACGAGAAAACCTTTTAGTCCTTTTTGAGCACATCGCTGACAATACTGACATTACAGATATTGATCCAAATACCATACGTTCGGTCAGACAGGTGCGCAGACGTTTATTGGGTGACCTTCAAGACTACGCCGCATGTCGTGACGCATTTATGCGCTTGCTCAAGCATCCAAATGGCATGGGTAGAGCATTCACGCTGATGCACAAACATGGCATTATCGCAGCGTATTTGCCGCAGTGGCGAAGTATATTCGGACAAATGCAGTTTGACTTATTTCACGCGTATACGGTGGATGAACACACTCATAAGCTAATTAACAATATCCACAAATATCGCGACAAGCAGCTTAGTAAAGATTTCCCTATCTGCGCAGAGATCGTGACACGAATGGATAAACCCGAGTTATTGTATCTGGCCGGAATTTTCCACGATATTGCCAAAGGGCGTGGCGGAGATCACTCAGAGCTGGGCGCAGTGGATGCCACTGCATTTGCTAGCATGCATAAACTAACGCCTTCAGATGCCAAGCTTGTAGCTTGGCTAGTTGAGCACCATTTACTCATGTCAGTAACGGCACAGCGAAAAGACATTAATGACCCTGATGTGATCAATGAATTTGCCTCAAAAGTTAAAAACGAACGCCAACTTGATTATCTCTACTGTTTAACAGTGGCAGATATCCGTGCGACCAATGACAACTTATGGAATGATTGGAAAAACACTTTATTACGTGAGCTCTATTTGCATGCGCAGCGCGCATTGAGGTTGGGCCTTGAACACCCGATGGATATGCGTGATCAGATCCGTGATAAAAAAGCGCAAGCCATGGAAAGGTTGATTGAAATCGGATTCGATGAAGAAAGTGTCGCACAGCTTTGGGCACGCTTTAAACCGAACTATTTTACCGGCTTCAGTGAAGAACAGATCTCATGGCAGAGTGAATACCTACTATCATTAGGAAATGAGACAAAATCAGGTGTTGCTGTATCAGAAAAGCCGATGCACGGTGGTACACAAGTATTTGTATACGCGCCCTATGAAGCAAGCTTGTTTGCCAAACTTGTATCCGTTATTGGTAGTAAAAAAGCACAGATTCAGCATGCTCAGGTCATGACAACCAAAGATGACTATGTGGTATTTAGTTTTGTTATCTTAGAAGTTAACGGCGATGCCATTAGCGGGAGCCGAGCGAAGACCTTGCGTAGAGGACTCGATAGCATCTTGATCGATCCGAAGAAAAAAATACGCTTGAAGAAAAACCGCTCACAGCGATTTAAAGATTTTAATATCAAACCAAAAGTGATTGTCCGTCCACATGCACGTGACGATAGAAACCTCGTCGAAATTCAAGCCGTGGATATTCAGGGCCTATTAACCAAAATTGCGGAAGTATTACAGGTTCATAATCTACATATCCACGCAGCACGGATCACAACCGTTGGGGAACGTGCAGAAGACTTTTTCGTAGTCTCAAACGAACATTATTTAGCATTAAGTGAAGATGAAAAAACCGCTTTACATCATTCACTAATGAAAAAATTAAACGCCGAATCTGAATAAAAGAGGAAACTATGTCGGATTTAAAAAGCATTATTGAACAAGCGTGGGAAAACCGCGATAACATTACACCATCTGCTGTTGCACCTGAAGTTAAAAGCGCAATAATTGACTCTCTAGAGTTACTTGATAAAGGCGCAGCACGCGTTGCTGAGAAAGTCAGTGGTGAGTGGGTTGTGCACCAATGGTTAAAAAAGGCGGTATTACTGTCTTTTAGAATTCGTGACAACCAACCAATGAATGATGGTGTAAACCAGTTTTACGACAAAGTACCACTGAAGTTTAGCGATTACACGCCGGAGCAATTCCAACAAGGCGGCATGCGTGTTGTACCAAATGCTGTTGCTCGTCAAGGCAGCTTTGTTGGTAAAAACGTTGTACTGATGCCTTCATACGTTAACATTGGTGCATATGTTGATGATGGCACTATGGTTGATACATGGGCTACTGTAGGCTCGTGTGCGCAAATTGGTAAAAATGTACACCTGTCTGGTGGTGTTGGCATTGGCGGTGTTTTAGAGCCTCTACAAGCTAATCCTACCATCATTGAAGACAACTGCTTTATCGGCGCGCGTTCAGAAATCGTAGAAGGTGTGATTGTTGAAGAAGGCGCTGTTATTTCAATGGGTGTTTATATTTCTCAAAGCACACGTATTTATGACAGAGAAACTGGTGAAATTCACTATGGTCGTGTGCCAGCTGGTTCTGTGGTTGTGCCAGGTTCACTACCTAGTAAAGACGGCACCCACAGTCTTTATGCCGCTATCATCGTGAAAAAAGTAGACAAGCAAACACGCGAAAAAGTCGGTGTTAATGCCCTACTTCGCTCTGTGCAAGACTAACTCATACCGAGCCGTGCGCAACTTAGCTGCACGGCTTCTTTTCAATTCAAGTTCGATTCATTATTTTCAACCCTGTCAATCTGTGATTAAAATAACGACACACCCAAACATGGAAAGACATAATGATAACAATATTCCGCAAGTACCTTCTTTGCATATTCACCTTATTTTTAGCTGGATGTGCCAATACAACAACCGTTCACATTTACGCTAAATACATCCCAGATGAATCTCGTATTCAATTAAAACAAGCATTAGAAGAAAATGGTTTCAACGTCGAGACCAATACTCTCGATTTCCCAACCAGCATTTCCCAAAATACAATGCTTCATTCGCTCATGCTGCAAGACCCAAATGCAGTAGAAACTGCCAAACAAACGGCCAACAAAAATGGTTTTAGGATCTCTGATATTCAAGCACTAAAAGAAGGTAACCACTGGTACACCAAAAACGCCATTGCAATTTACCCCTTTCCAAAAGATAAACAAAATAGTCCGCTCCTTAAAGCAGACTTAGCACAGCATTTTAAAACCGCCTCATGTGACAGCGAATATAAGCTCAAGCTCCATAAAAATGGGGCCTATGAGATCTCAGGTGAGAATGTTTCAGAAGAAAATAAAGGATTATTAAAAGGTACTTGGCACTATGTGCAATATCCATATATGGAGCTAAGACCATACAAAGGCATTAGCTGGAGCCGCTATTTTGAAATACATCAACTAGTCACTCAAGATCAAATCAGTGAAATTGAATTAATACGACTAAAACCGATTGAGAATCATCACGTGAGCCAGCATTGCGTATATGAATTTGGCACGCGACTTTGAGTTTACTTAGAAAACAAAAAAGGTGAGCCTAAGCTCACCTTTTACTTGTATCGCGACTGCCTGTTTACAGGCCGCGATTCATTTCGTCAAATTTAGCTTCTATCGTTTTTGAAGGCGGTGCCGTCATTAAGCTCACTGCCACAATTGCAATGGATGCTGCAATGAAACCAGGTACGATTTCATAAATGTATCCACTTGGGCTTTGACCTGCAATTGTGAATGGCGCATAGATCCATACAAGCACAGTAACTGCACCCACAACCATGCCAGCAAGCGCACCTGAGAAGTTCATGCGCTTCCAAAACAAGCTAAACAGTACCAGTGGCCCAAATGCAGCGCCAAAACCTGCCCACGCATTGCTCACTAAGCTTAAGATTGTGCTTTCTCTGTCGTGAGCAAGATAAATCGCTAACACAGAAACGGCTGCTACGCTGATACGACCTACCATAACTAGCTCTTTGTCTGTGGCATTCGGCTTGATAAATACCTTGTAAAAGTCTTCAGTTAAAGAACTTGAGCTCACCAATAGCTGTGATGAAATCGTGCTCATAATCGCCGCTAGAATAGCTGCCAGTAAGAAGCCTGCAATCAATGGGTGGAACAATAGTTCAGACAAGACAAGGAAAATAGTCTCAGCATCTTTAACAGCAATGTTGTTTTCATGTGCATAGGCTGCACCAAACAACCCTGTTGTGATAGCACCAACTGTGGCTACAATCATCCAGCTCATGCCAATATTTCTGGCTGTCGGCATATCTTTAACACTGCGTACCGACATAAAACGCACGATGATATGCGGTTGACCAAAATAACCTAAACCCCAAGACATTGCCGAGATAATGCCAATCACGCCACCAGCCCCTACCCAAGTGAGCATATCAACATCAGGGTTTAACTGGTTTATCTCATTCAATGTAGTGACTAACGGCTGCTCCAAAAGGCTAAAGGTCACAAAAGGGACTAAAACAAGGGCAATAAACATGATGCAACCTTGTACAAAGTCAGTCAGGCTCACAGCTAAGAAGCCGCCAAACAGCGTGTAAAGTACAACCACACCAGTTGTTACATACAAGCCCGTTTCATAGCTCATACCAAATGAGTTTTCAAATAATTTGCCGCCAGCTACAACGCCAGAAGAGGTGTATAAAGTGAAGAACACGATAATAACAATGGCAGAAACAATACGCAGTGCGTTACTGTTGTCTTCAAAGCGATTTGCAAAGTAATCTGGAATCGTGATCGCATCGTTGGCGACCTCGGTGTAGACACGTAGTCTTGGTGCGACAAGCAAATAGTTTAAGAATGCACCAATTACCAAACCCACCGCAATCCAAGTGCTGCTGAACCCTGTTAAAAACATTGCGCCAGGCAATCCCATTAAGATCCAACCACTCATATCTGATGCACCAGCTGAAAGCGCTGCAACGCTAGGTGGTAGATTACGACCCCCTAACATGTATCCAGATACATCATCGGTAGATTTACGATAGGCATAAAGGCCAATAGCTAACATTGCAACAAAATACAAAGCCAGCGATATCATTGTGCCAATTTCCAAAATGACCTCCGTTAAAAAGAGCTTCTCTCCGAATAACAGTAAACTTACTCCCTAACTGATATTGGAACAAAAGCCAAAAACAAAGGCGCACTATATCACGCCTCCTCTTTACCCCCAAGCAAGTCTACGCAAATAGCTGTTATTGCACATTTCACACTCTAAAATATTACCCTTTAGTACCAAAATACTAAGAAAGTGTAAATTTAATAATGAAATACGCTTTATATTGCCTTATATTGAAGTGAAATGAAGTAACGATTGGGTGTCTTGTTCCATGTATTTTTATGCCGCTAGGCAACCTATTTTAAATATAAATAAAGAAGTCGTCGGCTATGAACTGCTGTTTCGTGATGGCGTAGATAACGTGTTTCCTAATATTGATGACGTAGAGGCAACATCAAAATTAATAGAGGGAAGCCAGTTCAACTTCGGTTTAGAAGATCTGACCGACTCCAAGCCTGCATATATCAACTTTACACTTGAAACAATTATAAAAGGCTACCCCACCATGATGGGGCGCGACCAACTAATTGTTGAGATTTTAGAAACAGTGCAGCCTGGTAAGCGCCTACTGGCCGCAGTGCAAGATCTCAAAGAAAAAGGCTATAAGCTAGTGTTAGATGACTACAAGCATCAAAAAGTTTGGCGTCATTTTTATCCCTATATAGATCAAATCAAAGTGGATATGTTGGTCACCAGTGTTGATGAAATTCGTGAGCTCAAAGAGGCCATAGCGCCACATAAACATATTGAGCTCGTTGCTGAGAAAGTAGAAACTTACGAACAATATCAACTCGCCCTTGAATTGGGTTTTACACTTTTTCAAGGATTTTTCTTTGCCAAGCCAGAGATGGTGCAAACCAAAGCATTGCCGCCCTCTGAAATGGCATTGGCTGAGCTTTTATACGAAACATCCAGTGTCGATGTCGATTTAAAACGCATCACACAAGTGTTCGAGCGTGATGTAAACCTAAGCTACAAATTACTGCGTTACTCAAATTCAGCCGCCTTCAAACGCAGAGCTGAGATATCCACAATCAAGCAAGCATTGGTTGTACTCGGTAATCAAGAACTGAAGAAGTTTCTCTCTTTATTATTCGCCTCTCAGGTTGCCTCAGATAAGCCCATGGAGCTTATTCGACTTTCCCTAACACGGGCAAGATTTTGTGAGCTGCTCGCAATCAAACACAACCAAATACGCGATACCGGTATGGCGTTTTTGACCGGTATGATGTCCTTAATGGATGCCATCTTAGATGAAACCATGGACAGTGTGATGCAAAAGCTCCCTTTAACCATCGATATTAAAGACGCTTTACTACAAGGAGAAGGCATGCTTGCGCAATACCTAAGCCTTGTCATGGCATACGAAAAAGCAAATTGGTCTGACGCTTCTCAATTGACTGAACAGTTAAACCTGCAAACTCAGTCTTTGCCCGAGTTATACTCCGAAGCTCTCCAGTGGTGCGACCAACAAGTGGAAGCCATGGGCATTTAACCCATGTTTTCACAACTTCAATCAGCGGTGATGTCTTACATCATCGCTTTGAAACTCAAGATTTTTGAGCTGAATCAATTTTTCCAAGCTTTGTAACCGAGTGCGACATTTTGTCACATCCCAACCTGTTCCCACATCAGTAAAATACGCCTCAGAATAAACTATTGGCAATCAAATCAACTGCCTTACTAAAAAGTTATGTTGATATACAACTCTGAGGATATCCATGAAAAAGCGTCTGATCTGTACCGCGATAACCGCATCCATAGCTTGGCAAGGACAAGCACAATCTGAACAAACGATGGAACACATCGAAGTCATTGCCCCAATGCATAGCCCACTCGATATCAAAACAGATCCCAAAGCCACAAGGCAACCTCTACCTGCGCAAGATGGCGCAGATCTGCTCTCTAGCATTGCGGGTTTTTCACTGGTCAAAAAAGGTGGCGCAAGTAGCGACCCTGTTTTCAGAGGCATGGCGGGTTCTCGTATTAACATTATCACCGATGGCGGCGTCACATTAGGTGGCTGTGGCGGTCGTATGGATCCGCCAACTGCCTACATTACACCGCAGACTTATGACACTTTAACCGTCATTAAAGGACCGCAAACCGTTTTATATGGTCCAGGTAATAGTGCGGCAACTGTCGTCTTTGAACGTGAATCAGAGCGTCTGCTTGAGCGCGGCACAACAGGTTTTGTTAACACGACACTGGGTGACTTTGGAAAACGCGTTATAAACAGTGATATCAAAACTGGCACTCAAGATTACTTCGCGAGAGTTGCCGCCAGTTACAGTGAAGCTGACGATTACCAAGATGGCGACGGCACCAGTATTCATTCAGCATATGAAAAATGGAATTTGGATACACAATTTGCATACACGCCAGATGATACAAGCTTATATAGTTTAAGCCTTGGCCGCAGTGATGGTGAAGTAGCGTATGCCGACAGAATGATGGACGGTAGTCTCTTTGATAGAACGCAAGTGGCTTTGCAAATGTCAAAAAGCGAGCTGAGCGGTTTTGTAACGAGCATCGAAGCCAATGTGTTTTACAACAACATAGATCACATCATGGACAATCACAGTTTGCGCCAATTTATGCCAAATATGATGATGAAAACGCCTGTGTCCTCTAACCCTGACAGAAGAACTTTTGGTGGTAAAGTCTTACTCAATTCAGAGCTCAATGACAAAACTGCTCTGGCTTACGGATTAGATCATCAGCAAAACCGCCACCGTATTCGAATTGGCCGCGATCTCGAAAATACCCCCGTCGAATCATTGACTCGTCAAGAGACAGCAGAATTCGAGCAAACCGGTTTATTTGCCGAAGTTGAATATAGCCTAAGTCAAAACAGCCAGTGGGTTAGTGGCTTAAGAGTTGACGATTGGCAAGCCACAGATAGACGCCAAACTCGCACTGTGATGATGAAAGTTGTACCTAACCCAACAGCAGATGTTACACGCGATGATACCCTAATCAGCGGTTTTACACGTTATCAAGCGCAAACAGAAAACAGCAGTTATTATATTGGTGTTGGACGCACAGAGCGGTTCCCTGATTACTGGGAAGTAATGGGCGGCGGCCGTGGTGCTGTTGATAGTCCAAGTGCATTTCTCGTAGACCATGAAACAACAAATCAGTTAGATATAGGTTGGCTTGGTCAGTCGAGTGCTTTTACTAATTCAGTCTCTGTATTTTTCAACCGTATCGATAATTACCTCCTTACTGATAACCTGTATGAAAAAATGGGCATGGCCAGTAAAGTGACTCGCAATATTGATGCACAAACCTATGGTTTCGAGGCAGAGAGCCGTTACAACATCAATAAAAACCTCATGGCAACAGCGAGCATAAACTATGTCAAAGGCGAAAATCGTACTGACAATATAGCCCTTGCCCAACAACCTCCTTTGCAGCTTCGCTTTGCGCTTAGCTATACCAAAGAAAAATGGCAATTTGGCGGTTTATGGCGCGTAGTCCAAGGTCAACATCGAGTCGCGATAGGCCAAGGTAATATTGCTGGCCAAGACATATCTCAAAGCGACGGCTTTGGCACATTGGCGCTCAACACGTCTTATTCACAATCAGATGATTTGGTCTTTAACTTGGGTCTTGACAATGTATTCGATCAAACCTACGCAGAGCATTTAAGCCGCTCTGGCACAATGGTAAGCGGATACTCACAAACTAGTAAAGTAAATGAAGCTGGTCGAACGGTGTGGCTAAATATGAACTGGAAGTTTTAGGCCACTCATATAAAAGTAAAAAAGCCAGCATATGCTGGCTTTTTAATTAAAGATTTTCTAAGAAATCATCATCAAAATCTTCTGGTTCTTCTTCCATTGGCGGATTGCCATCATGCAGTTCAAAAAGCTGCCTTTGAAAGTAGATATCCTTTAAAAACATGTACGGGTCTAACGCTTCGTTAAGTAGCTTTTCTTGCGACATCAATGATGCACGAGCTTCAACGGCTCGCAGTGCAAATACAATCAAAGTTTGTGGCGTCGTCAGTGCAATCTCTGGCAGCACGATATTATCAACGAGATCACCTGTGATATTTCTCACCGTTGATGGTCCCATGGCTGGCAACATTAAATATGCACCATCTCCTACGCCCCAAACACCGAGTGTCTGACCAAAGTCTTCGTCTTTGTGCTCAAGGCCCAGCTCTCTTGCAACATCAAAAAAGCCGAGAATACCCACGGTTGAGTTAATTAAAAAACGTGCAACATTAATCCCTGCATCTCCAGGCTTACCCTGTAATGCTGAGTTTATTGCATCCGTTGGCGCCGCAATATTGGTGGTAAAGTTAACAATACCACTGCGCACGGGTGCTGGCGTGATAGCCACATATCCCTTCGCTGCTGGACGCAAAATATAAGCGTCAAGCACATCCATATTAAAGTCATAGATGGGTCTATTCATTGATTGCAAGGGATCGCGAGGGTCTTCTTTTACCTCAGGGACCTGTGCGCAGCCTACAAGCATTAACGCAAGCGCTGCACCGACAAATTTTTTATACATTTAGCTTCCTGTGCTGGTTATAACACGACTTATAATGACATTAACCTGTTGGCGCATATCGTTATTTATCGTGATCACGTCGGAGGTGCCTTCAAGCTCACCCACTTGCGTCATCACCGAGTCATCAACAGAAATACGCGCCGTTATCACAACTTCATTAAAGTTCGATAACTTCAGATCTGGCAACATTGCCATACTATCATTCAAAGTGACAACTAAAGGCAAGTTAAAAACTGTAAGTTTTTGCACTGCAAGTGGCATTCTCGGTCCGTTTGCTGCTTTTGCGAACACAAACAAGGTTGCATTGTTTGGTAATTGACTCACTAACTTATCATCAATGCGCACCTGCACACTCAACTGAGGCCCAGCTCCTGAATGCACAGCCTCGGTTTCTCCGAGCTTTTCTGCGATCTCATCAATACGCTGTTTGATCATGGCGTAACGTGGATCATTAGGTTGTACAGTTGACAGTAAAACCTCAAATGCAGATTTCGCTTCAAGCCAATCCTCTCGCTCATACGCAATTAATGCCAACAAAGAAATTGCATCAATGTTTTGTGGCTCAGCCCTAAGTACACGAGATAACATTCGTGCAGCTCGATTAATACTTGGCTCGGAACCTTCAATTAATAGCGCTTGGCTGTAATTAACCAACACATTGTGATTATCAGGCTGCATGATCAATGCTTTATCAAACGCTTGCATCGCCATTTCATAATCGTTTAATGACATGGCGACACGTCCTAACAACATCCAAGCAACGGCATCATCACCACTGTTGGCTAGTTTAGTTCGCAACCCCAGTGCAAATGCTTGTAATTCGTTAGCCGATAAAGGCTCGCCGGTTTGCAGTACTGCCCTTTCACCATATTCAGGTAGCTTTTCCACCGCTTTTTGCCAATTGGCGATTTGCTGATGGCTACCTGTGAAATAGTAAAAAACACTGCTGACAACCACAGTAAACGCAATACCTGTAGCACCAAGCACGAGATTATTGCCACGCGTGTCCAGTGTTTGCTCTGGAGACAACTCATTTAACAGCCGTCTTTTTAACTCAATGACGGACTCTTCAAAGTCATTTTGACCGATGCGCTGATTTTCTAATTCGCTTTTTAATTCATCTAACCTTTGATGATATATTTCAATACGTTGTGCATTGGCATCATGATCAACTGACACCACTTTTTCTTTTCGAAGAAAAGGCATCACCACAAATAGGCAACTCAAGATTGCCAGCAACGCAAAAACACCCCACATTTGAGTCAACTCTATCATTGCTGGCGCTCCTTACGCTGATACTGTGCAATCAACTGTTCGAGTCTTTCATCATCTGCTGCGCTCCACTGCTGCTTTTTTGATGCTTTCTTTTGTCTAAACACGATAAAACCAAAACCTAACACAACGATAACCACTGGCAGCACCCACAAAATGATAGTCGCAGGCGTCACTGGCGGCTGGTAGTGCACAAAATACCCGTACCTATCAATCATGTAATCAATAACTTCTTGCTTAGAGTTCCCCTCTTGTACTAGAGCCACAACCTTATCACGTAAGTCTTTTGCAACAACCGCATCTGAGTCGGCAATATTTTGGTTCTGACACTTTGGACAGCGAAGTTCTAATGTCAGCTCTTTAAATGTTTGTGCTCGCTCAGCATTTTTAAATTCATACTTATCTTCAGCAGCATTGGCACCTGTGGCACTTAACAACAATATCATCACCAACAGCATCACATGTCTGATCTTCATGGTTGCAACTCCTCAAGGGCAGGTAAGAACTTATTTCGCCATACTCGCTGGTTAATATCTCCAGTGTGATGCAGCAAAATTGTACCTTCCTTATCAACCAAAAAAGTCTCAGGTGCACCCGATACCCCAAGATCCAGCGCAAGACTGCGCTCTAAGTCCAAAATATTAAACTGATAAGGGTTACCCGCTCGGCTTAACATGGTATCGACTTCTTCTCTGAGTGCGTTGATATCGAAATGGTCACCAAAATCTGGGTCATAGGCCTGCTCATAATACAAGCCCACTATTTTAACGCCCTGCTCACGCAACTTAGTTAAATACCCCAGCTCAGCAATACATGTAGGGCACCAAGTCCCCCACACATTCATCAAATATACTTCACCCAGTAACTCTTTTTCTGTCCAGCGCTTATTTTCATCCATTAAATCAGGCAAATTAAAGCTCGGCATAGTTTGCCCTAATCGACCGGTTTGTAACTCTCTAGGGTTACCAAACAAACCTTGATATAAAAATACGCACAGCAAAACAAAAATTAAGAACGGCAAAAAGCCCAGTATTTTTCGATTCATAATTAAACTTGAGCCTCTTTTTTCACACGACGACGATAGCGTTTATCTGCCAGCACGACGAAACCTGCCAAGGAAATCAAAATCCCGCCAAGCCACATCCAGCGAACGTACGGCTTATGATAAATCCGCAGTGACCAAGCTCCTTGGCTCATTTGCTCACCCAAAGCCAGATACAAATCACGGAAGAATCCATCATCGATGGCGGCCTCTGTCATAAATTGCATGCCAATATCGTATAACCGCTTTTCGGCATAAAGCTCTGTTACCAACTCATCGTTTTTAAGCACAGTTACGACCCCAGCATGGCCGCTGTAGTTTGGTCCTCGGATCTCTTTGACGCCATCAAAGCGATATTGGTACTCATTTAAGGTCGCAATATCTCCAGGCTTCATAGCAACCGCACGTTCTACCGAATAAGCAGAAGTCAAAGTCACACTGGCAATCACAAAAGCAAGTCCCACATGACCCAGTACCATGGCCCAGTAGCTCAAACCAAGTCGTTTGAAACCTTCTGAAATAGATGTCTGCAATGACACTTTTTGCAATAAATCAGCGATGGATGAAAACACAATCCAAACTGCCAGTGCCGTCGCCATAAAAGTCAGCGCAGAGACTTGCTCATAACTAGAGAACAACCATGCAGCCGTCGCCACAAGGCTAAGCGCAACATTGACCAACCATTTTTTTGCCAACGGAGACAGTTTGTTTTGCTTCCAGCGCAACATTGGGGCAATCCCTAACAACAATGCAAATGGTACGATTAAAATAGCAAACATCTGATTAAAGAAAGGTACCCCAATTGAAATTGAACCAAGGCCTAATTCTTTGTGGATCATCGGCAGTAAAGTCCCTAACAATACAATTAAGGTCGCAACCACTAAGAAAATATTATTGAGCCACAAGGCCACTTCTCGAGAAGCAAATCGATAACGACCTTCACTATGGACTTGAGAAACTCGAGCGGCATACAAGGCCAAACTGCCGCCCACAACCACAGCTAAGAAAGATAATATGTACAAGCCTCTATCAGGATCTGTGGCAAACGCATGTACAGAAACGATAATGCCGGAGCGAACAATGAAGGTGCCCAACAGACATAAACTGAACGCGGCAATAGCCAGCAATACGGTCCACGATTTAAATACCCCGCGTTTTTCAGTCACTGCCAACGAATGCAGCAAGGCTGTGGCAACTAACCAAGGCATCAACGAGGCGTTTTCAACGGGATCCCAGAACCACCAGCCTCCCCAGCCAAGTTCGGCATAAGCCCACCAACTGCCTATGGTGATCCCCAAAGTTAAAAATGCCCAAGCAACCATGGTCCATGGTCGAGACCATTTCGCCCAAGTATTATCTAGTTTGCCAGTTAATAATGCGGCAATGGCAAATGAAAATGACACAGACAAACCCACATAGCCCATATACAACAGTGGTGGATGTATGATCATACCAGGATCTTGTAACAACGGATTTAAATCACGTCCTTCAACAGGAAAGTAGGGTAACAGACGCTCAAATGGGCTCGACATCCACAAGGTATACAACATAAAACCAACACCAAGGAAACCCAGTACGCCAAGTACACGTGCTCTGAGCACCCAAGGCAGTGATTTTGACATTAATGCAACCAGTGCCGTCCAGCTAGATTGCATGACTAACCAGAGTAAAATCGCACCTTCATGTCCGCCCCACGTTGAGGTCACCTTGTAGTACCAAGGTAAGGTGCTACTTGAATGGTGTGCCACGTACGCAACGGTAAAATCATCCGTCAACGTGATATAAATAAGAATGCCAAAAGAAAACAATACAAATAAACATTGCCCGAGTGCTAAAGATGGGGCTGCACGCATCAACCTTAAGTTGCCCGTATATGCACCCCAAAGCGGGAAAATACAAAGAAGCAGGCTCAGTGCCATAGCTAAAACTAGCGCAAAATATCCTATTTCTGGGATCATACTAGTTCTCGCTATTTAAATTATATTTAGGTTTTTCGTGCTTGATCCCTTTTACTGCCTCTGCCACTTCAGAAGGCATATATTCTTCGTCGTGCTTTGCTAAAACTTCAAAAGCTTCTATCACATCAGGTTCAATCAAAGTCCCCTGAGCAACAATCCCCTGCCCTTCTCGAAACAAATCAGGCAAAATACCTTGATAGCGAATAGTCACAAGTGGCCCTGTATCTATGAGTTTAAATTCAACATCTAATGAGGTTTCATCACGCACCACTGAACCAGGCACAACCATACCGCCTATACGCAGCTTTTGGCCAATCGTTGGTTTCTCTAACTCAGGCCCTTTACCGTTCACTAACTCGCTCGGTGTGTAGAATAAGTTGATATTTTCTTGCAACGCATACAAAGTCAAACCAACCGCTGAACCAATACCGAAAATCACGGCAAGGACAGTAAACAAACGCTTTTTACGTCTTGGGTTCATACCTGTGCCTCCACTTCTTTGGCCTTTTTAATGCGTTCTTCTCTGGCCATTTGTGACTTTACTTGTTGCTTGAGTTGTTTACCTTCGTACAGCGAGCCGAATAACAAGCCCAATATGATGACCGCGCAGCTACCAAAAGAGAGCCATACATAAAATCCATAACCGCCCATGGCGATAAAGTCGCTAAATGATTCAAACTGCATAATCAACCTCGGCTAACTAATTGACGGACCCAAGGACGATGTTTTTCGACCTGTATAATTTCATTTTTAAGACGGATCAAAGTAAGCATACCGACCAGTGCTGCAAACCCTAAAATATTAATCAATAAGGGCCAAAGCATCGACGGATCAATTGCTGATGTATCAAATTTAGTGATAGCGCCTCCTTGATGAAGCGTATTCCACCACTCTACAGAAAAATGAATAATCGGTAGATTGACCACCCCTACAATCGCTAAAATACATGCTGCTTTACCGCCTGCTTTTTTATCTTCAAAAGCATGGAATAGCGAGAGCACACCAAGATACAAAAATAATAAGATGAGCTCTGAAGTAAGTCTTGCGTCCCACACCCACCAAGCGCCCCACATTGGCTTGCCCCATGCAGATCCGGTAATCAGCGCAATCGCAGTCATCGCCGCCCCTACTGGCGCAATTGCAATGACAGCCAACTCGGCATTTCGTAGCTGCCAAACCAATGCAATGATGGCAGCAATGGCCATAGAAGAGTATGCCCCCATCGACAAAATCGCCGAAGGCACATGAATAAAGATGATCCGGTAACTATCCTTTTGTTGGTAGTCTGCTGGGGCGTACGCAAGCCCCCACACCCATCCAACCACAATACATAGCACGGACACCACAACAAAGTACGGAAGCAAAGTATTACACAATTGGTAAGCACGCTCCGCTTTGGCATAAGGATGTAACCACTTCCACATTTTAACTTACACTCACTCTTAAAGCTGACGATATAGCAATTGGTGCGGCGACTAAAGCGACGGCTAACATCGCACCAAGGATTGCAAGCTGCCCACTATATGCTAAAGACATGATGCTAGTATCAATAGCGGACGTTGCAAAAATAAGTACTGGGATATATAGCGGTAAAACGAGTAAACTCATTAAAATACCGCCCTTTTGCAAGCCAACAGTCAGGCCTGCTCCAATGGCACCAATAAAGCTTAATAATGGGGTGCCAATTAGTAGTGTTAATATGGTTGCACTGAGCGCTTGCGACTCTAAGTTCATCAACATAGAAAACACGGGCGCCATGACCACCATGGGGAGTCCAGCCGTTGTCCAATGTGCCGCGACTTTCGCTAATACAGCCAGTGGCAATGGATAAGGGGAAGCAATCAGCTGCTCTAATGAGCCATCCATGTAATCATCACGAAAAATCTTATCTAACCCTAACATAGTTGATAAAAGCGCTGCGACCCAAATAATCCCCGGTGCCATTCTCGCTAATAAGCCAGGTTCAGGACCAATCGCTAGGGGAAATAAAGTAATGACAATCAAGAAAAACAGGAGCGGATTAACGATTTCAGCCCGTTGGCGAAAAGCCAGTGTGACATCTTTTTTATAAACGGAGCAAAATAGCGTCCAATATGAATTGCTTACTTGCATCAGTGGCGATACTCCAAAACCAAGGTTTGCAAAGAGCTAAACGAGTTGGTGAGATCTTGGTGAGTTGTTAACAAAATAGCGCCACCACTATCCAAATGCTGTTGAAATTGCGCCTGTAACATAGCAACACCTTTTTTATCTAAGGCAGTAAAGGGCTCATCTAAGATCCAAAGTTTGGCATCATTAAGCCACAAACGCACCAAAGCTACGCGGCGTTGCTGACCTGCGGATAAGGTTCTGACGGGGACATCTTCTAAGCCGACAAGACCTAGCTTGCCAAGGAGGTCATATATTTCCGTTTGTGCGCTTTTATAGCCGTGAACAGTGAGCCAATGCATGACATTTTCATAAGCTGTGAGCTGCTGATTAACACCTGTTTTATGTCCAATAAACAGCAAGGACTGAGCGAAGTCATCGTAGTCTTCATTAATATTTTTCTTATGAAACAGAACACTACCTTCATCTGGCTGAGAAAAACCGGCTATTATTCTCAGCAACGATGTTTTTCCTGCACCATTTGGGCCTTCTATTTGCATGATTTGACCAGATAACAATGAAAAGTTAAGTGATTCGAACAAACAACGGTCTTGTTTGATACAAGTTAAAGCCTTAATCTCTAGCAAAATTTGTTATTCTCACGACCCTAAATGTGGGCGTAAGTCTATCATAGTGATATTGTAATACGAATAATACCTTGTGACCGATTACCGAAAATTTGATTTAGAATAATGAATAAGCAAACAATTCCTGTACAACATCCGGCAAATGTGTCACCAACAACAATATCTTCACAAGGTAGCAACAATCAGCCGCAACTAGAAGCTGATAAGACGTTTTTGGCACGCAACATTGTCATTAAGCCCGACTCGATTCAAATGGAAGTTGCGCTAGAAGGCCGTTGGCAACCGGTACGCTTAAGTAGCGAAGCAAACATAGAGCAGGTTTTGAAATTACCGGAAGCACAATTAAAATTAGATACCACTGGCACTGTGCTTACCCTTGTGACACCTGAAGCGAAATTATCGTTAAAATCAGCACAATCACTGCTCAGTTTACTTGGCGTTTTAAAAGGATTTGGCGATCACAGTGCCATTCAAACCGACGCACAAATAAAACAAACACCTCATTCACAACTCGCTTTACCTAAACTTGGGGTAAACGTGCCAATACCGCCCAGCATAGGCAACTTATTGCAGCAAGAATCTAAATTGGTAGCCAGCCTAAGCGCCCAAAGTGATAAAGTCTTGATGCAAGTATTTAATATGTTTGGCGACAAACTGCATCAAATGCCGGTTGCCAAAAAGGCCATTGCAAAATTAGTCAGTCAGCTCAGTCAACAAACATCTAACTATTTACAGCTGACGCAAAATAAAGGCACGCTAAAGCTGGGGCGACATCAGCATGACATTACGCAAATTCAAACACCAACACCTACTGAATTAAAGCAATTACAAAAGCAGGTATGGCATGGTGCTAAGCTGAGCACTGCACCGAATGGGATTGAAGTCGCAATCGCGACTAAGTCAACTAAAATCAAACTGGCTACATCACTTAAAAGTATTTTACCCAAGCTAGATACTCAAGCATTTCAAACTCAGTTAAAGGAGGCGACTCAGTCATACAAAGAGCAAACTTTAAAATATGACAAACCGCTTTTTAACGTCTCCTTGGCTGATATAAAGCAAACCGTAAAACAGGCCTTGCAAGCCATTACACAAACACCATTTTTTAATCGCGCTGCACAGCAAGATGCAAATAGAGCTAATCAGCACCCAGTCCAGCAAATTCCATCTATTACAGCTACAGCCAAAAACTATTTACACCAGCCACTTTATACATCAGCAGCACTGCGCCCTGCCAGCGTAGCGTTAATGGCACTCTCAGAAGGTATTAAACAAAATTTCTCTGGGCTGGACTCACAAAATCAATCCGCTATGAGCAAACAAGGGCTTGTTAGTGCAAAAAACCAAACCCTACAACCCCCTTTTGATGACGCAAACGCGACAGAGCAGCAAAAAGCTAAAAGTATTACCTCTGATAACAGCAGGCCAAATAACTTTGCTCTTCAAGGTGACAATAAGCAATCAGCGAGCACGCCAAAAACACAAGCAACGCCGCCTGTAAATGCATTGCAAAGTGCGCAAAGCAGCGCTGAAAAAGTACCATTTGAGATGCGTTTGCAACTGATCCAACAAGTCCTATCTGCAGCATTACCAAAAAATAACAGGCCAATTACGGCAGAACAACTCAGCATGACGCACACAAAACTCGCGACACAAATACAATTAACTGATGTGATCCCGCTGCGAGGCGCCCAAAAATCACAAAATGCAGTACCTGCATCACTGCCACTGGCACATATACTTAGCAAACCTTTGCGAGAAGCCGCATTAACAGAAACGCAAACACCAAACCTCAAAGATCCCGCATTGTTGAGCGAGAAAATCTCTGAAAAGATGACCTTTAAAAGCGGCCAGTCGGTGGATCTCACTCGGCTTGTTCACCAGGCGTTTTCACGCTTAATGGACGAAAGAAAAGCAACACCAGACATGGTTAGCCAAGATTTGTTCAGTCGTTTACCTAGTATCGCAACGCCGCTGAACACCAGTGTGCCTATGACGAGCTTTACTCAAGCATTAGATAAATTGCTTGTAACACTGCTAGGCACACAACTCAGTACTCAAAATGAGGCTCAACTGCCAAAAAATGTGTCACAAGAACAACGTATCGCAAGCATGGTAGAAACCTTATTTCCCGGAAATAAATTACAACAACCCAAGCAGTTTATTCAGGCTGTGAATTTATCAGCACAGCAAAATCTGGTTGAGGAACTCGGCTTTATCCAAAATGCCATGTCACCAACCAACCAAACGCAAGCACTTGGTCAAAAGTTTGACAATGAGAGTCAGCTGCTCATCAACTTATTCTTGCCGATGAAAACCCCACCAGAGTGCCGACAAAGTGAATTGCAAATAGGCAACTACAAAAAACCGGCAAAAGCGGGGTTGCCAGAAAAGCAAATATGGTTTGTCAGGCTAAACTTTGACTATGAAGCACTGGGACAGCTAAGTGTTCAAGCTGAGCTTATGGACAAAGCCGTAGATTGCGAAATTGTTGGTGACAGCCCCAGCGTATGTCAGCTTGCCGAACCACATCTGGACGCCTTGAGAAGCAAGCTTGCAGCCCATGGCCTGCAAGTGGGTAATATCGCACTGCGTGAAGATGCCGTGCAAGTCAAACAGTTCTACGATAAGCACGCTATCGTCAACATAAAGGTATAAATATGGAACAAAAAACAGCAGTTGGGCTTTTATACGAAGCGGGTAAATCACCGGAAGTTGTCTGTAAAGGATTTGGAGAACTCGCTGAAGAGATCATCGCTTTGGCCAAAGAAAAAGACATCATGATCCACGAAGATCCTGCACTGGTGAAAACGCTCGGGCAACTAGACTTACATGAAGAGATCCCTGAAGAGCTCTATTATGTCATCGCTGAGTTAATTGCCTTTTCTTATGTGCTACGCGGTAAATTTCCACCAGGTTGGGAAAATTTTCAGGGCAAGCTAAATATAAAAGCCTGACAATCAGAAATATTAATAATGATATTAATGCCTTGTGACACATGGTGCGCACCAATATTTTGTACGCCACTTCAAATCATAAAGTAAGCATTTAAACTGCAAACATGAATGAATGTGCTTTTTTCCTTATTCTCATTGCAAGCAAAATAGTTGGCTAATATAAAAAAGATGACTTGATGATTTCAATCTCGTTTATTTATATTCTGCTTGCATAGATACTTTATTAGAGCAGGTTATAACTCGCCCAAGCCACCGCTCTAGAATAAAAGTCAGGTAATGCATGCTGTTGCAGAGAGTTGATTAACCGCCTACTCCATATACCATCTAAATTCCCATTTGTTAGATAAATATATGTCATATAGTCGTCTTTATTTTCTTGATATAAGACAGACACTCTTACCAATGTGCCGCCATCATGTCCTGCCGTCGACCAACGCCCCACTTCGTCGGTATTCCACCCCAAGGTAAAGTAATTTGTAATACCGTTTTTAAGCTTCTGCGGCCGCCAAAAATCAACTAACAGGGTTTTATTGATCAATTTGCCTTCCATCAAGCTACTCAAGAAAAGATTTAAATCGTATGCCGTCGAATAAGCGCCTGTATGGACACTACTATAGCGAGGAAAAACATAGTCATTGGGTTTTAAACTATCCCCTCCATTTGACAGGTATGAACGCACAACCCCTTTAGTGAGGTCATCAACATGAAAAGCGGTGTTAGACATTTTTAAGGGGCTAAATATACGTGTGTTAACTAATGATTCATAAGATTGCCCAGTCACAGACTCTAACAGCGCTTTGAGTAGCATATAGTTTGTTTGCGTATACTGAATTTGAGTATTTAATTCAAAGATAGGCTGCTGGGCCCCGAGCTTTTCTATCACCCCATCTTGGTTACTTGGCGCCACGACTTCTTGGTTAGACACTACAAAGTACTCAGGCAGCCCTGATGTATGATTCAATAAAGCGTTGATAGGTATGTGTTGCCAATGACTTGGTAACTTAACATACTCGCCTATACTATCACTTAATTTAATTTGCTCTTTTTCTACAAGTTGATACACAAGCACATTGGCGAACAGTTTACTTACAGAAAAAATTGGAAAGATGCTGTGCTCGTTTAACTTTATATCCTCTTTTTGCTGAGAGGTATCTAATGCATAGTTAAACTTTATATTACCATTGTTACTAATTAATACAGCTTGGGACGGTATACCATGATGTGACGCATTATTATGAACCTGCTGGATCAACTTATCTTGCAAAGATAAATCAGTTTGCGCACAGCCCACAAGCATCAAAAAAATAATAAAACAAATTAATCGATAAACCATTCACTTTCCTTGGTGAAACTCAATTACTACTATTCACTCATTGTATACTATCTAATTATTGTCTAGTAATCGAGCGTGTTTAGGCTAATGTTTTCATAATTCTAATGTCATGAACAGTATTTTATATATGTAATAAAAAAGGTGCCATTTGGCACCTTTATTGGGATTTGTTATGTAGAGACATAAGCAACTCGGCTTCTGCTCTGGGGAGCTCACACTCTCTCATTATTTCTTCTAAATCCGCGCCAAGTTCGACCATCTTGACTGCTCGAGAGTATATTTTTGCATCTGGGTCGTCATACTTTTGGGCTGCTTGTTGCTGTGCTAAATCTTTTGCAAAAGTTTCACACTCAACAAGCCGCTTTCCAATACTCAACACACTTGCTCTTACTTCTGCGATTTCACTTCTTAAAATACTAATTTGTTCAGCATCATTATGTGATTGCTTATGTAACCTCGCAGCATTGTTTTGGGCTTGTTGTAAGCGTTTGCTAAATAAAAACAACAACCCTAAACAAGTTAAGCTGACAACGCATGATACGACCACAAGTACAATGAGTACGTCATCTAAATTTACTGCCGCCACAAGTTATAAATGACTCAGCTCATCCCACTCATCATCACTGAGTAGTTTGTTCAAATCAACCAAGATGAGTAGCTCACCTTCGCGATTAGATACGCCTTGGATGAACTTGGCGCTTTCTTCAGTGCCAATGTTTGGCGCACTGTCAATCTCAGAGCTACGCAAGTAAACAACTTCTGCAACGCTATCGACCAAAATACCAATCACTTGTTTTTCAGCTTCGATTATCACGATACGCGAGTTATCAGTCACTTCTGCACTCATCAGTCCAAAACGTGCTCGCGTATCTATTACTGTGACAACGTTACCACGCAAGTTGATGATACCTAGTACATAACTTGGTGCACCTGGTACAGGTGCAATTTCAGTGTAACGAAGTACTTCTTGTACCTGCATTACATTGATACCGTATGTTTCTTCCTCTAGCTTATATGTCACCCACTGTAGGACTTCATCATTACTATCGGCATTTTTATCTGCAGAAAGTATTCTTTCTTGGCTCATGATTAAACTCCAGATTGATGCTAGTTACTGCTCTCGGCTATCGAGGCCTTGTTCTAGCAACCTATTTAAATTCTCTACGTCAATAAGCGCACACATTTTTTCTTTAATAACGCCCGCAAGCCATGGACGTTTACCACATGCTGTTCGCCATTTTACATCATCAGCAGTGAGTGTAATATTATTGACTAACTTTTCTGCTAGCAGCCCCCACTGGCTATCTCCTAACATTATCAAATATTGATAATTAAGCTTAGACTCCAATTCAGGGGTAAACTTTTCAGGCATAACCCACCTGGCAGTATCGACAACGTTCAGCTTCTCTTCACGGTTTAGCATCACACCTTTGAACCACTTAGGTTTTCCAAATAACTGATTGACCTCAGTAAGCTGATGAATGCCACCCAGCGCTTGTAAAGGAACGGCCAACGTCAGTCCAGCGACTTCAAAAAATAAAGCCTGAAACTCCCCTTCAATAAAAGCTTCTTTCGCAGCACTCTTAGCAGGTGCTTGTTCTTTGATAATAGTTGTATTTTCAGTTATCTCAAGCTCTTGAGTTGGCTTCACTGGAGTTTCTTGCAGAACCTTCTCTACAATCTTCTCCTGTGGCTGAACTTTTACATCAACATCTGCTTTTAATGCGTCTTTATTCTCGATTTGTTCGAGTAGTTGCTTTTGTGCGTCAGGCACAGATTCAAGCAGCCTTGCAACTGGCGCAAGTGCAACATCTTGGTCTTCCTCTTCTTGCAATAAGGCACCTAGATATTGTTTCATCACTTGTTCATTTGCAAACAGGTGCTTACTCATTCTTACCTCTTTCTAATTCACCAATATGCTCAAGCAAGGCTCGATATGCATATACGCCTCTTGATTTGGGGCAGAATTGTACCGGAACCTTCTGTGCCAAGCTAGCATCTCTGAATTTAGTATCAACAGGTATAACACCCGGCCACACTTTATCCTGATAAGATTCTACTAGCGATTTATACGCTTCTAAAGATGCTTTCGTGCGCTTATCGTACATTGTAGGGACTATAGTATATTGATATTGCTTAGAATGCGAACTTTGCATTAATGTCATTGTCCGCATCATTCTATCAAGACCCTTCAGTGCCAGAAACTCTGTCTGTACTGGAATTAAAATACGCTCGCTAGCTGCCAGCGCATTGACCATCAACACACCAAGTACAGGGGGACAATCTAAAATTGCGTAGTCATAATAGTCGCTAATTTTAGCTAGCGCTTTTTTTAATATAAGGCCCATGCCCGAGCGATTCCCCATGCTTCGATCAAGCGTTGCAATCGCCATTGTCGCAGGTAGGATATCTAAGTTTTCAACGGTTGAAGGGCACAAAGCCTGTAATATCTCTTCGCTTTGCATGTTGGAACCGCGGATAAAAATATCATAAACACTCACCTCTAGATCTTCAGAATCTATACCAAAGTAATATGTTAGTGATGCATGCGGGTCAGTATCGATTAATAATACCTTTTTACCTTCGGCGGCAAGAATGCCGCCCAAGCTCACCGCAGTAGTTGTTTTACCCACACCACCTTTTTGATTCGCTACCGTCCAAATTTTCACTTTATTATTTTATTCCTTTGTGACTATCATGACAAAGCTGCAACTATCAAGTTGGTATCTCTTAAGCAATCCCCAGCTCTTTATTGATCCGCAGCGCAACATCTTGCAAAGCTAAACTCTCTGATGACAGCCCAGCTGCAGCGACTGCTTGAGGCATGCCATATACAACACAAGTTTTTTCATCTTGAGCCCAGATTGTCGCGCCAACTTGCTTCAGCATACGCGCACCATCTCTCCCATCAGCACCCATACCTGTTAACACGATTGCCAGTACATCTCCTGAATAGGCTTTCGCCGTACTTGCAAATGTAACATCAACACATGGTTTATAAGTGATCCTAGGGCTATCGTCTTCGAATACCTTCAGCGTTTTACTGCCGCCTCTGGACTCAACCATCATTTGCTTGCCACCCGGCGCCAAATAAGCGACGCCCGGCATCAATTTATCGCCCTGCTCGGCTTCTTTAACCTTAATTTTACACAGACTATTTAATCGCTGTGCAAATGCAGGAGTAAATGCTGCAGGCATGTGTTGGATTAGCAAAATAGGGTGAGGGAAATTAGCGGGTAGTTGCGTCAAAATGGTTTGAAGAGCAACAGGTCCACCTGTAGACGTGCCGATTGCAACAACTTTATATGATTTTCCTGACGCTTTAAAACTACGCTGAGGCGCAGTTTCTGTCGGTGCTTTTTGAAAGCTCCGGTCTGGCTGCGCAATCGTAGAGGCTGTGCTGCTTCTCAAATTCGAAACAGGCTTAGACGACGGGCTACTTGTAGACGTTGTAGGCTTAGTATTCGTCATAGGACGAGTGAAACGGCTTACACGCTTTCTACCAATTTCTTTAACTTTTGTTTGTAATGCTCGAGTAGCTTCTTCGCTGTTGCGGGCAATATCCTCAAACTTTTTCGGCAAAAAGTCTACGGCCCCTGCATCTAGCGCATCTAAGGTTGCGCTGGCCCCCTCGCGGGTTAACGACGAAAACATCAAGATTGGTGTTGGGTTGCTCTGCATTATTTTTTTGACAGCGCTAATGCCATCTAATACTGGCATTTCAACGTCCATAGTTATCACATCAGGTCGCAACTTACTTGCTTTTTCAACAGCTTCTTGACCATTAACTGCAAAGTCAATGACCTCAATTCCTGCATCTTTTTCTAGTATTTCACTTACACGACGACGGAAAAAACTTGAGTCATCAACAACTAATACTTTTACTGCCATTGGCATCGCTCTTTTTTATGTTACAGATCCGAAAAGTGGTGCCTTTGGCACCACTAAATTCGGTGACAACAAACAACATTGAATGTTATTTGCCTGCGTAATGCTTCAACATACTTGGTACATCTAGGATCAAGGCTATACCACCATCTGAAGTAATAGTTGCACCAGCCATGCCTGGCGTACCTTGTAGTAAGGAATCGAGAGGTTTAATCACCACTTCTTCTTGACCAATCAATGAGTCAACTACAAAACCCACTTGTTGAGTACCTATTTGTACTATAACGACATGTCCTTCGGCTTTTTTCTGATTAATGTCCGTACCTTTCACTAACCAATGTTCAAGATAAAACAGTGGTATCGCTTTCTCACGCACAATAATCGTAAGCTGGCCATCAACTACATTTGTCTTCGTCAAATCAAGATGGAAGATTTCACTAACACCTGCAAGTGGTAATGCAAATGTTTGCTGACCGACCATCACCATTAAGGTTGGTAGAATGGCTAGTGTCAGCGGCACCTTAATTTCTAGGATAGTACCTACACCCAACTCAGATTGGATGTTAACTTGACCATTCAGCTGCGTGATCTTCGTTTTAACTACATCCATACCAACACCTCGGCCTGAGATGTCAGAAATTTCTTCTTTCGTTGAGAAGCCCGGCGCAAAAATTAGATTGTAGGCTTCCGTATCAGATAACCTGCTTGCCTGATCTGAATCGATAACACCTTTACTTATTGCTATTTTTTTAAGTTTTTCAGGGTCCATACCCGCACCATCATCTCTGATGGTCAATAGAATATGGTCGCCTTCTTGCGAAGCAGATAATGTAACTGTACCTGTACGAGATTTACCGCCCGCTTCACGGACGTCTGGCATCTCAATACCGTGGTCTACAGAGTTTCGAACCAAGTGCACTAATGGATCGGCGAGTGCCTCGACTAAGTTTTTGTCTAGATCTGTATCTTCACCTTCAAGGATCAGATTGATGTCTTTTTTAAGGCTTCGCGCTAAGTCTCTTACAACTCTTGGGAATCTGCCAAATACCTTTTTGATAGGCTGCATTCGGGTTTTCATGACCGCGCCTTGCAAATCTGCGGTCACCACATCTAGATTTGATATGGCTTTACCCATTGCCTCGCTGTTACTGTTATTTGCAAGGCTGACCAGGCGGTTACGCACTAATACAAGTTCCCCAACCATATTCATTATTTGGTCTAGTCGTTTTGTATCAACACGAACCGTTGTTTCTGCCTGTGCAGCAGGTTTTTTCTGGGCACCGCCTTTTGGCTCTGCTTTTGCAGGCGCAGCTTTAGGTGCTGGCTTTGCTGCAGGTTTAGGCGTATCAGCTTTTGGCGCCGGTTTTGGTTTTGCTACAGGAGGCGTTGGAGCTTCTGTTTTGGGTGCCTGCACTGGTGCAGCGTCAGGTGCTCCAGATGGCTCTTCTAAGTTTTTTGGCGCTTGACCTCTACCGTGGAGCTCATCAAGCAAAGCCTCAAATTCATCATCATTAATTTCTTCATCACCACCACTGGACGCACTCTGAGAAGCCGCTGGAGGTGGGGTTGATGATGTTGGCGTCTTGGGTGCTTGTTCGCTAGGTGCAGGTGTAGTATCGTTTTGAGCACCGAACTTACCCACACCATGTAATTCATCCAACAAACTATCGAATTCGTCGTCTGTAATATCACCATCATTTACATTGGCAGGTGGAGACGACGGAGTAGCGGATGGTGTTTGCGGTTCTTCAGCTGCGGGCCCATTACCTGAACCATGCAGTTCATCCAATAGACTTTCAAATTCTTCTTCCGTGATTTCATCAATGCTGTCAGACGAAGCCGGTTCACCTGAATCCGTGTCACCAATATCAAACAAGACGTCATCTTCAGGCTCGCTAGCAGGCTCTGGTTCTGGCGCAGGCTCTGGGGGAGCAGATGGTGCAACGATTTCTTCGTCAGCAGACTCTGGCTGACTGAGCTTATGCAAGACATCTAGTAATTCTTGGTCTGCCGGTTCTGGCTGCTCGCGATTTTGAATGCACGCGAACATATCATTTATCGTATCGAGCGACTGCAAGATCACATCCATCAATTCAGGATTGACCGATCGTTGTCCTTGCCTTAATACATCGAAAACATTTTCAGCACCATGACAAGCATCAACGAGCTCATTCATGCCTAAGAAACCAGCCCCACCTTTTACAGTGTGAAACCCTCTGAAAATTGCATTCAGCAAATCTTTGTCATCTGGGTTATTTTCTAATTCAACAAGTTGCTCAGATAACAGTTCGAGTATTTCTCCAGCTTCAACAAGAAAGTCTTGTAAGATATCTTCATCGACTTCAAAGCTCATTATTATACTCTCCTATTAGAAACCCAAACTAGATAACAAATCATCAACTTCATCTTGACCAGACACAACATCGTCTCGTTCTTCAGCGTCAATGATAGGTCCTTCAGGACCAGAAAGTTCATCAGTGGGGGTTTCAACTACTTCTTGTGGTTGTTGAGCCGTATTAAGTTGACCCACTTCTGCCGTGCCGAAAACAGTCAATAGGTGTATTAAGCTGTCCTCTACCTCTCTAACAAGCTCTATGACTCGTCGAATAACCTGACCGGTTAAATCTTGATAATCTTGTGCCATTAAAACATTTGTCATCAAGCTTTGTAATTCGTCGGTGCGGCCTTGTGAAGATTGCATAAAGTCGTTTAAGTCGTGACACAGAGATTTAAATTCTCCGAGTTGTATATCACGACTCATCAACCTATCCCAGGTAGGCTTGATCTCAGAAAGGTCATCAGCCAGCTCTTGAGCAAGCGGTAGACTCGCTTCAACCGCATCCATCGTTTTATTCGCAGCGTTTTCTGTCATTTCCATAACATAGTTTAAACGTTGCTTAGCATCTGGCAGGGCTTCTGTAGTTAAATCTGATAAACGCGTGTCTAACTCGAAGTTTTTCAACGACTCGTGTAACTGGCGTGTCAATTTTCCGACTTCAGCAAATAACTCAGATTGTTCTTTGTTAGTTGCTTCAATTAAAATTTGATCAGCTTTTTCTTGTTCACCGTTTTCAAGATACTCAACAAGTTGCTTCGCTTGCTCTAATGTAATTTGTGGCGCAGAGGATTCTGACATAAGCCTATCCTTACTTGTAACTAGCCTAAGCGTTCAAAAACTTTTTCTAACTTAGTTTTCAATGTTCCAGCAGTGAATGGCTTAACAATATAACCATTTACGCCCGCTTGGGCTGCCGCAACAATTTGTTCTTTTTTGGCTTCTGCAGTTACCATAAGCACGGGAATATGCTTAAGGCTATCGTCGGCTCTTATTGCTCTCAACAGGTCGATGCCTTGCATTCCTGGCATGTTCCAATCTGTAACAACAAAGTCAAATTCTTGATTTTGCAACATTGGAAGCGCAGTGCTGCCATCATCTGCCTCTTGAACATTTGTAAAGCCTAAGTCTCTCAAAAGGTTTTTGATTATTCTTCTCATTGTAGAGAAATCATCAACCACGAGAATTTTCATGTTCTTATCCAAAACTTCCTCCGGTGAGGTTTGAACCTAAAAAAATATTAAAATGTACTCTAATTGATCCAGTCATTTATCTTGGCTCTGAGTTTAATCATTGCCTGACCGTGAATCTGACTCACTCGAGACTCGCTCACATCTAGGATCTGGCCAATCTCTTTTAAATTCATTTCATCGTTGTAGTACAAAGACAAAACCATTGCATCACGCTCAGGTAGAGTTTTTATTGCTTCTACTAACGACTCATTAAAGCGCTCATTCTTAACGTTATTGAATGGTTTGTCTAGCGCTAAATCACTGCCTGCAGGTGAAATTACGTCTTGGTCGACACCTAAATCTTCAATGCCAATAATTTTACTTGCATTCACGTCATGTAAAATATGATGGTACTCATCTAAGGGAATATCAAGTTTTTCAGCGATTTCAGTGTCTTTAGGCTCACGACCCAAGGCAGTTTCTAGCTCTGATATCGCCTCAGCCACCATGCGACTATTTTTGTGAACTGAGCGCGGGGCCCAGTCACCACGGCGTATTTCGTCTAACATGGCTCCTCGAATTCGAATCCCAGCAAAGGTTTCAAAGCTTGCTCCTTTACTAGCATCAAAATTTTTCGTTGCCTCAATCAAGCCTATCATTCCTGATTGAATAAGATCATCAAGCTGAACACTTGCTGGCAGTCTTGCAAGTAAATGACAAGCCACTTTTTTGACTAAAGGTGTATGACGCTCGACCACCTTATTCAGATGGTCTGCTGTTTGATATCCCGCCATTCGATTGACCGGTGTAGCCATAATTACCCGTTAACTAACTGCTCAATGAAAAACTCTAGATGACCTGAGGGCTGGTGAGGCACTGGCCATTTCACAGCTTTACTTGCTAACCCTCTAAAAGCGACAGCGGCAGGAGAGTTAGGGTAGAGTTCAACAATGGTTTTTTGACGGCGAGATGACTTTCGCATGTTTTCATCGAAAGGAATTGTCGCGACTAGCTCTAGCGCAACATCTAAAAATCGATCTGTTACTTTGGACAACTTAGCAAATAGCTCCTGGCCTTCACGCAGGCTTCTAACCATATTCGCGACAATCTTAAACTTGTACACGCCATGTTCTCTACTAAGTACTTTAATCAGGGCATATGCATCGGTAATAGATGTTGGTTCATCACAAACCACGACCATCACGTCTTGAGCTGCTCTAGAGAAACTCAATACCATATCCGATATGCCAGCGGCTGTATCGACAATTAAAACATCAAAGTCATTGCTCAGCTCGCTAAACGCACGAATTAGGCCGGCATGCTCTGCTGGGCTCAATTCAACCATGTTTTGTGAGCCTGATGTGGCTGGCACAATTCTGATTCCGGCTGGACCCTCTACTAAAATCTCATCAAGTTCACATTCGCCAGATAGCACATGAGATAAATTACGCTCAACACGTAACCCTAGCATTACATCACAATTTGCTAATCCAAGGTCAGCATCTAAAACTAATACTCTATGGCCCTGTTGTCCTAACGCAATTGCAGTATTTAATGAAACATTGGTCTTACCGACTCCTCCTTTACCACCAGTTACTGCTATTACTTTTACTCCGTGGTTACTTTTTTGATTCATTTTACGCAGGCCACTTGCTTGATCTAAAACTGTATTAATCATACATTCCTACTGTCTGGGACGCCACTGCTTCACGTCGTGAATGTTGTGCTTTTGTTCTTTTTAAATACAATTGCTCAGCCTTTTTAACTAATTTTTGAGCATTTGCTACGCGAATGTCTTCTGGCACTCGCTGACCGTTGGTAAGATACCCTATTGGTAAGCGATTTTGAATCGCTATGCTAATAATCTCACCTAAACTTAGACATTCATCAAGTTTTGTAAAAATGCAACCACTCAAATTAACTTTTTTGAAGTGGTTCACAGTTTCTTGTAAGACATGCATTTGCGAAGTTGCACTTAATACTAAATAACTACGAATATCAACTCGTGAGCTACGCATCAATGTGTTAAGCTGCTCCGTCAAACGTAAGTCTCTTTGACTCATGCCTGCAGTATCTATTAATACTAGACGCTTATTTCGCAAATGATAAAGAACTTCTGCTAACTCATTTGCATCTTTAACTTGCTTAACCGGACAGCCAATAATTCTACCATAAGTTGCCAACTGCTCGTAAGCACCAATTCTATATGTATCTGTTGTAATTAACGCGACCTTGTCTGCACCGTATTTTTGTGCTCCAAGCGCAGCTAATTTTGCGACTGTAGTCGTTTTACCTACGCCCGTTGGCCCTACCATAGCATAAACACCGCCTTGACGTAGAATATCATTGTTGGTGGTATGCATCTGATTTACAACCATATTCAGTAATGCATTCCATGCCTCTTTTCGAGACACATCATCGGGAATGAAACATGCCATTTGCTCAGCTACATCAGCACTAATGCCCATACCTTGCAGTCGATCGACCAAACACGCTCTTGTTGGGTCTCGACGATCCATTTCCTGCTTCATTAAACCCGATAACTGGTACTCTAATAATTGACGGATAGCGTTCATCTCATCACGCATAGAGCTCATTTCATCCTGAGAAGCATTGTTAGCACTGCTGGCTACTGGTTGGCTATCAAGTTCTGAGTCTAACTCATCGCCAAAGTCCCAATCAGACGAAATTGGTTCAGCATGCTTAACCGGGCGAGGACGCGCAGTCTGAGGTGAAGAAGCCTGTACATCATTAAACGCTGGTTGCTGCTCGGTCTTTGGTTGGAAAAGATCGCCAGTATCAATGCCTGATTGAGAAAACATTGAAGCGAGCTCAGGCGAACGAGGTTTTGGTGCTTGTCGCTCCAAAAGAGCTTCTAAGCTATCAGCGACTTTTGCTTGAGGTTGCTGTGCTTGAGGGCGACGAGTTTGAGGCTTTACAACTCGTGCAGGTTGACTATACGTTGGCTTTTGCATCGTTGCTGCAGAAGCCATTTCGGGACGAGCATCAGGCGCAGCGGTTTGCGGCTGAGGTGCCACTCTGTCATTGTCAATCGCTGCAACAATTTCTACACCATCTGCCAATTTTTTGTTTGACATAATGACGGCATCTGCGCCCAGTTCATCTTTTACTTCTTTCAAAGCTGTACGCATATCTTTTGCAAAAAATCTCTTAATCTTCATGACTCAGCACCTCGTTCCTCTATTATTGCCCAACAGAGCTAATGATCTTGATTTGTCTTTCGTCTGGTACTTCCTGATAAGACATCACTCTTAAACCAGGGATAGTATGTTTAACAAATCGAGATAAAACACTTCTTAACATACCTGAGGTTAATAAGATGGACGGCTCGCCTAGCATTTCTTGCGTTTGATGCGCTTCTCTCAATGAACCTTGAAGTCGCTCTGCAAGACCTGGCTCTATGCCTGCCCCCTCATCACCTGCGTTCTGAAGTGACTGATGCAACATCTGTTCCAACTCAGGCGCCAATGTTATGACAGGTATCTCATCTGCGTTTCCAACGGCATCTTGAACGATTAATCTTCTTAGTGAAATACGCACTGCAGCCGTTAATACATCTGGATCTTGGCTTCTTGGACCATACTCAACAAGAGTTTGCACAATTGACCTCATATCTCGAATTGCAACGCCTTCGTTTAACAAGTTTTGTAGCACTTTTACGATAGTTGTCAGAGGTAAAATATCTGGCACTAAGCCTTCAACCAAACGTGGATGGGTCTTCGCTAGCATATCTAATAAGTTCTGTACTTCTTCATGGCCAAGCAGTAAAGATGCGTTATTTGTTAGCAATTGACTTATATGTGTAGCAACAACCGTTGCAGCATCCACGACAGTATAACCTAGAGAATGCGCCTCATCTTTTTGGTCTGGTTTTATCCACACAGCTTCCAAGCCAAAAGCGGGATCTTTTGTCGCCACACCTTGAAGAGGGCCAAAGACTTGCCCTGGGTTAATTGCTAACTCATCACCATGTTTTAATTCGCCATCACCAGAACCTACACCCATAAGTGTTATCTTGTATGCATTAGGATCTAATTCTAAGTTATCGCGAATATGGACAGGAGGGACAAGAAACCCAAGCTCTTGTGATAACTTTTTACGAACACCTTTTATGCGACTAAGCAGTTCACCACCTTGAGCTTGGTCTACTAAAGGGATCAATCGATAGCCTACTTCGAGACCAATTACATCAACAGGTTGAACGTCATCCCAACCCAACTCTTTTTGATCTTGTTGTTTGTTAGCAACTTGCGTCCCTTTTGCTTCCTCTTCTGCCTGCTGTGCAGCGGCTTTCTCTTTGTGCTGTTTTGAAAGATAAGCAAGGCCACCAATCAAAGTGCCTAACCCCAAGAAAGCAACATGAGGCATACCAGGTACTAAACCCATCACAATTAAGATACCAGAAGCAATGTAAAGCGATTTCTCGTTACCTAACTGCTGTGTCACCTGCTCGCCCATGTTATGAGACTCATTTTGACGAGTTACTACAATCGCAGTACCGATAGATAGTAAAAGAGAAGGTAATTGCGCCACGAGACCATCACCAATGGTAAGCAGCGTATAGACTTCCATTGCACGTGAGAACGTTAAGTCATGTTGAACCATACCAACAAATAACCCACCTATGATGTTGATAGCCAAAATGACGATGCCAGCAATAGCGTCACCTTTAACAAACTTACTGGCACCATCCATAGAACCATAAAAGTCAGCTTCTCTGGTCACTTCATCACGGCGTGTTCGTGCTTCTTCGGCTGAAATAAAGCCCGCGTTTAAGTCGGCGTCTATCGCCATTTGCTTACCGGGCATTGCATCTAGAGTAAAACGTGCTGAAACCTCTGAAATACGGCCAGCACCTTTGGTTATTACGACAAAGTTAATGATAATCAGGATAAGAAATACAACTAAACCAACCGCATAATTACCACCGATAACTACGGAGCCAAACGCTTCAATCACTTTACCAGCGGCATCTCCGCCATTATGTCCTTCAAGTAACACAACCCTCGTACTGGCGACGTTTAATGCTAATCGCATTATCGTCGCAATAAGAAGCACAGCAGGGAACATGCCAAATTCCAGCGGTTTCATGGTGTATACGGTAACAAGCAGTACCACAAGTGCTAATGCAATATTAAACGAAAACAAAATATCCAGTAAGAATGGCGGCATGGGTAAAATCACCATGGCCAAGGCAGCTAAAACCAATAAAGGCGTACCTATACCTTTAGCATACTCTTTTTTGTCTCGATTAATTTGTTGTAGAACCGCTTTAAAATCCATAACTTATCAACTTCAATTTATTGACGCAGATAAGTTAAAGCAAGCTTTGTTCCAACTATTAGTGTTTTAGATCATCTGGGATGGGTAGGTCTTTACTCAACGCGTTAGGTCTTCTGCCTCGACCCTTGTTGAACTTTTTCAATTGGAAAACATATGCAAGTACTTGCGCGACTGCGGTAAATAGTTGATCCGGAATTTGGTCACCTACCTCTGTTGTATGATACAAAGAACGCGTCAACACAGGGGATTCAACAATGGGTACTTCATTACCTTTAGCAACTTTTCTTATTTGCATGGCTAGCTCGTCTACACCTTTTGCAATGACGATTGGTGCTCCAGCTTTTTCAGTATCATATTTCAAAGCAACAGAGTAATGAGTGGGGTTCGTGACCACAACATCCGCATCAGGAACATCTTGCATCATACGACGTTGCGACATTTCTCTCTGCGTTCTTCTGATACGTGCTTTTATCTGCGGGTCACCTTCTGAGTTTTTATATTCATCCTTCACTTCCTGAAGCGTCATTTTTAATTGCTTGTGATGTGTATGACTCTGATAAGGTGCATCAATTGCGGAAATAACTATCATAGTGCAACTTAGTGCGAGGAAAAGCCAAGCCAATATTTCAAGTGAGTGAATGACACTACCGGGTACTGACTCAATACTTAAGTGCAAGATATCATAGAACATCCACTTAATGCATAAAATGGCAAATCCAGCCACTAATACGAACTTTAGAATTGACTTAAGTAGCTCTATCGCAGCTTGAGGTCCAAACATGCGTTTTATGCCTTTTAAAGGCGACATTTTACTGGCTTTTGGTGCTGCGGCTTTCCAACTAAAATTAAAGCCGCCTAATAAGGTATTACCTATGATACCAGCTACTACAATAATCAATACAAACATAGACATAGGGAACAGTAGCTCTGAAAATGCATCCCCCCATACAGAGAACATTTTTGTTGTATCGTAAGTTTCATTTCGATTGAGTGTCAGCATTCGGCCCATTATGTTGTAAAGGCCTTTCGCAATATCCGCTCCATATAAAATAAGTGCAATAGCGGAGAAGATTAGTACAAAAGTCGTTCCCAACTCTTTTGAGCGAGCAACCTGCCCTTTTTTTCTTGCATCACTTATTTTTTTGGCGGTCGGTTCCTCGGTACGTTCTTGACCCGAATCTTCAGCCATCTTAGTCTCCTAAACGGTACAACCAATAAGATTACACATTAACTCTGTCATCTTAAGCCACTGAAATTCATACTGCATTGTAAAATTGCCTAACGTGGCCCAGATAATCATCAAACCCGCGACTAATGTAAACGCAAAACCCACCGAAAAAATATTCATCTGCGGCGCGGCTCGAGTCATAATCCCAAAGGCAAGGTTGATCACTAGCATAGCTGTCAACGGTGCCAATGAAAGCGACAAAGCGGTAGCAAATAACCACGATCCCCATTTCGCGATATCATAATAATTATCAACATGCCACCAATCACCTCCAATAGGCCATGATTGAAAACTAAATACAATCATTTGGATCATCATCAAATGACCATTAAATACGAAAAAGAGTAGTGTTGCTAAAATCAAGTAAAACTGACCAACCGCTGGCACACTCAATCCATTTGAAGGGTCAACAACTGATGCAAAACCCAACCCCGTTTGCATTGCAAGTATTTGACCTGCAAGAATAAAAGTATTCAACAAAAGAAGGGATGCAAAACCAATAGCGACACCGATTATCATTTCTTGGATGACCACAAGTATCATTTGAAATGAAAATAGATCCGTAAACTGAGACTGCGGTATTGCGGGCGCGACGGCCAAAGTAACCACCATAGAGAGGCAAATTTTGATGCGTTTTGAAACACTCTGAGCGCCCAAACCAGCCATCACCATGATCATAGAGCTGATACGAATAAAAGGAATTAAATAATCACTTAACCCCTGCATAATATCGGAAAATAAAAACTCCATCTTAACCTGCTACTTCAGGGATCCGCATAACCAATATTTTAAAAAAATCCATGAGTTCTTGTGTCATCCAGTGGCCACCAACAATTAGCGCAACAAGCGTAATAATAAGTTTGGGTAGAAAGCTTAAAGTTTGTTCGTTGATAGATGTTGCAGCCTGAAAAACAGAAACAATTAGACCAATTATTAGACCAGGTACCACAATAGCCGAAACAAGTTTGATAACTACAAATAACGAGTCACTTAATATATCAACGAATACTTCAGGTTCCATTTCATACTCCCAAGCCAAAGCTTCGCGCTAATGTGCCCATTACTAATGACCAACCATCGACCAAAACAAACAACATTATTTTAAACGGTAATGACACTATCATAGGAGATAACATCATCATACCCATCGCCATAAGTACACTTGCAACCACCAAGTCGACAATCAAAAATGGAATGAAAAACATAAAGCCGATGATGAAGGCAGTTTGCAACTCACTGGTGACAAAAGCAGGTATGATAACCACAAACGGCGTGTCTTCAGGACTATCTAATTGATCATAACCTGCGATTTTGGCAAAAGTTTCTAAATCTTTGATCCGAGTCTGCGATAGCATAAATGCTTTCATGGGCTCCTTTGCGGCATGCAGTGCTTGCACGGATGTCATTTCTTCATTGATATAAGGTTGCACAGCCTCATCATAAATTTTACTAAAAATGGGCGCCATAATGAAAAAAGTCAAAAATAATGACATGCCGACCAAGATTTGATTAGAGGGCGACTGCTGTAAGCCAATCGCTTGACGTAAAATCGCCAATACGACAATGATCCGTGTAAACGAGGTCATCATGATGAGTGCTGCGGGGATAAAACTGAACGCCGTCATGATGGCTAACACTTGCAGTGTCACCGAATATTCTTGTGAACCATCAGGGTTTGTCGTCACACTCAGCGCTTCAATACCATCATTAGCGCTCACTTGAGGAAAGAAGAAAATTAATCCACACAGGATCAGGAATCGAAGCATGATACTCACTTTATTTTTGTTGTGGGTTGACTCATAAAACGACTCAACTCTTTTACGAAAGGTGCCGTTTGACTTTCATCTAAAGGGGTTTCTAACTGATATAAATAATTGATATTTTGAGGAGTTACGCCGAGCAGGTGCTGTTTGTCATCAATTTCGATAACGAGAAGCCTCTCTCGCGTCCCTAGAGGTAAACTCCTGATCACTTTAAAGTCCTGATTATTACCTACGTTTGGATTAACGCGTTTTACCAACCACGCTAATCCTATTATCAAGGCCACGATTGATACCAACGACAAAATCACAGTCACTATATCTAAATTGGGCCCTGGAGACTGCGTTGCCGCAGCCACATTTGCAAACATTATCCAAGTCATTGTTAGCGTGTTTACCTAAGCTTTTTAATTCGCTCTACTTGGCTTATCACATCTGTTAATCTGATACCAAACTTGTCGTTTACAACAACCACTTCTCCGTGCGCTATCAGCGTACCGTTAACCAATACATCCAACGGCTCACCAGCAACTCTATCTAACTCAACAACGGAGCCTTGGTTTAGCTGTAATAGATTGCGAATATTTATTTTAGAACGACCAACTTCCATTGAGATAGTCACTGGAATGTCTAATATCGTGTCTAATTTTCTTTTTTCATCTGCACTTAGGTTGGCATTGCTCTCTTCAAGCTCTTCTAATTCAGCGACCTCTGCACTGCCCTGTTCGACATCTTCTGCTTCTGCAAGCGCTGCCGCCCATTCATCCATAGTATCTTGATCATCACTCATGCACTTACTACCTTAAAAAACTTGATCACCAGTCAAGGTCCACACCTTCAGACAGGTGCAGATCTTCTTCTAATTCCGCTAACTCTGCATCAGAATCGAGCTTTTTACCACCTTTGGTAAAGACATGCAGCTCAGACTTCACAGATTCAGGACGTTTAATTTTTTCACTAATCTGTAACGCAACGTTGTCTCTGGAGCGACCCATTTTAGCCCTAAAAGTTGGTAACTCCTCAACAAACACCGTTATATGCTCAGGCATTTCAACTGGTATAATATCGCCAGTTTTTAATTCCATAATTTGCTGAAGCGACAAGTCAACTTCCAATAGCTGTGTCGACATCTCAACTTCAACATCCATGATTTCATCACGTAGAGCCTTACTCCAACGTAGATCTGTATCTTCTGTATCTGATTGAACACCCGCATCAAGTAATTCTCGAATAGGTTCCAACATAGAATATGGCAATGAGATATGAAAATCTCCACCTCCACCATCTAACTCTATGTGAAAAGAACTAATTACGACTACTTCCGTCGGCGATACAATATTCGCCATGGCGGGATTTACTTCAGAATCTAAATATTCAAATGAGACATCCATGACGGGTGCCCAAGCCTCTTTATAATCTTCAAAGATGATCTTGAGCAGCATCTGGACAATTCGTCGCTCTGTAGGTGTAAATTCACGGCCTTCAATTTTGGCATGATAACGACCATCACCACCAAAAAAGTTGTCAACTAAAATGAATACTAACCGAGCTTCCATGGTGATCAAACCCGTGCCTTTCAAAGGGCGGAATCGCACCATGTTAAGGCTGGTTGGAACAAACAGGGTATGGATATATTCACCAAACTTGAGCATTTGAACCCCGTTGATGGATACTTCAGCTGTACGTCTCATCATATTGAATAAGCTGATCCGCATGTGCCTCGCAAATCGCTCATTAACAATCTCCAGAGTCGGCATTCGGCCCCGAACGATTCGGTCTTGTGAGGAAAAGTCATATTGCAAGGCATTAGCGTCCTCGCCATCTTCTCCTGTGGATACTTCATCTTCTTCGACTTCATCAACACCATGGAGTAGCGCATCGATTTCGTCTTGTGATAATAAGTCGCTCACAATCTCGTCCTACTGCATTACAAAACCAGTAAACAGCACACGTTCAATAACCTTGCTGCCTTCGACGCCTTCCATTGCAGCTTGAACTTTGTCCAGTGCAGATAAGCGCAGTGTTTCTTTTCCTGCACTTGTGCTTAATTCATCCGCAGTAGTTGTGGAAAACACGCCCAGTAAAGTGCCTTCGATCAGTGGTATATGCTTTTTTGCAACTTCTTCGTTAACATCACCACGCACGAGCAATTGCACTTTAATTTGCACTATCCTGTCTCTACTGGCACCTGGCACATTAAAGACAAAAGGTCTTGGCATTGCGACATATAACGCACTACCCATTTCAGCTGCATTTTGCTCACTCAGGTCTTCTTGCACCGCGGTTGACTCTTCTGCCAAGGAGGCTTCTTCTTCCTCCCCTCCAGACATCAAGAAGAAACCAGCAACACCTCCCAAAATCACTACAACTGCAGCGATGATGATGATGAGTTTCTTTTTAGACCCACCAGCCTCTTCTATTTCTAAATCGGTTTCTTCTGCCATATGTGCGCTTCTATAACTAAATAATCTTTTTTAATAATAGCAGTTGTTAAGCATAGTAATCTATTGCTGAATCACTTTGTTTTCTGCTAGTCACTGATTGTTCTTTATTATTTTGCGCCTCGCTGCTCTCATTAGCAAGTTTTCCTTGAGCATTCTGCTCATTATCTCCATCGCCACTGTTACCCTCTGAGTGCTGCTCGATGCTGCTGTCACCTAATTGGATCCCCTGCTCCTCTAACATCTCTTTAAGTTTAGGCATAGACTCTTCAAGTAATTCTTTTGCTTGCTGATTTTGCACGACAAAGTTTATCTGTGCCTGTTCAGCATCAGAGCGAATACGAATTTGCATACTACCCAATTCAGCGGGGTCTAACCTAATCTCTGCTTCTTGATTGTTTAAATTGATCATCATATTCACTTTTTCTTGCATCATTTTTGCTGCATCATTTCGTGCAAGATTAAGTGTTTGCATGATCCCCTGCTCTTGAGGCGTTTTCACCTGAGCGGCACTTTGTTGTTGAACGACTTGCTGACTCTGGCGAGATTGTTCAACCTGTTGGATCACATTCTCAAACTCTTCTTTACTTTGAATTTGCTCTGAACCTAAAGTACGGATCGCTTTAAAAATATTTTCGACATTGGCACTGGCAGTTTGACGTTGGTTGCTGCTGTTATTTTGTGATTGCTCACCATCTGAATCAGTAGCCATTTCAGGGGCTTCTTCACTTAAAGTAACATCTACGTTTTGTTTTGTTGGTTCAGCCACAACGCCCTCTTTAATCGATGTTATTTTCGTAGAATTGTAACTCATTTCAGGCTTATCAACCTGCTGAGAGGGTAGTTCAACCGCTGCATTGCTCAATTTAACCTTACTATCACTTAACTTATCAGCTGCTTGCTCATTATTCGAAGTATCTTTTGCCTGCTTTGGATTTACATCAGGAGCAGGTTTACCTGTTACCAATGTATATAATGTACTTTCAAGGCGTTTTACCTGAGGGTCAGCCACTTTATTACTGCTTAACTTCTCATTTAGGGCACTCTCCAATTGCTTTTTCTCTTGGGGAGAAAGTTGCTCAACCATAGACTTTAGCTCTGAAAGTACTTTGATGTTTGGAAAATCTTTTTCATTTCCCTGTGTCGCCACCTCAATTGCAGGCTTTGCTTTTAGCTCATCAGTTGATGGCTTGGCTGTTAGATCAGTTTTAGAAGTAGTTTCGTCAATACTTTGTACCTGAACATCCCCTTTTGGTTGAACCACTTGCGGATCCTGAGTAACTGCTTTTCTAATCTGCGAAGCCAAATATGAAGCCTCACTATTTGGTTCACTTTCTACTGACTTTGTTACATCGTTTGATACAGTCTTTAATTCAGTTTTCACTTTAGGTTCTGTTGAATCTTTTGCATCAATTGAATCTTTCCATACAGCTTTACTTGCTACATCAGGTTGTGTTTGTATCTGAACTTCGGAGTTGTCAGAAGCAGCATTTTTATTATGTAAGAACCATTCACGCGACTTTACTTCACCATTAAAAACTTCCTTAGCTGTAATGATATCTTTTTGGGGCTGAGGATTATTGGCAGCCTTTTTTACATCATCTTGCACGTTACTCGGATCACCAACTGGGCCCTCAGAATAACGAGGTCCAGGATCAATGGCTTTAAAACGTTCTGGTTCTGTCTGTTGGCTTTGCTTCTGAGGAGTATCCGCGTTTAAAAGTTTGTCAGAGCGAAATGATAATGCTGATTTATTGTCTGCAATGATATCGGTACCGGTCTCAGCTTTTTCCCCTTGCGTTACTATTGGCCCTACTAGATCAATAGGTCCTTTTTTCCCTTTATTTGTTCCAGGGTTACCTGGTAACACTTCAACTTCGCCTGCATGATCTCGCATCGCCTTCGGTATTGGGGCTAAATGATGTTCCACATCGGTTTTCTGATTGTTAGAAGCCGTTATTTGCGATAATAAGCTATCCGGAGTTTGTCCTGCCCCTTTTGGCTGCGTATCAATGTCACCTGTTCTCTCTACTTGCAACATGATATCTGGGCCTGTCTTAGGTAAGTGTGAATCGTCTAATTTCAACGGCTCGTCAGGTTCTGTTTGTACCTTAATAGGTTCAACTTCCCCATTTTCACTCTGTGATGCAGATTGTCTGCGCTCTACTTCAGCATTTACTTCTGACGCTAACGCCGTGCTTTTAGCCTCTTCCTGCTCATTTGCTTGCGCCAATACGGCCATGAACCCTTGTTCTGTTGACCTTTCATCTGCTTGTCTATGTTGAGGTGAAACTGAATTGTTCATACCTACATCTAGCGAAACATTAGCCATACTCTCACCTTTTTATGTGGCAACCTAAGACCGCTTGCCTACTTCAAATACCAATTTTGTTAAAAAATGCAATTTTTAAGCCACTAATTGAGCAGTTTATTTCTCATAAACATATTTGTTGCGAATTCATCGAGCATTCTTTGCTCTGATTTTGCTTGGATCCGTTGTTTTTCCAGCAATTTCTTCTCGATGAGTTTTGCAATAGCTTTTACTTTCGACTGCTGTGCTAACCACAACTTTCTGCGCTGCTCAACAACACGTTTTGCCGTTGCAACTGTATTTGCTTGCTGCTTAATTGCCTCTTCAATTTTATTGATGAAACTGTGGTATTGAGTAAACCCACTACTGCTCAGACCTTGCTGTGCCTTTGCATGTAACTGTTGGGTATATTCCAAACGAAAGTCATTCAAACCTTTCAACTTTTGCTGATTATCATTCAAGCTATTTTCAGCCTGAATAAAATTAACCCGCAACGTATCTTCTTTATCAGTCTCCAGCTTGTGCAATAGAGATAATTTGTCAGCCGCCATTAGCCTTGTCCTAATAATTGTGATAAGCCTTGTAAGCATTCATCGTAGTTAAGTACATCTTTCATACCTTGTTGCAAAAAGCCGTTTACGCTTGGCATCATTGCAATAGCTTGATCAAGCATAGGATCACTGCCTTTTTGATAAGCACCTAATGTGATCATGTCTTTGTTTTGCTGATACATTGAATAAACTTGTTTCAGGATCCTCGCCTGCTGCATATGTGTGTCTGAAACAACTTGCGGCATCACACGGCTAATGGACTTTTCAATATCAATTGCTGGGTAGTGGCCACTATCAGCCAATTCTCTTGATAAAACAATGTGACCATCTAATATAGCTCGTGCAGAATCTGCAATGGGGTCTTGCATATCATCCCCTTCACTCAGAACAGTAAAAAATGCGGTGATTGACCCTTGACCCTCCCCGCCGTTACCTGCTCTTTCAACCAAAGCTGGTAATTTAGCAAACACTGAAGGGGGATAACCTTTGGTTGCCGGTGGCTCTCCGACAGCAAGCGCAATTTCACGCTGAGCCATCGCATAACGTGTTACTGAGTCGAGCAGCAACAAAACGTTTAGACCTTGATCTCTAAAATACTCCGCAATTGTAACTGCACTTTCGCAGCCTTTTAATCGCATTAAAGGTGAGGCATCGGCAGGAGCAGCGACTACGACAGAGCGACGACGCCCTTCAGCACCTAAAATCTCATCAATGAACTCTTTTACTTCTCGCCCACGCTCACCGACCAGGCCAACAACAATCACATCGGCTTCACTGCCTCGCGTCATCATGCCCAACAGCACTGATTTACCGACACCACTACCTGCAAACAAGCCCATTCGCTGACCTTGCCCTACAGTAATAATTGAGTTAATTGCACGTACGCCAACATCCATGGGCTCTTTGATCGGGCGACGGGCTAACGGGTTGATGGGAGCCTGAGCAAATTTAAGTCTCGTTTCTGCCTGTATTGCACCTAATCCATCTAATGGTCGCCCCAAACCGTCAACTACACGACCTAGTAGACCCATACCGACAGGCAATCCAGCTTCTTTTACTTGAGGGATAACTCGTGCACCAGGCAAGACACCTGATATACGATCGTTGGGCATGAGATACAGCACATCATTATTAAAGCCAATCACCTCAGCATCAATAAAGCCATTGATAGTTTCGATTTTGCATTGACTACCAACAGCAGCATTGAGTCCTTTTGCTTCAAGGGTTAGCCCAACAACACGTGTTAAGCTCCCCGCCACAGCAACACCAAAAGGGTGGATATGTTTTTGGTATGTATTAATACGTTGTGCAAACGATTGGTTTTGAGGTTCTAGCTCTGACATTTAACATGGCGCGATAATTCTTAGATACCACTGTCATGCAAAAACTTCTCCAATATTTCAGTCAGACGGGTTTTTACCGTTAAATCGATAGAAGAGATCAGAGATTTAATTTCACAGCCGCCGCGTTCAAAGGTAGGCTCGGGAATAAGCTGCCATTGCTGCTTTTGGATCATATCAGCGCCATACGCTTCTTCAACTAAAGAAAGATCATCAGGGTGAAGATGGACTTTAAGTTGCACCTCACCGATGGGTAATGCATCCAGACCTTTTTTCAAAGCTTGTAAAATCAGTTCAGGGTTTGTCTTTATTTCGTGGAAAGTAATTTGTTGTGTCAATAAACTGACAAGCTCAATCAATTGCTTTTCGCAAGCATCATCAACTTGCTTAAGCGGATCATGAATTTTTTCAATTAACTGTGTTAGTGTTTGTAGCCTTTCTTCAACCAAAGGCTTGGCATCTTCAAGGCCTTGTTGCTTACCTATCTCTAACCCTTCTTTTTGTCCAGCTTCGTTACCCTCTTTGGCTCCCTTTTCGAACCCTTCAATATAACCTTGCTCATGACCCTGCTTTAACCCCTCGTCATAAGCATCCTGACGGATTTGTTCAAGCTCCTCCAAGGTTAAAGTCGGAATTTCAGGTTCAACAGTTTCAGGCTCTGCATTACGTTCGGTCTTGGTATAAAGCTCTTCAAGCGGAGTACCCATTGCGGTTGAACGACCGCTCAACCCACTTAGGTCCTCTTTGACATCCGGTATAGGCCACTCTTCTAAATGATCGAGTAATGCATCGACAGCCTCTCCATGAACAGGGCGTCCACGATGAAATTTAGGATCAGACATACTTTACAGGAACTCCTCACCACCACCACCGCCAAGCATGACCTCTCCTGAGTCAGCTAAACGTCTGGCAGTTGCCAATATTTCTTTTTGTGCTGCTTCTACTTCACTGATCCTCACAGGTGGCATAGCCTCTAAATCATCGGCCATCATTTCAGCGGCACGCTTAGACATATTGCTTAAAATCTTGTCTTTTAATGAGTCATCTGCGCCTTTAATGGCTTTCATCAAGACATCTTGCTGTACTTCCCTCAGTATTGCTTGAATACCTCGGTCTTCAACATCCATCAAGTTTTCAAATACAAACATCAGATCTTGAATTTGCTGCGACATCTCTTCGTCATGTTCACGAATTGAGTCCATTAACTGACCTTCAACATTGGTATCTAGGTAGTTCATGATGTCAGCAGCAGCTTTCAAGCCGCCCATTTTCGCGGCTTGTGCACCAGCTTGGCCTGCAAATTGTTTTTCCATGATTTCGTTAAGCTCTTGCAATGCTGCTGGCTGAACTTCTTCAAGGTTTGCAATACGCATTGTTAAGTCTAACCGCACTTTCTCTGTAAACTGTGAAAGTATCTCTGCTGATTGCTCCGGCTCTAGATATGACAATACAATTGTTTGGATCTGTGGGTGCTCGTTGCGGATAATGTTGGCAACCTGTTTTGAGTCCATCCACTTCAGTGAATCTAACCCTTTCGCACCAGAACCCATAACAATTTGGTCTATTAAACTTGCAGCTTTGTCTTCACCTAACGCAGCAGTCAGCGCCTTCTTAATAAAGTCTTCAGACTGGAAACCAATAGTACTAAAGCTTTGAATTTGTTCTATAAACAAATTGTGTACGGCACTAATTTTGGATTGCGACAAATCATCAATTGCCGCCATCGCCATACCCACTTTCTGTACTTGCTTGGGTTCTAAATGTTTTAAAATTTGCGCCGCATCTTCTTCTGTTAAACTGAGCAGTAAAATGGCGGCTTTATCGACGCCATCTAACTTTTCTACATCAAATGTAGGGGGCAGTTGTTTTTGTTCTTCATCACTCATCTTCAGTTAACCACGCTTTGACCACTTGTGAAGAAAGCTCAGGCTCATTTGCTACCAATGCTCGAACCGCTTTCAATAGATCTTCATCTCCATGTAAGTCTGGCAATTGTAATGTACCATCCGAGGAGAAGCCAACAGCTGATTCATCAAAGTCGTTACTAAGCATATCTAAAGTACTATCTCCTAAGTCTACACCTGCAGTAAGTGCATCCTCATCATAGTCCTCAAGTGTATCGTCTGGGTAAATAAGTCTTTTCAGCATAGGGCGAACTACCGCCATTATCAATACAATGATAACTAAAGCACCTGCTGCTAAACGAGCAACCTTCATAAACCACTCTTGCTCCCAAAGAGGTAGCTCTGAAGCTTCTAAAATATCTTCACGTACAAACGGCACTGTAACCACTTCTAATGCATCACCACGTTGCATATCAAAACCAACACCACCTTGTAGCAAGCGACGTATGTTATTCAACTCTTCTTGTGCTCTAGGCACCATAGACACATTGCCCTCAGCATCGGCTTTAGCGACATAGTCAACCGCAACTGACACACTGATCCGACGAATAACACCTGTTTGTTGACGCTTGTGAGAAATCGTGGTGTCCAGCTCATAGTTTCGTGTTGCTTCTCTTTGAGAGCGGCTAGGAGTCGTGCCTTTACCGCTGCCGCCTGGGCCAGCGACTTCTGGAATATTTGAGTCCATTGGTGGCTGGTTAGTTAATGCGCCAGGAATACCGGCGGTGATCCCACCAATGTTATTCTCTTCAAATGTTGTTTCACTGCGCACTGCAGGCAAGTCTGGGTTAAAGCGTTTGTGCGTTTCTTCAACTGCGCTAAAATCCATGGTCAGATCAACTTGTGCAGTAAAGTTACCCAAGCCAACCACTGGGATCATGATACTGTCAATTTTTGATAAGTACTCTGACTCACGTTTGCGTTCTATTTCATATTCTTTACGAGAACGTGCCGCCAATGAATCTTGCGAACCTGAATTTAATAAACGACCATTTTGATCTGTCACGGTTACACGAGAAGGCTCAAGGCCCTGAACAGCCGAGGCTACAATATCAACAATAGAGTCAACTTCTTCTCCGTCGAGCGTACGACCACGCTTCATTGTTAACACCACAGTTGCGGAAGGCTTTTTCTCACGACGAGCAAATACATTCTCTTTAGGTATGGCGAGTAGCACTTTAGCACGATTAATATCTTGTAATTCTTCAATTGTGCGCGCTAATTGCTGCTCACGGCTATGTTTCAGCCTTTCTCTCTCAAGACGCTGACTGACGCCAAAACCCATATCTTGCATCAAAATATCAGTGCCGGAGGTTGGCGATTGTGTAAAGCCATCTCGCGCCATTTTAAGTTTGATATTTTGATAATCTGTTTCAGCAACCATGATGGTATTGCCATCTAGTTCATACTCAATTTTTTGCGCATCTAGAAAATCGAGTGTTTGGACTAGCTCATCAGTTGGGTACTGACCAAGTGGGCGCATATCAGGTTGGCGAGCCCAAATAATAATGAAGATGGCGATTGCCAAACAAATTGCTAAGGCGATTACGAGCGTAACTTGACGTAGCATATCAACGCCACTTAAAGCACTAAAATAACCAGACTTTTGCTCTTGCTGGGTGTCTGCGCCTTCAGCGACTGCCCCAGCTGGGCCGTCTGAAAGTGCTAGATCTGTCGTTTGATTTGTAGCCACAGTTACTCTCCAATCATCTCATTAATTACACAGGCATGCTCATAATGTCTTTGTAAGCTTCGACAAGTTTGTTACGAACTTGAACGGTTGCTTCAAAGGCCACTGATGATTTGTTTTTTGCAATCATTGCTTCTGCTAAGGAAACACTGCGATCCCCCATTTCTACTGCGGTGACTTTCGCTTTTGCATCTCTTTGCAGATCAGCGACGTTATTTAACGCGCCTTTCAAAATATCACCAAACTGCGCGCTTGATGTCGCCGCTGTAGCATCCATGGGTTGCTTCACTTGAGGCTCGATACGGCCTGCTTGAGATGCCATAGACTGCATCTCTTGATATAAACTGGTATTTTGAATTTTCATGTTGCTCACCCTGTAAATTCTCTCACAAGGAATAAAGCATGATGCATGCCAACTTTTAATGGTTTAAAATCAATAACTTGAAGAATTAATTGGGAGGTCGGTTTTTTGACAGGTGAAAAAGCAACCAGATTTTAACTGGTTGCTTTATAAGATATTAAGCTGGGACTGGCAGGCCTAAATCCCGCATTTTGGCCAATTTATATCTAAGCGTTCTTGGACTGATCCCAAGTATTTCAGCAACATCTTTTCGTTTACCATTACAGCGAGTAAGCGTGTCCAATATAATTTGATGTTCTTTGTCCTGAAGCTCTTCTTTGTAACTCATATTATCACTAGAGCTAGGTGTTTCAGATTCCATGTTTGGGTAAGCATTATACGGTGAAGCATCAAGCTCAACGGGCCGAGAAGCCAAAACCTGTTCAGTCGATAGTTCCACTGGAGCTAAATTTTCAATGAAAATGTCAGCATCAGTAACTTGATCTCCCTGCTGTAGGATCAATGCGCGTTGAACAACATTATCCAGCTCCCTCACATTGCCGGGCCAAGCATGCTGTAATAATTTTTGCTGCGCAGCCACGGTTAACTTAGGAGCCAATTGATTCGATTTTTGACAATGTCTATCAATCAGGTGCACAGCTAAAGGCACAATGTCTGCGGCTCTCTCTTTCAAAGGTAACCAAGTCAGCGGAAAAACATTTAATCTATAATACAAATCTTCTCGGAATTTGCCTTCAGCCACTGCATCTTTCAAATCTCGGTTGCTGGTCGCCAAAACTCTGACATCCAATTCGATGGTTTTTCTGCCACCTAACCTTTCTACTTCGCGCTCTTGTAAAACACGTAGAAGTTTTGCCTGCAAACCTAAGTCCATCTCTGTAATTTCATCGAGTAAGATGGTCCCTTTTTGTGCTTGCTCGAACTTACCAGGACAAGCCTGTATTGCACCTGTGAATGCGCCTTTTTCATACCCAAATAGAGTCGCCTCAAGCATATTTTCAGGGATCGCCGCACAGTTAATGGCGACAAAAGGCTCGCTATTACGCTCAGAACTATCATGAATATAACGAGCCAATACTTCTTTACCCGAGCCACTTGGGCCCAATACCATCACACTGGCATCTGACAGCGCCACTTTTTTGGCAAGGCTTAATAACTGAAGACTTTTTGGATCAGCGACAATAGGGCCATCCGTTTCTTTTTCCTTTTCAGGCATGTAACGGCTTACCATATTCAACAATACTTCCGGTGCAAATGGCTTAGCCATGTAATCAATCGCACCAAGTCGCATAGCTTCTACAGCATCATCAATCGTTGCGTACGCCGTCATCATCAAAACAGGTAGATTTGGATAATTCAGCTTAATGCTTTTAAGCAAATCTATACCACTCATTTGTCCCATTTGAACATCACTCACCACCAGCGAAAAACTTTGCTGTTTGAGTAATACTATGGCTTGCTCTGCGCTATCAGCCTCAACACAATCAATGCCAGCAAGCTCTAATGTGTCCAATAGTGCTTCTCGTAAACCTGCGTCATCTTCAACGACTAGAATTTTATTGCTCATACAACCTCCTGAAGTTGAGTATGTTGAGATATAGGTAATAGCATACTGAAGCATGCTCCTCCGCTTGGCTCATTGTTTACTTCAACGCGCCCCTTATGCGAATTGGCAACTGAACTAACAACTGCTAACCCCAGTCCAGTACCTTGTGATTTCGTAGTAAAAAATGGTTCAAAGAGCTTGTCTGCCAAACTCATGTCAACACCTGGCCCATTGTCACACACAGCTATTCGAACATGGTCACCTTGATCTTTCACAGCACTTACCGTAATTTCTGCGCCCGAGCCAATGACTTGAACACTGTTATGGATCAGATTTTGAATAGCACTCGCCAAAGCGGTTTTATTACCAATAATTTCAATATCTGGATCGGGTAATATGACGTCTAATTTGGCATGATGTAATGACAACATTGCATCAGAGCCCGCCTTCACCTCATTAAGTAACTGCTGCATCGATACTTGTTCGATAACCTGCTGCTCACCACTTTTAGCGAACAACAGCATATCATTGACTTGATTTTCAAGGTCTTTAAGTCTGGACATGAGCTTATTATGGAATTTTTCACGTGACTTGGTCGGTAAGTTTTCACTCCCCAAGTTTGCGCCATATAACATGGCAGCAGAAAGTGGTGTACGGACTTGATGCGCAAGCGATGCCACCATTTTACCAAGCGCACTCAAACGCTGCATATGAGCCACTCGAGCTTGAAGGCGGCGAGTTTCAGTCAGATCTGTCATTAAGATCAATTGACCCGGCTCTGGTGTCAGTGCTGATATTTCAAGCTTAATTAAGCGACCATCACGCAATGATACTTCATGCCCATCATCCTGCTGTGGACTAAAAGAGCGCTGAATGATGTTAAACCATTTCTCACCCTCTAGCGGCTCACCTAGCATATCTTTGGCAATTTGATTTGCTTTGGCAATCATACCTTGACCATCCAATACAACGACGCCGGCTGGCATAGTATCGACCAAATGGCCCAACCAGCTTGCTTGTTGTCGCAAGTCGCTCAGCTCACCAATATATGCTTCTTGCAACAGGCAAGGGTTATATTGATTTTCTGGCACAAATTGTGGATTTATCACTTTCGCTAACGCCATGACACTACTCTCATGTATCTTCCTGACATGATAAAAGCAAATCGCGTGCCAAATTTATTTAATATAAATAACAAGTAGTTAAATGAAAAATTGGCAGGACAAAACTTTGACACTCCCATTGTTAGCGCACCAATAGCACACTTTTTAAGATACTTTCAAAGTGCTGCATTCACATTCAAATCAATCTCACTATATCTTGATTAAAAATACTTTATGTAAGATAAATACTAATATGACACCCTCACCAGAGAACTAAAATGTGCAAAAGATGTTTATGGCTTGATGAGAGCAAACCAGATTATGTTGCTTATCATGATCAAGAATGGGGAGTGCCTATTTGGGATGATCACAAATTATTTGAATTTATTACTTTGGAGTCTGCACAAGCTGGATTAAGCTGGTATACCATCTTAAAAAAACGTGAAAACTACAGAGCCGCCTTTAAAAAGTTTGATGTCCAGAAAGTCGCAAACATGTCAGAGCAAGATGTAGATACGCTTATGGATAATAAAGGAATTGTACGTAATAAAGCCAAAATATTGGCCACCATAAACAATGCACAACGTTTTATCGAGGTTCAGTCAGCTTTTGGCAGCTTTGCTAAATACCAATGGGCATTTGTGGACTTTACCCCAATCATCAATGATATAAAAAGTAAAGATGACTACCCCACTACAAGTGAAATAAGCGAAAAATTTGCCAAGGATTTGAAAAAGAGAGGGTTTAAATTTTTGGGACCTACGACAATCTACGCACATATGCAAGCTTGTGGTATGGTCAATGATCATGACAACGGCTGCCACAGGAAGCAGCCGTTAATCGACCTAATCGACACTTTAAACTTAGCTGAACTGCTAAGCAAAGAACCTATTTAGTAACAACCTTAATCTCGATTAAGATTGTACTTTTTCATCTTTTCGACAAGTGTCGTGCGCCTGACCCCAAGTATTTCAGCAGCACGTGCTACGACGTAATCATATCGCTCTAACGCTTGAGTAATAAGGCTAATCTCCAAATCAGCCAAGTAATCTTTTAATTCGATCCCTTCATCAGGCAGCAAACCGAGCATAGGTTGCTCTGGCGCCACAATATCCTCTTCCTCTTCAAAATCACTAAAGCCTTCACTAAATAAATCATTGAAGGCATCTCTTTCCATTAGTTCTTCAGGGTATTCAGGCTCAAAGGCTTCCACTTCAATATAGCGATACTTAATTGGCAAATCAGTGACATCAACCAATTTGTCAGGAAACATAATCGCCATACGCTCCACCAAATTAGCCAGCTCACGAATATTGCCTGGCCAAGCATGAGACTTTAAACTTTCAATAGCTCTATCGGTGAACTTAACCCCTTTATTACCTTGCTCAGTCACTCTACGAAGAAGCTCCTTCAATAGAAGTGGAATATCATCAACACGCTGACTGAGCGATGGATTCTCAATAGGGAAAACGTTTAGGCGATAAAACAAGTCTTCTCTAAATTTCCCCTCTTCTATCATTTCCTCGAGGTTTCGGTGTGTCGCAGCTATGACGCGAACATTCGCTTGAATTGGCTTGGTTCCACCGACTCTTTCATAACTTCGCTCTTGCAAAACGCGCAGTAACTTGACTTGCATTTGCAGTGGCATATCGCCAATTTCATCTAGGAATAACGTACCATTTTGAGCCAATTCGAAGCGCCCTTTACGAGCAGAAATGGCACCTGTAAACGCCCCTTTCTCATGGCCAAATAGTTCACTTTCTAGTAGCTCTCCAGGAATAGCACCACAGTTTACAGGCACAAAAGGACCATCAGAACGGTTAGAAAGTAAATGTACATTTCTAGCTACAACTTCCTTACCGGTTCCAGATTCACCTAAGATCAGGACATTGGCATCAGTTTGTGCAACTTGAGAGATTAAAAACCTCACTTCTTTTACCGCTTCTGTATCACCGACAAGCCCGTCAAATGACCTGGCGTCACGCCCTTGCTCCGTTTGACCCGGCAACAGACTCAAGTACTGTTGGCAATCGTGCAGTAGCTGCATTGTCACATCGTGACTAAAAGGCTCGGTTATTAACCCGATCACATTCGCTAGAGACAATAAAGGTCTAAGTGTTTCGCCCACTAAAATAAAGGGGTGAGCAGGAAGGCTTTTTATGTGGCGCTCATGATCCAATCCATCGAGTGCGCCAAGAACCACTTTACAATCTTGATACTTTTTTACCAGCTCTGGGCTAAAGTCTGATTCAGCAACTACGCTTGCTGGTTGCCCACAAAATGACAATGCAGCAGCTAATCCAGAAGCGCGATTATTGTTTTTATCGATGATCAGTATCATTTGGACTGGATCCAAAAAATTTATAAGTCTATGGGTATGATTGTAAGGGAGTATCTAAGGGATGCAATACCTAAGTGGCAAATTATTGACGTAAACGCCAAATAAATGCCACTGAGTATGTTTTCAATCAATACAATAGTATTAATTATTACTGCAGTAAGTTAAGTACCGATGATGCTGATTGGTTAGCTTGTCCCCGCAGTGCAATAGATGCTTGCGATAAAATATCATTTGCAGACCTTTGAGCAGCCACCTGCGCAAAATCTGTGTCAGCAATACGGCTTTGACTTTCAGCGATTCTGTCGCTTTGATTACCTAAACCTCGAATGGTACTGTTCAATGTGTTTTCAAATGCGCCCAACTGCGAACGCTGTGTGTTCACATCTTTAGCGACTTGATCCGCAGCTGTAATGGCGGCTTGCGCACCCGCTTGAGTTGAGATATCAACGCTTAAAATACCAGCTGCAACAGAACTATCGGATTGCGTAAAACTTTGAGTGGTATTTGCATCTGGACCGACTTGAAAGTTCGCTTGTTGGCCGTCAAACAAGGGAGCTCCGCCAAATGTCGTGTTCTCAAACGTATCTGTAATTTGAGCCTGAAGCTGCGTCACCTCGTCTTGCAAAGCTTGTCTGTCACTATCCGTTAATGCGCCATTACCGGCTTGTATTGAAAGTTCTCTGATTCGACTAACAGCATCGCCCACACCTGATAATGCAGACTCAGAAGTTTGGCTGTATGAAATCCCGTCGTAAGCATTTCGGATAGACTGACCGTACCCTTCTTGCTGCGAAGTTAACCGATTAATTATCTGCAATGCCGCGGCATCATCTGCCGCCGAGTTGACTCTTTTACCTGTTGCAAGTTGCTCATTTTGCTTATTGCTGGTTTGTGTTGTTTTATTTAAAAACGAGTTAGAAGGGGAATTTATCTGCATTTTAGCCTCCAATTCAAACTACTATCCCTTTAGTCTACTCCCATAATGCTCAAAAGTCACTCAGCTTAGAATGTAGAGTATGAGTTATTGCGCTTAATTTACTGCAAAATTTTATAAAGTGATATAAAGTATTGAGTAATAGCAAAATTTTATCTTGATATTTATTCCTTACACGTCCATTTTTGCGAACATGTAAAGAATAAACTACACCTTTGGTGATTATTATGTTCGACAACAAAACCATTCTGATAACTGGTGGTACGGGCTCATTCGGCAAAAAGTATGTTAAGACCTTACTAGATCGCTATAAGCCTAAGAAAATCATCGTTTTTTCACGTGATGAATTGAAGCAATTTGAAATGCAGCAAGTCTTCGATCAACCTTGCATGAGATACTTTATTGGTGATGTAAGAGATAAGGACCGATTGAAGCGAGCAATGAGAGGCGTCGACTACGTGATCCATGCTGCAGCGCTCAAGCAAGTTCCTGCTGCTGAATACAATCCAATGGAGTGTATTAAAACAAACATAAACGGCGCAGAAAACGTCATTGAAGCAGCGCTGGATAATGATGTCGAGAAAGTCATTGCCCTATCCACCGACAAAGCCGCAAACCCTATCAATCTTTACGGTGCCACAAAGTTAGCATCAGATAAATTATTTGTCGCCGCAAACAATATTGCAGGAGGACATCGCACGATTTTCTCGGTGGTCAGATATGGTAATGTCGTGTGTTCTAGAGGGTCTGTGGTTCCCATATTCCAAAAGTTTATTGACGAAGGTCTTGATCATTTGCCCATTACACACTCAGATATGACTAGGTTTTGGATCAGTCTGCAGCAGGGTGTTGATTTTGTTCTGAAAAACTTTGAAAGAATGTTGGGCGGTGAAATTTTCGTACCTAAGATCCCCTCAATTAAGATAACCGATTTAGCAACAGCGATGGCACCAAACTTACCTCAAAAAATCATTGGTATCAGACCCGGCGAAAAACTTCACGAAGTGATGTGCCCCGCGGACCTCTGCTTTAATACGTACGAATTTGATGAATACTTCGTCATTGCGCCAGGCATTAAGTTCAGCAGTCGCAGCAATGATTTCACCGTCAATGCAATCAAAGAAAAAGGCAAACAGGTTACTATGAACTTTGAGTACAATTCTTTGAACAATGACCATTATCTAACTGTTGATGAAATCAAAGCATTTAATCAGAGTGCCTTGAAATGATCCCATATGGAAAACAGGACATAAACCAAGCCGATATCGACGCAGTACTGAACGTACTTAAATCAGATTGGTTAACCCAGGGGCCGAAAGTCCCTGAGTTCGAGTCCGCAATTGCAAACTTATGTGGCGTTAATTACTGCGTCGCATTGAACAGTGCTACGTCAGCACTGCACATTGCATGTCTTGCACTTGGGGTAGGCCCTGGTGATACGGTTTGGACGTCACCAATTTCATTTGTTGCAAGCGCTAACTGCGCACTGTATTGCGGTGCCGATGTCAACTTTGTCGATGTGGAAACTGAAACCGGCAATATGTCCGTTGACGATTTAAAGAAAAGACTCGCAATAGCCAAAGCAAATAATACCTTGCCCAAAGTAGTCATTCCCGTTCACCTCGCAGGTCAATCTTGTGACATGCAAGCAATACACAAACTGAGTGCCGAATATGGTTTCTCTATTATCGAAGATGCATCTCATGCTATTGGTGCACAATACCAATCTCAATATGTAGGTAACTGTCAATATTCTGATTTTACAGTCTTTAGCTTTCACCCTGTAAAAATTGTTACGTCAGCCGAAGGCGGTGCGCTAACGACCAATAACGCAACCCTAGCTGAAAAAGCGGCACTTTTGAGAAGCCATGGTATTACAAACAAAGCTGAACAATTGAAGTATGAAAGCCACGGGCCTTGGTATTATGAGCAACATCAACTCGGTTACAATTATCGAATGACCGATCTGCAAGCTGCTTTAGGGACAAGTCAACTACAGCGCCTACATGATTTTGTTGCACAAAGAAACAAGCTGGCAAAACGCTATACTGAAAAGCTGCCTGATACGTGTTTACACTTGTTACAAAGCGACCAATGCTACTCAGCATATCATTTGTACGTGATTTTACTCGACAAACAATCCAGCAAAAAGCAAAGAGCGGTTATCGAAACACTGCGAAGCAATCACATTGTTGGACACTTGCACTATATACCGATTCACCTTCAACCATACTATCAAGAGAGGGGCTTCAGACATGGCGATTTCCCGCATGCTGAAGAGTACTATGCAAGAGCGATTACGCTCCCTTTGCACCCGAACTTGACCCTTGAGGAGCAAGATCAAGTCCTGTCTGTATTATCTGAGGCACTGGCATGAGGCTTGCGCTAGGAAGCGTTCAGTTTGGCCTAGATTACGGCGTCAGTAATCGCTCTGGGCAGCCCCCTTTGGATGAAGTGGAAAAAATTCTCAGACTCGCAGCACAATCAAATATCGACGTTATAGATACCGCAATTGCTTATGGTCAGAGCCACACAGTGCTGGGGGAGTTAAGGCACGTTTGCCAACACCTCAACATTGTTACCAAGCTTCCCCCATTACATGCACCAAACTTTGATAGTGACTCATGTGAAGAATATCAAAATATGCTCTTAAATAGTTTCGACACACTCCACTGTGAAGAGATATACGGAGTTTTATTTCATCAATCGGGTGATATTATCAAAGCAGGCAATAGAGCGCTTTTGGACTCCTTAGAGATGCTCAAAAAACAGGGAAAATTCGGAAAATAGGCGTGTCCCTCTATTCTCACGATAACATGGATGATTTGTTGTCTGTGCAAAGTATAGGGTTAGTTCAGCTCCCCTTTAATGCATTTGACACCTTTTTTGAAAGCGAAGGGTATTTAAAAAAATTCAACGCACGCAATATAGAAGTACACGTACGCTCTGCATTTTTACAAGGCCTACTTTTAATGGCACTAGAAAATGTCCCAAGTTACTTTGCCCCATGGCAGAAGCAACTTACAAACTTCAAAAACATTGCCACTGAGTTTGCCGTGTCCCCACTTGAACTTGCCCTAGCTTACGTACTAAAACAAGATGAGATTGATAAAGTCGTCATTGGGGTCAATAGCGAGCTAGAGTTGCAGCAAATACTGTCTGCCTATCATCAGGCTGAGCAATTAAGCAGACAGTTACTCCCTGATGTGTCTGTCTCAGATAGCCAACTTACTAACCCCGCTCACTGGAATATTGGTTAGGCAGCAGCACTAAACACTCTCCCTAACCGGATTATCTGCAAAGCTCACACTATCGGAGCATTATGCCCTTTCTCTATTAGTTCACGCGTTTGTTCTGCCCCTAAATTGAATAACGCATCGATTATGCCCAGGTGGGATACAAACTCACCATAAAGCTGTGGATAGATTGGGTGTTCAAATTGCTGATAACCTACCTGAATACCCGATTTTGCAAGGGCGCCGCCCGGATTGGCTTTGTCAATATAATTTCTCGCGCCCAGAGGCGATACATAATTATCTGCGCCAAAGTATCGGCATAAATTTGCAAGCCTCTCATCTTTTGCACCCGATATATTAGGAAGCTGAGACGTTCTATAACAGGGAGTACAGATTTCTAGCTGTGACATAAACAGCTTTATCAATCCAATATTAAAGTCTGCTAAATTGTCGATTTCCGTTTCGTAGTACGCTTCTATCACATCAAAGGTGGTCTGAAAATGGGCTGCTTTAGCGTAATTCGTTTTAAATGACTTTAAATGCTTAACGCGCCAAGGGTGACCACTTTTAAATGAGGTTTCACATATAACACTTGCCATTCTCCCCTTTGGCGTCGAAACGACTTGAGACAGTAACTGCTCCCCTTGAGAAGACTTAACTCTGTTTCTGACATGCCAATCACTTTTCTCTAACTTCACATCATCTAAAAAAACAAATTTATCTGCGTTTAAAATCAGATCAAAGTAGCCCATCCAAGGGATATAAGTAGGTTGCATTACAGATAAAATCATGCCGGAACGCCTTCTTTACTCATTACCATCGTAAATTCATATGGAAACCCACCCGGTTTAGTCACATAGTCGTGCTTTAAGGTGACATAAGGCGTTATGTGGCGCTTAATATATTCAAACGTTTCTAATGGGTTTGCATAAAATAAGCTGTTATCTTGGTATTCAACAAATGTAGACAAGGCATTAAAGATCACCCCTTTATTGGCTGCCTTGAATGCTGCATTAATGGTGTTTCGCAAGAAAGACTCATTGCAATTTAGTACATTGTTGAAGATGCCGCTCATCACAATATAATCGTACCCTCTTGGTATCTCATCGTTTATGATGTCCATCACCTGAAATGTAGCACTTTCATCTTTTTCAAACTTAGTTTGTGAGTTTTCAATAAACTCTGGAACAAAGTCGCACCCCAAGTACTTTCCGGTATGATTATGACTTCTCAAGTAAACCAACATATCACCTAATCCACAGCCTAAATCAATGAGACTGTCAGACGTGTCAATAAACTCGCTGAATATTTGAAAACGCACATATTGCGCATCTTTTGAGACATGTTGCACAGCTGCCGCACTTTCTCCATGCTGACGAAAAAGTGATTGGTAATAATTTTTTAACTCTTCGGGGCTCATATTTCGAACTCATTGATGGTATCAACCATGGCGATTAGCTGACTATTAGGTGTTTGCGACTTGACAAATATGTTGAGGATTTGTCGACCAATTTCATCTGCAACGGGTACATTACTCTGTGTCATCATGGTACCCAAGCTCTGATAATGGTGCGTAAATACCTGACCTTTAGCCTCTGCAAATAACAGGAAACGCGCCCTGTCATTACTATCAATTAAGACCGGATAGCGCCAATAGGGTATTTGCTCCTTCATATCCAGCTTTACAAAAGCAGGGTTAATTATCTTGTCATGCACCCATGCAATATTACGAAGCCGGTTACTTGTATAACTAGGGAGTTTCTTAAACTCATGCGCTAAATCATCGAGTTTATCTAACCATTGAAATTGAAAAAATACATTATTCTCTAAAATACTCGGTATTCTCGATGCGACTTCACTATCATTTGTTAAAACAGCCCCCCCAAATCCCATGGAAATTGGCTTGTCATAACCAAAGCTGATAACAGAGGTACTCGCAATCCCCCCTAAAGGCCTGCCATTTAGCTGACCACCATACGCCAAACAAGCATCTTCAATAACCGGAATAGCATGCTTTTGCGCTAAACGAATAATCGCCTCGATATCACAATATCTCCCATAGCCATGTACGGCCAAAATTGCGCCGGTATTGGCCGAAAGCCTTTGTTTAATATCTTCTGCCCGGCAATTCAAAGTACTTGCACTCACATCCGCAAGCACAACTTCATATCCTGCCATCTGCAAAGAAAAAAGTACTATAGGACAACAACTAGCAGGCACAATGACTTCTTTTCCAGGAGCTACATGATTTGCCTGCATCGCCACAATAATCGCGGTACTGCCAGAGCGCGTTAAAAAACTTGAGTGCATGCCAAAAAACTGGCTCAAAGTCACTTCAAAGTGATTAGGAGATCTTTTCTGTACCATGATAATTTAAAGTCTTTTGGCTGCTGACGAATTTCAATACGGGCTAATCTGTCATCGTTCTCAAGCCACTTTACCAACTTAATAACATCAACAAACAACCATTGAGAATAACGATGAATAATGGGGATAGCGGACTCTATTTCTTGATCGCTACTTTGTTTTATTTCCTGTTCAAACTGTTTATCTAACAGGTCACCAATAAGGATCGTGCCACCAGGCTCAGTGTGTTCTATAAACTCGGTTAGCACCTGCTCTACATAACTCTGTGAAGGGAAATAATGAAAAATGCTATAACACAGAATACGTGAAAACTTTTTGTTGTAAGGAATATGACATGCTTCACTTTGCGCAAAGTGGCCATGAGGAAATCTTTCTTTGGCTTCTTTTACCATGTTTTCAGCAAAATCAATTCCATATACAAGATTTTTGTCAACATTAAGTAGTGACAATAAATAGCCATTACCACAACCGACGTCGAGTATTTCCGTTTGACTGTTTAATTGCAGGTTTTGGTTGATGTTGTCGGCAAGCTTCTGCCAAATTATGTCATCTGCGAGTCGACCCACTTGCTTCTTCACATCGCTATCACTTGCTTGCTGATGCCAAGCCTGCTTTTTTTCATGATGAGACATTTCTTGACCCCAATATTATATTCACCAAATTACGCGTTGAGTTTAAGTCATACACATGTGCTAGTTGCTGAATTTGCTTTTTGCGCGTCGCTTTACTCAAAAACACCTTGAGCTGCGCCTCTAGTACCGAAGGATTCTCTAGCAATGCTTCTGCCAAGCCGACATCAAAGCAGATACCTCCACCTTGTAGTAGTTTCGTGTCGGCTTGCTGCTCCGCAGTTTGAGAGACCGCTGCATTGGGAACCATGCAAAATCCAGCTTCATATTTTATAGAGCCACCGCCACTGATCACGACATCTGATTCTCGATAATATTTGCCCATGTCTTTTGTAAACGTGCGGTGTATCACTGAATTATTTTCCAAAGTAACACAGGGCGTTTCTGCTGATAGGACAACGATAGTACTTGCACTTAGTACACTATCTAACGCGCAAAGTAGTGTTTCTGTAATATTAAAACGGTCAGACGCGCCCAATACCAATAACACACGTTTAACTTCCACAACCGGTTGTGGTTTGGACAAATGTGCCTTACGAATATCAACAAAAGTTTGCTTAAAAGGAAAATACTCAACACCCAGTACATGTTGACTTGTATTTTTAACAAACGACTGCGCGTTAAATCGAAAGTTGACGAGCAAATCTACACAGTCGTAGCGATACATATCGAAATCATCTAGTACAACTAAACGCTGACATTGCTCTTTTAACTGTGTTAATAAGGTTTTTGTAAACAGATAACTATCTGCAATAATCAAATCGCCCCTCATCAGAGACGACTTGGGCACAACATCAAAACCAGATCCCTTGAGTAAGTCCATTGCGAAGCCATCGAATTCGCCACAGAACTCAATATCAACCTTGTGTATAGACATTTCCAATGCGATGGTCAAACAGCGTGAAAAATGTCCAAATCCAACTCGACTGGTACCATCACATACAAAAATGGCTTTTTTAGGCACTCACTTCCCCAAACGTTTTGTTTATCTTAGTGTAAGTATCATGGAGAATATCATTTAATAACCATAACTTACCACTAAACCTACCTGATACGCAGAGATTATTCACCAAGGATCCTAAATGCTCAAACTGTGCGCTCACTTCTTGATTAAACTCTTTTGTAGGTACTGGGAAAGTGTTGTGTATTACCTGTGTCGTTGAGTCTAGCAAACTCGCTTCTTTGGGCACCAAGTCCATTTCAATCAGTGCCTGTAAAATATCCTGTTGCTTAATTTCTTTTGCTTCATCAGCACTACTCAAGACTTCCGCAGAGATAGAGTGCGCGCGACTACCGTTGAGGTTGGGATACATAGTGATCCTAAAAATGCTAGAACGTGGGTCCCAGTTCCACAACAAGTGCGACTCCGTATTTTTTAAAGGCGCATCAAAAGTAAAATGGAAAATGTTTGCAGTACGGAAATTAGGCCGACAGCGGCTCTTATAATCCTCCAATAACTTCAATGCAAAAATGGGAGGTGCACTCCAGTAAACCCAGTCACAAGCAAGCTCACGTCCATCACTCAATGTGAGTGAGGTAATGTTTTTGTTCTCACGCTTTAACTCAGATACGCTCAAATTATTTTCTATTTTTACACCCGCAGAGGTCACTTTGTCGACCAAATAGTCCACCCAATACTGACTGCCTTTAGGTGACTTTGGATACAGATACGCATAGTCTTTAGCGCCATCCTGCTGCAGACGCTTGGCATAGTCAAGCCGGTTGTGATAACCCAGTTTTGCATCAAAAACAGGGAGCTGCTTCAACTTATCCGTGATATCGGCGTTAAATGCTAAAATACGAGATGCGCCAAAATAATTGATGCTATTTCGTGCCGAAAGTTGGGTATAATCAGGTTGTTCACCGTATAGTTTAACAATAACTGGCTTCACTAACTTTTCGAAAAATAAGGATCCGAGCGTCTCTTTACAGTACTCTTCGATATTGTCTGCCTGAGATACATTTTCATTCGCCAGCAACTGTGCAATACCTGCCAAGTAGTCTTCTTTATTTAGCTTTCGAGCATCAATGGTTTGTGTTTGAAGATCCCAAGCACCTTGGAAGTAGTTTCCCGTCATCAGCTCAGGAATACTTACCCAACTATGTTGACGAGCTTGCTCTGGGCCGAATAAAAAGTCATCTAATTCAGCAACGCCCGACAAATTGGGGATGTGTGAACCTTGATCATAGTAATGACCAGATGCATCGGTCACAGATCGAAGTAGGCCACCGCATTCTTCTGCTTGTTCAATCAACACGACATCTTGACCATGTTTTTTCAACAAATACGCAGCGAGTAGCCCACAAACGCCCCCGCCGACTACAACACACTTGCTCATATCAACACTCCTCTATGGCCCCCTCAATAAGATCTGGACCTACCCTATCTCCCAGCTCCACAGCTTGTTTGAGAGTCTGACCAAGATAGTGGGGTAAAAACTTAGGGTGGGCACCAAACCCAGGTCTCACCGAGCGGATGTCTCCTTCCTCGAGTATATGCCCTGCTGGCAGGTCTTTACATATATATAAAGAACGTTTGGCCAGGATATTTTTCTGCGCCGACTCAGTAATATCATAATTGATGCGCCCAAGCGCTAGCTCTATTTGCTGCTGCTGTGCCGGCGTATATTTTGGCTCTATTCCTGACTCAAGTTGACGCACTGCATTAACCATATCCGTAAATGCCTGAGCATCTAACGAAAAAAATGCATCAACAGAATCATCTTCGCTGCTATCAACGAAGTGCTTTTCGATAATCTTTGCCCCCACACTTACAGCTGTAACTGGCACTAGGGTTCCTTCAGTGTGATCTGATAACCCAGCCACACAATTAAACTCCTTCGCAATATCCGGGATCGTTCTCAAGTTACATTCATCAAGTGGTGTTGGATAAGCCGTAGTGCACTTTAAAACGGCAATATTATTGCAACCATGCTCACGTAAAGTCTCAACGGCTAAACGGATGTCTTCATACTGTGCCACCCCGGTTGATAAAATAACGGGCTTGCCAGTTTTTGCAACGTAAGAGAGCAAGCCTATATCGGTTATTTCAGGTGACGCAATCTTGTACGCTGGGACGTCTAAGCTCTCTAACAAGTCAACCGCTGTTGTATCAAAGGGGCTAGAGAATATATCCATGCCTAATCTGCGAGCTTCAGCAAAAAGTGCGCTGTGCCACTCCCATGGCGTGTAGGCTTTTTGATACAAAGAGTATAAAGAATGATGTGCTTCCCATGCGTTGCCACTCGGCAGCAAAAAGTCATCCTTTGTACAATTTAAAGTGATTGTATCTGCCGTGTAAGTCTGCAACTTAATCGCGTTTGCCCCAGCTCTATGGGCAACATTGATAAGGGATATTGCCTTCTCTAAACTGCCTCCATGATTAGCAGACATTTCCGCAATGATGTAGCAAGGAGAATCCCCCTCTATTTTGGTTTTATTAATTGTTAGAGATGGTTTAGTGTTCATTTGCTTCACTCTCTTTTTGCAAGGAGATTTCTAGCCCCTCATTTCTAATAATATGCTGGTTTATTTCAAAAATACTTTGATTTGTGTCGAAAAACTGCTTTATTTGCTCGTAATTAACAGCCAAGCTTTCAGTGTTAAAGTGTTCCGCCATTGCGGATACAACTTGCCAATCTTCGTGCGTATCTAAAGTAAATCTGTAGTGGCTATCCTGTGTTTCGTTACACAGTTCTACCATGTTGCAAAAATCAGGGTGATTAAAAAGGTATAAGGTTACATGCTCTCTTTCTGACGCGCGTGTCGCCAGTTGACTCACGGTTTGAAGCGTCGTTGAACGTACCACCTCACAATCGACACCTTCGGGGTATGACTCATTTAAATACCCATAATCAGCGTCGCTTTGTTCAAAGCGATTTATAAGTTGATCGACTATCTCAGGACAAATGAAAGGAGAATCAGCGGTCAGTCTGACCACTCGTTCTGCGGGATAAACCTTTAAGGCTTCACAAAAACGGGCCAGTACATCATCTTCACTCCCTCGGAAAACATTGACACCCGCAGCATTGAGCGTATCGCACAATACGTCATTTTCCTGATTGACCGAAGTCACCACAACAATGCTGTCAACACGAGAAGCTTGCTTCAAACGCTCTATCAAATGCAGAATGACCGGCAAACCATTGAGCGGCTTTAAAACTTTACCAGGTAAGCGAGAAGATGCCATCCTCGCTTGGATAAATGCTACCGTCTTCACCATATTAATTCAGCCTCTGGAATCCACTGTGGCACACGGGTCCATCGAGTAAATCAAGCACATCCCCTTTGTCTTGGGCCTGCTTTAAAATACCGATAACCTCTTTAAAGGCGTTTAAGAAGGTTTCACAGTGTGCTGGTGTATGACCCATTGATACATAAATAACATTGGCGGCTAACACGCCTCTTTTTAGCATCTCTTGCGTATATAGCGTTTTGAGTGCAAGGGCCTGTTCACCCGGGAAAACCAATATTGGTACGCTGTCAACGCCTATTAACTGGAGTTCAAATTGTAAGTCCTGACAAATTTTTGCCATATTAGTTTTTAGATGGTGACCCGTCTTATTTAGCTGCTCACTCACTTGCTCTTGTTCAAAAGCAGCCAGTGTATTTAATGCGGCAACAAACCCCACACGTTCAGTCCAATATGTACTGCTAATAAACGACTGCTGCGCAGCATCCATTACCTCAGACTTACCGATAATCGCTCCAATTGGGTGGCCATTCCCCATTGCTTTACCAAGTACACAAATATCAGGGTGAATATCGAATAGTAGGTGCGCTGCCCCTGCATTTAGCCTAAACCCAGAAGATATTTCATCGAAAATGAGGACTATGCCATGCTTCTCACAACGTGATTTTACCGCTTTGATAAATTCTAAATCAGGCATTCCGTGCCTGAATACTTCCATCATTACGACCCCCAAATCATCACCATGCTCTGATAACAGTGCATCAAACCCCTCAAGGTCCCCCTCGTGGAAAGGTAGTGCAGTATCAATTAGCTGTTGAGGAACACCACTTGGTGAGAGGCCCGGAAGTAGCTGCTCTTTGAGCTTATCTCCATCGGCAAGGTTGGTTGCTAAATACCAGTCGTGCCAGCCGTGGTAGCCACAAAATGCCACCTTATTTTTGCCCGAGTAAGAGCGAGCAATACGAATAGCTAAAGCACAGGATTCGCCACCAGTGCGTGTAAATCTAACGCCACCAGCCCAACTATGTATTTCAATCAATTTTTCAGCTAGTTCAACTTCTTCATAGCAGTTTAAACTCGACATAGACCCCATTTGCACGGCCTCTACAACCGCTTCGGTTACTTTAGGGTGAGCGTAACCTAATGAGCAACTTCCAATGCCCATAATAGAAAAGTCTAAATAATGCTTGTCATCCAAGTCCCAAATTTCACATCCTTGGGCTTTTTTATAGTATGCAGGCCATTGCTGAGGAAGAAACATCTCAGCTCTTTTCGATAATAGCTGATTGCCTCCAGGGATTATCTTTTTCGCCTTTTCCCATAGAGTTGCACCTGAATTTTTTTTACTTTCCATTTTGATAACCAAAGAATAACTTGAAGATTGACCCGAACACTCATGCAGCCGTCTTAATTCATTAAGGCTACTATGTTAGTTCAAGGCTCATTATATAATAGGTTGGATATTGGGATGTTATTTTGAACCCCAATCTTTCATAGGCTGAAATGGCAGGCTGATTTTTATAATCGACCCCCAAGTGAATGTCTTGGATCCCCCACTTTTTATTCAAGAACAAGTTTACAGCATGAATGACTTCTTTTGCTACACCCTTTCCTTGCCAATCGGGCTCACCAATAAAAATACCCATCTCTGCAGTTTTCTTACTCACATCAATGGGTTCATATTTAATATTACCGATGTGCTTGCCATCATGATAAATACCCAATAGCAAGCAATCTTGTTTAATTTCACGGTCTTTTACATATTCTTTTAACTCTGCAACAGAGGTTGGTCTGTAACTGATATACTGCGCATTTTCAGCATTAAAAAACCAATTGTAATAGGTTTCTGATACATCTTCCGCACCTAGTTTTTTTAGTACAAATCTCTCTGTTGCTAGTTCTAACATAAGCTAGACCTCTGATTGTGAGTAGTCAAAACTATAGTCACTTAACTCGTTCCAACGTGCCCTATATTCATCTGGTGCTTCTTTAATAAAGTCTGCCCATAGTTGCCTCGCATTCAAGTACAACGGCATTATTTCTTCGTCATCACCAAAATTATATAGAGTAGATAGGAGCACCGACGTAACATATAAAGACTCGCCTTCCATCAAAAGGTAAAAATGCGTATACCGAGGGTGTTGCTTAAAAGAGAATAAATAGCGAAGACTTTTTAGAATTTGCTCAAGTGCTTCCCCCCTGTTTGAAACGGGCTCCTCCAGTATTTCAGCCATCACGTGACACATTTCGTCGAACTCGTCAAAATCAAGAAACGACTCTAACTCAGTGTCGTTGTTGCTTGAAGTGAATACTTTATTTTTGACGAAGTTGATCACTTGCTCTTTGCTAAAGCTTGATTCTTCAAACATGATATCTTCAGAGTGAAGCGGGAAGGCCCCCTCGACTTTGGTGCCATCACTACAATTAAACACCATAATATCGGCATCCTTTTTGGAATCAATGAAGCGTTCCATCTGCACTTTACCTGTATGCATAAAGTGATCTGTTGTGACTACGCCACCAAAATTCCCTTCAACGTGCAGCTCTCCCCCCATCTTTAACGGCTCATATACCGTTTCACCACTTTTAGAGTAGTAGTAGCTGTTTTTTGAATGGTGATGGTTGGGATCTTTATAACCATTATCGGCACCAAACAAATAGATGCTCTTGAAATCCATACTACCGAAAAAACTCAACGCAGTGTTACCTACGAGCGGGTTGCTGTAACCGAGCGTACTTGTAATACGTTTATGCTTTATAAACTCGGAGATGTGAAACAAAGAAGTACCGGCTTCGTTACCTTTTAATGCCACACCGCACCAACCAAATAGGTCCAATACTTTGGGATACATTACGTTTAAAACCAGCAGGTTAATCTTCTGCCTGAGTTCTTCGCTGATAAACGTTGTCAATAAATCCTCTGTCGCTTTTGTTCGTTCAAGAGCCACGTGAAAATCAGGGATAATGCCTTCTTTAAGTAATGCTGTGGTGGCAGAGTTACAAGCAACTATAAGCGCCTTGTGCTGATTTTCTCTGATAAACGCAACGTCATTATCCAAAGAAGGACCGTTGGCGACAATAAAAACAGGAAAATTCAGTTCAGGCCCAACCCCTTTCGATTTAGGGTTAAGGATCGATACTGGCTTTTTAAAATTTTGGACGGTGTGCGCAATACTTAATAATGCATCATCGAAAAAGCCCCACCCCATAAAGAAACGATGGAAGTTAGTTTTAAACTCTTTAATCAGTTCATTCATCAACTTCGAAGGGTAATGCTGATAAAATACTGCCGTCGATATACTAAACGCACCTATTTGAGATGCTCTATCATAAAGAGATTGATACATCTCTTGTTCTGAAACACCGACCGAAATATATAAAAAACTACCGTCTTGATCTACTTTGTTTAAGAATTGCGCCCAGTCAAAAGTAAATAAACTTGCAAAAAAATAGTCTTCGTTTGGTTCAAGAATGGTTATGTATGAGGCCGTGACTTGTTCAATTAATCGATCTAAAAAGTAACCTAAGCCCACACCAAAAATGATCATACTGGGCATTTTTTTACATGCGCGGTCATTTTTGGGTAACGTTGCTTTGGCTTCATCGTAGACTTTACCTATATTTTGCATCAAGGTAATGTGCTTAAAGCCCGTTTCATTCTTAATACTCGAAATCGCACTATGATCGACTCGGCCAATGATTGGCTGTTTTAGTATTTCATCAACCTGCTGATGACACTGCTCTATCGGCGTATCGCCATATATTGGCACACCTGTGTCATAATCAATGAGGTTTGCTTGCCCACTTGGCGTCAAAAAAAGATTAAACTTCTCTGATGGGTCATGCTTAGCAAACTTTTCCGCAATGTCAGGGAAATATTTTGAAAAGGCTTGAATGTTTTTATTGAATAAATCATTTGCCGCATCAATAAATGCTTCTTCGGCTTGTTGCTGATGATCTAAATCCTGAATCTGTTTTTCGAGATCTTGCAGTTGTTCTGGGATGGAGTCTTTATCGTGCAAGTTATTTGACATCGTAGTACTTCTTTATTTTTTTCTGGCCTGTGTTGTAGCGGATCAATTGCAACTTAATATCTTCTCGGCTTTGTTCAACCTTTTCTATGATTTGTCCATGGCGAGTCAACAACGCCGCTTTTTCTTCGGTCGAAACCTCTGGGTTGCTGAATAATTGTTTAATTTCTTCACTGAGCTCATCATACAAGCCCAGCGTACTATCAACATTTTTTTCTAGCTGCTGCTCAAAAGTATCAAAAGCCACTTTTAAGCGATGATACTCACTACTATCCGACATTCGCATCTGCACCGTAATCTTGCATTGTCTGCATTCTTACATCTTGCGGGATTGCATCCCACGCAGATTTAATCTCTTTTAATAAGTGGGATACTTCTTGAACCATTTCAGGATCATTTTGAATCGTCGCGTCTAGCAGCCTGTCAATCATGTAGCTATAAAGTGCATACAAGTTTTCAGTCACTTCACCGCCGACCTCAAAGTCCAAACAACCGCGTAGCGCTTCAATAATCGCCGACGCCTTAGATAAATGCTCCGCTTTTGCCTCTAACTGTTTTTTCTCAATCGAGATTTTAGCCAAGACCAATTTTTCAATAGCACCACCTAACAGCATTTGAATTATCTCGTATCTATCAGCACCTGCAACTCGAGTTTTCAGTGCCTCACGCTGATAATTTTTAACTTTTGCGTTATACATAAAAACGGCTCCTTAGTGTGTTATTTCTTACTACTAGTAAATCCAGGTAAATTTGCTAACTGAGAGCCCAGATACGTTTGCGTTTGACGCATTTGCGCTATCAAAACATCCAGTCCAGCATACTGCTTGCGGAGCCTCTGCTCCAATGACTCCATGCGATATTGATGCTTTAAAACATCATCTTCGATCGCCTTTTGCTGAGTCGTTAAATCATCTTCCCTTTGTTTCAGTAATCCACCTGAATCTACATAGTTGCCAAGCAGAGTTTCTAAATCTTTGGCAACCCCATTAGGACCTGCAAACGCTGTGCCAATATCATCATAATTGGTATCCATAGCTTCATTTAAACTACGTACCAGGGATGATTTTTCTAAATAACCTTTTTTATCAACGCTAATACCAATGTCAAAAATTGAGCCAAACGGGCCTGCGTCCGTTAACGCTTTCGACAAGGTAGATACCATCTGATCACTTAAACTTCGCATCGATGAATCACCATTTAACGGCTCACCAATACGTGTTCTAAAACCAATCTGCCCAACAACTGCATTATAATTCGTTATAAACTCATCTATGAGCGTCGTCACCGATTCTCTGTCGTAAGCAATATTCAGCTTGGCTGTTTCATATTCCAGAGTCGTGGCATCTTGAACACTTTTAGCTTTGGCTGTGATTGTCATATCTTGTACAGCGTTCGTAAAAGTGTTTGTCTCGCTGGTTACAGTTAGACCATCAACTGTAATAACCGCACTCTTTGCTTTGTCATCATCGGCGATCCGCATACCACCGGTGGGGTTGGTTGCTGCATCATATGTTTCGATCGCGTCTAATTCAGACGTGTCACTGGTTATCACTAAATCGTTATTCGTACCAGTTACACTGGAAGTCAAGACCAGCTTACTTCCTACGTCAGTATCACCTGTATTGATGATGTTTGCCGTTAAACCAAAATTGTTACTGTCAGCATTAATTGCATCTCTTAGCTCATTTAAGGTCATGCCCGCTGTTACAGCTAAATCGAATGATTTTGTACCGGCAGAAAATGATAAGGTTCCACCAGATGCACTCACAACAGAATCCGCTGTTGCAAACGCGTTATCTGCGCTTACAGCACGACTCCCCTGCGCTAACTCTTGCACTGCGATTTCAAAATCACCCACAGAAATGTCAGATGTTGGCGTGACGCTGATAATGTCGCCGCTGCTAGGCTGGGTAATATTCGCAACCCGCTTGTTGAAATTATCAATGTCCGCCAATTTTTCGACAGTGTCGTTGAGGGTAGATAGGGCAGATTTAACCTCGCCAATTGCGGAAAGCTCAACGGCTAGACGCTGATCCTTTGCGACGAATTGTTCCATTTTGGGCCTATTTTCAGCATCAATTGACGCTTTAATAATGCCCTCAAGATCTAACCCTGAGCCTACACCCGCAGATGTAATAAGTGGCATTTTTCTACCTCCAACTAACTATCATGCTGTTCTATCGAACAGTACACCTTTACCTGATACCTTATCGGCAAGTTCATCCAATGCTTTAGCGACTTCACGGAATTCCTCTGAAGGAATCTCACGAATCACCTCGTCACTATCTTTGTCCACCACCCTTATGAAAGGTGGATCTCCTTGGTCATCAAATTCAAATGACAAATTCGTCGCCGTGACCGGTATAAAATCATTTACCTTGGCAAGATTGGCTTTCACAGCTTCAAACAACTCAGAGTTTTCATCTGACTGCTCTAACTCAGACTTTAACTTGTCTTGTACATCAGTAAGCTTTTCAATCGCTCTGAGGGATTCGACCCCCTCTTCTTGCTTTGTTTGCTCACGAGCCAGTAAAGAAGTCTGTGTACCATTACCAAGTGGAATTTGAACCTCTTTCACGATTCGCCTCCTATTCCAAATAGCAAGCTCAACTTATAGTATACGTCAAGTTTATCAAATAAGTATAAACCTGACGCTACTATTGCAACAAAATTACCCTAGAAGCGATAAGGCTACTTGAGGACGCTGGTTGGCTTGACTTAAAATTGAACTACTCGCTTGTTGCAAAATCTGCATTTTGGTCAAGTTTGCAGTTTCAACAGCAAAGTCTGTATCACTGATACGAGATCGTGCAGCCGATAGGTTTTCGCTGATGTTACTTTGGTTTCTGATAGTAGATTGGAAACGGTTTTGAACGGCACCTAGCTCAGCACGCTTTTTGTCCACGACCGCGATCAATGAGTCCATACCAGCCATGACAACTTGCGCGTTTGTTTGAGAAGATACACTGATAGAAGTTGCGATATAAGTATTCGCAAATGTTTCTGTGACAGCGGCACCATCGATATCTGACACACCTACTGCTAATGTTGATAACTCATTACCAGTTACAGCACTTGCTACGCCAGCAATACCCGATAAGGTAAAACCGCCATTAGCAGAAATACTGTTAATTGCCGCAGTACCACCAATGTTTTGCATACTGAAGCCAATAGTCTGTACAGCATCAGCACCTACTTGGAAACTCGCTTGATAAGAGCCATCTAGTAAGTTTTGACCACCAAAGGTCGTATCTGTAGCAACTCGGTTCACCTCACCCATTAATGAGCGAATTTCTTCTTGAATAGCGAGTCTGTCTTCATCTGTGTTTGAGCCATTTGATGCTTGTTGCGCCAATGTTCTGACTCGTTGAAACATTTGTGTTGTTTCGTCTAGTGCCCCTTCAGCTGTTTGAGCCAAAGAAATACCATCATTTGCGTTTCGTGATCCCTGACTTAAGCCATTAATTTGACCTGTTAATCGGTTTGAGATCTGCATACCCGCAGCATCGTCTTTCGCACTATTAATTCTTAGCCCTGAAGACAACCGCTGGAAAGATGTATCCAACGCCATTGACGAATTATTAAGTTGTCTTTGAGCATTCAAAGAACTTACATTCGTATTTACAAAAATAGCCATAATAGCCTCCGCTTTATCATTTCATCCATCAACGCGGGATACCCCTACCCTGCGAAGATGAGAGTCAGAGTCCTAAATTTATAGTTCTCTAACTCTGATATCGACGAGATGAGCGAATGCTTTAGCTTTTTTTTAAAAAAATTTAAAATTTTATCCTTGCAATAGACTCAATGCTGCTTGAGGACGTTGATTTGCCTGACCTAAAATAGTCTGACTTGCTTGTTGTAAGATCTGATTTTTAGTTAGTTTAGCAGTTTCCATTGCGAAATCTGCATCTCTGATTCTTGATTTTGCAGCTTCAAGGTTTTCAGCAATGTTACTTTGGTTACGAATGGTTGACTGAAAACGGTTTTGAACCGCACCAAGCTCGGCGCGTTTTTTATCAACGACAGCAATAAGCGAGTCCATACCTGCCATTACGGCTTGTGCATTGGTTTGCGAAGAAACACTGATAGACGTAGCTTGATATACGCCAGCAAATGTTTCTGTAATTGCCGCATTATCAATTTCAGACACACCAGCAACTAATGCAGACAGTTCACTGCCTGTAACAGCACTCGCAATACCGGCAATCCCCGACACGGTAAAGCCGCCATTTGCTGATAGGCTATTAATTGCCGCTGTTCCGCCAACATTTTGCATACTAAAACCAATGGTCTGAACAGCATCAGCACCCACTTGGAAGTTTGCTGAGTAAGAGCCATCTAATAGGTTCTGACCACCAAATGTTGTATCTGTAGCAACACGGTTTACTTCTGACGCCAACTGACGAATTTCTTCTTGAATTGCCAGGCGGTCTTCGTCTGTATTAGAACCATTTGCCGCTTGTTGTGACAATGTTCTCATTCTTTGGAACATTGACGTGATTTCATCCATTGCACCTTCTGCTGTTTGTGCCAATGAAATACCATCATTTGCGTTACGGTTACCTTGGTTTAAACCCAGTATTTGAGATTGAAGACGATCTGAGATCTGTAGACCTGCCGCATCATCAGCCGCACTGTTGATCCGTAAACCTGAAGATAAACGCTTAAAAGAAGTATCCAGCTCAACACTAGACTGCGCTAACTGTCTTTGTGCGTTCAACGCACTGACATTTGTATTTACAAATAAAGCCATGATTCACTCTCTCTCTATAAATTGTCGATATCTAGAAAGAAGTACAAGTCGATTGCATGGAGCGGCAAGATCTTTGCTTGATATGTATACAAAGCATTGCCCATGTACATTTCTTTCAAGTTTCCTGAAATAAAGCAATAGCCGTGCCAGAGTTGAAAATAAGGTATTCAAGAATAAAAAAAGAGGCAGTAACTGCCTCTTTTTTAAAGTTTGAGAGTGAGTGCCAATATTTCATTTAAAAATTGGCATAGTATGTGCTTAATAATTCATGTTCACTAAATTGATGAACGCTTTTGGATTTAAGCTTCTCCGCTTTATCGTCCAATTTGGGTGTCTGTGTTAATACCCCATCAAGCACAGACACCTCTTTCAACTATTTCCTATTAATTATATTAACCTAGTAGACTCAAAGCTGCCTGTGGACGCTGGTTTGCCTGACTTAGGATTGTTTGGCTCGCCTGTTGTAGAATCTGCATTTTAGTAAGGCTTGCAGTTTCTGTAGCAAAATCAGTATCTTTGATACGAGATTTCGCAGCTGATAGGTTTTCTGCAACATTCGATTGGTTACGAATTGTTGACTGGAAGCGGTTTTGTACAGCACCTAGCTCCGCACGTTTCTTATCAACTACTGCGATTAGTGAGTCCATACCAGCCATCACTACTTGCGCATTGGTTTGACTCGATACACTGATTGCAGTAGCAATGTAAGTATTCGCAAACGTTTCAGTCACTGCCGCACCGTCAATATCTGATACACCTACCGCTAGTGTTGACAGTTCATTTCCGGTTACAGCACTCGCAATGCCCGCAATACCCGATAGCGTGAAGCCACCGTTTGCCGATAGGCTATTAATTGCCGCTGTGCCGCCAACGTTTTGCATACTGAAGCCGATTGTTTGTACCGCATCTGCACCGACTTGGAAGCTCGCTTCATATGAACCGTCTAGTAAGTTAGCGCCACCAAAGGTAGTATCTGTTGCTACACGGTTAACTTCTGACATTAATGAACGAATTTCTTCTTGGATAGCCAATCTATCTTCGTCTGTGTTCGAACCGTTTGCCGCTTGTTGTGACAAAGTTCTGACACGTTGGAACATAGAAGTCACTTCGTCCATCGCACCTTCAGCTGTTTGAGCTAAAGAAATACCGTCATTTGCGTTTCTGTTACCTTGATTCAAACCGTTAATTTGAGATGTTAAACGGTCTGATATTTGTAGGCCTGCCGCATCGTCCGCCGCACTGTTAATACGGAAACCTGATGATAGACGCTTGAACGATACGTCTAGAGCATTGCCTGAATTGTTTAATTGTCTTTGAGCGTTCAATGAACTTACGTTAGTATTTACATAAAGTGCCATGATGATTCTCCCACTGTAAACTTAGTTTACTCTCAAACTTAAATTCTCTAGCCTTCGATGATTTTTTATCTCTCCGGCTTGGTTAATTAAGTTATCGGACTCTCGAGAAAATCCTTTAGTAAAAAATTAAAAAAAATTTTAACCTTTTGTTTTTTATATTTTTTAAGTGACTTAAAAGCAGCATGACTAGGTCTGGGAAGAATGATTTACAGACAACAATTGAGAAGATAGCGTCAAATAAACTTTATTATTTATAATCAGTTAATGGGGCTAGAAGGGGTTTATGGTAAGCATACTCGTAAATTGATACAAATATACAATTTACGAGTATTTAAATTAGCGAATGTAGTCTAATAAAGAAAGATTCGACAAACGGCCATAAGTTGCTTGGGAGGCTTGTAAAGCCGTTTCGTGTTTTGTTAATTCTGTAATTGCTTCAGCCATATCAACTTCAATCAACTGAGCCCGCGCAATTTGGTTATTAACATCTAAATCTCCATTGGCATCCGTTATCCTTGTTGCCGTATTAAGTCTGCCACCTAATCCAGACTGAATTTGAGAAACACGATTTTTTGCATTCTCTATGCCCACCATAGAATCTGCGAGTAATTGCCTATAATCATCATCACTCAGCGACTGATTTTCCAACGCATTAATCAGCTTATCCAATGTGTTGAGCACATTGTCTTTTTGGGGTGGTTCTAATTCTATCGTAGTAGATCCTGGCAATGTGCCAGAAATATCGACTTCCATCCCACCAAAGTTAATACGATTACCCGCAAAAGTGCCGGTGCCGATATTTGTTCCACCTTGTGTCAGAGTGTAGCTATTTGGTGTGCCAGCGGCCATAGTAATAATAATTTGGTTGCCTGTCGCCGCTGCCGCTGGGTCAGGATTATAATTTGCTTTGTGGAACTGCTCAAAATCAGCCTGCTCTTTTACGTAGACTGTACTCGCTGTTACCCCACCGGTATTATTGAACCCCGTGTTTTGTGTCACGTTCAACCTTTGATCGACACTTTCGAACACATCGAAGCCATTGTCACTTGACTTGATCTCGACGCCCTCTGCAACCTTTATCTTGTGCTGACCTTGATCCCCATTGTAAGCATACCTTCCTGTTGCACTGTCATAAGCGTAGGTCTTGGTATTATCTTGATATCCAGAAAAGATATAACGCCCATCTTCGGTTTTAGCATTCATTAAATCGAGTACTGCTGTTTTTATTGCACTTAACTCTTCAGACTGAGAAGCTCTATCTGGTGAAGTTAAAGCACCATTACCTGCTTGCACTGTCAACACATGAGCACGAGTTAAAGAATCTTTTATGTTTTCAAGTACACCCTCTTGCGTATCAAGTCGACTTTTTAACATAGTCAGATTCTTTGTATACTGCTCATTAGTTTGGATTCTATCTGAATATAGTAATGATCTTGCCATAGCTGAAGGATCGTCAGAGGCCGTTAATACTCGCTTCTGCGTATTAACTTGCTTCATTGATTTATTGACTTCTTGCTGACTATTTAAAATAGAGTTCAAGTTGTTCTTAAAAATCATATTATGAGATAAACGCATAATTACCTCGCAGCATTAATTAATGTATCAAAGACAGTACGAGCAGCGCTCAAAATCTGTGCAGATGCTGTATACGATTGCTGAAAACGGAGCAAATTTGCCGCTTCTTCATCTAAGTTCACGCCGGCAACTGATTCAAACCACGCTTCTGATTGAGCCGCAAGGGCATCATAGGCAGCGCCATTAGTTTTTGCTTGATTAGCTATAACACCAATCTCTGTAACCAACCCCGCATATGCTTCATTAAACGTCTTATGATTATCTGCCACCGTTGTTGTTACAACATTTTGACGTACTAATTGTCCTGACTGCAATTGACTCAGTATCAACCCATTACGGTTATCATCAAAGCCACCTTCATTAAATTCAACCGTATATGTATCTCCGGTAGCGGGCTCGCCATCTATATCAAAGTCAAACCCATAATTTGCATACACACCTCCAGCAGACGCCAAAATGTTCTCTCGAGGTGCCGCCGCTATAAATGTTGTCGTACCATTACCATCAGTGATTGTATATTCGTCAGGGTTTGCTGTTTTCTGTATGGTAATCGTACCTTGCGCAAGCGACGGTGGATTTGTCGCCGCGAAATTACTGCTAGCAGGATCCGTATTGGTCACAGAACCAACTGAAATGGTCGCATTACTTACATTCCCAGCTGAGGATTCGGTTCTAATCGGAGAGGCTAAGGCGACGCTTTCTGGCCTGTCGGTTGCTAACGATAATGTGCCAGCAGCCGCGGAGTTAAGCTTAATGTCAAAAGTATCACCATCATTAGGTAAAGCAGCTGCACCGCTTGCATCTGTAAAGCTGATTTGCAGCCCATACAATTCAGTTCCAGCTGGTGCAGTTGTCGAGTTTAATGGGTCCGTGTAAGCCACATTGGTTGGAGTACCAATGGTATTGCCAAATGCATCGATTGCCGCAATCGTGACTGTATTACCTGCGTTATATGTCACTCTAAAATCTGTTGCAGGGATCTGATCACCTTTTCCGGGCTCTAGCGTTGCGGATAACTGGGTTGCGCTGGTATTCGAGCGGTGGGGAAAACCAGCCGTAGTTGGGATAGTAAATAAATCACCACCCAAGTTACCATCCAAATCCATGCCTAATCTATTCTGCTGGTTAAATGCATCAGCAAGAGATAGCGCAATTTGCCCCAATTGATTCTGAGCGGGTACTAAAATTTCATCTCTAAATGCCAGTAGCCCACCAATTTTGCCTTGAAGCTTAGTTTGATCGACTTCTAAAGCAATCGCACTACCCTCTGTAACATCGAGCGTTAACTCTTTTCGGTTCGGATCTGGATCCCCATCAAGAGAAAATAGGTTAAATGTGCCATTTTCCATCACCACAGATTGACCAGATCCAAGAAAAACCAATTTTTCACCATTTGAACCATCAAGTACCTCTATATCAACGAGTTCAGACAGCTCTTTTATTGATTGATCGCGCTCATTCAGTACAGAATTAGCATTGTTACTATCAGGATTCGCGTTAAGCGCTCCAACTTGACCGTTAAGGTCACTAATTTTTTGAATTAAATTGTTTGCTTCTTGCGAGTATATTGCGAGCTGCTCATTAACAATATTATTTTGATCAAAAACGATACCTGATAGACGATCCATTTGGTCAATCATATTTTGTGCATCGGTCAGAAATAGGGAACGTGTTACAGTTGAAGAAGGCAGATTCATTGCTTCTTGCAAGTTATTGAATAAAGAGTTGATACTCGTATTTAAGTTGTTTGACTCTTCACCAAACAAAGTATCTACACGTGCTGACTCAGCCACAAACTGTTCATAGTATGATTGACTAGATATGTCACGAATTAATTGCTTTTGAGCAAACTCATTCAATAGCCTTACTGTTTCACCGCGACCAACTTGGTTGCCAACCATCGTCGCATGTTCAGTACGTTCTCGGATATAACCAACTGTATTTAGGTTAGCAATATTTTTACTGGTCGTTTGCAATAGCTCACTACTTGCTCTGACGCCCGAAGTACCAATGTTCATCAAGTTAAAAGACATATTAGTTTACTCCTTGACGCATAAACGATGTCACTGCGGACTGAAAGTGCGAACCGCCTAATACATTTTTTATCTTATTGGCATAATTAGGATCCGTTGCATACCCAGCTTGTTGCAAAGCGTCTAAGTATTCACTCGGTTTAGCCGCTTTTTTGAGGGCGTCTTGATAGCGAGGGTTAGACTGTAAAAAGTTTACGTAATCACTGAAGCTATCTTTTAGCGACTCGTAAGCACGAAAGTTTGCTTGTTTTTTAACAGGTAAGCCCTGTTCAAATTCGAGTGTCATTTTACTGGCACTGTCTCCTGTCCAGCGGCTATCCGCTTTGATATTAAATAAATTAAAACTACTATTTCCGTCAGGTTTTGCTATCACATGCTTGCCCCAACCCGTTTCTAAAGCGGCTTGTGCTACCATAACAGCAGGGTTTAAGCCGATTTTTTCAGCCGCTGATTTCGCGTAATCCCACAAAGTATTGATAAACTCTTCAGGGCTTTCAAAAGCTTGAGGGTCAGTTTGTTGTTGCTGAGCGACTTCTTTAGGTGCTGACGTAGTCAACTCAGTACTGTCTGGGGTATTTGTATGTGGAGCTTGCCTACTGACTATTTTATCGCTTTGGATCTCCGCCCCTGTGCGAATAACTGAAGAAGGCATATAACCATCTTTTTGCGGAGAAAGTTGCTGAACAATCAAATCAGCTAAGCCTAAACTACCTTTACCTGACAGCTCTAGAGCCATCTGCTGGTCATGCATGTCTCGGTAAAATTTAACACTGCTCGAATTGAAAGGACTATCTTTGTCTTCAAATGCTTCATTGGCTTTACGCATACTGCTCAATAGCATTTGCGTAAAAATTGATTCAAATTGCTCCGCAGCTTTTTTCAACGCCTGCTTTGATGCATCACCGTCCCCTGCACTCTTTAATGCATCCTGTCTCAATGAGTTCAGGTTGTTTAAATCAAAAAAACTTTGATTATGTGTAGGATCAGTATTCATGGTCAAAAACACGTCGTTAAAAAATGAATACTTAATCAAATGCAAATATTAGGCCAAAAAAAAGCCTCATAAATATGAGGCTAACTTTTTGATTATAAAATAAACTATATAACGACTAATTGACCATGTATTGCACCCGCTTCTTTTAACGCCTCTAATATCGCCATCAAGTCACCAGGGGCAGCGCCAACTGCATTAATTGCACGAACTAAGTCATCAAGGCTACTACCTGGGTCAAATACAAATGCTCTCGAGTCATCTTGATCAACATCCACAATACTTTGTTGTGTAACGACGGCATCAGCATCCGTCAAAGGTTGTGGCTGTGACACATTTGTTTGCTCAGCAATTGTCACTGTTAATCCACCGTGTGTTATCGCCGCTGGCTGTAACTTCACATCTTTACCAATTACAATCGTACCCGTTCTTGAGTTAACGATGATTTTTGCTGAAGTATCTGCTGGTTTAAATTCAAGATTTTCCAGAGTAGACAAATATGCCACTCGTTGCGATGGGTCTCTCGGAGCGATGACTCTCACAGAGGCTGCATCCAGTGCGCTGGCACTATTAGGCCCCACTAGTTCATTTATTCTGTCGGCTAAGCGTTTGGCTGTTGTAAAATCAGGACGGTTCAAATTAAACGTAATATGATCCCCTTGTGTAAACGGGCTTTTAACTGCTCGCTCAACCATAGCGCCATTGGGAATTCTGCCAACTGTAGGGGTGTTAATCACCACTCGACTCCCATCTAAACCTTCAGCGCCTAGGCCCCCAACGATCATACTGCCTTGTGCTATTGCATAGACGTTGCCATCGACACCTTTTAAAAATGTCTGCAATAATGTACCGCCTCTCAAACTTCCCGCACTACCAATAGATGAAACGGTGACATCAATACTTTGCCCTGGTTTTACAAATGGCGGTAAATCGGCATGTACAGCAACAGCTGCTACATTTTTAATCTTCGGTTTTAGGTTACCCGGCAGGGTGATACCAAAACTGTTTAACATCGCTTTAAAGCTCTGTTCTGTAAACCGACTTTGCTCACCGGTCCCAGGCAGACCCACCACCAAACCATAACCTATAAGTTGGTTGCTTCTCACTCCTTCAACGACACTGACGTCTTTAATTCGCTCAGCTTGTGCATTGACCGATATGATAAGGAGCAATGATAAAATTACACTTTGCAGAATACGCATGATCAACTTCCTTAAAACGGCATTAATGTGCTCATGAAGAATTTAGTTAGCCAGCCTGCACTCTGCACTTCTTGCGTCTGACCTTTTCCTGAATACTGAATGCGTGCATTAGCAATTCGATTTGATTCAACCTCATTTTCTGCGGAAACATCTTGCGGCCGCACTAACCCTTCTAAACGAATAAACTCTTCACCCGTATTTAGCGTTAGCCATTTCTCACCGCGGATCACCAAGTTGCCATTGGGTAAAACCCTCATTACATTTACTGAGATGTTACCAAACAAACTATTTGATTGATTAGCTTGTGCATCACCTTGGTAAGAAGAGTTCGCACCCATATCCAGTTGAATGGCGTCACCGCCAATATTGACAGGCGCGTTACCAAGACCTAGGAAAGGGTCCACATTGACTTCACTGTCTTTATCTAATTTAGAATTAGCCGCTTTGGAAGCTTGGGTAGACTCTCTAAGTACAACCGTAATTATATCGCCGACTCTCACTGCTTTTTTATCTGAGTACAGATCATTTGAATATGAGTTGAACAGCGAGCCCGTTGTGACAACTGGCTCTGCCTCCATTTCAGGATACATAGGTGCGTAATAAGGGTCATCTCTGACAACATCACTGTTTTCAGTAGACATACACCCACTTAAGCCTAAACCTAACGTAACTACCAATATACATTTACGCATGATCTGCCCTACCCTAATTAAAGTTGTTGGTTGATATAACTCAGCATTTCGTCAACCGACTTAATGACTTTAGAGTTCATCTCATAGACGCGCTGGGTTTCAATCAAGTTTACTAACTCTTCAGTCACGTTTACGTTCGACGTTTCAAGCGCACCTTGAACCATAGAGCCCAATCCTTCGACCCCTGGGTTACCTTGCACTGGGGCGCCACTTACAGCTGTTTCTGTATACAAGTTTTGTCCAATCGGCTCTAACCCTGATGGATTGATAAAGTCACTGATAACTAATTGGCCAATAACTGTGTTTTCTGCCTGACCATTGATACTTACTGATACTTCACCGTCTTGAGATATGGTGATGGAGTTCGCATTATCTGGTACTGTCATTTCTGGCTGTACCGGGAAACCTGCACCTGATGTAACAACACGACCGGTTTCGTCCGTGGTGAACTGTCCATTTCGAGAATACGCAATGGTGCCATCTGGCATTTGTATTTCAAAAAAACCTGGACCTTGTATCATCCAGTCCAAAGAGTTTTCAGTGCTTATCATATTGCCCTGAGAAAAGTTCTTTTGGTTAGCCACGACTTTAGAACCTGCACCAAGCATTAAACCTGAAGGTAGCTCAGTATCCTGTGATGAGCGCCCACCGGGCTGATTGATATTTTGATACAGTAAATCTTCAAAAATAGCACGGCTCTTTTTATAACCAACCGTACTGGCATTCGCCAAGTTATTTGAAATAACCGAAATATCTGTTTGCTGAGCATCAAGCCCTGTTTTACTTATCCACAATGCTGGATTCATAATCTATACCTCACTCTCTTAAACTATGCGCAGGAGCGAAGTGTGTCGCTCGTCAATTTCTTCTGCTGACTTCATTAATTTAATTTGCATCTCAAACTGTCTCTGATGGTTTATCAAATCCACCATTTCATGAACGGGGTTTACATTAGACATTTCTAAATATCCACTCATCACTTTTGCCGTTGGAGATACTTCGCAAAAACCACAATGCCCATCATCAAGCTGGTCTTCTTGTGGCCTAAATAAACCATCATTACCTTTTTCGAGCTGGTTATTATCAGCGGTAATTATTTTTAGCCGATCAACGGTTTCTAAGAAGTTTGCTGGGGCCCCCTGAGGACGAACTTGAATGGAGCCATCATCACTAAATACCACTTTATCGATAGGTAAAGGTAATATAATCGGGCCGCCTTCGCCAATTAATTGACGTCCATGACTTGTGACCAAAGCCCCGTCGCTAGTAATGTTCAAGGTACCTACTTTTGTATACGCCTCTTCACCACTGGCATCCATGACACTGATCCACGACTTCTCATCAACCGCGATATCTAAATCACGACCTGTTTCTGCAACCGCGCCGCTTAACATATTAGTACCAGGGCGCTCTTGCATGGCAAATACCCGTGTTGGTAAGCCTTCACCAAAAGCTTGCATAGAGCGAGCTTGTGCAAAGTCTGCTTTAAAGCCTGTCGTATTAGCATTTGCTAGATTGTTCGCCTTGAGCGCCACACCTCGCAAGCTTTGCTTAGCGCCTGACATGGCGATATAGAGCATTTTATCCATGAGAACGACCTAAAACTGTTCAATATATAGTGATAAAAGCAATATTAGTGCCAAGGTGAGTGTCAAAAAATAAAAAAGCCGCAAACGCGGCTTTTTACAAGAGATAAATATTATCGGATCTGAAGGATATTCTGTTGCAGTGTTGAATTCACTTCAAGTGCACGCGAGTTTGCCTGGAAGTTTCTTTGCGCACTGATCAAGTCAACTAATTCATTTGTTAAGTTTACATTCGATTGCTCTAATGCTGATGAATTAATCGTACCTAAAGTACCTGAGCCTGGTTCACCGGCAATTGGCTCACCTGAGGTTAAACTTTTCTTCCAACCTGTATTACCCGCTTCTGTCAAACCTTGTGAGTTTGAAAATCTCACCATAGCAACCTGTCCTAAGAAAGTTGAGTCTCCATTACTGTATGACGCAACAATCTTACCATCAGAGCCAATGTCAATACCTGCAAGTCGACCCGTTGTCGCACCATCTTGATCAAGTGCCTTAACTTCAAAACGACTTGCAAACTGCGTTGGTAACTTATTCGTTGTATTCGCTTCATCACGCCAGTTTAACTGAATATCTGACGGAAAAGTTGCACCGTTAGTCAATAACCCAGATACATTGGCTGCTGTTAAATTAAGTGGGTTAAAGGTTGTGCCTGTATTGGGAGTTTCTGCAGCTCCAGTATGCTCAGGAAAACCTTGCGCATTAAATCCAAATTCAGTAATGGGAGTTATCACAGCAGGTGCAACAATCTCATTACCGTTCGCGTCAAAAGGCTTTCCGCCTAACGTTGCATAGACCTGCCACTCATTTGCGTCGGTTGTTGGGTCTTCTTTACGGAAAAATAACTGTAGGGTATGTGGCTCACCCAAAGAGTCATACACTGTCGTCGACGTTGAGCTATTATAAGATGCTGTTGTATCTGGGTCGAATGCAATGGTAGGTGCCGTCGCTGTCGAATCCAAGTTAAATGATGAATAAACATTTGTTGTTGCACGCGGAGATCCTGACGCGTCAGGTATTTGCAACGGTGACGACGTACTTAAGCTCACTGATGTTGTATCACCCGTACTTGGATCAACAGGGAAACCCTGTAAAAAGTTGCCGTTCGCATCAACAATAAAGTTATCTTTGTTCAGCTTAAATGCACCTGCACGGGTGAATGTATAATCTTGGCTGCCTAAATCTTCACTTGTCGCAAAATAACCCTCACCTGTAATAGCAAGATCAAGCGAGTTTTGTGTAAAGTTTAATGAACCTTGGTGGAATTGCTGAGCAACCATGGTCGTTGATACACCATCACCATTTTTGGTTTTACCCGCACTGAACACTGACGATGCATAGACAGAAGCAAACTCCGCACGGGATTCTTTAAAACCTGTGGTATTTACGTTTGCAATGTTATTAGCTGTGGTGTCCAAATCTTTTTGGGCTGCAGCTAGTCCTGTTAAAGCAATATTAAAACTCATACTCTAATACCTCTATAAATGAAGGTTAAATCTTTTGATTAAGCTATCTCTGCAACGTCAGATAGTCTAACTGCACCAGCTTTAGTGTTAATGACAATGCCCTGAGAGCCATTTACATTAACACTATCAATATTTCTAAATGTTGCTGTTGGCAATGACTCAAACTTACCGTTTGTTTGCCCTTCAGCTTTAATTGTGTATTCACCTGGAGGGGCTGGCTCGTCATTATCAGTCAAACCATCCCATTCAAAACGTGTTGCACCTACGCTTTGCTTGCCTAATTCAATCTTTCTAACAAGCTCATTCTTATCATTGACGATACTCAAAGTAAGCTTTTCGACAGGCTCTGCAACAATAATGGAGCCTCTCGCCTGCATACCAGGCCCATGCTCAACAGTGTCAGACTCGAGCAAAGCCTTCTTACCTATCAATGTTGATGCTTGAAGTGCTGAATTTGATGTCATCGATGCCGCCAATGATTCAAACTTTGTATTTAAGTTTGAAATCCCCTCTGCCATCGTAAAATTGGTCATCTGGGATATCATCTGATCATTATCAGCTGGTTTACTCGGGTCTTGAAAAGACAATTGCTGAGTAAGTAGCGCAAAGAAATCTTCCTGCTTTAGCTCATCATTTTTCTCTGTTGGCACTTTTTTATCTTGCCAACGCAACGAGTCAACAAAGGACGAAGTTGCGGAATTGACATCATTACTCATCAGCTATACTCCCAATTAGCGCTGACCAAGCAACAGAGTTTTACTTAACATCTGCTTTGCTGCGTCTGCTACTTGAACATTCGTTTGATACGAGCGTGATGCAGAAATCATATTTGTCATTTCTTCCACCACATTCACATTCGGTTTATAGATATAACCATCTTTATCAGCACTTGGGTGGTTAGGGTTGTATTCAACTTGCAGCGGCTTGTCACTTTCAACAATACCTAAAACCTTAACTCCCACAGACGAACTCAATGTATTAGGATTTGCCGCTGCTGCCTTGTTCAATTCGGCTGCAAATACGGGATGCCTAGCTCTATACACCTTATCCTGACTGGAACTGACGCTGTTTGCATTGGATATATTACTCGCAGTGGTATTCAAGCGAACATTTTGTGCACTCATGCCGGAGCCTGCGATATCAAAAACGTTATATAAACTCATAATTAGGCTCCTTGACCACCACTAAGCGCTTTTTTCAAGCTTTTAAATTTACCACCCAAAAAGTTCAAACTAGCTTGGTACTCTAATGAGTTTTGTACATACAAGTTCCGTTCCACTTGTATATCAACTGAGTTACCATCTCCCGTATCTGTTTGATTTGGATTACGAAATAATTCTTCACTGTTAGTCAATCTTGTCCCACCACTAATGTGCTTTTCGTTGGTACGGGTCATCTGATTGCCGCTTTGCTGTGCCGACTTTGCCGCGTTTAACGCTCTGCCAAAATCTATATCTTTTGCTTTGTAACCGGGAGTATCAGCATTTGCGATATTACTCGCTAAGAGCTCTGCACGTTGAGAACGGATCAACATGGTATGCTGATGTACCCCTAGCGCTTTATCAAAACTAATTGCCATAACCAACTCCAAAAATTTGACTTCACGGTGGTTAATGCAAGATAAAGGCCAGTATTCTCAACCTACTTGATTTATCATTAATAACCTTAAATTCAATATGTTATGTTTCTACTTTGGATTAGATCCGCCAATTAACAACCTCTGATTTATAAAATAAAGGTCACAATGTCATACAAATTTCTTGTCTATATCGAATTGTTGTTCGACTACTTTCCTGTTTTGAAGGCCTAGGCTTTAGAAAACTTAACAGCCAGCTCAGGCTTGAAGACGAAACATAAGTTATTTAAAAGCGGTACAGTATATTGCAAGGTATGTTAGTAGGTTGGATCCTAAGCAATGATGAAGAAACTGAAATCACATTTACTCTGAACTTTAAATTAGGTTGCTTTAAGCTCCCTAGTACTCCAAGTGACTAATGAAAATATTAATAAAAAGACTCAAACATTAAAAAACCACAAATTTAACATTTAAAACTACTTAATCATTAATAGTATTTCTGCAGTTGGGTTTTTACGAACAATCACCGAAAAAATAGGTTTATAAACACCTTTCAGTTACCATATATTCATATATTTATTAAACAAAATATAGAAATAATGGTTTAAATTATTTATTCCAGAATAATATTCAATTATAGTAAAATGTGTAATTGACGGAAGGTTTTAACTCTGAAAAAATATGCAATAGAAAACGATTAAAAACAAATTACATAAGATGGAACTATTTAGTAAAAACTTAAATTTTTTAAGCTCAGTTAATAACTTATCCTCAGTCCCCCCGCCTTCATTATGGAATCATCAAGACCTTCAAAACAAGACCGTAGATTTTTATGAGGGTTGTGCAAAAGCCTGTTGTGAGCAGCAAGTGAAACTCTTTTTGAAACACCCTCAACACCTAAGTATGCGGTTTAAGACAAACAATCAGAGTGACTACGTCCATCAGCATTTGATTAATAAGATGAATGAGACAGCAAACAAGTTGGGTCTCAAGCCAAATTCAAAACCACAACGAGGTACGTTAATTATATTAGGGCTCGCAGCTGGTTACCATATTGAAGCTTTAATGAAGTCTATTAAATATAGCGACGTCATCATTCTCGAGCCTTCTAACGATATGCTCAGTATGGCATCGCACCATATTAGTTTTCAAAAAATACATACAGAGTGTAGTAATAGGGGTGGTAGCCTACACCTCATTCACAGCGAGAGCTATGAAGAGTTTGAACGAGCGCTCTTGTGTATCTCACAAAAGGTTGGATCACATATTGTGGCAGATATAAGCCTATACAGACACTATTCAACCTCCTTATTCGACCAAGTCTATGACAACTTTAAAACTTGGCGTAATCGCCTAGCTAGCCTTTGGGGGTTCATGGAAGATGAGTTGGTTGGACTATCACACACTGTAAAAAATAGTTTATCACATGAGATTACTGGACATAACGGTGTCCTGTCTCAATTTGAGGACATACCTCTAGTGATAGCCGGTAATGGGCCATCATTGGATAATGACATAAGTTACCTAATTGAAAATCGTGAGAATTTCCTCATTGCATCTTGTGGCACTTCGCTCAATCCCTTATTAAACAACAATATTACACCAGATTTTCACATTGAAATGGAACGTCTTCCGTGTAACTTATATATTAAAGAAGAGCAAGTCAGAGATCCGAGAATGAAGGAAGTTGTCTTGGTTGCACTTAATACGGTTTACCCTAAATATGTAAACTTATTTGACCATCGCATGCTTTTTCCAAAAGCCAATGACTTAGGTACTCATGTTTATACTCAAAATGTAAAACAAGTAGACCAGCTATATAACTGCAACCCGACTGTCACAAATATGGCTCTGGCATCCTTAACACGAATGGGTTTTAAGAATATTATTTTAGTCGGATGTGACTATGGCTATATCGACCCCAAATACCATCACAGTAAGCACTCTGCTTATTTTGAAGATTCAAGCTCTCTTTCAAAAAGTGTCTTTAGTCCTGAGATAGAAACTAAAGGTAATTTTAGACAGTCTATCTATACAGATCGTATTTACAATGAGTCTAGACTCGCACAGCAAAGACTAATTAAAACGAACAAGTTCGTTAATGTCATTAACAGCAGCGATGGGGCATATATTGAAGGGACGGTATCGCAGAGGCTGAGTGATATCACCCCACAAAAAATTGATAAAAAATCGATTATGTGCGAAATAAGAAAATATACTCAGCATCATGTTCCTTCACCTATTAATGCTAAAAATTCGATAACTCAAGCAGCCAATATTCTGTTCAAACTGAAACAAAAAATCAACCAAACAGAGCATGCATCTCAAGTACTAGCATTGTTCGCTAAAGAATTATCAAAAATATCTCATCAATCTGAATATCAGGGGAGTCACTATTTACTGAGTGGTACCTTAAAATATGTAACTACAACCGTTGCAAGTCATATAAATCACTTGCCATTGGAAAATCATAATGAGTATTTCACCGACTTAAAAGAAGTGCTCATGATCTCATTTGATATGGCACTAGAAAAGTTAAGTAAAACCCAATAACCCTTAAAGAAACTATAAGGAAAATCGATGAAGTTCAATTTATTAACTGTGTTACCTCTTGCTGTAGGCACAATGCATGTATCGGCCTCTTTAGCAGATACTGTTAATTCTCTCGTTAGCGATACTGATCAGAGTGGTTACTATAGCTCAATGACAGATACAGCATTCAGTGCAGGTGACTCTTTCGGTGCCGGCGATTCATTCGGTGCAGGCGATTCATTCGGTGCCGGCGATTCATTCGGTGCCGGCGATTCATTCGGTGCAGGCGATTCATTCGGTGCAGGCGACTCATTCGGTGCGGGCGACTCATTCGGTGCGGGCGACTCATTCGGTGCGGGCGACTCATTCGGTGCGGGCGACTCATTCGGTGCAGGCGACTCATTCGGTGCGGGAGATTCATTCGGTGCAGGAGACTCTTCTTCAACAGAGCCTCGCCCGATCGACTTTGTTCCATTTCCAACAACTGAACGTAACACAACACCACTCTATGAGAAACAACATAACGGTGTTTTATATGTAGAAAGTAAAAACATAAATGATCCGTTTGCTGAATATGAGCTAACATACACCATCTGTACAAAATCCAACCGAAGCTTCATTATCGGTGCTAATACACATGAAGACTATTTAGTAAAAGACCACAGTTACTTAATGAAAGGAACGTATAAGAAAGACGAACATTCTGGTGAAAGATTCTATTCTCTACACCTAAAATTAAAACATGCTAATAAACCTGGAACCACTAAACTTAATTTTTACAAGCATAATTATGGTAAGTATGAATTCTACGGTTTTGGCGCAGATTACGGACAGACATATACAGTATACAGAGCATACTATAAAGGCCTAGATGCCTATGAAGCTGAATATTGCCAAGCACACTTGGGTAGTTAATTATCACTAACGGCAACGCTTGGCTTCTCCTAGCTCAAGTTGACAGCTATTAGGCCAGCTGTATTAGCTGGCCTTTTCATTTATTTAAATAATGCAGTGTATTAATAATTAATACCATTCCGTATAAAGATTAAATCAGCTTTATGCGGAATGGTA